>NZ_NKEX01000006.1:0-2860429 GCF_002223325.1 Burkholderia sp. AU15512
ACTAGATCCCCTTGAAGGGTCGTTCGAGACCAGGACGTTGATAGGTCAGGTGTGTAAGCGCAGTAATGCGTTCAGCTAACTGATACTAATTGCCCGTAAGGCTTGATCCTATAACAAGTCTGTTTCGACAGTCGTTAGCGCTTCAGCGCTCTACGAATGTCGAACGTCGAGTGCAAGGCACTCGACGTACAGCGGTTGAACTACCGCGTATGTGTGAGATACAACCTCACAACCCAACGAAATTACTGCTTCTTCCCAGATTGGTTGTGCTGCGAAGCCAGCGCAACAACCCCTTTTGCCTGATGACCATAGCGAGTCGGTCCCACCCCTTCCCATCCCGAACAGGACCGTGAAACGACTCTACGCCGATGATAGTGCGGATTCCCGTGTGAAAGTAGGTAATCGTCAGGCTCCCTAAGCCAGAAACCCCCGCCCGAAAGGCGGGGGTTTTTGCATTTCAGCGGCGGAAATGCTTTGCGAGCGGGATGGACAGCAGGCTGGATACAGCTCCGCGTCACTCCTACCTCCAGGCACGTTTCCCAGCGCCACACCTCGATCTGGCGGAAACCGGGGGGCGAATGCGTCGACCCAGGCCTCCAATGTTCTCCCGACGCTCTCTCTGGACCACACACATCCATCGGCCTCCCATTAGTCCCCATCAGACGTCGATTTATCCACGAATGGCGCGATGATGGCTGACGATGGGCGATGTTTTGTCGAAAATGGCTGGCAATTGATGTGTTCGGGCAAAAGGCATCTTGCACCATCTACCGGTCCTTCGACGCGGTGTATCGACGTGATCGCCGGCACACACAACAAACTCAGCGCTAAATCATCACAAAAATCTATGCGCATAAAGTCCATTCGCGCGACATGCCCTGCAGAGCGGGGTGCAAGCCCTTCGGGGTAATATCACCGTTCGTCCCGATCCCCGGTGCTTCCAGGCAACCGCCGGCGGTCGGGGTCCGCCGTATCCCGTCTCCCGCACCGTTCATGACTGATAACCCTGCACAAAGTGGTCGGACGACCGACTTCTTGCCGTATCTCGTCGCCGCAACGTTCTTCATGGAGTACCTCGACACGACCGTGATCGCGACCGCGCTACCGCAAATGGCGCGCTCGTTCGGTGTCGGGCCGAATGCGCTGAGCCTCGGGATGACGGCCTACATGCTGGCACTGGCAGTGTTCATCCCGATCAGCGGCTGGATCGCGGACCGGTATGGCTCGCGCACGGTGTTCGCCAGTGCAATCGTCGTCTTTACCGGTGCGTCGGTGCTGTGCGGGTTGTCCGAAGGTGTCGTGACATTCACCGCTGCGCGCCTGCTGCAAGGCGTCGGCGGGGCGATGATGGTGCCGGTCGGGCGCATGATCGTCGTTCGCAGCACCGAGAAGGCGAAGCTGATGCGCGCGATCGCGACGATCACGTGGCCAGGCATCGTCGCTCCTGTCGTCGGGCCGCCGATCGGCGGCTTCATCACGACCTATGCATCATGGCGGTGGATCTTCCTGCTGAACGTCCCGTTCGGCATTGCCGCACTGGTCTGCACCTGGCTGATCGTCCGGAACACGCGGGCCGACGAGCAACGACCGCTCGACTGGGGCGGCTTCGTACTCGCCGGAGGTGCGCTGACCTGTCTGTTGATCGGC
This sequence comes from Burkholderia sp. AU15512, assembly GCF_002223325.1. Taxonomy (NCBI): domain Bacteria; kingdom Pseudomonadati; phylum Pseudomonadota; class Betaproteobacteria; order Burkholderiales; family Burkholderiaceae; genus Burkholderia; species Burkholderia sp. AU15512. The sequence goes on from NZ_NKEX01000006.1 coordinate 1,648, forward strand.
ACCGAAGCGGCCGGCCAGCAGGACGTCCACTTTACGCGCGCAGCCGTCCTGGTGGGCGCGAGCGTGGTGTTCGGCATCGCCGCCTGGTGGCATGCGCAACGTTGTGCACATCCGCTGCTCGACTTCACGACATTGAAAGTGCCGACGTTCTCGGTGACCGTGATCACCGGGTCGATCACGAGGATGGCCATCAATGCCGTGCCGTACCTGCTGCCGCTGCTGTTCCAGATCGGTTTCGGGCTGTCGCCGTTCCAGTCCGGCCTGCTGCTGCTCGCGAGTGCGCTCGGCAATCTCGGGATGAAGGCGGGAACGTCGTGGATTCTCGACCGCTACGGCTTTCGGCGCGTCGCACTCGTCGACGTGACGATAGTCGGCCTCTTCACGATCGCGTGCGGCTGGCTGACTACATCGACGCCACTGGCGATCACGCTGTTCGTCGTATTTGTCTACGGACTGACGCGGTCGATGCAGTTCACGACGCTCGCGACGCTGGCCTATGCGGATATCCCGGCCCAGCAGACAAGCGCGGCCAGCACGTTGTGGAGCGCTGCTCAGCAGATGACGATCGGAATGGGCATCGCGTTCGGTGCGTTGTCGCTTCGACTCGCAGCGTTGGTGCGGGGCGATGCGGCCGGCATGCACTACGTACTCGACGACTTTCGCTGGGCATTCGTCGCAGCGGGCGTGCTCGCATTGCTGACGTTGCCGGGCTACGCACGGCTCGCCTCCGATGCGGGTGATCGATTGCGGGCGAATGTGGCGCGCGGGTAGGTCGGGTCCCATCGACGTTGTGCTGCGACAGGTGAGTGCTTCTGCTTCCTGTCGCTCACTTGAGACGTCGATCCGACGAGTCGCGACGGTCTGCAGCGAATCGAAAGCGATCATTTGCCGGATTGGATGGATGAACTGGTCGCGCGCCGATGTCCGTTTGCAAAGAATCCGGATGGGTAACGAGCGATTGGCATGCCGGATGCGCGGCATTTCCCGCACAAATCCGTCTGCGTGACGGATGGCCTGCGAGCATCGTGCGTATTCCGCTCGCCGTCACTGCGCGTCATGGAAGATGATGCCGACCGTGTGGCGATGGCCGTTCCGAATCCGGCTGACGCCGTGACGCAGGTTGACGCGATAGACGCCGCGCGTTCCCTGCACGGGCCTGCCGTGCACGGCGAAGATGACGGCGTCGCCTTGTGTCAGCGGCACCACTTCCGCGCGCGATTGCATGCGTGGTCGCTGTTCCGTCAGCACGAACTCCCCACCCGTGAAATCACGGCCGGGCGCCGACAGCAGGATCGCGACCTGGAGCGGAAAGACATGCTCGCCATACAGGTCCTGATGGAGGCAGTTGTAGTCGTCGGCGCCGTATTGCAGGATCAGCGGCGTCGGTCGCGTCTGTCCTGCTGCATGGCAGCGAGCGAGGAAGACCGCGTGGTCTGCCGGATAGCGGACGTCGATCCCGAGTGCCGTGTTCCAGCGATTCGCGATTGGCGCGAGATGCGGGTAGAGCGTCGCACGCAGCTCGGCGATGACCGCGGGGAGCGGATACGCGAAATACTTGTATTCGCCGCGACCGAACCCGTGCCGCGCCATCACGACGCGCGAGCGATAGAGCGCATCGTGAGGATAGAGCGACGCGAGCGTCGCGCATTCGCTGGCCGAGAGCAGGCCCGGCACGCGCGCGCATCCGTAGCGATCGAGATCGGCATCGACAGTCGTCCAGTCGATCGCATCGACGCGTTGCGCAATTTCCAGTGATTCGACGGCAGGTTGCAGGTCGGCAATGTTCACGGGCATAGCTCGGTTCGTCAGCAATGTAGCGCCATGCAGTCGTGCGGAATGCTTCGGGCACGTCGTCCGCACGGTCGAGTCCACGGTAAATGTTGATGAGCCCAGTCTACGGATGTCGATGCGCCGGCGCGCTCCAGATCTTGCGCTTCAATTCGGGAAAGGAAGAGGGGGAGCGTTCGCGACGGCATGGACGCACGGAATGCCTCGACGAGTCGAGTTGGCGAGACGGAGAGACGGGACAGCGAGGGACAAGGGTCGAATCTTCTCCAGCAGGTAGCCGGCTCCGCCCGGCCACCCGCTGCATCACCGCTTACGCCACCGACCGGAACAGCCAATAGAGCCCGCCGGCAAGCACGATCGACGCCGGCAGCGTCAGCACCCACGCCAGCACGAGGCTGCGCACCGTGCCCCACTGCAAGCCCGATCCGTTCGCCGCCATCGTGCCCGCGACGCCCGACGACAACACGTGCGTCGTCGACACCGGCAATCCGTACACGTCGGCCGCGCCGATCGTGAGCATCGCCACGAGTTCGGCCGATGCGCCCTGTCCGTACGTCAGATGCTGCTTGCCGATTTTCTCGCCGACGGTCACGACGATCCGCTTCCAGCCCACCATCGTGCCGAGGCCCAGTGCGATCGCGACCGCCACCTTCACCCACGTCGGAATGAACTTGGTCGCGTGGTCGAGCTGCTTGCGATAGTTGTCGATCGCGAGCTTGTCGTCGGCGGCGAACGCGGGCCGGCCGGACTTCTCGATCAGGCGGATGGCTTCGGAGACCAGATACATCGTGTTGCGTACGTTGTCGACGTCGCGTTGCGGCACGGCCGCCATCGAGCCCGATGCACCGACGGCGGTGGCGAGCGACGCGGACAACTGCTGTACGGCGGGGATCACGGCCGGCGTCAGTTCGCGATGCTGGACGTAAAGCTCGACGTCGGCACGCGGGTTCGCGGACGGTGCAACGCCGTTCGTGTACTTCCCGAACGTCGCGGCGGCCTGGTTCGCGACCGCCACGAAGGTCTGCGTCTCGGCCGGCGTGACGGCCTTGTTCAGCGCATAGGCGGTCGGCACCGTGCCGATCAGGATCAGCATGATGAGCCCCATCCCTTTCTGGCCGTCGTTCGAGCCGTGCGCGAACGACACGCCCGTGCAGGTCAGGATCAGCAGGCAACGAATCCAGAACGGCGGCGGCTGGTCCTTCGGCGGCTCCTTGTACAGCTCCGGAATCCGCACGAGGGTTTTCAGCACGAGCAGCAGCAGCGCCGCGCACAGGAAGCCGACGAGCGGCGAGAGCAGCAGCGACTTGCCGACGCCGAGCGCCTGGCCCCAGTCGACGCCGCTCGTGCCGGACGGCCCGTGCATCAGCTGGTTCATCAGCCCGACGCCGATGATCGACCCGATCAGCGTATGCGAGCTCGACGACGGCAACCCGAAATACCAGGTCGCGAGGTTCCAGACGATCGCGGCGATCAGCAGCGCGAACACCATCGCGAAGCCCGCACCGCTGCCGACCTGCAGGATCAGCTCGACCGGCAGCAGTTGCAGGATGCCGAACGCGACGGCGCCGCTCGAGATCATCACGCCGAGGAAGTTCCACAGGCCGGACCAGATCACCGCGACGTTCGGTGTCAGCGAGTGCGTATAGATCACGGTGGCCACCGCGTTCGCGGTGTCGTGGAAACCGTTGACGAATTCGAAGCCGAGCGCGATCAGCAGCGCGGCGCCGAGCATCAGGTACGGGAACAGCGATCCTTCGCGCATCGGCGACAGATCGTCGATCAGGTGCGTGGCGATATACACCGCACCGATCGCGAGCACCAGCAGGAAGACGGCGTAGCCGAGCTGCTTGGTGCGCTCGACGGAACCCGAATTGTTCGGGGCAGACGAAGCAGGCTGATTCATGACGGTATCTCGTAAGGGAACCGCGACTGATCCTAGCTTCGGCTAGCAGTCAGTTTGATGACAGCAGGGACAACGAACGGCGTGTCTTGCAGCGGCGTAAGGTGAACGTCGCCAGGCAATCGCGATACGACGCGACACGTCGGCTCGTGTCGTGCCCGATATTGCGAATGCAACACGGCGAGCGGCTACGTCGCAGTGTCGCGCCGGTCGTCGGCGGCGATCAACGTCCATCCGTGCGGCGACGCAGCGAATCTCGTGCACGACAGTGGTGCGACGTCGATGCGGATTGCCGCGCCGGGATCCATTCGCAGCGCATGCGCGACGGCCGCGCGAACGATCGGCGCATGCGTGATGGCGACGATGTCGCGGCCGTGTTGCAGCGCGTTCAACCATGTGCCGACGCGGCGCATCGCTGCAACGAACGATTCGCCGCCGTGCGGGGACGCGGAGGGATCGCCGATCCACGCGCCCAATTCGTCAGGCAGGTCGCGCACGAGGTCGTGCAGCCGCTTGCCGCGCCAGTTTCCGTAGTCGATGTCGCGCAGCGCGTCATCGATGGCGGCACGCAGGCCGAGCGCATCGGCGGTCTGCACCGCACAGCGGGCCGGGCTGCACAGCACGCGCGCGCCGGTCACGCGTGCCCACCGGTCGTGCAGTGCCGCGGCGTCGGCGAGCCCGTGCGCGTCGAGCGGGTCGTCGTCGGGAAACGTACCGGTGCGCATTGCCCGGGTCGAGGCGTGCGCGATCAGGCGCAGCGAGGCAGGCATGTTCATGTCGTTGTTCGGATGATCCGGGACGAGTGAATGCGATCGCCGGTCGCCGCTTCAATACGCGAACGTTCGCGCGTACAATTCGCCCGATACGAAACGCGGAAGCCGGTGCAATTCCGGCGCGGTCGCGCCACTGTAACCGGTGATCCATGATCCCGGAAGCCAGACCTGCCTTCGTACCCATCCAACATTTGTCGGGGCGCGATTCCCCTGAGGTGCATCCATGAGCGAAGCAGTGCTGAAGCCGGCGGTCGTGCCGGCACCCATCCCCGTCCGCGAACTGTTGCCGTGGGCCGTGTTCGTCGGCCTGATCCTGTTGCTCGCGCTGTATTTCGTCGGTGCGGAACAAGGCGCGACGTCGCTGGTGCCGGGCATGTATGTCCACGAGTTCGTCCACGACGGCCGCCATCTGCTCGGCTTCCCCTGCCACTGACGCGGAGTTCACGATGGTCGGAAAGCTGCTCATGCGCGGGATGCTCGCAGGCATCGCCGCAGGCCTCCTCACGTTCGGTTTCGCGAAAATCATCGGCGAACCGCAAGTCGATCAGGCAATCTCCTTCGAGGAAAAAACCGAAGCCGCCCGAGGCGAAGCACCGGAACCCGAACTGGTCAGCCGCCACACGCAAGCCGGCCTCGGTCTGCTGACGGGCGTCGTGACCTACGGCGCGGCATTCGGCGGGCTGTTCTCGCTCGTCTTTGCGTATGCGTATGGCCGAGGCAGCCGCCTCCCGGCACGGCCGCTGGCTGCGTGGCTTGCGCTGGCGTCGTTCGTCGCGCTCGTGATCGTGCCGAACCTCAAGTACCCGGCGAATCCGCCGTCGGTTGGCGACCCCGACACGATCGGCTATCGCACGGGGTTGTTCTTCCTGATGATCGCGATCTCGGTCGCGACGATGGTGTTCTCGGTCAGCGTGCGCCGCCATCTGCTGGCGAAGCTCGGGCAGTGGAACGCGTCGATCGTCGCCGGCCTCGTGTTCGTCGCGATCATCGCGGCCGTGCAGATCGGGCTGCCGTCGGTCAGCGAGTTGCCGGCCGATTTCCCGGCGGCCTTGCTGTGGAAGTTCCGCGTGGCGGCCATCGGCATGCAGGTGATCATGTGGACGACGATCGGCTTGCTGTTCGGCGCGTGGGTCGAGCGCGGCGAACGCATCGGCATGCGCGCCGCCTGACGCACAGCGCAACGGGGCGTGCCTAGCGCAGCATGCGTGGCGCGCTCCACGTCGATTCGCGCGCCAGCGCGACGAACGCGGCCAGATAGTCGATCGATGCCGGTATGGCTGAGCGCCGATTGCGTGAGGTGCAGCACATGGGCGGCCGCGGTCAGCGAGCCCTGGCGCTCGACCTCACGAATGACGACGAGATGGAATCGTTCCAGCATGGATATCGCTCGCGCAACAGGTGCATGAATAAATTTAATGGATAAATGAAATAATTCCATTTTATTTCATGATTTGAAATCCCTATCATGGCTCCCGGACATGCAATTTCTCTTCTGGACGGCAGCTCATGGTCACGACACACAACCTCGGTTTTCCGCGCATCGGCGCGAAGCGCGAACTCAAGTTCGGTCTCGAACGCTACTGGAAGGGCGAATCGTCGCGCGACGAGCTGAAGGCGCTTGGCGCCGAGTTGCGCCAGCGTCACTGGAACGACCAGCGCGGTCTGGACCTGGTGCCGATCGGCGACTTCGCGTTCTACGATCAGGTGCTCGACATGAGCTTCACGCTCGGCAACCTGCCGAAGCGCGTGCAGGGTTTCCACGGCGACGTGCTCGACAACTATTTCCGTGTCGCACGCGGCCGTTCGGCGCAGTCGGCGGACGCGCATGCCGCGTGCTGCGGTGGCGTCGCGGCCGGTGAAATGACGAAGTGGTTCGATACGAACTATCACTACATCGTGCCTGAATTCCACGCGGACACGAACTTCTCGCTCGACCCGTCGCGCCTGCTCCAGCAACTGGCGGAAGCGCAGGCACGGGGCGTGGCTGCGAAGCCGGTGATCCTCGGCCCCGTCACGTATCTGTGGCTCGGCAAGGCGAAGGACGATTCCGACCGCCTCGCACTGCTGCCGAAGCTGCTGCCGGTGTACGGCGCGCTGCTCGACACGCTGACCGCGCAGGGCGTCGAATGGGTGCAGATCGACGAGCCGATCCTCGTCACCGAACTCGACGACGAATGGCAACAAGCGTTCAGGACCGCGTACGCCACGCTCGAAACGCGCCGCATCAAGGTGCTGCTCGCGACGTATTTCGGCCAACTGCAGGGCAATCTGGCGCTCGCGCGTTCGCTGTCGGTCGACGGCCTGCATGTCGATGCGATCAACGCACGCGACGAAGTCGACGCGCTGGCCCGTGACCTGCCGGCCGGGCGCGTGCTGTCGGTGGGCGCGATCAACGGCCGCAACATCTGGAAGACCGACCTGAACGCGACGCTCGACTGGCTCGAGCCGCTCGCGAAGCAACTGGGCGATCGCCTGTGGATCGCACCGTCGTGCTCGCTGCTGCACGTGCCGGTCGATCTCGCGAGCGAAGAGAAGCTCGATGCGGAAATCCGTTCATGGCTCGCGTTCGCGCTGCAGAAGCTCGACGAGCTGAAGGTCCTCGCGACCGCACTGAATGAGGGCCGCGACAAGGTGGCCGACGCGCTGGCCGCGAACGCCGCCGCGATTCATTCGCGCCGCCAGTCGCCGCGCGTGAACAACCCGGCGGTGAAGGCCGCGATCGCCCGGATCGACGCGCAGCTCGGCAACCGCGCGAGCCCCTATACGCAGCGCGCGCCGAAGCAGTCGGCGCGCCTTAACCTGCCGGCGTTCCCGACGACGACGATCGGCTCGTTCCCGCAGACCGGCGAAATCCGTCAGGCCCGCAGCCAGTTCAAGGCCGGCGCGCTGGACGAAGCCGGTTACCGCGCGGCGATGCAGGCCGAGATCGAACGCAGCGTACGCGAACAGGAGTCGCTCGCACTCGACGTGCTCGTGCACGGCGAAGCCGAGCGCAACGACATGGTCGAATACTTCGGCGAGCAGCTCGACGGCTACGCGTTCAGCCAGTTCGGCTGGGTGCAGTCGTACGGTTCGCGCTGCGTGAAGCCGCCGATCCTGTTCGGCGACATCAGCCGCCCGAAGGCGATGACGGTCGAATGGATCACGTACGCGCAGTCGCTGACGAACAAGCCGATGAAGGGCATGCTGACCGGCCCGGTGACGATCCTGAACTGGTCGTTCGTGCGTGACGACCAGCCGCGCTCGGTGTCGTGCTACCAGCTTGCACTGGCGATCCGTGAAGAAGTGCTCGATCTCGAGAAGGCCGGCGTGCGCGTGATCCAGATCGACGAGGCCGCGCTGCGGGAAGGGCTGCCGCTGCGCCGCGCGCAGTGGGGCGAGTACCTGAAGTGGGCGGTCGAATCGTTCCGTATCGCCGCGAACGGCGTGCAGGACGATACGCAGATCCACACGCACATGTGCTATTCGGCGTTCAACGACATCATCGCGTCGATCGCCGACATGGATGCGGACGTGATCACGATCGAGACATCGCGCTCGGACATGGAGCTGCTCGACGCGTTCGACACCTTCAAGTATCCGAACGAAATCGGGCCGGGCGTGTACGACATTCATTCGCCGAACATCCCGACGCAGGCGCACATCGTCGGCCTGATGAAGAAGGCGGCCGAGCGGATTCCGGCGGAACGCCTGTGGGTGAACCCGGACTGCGGCCTGAAGACGCGCCAGTGGGCGGAAGTGATTCCGGCGCTGACGAACATGGTCGCCGCCGCGAAGACGCTGCGCAACGCGGTGCAATAACGCGCGCAGGTTGCGTGCCGGCCGCCGCGCTCGATGATCGGGCGGCGCGGCCGGCGGCGTGACTTATGCCGTGACCGGGTGGCCCGGTGTCACGGGCAGTGCGCGATCATGCGCGCTCGTGTTCGAGGGGCCCCGCGAGCATCTCGGGTGAGGGCGTCTCGGCAATGATGCGGCGTTCGCGTGCGAGGTCGAGCGACCGCGACAGCAGCCAGTACGTAGTACCGGCGACGACCAGGCCGACGAGCCACGCGATATCCACGCCGCCGAGCAGGCGAGCGAACGGCCCGACGAAAATCTCGCGGTTTGCTTCGGCGTCGAAGATATAGAAGAACGGCACCATCGCCGCGAAGCCGACAAGGTAGGCGACGATGCCGCGCGGTTGCCACGCGCCGTAGAGCCCGTTCGGCATGAAGAAGTGCGCGATCGCATAGTGACCGCGGCGCACGAAGAAATAGTCGACGAGATTCACGGCGGTCCACGGTACGAGGAAGTAGAGCATCAGCGTCAGGAACGTCTGCAGCAGCGCGATGCCGTTGCCGCGGATCGCGAATACGCAGGCCAGCACGAACGTGCTGATCGCGATGATCGATGCCACGCGCGCGCGGCGCGTCGGCCGGATCGGCACGATCGAATCGGCGGCGGTCAGTACGGTCAGCATCGCGCTGTACGCGTTGAGCGCGATGATCGGCAGGAAGCCGACCAGCGAGACGATCGCGATCAGCTTGCCGAGGCCCGGCACGAGTGACGAGCCGACGTCGTTCATCGCGACCAGCGCATCGGCCGCATGCAGCTTCTGCGCGAGCCACGCGCCGAGGCCGATCATCCAGGTGCCCGACAGCGACGCGCCGGCGAAGATCACGGCGATCAGCTTCGCGCGGCGCGTGTTTTTCGGCAGATAACGCGAATAGTCCGACACATACGGGGCATACGAAATGTTGTAGCTCGCGGCGATCGCGAATTGCGTGGCGAACGCGATCCAGCTGAAGCCCGGAGCGGCAACCGGTGCAACGGTAGCGGGTGCCGGCGTCGCATGGCCGAACGCGAGCGCGAGTGTCACGAGCGCATAGAGCGGCAGTGTCGCGATCAGCGCCCACGTGAAAGTCCGGTGCATCAGGTCATGGCCGTAGATGGCGAGCAGCGCACCTGTCGTCACGGCGGCGATGGCGACGAAGCCGCCATCGATGCCGAATACGTTGTGCACGCCGTCGACCAGCAACGACACGTTGACGACATTGAAGCCCACGAACACGAACAACGTCGCGAGCAGCGCGACGATCACGCCGCGATAGCCGAACTGCGCGCGCGACTGGATCATCTGCGGCAGCCCCATCTCGGGCCCCTGCGAGCCGTGAAACGCCATGAAGATCGTGCCGAACATGATCCCGAGGGCGCCCGCGAGCGTCGTCCAGCCGGCGGACAGGCCCATGCCGGGCCCGACGAAGCCGATCGAGATCGTGAAGAAATGGAAGTTGCCGAGGAACCAGAACGGGCCCTGGCTGGCGAGTTTCGCGTGGCGCTCGTGTTCCGGAATGTAGTCGATCGAGTGGTGCTCGATCGCAAGGCCGGCCGATTCGGTGCGACCGAGATCGAGCGTGTCGGGGCGGGTCATGACGACTTGTCTCCTGGGTCGTGCGCGGTTCGGCAGAGCGACCGCGTGCGCCAGCCTGCCGCGACGTCTGCGTGGCAGGCGATGAATAGCATGGAACCGGGAGGCGGTGCGACGCACCGCCGACGCGTACAACGAAAAACGGGCAGGCGAGGTGCCTGCCCGTTGCGAGCGGTTACGCGGTGCGTGTGCCGCGCGGCAGCGGCGTTTCCTTCTGATTTGTCGCGCCCGCATCGTCGATGCTCACGCGACGCGAGATCAGCCACACGCACAGCGACGACAGGATAGCGGCGCTCGTGTACTGGAGCGCGAGCGGCCACCATTGCGGCGCGCTGTTCTGCGCGATGAGGGTCGCGACGAGCGGCGTGAGGCCGCCGGCGAGTGCGCCGCACACCTGGTATGCGATCGAGATCGCCGTGTAGCGGATGCGTGCGACGAAGATGCCGCTGACGAAGCCCGCAACCACCGAGTAGTAGCCCGATTCCGCGAGCGTCGCGAGGCCGACGCCGACCGTGATCGACAGCGGCGTGCCCATGTGCACGAGCGGCAGCATGACGAACGGGACGATCGCGGCCCATGCGCCGGTGATCAGCAGCACGCGCGTGGTGCCGAAGCGCTGCGCGAGGAACGCGGCCGCGAGCTGCACGACGAACTGCAGCACGGCGACGATCGTCATGCAATGCAGCACCATCGACCGGTCGAGCGACAGGAACTGCGTCGCGTAGCTGATCATGAAGATGTTGCTGAAATACACGCCGGCGATGCCATACACGTTCGCGCCGATCGCGAGCAGCAGCAGCGGCCAGTACTTGAGCGCTTCGCGCAGCGGCTTTTGCGCGATGTTGCCGCTCTTCTTGACCTCTTCGAACTCGGGCGATTCCGACACGCTCGCGCGGATCACGAAGCCGACGATCAGCAGCACGGAGCTTGCCAGGAACGGCACGCGCCAGCCCCAGCTCATCATGTCTTCCTTCGACAGCGTGCTGATCGCGCCGAACGCGAGCATCGACAGGATCAGGCCGCTCGCGCTGCCGAGCTGAGCGAACGACGCGAAGAACGTGCGCTTGCCTTCCGGCGCATGCTCGCCGGCGAGCAGCACCGCGCCGCCCCATTCGCCGCCGACCGCGATGCCTTGCAGCACGCGCATCAGCACGAGCAGGATCGGTGCGATCACGCCGGCTTGCGCATGAGTCGGCAGCAGGCCGATCGCGACGGTCGACACGGCCATCAGCATCAGCGTCGCGAGCAGCGAGCGCTTGCGGCCGAAGCGGTCACCGAGGTAGCCGAACATCACGCCGCCGAGCGGCCGCGCGAAGAAGCCGACCGCGAACGAACCGAACGACGCGAGCAGGCTGATGAAGCGGTTTTCGCCGGGGAAGAACAGCGGCCCGAACACGATGGCGGCGGCGGTCGCGTAGCTATAGAAGTCGTACCACTCGATCGTGGTGCCGACGAACGACGCGAGCGCCGCCCGCTTGGGTTGCTTGACGGAAGTCCCCATCTTTATGTGTGCTCCTCTGAATCCTCTGATTTGGAATAAGTGGCGGCGCGGGGATCAGTCGCGGTACGCGACGCCCGGCAGCACGCACAGCAGCTCGTACGCGAGGTTCGCGCCGAGCAGCGCCGTGGTGCCGAACGGGTCGTACGGCGGCGCGACTTCGACGAGATCGCAGCCGACGATGTTCAGCCCCTTCGCGCCGCGGATGATCTCGAGCGCCTGCGGCACCGTGAGGCCCGCGATTTCCGGCGTGCCGGTGCCCGGCGCGTAGGCCGGGTCGATGCCGTCGATGTCGAAGCTGATGTAGACGGGCGTGTCGCCGACGCGCGCGCGCACTTCTTCCATCAGCGGCGCGAGCGACTTGTTCCAGCACTCCTCGGCCTGGACGACGCGGAAGCCCTGCTCGCGGCACCAGTCGAAATCCTCGGCGGCGTAACCGGTGCCGCGCAGGCCGATCTGCGTGACCTTGTCGCCGTGCAGCAGGCCTTCCTCGACCGCGCGGCGGAACGGCGTGCCGTGCGCGATCTTTTCGCCCATCATCGTGTCGTTCACGTCGGCGTGTGCATCGACGTGGATCAATGCAACCTTGCCGTGCTTGCGGTGGATCGCGCGCAGGATCGGCAGCGCGATCGTATGGTCGCCGCCGAGCGTGATCGGCTTGCAGTCGTGCTCGAGGATCGCGTCGTACGCCGCTTCGATGCGCGCGATGGAATCGTGCAGGTTGTACGGATTGATCGCGACGTCGCCGATGTCGGCGATCTGCAGCGAATCGAACGGTGCGGCGCGCGTGGCCATGTTGTACGGGCGCAGCAGCACGGATTCGGTACGGATCTGGCGCGGGCCGAAGCGCGCGCCGGTGCGGTTGGACGTGCCGAGATCGAACGGCACGCCGACGAAACAGGCGTCGAGGCCTTCGGCGCTCGCCACGTGCGGCAGGCGCATCATCGTCGCGATGCCGCCGCAGCGCGGCATTTCATTGCCGCCGAGCGGCTGGAAATGGGTGTGGTCGTTCATGGGGCTGTCTCTTCCGATGTGGGGTTGCCGTATCATGCGACGCGGCCTGACGCACAGTTTTACGCGCTCGGCCCGCAAAGAAGAATGCGAAGATATCGACGTAAACATCGATTTTCATCGATGTATGGAAGGGGATGAACGTGCTGGGGAATCTGTCGACCCTCGATCTGCGGTTGATCCGCGTGTTTCTCGCGGTCACGGACGCGGGCGGCGTCTCGGCCGCGCAGGCGGTGCTGAACGTCGGGCAGTCGACGATCAGCGCGCAGCTTTCGTCGCTCGAGACGCGGCTCGGCTACCGGCTCTGCGAGCGCGGCCGCAGCGGTTTCCGGCTCACGCCGAAGGGCGAGCGGTTTCACGCGATGAGCCGCAAGCTGCTCGCCGCGCTCGACGAATTCGGGATGGCCGCGCGGCACATGGACCGCCAACTGGTCGGCACGCTGCACATCGGCCTGATCGGCCATACGCCGGTGAGCCAGAACGCGCGGATCGCCGAGGCGATCGCCGCGTTCCGCACCCGCGACGAGGCCGTGCGTTTCTCGATTTCCGTGCGCGCGCCTGGGGATCTCGAGGAGAAGCTGCTGAGCGACGAGATCCAGATCGCGGTCGGCTATTTCTGGCACCGGGTGCCGTCGCTGCACTACACGCCGCTGTTCATCGAGCGCCAGGTCGCGTACTGCGGGCGCGGCCATCCGCTGTTCGACGGCGCCGGCGAGTTGACGCCGGCCGACGTCGCGGGCTTCGAATGGGCGTGGCGCTCGTATCCGCTGCCCGAAGCGCAGATGTCGACGACGCCCGACCGCGTGACCGCGACCGCCGACAACATGGAGGCCGTCGCGCTGCTGATCCTGTCCGGCCACCACCTCGGCTACCTGCCGCAGCACTTCGCGGCGCCTTACGTCGCGCAAGGGCTGCTCACGCCGCTCAATCCGGAGCAGTTGCGCTACGACGTGACGTTCCACATGGTCGTCGCGCGCAACGGGCGCGGCAATCCGCTCGTGGAAGCGTTTCTCGAGGATCTCGAACGCGCGCACCAGCCGCCCGACATCGCATAGGCTGCCGGCCTCAACAATGTGAACCAGTGTTGCGGCGGGGCAGCCCGACGCGGCCCACATCGATCGGCGTCGACGTGACGAACCGAGGAGCGCCGGGTGCGGCTTGCGTGTGCCGTCCGCCCGCCGGCATCACGGCACCGGTAGCCCCGCGTCGTGCTTGACCTCGCGCAGCGACAGCGCCGATTCGATCGACGTCACGCCCGGCAGCATCCGCAGCGATTCGCGCAGGAACGTGCCGTAGTCGTCGAGATCGCGCGCCACGACCTGCAGCAGATAGTCGGCCGTGCCCGCCACGTTGTGGCACGCCAGAATCCGCTCGATGCCAAGGACTTCCCGCTCGAAGCGATCGGCGGTCTTGCGATCGTGCGTCGCGAACCGCACGAGCACGAATGCGACGACGCCGAAACCGAGCGCCTGGCGTGACAGCTGCGCGCGGTAGCGCTCGATGTAGCCGTCGTTTTCGAGTCGCTTCAGGCGCCGCGCGCAGGGCGTCTCGGAAAGGCCCACGGAATCGGCGAGGCGCGCGATCGGCAGGCGGCCGTCGCGCTGCACTGCGGCAAGGATGGCGCGGTCGGTTTTGTCGAGTTCGGTCATGTTGGCGGAATCCTTTTATGGATTGCATGATTGTGGCGGATTCCCCTACGGATCGCCAATCCTGAACCAAAGATGGCCAATAATCCCTCGCACTCTGGCGGCAACATATCGTCGTAAGAGGACAGGGGCAGACCATGATTTCCACGCATTTGCTGTTGATTTATCTCGCCGCGCTGGCGGCCATTTACGCGGTGCCGGGGCCCGACATGGCACTCGTGCTGCAGACCAGCATCGGCCGCGGCGTGCGGCCGGGGATGGCGGCGGCGGCCGGCCTGTCGCTCGCACGCACCGCGCACGTGACGCTGTCCGCCTGCGGCGTCGCGGCGCTGATTCGCAGCGCGCCGTGGCTGTACGAAGTGATCCGCTACGGCGGCGCGCTCTATCTCGCCTATGTCGCGATCCAGGTGTTCCGCTCGCCCGTGTTCGCGCTCGGCGACGGCGATGCGGCGGCCTCGGCGGGCGAACTGCGCCAGTCGTTCGTGAAGGGCCTGCTCACCAACCTGCTGAACCCGAAGGCGCTGCTGTTCTGCTCGGTGCTGCTGCCGCAGTTCGTGCGTCCCGAGGCCGGGCCGGTCATGTTGCAGATGTTCGAGCTGGGCGCGCTGCTGGTGGCGGCCGGCGTGTGCTTCGACCTCGCGTGCGCGTTCGGCGCGTCGCGGATCGCCGCGTGGATGCGCGCGCATCCGCTCGCGCAGACGGTGCAGCGCTGGACGTTTTCCGCGGCGCTGATCGGCTTCGCACTGCGCCTGTCGATGGACTGAGTGCCGAGGCGGCGGCGCGCCGCCGCAGGTCGCGCGGTGCGTTGCCGCACTCGATGCAGGCCGTGCGCAACGCCGGCCCGTGCGCGCGCCCCGTCGCAGAAGGGCATGCGCGCAAATCGTCTGACTGTTCTAAACTCCCTGTTACTTCGCGCTGCGCGAACCGACCGACCGAACGGAACCGTCTCCCGCCGGCCCTGTCCGATTTCCTGGCTGTTCCGTGCAACGCGGTACCAAGGAGGGTCTGAACATGGCAAGGCATCTTCACGCCGACCGTGAACCCCGAATCGTCGCCGAGTCCAAGTGCCTCGGCCCGTGCGATCCGGCAGAACGCATCCACGTCACGATCATGTTGCGGCGGCAGGAAGAAGGGCAACTCGATACGTTGCTTCACCAGCTCGCCACCGGCGACGCGCAAGCGAAGCCGGTGTCGCGCGCCACCTTCGCGCAACGCTTTTCCGCGAATCCCGACGATATTCGCAAGGCCAAGGACTTCGCGCATCGTCATCAGCTGACGGTCGATCGCGTCGATCCCGTTGAAAGCGTGGTCGTGCTGTCCGGCACGATCCAGCAGTTCGAAGCCGCGTTCAGCGTCAAGCTCGAGCGCTTCGAGCATCGGTCGATCGGCCAGTATCGCGGCCGCTCCGGCCCGATCGCGCTGCCCGACGAGCTCGGCGATGCCGTCACGGCCGTGCTCGGCCTCGACAGCCGTCCGCAGGCGCGGCCGCACTTCCGGCTGCGGCCGCCGTTCAAGCCCGCGCGCGGCGGCGCATCGAGCGTCACGTTCACCCCGATCCAACTGGCCTCGCTGTACGGCTTCCCGGCCGGCGATGGCGCCGGGCAATGCATCGCGATCATCGAGCTCGGCGGCGGCTACCGCGCGGCCGACATCCAGCAGTATTTCCGCGGGCTCGGCATCACGACGCCGCCGACGCTCGTCGACGTGAACGTCGGCACCGGCCGCAACACGCCGACCGGCGACCCGAGCGGCCCGGACGGCGAAGTCGCGCTCGACATCGAGATCGCCGGCGCGATCGCGCCGGCCGCCAAGATTGCCGTCTACTTCGCGCCGAACAGCGACGCGGGCTTCATCCAGGCCGTCAACGCGGCCGTCAGCGACACGACCCACAAGCCGTCGGTGATCTCGATCAGCTGGGGCGGCCCGGAGGCGATCTGGCAGGCTCAGTCCGCGCAGGCGTTCAACCGCGTGCTGCAGGCGGCCGCCGCGCAGGGCATCACGGTGTGCGCGGCATCGGGCGACAGCGGTTCGGGCGACGGGCTGCAGGACGGCGCCGATCATGTCGACTTCCCCGCATCGAGCCCGTACGTGCTCGGCTGCGGCGGCACGCAGCTCGACGCGCTGCCCGGGCAGGGTATCCGCAGCGAGGTCACGTGGAACGACGAGGCGGCCGGCGGCGGCGCGGGCGGGGGCGGCGTCAGCACGCTGTTCGACCTGCCGGCGTGGCAGCAGGGGCTCACCGTCACGCGCACCGATGGCAGCAGCACACCGCTCGCGAAGCGCGGCGTGCCGGACGTGGCCGGCGACGCGTCGCCGCAGACCGGCTACGAAGTGTCGATCGCCGGCACGGCCACGGTGATGGGCGGCACGAGCGCGGTCGCGCCGCTGTGGGCCGCGTTGATTGCACGGATCAATGCGGCGGCGAGTGCGGCGGCGGGCGGTGCGACTGCCGGCTGGATCAATCCGGTGCTTTACAAGAATCCGGGTGCGCTGCGCGACATCACGCAAGGATCGAACGGTACGTACGCGGCCGCGCAGGGCTGGGATGCGTGTACGGGCCTCGGCAGCCCGAACGGCGCGCAGCTCGCCGCGATCCTGACGCGCAAGCCGTCGAGCTGACGGCCGCGTTACACGTCTTTCCGTATGGCGCGGGCTTCCTGTCCGCGCCTTTTTCTCACCTCCAGGAGCAGCACGATGGGCATCGATTCCGCATCTTCCGGCGGCGTGTATCCGCTGCATCACGGCGACCACAACTCGCATGGCGTGCCGCCGACCATCAACCCGGTCGCGCTGAGCCACGGGCGCGACCAGCCGTTCTTCGATCCGGTCGCATACGGCAACGGCCCCGACGACTCGGTGACCGACACGACCGAGGCGGCTGCGATCACGCATCACACGATCCTGATCGACGGGAAGCGCATCGCGTATACGGCGACGGCCGGCCACCTCGTGACGGTCGACCCGAGCAGTTCGCAGCCGGCCGCGAAGCTCTTCTACGTCGCGTTCACGGCCGACGGCGCGAAGGAAGAAACGCGGCCCGTGACGTTCTTCTATAACGGCGGGCCAGGCTCGTCGTCGGTGTTCGTGCTGCTGGGCTCGTTCGCGCCGAAGCGCATCAAGACGTCGATGCCGGGTTTCACGCCGCCCGCGCCGTACCAGATGGAGGACAACCCGGACAGCATGATCGACCACAGCGACCTGGTGTTCATCAACCCGGTCGGCACCGGCTATTCGGCAGCGGTTGCGCCGAACAAGAATCGCAACTTCTGGGGCGTCGACCAGGATGCGGATTCGCTGAAGCAGTTCATCAAGCGCTACCTGACGAAGAACAACCGCTGGAATTCGCCGAAATACCTGTTCGGCGAATCGTACGGCACCGCGCGCAGCTGCGTGCTCGCGTACAAGCTGCACGAGGACGGCGTCGACCTGAACGGCATCACGCTGCAATCGTCGATCCTCGACTACCGGCAGGCCGGCAACCCGGTCGGCGCGCTGCCGACCGCCGCGGCCGATGCGTGGTATCACAAGAAACTCGGCGTCACGCCGGCGCCCGCCGATCTCGGCGCGTTCGTCGAGGAAGTCGCGCAGTTCGCGCGCACCGACTACCTGACCGCATTGCGCAACGTGCCGCATGCCGACCCGGCCGCCGTGAAGAAGCTGTCGCAATACACGGGCATCGACACGGCGACGCTGCAGACGTGGGGGCTCGACATTGCGGGTTACAACGCGCGCGGCAATTCACTGTTCCTGACGACGTTGCTGCAGGCACAGGGGCTGGCGCTCGGTTCGTACGACGGCCGCGTGACCGGGATCTCGTCGGGCATCGCCGGCAAGATCGACCCGAACTCCGGCGGCAACGATCCGACGATGACGGCCGTGACGGGCGTCTATACGGCGATGTGGAACAGCTACCTGAACGAGCAGTTGAAGTTCACGTCGAGTTCCGCGTTCACCGACCTGAACGACCAGGCGTTCCAGAACTGGGATTTCCATCACACCGACCCGACCGGCGCGCAGCAGGGCATCGATGCGCAGGGGAACGTGATCCTCTACACGGCCGGCGATCTCGCGGCGGTGATGGCGTTGAACGTCGACCTGAAGGTGCTGTCGGCGAACGGCTTCTACGATTTCGTCACGCCGTTCTACCAGACCGTGATCGACCTGCAGCAGATGCCGCTCGAGGATCAGAAGGTGCGGCAGAACCTGTCCGCGCGTTTCTATCCGTCGGGGCACATGGTGTATCTCGACGGCGGCTCGCGTACCGCGCTCAAGCGCGATCTCGCGGCGATGTACGACGCGACGGTCAGCGATACGGGCGCGCGGATGCGGATTCGTGCGCTGCAGGCGACGAAGACGGGCGGCCACGCGTAGCGGTGCCCGTCAGTAAGACGCCGCGCGCAGCCATGACGGTGCGCGCGGCGTTTTTTTAACCTGGCCGGCTTACGCGGCCGGCCAGTCGAACATCGTGTACGGCAGCGCGCGCTTGTGGCGCGACGCGTCGTAGAAGCGCAGCACGGTTTCGTACACGTGGTCGGCGACGGGCTTGCCTTCGAGGAAATCGTCGATCTCGTCGTAGGTGACGCCGTACGCATGCTCGTCGGGGCGCAGCGGGCGCAGTTCCTCGAGGTCGGCGGTCGGCACCTTCATCACGATCAGTTCGTCGCCGCCGAGCGCACGGGCCACCGCACGCACGCGACGCTTGTTCAGCCCCGCGAGCGGCAGGATGTCCGCGCCGCCGTCGCCGAACTTCGTGAAGAAACCCATCAGCGACTCGGCCGCGTGATCGGTGCCGATCACGATGCCGCGCCGCGCGCCGGCCACCGCGTACTGCGCGATCATGCGCTCGCGCGCCTTGACGTTGCCGTGCACGAAGTCCTGCTGGGCAGGCGTCTCGAACGCATGGCCGGACGCGACCAGCGCGGCGAGCATCGCGTCGGCGGCCGGCTTCACGTTGACGGTCAGTTCCTCGTCCGCGCGGACGAACGCGAGCGCGCGCTGTGCATCGGCTTCGTCGTTCTGCACGCCGTTCGGCAAGCGCATCGCGATGAAGCGGGCATCGTAGCCGCCGGCGCGCAGCTTTTCGACCGACAGCTGGGCGAGCCGGCCGGCCGTCGACGAATCGACGCCGCCGCTGATGCCGAGCACGTAGGTCCGCAGGCCGGTCGAACGCAGGTATTGCGCGAGGAACTCGACGCGGCGGGCGATTTCGGCCTCGGCGTCGAAGTGCGGGGCGACGTTCAGTTCGGCAATGATCGCGCGTTGGCGGCTGGCGTAATCGGCGGATGTCATGAAAGGAGTTCCGGAACGAAATCAAGGCGCCCATCATAAGCGCAATCGCGGCGCGGCGCCGCGCCGGGCGTGCGATCCGGCGATTTCGCGTTGCTTCGGCGAGACGGGCCGCCTCGCCGTGGTGCACGGTGCGCCGGGCGGGTGCAGCGATGTCGTGTAACGGGCGTTCGCGCGGCCGGTATGCGATGCGCGTGGCGGCTGGTGTGGGCGCGGCTGCATGGCGCCCCACACGGTCGGCCGCGTCAGCGCCGCGCGAGCACGACGCCCACCAGCGCGAGCGCGAAGCCGGCGAGCTGGATCGCCGCGAGCGTCTCGCCGAACAGCCAGTAGCCCTGCAGCGCGGCCAGCGGCGGCGCGAGGAACAGCAGCGACGTCGCGCGTGCGGCGTTGCCGCGCCGCAGCATCCACATCAGCATCGTGACCGCGCCGCCGGACAGGAACACGACGCCCCACACGAGCGATACCCACAGCGCCGGCGCGCCGATCCAGCGCGTCTCGTGCAGCAGCGCGACGAAGATGGCCGCGACGATGGCCGCACCGAAGTTCTGGATGGCAACCGCCGTGCGCAGGTCGCTCTGCGCGAGCTTGCCTTTCTGGTACAGCGAGCCGGCGGTGATCGACCCGACCGCGAGCACCGAGACGGCAACGACGAGCCACGCCGGCGCGGCGCCCGGCGGCGGCGCGACGCCGCCCGTGACCTTCGGCGCCAGCACGAGCGCGACGCCGGCGAGGCCGAGCGCCATCCCGAACCAGCCGCGCGCGGGCAGGCGCTCGTTGAACAGCGGGACGGCGAGCACGGCGGTGGCGAGCGGCTGCAGTGCGCCGAGCAGCGCCATGACGCCGGCGTTCAGCCCTTGCGCGACGGCCCAGTAGCTCGCGCCGAGATAGACGCCCTGCAGCAGCGCGCCCGCGATCAGGTGGCGCGGCCATTCGCGCCGGGCCGGCCACGGCGCGCGGGAAACGAGCGCCACCGCGCCGAACAGCGCGGCCGTGCCCGCGAAGCGCGCGAGCAGGAACAGGTTCGGATCGGCATAGGGCTTGATTGCCCGCGCAACGATGAAGCCGGTGGACCAGAGGGCGACGAAAGCGGCGGCGACGAGCGAGGTCAGCATGCGTGGCGGGCCGCGACGCGGCCGGACAGAATCGTGAAGTCGGCCAGTATCGGTGGAAGTGAAGCGGGCGTCTTGTCGAATCCTGCACTCATGCCGCGTGCCGCGCGGGCGGCCGCCGGTGCCGGGAGAAGGCGGGGCGCCGCCCCGGGATGAGGAACGTTCGAGCGTGAAGCCGCGGCGATCAGTCGATCGAGAACGTGTCGAGCGGCTGGTTGGCGCGTGCGTCGGTCGCGAAGCGCGCGGCGAGCTGTTCGTAGAGCCGGCGGGCCTCGTCGAGCGTCAGGTCGATCCAGTACGGATCGCCGGCCGCGTCGTTGAGACGTTCGGGCGGAAACTGGATTTCGATCACACTGCCTTTGCGATACATGGCGCGAGCCCCTTTGCTTGGTCGGTCGTTCGGCGAAGCGCAAAGTGTAGCAACCGGCGCCGCGCCGATTCGCGCGCGTCAGGCAATACAGAATTTCGCTTTCGGGAAACGCGGCCCGGCGGGTTTCCCGCCGCAGTCAAATGCCGGTCAAACGGCCGTAATACAATGGCCGGCTTACCCATAACCAGTCGCCTCGGGCGCACACGCGATGCTGGCGGAACAACGTCATCAATTCATCCTGTCGGAACTCGGACGGTCGGGCGCATTGTCGGTCGCGGAACTCGTCCGCTCGCTCGACGTGTCGCGTGAGACCGTGCGGCGCGACCTGAACGCACTGGCCGCACGCGGCCTGCTCGTGATGACGCACGGCGGCGCGCTGGCCGCGGATCGCCGCGAGCCGAGCCTGTCCGAGCGCGAAGCCGCGAACGCGGAGGCGAAGCGCACGATCGGGCGGCGCGCGGCCGAGTTCGTGCCCGATGATGCGTCGGTACTGATCGATTCGGGCAGCACGCCGCATGCGGTGGCGCTCGCGCTCGCCGACCGGCACCGGCTGTCGATCTACACGAACGACTGGCGCACCGCGTTCGTGCTCGCGCGGCGCAACGGCAACCGCGTGACGCTGCTCGGCGGCGAGCTGTCCGACGACGAGGACGCCACCTTCGGGCTCGACACGATTCAGCAGCTCGCGCAGTACCACGTCGATTTCGCGTTCGTCGGCGCCGGCGGCATCACACCCGACGGCGAATGCACCGACTACTCGCGGCTCGCGGCCGAGGTGCGCAGCCGGATGATCGCGGCGGCCGGCACCGCGATGATCGTCGCCGACCATTCGAAATTCGGCCGCGTGACGCCGGTGCGGATCAACGGCACCGGCGCCGCCCGCTATCTCGTGACCGAGCGCGCACCTGACAAGGTCGTGCGCCGTGCGCTGACCGCGCGCGGGATCGAGCTGCTCGTGTGCGACTGACGCGCGTCCGACATACAAGGTTCATCGAACCGTCATCCGCAGGGAAGAACCGCCGTCAAGACTGACCCATTCACCTCGACCGGCCGCAGGCCAGGGAGCAACGAATGACCGTCAGCGTGCGCAGCTATCTTTCCCCCACCCTGGTCCTGCTGGCCTTCGACTGGCCCGATGCGGCGTCGCGATCCGATTTCCTCGGCTTCGCGATCCGGCGCACGCCGGGCTTCTGGTCGGCCGACGGCAAGACGCGCGCGCCGGACAGCTGGCTGCCGAACCGCCTGACGTTCGATGGCCCGGCCGCGCACACGCAGGGCGACGCGCCGACCGATCAGGCGCCGATCCAGAAATTCATGTGGTGGGATGCACGCATCGATCCGCAGGATCGCGGCGCGGCGTTCCGCTACGACGTGTATCCGGTCGTCGGCACGCCGGCGAACCTGCAGGTGCTCGACGCGCAAGCCGGCGTGTGCGACGTCGTGCTGCCTGCGCATATCGAGGACGGCATCGGCACGTGGTTCAACCGCGCGGTGGTCAGCTCGCAGGCCTTCGCGAGGCAGGTGGCGGCGCTGGGCCTCGCGCCGAATGCGGCGCCGAGCTCCGCGCAGGCGCTGACGCTGCGCACGTGGCTCGCGAACGACATGGAGCAGGTGTTCGCGGAGATGCTCGACCCCGCGTCGCGCGCGGCGTCGGCGGTCTATCACCTGACCGACACGCTGTGGGCGCTGCCCGCGTTCGAAGCGTTCGGGCGCCAGCACGGTGAAGCGTCGCTCGCGATCGTCTACGACGCGCATACGACGGCGCGCAAGGGCAAGCCGCCGCTGCCGTCGCCGAACCAGCCGGCCGTCGACGCGCTGCAGGGTCTCGCGACGCTCGCGCCGCGCGACAAGACGCACATCATGCACGACAAGTTCATCGTGACCGATGCGTCGTCGAATGCGGCGCCCTCACGCGTGCTGACCGGTTCCGCGAACTTCACGACCGAAGGGCTCACGGAGCAGGCGAACGTGCTGCACGCATTCGACTCGCCCGCGCTCGCCGCGCTGTACAACGATCGCGCGCATGCGCTGGCAGGGAATCCGTCGATCGCGGAGACGGCGAAGCTGTCGCCGGGCTGGTCGGAACCGATGACGATCGGCAGCGCGCAGGTGCGGCTCGCGTTTTCGCCGGAGCCGGCGGGGCAGCGCACCGAGATCGACACGATCGTCGCCGCGATCGCGGCCGCGAAGCATTCGGTGTGCTTCTGCCTGTTCATGCCGACCGACGCGGCGCTGCGCGACGCGTGTTTCGCGGCCGGCGACCGCGGGCTGATGATGTTCGGGCTGGTGAACAAGATCAACGTCGGCAGCGCGACGAAGGCCGATGCCGGGCAGCAGGGCGGCCAGACGCTCGATGCCGCGACGCTCGCGAACCTCGAGCTGTACCACCGCAGCCGCGACAACCACGACGTGATCGATGCCGCGTATTTCTCGCCGGCCACCGTGCCGCAGGGTTTCGAGCCGGAATTGCGGTTGTTTCCGGGCGAGCCGGCGCCGGCCTTTCCGCCCGTCGTGATCCATCACAAGTTCATCGTGATCGATGCGGAGGGCGCGAATCCGGTCGTCTACACGGGCTCGGCGAACATGAGCCGCAATTCCGAGCAGTACAACGACGAGAACCTGCTCGAGATCCGCGACCAGCGGATCGCGGCGATCTATCTCGCGGAATTCCTGCGGCTGTACGAGCACTATCGCGCGCGGGCGCTGGCGATCAATGCGAAGCAGCACGGCACGGACGGGGGCACGGGCGCGCATGCGCGGCTCGCGCTTGCACCCGATTCGAGCTGGGCGAAGAAGTATTACGTGGCGGGAAGCCCGGAGGCGAAGGCGCGGATCGCACTGGCGTCGACCGCGCCGACGGACTGACCCACGAGAGCATGCCGGGCGCGGATGTCGCGCGCCCGGTTCGAGTCTGGCAGGGAAACCGTCTGCTTATGCGGCGACGTAGCGCAGCACGGCGTCGGCGATCGTGTCGCGGTGCCGCGCGCGCAGGCGCGGCGCCGACGGGTCGCGGCCGAATGCGGCGCCGAACGTGTAGCGGTTCGACACGCGGTGGAAGCAGAACGAGCTGATCAACAGGTGCAGGTCGAATGCGTCGATGTCCTTGCGGAACGCGCCGCTCGCCGCGCCGCGCTCGACCAGTTCCTCGAGCGTCTTGATGATGCTGACGTTGCGGTTCTTGAACGACTTGAGCTGTTCGAGATACTTCGCGCCGTGGATGTTCTCGATCGACACGAGGCGGACGAAGTCGCGATGCTTGTCGTGATAGTCGAACGTGAATTCGACGAGGCGGCGCATGCCCTCGCGCGGCTCCATGTCGCCGACGTGCAGCTCCTGCTCGAGCGCGCGGATGTCGCCGTACACCTTCTCCAGCACGGCCTCGTACAAGCCTTCCTTGCTTTCGAAGTAGTAATAGAGCATCCGCTTCGTCGTGTTCGTACGCTCGGCGATGGCATCGACGCGCGCGCCGGCGAGGCCCATCGCGGAGAACTCCTGCGTGGCGACGTCGAGGATGTTGCGCTTGGTTTGCTCGGGATCGTATTTGCGCCGCGCATCGGACGGAAGCGCGCGGGTGTCGGACGTGGCGGCCTTGCTTCCTGCTTTCATGTGGACTTATTGTGGCTTCGGCGGCTTGGAAAAGCCATTCTAGCATGTGGGAAATTCCCGCCCGGCCGACCTTCCGCTCTAATCGGCAGGGCGGTTTCGGCCGCCGTGGCCGCCGCTCAGCGGCGGCAGGACGCGAGCGCGTCGCGGGCCTGGTACGCCGTGTACGTGAGCTGCGCGGCAGCGAGGCCCGCCAGCCCGAACGTGCGCGTGAGCCCGAACGCGTTGAAGCCTTCCGGCACCGGCCGGCCTTCGGCCAGCGTGGCCGCGAGCACCTCGCCGGCCACCGTGGTCGGCGCCATCCCGTGGCCGCCGAATGCGATCGCGTGCCACACGCCGTCCGCGTCGCGGCCGATCTGCGGCATCTTGTGCCGCGCGTAGCTCATCAGCCCGCCCCACGCGTAGTCGACCTTCACGCCTTCCAGTTGCGGATACACGCGCAGCAGGTCGCGCCGCAGCAGGCGCGCGATCGCGTCGGGGCCGCGGTCGAGCACGGAGATCCGGCCGCCCCACAGGATGCGCGTGTCCTTCAGCGGACGGTAATAGTCGAACGCGAAACGCGTGTCGTAGATCGCGTACGGCGCGTCGATCGCGTCCGGCAGGCGCGCGCCGAGCGGTTCGGTCGCGATCACGTAGGTCGCGATCGGCAGCACCGCGCGCTCGATGCGCGGCGACACGCCGCGCGCGTAGCCGCCGCCGGCGAACACGACGTCCTTCGCGCGCACCGTGCCCTGCGCCGTACGCACGACGTACCCGGCGCCTTCGCGCGCGATGCCGAGCGCGGCCGAGCGTTCGTACACGCGCGCGCCGCCGTGCGAGGCGGCCGCCGCGACGCCGAGCACGTACTTGAGCGGATGGAAATGGAAGGCATTCGGCTCGAACAGGCCGCCGTAATAGCGCTGCGTCTTCAGCCGCTTGCGCAGCGCGTCCGTCGAAACGGGTTCCCAGTCGACGCCGAGCTCGTCCTTCATCAGCGTGCGTACGCTGTCGAGCCGGGCAGGATCGTCGAACCAGTTCGCGAGCATCACGCCCTGGTCGACGATGTCGCAGTCGATGCCGTAGCGCGCAATGCGCGCGCGGATCAGGTCGACCGCGTCGACGGTGAGCCGGTACAGCCGGCGCCCTTCGTCGCGGCCGAGCGTGCGCAGCAGGTCGGCGTTGTCGAGGCTGTAGCCGCCGAAGACGAAGCCGCCGTTGCGGCCCGATGCGCCGAAGCCGACGCGTTCGCTGTCGAGCACGACGACGTCATGCACGCCGCGCTCGACGAGGCCGAGCGCCGTGCACAGGCCGGCGAGGCCGCCGCCGACGATGCAGACCTGTGTGTCGATCGTGCCGGTCAGTTGCGGGTAGGGCTGGCGGGTAACGGTGGCTTCGTAGAAGTTCTGCATGCGATTTCGTTGACTCTTGACGGCGGAAAAACAGACGGCGCGCGTCGATCTTGCCTGAACGTGCGCGCCGCGTCGAATGGGGGTTGTCTGGGCACCGGCCGCCGCGCCTGGGCGGCGGCCGGTGCGGTGCAGGCCGATCCGCGCGATCAGGCGCCCGGCGTCGGGTTGGCCGGACGGGCGCCGTAGCCCGCGTAGCCGGTTTCAGCTTGGGGCGCGGGCTCGGGCGTCGCGTTGCGTTCGATCCAGGGAGCGATCTCCATGTCTTCGTAGCGTACGAGACGGCATTTGCGCACGATCGCGTAGCCGAGCCAGATCGCGAGGAAGAACGGCAGGCCGATGTAGGTCGCGGCGACGCCGACCCAGTCGATCTTGTCGGAGAGGAACGCCTGGTAATCCTGGCCGAGCGCGATCACCGCGCACAGCGCGAACGCGAACAGCGGGCCGAACGGGAACCACTTCGACCGGTACGGCAACTGGTCGAGCCGGTAGCCCTGCTTCAGGAAGCCCTTGCGGAAGCGGTAGTGGCTGACCGCGATGCCGAGCCACGTGATGAAACCGGCCATGCCCGACGTGTTCAGCAGCCACAGGTACACGGTCTTGTCGCCGTACAGCGACGTGAGGAAACACAAGGCGCCCACGGCCGTCGTCGCATACAGCGCATTGCGCGGCACGCCGCCGCGCGACAGCTTCGCGAAGATCTTCGGCGCACGGCCTTCGACTGCGAGGTTGTAGAGCATCCGCGTCGATGCATACATGCCCGAGTTGCCGGCCGACAGCACGGCCGTCAGGATCACCGCGTTCATCACGCCGGCCGCGAACGCGAGGCCCGCGTGGCGGAACACGAGCGTGAACGGGCTCACGCCGATGTCGGTCACGTCGCTCTTCAGCAGGCTCGGGTCGGTATAGGGAATCAGCACGCCGATCACGAAGATCGCCAGCACGTAGAACAGCAGGATGCGCCAGAAGATCTGGCTCACCGCACGCGGGATCGTCGTGCGTGGGTTTTCCGATTCGCCAGCCGCGACGCCGATCATCTCCGTGCCCTGGAACGAGAAGCCCGCGATCATCGCGACGCCGAGCATCGTCGCCCAGCCGCCGGCGAACGGCGCGTCGCCGATCGTGAAGTTGCCCCAGCCCGCGCTCGGGCCGCCCTGCATGATCCCGAAGATCATCAGCAGGCCGACGCCGACGAACGCGAGCACCGTCAGCACCTTGATCAGCGCGAACCAGTATTCGGCTTCGCCGAAGCCGCGCACCGACAGCGCGTTGAGCGCGAAGATCAGCGTGAGGAACAGCGCGCTCCACCAGACGCCCGGCACATGCGGGAACCAGTAGTTCATCACGAGCTGCCCGGCGACGAGCTCCACCGCCAATGTCACGGCCCAGCTGTACCAGTAGTTCCAGCCGAGCGCGAAGCCGAAGCCTTCGTCGACGAACTTCGCGCCGTAGGTCGCGAACGAACCCGACACCGGCATGAACGCGGCCATCTCGCCGAGGCTCGTCATCAGGAAATAGACCATCAGGCCGATCACCATGTACGCGAGCATGGCGCCGCCGGGGCCGGCCTGCGAAATCGACGCGCCGGACGCGACGAACAGGCCCGTGCCGATCGAGCCGCCGATCGCGATCATCCGCAGATGGCGTGCCTGCAGCGCACGGTGGAGGGACGGCTTCGCGGGCGGCGAGCCGGAGGGGCGGGGCGAATCGGGGCGGGCATCTGAATGCATGGCGGGCGCTGGGCGCTGTCTCCGGGATTGTTTTTTCGGTGACGAAGCGCGACGCGTTGCCGGGCAGCGGTGATGCGGTGCTGAAACGGGCCGGGTGAGCGGGCCGCGATGCGTGTCGCCTTCGTCTGTCGTCCGGCAGCCGTGGTGGCGGCCGGCGGCGCGCCGGGTGCGTTGCACCTCGACGTCGCAACGATTGTGTGTGCCCGGTGCACGGGCGGCAAACGATATTTCCGAACAGGGTGATGCGGCTTTGTCATCAACTTGTGCACCGTCACGGCATCGCCGATGCCCGGTCACGGGCCTTGGATAAGTCTGATATCAGCGAAGAAACGCACGGCGTCATCCCGCCCGGGTGTTGCGTTTTCGGAATGAAGTCGTGAGTTAATATCAATAGCGGCCCGCCTTGTGGCCACCGACAATGTGTTTCATGGATCGTGCCCTGCGAGGCGGGAGCGCGCCGTCCGGCGGGCTTCCGGCGGCGGCGCGGCGCGATGCGCCCAATGGCGCACCGGGCCTGCCGCGCGGCGCATCCGCTTGCACAGGGCGCGCGAACGCGCTCCAATCGAATCACGCGGGCGGCGTTGCCGCCGCACCGATCAATCTGTCCCTGAAGAGGAAGTGATGCAATTCAACGACATTCTTGCCGCGCTCGATATCGATCTCGCCCAGTGGAAAGGCAATGCGCTGACCGCGCGTTCGCCGCTCGACGGCGCGACGCTCGCGACGCTGGCCGTCGACACGCCCGCCGACGCCGAGCGCAAGATCGACGCCGCGCACGACGCATTCCTCAAGTGGCGCACGGTGCCGGCGCCGGTGCGCGGCGAACTCGTGCGCGTGTTCGGCAACGTGCTGCGCGAGCACAAGGCCGAGCTCGGCCGCCTCGTCACGCTCGAAGCCGGCAAGATCACGTCGGAAGGCCTCGGCGAAGTGCAGGAAATGATCGACATCTGCGATTTCGCGGTCGGTCTGTCGCGCCAGCTTTACGGCCTCACGATCGCGTCGGAGCGCCCGGGCCACCGGATGATGGAAACGTGGCACCCGATCGGCGTGTGCGGCGTGATCTCGGCGTTCAACTTCCCGGTCGCCGTGTGGGCCTGGAATGCCGCGCTCGCATTCGTGTGCGGCGATTCGGTCGTGTGGAAGCCGTCCGAGAAGACGCCGCTCACCGCGATCGCATGCCACGTGCTGCTGCAGAAGGCGATCCGCGAGTTCGAGAAGACCCACCCGGGCGTCGCGCCGGCGGAGCTGAGCCAGCTGGTGCTCGGCATGCGCGATGTCGGCGAGGTGCTGACGGCATCGAAGAAGGTGCCGGTGGTCAGCGCGACGGGCAGCGTGCGGATGGGCCAGGAAGTCGCGAAGGTGCTGAGCCAGCGTCTCGCGCGCGGCATCCTCGAACTCGGCGGCAACAACGGGATGATCGTCGCGCCGAGCGCCGATCTGGATCTCGTGGTGCGCGCGGTCACGTTCGCGGCGGTCGGCACGGCCGGCCAGCGCTGCACGACGCTGCGCCGCCTGATCGTGCATCGCAGCCTGGTCGAGCAGCTGCTGCCGCGCATCGAGAAGGCCTACGCGTCGGTGAAGGTCGGCAACCCGCTCGAAGAAGGCACGCTGGTCGGCCCGCTGGTCGATCGCGCGTCGTTCGATGCGATGCAGAAGGCGCTGGGCGATGCACGCGAGCAGGGCGGTGAAGTGAAGGGCGGCGAGCGCGTCGACGTCGGTCACGCGGATGCATACTACGTGCGTCCGGCCATCGTGCGGATGCCGAAGCAATCGGCGGTGGTCGAGCGCGAAACGTTCGCACCGATCCTGTACGTGATGGTCTACGACAACTTCGACGATGCGATCGAACTGCACAACGCAGTGCCGCAAGGCCTGTCGTCGGCGATCTTCACGAACGACATGCGCGAGGCCGAGCAGTTCATGTCGGCAGCGGGCAGCGACTGCGGGATCGTCAACGTGAACATCGGCACGAGCGGCGCGGAAATCGGCGGCGCGTTCGGCGGCGAGAAGGAAACGGGCGGCGGCCGCGAGTCGGGTTCGGATGCGTGGAAGGCTTACATGCGCCGCGCGACGAACACGATCAACTACAGCCGTCAGCTGCCGCTGGCGCAGGGCGTGAAGTTCGACGTGTGATGCGGGGCGCCCGGGAGGGCGCTGCGTAGAAGGAGAAAGGGCCGGCTGCCGCGTGGCGGTGCCGGCCCTTCGTTCATCTGCGCGACGGCAAGCGTGCGAGCCGCGTCATGCGTCTCCCGCCGCCGGCATGTTCTGCACGACCAGCATCTGCGGGCTCGACAGCGTGATGCCCGCCGCGCGCAACTGCTTCAGGATCTCGAACAGCAGGTCGCTCTTCGTCGAGCCGGCGATCCGCGGGCTCGACACGTAACCCGTCACGCTCAGCGTGATGCCGTCCGGCGTGAGCTGGCTGAACGTGACCGACGGCGCCGGCTTCTCGAGAATCGCCGCATGCGAGCGATAGGCTTCGAGCAGCAGGTCGCGCACCTGCTCGGGATCGGTGTTCAGCGGGAACGTCAGCACCAGCGTCGCGACGCCCTGCGTGCTGTTGCCCATCGTCACGTTGCGCAGGTTCTGCGAGATCAGTTGCGAGTTCGGCACGATCACGGTCGAGCGGTCGCTGAGCTGGATCTCGGTCGCGCGCACGTTGATGCGGCGGATGTCGCCTTCGACGCCCGCGATGCTGATCATGTCGCCCACCTTCACCGGGCGCTCGGTCAGCAGGATCAGCCCCGACACGAAGTTTTTCACGATCTCCTGCAAGCCGAAACCGATGCCCACCGACAACGCACTGACGATCCACGCGAGGTTGTTCCACCGGACGCCGAGCAGCCCGAGCGTCATCAGCACGAGCAGCACGTAGCCGACGTTGGTGAACAGCGTGATCAGCGACACGCGCATCCCGGTATCCATGCCGAGCGCGGGCATGAACTCGCTGTCGAGCCAGCGGCGCAGCGAGCGCAGCAGGTAGAAGCCGATCGCGAACCCGATTCCCGCGTTCATGATCCGGTCGGGCATGATGTTCAGGCTCTGCAGCCGCTGGCTGCCGATCATCGCGACCGCGCTGTCCATCAGGTCGCCCGGCGTCGTGCCGAAGCCGCCCGTCAGCAGCGCGATGGCCGCGATCAGCATCAGCAGGCTCGTGCCGAAGCCGGACAGGACCGTGCGGGCCTGGTCGAGGTGGCGATCCTCGAGCGCGAACAGGTGCTTGATCTGCTGGCCCGTCGTCAGGCTCGACGAGAACAGGCTTTCGCTCGCGTCGCGCGTCAACTGGATCAGGATGTAGGTAGCGCCCAGCACGATCTCGAACCACACGAGCTCGTAGGTAATGAAGCGCGCGACCGTGATGTAGCCGATCAGGAGTGCGATCAGGGTCGCGATGATGGCCAGCGTGACGGCGGCATGGATCAGCCCGGCGAGCGTCGAGCGCTGCTCGGGCGCTTCGCCGGCGGCCGCGAGCGCGCTGCGCGCACGGTTCGAGCGCAGCAGCGATGCACCGACCGTCACCGCGACGACGAGCGACACGATCCCGCGGCCGAACAGCGTGACCGACAGGCTGGTGTCGACGATCCGGTTGATCGATTCGAGCGTGCCGGACACCAGCAGCAGCGCGGCCAGGATGCCGGGGAACGGCTTCATCGCGAGCGCGACCGGATCGGCGAGCGCGGGCAGGCGCCATGACGGATGCTTCGTGCAGAGCAGCGCACGGCCGAGCCCGGCGATCAGGGCGCAGGTCGCGGCGAGCTTGGCGAACTGGTCCCACAGATCGTTCAGCGCCGGCGTGAGGTCGTATTGGCGCGCGACGGCGAGGTAAAAGATCTGGACGGCGATGGCGGTTGCCAGCAGCGTCGACAGCGCGGTCGACAACGCCAGCGCGCTGCGGCGCAAACGGGTGGCCGGCAGGCGGTTCACGCAGAACCACGCGAGCCCGCGCTCGATGAGCCGGCGGCCGCCGATCCATGCCGCGAACGCGGCAACCAGCAGCAGCACCGTGATCGCCTTTTGTCCGGGCACCCACGACGAGCGCAGCATGTCGAGCATTTCTTCGTCGAAATCCCCGAGCCGCTGGGCGTCGTCCGGTGAAAGATGGAACAGCGGCAGCCAGAACTGCGCACTGAAAATGCCGCCCGAACGGAACGCGAGCTGGTTCTTCAGCAGGCCGCGATGCAGCTTCGCGAACTGCTCGTTCAGGTTCGTGAGGCTGGCTTTCTGGTCGGCGGCCTGCTTCAGCGCCGCGTCGAGCTGCGTCTTGCGCGCGTTCAGCGTGGCCCGTTGCTTCGCGACGGCCGGCGTTTCAGGCGCGGCGCCGTCGGCGGGCGGGGGGCCGAGCACGTCGAGCTGCCCCTGGATCTGCGCACGTTGCGGCACGAGATCGCTCTGCAGCTTCTCGACATCGGTGCTCAACTCCTGCGTCGAGTCGCTGAGCCCGTCCAGCTCCTTGCTGTTGGACGCGTTCGAGGTCTGCTGTTTGATGCGGTCCAGTTCGGCCTGCATCTGCTTGAGCTGTGCGACGGCGTCGTTCAGCGAGATGGCCGGAACGGGCGCGACGACGCCGCTCGCGTTCGGTGCCGAGGCGGCCGCCGGAAACGCCGACGCGGTCGCGATCGCCACGAACTGCAGCAGCGCGATCAGGGCGATCCGGCGAGCGTAGGTGGATAGTCGTTGTATGAACATGGAATGCTTACGATTTGCCGACAATTCAGGTCGCCGAAAGGCGCCCGGAAGCCGGTGGTTGGCCCGGTAGCATGTTACCGGGGTGTGGAACGCGTGGTTGTACCGATTGCGTACCCCGTTTGTGGTGATTCCGGTGGTGCGTGCCCGCGCGAAACGGCGCACCAGGCCCGGACGGTGGGGCCAGCGCCCCCGCGATATGGCGCCGGATAGCCGTTCCGGCGCGTTTCCCGTACCCGACAGACGGTTACGCAAGTTACACATTATCTGGCGCAAAAATGGGGTATCCGAAGCGGTTCGGCGGCCGGGGGCTGCACGTCATCGCGTTCGAGATATCGGGGCCGGGGTGCGCTCGCACCAGACGGACCTGCCGGTACAATGCAGCGATTCGCCCGATGGCGGCTCGCGGGTCGCCGGACAACAATACGACACGATCAGGAGACGCGCCCACGATGGCCTCAACGGACAGCCTTTCGCAGGCACCTGCCCAATCCTCACACGTCGACCCCGGCTCCATCTCGGCCCGTCTCGACCGCCTGCCGCCCACCCGCACCGTCTGGAAGCTCGTCGTCCTGCTGAGCCTCGGCTTCTTCTTCGAGCTCTACGACCTGCTCTATAGCGGCTACGTCGCCCCCGGCCTCGTGAAAAGCGGAATTCTGTCCGCGACGACGCACGGCCTGTTCGGCACCACGGGCGTCGCGAGCTTCATCGCCGCGCTGTTCTCCGGGCTCTTCATCGGCACGATCGCGTGCGGCTTCCTCGCCGACCGTTTCGGCCGCCGCGCGATCTTCACCTGGTCGCTGCTGTGGTACACGGCCGCCAACGTCGTGATGGCGTTCCAGGACACGGCCGCCGGGCTGAACTTCTGGCGCTTCGTCGTCGGTCTCGGCCTCGGCGTCGAGATGGTGACGATCGGCACGTACATCTCCGAGCTCGTCCCGAAGCAGATCCGCGGCCGCGCATTCGCGTGCGAGCAGGCGGTCGGGTTCGTCGCGGTGCCGGTGGTCGCGTTCCTCGCGTACCTGCTCGTGCCGCACGCCCCGTTCGGCCTCGACGGCTGGCGCTGGGTCGTGCTGATCGGCGCGCACGGCGCGCTGTTCGTATGGTGGATTCGCCGCGAACTGCCGGAAAGCCCGCGCTGGCTCGCGCAGCAGGGCCGGGTCGAAGAAGCCGATCGCATCATGCGTGCGCTCGAGGCGAAGGTCGAAGCCGAATACGGCCGGCCGCTGCCGCCGCCCGCGCCTGCCGAGCCCGTGCCGCCGCGCGGCAGCTTCCGCGACATGTGGGTGCAGCCGTATCGCAGCCGCACGATCATGATGACGATCTTCAACGTGTTCCAGACGGTCGGCTTCTACGGCTTCGCGAACTGGGTGCCGACGCTGCTGATCAAGCAGGGCATCACCATCACGTCGAGCCTGATGTATTCGAGCGTGATCGCGCTCGCCGCGCCGGTCGGCCCGCTGATCGGCCTCGTGATCGCCGACCGCTTCGAGCGCAAGTCGGTGATCGTCGCGATGGCGGCGGCGATCGTCGTCTGCGGGCTGCTGTTCAGCCAGACGACGGTGGGCGCATTCCTGATCGTGCTCGGCATCGGCCTCACGCTCGCCAGCAACATCATGTCGTACAGCTTCCACGCGTATCAGGCCGAACTGTTCCCAACGTCGATCCGCGCACGGGCCGTCGGCTTCGTCTATTCGTGGAGCCGCTTCTCGGCGATCTTCTCGTCGTTCGTGATCGCGGCGGTGCTGAAGGGATTCGGCACGTTCGGCGTGTTCGCGTTCATCGCGGGCGCGATGGTGATCGTGATGGCCGCGATCGGGTTCATGGGGCCGCGCACGAAGGGCATCGCGCTCGAAACCATTTCGAAGTAAACGGGGGTTGCGCACGCATGTCGCACGGTTCGTGCGGCGTACGTGCGATGCGATGGCGATTGCATCGCGCATACGGCATGTACCGCGTATCGGGAGTGATCTGGCATCCGAATTGATTTGAAGACCCAGTCGTGCCGTGGCGAATCACACCGCTTTCTGTCTAGATCGCGAACGCCCAATAAATCAGACTGCCACGTAACGAACAAGCAAACGGCAACGAGTTGAAACAAAGCGTGACGAAGCGCAAAACCACGACGTTCGCCCATGCCGATTCTTGCCGGGACGCGTAAAATGAAGGGCCTGACGACTCATTAGCCGCCATCGGACCGACCGCGTTGCAATAGCGAACGGCTCCGCCGCGAAGAGGCGTCGGCGTCGGGCGCACACGATGCGCCGGACGTGTCGATGGCTCGCGCGGAAGATGCGCCGCCCGCAACAGCAGCATGCGGCGGCCGGATCGGCCGATGGCTTCGAACGTATGATGCCATTCAGCTTCACGCGGCGATTTGCGAAGCCGCGTTGTCTTGCCCGTGTCGCCACGGCGTGTATTGGAATCGCCGCGGCACTGTCGATCTCCGTGCTCGTCGAGCGGCCTGCCTTGGCGGCGTCCGACGTATCGGCGCCCGTCGCTACGTCATCCTCATCAGTCGAGTCACCCGCGTCGGCAGCTTCCCGAGTGCATCCCGCTTCGGCGGCGCATGCATCGTCGGGTGCGTCGGCGGCCAAGCCCGCGCCTGCCGCATCACACGCGCATCCCGTGGAGCCTGCCAGCCCGGCGTCGAGTGCATCGGGCGCATCCGCAGCATCCGCAGCTTCCACCGCCGCACCTGCATCGGCCGCTTCCGCCACGCCCGCCAGCGAGGCCGAGGCACCCGCACCGACACCGCCGCGCCAGCATCCGCCCCTGTCGGCTGAAGAGGCAAAAAATGCGACGGCGCGCGCGATCGACATGCGCAAGCGCTTCACGCAGGAGGTCACGCGGCGCCTGAACGTACCGGCAAACGAGCAACGCGCGTACGGCGAGCGTCTCCAGAAGGCGCTCGTCGATGCGGACCTCGGCGACCTGGCCGGCGAATACATCGCGATGGTCGACCGCGCACCGAACGTCCAGGCGCTGTTCATCTACTTCCGCGCGACGCCGGCCAACGCGTGGATGATGATCGGCGCATCGCCGGTCGGCACCGGGCTGCCGGGCACGTACGACCACTTCCTGACGCCGCTCGGCGTGTTCCATCACTCGCCGGACAACATGGATTTCCGCGCGGAAGGCACGACGAACGAGAACGGCATTCGCGGCTATGGGCACCGCGACATGCGCATCTACGACTTCGGCTGGGTGGACGGCGAGCGCGGGTGGGGCAAGGGCGGCGTGTCGCCGATGCGCTTCCAGATGCATGCGACCGATCCCGATCGCCTCGAAGCGCTGCTCGGCATCCGGCACTCGAAAGGATGCGTGCGCATTCCCGCGTCGCTGAATACGTTCTTCGACCGGCACGGCCTGCTCGACGACGACTACCAGGCGCGCGTCGAGGCCGGCAAGTCGCTGTGGGTGCTGCGCCGCGATCGCGACATCACGCCGATCGCGGGCCGCTACCTGGTCGTGATCGACAGCGCACGCAAGACGCGGCCGGCGTGGTCGCCGTTGCCGGGGCGCAAGGCATGGTCGCAGCTGCCGAAGGGCGGCGACACGGCGGACTGACGGCCGGCGAGGCGGGCACGGGAGCGATGCGGATGAGAATAAATCCGTTTTATTGAACCATAATAAAAGCAAACTTTTATTATCCGATCCGGGTTCGTATAGTCGAGGCCAGTTTCGCGGAACCCTGCCGCGCCTGGACCATCACCGATCACACGACCCGATGAAAACTCTCTACAAGCTCGCCCCGCTTGCGATGCTCGGCGCCTTCGCGACGCATGCCTGTGCGCAAAGCAGCATCACGCTGTACGGTCTCATCTCGGCCGGTGTCGGGTTCGCGACCAACCAGGGCGGCAAGAACGCCTGGCAGGCGCTGTCCGGCACGAACCAGAACCCGCGCTGGGGGCTGAAGGGCAAGGAGGATCTCGGGCAGGGGCTGTCCGCGGTCTTCCAGCTGGAGAACGGCTTCAACGTGATGACCGGCACGGCCGCGCAGAACGGCCGCGAGTTCGGGCGGATGGCCTACGTCGGCCTGGCCGACCGCACCTACGGCGCGCTGACGTTCGGCCGCCAGTACGACGCGATCCACGACTATATCGGGCCGGTGATCATCGCGAGCAACGGCGTGAACATCGGCGACAACGACAACGGCTACAACGACATCCGCGTGCAGAACTCGGTGAAGTACGTGAGCCCCGTCTACTACGGCCTGAAATTCACCGCGCTGTACGGGTTCAGCAACGCGACCGGCTTCGCGAACAACAGCGCGTACAGCTTCGGGCTCGGCTACGAGCAGGGCCCGCTGCGCTGGAGCGTGGTCTACGCGCAGTACAACCATCCGTACAGTGCGACGAACCAGGACGGCGCGATCGCGAACGACTATGCGTCGCCGCTGCTGATTTTCAGCAAGAGCGCGATGTCGCCGGCGGCTTACGCGAGCCGGCAGCGGATCGCGGGCACGGGCGGCTTCTACACGATCGGCCGCGCGCAGTTCGCGGCGATGTTGACCGACGTGCGCTACGATTACCTCGACAATTCGCACCTGCACCTGCAGAACCTCGGCGTGAACGTCGTCTACACGATGACGCCGCAGCTCTTCCTCGGCGCCGCGTATGCGTTCACGAACGGCAAGTACGACGTGATCGACAAGCGGCCGAAATGGCACCAGGTGAACCTGCAGGCCGATTACTTCCTGTCGAAACGCACCGACGTCGCGCTGACGGTGATCGCGCAGCAGGCGGCCGGCGACGCGGACCATGCGCAGATCTTCGCGTACGCACGCTCGACCGGCACGCGCCAGATGATGGCGACGCTTGGCGTCCGGCATGTTTTCTGAGCGCCCGACCATGACCCATCCGATCGCATCCCGCCGCACCTTCCTGAAACTGTCCGCCGCGCTGGCCGGCACCGCGCTGCTGCCTGAAACGGGCGCGTTCGCGGCCGGCGGCGACGCCGCGCGCCGCACGGTGATCATCGATACCGACCCGGGGCAGGACGACGCCATCGCGATCCTGTTCGCGCTGGGCGCGCACGATAGGCTCGACGTGCGCGCGCTGACCGCCGTCGCCGGCAACGTGCCGCTCGACCTGACCGAACGCAATGCGCGGATCATTCGCGACTGGGCCGGCCGCACGAAGACGCTGCCCGTCTATGCAGGCTGCCCGCGTCCGCTCGTGCGCGACCTCGTGACGGCGGCGAACGTGCATGGCAAGACCGGGCTCGAAGGCGTCGAGTTGCACGAGCCGCGCGCACCGCTTGCCGCCGGTCACGCGGTGGCTTATCTCGTCGATACGCTGAGCCGCGCAGCGCCGGGCAGCGTGACGCTGTGCGCGCTCGGCCCGCTGACGAACCTCGCGACCGCGTTGGTCGAAGCGCCGCAGATTCGCAGCGCGCTGCGCGAGATCGTGCTGATGGGCGGCGCGTTCTTCGAGCGCGGCAACATCACGCCGGCTGCCGAATTCAACATCTACGTCGATCCGCAGGCGGCCGAAGTCGTATTCGGCAGCGGCGTGCCGATCGTCGTGCTGCCGCGCGACGTCGCGGTGAAAGCGCCGATCACGCCGGCACGCGTCGCGCCGTTCCGCGCGCTTGGCAATCGCTGCGGCGCGATCGTCGCCGACATCATGGAGGCCGAGCTCGCGTACAACAAGAAGCGGCGCGGCGTCGAAGATGCGCCGATGTACGACCCGACCGCGGTCGGCTATCTCGTCGATCCGACGCTGTTCGGCGGACGCAAGGTGAACGTGATGGTCGAGACGACCGGGCAGTGGACGCTCGGCGAGACGGTCGTCGACTGGAACGGGCGCAGCGGCCGTGCGGCGAACGCGACGTGGATCAACGAGGTCGATGCGGACCGCTTCTACGCGGCGCTCGTCGAGCGCATCGCGAAGCTGCCCTGAAGGCGTTCAGATGTGCTTCGCAATCCACTCGCGGCACGCGCGCACGTGCGGGCCGCGATCGTCGCCGGTGAGCGAGATCAGCGAGATCGCGCGCGTGACGCGCGGCTTGTCGACGCGCAGCGCGACGAGTTCGGGATCGTGCAGATGCATCGTGTAAAGGCTCGGCAGCACGGCGGTCGCGAGGCCGTTGCGCGCAAGCGCGTAGAGCGGCTCGGTGTATTCCATCCGGTACGTGACGTTCAGGCGCAGCTTCTCGGCGCCGCCGGTGCGATGCAGCGATTCGCTGACGCTGCCGCGCACGAACACCGCGAGCTCGCGATCGACGAGCCTGGCCCACGTGACGCTCTTCGCGCGGGCAAGCGGATCGTCATGCCGCACGACGATCACGATCTCGTCCTCGAAGAGCTGCTGGTAGCGCAGCGTGCCGTCGTCGCTGTCCGGTTCGCGCACGCCGATGCCGAGATCCGCGACGCCGTCGCGCACGGCTTCGACGAGCGCGCTGTTCGGCAGGTCGGTGAGGGTGAAGCGCAGCGTCGGATGCGCGTCGCGCAGTGCATTGAGCGCGGGCAGCAGGCGGCCCGCGACCGACGGGATGAACGCGATGCGCACGGTCTGGATGCGTTCGCCGATGAGCCGCGCCATGTCGTCGAAGGTGCCGCGCGCCTGGTTGAGCAGGCGTTCGGCGAGCGGCAGCACGGCTTCGCCCGCGGAGGTGAGCGTGAGCCGATGCGCGGAGCGCGCGAACAGGCGCCCGCCGAGCAGGAACTCGATCTGGCGGATCGACGCGGTGAGCGCGGGCTGCGTGAGCGACAGCGCCTGCGCGGCCTGCGTGAAGCTGCGTGCGTGGGCAAGCACGACGAAGTGCTGGACCTGCCGCAGCGTGAGCGCGGGCAGCAGCGACGAGCGGTCGGACGACATCGGGCAATAACGGTCGGGATGCGGTACGCGGCAGTATAAGACCGCGCTGCGTGAATCGACACAGGACAATATTCGGAATCACAGGAGAACCACCATGTCAGCGACTGACACGATGCCGGCGCGCGCGCCGGTCAACTGGCTCGAACGCCGCTTCGCGCTTGCCGCGCGCGGCACGAGCGTGCGCACCGAGACGATCGCGGGCGTCACGTCGTTTCTCGCGGCCGCGTACCTGCTCGTCGTGATCCCGTCGCTGCTCGCGACGGGCGGCATGGAGCGCGGCGCGGCGACGACCGCGACGATCATCGTGTTCGTGCTGTTCACCACGTTGATGGGGCTCTACGCGAACCTGCCGTTCCTCGTCGGCCCCGGCATCGGCGGCTCGGTGATCATCGGCGTGACGCTCGCGACGACGGAGCACGTCGGCTGGCAGACGGGCCTCGGCATCGCCTGCGTGTCGGGCGTGCTGTTCTTCCTGCTGACGATCCTCGGCGCGCGCGGCGTTGTGGTGCGGCTGATTCCGGTGCAGATCAAGCTCGGGCTCGGCGCGTCGATCGGGCTGTTCGTCACGATGCTCGGGCTGCGCAACGCGGGGATGGTCGTCGCGAACGCGAAGACCAACGCGTTCGCGCTCGGCGATTTCTCGCGGCCGGGCGCGCTCGTCGCGCTGGTCGGCCTCGCGGTCGCGATCGTGCTGCAGGCGCGCAAGGTGCCCGGCGCGATCCTGATCGCGATCCTCGTGGCAGCCGCCGCCGGCGTGCCGCTCGGCGTCACGCATCTGCCCGCGTCGTTCGTGTCGCTGCCGCACAGCATCGCGCCGATCGCGTTCAAGCTCGACATCGGCAGCGCGTTGAGCCTCGCGGCCGCGCCGTACCTGTTCGCGTTCTTTGCGGCGGAATTCTTCTCGACGCTCGGCACCGCGCTTGCGGTCGGCGCGAAGGCGAACCTGCTCGACGAACAGGGCAACCTGCCGAACATCAACCGGCCGTTCCTCGTCGATTCGCTCGCGGCGACGCTCGGGCCCGTGTTCGGCATTCCCGCGCTGACCGCGCTGATCGAATCGGCGGCGGGCGTCGAGGCCGGCGGCCGCAGCGGGCTGTCGTCGCTGGCGGCGGCCGTGCTGTTCGCCGCGATGCTGCTGTTCGTGCCGGTCGCGCTCGCGATCCCGAAAGAGGCGACCGCGCCGGCGCTGATCCTGATCGGGCTGTCGATGTTCGCGACGATCCGCCATACGCATTTCGACGACTTCACCGATGCGCTGCCCGTGATGTCGATGGTGCTGCTCACGCTGATGTCGAACAGCTTCGGCACCGGCATCGCGGGCGGGCTGCTGTGCTACGTGCTCGTCAAGCTGCTGGCCGGCCGCTTGCGCGACGTGTCGTGGGGGCTCGTCGTGCTCGCGCTTCCGCTCGGCTACTACTTCTGGACCGTCGTGAAGCCGCACTGAGAGACGGCTTTCGCGACGCATCGGCACTACCCAAAACGAGACTGCAATGAAGGCAACACCAGGTAACGTCCCGGCCGCGCGCACGGGCATCGAGATCACGCCGGCCCATCGGGCCTTCTTCCACGCGCTGCCGAAGGTCGAGCTGCATTGCCACCTGCTCGGCGCGGTGCGGCACGACACGTTCGTCGCGCTCGCGGCGCGCAGCGGCGCGCCGATCGAGCGCGCGGAGATCGACGCGTTCTATGCGCGCGGCGAGAAGCCGGTCGGCGTGCTGCACGTGCTGCGCGCGCTCGACCGGTATCTGCTCACGCAGCCCGACGACCTGCGGCGGATCGCCTACGAGTATCTGGAGGATGCGGCCGCGCACCACGTCCGGCATGCGGAATTCTTCTGGAATCCGACGGGTACGGTGCGCGTGTCGGGTATCGCGTATGCGGATGCGCAGGCCGCGATCGTGACGGGGATTCGCGACGCCGCACGCGACTTCGGGATCGGCGCGCGCCTGATCCCGAGCATCGACCGCGAGCAGGATCCCGACGAAGCGGTGGCGCTCGTCGAATGGATGAAGGCGAACCGCGCGGATGAAGTGGCGGGGCTCGGGATCGACTATCGCGAGAACGACCGGCCGCCGGAGCTGTTCTGGAAGGCTTACCGCAATGCACGCGCGGCGGGTTTTCGCACGACCGCGCATGCGGGCGAGTTCGGGATGCCGTGGCGAAACGTCGAGACGGCCGTCGATCTGTTGCAGGTCGATCGCGTCGATCACGGCTATACGATCGTCGACAACCCGGAGCTGTGCGCGCGCTATGCGGAGCGCGGTATCGTCTTCACCGTCGTGCCGACGAATTCGTACTACCTGCGCACGCTGCCGCCGGAGCAATGGGCGGAACGGCACCCGATGCGCAAGATGCCGGGCCTCGGGCTGAAGATCCATCCGAACACCGACGATCCGACGCTGCACAAGGTCAATCCGTCGGAGGCGTGGGAGCTGATGTTCAGCCATTTCGGCTTCACCGTGGCCGAGCTGAAGCAGTTCATGCTGAACGGGATCGACGGCGCGTGGGTGGACGACGCGACGAAGGCCGCGTGGCGTGCGGCGTGGGCGTCGGAGTTCGACGTGCTGGCTGCCACGCTCGCGGCTGGCTGAGCGCGGCGGCGTCATACGCCGGCCGGTGCTTCAACCGGCCGGCGATTCGTTGTGCCGGAACAGCTTCGCGACGCCCGGCAGGCCGCCGGCGTCGAGCAATTCCGCGTAGCGGTACAGCAGGTTCGCGATCGCGACTGCGCTGTGGGTCATGCGGGCTCCGCCGTCGTTGAACGATGACGACGATGGTGCACGGCGCGCAGCAAGTCCGCTTCGTCCGGGTGGACTAATCCGGCGCCTGGCGTTCTACAGGGCAACCGTCTTCGTCATCGCGCGCTCCTATAATGAGCGCCGACACGACAACAGCAACAATAAAGACGAGGGCGACCCTTCCAATGGGCAATCGATCATGGCTGTATCTCCAGGCCGGTGACGGCGACGACGCGCGAACGATCGCGCTCGCGGAATCCAACAATCACTTTCCGTTGCTGTGGCGCGTGCTGCTTGCCGACGGCGGCGCGGGCGACGCGATCACCGATCAGCGCATATTCGGCGATGCCGGCACGCCGAATCTCGCCAGCGATGCGCGCACCGCGCTTGCGCGACTGAGCCGGCTCGCGTCGTTCGTCGTCTCGTATCCGCTGCCCGGCGACGATCCGGCGCTCGCGCGCCAGTTCGATGCAGTCGTGCGGCATCTCGGCGAATCGATCGACGCGTTCGGCGACGCGCACGGCGCACCCCGGTTTTCCGCGAATCTCGACGAGTTGTCGTGGCTCGACGGCGGCGATCCGAACGACTACATCGACCAGGAACGCGATACCTGCACGCGGCTGTGGTGGCAGGTCGCGAACTGCATGGATTTCCGCGACGTGCGCGGCGTGCGCGATGCGCTCGAGATCGAGTCGCCGCCCGACTGGGGCGACTGGGCGTGGGGCTTCGGGTTCGGCGGCCTGTTGCATCACTATTTCGTTCGTCAGCAGCCGCCGCGCGGCGTGACGTTTGCCGAGCTGTTCGACGCCGGCGAAGTGCACGGCGACCGGCTCGGCTACGGCATGTTCAGCTTTCGTGCGCGCAACGGGCTGTGGGGTGTGCGACGTGAAACCGACGATGCGTGGCACGTGATCGTGCCGCCCGAGTGGACGAACCTGTGGGCGAGCGGCGCGCGTGACGACCGGCTGCTGTGGGCCGCGCGCGACGGGAAGGTCGGCCTGCTGTTCGCCGACGGCGATGTCGACCGCGATGGCGACGAGATGCGGATCGTGCGCGAACCGTCGTTCGACGCCGTGTGGGATTTCAGCGGCGACGTCGCCTGCGTGCGCGTCGGTGAGCAGTTCGGACTCGTGCGCACGGACGGCACGTGGGTGCTCGAACCGTCGCTCGACGACTTCGGCGATTTCACGGGCGGGGTCGCATCCGCGAGCCTGGACGGCCGCTGGGGCTTCGTCGACACGCGCGGTGCGTGGGCGATTCCGCCGCGTTTCGACGATGCGCAAGAATTCGAGAACGGCACCGTCGCGGCGGTATCCGAAGGCGAACGGTGGGGGCTGATCGGGCGCACGGGCAATGGCGCGCGCAGCCCGAGTGGGACGCGCTCGAATGGTCGTCCGAATGCGGCGCCTTCGTCGCGCGGCGCAACGGTCACGTCGGCCTCGTCGATGCGAAAGGGCGCGTCGTCGTCGAGCCGCATTATGCGGAAGTCGCCAGGCTGACCGACGACGAACGGACGGACATGCTGACCGAGCTCGGCGCGATCCGCCATATCGTGCGGCGCGACGACGGGCGTTGCGCGATCGTCGACGGACAGGGCCGCGTGCTGACGCCGTTCGACTTCGTCAACATGGGGGCGCTGCCGTGGTTGCCCGATGACGAAACCGTGCCGGGCGAGCTGTTCACGCGATACGCGATCGGTGTCCTTCCAGGCGAGCCGGTGCAGCTCGCGATCTGCGATCTCGAGACGGGCGCGACGCTCGTGCAGGGGTGCTACGACGACGTGGCCGGCCTGTTCTGGGGCGCCGATCACGGCTGGCTGGCCTGGGTGGAGGAGGGCGGCGACGACGTGCGGGCGACGGTG
Organism: Burkholderia sp. AU15512; assembly: GCF_002223325.1. Lineage (NCBI taxonomy): Bacteria > Pseudomonadati > Pseudomonadota > Betaproteobacteria > Burkholderiales > Burkholderiaceae > Burkholderia > Burkholderia sp. AU15512. Next base: position 45,263 of record NZ_NKEX01000006.1, read on the forward strand.
CTTCGCGCGGACGGCACCGTGCTGCATCCGGCGCGTTACACGCGCATCGGTGACGATGCGCTGTTCGACGACGATCGCGACGCCACCGACGGACACGCGATGCTGATGCCGTGGTTCGTCCGCCGTGTCGCGGTCGCGCAGAACTGGAGCCTGGGTGAACCGGTCGCCGCATTGCGCGACGACGGCGTGCCTGTATGGCTCTACGCGGACGGGCAAGCGACGACGACGCGTCGATAGGCCGAGCCGTTGTCGTGGAGGCCGGCGTGGCGCACCGGCAACCCAATCAGCGGAAGAACTTCAACCAGTCGAACAGGCCCGGATGCGGCGTGCGCCGGCGCGGCGCCGGCGCGCTGCGCGGCCGGAAATCCGGCGAGAACTGCGCGTGCGGATCGATCGCCTTCGCGCGCAGCGCCGCATCGTAGAAACTGCCGACGATCGGCAGCGCGCTGTGCGCGCCCGCGCCCCAGTAATCGCTGCGCAGCGTCACGCTGCCGTCGTCGAAGCCGACCCACGCACCGGCCACGAGCTGCGGATGCATCAGGATGAACCAGCCGTCCGCGTTGTCCTGCGTCGTGCCCGTCTTGCCGGCGACGTCCACGCGAATGCCATACCGTGAACGGATGTCGGCGCCGGTGCCGCGATCGACGACATCGCGCATCACGTCGACCAGCGTCTGTGCGGCGGGCTCGGGCAACGCACGTTCGGGCGGCGCGCTGCCGAAGACGGCGAGCACCTTGCCGTCGCGATCCTCGATGCGCGTGATCATCTGCGGCGCGACGTACACGCCACGGTTCGCGATCGTGCCGTACGCGGACACCATCTCCTTCAGCGTGACGGGGCTCGTGCCGAGCGCGAGCGACGGCACCGCGTCGAGCGGGCTTTCGCGCACGCCCATCGCACGGGCGAGCTGCGCGACCTTCGCGGCGCCTTCATGCTGCATCACCTGCGCGGTGATGCGGTTGCGCGACAGCGCGAGCGCATCGCGCAGCGTCATCGGCTCATCGGTCGGCGGCTCGGCATCGGTCGGGCGCCAGACCGCGCGCCCGTCGATCGGGATCGCCACGGGGCGGTCGACGAACGTATCGCCCGGCCGCATGCCGTCCGCGAACGCGGCGCCATAGACGAACGGCTTGAACGTCGAGCCCGGCTGGCGCCGTGCCTGCGACACGTGATCGAACGGCTCGCTGCCGAAATCCGGGCTGCCGACCCACGCACGGATCGCGCCGTTGCGCGGATCGATCGCGACGAAGCCGGCCTGCACCTGCGTCTTGCGCTCGCACAGCGCGCGCATGAAATCGCGATTGGCGCCGAGCCGCTTCAGCGCCACGACGTCGGTCAGCCCCGTGTCGCGCGCCTGCCGATAGTCGGGCGTCTGGCGGATGAAGCCGCGGAACAGGTCGTTGCGCAGCCCGCAGCCGGACGGGCCGCGCCACGCGCCGTCGGCGATCGCCTGCAGCCGCTCGGTCTGCCGCGTCAGCGCCTGCGTCGCCATGTCCTGCAGCCGCGCATCGAGCGTCGTGCGCACGACGAGTCCATCGGAGTACAGATCGTAGTTGTTGCGATCGGCCCACGCGATCAGCCATTTGCGCAACTGCACCGCGAAGTGCGGGGCGAGGCCGGGCTGCCCCGACTGCGGCTCGAAGTCGACGCGCAGCGGCTGGCGCTGCAGTTTCGCGAGCTGCTGCGGCGTCAGCATGTGCATCTGCGCCATCCGGTCGAGCACGATATTGCGTCGCTGTACGGCGCGCTCCGGGTTCAGCACCGGGTTGTAGTAGCTGTTGCCCTTCAGCATCCCGACGAGCGTCGCGCTTTCGACGATGTCGAGCTGGTCGGCCGACTTGCCGAAGTAGGTGCGCGCGGCCATTTCGACGCCGTACGCGTTGTACAGGAACGGCACGGTGTTCAGGTAGGTCTCGAGAATCTCGTCCTTGCTGTACACCGACTCGATCTTGAACGCCGTGATCAGCTCCTTCACCTTGCGGGTGAGCGTCGGCGCGCGGCCGACTTCATCCGGATACAGGTTGCGTGCGAGCTGCTGCGTGATCGTCGAGCCGCCCTGGCGGTCGCCCGAGAACGTGTGCAGCCCGGCCGCGAGCGTGCGGCGCACATCGATGCCGTGATGCGCGTAGAAACGGTGGTCCTCGGTCGCGATCAGCGCGTCGACCATGTGCGGCGAGATCTGCTTGAGCGGCACCCATTCGCGGTTGACGGGCCGGAACTCGGCGATCAGCTGGCCGTCGGCGGACAGCACGCGCGCGGGACGGTCGATGCGCGCCTTGCGGATGTCGCCGATGCTCGGCGTGAACGGGACGAACGCGAGCAGCACCAGCAGGCCCAGCACCGGGATCGCGGCGAGCGTCAGCGCGACGCCGCGACGCGTCGGATGGCGCAGGCGATGCAGCGCGCCGGCGCCCAGCGCGCGGAGGCGCGCGCCGCAGACGGCGGCGAACGGTACGACGCGGGCGCGGCAACGGAGCCACGCGTCTCGGAGAAGCGGCACGAAGCGATTCAAGGCGGCAGGAGCGCGGATGGAAGAGGCGCGATCCTAGCAAACGGCACACGTGCGACGCCCGCCAAAACGGCCGTTTGCTTGCAGGATTTACAGACGATTACGTTTGTTGCCCATCGACAACCTTTTACGGCGCGGTCTGGCGCGATTCTCCCGACGAATCGCGGCCGGCGCCGCCCGCGCTCGAAGCCGTCCGGTCAGCGTGGCACGGCACTGCCGGCGGCCATTGCGACCACCTCCGCCAACCGCTGCGCGGCCGCCTCCATCTGCGCGCGTCCGAACCCGCCGAAGCCCAGCACGAGCCCCGGGCGGGCGGTACCGGGCGCGAACATCGGCGACACCGCGCGCACCGCGACGCCGGCTTTAGCGGCGCGCTCGACCACGTCGAGGTCGTCGATCCCTTCCGCGAGCCACAGCACGACGTGCATGCCCTGATCGCCCGGCTGCACCCACGCGCGTTCGCGCGGCAGCCGCGCACCGAGCGTGTCGATCAGCAGCGCGCGCTGTTCCGCATACACGCCGCGCACGCGGCGGATGTGGCGGTCGAGGTGGCCTTCCGCGATGAACGCGGCCAGCACGTGCTGATCGGCGGTCGGCACATGACGATCCATCAGTACGCGGGCGCCGCAGAACGCGGGCACGAGATCGTCGGGCGCGATCACGTAGCCGAGCCGCAGCGACGGGAACAGGATCTTGCTGAAGGTACCGAGGTAGATCACGCGGTCGGGGTCGAGCCCTTGCAGCGACGGGAACGGATGGCCTTCGTAGCGCAGCTCGCTGTCGTAATCGTCCTCGACTACCCACGCGCGTTGCCCACGCGCCCAGGCGAGCAGCGCATTGCGCCGCGCCATGCTGAGCGGCATGCCGAGCGGATATTGGTGCGACGGCGTGACGAACGCGACCCGCGCATGCGGCGCGAGACGGATGCCGGCGTCGACGTCGATACCGTCGGCGTCGATCGGCACCCGCACCATCGCGTCGCGCCGCCCGGTGCTGTCGAGCAGCGCGGTGATGCCGCGATAGGCCGGATTCTCGACCCATGCCTGATCGCCCGCGCCGAGCAGCACCTGGCTCGCGAGATGCAGCCCCTGCTGTGTGCCGCTCGTGATCACGACCTGGTCGGCATGGCAGCGCACCGAGCGTGAGCGGCGCACGTAGTCGGCGATCGCCTCGCGCAGCGGCAGCGCGCCTTGCGGATCGGCATAGCCGGACGGCGCGCCGGCGCCGCGCGCGCGCAGGCGGTTGCCGAGCCGGCGCCAGATGTCGTCGGGCGCGGTGAGGCCGATCGGCACCGAGATCGCGAACGGCATGGCCGGCAGCGGGCGGAATTCGCCGGCGATCCGCGCGAAGGTGGCGGCCGGCTCGGGCAGGCCGGTACGTGCCGGCGGGCGGTGCCGGGCAGGCGGTTCGGGCGCGTCGACGGGCGGCGGCCCGGCGAGCGCGAGCGCGCTCGCGACCCGCGTGCCCGCGCCGCCGCGCGATTCGAGAAAGCCTTCGGCGATGAGCTGCGCATACGCATCGACGACGGTGCCGCGCGCCACCTGCAGCGACGCGGCGAGCAGCCGTGTGGACGGCAGCGCGTCGCCCGGGTGAACGTCGCCGCGCCGCACCGCGTCGCGCAGCGCCTGCGCGAGCTGGCGGCTCAGGTCGCCGGCCGCGCGATCGAGCGCGCCGAGCGACGGGATGTCGACGTTCCGGGCCGTTCTTGCCATGATTCTGGTCTGCTGAAATTGTTTCAAACCGGCTCTACAGCATAAACCAGTTTGGCGCCACAATCGGCGCATGACGGGCCAGCGCCCGATCCATTCCCACCCCCGCGTGACCGTGGAGCCGCCATGTACGTCCCCGCCGATTTCAACGAACCCAACCCCGACGCGCTGCGCGAGCTGATCGTGCAGCATCCGTTCGGCAGCCTGATCACGCACGGCAAGAGCGGGCTCGACGCGAATCACATCCCGTTCGAGCTGCTGCCCGGCGACGGCGGTCTCGGCGAACTGCATGCGCACGTCTCGCGCGCGAATCCGGTCTGGCAGGACGTCGCGAACGGCGACGAGGTGCTCGTGATCTTCCGCGCGGGCGATGCGTATATCTCGCCGACCTGGTTTCCGAGCAAGCATGTCGCACACCGGCAGGTGCCGACGTGGAACTACGTGGTCGTGCATGCGCACGGCCGCATCACGGTGCGCGACGACGCGCAGTTCGTGCGCGGCGTGGTCGCCCGGCTGACGCGCACGCACGAGGCGTCGCAGCCGGTGCCGTGGAAGATGGGCGACGCGCCGGCGGATTATCTCGACGCGATGCTGCAGGCGATCGTCGGGCTGCAGATCGAGATCACGCGGCTCGTCGGCAAGCGCAAGCTCGGGCAGAACAAGGACGAGGCCGATATCCGCGGCGCCGGCGATGCACTGGTCGCGAACGGCAACCTCGCGATCGGGGAAGCGATGATCGAGGCGGCCGACGCGAAGCGCGGGTGAGCGCCCGCGACGGGCAGGCAAGCGCGGGCAAGCGCCGCGCCCGCACGCCGGCCCGTCACTGCGTGCGGGTCGCGCCCTTCGCGCCTTCACCGGCCTGCGCGAGCGCGCCGCGAATCGCGGCGTCGGTCTTGTCGTACTCGCCCTCGCCATAGCGCGTATAGACGACCTTTCCGCTCGCGTCGATCAGGTACAGCGCGGGCCAGTACTGGTTGCCGTACGCGCGCCACGTGTCGTAGCGATTGTCCTGCGCGACCGGATAGGTGATGCCGAAGCGCTTGATCGCATCGGCGACGTTGCCCGCGTCGCGCTCGAACGGATACTCGGGTGTATGCACGCCGACCACGACGAGCCCCTGGTCGCGATACTTCCGGTCCCACTCCTTCACGTACGGAATCGTATGAATGCAGTTGATGCACGAGTACGTCCAGAAGTCGACGAGCACGACCTTGCCGCGCAACTGGCCGAGCGTCAGCGGCGCGCTGTTGTGCCAGCGGTCGATGCCGGTGAAATCGGGCGCGGACATGCCGGCCTGCGAAGTCGGCATGCCGGCGTCGTCGCGGGTGCCCGCGAAGGCGGCGAGCCCGGCCGTGGCGGCAAGGGCGAAGACGAGGGCGGCGATCTTGAGTCGGGGCAGCATGGCGTTCTCCTGAGCGGGAGGCCGCCGCGCGGTGGCGGCGGCCGGACGGGTTTCGACAGGCCCCATTAAGCGGCGCCGACGTATCTCCGATGTGTCCGGCGAGCCACGCGTGTGCAATGTTGTGTGTCGTCGCGGCGGCGCGATACATTGGGATACAAACGGATGCCCGCCGTGCGGTATAAAAGCGGACATCACCTGCCCGACTACCTCGATACCGACCACGACTCATGGACAAGATCGACCACGTGCTGATCGTCGACGACGACCGCGCGATCCGCGAACTGATCGCGGATTACCTGGAGAAGAACGGCATGCGCGTGTCGCTGGCCGCGAACGGCCGCGAGATGCGCAACGTGCTGGACGACGGCGCGCCCGACCTGATCGTGCTCGACCTGATGATGCCGGGCGAGGACGGCCTCACGCTGTGCCGCGACCTGCGCGCCGGCAAGTTCCGCACGGTGCCCGTGCTGATGCTCACCGCCCGCGGCGAGGAAACCGACCGCATCATCGGCCTCGAGATGGGCGCCGACGACTACCTGGCCAAGCCGTTCGCGGTGCGCGAACTGCTCGCGCGGATCCGCTCGGTGCTGCGCCGCGCGCGCATGCTGCCGCCCGGCATGCAGGTGACGGAAACCGCGGAGATGCTTGCGTTCGGCGAATGGCGGCTCGACACGACCGGGCGCCACCTGCTCGACGCGGAAGGCACGCTGGTCGCGCTGAGCGGCGCCGAATACCGGCTGCTGCGCGTATTTCTCGACAACCCGCAACGCGTGCTGACGCGCGACCAGTTGCTCAATCTCACGCAGGGCCGGCAGTCCGATCCGTTCGACCGGTCGATCGACCTGCTCGTGAGCCGGCTGCGCCAGCGGCTGCGCGACGGCGCGCGCGAACCGCGCTACATCAAGACGCTGCGCAACGAGGGCTATGTGTTCTCGTCGGCCGTGACCGCCGTCGACGGTACGCCATGAGCGCGCGCATCCCGTGGCACTGGCCGCGCTCGCTGTTCGCGCGGCTCGCGCTGATCCTGTGCGTGGGCCTCGCGCTCGCGCAGACGCTGTCGTTCTGGCTCACCGTGACCGAGCGCGACCAGGCGACCACCAACCTGATGATGGGCTACATCGAGCGCGAGGTCGCGAGCTCGGTCGCGCTGCTCGACCACCTGCCGCCGGCCGAGCGGGCCGCGTGGGTGCCGCGCCTCGCGCGGCGCAGCTACGCGTTCATCCTCGGGCCCGGCGAGACCGGCACGCCGCCGGAAGCGCGGCTGTCGGCGCGCGTCGAGCGCTCGATTTCCGACGGCATCGGCGGCGACTACCCGCTGACCGCGAACGCGATTCCCGGCGACCGAGAACATCTGCAGGTGCATCTGCGGCTGACCGACGGGTCGCCGCTGACGATCGACATCCATCCGATGTCGACGGTGCCGCTGTCGGGCTGGCTGCCGGCCGTGCTCGTGCTGCAGCTCGCGGTGCTGGCCGCGTGCTGCTGGCTCGCGGTGCGGCTCGCGACGCGGCCGCTCAAGCAGCTCGCGCAGGCCGCCGATGCGCTCGGCCCCGACCTGAAGGGCGAGCGGCTGAACGAGGACGGGCCGTCGGAAGTCGCGCGCGCCGCCCGGGCGTTCAACGCGATGCAGGATCGCATCGCGCAGTACATGGCCGAGCGCATGCAGATCCTCGCGTCGATCTCGCACGACCTGCAGACGCCGATCACGCGGATGCGCTTGCGCGCCGACATGATGGACGACGACGCGCAGGGCGCGAAGCTGCGCCAGGACCTGCTCGAGATGGAGCATCTGGTGAAGGAGGGCGTCGCGTACGCGCGGACGCTGCATGGCAACGAGGAAGCCGCGCGCCGGATCGATCTCGATGCGCTGCTCGACAGCATCGTGTGCGACTACACGGATGCGGGGCAGGACGTCGCGCTGCACAGCCGCACGCCGCTCGCGCTCGTCACGCGGCCGAAGGCGCTGCGCCGCATCGTCGGCAACCTCGTCGACAACGCGCTGAAGTTCGCGGGCGCGGCCGAGATCGACGTGCACGCCGCGCCGGACGGCGGCGCGGTGATCGCCGTGCTCGACCGCGGGCCCGGCATTCCGGACGATCAGCTCGACGCGGTGTTCGAGCCGTTCCGGCGCGTGGAGACATCGCGCAACCGCGAGACGGGCGGCACGGGGCTCGGCCTCGCGATCGCGCGGCAGCTCGCGCTGGCGATGGGCGGCACGCTCACGCTGACCAACCGGGCGGACGGTGGCGGGCTCGAGGCGCGGCTGACGTTGAGGAATGCGGCGTGATGGGATGCGGTGAGCGAGCGGTGCGGTTTCAGGTGTGCGCCGAAATCGAAACCGGCGCTGCCGTTGAAGCTGCCGTGTGCGGTGTCACACGCGCTGCAGATGCGCGTCGACGACCGGTGCGAGCGTCTGTGCATGCACGGCCGCGAGATCGTGCCGGCCGCCATGCAGGACATGCAGCCGCGCGTCGGGCAGTCGTTCGAGCAGGCGCCGGCCGGCCGCGATGGGGCTGATCGGATCGTCGTCGCCCCACAGCAGCAGCGTCGGCTGCGCGATGCGGCCGATATCCCGCGACAGGTCGGCACGGAACGTCAGGAACCAGTCGGGAAGCTGCGGGTTCGCTTCCGCGAAACCGGTGCGCCAGTCCTGCGCGCCGAGCCCGGCCATGTCGAGGCCGCCGGACGTGACCGTCAGCACGAGGTGCGTGATCAGTTCGGGCTTGTCGAGCGCCGCGCGCATCGCGATCACGCCGCCCATCGATTGCGCGATCACGGCGGTCGGCCGGTCGATCGTTTCCAGCGCATGACGCACGAGGCTGTCGAAATCGTCGACGGCCGGATCGCGCGGCGTGTCGCCGAAGCCCGGGTAGCCGACGATCCGGCGCTCGGCCGGATGCGTCAGCAGGCCGGCGAGCGGTTGCCAGAAAGCGGTGCTGCCCGATGCGCCGGGCAGGAAGAGCAGTTGCGACGGAACGGGCATGGCGGTGCGGTTTCCCGGTGAGTGAAGTGAAGCGGAAGGGCGCGCGACGTGAGCCGGGCGCGTCAGCACCGGCCGGTGCGCAGCGCGACGGTCCAGTCGTCGCGTCCGCGCGAGGCCGCGGTGGCGGCTGCCGTGTGCCAGTCGTATTCGACCGCATGGAATTCGACGGTCCAGCCGGCGGCCGTGCGCGACACCATCGCGTAGCGCGCATGCGGCGAGCCCGTCTCGATGCGATGCGGATGCGGCAGGTCGTCCGTGTAGGCCTGCAGCCCGACGCTGCCCGGGTTGACGATCAGCCGGCCGTCGTCGAGCCTGGCCGTCCGCGGGATATGCGTGTGGCCGCACAGGATCAGCGACGCCGGTTCGTCACCCGCGCGCCGCGCGATTTCATCGGGCGTGGCCGCGCGGCAGCCGTCGGGCGTGACCGTTTCGAGGAAATAGACGAGGTCGCTGTCGGGCGTGCCGTGCACCATCAGCACGTCGTCGCCGAGCGTCATGCGTTCGGGCAGCGCGGCGATCCATTCCAGATGATCGGCGCGCAGCGTGTCATGTGCCCAGCGATCCGACAGCCGCATCGACGCGCGATCGCCGGTGAGCAGTTGCCGCTCGTGATTGCCCTTGATGGTCGGCAGGTCGAGCGCGATCAGGCGGTCGGCCGTTTCGGGCGGATGGCGCGCGCCGGACAGGATGTCGCCGAGATTGACGATCACGTCGGCGCCGCGGCGGCGGACGTCGTCGAGCACCGCGTCGAGTGCGGCGAGGTTGCCGTGGATGTCGGACAGCGCGGCGATTTTCATGGTGGGTCGTCGGGAAGGGAACGGCGATTGTCGCCAATTCGGCGCAGGCCGTCCAATGGCGTGCGCATGCGAAGCAGTGAGCGGTTTGGCGTGTGACGCCGCGATTGGTGTGTCAGTCGGTCGCGAGGCGCGCGTACATCGCGAAATCGCCCGGCGTGCCGCGCACCATCTTGTACGCGCGCAACAGCCCTTCGTAGCGGTAGCCGCATTTCTGCAGCACGCGCGCGGAGCCTGCGTTGCTGGTCAGCACGACGGCCTGCATGCGCATGAAGCCCTCGGCGAATGCCCACTCGGTGACGGACGTACACAGCGCGCTCGCGATCCCGCGCCCCCAGTGCGACGGCGCGAGGTCGTATGCGATCTCCGCCGAGCGGTTCACGGTCGAGACGGTATGCAGGCCGATCGTCCCGGCGAGCACGCCCGATGCGTCGTCGATCACGGCGAGACGCCGGATCGAATCGAGGTCCGTCGATTCGATGGCGTCGAACAGCGGCAGCAGATCGTCGGGCGAGCGCAGGTTCCAGCTCGTGTGGCGGTAGACGTCGGGGTTCGTCAGGTATGCGTACCACGTGCCGAGGTCGGTGCGTTCGATCTGGCGGAGCGACAGGCCGGGAAAGCCGGAGCGGGGCGGCGCAGCGATTTTCATCGGCATCCGCGCCTACGCCGCATGACGCCGGTACAGCGCCAGCGACCCGGCGAGCGCGAGCAGCATCGCGCCGCACGTGCGTTCGAGCCACAGCGCCCCCGCGCGCTTCAGCAGCCGCACCGCGCGTGCGCCGAGCAGCGCGTAGCCGAACATCACGACCCCGTCGAGCAGCGCGAACGTCACCGCGAGCGCGATGTATTGCGGCGCGAGCGGCGCGGACGGATCGAGGAACTGCGGCAGGAAGGCGGAGAAGAACAGATAGCCCTTCGGGTTCGTCACCGCCGTGAGGAAACTCTTCGCGAAGATCGACGCGTTGCGCCCAGATGTGTCGCCGCCGTGCGCGGCGGCGACGTCGAGCGAGCCCTTCGACATCAGCAGCCGGATGCCGACGTACGCGAGATACGCGGCGCCGAGCCACTTCACCACCGAGAACCAGAACGCCGACGCCATCAGCAGCGCGCCGAGTCCCAGCGCGACCGCGACGATCAGCACGAAGTCGGACAGCATCGCGCCCGCGAAGCCGTAGGCCGCGCGGCGCACACCGTAACGCGAGCCGTTGGTCAGCGCGAGCAGCACGGTCGGGCCGGGTGTCGCGATACCGACGAACGCGACGGCGGCGAAGATCAGCAGGGTCGTTTCATGCATGAAGGGACTCCCGATGGATGGCGGCGCGTTCGATTATCGGTTGCGCCCGCCCGGGCTGTACAGGTGCGGCGTGCTGCGCACAAGGTCGCCCGCCCGACTATCTCGATTTTGGCAAGAAACTGTTTTCATTATTGTGCTTTCGACGGGAACCGGTTCCAACTACCATGGCGGCCGCAGTGGGCATGCCCGCCGCGTCGTCGCGCGCGGACGCGGCCGGCCTCGCACCGCCGGCACATCCCGTCGCCCGCGCGCTACTCGCAACTGACAGCCAGAACAACGGGTTCAACGCCCGGAGACACGACAATCATGAACAAGCAACTGATCGCAGCCCCGCTGCTGCTCTCGCTCGCGGGCATCGCCGCCGCGCAAAGCTCCGTCACGCTGTACGGCATCGTCGATGCGGGCGTCACCTATCGCAGCAACGAGCGGGTCGGCTCCGCGGGCGCGTACACCGGCCATTCGAGCGTCGGGCTCACGACCGGCAACCTGTCCGGCAGCCGCTGGGGGATCAAGGGTTCCGAGGATCTCGGCGGCGGGATGCGCGCGCTGTTCGTCCTCGAGAACGGCTTCGACATCACGAACGGCACGTCGGGGCAGGGTGGCCGCCAGTTCGGCCGCCAGGCGTTCGTCGGCCTCGGCAGCGACCGCTACGGCACGGTCACGCTCGGCCGCCAGTACACGTCGCTCGACGACTTCGTGAGCCCGGTCGGCCCGTCGTCGTTCATCGGCGGCTTTGGCGCGCACCCCGGCGACATCGACGACCTCGACCAGACCGCGCGGGTCGACAGCTCGATCAAATACACGAGCGCCAACTACTCGGGCTTCACGTTCGGCGCGCTGTACGGCTTCGGCAGCCAGCCGGGCAGCATGAAGCAGCGCAATACGTGGAGCGTCGGCGCGGCGTACGCGGCGGGCCCGCTGCGCGTCGGCGTCGGTTACGAGCGGTCGGACAACAGCAAGACGGGTGCGACCGACCCGACGGCCGGCAAGTGGCAGAGCACCGACGACGGGCTGTTCAACTCGTCGATCAACGAAGGCTATGCGAGCGCGCAATCGCAGCAGATCATCGCGACCGGCGCGACGTATGACTTCGGGCCGGCCGTCGTCGGCGTGAACTACAGCAACGTGCAGTACCGCAGCGGCGGTCAGTCGCTGTTCACGGGCCACGCGACGTTCAACGTCGCCGGCGTGTTCACGCGCTGGAACGTGCGCCCGCAGACGCAACTGTTCGCAGGCTACAGCTACACGCGCGGCAGCGATGTCGACGGCGTGGACGACCGCGCGCAGTATCACAACGTCACGCTCGGCGCCGTCTACGACCTGTCGAAGCGCACCAGCGTGTACCTGCTCGGCGCGTACCAGCATGCATCGGGCATGACGCTCGACGCGCTCGGCCACCCGGTGGCCGCGACCGCGTCGGTGTCGGACAAGGCGAACGGCCACTCGTCCGATTCGCGCTCGCAGGCCATCGTCAGCCTCGGCCTGCGCCAGAAGTTCTGACGTAAAGCGATCGTTGCGGACGCAACGTTGCCCGCAGACGATGCCGGCGACGTTGCATGCAGGCTCCTGACCTGTCGCCGCCTTTCCCGGACTACCGGCCCGGCACCGCGTGATCGACGTCGTCGACGCGCTGCCGAAATGCCTCGACGGCTGGGCCGGCCCGACGCTCGATGACGCGAACTGAACGATCGCGGCCGCGTGCCGGCATGGCCGGCGCGCGGTTGTTTGGTTTGCTCCACCGTATTCCGCTTTCCTCCCCCTTCCCCCCGCCGCATGCCGCCGTGCCGAATCGCGACGACGCGATTGCATCGGGTATTATTTTTTCTCTTTCATTTCAATTTCGATTTGTAATCATTTGGCCCATTTCCGGGGAATGAAAAAGGCCATGCGGGTATTTCAGAAAAAATGACGCATTCTTATTGAGTGAGCCGGAAGAAAATGCCGGGGAAAAAGCGCCGAAACCGTGCGCCCGGCAAGCTGCTGCGGCGCGGTGTGCGGGTTTGACCATCGTTGACGGAAAAGCGCCGGACGGCAAAAAGAACGGAGTGAATAATTCGGGAGGGCGGCGAATGTGCTTTAGCCGGAATCACCAATATTTCACGTGCCGAGATTTACAGTGTCGACCATTGAACGTTCGGGAGCATTATTCATGTCAATGAAACAAATTCGGGCGGCGTTGCTGGGAATGTGCATGGCAATGCTGGCGCCGGCGAGTCACGCGCAGGTGCAATACTCGACCGACTGGCTCGCGAACACGTACGGCACGCTGGCCCAGCACGTCGGCAATGCCGCGCGCTCGATGTGGGTCGCGCCCGAGGGCGTGATCTATACGTCGTCGCGCTGGGACGAGAACGCGGGCGGCGTCGCGCTCTACCAGAATGGCCAGACGTTGGGCACGATCGGTATCCACGACGAATTCCAGGGCGGCGCGATTACCGGCAACGCGACGTCGATCTTCGTCGCGCTCGGCTACAACCGCAACTTCGGCAGCGGCTCCGTCGGCCGCTACGATCGCAGTACGAACAAACGCGACCTGCGTATCCCGGTCAGCACGTGGACGGGCCTCCCGAACCCGGACGTGATCACCGGCCTCGCGACGGCCGGCAACCTGCTGTACGCGAGCGATTTCTACGGCAACCGCGTGCGCGTCTATACGACCGACGGCGTCTGGCAGCGCGACATCGGCGTGACCGGGCCCGGCGCGCTGGCGCTCGATGCGGCGGGCAACCTGTGGGTCGCGCGCATGAGCGCGGGCGTGGTCGTGCAGTACAGCGCCGCCGGCACGCTGATGAACACGATCCAGATGGCGGCCGGCGCGCGGCCGTCGGCGCTGTATTTCGATGCGTCGACGGGGCAGTTGCTGGTGGGCGACCAGGGCCCGGACATGAACATCAAGCTCTACAGCCTCGCCGGGTTGCCGCAGCAGGTCGGCACGTTCGGCGTGCAGGGCGGCTATCTCGACACGACCTCGGGCATCAAGGGGCAGGTCGGCGACAAGCGCTTCACGCGCGTGGTCGGCATCGGCAAGGATTCGGGCGGCAACCTGTACGTGCTCAACAACGCGTGGGGCGGCGGCTGGGATCTCGGGCGCAACGGCAGCACCGATCTTCATTCGTACAGCCCGACGGGCGCGCTGCAATGGAAGCTGCAGGCGCTGAACTTCGAGGCGATCGCCGCGCCCGACCCGTCGACCGACGGCGCGTTCTTCTACAGCGGCAACAACGTGTATACGGGCTCGGCGGGCGGCACGTTCGTCGCGAACACGGTCGACCCGTTCACCTATCCGAAGGACCCGCGCCTCGACATGAACGACTACCAGCGCGGCCAGCATTTCGGCCAGCTCGTGATGGTGGGCGGCAACCGGATTCTCGTCGCGTCGGGCCAGAACCCCGGCAACTTCAATTTCTATTACTTCACGCCGGCGACCGGCTATATCGCGAATCCGGCCGGCTCGCTGCCGGGCAAGCCTTTCAACACGACGTTGCAGGTCACGACCGGTTTCGACATCGACGGCAACGGCGACGTGTGGGCCGGGCTGAACGGCACCAACGCGATTACCCGCTACCCGATGACGGGCTTCGATGCGACCGGCAAGCCGTCGTGGGGCAAGCCGGTGACGACGCCCGTGCCGAGCACCGTGGCGCCGACGACGCGCATCGTCTACCAGGCGGACAGCGACACGATGATCCTCGCGCAGGGCCTCGCGAACAACTGGGACTGGACCGCGATGAACGGGCACATCGAGGTCTATCACGGCTGGAAGAACGGCAACACGACCGCGCCGAACCCGGTGATCAACCTGACCAGCGCGAACCCGAAATCGATCGCGGCGGCCGGCCACTACCTGTTCGTCGGCTACGTGCACACGGTGCCGAACGTCGACGTGTTCGATCTCAACACCGGCGCGCTCGTGACGACGCTGACCAACTCGAATACGTCGGCGATGGACGTCGGCAACGACGTCGATTCGATGTACGGGATCCGCGCGTATCTGCGCTCGACCGGCGAATACGTGATCACGAAGGACAACTACAACGGCACCAGCATGATCGTGTATCGCTGGCATCCGTGAGCGCGTGGGCCGTGCCGCTCGGCTCAGCCACGGTCAATCGAAAATCGTCCCGGGCCCGCCGAGTAGAGCGCGAGAAGGCCGCCCATGATCGACAGATTCTTGTAGAAATGAATCATGTCGGTCATCTGTCGAGGGCCGTCGATTACCCAGAACGGATGCCCGATAATCGCGGCGCCGAGCGTATAGAGGGCGAGCAGCAGCGCGAGCGGGCGTGTATGGAAGCCGATCAGAATCGCAATCGCTACCACGACGTCCATTGCGATCAGGATCACAGCAGACAGCATCGGCAACGGGGCGTCGATGCGAGTCATGTAGGCGACTGCACCTCCGAAGTCGAGTAGCTTCGGAATTCCGATTTTCAAATAGAGCGAGATGATCAGCACGCGAGCGATCAACAGCAGGAAATCATGAAGTGTGTTTGACAGGAGTGGGCGGATTGTCATGGCTTGAGAGAGTTTGAGCGACCGGCACGCGCGCAGGGCGAGCCGGCCGCGAAGATTTCAGGTGGCGTTGTGACGCGCGCTGTCGTCCTTCTGCCCCACGCTGAAACGGATCTCGAGGATGGTCAATGCGGCCAGAAGGGCAATGAAGGCGGCCCCAGCGGCCAGTTGGAACCCTGTGTGCAGGACGCCGCTGAAGGCGCCGCGCAAGACGTCGATGATGTGCTGGCCGTTGAACGGCGTGCCCGCCAGCGATTCGATGACGGCGGACTGTTTCTTCGGGTCGATGAGCAGTTGGGGATCTTCCAGCAGGCTGTTCAGGTGTCCGCCGAGCGTGCTCACACCCAACGCGTTCAATATCTGGGCCGTACCGGCCTTGTAGTGTGCCGATACCCAGGCGCCGAGCGCGGACAGCCCCACCATTCCGCCGATCATCCGGGTGGACTGGATGAGTGATGTCGCGATACCGACGCGCGTCTTCCCCGCGATCTCCTGCGTGAAAATATTGACGTTATTGAGGATGAGCCCCAATCCGACGCCCGCCCCGGACAACGAAATGATCAGAAGCGCATGCATGTTCGTCAGCGCGACGCATGACAAGCCATAGCAGGCCAGCACGAGCATCGAGAAGCCAGCGAGCACGATGATCGCAGGACGCTCGACGCGCGTGACGATGGCCGTATTGAGCAGGCTGCCGATCGCGATCGATCCGGCGAGCGGCGTCGATAGCTGGCCTGCTGCCGTGGCCGAAAGCCCGAAGCCGCTCTGGAGCAGCAGCGGCGCGTAGAAGATCGCCGAGAACATGACTGCGCCCGTCAGAAAGGATAGTCCGAGCAACGTCACGATGCGTCGGTCGCCCAGCAGTTCGAGGGGTACCAGAGGTACGGTTGCGCGCCGTTCACAACGGACGAACAATGTGACCAGAACCGGCAAGCTCGCGATAGCAGCGCAACGGAGTTGCATCGACATGTCGTCAAGCTCGTTACCGAATACGAACAACAGGCATGCAAGTAACAAGGAAAGCGTCAGCGCGCCGGCGATGTCGATGCGGATCCGTGTTCCCGATGCCGGAGCGACGCGCGGAAGATAGCGCTGTGTGAAGTAGAGCGCGGCGACGCCTACCGGCAGATTGATCAGGAACGTCGAGCGCCAACCGTATCGATCGGTTAGCCAACCTCCGAGGGATGGCCCCGCGGCCGTGCCGATGCCATAGGCCGCGGCGAGTACTACCTGCCATCGAGCGCGCTCCAGCGGCGCGGGAAACAGGTCCGGTATGGACGCGAACGCGGTTCCCGTCATCATTCCCGCGCCGATACCTTGAAGCGCGCGCGCGGCGACGAGCGTAGCCATATTCGGGGCGGATGCGCATGAAACCGAGGCCACGGTAAAAGTCGCGACTGCCCCGACTACGAACGGTTTGCGTCCGTAGTAGTCGCCGAGCCGACCGAAAACCGGTACGGTAATCAGAGACGTCAACAGATACGCGGTCGCGATCCAGGTGTACCACTCGAAGCCGCCCAAGGTCGCGACGATCTGCGGCAATGCCGTACTGACGGTCGTTTGATCGAGCGCGACCAGCATATTGACGATCCCGATGCCTGTCATCGCCGCCAGCGATTGACCGAACGGGCGTGATGATGGGCATGGCGTGGGGGCGGGGGAGCGCGGTTCGTCGGCAAGAAGCGAGGGCGCGCCGCCGGTAGCCGGCGCTTTGACTGGGGGTTGCATGGTGCTTGGACTCGAATCGGTCGCGATCCGGGCTGGCGGATAGACGCGATGAAGATCGGGGAGGGAGAGGCGATATGATGGGCGCGACAGCTGAGGTAAGGAAGCCGAGTCGTCTCCGGCGTCGGCTTCCCGTCGCGTATCTCGATGCGTTACTGAACCTTTCTCGTGATAAGCAATTCCTTGCGCTCGACGAGCTCGGGGGAAAGCGCGCGATAGGCGGCAATGTGACGCGTATTCAGGTGAGCGTCGAGCGCCTCTTGGCTCTCCCAAATCTCGTGGAAGACGAAGGTGCGCGGGTCGCGCAGATCGCGACTTAGCTCGTAGCGGATCATGCCCGGATCGCCTTCGGTCGGGGCGAGGAGGCCGCGCAGCAGTGCTTCAAGTGCGGCTTCCTTTCCTGGTTTCGCTACGTTGATGGCGGTGACAACGATTTCAGACATGTTTTATGTTTGGTGATTCAGTTTGCTTCCAGCGTGCGCAACGGCTGGCCCTTGGCGCCGGCGAAGAACACAACCATCTCGGCTGGTTCGTCTGTCGTGTAGCCGTGGTGAATCGTTCCGACGGTGTCGGCGATCACCTGTCCCGAGGTAAACGTCGTCCGGGATTCACCGTTCTTTTTCTCCACGGTGAGGCGGCCGCTCAGCAGATAGACGGCATTGACGACACCGTGGCTGTGCCAGGGAAGCATCGTGTGAGCCGGGATCCGCACATATTGCACGTCGAGCAGCGGCGTACCCTCCGGATAGCGTGTGTAGTCGGCGCCATCCCAGGATTGCGACGTATGCGCAAGCGACGTGACCTCTACGCCTCCTTCGGACGCTCGCGCGCCTGAAGCGATCGACAAGGCGGTGATCGCAACTGCCCCGAGACAGGCAGGCCACTTCGGATGGGTCATTCTTTTCAACGTCGCGTATCGGTCCAGTTCTTTCAACATCAGTCGATGCACTCGGGTGTGTCCATTGCCGTTGTATACGGAGCGTCGAACGCGTCGGCAGGAGCGTGTTTCACTGATATTGCCGTCGAGGATTCGGCGTAGTAGCGGTTTGGCGACGGGAAGACGCCGACGGCCACTTCGATGACGAATGGACCGTCGCATGCCAATGCGTCGCCGACGGCCTGTTCGAGATCGACTAGGCTATCGACCTGACGTGCCGGGACGCCCACCGATTGGGCGAACCGTGTCCAGTCGTGGCGAGGCAACTTGCTGAATTGCTCCGCGACGGTCCGCTTGGTGATGGCGTCGATATGAATCGCGCCGTGAGCGGCGTTGTTCAGGACGATAAAGATCACCTTGATGCCGTACCGGGCAGCGGTTTGCATCTCCATGCCGTGCATCAGCATGCAGCCGTCCCCGGTCACCACGAGACAGGGACGGTGCGGCGCGCCGAGTCTGACGCCTATTCCGGCTGCGACTGCCCAGCCCATCGGAGCCAGCGCGCTCGACGAGAAGTAGTTTCCGAGGCCGGACGAGAGCCAGTAGTGCGCCATGAAGATTCGATGCGCACCTGAATCGACGACAACGTTGGTGTCCTCGGGCACGAGGTTGCTGAGACTTCGGACGACGTCACCCGGATAGAGGGAAAGCGAATCGGATGCGCTTCCGATCGAGGTCGGCTCGAATCGATGATCGTAAAGCGGAACCGGCTTCACGCGCTCGAGCCACTCATCCCGATGAGCGAATGCTTTGTCGAATTCCCGGGTTGCGCCTGTCGGCATATGCGCAAGCATACGGAGGGTCGCGGTAATGCCGGAGAAAATGCTTCGGCTCGGAACGTGACCGGTTGCCGGCGCATTGAAGCTATCGTCGAAAATGATGAGTTCCTTGCCGGCGCTCAGCTTGTCGCTCCAGTTCAGACTATCGCGTTGATTGAGATCGCAGCCGAGAACGACGAGCGCATCGAGATCGGCGGAATTGATCAGTTGTATTGCTCGTGTGTGTCCCGAGAATCCATAGACACCCAACGCGAGAGGGTGCCGTTCCGGAAAGGCGCCTTTTCCGGATAAGGTTGTCGCAACCGGAATATTGAAGCACTCGGCAACCTTGAGCAGAACCCGGGCCGTCTCTGGATCGTTTCCGCGGCCACCGACGAGAAATGCGACCTTCTTTTCCTGAAAGAGATATTGCTTGCAAAGCGCTTGCACTGCGATCGGGTTGGCCGGGACATGGTTCGTATCCACGATACTTTGTGCGTACGGACGCTGCATGCGCTCGTTAGGGGCCGGCGCAGGTTGCTGCTGAACGTCCAGCGGGATGCTGATGAATGAACGGGCGCGGCGCATCCAGTTCAGACCGTCAGTAGCGCGACGCATTTCGGCCAGCAGATTGTGCTTGTTTTTCAGCTCAACAACGTCGTCCACGAGATTTTGTACGACGCTGCTTTCGGCAATTCCTCCCAGCGTACCGTCCTGGAAAGCACCTTTTCCCTCGGCATTCGACGATATGCCGCCGGCGAGATAGAGAACCGGGATCCGGTCGGCGAGGGCAGCCGCCATGCCGGGAACGAGATTCATCGTGCCGGGTCCGGAAATGGCGAGACACACGCCGAATTTGCGACTTGCTCTCGCGTAGCCATCGGCCATGAAAGCACTGCCGGTCTCGTGCGCGGCAACGATGCCACGCATTTCCGGCGTCTTGTCTATCGCGTCAAGCAACGGATAAACCATCTTTCCGGGGACCAGAAAAATGTGGTCGATGTGCAGCGACCGGAGGAGGTTCATAACGCTTCCCGAAACGTCGTATCGGGCCGGAATGTGAGTTGCCTTTTCCATCTTTTTATGCTTTTTTGATTTACAACGATCTAGCGAGTCGAATACGCCGGCTTTTTTTTTCTAACCCTCGGTATGGGGAGGGAAATCGCGACTGCCGGAACACTGCGATATACCGTTTGGTACGGGGGCCTGATTATCTCTGTTGGAGAGTATTGGCTCAACTTGTATAATTGCATCCGAAGAATGCAAAACTGCTTTGACGAGAGAGAAGGTTATTCATGAATTGGGACGATGCCCGCGTCTTTTTGGCGGTTCATCGCGCCGGGACGCTGCGCGAGGCTGCCGTCGTTCTGGATGTCGATCAGGCAACCGTGGGGCGGCGGCTGATGGCACTGGAGAAGGCGCTGGGTGCGAAGCTCTTTCTCAAGACATCGTCCGGCTATGTCGTGACGCAGATCGGCGAGCATTCGCTGCAGGCAGCGCAAGAGATGGAGCGAGCGGCGTGCGAATTCGAGCGTCGAGCACATGGCTCGGACGACCGGCTCGAAGGGGAGGTTCGGGTGACGACAACCGATTCCCTGGCGATGGATTTTGTCGTTCCCGCGATACGCGCGTTACGGCGGAAATGTCCCGGAATACACGTCGTCCTGACGACTTCCGTGCAGGTGCTCAATTTGACGCGACGCGATGCCGACCTCGCGATTCGAACCGTGATGCCGGAAAATCCCGATCTTGTTCGGCGGAGGCTGGCCGAGTGGGAGGTTGGGCTGTTCGCGAGCCGCGAGTATCTGGATGGACGTGGCGCCCCCGAGATCGGATCCGCTTTCGAAGGTCATGATCTGGTCATCTACCAGCCCTCCATCACGTCCAACCAGGGACACTCGCTGTGCGGCGAGCCGATGGATCGAGGGCGCGTCGTCGCGCAAGTGAGTTCGAGCTTGATGCTGGCGACATCGATCCGGTCGGGCATCGGAATAGGCGAACTTCCGGTGTATATGGCGCACGAGGACGATTCGCTCGTACGCATCTGGTCCCACCGGACTCGAACCACGCCGTATCAGGTCTGGCTTGTGTCGCATACGGACCTGAACCGGACCGCCCGCGTTCGAGCAGTCACCGACGAGATCGCTGCTTCGTTCGACCGCTTTCGGTAGCAGCCGGGATCTCGCCGATACCGGGGGCGCTGGTTAATGCGGCAGGGTCTTGCGCGTTGCAAGCGCGCGCCGAGCGGCGTACCAGCGGGGCACGATCGCGACTGCGGCGACGATCGCGAAGAACGGAATGGCCGTCGCAAGCACGTGGCTGCCGGTACCGAGCAGGCCGCTGGAAACTGTGGCCGCGAGCGAGGCACTTCCGATCTGGAAGAAACCGACCAGTCCGGACGCCGTGGCGGCGCGCCCATGTTCGCTAGCGATGGCGCCCGACACGGCCAGCGACAGCGACGATCCGTTTGACAGACTGACGAGAAACATCGGTATCACGATCGCGACGACGCTTTTGAAATGCCATGACTCGCACAGGGCGAACGCAATTCCTCCGGCAACGAAGCAGCACACACCGGCCACGACGATCGAGTCGTAGGACATCCGATCGAGCATCCGCCGCGAGATCATGTTGGCGGAAATGATGCCGGCGGTAAGCGGCAGATAGAGCCAGCCGCTTTGCTGTTCCGACAGGCCCAGGCCGGAGAAGATGAACGGCGACTGCGTCAGGTAGACGAACCACGCGCAATAGATCGCACAGACGACGAGCGTATATCGGATGAACGTTCGATCCCTGAGCACGCTGGAAAAGCCGGCCAGCGGCACTGTGCTCTGTTGTCCCGGTGTGACGGGCGGCCGCGTTTCTTTCAGAAGAAGCTGTGCCAGCATGAGCGAGACTAGGCCAAATCCGGCGACGAAGATGAAGTCGCTTCGCCACCCGAACCAGGCTGCCAGATAGCCGCCGATTGCCGGGGCGATCGCTGGAGACAGCGAGACGAGCGGATACACGATGCTATAGACCTTGGCGGATTCCTTCTTGTCGCAGGTGTCGGCGATGATAGCGCGGCCGATGACGAGACCGGACGCCGCGCCGAGGGCTTCGAGCACGCGCCATCCGAGAAAGCTTTCAAAGCCGCCGGCATTTGCGCAGCCGATCGAGCCGAGAATGTAGAGAAGGATTCCGACAGTCAGCACGGGTTTGCGTCCCCATCGATCGGAGAGGGGGCCATAGACCAGTTGGGCGCAGGCGAGCGCGATCAGGTAGGCCGATACCGTCTGCGGCATCTGCCATGCACCGATTGAAAATTCATGAGCCATCGACGGCATCGCGGGCAAATAGACGTCGGACGCGATCAGGCCGAAGGCGCTCAACATGGAGACGACGAGTATGAGTGAGAAGTGAGACATATTCGCTGGGTTGGTGTGGCGGAACGCGTGAACGAATGGAGATGACGACGCGTACGGGCAGCCTCGAGAAAAGGCCGGGGCGATCATACGGCGTACGATGCGGTTCGGGATCGGATGGAATTGCATCGCTAGGATGCATTTTTGCGGGGCACCGGGATTGATGCCGCGGATGTTGCGCAGAGAAGGGAGCAGAGCCGCCGCGTAGCGAGCGCGGAGCATCGATGCGGGGTTTGCGCGTGGGTCGCGGTTTGCGACCCACGCGCCCATCAGCCCCTCAAAACGACACCGTCGTCGTCAGCGTGACGAGCCGCGGCTCGCCGACCGCGATGATCAGGTTGTTGTTGCTCGACGGGTAGTAGGTCTTGTCGAGCAGATTCTTCACGTTGAGCTGGAAGCGCGTCGGGAACTTGCCGATCGTCGTTTCGTAGGCCGCGAATGCGTCGACGGTCACGTAGCCGGGCAGCGTGAAGCTGTTCGCGGTGTCGCCGGAGCGCGCACCGACCAGACGTGCGCCGCCGCCGAAGCGCCAGCGGCCGGGCAGGTTAGCGATCGCCGTGTCGTAAACCGCGAAGAGGCTGCCCGTATGGCGCGCAACGTTGGTTAGCGGCGTGTTGCTGTCGCGATCGGTCGCATTCGTGTATGCATAGCTGCCGATCACGCTCAGGTGGCGCGTGATCTGCCCCGCGACGTCGAGCTCGATCCCGCGCGAGCGCGCGGTGCCGATCGTCGACGTCAGATCGCCGACCGTGACCGCGACGTTGCGCTTGTCGATCTGGTAGACCGCGAGCGTACCGGTGATCGCCGGCTTCAGGCTGAACTTCAGCCCGGCTTCGAGCACGCGGCCGTATTCCGGTGCGAGCGGCGCCGCGACGTTCGTGGCGACGTTCGGCTTGAACGAGCGGCTCACGTTCGCGTAGGCGGTCAACGCCGGCGTGAGCGCATAGGCGAGCCCGAACTGCGGCAGCCACACGCTGCCGCGCGAGCGGTCGGCGAACACGAACGGCCGCCCCTTCCCCGATTCCTGCTGCCAGTTTTCCCAACGCAGCCCGCCTACCGCGGTGAGCCGGTCGGTGAGCTTCACCGTGTCCTGCACGATCGTCGAATACGCATGCACCAGCGAGCGCGAATCGCTCTGCTTCGGGTTGGGCGTGCCGCCCGGTGCGAGCAGGTCGTACACGGGATCGTAGAGATTGAAGCCCTTCGTCGCCTTGCCGCGGATCGTGTCGCCGCGGAAGCTGCGCTGCCGCTCGTATTCGCCGCCGATGTAGATCGCGTGATTCATGCCGGCGAGCGTCACGTTGCCGAGCAGGCCGAGCGTCGCGATCTGGTCGGAATCGTTGCGCCCGAGGTTCGCATCGGACGAGCGCGTCAGTGCGCCGGTGGTGCTGTTGAACGCGGTGGCGCGGGTAATGTATTGATCGTAACGATCGCGGCCCCAGCCGTAGGTTGCACGCACGCGCCACGCATCGGAGAAGCGGTGCTCGACGCGCGCACGCAGCGTTTCCTGGATGCCGGCGCTCTGCGACCACGCTTCCTCGTAGCGGCGATAGCGCAACGCATCGTCGAGCTGGCCGTTCACGAGCACCGTGCCGCGATCGAACGGCGTCGTGTAGTCGACGTATTGGTAGCTGACGTCGATCGACGTGTTCGCGTCGTGCCACGACAGCGCGGGCGCGATCAGCGCGTCGCGCTGGCGGCCGAAGCTGCGCCAGTAGCGGCTCGTGTCGTACTGGCCGGTCAGCCGGAACGCGAGCGTGCCGCCCGCGACCTGGCCCGGGTGGCCGACTGGGCCCGTGAGATCGAACGTCGCGCTGCTGCCGCCGTGGCTCGTGCGCGAGGCCGAGATCGACCCGCCGAAGGTGTCTTCCGGCTTGCGCGTGACGAGGTTGATCACGCCGCCGGGATCCTGCATCCCGTAGAGCAGCGAGGCCGGGCCTTTCAGCACTTCGACGCGGTCGATCGTCGCCAGATAGCTGTGCAGCACCGGCGTGCGCACGCCGTCGACGAGCACGGAGCCGTCGTTGTTCGACCCGAAGCCGCGCTTGATGAACGCGTCGCGCGTGCCGCCGAGCGTGTTCGTTTGCGTGACGCCGCTGATGTTGCCGAGCACGTCGTCGAGCGTGCGCGCCTGCTGGTCCTGCATCACGCTGCTGCTGACCACCGCGACCGATTGCGGAATCTCCTTGATCGAACGGTTGTCGCCGCCCGCGATGCTCGTGGTGCGCGGCTGATAGCCGACCGTCGGATCGGCGGTTGCCGATGCGCTGACGCTGATCGCCGGGAGTTCGCGCGCGGCCGGCGGCGCGGGTGTGGCGGCGGCCGCGACGGGTTCGGCGTCAGCGCGTTCGGCGGCGGACGCATGCGTGCCGCTCGCGACGCACAGGGTGATCAGGGCAGGCAGGCTCGTGCGCCACGGACGCAGGGTCCGGGCACGGCGGGGTGTTCGGCGGGATGGCATGAATCGATGCAGGACGGAGTGCTAAGGATCGGGGCGCGGGCCGCGGCGTTTCGCCATGACCAGGACGCGAATAATATATGTAATGAGAATCATTTGCAATTGTAATGAGATGGTCTGCGCCGCAGGGACCTTGGTTGCCGGGCCGTCGGCCGTCTGCTACCGTAGCGACCAAAATCAGACGCAGTGAAATTCAATGAGAGAGCCGGGGGCCGCACCATGTCACCTTCCTGTCACGTCGCGTTCAGCGCGACGCTGCGCACCGCACACGACCCTGCGGGTGGAGAAGTGATCGCAGCCGTGTTCCGCCATTCGAACGATTAAACCAACGGAAGCGAATTCGTCCGGCGCAAGCGCCGGGCTTCAATCACTTCAACCACCACGCTAGACGGGAGAGACCACCCATGAAGAAGATTTCCGCGCCGTTCGCGGCGGCCGCGCTTGCGGCATGCACGATGCTGGCGGGCGTTTGCCAGAGCGCCTGCGCCGCATCGGACACCGAGCCCGCGATCGACGCGCATTACGGCGCCGTGATCGAGGCCTATACGCAGAACATGGCCGCCGCGAAGACGAAGTACGACGGCAAGCGCCTCCTGTTCGTCGGCGCCGTGATCCGGATGGGCGGCGATCCGGGCGGCACCTATTTCGGCGCGCTGACGGCCGACGGCGAACAGTTCGACACGCATTTCGACGTGGCCGACCAGGATGCGCTGAAGCCGAAATTCCCCGGCGGCGAGATCAAGCCGTTCGTCACGTCGGCGGCGTTCCGCTTCAGTTGCGTGAACGAAGGCTATATCGATGCGCCGGTGCTGCCGGGGTTGAAGCTCTCGCACTGCCGGCTCGCCAACTGACCCTGCGCCGGCGCGGTGGCCGGCGTTCAGAACTTCTGCTGGATGCCGGCCATCACGCCGAGCTGGTTCATCCCGGTCCCGACCGTTCCGCCGGCAGCGACCGCGTTCGCCGCCAGCTTGCTGTTGAACATGTAGCCCACCGACGTATAGACGGTCGTCCGCTTCGACAGGAAATAGTTCGCGCGGCCGACGAGCAGCGTGGCATTCATGCCGCCTTCGCTGTTTTCGCGGCGTTGCAGGTAGCGTACGCCCTGCAGGTCGAGCGCGAGGTAGGGCGTCGCGTAGTACGTGCCGCCCGCGAACACGATATCGGCCTGCAGGTGGTCGGCCGCCGCGAGATTGCGGCGAATCCACCCGGCGCCGAGTTTCGCCGGGCCGATCTTCACGTAGCCAGCGACGATGTCGCGCGTGTCGGTGTACGCCGGATTGTTCAGTGGGGCGAGCGCGCCACCGCCGCCGCGCATCAAGTCATGCGACGCGGCGATCCCGAAGTTGCTCGCGTCGTACGCGAGCATCGCCGTGTACTGGCGGCAGGCGACGATGTCGCCGGGCACCTGCCCGGCACAGCCCGTCGCCGACGGCCCGGCCGGCCCGGCTGCGTCGCGGCCGAAGCTGTAGGTGGCGCCGAGCGTCACGCCGTGGAACGTGCCCTTGTAGCCGATCGCATTATCGCTGCGCGCGTTCGGCAGATAGGAATCGAAATCCGCCATCGAGTGAATCGACGGGCCGATTACGTCCGCATTGGTCAGCACGATCATCGACATGTTCATCTGGCGGCCGAGGGTCAGCGCGCCGAACGGACCGTTCACGCCGGCGTTCGCCTGTCGCCCGAACAGGCGCCCGCCGTAGTTCAGTGCACCGCTGCCGGGCTGGAAACCGTTTTCGAGCACGAAGAAGGCCTGATAGCCGCCGCCGAGATCCTCCGTGCCTCTCAGCCCCCACCGTGACGGCACCTCGCCGGTCAGCGTCGGCATGCCCGTGAACGATCCGCCGTGCGCGGCGTTGTTGTAGTAGGACACGCCGGTGTCGATGATCCCGTACAGCGTGACGCTGCTTTGCGCGCAGGCCGGCCCGCCCAGCGCCATTGCCGTCGCGAGCGCGACGCCCAGTTTCTTTTTCATGGCTGTCTCCAAACAGTATGTAGAAATACTTATCGATTTTTATAGTGACCCGGACGAATCCGGGATGCCGACAGGTATCGGCAAGACGGCTGGCGCCGCGTGTTACGACATCGCCGGGTCGCGTTGCCGGCGCGGCGCCGTGGCCCGCGCGCCCACCATGACGACGGCGATTGCCGCGCCGGCCATCGGCACGAGGAACGCGAGATAGAGATGGGACACGGACCAGCCGTCGTCCAGCAGCGCACCGACCGTCATCGGCGACAGGATCGCGCCGAGGCGCCCGATGCCGACCGCGAGGCCGATGCCGGTCGTGCGGATTTCGGCGGGGTACGGCGTCGGCGACAGCGCGTACATGCCGGCCACGCACGCATTGATCACCGCGCCGAGGAACACCGCGACGGTCATCCCGATGCCGAGCGAGCCCGTGTTCGCGCCGAACACGACCATCAGCGCGCCGCCGAGCAGCAGGGTCGCGCCCAACAGGTTGCGCAGGCCGAAGCGCGTCGACAGCAGGCTGAAGAGCGAGGCGCCCGCAATGCCGCCGAGGTTGAGCAGGACGCCGCCGGTGACGCCCTGCGATGCCGACAGCCCGGCCTGGACCAGCAGCTTCGGCGTCCAGCTCACGACGAAATAGAAGCTGCCCATCACGAGGAAGAACGCGATCCACAACGCGATCGTGCGGCGCGCGAGCGGTGCGCGGAGCACGGCCGTCCAGCTCGACGCGGGGCTTGCGGTGTCGATCGACGAGGCCACGGGCGGCAGCGCGTCGATCGGTGCGCGCTTCATTCTCGCGAGGATGCGGTTGATTTTCTGCAGCGCGTGGTCCGGACGCCTTGCCAGCAGGAAATCGAGCGATTCCGGCAGCAGCGCGAGCACCATCGGGATCGACAGCAGGGTCAGGATGCCGCCGAACGCGAACACGCTGCGCCATCCCCACGTCGACAGCAAGTAGCCTGCAATGACGCCGCCAGCGGTGGCGCCGATCGCGTAGCCGGTCGACTGCATGCCGATCGCGGCGCTGCGCCATTTGTTCGATGCGTACTCGCCGCTGATCACGGTCAGGCTCGCCAGCATGCCGCCGATGCCGAGCCCCGTGTACGCACGCGCGACGGCGAGTTGCAGCGTGCTGTGCGTGGCCGCGCAGGCGAGCATCCCGGTCGAGATCACGGCGAGGCAGAGCAGGATGATGCGGCGGCGGCCGACGCGGTCGGCCAGCGGCGCGATCAGCACCGAGCCGATGCCCATGCCGGCCAGCCCGGCACTCAGCAGCAGGCCGATTTCCTTGCCGCTCAGTTTCCATTCGGCCGCCAGGTGCGGCGCGGCAAACGCGACGGCCAGCACATCGAAGCCATCGAGCATGTTCAGCACGACGCAGGCCGTGACCGCCATCGTCTGGAACGCGCTCATCGGGGATTCGTCGATCGTATTGCGGATATTGGCGCTCACGTCAAAGATCCTTCATAAAATAGTATGACTAATCAAATTGAATGGCATCGAAGCCGGCGGTAGCGAATGGGACGAAAGCGAATGCGTGGGTTGACGAGCATCCCCGGGGAACACCCGCTGCGGCCGGCAGGCGCCGCTAGCGCGCCGGCAAGATGCTTACGCGGGTTGGGGTTGCAGCAGCAGCCGCTCGATCACGCGCCGCGCACGGTTGGGGCCCGCGTCGACGTGAATGTCGAGTTGGCGACCATCCGGAAAGCGCAGCTGATTCCGGTATTGCGCTTCGATCACGGCCTTGTCCTCGTCGAACGTCGCCGCGGATTGCTCGATGACCGTTTGCGCGGTGCGCTCGACGTCGTGCTGCGGATTGGTCGCGACGGTCCAGAAGTAATGCGTCGTCGTTTCCGTCTCGGGCGTGATGCCGTGGAAGCCGCGCATGTGAAGGCCGCCGCGTGCCGGATCGTGCAGGTCGCCGGTGCCGGCGTCGATCGCGCCCGTCCAGATCCGGATGTGCGACACGTGGAACTCGATTTCCTGCCAGCGATCGACGCGGGCCGCGAACGGCCATGCGGCGGTGTAGGTCGGCGGCGGGACGGAATCCGGCATTCGTCGAACCAGCGTCACCGTGTCGCCGTCGCTGCTGACGCGGGTTTCCGCGCCCATATGCAGCGGCGCGTTGCCGCCGATCGTTTTCAGATGGACATAGCCGAGGTGGCTCAGGTCCATCAGGTTGTCGTGAATCAGTTGATACGGCGCGTCGTAATAGTACTGGCCGCCGCCGAACCGGTATTGCGGATCCGTATGGAACGCGTAGCGCGGCGGCGCGCAGGTCGGTCGAGCGTGCGCGTCGGCGCCGATCCAGATCCACACGATCGCGTCCTGCTCCTGCACCGGATACGACGACACGCACGCCTGGGCCGGAATCCGGTCTTGCCCGGGAATCTCCACGCATGCGCCGCCGCGGTCGAACAGCAGGCCGTGATAGCCGCAGCGCAGGCCGCGTGCTTCGAGCGAGCCGCACGACAGCGGCAGCGACTTGTGACAGCAGCGATCCTCCAGCGCACCGACTTCCCCGGACGGCAACCGGAACAGGACGACCGGATGGCCGAGCAGCGTACGGGCGACGGGCTTGTCCGTCAGTTCGGATGACAGCGCGGCGACCCACCATCGGTCGGCCGGGAATTTAGCAGTATTGATTGATGGCCGGGCAGGTTGCGCCATTGATCGTCTCCAGTATGGTGGTGGGCCGCCTCGAGTCGGGCGTGTCCGTCTACAGATCGAGTACCAGCAGGTCGGTTCGTGCGCGCGAGCAGCAGGGCATGAACTGGTCGCCGGCGGCTTTTTCCTCGTCGGTCAGATACGCATCGCGGTGATCGGGCTCGCCTTGCAGCACGCGTGTCACGCACGTGCCGCAGACGCCTTGCTCGCACGACGTCAGCACGTCGACGCCATTTGCAGCCAGTGCGGCGATGACCGTGCATTCGGCCGGCACGTCGATCATCTGGCCGCTGCTCGCGATCCTGACCTGGAACGCGCGATCCGCGCCGGACGCCGCCACCGCGCCACCGAAGAACTCGTAGTGCAGTCGCGCTTCCGCCCAGCCGCGCTCGCGCGCGGCGTTCAACACCGCATCCATGAAGCCGCGCGGCCCGCATACGTACAGGTGCGTGCCTTCGGGCGCCGCGGCGAGCACGGCGGCCAGGTCGAAGCGTTGCTCGGGCGCGCCGTCGTCGACGTGGAAGCGGGCACGATCACGGAACCCGGCCGCGTTGATCCGCTCGACGAAGGCCATGCGGTCGGTCGAGCGCGCGCAGTAATGCATGTCGAATGCGCCGCCGGACGAGAACAACCGTTCCGCCATGCTGAGGATCGGCGTGACGCCGATCCCGCCTGCGAGCAGCAGGTGGTGCGGCGCGTCGGGGGCGAGCGGAAACTGATTGCGCGGCACGCCGATCCGCACGGTATCGCCTTGCCGGACTGCATCATGAATGGTGCGCGACCCGCCGCGACCGTCGGCATCGCGCAGCACGGCGATCTGATAGCGGTCGCCGTGCTCCGGGTGGTTGCACAGCGAATACTGGCGCACGAGGCCGCCCGGCAGATGCACGTCGATATGGGCGCCGGCGTCGAAGCGCGGCAGCGGCGAGCCGTCATCGCTGACGAATTCGAAGCCGCAGATGTCGCGCGCTTCCTGCCACTTGCGGGCCACGCGGACCGTCAGCGTCGCGGTGCTCATGACGCCTCCTTGACCTGCGCGACCGGAATCACGGTCCGCGACGGGCTCGACGCGAGCTCGTCGGCGAGCAGCCGCTCGATCACCTTGCGCGACAGCACGCCGCCGGCATCGATGTTGAGCTTGAGCAGCTTGCGATCGGGCCACTTCTCCAGATTGAGCTGCTGGCGCTCGAGCATCTCGAGATCCTCGGCGAAGATCTTGCCCTGGCCTTCGCGGATTTCGGCGGTCAGGGCGTGATCGTCGGGCCGGAAATTGCGCGCCATCCCCCAGAAGTACCAGATCGAGGCGTCCGTCTCGGGCGTGATGAAATCGACGACGATCGACGACGCCTTCAGGTCGGCCGGCGCGTCGTAGCCGCCGTGGCCCGCATGCGCGACGCCCACTTCGATCATCACGTGGCTCGGCGGCGCGAAGCGGCAGATCTGCCAGCGGTCCACCGGCACGTCGTCGGCCAACCCGTTGCCGCGCAGCGCCATCTGCCAGAACGGCGGCGGCATCACGTTCTCCATGAAGCGGCTCGTGACGACTTCGTCACCGTGGCTGGTGGTCTTCGGCAGTGCTTCGTCGATTTCCTTCTGGCCGATGCTCGACGCATGCACGTAGGTTTCGTGCGTGAGGTCCATCAGGTTGTCGATCATCAGCCGGTAGTCGCAGCGGATGTGATACAGGCCGCCGCCGTGGGCCCAGGCCGGGTCTTCCGCCCACGCCAGCGCGGGCAGTTTCGCGGGATCGGCTGCCGACGCATCGCCCGGCCAGACCCAGATGAATCCGTACCGCTCCACCACCGGGAAGCTGCGAATCGGCGGGAAGCCGCCGACACGCTGGCCCGGCATGCCGGCCGCCTTGCCGTTGCAGCCCATTTCCAGCCCGTGATAGCCGCACACGAGTACGCCGTCGCGCACGAATCCCAGCGACAGCGGTGCACCGCGGTGCGGGCAGAAGTCCTCGAGCGCCGCGACCTGGCCATCCGCCGCGCGGTAAAACACCATCGACTCGTTGCAGATATTGCGGCCCAGCGGCTTGCCGTCGATTTCATCGGGCGTGCACGCCACGTACCAAGCATTCTTGAGAAACACGTTCGTCGTCTCCGTCAGGTCGATGCCGCTGGTACGCGGCATCTCAATATTCCGTGTACTGAATGAGATTCAGTGTACTCATCGAGGTTGGCGGGGGCAAGGCGAGCGGTATACTGGTTTTCCCGGGAAATGGCGCGAGGCAGCGCCATGCCGTCGGCGCGCGCCACCGGCACGCGCCGCTTACGTCATCGACTCATTCATGAAAAAAACGAATCCCGCCGACGCACCGGCTTTCCCGCTCGATCTGTACGACGAACCCGGGCACCTGATCCGGCGCGCACACCAGATCGCGGTTGCGATGTTCTACGAGAAGCTGGGCCGGGACGTGACGCCGGTGCAGTACGCGGTCCTGCGGATGCTCTACGAGTGCCCGGGGCTCGATCAGGTGACGCTCGCGCAGCGGGTCGCGCTCGACACGTCGACGACCGCGGATATCGCGGTCCGGCTCGAAGCGAAGGGATTGATCGTGCGCGAAGTGCTGCCGCGGCGTCAGCGCCGCTTGGTGCTGACACCGGCGGGCGTCGAACTGCTTACGCATCTGATTCCGTCGGTGAAGGAATTGCGTGCCGGCCTGTTCGACGGGATGGGGGAGGACGATTCGCAGGAACTGGTGCGCCTGTTGCGCAAGTTCGTCCATTTGAACAACGAGCAGAGCCGCGCGCCGCTGCGCGTCGGCGACGAGTCGTAGCGGCCCCGAACCCCGTGACGACAGGCAAGCGGCGATGAGGCGGCGGGCGCGTTGCCCGCCGCGCGTCACCCGCGCGTGCTGCCGCCTTCCAGCCGCCGCACGGCTTCCGCCACTTCGTTCCTGAAGCGCACGAGCGCCGCCTGTTCCGGCGCCGGCGGCTGCACGGCCGCCCACAGCATGTCGACGAGCTGCGTGGCCGTCGTTTCCGTATCGAGCTTGCGGTGCCCGAGGATCGCATCCCACAGCACGTG
The DNA here is from genome assembly GCF_002223325.1 of Burkholderia sp. AU15512. Lineage (NCBI taxonomy): Bacteria > Pseudomonadati > Pseudomonadota > Betaproteobacteria > Burkholderiales > Burkholderiaceae > Burkholderia > Burkholderia sp. AU15512. The sequence continues at coordinate 77,414 of NZ_NKEX01000006.1, forward strand.
CTCGATCGGCCCGAACACCATCGAGCGCAGCAGGCTCAGCGGCAGGTCGGTGCGCACCTGCCCGGCCGCCTGGCCGCGCGCGAGCACGTCCATCAGCGGCGCGGTGTAGCGGCGCTGCAGCGCGGTGAGCTCGTCGCTCAGCGCATGCTGCTTCGCGCGGCCTTCCGACAGCACCAGCGCGCACAGGCCCGTGCCGTTCACCAGCATCAGCCGCAGGTGGGTGCGCACGATGAACGCGAACTGCTGCTGCACCAACGCGTCCTGAGGCATCCCTTCTTCGAACGCGGCGATGTTTTCGTCGTACCAATCCGCGATGACGCGCGCGCACAGCTCGCGCTTGCCGCGGAAATAGCTGAACACCGTCGCCTCCGACACGCCCACGCGCTGCGCGATCTCGGCGGCCGTCGCATGCTCGTAACCTTTTTCGGCGAACACTTCCCGGCCGGCGCGCAGAATGTCCTGCACGCGTTGCTGGGATTTGCGCCCGGCGGGCGCGCGCGAGGGATCGGCGCGGTCGGCTTTGACGGTGGCGGTCATGGTGTCGGCGGTAGCGGCTGTCATCTCGGCATGATATCTGAGTGTCACTCAAAAAACTATTGACGCCGAACCCGGCGAGGCGCGAAACTGTGCAAAATTTACGCTGTACAGGTCAATGAATCTAGGTATTCATTCGATTTGAGCGAAACTCAGAAATCGGTGAGTGCCACACACTTTCTGGAGACGGAGGAGACATGATCAACCTGCCCGGTGTGCAATTCATGCTCGGTGAAGACATCGAGATGCTGCGCGACGCCGTCGCGACGTTCGCGGCGAAGGAAATCACGCCGCGCGCGGCGGAGGTCGACCGCACCGACCAGTTTCCGATGGATCTGTGGAAGAAGTTCGGCGATCTCGGCGTGCTCGGCATGACGGTGGCCGAGGAGTACGGCGGCGCGAACATGGGCTACACCGCGCACATGGTCGCGATGGAAGAGATCTCGCGCGCATCGGCGTCGATCGGCCTGTCGTACGGCGCGCACTCGAACCTGTGCGTGAACCAGATTCACCGCAACGGCACGGAAGCGCAAAAGCAGAAATACCTGCCGAAGCTCGTGTCGGGCGAACACATCGGCGCGCTCGCGATGAGCGAGCCGAACGCAGGCTCCGACGTCGTCAGCATGAAGCTACGCGCCGACAAGCGCGGCGATCGCTACGTGCTGAACGGCACGAAGATGTGGATCACCAACGGCCCCGATTGCGACACGCTGGTGGTCTACGCGAAGACGGACGTCGAAGCCAACTCGCGCGGCATCACCGCGTTCATCGTCGAGAAGGGCATGAAGGGCTTCTCGGTCGCGCAGAAGCTCGACAAGCTCGGCATGCGCGGCTCGCACACGGGCGAGCTGGTGTTCCAGGACGTCGAAGTGCCGGAGGAAAACATCCTCGGCCAGCTCAACGGCGGCGTGAAGGTGCTGATGAGCGGGCTCGACTACGAACGCGCGGTGCTGTCGGGCGGCCCGACCGGCATCATGGCCGCGTGCCTCGACGCGGTGGTGCCGTATATCCACGACCGCAAGCAGTTCGGCCAGGCGATCGGCGAATTCCAGCTGATCCAGGGCAAGGTCGCCGACATGTACACCACGTTCCAGGCCTGCCGCGCGTACCTGTACGCGGTCGGCCGCCACCTCGACTCGGCCGGCAGCGACCACATTCGCCAGGTGCGCAAGGACTGCGCGGGCGTGATCCTCTACACGGCCGAGAAGGCGACGTGGATGGCCGGCGAGGCGATCCAGATCCTCGGCGGCAACGGCTACATCAACGAATACCCGGTGGGGCGCCTGTGGCGCGACGCGAAGCTGTACGAGATCGGCGCCGGCACGAGCGAGATCCGCCGGATGCTGATCGGCCGCGAGCTGTTCGCGGAAACGATGTAACGCCCCACGTCACGCGAACGGAGCCCCGTCGATGCCGATCATCGAATCGAAACTGAATCCGCGCTCGGAAGACTTCCGTGCGAATGCCGCCGCGCTCGAGGCGGTCGTCGCCGACCTGCGCGCGAAGATCGAACAGCTCGCGCAGGGCGGCGGCCAGGCCGCGCGCGACAAGCACCTGTCGCGCGGCAAGCTGCTGCCGCGCGACCGCATCGCGCAACTGCTCGATCCGGGCGCGCCGTTCCTCGAGTTCTCGCAGCTCGCGGCGAACGGCATGTACAACGACGACGCGCCGGGCGCGGGCGTCATCACCGGGATCGGCCGCATCGCGGGCCGCGAATGCGTGATCGTGTGCAACGACGCGACGGTCAAGGGCGGCACGTATTACCCGGTCACCGTGAAGAAGCACGTGCGCGCGCAGGAAATCGCCGCGGAAAACCGGCTGCCGTGCGTGTATCTGGTCGATTCGGGCGGCGCGAACCTGCCGAACCAGGACGACGTGTTTCCCGATCGCGACCACTTCGGCCGCATCTTCTTCAACCAGGCGACGATGTCGGCCGCGGGGATCGCGCAGATCGCCGTCGTGATGGGTTCGTGCACGGCGGGCGGCGCGTACGTGCCCGCGATGAGCGACGAGTCGATCATCGTGAAGGAGCAGGGCACGATTTTCCTCGGCGGGCCGCCGCTCGTGAAGGCCGCGACCGGTGAGGAAGTGAGCGCCGAGGATCTCGGCGGCGGCGACGTGCATACGCGCCTGTCGGGCGTGGCCGACCATCTCGCGCAGAACGACGCGCATGCGCTGTCGATCGCGCGTAACATCGTCAGCCACCTCGCGCCGAAGATTGCGTCGCCGGTCGCGTTGCGCGAGCCGAAGCCGCCGCGCTACGACGCGAAGAGCCTGTACGGCGTGATTCCGGTCGATACGCGCAAGCCGTTCGACGTGCGCGAGGTGATCGCGCGCATCGTCGACGATTCGGAATTCGACGAATTCAAGGCGCGCTACGGCACGACGCTCGTCACGGGCTTCGCGCACATCTGGGGCCACCCGGTCGGGATCGTCGCGAACAACGGCATCCTGTTCTCGGAATCGGCGGTGAAGGGCGCGCATTTCATCGAGCTGTGCTGCCAGCGCAAGATTCCGCTCGTGTTCCTGCAGAACATCACGGGCTTCATGGTCGGGCGCAAGTACGAGAACGAAGGCATCGCGCGGCACGGCGCGAAGATGGTGACGGCCGTGTCGAACGCGAAGGTGCCGAAGTTCACGGTGATCATCGGCGGCTCGTTCGGCGCCGGCAACTACGGGATGTGCGGCCGCGCATTCGGCCCGCGCTTCCTGTGGATGTGGCCGAACGCGCGCATCTCGGTGATGGGCGGCGAGCAGGCCGCGTCGGTGCTCGCGACGGTGCGCCGCGACGGTATCGAGGCGAAGGGCGGTTCGTGGTCGGCCGAGGAAGAGGACGCGTTCAAGCAGCCGATCCGCGATCAGTACGAGCGCCAGGGCCATCCGTATTACGCGAGCGCGCGGCTGTGGGACGACGGCGTGATCGACCCCGCGCAGACGCGCGACGTGCTGGGCCTCGGCCTCGCCGCGTCGATGAACGCGCCGATCGAAGACACGCGCTTCGGCGTGTTCCGCATGTAACGGCCGGGAGGGCTGAACGATGCGATACGAAACGATCAAGGTAAGCGAAGCCGGCCGCGTGGCGACCGTCACGCTCGCGCGTCCCGACGTGCGCAACGCGTTCAACGAGACGACGATCGCCGAGCTGACCACCGCGTTCGAATGGCTCGACGCGCACGAAGGCGTGCGCGCAATCGTGCTCGCCGCGGAAGGCGCGGCGTTCTGCGCGGGCGCGGACCTGAACTGGATGAAGAAGATGGCCGGTTACTCGGACGACGAGAACCGTGCCGATGCGCGCAAGCTCGCGCGGATGCTCGAGGCGATCCATCGCTGCGGCAAGCCGGTGATCGCACGCGTGCATGGCGACGCGTATGCGGGCGGCGTGGGCCTGGTGGCGGCGGCCGACATCGCGATCGCCGCCGACGGCGTGAAGTTCTGCCTGTCGGAAGCGCGGCTCGGGTTGATCCCCGCGACGATCGCGCCGTACGTGGTGCGCGCGATGGGCGAGCGCGCGGCGCGCCGGTACTTCACGACGGCCGAGGTGTTCGACAGCACGCGCGCGGCGTCGCTCGGTTTCATTCACGACGCGGTGCCGGCCGACGCGCTCGACGACACCGTCGCGAAGCTGGCCGCGACGCTCGTCGCGAACGGCCCCGACGCGGTGAAGGCGTGCAAGCGGCTCGTCGCGGATGTCGCCGGCCGGCCGCTCGACGCGACGCTGATCGAGCAGACCGCCGACTGGATCGCGCGCACCCGCGCCGGCGCGGAAGCGCGCGAAGGGATTGCGTCCTTCCTCGAAAAGCGCACGCCGTCGTGGCGTGAATGATCGCGCAGCGCGCGTGACCCCCTCTTTCCGGACGACACCGAAGCCATGTTCGACAAGATTCTGATCGCCAACCGCGGCGAAATCGCGTGCCGCGTCGCCGCGACGTGCAAACGTCTCGGGATCGCGAGCGTCGCCGTCTATTCCGACGCGGACGCGAACGCGAAACACGTGGCCGCATGCGACGAGGCCGTGCATATCGGCGGCTCGGCCGCGGCAGACAGCTACCTGCGCATCGAGCGCATCATCGAAGCCGCGCGCGCCACCGGCGCGCAGGCGATCCACCCCGGCTACGGCTTTCTGTCGGAGAACGAAGATTTCGCGCATGCGTGCGAAGCGGCCGGCATCGTCTTCATCGGGCCGCCGGTCGACGCGATCGCGGCGATGGGGTCGAAGGCGGCCGCGAAGGCGCTGATGCACGCGGCGGCCGTGCCGCTCGTGCCCGGCTATCACGGCGACGACCAGGACGCGTCCAACCTGCATCGCGAAGCCGACGCGATCGGCTATCCGGTGCTGCTGAAGGCCAGCGCGGGCGGCGGCGGCAAGGGGATGCGCGTGGTCGAGCGCTCCGACGATTTCCCGGCGGCGCTCGCATCGTGCCAGCGCGAAGCCGCGAGCAGCTTCGGCAACGATCGCGTGCTGATCGAGAAGTACCTGACGCGCCCGCGCCACGTCGAGGTGCAGGTGTTCGGCGACACGCACGGCAACACCGTGTACCTGTTCGACCGCGACTGCTCGGTGCAGCGCCGTCACCAGAAGGTGCTCGAGGAAGCGCCGGCGCCCGGTTTGCACGACGACGTGCGCCAGGCGATGGGGCAGGCGGCCGTCGCGGCCGCGCGTGCGGTGAATTACGTCGGTGCGGGCACCGTCGAATTCATCATGACGGGCGAAGCGTTCTACTTCATGGAAATGAACACGCGCCTGCAGGTCGAGCATCCGGTCACCGAGATGGTCACGGGGCTCGATCTCGTCGAATGGCAATTGCGCGTCGCCTCCGGCGAGCCGCTGCCGCTGAAGCAGGACGAACTGCGCGTGCAGGGCCACGCGCTCGAAGCGCGCCTCTATGCGGAGAACCCGGCGCGCGGCTTCCTGCCGTCGACGGGCACGCTGAAGCATCTGCGGCTGCCGGCCGGCGTCGAGTTCGCGATCGGTGCGTCGGTGCGCGTCGACAGCGGCGTGCGCGAAGGCGATGCGATCACGCCGTTCTACGATCCGATGATCGCGAAGCTGATCGTTCATGGCGCGGACCGTGCCGAAGCGCTGAGCCTGATGCTGCGCGCACTGCGTGCCTGTGAAGTGGTCGGCCTGTACACGAACGCCGCGTTCCTGCAGCGAATCGTTGCGTGCGCACCGTTCGCGACGGCCGATCTCGACACGGGCCTGATCGAGCGCAACCACGACGCGCTGTTCGCGCCGCAGGCACCGCCGCGCGCGACGCTGGCGCTTGCGTGCGCAGCGCTGTTCGCACGCGAACGCGGCGCGGGCGCACGGGGTTCATCGCCGTGGGGCGCGCTGCCGGACTGGCGGCTGAACGGCGGCTATCGCCGCACGCTCGAATGGCACGCTGCCGAGCGCGAAGCGGACGTGACGGTGACGTACGAGGACGACGGCGCGGGTACGCGCGTCGCGATCGGCGCCGCCGCCGCACAACCGTTCGCGTGGACGCGTGGCGCCACGCCGCTCGATTTCGACGTGACGCTCGGCGGCGTGCGCAGCAGCGGCCGCGTGTATGCGGACGGCGACCACTTCCACGTGTTCACGCAGGGCACGGCGGAGACGTTCGAATGGCGCAACCTGCTCGCGCATGCGGGTGACGCGGAGCAGGGCGGTGGCCGCCTGACCGCGCCGATGCCGGGCAAGGTGATCGCGGTGCTGGTCGAGCCCGGCCAGAAGGTCGAAGCCGGCACGCCGCTGATCGTGATGGAAGCGATGAAGATGGAGCACACGATCGGCGCGCCGAGCGCGGGCGTGGTCGCGGAAGTGCTGTACGGCGTCGGCGACCAGGTGTCGGACGGCGCGCAGTTGCTGATGATGGCGGAAGGCTGAGCAGCGCTTTCGTCGGACACGGGCCGGCGGCTGCCGGCCCGCGCAAATCGCGTCGCAATTCATCGCGCGCCCGTGGTTGCGACAGCGCCGCCTTGATCGCATCGACAAGCGGCAGCAGTCCGAAGCTTTCGATTGAATTACGCATTCGCCGGCGCTGATGACATGCCGTGCCGCACATTCCGCACCTCGGGTGTTTTCACCCGCCGCAGACCGATTCTGCCGCCGCACGACACCATCGTGTAACACGTCGAAATTAGCATCTCGCCGTCGATATGACCGCAGCGCATCCGCGCCTGGGTCATGTCATCACATCCACGGAGAGACGTTATGCGAAACTCGGCCCTACGGCCCTTCGCGGTCGCTGGCCTGATCGCGCTGACCGCACTCCTCGGCGCCTGCAACGACGACGTGACCGCACCCGCCGCACCCGTCGCGCAGCAGAAGGCCGCCTGCGGCGGCGGCGTGGTCGCCACCGCGCAGATGCACTGCCCGCCCGGTTTCACCGCGCCTGCCTCCTCGCCCGCTTCCTGATCCCGGCCGTTTCCACCAGAAATCCAATCAAGAGCAACCAGCATGGCCACCCATTCGCGACGCGACTTTCTGAAGTTCTCCGCCGGCCTCGCCGGCGCGACCGCCGCCACCGCACTGCTGCCGGAATCGATCCGCAAGGCACTGGCGATCGAGCCGAATACCGTCACGGGCACGATCCAGGATGTCCAGCACATCGTCGTGTTCATGCAGGAGAACCGCTCGTTCGACCACTACCTCGGACACCTGAGCGGCGTGCGCGGCTACAACGACCGCTTCCCGGTCACGCTGCCGAACGGCAAGCCGGTGTGGTTCCAGCCGCGTCAGGAAGACACGTCGAGCGTGATCGCGCCGTTCCGCTACGACACGACCAACCCGGGCGTCAACGCGCAATGCATCGGCGGCCTGCCGCATACGTGGGCGACGACGCACGGCGCGATCGACAACGGCCGCGCGGATCAATGGGCGGTGCAGAAGTCGAACATGACGATGGGCTACCACGTCCGCGACGACATCCCGTTCCATTACGCGCTCGCGGATGCATTCACCGTGTGCGACAACTACTTCTGCTCGATCCCCGGCAACACGCACCCGAACCGCATGTACCTGATGACGGGCATGGTCGACCCGCTCGGCACGGGCGGCGGCCCGCTGCTCGACAACACCGATTACATCGACAACCCGTTCGACAAGATCAAGCTGCCGCCTTTCAACTGGACGACCTACCCGGAACGGCTCGAAAAGGCCGGCATCTCGTGGCAGATCTATCAGCAGGGCACCGGGTTCGACAACTTCACCGGCAACTACGGCACGAACATGCTCGCGTGCTTCAACAACTTCGTGAACGCGCCGGCCGGCTCGTCGCTGCAGACGCGCGGGATGAGCACGCGCCCGATCACGCAGCTGAAGGCCGACGTGCAGGCGAACGCGCTGCCGCAGGTATCGTGGCTGCTGCCGCCGGCCGCGTATTCGGAACATCCGAAGTTCACGCCGCTGTACGGTGCGTACTACCTGTCGACGATTCTCGATGCGCTGACGTCGAATCCGGACGTGTGGAGCAAGACTGTCCTGCTGATCATGTACGACGAGAACGACGGCTTCTTCGACCATGTCGTGCCGCCGTCGGCGCCGACGCTGCCGGGCTCCGGCATGAGCACCGTGGACGTGTCGCTCGAGCGGCACAACGTCGTGACCTCGACCCAGACCGGCACGTACACGGCCGACAACCTGCCGTACGGCCTCGGGCCGCGCGTGCCGATGTTCGTGGTCTCGCCGTGGTCGAAGGGCGGCTTCGTCTGCTCGCAGGTGTTCGATCACACGTCGGTGCTGCAATTCATCGAGAAGCGCTTCGGCGTGATGGAAACGAACATCTCGCCGTGGCGCCGCGCGATCTGCGGCGACCTGACGTCGGCGCTCGACTTCTCGAAATCGGATGCCACGCTGCCGACCCTGCCGAGCACGCAGGCGTACGTCGCGCAGGCGGACCTGCAGTGCTCGCGCGCGTCGTCGCAGACCGCGCCGGCCAGCACCGCGCAACAGGTCGTGACGGCACAGGAGCCCGGCACGCGGCCGGCGCGCGCGCTGCCGTACGAACTGCATGTGACCGGCCAGCTCCAGACGCAGGGCTACGCGCTGACGTTTGCGAATACCGGCACGCAAGGCGCGCACTTCTGGGTCTATACGGGTGACGCGACCGCGATGCCGCGCCGCTATACGGTCGAAGCGGGCAAGCAACTGACCGATACGTGGGCGCTCGACGCGAACGGCAACTACCTGGTGAGCGTGTGGGGGCCGAACGGTTATTTCCGGCGCTTCGCGGGTTCGGCCGCGGCGGATGCCGGCGCGAAGCCTGAAATCACGCCGTGCTACGACACGGCCAACGGCGACGTGTACGTGACGATCGCCAACGCCGGCACCGGCGCGCTCACGGTCACGGCCACCGATGTCGCGTACGGTAGCGTCGCGCGCACGCTGACGGTGCCGGCCGGGCAGCGCATCGAGGCGCGCTGGGATCTGTCGTGCAGCAGCCACTGGTACGACCTGCAGTTCGCGGTGGCGGGGAATGTCGGGTGGACGCGACGTATCGCGGGGCACGTCGAAACCGGCAAGCCCAGCCTTACCGATCCGGCCGCCGTCGCGCCGACGGTGACGGCGATCTGAGCGCCGCTCGCACGTGCCGTCAATCGTGAAAAAGGCGCCGTGAGGCGCCTTTTTCCTTTTTCATTCGTCGTGCAGGCTGGATGCGTCGATGTCGGATCGCATCACGTGCGTGAAATCAGATCGGCCGAAATACGGCAAATTGGTCGCCATCGAGTTTTTCCACGTACCGGGAGTCATGGAGCGTCAGGTTGACCGGCTGGAGCAAGTTTTCATTCGCGGACTCCTGCTCGTTGCTGGCGCGCGTATTGAACAGGTTTGAAGAATTCGCGGCGTCCACAAGCGCATCGAGACGCATCGCGTTCCAGTCGAGGTGCCCTCTGAGCAGGTAAAAGTGCATGATCCCGCATTGCTGATGCGCCCAGAAGTCGTGCCACATGAACGAATCGGGGCGCCAGACGGAATTGTGACTCTCGAAGTACGAGGCGGTGCTCATCGGCATGCACTCGGGGGTCGAGATGAGGATGTACCGCGATCGATAGTTGAGAAATTCCAGTAGATCGCGACCGTGGGAGTGACGCATGTGTTCAATGACGTCTCCCAGAATGACCGTGTCATACGCGTCACCCGATCGTTCATAGAGCGTGTCGCTGACGCCGGAAATGATGTCGTCGTACCCGTTCTCGATCAGGAACGGATGCGTCTCCTCGTCGCATTCGAGCGCCGTCAACCGGCAGTCCGGCACGACCGGCTTGAGCAGGCGCCCGTACTTGCCGCCTCCGGCCCCGATATCCAGAATATGCTTCGGGTTGATGGACTTGACGAGATACTGAGTGAGCTGGTCAAAGGTTGGCCACGAATACCCGATCTGTTCCAATCTGCTCTCCCATCACGGCTGGTTCGAGAAATGGATTGTAGTCGTCGAACGGCTTTTGCCGCTTCGGACATCGGTGTCAGCCCAGCACCCCGTCGTCGTGCGCCATCATCAGCGCGCGCATCGCGGACCACATCCCGTAGTAGTGGACGATGTAGCTGTCCGCGCGGCGAAACAGCCAGGGCGTGTTGAAGCTGACGAGATCGGCCACGCCTTCGCCGTGCAATTGCCCGTCGCGCTCCATCGCGCGAATGAAATGCAGTTGGTCGCCGTCGCTCGCATAGACGCTCGACCGGTCGTGCAGCGCGGCGATCGTCGTCATCATGTCGCGCAGCATCGCGTCGTTGCGCGCGGTGCGCCGGAATGCCATCACGCCCGAGTTGAACGCCCACTGGCCGAGATCGTGCGCGAGCAGCCAGTCGCGCCCTTCGAGCAGCGGCGCCAGCGCTTTCTGCTGGTCCGCGATCAGCACGTCGGCATCGAGCCACACGACCCATTCGTGATGCTGCAGGTACGCATGCAGCAGCCACGGCTTGAACCAGTTGCCGGTCGCGTTCAGGCCGATCTCGGCCGGAATGTCGCGATGCACGTAGAGCGTGTAGCCGTGCGTGTCGCAGTAACGCCGGAAATTCCGTTCGGCGACGCGCGCATAGCTGCCGATGTTCGGCGTGTAGAGCGTCATCAACGCAATCGGGCGGCCCGGATTGTAGGTGCTGCGCTCGGCGGATTCGTCCGGCGTATGGGCAGCATCGTGATCGAACGAGAACATCGGCCGGCCGGCGGCACGGCATCGATTGACGTACGCGACGAGCGTGTCGCGGAAACGGGGCGCCGTGCCTTTCCGTTCGGGATCGTGCGGCGTGTCGTCGATGCTGATCGCGAACGTCGGTTCGCGGTTCCACATCGGATCGAGGTCGGGGCTGCTCGGCATGACCGGGTACAGCCCGTCGATCGGGGTCATGTAGTGATGCGTGTCGAGCGCCGCGAACAGCGCGGCCTCCGAGGTCAGCCGCGGTTCGCTGCCGAGCTTGCAGCGTTGCACCAGCTGCATCACGATCGCCCGCACGGCCGCCGTATTGCGCCAGATCTGCACGTCGACCTGCGGCAACGGGGGCGCGAACGCATCGACGAGCAGCATGTCGCGGCCGCGCATCAGGCGATCGAGCGCGACGGGCTCGATGATCGCCGCATCTTCGCTGAGCAGCAGCACGAGTTCGCCGGGCTGCGCGCCGCGCAGCACATGGAGCAGCGATTCGTAGCGATGGAGCGGCCGCAGCGGCAGCGCCTGCGGCATCGCGGAGGCGTCGACGATTGCGTGGCGATAGCCGTGCGCCTGCGCGTATTGCCGGTGATTCTCGAGGCTGGCGGGCGCGTCGTGACTGAAATGGCTGAGGACGATCATCGCGCGCTCCGGAGGCCGCGAAGCGGATCACGGCGGGCGCCGGGCGCGGGGTGTGTCGGCACGGCATCGCGGCCGGGCACGCGTTCCGGCGCGTGCCGCCCCTGTTCGTGATGGATTGCCCGGAAGACTTGCGCGGCGTCGCGTTCCATTCTGTCAGCCATTTTTTTCCGCAGCGCGGCTGCGAGGTCGTTGTCTGCCCGCGCCGGATGCCGATACCGTCCGGTCATCCCCCGGCATCCCGGTAGCGCGGCGGGTCGCCGGAGTATCGCACAGCCGTCTCGCCGATTGGCATGCGCCGGCCGCGCGCTGACCATCCCTGACAGTATGCGGCCGGCGCTCCGCTAGAATGCCGGCTTGCCGCCGGCGAGCGCCGCTTGACGCGGGCGGCGCATCGCGCGCTACACTGCGTCCATTCCATCCCCATCCAACCTTCCATCCTGCCGACGATGACGTCTCCTGTCCTGAACGGCCTGCGCATCGGTATCACGATCGGACTGCGTGCCCCCGACGAAAGCCTGTGGATCAACGGCATCAAGCAGAACGCGCTGTTTCTCGCGAAGCTGCTGATGGCGTCGCCGCACGGCTACCGCGTGACGCTGGTCAACACCACCGATGTGCCGCTCACCGATGCGCTGCCGTGGGATCGCCACGTATTCGACACGCGCACGTTCGACGACATGAAGGATTCGCTCGACGTGGTGATCGAGCTCGGCGGCCAGGTCAACGGGGAGCAGACGGCCTACCTGAAGGCGCGCGGCGCGAAGCTCGTCAGCTACTGCTGCGGCGTCGAGTACATCAACGTGATGGAGTCGATGCTGTTCGGCCGCCGGCTGTGGGATTCACTGTTCATCAACCGCGGCTACGACGAGGTGTGGGCGATTCCGCAGATCGCGCCCTCGTCGCTGCCGTTCCTGCAGTCGCTGCGCCGCTGCCCCGGGCGCGTCGTGCCGTTCGTGTGGGATCCGATGTTCCTGAGTGCGCGCGCCGCGCCGCTGCCCGAGCACGGTGAATACCGGCCGCGCAGCGAGCCTGGCAAGCGGCTGACGGTGATGGAACCGAACCACGACGTGGTGAAGTTCTGCGTGTATCCGATGCTGATCATCGACGAAGCGTATCGGCGCGATCCCGACGCGATCTGCTTCACGCACGTGACGAATGCCCTCCATCTCGCACACGACAGCCCCGAGTTCGTGATGCTGATGAACTACCTCGACATCGTGCGCGCGGGCAAGGCGAGCTTCGTCGGGCGCTTCGATACGCCGCTGTTCCTGGCCGACCTGACCGATATCGTCGTGTCGCACCAATGGTCGAATCCGCTCAACTATTTCTATTTCGACGTGTGCTGGCAGGGCTATCCGCTCGTGCACAACGCGAGCCTCGCGCCCGATCTCGGCTACTACTATCCCGACAACGACGTGCAGCAGGGCGCCGACGCGCTGCTGCGCGCGCTGCATACGCACGATGACGATTGGGAAGCGTACACGCGGCGCCAGCGCGAGATTCTCGGCCGCTATACGTCGGCCAATCCGGCACTCGTCGCCGAATACGACGCGTTGCTCGCGAACCTGGTCGGCACATCGGCCGCATAAGGCCCGATTTTTCGCGCGACGCACACCGTCGCGCCGAATTCCGCCATCGGGATAGTCCCGCCCTAATGTCTGACGAAATCGTGCCGTTAAAAAAGAAACCGCCGAACCCGATCGGTTCGACGGTTTTGAAGGCACGAATTTGACGGCTCCGAGGGAAGTCCGTCGGAAATCATTTTAGAGGTTAACAAGTATTTAAAATTGTTAAAAATGGTTCAATCGATATTCGTCGTATGAATTAAATTGATATTATCGATTAAGGGCTGTTTGATTCTGTTTTAAAATTTAATAATTCGTTTGAAACAATAAAATTGGATGCTGCGATGATCGAATGACATGCGGCGACCGATTTTCGATGTCGCTGCCGGCCATCCGCGATGGGCCCGGCAGCGGGCGATGACACGATGCTTCACGGGCCGGTATTTATCTGATCAATTCAGGATTTCCTGATTTCGAGATCCATAAATTGCGGGATCTGAATCGGATCGGGTTGTTTAGGCGAGAACAATAAACAGCATCCGAACCGGGGTTCCGTAATTTGCGTTAGTGTGACCTGTCGCACATTCGATATCGTGTGTGCATGGTGTATTTCCAGTAACTGAATATCGTTGAAAAATATCGAATTTTGACGGCGCGCCGAAGCGAACAGTACGCTCCCGGAAAAGATCGACATAACAGGATGGGCCGGGTAGGCGGCGGAGCGCGTCATGGTCGGCTTGCTCCGCATGTTTCTTGAGGTCGAGCCGCGATCGGCGGCTCGCCATTTGCCGGAGCGCCGGATGAATGCGGTCGAAGCTCGCCTGGAGGCGAATCGGGAAGCGAATCGTGACGAAATCGATCTCGTGTTCGGCGCCCCCGACGATCATCCCGACCTTGCGTCGGTACGCAGTTTCGTGGAAAGCCGGCTCGGGTTCGCACAAGAGCCCGTGTGCCGGGCCGACCTGTCGGGTGGTGTGCTGTACCAGGAATGCCTGGCGCGATTGCGGTGGGGCGAGCGCGATGCGCTGCCGCCCGCCGCATTCCTGCCGCGCCTCGAGGCGCTCGGGCTGATGCGGTGGTTCGACCGGCTCGTGGTCGGCCGCACGATCGACGCGCTGCGTGCCGATCCGGCTGCCGTCTACGGCTGCAATGTGGCGGCGGCGAGCGCGGTGGTCGACGACGCGTGGCTGGCCATCTTCAGGCGGCTCGAGCGCGAGCCGTCGGTCGCGGCGCGGCTGGTGGTCGAGATCACGGAGACGGGGCCGCTGAATCCCGTCGCGGGGCGATCGTTCGTGAACCGCTTCCGGCAGGCCGGATGCCGCATCGCGATCGACGATTTCGGGGTCGGTTTCAGCGCATTGAACAACCTGGTGGTCGGCAATCCCGACATCGTGAAGCTCGACCGGTCGATCCTGTCGATGATCAAGCGCAACGCGATCGGGCGTTACCAGCTCCGCCGGCTGATCGCGTTCGCGCATGAAGGGGCGCGACACGTCGTCGTCGAAGGCGTGGAGAGCGAGGTCGACCGGCAGATCATCCTGGATGCCGGCGTCGCGTGGGCGCAGGGCATCCGTTTTTCGTGGCGGCCGCCGGCCGCCGCGTGACGGCGCGGGAACCGGCGAGGTGGCGTGCAGGATGCACGCCGATGTCGGGCGTGATCGGCGCGTGGCCGGGGCGAATCGCAAAGGGGCTGAGCATGGCAGGGACGAAGGCCGGAGGCGGAACGGGCACGCAGGCGGCTGGTGCGCGCGACCTCGTCGCGATCACCGAGCTGACCGACATGCTGTGGCAACTGGGCGCCGAATCGACCGAGGTGCCGATCGACGTCACGCCGTATCTCGACGGCCTGAAAGCCGTTGCGCGCGGCATTCAGCGGATGACGCTGCTCGACGCCGGCGGCCGCGAGCTGGCGGCGCGGCACTATTACGCGGCCGTCATCGCGGGCGCGTGCGGCGACGATTCGGCCATCGCGCGTGGCGTGTCCGACAGCCTCGTCAAGTCATCCGGCGGCGCCAGCCGGCCGGTGGCGCATTGCTTCGCGGTGCTCGCGCGGATGGGGCGGCGGCATGGCCGTACGTTCGCCGCGCAAAGCGGCGATCGGGTGCTGGTCTAGCGCCTGTTCACGTCAGTCACGGGCCACAGCGCGAGACGCGCGGCCCGCGTCGACATCATCCGCGCGTCGCGGCCCCGATCAACATCCTGTCGATCAATCCGCCGAGCGCATGGAACAGCGTGCGCTGCGGCTCGAACGCCTACACGCGGCCGCCGCACGCACGCAGCCGATGCGCGATCGGCACGCACACGAGCCCCGCATTTGCGCCGCCGTCCACCGCGGTCGCATCGTCCGGCAACGGGGCGATCACGTGCAGGATCGTGTCGAGCTCGCCCCGGATAGGCGGCCGGCCGTCTTGATCAGCGCTTCGGCCTGAAGCGCGCAGTGCCGGTTGATGACGAACGGGCCCTGCATCGAATCGATCCCGACGAAATTGCGGACGGTCTGATTCAGGGGCGGGCCGTGTGCGAAGGAGGTCAGCCGAGCGCGCGGCCGTCGAACAGCTGCCGGATCTGCGCGGAATACGCGTGGACGTTGTGTTCGGCGAGCGTGTCGACCTGGTGCAGGCAGCGGCGGGCCGCGGCCGCATAGTCGTCGAGCCGCGCATCGTGCGTCTGCGCGGCGGTCGCGATCGCACGCGCCGCATCGAAGATCTCGAAGTCCGGGTAGTAGTAGCCGACGTCGCGCAGGAACGGCGAGTTGTGCACGAGCGGATAGTTGCCGTACAGCGCGTCGTACAGCAGGTAGTTGAGGCCGTTTTCCCAGTGATGGGACACGACGATGTCGGTGTGATGCGCGGCCCACGCGACGAACGGCGCGCGCACGTCGGCGGTCGCCTTGCCGTCGCGCACCATCTCGAGCCCGAGCGCGAGATGCTTGAAGGCGACGTTTTCCTTCTTGTCGAACGTGTTGGTCATGAACACGTGCTCGACGAGCTCCGGATGCTCGACGTAGCACGCGTTCGCGGCGAGCATCGGCACGATCGAGCTCTTCACGACGTTCAGGTTCGGTTCGAAGAACGCGATGCGCTTCGCGGTGCCGTGGTTGCGATAGCCGAAGCGCGCCTTCAGTTCAGGATCCGCGTCGAGGCTGCGTTCGATGAAATACGGCGACCAGATGTGCGGCAGCTCGATCACCGGCGCGCGATAGACGGCCCGGAAATACGCCGCGCACGTGTGCATGTGCTGCGGGTTGGTCCAGATCTCGTCGAACTGCACGCGGTTCGGGTTCGGCCGCCACGGATTCTTCTCGAAGTTGATCGTCTCGACCGCGATCACGTAGTCGTTGCCGAAGCGGTACGACACGCACTTGCCGCCGCGCCGGCGTACGGCATCCGTGTGGGTCTGGTCGATGAACGCATTCATCTCGATCAGCAGGTCGGTCTGGTGGACGACGGCCGACAGCGGCCGCAGCGCGTCGCCGAACGCGTCCATCATCAGCGCTTGCGGATAGTCGGTGATGCCGTCGTCGTGCGCGAGCCAGACCTCGCCGATCAGCGGCGACTGCTTCAGCAGCATGTACAGGAACACGCAGTGCTGGTTCGCGCCGTTGTACCAGATCGACTGCGTCGCGTCGCGCTGCACGTTCATCGTTATCGCGACATTGAGTTTCATCGGATCGGCTCCGTGGGGGCGCGGCGCGCGGGTTATTGCGCGAAATTCTGCGACTGGCGCGGCACGTAGCCGGTCAGGTGCCAGCGGCCGTCATCTTCGAGGCGGAAGCTCAGCTTCTCGTAGACCGTCGCGCCGCTCGTCAGCGTGGTCGTGTAGTCGACGTTCGCGTAAAGCCCGTCGGGCGTCGTCGCCGCATTCGTATAGCGGATGCGCGTGACCTGCGCCCAGCCGCGACGGCTGACCGTGCCGACCGACTGGCGTGCATGCTGCATGTCGGCCGCGAACTGGTCCTGCTTGATGCGCGCCTTCACGAACGGAGCCGCGTCGGTCCATACCGCGCCGTACCGGCCGGCATCGAGCTGCTTGAACACCGCATCCGAGTCGCGGAGCAGCGCGTCGGCCGATTCGCCGGCGGATTGCGCGTGCGCGCCGAGCGCGATCGAACCGACGGCACAGCCGATCAGCCATTTGGCGCGGGTGAGGGACGGGCGTGCGTTCATGTCGGCGTCCGGAAAGGGTGGCGCGTCACGCGTCGCGATAGAGGGTGGCGATCGCGTCCGTGTAGGCGGCGACGTTCTCGGGGTTGTAGATGCTGACGGAACTGAGCACGTGCCGCGACTGCTCGCGGTACGCCTCGAGGTTCGCGTCGTGTTCGGTGAACGCCTTCAGCAGCGCGCGGCCGCCGGCCTGGCAGTCGAAGTCCGGATAGAAATACCCGCCCTTGCCGAGGAACGGCGAGTTGTGGATCAGCGGGTAGTCGCCGTACAGCAGCTCGTAGTACAGGTAGTTCTGCGCGTTTTCCCACGTGTGCGACACCACCGCATCGCCGTAGGCGGCCATGAACTCGTACACCGCATAGCGGCTTTCGAACGTCGTGATCCCGTGATTCACGATGTCGAGGCTCTTCGCGAAGTGGACGAACGTCGCGTGTTCCTTCAGGTGCAGCGTGTTGCACACGCGCACGAACTCGAGGAAATCCGGTTTCGCGCGATACGCTTCCTCGGCCACCAGCATCGGAATGACGCTCGTCTTCACCATGCAGATGTTCGGCTCGAACATCGTCACGCGCCAGCGCGGCTTGCCGGGCGCATAGCCGAACGACAGCCCGGCGCCGAGCGTCGCGCGCGCCTTGTCGAACAGCATCGGGTGCCAGATGTGCGGGACGATCGTGACGGGCGCGCGCAGGCCCGTCTGGTAATAGTGCAGGCACGAGCGCTCGAATTCGGGGATCGTCCATACGGCGTCGTACGGCGCGCCCGAGAACAGGAACCCCGACGGCTTGTTGAACATCGCGCGTTCGATGTCGATCACGTAGTCGTTGCCGACCCGCATCGTGACAACCTTGCCGCCGCGCTCGCGGAACGCGCGCAGGTAGTCCGCGCCGAACTGCGCGCTCATTTCGATCAGGACGTCGCAGCGTTCCAGCGCTTCGTCCATCGACAGCAGCGGCACGTCCCATTCGCCGAGCATCATCTGCGGATCGGCGACCTGTTCGCCGCCGTTCACCATCACGGCTTCCGCGACGAGCGGCGACTGGCGCAGCAGCAGGATCAGCAGCAGGCAGTTCTGGAAGATGCCGTTTTCCCACAGCGACTGGCCGGCGCCGCGCACGAACAGCGACACGCCGACGACGAGACGCTTGCCCTCGCCGGGCGCTTGACGGGCATTGGAGTCCGACATGCGTATGCTCCGGTTCAGGCGACCAGACGCGAGACGAACGCGTCGAGGTTCGCGGGGTTGTCGATCGAGACCGACTGCAGCAGCCGGCCGGCCTTCGCGCGGTAGTCGTCGAGGCGTTCGTCGTGATGCAGCCAGGCCTCGAGCAGTGCTCGGCCGCCTGCGGCGGAATCGAAGTCCGGGTAGTAGTAGCCGGCGTCGCCGATCAGCGTCGAGTTGTGGATCAGCGGGTAGCCGCCGTACAGCACGTCGTAATACAGGTAGTTCTGCCCGTTTTCCCAGTGGTGCGACACGACCGCGTCCGCATGGCGCGCCATGAAGCCCGGCAGGTCGAGGCGCGGCTCGAAGGTCGCCTTGTGCTGGCGCACGAGGTCGAGGCTGTTCGCGAAGTGCACGAAGGTCGGATGCTCCTTCATGTGCAGCGAATTCACGACGAACATGTGCTGAACCGCGTCCGGCCGCGCACGGTAGAACTCGTCGCACGCGAGCATCGGGTAATGGCAGGACTTCGCGACCGAGATGTTCGGTTCGAGCATCGCCAGGTGCCACGGGCGCCGGCCCGGCCGATAGCCGAACGTCGCGCCTTCCGCGGCGAGCGCGGCGACGCGGCGATCGAGGAAGTACGGCGACCAGATGTGCGGCATCAGGTGGACCGGCGCGCGCAGGATGGTCTGCAGCATCGGCGCGGCGGTCTTGTCGTATTGCGGCAGCAGCCACACTTCGTCGAACGGCGCGCCGTTGAAGATGTGCCCCGACGGTTTGCCGAAGATCGGGGTTTCGCACAGGCCGGCATACACGTGCCCGCAGAAGAACGCGGCGATTTTCTTGCCGAGCGCCTTCATGTGCCTGAGCCATTCCACCGGCAGCTGCGCGCCCATTTCGATCACGACGTCGAGTTCGTGCGTGACGTCGGCGGGCTTCACGAGCGGGATGTCGAGGCCGTCGAGTTCGAGGCCGGCCGGCAGCGCGTTGGCGTCGCCGCCGTTCAGGAAGTAGACGGGGCCGACGCGATCCGAGCGCTTGAGCATCATCGCGAGGAACGCGATGTTCTGGTGTATGCCGTTTTCCCAGATCGCCTGGCCGTCGCGCGCAAACAGCGAGATGCCGACCGCCGGCCGTTGCTTGCGGGTGCCGCCCGAGGCGGCTTCATTGATGTCCGTCACCGGTTGGTTTCCTCTGCGGCGTCGTGCGTCCGGGCATCGCGTCGAGCGTCTGGCCTGGAAGCGGCGCGCCGTGGATTGTCATGGTTGCATGTGCGCCGGTGCGCCGCGGCGGGCGAATCGGGCGACCGGGTTCGCGAGGGCGGCAGCCGGTTTCCGGCGTGTCGTCGGGCACGCCTGGCACGGCGTGCGATTCGGGCAGGCTGCCCCGGCGACTGTCTGCGGCGATTGTGGCACGGAAACCACCGGTTTTGGCGGGGCGTGACGAACTTTGACATAGCCGACGACCAACGGAAACGGGCGCCGGCGAAGCGGCGCCCGGTCGGTCCGGCGGCGGTCGGGTGCGCGCCCGGCGCCGCGCTGGCGGCCGGAGCGGGATGCCGCGCGCGGCGGCGGCCCGCTCAGTGCTGCAGGCGGATTTCGACGCGGCGGTTGCTGGCGCGGCCTTCCGGCGTCGCGTTGGACGCGACCGGATCGGCCTTGCCGCGACCCGTGACCGTCAGCGAGTCGGTCTTCAGGCCGTGCGCCTTCAGGTACGCCGCGACGGATTCGGCGCGGCGCTTCGACAGCGCGAGGTTGTAGTCGTCGCTGCCCACCGAATCCGTAAAGCCGGTGACGCTCACCTGCGAGTACGTGTGGTCGGCGCGCTCGCTCAGCAACCGGTCGAGCGATTCGCGCGCGGTCGGGGCGAGCGTTGCGTGGTCGGTCGCGAACAGCGCGTCGCCCGACAGGTTCACCTGTTCGACGACGGCTGCCGGCGGCGCGGCGGCCGGGGCCGAAGCCGCCTCGACCGGCGCCGCGCCGCACTGGAACACGAGCGTCGCGGGATCGGATTTGTCGCGCAGCGCGCGGGCCGAGTCGACGGCGCGCACCGGCTCCTCGCCGCAAATCTTGCGGGCGGCCTTCATGCAGGTCTGCGGGCCCGACAGCAGGCCGTGGCAGTCCACCTGGAAGGTCCGCACGCCGTCGCGCGGCTGTAGTTCGGAAGCGCTGAAGGTCGGGCCGGATGCGGTCGAGCACGCGGCGAGGGCCGTTGCGGAAAGTGCGAGCGCAAGAGCGAGTTTGTTCACGGTTACATCCTCAATGCTTGGGTTGACTGAAGCCCGCCACGGGTGGCGCGGCGGGCTCGTCCGGCCGTCGGGGCCGCCGCGGGCCGGACGGCTGGCGAGCCGGGCGGCCGGGCGGCCTGGCGGCTCGACGCGACGCGTTACTTCCACTGGTACAGCATGCCGGCGCCGATCACCTTCTGACCGCCGCTGAAGCCGCCGTTGATCGACGCCTTCAGGTTCTCCGTGATGCGAGCCTGCATGTTGACCGCCATCGCCTTCTGGCCGAGGAAGGTCGACGTACCCACGCCCATCCCGAAGTTGGCATCGCGATCGAGCTGCGGGATCGATGCCATCGCGCCGACGGCCGCGATACCCTGCTTCGCCATCTGGTCGGTCTGCTGCAGTTGCGAACCCAGCGAGTTGATCTGCGCCTGCTGGCCCGACAGTGCCGTCGACAGCGTCGTCTGCACCTGCGTCAGCTGGTTCACGTTCACCGCGTCGGTGCCTTGCGTACCCGGCGCGACGTTCGTGATCTGGCGCTGCTGCGTGTCGTTGCCGACCGACACCACGTTCGAGCGGCCGCCGTCGTTGGAGCCCGCGCCGATCGCCACCGAGTTCGAACCGGCGGTGACGACCGGAAGGTCGTTGCCCTTGCCGTTCAGGTCGGCGGCGACACCGTTGTTGTTGTTGGAACGAATCGTGTTGTTGTTGATCGTCGTCGACAGCGAGTTCAACGTGTTGTTGATGTTGGTCACGCCGGTCGACAGCGAGGCCACGTTGCTGTTCGTCGTGCTCAGGCCGGTGGACAGCGAGCCGATGCCGGTCGAGGTCGACGTCGACAGCGAGTTGACATTGCTGTTCGTCGCGCTCAGGCCCGTCGACAGCGAGTTGATCGCGGTCGAGGTCGACGTGGACAGCGAGGCCACGTTGCTGTTCGTCGCGCTCAGGCCGGTGGACAGCGAGTTGATGCCCGTCGACAGCGACGCGACGTTCGACGCGGTCGACGTCGACAGCGTGTTGATCGCGTTGTTCGTCGCGTTGAGCTGGCTGCCGTTGATCGCGTCCGTGCTGCTGGCCGAGATCCGGCCCGCGGCGACGTTCGTGATCTGGCG
The DNA here is from genome assembly GCF_002223325.1 of Burkholderia sp. AU15512. NCBI lineage: Bacteria > Pseudomonadati > Pseudomonadota > Betaproteobacteria > Burkholderiales > Burkholderiaceae > Burkholderia > Burkholderia sp. AU15512. Next base: position 98,944 of record NZ_NKEX01000006.1, read on the forward strand.
TTCCTGGCCCGGTGCGCCGACGCTCACCACGCCGACCGGCGAGCCGCCTGCGAAGGGGTACGTGACGCCGCCGATCGTGGCGCTCGACGTCGGGTTCGCGGCGCTCGTGACCGAGTTCGCGCCGAGTGCGATCGAGTTGGCGACGTTGGCCTGTGCGTTCGTGCCGAAGGCGAGTGCGTCGGCGGCGGTTGCCTGCGCTGCCGAGCCGTACGCTTGCGCGCCGGTGGCGCTTGCCGTGGCCTGGTTGCCGAGCGCGATCGTGTTGTCCGCGGTGGCCTGGTTCGAGCTGCCGAGGGCGAGCGCGCTCGCGCCGTTGGCCGTGTTCGCGTTGCCGAGCGCCACTGCGCCGTTGCCGGTCGCCGTGTCGTTCGCACCCATCGCCACCGCGCCGGTACCCGTTGCGATGCTCGGGTCGCCGATCGCGACCGCGCCGTCACCGGTTGCCGTGTTGCCGGAGCCGATCGACACGGCCTTGCCGCCCGCTGCCGATGCGTTCTGGCCGATGGCGACCGCGCCTGCCGACTGCGCGTTCGAGCCGTCGCCGACCGCGACGCTGCTGGCGCCTGCCGCGCTGGCGTTCACGCCGGCCGCGAGGGCGTTGGTGCCCGTTGCGCCCGTGTTGTCGTAGTTGGCTTGCTGCACGCCGTTGTCGTTGACGCTGTAGTAGTGCGTCTTCGCGGCGTTGATCGCGGTCGAGGTCGAGGTCGACAGCGACGTCACCGAGCTGTTCGTGCTGCTCAGGCCGGTGGACAGCGAGCCGATGCCGGTCGAGGTCGACGTGGACAGCGACACGATCGTGCTGTTCGTGCTGCTCAGGCCGGTGGACAGTGAGTTGAGGCCGGTCGAGGTCGACGTGGACAGCGAGGTGATCGAGCTGTTCGCCGAGGACAGACCCGTCGAGGTCGAGGTCGACAGCGACGTGATCGAGCTGTTTGCCGACGACAGGCCCGTCGAGGTCGAAGTCGACAGCGAGGTCACCGAACTATTCGTCGAGCTGAGACCCGTGGACAGCGAACCGATCGAGCTGGTGGCCGACGAGAGGCCGGTCGAGGTCGAGGTCGACAGCGACGTGATGGAGCTGTTAGCCGAGGACAGGCCGGTCGAGGTCGACGTGGACAGGGACGTGATCGAGCTGTTCGCCGACGACAGGCCGGTCGAGGTCGAAGTCGACAGCGAAGTCACCGAACTATTCGTCGTGCTGAGGCCCGTGGACAGCGAACCGATCGAGCTGTTCGCCGACGAGAGGCCGGTCGACGTGGAAGTCGACAGGGACGTGATCGAGCTGTTAGCCGAAGACAGGCCGGTCGAGGTCGAGGTCGACAGCGACGTCACCGAACTATCCGTCGAACTGAGGCCCGTGGACAGCGAACTGATCGAGCTATTGGCCGACGAGAGACCGGTCGACGTGGAAGTCGACAGGGACGTGATGGAGCTGTTAGCCGAGGACAGGCCGGTCGAGGTCGAGGTCGACAGCGAGGTCACCGAACTATTCGTCGAGCTGAGGCCCGTGGACAGTGAACCGATCGAGCTGTTGGCCGACGACAGGCCGGTCGAGGTCGAGGTCGAGAGGGAGGTCACCGAACTATTTGTCGAGCTGAGGCCCGTAGACAGCGAACCGATCGAGCTGTTGGCCGAAGACAGGCCGGTCGAGGTCGAGGTCGAGAGGGAGGTCACCGAACTATTCGTCGAGCTCAGGCCCGTGGACAGCGAACCGATCGAGCTGTTAGCCGACGAGAGGCCGGTCGAGGTCGAGGTCGACAGCGACGTCACCGAACTATCCGTCGAGCTGAGGCCCGTGGACAGCGAACCGATCGAGCTGTTAGCCGACGAGAGACCGGTCGAGGTCGAAGTCGACAGCGAGGTTACCGAACTATTCGTCGAGCTCAGGCCCGTGGACAGCGAACCGATCGAGCTGGTGGCCGACGACAGGCCGGTCGAGGTCGAGGTCGACAGCGACGTGATCGAGCTGTTAGCCGACGAGAGGCCGGTCGAGGTCGACGTCGACAGCGACGTGATCGAGCTGTTGGCCGACGAGAGGCCGGTCGACGTGGAAGTCGACAGCGACGTGATCGAGCTGTTAGCCGACGACAGGCCGGTCGAGGTCGAAGTCGACAGCGACGTGATCGAGCTGTTGGCCGTCGAGAGGCCGGTCGACGTGGAAGTCGACAGCGACGTGATCGAGCTGTTGGCCGTCGAGAGGCCGGTCGACGTGGAAGTCGACAGCGACGTGATCGAGCTGTTGGCCGACGACAGGCCGGTCGAGGTCGAAGTCGACAGCGACGTCACCGAACTATTCGTCGAGCTGAGGCCGGTGGACAGCGAACCGATCGAGCTGTTAGCCGACGAGAGGCCGGTCGAGGTGGAAGTCGACAGCGACGTCACCGAACTATCCGTCGAGCTGAGGCCGGTGGACAGCGAACCGATCGAGCTGTTGGCCGACGACAGACCAGTCGACGTGGAAGTTGACAGCGAAGTGATCGAGCTGTTTGCCGAAGACAGGCCGGTCGAGGTCGAGGTCGAGAGCGAAGTGATCGAGCTGTTGGCCGATGAGAGGCCGGTCGACGTGGAAGACGACAGCGACGTGATCGAACTGTTAGCCGACGACAGACCGGTCGACGTGGAGGTCGACAGCGAGGTGACCGAGCTATTGGTCGACGAGAGGCCGGTCGAGAGCGAGCCGATCGAGCTGTTAGCCGACGACAGGCCGGTCGAGGTCGAGGTCGAAAGCGAAGTGATCGAGCTATTGGCCGATGAGAGGCCGGTCGACGTGGAAGACGACAGCGACGTGATCGAACTGTTAGCCGACGACAGACCGGTCGACGTGGAGGTCGACAGCGACGTTACCGAACTATTCGTCGAGCTGAGTCCGGTGGACAGCGAACCGATCGAGCTGTTGGCCGACGACAGACCCGTCGAGGTCGAGGTCGACAGCGAGGTGATCGAGCTGTTGGCCGAGGAGAGGCCGGTCGACGTGGAAGTCGACAGCGACGTGATCGAGCTGTTAGCCGACGACAGACCGGTCGACGTGGAGGTCGAAAGCGAAGTGATCGAACTGTTGGCCGACGAGAGGCCGGTCGAGGTCGAGGTCGAAAGCGAAGTGATCGAGCTATTGGCCGACGACAGACCCGTCGAGGTCGACGTGGACAGCGAGGTGATCGAGCTGTTAGCCGAGGACAGACCCGTCGACGTCGAAGTCGAAAGCGAGGTGACCGAGCTATTGGTCGACGAGAGGCCGGTCGAGAGCGAGCCGATCGAGCTATTGGCCGACGACAGGCCGGTCGACGTGGAAGTCGACAGCGACGTGATCGAGCTGTTGGCCGACGACAGACCGGTCGAGGTCGAAGTCGAAAGCGAGGTGATCGAGCTGTTTGCCGACGAGAGGCCGGTCGAGGTCGAAGTCGACAGCGAGGTGATCGAGCTGTTTGCCGACGAGAGGCCGGTCGAGGTCGAAGTCGACAACGACGTGATCGAGCTGTTAGCCGACGACAGACCCGTCGACGTGGAGGTCGACAGCGACGTTACCGAACTATTCGTCGAGCTGAGTCCGGTGGACAGCGAACCGATCGAGCTATTGGCCGACGACAGACCCGTCGAGGTCGAGGTCGACAGCGAGGTGATCGAGCTGTTGGCCGAGGAGAGTCCGGTCGAGGTCGAGGTGGACAGCGACGTGATCGAACTATTGGCCGACGAGAGGCCGGTCGAGGTCGAAGTCGACAGCGACGTGATCGAGCTGTTAGCCGAGGATAGACCGGTCGAAGTCGAGGTGGACAACGAGGTGATCGAGCTGTTCGCCGACGACAAGCCGGTCGAGGTCGAAGTCGACAGCGACGTCACCGAACTATTCGTCGAGCTGAGTCCGGTGGACAGCGAACCGATCGAGCTATTGGCCGACGACAGACCCGTCGAGGTCGAGGTCGACAGCGAGGTGATCGAGCTGTTGGCCGAGGAGAGTCCGGTCGAGGTCGAGGTGGACAGCGACGTGATCGAGCTATTGGCCGACGACAGGCCGGTCGAGGTCGAAGTCGACAGCGACGTGATCGAGCTGTTAGCCGAGGACAGACCGGTCGAAGTCGAGGTGGACAACGAGGTGATCGAGCTGTTCGCCGACGACAAGCCGGTCGACGTCGACGTCGACAGCGACGTCACCGAACTATTCGTCGAGCTGAGGCCGGTGGACAGTGAACCGATCGAGCTGTTGGCCGACGAAAGACCCGTCGAGGTCGAAGTCGACAGCGAACCGATCGAGCTGTTAGCCGACGACAGCCCCGTCGACGTGGAAGTCGACAGCGACGAGACCGAACTGTTGGTCGAACTCAGGCCAGTCGACAGTGACGAGATCGCGCTGCTGGACGACGACACTGTCGTCGACAGCGAATTCACGGCCACATTGGTTGCAAAGAGCTGCGAGCCGTTGATTGCGTCGGTACTGGTCTGGGCGATCTCGCCGGCCGCAACGTTCGTGACCTGGCGCTGGTTGGTCGAGCTGCCAACACTGACCACGCTCGTCGGATTACCGCCCGCGAACGTGCTGGTTACGCCGCCGACGGTACCGGTAGGCGTCGGGTTGGCTGTGGCCGTAGTGGAGCCGCTGCCCAGCGCGACGCTGCCGACGTTGCTCGCGACGGCATTCGGACCGATCGCGACTGCGTTGCTTGCGCTCGCGTTCGCAGCATTGCCGACGGCGACGCCGCTTGCGCCGGCTGCGTTGGCAGCATTGCCGACGGCGACACTGCTGGCGCCCGCGGCAGTGGCGGCTACACCGGCGGCGAGCGAGTTGATGCCCGTTGCGCCCTTGTTGTCGTAGTTGGCTTGCTGCACACCGCCGTCGTTGACGCTGTAGTAGTGCGTCTTCGCGGCTTCGATCGCAGTCGAGGTCGAGGTGGACAGCGAGGTAATCGAGCTGGTGGCCGACGACAGACCGGTCGACGTGGACGTGGACAGCGAGTTGATGCCCGTCGACGTGGACGTGGACAGCGAAGTAATCGAGCTATTGGCCGACGACAGGCCGGTCGACGTGGAAGTCGACAGCGAAGTGACCGAGCTGTTGGTCGACGAGAGACCGGTCGAGAGCGAGCCGATCGAGCTGGTAGCCGACGACAGGCCGGTCGACGTGGAAGTCGACAGCGAAGTGACCGAGCTGTTGGTCGACGAGAGACCGGTCGAGAGCGAGCCGATCGAGCTGGTAGCCGACGAGAGGCCGGTCGAGAGCGAGCCGATCGAGCTGGTAGCCGACGACAGGCCGGTCGACGTGGAAGTCGACAGCGAAGTGACCGAGCTGTTGGTCGACGAGAGGCCGGTCGAGAGCGAGCCGATCGAGCTGGTAGCCGACGACAGGCCGGTCGAGGTCGAAGTCGACAGCGAAGTGACCGAGCTATTGGTCGACGAGAGACCGGTCGATAGCGAGCCGATCGAGCTGGTAGCCGACGACAGGCCGGTCGAGGTCGACGTGGACAGCGACTTGATCGAGCTGTTAGCCGACGAGAGGCCGGTCGACGTGGAAGTCGACAGCGAAGTGACTGAGCTATTGGTCGACGAGAGACCGGTGGACAGCGAGCCGATCGAGCTGTTGGCCGACGAGAGACCCGTCGACGTCGAGGTCGAGAGCGAAGCGATCGAGCTGTTAGCCGACGACAAACCGGTCGATGCCGACGTCGACAGGCTCGTGATGCTCGACGTCGTCGTGCTTGCAACTGCGTAGAGCTGGCTGCCGTTGATGGCGTCGGTGCTGGTCCCGCTGACGAGGCCTGCCGCGACGTTCTGGATGCGGCGCTCCGCGTTCGGCTGGCCGACGCTGACAATGCCGCCCGTCGGCGTCCCGGCCTGGTAGTTGCCGAACGTCTGGCCGCCGATCGTGGTGCTGTTGACGGCGGTATTGCCGCCGGTCGTCGCCGACGCGGCGCTACTCGTCACCGAGCTGCTGCCGAGGGCGACCGAATTCGCGACGTTCGCGGTCGAACCCACGCCGATGGCGATGGCGTTCGAGACCGTTGCATTCGCATTTTGGGCGAACGCGACCGAACCCGAACCCGACGCAGTCGAGTTCGAGCCGAAGGCCGTCGCATAGTTGTTCGAGGCCACGGCGGCGGAGCCGACGGCGACCGAGCCGGACGCGCCGCTGGCCGTCGAGCCGTTGCCGAGCGCAATGGCGTCTGCGCCCGTCGCACGCGTGTTGGCGGCGAAGCTGCCGACGGTGCCGAGTGCAATTGCGCCGACGCCCGTCGCGGTTGCCGAATTGCCGATTGCGACGGCGCCGTTCGTGCCCGTCGCGTTCGCGGAGCTGCCGATTGCCACCGCGCTGTTGCTTGCGGTGCTGCTGTTGCCCAGCGCGACGGAGCCGGTGCCACTCGCCGAATTGCCGTTGCCGAGCGCAAGCGCACCGGAACCGTTCGACGTGTTGTTCGCGCCGATCGCCAGGGCACCCGTGCCGGTTGCGCTGTTGGGATCGCCGATCGCAACGGCGCCGTCGCCGCTCGCGACCTGGCCTCGACCGATCGCGACCGCACCGCCGCCTGCCGTGGCGCCGTTCGCGGTGGTGCCCGACGAGCCGATCGCCACGTTCTGGCCCGTCGCGCCGGAGGTGACACCGTCGCCTTGCGCGATGCCGTATGCGCCATTGACGGCCGCGCCGCGGCCGACTGCGATCCCCGACGTGGCGCTCGACGCCACCGACGACTGCCCGCCGATTGCAATACCGTCCGAAGCGGCCGACTGCGCTCCCTTCGTTGCATTGCTGCCGATCGCAACCGCGCCTGCACCCGAAGCGATGGTCGAGTTTGCGTAAGCAAGCGGGGTCGTGCCATTGCCTGCTGCGCCGCCGATGGCGACCGAATTCAGCGCGTTGGCCGTTGCGCCGAAGCCGAGCGCGGTGGCACCCGCGCCGCTGGCCGTCGACTCGAGGCCGGCGGACGTGCCCCACAGACCGGCAGACGACAGAAAGCCCGTTGCCGTGCCGCCGGTACCGGTGACCTGTGCGAACGCACCGTAAACCGTCGCTGCCAAGTTGTTGTTGCCGGTGGAGTTACAGCCACCGACCGTGGAATAAGTGCCGGATCCGTCGACCGGATACGCATTGGTGTTGCCGGTCGTCGTGCGGCCGACTGTAGCGTTGCCACTGCCCGACGTACATGACGACACCGTGAACTGGGTGCCGTTGGTCGTTCCTGGGACGAACGTATTGGCGTTCGCGAACGAAGGCAGTGCGGCCAGCGCGACGAGCACGGCGGCGGCAACAGCCGACTTGTTCGGCTTGCCCCGTGCCGAGTCGTGTTCCGATGCGGCGACCCACGCGCCGAGGGCTTCGTTCCAGATCGAGCGGTATGTGCGGTTCATGTCCTGCTACCTCCAAATATGCACGCCACACACCGGTCTCTTTTGTTAGAGGATTGCTCCGTGCGCTCGCGCGAATCTCAAAATTGATGGGCGGAGTTTATTGGAGGAGGATTTTTCAGATTGATAAAAAGTGATAAATAGAGTGTTTTGAAAGTTAAAGGATGGTTAATAGATCGTTTTTGATGCATTGACTCGGAATGTATTTGTAAGATGTAAGAATGTTTAGTGAAGGGCTTTAAACTTCCGCGAGTGTCTAGATTTTTCTTATAAAAATCATGATGTTACGGTTGTTTTGTGTGATGGATTACACAACAAAAGCATCGAAATGTAAGACAAATGAAATAGCAAACGTTTGCGAGTTAAGCAATCCTTTCGTCAATGTAATGTATTTGGGGTGAGCAAGTGGTTAAAGTGTTCTTCATCTCATTAATTTGTTAATTTATGGTTTATGTTTTGGTTTTTAATTGATTTTGCGGATTATCTTAAAATAGATTTAATTTGAAATATCGAACATCGGGCTGTGCTGATTTGCGCGTCCGGGCCGCCGCAATGGCCCGCGAGACGGGCGTTTCGGGCCGGTTGGCCCATTGAATTTGTAAAAAAGTGCTACAGGGCGGTGAACCAGACCGTCACCATTCATCTTTCGAATTTGTCCTATTGACTATTTCGGAGATTGTGACAATCGGATGGGGTTCGGCGACGGGGCAAATCCGTCTGGCAGGCGTGACCTGCGTCGATGGTGCGCCCGGCGGCGACAGGTTGTTAAAGGGGCTGTCCGGCCTCGGTGGCGACGTCCCCGAATTGTCAAATCCGGGGTGTGACAATTTGTCCGCGCGCGCCGAAGCGCTGAAGAAAAAAGGGCGGGAGTGAGTGTGTCAGCCGCGCCACATCCGGCGGGTCGATGCAGGTCTGCAAGGTTCCACACCGCATGCGATGGGGCGGCTTCGAGTGGGTGGCGGGCAGTAACCCCAGTGAGGCGGCTCGCCATGGAAGTGCGACGAACGCGTAGCGAAGGTCGAACGCGACCCGGGCGCGGGCCGCCGAACAGCACGGGTGCGTCGATCGTCGTGTCCCGCTTGCTGTGCGCGCCGGATACTGGCGATGCCGTTGCCGGCGCCCGGATCCCGGTGGAATTCAGCGGCCCGAGGTTTCGAGCGTCGACGAAGGCGTTGTCCGGTTGCCCGGCCGGACAACGGGGCCAACCGGACGTCTGCCCGGCGCGGTAGCCTTACTTCTTGAGAAACCGCAGCGCAAACCGCGCCATGCGCGGCACGAACGTCGGGCGCAGCAGGCGCTTGTCGTAGCCGGCCATCCGCCGGTCGTTCTCGGCGAGACACAGTTCGATCAGCTCGCGCGGATTGAGTGCGTCGCCGATGTCGGCGGTGCCGGTTGCCGGGAAGTTCGCGTCACGTGCGACGCCGTCGGAATCGATGCCGCGCGCGATGCCGATGCGCTCCCGGATCAAATGCACCCACACGGCCGCGACCCGCGCGAAGAACCACGGTCGGCGCCACCACGGGAGCGAGCGCCAGTACCACGCGTACCAGTTCACGAAGAACAGGATATGGCGGCCTTCTTCCTGAATCACGGGCTCGAAGGTGTCGACGAGTTCGGGCGGGAAATAGCCGGAGCGCTGCGCGGAACGGAACAGGCCGAACGCGAAGAAGCTGTCGATGCATTCGCTGAAGCCCGTGACGATCCACCACCACTCGGGATCTTTCGGCGCGGGGTAGGCGGGCTCGGGGGCGAGCCGGATGCCGTATGCCTCGACGAGCTTCGACAGCACGACCTTGTGGCGCGCTTCCTCGCCGCCGTCCATCTCGAGTGCGCGGCGCAGCAGCGGATCGCCGATCGTCGCCGCATAGGTGGCCACGCGGATCGATGCGCGGCCTTCGGTCTGCACCGCGATGTCCCAGATCGGCAGCGACGTGAGCCGTTTGAGCTCGGCGGGTGTGAGCGCCGGCCAGTCGATCACGGCCGGCTTGTACGGATTGTGTGTGTCGAGCAGCATGCGGCAGAACATCTGCATGTGCGCATCGGAACCGATCCGGACCGGACCTTGCCTCTCGAAGGTCCAGTTGCGCATTGCGTGATCTGCGGCTGCATGCTCTTCCTGCAGCGTGTCACTCATGGCGTAGCTATGCGTTTACGGGTCGAAAGATTCTTGCATAGCTTCCGTAAACGCGTATTTTCGAGCGGCCATGGGCACGCCGGTGTCGTTGGTCGTAAAACCGAGCGGATTGACATCTAAGACGAGCGAGGGGGCCCCTGCGCGGTACTGAATGTCGTGCCCCCGACGTTCGGTAAGCCGGCTGGGCATACGCACATGACCCCCTGGGTCTCCGGTGATGTTGCGAAATGGTCACGGAGTCAACAAGGCGAACCCATATGATCGAATAGGGGGAGGCTTCGTGTTCTTGCAGGGGCGTTTCGGAGAGCTGTACCGGGCGGCCTTTAGGTCGGCCCCAGGGGGAACTGGAGACCTCCCAAAACACATACCTGGATCACGAGATGAACCCAGTTCGATGCAGGGGCCTAATACACAGCAAACTACGCGCAGGGGGAGATGCATAGGGCGTCCCGTATGCGTTCTTCTGATCTTGCAAGACCGATGCGTCGTCGCGATACTTAACTCAACGCAATGAACGTCGGGGGAGCACGAAATGAGTGTCGCGACAAAACCGCAGGCAACCATGCAGTAGACAAGATGTTGCGGCCAAGTGGTCGGCGCCGTTGGCGAAGGCGGGCTGGACTTCTTTCCCGAACGTCATTTTCGAGCGTCAGCAGGCGTTGGGGCTTACTCCGCTCGATATCAATATTTTGATTCACCTCGCTGGTTACTGGTGGAGGCCAGGAGAGTATGCACGCCCGTCCAAGGGCACCTTGGCGCAGGCAATCGGTGTGGCTCCACGCACAATACAAAAGCGAATAATCGTCGATAGATCGCCAAGTGGGGCGAATCCTGCACGACACTCGGCGTGTTGTTTTGATACCGACATGACGCATTATCCAAATGCGATGTAGCGGCCTGATCGACGCGACATCCAAACCGCTTGCGTCGCGGTCTGGCTTGATGCTGAGAGCTCAGCAGTCAGTTCGCATCGGATTTCGCACGAGTCGTGCGAATGCAAGGCTGCCGATCCAGCCAATCACGCCCTCCCGATGGGCGCCTGATACGCCGCTACTTGGCCACCTCGATGAGCCCCGGGGCATCACCACGCCACGTTTGCGGCAGAGGCTGCGCCGGTTCTTCGATGGTGCGGCCGATTCCATCGAGGCTGAACATCCACCGCTCGCAGACAAGCTGGGACGGGCCACGCCGCACTGGATGTGCCACGCGCATGCGACGAACGCATTGGTCAACGGTGCAACGCTCACAACCGTGCGTGATAACCTGCGCCACGCATCGATTTCGACGACCTCAATCTATCTCGACGATGACGAGGTACAGCGCGCGCATCGGATCGAGAGGATCTTCACACGACGGCCGACCGCGTAGCGGCATGTGCGCACGTGTCCAGAGCCCAGCCTGGCGCGGCTTTTGTCCGGGATTTTCCATTTATGGGTATTGGGCGCTTTTAGCCAAAATGGGGTTGCGAAAAACGGCAAAAAACCGCAATCTTGAAGCCGTTCGAATCCGAGTTTTACCCCGTTTCTGCTGATCTCTTTACGCCGATCAACCCCGGCTTCTTTACGGCGATCCGTGAAAACAGGGTCAACAATCGAATGAAAGGATCAAAAAAGACGAAAGTCCGCCTGTATGGTACGTACCGATGGCCACTGCATGTGATACCGCATCAACCTACTTCCTGGGAGGGACTCGATTTATCCCCAGTGTTTGGAAAGACGTTGCCCGGTTTTTGTGCGTACTACGGTAGTGCCGCACTTGACTTCGTCAAGGCGGACGCGGACCTCGGGTACCGACCTGGCCCCACCCGGGTCCCGACACATCAGTTTGCTTATTTCGAGATCACTGCGTATTTTTCGAATCCTGCGACCAACACCAAAAACTCAATTGATCGATGGAAACACGTGGATACATCAGTTCTCGATCTGCGGCAGGGCCGATATCCGCGGTTCCTGTTGCCGATGCTCGAATCTATATTCCAAACCAAGAGTTGGGGTGGCATAGTCACCGCACTGAATGAAGCACCGAATCAGGCGCGAGAAATTGTACTGGCGCTCCCTCATCTTGAGGCAGTGATATTTCCCGTCCAATGTGCAGATCAAGTAACGAGGCTCCTGATGTGGGTGGTTAGCCCCGACCAGGCGGTCGCGACTATTTCACCAACCGCAATAGGATTAGCCTTTACCATTGCTGGGTCTTGACAGTATGCGGTGGAGAAACACCGGTGTGGAGCTCGTCTCCAGATCCGACGAGAAAAGCTTGGGGAATGATTGGTCGACGTCGGCCCGTTGTCGGTCTCGGGAAAGTTGCGATCGCTCGCCCAAGCCCTCCATTCGACGGACCTTGTCAAATAGGACTACGTTACATCGCTACGATGAACGATGTGAATCTTGTTGCCATCCGGATCACGGAGATACGCACCAAAGTACCCCTCGCCATATTGAGGGCGAGGCCCAGGTTCCCCTTCACTCGTTCCGCCCGATTCAAGACCTGCAGCGAATGATGCCGCAACCGCGTCGTTCGACGGGGCGAGGAACGCAACCATGCTTCCATTGCCGACCCCGGCGGGCCGCCCGTCAAACGGCAAGTATGCGTAAAAGCGTGGCAACGGGCGGCCTTGCTCAACCCAGCAAACGGCGACCGGCCCGCCGTCGGGCGTCACTGGTCGACGCTTCAGGCCAAGCGGAGTTAAAAGGGCATCGTAGAATAACGACGCGCGGTTGATGTCGCTAACACCAACGGTGACGTGACTGAACATTTGCAAGTCCTTCGCCGGCGACGAATGTTGCCCGTTGCCCGAATCGCGTAACTGCCGATTCAGGGGTGGTCAAAAGTGATGTGTCGGGCACCGGACATTCAAGAAGGTGGTACTCGGAACTGGCGACGCCGGTCATATCCGCCGGCTCGATCGATCGTTCACGAGGCAACCTGGACCGTTCGTTTTCCGGTGTTGAAGATCACGAAGCTGAGCGTCGCCAAGATCCAGACACCGATCCCCCCATACAGCAAGACAAGACTGAAACCGTGTACGAGGGCCGAGCGAACGATACCGCCCGTATCCAGGTGAGCCAGTTCGGGGAAGCGCGTCTGGAACGACGAAAAATCTCCGGCTGCCACTTTTTCCGCGAGTAGCCGCAATTGAGCCGGCCCCAAGGTTTTGGAAAATGCGTTCGTCAGGTACGACAGCGTTCCACTCAACAAGATAAATCCCATTAGCGCAATATTGATGGCCAGCGAAATCAGGCGGGCGCTCATGTCGATCCCTGACGCCATGCCGGAACGGTTGCTGGGTACGGCCGCTGTGGTCGTGTTGGTGACCGGCGTGATAGTCAATCCCAAACCGATACCGGACAGCGCCAAACCGGGCAGCATCGTCAGCCAACTCGCGTGATCCGCATCGCAACCCAGCCACATCAGCATGAAGCCGAGGCCGATCGTGAACAATCCAAACGGTATGACGATGCGTGGCTGATAGCTGCGAGACAGATGCTCCGCCAGCGGGGGGACCAGAACGGTAGGCAGCGTATAGGCAAGCAGCGAAAGGCCTGCGGGTACTGCTTGGTAGCCCAGCGCGCCCTGAAAATAGATGGGCAGATAGATCATGAATGGCCAGAAGCTGAAATTCATACCCATGGAGCCCATGATCGCCCCCGAGAAATTGGGAATCTTGAACACCGAGAAGTCAAACATTGGCCGCGAAGACAGTTTCTCGACCAGCACGAAAATTGCGAACCCTGCGGCCGTTGCGGCAAGAATCGCGATCGCGGGCGGACTCCAGAAGCCGAGGTCGGATCCTTGCGTGATGTAATAGGTCAATCCAAACACCGACAACGAAAGTGCAATGATTCCCAGTATGTCGAGGCGTTTAGCTTCGGGATCCCGCGATTCCGTCATGCCGCCGAACACCAGACACAGCGTCACAATCGTCAGCGGAACATGGATCAGGAACACCCACTGCCAATTGGACAGTGCGATGATCGCTGCGCCGATGATCGGCCCAAAACCCAAGCCGATGCCGAAAACGATCCCCCACGCGGCGAACGCCCGGCTGCGCTCTCGCCCCTCCTGAAACTGATGCGATAGGATCGCCACGAGGCAGATGAACATCGCGCCCCCGCCCATGCCTTGCAAGAACCGACTTGCGATCAGGATGGACGGGCTCGTTGCCAATCCACACGCCAGCGAGGTAATTCCAAATATCAGCAGGCTGACGACAAAGACGCGTCGTCGCCCGTAGCGATCGGCGAGCGTCCCAACCGCCATCAGAACCGTTGTACAGGCAATGGTATAAGCGTTCATTATCCACTGCATGTCCTTGAAATCCCCGTGCAATACGGTTTCGAGAGCGGGCAGGATGACGGGCACACTCGATATCTCCAGACCGAACATCAGTGCAGCCAAGCAGATTGCCGCCAACGCTACTAGGTTCTTGCTGACATAAGGAATGCGCATCGCGTGTTCTCGGTGAGAAGTGACATCCTGAAGCGTTGCTTTGCGAAACTGAGTAATGTCGATTTGCAGCGCACGGAATAGAACGCGCCTCGCATCACTCGGCTGGATGGGTTGACGACTGTCTTGGACAGTCGAGCACGCATAAATATACGCCCGTCAACCTACGGTCGAGCTTAGCACTCAAATCAGCGCGGTCTCCGGCGCGACAAATGGCTGGTCGATCGACTTCGCGACTTCGCGGTTGGTGATCTTACCGCGAGTGATATTCAGGCCATTCATCAAATGGGGATTTGACAGTAGCGCCTCGTTCAAGCCGAGATCAGCCAACTGAAGAACAAAAGGCAAGGTGGCATTGCTCAATGCATACGTCGAGGTCAGCGGAACCGCGCCGGGCATGTTCGGCACGCAGTAATGCACGATGCCATCCTCGACATAAGTTGGTTCTGCATGCGTGGTCGGTCTGGACGTCTCGAAGCAGCCGCCCTGATCGATCGACACGTCGACCAGCACCGCGCCCCGTTTCATCTGACTCAGCATCGCCCGCGTCACCAGCTTCGGTGACGCTGCTCCCGGCGTAAGCACGCCGCCGATCACCAAGTCCGCATCGCGCAAGTGGCGGATGATCGCGTCCTGAGTCGAATAGGCCGTCTCGATTCGGCTACCGAACTGCACCGTGAGCCGTCGCAACACGTCAAGTGATCGATCGATAACGACCACTCTCGCGCCCATACCGATTGCCATCGCGGCCGCATTCGCACCAACTACCCCTCCTCCCAGCACCACTACCGTGGCAGGTTCAACACCAGGCACACCGCCCAGGAGCAAACCCCGGCCGCCGTTCGCCCGCTCGAGCGCGCGTGCGCCAACCTGGATGGACATGCGTCCGGCCACTTCCGAGCCGCCGGCAAGCAACGGCAACCCTCCTTCGTCCGAGGTCACCGTCTCATACGCAAGGCACGTCGCGCCGCTGGCAGCCAAACTCATCGACAGCTCCCGATCTGCGGCCAGATGCAAGTAACAAAACACGATGTGATGAGGCGCGAACCTGGCCAGTTCGCTCTCCTGCGGCTCCTTTACCTTGACTATCAAGTCGGCGCTGCCGAAAACTTCTTCCCCGCTGGAACCGATCCGCGCCCCTGCGGCAAGATAATCATCGTCGGCGGCGCCGATCCCATGACCCGCTCGCGTTTCGACGATGACCTGATGTCCGCGGGCCGTCGCCTCACGCACGGCGACCGGCGTCATCCCGACACGATATTCGTGGCTCTTGATTTCCTTCGGTACACCAATTCGCATATCGTCCTCCAGTGGCTGGTTGCGCTATACATTCCCAATCACGGTGTGAATTGGAATGATCAATGGCATTGGTGCTGGAGATGACAGCAATATCTCCCTTCCCAATTTTTTGTGATACGTACCTGACAGCGAACAGACTCCAGTTGTACGGCACCTGACATCCTGTCGAGCATCGCAATGCCGATGTCCGCATTGGTCTGCCGGGCCACGAGGGATGACACGTCCTCGGGTCGCGCACCAGCAACACCGTGCAACCCCTCATCGCCGTCGCGACTCACGCAACTTGGCCACCGTGACAGCCTGCCAAACCCGCCCGTCGTCCAAGATCGCTCCTGATGCCAATCTCGCTGCCTTTGAGGCCCGAATCACAACTGCGCGCTGCCGTCACGCACTGTGGAGCCACAGGTTGCACCGCCGCACACTGACGTCATCATCTGACACATCCTTCGTCGTAAACGCCATCAGGCGCGAATTGGCTGGTCGGTCTGCCGCTCCGTTCCCGTAACCGCAACCAGAGAGGGCTCACCGACGTCTTGGCGCATGCGCGTCAAAATCGGCACGTCGCTAGCACCAACCACCGGATACGGCCAGACGATGTCGGGCGGCCGGGCTGCAACCTCATGGTCTGGCCAGTTCGCTACATCACACAATCTTTGGAATGTAATGACTCGATTTGCATTGCGTTTATGCAGCATGCACAGAGCCAACAAGTTTCGCTGTCGGCCTATTGCAGGGTTGTGCAACATTTCTTCTGTAAGACCGTTCAGGCAATTCCACGGAGATGCGCAGATCACGCGTTCATGTTGAGATAGATTTTTCCGCTCATCCACTCTTCGTCGCACTCGGCCAGCAAGGCAGAGACGAGACGAAAGCAGCATGGGGCATTCGGGAAGATCGAGGCGACGCGGGTTTGACGCTTGAACTCGCGATTGATCCGTTTTTTACAGAAAAATGTTGCACAACCCTGCGGCGATTCAATAGTAATGGACCGACCTTAAACTCGGTAGATGAAATTCTTGTATAAGCGTTATTCATCGTGCGCCTTTGTGCATGTCAGCCGGCATAATCGCCATATCTTTGAGACTCAATTACCACAACTCTCCATCTTTCCGATGTACTGGCGAGCCACGCGGAGACGCCGAGCCAACTCAACTTGACTCGACTTTTGACGACGGCGAGATGCAATAAGGGTCACGCTGAACGGTGTTTTTCAGATCAATCGACGTGATCTGGCTGATATGCAAACGCGCCTCGGCAAGTAGGCCGGCCGATCGCCCATCTGCCCAATACGGGCCCGCCACCTTGAACCCTCCTCATCCGAAGAACATTGCGTTGCAGTTTCGGCTGGACAAACCAGAGGGGCTTATAAAACGACCAAATCTCAACCGATCGCGAGGCGCACGGGCTCGCTGCGCGCTAGGTCGAATCGAAAGACCAGGCGGCGGTATAGCCGCATGCTGTATCGAACTCGGAACATTGTCGAACGCGTCATCAATCGCATCAACCATTTCGCCGCGTCTCCACTCGTTACGACAAACTCGCCGGCAACTATCTCGCCTTCGCCGTGCTTGCCTGCGCATTTGGGCCGCTGGTGAGAATGTGAACAGGACCTGGCACGCACAGCGCGTCGACTTCCTGCGTCCTCGAGTTTGCGGTTGGAAGTACGTTGTATTTCATTGGAATCAGGTAGAATCTCTTCGAAAGCTTGTTGACATTGCCTGACTTCCCCACCCGACCATCCGAAGTCCTTGTCGCGGGTTCGTGCCGTTCGTGAACCCGTAAAGGCATCGGCGTGTTTCTCGTCCGGAGTCTTTTGCAGGGTCGATCATGAAGCGAGGAAGCTCCCGCGTGCCGCGCATTTCTCATTCATGGTCGAGGGCCGGCGCGATGTCGGCCACCGTTTTCACCGTGCGGATGTCGAGTGCGACGCGTGGCGATCCCATGGAGACTTCAAGTCACCATGCGTTGGCTAATCGTAATATCGAGCCTGCCATGCGGTTTCCCGCCGAATGGCCCAGCGTTGCCTGGACGCATGGACACCTCCCACCATGTGCGCAAGCGCACCGTTCCGGCTTGAGGGGCGTTTCTCTTCGCCATATCGTGATGCGCCGGCGCCACGGCGCGTACGCCGTCGATTCGTTCGTTATGGCTCCATATGCCGAGCCAGATGTCGAAATCAAGGCTTTTGCATCCATTAAACAAGTGCGCATACCGTAAATGGCGAGCGGTAGCCTCCATCCCGAATCGGTGCTGGACGACTGATCGCCATGTCGTCGATTCATTCGGGAATTGGGGGTTTTGAATTGCCCGGATCTTTAATATGCCGGGATTGGTTGTTAATTCGAATATCACCTCCATTGCGAATTCCAATATGTGAGAGATCTATGTCCGAGATCGGAAGTCACCTTATTCAGATGAGCACATTCGTCAGAATAGTCGAGGCGGGTAGCCTGTCCGTGGCAGCCAAGCAGTTGAACACGAGCCAACCAACCGTAAGCCGTCATCTCAGGGCGCTCGAGAATCACCTGGAGACGCAACTGCTGATCCGCTCCACGCATGGCATGAACCTCACGGAGGCGGGGAAGCGCTATTACGAATATGCGCGAGGTCTGATTGGACAGATGGCGGAGTTCGAGGAGGAGATGCGGGGACAGGCGTTCGTGTCGAGCGGCACGTTGAGAGTCGTCGTGCCGACCGCGATCGGGCAGGAGTGGCTGATCGAACTCGCGGATCAGTATCTCAAGGCGTGCCCGGAGATGCGGCTCGAATGGCGACTGAGCGACGGCTCCGTGAACTTCGAGGAGGATGCGATCGATTGCGTTATCCGGGCAGGCGAACCGGAAAAGAATTCCTACGTGGCGCGCCCCCTGGGCGAGTTGCGCCGGGTGCTGGCAGCCGCCCCGTCCGTCGTTCGCGGCTATGGGGAGATTCTCACCCCGGAAGACCTGAGCAAGCTGCCCTGGATCGCCATGACGTCGTACTACATCAACGGCATCGATCTGCGCGATCGCTCCGACCGGATCAAGCGCGTCGAGATCTCTCCGCGATTCGCGCTGGATCACGTGCTCGGCGCCAAGGTCGCGGCGCGCCTCGGCATCGGTGCGGTGCTCATCTCGGAGTGGATGGTGCTCGCCGATTTCGACGACGGGAAGCTGGTGAGGCTGCTGCCCGACTGGTGGGGCACGTCGTTGCCGCTCTACGCCGTGTATCCCAAGGCAAAATTCTATCCGGCCAAGCTCAGGCAGTTCGTCGGCATTGCCGAGGACGTGGTGGCGAGGCATCTCGGCCGGGCACAAGTGCTGGCCGAGCGGATGCGCACGCGAGAGCTCGAACAACCGATCGAGGGGCGGTGAGCATGGCGTGACGGAACGATCGGCGTCGGGCGGAATGCGCCGATCGCGTGCGAATCGACGAAAAAAACCATTGACATCGCGCGGGTTCGTTGCTCGCTCGAGACGCATGCGCGTGCTCACCCGAGGAGATTCGAGACTCTCGAGGCATGACTGTCTGGAACGCCTAGCCATGCCTCGGGCGAGCGCCTACAGTATGACCAGCTTGATGGCATCGTGATGCGTGGCGGTTCGGTCACGTCTAGGACGCGCGCGCTGCGAAGGCGGTCTCGCGTGACCCTGTTCCTTGCATGGACAAGCCCGGGGTGTCAGCGCCCCGCTCGTATCGGGGCTGACGGCGTTCGGGCGTCGATCTAGCCACGCAACCACGAAGCGAAGAGGTTGCAGTGGCGTTCCAATGCATCGTATCGATAGCGGACCCGCTCAGGAGCCCACATGTTAGATGTTGAAGCCGCCCGCATGCTCGTCCGCTACAACGCATGGGCGGACCGGATACTGTTCGATGCATTGGCGGCCGTTCCCGTGGAAGAAGTTCATCGATCGAGAGTCACGCTGTTCGGCTCGGTCATCGGGACGCTGAATCACAACTATCAGGTGGATCTCATCTGGAAAGCCCACCTGCAAGGCAAGGCGCATGGATTCACTTCCCGGCGCGACATGCTGTATCCCGATCTGGGCGAACTGCGCGCGGCGCAGTCCGGGGTGAACGAATGGCTCGGCGCGTGGGTCGAGGTCCAGCGGGAACGGGATCTCGCCGAAGTCATCCCGATCCGTTTCATTTCGGGACGAACCACCCGCATGCAGCGCGGCGCGGTGCTGCTGCATATTTGCAATCACAAGACCTACCATCGCGGTTGGGTGGGGCAGATGTTCTACGAGTTCGACGCGGATCCGCCCGATATGGATCTGTCGGTGTATTTGTGTGAATGAGCGCGTCGGCGCGGGCGATATGCATGCGTCTAGTTCTTGCAATGCGGGGTGGCCGGGCGCGTCGACGCGGTTCGCGCACGCCATTGGATTGAATTTCTGTTCGTACGCTACACCGATATTCGGTTTGGGCGCATGCCATTCATCGACATCAATGCCGATGGTCGGGTATATGGAGACACTCCCATCAAGCCGATCGGGCCAGGCAAGCGTGATCAGATATCCCTTGGCGCGATGATTCCTCGTTCCGCGCGCGTTCAAGGCTGCATAGTAGAACAGAGCAATGCGCGGAATCGATCCAGGATGACCGGCCACCACCCATCCAGCTGCGGACGCGATCGCTGCATTTCGCGATTCCGTCGCTGCAGTCTCCTTCAAGCGGCGACACTCGTCGCTTTCCGGAAATAATCCCCACATCTTCAATGAAGCGTGCAGCGTTCGCGCGTGCACTTCAGCATCGCGTCCTGAATCACGCAGTGTTGCTCGATTCAACGAGCAGATGGCGACGCTACCTGAATTTATGCAAGGCGATGTTTCGTGAATAACATTTATGCGCAAACTTCGCCTACCGAACTGGTGGACGATCCATTAGTATCGGTTCACCAAGGCGCAGGATTCGTTCGCGCATTGTGTCGAGAGGTGAGTAGATCGATGGCATCGTCCCGATGACTCGAGACGATCGAGGCGAGGCGAGACCGGATCGTGACCGAGTGGCGTCATCCGCCGAGCAACCATTGAGAGATTCCCGCTGACGAGTACTTGACGACGCACATGCTCCTCATGTGCGGCGCTTGTTGTTTCCTGATTCGTCGAGACGTAGAGAATCGTCATCCGAATTCGTTTTATTCTACGGTATCCTAATTGATGGATATCGGAGATGAATCGTGCTTTTCGGTCGAAATGAAGATTAAGGAGCGATCCATTGAATCTGAACCAAGTTTCGTCGAATCGAGAGTTGAGGCACGCTGCGATTCAGCCTGAATCGGATTGGGAAGAAATCCACGCACGGACCGATGGTTCGCATGTCGCGGCGGTTCAGACGTGTCGCGCCATCTTGAGCGTGACGGTCGATCCGTGCCGGATGTCGGCGCATGCGGAGCATTACGTCCGGCAGAAACAGGACGAAGCCATGGCGGGGCAATCCCATTGGGTCGACGAATGCGCGAGCCTGACGGCCGAGGCATTTGAGGCGAGTCTCGACGCCATGGCGGCGTCTGCGGAGCTGCCATGGGACGCCGGCGCGAACACGGATGATGTCGTCCGGTTCGTGTTGATGCAATGCGCGCCGCGCGAACTCCTGCGTGGCGCGCTGCTGCAGAACTTTTGCAATGCGTCGAATTCCCACGAGGTCATCGCGAGCCTCGTGCATCGTCTACACGCGATGCAAGTCGGCGATGGCCAGATACGGGAGAATTCCGCGAATCTCTACCGCCTGCTGTTGTCGCAGTACGGTCTCGATGCGCCCGATGTGTTGTCGGAAAAGTTCTTCGCGCATCCCGACATCGTTGCATCGTCATGGGATCTGCCTGCGTATCAGTTGAGCTTGTCCTTGTTTCCGAAGCGGTTCGACGCCGAGCTTTTCGGCGCGGCGTTATTCGACGTATCGGAAACGATCGCGAAGCCATTGACGCGGCTGGCCGGCGTGTCGAACAGCCCTTACATCCAGCACAAGCGTGCGGTGCGTGATGAGTTGAACCGGGTCGTCCGGCAGGTGATCGCGCATGCGCTGGCGCGGCAGACAGGGGATGGCGCGCCAGCCGCCGCTGTCGCGTACCGCCGGCGGATCCTGACGGGATTCCGGACCTCCGCGCTGTGCTCGACCGCGTGGCAGCACGCCTTGCGGACCTTGCTCGACGGCGAGTACCTCGCGCCGCGCAGCGCCATGATCCGGCTGATCGAGCGCAAGGGCATCCATGCGGTTGGCTACCATGAGCGATTGAAGGTAGGCGAGGCCGCATTCGATCGTCTGATCATCGACGATCCGTCGGCCTTCGTCCGCGCCCTCGAACGCTCACGATGGATCGCGCCGGGACATCCGGAAAAGAGCCTGTTGATCACGAAGCTGATCGAGTTCGGCGGACCGATGTTCCGGGTGTTCTCGGATTCCGAGATCGAGACGATTCGAAAATGGATCACAGCCATTCCCGACGATACAGCGACGCGCACCAGTACGTCGCTCTCGATCGGGCGAAGCGTCGGGGGCGGGGCGCGGTTCCCGGGCCGCGATGCTCCGCGTGGCGTCGGCATGCATCCCGACGCCACGGGCGAGGCTGCGGCGGCCCGGTTGTGCGCGCGCGCGATGTACACGAAGCTCCTCAACAACGAGCAGGATCCGGGCACGCATCGAGACGCGAGACATTTCGCGCGGTGCTGGCTGGCGAGAAGCGCGGCGGGCATGACGCGCGACGACAGCGCGATCCCGTTCGAGACTTACTCCCGCGACAGGCTGCGGAGCTGGTTCGACGAGAAGACCGTGGCGCAGCTGAGAAGCTATGCGGAATCGGATCGAACCGTTCAGAAGACGCGCGAGGAGGTCGTGGACGAAGCCCTGCAGCTGTGCCCGATGATTTTCATCGATGGGGCCTGGCTGCAGAAGTGGGGAAATGTCGGCCTGGTGGAAACGCAGATCGGATCGCATCTGTTCAAGATATACGCCGATGAGATCGGAAACGGGAACGTCGACTGGAACCACCCCAACATATACCGGAATCTGATTGGCCAGATGGGCGTCGATCTTCCGGATTTCAGAACGCCGGAATTCGCGCAGTGGCCGGGCTTTCGCGATTCGGCGTTCGACGTGCCCGTCTTCTGGCTGAGCATCGCGCTGTTTCCGCGCACGTATCTCGCGGAAACGCTGGGCCTGAATCTCGCGATGGAACTATCCGGCGTCGGCGGCTCGTACAAGACCGCGCACGACGAGCTTCGGCATTACGGATTCAGCACCCTGTTCGTCGATCTGCACAACACGATCGACAACGTATCGACCGGGCACTCGGCGCTGGCGCTGGAAGCGATCGAGCTGCACATGGACGAAGCGGTGCGAACCGGCGACGCGCGGCTGGTCGCCGAAAGATGGCGCAGGGTCTGGACCGGGTACCGGGCATTGACGCCGCGCGCGAGGAAGTGGGCGGAGATATTCAAGCCCGCTGTATACGCCTACTGACTTTATCTTCCCAATACATCGAGAGTCCCGCCAATGACTTCATACATCGTGGGTTTGTCCGCCTACTACCATGATAGTGCGGTTGCGTTGCTGGCCGATGGAGAGATCCTGGGCGCGGCGCAGGAGGAACGCTTCACCCGAATCAAGCAGGACAAGAACTATCCTGCCCATGCACTCGATTTTTGCCTGAGGCGCGCGAACATCTCGATCGGCGACGTGGAGAAGATTTTCTACTACGAGAATCCGAAGAAGAAGCTGCGGCGCATCATGTCGACCTATCTCCATTTCGGTCTTCCGGGCTATCGCTCGTTCGTTTCCGAACTGCCGTCCTGGCTCTTCGAAAAGGTCAACGTCAAGAAGACCCTGTCCAGGGAGCTGATGAGGCAATTCGGCGCGAATGCACCCTTGCCGCCGATCGAATACATCGACCATCACGTCTCGCATGCCGCCGCGGCATTCTTCCCGAGCCCGTTCCCGCGCGCGGCCGTGCTGTGCATCGACGGAGTCGGGGAGTGGGCCACGACTTCGGCGTGGATCGGTGATGGAAACGCGATCAACCCGGTATGGGATATCGAATTTCCGCATTCCTTGGGACTCCTCTATTCGGCGATCACTTATTTCTGCGGCTTCAAGGTGGATTCCGGCGAATACAAGCTGATGGGCCTCGCGCCCTACGGCGAGCCCCGTTACGCGAAGACGATCCGCGACCATCTCATCGACGTCAAGCCGGACGGCAGCTTCTGGCTGAACATGGCGTATTTCGACTATGCGGTCGGGGACTGCATGATCAGCCCGAAATTCGAGCAGTTGTTCGGCGGACCCCGGCGCAAACCGGAGGCGTTGATCACCAAGCGCGAATTCGACCTGGCGGCGTCCATCCAGCTCGTGCTCGAGGAGACCTTGATCCTGCTCGCGAAATCGGTGCGGATGCAGAGCGGGCAGAAGGCGCTGTGCCTGGCGGGCGGCGTCGCGCTGAATTGCGTCGCGAACGGCAGGCTGCTGAAGACACGCATCTTCGACGACATCTGGGTCCAGCCGGCCGCGGGCGACAGCGGCGGCGCATTGGGCGCCGCGCTGGCCGGCTGGCACGGCGAGAAGAAGCAGCCGCGCAAGCTCGCCGCCGGCCGCGACTCGATGAAGTCCGCGCTGCTCGGCTCGAGCTATGACGACGCCGAGATCGAGACGGCGTTGACGGCCTGCGGCGCGGTGTTCCGGCGCGTGGACGAACAGGCGATGTACGACGAGGTGGCGGATCTGCTGGCGCAGGGCAACGTGGTCGGATGGTTCCAGGGAGCGATGGAGTTCGGCCCGCGTTCCCTGGGCGCGCGGGCGATTCTCGGCGATGCGCGCAACCTCACGATGCAAAGCGTGCTCAACCTGAAGATCAAGAATCGCGAGTCGTTTCGCCCCTTCGCGCCGGCTGTTCTCGAGGAACATGCATCGCAGTGGTTCCAGACGGATGGGCCGAGCCCCTACATGCTCTTCGTGGTCGGCGTCGAGGAGTCGCGTCGCCGGGCGTTGACTCAGCAGGAGAAGGCGCTGGACGGCATCGAGTTGCTCAAGTGCATCCGGTCGAGCATTCCCGCCGTGACGCACGTCGACTATTCCGCACGCGTGCAGACCGTGGGAAAGAGCGGCAACGTGCCGTTCCGGCGCCTGCTGGAGACCTTCTACCAACAGACCGGCTGCCCCGTGCTCGTGAACACGTCTTTCAACGTGCGCGGCGAGCCGATTGTCGAAAGCCCCGAAAACGCCTACCTCTGCTTCATGAGAACACAGATGGATTATCTGGTGATCGGGCGGTACATCCTGCGCAAAACGGATCAGGCGGAACTGATCGAGGAAAAGGACTGGCGCGAGGAATTCGCGCTGGATTGATGTCGAGGCGCGTCGCCTCTCGTCGACGCGACGATTCGAGTAGGGAGTTCCCATGGTGACAATCAACAGCTTGATCAGATGGCTCGCGTTCTCCGTGTTGTTCGTGGTCGTGGTCGTGCCGCTCGGAACGCTGTTCCGGACATTCAACGATCGTCACAGGATACGTCTGCCTGTGTCGAGCGAGACGTATTTCAATTTCAGGCGGTAGTGCAGTGTCGACATGCATGGGCGGGACAGGCTGATCCCTCCATTTATCCAATCGATATTCTGACGAGGCAACCTTGAAAAAAATGACGCCGGAGCAAGCGCTGGAGGAGGTGTATCGGCTGACGCCGCAGATGAAGATCTACGACGACTTCATCTCCGAGGTGCGTTGGCTTCCGTACACCATGTTCTTCCATCCCGCGAATTATCGTTCGGAAGTCGTCAACACCGATTCGCTCGGCTTTCGCGACAGTCCCTGGAACGGCCGCAGCCTCAGTGTCGGCGCGCTGCCCGAGACGGGACCCATCAATCTGCTCGTGGGCGGCTCGAACGTCGTTGGCACGGGCGCCACGCACGACGCCTACACGACGTCGGCGTGCCTGTCCGAGATCACGCGCGAGGCTTGGCTCAATTTCGGCAGCCGCGGCTACAACTCGATTCAGGAGGCGTTGCTGTTCCTCATGCATCGGCATCGTTTCGACGATCGCCTCAAGCGGGTGGTCATCCTGAGCGGGATGAACACGCTCACGCTGGAGGGACTGCCGGACAGCCTATCGTCCGATCACGGGCGCTTCTACTACTCCTACGAGTACACCCAGTACATGAACAAGTACTCGCAGGATCTCCGGCGACGCAGCGGCGGCGGGACCCAGGCGGGCGCGAAGAAGGGCGTGCTGGGCAGGCTGACCAACTTGATCGAGGAGTACGTGGACGACGGCGATCCGACCGCGACCGTGATCGACGACCGCGACAGTCCCGCCGAGGAGCGGCTGCGGCGCGCGTCCGGTGAAATCGTCAGATCGGCGGCGTTGTGGAAGGAACTGCTGGCGCCGTTCGGGGTGAAGCCCGTTTTCGTGCTGCAGCCCCTGACGTACTGGAGCAAGGATCACATGACGCCGTTCGAGAACGAGATCTTCAATGCCATCGACAGTTGTCCGAACAATTTCTGGCGGCTGTTCGGGAAGATCCTGGGCAAGGAAGTCCATCGCCCGTTCTCGACGCTGATCGCGGACGGCTGCCGCGAGGCCGGCGTCGATTATTTCGACATGAACGATCTGCTCAAGGATTCGCCGCTGGCGCACGAGGATCTGTTCGTCGACCGGGTTCACTGCACGGATCAGGGCTATGCGGAAATCGCCCGCCTGATCCAACACCACATCATTTCCTGAGATTGTCCACAAAGAGGCCCGACCATGAACCCGAGAAGCCATGCTGACACGCGCGCCATGAACGGTGGCGCGCAACGGAAACAGAACCTGCTGATCGCCTTGATCAGGAAGCTGTTCTCGAAGAAAAAGAAAGCGAGCAACTCCATCTATCCGCTGAGGTAAGGGGCAAGCCGGAGCGCACCTCGTCAATCGCATTCGACAGCCATTCAAGGACATCGAAACATGAAGAAATTCGCCATTTTGAGTGATGGATACGCCAGTGCGCGGCTCCGGCAAGCTGGGGAGGACGTCGAGATCCTGTCGGTTGACGAGATCGTCCGGCGGGACATTTCGTTCGGCGTCGACGACATCCTGTATGTCCCATCGGAGGATGGATTGAATCTGGTCGCGGCGCGCAGCGAAAGCGCGCCGATCAGACGCGCCATCGGCCTGTTCAAGGACAAGTGCGCGTTCAGGACGAAGGTGGCGACGCTGTTTCCCGATTTCTTTTACGCGGAATGCGCGACGGGCGACATCGGGAAGCTCGATCTGAATTTCGATGACGGCAGGAAGTTCGTGATCAAACCGCGCCGGGGGTATTACGCGACGGGGGTGCGGGAGATCGATCATCGCAGCGATCTGAACGCGGTGCAACGCGACATTCAGGCCGAGCTGGCCGAGCGCGGACGCTACTACCCGGACAGCATGCTGTCGGGGAACGCCGTCATCGTCGAGGAATTCATCGGCGAGGACATCAGGAATTCGCTGTCACTGGAGTCGTGCGAACTGGCGGCGGATCTCTTCTACGACCGGGAAGGCGTGCCGCGCATCGTGGGTTTGTACCATCATCCCCACCCGACGCGCGCCGCCTATTTCCACACCCTGTATTACTCGAATGCGGAGATCTTCCGGCGCTATGCGGGCAAGGTCATTGAGTTCTTCACGGCGCTGCAGGGCCTCGGGCTGGACCTTCGATCGTTTCCGATGCATGCGGAGTTCAAGGTCCATCGCGGCGCGTTGGTGCCGATCGAGGTTAACCCGTATCGGTTCGGCGGATACGGTCTGGCCGATCTGATGTACTACGTCGCTGGAATCAACCCGTATCGGGCCTTTTTCGAGGGGGAAAATCTCGCCCCGGAAGCGGTCTGGCAGGGCAAGACCGAGAGCTATGCCTGCGTGGTCGGCTACAACGGCGAGGGCATGGTGACGAAGGATCACGTTCCGGACCACGAGGCGTTCAAGGATTTTCTCGCGCCGGGTCTGCTGTATTACGAGCCGCTCGATCATACCAACTGTCCGCTCTTCGGCATCTCGTACATCAAGCGGCCGCAGGTGGACACATTGAAGCCCGTTCTCGAGGTGGACTACCGGAAATTCTTCTCGCCGGTGCCGGTGCCGGTGGGCGACTGAGACGCACGGCTGAGGGATGCGCCGCCGCTGATCGGGCGCATCGTTTTCGTCAACGGATCAGCATGCATGTCGAGGGCACACTGATGACGCACGTTTTCTATCGTTCTCCGCGAACCAAGATGCCGATGGCCGCGTCCGGAGAGGGCATTTACGTCACCGACGACGCGGGCCGGCGCTATCTCGATTCCTGCAGCGGCGTGGCGGTGACCAATCTCGGTTACAACCATCCGCGCGTGATCACGGCCTTGCAGCAGCAGGCGGCCAAACTCGCCTACGTATATGGCGGCGTGTTCCGAAACGAAGCGGCCGAGGAACTGGCGACCTTTCTGATCGAACGCTCGCCGGGTCTGGACAAGGCGTACTTCCTCTGCAGCGGTTCCGAGATCGTCGAGATCGCGCTCAAGACGGCGCTCCAGTACTTCGTGGAGCGTAATCAGCCCAGCAAGCGGCTGGTGATATCGCGACGGCAGAATTACCACGGCAGCACGCTCGGCGTGCTGAGCATCTCGGGCAACATTCAGCGGCGCGACATCTTCGATTCGATTCTCGCGAGCGGCAACTTCGTCTCGTCGTGCTACGCGTATCGGAATCAACGCGCGGGCGAGACGGAGGCGGACTACGCGCAGCGCCTGGCGGACGAACTGGAAGCGAAGATCCTCGAACTGGGCCCGGACAACGTCGCCGCGTTCATCGCGGAAACCGTGGTGGGGTCGACTTCGGGGGCCGTGCCGCCGGTGAAAGGCTACTTTCAGCGTATCCGCAAGGTGTGCGACAAGTATGACGTCTTGCTGATACTCGACGAAGTGATGTGCGGCATGGGTCGAACGGGTTCCCTGTTCGCCTGTAGCCAGGATGACGTGAGGCCCGACATCCTGACGGTCGGGAAAGGCCTGGCCGCCGGCTATCAGCCGATTTCCGCGATGCTGGTCCGTCAGCCCATCTACGACGCGATCGAAGCGGGTTCGGGCGCGCTGAGAAACGGACAGACGTTCGCGTTTCATGCGACCGCCTGCGCCACCGCGCTGGAGGTGCAGCGCGTCATCGAGGAAGAGAACCTGCTGGAGGCGGTCAGGACGCGCGGCGCCCAACTGCGGCAGGCGCTGCACGACACCCTCTCCGATCATCCCAACATCGGCGACATTCGCGGACGCGGGCTGTTCGTCGGCGTGGAGCTGGTGCAGGATCGCGCGACCAAGGCGCCGCTCCCGTTCGATCCGAACCGCAGCCTCAAATTGCGCGCCGCCGCGCTGGAGTCGGGGCTGCTGTGCTACCCGCTGGGCGGAACGATCGACGGCAAGCTTGGCGAGCACGTCCTGTTCGCTCCGCCATTCGTGATTTCGGAAGACGAAGTCCAGCAGGTCGTGTCGATGTTCGCCCGGGTCCTCGCGCGTGAGCTGGGCTGATGCCGGATAGGGCGGCCGGTCCGGCGGCGTTCACGAACGTGGGCCGCGCCGTTTGACGGGGCGCGCGGCGAAACGCGCGCTTCGTCACGATCGCTCGAATCGGTGCGAGCACCGTGACGATCGGTTAGTCATCCTTTGTAAATGGTGATCTGGCTGATTCGCCAGGACCTTCGATATCGAGAATGGACATGAACCTTGATCGACGAGCGCTGGACGGCTGGGCGTTGGAACAGGCGGATTTCGAACGCTTGCCGAAACACGCGGGCTACCTTTTCCGTCATGGAGACGCCTGGTACGTCTGTCATCCGCGATGCGGGCAACCGGTTGATCGGGATGCATTCCTGCGGGTCATCGATCTGCTCAGACGCGCTGACCCCGACGAATTGTCGGAACTCGCGCACCGCGCCGAGGATGCTGCCGCGCGACGCCGGGAAGACGGCCTGTCCGCCGGCGCGATACGGTTGGACGAGGCGGCCGCGGTCGCGGTTTCTCACGCTTGACCTTGGAAAGAGGGGAATCAGATTGTTCTCAGCAGCCGACAATCCGGAATGGGGCGCGGTGATCGATGACGTCTGGGCGATCTCGAACGTGCTCTATTTCGATACGGAAAACCGCGCGCTGCAGCGCGCGGACATCGAGATCTGCGACAACGAAATCGTCGCAATCACGCCGCCGACCACGTCGTCGGTGCCGACGCGAATGAATGGGCACGGGCTCGTATGCACGCCCGGCCTCGTCAACGGCTGCCTCGTCGATGGCGACGGCACGTCCGAGGCGGCAAGCGGCGTCGAACGCGCGGCGCGGTTGGGCGACGCGTTGCGTCAGGCGGTCATGCGCGGCGTGACGACGGTGGGCGTGTTCAGTCGCCGGGCGGAGGCGGACATCGCGCTGATCACGAAGGCCGGCGTGCGCGCGAGCCTCTATCGCGAATACATGGACATCTGGCTGGGACCGGAGCCGCGCGCGGTCGAACACGACGTGGCGGCGTGTCTGCGCGATTACGACAAGCTGATGCGACGGTTCGACGGCGCGCTGCTGGCGATCCAGCCGGCCGTCGGGTCTCAGCTCGCTGCATCGACGCAGTTGCTCACGGGTTTGCACGAGGCCGCGAAGAAGCGCAACGGGCGATTCGTGATTCGCGTGGACGGCGGCGCGCCGTGGGCCGAATCGTTCCGGGACGCCTATGGCTGTTCGGGGCTGGCGTTGTTGCGGAGCCTGGACGTGGTGGACGCGCACACGCTGATCGTGCCGACGGCGCAGATGTCGCCGCTCGAGCGGAGCCATCTGCGCAAGTGCCACACCAACGTCGTTCACGACATCCAGGAACTCGACGGGCGGCCGGGACGACGCGGCGAGATCGCGCGGACGGATATCACCGGTCGGCCGCGCGCGTCGCTGCACTGGGGCGCGGGGCCGCTGCCGGGGCCGGGCGATCTGGCGCCCGCGCGTGACGACGACCGCGCGGGCGACGTCATCGACGTGCTGACCTGGAAAGGCGCGCAGGCGTTGCAGTTTCCGGAGACCGGGCGCGTGGCCGTGGGCCTGCGAGCGGATCTGCTGCTGTACGACCTGCGTCTGCTCCCAGGGCAGGCGTCGATGCGTCTCGCGTGCGCGGATGTGCTCGACATGCTCGTGCGTCATGCACCGCAAGGTGTGCTGGTCGACGGCCGATGGGTGGTGCGGGCCCCCGCGCTGCTGACGCGGGGGCCCGGCCGACGCTATGCGGATCCGCTCGCCTTCGGCCGGATCGGGGCCGAGCCCGCGAGGGCGTTCGACGCTCTGTCGGCGGTGGGCGACGCGTCCGGCGCGGGCGAGTTGTCCGACCTGGATCGCGAGCACGCGTCTCGGGATGTGGCGCTATGAGCGATCCGACGGCAGGCGCGCCGCGGTCCGTGGGGCGCGGGCGGGTCCGAATGGCCGACCAGCGCGGCGGATCGCCCGGAATTGCTGACTAATCGGTTCAGGGTGTTTGGAGCGCGAGCCTGTTTTTCGTCGGGGCCGCCGGCGATACGCTACTTCCAGCGGCATGCTCCGCCGTGCAGTCCTGTCGGCGGCGCGTCGCGCCCTTAATCGATCCAGCTCGAGTTCTGCCCACGTCGCCGTTGATTCCATGCTGGTGTGCCGCCTGCTGTCGGTGGCGCACGCGACGTCCACCGGGAATATGCGAATGACTTCTACCACTCATGCCTACCGGAACATGCTCGCCCTGGCGGCCATATGCCTGGCCGGCGTCATGTTCCACCTGGAAATCTCCAGTGTCCCGATCATCCTGCCGACGCTCGAGGTCAAGCTCGGTGCGGATTTCGCCGATCTGCAATGGATCATGAACGCGTACACCATCGCGTGCACCACCGTCCTGATGGCCGTCGGGACGCTGGCGGACCGGTACGGCCGACGGCGCATCTTCGTCCTGAGCCTCATTATCTTCGGCGTGGCGTCGTTGATCTGCGGGCTCGCCGAAAACACCTACACGCTGATCGCGAGCCGCTTCCTGCAGGGAATCGGCGGGGGCGCGATGATGATCTGCCAGATCGCGAATCTGTCCCATCAGTTCCAGGAGGGCAAGGAGCGGAGTCAGGCCTTCGCGATGTGGGGCTTCGTATTCGGCGTGGGACTCGGCCTGGGACCGCTGATCGGGGGCGTCATCGTCACCTTGCTGAACTGGCGCTGGATCTTCCTGGTCCATGTGCCGCTCGTCGCGTTGACCCTGGTCCTGACCTACGTCGGCATCGACGAATCCCGCAATCCCCAGGCAGGCAAGCTGGATCTAGGCGGGATGGCCACGTTGTCCGCCGCCGTGTTCGGCCTGACCTACCTGATCACGCAGCGGCCCGGCCTGGGGGCGGCCGGCATGAGCGGCATCGCGGCCGTGGTGATCCTGTTCATCGCGTTCATCGTGATCGAGAACCGTTCGGCGCATCCCATGTTCATGTTCTCGGTGTTCCGCATCCGGAACGTATCGGGCGCGCTGATGGGCTCCATCGCGATGAACTTCAGCTTCTGGCCGTTCAACATCTATCTGCCCATCTACTTCCGGACCGTGCTGGGGTACGACGCGGTGAATGCGGGGATGCTGCAGCTCGCCTACACGCTGCCCACGCTGTTGATTCCGCCCCTGGCGGAGCGCCTTTCGCTGCGTTACCAGGCGAGGGTGATCATTCCGGCGGGGCTGATGACGATCGGTGTGGGCTTCTTCCTGATGCTGATCGGCAATACGACGCTGCAGGCCGGTTGGGCGGCGATGGTGCCCGGCTGCATCATCGCCGGCATCGGGCTCGGTCTCACCAACACCCCGGTCACGAACGCGGTGACGGGATCGGTGCCGGCGGCACGGGCGGGCATGGCGTCGGGAATCGACATGAGCGCGCGGCTCATTACCTTCGCG
Organism: Burkholderia sp. AU15512; assembly: GCF_002223325.1. Lineage (NCBI taxonomy): Bacteria > Pseudomonadati > Pseudomonadota > Betaproteobacteria > Burkholderiales > Burkholderiaceae > Burkholderia > Burkholderia sp. AU15512. The sequence continues at coordinate 131,017 of NZ_NKEX01000006.1, forward strand.
GTCAACATTTCGCTGATGGGATTCATTTTGCTCGAGGGGATCTGGGCCTATCTCAGGCATGCGTTGCCGGCGTCGTTCGACGATGCGCAGCTGCTCGCCATGGCGGGGAAGGTGGCGGCGGGCAGCGGCGACGAATTGCGGCGTGCGTTTCCGGCGCTGATGTCGGCCGACGCGTCCGGCGCCATCACGCACGCCGCGCTGGTGCACGGGTTCAGCATCGTGATGCTGTATGGAGGCGTGGGCGCCGCGGTTCTCGCGGTCATCAGCCGCCTGATCTTCGGCGGCAAGCTGCAGGGAGTTCCGCAACCCGACATGTTGACCGCGGCCAAGAACTGACGGGGCAACGCGTCCGGCGGGAGGCGCTCCGCCGGTTCCGCGAGACGTCGTAGCCGAATACGCGCGGCACGATCGATCATCCGGTGGTATTCCATCGGGAAACCGATGACCCGGGGAATCGTCGGATGACGTGCCGTCCAGGGATGAGGTCATGTGACTGATGCAATAACTTTCTATTCGAACGTCATGAATACTCCGCACTCTGTCATTCAAAAGGCGAAGCTCGCCGTGATCACGGGCGGCGCATCGGGAATCGGTCTGGCGATCGCCGCAAAACTGTCCCGCAGGGGCATGAATCTGGTTTTATTCGACAAGAACAAGGCCGCGCTGGCGGCGGCGACCGAGAAGCTGAAAAGCGAATCGAGCGAATCGGTCATTCAAGTTCTACAGGGCGATGTCACGGCATACGAGTCGAGATTCGAGTTGCTCAAGCTCGTGCGCGCGTCGGGGCCGATATCGCTGCTGGTCAACAATGCCGCCATCCTGCATCGGGCGGGGCCGTGGGGGAACGACCAGGCCTGGCACAACGTCATGGACGTCAACTTCTGGTCGGTCCTGGAGATGCAGCGTCTTTTCGTCTCCGTGATGCTCGAACAGGCGGAGAAGTCGGCGATCGTCAACGTGGGATCGAAGGAGGGCATCACGACGCCGCCCGGGAATGCGGCTTATGCCGTTTCGAAGGCCGCCGTGCGTGTTCTGACGGAGCAGTTGGCGCACGAATTGCGCGAATGCGTCGGAGAGAAGATTTCGGCGCATCTGCTGATTCCCGGCTTCACGTTCACGCCGATGAATTTCCCGGGCATGACGCCCGACACGCCGAAGCCGCAAGGCGCCTGGGAGGCGGATCAGGTGGCCGACCGGATGATCGAGGGCATGGAGAGCGGGGATTTCTACATCTTTTGCCCCGACAACGAGGTGACGTGGGAACTCGACCAGCGCCGCCTGCAATGGTCGATCGACGACATGATCAAGAATCGCCCGGCGTTGTCGCGATGGCATAACGCCTATGCCGAGCAATTCAGGAAATACATCAGCAGGATCGGATTGGATGGCGTCGGCAGTTGACGGCGTACCCGATGGCTGGCGTTGCGTGCTCGGGCTCGCGTTGCGCGGATCGGAAGCAGGTCATTCCGTTGTTTGTTCGGTTGGATGAAATGCCGGGGATTCGATGCGTGAGTCCGGCAGTCTTTCCTTGCTTGTTGGACGAAAAACACCTTACCTCACAGGAGTTTTGCTATGTCTGAAAGTATGTTCGCCATGAAACGGCCACCGATCGTGCGTCATTACGAAGTGTCCAACTCGCCGAAGATTCGGAAGTGGATGGAGGAGATGTCGGCAGAGAACGTCGTGCAGACGATCTCTGCGCTGGAGTCGTTCCCCAACCGGTTCTTCAACACGTCGCATGGCGTGGCCTCGTCCAACTGGCTGGCGGATCACTGGCGCAACATGGCGCGGCATCGTCCGGACGTGGTGGTCGAGCAATACACGCATCCGTGGCCGCAGTCGTCCGTGATCCTCACGATTCCCGGTTCGGAGCCGGAGCGCGGCACCGTGATTCTCGGCGCTCATCTCGATTCAACGGTCGGCAATCTGAAGGAGATGGAAAGCGATACGGTGGCGCCCGGCGCAGACGACGACGCTTCCGGCATCGCGAGCTTGACGGAAGCGCTGCGGGTGATGCTGGACAACGACTACAGGCCGGTGCTGACCATCAAGTTCATGGCGTATTCGGCGAATGAACTCGGCCTGTTGGGCTCCGCCATCATCGCGAAGGATTTCAAGGTGCGCGAGGTGAAGGTGGCGGGCGTGCTGCAACTGGATGTGACGAATTACGTCGGCGACGAGCACAACTTCTGCCTGGTCTACGACTTCACGGACGAAAAGCAGAATCTGTTTATCGAGCGCTTGATTCGAACCTACTTCCCGGATCAGGAAATTCTGGTCGCGGAGAGCGGATTCGCTTCCTCGGATCATGCCTCGTGGCATGGCCAAGGATACCCGGCGTCATTTCCGTTCAACCCGGCCTTGGAGGATAGCCCGTATATCCATACCGTGAACGATACGCTGTCGAATTCCGATCCGACCGGAAATCATGCATTGAAACTCGGCCGGCTGGCGCTCGTATATGCCGTTGAAATGGGCAATGGCAGCGCGATCATGACGGCATGACAAGAGGTATCGCAGGTGCTTTGCTTGGTTGCGGGCTGGTTCGTTGACGAGCCACCCGCAACATTTTTTCTCGGTGCATGCGGCGTCGAGGCGAGCGCCTCGACATGCCGGTTCGACTGTGGTCGCGTATCGCGGCGACTCGGCGCCGTGCGCTCGAATCAGCGGTTTCCGCCTCGCACGCGGGATCGGACGTGGTTCCTCTCAAATCCCATGATTCGACGTCCGGACGCCTCGATGTGAAGGCGCGGGGACATGCATCGATTTCGATTCGGAATCGATTGCGCCGATGCGTCGATTCATTCAAGCATCCGAATGATGTCGCGATGTCGTATATCCGATATACGCTCGACGTATGGCGCTGAATTCCTTCTTGCCCGGATGCAATGCCCATTCATGGCAGCAGAACGGGGGAACGCTTCGTGGTATTTCACGATAAGATTCTGCGCTGAACCTATCATGATGAAAGGCGCGCTTACGTTAGCGTTGCGAAACGGGTCTTTGTCGTATTCTCCATTTCCAAGTGTCGTCGCTACGCTCAGGGAGTCGGCCGGTCTTCACGCGTCGTATCCGTGATTGAGCCACTCATCCGCTGCTGTCCGTTCATCACGTGGTGCGCGCGTTCGGCCCGTCGGTCGAGGTGGGCCGCGCGGCCACGCGCATGGCCGATGGGATCCGCTCGCGGGATGGCATCATGCTCATCGCTCGTTTGATTGACTCTTGCCAATGAACAATCTGAATTGGGTGCAGTCCTTCGTACAGGTTGCCGAGACGCGAAGCTTCGTCGCGACCGCGCGGCTTCAGGGCGTGTCCGCCTCCGCCGTGAGCAAGAGCGTCGCGCGTCTCGAGGAACACCTGAACGTACGGCTGTTTCATCGCAGCACCCGTAGTATCAGCCTCACGGCGGAAGGCACGCTCTTTCTTCAGCGATGCCGGCGCATTCTCGACGAACTGACGGCCGCCGAAATCGAGTTGCAGCAGTCGGTCGAGGCGCCCCGAGGCCGCTTGCGGGTCAGCCTGCCGCTGATCAGCATGCTCTCGCCGCAGTTGATCGCGGCGTTTCTGCGGCGTTATCCCGAAGTCGAACTCGAGATCGATTACTCGGATCGTCTGGTCGACGTCATCGAGGAAGGTTTCGATGCGGTGCTGCGCACCGGCTATCCCGACGACTCGCGCCTGATCTCGCGCAAGCTTGGGACGTGTCGTCGCGTGATCGTCGCCGCGCCGGCTTACCTCGACCAGCACGGCACGCCCGAGCATCCCCATGACCTCAAGGATCACAAGCTGCTGCTGTACCGGTATCCGAGCAACGGAAAGATTCAGCAATGGCCGCTCGCGGACGACGTGCCGACGGATGCGTCGAGATTCCCGGTCACCATGGTGTCGAACTCCAGCACGACGCTGCTCGCGATGGCGAGCGAGGGCCTCGGCATCGCCTGCCTGCTCGATTACGAGGTCAAGGAAAAACTGGCGAGCGGTGCGTTGCGCGCGATTCTCGATTGGGATGCCGCGTCGTCGGTCGAATATCGGGTTCTCTGGCCCAGCGGTCAGCAGCCCGCGCCCAAGGTCCGTGCCTTCGTCGATTTCCTGGCGGAGCACGTTTTCCCATCGCGATAGGTGCGTGCCGTGCGAGGCCGGCGCGCGTCCTTCTCGATGATTCCCGCCCGCGATGTAAAAGGGATGCGCAGTGCAATCCGCCCATGGGGGATGACATGCGTATCGGCGTACCGAAAGAGATCAAGAGTCACGAGTCCCGGATCTGAATGACGCCCGTCGCGGTGCGTGAAGCGACCGCCCGTGGACATCAGGTCGTGATTGAAACCGGGGCCGGCCAGGGGATCGGCGCGAACGACGATGCTTTTCTCGCCGCCGGTGCGCGGATCGCCGCGAATGGCGCGGACGTATTCAGTCACGCGGACCTGATCGTCAAGGCCAAGGCGCCGCAGGACAGCGAACGCGCCCACAACCGCTCGCATCACATCGTGTTCTGCTACCTGCATCTGGCTCTCGGGAACCTACAGCGTGCAGGACGGGCCGAGGTATTTCAACGGCCCGTTAGCGCTCCGCTCATCTTGACGGAAATCGGTCGCTAGTTCGCCACATCGAGGGGGGAATCAAACCTATTAGCGCGTGCTCGAATTTCCTGTCAATTCAGCGGCTTTTGCTCTTCTTGAATGGCAAAATGATGCGAGCAATCATGGCAATGTCTTTTGTAAGCCATTGATTTTATTGGCGTATGTCGCTCAACTTTACCGACAAACGATAGCGCGCCGGCAAGGCGTGCGTCACGCGTTCGTGTCGACCCAGAGGCGGCCCCAGCGGGACGCGTAGGCCAGCGCGTGTTCTTCCTCGAAGAAGAAATCGATTGCGTCGAACGACACGGCGCGCGGCGACGGGCCGCCGCTCGCTTTCTCGATCGTCAGGTTGGCGGCGAACAGCCCGTTCGGCAACCGGGCGGCAGCGGGGGCGACTTCGTAGCCCTTGTAGCGGATCGTACGGTTCATGGCGTGCGCGGAGAAAGTTCGGAGGTTCAGCGTACGAAAACCCGCTCGCGGCGTGAACCAATCTTTCGGCCAATGCAAATCACGCGGCGGGCCGAATTCTTATCGGTGCGGGGAAAGGGCGGCAGGGAGAGGCGTCGACATGCGCGGCGTGTGGCCGCTCGTCCGAATGCGCGCCGCCCGCGCCGGCGAATGGAATCGGCCGGGCGCGGGCGGTGGAAGGCGGGAGAATTACTGGTTGGCGATCTTCAGCACGGGTGCGAGCGCATCGACCGATGCCGCGTGCGAGGCCGCGCGATGCGAGGCGAACGCGAGCGCGAACTCGGCCGCCTGCGTGCCGACCGTCTCGAGCTGCGCGACGACCTTCGGATCCGAGCAACTGTCGGCGCTGTCGAAGCGCGTTTCGAGCGTGTTCACTGTGGCGCCGAACGGTGTCGGCCAGCCGCGCAGCGCGTGCACGATCGACCGCAGCGACGTCAGCACGGTGCCGGCCGCCTGCCAGCCGTAGGCGGTGACGATCAGGCCGACCGCACGGCCGTCGAGATACGGCCGATCGTCCGCGCGCAGTTCCTCGAGCGTGTCGAGTGCGTTCTTCACGAGGCCGGAGACGCCGCCGTGATAGCCGGGCGTCGCGATGATGATCGCGTCGGCCTGGCGCACGGCGTCGATCAGTTCGCGCTGCGCGTCGGTCAGCGTTTTGTGTTCGGGCGCGTAGTGCGGCAGCGTATGCAGGAACGGGCCGTCGAACAGCCGCGTGCGTGCGCCGGCCGCTTGCGCGCCGCGCAACGCGAACGACAGTGCGCGTTCGGTCGACGACGCTGCCCGGGTGGTACCGCCAATGCCGACGACGAACGGGCGGCGGTGTTGATCGAATGCAGTCAAGGGGCGCTCCTTGGGGATGGCTTGCCCGGCTAAGCACAGGCTTAAAACCAGATGGTAACGACCCCGCCGCCACTCTGAAAACGACTTTTCGTTCTATCGATATGCCGCGCGACAGGGGCAATCGTGTGCGCGGCCGCCCAGATCGATAGCAGAAATGCTTGGTTGGGACGGCGGGCCGCGGTCGATAAGATGGGCCCGTCTCCTCCATGATGTCTCTACTGACATGGGTTGGCCCCGCCGCGCGGATGCAGGCGGGGCTTTTTTTCGTCCCGGTCAGGAAAAAGGGGCGCGATGCGTCGGGACATTGCCGGTCGCCCGTTACCAATTACTCGAACACCGGCCGGAAGAAGCTACGCTCGTAGCTGACGATGCAGCGTGTTTCCTCCGCGTAGCGGAACGCGGCCTGGCAGACCGGATCGTCCATCGAGCGTTCGCGGTAACGCTCGTATTCGGCGAGGTTCGGGAACGAGAACATCGCGAGCGCAATGTTGTTCGCCCCTTCGGACGGCAGGAAGTAGCCGTGATGCGTGCCGCCGAACTTTTCGACGAGCGGAATCCACATCCTGCCGTAGGTTTCGAACTGGTCGAGCTTGTACGGATCGATGACGTAGCGAAGGTAGCAGGTGATCATGAGCGCGCTCGGTGAGGGAAGGAACCCGCGAGTCTGGAAGGTGCCGTCGCATGTGTCAACGGCACGCGCCAACGCGTGATCTGGTCACGGGATGCATTGCTTGCGCAAACAACGATCGGCGTTCCGTCATGCGTTCGCACCGACGCACGCAGAGCCACGGCGCGCACCGTCGCAACCCTCGCTCCCGCATGCATTTCCCCAAACTTTTACGACATTTTTTCTTGCGAGGGCAGCTGGCGCGCTCATAGACTTCGGGCATCCCAACCACGGAGCAAGGCAATGTCGATACCCTGGAACGCGATCGCCGAACACACCCCTACCGCGCCGCCTTCCGTGTGCGCCGATCGGGTGATCGTGCGGCGTTTCGATCCGGCCTTCGACAGTTATGCCCAACTCACGCCGATGCTGCATCGCGCGTTCGCGCGGCTCGGCGCGATGGGACTCAACTGCACGTGCGTCGACCAGAGCGAGGACGTCACGCGCCGCCGCGCGGAAGCGGGCGAGTGCTACGTCGCCGTGTGCGGCGGGCGCGTGATCGGCACGGCCACGCTGTATGCGACCGATCCGTCGTCGGCGTGCTCGCTGTACCGGCGCGAAGGCGTCGCGAGCGTGCGGCAGGTGGCGGTGGACCCCGATTGCCAGAGCCGCGGGATCGGCGCGTTGCTGCTCGCGTTCGCCGAACAGTGGGCCGCGCTGCGCGGCTATGCGCTGCTCGCGCTCGATACGCCGCATCCCGCTTCGCACCTGCTTGCGTTCTACGGCGCGCAGGGTTTCGACGTCGTCGACGTGATGCGCTTCGACGGCAAGCGCTACGACAGCGCGATCCTCTGCAAGCGGCCCGTCGCGCAGGTGGCGCGCCGCGTGTCGCCGGCGTCGCGCATGGCCGCGCGCGTGGCGGCCGTGCGGCGTCTTGCGTATGCGTTGCCGTCGCGCGTGGTCGCCGTGGCCCGGCGTGGCCAGCACGTGCGCCGTGGCGCAGGCTGGGCGGCACGACGCGCGGCCGGTGCCGCGAGTTGCCGCTCGACGCCGTGGCGTCCGCGTCAGCATGGGCGCTATACGTTCGGCTGACCGTCGCGCGCCGGTTCGTTTTCCTGCTTTGCCGCGTAAGCGTCGGATGAGCGGAGTGTGGCGCTCCCGCTCGTGTACGGCCCTTGAGACACCCCCGCCGCGCCGCGGCGAAACGGACGTTTACGCGCTTTTTATACCCTGACGCGATCCTTTGCCGCGATCTTCACGCGAACCTTCATAAGATGGTTGCATGGAAACGGAAGCCGCACGCGAGATCGCGCGCAGGCAGCCGGCTCGCGTGACCGATGCCGGGTGCTGCTGCGCGAGGCGTGCCGGCAAAAGGAAACCGCCATGTCTCTCGCACCCGTGACAGGCCCGCGCCCCACGCAGCCGGGCCATGCGCGCACGGCCGCGCGCTCGATGTTCGATCCCGCACTCGTGCGTCCGGCTATCGCGGATTCGTTCCGGAAACTCACGCCGCGCACGCAGTTCCGCAACCCGGTGATGTTCTGCGTGTACGTCGGCAGCATCCTGACGACGATCCTGTGGATCGCCGCGCTGTTCGGCCAGGCCGAAGCCCCCGCGGGCTTCATCGTCGCGATCGCGCTGTGGCTGTGGTTCACCGTACTGTTCGCGAACTTTGCCGAGGCGCTCGCGGAAGGGCGTTCGAAGGCACAGGCCGCGTCGCTGCGTAGTGCGAAGCACAACGTGGTCGCGAAAAAGCTCGCGGCGCCGCGCGCGAAGGCGGTCGTCGAAGTGATGGCGTCGACCGACCTGCGCAAGGGCGACGTCGTGCTCGTCGAAACCGGCGACACGATCCCGGCCGACGGCGACGTGATCGAAGGCGTCGCGTCGGTCGACGAATCGGCGATTACTGGCGAATCCGCGCCGGTGATCCGCGAGGCGGGCGGCGACTTCTCGTCGGTGACGGGCGGCACGCGCGTGCTGTCCGACTGGATCGTCGTGCGCGTGGCCGTCAATCCGGGCGAGGCGTTCCTCGACCGGATGATCGCGATGGTCGAGGGCGCGAAGCGCAAGAAGACGCCGAACGAGATCGCGCTGACGATCCTGCTCGTCGCGTTGACGATCGTGATGCTGCTCGCCACCGCCACGTTGCTGCCGTTCTCGACGTTCGCGGTCGAAGCGATGAAGGCCGGCCACGTGGTGACGATCACTGCCCTGGTGGCGCTGCTCGTGTGCCTGATCCCGACGACGATCGGCGGCCTGTTGTCCGCGATCGGCGTGGCCGGGATGAGCCGGATGATGCAGGCGAACGTGATCGCGACGTCGGGCCGCGCGGTGGAAGCCGCTGGCGACGTCGATGTGCTGCTGCTCGACAAGACCGGCACGATCACGCTCGGCAACCGCCAGGCGTCGGCGTTCGTACCCGCGCCGTTCGTGACCGAGGAAGCGCTGGCCGATGCCGCGCAACTGTCGTCGCTCGCCGACGAAACGCCGGAAGGCCGCAGCATCGTCGTGCTCGCGAAACAGCGCTTCAACTTGCGCGAGCGCGACATGCAGGCGCTGCATCCGGTGTTCCTGTCGTTCAGCGCACAGACGCGGATGAGCGGTGTCGACCTGTTCCCCACGGGGACGTCCTCCGGGGCGCCGGGGCGCGAGATCCGCAAAGGCGCGGCGGACGCGATCAAGCATTACGTCGAGTCCCACGGCGGTCATGTCACGCGCGAAGTCGACGCGGTCGTGACCGACATCGCGCGTCGCGGCAGCACGCCGCTTGCGGTGGCGGAGCGCGTCGACGGCCTTGTCCGCGTGCTCGGCGTGATCGAGCTGAAGGACATCGTGAAGGGCGGCATCAAGGAGCGCTTCGCGGAACTGCGCAAGATGGGCATCAAGACCGTGATGGTGACGGGCGACAACCGGCTGACGGCCGCGGCGATCGCGGCGGAAGCGGGCGTCGACGACTTCCTCGCGGAAGCGACGCCGGAAACCAAGCTCGCGACGATCCGCGAGCATCAGGCGGCGGGCCGTCTGGTTGCAATGACGGGCGACGGTACCAACGACGCGCCGGCGCTCGCGCAGGCCGACGTCGCCGTGGCGATGAACACCGGCACGCAGGCGGCGAAGGAAGCAGGCAACATGGTCGACCTCGACTCGAACCCGACGAAGCTGATCGAGATCGTCGAGATCGGCAAGCAGATGCTGATGACGCGCGGATCGCTGACGACGTTCTCGATCGCGAACGACGTCGCGAAGTATTTCGCGATCATCCCGGCCGCGTTCGCGACAACGTATCCGCAACTGCGCGTGTTCGACGTGATGCATCTCGCGTCGCCCGCGTCGGCGATCCTGTCGGCGGTGATCTTCAACGCGCTGATCATCGTCGCGCTGATCCCGCTCGCACTGAAGGGCGTGCGCTATCGCCCGCTCGGCGCCGCGCCGCTGCTGCGCCGGAACCTGCTGCTGTATGGGCTCGGTGGCGTACTGTTGCCGTTCCCGTTCATCAAGCTGATCGACATGGTGCTGGTGGCATGCGGATGGGCCTGAGCATGGGCGCGCATCACGCACCGGACGAAGGCGCTGCCGGATGAGCGAACCGGGCATCGTCATCGTGATCGTCGACGAAGACAGGCTCATCCGGCGTTTCGTCCGTGTCGCGCTGAAGGCCGAACACATGCATGTCTTCGAGGCCGCGACCGGTGCGGCGGGCGTGGCGGCCGTCGGCGTGCGACGTCCCGACCTGATCGTCGCGGACACGAACCTGCGCGACCTTGGCGGCACCGACCTGATCCGTGCACTGCGCGCGTGCTCGGCCGCGCCGCTGATCGTGCTGTCGGCGCTGAGCGCGGAACGCGACAAGGTGGCCGCGCTCGATGCGGGGGCGGACGATTACGTGACCAAGCCGTTCGGTGCCGCCGAGCTGATCGCGCGGATGCGTGCGCACCTGCGGCGGCAAGCGGGCGGCGGGCGCATCGATGCGGTATGCGTGCGCTTCGGCGACGTGACCGTCGATCTCGGCGATCGCCAGGTGCTGCGCGGCGGGGCGCGCGTGCATCTGAGCCCGATCGAATTCCGGCTGCTGGCCGCGCTCGCGCATCACGCGGGCCGGCTGCTGACGCACGACCGCCTGCTGAGCGAGGTGTGGGGCGCGGCGCACGGCAAGGATGCGCACGACCTGCGTGTGTATGTCGGCCATCTGCGGCGCAAGCTGGAATGCGACTCGCGGCGGCCCGCGTACATCGTCACGGAGACGGGCGCCGGCTACCGGCTCGACGGCGCGCGGTAGCGCCGCGCTCAGGGGTTCGCGGCCGTCCGCAGCGCGTCGCTCGCCGCGCCGTTCGAACGACGCAACTGCGCATCGAATTGCTGCACGCGCAGCGCGACTCGCTGCGCATAGCGCTTCGTGCCGCCGTTGTAGCGCACGAGCGCGGTTTCGACGTCGCCGTCCGCATCGTCGAGATAGCCGCGGAGGATCGCGGCGCCGATCCGCACGTTGGTGGCCGGATCGGAGAGATCCTTCACATGCGCGACGAGATCGCGATGGGCGGTGGGCATCACCTGCATCAACCCGCGCGCGCCGGCGACACTGACTGCGTGGCGATCGAAACCCGACTCGACCGCGATGATCGCGAGCAGCAGCGCCGGTGCAAGCCCGTAGCGATCCGATTCGGTCTGCACCGCGCGCGCGATCGTGCGCGCGTCGGCGTATGCGAGGTGAAAGCGGTTGCGCAGCGCGGTGACGATCGTGTCGAGGGTCGGGGGAAGCGAGGGTTCGGGCGTGCTGGCGGCGGTGATCGGCGCTGCGGGCGTGTCGTCGGCATGCGCGGGCCATGCGATCGACAGCGGCAGCACGATCGGGAAGAGCAGCAAAAGCCGCTTCAGCCGCAGGGCCGGGCGCACGCGTGTGCGCGGCACCGGCCGGTCATACGATGGATAGGTTTCCTGCATGTCGTCGCATCGTGGTTCCGATGCGACGACTGTACGCAGTTATGCATTGCGACCGTCGAAAGAAACCGGCGCGCGAGATAAACGGCGCGTAAAGACGGGTGAACGGGTGGTGTGCATGGCTGCGCGGCGTCAACCGTCGTGGCCGCGCGTATCGCCGCCGCCTTTCGCGAGGCGCCACGCAATCGTGCCGAGCACGCCGACCGCGACGACCAGCGCGCCCCACAGCACGTAGCGGCGCGGGGCATCCGTATCGGCGGCCGGCGCCGGCGCCACCGCCGACACAGGCAGCGCCGCGCCGACCCGCGCGGGCCGCACTTCGGGCGCCATGCCCACCAGCAGTGCGTCGCGGCTCACGGCCGACGACACGAGCGACGCGTCGCCGACGCCGAGCGTAAACGGCGGCGTGCCGCGCGCGACGAACGTCAGCGCCGCCGGATGCCAGCCGATCGCGACGGCCGGCTGGCCGCCGCCGAATCCGCCATTGCGCATGTCGACGACGATCCGCCACGCGCGATCCGTATTCGCCGCGAATTCGAGCGGCGGATTGCGCTGCTCGCCGGCCTTGCCCTGCAGCCGGAACAGCACGGCGCCCGCGACGTCGCGCCACGGCGCCTGCGGGTCGGCGCGGCTCTGCAGCGTCGCGCGCGCGACGGTGTTCGGCTGCGGCAGGTCGATGCGCACGCGGTCGACCGGATACGCGCCGTCGGTGTCGAACAGGTATTCGCCGGGGGCACCGCCGGCCCGCACGCGCACCGCGTCGCGCCATTGGCGCGGCACGGACGCGGTGTCGGTCTCGCGCGTGTCGCGCGGGTGCGTTTCGACGTCGATCGACGCGATCGCGGGTGCGCCGTCGAGCCAGTCGAGCCGCAGGTAGCGCGGCGCCGCGCCTTCGAGTGCGATGCGTTCCTGCACCAGCATCGCGTCGCCGTGGCCCACCTTCAGCAGTTGCGTGCTGCCGAGCGACCGCCAGCTGCGCAGGTCGTCGCTGGCTTCGATGGCGACACGCCCCTGGTAGCTGTCGTCGCTCACGTGCACGAGCAGCGCGTCGATCTCGCCGTCCGCATGCGACAGGTCGACGAGATCCGCGCCGTGCTTCGCGCGCACCGGTGCGGCGACGCCCGCGCGCAGCGCGCCGTCCGGGCCGACCGTCACGCCGAGCGGCGGGTTGCCCTTGTCGGCGCGGGCGGGCGGCAGCGCAAACCAGTGCACGGGCGTGCGCTTCGGCGGGACGGCGGGCGCGGCAGCCGCGGGGGCGTCGAGCGAATACGGCACCGGCTCGCCTGCGCCGTTGAAGATGCGCACGTCGCCGAGATCGTTGCGCCGGCTCGCCGCATAGACCGGCTGCGGCACGGTGAGCTGGTAATACGCGGCGGCGCCGTCGAGGTCGAGCGAGAAGCGCTGCGCGACGCGCCCGTCGGCCGCCGCGAACGACGCGAGCAGGCTCAGTCCGAGCAGGGCGGCGAGTCGTTTCATGCGTGGTCGTCCTGTTGCGCGGCGGCCTTCGGCGGCAGCGGCGAGAAATACCCGATCAACAGCAGCAGCACGCCGATGCCGATGAACGACACGATGCGCTCGATGCCGGACACGTGCGACAGGTCGAACAGGAACAGCTTGACGACCGTGAGCGCGAGCAGCGCGGCGCCGACGAACCACAGCGGACGCAGCCCGCGGCGCGTGGCCCAGATCGTGATCGCGAGCGCGCAGAGCGTCCAGTACACGGACACCGACGCCTGCACCAGTGTCGATTCCGCCATCGCGCCGAGTTCGTACGGCACGCCGGCCCAGTGATGCAACGTGCGCAGCAGGATCGCGTTCAGCCACAGGAACGCGGTCGCGCCGGCCGCGCTCAGCAGCTCGACGCGATACTTGCCGAACGACCAGCCGAGCTTGCGTGCGCGCACGAACCACGATGCGGCGAGCGCATAGACCACCGCGAGCACGAGGTCGAGCGGGTTGAAGAGCGGTACGCGTGCCCAGCTTCCGCCGTCCTGCGTGAAGTTCGCGTAGAAGGTCCATACCCACATCACGACGATCAGCGGCAGCGACGCGAGCGCGCACATGCGGGCGATGCCGTCGCGACGCGTCAGCCACATCCCGGCGAACGCGAACAGGCTCCAGCCGACCATGAACACCTGCTGGATGCCGAACGACGACAGCACGGTGTCGATGTCGTAGGCCAGGTGGAAGCGCTGATGCAGCGTGCGCAGCATCAGTGCGTTGAACCACAGGAACACGGTCGCGATGGCCGCGTAGTCGACGACGCGTGGATGCCACGCGATGCCGAGCGTCCGCAGGCGGCGCAGCCACACGGCGAACGCGACGAACACGAGGAACTGCGCGATGTCGAGCGGGTTGAGCAGCGGCAGCCAGAAGAGCGGCGCCGCGTTGCCGTCGCTGATCACGCTGGCGATGCTCCACAACCACAGCAACGCCGCGAGCGGCGCCGCGCCCCACACCTGGTACGCGCGCGGAAACGCCGCGACGGGCCAGCGCAGCCGCGAGCCGGGGCCGGACACCAGCAGGAGCAGCGCACCGAAGCCATAGGCCCACGCGCTCCAGCTCCACGCGCCTTCGGGCACGTACGCACGCAGGCGCCAGAAGCCTTCGAGCGACAGCAGCCCGCATACGGTCCAGAACATCAGCGTATGCAGCGGCGCGATGATGCCTGCGGAGAGGGATAGCGCGATGCCGTGGGCCGAGCCTGGTGCGGCATCGACGCCTGCCGTGCCGCGCGACTGACGCCACAGCAGCGCAAGGCCTGCGCCGACGGCGATGGGCCACGCGAATGCGCCCATCCCCGACAGCGGCGCTTCGTGCGCATCGAACGCACGCAGCGCGAGCAGCGCCAGCACCGGCGTCAGCGCGAGCGCCGGCCATTCGGCGAGCGGCCACGCCAGCCGGCGGCGCGCGACGTGCGCGAGCCACGCGGTGCCGGCCGCGAACAGTGCGGTCGTATCGACGACGAAGCGGTCGGCATGCAGGTCGACGTGACGGCTCGCGTAGACGAGGATCTCGTGCAGGCCGCCGCTCACCCACCACAGCAGCCCCCATGCGGCGGCCGCGGCGCCGATCTCGGGCATCCACGCATGCCACGCGCGCGCTTCGCTGCGCCCGTGCAGCCACCAGCCGGTGAACAGGCCGGCGAGCGCGATCAGCAGCATCGCGATGTAGGGGCTGTTGAGCACCGGCAGCGCGGTGGCGTCGGCCGGCCCGAGCAGGCTCGTGAAGAACGCGCCGGCCGCGGCAACCTGCATCAGCAGCCCGAAACCGAAGCGCAGCATGCGCTTCTCGCGCACGCCGAGCCAGACGACGGCCGCGCCTTCGATCGCCCACGCGGCGCTGGTCGTCGGACCGGAGAACGCGAGCGGCACGGCCAGCGTCGCGAAGATCACCGCGAGCGCGAGCGTGGATTCGAACAGCAGCGCGAGGCGGTCGCGGCGTCGCGCGAGCCACGCGGTGACCACGACGTAGAACGCCGACAGCGCGACGGCGCTCCACGCGAGCCCGAACGGCATGTCCTTCACGAGCGACGCCTGCAGCGCGGTCGCGACGATCGGCGTGCCGAACACGAGCGTGCCGTCCACGTAGTGCCGCAGCGTGAGCTCGCGCTTCACCGCATACAGCAGCGCGATGCCGACGTACATCAGGAAGAACAGGACGAGGAACGGCTCGGTGCTCGCGAACAGTGCGGGGCGGTAGGCCGTCACGCCCCATGCCGAGCCGATCGTGAACGTGAAGACGAAGCCGAGCAGGTTCAGCGGACGCCAGGCCTTGAACCAGGCGATCGCGAAGATGCCCGCGTTCAGCAGCGCGTAGTAGCTGAACAGCGCGACATGGTTGCCCTGGCCGGTCGACAGCAGCACCGGCGCGAGAAAGCCGCCCGCGGTGCCCATGAACGCGAGCGGCAGCGCGTTCTGCCGTACCGCGAGGAACGCGCTCAGTGCGCACACGGCCACCATCAGCGGGAATGCGGCGCCGACGGGCAGCAACGCGTAAAGCTTGGTCGCGGCGAAGATCGTCAGGTACAGGATGCCGACGCCGCCGCCCTGCAGCACGAGCCCGTACGCCGCTCGGCGCGCGCGCACGCGCCAGCCGATCGCGAGCAGCGCGGCCGCGGCCAGCGCGGTGCCGGCGAGGCGGAATTCGATCGGCAGCATGTTGTTGTCGGCCGCGTACTTGAGCAGGAACGCGACGCCGAAGAACAGCACGATGATCCCGACGCGCACGACCGTGTTGCCGCCGAGCAGCCAGTCGCGCGCGGCGCGGAATGCGCGCTCGACGAAGTCGGGTTCGCGCGGTTTGGGCGGCGCGGGGGGCGCCGACGGTGCGGGCGCCGGGGCGGCAGGGGTTGCGCTCGCGCGGATCGCGGCGGCCGGTGTCGGTGCCGGCGTGGCGGCGCGAACGGGGCTGGGAGCCGGTGCCGAGGCGGATGCCGGTGCGTCCGCGCGTGCGGCGGCCGGCTGGGCAGGCGCGCGCGGTGGCAGGGCTGCCGAGGCAGAGGCGGAGGCGGCTCCGGCGGGCGTGTACGCGGTCGCGTCAGTCGCGGCCGAGCCGGCCTTCGCGCCGGCCAGCTGGCCGCGCAACGACGCGACTTCGCGCGTCAGCGTCTCGACGGTCGCCTCGAGGCGCGCGACGCGCTCGGCCAGGGGAACCGGCGGCTGGGCGGGCGGTGCCTGCATCGCGAACGCATCGGGGGCCGTGCCTTTGTTCTTGCGCTTGCGCTGTTGCAGCGTGTTGTCGAGGCAGAACCCGATCGCGGCGCCGAGCACTGCGCCGGTGATGGCGGAGACATCCCCGATCAATGCGGCAATCCCGCCCACGATGAAGCCGATTGCGGTAAAAGCCCAGTTCATCTCGCCTTGCTCCCTCTCTCGTATCGTTATCGGCCTGCGATCGGATGTTCGCCGATCGAGGCGGTATCGGCATGGCCGGCAGGCGAACCGGCATGCGCTGCTGACCACGGTGGCCGCGTGGCGGCCTGCGTCGCGATCAGCCTGTTGGCGGGGAATGTATCACAGCGGCTGTCGGGGATTTTCCGGGTTGGCGCGGTATCGCGGCGTGCACCGTCCGGTGTCGCCGCGCGGCTTTTTGCACGGTCATGCTTTTTATTGGTGGAGGCGAGGCGCTTTCGTCTGAGCAGATCGGCGCGTGATCGGACGTGAAATTGTCGTAAAGCGACGCGTGTCCGATGCGAATTGGCGCAACGCGCGACGCGATCCGCGCCGCGCTGCTGCGCACAAGTCCGACGCGCGATGCCCGCCGTTGCTGGCCGTGCGCGTATTGCGCCGCCGCAATCGGGGGCCGCCGCGTGCCGCGGCCCGCCCGGCGGGGCTGGCAGCCGTGTCGTATTTGCGCAAGCGTTTGTCGTAATTCGTCGGCAGGTCGGGGTTTTTTCTGGCAACTATGTAGGCACGCTAAGACAAGCGCGAGTCCCCGCTACACGAGGAGAAGGTTTCGATGGATGCCCCCAAGGTCGTGGTCGAAGGTCTGTGCAAGGTATTTGGAAGCAACCCGCAGCAGGCGCTCGACATGCTCGCCGCCGGCGCGACGAAGGACGAGGTGCTCAAGCGCACCGGCCAGGTCGTCGGCGTGCACAACGTCTCCTTCGATGTGCAGGAAGGCGAAATTTTCGTGCTGATGGGCCTGTCCGGTTCCGGCAAGTCCACGCTGATCCGCCTCGTGAACCGGCTGGTCGATCCCAGCGCCGGCAAGGTGATGATCGACGGGCTCGACGTCGCGTCGGCGCGCCGCTCGGCGCTGACCGCGCTGCGCCGCAAGGACATGAGCATGGTGTTCCAGTCGTTCGCGCTGATGCCGCATCGCTCCGTGGTGTCGAACGCCGCGTTCGGCCTGGAAGTCGCGGGCGTCGGCAAGAAGGAGCGCGAGCGCCGCGCGATGGAAGTGCTCGAGCAGGTCGGCCTCGCCCCGTTCTCGCACAAGCTGCCGTCCGAGCTGTCGGGCGGCATGCAGCAGCGCGTCGGCCTTGCACGCGCGCTGGCCGTGAACCCGTCGCTGATGATCATGGACGAGGCGTTCTCCGCGCTCGATCCGCTCAAGCGCCGGGAAATGCAGGATGTGCTGCTGCAACTGCAGAAGGAACAACGCCGCACGATCATGTTCGTGTCGCACGATCTGGAAGAAGCGCTGCGCATCGGCAACCGTATCGCGATCATGGAAGGTGGCCGGCTCGTGCAGGTCGGCACGCCGCAGGACATCATCGCGAACCCGGCCGACGATTACGTGCGCGCGTTCTTCGACGGCATCGACACCAGCCGCTACCTGACCGCCGGCGACCTGATGCAGACGGGCGCCGTGCCGATCGTGTCGAAGTGCGATGCCGCGAACGTCGCGGCGACGCTGAACGGCAGTGCCGACTATGCGTTCGTGCTCGATGCGCAACGCAAGATCCGCGGCTTCGTCACGCGCGAAGCGATCGGCCAGGCGACGCCGTCCGTGAGCCCGATCGAATCCATCCGGCGCGACGCGTCGCTCGAACATGTCGTCGCGCGTGTGGTCGCGAGCCCGAATGCGCTGCCGGTCGTCGACGACGACGGCTGCTACTGCGGCTCGGTCGATCGTGCGCTCATCCTGAAGGCCATCACGCGTTCGCGAGGTTCCCATGTCTGAAATGATTCCGCTCGGTACCTGGGTCGACCAGTCCGTTCACTACCTGCTCGACCACGACGCCAAGACGTTCGACGCGATCGGCCAGGCGATCGAGGGGCTCGCGGCATTCGTCGAGCACGGCCTGCAGGCGATCCCGATGTGGCTGATGATGGCCATCTTCATCGGCGTCGGGCTGTGGCGGGTGGGCTGGCGCTTCGCGCTGTTCACGACGCTGTCGCTGCTGCTGATCTTCGCGACGGGCTTCTGGGACCAGACGGTCATCACGCTCGGCCTCACGCTGTCGTCGACGATCATCAGCCTCGTGCTCGGCATCCCGCTCGGCATCTGGGCCGCGAAGAGCAAGTGGGTTGCCGCGATCGTGCGCCCGATCCTCGACCTGATGCAGACGATGCCCGCGTTCGTCTACCTGATTCCGGCCGCGATGCTGTTCGGTCTCGGCCGCGTGCCGGGGATCCTGTCGACGGTGATCTTCGCGATGCCGCCGGCGGTGCGCCTGACGAGCCTCGGCATCCGCCACGTGAACCGCGAGATCGTCGAAGCCGGCCAGGCCTTCGGCTGCACGCCGTGGCAGCTGCTGTACAAGGTGCAGTTCCCGAATGCGCTGCCGTCGATCATGCAGGGCGTGAACCAGACGATCATGATGGCGCTGTCGATGGTGATCATCGCGTCGATGGTGGGTGCGGGCGGCCTGGGCAACGACGTGCTCGCCAGTATCCAGCGCCTCGACATCGGCCTCGGTTTCGAAAGCGGTCTGTCGGTCGTGCTGCTCGCGATCATTCTCGACCGCATCACCGAAAGCTTCGGCCGTGCGCCGGGCACCGTGAAGGCGCCGCTGTTCTCGGGTCTCAAGCAGCTGTTTCGCGTGAAGGCCTCGCCCGCGCAGGCCTGACCTCCGGCGGCCGGCACCCCCGGCCGCTCACCCTGAATGAATAACGGCTTCCGCGGTTTCGGCCGCGGGGCTGGCCCCCTGCAACCTCCTCGCCAGGAGACCGATGTGACGTCCGCCGTCGCTGTCGCGCCCGCAGCCTGCGTTTCACCGGTTTCATCGCTCGCCCATTTCGGCTTCCTGACGCTGCCGAACTTTTCGATGATCGCGTTCTCGAGCGCCGTCGAAGTGCTTCGGATGGCGAACTACGTCGGGCGTGCCGATCACTACCAGTGGTCGATCTATTCGCTCGACGGCAGTCCGGTTCACGCCAGCAACGGCATTGCGGTACGGCCCACGCAGGCGCTCGACTACACGAACCTGCCCGACGTGATGATCGTATGCGGCGGCATCCGCATCCGCGACGTGGTCGACGAAGGCGCGCGCGATACGCTCGCGGCGCTCGCCGAACGTGGCCTGCCGCTCGGCGGCATCTGCACGGGCGCGTATGCGCTGATGTCGAGCGGGCTGCTCGACGGCTATCGCTGCACCGTGCACTGGGAGAACCTGTCCGCGCTGCATGCCGAGTTTCCGCAAGTGGGTTTCGCCGACGAACTGTTCGTCGTCGATCGCGACCGGCTGACCTGCACCGGCGGCACCGCACCGCTCGACCTGATGCTGAATCTCGTCGGGATGCGCTTCGGCCAGCAACTGGCCGCGCAGGTATCCGAGCAGTTCATCCTGGAGCGCATCCGCAGCTCGACCGACACGCAGCCGATTCCGGTCGATGCGCGCGTCGGCTTCTCGCGCGCGGAGCTGATCGAGGTCGTGCGGCTGATGGAGGCGAACATCGAGGAGCCGCTGTCGCTCGAGGAACTCGCACGGCTCGTGCGGCTGTCGCAGCGGCACCTGCAGCGCATGTTCAAGGTGTACCTGAACGTGTCGCCGACCCACTATTACCTGACGCTGCGCCTGAAGCGCGCGCGCGACCTGCTGCGCACGACCGACGCGTCGATCGCACGCGTGACGACGGTCTGCGGCTTTCATTCGCCCTGCCATTTCAGCAAGGCCTATCGTGCGCAGTTCGGCCACGCGCCGAGCTACGAGCGCCGGTTGCCGGGGCGCTGACCGACCCAATGGTCCGCGACGCTGCCGGGATCGCGGCGCGCGGCTTCAATAAACGATCCCGCATTCAAGCAAACGACATCACTTTGAGGAGAAGCAAGATGAAGCGCCTATTGATCGCAGCGGTGTGCGGGATCGGGATAACCGCGCCGATGTCGGCCGTGTATGCGGCCGATCCGCCCGTGTGCAAGAACGTGCGCTTCGCGGACGTCGGCTGGTCCGACATCGCGGCGACCACGGGCCTCGCATCGACGATGCTGCAGGGGCTCGGCTACAGCCCGACGAAGACGATCGCCTCGGTGCCGATCACGTTCGCCGGCATCAAGAGCAAGCAGATCGACGTGTTCCTCGGCTACTGGTCGCCGACGATGGACCCGATCATCCAGCCGTTCACGAAGGCCGGCCAGATCAAGGTGCTGTCGACGCCGAACCTGACCGGTGCGAAATACACGCTCGCGGTGCCCGACTACGTGTACCAGGGCGGCCTGAAGTCGTTCGCGGATATTCAAAAGTACGCGGACAAGCTGAACGGCAAGATCTACGGGATCGAACCGGGCAACGACGGCAACCTGCTGATCAAGAAGATGATCGACGGCAACCAGTTCGGCCTCGGCAAGTTCAAGATGGTCGAGTCGAGCGAGGCCGGGATGCTGGTCGAGGTGAATCGCGCGATCCGCGACAAGCAGTGGATCGTGTTCCTCGGCTGGGAGCCGCATCCGATGAACGTGCAGATGAAGATCGACTACCTGACCGGCGGCGACGACGTGTTCGGCCCGAACTACGGCGAAGCGAAGGTGCTGACGGCGACGCCGCCCGACTACGCGCAGCGCTGCCCGAACGTCGCGAAGTTCGTGTCGAACCTGCAGTTCACGACGTCGATCGAGAACCACGTGATGATGCCGATCATGAACAAGGAAGACCCGAACAAGGCGGCAGCCGAGTGGCTGAAGGCGAACCCGCAGGCGCTCGACAAGTGGCTCGCCGGCGTGACGACGCTCGACGGCAAGCCGGGCCTGCCGGCGGTGAAGGCTTATCTCGGCGTGCATTGAGCGAGGTGCGCGGGGCTTAGCGGTCCTGACCGGAGGCCCGGCGTGCGGTCGAGCCGGCGGAAGCAGGGTATACATCCTGCTGCCGCCGGCTTTTTGCATTCGGCTTCATGCGCGGCCCGACCGTGAGCGGTCGATGCGCTAGACTGCCCGATTCCGATCGAGGAGGCGGTCATGATACGCAGTGCGCTTGAGGTATCCGGATGGCGACAGGTGACCGGCAGGCGGCCGAGGCCGAACGGCGGGTCGGCTTGTCGCGACGCAGGCTGCAGCCGGACGATGCCGCACTGCGGCCATTCACGCGCATGAAGCGCATCGAGCAAGTGGTGCTGGCCGCCGATCTCGCGGGCACGGCGGTGTTCGCAATCGAGGGCGCCAATGCGGCGATCGGTGCCGGACTCGACCTGTTCGGGGTCATGGTGTTGTCGCTCGTCGTCGCGCTCGGCGGCGGCGTGATCCGGGATCTGCTGATCGGCGCTCGGCCGCCGAGCGCCGTGAGCGACTGGCGCTATCCGGCGCTTGCGTTCGCGTCAGGGCTGTTCGCGTTCGTCTTTCATGCGCGGGTGGCCGAGTTCTCGCCGTCGATGCTCACGTCGCTCGATGCGGCCGGCCTTGCGTTGTTCGCGGTCGCGGGCGCGGTGAAGGCGCTCGAATTCCGGGTTCATCCATTCATTGCGACGCTGATGGGTGCCGTGACCGGTTGCGGCGGCGGTGTCGTGCGCGACGTGCTGCTCGCGCGGATCCCGGTCGTCCTGGTCACGGACATTTATGCGAGCGCGGCGCTGCTTGGCGCGGTCGTTGTCGTGTCGTGCCGGCGGCTCGGTTGTCCGCCGGTCGTCGCGGCCGTGCTCGGCGGCGCCGCCTGCTTTGCGCTGCGGATGGTGGCGGTACGATTCGGCTGGCAATTACCAAAAATTGCCGCCGGGGCGTGAGCGTTCGGCTCATTGCCCCTTCGTCGCCGCCGGCACGTCGAACACCCGATCGAATGCCCACTGGAACACGAACGCGTAACAGAAGAAGAACGCGAACAGCCCAATGTCGACGACGAACGCGTCGAGCCACGAGATATCGAGCCACCCCGCCACGACGGGCACCAGGATGAAGATCAGCCCGCCTTCGAATCCGGTCGCATGCAGAATCCGCCGCCCGAGCGTACGCGTCGGCTGACGACGCGACGCTTCCCAGCGCTCGAACAGCGCGTTGAAGATCATGTTCCACAGCATCGCGATCGCCGACATCGTCGCCGACAGCGCGCCCGAATAGACGAGGTCCTGCTTGAAGATCGCCGCGATCACGGGCGAGATGCAGGAAATCGCGATCGCTTCGTAGAGCACCGCTTGCGTGATCCTGCGCGGTAGGCCTTGCACGTTGTTGCTCCGGTGGGACGTCACTCGCCGCGGCACCGTACCGCGACGTCCCGCAAGGCTATCCGCGTTGCACGCCCGCTTCAATTCACCTAATCTCACCCGGATTCAATTGAATTCAACCCGGCCCGAGCCGGCCCGCGAGGCCCCGTGTTCTCGAAAATCCCCCTGACCGCATTGCGTGTATTCGAGTCGTCGGCACGGCTCGGCGCGTTCAAGGCTGCCGCGGACGAACTGTCCGTGACGCCGGCCGCCGTGTCGCATCAGATCAAGTCGCTTGAAAGCCGGCTCGGCGTGCTGCTGTTCGAGCGCGGCGCGAGCGGCGTGCGGCTCACGGACGAGGGCGAACGCCTGTTTCGCGCGAGTCACGATGCACTGCTCGCATTGAGCCGCGGGCTCGACGCGGTGCGGCCCGAGGCGGCCGGCGAGCGCACGCTCGTGCTGACCACCACGCCCGCGTTCGCCGCAATGTGGCTGATTCCGCGCCTCGGCCGGTTTCGTCGCATCGATCCGCAACTGCACATCAAGGTCGAAACCGGCAACATGCTCGCAGATCTCGAGCGCGATGCGCGGATCGATCTTGCGATTCGCGCGACGTCGCGCACGTTTCCGGCGCTGCACGAGATTGCGCTGATCGACGAGTATTTCGGCGCGTATGCGGCTGCCGGGTTCGACGCGCATTGCACGGACGAGCCGCTCGACCTGATCGAGACCGTGTGGGATACGCCGCTGCCGGTGTCGGTCGACTGGGTGTCGTGGTGTCGCGCGGCCGGCCGCGACGCGTGGCTCGAGCGCGCGGTGTTTCGTCACTACGACGACGAGCATTACGCGTTGCAGGCGGTGCTGCACGGGCAGGGCATCGCGTTGCTCAGCTCCGTGCTGGCTGCCGAGCATGTCGCGCATGGGGCATTGACGCCGATCGAGCCTTCGGTGCGGATCGACGGCGCGCGTTTTGTCGCGCTGTGCCGGCCCGGGCGGGAGCGGGAGCCGCAGGTCAGGTCGTTTCTCGACTGGCTCGAAGCGGAGATTGCGCAGACACGGGAGGCGGTGGGGCGGATGGCGGGCGTTGAGCGGTAAAGCGGGCCGAGCGGGCCGGATGCGAACCGACCCGCCCACCCACCGTCACCCGAACCTGACGCAATAAACCGGCGGCAAATGCGCAGACACCAGTTGCCAGTTTTCGCCGCCGTCGCTGGACGTCCATAACCCGCCGGTGGTCGATCCCATCGCGAGGCGCGTGCCGGTGTCATCGATCGCGAGCCCGTGCCGATACACGAGGTCGTACGCCGGCGCACTCGGCAGCCCGTTCGCGAATTGCTCGAAACTGCGCCCGCCGTCGCGCGTGCGCGTGACGACGAACCGGCCGTTCACCGGAATCCGGCACGCGTCCTTCACGGCCGGCACGAACCACGCGGTGTCCGGTTCATGCGGGTGCACGGCTACCGCGAAGCCGAAGCTCGAAGGCTGCGCCTCGATGCGCCGCCAGTGTTCGGCGCCGTCGGTCGAGCGGAAGATCGCGCAGTGATGCTGCGTCCACAGCACGTCCGGGTTGGCCGCGCACTGCACGACGCGATGCGGGTCCTGCGCGTTGGGCTCACCGCGTCGTTCGGGCGGCATGTAGTCGGCTTCCATGCCGTCGGCGGTCACGCGCCACGTCGCGCCGCCGTCGGCTGTCTGCCAGACGCCGCCGCACGAGATGCCGACCATCACGTGCCGGCTGTCACGCGGATCGACCATCACCGAATGGATGCCCGGCGCATCGTATCCGCCGCCGCCCCATTCGGCGCGCTCCGGGCGATCCCACAGTGCCCGGTTGAGCACCCAGGAACTGCCGCCGTCGTCGGAGCGGAACAGGCCGCCGGGAATCGTGCCGGCCCACAGCACGCCCGGTTCGTCGGCGCCGCCGGCTTCGAGCGACCAGATCTGCTGGAGCGTCCATGGCGGCTGCGGCGGGCCGGGTGGCGCGTCGTCGTCGTCGCCGGTGCCGGCATTCACGCTGGCGCCGGCGGGTGGGGCGTCGGCGGGTTGCGGCGGATAGACGGGAACCGCGCATTCTTCCCAGTCGGTGGCGCCGGCGCGCAGGCGATGCAGCTTCACGCCGAAATGGCCAAGATTGAGCGCTGCATACAGCGTGCCGTCGCGCGGGTCGGTGAGCGCCATGCTGACCGGCTCGCCGGCGAAGTGCGGCTCACCGAGCGTCCAGCCGCCGTGGCCGTCGGCCTGCAGGACGAACAGGCCCTTGCGGGTGGCGACGAGCAGTCGATCGTTCATGTGAGATGTCTCCTGATGGGCGGGCCTGACGTAGGTGTGCGCGGTCGGTGCTGGTGCATACGTCCCCTTATCCGCCCGTCAACGCCTGTACGACATAGACCCGGCTGGCGTCGCCGAGCACATCGGACAGGTGTTGCCGGTCGCGGATCGGCTGGCCGTCGATGAATACCGACAGGTGTTTGCGCAGCGCACCCTGGTCGTCGAGGATGTAGCCGCGCAGCCGCGGCTGCTCGCCGAAAACGGTGTCGAATGCTTCGCCGACCGAGTGGGCGTCGATTTCGCGCTCGGGCGTTTCGATATGCCGCTGGATCGAGGCGGCGAAGAAGAGGTGCGCCATGGCGGTGGCTGGCAGGAGCCTCGCTGAGGGGACGGTCTGTAGTTTAGGCGATCCGTCGGGGGCGGAAAGCCGGCATCGCGTAGTCGCGGTGCGCCGGCGTGTCCGATCCGGCCGGGTCGACACGTTCCGGCGAATCGGCAACAATCCTTGCCGGATCGTCATCGCATACAGGAATCGACCGCCATGCCGACCGTCAGTCGTACGCTTTCCATTGGCCGATGAAGGAAATACGTGCCATGCCTCGATCCGCGCTGTCGATCGTCAAACCCGCCGTCGACGATATCGTCGCGGGCCGCAAGCGGATCGAAATCCGGTCGTGGGCGCCGCCGGTCATACCGTTGCGTGATCTCGTGCTGGTGCAGAACACGATCTTCCTGCGAGAGGACGGACAGGAGGACCCTGACGGGATCGCGCTCGCGCTGGTCGACGTCGTGGGGGTACACGACTGGACGCCGGATGAAGCCCGCGCGCAAGGCAAGCAATGGTGTGCCGGATACGTGTGCTGGGAACTGACGAACGTGCGGGCGATCGATCCGCCATTCCGATGTGCAGCGAAACGAGGGGTCTATGCACTGGAGACCCCGCAGCGTCATGCATCCTGACTCCCGTGCCCGGGAACGACGGAGCCATTGGTGAGGTTTGCCGGACAGATATCGTGCAGTCGTACTACGCGTACTTGTCACCCACCGCCGCCCTGATCGGATGCGTGTCATAGACGATGACCATGCGCTCGACGAGTCCGCTTTCGTTGAATTCGAACACGTCGACGCATTCGAACTGCACCGCCGAGCCGTCCTTCAGCCCCCAGTCGTACACGAAGTAACCGATTGCCCGTCGTGCGCCGGTCGCACTGACACAGATGTCGATCGCCGTGATGCGGCTTTGTCCGGATGCCGCAACGACCTTTTCGAAGAACGGTGTCGGCTGCATCCAGCCGAGAAACGGCGAAAAAATCCGCGCATCCGGCGTGAACAATGCGCAGATCGCGGCGACGTCGCCGCCCTCGAGCGCCTTCAGGTAGGTGTCGACCTGCCGCGTGTATAGTGCCTTCGACGATGGGTCCATTCTCTTTCTCCGCTGGTTGTTGACGAGCCGGGCCGCGACAGGTGAGGCGGAGCCGGCGCAACCACGATAGCGATGCACAGATGTCCGAACAATCGAAAAATCCGCAACCCGGGCATGCGGCCCGTGCATACCCACTGGCCGAACTCACGCGGGCGCTGCCGCCGTTGACGGCGTTCCAGGCCTTCGTTGCCGCGGCCGAACTCGGCAGCTTCAGCCGTGCCGCCGATCATCTTTGCCGGACCCAGGGTGCGGTGAGTCGTCAGGTGCAGCAACTGGAAGTGCATTACGGGTGCGCGCTGTTCGTGCGTCATGCGTCGGGGCTGACACTGACTGCGGAAGGCGGCGCGTTGCTGACGGTGGCGGTCGACGTCCTGACGCAACTGGCACGCCACGCGGAGGCGCATAGCGGCGTCGCGCCGGTTCTCACGCTGCGGTTGCCGTCGACCTTCGCGATCCGCTGGCTGCTGCCGCGTCTTCCGGCGATCAATCGCGCACTCCCGCGGACCGAGCTGCGTATCCAGACGTCGGCGGACGACACGCCGGATTTCGCCGGAACCGACGTCGACGCGATCGTCGTACGAGGCGCCGGGCACTGGGCCGGCATGGTGTCGGTTCCGCTCTTTGCAGAGCGGCTGACACCGATGTGCACCGTCACGCTGGCCGCTTCATTGAGATCGATCGCCGACCTTGCGCAGGCCACGTTGCTTCATCCCGCCCCCGGGCACGACGAGTGGCGCTGCTGGCTCGCGGCCGTCGGCGCGACGCAGGTCGACCCGGAAACCGGGCTCGTACTGGACACGCTCGAATTGACGCTCACCGCCGCCGAGCGGGGGCACGGCGTGGCGATCGGTGACCCGCGCATGGCCCGGGACCGGCTCGCGGCCGGGTCGCTGGTTGCCCCCTTTGGCGACGTCGTGGACAACGGTCTCGGCTATTTCCTCGTGTACCCGTCGCCGCGTGCGATGCAGCCCAAGATACGCGCGCTGACGTCGATCCTGACGGAGCTGGCACAGGACGATTCGCCGCGCATGGCGTGACGGGAAGCCACGCCCCTCACACGCGCTAAACCGGAATCGATCGCCCGCGCATCCTGATCCCGATCCGCACGACGCCAATCACCGCATTCGACAGCCACGTGAGCAGGCGCGGCATTCCGCGCCGGCGGATATCGAGCAGCAGCACGATCCGCACAGCGTCGCTGTCGTTCCACACCTCGTGCATGAACGTGTCGTCCCACAGCAGGAAACGTCCTTCCTCGAGCCGGTATTCGTGGCCGTCGACCTTCAGCACGGCGGCCGGCGTACCGTCCGCGCGCGTCGGCATCGACAGCACCAGATAGCCGCGCAGGATGCCGCGAAACGGCCCGCGATGCGGTGGAATGTGCTTGCCGGGCGCGAGGAACGACAGCGATGCGGACAGCACGTCCGGCGATGCCGCGACGATCGACGCGACGGTCGGGCAGCGCGACAGGTTGCGCGGGAACGGCTGGCCGTACGCCTGCATGATGAACATCCGCCAGTCGCGTGCATCGTTGGCCGAGATGTCGTACTGCTCGCGCATGATCTCGTGAAAGCGCGGGATGCGCGGCATGTCGCGCGCCACGGCGAATGCCTCAGCCTGGATGTCGGTCCACGCCCGGACGAAACGCTCGGCGTCGGGAAACGCGGCCGGATCGAGCACCGCGCCGCCGTCGATATGGCGGTCGTACAGCGTGCGCAGCAAGCCGGCGGCATAGTCGTAAACGACGGACATGATCGATCGAAGGGCGATCCGTAAGGGGTGACGTCAGTCTGCCCGAAGCGCGGCGGGCGCTGCGTTACGTCAGGTTACGCCGGCTGACGAAAGAATGACAGTTGCATGAACGTCCCTCCCGGGCGCCCGGCGCCGGAGAAGCCGTGTGATCCGAGTCGCGCGACGCGCGGGAATAAACGCACGTGCTCCGTCGTCATACGGGTGTAGCACATCGTCTCGTTGACTTCTCAAGGAGTGGAACATGAACACGCATTGGCTGGTGGCCGCCGCGGTGGCGGCGATTTCTCTCGCGGGTATCGCGACGCAAGCGTCGGCACAGGAACTGACGCGCGCGCAGGTCAGGCAGGAACTGATCGACGCCGAAAACAACGGGCTGCGCTTCGTGACCGATACGTCGTATCCGGACGTGAGCCCGCTGTTCCAGCGGCAGGCCGAACAGGTGCCGGCGCATCAGGCCAGCACGGCGGTCGGTCGCGATCCGGCCGCGTCATCCGACGCGGGCAGGCCGGCGACGATGTCGCCGCGCCAGGGTTCCGCCGCATGCGTCGGCCCCGCGAGCTTCTGCGCGGTCTATTTCGGAAGCTGACGCAGCCGCCTGCGTTCGCAGGTCAGGCATTCGAGGGATTCAACACGGTTGATCGATACGGAACATTGAAGGAGTTCATGATGAAAACATATATCGCAGTACTGATGATGATCGGCGCGATCGTCGGTCAGTCGGCCTTCGCGCAATCGGCCGCGCCGCTGACGCGTGCGCAGGTTCGCGACGAATTGATGCGTCTGGAAGCGGCCGGGTACGACCCGGCGAAGGGAGACGACGGCGAGTATCCGGCGGACATCCAGGCGGCGGAAGCGAAGCTTGCCGAGCAGGACCGGGCCCGGATGGCGGCAGCCGCCGCGCACGCACCGGCCTCCGGTATGCCGGCGCAGACCAGCAACTAGGTGTCGACATGGTCTTGTGCGACTTCAGGCCGGCGTGTTCGCGGCACGGCAGTACGGCAGCCCTTCGCGCCGCTCGACGCGGCAGAAGGGCGCCGGCCGCGCTGCCCGTCATCGCGCGCCGCTTCGCGCGGCGGCGCGATCATCTCATTGGCCGCGTGCGATGAGCGGCTGGCCAGGCGTGCGATGAACCGGAACGAAGACGGTATCGGTATCGGCGGCAATCCGGCTCATGCGCGCGATGGCATGCGGTGCCGCCAGCGTGGCGATCACCAGGGCATCATGCGCTGCACGACCTGATCGCGCAGCACGAAGCGGTGCGCGAGCGCGGCCGCCACGTGCAGGCAAATGCCGACGAACAGTGCCCACGCGAGGATGCCGTGCACGTCGCCCATCGCGTGGCCGAATGCGGAGCCGGCCGCCGACAGCGCGGGCAACGGCACGATCCCGAGCAACGTCACGCTCCAGGCGCGCGACGACGCGTTGATCCAGCCGAGCAGCGGCACCGCGATCAGCAGTGCGTAGAGCGCGAAATGCGTCGCGCCCGACAGTGCGCGCATCGCGGGCGGCAGGTCACTCGCGGGCGGGCGATGCGTCACGCGCCACAGCACGCGGCAAGCCATCGCCGCGAGCAGCGCGGTGCCCACGAGGAGGTGCGCGGCGATCAGGCCGATGGGCTGCGTGTCGCGATGCACGTCGGGCATCGTCCAGCCGATCGCATATTGCGCGATGACCAGCGCGACGATCAGCCAGTGAAGCAAGCGCGCAACGGTGTCATATCGGGCGGGCGTGGACATGGAGACTCCTGCGGACGACGGGGACGATATCGGTCGAGTGGATTCTACGTTCGCTTTCTTAACGAAACGTTAAGCGGGCGTCGCCACAATCGTTCTCCGCTGGACTGTCGCTTTTCTTCATCCTGACCCACGCGACCTTTCGAATCTTTCAGATCGATAGCGGTCGTCCGCACGGGAGACTCTTTCATCATGGCACCTTCGACGATCGAGCGATGGCGTGCCCACCTGCTGATCGCCGCGCTGGCCGGCGTGTTCATCCAGTGTTTCATGCTGGTGTCGTTGCTTGCATGGCACGTGCCCGAAGCATTTTTCACCACGATGACGTTTCGTATATGGGTCGCCATCGCGTTGGCCACCGCGATCCTTTCGGCCCGCAAGCTTGCCGACGTCGCGTTCCGCGCGGCGCTCGCCTGCGGCTACGTGCGCGTGACAGGAATCGATCACCGCACGGTAGTTGTGTCATCTGATTGCGCGTATCGTCGCTTGGTCGTCCTTCACATCCGGCTCCACGGGAATCGATACGGCGGCGTGCACGGGTGACCCTGCGTGCGCGCGGCGGCTCCCGGGGTGCCGTGGTCGCACGGGTCACCACTGGGGAGAAGCATGGTTTTGCTGCATGTGCTGCGCGAGCTGGCCAGAGCAATGTCGATCGTCTGCGGGCTGGGCGTATTACTGGGCATTGCCTACACGATCACGGCCAGCGTGCTGGTCGGCCGGTTCTTTTCCCGGGCGGCGGCCGAGCCGCGCGATTATCCAGGCGTCACCGTCGCGAAGCCGCTGCACGGCGACGAGTGGCAACTCGTACAGCATCTCGAAAGCTTCTTCGTGCAGAATTATCCGGGGCCGGTCCAGCACCTGTTCGGCGTGCACGATGCGAACGACAAGGCGCTCGTGGCCGTCGAGGCGTTGCGGGCGCGCTACCCCGACGCGAACATCAAGGTCGTCGCCGATGCGCGGCTCTACGGGCCGAACCGCAAGATTTCCAATCTCGTGAACATGCTCGAACACGCGGAGTATTCGGTGCTCTGTCTCGCCGACAGCGACGTGCGGGTCGAGCGCGATTATTTGCGCGCCGTCGTCGGTGCGCTGCAGCAGCCGGAGGTCGGCATCGTGACGAGCGTGTATCGCGGCATCGCCTCGCCGGGCTTCTGGCCCGGCGTCGCCGTCGCGATGACGAACTACCATTTCCTGCCGGGCGTGATCACCGGGCTCTTCATCGGGCGCGCACGGCCCTGCTTCGGCCAGACGATCGCGATCACGCGCGCGACGCTCGAACGCATCGGCGGCCTCACGCGTTTCGCGCATCACCTGGCCGAGGATCATGCGCTGGGCGAGGCGGTGCGGCAGGTGGGCGCGCAGGTCGTCATTCCGCCGTTCGTCGTCGGGCATGCGTGCGTCGAGGAGACGTTCGCGAAGCTGTACGCGCACGAATTGCGCTGGAGCTGCACGATCCGCGCGGCGGACCGGCTCGGTCACGCCGGCTCGGTGCTGATGCACCCGGTGCCGCTCGCGCTGCTGGCGCTGCTGTTCTCCGGCGGCACGGCCGTCGCGTGCGGGCTGGCGGTCGCGGCGCTGGGCGCGCGGGCGCTGCTGATGCTGAACACGAGCCGGGCGACCGGCGCGGGCCTGCGCGGCGCGCTGTGGCTGCCGTTCGTCGATCTCCTGCAGTTCTTCGTGTTCGTGTCGAGCTTCTTCTCGTCGCATGTCGTGTGGCGCGGCACGCGTTTTCGTGTCGACCGGGAAGGGCTGCTGTCGCCCGCGAGCGAATCATGACGACCCCAACGAACCCCGCTGCCGATGCCGCGGAGCGCAACGCCGCGCGGGGCGACGCACGGCTGCGCCACGTGGGGCAGGCGGCGGCGCTAGGCGGGCTCGCGCTCGCCGTGTGGCTGATCTGGCGCGAGCATCCGCTGGACATCCTGCATCGCCTGCAGATCGCCGGGGCCGGGCTGTTGCTCGCGGCGCTGGCGCACATCCTGCCGATGCTCGCGAATGCGTGGGACTGGCGGATGCTGATCCGCGGCCCGCGCCGGCCGTCGTTCGCGACGATGCTGAAACTCGTGTGGATCCGCGAATCGATCAACGGGTTGTTGCCGGTCGCGCGGATCGGCGGCGAGATCGTGTCGTTCGGCCTGTTGCGGCAGGCGGGCGTGCGGCCGGCGACCGCCGTCGCCAGCCTCGTCGCCGACATGCAGCTGACGCTGATCAGCCAGCTGGTGTTCGCGCTGGTCGCGATCGGCTACGTGCTCGAGCACGTGTCGTCCGGTGCCGCGCGCGTGGCCGGCAACCTCGCGATCGGCATGGCCGCGCTGGTGCCGGTGCTGCTGCTGTTCGCGCTGGTGCAGCACGCGCGGCCGTTCGAACGCGCGATGCGCGTGCTCAACCGCGTCACGAGCGGCAAGGTGGTGGCGCTGGTCGGCGAATCGGCGCGCACCGATCAGTCGATCCGGATGATCTGGAGAAAGACCGGCATCGTCGTGCGTTATCTCGTGATCTGGCAGACGCTGCAGTTCGTCGGCTATGCACTGGAAATCTGGCTCGCGCTGTATTTCCTCGGCGCGGAGCCGACGTTCGCGCAGGCGCTCGCGATCGAGGCGCTGATCCAGCTCGTGAGCAGCATCGCGTTCCTGATGCCGGGCGGGCTCGGCGTGCAGGAGGGCGGGTTCGTGCTGATCGGCGGGCTGCTCGGGTTCGACCCGCCGACCTGTCTCGCGCTGGCCGGCGCCCGCCGTGTGCGCGACCTGCTGTTCTATCTGCCGGGCCTGCTGGCATGGCAGTGGGCGGCCGGTTCGACGAAGCGGCCGGGCGGAACGAAACGCGCGCCGTTGCCCATCGGGGAATCGGCCCGGCCGCGTTGAGGCGACCGGGCGGCCCTTGCCCGTCACGCGCGGCGGGCCGTGCGGGACTCAGCGCCGTTCGTCGGCGAGATGGCTGCGGATCACGTCCGCGAACGACGTATCGCCCGTCAGCCCGAGTGCTTCCGCGCGCGACGTATCCCAACGGCCCGGCCAGCTGCCGACGATCTTCTCGACGCGTTCGTCCGGCACATGGCGGATCAGCTTCACGACATCGTCACCCGCGACTTCGCGCAGCGCCGCGATCATTTCGTCGACCGATACCGACAGGCCGGGCAGGTTGATCACCCGTTTGTTGCCGAGCTTCGCGCTGTCGATCTCGCAGCCCGCGACGAGCGCTTCGATCGCGCCGCGCGGCGACAGCAGCCACAGCCGCGTCGAACCCGGCACCGGGCACACGCTTTCCTCGCCGTTCAGCGGCTCGCGGATGATGCCGCTCGCGAACGACGACGCAGCCGCGTTCGGTCGGCCCGGCCGCACGCTGATCGTCGGCAGCCGCAGCACGCGGCCGTCGACGAAGCCGCGCCGCGCGTAGTCGCACAGCAGCAGCTCGGCGATCGCCTTCTCGGCACCATACGACGATTGCGGGTTCAGCGCGGTGTCGTCCTGCACGACGTCCGGCAGCGTGCCGCCATAGACCGCGACGGAGCTCGTGAACACGACGCGCGGCCGATGGCCGCGCGCGCGGCACACGTCGAGCAGCGTGCGCGACGCGTCGAGGTTGATCCGCATGCCGAGATCGAAATCGGCTTCGGCCTGCCCGCTGACGATCGCCGCGAGGTGGAAGATCGCGCCGGTCTGCGTGTCGATCGCGCGGTCGAGCACCGCGCGCTCGGCGATGTCGCCGACGATCGACGTCACGCGTGCGTCGCCGAAATCGCTGCCCGCGACGACGTCGAGCAGCACCAGCTCGTCGATCTTCTCGCTGCGGCCGTCGGGGCCGGTCAGTTCGCCGCGCTCGAGCAGCTTGCGCGCGAGACGCTGGCCGAGAAAGCCGGCGCCGCCGGTGATCAGTACTTTCATGTTCTTTACCCTCGGAAGAATGCTGGAATTACAGGTACGGCTTGAGCCAGCCGAGCCCTTCGGACGTGCCGGCCTTCGGGCGATACTCGCAGCCGATCCAGCCGTCGTAGCCGAGCGCATCGATCAGCGCGAACAGATACGGGTAGTTGAGTTCGCCGATATCCGGCTCGTGGCGCTCGGGCACGCCCGCGATCTGGATATGGCCGATGCCCGCGAAATCGCGCTTGAGCTTCATCGCGAGATCGCCTTCGACGATCTGGCAGTGGTAGCAATCGAACTGCACCTTCAGGTTCGGCGCGCCGACTTCCGCGCAGATCGCCTGGGCGTCGTCCTGGCGGCTCAGGAAATAGCCGGGCATGTCGCGTTGGTTGATCGGCTCGATCAGGATCGTGATGCCGTGCGCGGCGGCGGCCTGCGTCGCATGCCGCAGGTTCGCGAGGTAGGTGTCGCGATGGCGTGCGCGGTCGGCGCCCGGCGGCACCATGCCGGCCATCACGTGCAGCTTCCTGTTGCCGAGCACGCGCGCATAGTCGAGCGCCTGGTCGATGCCGCGCCGGAACTCGTCCTCGCGGCCCGGCAGCGATGCGGTGCCGCGTTCGCCCGCGGCCCAGTCGCCGGGCGGCGCGTTGAACAGCGCCTGTTCGAGGTGGTGCGTATCGAGGCGCGCGCGGATGTCCTCGGCGGCGAAGTCGTACGGGAACAGGTACTCGACGGCCTTGAAGCCGTCGTAGGCGGCAGCGGCGAAGCGTTCGAGGAACGCGTGCTCGGTGTACATCATCGAGAGGTTGGCGGCGAAGCGTGGCATGGCAGCGGGTCCTGTGAATGAATGGGGCGGGGCGCACGGCGCCCCGCGTCGAATGGCGGCCGGATC
This sequence comes from Burkholderia sp. AU15512, assembly GCF_002223325.1. Taxonomy (NCBI): domain Bacteria; kingdom Pseudomonadati; phylum Pseudomonadota; class Betaproteobacteria; order Burkholderiales; family Burkholderiaceae; genus Burkholderia; species Burkholderia sp. AU15512. The sequence continues at coordinate 165,384 of NZ_NKEX01000006.1, forward strand.
GTTCGTGGGGCGGATCAGCGGTTCACGAGTTTCGCGGGCGTGAGCCACACCGCGATCGCGCCGATCACGAGCATCGCGGCGAGCACGTACATGCCGGACGCGGTGCTGTGCGTGACGTCCTTCAGGTAGCCGATCACGTACGGGCTCGCGAAACCGGCGAGGTTGCCGACCGAGTTGATGATCGCGATCCCAGCCGCGGCTGCGGAGCCCGCGAGGAACGCGGTCGGCAGCGACCAGAACAGCGGGGCGCAGGTCAGCACGCCGCCCGCCGCGAGCGACAGGAACACGATCGACACCGCCGTATTGTGCGAGTACGACGCGGCGACCGCAAACCCGAGCGCGCCCATCAGCGCCGGCACGATCAGGTGCCAGCGGCGTTCGCGGCGCTTGTCCGCGCTGTGGCCGAACAGGTTCATCACGACGATCGCGACGAGGAACGGAATGGCCGACAGCAGGCCGATCTGCAGCGTATCGGTGATGCCGGTCGACTTGACGAGCGTCGGCATCCAGAACGTGAGGCCGTACTGGCCCGTGACGAACGCGAAGTAGATCAACGACATCCACCACATGCGCGGGTCCGCGAACACGGCCTTCAACGAGTGGCCGTGCTGCTGCTGTTCCTGCGGCTGCGCGGCGATCTCGTCCTCCAGCAGCTGCTTCTCGCGCTCGTCGAGCCACTTCGCGCCGCGGATGCTGTTGTCGAGATACAGGATCGTCGCGATGCCGACGAGCACGGCCGGCACGGCTTCGATCATGAACATCCACTGCCAGCCGTGGAAGCCCGAGCCGCCGTGGAAGCGCTCCATGATCCAGCCCGACAGCGGGTTGCCGAAGATGCCCGACACGGGAATCGCGGACATGAACACCGCGATGATTTTCGCGCGGCGATGCGACGGGAACCAGTACGTGAGGTACAGGATCACGCCGGGATAGAAGCCGGCTTCCGCGAGGCCGAGCAGGAAGCGCAGCACGTAGAACTGCGTCGGCGTCTGCACGAACGCGAACAGCGCGGACAGCAGGCCCCACGTGATCATGATCCGTGCGATCCAGATGCGTGCGCCGATGCGATGCATCAGCAGGTTGCTTGGCAGTTCGAACAGAAAATAGCCCAGAAAGAAAATGCCGGCGCCGAGCCCGAACACCGTTTCGCTGAACGCGAGATCCTGCGACATCTGCAGCTTCGCGAAGCCGACGTTCACGCGGTCGAGATACGCGACCACGTAGCAGAGCATCAGGAACGGCACGATGCGCCAGAACACTTTCTTGTAGGTGCGGTCGAGTTCCGCGGCATGGGCGGGCGCGGCGGGCGAGCGGCCAGCGGCCGCGTCGAGAGCAGTCATCGTCGTCTCCAATGATGTCGTGTGCCGGCGGCGCGTACGTCGCCGGTCGTGTGTGTGCTGACGGAAGGGCCCGCGCACACGGCGGGCATGGGAATCGTTGCGCGGCGTGTCGCTACCAGCGCGCGCCGAAGCTGGCGCGCAGCTCGTCGAGCGCGGCGTCGTCGAGCGGCTCGGGTTTCGGGTGCGTCATCAGCCACAGCCGCGCCGTCTCCTCTAGCTCTTCGAGCGCATACGACGCATGCGACACCGACGGTCCCCACATCACCGGGCCGAGGCGCTCGAGCAGCACGCCGCGCACCTGGCCGGCGAGCGCCGCGACTTCGGTGGCAACGCCCGGATCGCCGGGGCGGCGGTAGCGGATCAGCGGAATGTGGCCGACCTTCATCACGTAGTACGGCGTGATCGGCGGCAGCACGTCGGTGTCGCGCCACACGCCCGCGAGCGTCAGTGCGACGAGATGCGTCGAATGCGTATGGACGACGCCGTTCGCTTCGGCATTGCGCGCGTAGATGCCGCGATGCAGCGCGAGCGTCTTCGACGGCTTGCCGCCCGATACGGGCTGGCCGTCGAGGCCGACCTTCGCGATGTCGTTCGGGTCGAGCCGGCCGAGGCACGCATCGGTCGGCGTGATCAGCCAGCCGTCGGCGAGGCGCGCGCTGATGTTGCCCGCGCTGCCGACCGCATGGCCGCGCGCATACAGGCTCGCACCGACCACGCAGATTTCTTCGCGCAGTTTCGCCTCGTCGCTCATCGTGCGGCTCCGTCCAGCGCGCGCAGCGCCTTGTCGAAAAAGTCCGTGGCGCCGAAGTTGCCGGACTTCAGCGCGAGGCCGAGCGGCTGCGCGTCGATGGTGGCCGTCGCCGGCACGCCCGGATCGATCTGCGCGCCGATCTGCAGCGATTTCACATCGAGCGCCTGCACGACCGCGCCGGACGTTTCGCCGCCGGCGACGACGAACTTGCGCACGCCGAGATCGCGCAGGCCGCGCGCGATCGCCGCGAGCGTGGCTTCGACGAGATGGCCGGCCGCATCGACGCCCAGCGCCTGCTGCACGGCCTTCACTTCGTCGGGCGTCGCGGTCGCGTAGATCAGCACGGGCTGCGGCAGGTGCGCGCGCGCGAACGCGAGCGCCTGGTCGACGACGGGTTCGCCGCGCGAGGCCGCGAGCGGATCGATGCGGAAGCTCGGCCGCGTGGCGCGCCATGCGGCGACCTGCGCGTTGGTGGCCTTCGACGCGCTGCCGGCGAGCACGGTCGAGAGCCCTTCGATGCGCGGCAGCGACGCCGCGTTGTCGCGTTCGGGCAGTTGCTCCGCGCGACGGAAATTCGCGGGCAGGCCGAGCGCGATGCCCGAGCCGCCGGTGACGAGCGGCAGGCCCGCGCACGCTTCGCCGAGCACGTAGAGGTCGCGGTCCGACAGCGCGTCGGCGATCGCGAAGCGCACGCCTTCCGCGCGCAGTTGCTCGATCCGCGTGCGCACGGCGGCCGCGCCCAGCGCGATCGTGTCGTAGCGGATCAGGCCGACCGGCGACTTCGTCTGCCGTTGCAGCACGCGTACGAGGTTCGCGTCCTTCATCGGCGTGAGCGGATGGTTCTCCATCCCCGATTCGTTCAGCAGCACGTCGCCGACGAACAGGTGGCCGCGATAGATCGTGCGGCCGTTCTCCGGGAACGCCGGGCACGCGATCGTGAAGCCGCCGCCGGCCGCATCGAGCAGCGCATCGGCGACGGGCCCGATGTTGCCCGCGTCGGTCGAATCGAACGTCGAGCAGTACTTGAAGAAGAACTGCCGGCAGCCTTGCGCGCGCAGCCATTCGTACGCGGCGAGCGATTGCGCGACGGCGTCGGCGGCGGGGATCGTGCGCGACTTCAGCGCGACGACGATCGCGTCGGCATCGAGCGCGGTGTCTGCGGCGCCGTCGGCGGGCACGCCGATCGTCTGCACGGTGCGCATGCCGCTCTTCACGAGCATGTTCGCGAGATCGGTCGCGCCGGTGAAATCGTCGGCGATGCAGCCGAGCAGGGGACGGGAAGCGGAAGCGGTCATGGCAAGTACGTCGGTCGAATCAGCGGGCGGGCGGCAGCGTGATGCCGGGGAAAGTCTTGATCACGGCGGAATCGTCCTCGCCGCCGTGGCCGGCGCTCGACGCGCTCATGAACATCTGGTGCGCGGTGGCCGACAGCGGCAGCGGGAACTTGCTGCGGCGGGCCGTATCGAGCACGAGGCCGAGATCCTTCACGAAGATGTCGACGGCCGACAGCGGCGTGTAGTCGCCGTTCAGGATGTGCGGCACGCGGTTCTCGAACATCCACGAATTGCCGGCGCTGTGCGTGATCACGTCGTACAGCGCGTCGGCATCGACGCCTTCGCGCAGGCCGAGCGCCATCGCCTCGGCCGCCGCCGCGATGTGCACGCCGGCCAGCAACTGGTTGATGATCTTCACTTTCGAGCCGATGCCGTGCGCGTCGCCGAGGCGATAGACCTTGCCGGCGATCGCCGCGAGCACGTCCTCGCAGCCCGCATAGGCGGCGGCCGGGCCCGACGTCATCATCGTCATCTCGCCGGAGGCCGCGCGCGCGGCGCCGCCGGATACCGGCGCATCGAGCATCTGCAGGCCGGCCGCCTCGATCCGCGCGCCGAGCGCGACCGCGAATTCGGGCGCGACGGTCGCGCTGGCGATCACGACGCCGCCCGGTTTCATCGCCGCGACCGCGCCGTGCTCGCCGAACAGCACCGTCTCGGTCTGCGCGGCATTGACGACGAGCGTGACGACGACGTCGCACTGCGCGCCGAGTTCGGCCGGCGTCGCGCAGGCGATGCCGCCTTCGGCGGCGAACGCCTGCAGCACGCTGTCGCGCACGTCGCATGCGTGCACGCGCAGGCCGGCGCGCAGCAGCGAGCGGGCGACGCCGAGGCCCATCGCGCCCAGGCCGATGACTCCAACATTTCGTGACATGGTCAACCTTGATCGATTCGGGAGAGGGGCGGCGCGGCGGCCGCCGGGTTCAGCAGATACCGGCTTCCGCGAGGCGGCGGGCGGCGTTGTACATGTGCGTGCGCGCCGCGTTGCGTGCGGCCATCGGGTCGCGCGCGCGGATCGCGTCGGCGATCGCCGCGTGTTCCTCGCGCACCTGGCGCGAGAAGTCCTCGCGCGTCGCTTCGTTGCGCCGCGTGACCTTCACGCCGGCTTCGAGGTACTGGTTCAGGAACTGCAGCGTCTTCAGGAAATACGGGTTGCCGGTGACGGCCGCGATCGTGCGGTGGAACGCGACGTCTTCCGCGACGCCGTCGCGCCCTTCGGCCACCGCATCGTCGATCTTGCGCAGTGCATCGTCGATGTCGGCCATGTCTTCATCGGTGTGGTTCAGCGCGGCTTCGGCCGCGACCTCGGCCTCGATCGCGCGGCGCACCGCGAGCAGGTGCGGCAGCGACGTGGCTTCGACAGCCTCCGCATAGTCGATCCGCAGCGGCCGGATCGCGCCGTGCTGGTTCACGTACACGCCGCTGCCCTGGCGCGGCTCGACCACGCCTTCGTTCTTCAGCCGCGAGATCGCCTCGCGGATCACCGTGCGGCTCACGCCGAATTCCTGCGCGAGCACGGCCTCCGTCGGCAGCTTGCCGGTGGCGGAGAAACTGCCGACTTCGATCTGCTTGAGCAGTTGCTGCGCGACATGGTCGCTCATCGCGCGGGCGGGAATTTTCTCGAACATGGTGCTCTGGCTTGTAAGGTTATGTGGTCATCATACAAATTTGAATGCGTGACAGCATCCGGGATAACCCTCGGTGAGTGGAGCGCAACGTCGGTTAAGTTGATTGAAACCGGTTCCAATTGAATCGAAACCGATGTGTTCGAGTGTCGTGTCGCGATCGGCTGGAAAAGGAGCGGGGGCCCGTCGCCGTCAGTCGGCGATGTCCTCGACGGCGTCCGCCGCGATTGCCGCGCCGGCTTCCGCCACTTCCCCGCCACGCTCCCGATACGTCGCAGGCGGCACGCCGAACTGCTTGCGGAATTCGCGCCCGAGGTGCGACGCATCCGCGAATCCGCAGCTCGACGCGATATCGGCCACCGTGCGGTCCGAGCTCGTCAGCAGCCACGCGGCCGTGCGCAGCCGTACCTGCTTCGCGAACGCCTGCGGGCTCTTGCCCGTTTCCGCCTTGAACAGCCGCTCGAGCTGCCGCGTCGACAAATCGAGCTTGCTCGCAAGCTCGTCGAGCGACAGCGCCCGCCCGACATGCTGTTCCATCAGGAGAATCGCGCGCTTGACCTTCGGGTGCGTCGCCGGCTCGAGGCCCGGCGGATGCGGCTGCGGCGCATTGCCTTTCTGCATCTCGCCGACCAGCAGGATGCGCAGCGCCTTCTGCACGGTCGCGTGATCGAAATGGCGCAGCAGGATCGCGGCGGCGACGTCGATCGACGCGCGGCCGCCCGAGCAGGTGATGCGGCGCCGGTCGATCACGAACAGCCGGTCGGCGATCAGCAGGTCGGGATCGGCGGCCGGAAAGCGCTCGATGAAATCCCAGTAGTGGAACCAGCTCACGCAGGTGCGGTAGCCGTCGAGCACGCCGGCCCGCATCAGCGTGAACACGCCGGTGCAGATGCCGACGACCGTCGCGCCGCCCGCCGCCGCGCGGCGGATGAAGTCGAGTGTCTCGGGGCCCGCCTGCGGCCCCGAATGCAGCAGCCCGCCGACCACCACCACATAGTCGAACGGCTCGGCCGCGTCGAACGTTTCCCACGGCGTGATCTGGATCCCGCAGCTTGCGCGCACCGGCGCGAGGGTCTCGCCGATCACGCTCCACGCGCAGCGCACGGGCTTGCTGTAGTCGCCGTCGTCCGCCGACAGCCGCAGCATGTCGACGAAGCCGGAGAAGGCCGTCAGCGTGAAGTTCGGCAGCAGCACGATGCCGAAGCGGATACGCCGCGGCGCGGGTTCTGCGAGGGGGGAAGCGGGTACGTCGGTTGTCATCGCGGCCAATCTCTTCACGCCGGGCGGGCGGTCTCACTCAGTCTGTTGATACGGGTCATGCGGGTACGGCGGCCGGGCGGGGCGGATGCAGCCAGCGTCGCTGATCGGTTCCGGCACGACTTGTGGTTTTCCGTCGCGAACCATCGCCAAAACGCACTTTCGGGCCTGCCGGCGGGGCGCTTGGCGGCGGTATCCCACGCCGATGCCGTTTTTGTTCTATCGGCCGATTTTACGCTTTGATGTACTGGCGCCAACGTCATTTCACGTGTGTCCCACCCAGAGGAAGCCAGATGAACGTCAGCGTCTTCGACCTGTTCAAGATCGGCATCGGCCCGTCCAGTTCGCATACGGTCGGCCCGATGATCGCCGCGTGCCGCTTCGCGTCGCACGTGGAGGACGCGAACCTGCTCGGTTTCGTGCGCCGCGTGCGGGTCGAACTATACGGCTCGCTCGGCGCGACCGGCAAGGGCCACGGCACCGACAAGGCCGTGCTGCTCGGTCTCGAGGGCCACCTGCCCGACACGATCGATCCGGACCTGATCGAGCCGCGGCTCGCCGCGATCCGCGCGGAGAAGGCGCTGTCGCTGCTCGGCAAGCAGACCGTCCGTTTCGAGGAAAAAGAGCACATCGGCTTCTATCGCAAGCTGATGAGCGGCACGAGCATCGTGCACCCGAACGGGATGCGCTTCCAGGCATTCGACGAGCACGGCCAGTTGCTCGTCGAGAAAGAGTATTACTCGGTCGGCGGCGGCTTCGTCGTGAACCGCGACGGCGATCGCGTGAACGGCGTGCGCGCGGCGGTCGAGGTGCCGTATCCGTTCCGCACCGGCGACGACCTGATGCGCCAGTGCCGCGAGCACGGGCTGTCGATCGCCGAGCTGATGATGCGCAACGAATGCGCGCTGCGTCCCGCCGACGAAGTGCGCGCCGGGCTGCTCGCGATCTGGCGCACGATGGCCGCCTGCGTCGAGCGCGGCTGCAAGGTCGAGGGCGACCTGCCGGGCCCGATGCGCGTGAAGCGCCGCGCGGCCGAGCTGAACAATCGTCTGCGCGCGCGTTCGGAAGAGTCGCTGCGCGACCCGCTGTCGATGCTCGACTGGGTCAACCTGTATGCGATGGCCGTCAACGAGGAGAACGCGGCGGGCGGCCGGGTCGTCACCGCGCCGACCAACGGCGCGGCCGGCGTGATTCCCGCGGTGCTGCACTACTACGTGAAGTTCGTGCCGGGCTCGAACGAAGCCGGCATCGTCGAATTCCTGATGACGGCCGCGGCGATCGGGATCATCTACAAGGAAACCGCGTCGATCTCCGGCGCGGAAGTGGGTTGCCAGGGCGAAGTGGGCGTCGCGTGCTCGATGGCCGCGGCCGCGCTCGCCGCGGTGATGGGCGGCACGCCCGACCAGGTCGAGAACGCGGCCGAGATCGGCATGGAGCACAACCTCGGGATGACCTGCGACCCGGTCGGCGGGCTCGTGCAGATCCCGTGCATCGAGCGCAACGCGATGGGCGCGATCAAGGCGCTGAACGCATCGCGCATGGCGCTCAAGGGCAATGGCCAGCACTACGTGTCGCTCGATTCGGTCATCAAGACGATGCGCGAGACGGGCGCCGACATGAAGACGAAATACAAGGAAACGTCGCGCGGCGGTCTGGCCGTGAACGTCATCGAATGCTAAACGAAGGATCACTCACATGAGCCGCTACTCGATATTCAGCCTGTTCCGCAACGGCCTCTCGTATCACGAGAACTGGGAAAAGCAGTGGAAGAGCCCGGAACCGAAGAAGGAATACGACGTCGTGATCGTCGGCGGCGGCGGCCACGGCCTCGCGACTGCCTACTACCTCGCGAAGGAGCACGGGATCACGAACGTCGCGATCCTCGAGAAGGGCTGGATCGGCGGCGGCAACACCGCGCGCAACACGACGATCGTCCGCTCGAACTACCTGTGGGACGAATCGGCCGCGCTGTACGAGAAGGCGATGAAGCTGTGGGAAGGGCTGTCGCAGGACCTGAACTACAACGTGATGTTCAGCCAGCGCGGCGTGATGAACCTGGCGCACACGCTGCAGGACGTGCGTGACACCGAGCGCCGCGTGAACGCGAACCGGCTGAACGGCGTCGACGCCGAATTCCTGACGCCCGCGCAGATCAAGGAAATCGAGCCGACCATCAACCTGAACAGCCGCTACCCGGTGCTCGGCGCATCGATCCAGCGCCGTGCAGGCGTGGCGCGTCACGACGCGGTTGCCTGGGGCTTCGCGCGCGGCGCGGATCGCGCCGGTGTCGACATCATCCAGAACTGCCAGGTGACGGGCATTCGCCGCGAAGGCGGCGCGGTGGTCGGCGTCGATACGGTGAAGGGTTTCATCAAGGCGAAGAAGGTCGCGGTGGTTGCGGCCGGCAACACGACGACGCTCGCCGACATGGCCGGCGTGCGCCTGCCGATCGAGAGCCACCCGCTGCAGGCGCTGGTGTCCGAGCCGATCAAGCCGGTCGTCAACTCGGTGATCATGTCGAACGCGGTGCACGCGTACATCAGCCAGTCCGACAAGGGCGACCTCGTGATCGGCGCCGGCATCGACCAGTACACGGGCTTCGGCCAGCGCGGCAGCTTCCACATCATCGAAAGCACGCTGCAGGCGATCGTCGAGATGTTCCCGGTGTTCTCGCGGGTGCGGATGAACCGCCAGTGGGGCGGCATCGTCGACGTGTCGCCGGACGCGTGCCCGATCATCACCAAGACCGACGTGAAGGGCCTCTATTTCAACTGCGGCTGGGGCACCGGCGGCTTCAAGGCGACGCCCGGCTCGGGCTGGGTGTTCGCGCACACGATCGCCCGCGACGAACCGCACCCGCTGAACGCGCCGTTCGCGCTCGACCGTTTCTACACGGGCCACCTGATCGACGAGCACGGCGCTGCCGCCGTCGCGCACTGACCGCTACCGCCCAGACACAGGAGAAAGAAACATGTTGCTGATCGAATGTCCGTGGTGCGGGCCGCGCGCCGAATCCGAGTTCTCGTGCGGCGGTGAAGCCGACATCGTGCGCCCCGTGAACAACGAGAACATGACCGACCGCGAATGGGGCGAGTACGTGTTCATGCGCGAGAACAAGCGCGGGCTGCACAAGGAGCAGTGGCTGCACACGCAGGGCTGCCGCCGCTGGTTCAAGGCCACCCGCGACACGGTGACCTACGATATCAAGGGCTACGAAAAGTTCGGTGGCGAAGCTGCCGGCAACGCACACGAAGAGGGCACGAGCAAATGAGCCAGAAAGACCGCCTCGGCACCGGTGGCCGCATCAATCGCGCGATTCCGTTGACCTTCACGTTCAACGGCCGCACGTATCAGGGCTTCCAGGGCGACACGCTCGCGTCCGCGCTGCTCGCGAACGGCGTGCACTTCGTCGCGCGCAGCTTCAAGTACCACCGCCCGCGCGGGATCGTGACGGCCGACGTCGCGGAACCGAACGCCGTCGTGCAGCTCGAATCGGGCCCGTACACGGTGCCGAACGCGCGCGCGACCGAGATCGAGCTGTACCAGGGGCTCGTCGCAACGAGCGTGAACGCGGAGCCGTCGCTCGAGAACGACAAGTACGCGATCAACCAGAAGCTGTCGCGCTTCCTGCCGGCCGGCTTCTATTACAAGACCTTCATGTGGCCGCGCAACATGTGGCCGAAGTACGAAGAGAAGATCCGTGAAGCCGCCGGCCTCGGCAAGGCGCCGGAAGCGCTCGACGCCGATCGCTACGACAAGTGCTATGCGCACTGCGACGTGCTCGTGGTCGGCGGTGGCCCGTCGGGCCTCGCGGCCGCGCATGCGGCGGCCACGGCCGGCGCGCGCGTGATCCTCGTCGACGACCAGCGCGAGCTCGGCGGCAGCCTGCTGTCGTGCCGCGCCGAGATCGACGCGAAGCCCGCGCTGCAGTGGGTCGAGAAGATCGAGGCCGAGCTGCGCAAGCTGCCCGACGTGACGATCCTGTCGCGCAGCACCGCGTTCGGCTACCAGGACCACAACCTCGTGACGGTCACGCAGCGTTTGACCGATCACCTGCCGGTGTCGATGCGCAAGGGCACGCGCGAGCTGCTGTGGAAGGTCCGCGCGAAGCGCGTGATCCTCGCGACCGGCGCGCACGAGCGGCCGATCGTGTTCGGCAACAACGACCTGCCGGGCGTGATGCTCGCCGGCGCGGTGTCCACCTACGTGCATCGCTTCGGCGTGCTGCCGGGCCGCAACGCGGTCGTGTTCACGAACAACGATCGCGCGTACCAGACCGCGCTCGACCTGAAGGCGTGCGGCGCGAAGGTGATGGTCGTCGATTCGCGCGCATCGTCGAACGGCGCGCTGCCGGCCGCCGCGAAGCGGCAGGGCGTGACGGTGATGAGCGGCGCGGTCGTGACGGGCGCATCGGGCAAGTGGCGCGTATCGTCGGTCGACGTCGCGTCCTACTCGAACGGCCAGACCGGCGGCAAGCTGCAGACGCTGCCGTGCGACCTCGTCGCGATGTCGGGTGGCTTCAGCCCGGTGCTGCACCTGTTCGCGCAGTCGGGCGGCAAGGCCTGCTGGAACGACGAGAAGGCGTGCTTCCTGCCGGGCAAGCCCGTGCAGGCGGAAGCGAGCATCGGTGCCGCGGCCGGCGAATTCGGCCTGGCCCGTGCGCTGCGACTCGCGGTCGATGCGGGCGTGGAAGCCGCGAAGGCAGCGGGTTTCACCGCCGAGCAGCGCGCGGTCGCGCCGCAGGTCGCGGAAACCGTCGAAGGCGCACTGCAGCCGCTGTGGCTGGTCGGCAGCCGCGAAGCTGCGGCACGCGGGCCGAAGCAGTTCGTCGACTTCCAGAACGACGTGTCGGCCGCGGACATCCTGCTGGCCGCACGCGAAGGCTTCGAGTCGGTCGAGCACGTGAAGCGCTACACGGCGATGGGTTTCGGCACCGACCAGGGCAAGCTCGGCAACATCAACGGGATGGCGATCCTCGCGGGCGCGCTCGGCAAGACGATTCCGGAAACGGGCACGACGACGTTCCGCCCGAACTACACGCCCGTGTCGTTCGGCACGTTCGCGGGCCGCGAGCTCGGCGATTTCCTCGACCCGATCCGCAAGACCTGCGTGCACGAGTGGCACGTCGAGCACGGCGCGCTGTTCGAGGACGTCGGCAACTGGAAGCGGCCGTGGTACTTCCCGAAGAACGGCGAGGATCTCCATGCGGCCGTGAAGCGCGAATGCCTCGCGGTGCGCAACAGCGTCGGCATCCTCGACGCGTCGACGCTCGGCAAGATCGACATCCAGGGCCCGGACGCGGTGAAGCTGCTGAACTGGATGTACACGAACCCGTGGAACAAGCTCGAAGTGGGCAAGTGCCGCTACGGGCTGATGCTCGACGAGAACGGGATGGTGTTCGACGACGGCGTGACGGTGCGCCTCGCCGACCAGCATTTCATGATGACGACCACGACGGGCGGCGCGGCGCGCGTGCTCACGTGGCTCGAACGCTGGCTGCAGACCGAATGGCCCGACATGAAGGTGCGACTGTCGTCGGTCACCGATCACTGGGCGACGTTCGCGGTGGTCGGCCCGAAGAGCCGCAAGGTCGTGCAGAAGGTGTGCCAGGACATCGACTTCGGCAACGAGGCGTTCCCGTTCATGAGCTACCGGAACGGCACCGTCGCGGGTGCGAAGGCGCGCGTGATGCGGATCAGCTTTTCGGGCGAACTGGCCTATGAAGTGAACGTGCCGGCGAACGCGGGCCGCGCGGTGTGGGAAGCGCTGATGGCGGCCGGGGCCGAGTTCGACATCACGCCGTACGGCACCGAGACGATGCACGTGCTGCGCGCGGAGAAGGGCTACATCATCGTCGGCCAGGATACCGACGGCTCGATCACGCCGTACGACCTCGGGATGGGCGGCGTCGTCGCGAAGTCGAAGGACTTCCTCGGCAAGCGTTCGCTCTCGCGTTCGGACACCGCGAAGGAAGGCCGCAAGCAGTTCGTCGGCCTGCTGACCGAGGACGAACAGTTCGTGCTGCCGGAAGGCGCGCAGATCATCGCGAAGGACACGCAGGTGTCGGCGGTCGATCCGACGCCGATGCTCGGCCACGTGACGTCGAGCTATTACAGCCCGATCCTGAAGCGCTCGATCGCGCTCGCGGTGGTGAAGGGCGGCCTGAACAAGATGGGCGAGAGCGTCGTGATTCCGCTGGCCAACGGCCGCCGCATCACCGCGAAGATCTCGAGCCCGGTTTTCTACGATACCGAAGGGGTGCGCCAGCATGTGGAATGAAACCAGAAACCAGACGCAGGTGGCGGGCGCGGGCGGCGTGACGCTTGAATCGCCGTTCGTCGGCGCGGCCGACGTGCTGAAGCCGCACCAGGCGCGCGCCTCGAAGGAGTTCACGCTGCGCGAGCGGCCGTTCCTCGATCTCGTCAACGTGCGCGGCGAGTTGAGCGATCCGGCGTTCGTGAGCGCGTTCGAGCGCGTGGTCGGCTGCCGGCCGCCCGCGGCGCCGAACACGGTCGCGCGCGGCGCCGAGTACGACGTGCTGTGGCTCGGCCCCGACGAGTGGCTCGTGCGCTCGAACGGGCCCGTGCCGGCCGGCGTGCTCGAAGCGAAGCTCGCGGAAGCCGTGCAGGGCACGTATTCGGCGGCCGTCGACGTCGGCAGCGGCTATACGGTGGTCGAGATCAGCGGCGAACGCGTGCGCGACGTGCTCGCCCGCGGCTGCCCGCTCGATCTCCATCCGCGTGCGTTCAAGCCGGGCCAGTGCGCGCAGTCGCATTACTTCAAGTCGTCGATCGTGCTGATCCCGACCGGTGACGATGCGTTCGAGATCGTCGTGCGCCGCAGCTTCGCCGACTACTTCGTGCGCATCATGCTCGACGCGGCCGCGCCGCTCGCATCATGAAGCCGTTCGACGAACCGTTCGTGGCGATCGACGCGCCGCGCCTGCGCGGGCGCGGCTGGAGCGTGTTCGTCGACGAACTGAAGGTGCCCGCGCGGATCGGCATTCATGCGCACGAGCATGAAGCACCGCAGCCGATCGTGATCGATGCACGGCTCGGCTACCGGTGCGAGCCGAGCGAGCAGGGCGAGTGGATCGATTACGACGGCTATTGCGCGCGCCTTGCCGCGTTCCTGTCGCACAAGCCGCATACGCGGCTGCTCGAGACGCTCGTCGCCGATATCGCGGTGCTGTCGTTCCGTGAGTGGCCGGCGCTGGAGTCGCTGACGCTGTCGGTGTACAAGCCGAAGATCCGACCCGGCACGAAGCGGGTCGGCGTGTCGCTGGACTGGACGCGCGGGGATTTCCTGCGGTGGACGGGGGCGGCGGGGCAGTTTTGACGCAGGAGAGGCGGCCGACGAGCGCATCGAAACGATGCCGGTCGGCTGCCGGCCGTGGCACTTGCTGGTCTGTATAGTTCCTGAAATATGAGAATAATGCGTCGACTGTGAGCATGTTGGCGTTTGTTCCTGAAATATGAGAACAATTGGCCGGCGCTGACATTCAAGCCTATAATTCCGATATTCTCGTAACAATGCCGTCGAAACCCGTTCGTCGGCGTTTTGTTCCTGGTATCCCGGAATTATGGCCCGCACCTTACCCCGCCCGATTGCATCACCCGACCCGCTCGCGCAGGATCTCGCGGCGCTGGGTGCGCTCGTCCGCAACCGGCGGGCGCAGAACCAGATGCGGATCGACGACGCAGCCGACATGCTCGGCGTCTCAAAGGACGTGCTGTCGCGGCTCGAAAACGGCCGGGCGGTGAGCCTCGACAAGTTGTTCAAGGTGCTCGACGGTCTGGGACTCAATTTGCTCGTCGTACCGAAGCGCGAAGTGCCCGTCGCTCGCAAGGCATTGCATGAACTTGCCGAGCCGACTGTTCCGGCGGAGTCGCGGGAGGGCGCGTGATGGTTCATCGCCTGCGCATCTCGACCAACGGTTCCCCCGTCGGGCAACTGACTTACGACGCCCGTCAGGATGACTACGGTTTTTCGTATGACCCGGCGTGGCAGGCGCGCGCCGATGCGTTCGCGTTGTCGCCGTGCATTCCGCTCGACGGTCGTTCGCTACCTGCGGGCGCGGTGCAGCGCTTCATCGGCAATCTGTTGCCCGAGGGGCGTGCGCTCGACGTGGCCGCGGCGATGTATCAGCTATCGAAGGACAACGTTTTCGGCTTGATCCGGATGCTCGGCAAGGAGCCGGTCGGTGCGCTGAGTTTCCTGCCGGACGACGGAGAGAATGCACAGGCCCCGGCAGCCCTTGAGTCCGAACGTCGCGTGATATCCGCGGAAGAGTTGACCGACCGCATTCGCAAGCGTGACGCGATTCCGTTTCCGGTATGGGACGGCCAGGTTCGTCTGTCGATTGCCGGCCATCAGGACAAACTGCAGGTGCTGGTCGAGGGGGAGCAAGTTGCACTCGTCGAAGGGGCGCTCAGCAGCACGCACATTCTGAAGCCGGAGTCGGGCAACCCGCATGCGCCGTTCATGGTCGCCAATGAGCACTTCTGCATGTCACTGGCCGCGAGAATGGGGCTGCCAGTGGCGCCCGTCGAGATTCGCCGCATCCCGGAACCCATTCTGCTCATCGAGCGCTTCGACCGGATCGTCACGACCGAGCCGGACGATCCGACGCGCGTCAGTGCGGTGCGGCGCCTTCATGTCATCGACGGGTGCCAGGCATTGGACTTGCCGGCAACGCTCAAGTACGAGCGCAACCTCGGTAACAACGCGGACGTGCGCAATATTCGCGAAGGCGTGAGCTTCGAGAAGCTGTTCTCGCTGACGCCGTATCTCGAGGCCCCGGCAGCCGCGCGCACGGCCATGCTGCGCTGGGCCCTGCTGCAACTGCTGATCGGCAACAGCGACGCTCATGGCAAGAACATCTCGTTTTTCGTCAGCGGTGGCGGGCTTGCGCCGGCGCCGCTTTACGACCTCGTTTGCGTCAACGTGTATGGCGACACGTACGTCCAGGATATGGCGATGGCTTATGGAGATGTGTTTCGCACGGAGGAACTGACCGCGTTCGCGCTCGCGGATTTTGCGCATCGCACACAGATTCGGCCGTCGTTCGTCGCGCGCGAAATGTCGAAGATGGCGAGCCTGGCGAAGAAGCTGGCACCTGAATTGGCGGCGTCCGACATTTACGTGGGCGACGAACGTGGATGGGTAGGCAATATTTCGGAGTACGTGTGTACCCAGGCCGACCGCGTGCTGCGTATTGCGCCTCTGGTGTCCAAGGTGAACATCGATCTGCTTTGAAATCGGGCATTCACCGGGCGATCGCAGCGACATCCGTTCCAGCCTGTCGTTGCGATCGCCCTGAGCCGAGGCGTCAAGCTGCAGCCGCCCCATCCAGCGCCGGATAGTCGACATACCCGCGCGCATCGCCGCCGAAGAATGTCTCGCGCCGCGCGTCGTTCATCGGCGCGCCGGTCTTCACCCGCGTCACGAAATCCGGATTCGCCAGCACCATCTGCCCGTACGCTTCGAGATCGGCCAGCCCCGACGTCACGTCCGTGCCGATCGCGTCGCGCGTGCGGCCCGGACGGTTCAGGATCAGCGTGCCGCTCCAGCGCGCGCGCAGGTCGGCCAGCAGCGCTTCGTTGCCCTGATGCATCACGTGCAGGTAGGCGAGGCCGAGCCGGTCGAGTTCCGTCGCGAGGTGGCGATACAGGTCCGGCCCTTCCGCACCTTCGTCGAGGCCGCCCAGCGTATTGCCGGGCGATACGCGGATGGCCGTGCGATCCGCGCCGATCTCGTCGGCGATCGCCGTGGCGACCTCGATCGCGAAGCGCGCGCGGTTCTCGATCGAGCCGCCGTACGCGTCGGTGCGCGTGTTGGCATTCGGCGCGAAGAACTGCTGGATCAGGTAGCCGTTCGCGCCGTGGATCTCGACACCGTCGGCACCCGCCTCGATCGCGCGGCGCGCGGCGATGCGGAAGTCGTTCACGGTCTCGCGCACTTCGTCGAGCGTCAGCGCGCGCGGCGCGGGGATGTCCAGCATCCCCTTCATCGTGAACATTTGCGCATTCGGCGCGATCGCCGACGGCGCGACGGCCTGCCGGTGATGCGGCGTATTGTCGGGATGCGACATGCGCCCGACGTGCATCAACTGGATGAACAACCGGCCGCCGCGGGCATGCACGCGGTCGCTGATCGCCTTCCAGCCGGCGACGTGCGCGTCGGTATGGATGCCGGGCGTCGTCAGGTAGCCTTGCCCGTCGTCCGACGGCTGCGTGCCTTCGCTGACGATCAGGCCGAGGCTCGATCGCTGCGCGTAATACTCGGCGGCCCATTCGCCGGGCGTGCCGTCGAAGGCGGCGCGGCTGCGGGTCATCGGCGCCATGACCAGGCGGTTTTCCAGCGTATATCGGCCCACGCGGACCGGGGTGAACAGTTGGCTCATGATGCGTCAGCTCCTCGAGAGTCGGGATGGTGGCACCGGGTCGGTGCCCCCTCGGGCGCCGGCCGCGCACGGGTGTGCCGACCTCGCCTCCACGCACCCATCATCCATTGCTTCCTTTTCGGGATAAACCGGGTAATCTGGATAACATTGATCCATTGATGGAGCAGTGGGCATGGAACTACTGAACGACATGGCGCTGTTCGTCGAAGTCGTGAAGGCGAAGGGTTTTCGCAGTGCGGCCGAGACGCTGGGGATGCCGAACTCGACGCTGTCGCGGCGCATCAGCGCGCTGGAGAAGGCGATCGGGCTGCGGCTGCTGCATCGCACGACGCGCCGGATCGAACTGACCGAGGCCGGCCAGCTCTACTTCGAGCGCTGCAAGCGCATCGTCGACGAGGCGCGGCTCGCGCACGAGCAACTCGGCGGGTTGCTGGCGGAGCCGACCGGCGTGCTGCGCGCATCGTTTCCGGTCGATTTCGCGGTGACCTACCTGGCGCCGCTGATCGTCGAGTTCTCGACGCGTTACCCGAAGCTGACATTCGATTTCGAGCTGACGTCACGGCGGGTCGATCTGGTGAGCGAACCGTTCGACGTGGCGATCCGCTTGGGCGAATCCGACGATTCTCAACTGATCGCGCGCCGGCTGGCCACGCTCGGGAACTACCTGTATGCGTCGCCCGGCTATCTCGCGCGCGAGGGCGAGCCGCGCACGCCGGACGACCTGGCGCGGCACGCGTGCCTCAGCCTGGCGAGGGCCGGCACGTGGACGCTGCACGACGGCACGCACACCGTCGCGGTACCGGTGAGCAGCCGCTTCGCGGGAAACAGCGTCGGCATGTTGCGGCGCCTGGCCACGCTCGATGCGGGCATCATCGTGCTGTCCGAAGCGATCGTCGCGGACGATCTGGCCGCCGGCCGGCTGCGCCGCGTGATGCCCGCATGGGAAGGCGAGCCGATTGCGGTCTACGCGATGACGGAAACGCGGCTGCTGCCCGCGAAGACGCAGCATTTCATCGAGTTCTTGCGGGAGCGTTTCGCGCAGGCGTGACGGGCGGGTAGCCGTTCGTCGTTCAGTTCTGCGCCGGCGGCGACGGTGCGTCCAGCTGCGCTTCCCATTTCTTCAGGATGCGCACGCGCGCCTGGCTGAAATCGACCCAGCAGTTCATCCGCGCGTCTTCCGGGATCATCTGCTGCGGATTGGCGGCTTTCACGTAGTCGCAGGTGTCGTCGGCGAAGCGGGTCCAGCTTGCCTGCGACTTCGCGAGCGCGCTGGCGGCATCGGGGTTGCGCTGCTTGAGCTTGTGCTCGAGCGACCGGTATGCGCGCTCGACGGCCTGATCGTTCTGACCGAGTACGCAGGTCCGTACGTCGTTCATCGTCAGCGCGTGTTTCTCGCAATCGACGGCGGCAAACGCGGTGGTGTGGCCGATCGCCAGCGCGGCGACGGCAAGGAAGCGGGGGGCGTGGCGCATGCGCGTCGAACGAAGGGGGGACTAGTTGCCGCGGGCCGACGTCGGGCTCGTCTTTTCGCTGACCGGCACCATGCGGGCCTTCGCATCGTTCGCGGAATTCGCAGGACTTGAGGCTTTCGCATCGTCGTCAGGTTCAAGCACGAAGCGGAACGAATCGACGCGCTGCATCACCTTCGCCGCATACGCGTTCGAACCGCCGCTGTAGCTCCTCAGTCCGGCCCGCACGTCGCCACCGGCCGCCCTCACGTAGCCCGACAGGATCGCGGAGCCGACTTCGACGTTCGCGTTCGGGTCGGTCAGGTCCTTCACGTTGCGCACCAGGCCGCGGTGCGCGGTCGGCACGACCTGCATCAGCCCGGTCGCGCCATGCTGGCCGCGCGCCTTTTCCTGGAAGCGAGATTCGATCGAAATAATGGCGTAAACGAGTGCGGGAGGCAGTGAATATTTCGTCGCAGTGACGCTCACGATATCGGCGAGCTTCGCGGCCCGTTCCTTCGCGACGCCGAACTTCTTCGTCAGGTAGGACGTGATGCGGCGGTTTGCTTCGTTCGGCTGATCGTTGGCGTCGGCGAGCGGCGCGGATGCGACGGACGGCGCCGATGCGGCTGCTTCGGGCGCGGACGCAGGCAGTGCGGGCGCTTGCTGCGCCGACGCCTGTTGCGCGATGCCGAGCGAAAGCACGATCAGCCAGAGAAACCGTCGCATGGTGGAGTGCGGGGAATGGGAAGGCGCCTAGTATATCGGCCAATCGCGACCGGTGGTCGAGTGCCGGTTCGAATGAAAGCGGCATGTAGGCTTGTGTCGCGGCGGGCCGATCGAGGCGCCGATCGTTGCACGGACACGCATCGGAGTCCGGACGAACGCTAGTTGATGATCTCGCCGGTGCCGGTTTCGATGCGGATTCTGAGCTGCTGGATGAACGCCGGATCGTAGGGTTCCCAGCGATCGAGTTCGCCGACGATCTTCAAAGGCGATGTGCTTCGATACGATCGCGTCGGATTGCCCGGGAATTTCTTGTCCGTGACGTTCGGGTCGTTTTCGAATTCGCCGGTGGGTTCGACGATATAGACCCGCGGCCGGCCGTCGCCTTTGGCCATTTCCGCCGCCAGGCCGGCGCCTTTGGGCAAAGCCGTGAAGTAGATGTGATTCATCACGACGTCGTCGCGATAATTCGATCGGAAGCCTGCCGTCAGCAAGTCGCCGATCCGCAAATCCGCTTTCGTGCCATGAAAAAACGGGCCGGTATCCGAAACGGTCATGGTTTCCCCCTTCTAAAAATCGCGCAACGGCTTCTACGCGCGCCGTGCGGCCGCCACCCGTGCAATCGCGCCGATCGCATCGCTGACGAGCACCGCGAGCAGCCCGACGATCACGCCGCCCTGCAGCACGAACGCGGTATTCGACGTCTGCAGCCCCGCGATGATGACGTCGCCGAGCCCGCGCGCGGCGACCGTCGAGCCGATCGTCGCGGTGCCGAGATTGATCACGACCGCGAGCCGCACGCCGTTGACGATCACCGGAAACGCGAGCGGCAGCTCGACCGACACGAGTTGCTGCCAGCCGCTCATCCCCATCCCGCGCGCGGCATCGACGACGTCGCGCGGCACGTCCTCGAGCCCCGCGATCGTGCTTTCGAACACGGGCAGCAGCCCATACAGCACGAGCGCGATCAGCACGGGCTTCAGGCCGAAGCCGACGGCCGGCACCGCGAGCGCGAGCACCGCGACGGGCGGGAAGGTCTGGCCGATGTCGACGACGCTGCGCGCGACCGGCAGGAAATCCGCGCCCCACGGCCGCGTGACCGCGATACCGGCCGCGACCGCGACGATCGTGCCGATCACGCTCGACAACGCGACCGTGCCGAGATGCGCGAGCGTGAGGTCGAGCAGGCTCGCGCGATCGTAGATCACTGGCGCGCCGTTGTCGGCGAACGGCGCGAACAAGCCTTGCAGCCAGGCGGGTCGCAACAGCAGCACGAGCAGCAGTGCGAGCGCGGCCGCGCGTGCGAGGTAGGCGGGAAGTGCCGACCGCCCGGGCCGCGTGCTGCCGTGCGTCGTCATGCGGGCTTCCTTGCGTGCGCACGGATCGCATCGAGCGTGATGCGGCGCTTGTTGCGGCCGTCGCCATCTTCCACTGGAAGCACATCGACACCGCGCCACAGCAGCTCCGACACCGCATCGCGCAGCGTGCGCGTCGCGGCGATCGGTTCGCCGTCGGCATGACCGGGTTCGGCCACCGCGTCGATCGGCGTCAGCGCGAGCAGGCGCAGCGGCCGGTCGACGCCGGCGACCAGCTGTTCGACGACGCCGGCTGCCGGCTTGCCGAGAATCTCGGCCGGCGTTGCGACCTGCAGCAGCCGGCCGCCGTCCATGACCGCGATCGTGTCGCCGAGCTTCAGCGCTTCCTCGATATCGTGCGTGACGATCACGACGGTGATGCCGAGGCGGCGCTGCAAGGCAAACAGGTCGTCCTGCGCCTTGTTGCGGATGATCGGGTCGAGCGCGCCGAATGGCTCGTCCATCAGCAGCATCGCGGGCTCGGCCGCGAGCGCGCGCGCGACGCCGACGCGCTGCTGCTGGCCGCCCGACAGTTCGTGCGGCAGCTTGCCCGCGAACTCGGCCGGCGGGAGATGGAACAGGTCGAGCAATTCGTTCACGCGCGAGTCGATGCGATCGGCCGGCCAGCCGAGCAGGCGCGGCACGGTCGCGATGTTGCGCGCGACGCTCCAGTGCGGAAACAGCCCGTGCCCCTGGATCGCATAGCCGATGCCGCGGCGAAGCTGCTCGGGCGCCACGGTGGCCGTATCGACGCCGTCGATGCGGATCGTGCCGCTGGTGGGCGCGATCAGCCGGTTGATCATGCGCAGCAGCGTCGACTTGCCGCTGCCCGATGCACCGACGAGCGCGGTGATCGTGCCGCGCTCGATCGTCAGCGAGACGTCGTCGACGGCGACGATATCGCCGAAGCGTTTGCCCGCACGTTCGATCTCGATCATCCTGCACGCCCCTTCGCGAGCGTGGTCGCGGCTTCGAATATGACGGCCGCCACCAGCGCGAGCGCGATCGTCGGGATCGCGCCGAGCAGCACGAGATCGGCGGCCGATTGCCCGATCCCCTGGAAGATGAAGGTGCCGAAGCCGCCGCCGCCGATCAGCGCGGCGACCGCGGTCAGCCCGATGTTCTGCACGAGCACGATGCGCACGCCGCTCAGGATCACGGGCAGCGCGAGCACGAGATCGACGCGCAGCAGCCGCTGCGCGCGCGTCATGCCCATCGCGCGCGCCGCTTCGGTCACGCGCGGCGGCACCTGGCCGAGCCCGACCACGACGCTCGACGCGATCGGCAGCAGCGAATACAGGAACAGCGCAAGCACGGCCGGTGCGACGCCGATGCCGCGGATGCCGAGCGCGGCCGCGAGCGGCACGTGGGCGGCGAGCAAACCGAGCGGCGCCATCATCAGCCCGTACATCGCGATGCTGGGGATCGTCTGCACGATATTGAGCACGGGCATCGCGACGGTACGCACCGCCGCGATGCGCGCGCAGGCGATGCCGAGCGGCACGCCCGCGACGAGCGCGGCGGCCACCGAGCCACCGGCGAGCGACACGTGCCGGATCGCCTCGATCCAGAAGTCGTCGCTGCGCACCGCGTATTCGCGCATCACGGAGAGGCCGTCCCACCAGCCGCTCGCGAGCGGCACCGAAATCGCTGCTATCGCGACGACGAGCGCGGCGAGGCGCCGCCACGGGCCGAATGCGAGCCGTGCGAGCGCATCCGCGACGAGCACGGCCCACGCGAACAGCAGCAGCCAGACGCCGGAGGAGGGCGATACGCGGGCGAGCGTGTCGTCAGGCGCGACGACGTGCGTCGCGGCCGCGCCGACCGCGTACGCGAGCGTGGCGAGCCACGCGCAGCCGGCCATGAGGCGCCACGCGGGGCGGCTGGCCGTCATCGCCCACAGCGCGCCGACGATCCACAGCGCGGCGAGCCCGGCGCCCTGCAGGGCCGGCAGCGCGGCGAACACCGACAGGTCGGTGCCGGCCGCGATGCGGTTCGGCCGCAGCACCGCGAACGGCAGGCCGAGCACGGCGACGATCGTCAGGACCCCGATCAGGATGCCGACCTTGTCCGCCGTGATGCGCCGCGCGGACGCTGCCGCGCGACCCGTCATTTAACGAAGCCCTTCGCTTTCAGGTAGCTTTTCGCGACGCCGGCGGCCGGTTCGCCGTTGATCTGGATGCGCGCGTTCAGCGTCTGCAGCGTCTTCAGGTCGAGGCTCGCGAACACGGGCTTCAGGTAGTCGGCGATCTGCGGATGCGCTTTCAGCACGGCTTCGCGGATCACCGGCGCGGGGGCATAGACGGGCTGCACGTGCTTGTCGTCGTCGAGCACCGCGAGGCCGCTCGACGAGATTCCGCCGTCGGTGCCGTAGACCATCGCGGCATTCACGCCGTCGGTCTGGTTCGCGGCGGCCTTGATGGTTGCGGCCGTGTCGCCGCCGGACAGCACGACGAGCTGGTCGGGCTTCAGCTTGAAGCCGTACGCCTTCTCGAACGACGGCAGCGCCGACGCGCTGTTCACGAATTCGGCCGACGCCGCGAGCTTCACCTTGCCGCCGCCGGCCACCCACTTGCCGAAATCGGAGAAGGTCTTCAGGTGCTGCGACTGCGCGACCGGTGCGAGCACGGCGACGCCCCACGTGTTGTTCGCGGGCGCCGGGGTGAGCCAGACGAGATGGTTCGCCGCGTAGTCGAGTTGCTTCGCGGTGTCGTAGCCCTGGCTCGCGTTCTTCCACAGCGGATCGTCCGCCTTGTTGAAGAAGAACGCGGCATTGCCGGTGTATTCGGGGTAGACGTCGATCTCGCCGCTCGTGAGCGCCTTGCGCACGATCGGCGTGGTGCCGAGCGCGATCTTTTCGGTGACGGGGATGCCGTGGGCCTTCAGCACCTGCGCGATGAGGTTGCCGAGCAGGTTGCCTTCGGTGTCGATCTTCGACGACACCACGACGGGCGTGTCGGCATGCGCGCCGGGCGCGACGAGGGCGGCGGCGAACGCGAGGCCCAGGATCCGGGCGGGCAGGGCGAGCTTCATACGGGCCAATCTCCAGGACGGGGGCGTACGCCGAAAGTTACTTGACTGAGCGGGCTTTGGCAAACCGCGTGCGGCGGCGTGCCCACAGCGCATGTGGGGATTACCCGCATCCGTGTGGCAGGCTTGTTACACTGAATCCGTTCCCGCCTTGCCGACACTTCCTGACATGAAGCCCGAGTTGCTGGTTCTCATCGCATTGCGCGGCGACGCGCATCGCGAGATCGCCGCGTCGTTCGACGTGCGCTACGCCCCGACATCCGACGCACGCGAACGTGCGATCGCCGAACACGGCGGCACGATACGCGCGGTGCTGACCAATGGCAGCACGGGGCTCACCGCCGCCGAGATCGATCGTCTTCCGCAGCTCACGTTCGTCAGCGCGCTCGGCGCCGGCTACGAGCACATCGATGTCGCGCATGCCAAAGCGCGCGGCGTGACCGTGGTCACGGGCGCCGGCACCAACGACGATTGCGTCGCCGATCATGCGTTCGCGCTGCTGCTCGCGACCGTGCGCAACGTCGTGCAGCTCGATGCGAAAACCCGTGCGGGCGTGTGGCGCGACGGCCTGGCGATGCCGCCGAACGTGTCGGGCAAGAAGCTCGGCATCGTCGGGCTCGGCAAGATCGGCGAGAAGTGCGCGCGCCGCGCGGCCGGCTTCGACATCGAGATCGGTTATCACAACCGGTCGCAGAAGGACGTCCCTTACCGCTATTTCGACCGCGTCGACACGCTCGCGCAGTGGGCCGATTTCCTGATCGTCGCAACGCCGGGCGGCGCGGGTACGCGGCACCTGATCGATCGCGCGGTGCTCGACGCGCTCGGCCCTGGCGGGTTCGTCGTCAACGTGTCACGCGGCAGCGTTGTCGATACCGCTGCTTTGGCGGACGCGTTGCGTGAAGGACGCATCGCGGGCGCGGGGCTCGACGTGTACGAAGGCGAACCCGAGCCGCCGCGCGCGCTGACGGAGCTCGACAGCGTCGTGCTGACGCCGCACATGGGCGGTTGGTCGCCCGAGGCGCTCGATCGGTCGGTGCGGCAGTTCATCGACAATGCCGAGCGGCACTTTTCAGGGCGGCCGGTGTTGACGCCGGTGTGAGCGGCGCCGGGACGATGATTCGCCGTTCACCGTTTCGTCCGGGATCGATGTCGGCATGAGAGGCGCCACGCAACGGTCGAGGGCGGATGCGCAGCGCTATCGATCGATACGCAGCACGAGCTTGCCGGTCGTGCCGCCCGACTCGAGCGCCGCATGCGCGTCGACGATCGCGTCGAGCGCATAGCTGCCCCCGATCAGCGGCTTCAGCGCACCGGTGGCCAGCAGGCCGAACAACTCGCCGAGCGTTTGTTGGACGACGTGATCGGCGAGGAACGCATGCAACGCGAAACCCGACAGCGAGCGGCAGCCGAAGATGAGCGCGTTCATCAGGCTGTCGTCGACTGCGAGCAACTGGCCGCTTGCCGCGCCATAGGCGACGAAACGACCTTGCGGCGCAAGGCTGGACGCCAGCGTGCGGGCCACGGCGCCACCGATCGAATCGAACACGACGTCGGGGCCCGTGCCGCAGGTTGCGGCGCCCAGTCGATCGACCCACGCGTCGTCGCGATAGCTCACGGCCTGATCGGCACCGAGCGCCCGCACCGTCGATAGCTTCTCCGTGGAACCGGCCAGGCCGACGATCGTCCTGGCACCGTCGAGTCTCGCCAGCTGGATGAGCATGGAACCGACGCCGCCGGCAGCGGCGGTGATGGCGACGGATCGTGCGGCCACCGGCGTCTCGCGCAGCAGCATGCGGGCGACCAGCCCCTGCAGCATGACCGCGACGGCGTCGTCGTCCGAAACGGCGTCGGGAATCGCGACGATCAGCGGAGCGCGTACCGTCACATATTCGGCATACCCGCCGGTTCCGCTCGTTGCACCGAACAGCGCCGCGGCCACGCGATCGCCGACGCGGAAGTCCCGCACGTTCGCGCCTACGGCTTCGACGGTGCCGACCGTTTCCGATCCCAATATCGCCGGCAAAGTCGGCGCCGGGCCCGGATAGGTACCGGCGCGTTGCAGCGTTTCCGCGAAATTCAGTCCGATGCGCGTCACGCGCACGAGGACTTCGTCGGGAGCCGGTGTCGGGCGCTCGATCACGACCGGACGGAGTACGGACGGAGCGCCGAAACGATCGATCTGAATGGCATTCATGGTATTCACGGGAAAATCTCGCTGGATGCGGGGGCGTTGCCCCCGGGGTGTGTGAGGTGTCGGGCAGGACGCGGCGTCGGCCGGATCACTCCGGCAGGGACGTTCGATCGCCGCGATCGAACGAGGCGCGGCCCGCGCCATTCAGCACGAGCGCGAGCAGGCCGCCCGTCATCGACAGGTTCATCATGAAGAAGGTCTGCTGCGTCTGGTCGCCGCCGCTATGGAAGATCACCGCGGCGATGACCGAAAAGATCGCGAGCCCAAGCGCGGCGAGTCGCGTCATGAAGCCGGCGATCAACGCGAGGCCGCCGGCGACCTCGACGAAGATCACGAGCGGCAGCAGTGCCCCCGGTACGCCCATGTGCGCCATGTATTGCTCGGTGCCTGCGTAGTTGAAGATCTTGCTGATGCCCGCGCCGACGTAGACGCCGGCGATGAGGGTGCGCACCAGGACGGACAGGATGGCGTTGACGGCGGGCGCCTGCGTAGCGGTTCGGTACAGGGTGCGGTTGATCGATCGAATCATGGTGAGTCCTCGTTCGTGAGGCGGCGGATCGGCGATCCGCCGCCGTGTTCAGCGGTTCGGGTTCGGGGCCGCGCTCATGCGCGGAACGGCGGGTAGTCGGTATAGCCGGCTTCGCCGCCGCCATAGGCCATGGACATGTCCGCATGCGCGAGCGGCCGGTCGTGCCGGAAGCGTTCGGCAAGATCCGGGTTCGCGATGAACGGGTAGCCGAACGACACGAGATCGGCGTGGCCCGTGGAAAGCGCCGTTTCCGCGCGTGCTTTCGTATAGCCGTTGTTCGCGATGTAACGCCCGCCGAACGCGCGCTTGAGCGCGCCGTAGTCGAATGCGGGCACCGCGTCCGGTGCGGCCTGGGGGACGCCTTCGACGACATGGAGATAGACCGCGAGGCCGCTCAGCCGGTTGGCGAATTGCTCGAACAGCGTTTGCGGATCGCTATCCGCGATTCCACCGAAATGCGGCGTGACCGGAGAGATACGGATCCCTAATCGATCGGGGCCTGAAACGAGGCCGACTGCGCGCACGATCTCGAGCGGCAGACGAAGCCGGTTGTCGATCGTGCCGCCGTAGTCGTCGGTCCGGCGGTTCGTGCCGTCGCGCAGGAACTGGTCAAGCAGATAGCCGTTGCCGGCGTGGATCTCCACGCCGTCGAACCCGGCCTGCAATGCGGCACGAGCGGCCAGCACGTATTGATCGACGATGGCGGGCAATTCGGCGGTTTCGAGCGCGCGCGGTACCGGGTACGGCTGCGGGCCGGTCGGCGTATACGCGTCGCCGTCGGGCCGGATCGGCGACGGCGCGACCGGTCGTGCGCCGTCCGGCTGCAGGTCCGGGTGACCGATGCGGCCGACATGGGCCAGTTGCACGAAAATGCGGCCGCCTTCACGGTGCACCGCGTCGGTCACCTGTTTCCAGCCCGCGATCTGCGCGTCGCTGTAGATGCCCGGCGTGAACGGATAGCCCTTGCCCTGTGGCGAGATCTGCGCGCCCTCGGTGACGATCAGGCCGGCCGAGGCCCGTTGTGCGTAGTAGGTCGCGTTCATCGGGCCGGGCGCGTCGCCGGCACCGGCACGGCTGCGCGTCATCGGCGCCATTACGATGCGATTCCTGAGCGTGATGCGCCCGAGTCCGATCGGGTCGAACAGCGTCGGACGCGCAGGCGCCCGGGGCGGCGAGAGAAAGCGGTCGGTCGTCATGGTTCCATGTTCCTGTGACATTGACGGGGGATTGTCGACGCGGGGAAGCCGCGATCGACATGGCGTGACAGGAATGTAGGGGATCGTTTCGATCCAAACAATTGGCTAGAATGGATCGTTAAAATCAATTTTCTGGATAGATCGTGGATCGCAGCCCCAATCTGGATCAGCTTCGTGCGTTCGTCGCCGTCGTCGAGGCAGGCAGCTTTTCAGGGGCGGCGCGTCGGCTCGGCAGGGCGCAATCGGTGGTGAGTTATGCGGTCGCCAGCCTCGAGGCACAGCTGGGCATGCCGTTGTTCGAACGCGGCAGACGCCGTCCGCAGCTGACGGCGGCCGGCGAGGTCGTGCTCGCCGATGCGCGTCGGCTCGACATGCTGATGGGGCAGTTGCAGGCGAAGACGGCCGGTTTGCGGGGCGGCGTGGAAGCCGAGCTGTCGCTGGCCGTCGACGTGATGTTTCCGTTGCCGAAGCTGGTCGAAGGCATGCAGGCGTTTGCCGAGGCGTTCCCGACCGTCGCACTCAACCTGGCGATCGAAGCGCTCGGCGGCGTCATGAAGCTGGTGCTCGACGGCGGCTGTGCGCTCGGCATCAGCGGCCCGATTCCGAACTGGCCGGATGCGATCGACGCGACCTCGATGGGGGCGATCGAGTTGCTGACCGTTGCGGCGCCCATGCATCCGCTCGGGTTGCGCGACCTGCCGATTCCGCTCTCGGAGGCGCGCGAACATACGCAGATCGTGCTCACCGACCGCAGCAAGGTCACCGACGGGCAATCGTTCGGAATCCATGCGACCCGCACCTGGAAGGTGGCCGACCTTGGCGCGAAACATCGGTTGCTGCTCGCCGGGCTGGGCTGGGGATCGATGCCGATGCATCTGATCGAGGACGATCTGCAGTCGGGCCGTCTCGTGCCGGTGCAACTGGCCGACCGGCGCACGTTCCGATACGGACTATCGCTGATCCGGCGTGCCGATCGCGCGAGCGGTCCCGCCGCGCAGTGGCTGATCGATTATTTGAGTCGTCAGGGCGATCCGAATGGCCGGCGGGCCTGACCCATGCCCGGCGGCGGCCGGCCGGGCAGGCCGCCCGGCCAGCCTTGCAATCCGCGACGATTGAAGGCTGGCCGGACGCTCGGCCGTGTCAGCGACGCACGCCGGCGGAAGCGCGTTCCGCGCGGCGTATGCCCGCTCAGGACGAAGCCAGCGGCACCGTCACCGACGTACCGGCCGGATCGAGCGTCAGCCCGGTGCCCGGTGTCGGCCACAGCGTCGCCTCGTTGTCGCTCGACAGCACGACGAGCCCCAGCCGGTGGCCGGCTTCCAGCAAGAAGATGAAAAAAATTGCGTCGCGGCGGCCAATCAAGCGCCGAAATAACGATCTGCATGAAACAGCATTTCACTCCTTAGCGTCCGGCGATTGGCCGGATACGTGCCGCAGATTGAGATGACCGGCCCGTGAGGATGTGGTCATGCCGGCAGACCAACGGCGCGAGGCATGCGGCTCGCTATTGCGCGCGCGGGTGTTCGCGACAGCGCGAAGCATGTCCGTTTGCCGTTGTTTCGACCGTATCGATGCGTTTGCGTGGCCGATCCGGTTGCCTCAATTCGCGGGACGGACACCGGCCAGATCGGCCGCCGCGACTTCATCCGTGGAGGGGAGCGGCCGAATGGTCACCTCACCGGAAATGAACCGTTTCCCTTTGAAATCCCGGCCATGGTAGCGCGTGCTGATCGCGTGAAATTCCGCATTGCCGGACGCCAGATGCTCGAGCTCGGTCACGTAGGCGCGCACATCCGCCCGATTCCCGAGCGGGCCGGCAAGGACGCGATCGCGCGCTGCCATCAGATTGCGCTCGTTCTCCGCAACCAGCGTTGCCAGCTTGTTCAGCGCATCCTGGAGTTTCAGGCCCTCCCTGTACATCAGCAGCCAGACCGAGTTGACCGAATCGGCGATATGAATTTCCTTTCGGAATGAATACGGGTCGTTGACCAGCGTAATCGAATCGATGGCGGCCGTTCTCATTTCCGCCAGCGAGCGGTCGGCCACCAGGTGCTCGGTCATGTCGACGTCGATGGCGTACTCCGTCATGATGGCTGCCCATTCCCCGTAGTTGTCGATGCGCCGCATCTCGAGGTAGGCGTCGAATGTGAGTTCGTCCATCTTCAGGGCCAGCGGATCCGTCTGCCTGATGATCAGCGTATGCAGCGCGTCCTCCATGCGTTTCCAGACACGCGGTTTCGACGCCAGATGTGTCTTGACGGGCAAGAGCCCCTCGTACAGCAATTGCGCGATGGGCGCGGTGTCGGGCGGGCGAATGCCGGCGATTGCATCGAAATAGTGCTGGCGCAATGTCGAGCGCTTGTGCGCCTGCTCCAGCATCGCGGGGTTGGTGATGGTGTCGTCGATCAGCGTGGTGATGCTCATCATCCGTTCCAGATCGTAGATCCTGTCGTTCAGGGTGTGCGGATAGCACAGGCCGCCGAATGACGGCATGCTTTGCGCCAGATAATGTTCGACGGCCTTCTGGCTGCCGTAGTAGGCCAGGATGTACGGGCTGTCCGTGAGCGCGATCCGGCGTTCCGCCTCGTCATGGTGCGGATGCCACATGGGTTTCAACTGCAGATGGAAGTCCGGATGGAAGATTGTCTCCCCGGGCTTCGGCAGGCCAGGCAGGTTGCGGACGAAGTTGGGAATATCTGTCATGGCGGGTTCTCGGGCTTGATGTCCGGCGGCGGGAACGGGCGGCCTTCATCGACCGTGCTTGAGCACGAAGCTATAGATGGAAACCTGATGCTTCACGATGGCGACGGCCAGGCTTTCGCACATCACGCGGAGTTCCTCCAGCGCGCCGACCGCGCCCGTCGGGAAATGGCGCTCGATGTTGTCCTGAACGTTCAACAACCATCGCGTCGCGTCTGTCCGGTTCGGCAGGACCTGCATGTCCTGGACGCGGAAGCCGCTTTGCTCGAATACCTGGCGCAGGTACGCGGGGGTCTTGCGATACTTGCATGCGAGCCTGTCGACCAGGTCGGGCGTATCGGAACGGTATTCGGAGAGGTCGACGTTATATAAGTTATCCGAAACGATGACTGTCCCGTTTGCGCCCAGCCGCTGACGCAATTTCGCCATCACGATTTCGAAGAGATCATAGGGGAAATGGGAGATCACACCGCGCATGATCACGAGGTCGTAGGGCTGGTCGACATCCGGCAGCAGGTCGATGTCCAGCGCATTGCACTGGAACAGGTTGATCCTGTCGGACAATCGCCGCGCGGCGTTTACCTCGGCGCAATATTCGAGCTGGCGGCTGCTGATGTTGATGCCGTCCAGGCGATGGCAGTCGGGAAACCGCTCGGATAGATCGCGCAGCACGGTTCCCCATCCGCATCCGATATCGAGTACCCGGTTGATCGGCTGGCGCCCTGGCGTCTCCAGACCGGCGATCTTCAATTGCCGTTCGAAATACCTGAGGCCGGATTCGTCGAGATCGACCGGCCTCGGCGATTGGGGATGGTCAAAGACGCCGAACTGGAACCAGAGGCGATCGCCGATGGCCTTGCTCCAGTTCACCGGGTCGTCCTGGTAGGCCTCCACGACCCGGGATTCGTAATCGTTTCGCTCTCGGCCCCGAATTGCCGCGAATGGCGGGTTACGCCGATCGTTCAATGGTGACGCGGATGCTGCGGTTGTACCGGTGATCAGGTTGTTCATTGCCGTTCCCCCGCAGCGACCGGCTACAAATGTCCGGATTATTGATTTTTAAATCTAGCCGGCGGGGAATCGATGTCAAGCGATATCAGATTGTTTCTGATTTCGATTCAATAATGTAATTGATTTATGAAGCGTGGAATTCTTGTTTTAAAGAGCCGTTGCTTCCGTTTCCATAAGAATCGGGAAATGGAACCGAATGAATGAAGCTATCCCGGGACGCCGGTGCGCTGGCGTCCCGGGATGGCTTCAGTACGGGCATGCCCGCTCAGGACGAAGCCAGCGGCACCGTCACCGACGTACCGGCCGGATCGAGCGTCAGCCCGGTGCCCGGTGTCGGCCGCAGCGTCGCCTCGTTGTCGCTCGACAGCACGACGAGCCCCAGCCGGTGGCCGGCTTCCAGCTTGTAGTCACGCGGCATGAACGTCAGCTTCAGGTCGTACGGCATGCCGGGCAGAACCGGCTGCGAGACCCACTCCGACACGCGGTTGCGCGGATCGGTCCACGCCCGCGTGACGATCGTCGCCGTGCCGTCCGGCGCGCGATCGACCAGCAGGGCCGTCACGTTGGCCACGGCCGTGAAGGTCAGCCTGACGCGCGCGGTCGCCGAACCGGACAGGCGTGTCGCGGCCGTGAGCGGCGCGGTTTCGAAGCGGCTGCGGTTCTCGCCCGTCGGCGCGTTCGCCAGCGTGAGCGCGGTGATGCGTGCATCGTCGGTGAAGCGTGCGAGCGGGCCGCCGGTCGGCAGTCGCAGCAGCGTGCCGGTGCCCGCGCCGTCGCCGCCCGCGAAGTACGTGACCGGCGTGGCGTGGCGTGCGGCCCAGTCCGCTTCCTTCAGCAGCGTGCCGTCCGCCTGCTCGATCACCGCGCGCGGATCGCGTTCGACGCCGTTGTCGAAACCGATCAGGTAGCGCGTGAACCAGCGGTTCACTTCCGCGGTCCACGCCTCGGCCATCGCCGGCACGCGGGTCGGGTCGGTGTGCTTCAGGCGATGCAGCCACAGCTGCGTCGGCACGCCCTGGCGCCGCATCGCGAGATGCCACAGCGTCGACTGGTCGACCCGCACGTTGTCGTCGGTGAGCCCCTGCGCGACGAGCGCCGGCGCGACCGCGTACGGGGTGGGAATATCGCGCGCGGCCCAGAACGGCGAATAGTCGCCGGTCTTGCGGTCTTCCTGCTGCAGCGCTTCGTCGATCAGGTGCGTGCAGCGCTCCGGATGCGCGTTCGTCAGCAGCGCCTTGATGTACACGTCGACGTCCTCGCCCTGATAGCCTTCCGGCGCACGCACGAGGCCGCCCGAGCGGTAGTAGCCGTACATGTTCGTCAGCCCGGCGACCGGCACGATCGCGTCGAGCCCGCGCGTGCGCAGGCTCGCGACCATCTTCGGCAGCGTGCCGTCGTACGACACCCCGTACATGCCGACGTGGCCCGTCGACCAGTTCGCGACGACCGTCTTGCCGTTCGCGTCCTTCGCGGTCGCGTCGCGGCCGAGCCAGCGGATCACCGAGGCCATCGCGACCGATTCGTCGCGGGTGAGGATCGTCGGGCAGCCGTCCGAGCCGGCCGTGCCGAGCGAATCCGCGTAGACGATCGTGAAGCCGCGCGGAATGAAGTAGCCCTCGATCCACGAGCGCCCGGCGGCGGCCGCCTCGACCTGCTGCAGCATCCGCACCTGCGGCGCGGCGGCCATGATGCGCGCGGAGGCGCCGGTCGCTGCCGTGGCCGCCGTGGCGACCGGATGCGGCGTGCCGTCGAGTTCGACGTCGACGTTGTGGTCGGGGCTGTCGGCGAGGCCCGCGTAGTACGGGCTCGCGAGCACGATGACAGGCGTGCGCGCGCCGTTCGCGGTTTCGGTCGGGCGCACGATGCGCACGTGGATGCGGTCGCGCGTGCCGTCGCCGTCGGAGTCGACCGGCGTGTCGACCCACGCGTTCTCCTCGATCGTGCCGCCCGACAGCGACGGCTGCACCTGGCCGTTCGTGATCACGGGCCGGTAGCGGCCGCCGCTGGCCGGATTGGCGTACGGCACGCCCGACGGCGAAATGCGTGACGCGAGCGACTGCTTGTCGGCCGCGGCGGCGACCTCCTCCTGTTGGCCCTGCGCGAGCGCGGAGACGCCCGCCACGCTGCCGCCGTCGTCGCCGCCGCACGCGGCGAGCGTTGCGGCCGCAACGAGCGCGGGAAGCCACGCGCGACGCAATCCGGTTCGATGAATGTCCATTGTCGACCTCTTGTTGTGATTGTCTGGAACCGGTCGGCACGCGATATGCCCCCTGCGGCCCGGCCGGGTGCTGCATCGGATGAAACGGAACTGCACCTTCGAAAGCGCCGGGCGCGAGGCCCGGGTGCCACGGCCGGTGTCGACGCGCGTCACGCATCGCGCGACCCGGCGAGCGTCGGGGCGATTGCATCGCCTCGACCGCAAAGCGTCAGCGCGGCGGCCGATTCGGGCCGCCCGGTCGAAGCGAGGCCGGCGGCACGAAGTGAATACAGGAGTGCGAATCAAATGCGGGCATGCCCGATCTTCCTTCAGGTTTCAGATGAAACGGAACGGCACGATGCGATGAGGCGGGGATGGTGCGAACGGCGGTGCTGCAACGGCAGGAAAGCGCGACGCGAGTCGGCGGGGCTGGCCGGAATGCTTTCCGGAAGCTTGCGCAAAACTTATCTCAGTGAAATCTCGGTGTCAAACTTTTTTAGTTTGAGTCAAACAAAGTTTTCATGCGTGCGGGGCGATGGACCTGCGATCGGTCTAAATTTCCGGGCAATCTGTCCGTAAACGGTAAAAAACAGATTGAAAGGAGAGAGAGGGCATGACGACTTCAGTCACGGCAGCGAGCGGCCTTTCGCTCGTGCAGATGGCGCAGCAGGCTGCGCTCGACGGGCGCCAGCAGACGGCCGCGGCGGCCGGGCAGCCGCAGGACACGCCGATTACCATCCGCGCGCTGGACCCGGACGCGATGCACGCGGCGCGCATGAAGCAGATGTCGATCCTGGGCAACCTGTCGACGAAGCTGCGCGACGTCACCAGCCAGCTCGCGACGAGCCTGCACGAGATCATCGCGAAGCGGCCGGACCTGGCCGACGCGCAGTTCGACTTCATGACCGACAACGGCCAGATCAAGGTCGTATCGAAGACGATGACGGAAAGCGATCGCGCGTGGGTGGAGTCGACGCTGAACGCGAACGCGGGCCTCGTGCTCGCAACGCGCGCGTTTCACCAGCAGGCCATCGATTTCGCGGAGCAGGGTGCGGCCGCCGTCGGCGAGACGTTCACGGACGAGGATCGCAAGGTGGCCAGCCAGCGCGCTGATGCGGATTTCCGCTTCATGACGGAGATGAATGCGTCCGTCGCGCGCAACCGGAAGTTCGACGAGGCCGGCGGGCATTTCACCACGCAGGACGGCACGCGGCTGACGTTCGATCAGTCGGCCGGCACCGCGCGCGGCACGCTGGCGCTGCTGGATACCGACCGCCAGTTGTCGTCGGGTGCGGCGATCTTCGTCGACGAGTCCGGGCAGAAGACCTACGGCCGGCGTGCCGGCCTGATCGACGTCGGCTTCGGGGAGGCGTTCGAGAACATCCTGAACGGCCGCAACAGCATCGGCTTCCACGAGACCGCGTAGCCACGGGCGTCACGGAGCCGGACGCCGCGCGCCTATTCGTCGCGCAGCGCCTCGGCCGGCCGCACCCGCGCGGCGCGCCAGCTCGGGTAGAGCGTCGCGACGCACGACATCAGGAACGCGGCCGCGGCGATCTCGATCACGTCGGCCGTCGCGAGCTTCGACGGCAGCGAGCTGAGGAAGTACACGGACGGCGTCAGGAAGCGGATGCCGAGCACCTGCTCGATCGCGGGCAGCACCCACGGGATGCTCACCGCGATCGCGCAGCCGAGCGCGACACCCGCGAGCGTGCCGGCGAGGCCGATCGTCATCCCCTGGATCGCGAAGATCTTCATGATCGACCCGGGCGGCGCGCCGAGCGTGCGCAGGATCGCGATGTCGCCCTGCTTCTGGGTGACGGTCATCACGAGCGACGACACGAGGTTGAACGCGGCGACCGCGACGATCAGCATCAGGATCAGCGAGAGCATGCGCTTTTGCAGCCGCTCGGCTTCGAACCACGTGCGGTTCTGCCGCGTCCAGTCGCGGATATAGAGGTTGCCCGACAGCGTGCGCGACAGTTCCAGCGCGACGTCCGGCGCGCGCTGCAGATCGTCGAGGCGCAGCCGGATGCCGGTCGGTGCACGCACGTTGAACAGCGTCTGCGCGTCGCGGAGGTGGATGTAGGCGAGCGCGCTGTCGTACTGATAGTGGCCCGACTCGAACGTGCCGACCACGTTGAACTGCCTGAACCGCGGCAGCGCTTCGCCGATGCGTGCGGTGTTGCCGGGCGCGAAGAACGTGATGCGGTCGCCGATCTTCACATGCAGCGCGTCGGCCAGCGCCGAGCCGAGCACGATGCCCATCTCGCCCGGCACGAGCGCGTCGAGCCGCCCGGTCTTCAGCTTGCGCGCGATCTCGGACACCCGCGGCTCCAGCACCGGATCGATGCCGCGCAGCGCGACGCCCGTCACGCTGCCCGCGTTCGTCAGCAGCGCCTGTGCGTCGACATAGGGCGCGACGGCGCGCACCGCCGGATTCTGCAGCGACTCATGAGCGGTGAGCCGCCAGTCGGGCATCGCGCCGGACGGCGAGAAGATTTCCACGTGGGCGAGCACCGACAGCATCCGGTCGCGCACTTCGGTCCGGAATCCGTTCATCACCGACAAGACGACGATCAGCGCGGCGACGCCGAGCGCGATGCCGGCCATCGCGGCGCCGGCAATGAACGACACGAAGCCGTCGCCGGCCGTGCGCCGGCCGCCGCGCGCATAGCGCAGCCCGATCTGCCATTCGAACGGGAGTTTCAAGCGGTTTCCTTTCATTTCGATTCGATCCTGCCGAGCCGCGCATTCTAGCGAACGCGGCGCCGCCGTGGGCGGAGGTTGCGCGATGGACGACCGAGATCCGCCCGACCGGCCGGTCATCCGGCGGCGTTGCGCGCCGGCACACCGATATTTCCATCGTTTCGGGTCTGATCGATAATGGCGGCCAGCATCCGGTCGAACATACCAAGCAATTACGGCGCAACCGGGCCGCGCCGTCACAGACCCATAACAATTCGGGGAAGGTTGCCGCACCCGGCAGCATGTCCTTGACAAGGAAATAACAATGGATTTGCTGCGCTTCCTGCTGCTCCTGCCGATTCGCGTGGCGGGCTTCGTGTGGTGGCTGCTCGGCTGCGCGCTGCGGCCGCTGGTGGGCGACGTGTCGTGGACGGCGCCCGCATGGATGGGCGTGACCGCCGCGGCCGTGCGCCGCCGCCCGTGGCATGCCGGCGGCCTCGTGCTGCTCGCGGCCGCGCTCGGCTATGGCGGTTACTGGTTCAAGCATCGCCCGAAGCCGCCAGAGCCCGCGACCGTCAGCTTCACCGTGAAGGCGCCGGCCATCACCACCTACGAGGTGGACGACACCGACAAGCCGAAGATCACCGTGCATCCGCTCGAAGTC
This sequence comes from Burkholderia sp. AU15512, assembly GCF_002223325.1. NCBI lineage: Bacteria > Pseudomonadati > Pseudomonadota > Betaproteobacteria > Burkholderiales > Burkholderiaceae > Burkholderia > Burkholderia sp. AU15512. Next base: position 201,828 of record NZ_NKEX01000006.1, read on the forward strand.
GTGTTCGCGCAATCGGCGGCGCCGATCGAACAGGTCGGCAAGCCGGCCGGCGACGGCATCGAGATGACGCCCGCGCTGAAGGGCGCATGGGAGTGGGCCGACGACAAGACGCTGCGCTTCACGCCGGCGGCCGACTGGCCGGTCGGCGCGCACGTCGAGGTGCGCTTCGCGGTGCACCGGGTGTTCGCGCCGCAGGTGCTGATGCACGACGACCGTTTCGCGTTCGACCTGCCGGCGTTCGCCGCGACAGTCGGCAACAACGAGTTCTACCAGAACCCCGACAATCCGGCGGAGAAGCAGGCGCTGCTGCAGTTGCGCTTCAACTACCCGGTCGATCCGGCCGAGTTCGAGAAGCGCATCGGCCTCGTGCTGGTTGGCCGCGACGGCAAGAATACGACGCCGCTGCGCTACACCGTCAGTTACGACAAGATGAAGACGAGCGCATGGGTCCGCTCGCAGTCGCTCGAGATCCCGCTCAACTCGATGGCGGCACGGCTCGACGTCGACAAGGGCGTGAAGAGTGCGCGCGGCGGCAACGGCACGCCGGACGCGCTGCATGCGTCGGTCGACGTGCCGGGGCTCTACAGCCTGTCGATCGACAACATCGCGCCGACGCTCGTCGACAACGAGCGCTACGAGCCCGAGCAGGTGCTCGTCGCGGAGGCATCCGACGGCGTGCGCAGCGCCGATCTGGCCGCACGCGCCAAGGCGTGGGTGCTGCCGAAGCGCAAGCCGGGCGTCGACCAGTCGGACGACGATCCGCCGTACGAATGGAACGTGGCCGACATCAGCGACGCGGTGCTGAAACAGTCGAAGCCGCTGGCGCTCGACGTGGTACCGACCGAGAACGACTACGCGACGCTGCAAAGTTTCAAATATCACGCGACGCCGGGTGATCGCATCGTCGTGCGGTTCGCCGAAAACCTGAAATCGGCCGGCGGCTACCTGCTCGCCGAGCCGGTGACGACCGCGTTCACGGTGCCCGACTATCCGAAGCTGCTGCGCTTCATGGCCGACGGCTCGCTGCTGTCGATGAGCGGCAGCAAGCGGCTGTCGGTCGTGTCGCGCAACCTGCCGGGGATGAAGGTCGAGATCGGCCGCGTGCTGCCCGACCAGCTCCAGCATCTCGTGAGCTTCAACAACGGCACGTATGCGCGGCCCGAGCTGTCGTATTCGTTCAGCGAGGATCACATCGTCGAGCGCTTCGTGCAGACGCGCGCGTTCCCGGCCGGCGACCCCGGCAAGGCGCATTACGAAGGCATCGATCTCGGCCAGTACCTGAAGGGCGGCAAGCGCGGCGTGTTCCTGCTGCACCTGACGAAGTACGATCCGGCGGCCGAAAAGAAGAAAGCCGACGATGCGAAGGACAGCGATGCATCGTCCGGCGACGGAAGCCAGGATCAGTCGGACAACGCCGATTCGGGCGACAGCAGCGGCAACGGCAATGGCGACGACAGCGACAACGCGCTCGGCGACACCCGCCTGATCGTCGTGACCGATCTCGGCATGCTGGTCAAGAAGGCGCTGGACGGCAGCCAGGACGTATTCATCCAGTCGATCCGCACGGGCAAGCCGGTTGCGGGCGCAACGGTGTCGGTGCTCGCGGTGAACGGCCAGGCGCTGTTCACGCAGACCACGAGCGCCGACGGCATCGTGCATTTCCCCGCGTTCAAGGGGCTCGACCGCGAGAAGCGGCCGCAGCTGTACGTCGTGAAGAAGGACACCGACCTGTCGTTCCTGCCGGTGGCCGGCCGCGACCGCCAGCTCGACTTCTCGCGTTTCGACGTCGACGGCGAGCGCAACGCGACGGGCCAGGGGCAACTGTCGGCGTACCTGTTCTCGGATCGCGGGCTGTACCGGCCCGGCGATCCGTTCCACATCGGCCTGATCGTGCGCGCGGCGAGCTGGGCGCGCAGCCCGGCCGGCGTGCCGCTGCAGGCGGAGATCGTCGACCCGCGCGGGATCACGGTCGAGCGCAAGCCGGTGACGGTCGATGCGACCGGCTTCACCGAGCTCGGCTATACGACGGCCGAAACCGCGCCGACCGGCACGTGGACGGTCAACCTGTATATCGTCAAGGACGGCCAGCCCGGTGCGGAGCCGATCGGCAGCACGACGGTGCAGGTGAAGGAGTTCCTGCCCGACCGGATGAAGGTCGACGCGAAGCTGTCGCAGCAAGTGATCGAAGGATGGGTGAAGCCGAAGGGGCTGAAGGGCATCGTCGATGCGCAGAACCTGTTCGGCACGCCGGCGGAGAAGCGCCGCGTCGCGGCGACGCTGACGCTGCGCCCGGTGTGGCCGTCGTTCCGCAGCTGGCAGGGCTATCACTTCTTCGATGCGCGCCGCGCGAAGGAGGGCTATACGACGACGCTGCAGGACGGCACGACCGACGACAAGGGCCATGCGGAGTTCGACCTCGATCTCGACAAGTACGCGGACGCGACCTACCAGCTCTACTTCCAGGCGAAGGCCTATGAAGCGGAAGGCGGGCGCAACGTCGCCGCGAACGCGCAGACGCTCGTGTCCAACAACGACTGGCTCGTCGGCTACAAGTCGGTCGACGATCTCGGCTACGTGAAGCGCGGCAGCCCGCGCACGGTGCGGCTCGTCGCGATCGATCCGACCGCGAAGGCGATCGACGTGAAGGACCTGCGTGCGCAGCTCGTCGAGGAACGCTACGTGTCGGTGCTGACCAAGCAGGATTCCGGCGCGTACAAATACGATTCGCGGCTGAAGGAAGTGCCGGTCGACGAGAAGCCGCTGGCGATTCCGGCGGCCGGGCTCGACTTCACGCTGCGCACCGACAAGCCGGGCAGCTATGCGCTCGTGATCCGCAACGCGGCCGGCGCGGCGGTGAACCGGATCGAGTATTCGGTCACCGGCGACGCGAACGTCACGCGCTCGCTCGACCGCAACGCGGAGCTGCAGGTGACGCTCGCGAAGCACGACTACAAGCCGGGCGAGCAGGTCGAGATCGCGATCCGCGCGCCTTACGCGGGCAGCGGCCTGATCACGATCGAGCGCGACAAGGTGTATGCGCACGCGTGGTTCCATGCGGATACGACCAGCTCGATCCAGCACATCACGGTGCCGGCCGGCTTCGAGGGCAACGGCTACATCAACGTGCAATACATCCGCGATCCGTCGTCCGATGAAATCTTCATGAGCCCGCTGAGCTACGGCGTCGTGCCGTTCTCGGTGAACCTCGATGCGCGCCGCAACGCGGTATCGGTCGATGCGCCGGCACTCGTGAAGCCAGGCGACACGGTGAATTTCACCGTGCATTCGGCGAAACCCGCGAAGGTTGTCGTGTTCGCGGTCGACGAGGGCATCCTGCAGGTCGCGCGCTACAAGCTCGGCGATCCGCTGAAGTTCTTCTTCCGCAAGCGGATGCTCGAAGTCGGCACGTCGCAGATCCTCGACCTGATCCTGCCGGACTTCGAGAAGCTGATGGCGATGGCCGCGCCGGGCGGCGACGCCGACGATGCGATCGGCCGCCAGTTGAACCCGTTCAAGCGCAAGCGCGACAAGCCGGTCGTCTACTGGTCGGGGATCGTCGACGTGAACGGCGACACGCGGCTGAGCTATACCGTGCCCGACTACTTCAACGGCAAGCTGCGCGTGATGGCCGTGTCGGTGTCGCCGGACCTGGTCGGCACGTTCGAAGGCGCGACGACGGTGCGCGGCGATTTCGTGCTGTCGCCCAACGTGCCGACGACACTCGCGCCGGGAGACGAGGCCGACGTCAGCGTCGGTGTCGCGAACAACCTGACGGGTGTCGGCAATCAGCCGGTGCCGGTCGCGGTCACGCTGAAGACGGGGCCGCAGTTGCAGGTGATCGGGCCGGCCATGCAGAACGTCGCGCTCGCGCCGCAGCACGAGGGAGTCGCGATGTTCCGCGTGAAGGCGACCGACACGCTCGGCTCGGGTTCGCTGTCGTTCGGCGCGCGTTATGGCGCGAAGGGCGCGCAGCAGCGCGTCGATGTGTCGGTGCGGCCGGCCGCCGCGTTCCGCACGCAGCTCGACATCGCACGCCTCGATCCGGGCAAGAAGGCGAGCGTGCCGAACCTGCGGTCGATGTACGACGCGTTTGCGTCGCGCGATGCGAGCATCTCCACCGCACCGCTGGTGCTGTCCGAAGGGTTGTCGTCGTATCTCGTCAACTTCGAGCACACCTGCAGCGAGCAGCTGGTGAGTGCGGCCGTGCCGCGCGTGTTCGCGGCGAAGTGGCTGTCGGTGCGGGCGCTGACGAGCGCGATGCATGCGACCGACGCCGGTGCCGACGCGACGAACGCGGCGGCGATCACGCAGTTCCTCGGCGTGCTGCGCAGCCGGCAGAACGCGCAGGGCGGGTTCGGGCTGTGGAGCGCGACACCCGACGCCGATCCGTTCGTGTCCGTGTACGCGATGCACGTGCTGCTCGACGCGCGCGAGCGCGGCATCGCGGTGCCGAAGGACATGCTCGACGCGGGCAACCAGTATCTGCAGAAGCTCGCGGCGAACGATTCGCTCGGCTCGCTCGACCTGCTGCGGCAGCGCGCGTACGCGGTGTATCTGCTGACGCGCCAGGGCAACGTGACGACCAACAGCCTCGCGGCCGTGCAGAAGCGGCTGCAGGATGCGTATCCGAACGACTGGAAGAACGATCTCGCAGCCGCATGGCTCGCCGCGTCGTACCAGCTGCTGAAGCAGGACAAGGAGGCCGCGGCGCTGATCGCGGGCCCGCAGGCGCTGCTCGAGCGCAAGCGTGCGTCCGACGGCGGCTACGTGACGGGCTACTACCTCGATCCGCTGACGCGCGACGCGAGCGTGCTGTACCTGATCGCGAAGCACTTTCCCGAGCGCGTACGCAAGCTGTCGCCGCGCGCGATGGACAACCTCGCCGCGCCGCTCGTCGACAATCGCTACAACACGCTGTCGTCGGCGATGACGATCCTCGCGCTCGATGCGTATGCGGCGTCGAGCGCGGGCCAGCTCGACCAGCTCGCGATCGACGAAGTGCGCGCGGGCGCCGCGCCGAAGGACGTGTCGTCGATCCAGGCGAACCTCGTGCGTTCGGGCACGTGGTCGGCCGGTGCGTCGCGCGTCGACTTCGTGAACGGCAGCTCGCTGCCCGCGTGGTGGATCACGAGCCAGTCGGGCTACGACCGCGGCACGTCGACGAAGGCGATCAAGAACGGGCTGGAGATCGTGCGCGACTACACCGACACGGACGGCAAGCCGCTCGACAAGATCACGGTCGGCCAGGAGATCGACGTGCACCTGAAGATCCGTGCGACGGGTTCGGCGAGCGTCGGCAACCTCGCGATCGTCGATCTGTTGCCGGGCGGCTTCGATCCGGTGATCGCGCCGCCGCCCGTCACCGACACGCAGGACGGCGACAGCAACGGCGATGGCGGCGCGTCGGCACCGGTGGCCGATGCACCGTGGCGGTCGCCGATCGGCGTGAAGGGTTCCACGTGGCAGCCGCAGTTCGCGGACGTGCGCGAGGATCGCGTAGTGATCTACGGCACCGCGACGACCGACGTGCGCGAGTTCGTCTACCGGATCAAGGCGAGCAACGCGGGCCGCTTCATCGCGCCGCCGGCCTACGGCGAGTCGATGTACGACCGCCGCTTGCAGGCCCAGGCGCCCGGCGGGTCGACACTGACGGTGGAGCGCGCGCGATGACGATGAAGCTGCAACGTCGTTGCCGGCCGAGCCGGGTGCGAGGAGCGCCCGCGCGTGGCTGACGACGTTTCGGTGCGCCGGCGCGTGCTGCACGGCACCGGCCGCTGGTTGCATCGCTGGCAGAACTGGATCGCCGGCGTGCTGCTCGTGTTCGGCGCGCTGGCCGCGTGCCGGCTGTGGCCGCATCTGCCGCTACGCGACTGGAAGCCGTCGTCGGTCGCGGTAACCGACGCACAGGGCCGCTTGCTGCGGCTCACGCTTGCGAAGGACGACCGCTACCGGCTGTGGGTGCCGCTCGACCGGATGTCGCCGCAGCTCGTCGAAGCCGTGATGCTGCACGAGGACCGCTGGTTCTGGTGGCATCCCGGCTTCAACCCGTACGGGCTCGCACGCGGCGCGTGGATCACGTACGTGCGCGGCGGCAATCCGCAGGGCGGCTCGACGCTGACGATGCAGCTTGCGCGCTCGCTGTGGCGGCTGAACACGCGCACGCCGGCCGGCAAGCTCGAGCAGGCGGCGCGCGCGGTGCAGCTCGAACTGTTCTATTCGAAACGGCAGATCCTCGAAGCGTATCTGAACGATGCGCCGTACGGCCGCAACGTCGAAGGCGCGGGCACCGCGAGCGTCGTCTATTTCGACCGGATGCCCGACACGCTGACGCTGCCCGAGGCGCTTGCGCTCGCGGTGATTCCGCAGGACCCGGCGCGACGCGTGCGGGGCGGGCAGGATGAAATCAACCGCGCGCTGGCCGCGTCGCGCAACCGGTTGTATGCGCGCTGGCTGACGAAGCATCCGGGCGATGCGTCGTTCAAGCCGCTGTTTGCGTTGCCGCTTGCAATGCGGTCATTGTCCGCACTGCCGTTCGATGCGCCGCATGCGGTCGACCAGGCGCTCGCCGCGCGCAACGCATGGCGTACGAACTCGAGCGCCGCGACGAACGACAGCGACGCCGACGCGCGGCTCGTGACGACGCTCGATCTCGACCTGCAGCATACGCTCGAACGGCAGATCGCACGCTATGTCGCGCGCAACGACACGCGCGGCGTGCGCAACGCGGCGGCGATCCTCGTCGATACGCGCGACATGAGTGTGAAGGCGCTCGTCGGTTCCGCGAATTTCTTCGACCGCACGATCGACGGGCAGGTGAACGGCACGCTTGCGCGGCGTTCACCCGGCTCGACGCTCAAGCCGTTCATCTATGCGCTCGGTTTCGACCAGGGCGTGCTGCACCCGCAGACCGTGCTGCGCGATGTGCCGACCGCGTTCGGCCCGTATGCGCCGGAGAATTTCGACGGCCATTTCCTCGGGCCGATCACCGCGACCGATGCGCTGAACCGCAGCCGCAACGTGCCGGCCGTGTGGGTCGCGTCGCAGCTCAAGTCGCCCGATCTGTACCGGTTCCTGCAGGAAGCCGGCGTGCGGCGGCTCGCGAGCGCGCAGCACTACGGGCTCGCGCTGGTGCTCGGCGGAGGCGAAGTGACGATGCAGGATCTCGCGGCGCTCTACGCGATGCTCGCGAATCGCGGCGAGTTCAGGCCGCTGCGGCTGCGCGCGGACGAACCGGCGTTGCCTGGCAAGCGCCTGCTGAGCGCCGAGGCGAGCTACATGACGATGGACATGCTGCGCCAGCATCTGCGCCCCGACGAGACGAGCGGCGCGCAGCCGTCGAGCGTGCCGGTCTACTGGAAGACCGGTACGTCATGGTCGTTCCGCGATGCGTGGACGGCCGGCGTGTTCGGCCCGTACGTGCTGGTCGTGTGGGTCGGCAACTTCGACAACTCGACCAATACGGCGTTCGTCGGTGTCGACGCGGCCGCGCCGCTGTTCTTTCAGGTCGTCGATGCGCTGAATGCCGAGCGCACGCTCGTCGAGCCGCCGCGCGCGGTGCCGCCGAAGCTGAAGCGCGTGCGGATCTGCCTCGCGAGCGGCGACTTGCCGAACGAGTGGTGCCCGCAGCAGGGCTGGACGTGGTTCATTCCGGGCACGTCGCCGATTCGCGTGAGTACCGTGCACCGGCCGGTCGTGATCGACGATGCGACGGGAAAGGCCGCGTGCCCGCCGTACGACGGCAAGCGCACGCATGCGGAGATCTTCGAGTTCTGGCCGTCGGATCTGCAGCAGGTGTTCGTGCAGGCCGGCATTCCGCGCCGGCGGCCGCCGCAGAATGCGGACTGTCGTGACGCGGGGCAGGTCGAGGGCGATCCGCCGCGCATCACGTCGCCGCTGCGCGGGAGTACGTATGCGATGCGTGTGAAGAGTACGGAGGAGACGCGCATTGCGTTCAACGCGACGGCCGATGCGAGCGCGCACGCGCTGTACTGGTTCGTCAACGATGCGTTCGTCGGGCGCAGTGCGCCGGGCGATGCGCTGTTCTGGCAGCCGCGGACGGCCGGCAGTTATACGGTGCGGGTGGTCGACGATCACGGGCGCAGCGATCAGCGGCCGCTGGCGGTGGGGTTGGAGCAGTAGGCGCAGTATCTGTATCCGTATCGCGTGTTCGCGATCAACGTGCCGCGATCTGCGCGTGTTCGCGGCGAAGACTCGCGTGAGTGAGCATCAGCAAGTTGATGACGACGATGGCGATCGTTGCGGCGACCATCCCGTTCACGCCGATGTGGGTCACCAATACGCCCGCTACATACGGAAACCCGAACAGGCCCGTGAAGTAGGCGATCGTGAAGACCTGCGAGCTCGCCGATGCGGACAAGCCCTTTTCACTGGCGAGATTGACCGCCATGCCGTTCAAGGTGGAGTAGCTGAGTCCGTAGCCGATCGCGAAGATGAACGAGCCGATCACGTACAGGATTTCACTGCCCGGATTGGACACGAAGAGAACCAGCGCCACGAGCGTCATGGCGAACAGCGTGAAGGCGAGCTTTCGGACCGGCAATCGGCTGATCGTCCGCGCCAGCGTGAATCGGCAGAAGACGGTCGTCAACGTGAAGGTCACGAAGAAGAGATCGGGCGACAGGTGGCGCGACTCCGCATAGATCGCCTGAAAATTCGACAACGCGGAAAAGACGCAAGCGGCGAGTCCGATCATGATGATCGGCAGCCGGGTGACGTTGCGCAGGATTTCAGCCACGCGCGCGGCCGTCAGGCCGGTTGCATCTGCGGGCGGGTGCGGTATGCGTTCCGTCTGTTTTCGGACAATCGAAAATACGACGGCTGCAACCACGCAGAGACACGCGAGACCTGCATAGACGATGGCATACGACCCGAAGCGGCTAGCGATGAAATGGCCCATCGGTGACGCGAGACCTAGCCCGACCATTTGACCGCCCGAGAGCAAGGTCAGGTACTTGATCCGTGCTGAGGGGCTGACGTGATGAATGATCTGAAGCGGTGCGAGTATGTAGAAGGTCGACCATCCCATTCCCAGAAGCAGGCCGCCGATGAATGCGATCCTCAAATCGCGCGCTGCGAGGCTGAATGCGAGCATGGAAAGCGCCATGACGGCAGCGGCGGCCACGATGGTCGACATCAACCCGATTCGTTGCGCTACCCAACCTGCAACAAGGGAGCTGACGATCATGCTCAGGATGCCGGTCGAGATCACTGCGCCTGCCATCGACGAATCCAGACCGCTCTGACGCAAATGCTCGGAAAGGAGAAAGCTGGCGCCGTAGGCGGCGGAAAGTGCGATGCTCGCGACGAGGAATGGAACGAACGTGGCAGTGGCGAGCGAAGACGGAAGCTGGTCAGCGGATGTGTTCATGAAATTGGCGTCCCGTTTTTATCACCGCCGTGATGCCTAGAGCGGGCCGGATTTCTTTGATCGTCTCGTACCCACATATGACGTGCAGAAGGCCCTTCCGGGTGTTCTGATCTCGAGCCTGACGGGCATTGTGTTTTAGGTGGAAGCGGGATGAAATGTACAGTGAAGCCGATTTTCTTCTGCACAGTCCATGTCGTTGGTGATGAGCTTGGGCCCGGAAACTTGAAGTCGATCGACATTACGTTGGATGGTTTCGAAACGCGATCCACTACCTGCCTGAATCATTCTGATGTTGCTACCGCTCATATTTCTACCCGCGATGCCGTGCGACGCTCGCATGTATGCCGATCAGGTCGACGCGCTGAAGGATCTTGTTTCACCGACCGTGAAGATACTGGCGCAACCGACATTCGCCGAGAGTGCCGAGCAACTCCTTGCATCGACAAGCAGTGAGTTCATTCTTGCGGGCACGGCATACGGCGGATGTCTCGCGATGGAAGTGCTCGCGAGAGCGCCCGACCGCGTTCGTGGGCTCTGACTGATGAATTGTCAGCCGGGCGTTCATCCGGATCCGGACGCCGGTCGTGCCACCAGCCGGCGCATTCGTACGGGAGAGCACGAGCGAGTCATTGCGGAGTTCGCCGAGCAGGCGATTCCGGCGCACGACGGCACGTCACGGGCTGCATTCATGCAGATGGCCCGCGATGCCGGGGCGGATCAGTTTGCACGTCAATCTGATGCCACGCTGACGCGCTCGGATCATTGGTCGACGCTTGCGGCGAGCAAAGTGCCTACGTTGCTCGTCTGGGGGGCCGCTGACCGTTTCGTTCCCGTCGACGTCGGCCGGTGTATCGCCGGCGTGATGCCACATGCGCGATTCGAAGCGATAGAAGGGTGCGGTCATTTCCCGACGCTGGAGCGGCCGTCGCGATGCACGGAGATCGCGCGTGAGTGGTTGAGGGAGTCGGTGTGCGATTGAATCGTGCTTGTGGATCATTTGCTTGATTGCGTGAGGCAGTATCCGATCCTAAGTGACTTTTGGAAAGCATTGCTTATACACAATGCACATATTGTTGATTTGGTGGCCGTTATAGCAAGCGATGAGAAAATTTCGATAAATTGACGCAAGTGGAAGCGTCGAAATTTTGCACTGAGGAAAAACATGCTCAGCTTTGAAAGCACGATTGCAGGCGTAGATCTCGAGTACGAAGGAGAGCAGGCGGGCACTAATCAGTGGGTCTGGAGCGAACTAATGAGTAATAATGTGGCGTCGGTATCTCGCGTATTCTCGTTTGAACTTGCAGATCTGATAAATCCTCCTGCGCACACGCAAGATCTAGATGGTTATGCGTTTCGGTTTAGATACGGGATATTCGTAGGTGATTATGTGAAGATTCCAGGAAGGATTCTTGGTATAAGTAACGAATTGTTGATAAGTAAAGATATAAGATTGAAACGAACGATCTTTGCTGCTGAACGTAACGTTTCTATTTTTGGCCGACTCTCAACACTTCTGAAGCATTCGAATCCCATCGTGATTGGAGGGGGGCATCCAGAAGCTATCCCACAGGATGTATTTGAAGAGTTGGTTAAAAAATTTCCAAATACCTATGAACTTGATCGCTACGCTAGTGCCCGCGTTCACACGATCCTTTCGGAGTACTTGGACGGTTTAAAAGATGCACGGGGGCGATACGAGAAGTATCTAAACTCAAAGGGGGATGTGCTCAGAAGCACCACGAAACTCGACTTGAGCGTCGTGAAGAAGTTGGAGGCTGAGAAATACGTCTTAGTTCGAGACTTGATCAGTGACGCCTTGGTGACTAAGAAGGATTTGTCCGAGCGCGAGTGGCAGCAACTGATGCAGTCCTTCCTCCTTCTATTGTTTCCGAAGTACATTAAGGTGCTTCAGAACATCATGATCCACGACTACTACAGCGACCCAGGCAGGAAGACCAATCGCTATATCGACATAGGACTAGTTGATGCGAATGGTAATCTTGATGTTATCGAGGTAAAAAAGCCCTTCGACGATAAGATTTTTCGCAAAAGTCTTTACCGTGATAACAGCATCCCAACCTCCGAGCTGAGCGGCAGCATTATGCAGGCCGAGAAATATCTCTTCCATTTGTCGAAATGGGGCGTCAAGGGTGAGGAGGCGCTTAATAAAAAGTATGCCGCAGAGTTGCCGGCCGGGATGAAGATAAGAATATCGAACCCGAAGGCCATCATCATTGTCGGGCGCGATCAGATCGGTGGTGCCGAAATGACTGGTGGTCAATTATTAGACTTTGAGGTGATAAAGCGCCAGTACGCGAACATGATGGACATCATCACATACGACGACCTACTTCGACGGCTTAACAATACCATTGCAGCCTTGGGTGGTTGAGGATTCAGGTTTGACCATGATTGCTTTCCTTTCGCAATGCACTGCCCTAGTCGTCGTGAGGACTTGTTCTGAGGCAGCAATTGACAAGACGCGGTAAGGAGAAGTGTCCGAAAAGGGGCGTCAAGCAACATCCATTGCAATCTCCGGCGCGCCTTCTCTTCTTCTCTCTCGGTGCTAGCCATAGCCGCGGGCGCGTAACGCCCCGCCCCCCATCACCCATCATCCGCCTTCGCCTGCAGCCCCTTCAGCCCCTGGATCACGACCAGCAGCGCGCGCCCGTGCTCATCCGACCCGTCCCACGCGTCGACGATCGCGTCGCGCAGCAGGTCGTTGTACTGGCGGCGCGACGGCCCGGTATCGACGCCATAGAAACTGCATAGCTTATTGAATGGCGCGCTGCGGCGCAGCCGGTGCCCGTTCGACAGCCTCAGGCGCGATACGGTCGGCTGGCTGACCCCGGAGAGTCGCGCGATTTCGCTGGACGAGCGTGTATCTGCCATCAGGCGGCGCAACAGGTCTTGAACGGGAAAATCTTGGTCCGGGGCTTCCATGCGATGCATTATACCTATACAGTTACGGCTGTTGAATGGGCTTGCTGTCACCAGCGAGGCTGTATCCCCGAGAAAGTTGATGACACTGAAACACCTCCCACCCACGTTCTGCTGGACCAAGATCGGTACCGAGTCCGGCGAGGATCTGCCGACCGTCGTGCTCCGCAAGGAATGGGAGCGCCGGCTCGGGGGCGGGCGTTTTCTGTGGGGCATCAACCAGCCGCTCGGCAGCAGCGCGCAAGTCGCCGCGCATCGCACGGGCTCGCTGCTCGCGCTGTTTTCGCCGGTCGCATCGCGCCCGCGCGCGGGCGAGCGCAAAGATATGCTGCTGTGGAACGCATGGGTCGACGCGAGCGGGCAGGTGCGGCCGTTGCCGCCGCATACGTTCATCGCCAGCCGCTCGACCTTGCCGTCGGGCCGGCGCCGCGAACAGCACTACGCGCTCGTGTGCGCGTCGTCCACCGCGCTGACGGTCGGCACGCAATTGCGCGTGTTTCCCGATCACCTGCGCAGCGTGAGCACCGGCCAGCCGCTTGGCGCCGCACAGGGTGCGGCCGTAGTCGATTGCGTCGGGCGTGCGAAGGAGCAGACGGGCAAGAGCTATCCGCTCGCGCTGTCGGTCGAGCTCGAAGCACCGTATTTCGTGCGGCTTGCACAGCCGTGCGTGCTGAAGGCACGCGATCTCGCGGAAGTGAACAAGGCCACCCGTGCGGGCGATTTCGATCGCTTCGTCGAGCTCGTCGCGCGCTTGCGCGGCCGTTCGCCGACGGACGCCGTGCGCGGCGTCACGCGCGATCTGTTCGACGTGCCGCCGATCGAAACGGCAGCCGCGTATGTTGCGCCCACACACGTGGCGCGATTGCGCAACCGGCCGGCGGCCGAGCATCCGCGTGATCTCACCGGCGACCTGTTCGACCTGTCGCCGGGTGAAGCCGCCGCGTTCGCGGGCCTTGCGCATCCGCGTATCGGGCGCGCGTGACGAAACGCGCGCAGCGGATCGCGCAAGAATTTGTTGCAATCTCGCCATAGCGGAGTGGCGAGCGCAGAGAGACAATCGGCACGAAGCGCGCTGCGCGGCGGCCGATGCGTCGAGACTCGATGGGTCGTGGTTCACGCCGCCGACATGCGCACCACGCACACTGAGCGTCGGCGTGCTTCACACTGCAACCCTGAGGGAGAAGTGTCGATGTCGACCCACATCTGTTCGCGGGAAGCCCGGGCCGCGCAGCGCTTCGTCGAAGCCACGCGCAATGTCGATCAGGCGTTTCGCGCCGTGCGCGGCGAAAGCGACGACGACGTTTCGTCGGCCGAATACGCACGCGCGATGTCGCGCCTCGATCGCGCGCTCGACGAGCTGGCGCGTGCGCAGGAATTTTTCGATCGCGTCGTCAGCGCCGACACAGCGCACGACAACTGATCGCGCTGCATCTACGTGAAAGCGCGTCGTGCGACGCGCTTTCATCTTCATGCCGGGCATCGCGCCCGGCATGTCATTCACATATCCCGTTCCGACTTCAAACTTTGCGGCCTTCGACCGGATAGCCGGGATCGGTATAGCCGTGCGTCGAGGCATGCCCGGGCGGCACGAGCGCATCGACGAACCGTTCGTCGTCCGGGCCGAGTTCGAGTGTCAGTGCATCGATGTAGCTGTCCCAATGCGCTTCGGTGCGCGGCCCCGCGATCGTCGAGCTGACGATGCGGTTCTTCATGACCCACGCGAGCGCGAACGCAACCGACGTCGTGCCGCGCGCGGCGGCATGCGCGGCCACCTGCTGCGCGATGTGCAACGATTCGGGTCGCCATTCCGTTTGCTTGATGCGACGGTCGCCGCGGCCGGCGCGTGAATCGGCGGGCGGCTGCGCATCGACTGCGTATTTGGCGGTCAATACACCGCGCGCGAGCGGGCTGTACGGCACGACGCCGATCCCGTAATGCGCGGCGGCCGGCAGTTGTTCGACCTCGGCCGTGCGATCGACGAGGTTGTACAGCGGTTCGCTCGCGACCGGGCGATCGATGCCGAGCTGGTCCGCGAGCCGCACGATTTCGGCGATGCGCCAGCCCTTGAAGTTCGACAGCCCGAAGTAGCGCACCTTGCCTTGCCGGATCAGGTCGGCGATCGCGCGCATGCCTTCGTCGAGCGGCGCGTCGGTCAGCGCGCGATGGAAATAGAGGATGTCGATGTAGTCGGTACCGAGCCGCTTCAGGCTCGCGTCGACCGATTCGACGATCCATTTGCGCGACTGGCCCTGCCGGTTCGGCCCTGCGTCCGGCCCGGCCGGATAGCCGAACTTCGTCGCGACGACCCAGCTGTCGCGACGCGATGCAATCGCGCGGCCCACGACTTCTTCCGAGCGGCCGGCGTGATAGACGTCGGCCGTGTCGATGAAGTTGATGCCCTGGTCGAACGCCTTGTCGATGATGCGCGCCGATGTCGCTTCGTCGGTCTCGCCGCCGAACATCATTGCACCGAGGCACAGCGGCGACACCTTGAGCGCGCTGCGCCCGAGATAGCGGTAATCCGTGAAGGCTCCATGCGGGCGCGTGCCCGCCGGTTGAAAGAGGGGATGCTGCGCTTACACGCCGGCTTCGTCGAACGCGCGCTGCGCGATCGTCAGCGCCGAGCTTGCGGTCGGCCAGCCCGAGTAGAACGCGAGGTGCGTGATCGCTTCGACCAGCTCGTCGCGCGTGAGGCCATTGTCGAGCGCTTTCTTCAGGTGGAACGGCAGCTCGTTGACGCGATACAGCGACACGAGGCTCGCGACCGTGACGAGGCTGCGATCGCGCGGCGACAGGCCGGGGCGCTGCCACACGTCGCCGAACAGCACGTTGTCGGTGTAGTCGGCGAGGGCGGGGGCAATGGCGCCGAACGCTTTGCGTCCGGCGGAAGTCGGTTCGGACATCGAGGGCTCCGGGGAAGGTGGGGAACACCGTCGATGGTAGCCACCGATGCGTCTATCGATAATCCCCGCCAATCCGCATGCACTTATCGACTAGATTCATGAATCGCGGCGCAGAGGCAAAGCAAGGCGGGCTCATGCGCGATAGCGCAGCGCCTCGACGACCACCGCGAGCGCGCGCGACGATTGCCGCCGGCTCGCGTAGTACAGGTGATGGCCGGGGAACGTTGGGCACCAGTCGGCGAGCACGCTGTCGAGGCGGCCGGCGGCGACATGCGGCGCCGCGAGTTCGGCGGGCACGTAGGCGAGCCCGTAGCCCGCGAGCGCCGCATCGAGGGTTTCGTAGGTGCCGTTGAACGTGACCTGCCCGTCGACGCGCACCTGCAGCATGTCGTCCCCGCGCGCGAGCTCCCACGCGTACAGCGCGCCGTGCGTCGGCAGGCGCAGGTTGATGCAGTCGTGCGCGACGAGATCCTGCGGCGACACGGGGCGCGCGCGTTCCGCGAAATACGCGGGCGCGCCGACGATCGCCATCTTCATGTCGGCCGAGATGCGTACGGCGATCATGTCCTTCGCCACCTGGTCGCCGAGCCGCACGCCGACGTCGAAGCGCTCCGCGACGATGTCGGACAGCCCGTAGTCGTTCACGAACTCGACTTTCAGGTCGCGATAGTCGCGCAGGACCGGCGCGAGCTTCGGCCACAGCAGCGTGCGGATCACGAAGTCGGTCGCGTTGATGCGCACGGTGCCCGCGGGTTGGTCGCGCAGTTCCGCGAGCGCGGTCAGTTCGGCTTCGATTTCGTCGAAGCGCGGCGCGAGGTTGCGCAGCAGACGCTCGCCCGCTTCGGTCGGCGCGACGCTGCGTGTCGTGCGCGTGAGCAGCCGCACGCCGAGGCGTGTTTCGAGCGAGCGGATCGTATGGCTGAGCGAGGATTGCGAGACGCCGAGCTGCGCGGCCGCACGCGTGAAACTGCGCTCGCGCGCGACGGCGATGAAGGCGAGGAGATCCGCAAAGTTGTCGCGCGGCATGGCGGGTGTCGGGTGGTCGAGGCCCGCGCATCGTACCACCGGGTTCGACCGGCCGCGTCGCGGCGCCGCGATGCGGCGCGCGTCAGCCCGCCCGCGTCATACCCGGCGCATGGGGCGCGGGATGGTACGCATAGCCGCGCTGCTGGAACGACGTCGCGAAGAAGCGCATCTGGTAGCGGATCGCATTCGCCCAGTAATCCCACGTGTGACCGCCCGGCCGTTCCGCATAGTCGTGCGGCACGCCGAGCGCGACGAGCCGTTCGTGCAGTGTGCGGTTCGAGCCGACGAACGCGTCGTCGCGGCCGCAATCGATCGTCATGTCGAGATGCGCGCGCACGAACGCGCTGGCGCTGGCGACGATCACGTTGCGGTCCCAGAACGACGGATGGCGGCCGGGGTCGCCGAATACGTGGTCGATGCCCGGCTCGTCCGCGCAGCAGCGCGGATCGACCGCGCCGCTGATGCTGCCGACCGCGCCGAACGTGTCGGGCCGGTCGAGCGCGATGCGCAGCGCGCCGAAGCCGCCCATGCTGAGCCCGGTGATCGCGCGGGCGCGTTGCGTGGCGATCGTGCGGAAGTGCAAGTCGATGTACGACACGACTTCGTCGCCGATGAAGGTTTCGTAGCGGCTGCCCGAATCGAACGGGCTGTCGATGTACCAGCTCTCGTGCCCGCCGTCGGGCATCACGAGGATCACGTGGTAGCGGTCGGCCAGCGCGGCGATGCGCGTGTTGGACGTCCAGTCGGTGTGATCGCCGCCCGAGCCGTGCAACAGATAGACGACCGGATAGCGGTCGCCGTCGCGGGTGCCGCGCGCATAGGCGTCGGGCAGCACGACGGTGGCCTTGAGCGTCTCCTTCATCGCGGCGCTCGGAATCACGACGACCCGCGCGTGAAAGGCGAGAGCAGGGCCTGAAATGGCGACCAGCAGAAGCAGCCAGAAGGCGCGTGCCAGGTACATCGATCCTCGCATGTGTCGACCCCATCCGGCGCCGGGCGCCGGGAAAACCCTGTTCGGACGACTCTAGCAACCGCGCCTTTCAACCATATTTCGGCGAATCCTACGGGTTGTCAGGCGGGCGGCGCGGACACGATGCGCTCGAGCGCCGCGCGAAACGCATCGGGTTGCTCGGCCGGGATCAGGTGCCCGCAGCGCTTGATCGTGTCGAGGCCGGCGCAGCGCGCGAGCGCCCAGTCGGGCACGTGCCAGCCCGCGCGCGAGCGTTCGCCGGCCATCAGCCAGACCGGATGACGCGCGAACACTTGCGCGAGTGCCTGCAGATAGCCCGGTTCGCCGGTCGTCGCGACCACCGAGCGGCCCATCGCGCGCAACGTCGATGCGGGCTGATGCGCGAGCCAGCGGCGGGCGTCGTCGACGAGGCCCGGCGACGGCGCGTCGATCGCGCCACGCAGCCAGCCGTGCGGATCGGCACGCAGGCCGTCCAGCATCGCGTCGGCTTCGGCAGGCGTCATGCGGCCGACCGACGCCGACCAGAACGCATCGTCGAGCGTGAAGTTGCCCTCGACGTTGACGATCCGCCGCACGCGTTCCGGGTGCGCATGCGCGAACAGCATCGCGATCGCCCCGCCGACCGAGTGGCCGACGACATCGACCGGCTGCGCGCCGAAGTGCGTATCAACGGTATGCCGAAGGTGCTCGACCTGCGCGGCAAGCGTGATCGTGTCGGACGGTACCGAGCGATGCGTGCCGTAGCCGAGCAGGTCGGGCGCGAGATGCGGGCCGCTCCACCCGCGCACGTCGAGCGTGCCGATGAAACCGTGGATGAAGACGATGGGCGTGGGCTGGGTCATGGGGCGGGCGCGGCAGGAAGGGGCGGTAATTCGAGTTCGGCGAGCAGCTCGTCGAGTTCGAGCACGTGGGTACGGTCGTGGTCGAGCAGTTCGCGCACGAGTTCGTCGAGCGACATGCGGCGGAGGCCGTCGCGCAGCCCGCAGCGTGCGCGTTGCGCGGAATCGAGCGCGGCCGCGGTTGCACACAGCGCGGCGCGGCCCGTACGGAATGCCGTGACCGCAGCGTCGAGCGGTTGCGCGAGATAGTCGCGTTGCGCGGCAAGCGCGGTGCCGTCGACGGATGCAATCACGGGCAGGTCGAGCGTGCGTACGGCGTCGATGCGCTCGGCGAATATCGCATCGAGATCGCGCAGGTGGCACGCATGCTCGACGACCGAGAAGCCCGTGCCGTCGGGGCGGCGTGTCCACAGTGCGGCCGGCACGTGCGCCGCATACGCGGCGAGCCGATCGGGCAGGCGCGCCAGCGCGGCGACGACGTCGGCGAACGGCAGCCGTTGCGGATATGCGCTGAACACCGCGCCATAGCTGAACAGCGTGCCGCCGAGCCGCCCACGCGCCTGCACGACGTCGTGGCCGTGACGGCGCATGACTTCCGCGACCATCGCGCCGCAGAACTGGCGGGCCGTGGTGTCGGTTTCGATTTCGGGGAATTTGTGCGCGATCTCGTGCTGGATCGCACCGATCGCGGCGACGCCGACGCGCGACAGCGCCGCGAATTCGACGTAACGCTCGGGTTGTTCGATCAGCGCTTCAAGCTGGGCGCCGAGCGGCGTGGTGCGGAAACGGTCGAAGCGGGAATGCATGACGGGAGGATTTCGGCGAGTAACGTATCAAAACGATACGTTACTCGGTCGGGCCCAGTCAAGATGGCGATTCGAGCTTGCGGGGGCGGCGCCAATCGGCGAGTCTTCGATGGCGTGCGGGCCGCCGCCGGCACCGCCCGCCTTACCGCTTCCCGGCGTCGGCCTGCGCGCTCAACCTCGCTTTCTGCTCCTGCAACGCATCCGTGAACGCCGGGCTGAAGTCTTCCGCCTCGAACAGCGGGCGGATCTCGATGTCGGAGTCGCCGGGCATCGGGTTCGGGCAGCGCTTCACCCATTCGACTGCCTCTTCCATCGATTTCACCTGCCACAGCCAGAAGCCGGCGACGAGTTCCTTCGTTTCGGCGAACGGGCCGTCGCTGACGGTGCGGTTCTTGCCGGCAAAATGCACACGCTTGCCGCGCATGCTCGGGTGCAGCCCGTCGGCGGCGAGCAGGATGCCGGCTTGCGCCAGTTCTTCGTTGAACCGGCCCATCGCGGCGATCATTTCCGGGTCGGGCATCCGGCCGGATTCGGAATCGGTGGTGGCCTTGACGATGACGAGGACGCGCATGGTGGACTCTCCTTGAACAAGAATGAGGGGGCGCCGCCGGTCGTTCCGACGGCAAAAACGAGCGGTTACGACAACACGACGCGCGACGGCGGCGCGAATCGACATCGCAGGGAAAAAATCTCAGGGGTGAACGGCGTGTGCGGCGTTGCGCCGGCAATCCGTCATGTCGTGCCGACGCCCGCATCGAGTGCGCTGCGGATCCGGGCGGCGAGTTCGTCGCGCCGGTATGGCTTGCCGAGCAGCATCACGCCGGGGTCCAGCCGTCCCGCATGGAAGATCTCGTCTCGCGTGTAGCCGGACGTGAACAGCACGGGCAACGGCGGCTTGCGCAGCGCGGCACGGCGTCCGAGTTCGCCGCCCTTCACGGGGCCGGGCATGATCACGTCGGTAAACAGCAGGTCGATTGGCGTCTCGCTGTCGAGCACGCGCAATGCGGCTTCGCCGCTGGACGCCGTGATGACCTTGTAGCCGAGTTGCGCGAGCATGTCGACCACGGTCAGGCGGACGTCCGCATCGTCCTCGACGACGAGGATGGTCTCGTGGCCGCGCACCGCGTCGTGCTGCGGCATGCGGGCCTGCTCCTCGGCCGCGCCGTGGCAGCGCGGAAACGTGAGGCGCACGGTGGTGCCCTGGCCTGGCGTGCTGTCGATCGACACATGGCCGCCGCTCTGCTTGACGAAGCCGAACACCATGCTGAGCCCGAGCCCCGTGCCTTCGCCATCCGGCTTGGTCGTGAAGAACGGTTCGAACGCGCGCTCGAGTACGTCGGCCGTCATGCCGGTGCCCGTGTCGGCGAGCTCGAGCGTCACGTATTCGCCGGGTGGCGTCGGCGCGCGGCCGGCGCCCGACGCATCGCCTGACTGCACGTTGTAGGCGGCGATCGTCAGCGTGCCGTCGCCGCGCATCGCGTCACGCGCATTGAGCGCAAGGTTCAGGAGTGCGTTTTCGAGCTGGTGCCGGTCGGCGAGCACGTTGCCGACATCGGGCGACAGTGCGGGGACGATCCGGACCGTTTCGCCGAGCGCGCGGTGCAGCATCTCGCTCATGTCCACGATCAGTTGCCGCGGATTCAGCGTCGTCGGCGCGAGCGGCTGGCGGCGCGCGAAGGCGAGCAGGTGCGACGCCAGTTTCGCACCGCGCCGCACGGCGTTGTTCGCGTTCTCGATCCGCGGTTGCGCGCCCGCATGGGCGCCGAGTTCGACGGAGAGGATCTGCAGGTTGCCGCTGATCACCTGCAGCACGTTGTTGAAGTCGTGCGCGATGCCGCCGGTCAGGTTGCCGATCGCTTCCATCTTCTGTGCATGACGCAACTGTTCCTCGATCGCCGCGCGCTCCGCGATCGCGTCCGTCACGCGCTGCTCGAGCGTCTCGGTCAGGTCGCGCAGCCGGGCATTGGACGCCTGCAGCGCCGCTTCCGCGCGATCGCGGTGGCGCGTGGCGAGCACGCGTTCGGTGGTCTCGACGACGACGGCGAGCACGCCGCCCGGTGCACCGTCGTCGTCGGGGATCGGGCTGTAGTGCAGATCCATCCAGACGTCTTCGGGGCGGCCGCTGCGCAGCAGCACGAGGGCCTTGTCGCGATAGGACAGCGTGCCGCCGGCGAGGCAGGTGTCCATCACGTTGCGGTTGAAATCGGCGACTTCGGGCCAGCCGAGTTCGACCGGCTTGCCGAGCAGATACGGATGGCGCCCGCCAGCGAACCCGGCATACGCGTCGTTGTAGATCATGTAGCCGGGGCGGCCCCACAGCATCACCAGCGGCAGCGGCGACGCGAGTACCGTGCGCACGGCCGTGACGAGGCTGGCCGGCCACCCGTCGAGCGGCCCCAGCCCGGTGGCGGCCCAGTCGAATGCGGCGATGCGCCGGGCCATGTCGCCCTGCCAGCCGGTACAAGCGTGATGCTGCGCGAACAACTCGACATGCATGGGAGCGCTCCGATGAGGACATGCGGTCTCGGGCGGGGGGACAAGTCGCGAAAGCGTGCTCCATTCTAGGGCAGATCGATTCGTGCGGCGACGCTGCGACGTTCCGGAGCCCGTCGTCAAAACTGGTATGCTGATCCTCACCACGTTCACGCGGAGGGCGCCATGGCTGCTAAGGAAGTCTCGAAGAAGAAGTACCTGAAAATCCTGAACAAACGCCTGCGCGCCGAGCCGGCGGCTCCGGCCGGTGCGTCGTTTGTCTTTTTCCCGCTGGGTGCGAAGGCGAAGCACGCGACGGGTGTCGTGTCCGGCGACACGCGCAGCAAGCGCGAACTGGCGGTGATGGCCGCGGTGCAGCGCAAGGCGGCCGAAGAGTTCGTCGTCGCCGGCGCCTGACCGGAACCTGCGACACCCCCACTGGATTGCCGCCTCCGCGACTTACGCGGCGGCGGCCTCGCAATGCGCGATCGCGCCGGCGAGCACGCGCGGGATGTCGTGCTTGATGGCCGGGCCGTGCGTGCAGACCGGATGCGCGTACGCGACGAGCGCCGGATTGGCCACGAGGAAGTCGGGCAGTGCGCCCGTCTCGTCGACCTCGAAATGCGGAACGATCACGCTGCTCACCGTCGACGGCGTGATGCCGACGGTCGCGAGGCTCGCGGCCGATTGCGGAAAGTTGGAAAGCGTGCCCGTTTCGCTGCAGACGACGTCGCCGTTCGTCGACCGGACGAAGAACTGGCTGAAGGCTGACCGGGCGCTCAGGACACCTAGTCCGCCGCCGCGGCATAGCGGCCACCGCCACCCGCTTCGTCGCCCGCCGCGAGCTGTTCCAGCGCGAGGCCCTTCGTCTCGATCCCGAGCGTCCACACGGCCAGCGCGGCCGCGATGAACGACAGCGCGCCGAGCGTGAATACGCCGCCCTGGCCGAACACCGGCAGCACGACGCCGACCACGTAAGGCCCGATCAACGAGCCGACGCGCCCGATCGCCGACGCGAAGCCCGAGCCCGTCGCGCGCGCGCCGGTGCCGTACAGCTCCGGCGTGTACGTGTACAGCGCGGCCCACATCCCGAACAGGAAGAACTGCATCGCGAGGCCGGTGCCGATCAGCAGCACCATGCTGCCGCCGTACAGCGCGCTCTGGCCGTACGCGTACGCCATCACGCCGCCGCCGATCAGCGACGCGATGCAGGTCGGCTTGCGCCCCCAGCGTTCGACGAGCCACGCGGCGCACAGGAATCCCGGCACGCCGCCGAGCGAGATCAACACCGTGTAGAACACCGATTTCGTGACCTCGAAGCCGGCCTGCTGCAGCAGCGCGCCGAGCCACGACGTGAGGCCGTAGAAACCGAGCAGCGCGAAGAACCACAGCAGCCACACCATCACCGTGCGGCGGCGGTACACGCCGCTCCAGATCTCGCGCAGCGCGCCGCGCCCGCGGGCGGCGACCGGCTCGGCGAGCCGCGACGGCGGCGGCAGCGTCGTGACGCCGGCCGAGCGCATCACCTTCGCCTCGATCGTGTGCATCACCGTGTCGGCTTCCGTGTGCCGGCCCGCATGCTCGAGCCAGCGTGGCGATTCCGGCACGATGCGACGCACGACGAGCACGAACACCGCGGGAATCGCGAGCAGCGCGAACACGGTGCGCCAGCCGAACTGCGGCAGCACGAAGTACGCGACGATGCCGGCCGTGATGAAGCCGAGCGGCCAGAAACCGTCCATCAGCGCGATCAGGCGGCCGCGCTTCTCGGTCGGCACGAATTCGGACAGCAAGGTCTGCGCGACCGGGAATTCCATGCCCATCCCGATCCCGAGTAGCACGCGGTAGACGATCAGCGCGTCGACGCTCTGCGCGGTCGAGCACAGATACGAGGCCGCGCCCCACAGCACCATGCTCCACTGGAACACGGGCCGGCGGCCGAAGCGGTCGGCGAGCAGGCCGGCGACGGCCGCGCCGAGCACCATCCCGAAGAAGCTCGCGCTCGCGACGAGGCCGGCGGCCGCGGTCGACAGCCCGAACTCCTTGCGGATCGAGCCGAGCACGAACGTCATCGTGCCGAGGTCGACCGAATCGAAGAAGAACGCGATCGCGATGATGAAGAAGATCCGCTTGTGATAGCCGGAGAACGGCAGGCGTTCGAGCCGGGCGGCGGCGGAGGCGGGAGCGGTGGCGGCGGGCATGGCGTCCTCTGAAATGAAAAGGGGCCGCGAAGCGCGTGCTTCGCGGCCCCGATGCTTCTTCTTCAGTAGACGCGACCACAAAATGCCGCATCAGAGGAAAAGCGCCGCCTGCTTGCTCAAATGCGTCATCGGCGGCCGCGCGGGGTGCGGCCGTCGTGCATCAATTAATTCTTCAGCTTGTAGCCGGTGCGGAACATCCACGCGACGATCGCCAGCAGGATCACGAGGAACAGCGACGTCGCGCCGAGGCTGACACCCACATGCACGTCGGCGATCCCGTAGAACGACCAGCGGAAGCCGCTGACCAGGTAGACGATCGGGTTGAACAGCGTGACGACGCGCCACGCGGGCGGCAGCATGTCGACCGAGTAGAAGCTGCCGCCGAGGAACGTGAGCGGCGTGATGATCAGGAGCGGCACGAGCTGCAGCTTCTCGAAGCTGTCGGCCCAGATGCCGATCACGAAGCCGAACAGGCTGAACGTGACCGCCGTCAGCACGAGGAACAGCACCATCCAGAACGGATGCAGGATGTGCAGCGGCACGAACAGGCCGGCCGTGGCGAGGATGATCACGCCGAGCAGGATCGACTTCGACGCGGCCGCGCCCACATACGCGATCACGATCTCCCAGTACGACACGGGCGCGGAGAGGATTTCGTAGATCGTGCCCGTGAAGCGCGGGAAGTAGATGCCGAACGACGCGTTCGAGATGCTCTGCGACAGCAGCGACAGCATCACGAGGCCCGGCACGATGAACGAGCCGTAGCCGATGCCGTTCACGTCGCTGATGCGCGAGCCGATCGCGGAGCCGAACACCACGAAATACAGCGATGTGGAGATCACCGGCGCGATGATGCTCTGCATCAGCGTGCGGCGCGTGCGGGCCATTTCTGCGCGGTAGATCGCGCGGATGCCATGCAGGTTCATACGTCAGGCTCCTTGCACGCCGTTGCGGCGGTTGTCGATCAGGCTGACGAAAATATCCTCGAGCGAGCTCTGCGTCGTGTGCAGGTCGCGGAAGCCGATCCCGGCCGAGCCGAGCGCGTTGATCAGTTTCGCGATGCTCGCGTCGTCGCGCTGCGAGTCGTACGTGTAGACGAGCGCGGCGCCGTCGGCCGCGCGTTCGAGACCGAACGGCGCGAGCGCGGGCGGCACGTCCGCGAGCGGGTGCTCGAGCTGCACGGTGAGCTGCTTCTTGCCGAGCTTGCGCATCAGTTCGTGCTTTTCCTCGACGAGCACGAGCTCGCCGCCGAGGATGATGCCGATCCGGTCGGCCATTTCCTCGGCTTCCTCGATGTAGTGCGTGGTCAGCAGGATCGTCACGCCGTTGTCGCGCAGCGAATCGACGAGCTTCCACATGTCGCGGCGCAGCTCGACGTCGACGCCGGCCGTCGGTTCGTCGAGGAACAGGATGCGCGGCTCGTGCGACAGCGCCTTCGCGATCATCACGCGGCGCTTCATGCCGCCCGACAGCGTCATCAGCTTGTTGTCGCGCTTGTCCCACAGCGACAGCGCTTTCAGCGTCTTCTCGATGTACGCGGGATCGGGCGCCTTGCCGAACAGGCCGCGGCTGAACGACACGGTCGCCCACACGGTCTCGAACGCGTCCGTGGTCAGTTCCTGCGGCACGAGGCCGATCATTTCGCGGGCCGCGCGGTAGTGATCGCGGATGTCGTGGCCGCCGACCGTCACGCGGCCTTCGGTCGGCGTGACGATGCCGCAGATCGAGCCGATCAGCGTCGTCTTGCCGGCGCCGTTCGGCCCGAGCAACGCGAAGATCTCGCCGGGGCGGATGTCGAGGGTCACGTGCTTCAGCGCCTGGAAGCCGGACGCGTAAGTCTTGGAGAGGTCGGAGACGGAAAGGATCGGTTGCATGCTCACGGATGGGACGGCCGGCCGGCGCGACGGCGTGCGCCGCACGTGCCCGGCGTCGCCGCCGCTGCGAAGCGGCCGGGACCGGGGACGGCATGGCGAACGGGCGTCATGTCGAACGGCGTTGTGGTGCGGGATCGCAGGATCGCCATATTAGCAATCGGTAGATGGAAATGCATTCTCGTGGAAAGGGCGTGGGTTGCCGGTGCCGGATTTGCGTGAATTGATGGCGCATCGCTGAATAGCACGACTCTTTATTTGCGATGCGTGAACAATTTGAGCCATTTTCGGCGAACCGGGCTGCGATCGTGTTTCCGCTCGGTGGCGGCGCGGCCGGCCGGCCGACTGTGCCGCCCGAAGGCTGTCGCGCCGTACCGGGACGGCATGCGCGGCGCTCGCGATAATGCGTTCCTTTCATCGTTCACGGAGCGGCGCGCATGTCTTTGATCGATTTCAAATCCGTGGCGGCGGCGCAGGCCGTCGCATGGAAATCCACGATCGTCGGCGAGGTCGGGCCGGCCAGGATCAAGGTGCTGCGCATGGATGCGCAGGCTTACGAAGCGGAAGTGCACGACTACAACGAAGGCCTGCTGGTACTCGACGGCCGGATGCTGCTCGAGGTCGCGGGAGAGACGATCATCGTGGAGGCCGGGCAGATGTACCTCGCGCGCGCCGGTGTGGCTCATGCGGTGCTGCCGGGCAGCCACGGCACGCTCGCGATCATCGACGTGTAAGGTTGCGCCGCAACATGCAGGCGGCCGGCTGAGGCCCGGCTGGCTTGGCCAAGCGCGGATTGGCGGCCGCCATTCAAACGCGTGTTATACCGCCCGGGTATTTGTCTGAGCAAATAAATTGAAGGCTGTTTGAAAATCTGTCAAATACCGTGTAAACGCTAGGATTGCGTGGTTTCGGTCGTTTGGAACTCTGCATCCATTTACTTGTGGGTATCGTCCGATCATAGTCTCGACAAACGACGCATCACGATAACGAATCAAGCGTACGGATGGAGACCCATACATGAGACGCCTATCCGCGGGGCCAGTCGGACTGCCGTTTCCCGTTTTTTCGCTGAATGCAGGCGCGATGCAGATCGCGTGCCTGCGTTGTCCTGTCGCCGTGTAGCGGCGAACCACTTCCCGTTTCGATCGTTCTCACGGCGCCGTGCCGCATGACGGCGCCGCGGGAGAGCGCTTGTCTGCCGCCGCCGCGGCGTGTGCCGCATGTGCCTGACCGGCATCGCGGCCGGCTTGCGCGCACCGTCATGCGCCGCGCGTCCGTGCCGCGGCGCGATACCAACCGGCGGGCCATGCAGCCTGTCCGGACGAGACTTGTCGTACCTGAAAAGGAGGGGTTGATGATTTGCATTCCTGAATGGCGGAAAGCGATTCTGTCGTGCGCGGTACTGGCGCTGCCGTTCGTCGCCGGTTGCGGCGGCGGCGACGATCCGGGGCCGATCAACGTGCCGCAGTGCTCGGGCAGCGCATGCGGGCCGAGCGGGGCCGAAACGACGCCGCCCGTCGTGACGAAGCTGTGTCCGGACGCGCTCGATTACACGACGACGTATACGGGCGGCGCAGGCAGCGGCGAGTACGTGAAGGTGAAATTCGACACCACGAAGCTCACCTATCAGATGCAGTTCCTCGAATCGTCGGTGCCGACGTCGGCGGGGCAAGTCAACAACACGCGCGCGGGCCTGACGATCAGCGGCGCATTCCATCATCCGACCACGCTCCCGACCGCCGAGCAGAACCGCTGCGCATTCGTGCTCGACAGCGGCGCGACGAGCGACGGCGCGTACGCGGTGACGATCAACCGTGCCGATCCGCCGATGCTGTTCGTCGGCAATGGCGTGGTGGGTGGCGGGATTCCGGGGGCGACGATTGCGTACAAGGGTATCGACCTCGGGGCCCCCACGCCCATCGGCTACGTGCCGTCGCGGACGTTCGATTTCTACCCGTTCATCGGCTTCATCGAAACGGAAACCGACTTTTCGAAGGTCGCGGGCAATTACAACGAGGTAGGCATCCATCTGTCGCCGATCGGCGGGGGTGGGCAGAGCGCGCTGGGGCCAATCGGCTGGGAGCCGGACGTCGTCAACTGGAACCAGACGCTCAATGCGGACGGTTCGTGCACGATCACGCAAGGCAGCGACTACTCGTGTCAGACGACCGGGACTCCCTGGACGCTGCGCAAGAATGCGGACGGGTCGGCCGACAACGTGTTCGTGAGCAACGGGCTGCCGAATGCGTTTGGCGTGGCCTCGTATCCGATCGCGGGGCAGGGGTCGTCGCTCATCCTCCTTGCGTCGAGTCAGGCCAAAGGCATCATGATCGTCGGCAAGCTGAACGGCGTACGGATACCGGTCGTGATCCGTGTCGGCTACACGTATGTCGATCCGGCCAATCCGCTCGCGTCGGTCGCCGATGCCGAAGTCGGGATCTCGATGCTGTCGTCAGCCACCGCGATTGCCGCCAATTCGCTGAAGGGCGGTTACATCGGCGCGACCAGCGCATCCGCATGCGGCATCGTGACGTCTCCCGGCACGGCGAGCTTCTTCCCGTCGGCAGGCCCGAGCTTCAATCCAAACGTGCCGCACCCGGATCTGCCTGGCAAGTTCGTCAATGGCACCTTCCTGACGGAAGCCGGAACCTGTAACGACGGCACTGCCGTGTCGACGATGGCCGCGAACTATACGTCGACGCTGTTCCAGGGCAATACCGCGGCGTTCATTGATCCGCAGACGTCGTCGGTGACCTCGCAGTTCGCGCTCGACTATACGCAGGCCACGCCCGGCAAGATCAAGGTCACGGCCTCGCAGGACTTCAACGCGAAGGGTGCGAGCGGCAACGTGGCGATCTTCAAGAAGGGCGATACGGGCTGGATCGTGACGGCCGGCAACGTCTACGCGATGGTCGTCAACAACAGCCAGGTCAACCCGTTCTTCACGGTCGGCGCGTTCGTCCAGTAACCCTGCATTGAACACGTAACACCGGCGGCGCATGCGTCGCCGCCGGCGAATCGAATTTCAAGAGGATTCCTATGAATTTGAAGCAATGGATGGCCGCGGCGTCGCTCGCACCCGTGCTGGCCGCCTGCGGCGGCGACGGCGACCCGCCGCCCGCACCGGTAGTCCGGCTGTGCCCGCAGACGATCGACTACAACACGGTGTTCATCGGCGGGTCGGGATCGGGCGAGCTCGTGAAGGTGCAGCTCGACACGACGAAGATGACGTACCGGATGACGTATCTCGCATCGCCGGTGCCGACCACCACGGGCACCGTGCAGCCGACCCGCGACACGGCGCCGGCCAACGTGGTCGACGGCACGCTCGCCGACGAAACGGGGCTGCCGACCGTGAAGCTGAACCAGTGCACGTTCCGGATGCAGAACGCGAGCCTCGACCCGAACCGGCCCGCGCGGCTGTTCCTCGGCGAAGGTGTGCTGGGCGGCGCGATTCCCGGCGCGACGATTCAGTTCGACGGCGTGATCGGCGTCGGCAAGATCACGAAGACGACGTTCCCGTACTACCCGTTCATCAGTTTCTCGTCGCTGGAAACCGACCTGACGAAGATCGCCGGCAAGTACAACCAGCTCGGCTATCACCAGGTGCCGTCGCAGAGCTTCCAGCCGGTGGCGCTCGACCAGCAGGTGACGATCAACGCGGACGGCAGCTACGTCGAGACCGACAACTTCGGCAAGAAGAACGGCGGGCAGCCGCTTGCATCGAGCGCGACCGTGAACCAGCCGTTCACGCTGCGGCCCGATGCGCCGGCGTTCCAGTCGCTCAACTACTTGCCGCAGATTCCGCCGACGCTCGCGGCGGTCGATCCGGCGAAGGCCGGCAAGGGGATCCTGATCGTCGGCAAGCTGCGCAACCAGCTCGTGCCGATCTTCATCCGTACGGGCGCGGCCAACGCGGACCTCACGCAAGGCCCGCCGAGCGCGGACGACGAATCGGGCATCTCGTTCCTGAGCCCGCAGACGGCGATCGCGCAAGGCTCGCAGAACGGCGAGTACACGGGTGTCGACAGCGCGTTCAACTACCGCGCGACCGCGCTCGTCGGCGCGCAGGCCACGCTGCTCGATCCGTTCAATGCGTCGCAGGCCGCGCTCACGCGTGCGCTGAACCTCGACTACACGCAGAAGGTGCCGGGTGTCGTGACGACCGTGCATGCGGATGCGGCGTCGGGGCCGGCGACCGGCAAGTTCGTGTTCACCGGCGGCGTATTCGGGTTCCTCGACATGAACGATACGAGCAACCCGTACTTCACGGTCGGCGCATTCGTGCAGTGACGCACGCCTGGATGGAGACACGGTGGCGCCGCGCGCGGATGCGCGGCGCCCGGACAGAATGAGGGGAGACTTCATGAAGAAGCTGATAGTCGCGGGTGTCGTCGCAGGCGTGTCGACGCTCGCATCGGCCCAGCAGGCGGGCGACAACGTCGCGACGCTGGGCTGGCTGCACATCATGCCGCAGGATTCGACCAACGGGCTGACGACGAATCTGGCCGGCATGCCGATCAACGGGCCGCTGCGCCTGCCCGGGTCGTTCACGTCGCCGGGCACGAGCCTGACGGTCAATAACGCGGATACCGTCGGCCTCACGCTGACGCACTTCTTCACCGACCACATCGCGGTGACGTCGGTGCTCGGCGTGCCGCCCGAGTTCACGCTGACCGGGCACGGCACGATCCGGCCGCCCGGCCCGGCCGGTGCGCTCGGCAGCGTCAACATGGACAACCCGGCGAACCAGCCGGCGGTGAAGAACGCGCGGCAGTGGAGCCCGACGATCATTCTGCAGTACTACTTCAACTCGTCGACCGCGCGGTTCCGGCCGTTCGTCGGGATCGGCGTGGCCTACAGCTGGTTCAGCAACATCGAGCTGAACGGCAACTTCGCGAAGGACATCAACGAGAACCTCGGCAGCGTGCTTGCGGCCGGTGCCGGCAAGCCGGGACCGACGTCGGTGGAGGGCAAGGCGTCGTCGTCGTTCACGCCGGTCTACAACGTCGGTGCGAGCTATGCGATCGACAAGCACTGGGGGCTCACGGCGACGCTGACCTACATGCCGCTGAAGACCTACTCGTCGCTCGTGATCAAGGCGGCCGACGGCTCGACGCTGGCCACCACGCGCACGCGGCTGAAGGCTGACCCGCTGATCACGTTCGTCGGGATTTCCTACAAGTTCTGAGCCGACCGGTGCGCATGACGCGCGTCGGCGGCTTCCTGCGACCGGCTGGCCAGACCTTTTCGGCCGGGAGGTCGCGTTCCTGGCGGCGTGCCGCCATTTGTGAAGAGAGGGGGCAGTTCAAATGAGCATTCGCAAAATCGTATCGCTTGTTGCTGCAGTGGCTTTCACCGCGGTTTCGGCCGCGCCTGCTTTCGCAGTCACCGTTACGCGGGCCGACGGTCAGCCGATGAACCCGAACGGCGAGCCTTTTTCCGCGACCGGGCTCACGAACCTCAGCAAGGGGCAGATCGCCGCGGCCTGTAACGCGACCTTCAACGGCACGATCACGTCGACCGGCATCGTCAACATCACGTCGACGACGTTCTCGGGCGGTGCGACGTGCGGGCTGATCAACGGCAGCGCGAGCAGCGCGTCGCCGTGGACGGGGCAGGCCGACAGCACGACGCAGTTGACGATCAATAACGTCAAGGTGAACGTCACGCTGCTCGGTACCTGCGGGCCGAGCAAGGTCGTGACGACGTGGAGCGATCCGAACTCGTCGCTGACGTTCAACAACGCCACGCTGACGCCGGATTGCACGGTGGGCGGCACGGTCGCGACGTCGCCGAAGTTCCACGTGCAATAAGCGATCGCGGATCGAAGCGGGTGCCCGCCGCGTGCGAGGGCCGTGCGGCAGGCGCGGCGGGTATTCGCAGCTTCGATGGGTCCGTGCCGTCGCACGATTCGGCGCGTCGGCCGGATTCGTTCCGCAGAGCGGCCGTGTTTCTCGTGCAAGGCCGCCATATATCAAGAGAGAGGGCCATCCAGATGAAAATTCGTCAAATCGCATCGCTCGTTGCTGCAGCGGTGTTCACTGCGGTCTCGGCTGCGCCTGCTTTTGCGGTGACCGTTTCGCGCGTGGACGGCCAACCGATGAATCCGAACGGCGAGCCGTTCTCCGCGACGGGGCTGACCACGCTCAGCAAAAAGTCGATCGTCTCGAACTGCTCCGTGACGTTCAACGGGACGATTACGCCGGCGGGTATCGTCAATATCACGTCGGTGCAGTACAGCGGGGGGAACTGGTGTCCGGCGACCAGCAGTACCGCGAGCAGCGCGTCGCCGTGGACGGGGCAGGTGGACAGCGCGACACAGCTTTCGATCGACAACGCGCAGGTGGACTTCAAGCTGCTTGGCGCTTGCGGGCCGAGCAAGCTCGTGGCGGCATGGAACGATTCGAATGCATCGTTGACGTTCAACAATGCCGTTTGGACACCCGACTGCGTGTGGTCCGGCACGTTGATGGCATCGCCGAAGCTCCACGTGCAGTAAGCGTCGCTGAGTGAAGCCGGGCGCCTCTGGTGCACGAGGGCCGCGCGATAGGCATGGCCGACGCCTCATTCCCCGATGCAATCGTGTCGTCGCGCGTATCGGTGCGACGGCCGGCTGACCGCCCGTGTCGCGATCCGATCCGGGTGGACAGGCAGGGCTGGCGCGGCGTGCCGCGCTGCCCGATTCGATTGAAACAACCAAATTCAAATTGGCCAGAACACTCCCGGAAGACCCATGCTTACCGATCCAGCAAAGTATGGAGATGCCCGCGGCGCGACGCCTGACCGGCTGCGCACGGCCGCGTGGCTGCAGTACCTGATCGAACGACTCGACGCCGCCGCTTGTGCAGTGGAGGCGAGTGACGTCGACAACACGACCGTCATCTCGTCACACGTGATACGCATGCGGGTGGGCGCGAACTTGTCCCGAGAAGCGACCGCGATTCTTGGTCGGCTCGCGCCGTGGATCGCGTCGGACGGTGGCGCCTGCGCATGCGATCTGACGGACCCGCGCGGCGCGTGCTCGCATGTACCTTCGATGCAGCAACTCGCCGAAGCCGAACGTAGCTGCCCGGGCTCGCGCGCCGTGTTCGACACTGCGTACGGTGTGATCGATGCGTGCGCATTCGACGATCCCGATGTCGGCTGGGCTGCGCTCGAGCGGATTGCCGGTGGTGTCGAATGCAACGGGGGCGATGACGGCGAATGCGCCGAACATGAAAAGGGCGCGCACGGCGACACGCCGGCCGCGAAGAACCTGAGAGAAAGGCTGGCCGTTGCCGCGGCGGCGAATGGAGAAACGTCGGCCATGCCGGGCGCCGTCATCGACGCGATCGTGCTGCGCGTGTGCGGGCCGCGCGACGATGCATCGCGCATCGACGAGATGGCGGCGCTCGTGACGTTCTCGGCCGCGCTTGCTGCCGGCGACGGGACTTCTGTTGCCGCGTATGGCGGTCAGCACAACCTCGTTGCGCGGGCGATCCGCACGCATCGTGCCGATCTCGCGTCGGTGGACGGGCTGCTCGCGGCGTTATCCGTGTGCAGGCTCGATCGACTCGTCGGCGCGGGCAGTTTCTGGGCCTACTACCTGCTGGCGGGCATCGTGATTGCAGCGCCGGATGCCGTTCGGGAAGTCGGTCGGCGCTTTCATGGTGATGAATGGCAGGCGTGGCTCGATCACGTGCTCGCGTGGCCGGCGGTCAGTCGATTCGGGCCGAAGGAGGACGTCGCGTTCGAAGGCCTGCAAGGTGCGATGAGCCTGACGTCGCGATGGAATCCGATCGTTCGCGGCAAGCGGATGCGGAAGCGGGGTGTTGTGACGGCGCAGTTTGGTAGGGGTGAAACGAAGCCCGAGTGACGCGCAAATTGGTGTCAGACGGTCAGGTATTCGTTTAATTGAATTTTCGAACTCGTTCTATTTGATTTTTCAGTTTTGCAGATTAAGGTCTTGTCGGGATCAATTCGATAATGTTTGACCAGGAGAAAATCCTTGGCCCCGAGCAATGTCCTTGTCGATGCCGATGCGCGCGCCGGTATCGAAATTCACCAGTTCTATCGTCTCGATATGCCTCAGGCGAAGCGTGCCGCGCTCGCGGATATCTTCGCGTTCGAGGGTACGTCCGGCATGGGCGAGCCGACGAAATTCACGATCCAGTTTACGCATCCCGAACACGATCTGTCTCGGATCGAATTCCTGAACAGGCCGTGCACGTTCGCGATCCAGCCTCCTCCTCGCGACCGCTGGAGTCGACCGGAGCCAGCCCGGCGCGTCCATGGCATCGTGACGGGCTTTGCACATCTGAATAGCAATCGGGATCAATCCACCTACGAGATAGTGCTGGAGTCGCGTCTTGCACTGTTGCGCGGCTCGCGCCGTTGCCGCTTCTTTCTGGACATGAGCGAGCCTGAGATCATCAGGCAGATTCTGAAGGAGCACGAGTTCAACCAGATATTCGCGAGTGTCGAAATCTCGCTGTATCGGGAATACCGGAAGCATGCGTTCGTGATGCAGTGGGGGGAAGACGACCTGACGTTCATTACACGGCTTTGTCGGCGCACGGGAATCTGGTTCGTTTGTGATGCGGGCGAGAAACACGAGCACGTGAGATTCGGCGACGATTTCACGCATTACCGTCGGGACGACGCACTGGTGGTTCCATACCGCGAGCATAGCGGCTTGATGACCGACGGGCGCGAATCGGTCCATTCGCTCGAAATGCATGCGACGACGGTGCCGAAGCGCCACACCGTGCGCAGCTATCACACCGAACGGCAGCCGGCTCAGCCGATTGAGGCTTCGCACGACATTCGGGAGGATCGGACTGCGTACGGCGAGGACTATGTATGGGGCGCGCCTTACTTGACCGAGGACGAAGCAAAGCGGGAGGCGCTGTTGCGGCACGAAGCCGCGCTGGCGGAGCAGGTCAAGTATCGCGGCGCCTGCGACATGCTGGACCTTGTGCCGGGGGCCGTGCTGAAGTTGACGAATCGCACACTGCCGGATGCGAAGCATGGGTTGCTCGCGGTGCGTGTGACATGCCGGGCATCGCGCAAGACGGGGTATCAGGTCGAGTTCGATGCGACTCCTTCCGATCGGCTCTACCGGCTTCCGCTCAAGGAAGAGGCGTGGCCACGTATCGAAGGCGTCATCACCGGAACCGTGGCTTCGTCCGGTGGCTGGAAAAATCCTTATCTCGACGCCCAGGGACGCTACATCGTCCATATTCACGCCGATAAGGACAAGCGCACGCCAGGGCTCGAAAGTTGCCCGATGCGTCTGGCAAAGCCGTTCGCGGGAGCGGGGCAAGCCGGTTTTCATTTCGGTCTGGTCGAGGGCACGATCGTGACGGTCGGGTTCCTGTGGGGAAACCCAGATCTGCCGTACATCAGTCAGGTGCTGCATACGGCGGAGGATACCGATCCGATCGTCGGCGGCTATCCATGGGGGACGCGCAATACGATCCGGACCCGGTCGAACAACACGCTGCAAATGGAAGACCGGGAAGGCAAGGAGCATATCAAGCTCGCAACCGAGCGCGGCAAGACGCAGTTGAATTTAGGCCACGCAGTCGATCGAGACAACCAGAATCGGGGCGAAGGATTCGAGCTTCGTACGGACATGCGTGGTCATGTGCGCGCAGGTGGCGGCGTACTCGTATCGGCCGACATGCAGGAGCGGGCGCGTGGCGAACAGACGGACATGCGGCCCGTGGCAAACCAGTTTCAGTTCACGCAGGCACAGGTCGGCGGGCTGGCTGAGGCCGCCGCGGTGGCGAAGGCGGAAATCGCGGACCTGAGGGCCGAAAACGCATGGTTGAAAGATGAGCTGACGGGATTGAAGAAGGCGGTCATCGCTTTGTCGGCGCCGGACGGCATCGGCATGGCGACACCGGATCGCGTGATGGTGTCGGCGGGCAAGGATGTGAGTGTGGCGACGGCGGCCAGGTTCAGCGTGAGCGCGATCGGGAATGTCGCGATCGCGGCCGGGGAAGTACTGTCGTTGTTTGCTCACAAGATGGGAGCGAAGCTCCATGCGGCGCGGGGGAAGGTGCAGATTCAGGCGCAATCGGACGCGATGGAACTGGTCGCTCAGAAGGACATGCGAATCACGAGCGCCGATGGCGCCGCGACCGTGAATGCCGCCAATGGCGTCGTCCTGAGTGGAGGTGGGTCGGCTTACGTCAAGGTGCAGGGAGACAATGTGGAGATTGGCGGAGCCGGTTGCCTGATCCTGAAGATCATCGAGATTCAGAAGGAGGGGCCGGGTGCGCTGTCGCTACCGCTGCCTAAATTCGGTCAGGTCAGCGTTCCAAACGACGAACGCTTCATTCTGACGGATCACATCACCGGCCGGCCGGTGGCGAACCGGGCATACAGGATCCGGCTTGCGGATGGGCAGATCGTCGAGGGCGTGACCGACGAGAAAGGCGAGACTTCGCTGAGCCGGCAGGATGTCGCGCAAGGTCTCAAGCTGCTGTTGAAGAAAAGCGAGGGGCTTGATACATGACCGATCAGGACAATTCGTTGGCCGATGGCGGGGTGGCCCACGATGCCGCTGCTCCGGAGGCGTTTCGGCTTCATGCCGCCACGCGGGTCGTGCCGATGCAGCGCGATCATCTTGGGCAACCTTTTTGGGAGTCCTATCACACGCCGACCAGCTTCGAGGTGCGTGCGGAGTGCCGGATTCCGCCGCACATGCCGGGAGTAATCATTTTCGTGCATGGCGTCAATTCGACGGGGGAGTGGTATGACGCGGCGGAAGAAGCACTGTGTGAAGGACTCAACTATCGTCTGAACCGGAGAGATCTGGCGCCAAATACATATAGCACGAGAGAAGGTGATCGGATCGTCCCTCGACACATCGACAAAAATAGTAGGGGTAACTCACCAATAATTCGCTTCTTCTGGGGTTACAGTGCAGCCTCGGGAAAAGAGCGTTCATGGCGTGTGCCGTTACAGAACCGGGGCGAAGCCGATTTTTGGGCCCGTCACTGTACGGGTGAAAACGGTTCGTGGTTAGGAGGCGATGTGTCGTCCGGGCCGTGGTTCTGGGGCGGCGGTCCGTTTCAGAACGGTACCAACAACCTCCAGCAATTGTGGAGCAAAACCGGCTTCAACCGCCACGTGTTCGGTTTTGATATGGAGAGGCTGAATACGGAAGCGGATCGTCAGCTTCAGGACGCGCCACCGCGCAACTACTATGCGCACGCGGCACAACGACTGGCGAAACTGATCGATACGATCAGAAACAAATGCCCGCGCGATACCGTGACGGTCATGTCGCACAGCCAGGGCACCATGATCGCGATGGCAGCCACTGCCCTATGCACGACACGTGCACCCGATGCGCTGTTCGTGATGAACTCGCCATACGCACTCGACGACAAGATCACCGATGCCCTTGCATGCGGCCCCGATCGTCCGACCGAGGCGGCACGCGTCAATACGTTCCGGAATGTTGCGTTGCGAATCAAGCAGGACAAACGTGTCATGACCGAATCACAGATGCAGCAGCTTCAATGTGGTGCATCCGAAGACATGGACTTCTGGCGGCCTGACAACAAGCGTCGGTCCGGCACACACGAGCGCGACAATCATGGCCGACTGTACGTGTACTTCACGCCGCATGATCGGGTGATGGGCGCCGCACCGCTGAAAAGCATCGGCTGGCAGGGTGTAGATGACGAACTGCTCAAGGAGCTTGGAGATACCGTCAAGCAGCGTATGCTGGCGCGCGGCACACCGGTTGGCGATGAGCCGGGCGTAAAGAAGTTCGGCACGCTGCCGCCAACGCCCGAAGATAAGCTGGTTCCTGGTGCAAAGCCGACCGACTTCTGGAACGGCAACCGGAACATCATTCCCCCTCTCTTGACGCTTTGGGCGGTTCCGCATCCCGACAAGACGGTCACGATCAATGCCGAGCGGGTGCCGCAGCCGGTCACGGCTGAGGAGATGAGGATCTTTGAAGAGTCTCGTGAAGAAGCTCCTCAGATGGGAGAGTGGAAAGTGGATCCGAATGACCCTGACACCGGTAGCTATGCCGACAAGGACTACCGCTTCAATCGATCACTCTATGAACCCAAGCTGAACGTGTCGACGGAGGATATTTACACGTCCAGGCGCGGGACCCGGCTTGAAAGCCAGGACGAAATGCTCGAGCGCCTCGACACTTACAGGGCCGAGCCAACGAACCACAGCACGCTGCCTCAGCATCAGGCATTTATGGCACGCGTCGCGGCCTACGATCTTCCCGTCGGATTCTGTGACTCTTATGAAATGCCATCCTTCTGGACGTCCTTGATGAAACTGGCTGACTGGACGCAGGGTACGGATCCGTACCTCGAGAGCGGTATGCCTGAAGCCGTCGTCAAGCCCGCCCTCATTGATTGGGACACGGTGGCCGAGGAGCAAAGCAGGACGGACGGTGAGCGTCTCGCTCGGCAGCAGTATGGGGGATCGGCATGAAGTCTCTCGCGGTTGTACTAACGCTGGTCGTATTGACATCGGGCTGCGCAACGCAGCAGCCACAGCGCTCGGCCTTCAGGCTGAGCGACTTCAGGAGTTCGACGCTCAAGGAATTGCCATACGATTCACCGCCGCAGACGATCTACCGGATCGACGATCACCGGTTTGTCACACTTGAACGCTACCGGGACTGCAATCACGGAGAAAGCTACTACAACGATACACGTACGGGTATTCGAAAGTACCTGGGCCGAGGTCGCTTCGAGAATTTTCAAGGCCGCATCATCAATGCGGATCCAACCGGGATGAACATCGTCCTGCCGCTGGCGTACCCGCCGCGAGCATTTTGCGGAAATGGCGAGAAAGGTTGCGTGGTGCCTTTCTTGTACTCAACCGACGGTGGGCGAACATTTCTTGTCGAGGATTACGCGGATCATAGCTTTATACCGTTCGATGATTCAAAAAACTATACGTTCGCCGTGACAAAAACAAAGCTATATGTTGCAGAAAAGTCTGCCGGAAGTGACGCATATGTCGTGGAATATCCGATGATCGCCGGAATTAATTTGAGTCGTCCATACCCTCCTGGTGCTACGGGGGGCAGCTTTGCTGCGTCGAAACACCCTCAGTTTCTACGAGGCATTTCGACACCATCCGGACAAGATCGAATCACGTGCGATTCATCGCTAAAGCCAACGAATCCCGATGCACCGTTGGTGCAATAAGAAGAATGGATAAGAAGATAGTTGCGATGATATGCCGAGTGACGGTGGTTGTCTCGATTGTGCTGATGCAGGGCTGCGCAACGCAGCAGCCACAGCGCTCGGCCTTCAGGCTGAGCGACTTCAGGAGTTCGACGCTCAAGGAATTGCCATACGATTCACCGCCGCAGACGATCTACCGGATCGACGATCACCGGTTTGTCACACTTGAACGCTACCGGGACTGCAATCACGGAGAAAGCTACTACAACGATACACGTACAGGTATTCGAAAGTACCTAGGCCGAGGTCGCTTCGAGAATTTTCAAGGCCGCATCATCAATGCAGATCCGACGGGGATGAACATAGTCTTGCCGCTGGCGTACCCGCCGCGAGCATTTTGCGGAAATGGCGAGAAAGGTTGCGTGGTGCCTTTCTTGTACTCAACCGACGGTGGGCGAACATTTCTTGTCGAGGATTACGCAGATCATAGCTTTAGACCGTTCGATGACTCGAAGAAATACACGTTCGCGGCTACCAAGGACAAGTTGTTCGTCGCCGTAAAGTATCAATATCGGAGGGATCTGCCGGACTACGACCTGCAAGTAAAACAGTATCCGCTCATCCCGGGTATCAACGTTGGTGGACCCTATCCACCTGGTTTTCATGCGGATAGCGCATGGCAATCCAGGAAGAAATTGATGCCAGATGGTCTTCGTACGCCATCCGGCCAAGATCGAATCATTTGCGATTCATCGCTCAAACCGACGAACCCCGACGCACCGTTGATGCAATAAGACGATTGGATATGAAGACAGCCGCGAAGCCAGTCAAGATGAGAAATAGAGTGGCAGTGCTTGCTCTGCTGCAGGGTTGTACGGTCCAACCGCCGGCGCGACCCGTCTTTGGATTGGGCGATTTCATGAGTTCGAAGCTGGAGACGCTGCCATACGACTCACCGCCGCAGGTGATCTATCGAATCGATGATCACCGGTTTGTGACGCTGGAGCGCTATCGGGACTGCAATCATGGAGAAAGCTATTACAACGATACGCGTGCAGGGATCCGAAAATATCTGGGTCGAGGTCTTTTCGAGAATTTTCAGGGCCGCATTATCAACGCAGACCCAACCGGTATGAATATTGTCCTACCGTTGGCGTATCCACCGCATCTGATCTGTGGAAATGGTGAAAAGGGCTGCGTGGTTCCCTTCTGGTATTCAACTGATGGTGGAAGAACATTTCTCACTAAAAGTTACGCGGATCACAATTTCAATCCATTTGATGATTCCATGAGTTATACGTTTGCTGCAACGAAGTCAAGGCTCTATATTGCTGAGAAAACTGCGGGAAATGATGAGTATGTATTGGAATATCCAATGGTGCCTAGTGTCAGTTTGAATCGCCCATACCCGCCTGGTGTTACGGGGGGCAGCTTTGCTGCCTCGAAACACCCTCAGTTTCTACGAGGCATTTCGACACCATCCGGCCAAGATCGAATCACGTGCGATTCATCGCTCAAACCAACGAATCCCGATGCACCGTTGATGCAATAAGACGATTGGATATGAAGACAGCCGCGAAGCCAGTCAAGATGAGAAATAGAGTGGCAGTGATTGCAGTGCTTGCTCTGCTGCAGGGTTGTGCGGTCCAACCGCCGGCGCGACCCGTCTTTGGATTGGGCGATTTCATGAGTTCGAAGCTGGAGACGCTGCCATACGACTCACCGCCGCAGGTGATCTATCGGATCGATGATCACCGGTTTGTGACGCTGGAGCGCTATCGGGACTGCAATCATGGGGAAAGCTACTACAACGATACGCGTGCAGGGATCCGAAAATATCTGGGTCGAGGTCTTTTCGAGAATTTTCAGGGACGCATTATCAACGCAGACCCAACCGGTATGAATATTGTCCTACCGTTGGCGTATCCACCGCATCTGATCTGCGGAAATGGTGAAAAGGGCTGCGTGGTTCCCTTCTGGTACTCGACAGATGGAGGAGTGACATTTCAGGCGAGGTCTTACGCGACGAATAGCTTTGAGTCGTTCGAAAATTCCAAGAGATACACATTCGCGGTCGTGGGTGGAAGACTCTTTGTAGCCAAGAGCGACTACGCAGACGAGTCTGAAGCATATGTGCGCGAGTATCCAATGGTTTATGGAATCGATCTCAGCAAGCCTTATCCACCCGGAATCAGAGGATCCAGTTTTGCGGCATCCAAGCGCCCGAACTACCTTCAGGGAGCCTCGACACCCTCCGGCCAAGATCGAATCACGTGCGATTCATCGCTCAAACCCACAAATCCTGACGCGTCTCTGACACCGTGAGGCGTATGACTACCTTTACTCGGAG
Source organism: Burkholderia sp. AU15512 (assembly GCF_002223325.1). Taxonomy (NCBI): domain Bacteria; kingdom Pseudomonadati; phylum Pseudomonadota; class Betaproteobacteria; order Burkholderiales; family Burkholderiaceae; genus Burkholderia; species Burkholderia sp. AU15512. The sequence goes on from NZ_NKEX01000006.1 coordinate 242,763, forward strand.
AAGGAAACTAAATGAGAAATAGAGGACTGCAGATCTTGTATTCGATGATTTTCTTGACGTTGATGACGGGATGTGCTGTTCCACTTGGCTTCTACTCTTGACCGCTGCGCGAGAGCCGCAGGCCGTCAATCGCCACCGGAAATTCTGGTCTCGCCGTGGAGCGCCTGCAACCGCATCCAAGCGTGCATTTACCCAACGGATCCACTACCGATGAAAATCCCCGTTCGCCTCGGCGACTCCACCACACACGGAGGCGTCGTCAAAACCGCTTCCTCGACCTTCATCCTCGACGGCAGCAAGATTGCCCTGCATCACGACATCGTGTCGTGCCCCGAGCACGGCGACAACCGCATCGTTGAATCAGGCGAAGGCTATAACGAAGGCGGCCGAGGGTGGGCGCTCAACCGTTGCCGTACAGCCTGTGGCAGCGAAGTCATCGCCAGCGGTACCGGGATGAGACTCTTATGAAAATGAAATGGACTGTTTCCGATGTCGCCGAATACCAGTACGGCAAGCCGCCGTCGATCTGGTGGTACGTGATCGCGTTCGTCGTCATCCAGGTTGCGGGCATCGTCATAACAGTCCTCAACTGGGAGCAGGGTAAGTCGATGATCTCCGGCGCGTTCTTCGGGCGCGCCGTGTTGATTCCGCTGCTCTTCTGGGGTGGCATCAGCGCGTGGATCTATAGCCGTTACGAGGACTGGGTCGCACGGGTCGACTGGTGGAACCATCTGTGCCGGCTACACCATGCCCGACGGCGAGAATGGGCGCGTGCCCACGTGGCGGTACTGGGCAGCGTGGTGCTGACACCCGAACCCGATCTGGCGGAACGTCTGCTCGGGCTCGAAGGGAGGGCACCGAAGAATCCGGGCAAGGTCATGGCCTTGCCCGAGCTGGTTGTTTCGGCGGGCATATCGCGCATGGCGCAGGTGATCGAGCAGTTGATCAAGCCGCTCACCGCGCACATTTCGAACCTCGCGGATACCTGCGTCTTCGATGTGATCCTGCATTCCGATGATCCGCAACATGCGGCCGAACTTCAGGCAGTGTGGCGGAAACTGGGTTTGTCCGATCTCGCCGATCTCCGATGGGCGCCGTTCGACGGAAAGGTCGATCAGCCGGAGCAGTGGTTCGATCCGGGCCTGGGGTCGAGTGTCCGGTTGGTACTCGGTTGCCAGTTGCACATCGAGGGAAAGGAGCCGTCCTGCTCGGAGATAGCCGCTGCGATGCTGCTTGCTCCTCCTAAGGTCGTCGCGGCGTTCAAGGGGAAACTCAAGCCGCAGGCTCGCCTGTTTCGCCCGATTTCGACACCATCCGACTCCGTCGCGGACGCGCTGGAAAGACTGCTGTCGGCCGAACAGACAGCCCGTGCACGCATCCGGCACGGCTGGTCGAGCGGGTTGTCGCGACAGAGCCGCCACGCGACAAGCGGGGCGATCAAGGACGCGGGTCTCAACCTGGCCGAACACGACCTGGACGGTGCGATCGGTGAACCCGGGCCGGTGAGTGCATGGCTACTTCAGGCGCTCGCGGCGCAAATGGTCGAACACGGGCAGGGTGCTCAACTGGTCGCGTCGCCACAAGGCCAGGACGTGAGGCTGAATCTGGTCGGGACCCGGAGTACGCCTGTTTCGCGCGTTGGCGAGGCAAGCGTTCGTGTCCTCGATGTGTCCGTTTTCATCGGCCTGACCTGTGGCCTGGCCATGTCCCTGTTCCTGTTCGATGCGGCGGGTGCCTCCGACGCCTGGTTCCTGGGGGCCAGTGTGGTGTATGGACTGAGCGCTTTGCTGACGATCGTCGGGTGCTGGGTACGGCGCCGTGTGGTAGAAGACGACTTTGACGACAGGTTGCGATTTTCGACGGAGCAGGCGTGAGCAGGCGCCGATCACGCAACGACGATGCAGGCCCAGCATACAACGGCAACGCTCGACGCCGACCCATGCTCAGGCCGTATCTGCTGCTCGTCTCCTGCTGGAGCGGAATCGTGGCATGCGCGCTCTATACGACCGTCGTCGGATGGCTTGCCGCATTGGATCTCGGCAGTTCCGTCCCGCTTCAATGGGCGCTCATGCTGTGGGGCGCCACGTTCGGCTGGATCGTCGCGGAAGCTTTCTACGAGTGGCAGCTTCATCTTGCCGCGCGGCTCTATTGCGAAGACATCGCCGACGGCGTGTGCCCCGATCGCGGGATGCAAATGACGTCTGCGAACGCCTGGAAATGGTATCGGCGGCAAGGCTCGCCGTGGTGGATCAGTTCGAAGCGCGCGCGGCCTGACACGCATCCGGTCGACGCGATCGCGCGTCTGGAGGGCCGCGACCCGCCTCCCCGCAACGCGCAGCGGGACAAGGGCGATCTCCGCTGACGGAGGATTGCCGGCAAAGATCGTGTCGGCTTCGCATGTGTTTCGTGGAGATTCCTTTGCCATCCCGAATCGTTCGATCGGCGTCTGCACCGGTATGCGGATAGGCCAGACTGACGACCATCGAAACACGGACGACCGAGCGGGACCGCACGCCGGAATCCGGACGAAGTATGATCCGGAAGCGGTCGGCAACGGCGATCCACGTCATCCGATGTCGCTGAACCTCGCGATCGCTTACACAGACTCCGCATCCGTATCAAACCTTTCGAAACGGTCAGTCAGATGTCAAAGCAAAACAAGAAGATCCTCCTCCTGAGCGTCAGCGCCGGCGCCGGCCATACCCGGGCGGCCGAAGCGATCCGCGCGTTCGCCGACCACCACCCCGCCGGTATCGAAGCCACTCACCTCGACGTGATGGATTTCGTGTCCACCGGTTTCCGCAAGCTGTACACCGATCTCTACATCAAGCTCGTCAGCAGCCAGCCGGCGCTGTGGGGCTACCTGTACCAGAAGACCGACGAAGTCGATCCCGCCGCGCCGTCGCAGAAGATCCGGCGCGCGATCGAGCGGCTCAATTGCCGGGCACTGCTCGCGGAGATCGAACGGCAGCGCCCGGACGCGATCATCTGCACGCACTTCCTGCCCGCCGAACTGCTGTCGCGCGAGATCCGCAAGGGGCGCGTCGATACGCCGGTGTGGGTGCAGGTCACCGATTTCGACCTGCACAGCATGTGGGTCGTGCCGAACATGCGCGGCTATTTCGCGGCCAACGACGAGATCGCGTGGCGCATGCATGCGCGCGGCATGGCGCCCGACACGGTGCACGTCAGCGGTATCCCGATCATGCCGGCATTCGGCCAGCCGCTCGATCGCGCGGCCTGCGCGGCCGAATTTGGCCTCGATCCCGCGCGCCGCACCTTTCTGATGATGTCCGGCGGCGCGGGTCTCGGCGGCCTCGACGTGCTGGCCGCGCGCCTGCTCGAGATGGAGGCCGACTTCCAGTTGATCGCACTGGCCGGCAAGAACAAGGCGATGCTGGCGTCGTTGCAGGAACTGGCCGCGCAGCATCCGGGCCGGCTGTTTCCGCAGGGCTTCACGCAGCAGGTCGAGCGCCTGATGGCCTGTGCCGATCTCGTGATCACGAAGCCGGGCGGCCTGACGACGTCCGAATGTCTGGCGATGCAGTTGCCGATGATCGTCAACTCGCCGATTCCGGGCCAGGAAGAGCGCAATGCGGATTTCCTGCTCGAACAGGGTGTCGCGCTGAAGGCGATCGACGACGATGCGCTCGTCTACCGGATCCGCGCGTTGCTGCAGACGCCCGAGCGTCTCGCCGACATGCGCCGCCGTCTCGCGCCGCTCGGGCGGCCGCTCGCCGGCCGCTTCGTGCTCGATCGCGTGCTGGGCCTGGAGCCGGCCGCATGAGCGTGGCGCGTTTTGTGCCGACGCGCCATACGGTGTTCGTCGTTGCGTGGGTCGTGCTGCTCGCGTACTTCTTCGCGAACGTCGAGATCCAGATCGAAGGCAGCGCGGGCTGGGCCGCCAACCTGCCGACGTGGCGCATCGAGCATCACTGGCTACTCGACCTCTTCTGGGGCGGGCGGCCGATGACCGGCTATCACGCGTGGGTGTTCCCGTTCGTCGCGCTGTTCTTTCATCTGCCGGCCGTGTTCAACGGACGGTGGTCGTGGCGCATCGAAGCGCGGATCATCGCGTGCATCATGGTGTTCTGGCTGACCGAGGATTTCCTGTGGTTCGTGCTGAATCCGGCGTATGGCCTGGCCCGCTTCAATCCGGCGAACGTGCCGTGGCATATCCACTGGCTGGGCGTGGCCCCGACCGACTACTGGACGATGAGCGCCGCCGCGATCGTGCTGTTCATTTTTTCCCGCGAGCGCAAGCGCGCCTTTTACTGATCTCCGACCCGACATGAAAATCGCCATCATTGCCGCGATCGCCGTCGCGTATTCCGGGCTCGCGCAGTCGGCCCACGCGGACCCGGCCTCCGAGGTGTCCGCCCGGCCGATCAAATGGGCGCAGAGCGTGACCGATGCGCATGTGAACAACCTGCACCGCATCACGCCGACGCTGTACCGTAGCGCCCAGCTGTCGCGCTCGGACGTGCCGGAGCTGCAGAAGCTCGGCATCCGCAAGGTCATCAGCTTCCGTTCGTTTCACGCGGACGACACCATCCTGGCCGGTACGCAGATCCGGATGCAGCGCATCCGGATCAACACGTGGGACATCCGCGACGAGGACATGGTGACCGCGCTGAAGGCGCTGCGCACGGCCGACCAGGACGGCCCGGTGCTGATCCACTGCCAGCACGGCGCCGATCGTACCGGCCTCGTGTCGGCGTTGTACCGGATGGTGTATCAGGGCTGGACGCGCGAGCAGGCGCTCGATGAACTGCAGCACGGCGGCTACGGGTTCCATCCGATCTGGCAGAACATCACGAACTACTTGAAAAACGTCGACGTCGAGCGCTTGAAGCGGGAAGTGAACAGCGGCTGACGATCCCATGCAAAACGCCGCCGACAATGGCTGTCGGCGGCGTTTTGAAAAGTACGTCGATGCGCGGGCAATACGCCCGCCGTCGTCAGACCGTCTCCGGCTGCCGCACGGCCTTCGCGATATTGCGGGCCATTGCCCCATTCGCGACGAAGTAAGGCACGTCCACGCGCGCAAGCGGCTTGCGCCCGCGAATCTTGTCCGCGATCTTCTCGGCGATCATGATCGTCGGCGCATTGAGGTTGCCGGTCGTGATGATCGGCATGATCGACGCATCGACGACACGCAGCGCCTCCAACCCGTGCACGCGGCCTTCTTCATCGACCACGGCCATCTCGTCGTAACCCATCTTGCACGAGCACGACGGATGGAACGCGGTCTCCGCGCGGGCGCGCACGAACGCGTCGAGTTCCTTGTCGGACTTGCAGTCGGCGCCCGGATTCAGCTCGCGGCCGCGATATCGATCAAGTGCCGGCTGCCGCATGATCTCGCGCGTCGCACGGATCGCATCGCGGAACTCGCGCCAGTCGAGCGCTTCGGCCATGTAGTTGAACAGGATGCTCGGATGGTCGTTCGGATCGCGCGAGCGCAGCTTCACGCGGCCGCGGCTCGGCGAGCGCATCGAGCCGACGTGCGCCTGGAAGCCGTGCATCTCGATCGCGTTCGAGCCGTTGTAGTTGATCGCAACAGGCAGGAAGTGATACTGGATGTTCGGCCACGGATCGTCGTCGCGCGTGCGGATGAAACCGCCCGCCTCGAAGTGGTTGCTCGCGCCGAGGCCGGTGCCGTTCAGCATCCATTCGAGGCCGATCTTCGGCTGGTTCCACCACTTGAGCGCCGGGTACAGCGAGACCGGCTCCTTGCACTCGTACTGGATGTACATCTCCAGGTGATCCTGCAGGTTCTGGCCGACGCCGGGCAGGTCGAGCACGACGGGAATGTCGAGTGCCTTCAGCCACGCACCGGGGCCGACGCCCGAGCGCTGCAGCAGTTGCGGCGACGCGATCGCGCCGCTGCACACGAGCACTTCGCGGCGCGCATGCGCGGTCGCGCGTTCGCTGCCGCGCAGGTACGTGACGCCCGACGCGCGCTTGCCGTCGAACAGGATGCGATCGGCGAGCGCGTGCGTGACGATCTCGAGGTTCGATCGCACCTTGGCCTGGTCGAGGTAGCCGCGCGCGGTGCTGGCGCGGCGGCCCTTCGGCGTGACGGTGCGGTCCATCGGGCCGAAGCCTTCCTGCTGATAGCCGTTCAGATCATCCGTGCGCGGATAGCCGGCCTGCACGCCTGCATCGACCATCGCCTCGAACAGCGGGTTCACGCCCGGCTTGCTGGTCGTGACCGACACGGGGCCGCTGCCGCCGTGATAGTCGTTCGGGCCGACGTCGCGCGTCTCGGCTTTCTTGAAGTACGGCAGGCAGTCGAGATACGTCCAGTTCTCGAGGCCCTTGTGCGTCGACCAGTTGTCGTAGTCGAGCGCGTTGCCGCGGATGTAGCACATGCCGTTGATCAGCGACGAGCCGCCGAGCCCCTTGCCGCGGCCGCATTCCATCCGGCGGTTGTCCATGTGCGGCTCGGGGTCGGTTTCGTAGGCCCAGTTGTAGCGGCGGCCCTGCAGCGGGTAGGCGAGGGCGGCCGGCATCTGCGTGCGGAAGTCGAAGCGGTAGTCGGGGCCACCCGCTTCGAGCAGCAGCACCGTCACGTCCGGATCTTCCGTCAGGCGCGTTGCGAGCACGTTGCCCGCGGAACCTGCGCCGCAGATGATGTAGTCGTATTCGCGTGTCGTCATGACGGTCAGTCTCCTTTCGTGATCCTTAAAACACCGGGTTGTAGCGGCCGAGCTCGACCTGCACCGACTTGATTCGAGTGTAGTGCTCGAGCGTCGTGATGCCGTTCTCGCGTCCGACACCGGATTGCTTGTATCCGCCAACCGGCATCTCGGCCGGCGATTCGCCCCACGTGTTGATCCAGCAGATGCCGGCTTCGAGGCGATGGATCGTGCGGTGCGCGCGCGACAGGTTCTCGGTCACGACGCCGGCCGCGAGGCCGTAGTGCGTGTCGTTCGCGCGGGCGATCACTTCGTCCTCCGATTCGAAATCGAGGATGCTCATCACCGGCCCGAAGATTTCCTCGCGGACGATCTTCATGTCGTCGCGGCAATCGCCGAACACGGTCGGCGCGACGTACTGGCCGCTGCCGAAGTGGCCGTCGGTCAGGCGCGTGCCGCCCGCGAGCAGCTTCGCGCCTTCTGCCTTGCCGCTTTCGATGAAGCCGAGCACCTTGTCGAGCTGCGCGGCCGACACGAGCGGGCCGAAGTTGGTATCGGCATCGGTCGGCTTGCCGACGCGGATGCGCTTCACGCGTTCGAGCACACGCTGCGTGAATGCATCCTTGATCGAGCGGTGCACGAACACGCGCGTGCCGTTCGTGCAGACCTGGCCCGAGCTGAAGAAGTTGGCGGTCACCGCGATGTCGGCGGCTCGGTCGAGGTCCGCATCGTCGAACACGATCAGCGGCGACTTGCCGCCGAGCTCCATCGTCACTTCCTTCAGCGACGATGCGCCGGCCAGCGACATCACCTTCTTGCCGGTTTCGACGCCGCCGGTGAACGACACCTTCGCGATGTCCGGGTGGCCGGTCAGCAGCGCGCCGACCGAGCCGTCACCCTGCACGACGTTGAACACACCGGCCGGCACGCCGGCTTCCGTATAGATTTCCGCGAGCTTCAGCGCGGTGAGCGGCGTGACTTCGCTCGGCTTGAACACCATCGCGTTGCCGGCCGCGAGCGCGGGGGCCGTCTTCCAGCATGCGATCTGGATCGGGTAGTTCCACGCGCCGATGCCCGCGCACACGCCGAGCGGCTCGCGGCGCGTGTAGACGAACGACTCGGCGCGCAGCGGCACCTGCAGCCCTTCGATCGCGGTCGCGAGGCCCGCGTAGTACTCGATCACGTCCGCGCCGGTGACGATGTCGACCGCGAGCGTCTCGCCGATCGGCTTGCCCGTGTCGCGCGTTTCCAGCGCCGCGAGTGCGTCGTTGCGCTCGCGCAGCAGGTCGACCGCGCGGCGCAGGATGCGCGAGCGCTGCATCGCGGTCAGCGCGGCCCATTCACGCTGGCCTTCCCGTGCGGACGCCACCGCGCGATCGACGTCGGCCGCGCTGGCCTGCTGCACCTGCGCGAGCAGTTCGCCGGTGGCGGGATCGAAGGTGTCGAAAGTCTTGCCGCTCGTGGCGTCGACGTAACCGCCGCCGATGTAGAGGCGCTGCAAACCGAATACGGACATGAGGATCTCCTTGAGGGCGACTGCGTCGCGCGTCAGTCGGACGCGAGCAGCAGGTCGATGTAATCGTGGGCGAGCTTCAATGCAGCCCGGGTGTCGATCGGGCCGCCGGCGAGTGCGCCGCGCAGCCACAGGCCGTCGATCAGCGCGGCGAGGCCGCTGGCGGCTTCGCGCGCTTGCGTGCGCGGCAACGCCTTCGCGAATTCGGCGCACAGGTTCGAGTGGAGGCGCCGCGTGTTGACGTGCTGCAGGCGCTTGAGCATCGGGTCGTGCATGCTCTGCGACCAGAACGCGAGCCAGGTCTTCATCACGGGCGCGCTGACCTGCGTGACGTCGAAGTTCGCGGCGACGATCGCGCGCAGCCGGGCGCGCGGATCCTTGCGTGCCGCCACGCGGCGGCGCGTGGTGGCCGACCACAGGTCGCGCAGCACGTGCCGCATCGTCGCTTCGAGCAGGCCGTCCTTGTCGCCGAAGTAGTGGCTGACGATGCCCGTCGAGATGTTCGCGCGTTGCGCGACCGATGCGAGCGTCGTGCCGGGCAGGCCCGCCTCGTCGATCGAGCGCAGCGTGGCGTCGATCAACTGTGCGCGGCGAATCTCCCGCATTCCGACTTTCGGCATCGCGACTCCTTTCGCCCGGACGGGCCGTCCATGGAAGTCGAGAGCTTAGCGGTTTTTTATTGATCGTTCAATCAACAAAAAATCGGGGTCTGACGGCGACGGCGGGTACCGGGCAGGTGAGCGGCACGTGAATGGGACCTCCGATCGCGCGTTGTGCAGGTGCAGAAAAATAATTGAAAGATGTTTAAGAAAGATGGAGTTTGTTTAAAACGCTTTCTGAGGCGAGCACTCAATCCGGTTAATCGTTGCAGGTGTCGAATCGATTACGGAATGAAAGAGTAATGAGCTGTGTGATATTTGTTTAAGCGCGGAAGTCGATGCGCGAAACGGCGTCACGATTCATTCATGAAAATCCGTTTGAAATAGCCGAATGAAACGACATAACATATTGATTATAAATGGAAGTGTGTCAACTAAGCGGGGATCGACAGCCATTCCGCAAACGATTGCGACCGCCCTCGACCGAATTCCGCTTACCATAAAAAATGCGGGAATAATTTGAATCTGCCGTATTTCCTAACTGAGTAGAGGGTATCGTTGGAATGACTTGAGTCAGTAATATTGTCTGTATTAGTATGGCGCCGCACTACGAGGAATGAATCGATGCCGCCGGTATTGCCGCGGTGCATTGGCCAATCGCGCGATTCGGATCGCGCGTGACACACCGGCGCAGTCATTGCGCACCTGCAGCATGCCGCGACGTCGAGACGCCGCATCCACCGGAGAACGACGATGCTGACCGAAAAACACGTGGTCCCATTGCCGAATGGTCTGAAGGTCTACGTCGAACGGAACGTGTTCGACCCGGCGTTCGACACGGCAATGCTCGTCAACGGCGCGCTCGCGACGACCGCGTCGTTCGGGCAGACCGTCCAGTATCTCGGCGAGCGGATGAACACGATCTGCTTCGACCTGCCGTATGCGGGGCAGTCGCGCCAGCACAACCCGGGCTGCTTCATCCTGACGAAGGACGACGAAGCCGCGATCCTGCAGCACCTGGTCGAGCGCTTCGCGCCGGCGTACCTCGTGTCGGTGTCGTGGGGCGGCGTCGCGTCGCTGTTCGCGCTCGCACGCGGCTGCCCGAGCGTGCGGCGCGCGGCGATCTGCTCGTTCTCGCCGTTCCTGAACGACGCGATGGTCGACTACGTGACGCGCGCCCGCGACCACATCGCGGCCGGCGAGAACCTGAAGGCCGCGCAGCTGCTGAACGACACCGTCGGCCGCTACCTGCCGCGCATCATGAAGCTGTACAACTACCGGTATCTCACGCGCCTGCCGCGCGACGAGCAAGACCAGGTCGCATTCCACGTCGACCAGATCCTGTCGCTGCAGCCGGAGCGCTACCTCAGCGAGTTCTCGAACATCGGCTGCGAGCTGCTGTTCCTGAACGGCGAGCGCGACGAGTACACGACGCCCGCCGACGTGCGCCAGCTCGGCGCGCACGTGCCGCGCGCACGGTTCGCGACGGTGCCGGACGCCGGTCACTTCCTCGACATCGAAGGCCGCGCGCAGCGCGAATACACGCGCTCGGCGTTGCTCGACTTTTTCTGCGGCGGGTCGCAGCTCGCCGCGGGCATGGCGCTCGCCGCCGCGCAGTCGTGCGTGCCTGCTCCGATGCACGCGCTGTCGTCGTGACGCCGCACGCCGTGCGTCCGATACGCGCGGCGCTCCCGAATTCCCATCCCAACGAGGCAGGCCCGCCGTGAATATCGTTCAGACCATCGCCATCGTCGTTCCGTGGGCCGTGTGGCTCGCCTACTGGATCGCCACTTCGCAAGGCGTGAAGACGACCGTGCGCAAGGAAGCGTCGCGCTCGCGCACGTTGCAGTCGATTCCGCTGATCGTCGGCGGCGCGCTGATCATCCTGCCCGATCCGTCGTGGCAGGCGCTCGTGCCGGACTGGCAGCGCTTCGGCCTGCAGGCGCAGTGCGGGCTCGCGGTGCTGGTGGCCGGCCTGCTGTTCTCGGTGTGGGCGCGGCTGCACCTCGGCACGAACTGGAGCGTGTCGGTCACGCTGAAGGAAGACCATGAGCTCGTCCGCACGGGGCCGTATGGGCTCGTGCGTCACCCGATCTATACGGGCTGCCTGATCGCACTCGTCGGCGCCGCGCTGATCGGCGGCGAATGGCGCGGCGCGATCGGCGTGCTGCTCGTGTTCGCGTCGCTCGCGTACAAGGTGCGCGTCGAGGAAAGCTGGCTGACCGGGTATTTCGGGCCGGCGTACACGCAGTACCGTCGCGAAGTCGCGGCGCTGATTCCCGGCTTCTACTGAACCCCGCGAGGCGCGCGATGGCGAAGATGATCGTGACCGCGATCGGCTCGGCGGGCGACGTGCATCCGCTGCTCGGTGTCGCACGCACGCTCGCGGCGCGCGGTCACGACGTCGTGTTCTGCACGCATGCGCCGTTCGAGGCGGTCGTGCGCCATTGCGGGTTCGCCTTCGTGCCGATCGGCACCGCGGCCGACTACGAGGCCGCGATGGCGAACCCCGCGCTGTGGGATTCGCGCACGTCGTTTCGCACGCTGTGGGCGGTGATCGCGCCGACGCTGCGCCCGCATTACGACGCGCTGCGCGCGCTGACCGACGACGATACGGTGCTCGTCGGCACGCTATGGGCGTTCTCCGCGCGCTTCATGCAGGAGCTGCACGGCACGCCGTACGTGTCGGTGCAGGTGTCGCCGTCGACGCTGCTGTCCGCGCATGCGCCGCCGACGCACCCGCGCCTGACGATTCCCGCGCGCTGGCCGCTGCCCGTGAAGGCGGCGCTGATGACGCTGATCGAGCGGCAGGTGCTCGATCGCGCATGCGGCCCCGCGCTCAACGCGGTGCGCCGCGCGCTCGGGCTCGCGCCGGCGCGGCGTGTGCTGGGCCGCTGGCTGCATTCGACCGATGGCGTGCTGTGCCTGTTTCCCGGCTGGTTCGCGCCGCCGCAGCCGGACTGGCCGTCGAATCATCTGCAAAGCGGCTTCCCGTTGTTCAACGATATTGCGACGCCTGAAGACGATGTGGCACTCGATGCGTATCTCGCGGCCGGTGAACCCCCGGTCGTGTTCACGGCCGGTTCGACACGCGTCGATCACGCGGCATACGCGCGCGCGGTGGCGGACGCGCTGCGCGCGACCGGCGCGCGCGGGATCCTGCTGACGCCGCACGATGCGGCGCCGGACAGTGACCGCTTGCTCGTGCGCCGCTTCGTGCCGATGCGCACGCTGCTGCCACGCTGCCGCGCGCTCGTGCATCACGGCGGGATCGGCACGGCGGCGCTCGCGTGCGAAGCCGGCATCGTGCAAGTCGTCACGCCGTTCGCACACGATCAGTTCGACAACGCGCAACGCGTCGTCGCGAACGGCTGCGGCGTGCGGGTCGACGGCCCGCTCGACGGCGCGCGGCTCGGCGCGGCGCTTGCGCGCGTGCTCGACGAACCTGCGTTCGCGGTGCATGCGGCGCGTACGCGTGCGCTGCTCGCGGCCGCGCCGGACGGCTGCAACGCGGCCGCCGATTTCATCGAACGGTTCGTGCCGAAGCGCGGGCGGGCGCGCGCGCGGGCCGATGTCGCGGTGGCCGGCGCATGAGCACCGCGTCGCCGCTTCACGACGGGCCGGTCGCGCCGTCCGCGTTCGACGCGCTGGCGCCTGTGCCGGCCGCGCGGCCGGTGCGCGGCATCCGGCTCGCGCTGCTGACGTTCGCGCTGTCGCTCGCGACTTTCATCGAGGTGCTCGACTCGACCGTGACGAACGTCGCGGTGCCGGCGATCTCCGGCAGTCTCGGCGTATCGAACAGCCAGGGCACGTGGGTGATCAGCTCGTATTCGGTCGCGGCCGCGATCGCGGTGCCGCTGACGGGCTGGCTCGCGCGCCGCGTCGGCGAGTTGCGGCTGTTCGTCGGCGCGATCCTGCTGTTCACGCTGACGTCGCTGCTGTGCGGGCTCGCGCGCGACCTGCACGTGCTGGTGATCTGCCGCGCGCTGCAGGGGCTGTTTTCCGGGCCGATGGTGCCGCTGTCGCAGACGATCCTGCTGCGCACATTTCCGCCGGACAAGCGCACGATCGCGCTCGCGCTGTGGGCGATGACGGTGCTGCTCGCGCCGATCTTCGGGCCGGTGGTCGGCGGCTGGATCGTCGACAACTTCTCGTGGCCGTGGATCTTCCTCATCAATTTGCCGATCGGGCTGTTCTCGTTCGCGGTCTGCACCGCGATGCTGCGCCCTGACGCGCAACGCGGCGAGGCCGGCCCGATCGACGTGCCGGGCATCGTGCTGCTCGTGATCGGCGTCGGCTCGCTGCAGGCGATGCTCGATCTCGGCCACGATCGCGGCTGGTTCGGCTCGCCGCTGATCGTCACGCTCGCGGTGGTCGCGGCGCTGTCGATCGTGTCGCTGCTGATCTGGGAGGCGGGCGAAGCGCATCCCGTCGTCGATCTCAGCCTGTTCCGCGATCGCACGTTCTCGTTCTGTGTGCTGATCATCTCGCTCGGGATGATGAGCTTCTCGGTGGTCGGCGTCGTGTTTCCGCTGTGGATGCAGGCCGTGATGGGCTACAACGCGTTTCACGCGGGGCTCGCCACGGCGTCGCTCGGCGTGCTCGCGCTGGTGTTCTCGATCCTCGTCGGGCTGCACGCGCATCGCTTCGACGCGCGCGTGCTCGCGACCTTCGGCTTCCTCGTGTTCGCGGCCGTGCTCGCGTGGGATGCGCATTTCACGCTGAAGATGACGTTCGCGCAGATCGCCGCGCCGGGGCTGATCCAGGGGATCGGGCTGCCGTGCTTCTTCATTCCGCTGACCGCCGCGACGCTGTCGCGCATTCCGGACGACCGGCTCGCGGCCGCGTCGAGCCTGTCGAACTTCCTGCGCACGCTGTCCGCCGCGTTCGGCACCGCGATGAGCGTGACGCTGTGGGACAACCGCGCGACCTATCACTACGACGTCGTGTCGCAATCCGTCACGCACGCGTCGGCGAACACGCAGCGCTTTGTGCATACGCTGAACGCGATGGGCGTGGACGGCGTGCGCGAGCTGTCGACGCTGCACCAGGTCGTGATGCAGCAGGCCTACATGATGGCGACCAACGATATGTTCTGGATGGCGAGCATGACGTGTCTCGCCCTCGCGGCAATGATGTGGCTGACGCGGCCGAAACGCGGCGCGGCGGCGTCGTTCGGGCATTGAGGAGAGGAACATGACGACACTCGGCGCACTCGTGATCCTGTATCACCCGAGCGATGCACAGCTCGACGCGCTCGGCGCATGGCGGCACGCGTGCGACGCGCTGCTCGTCGTCGACAACACGCCGCAGCCCGATGCGCGGGCCCGCGAGCTGTGCGCGCGCGAGGGCATCGCGCTGCTGCATCACGGCAATCGCGGCGGCATCGCGGGCGCGTACAACGCGGGGCTCGCGGCGTTGTTTCGCGATCGGATCGACGCCGTCGCGCTGTTCGACCAGGATTCGTCGGTGCCGGCCGCGTATTTCCCCGCGATGCGCGAAGTCTGCGCGGGGCTTGGCAGGCGAGCGTTCCTGGCCGGCCCGCGCATTTTCGACGAAAACGCGCGCAGCTTCCTGCCCGAACTGTCGACCAACGGGATCGGGCTGCGCCGCCTGCGCATCGAGCCGGGCGCGTCGTTGCAGCGCTGCGCGTTCCTGATTTCGTCGGGCTGCGTCGTGTCGCGCGACGCGTTCGACGTGCTCGGCCGCTTCGACGAGACGCTGTTCATCGATCACGTCGATACCGAATACAGTTTCCGCGCGTTGTCGCGCAACGTGCCGCTCTATGTCGTGCCGTCGCTGGTGCTGCCGCACCGGATCGGCGCGAAGCAGCGTCATGCGCTCGGCCCTTTTGAAATGACGTCGATGAATCACTCGTGGCAACGGCGCTATTACAGCGCGCGCAATGCGGTGCAGCTCGGGATGCAGTACGGGTTGCGCTTTCCGGTGGCGATCGTGCCGAACCTGTTGACGATATGGCAGGTCGTGCAGATCGCGCTCGTCGAACGCGACAAGCGCGCGAAGCTCGCCGGCATCCTGTTCGGTGTCGCGGATGGCCTGTTCGGCCGGCTCGGCCCGCTCGAACGCACGCGGCCGCGTCTGGCCGAGCGTGTGCAACGCGTGCAGCAGGGATGAGGGGCGCGATGCGGCGTGTGAATGAAGCGGCGAAGGTGGCGCGTGGCGTGAAGGGCGGCTCGATGATGATCGCCGCCGCGGCCGTGTCGCTGGCGTTGAGCGGATGCGTGCCGTCAGGCTTCCTGCCGTCGCTGTCGTTGCGCGCGCCGGCCGACGATGCGCTCGTGCACACGGCCGGCCCCGGCGTGAACGGCGCGTGGCCCGCGCCCGACTGGGTGAAGCAGTTGAATGATCCGCAGCTCGACGCGCTGGTCGCCGAGGCTTCGCAAAACAATCCCGACCTGCAGGTCGCGCAGGCGCGGCTGCGGATCGCGCAGGCGCAGCTTCAGCAGTTCGATTCGTTGACGGGGCTGACGGGCACGGCCGGCGCGACGGTCAGCCGCGCGCGGATGCCGAAGCCGGGCGACGACGTCGCCAACGTGTCGGTCAGCGGCTATCGCGTGCCGGTCGAGATCTTCGGCGATCCGAACACCTCGCCGTCGTCGGTGTTCGTCGGGCTGACCTACCAGCTCGATCTGTGGGGCAAGAACCGCGCCGCGACGAAGAGCCTGATGTCGCTGCGCGAAGCGGCACGGGTCGAGGCCGAGCAGGTGCGGCTCACGCTGGCGGTCGCGATCGTCACCGTGTACTGCCAGCTCGACCAGGCGTATGCGACGCAGGACCTGCTGCAGCAGAAACTGAAGGTCAGCCAGCGCGTGACGACGGTGCTGCGCGAGCGCACCGCGCGCGGGCTCGACAACGCGTACGACGCGAGCGACGCGTCGATCAAGCGCAGCAAGCTGCTCGCGCAGATCGCGATGAACGACGAGCAGATCAAGCTCGCGCAGCTGCAGCTCGGCGTGCTGTCCGGTCGCGGCCCGGAGCGCGGGCTCGCACTGCAGCGGCCGCGCGTCGGCACATTCGCGGGCGGCGCGCTGCCCGCGCGGCTGCCGGCCGATCTCCTGGGGCGCCGGCCCGACATCGTCGCCGCGCGCTTGCGTGTCGAAGCCGCGTTCGCGAACGCCGATTCGACGCGCGCCCAGTTCTATCCGGACGTGAACCTCGTCGCGCTCGGCGGCGTGTTCGCGCTCACGCCCGCGTCGCTGTTCTCGCGCGATGCGCTCGCCGGTTCCATCGGCCCGGCGATCTCGCTGCCGATCTTCGATCGCGGCCGGCTGAAGGCGAAGCTCGGCGCGGATGTCGCGCAGGCCGACGTCGCGATCGGGCTGTACAACAAGACCGTCGACGACGCGCTCGGACAGGTCGCGCAGTTCGTCACGTCGCTGCAGACGTCGCAGACGCTCGTCGCGCAGCAGCAGGACGCGGTCGCGGCCGCGCAGAAGATCGTTGAGATCGCAACCGACCGGCACCGGCGCGGCGTGCTGATGCAGAAGGACGTGGACGTCGCGGATCTCACGCTGATCGACGAGCGCGCGCAGATGATCGCGTTGCTCGGCCGGCAGCGGTCGCTGCGCATCGGGCTCATCGGCGCGCTGGGCGGCGGGTTCGATGCAGGCGCGACGGTTGCGCAGGCGCCGGCCGCGCATCGGGCGCGTAGCGGGGCGGCGAAGCGAGGCGCTTCGACTACCGCGCCCGCCGCGCCCGCCGCGCCCGCCGTGACCGCTGCGACCGCATCGACCGCGACCCGACCGGTGGTGGCACCGTCGGCCGATGTGCGTGCGGCGAGCGTGGCTGTGCCGCCGGTCGTCGCTGCAACGAATGCGGGGCCCGCGCGACGCGACGACGCGGCACGCACGCCAGCCGTCGCCGCGACGCCTCGCGTTCCCCCCGTTCTCGCGCACACGGCAGCGGCGAATCCGGCGCCGGGCCCGTCGGTCATGCCGCCGATTCCCTTGTTCCAGCACGATCGTCTGATCGTTACGCAAAGCGACTGATGCACCACGACAACCTCCATACCGCCGCACCGCCGGCCGCACTGAACGACCCGGCACTCGACGCGCGCCGCGCGACGCGCCGCAAGCGCTTCATCGCGTTCTTCGCGGTCGTGCTGGTGGCCGCGCTCGCATGGATCGCGTACTGGCTGCTGAGCGATCGCTATTACGAAGACACCGACGATGCGTACGTCGCCGGCAGCATCGTCCAGGTCGCCGCGCAGATCCCCGGATCGGTGACCGACGTCGTGGTGGCCGATACGCAGGCCGTGCGCGCCGGCCAGACCCTCGTGAAGCTCGACGACACCGAGGCGTCCGTCGCGTTCGCGCAGGCGAAGGCACAGCTCGCACAGGCGGTGCGGCAGGTCGCGAACGCGAAGATCTCGAACACGATGTACGTCGAGGCCGTGAATGCGCGGCGCGCCGACCTGGCGCTCGCGCAGCGCGCGTTCGCCGCGCGCTCGGGTGCGTCGGTCGAGATCGTCGCGCCCGAGGAACTCGCGCGTGCGCGCGCGGCGGTTGCCGGTGCGCAGGCGAATCTCGCGGCCGCGCAGGCGCAGCTCGATGCGGCACGTGCGCTCGGCACCAAGTTGCCTGTCGACGAAAACCCGGCGGTCGTGCAGGCGGCCGCGCAGTTCAAGCTCGCGTACCGGAACCTGAAGCGCACGACGATCGTCGCGCCGGTCGACGGCACGATCGGGCAGCGTTCGGTGCAGGTCGGCCAGCAGGTCGGGCCCGGCGTGCCGCTGATGTCGATCGTGCAGCTCAACCAGCTGTGGATCGAGGCGAATTTCAAGGAAGGGCAGATTCGCCACATGCGCATCGGGCAGCCGGTCGAGGTCGTGTCGGACCTGTACGGCTCGCGCGTGACCTATCGTGGCCGCGTGCAGGGCTTCTCGGCGGGCACGGGCAGCGCGTTCTCGATGCTGCCGTCGCAGAATGCGGCCGGCAACTGGATCAAGGTCGTGCAGCGCGTGCCGGTCGTGATCGCGCTCGATGCGCGCGATCTGGCCGCGCATCCGCTGCGCGTGGGATTATCGATGCGCGCGACGGTCGACACGCACGATCGCAACGGCCACGCGCTCGACAGCGAGCCGCCGACGCCGGCCGTCAGCACGCGCGTGCACGACGGCGTCGCGAGCGACGCGGAAAGCGCCGCCGCCGCGATCATCCGCGAAAATCAGGGCGGGTAACGCCAGCTCGAGAGTGGGGCGGCCGGTCGCTGCTAACGGCCCGCCGCCCGGCGCGTTGCGGCGCGCGCCAGCGCATCCAGCACCCGAGCCCCCCCAGCGCCTCAAGCACCTCCAGCAGCTCAAGGACCTCCGGCACCTCAAGCACCTCAAGCACCATCACCATCCAGCGCGTCCCCCCCGCGCGCCAAACCCTCCCGTCGTTTCCCGCCCGACTTTCGCATTTCCGCCATCGATGTCGGCGCCGTTCAAACGCGTGTCGCGTTTGAGACATCGGCGCCCCTGCCTCCGGGACTACTCTCGAACAGCACGTTGCGCGTGCGCCGCATGAGCCGGCGCGCCGCGGCGCCATCCAACGAGACATGGAGACAATACGATGAGCAGCAATCGAGGTGTCGTCTATCTTGGACCGGGCCAGGTCGAAGTCCAGAAAATCGATTATCCGAAGATGGTCGACCCGAGCGGCCGCGCGATCGGCCACGGCGTGATCCTGAAAGTGGTGAGCACGAACATCTGCGGTTCCGACCAGCACATGGTGCGCGGCCGCACGACCGCGCCGGTCGGCCTCGTGCTCGGTCACGAGATCACGGGCGAGGTGGTCGAGATCGGCCGCGACGTCGAGACGCTGAAACTCGGCGATCTCGTGTCGGTGCCGTTCAACGTGGCTTGCGGCCGCTGTGCGATGTGCAAGGACACGCATACGGGCGTGTGCCTGAACGTGAACCCGTCGCGTGCCGGCGGCGCCTACGGCTACGTCGACATGGGCGGCTGGATCGGCGGCCAGGCCGAGTACGTGCTCGTGCCGTATGCCGATTTCAACCTGCTGAAATTCCCCGATCGCGATCAGGCGATGGCGAAGATCCGCGATCTGACCTGCCTGTCCGACATTCTGCCCACCGGTTATCACGGTGCGGTGAGCGCGGGCGTTAAGCCGGGTTCGACGGTCTACATCGCGGGCGCGGGCCCGGTCGGGATGGCGGCGGCCGCCTCGGCGCGCCTGCTCGGCGCGGCCGTGACGATCGTCGGCGACATGAACGCGGAACGCCTCGCGCACGCGAAGGCGATGGGCTTCGAGACGGTCGACCTGTCGAAGGACGCCTCGCTCGGCGAGCAGATCGAGCAGATCCTCGGCGTGCCCGAGATCGACTGCGCGGTCGACTGCGTCGGCTTCGAGGCGCACGGCCACGGTTCGTCGGGCCATGCGGAGGAAGCGCCCGCGACGGTGCTGAACTCGCTGATGGAAATTACGCGTCCGGCCGGCGCGATCGGCATCCCGGGCCTGTACGTGACGGACGATCCGGGCGCGAAGGACAAGGCTGCGCAGCACGGCAGCCTGAGCATCCGCTTCGGCCTCGGTTGGGCGAAGTCGCACTCGTTCTTCACGGGGCAGACGCCGGTGCTGAAGTACAACCGCAACCTGATGCAGGCGATCCTGTTCGACCGGCTGCCGATCGCGAAGATCGTCAACGTCGAAGTGATTTCGCTCGACCAGGCGCCGGAGGGCTACAAGAAGTTCGACGGCGGCGCGCCGCGTAAATTCGTCATCGACCCGCACGGGTTGCTGGCGGCGTAACGCGACAGAACACCGCGCGGCAATCGAAGGGGCCGGGGCGTGCAAGCGCCCCGGCCCTTTGTACGTTCGGGCCTCGCGCGCTCAGTGCCCGCTCAGTGCTCGCGATAGCGCCGGGCGAGACGCTCACGCGTGAACGATCGACCGGGTGCCGTTCACGCGGTGCGCTCCATCGCGGCGTCGTACTGACCGCGGCAGGCCGCACTGTTCAGGCGTGCACGCAGCAGCAGCGCCTCCTGCGCGGCGCGTACGTTGGCCGCCTGTCCCTTCCAAGCGGCCAGCGGCGGCTCCTGCAGCGCGCGTCCATAGGAAAAGCTCAGCACCCACGGCCGCCCGTCAACGCGATTCATCGCGTCGAGATGCGCGGTCGCCTCCTCGGGCGTCTGTCCGCCGGACAGGAAGAAGATGCCGGGCACTTCGGCCGGCACGATGCTGCGCAACAGGCGCACCGTCGCCTCCGCGACTTCGCCGGGCGCCGGCTGTTCGGCATGCGTGCTGCCCGCGACGACCATGCTCGGTTTGAGCAACATGTGCGCCAGCGCGACCCGGTGCCGGTGCAGCGCGTTGAACACGGCGTGCAGCACGGCGTCGGTCACTTGCGCGCAGCGGCCGATCGAATGATCGCCGTCCATCAGTACTTCCGGCTCGACGATCGGCACGACGCCGGCCTCCTGGCAGATCGCCGCATAGCGCGCCAGCGCTTCGGCGTTGGCTTCGATCGCCGCATGGCCCGGCAGCGTGGCGGACACGTTGTACACCGCGCGCCATTTCGCGAACCGCGCGCCTTGCCGCTGGTAGCCGTCGAGGCGCGCCGCAAGCCCGTCGAGCCCTTGCGTGATTTCGTCGCCGGGCGCGAGCGCGAGCGGAATCTTGCCTGCGTCGACCTTGATGCCCGGCACGATCTGCTGGCGAGCGGCGAGTTCGGGCAACGGCGTGCCATCGTCCGCGCATTGCCCGAGCGTCTCTTCATACAGGATCACGCCGCTGACGAATTCGCCGAGGCCCGGCGTCGACAGCAACAGGGTGCGCCATGCGCGGCGGTTCGCTTCGGTCGATTCGACCGCGATCGTCTTGAAGCGCTTCGCGATGGTCGGCCCGCTTTCGTCGGCCGCCAGCAAGCCTTTGCCATCCTGAACGAGCGCCTGGATCGTCGCCTGGAGTGTGCTCTCGGTGCTCATGGAATTCCTCCGCTGAAACCGCCACGCGGCCGGGGCGACCGCCCGCTGTTCACTTCGTCGCGGTCGTCGCGCCGCCTTCCGATTTCATTCTTTGTCGCGCACCGGCCAGAACGCAAGGCGCGTGCTCGGGCGCATCGTTCGTGCCCGGGGGCGCGTGCGTGATGGGCTGGCGTTCGACGCGTGTGACGCGCAGCGCGATCAGCGGGACGACGCCGAATTCCGGTGCGCCCCTGCGCATGAACAGGAAGGACGCGCCCCAGATGGCGGCAAGGGTCACGAGTTGCAGTGCATTCATCGACGGCTCCATTCGGCGGATCAGGCGGCCGGCCGGAACGCAACACGCGAGATGCGCCGGCGTGGGCGACTGATCCATTGAACGTCACGCGTGAGTCGCGACGCAAACGAGGTTTTGTGAGGGATGCTTTAGAAAAATGAATCGACGAACGCGCATGCGCGCACTACGCCTGCGCGCTCAGTGGCCGCGATAGAGCTGCGCGATTTGCTGCGTATTGCTGACGGCGCGTCGCGCACGTGCGGTGTGCGTGCTCACGCGGTGGAGGGTATGCGGGCGATGCGCGGCACCGTGATTGCCTTTCCAGCCGGCCAGGCGAACCGTGGCGGTGGGGTGCGACCGGTCGGGTGCGCGCATGGCCGGCGCCGCTCGCGCGACTGCCGTCCGTGCCGCGGGTGCGCGGGCGGCCTCCACGCCCGGGCTGCCCGGTCGGGCGACCGCCGCCGGTGTTCCGTCAGTCGAATGAAACGGATAGACGGGTGCGGGCAAGACCGGCAGCACGGGGTCGTTCGATGCGTACGGGGCGGAATCGCTCGCCATCGCGCGCGAATCATTCGAACCGCGACAGGCCGGATCGGCCTTGCATGTCCGGTCGACCACCACATAGCCGCCGACCAGCAGCACGAGTGTCAGGATGCTCAGGATCGGTGCGGTCGATGCGCGAGGTTGCTGGAGCGCCGCGTTGCGAAGCGCGCGCGCGATGCGCGATGTCCACGTGTGAGCGGCGTGCGGAGCAGGTGTGGCATCCGGTGCGCGGGAGATCGAATCGAACGGCCAGTTCCGCCGTCCGCAGTCGGGGCAGTGCTCGAGCGCACGGAAGGCCACGAAGCCGCATGCCCTGCAGCGGAAGCTGGCGGTGCGCCGCGCTTGCGCTCGCGCGTTCAGGATCGCGCGCCAGTCGTCGCGTGCGCGAATTGTACGGTTGAGGAGGACTCGCATCGCTGGAAGCGGGTGGGCGCCGTCAACGACGCGAACGCGCGCCGGTCGTCATGATCCGTTCCGGCACGGCAGCCGATCGGCCCGTGCCGGAATGCAGTGGAGCGTACCTCGTCGACTGTCGTTCGCATGCGGTGTTCATGGATTCTCCGTGACATCGGGTGCGCGGAACGCGTTCGTCCGTGATGGCCTACCGCTTCATTTTTGGTCGCTGGCGCGTGAAACGCAAGGCACAAACAGGCTGTCGTGAGGCGTCGGTTCCGCGCTAACCATCCCGCCGCTGCCGGGCCGCGAGCGTCCCGATGGTCTCCATCGCGTGCTCGACCGCTGGCGTCCACGGCCGGCCGTAGTTGAGCCGAAGAAAGCGGCGAAATCCGCCGGTCGCGGAGAAGATCGGCCCCGGCGCGATGCTGACGCCGCTTTCCATCGCATCGCCGAACAGGTGCATCGCATCCATGCGCGGCGGCAGTTCGATCCAGAGGAAATACCCGCCGCGCGGCGCGAACACTTCGGTGCCGGCCGGAAAATACGCGCGCACCGCCGCCAGCATCTGTGCCTGGTGCGCGGCGAGATTGCGGCGCAGCTTGCGCAGGAAGCGGTCGTACGCGCCGTCGCGCAGGTAGCTCGAAATCGCCATCTGAGCAGGCACGTCGGCCGCCGGCGCGCTGGCGCCCTTTGCCTGACGAATTTGCCGCACGTAGCGTCCGGCCGCGACC
The DNA here is from genome assembly GCF_002223325.1 of Burkholderia sp. AU15512. Lineage (NCBI taxonomy): Bacteria > Pseudomonadati > Pseudomonadota > Betaproteobacteria > Burkholderiales > Burkholderiaceae > Burkholderia > Burkholderia sp. AU15512. The sequence continues at coordinate 265,404 of NZ_NKEX01000006.1, forward strand.
CAGCCGATCCGGAACCCGGGCGCGAGGCATTTCGAGAACGAGCCGCAATGCAGGACGAGACCGCTGTCGTCGTACAGCTTGGCGGGGCGCGTGGGCGCCGTGCCGAAATGCAGCTCGCCGTAGACGTCGTCCTCGATCAGCGGCACGTTGCGTGCCGCGAGCAGGTCGATCAGTGCGCGCTTGCGCTCGTCGGTCAGCGTCGCGCCGGTCGGGTTGTGGAACGACGTCATGAACCAGCACGCGCGCACCGGATGCGTGTCGAGCGCTTTCGCGAGCGCGTCGAGATCGAGGCCGGTGCGCGGGTCGACCGGAATCTCGACGGCCTTCAGGTGCAGGCGCTGCACGGCCTCCAGGACCGCATGAAACGCCGGTCGCTCGATCGCGACGATATCGCCGGGGCGTGTCAGCGCCTGCAGGCTGAGCGTCAGCGCTTCGAGCGCGCCGGTCGTGATGACGATCTCGTCCATCGGCAACGCCGCGCCCGCATTCAGGTAGCGCAGCGCGATCTGGCGGCGCAGCCCGTCGTGGCCGGGCGGCGCGCCGGACAGCAGGGCCGTGCGATCCATGTTGCGGGCCGCCGACGCCATCGCGCGCCACAGGCTGCTCATCGGGAACAGCGAATAGCTGGCGAAGGCCGAGCCGAGCGGGACGATGTCCTCGCATCTGAGCGAGTCGAGCAGCCGGAACAACGTATCGCCGTTGCCCGCGGGCGGGGCAGCCGGCTTGCGCGGCGGTTCATGGCCGAACCGCACGTGCCTGTCTTCGAGGTTCGCAACGAAATAACCGGACCGTGCACGCGCGACGATCAGACCCTCGCCTTCGAGCGCGTAGTACGCGCGAAACACGGTGGATGGGCTCACGCCATAGGCGCGGCACGCGGCGCGCACGGTGGGGATGCGCGTACCGGGGGCCAGATCTCCACGCCGGATCGACTCGGAAATCGTCCGTGCGAGCTTCGCATAACGCTTCATGCCTGCCTCAAGTCGAGCAGCTTTGTGCCGAAAAAAGAGTAGCACGGCGCGCGCTGCGCCACAGGTCGTTATCCGTGATCCGCTCGTTTTTCACGCGTACTGATCCTGTTTTTCGGCGCGATGCGCTGTCATGCTTTCGCCCCTCGAGCAATCCTTGTTCCCGACATTGACCGATACGGAATTCACGCTGTCCGCCGGCTGATCCGTGCCCCGTGCGCCTGGGCGTGCGAGGTCTAGTCAGCGGTGTCATGACCCTAACCGGAAACCTACAGCGTGAAATTGAACACTCTCGTCGCGGGCCTCGTGGCCGGCGTTGCCCTCAACCTCCTCGGCGGCCCCGCGCAGGCCGCCTGCATCAGCAATCCCCCGACGCAATCCAACGCGACGTTCCCCGCCGCACTGACCGGCAAGCTCGTCTATCACAGCTACGTCAAGTACGGTGACGGCACGAGCCAGCTGTTCCTGTACGACTTCTCGGCCCATACGCTGACGCAACTGAGCAAGAGCGCGTGGGGCATTACCGATCCGATGAACGGCGTGTTCAGCCCCGACGGCAAGTGGCTCGCGTTCATGGGCATCAGCAACGGCGCATGGAACGTGTTCATGCTCCAGCTCGGCGCCGGCACGCCGCCCGTCAACCTGACCAACAGCACGGGCGCCACGCGTAACGAGGATCCGAAATTCAGCACGGACGGCAAGACGCTCGTGTTCAAGCAGAACGGCGACGTCAAGCAGGCGACGCTGTCGTACACGAGCGCGGGCCCGGTGTTCACGTCGGTCGTGAGCCTGACGAACGCACCCTCCGGCGCCGAATACTCGATGCCGTTCCTCGCACCCGACGCGAGCGCCGTGTACTACGCGACCGGCACGGGCGCGAACATGGGGCTGATGAAGCGCACGCTCGCGACCGGCGCGACTGCGGTGTTCGACGCCCCGGCCGGGCTGCAGACGTACTACCCGATCGTGCGTGGGGACGGCATGGTGTTCTACGCGCGCTGGAAAGACAGCGGCCAGGCCGACCAGATCTATACGAAGACGGCGGACCCGGCGTCGACGCCGAACGCGTTGCCGATCAACGACTGCGTGAGCAACAACTCGGATCCGGCGCCGGTGAGCGGCACCAACTACGTGTTCTTCTCGTCGACGACGGCGGGCGGCTACCAGCTCTACGTCGGTGACGTGACGACCGGCCAGCGCTGGAGCCTGTCGCCGTTCGGCGTGAACGCCGACACGACCAAGGCCAAGCTCGGGTCGAGCTACTACGGCGGCCCGGCCGCCGCGCAGCCGACGCTGCTGTCGCAGGGGCGTCCGGCTGCCGCATCGGCGAGCTACAACGCATCGCTCACGGCCGACAAGGCGTTCGACGGCAACACCACGAGCACGCGCTGGGATTCGCCGGAAGGCGCGGGCGTCGATCCGCAATGGATCTCCGTGGATCTCGGTGCGACGAAGACGATCAGCAGTATCGATCTCTACTGGGATGCGGGCGCGCTCGTGTACCAGATCCAGACGTCGAACGACAACGCGAACTGGACGACGATCTACTCGACGAACAACGGCGTGTCGTACGGCCACGTGACGCTGCCGAACCTGAACGGGCATGGCCGCTACGTGCGGATGCTCGGCACGAAGCGCGCGACGCCGTGGGGGTATTCGCTCGACGAAATGCAGGTGTGGGGATCGTAAGCGGAAAGAAAAAAGCGACCTTCGAGGTCGCTTTTTTTTTCGTCAAGCGCGGCGCGGATCACGCATGCAGCACGTGCACCGGAAACGCGGGGCTGGCGCTCGCCGCACCCTGCGCAAGCGGCGCGACCTGCTTGCGGCGCTCGCGGGTCGGCGCGACGCCGAACGCGTCGCGATAGCTCTTGCTGAAATGGCACGCCGACTGGAAGCCGCACGCCATCGTGATGTGCATGATCGACATGTCGGTCTGCAGCAGCAGTTCGCGTGCGCGGCGCAGCCGCAGCGTCAGGTAGTAGTGGGTCGGCGTCATGCCGAGATGTTCGCGGAACAGGCGCTGCAGTTGCCGCTGCGACATGTTCGCGAGCCGCGCGAGCTCCTCGCGTGACAGCGGCTCCTCGATGTTGTTCTCCATCAGCGAGATCACCTCGAACAGCGACTTGTTCGCGGAGCCGAGGCGCGCGACGAGCGGCATGCGTTGCTGCGCGCTCGTGTCGCGCACGTGTTCGACGATGAACTGCTCGGCGATCTGCGTGACGCGCGCGGTGCCCACGCGCGCGGCGATCAGGTTCAGCATCATGTCGAGCGGCGCGACGCCGCCCGTGCACGTGATGCGGTCGCGGTCGATCACGAACAGTTCCTTCAGGAAGCGCGTGTCCGGAAACTCTTCCTTCAGCGCCGACATGTTCTCCCAGTGGATCGCACACGCGTAGCCCGCGAGCAGCCCCGACTTCGCGAGTGCATAGGTGCCCGTGCACAGGCTGCCGAGCGGGATGCCCGCGCGCGCGAAGCGGCGCAGCGTCGACAGATGGGCGGGCGTGGTCGCGCGCTGCACGTCGACGCCGCCGCACACGAATACGATGTCGGGCTGCCCCACGCATTCGGCCGGGCCGGTGTCGACCGTCAGGCCGTTGCTCGCGGTGACCGGGCCGCCGTCCGGGCTGATGACCGACCAGCGGTAGAGCGGCTGGCCGCTCAGGTAGTTCGCCATCCGAAGCACCTCGATCGCATTGGTGAACGCGATCATCGTGAAGTTCGGTAACGGCATGAACGCGAAGTGGGACAGCGACGCTGTGCGGTCGGGCGACATGGGGAGCGTTCCTAGAATCTCTAATAGCTTTACGCCCGGGGGCACCGATCGGGCTGCGATATTGTGTGAGCCAGCGCAACAAGCGTGCCATACGGCTAAACCCTAGATCCATACGTTGTCTGGCTGAAAGCGGCATGCTGCACTGCACCGTATCCGTGACGTATTGCACCCCGACCGGGCGGCAGTCGCACCGCCGGCGTGCCTGTTCATAGGTGAACCGGCTCGACCACTTTTGTTGGCCATCCGAAAAAGCACGACCGGTCACTTGTATAAAACGGACGCGGATGGCGGAAAAGGCAAAGAACGCGTCTAAATTCATCAATCCGCCGAAAATCCGAACGACAAGAATAGAGCCGTCGGCAGCCTTGTACGGGACGAGCGGGAAACCCAGGCAGGGCGGGCCTTGAGCTTCGGTTTCAGCCCCTTATTCTTCGTCACGGACGCACTATGTCGAACACCCAGCCTTTCTTCTCGCAGTCCCTCGCCGAGCGCGACGCGCCGGTGCGCAGCGCCATCCTGAAGGAACTCGAGCGTCAGCAGTCGCAGGTCGAGCTGATCGCGTCGGAAAACATCGTGTCGCGCGCCGTGCTCGAGGCGCAGGGCTCGGTGCTGACCAACAAGTACGCGGAAGGCTATCCCGGCAAGCGCTATTACGGCGGCTGCGAATTCGCGGATGAAGTCGAGGCGCTGGCAATCGAGCGCGTCAAGCAGATCTTCAATGCCGGCTATGCGAACGTGCAGCCGCACTCGGGCGCGCAGGCGAACGGCTCGGTGATGCTCGCGCTGGCCAAGCCGGGCGACACGGTGCTCGGCATGTCGCTCGACGCCGGCGGCCACCTGACGCACGGCGCGAAGCCGGCGCTGTCGGGCAAGTGGTTCAACGCCGTGCAGTACGGCGTGAACCGCGACACGATGCGGATCGACTACGACCAGGTCGAGGGGCTCGCGCACGAGCACAAGCCGAACCTGATCATCGCCGGCTTCTCGGCCTACCCGCGTGCGCTCGACTTCGCGCGCTTCCGTGCGATCGCCGACAGCGTCGGCGCGAAACTGATGGTCGACATGGCGCACATCGCCGGCGTGATCGCCGCGGGCCGCCACGCGAACCCGGTCGAGCATGCGCACGTCGTCACGTCGACCACCCACAAGACGCTGCGCGGCCCGCGCGGCGGCTTCGTGCTGACCAACGACGAGGAGATCGCGAAGAAGATCAACTCGGCCGTGTTCCCCGGCCTGCAGGGCGGCCCGCTGATGCACGTGATCGCCGGCAAGGCCGTCGCGTTCGGCGAAGTGCTGCACGCGGACTTCAAGACCTACATCGACAACGTGCTCGCGAACGCGCAGGCGCTCGGCGAAGTGCTGAAGGCGGGCGGCGTCGATCTCGTCACGGGCGGCACCGACAACCACCTGCTGCTGGTCGACCTGCGTCCGAAGGGCCTGAAGGGCGCGCCGGTCGAGCAGGCGCTGGAGCGCGCGGGCATCACCTGCAACAAGAACGGCATTCCGTTCGACACCGAGAAGCCGACCGTCACGTCGGGCATCCGCCTCGGCACGCCGGCCGGCACGACGCGCGGCTTCGGCGTCGCGGAGTTCCGCGAGGTGGGCCGCCTGATCCTGGAAGTGTTCGATGCGCTGCGCGCGAACCCGGAGGGCGACCACGCGACCGAACAGCGTGTGCGCCGCGAGATCTTCGCGTTGTGCGAACGCTTCCCGATCTATTGATCCCACCGACCCGACAATACTGGAGCAACACATGAGCACGCTGCATCAAGACAGCATCATCATCGACGGGCTGAACATCTCGAAGTTCGAGAAGCCGGTGTTCGAAGACATGCGCAAGGGTGGCATCACGGCCGCCAACTGCACGGTGTCGGTGTGGGAGAACTTCACCAAGACCGTCGACAATATCGGCGTGATGAAGAAGAAGATCCGCGACAACAGCGAGCTGCTGACGCTGGTGCGCACGACGGAAGACATCTTCCGCGCGAAGAAGGAAGACAAGACCGGCGTGATCCTCGGTTTCCAGAACGCGCATGCGTTCGAGGACAACATCGGCTACATCGAAGCGTTCGCCGACATGGGCGTGCGCGTCGTGCAGCTCTGCTACAACACGCAGAACCTGGTCGGCACCGGCTGCTATGAACGTGACGGCGGGCTGTCGGACTTCGGCCGCGAAGTGATCACCGAGATGAACCGCGTCGGCATCATGGTCGACCTGTCGCACGTGGGCGGCAATACGTCGTCGGAAGCGATCGCGTTCTCGAAGAAGCCGGTGTGCTACTCGCACTGCCTGCCGTCGGGCCTGAAGGAACATCCGCGCAACAAGAGCGACGAGCAGCTGAAGGAGATCGCCGATGCGGGCGGCTTCGTCGGCGTGACGATGTTCGCGCCGTTCCTCAAGCGCGGGATCGAAGCGAACATCGACGACTACATCGAGGCGATCGACTACGTCGTGAACCTGATCGGCGAGGATGCGGTCGGCATCGGCACGGACTTCACGCAGGATTACGCGAAGGAATTCTTCGACATGCTGACGCATGACAAGGGCCGCTATCGCCAGCTGACGAACTTCGGCAAGGTGATCAACCCGGACGGCATCCGCACGATCGGCGAATTCCCGAACCTGACGGCGGCGATGGAACGCCACGGCTGGAAGGAGTCGCGTATCCGCAAGATCATGGGCGAGAACTGGGTGCGCGTGTTCAAGGACGTGTGGGGCGCGTAAGCGCCGCGAACGCCGAACCCCCTTCAGCGATTCAACATTAAAAGAAATCGGGACGTGCCCGTGCAAGCCGCACGGGCGCGCGGACGATGTCGCGCCGGTGCACTGAGCCGCGCGGCCACTTTCCTCACGGAGTCACCACGATGCAACCGCAACTGCCGATCAACGTCGATCCCGATACCGGCGTCTGGACCACCGACGCGCTGCCGATGCTGTACGTGCCGCGCCACTTCTTCACGAACAACCACGTCGCCGTCGAGGAAGCGCTCGGCGTCGAAGCGTATGCCGAGATCCTCTACAAGGCCGGCTACAAGTCCGCCTACCACTGGTGCGACAAGGAAGCGAAGCTGCACGGCCTGACCGGCATGGCCGTGTTCGAGCACTACCTGAAGCGCCTGTCGCAGCGCGGCTGGGGCCTGTTCTCGATCATCGAGGCCGACCCGGCCAGCGCGCGCGCGAAGATCGAGCTGCGCCACTCGTCGTTCGTACTCCAGCAGCCAGGCAAGGAAGGCAAGCTCTGCTACATGTTCGCGGGCTGGTTCGCCGGCGCGATGGACTGGGTCAACGACACGACGCCGGAAGGCAAGGGCGCGCCGCGTGCGCAATCGAAGGAAGTGCAGTGCGCGGCCGAGCATCACGACCACTGCGTCTTCGAAGTGTCGCCGATCGCGCACTGAAGCCCTGACGCACGGATTCACCGAAACACGACAACACCCGCAACACGAGACATTCGAACGCCAGAGGTCGCCAGCGATGCGTTATCCCCACCTGTTCAAACCCATGCAGCTGAACCAGCTGACGCTGCGCAACCGGATCGTCAGCACCGCGCATGCGGAGGTGTATGCCGAGCCGGGCGGCCTGCCGGGCGACCGCTATATCCGCTATTACGAAGAAAAGGCGAAGGGCGGCGTGGGCCTCGCGATCTGCGGCGGGTCGAGCCCGGTGTCGATCGACAGCCCGCAGGGCTGGTGGAAATCGGTGAACCTGTCGACCGACAAGATCATCGATCCGCTCACGCGCCTCGCCGACACGATGCACAAGCACGGCGCGAAGATCATGATCCAGGCGACGCACATGGGCCGTCGCTCGTCGTTCCACGGCGAGCACTGGCCGCACCTGATGTCGCCGTCGGGCGTGCGCGAACCCGTGCACCGCGGCAACGCGAAGATCATCGAGATCGAGGAAATCCGCCGCATCATCGGCGACTTCGCGGCCGCCGCGAAGCGCGTGAAGGCGGCCGGCATGGACGGCATCGAAATCTCGGCCGCCCACCAGCACCTGATCGACCAGTTCTGGAGCAAGCGCTCGAACCACCGCACCGACGAATGGGGCGGCAGCCTGGAGAACCGGCTGCGCTTCGGCATCGAAGTGCTGACGGCCGTGCGCGAGGCGGTGGGCAAGGATTTCTGCGTCGGCCTGCGGATGTGCGGCGACGAATTCCACGAGGACGGCCTCGATCACGAAGCGCTGAAGGAAATCGCGCAGGCGATGTCGGAGACGGGCCTGATCGACTACCTGAGCGTGGTCGGCTCGGGCGGCGACACGCACAACACGATCGCCAACTGCATGCCGCCGATGGCGCTGCCGCCGGAGCCGTTCGTGCACCTCGCGGCCGGCATCAAGTCGGTCGTGAAGATTCCGGTGATGCACGCGCAGAGCATCCGCGATGCGGGCCAGGCCGAGCGCCTGCTCGCGACCGGCATGATCGACCTGGTCGGCATGACGCGCGCGCAGATCGCCGATCCGCACATGGTGATCAAGATCCGCGACGGCCGCGAGGACGAAATCAAGCAGTGCGTCGGCGCGAACTACTGCATCGACCGCCAGTACAACGGCCTCGACGTGCTGTGCATCCAGAACGCGGCGACGTCGCGCGAAGCGACGATGCCGCACATCATCGAGAAATCTCGCGGCCCGAAGCGCAAGGTCGTGGTGGTCGGCGCGGGCCCCGCGGGGCTCGAGGCCGCGCGCGTCGCGAAGCTGCGCGGCCACGACGTCGTGCTGTTCGAGAAGAATGCCGAAGTGGGCGGCCAGGTGATGATCGCCGCGAAGGCGCCGCAGCGCGAACAGATGTCGGGGATCATCCGCTGGTTCGACATGGAAACGAAGCGCCTGGGCGTCGACCGGCGCCTCGGCGTGGCCGCCGACGAGAAGATGATCATGGCCGAGAAGCCGGACATCGTCGTGCTCGCGACGGGCGGGTCGAGCTTCACGTGGCAGGTGCCGGGCTGGGGCGTGGCCGAGGGGCTGGCCGTCAGCTCGTGGGACATCCTGACCGGCAAGGTCGAGCCGAAGCAGAACGTGCTGCTGTTCGACGGCGTGAGCACGCATGCGGGCGCCGGCGTGGCCGACTTCATGGCGAGCCGCGGCTCGAAGGTCGAGGTCGTCACGCCGGACGTGAAGGTCGCCGACGATTGCGGCGGCACGACGTTCCCGATCTTCTATCGCCGCCTGTATGCATTCGGCGTGATCCCGACGCCGAACACGATGCTCGATCGCGTCTACGAGGAGGACGGCAAGCTGATCGCCGTGCTGCGCAACGAGTACACGGAAGAGCTGGAAGAGCGCGCGGTCGACCAGGTGGTGATCGAGAACGGCTCGTCGCCGAACGACGAGCTGTACTGGAAGCTCAAGCCGGAGTCGGTGAACCGCGGCCAGATCGATCCGCACACGCTGTTCGCGGCCGAGCCGCAGCCGTGCCTGTCGGAAGAACTCGGCAACGGCCGTTTCCTGCTGTTCCGTGTCGGCGATTGCATCTCGATGCACAACGTCCACGGGGCGATCTACGACTCGCTGCGTCTCGTGAAGGATTTCTAAACGATGAACCCGTCCTTCCTCATTACCGCCCTGTTGTGGCTGTCGGTGGCGGGGCTCGCGTTCGCGGTCGCGAAGCGCTCGTCCTACTGGCGTCTCGGCCGGGCCACCGCGCCCGGCTCGTTCGGCGTCGCGAACCTGTTCGCGATCCCGAAGCGCTACTTCGTCGACCTGCACCACGTGGTCGCCCGTGATCCGTACATCGCGAAGACGCACGTCGCGACGGCCGGCGGCGCGATCGGCGCGCTCGCGCTGGTATTCATCAACTACGGCCTCGCGATCTACTCGCCGTGGCTCGACAAGCTGATCTTCCTCGCGGCGCTCGCGATGCTGGTCGGCGCGGTGTTCGTGTGGCGCCGGCGTGCGGCCAAGGACGTGCCGGCCCGCCTGTCGCGCGGCCCGTGGAATACGCTGCCCTGGCTGCTCGGCTCGTTCGCGCTCGGCCTCGTGCTGTTCATGCTGGTGCCGACCGGCGCGATGTCGGGTGCGTTCGCGGTGCTCTGCGCGGTGCTGATCGGTGTCGGTGCATTCACGATGACGGTCGGCGCCGCGAAGGGCGGCCCGATGAAGCACGCGATCGCAGGCCTGCTGCACCTGGCCTTCCACCCGCGCCAGGAGCGCTTCGCGGCCACCCGCGACTCGTTCACGGGCAACGGCACGGCCACGCCGCCGACCGCGCTGAAGCTGCCGGACATCGAGCATCAGGAGTACGGCGTCGCGAAGCCGGTCGAATTCCGCTGGAACCAGCTGCTGAGCTTCGACGCGTGCGTGCAGTGCGGCAAGTGCGAAGCCGCGTGCCCCGCGTTCGCGTCGGGCCAGCCGCTGAACCCGAAGAAGCTGATCCAGGATCTGGTCGTCGGGATGGCGGGCGGCACCGATGCGGCGTACGCAGGCAGCCCGTCGCCGGGCATTCCGGTCGGCCAGCATCGTGGCGAGCCGAACGGCCCGATCGTGTCGGGCCTGATCGAAGAGCAGACGCTGTGGTCGTGCACCACCTGCCGCGCATGCGTGCAGGAATGCCCGATGCTGATCGAGCACGTCGACGCGATCGTCGACATGCGCCGCAACCGCACGCTCGTGCACGGCACGGTGCCGGGCAAGGGCCAGGAAGTGCTCGCGAACCTGCGCGAGACGGGCACGATGGGCGGCTACGACACGGCCGCACGCTACGACTGGTCGGTCGACCTGAGCGCGCCGGTCGCGCAACCCGGCAAACCGGTCGACGTGCTGTTCGTCGCGGGTGAAGGCGCGTTCGACATGCGCTACCAGCGCACGCTGCGCGCATTCGTCAAGGTGCTGAACAAGGCGGGTGTCGACTATGCGGTGCTCGGCGCGACCGAGACCGACACGGGCGACGTCGCCCGCCGGCTCGGCGACGAAGCGACGTTCCAGCAGATGGCGAAGCGCCTGATCGGCACGCTCGGCACGCTGTCGTACAAGCAGATCGTGACGGCCGACCCGCACGTGATGCACAGCCTGCGCAACGAATACCGTGCGCTCGGGTTGCGCGTGACGGTCAAGCACCACACGACTTTCCTCGCGGAGCTGGCCGACAGCGGCAAGATCGCGCCGAAGGCCGTCGAGGCGCTGCAGGACAAGCGCACCACGTATCACGATCCGTGCTACCTCGGCCGCTACAACGGCGAGACGGACGCGCCGCGCAAGCTGCTGAAGACGATCGGCATCCAGGTCGTCGAGATGGAGCGCAACGGCATGCGCGGCCGGTGCTGCGGCGGTGGCGGCGGTGCGCCGCTGACCGACATCCCCGGCAAGCAGCGCATTCCCGACATCCGCATCGCCGACGCTCGCACGATCGGCGCGGACGTGGTCGCGGTTGCCTGCCCGAACTGCACGGCGATGCTCGAAGGCGTCGTGGGCCCGCGCCCCGACGTGCTCGACGTGGCCGAACTCGTTGCCGCCTCGCTGGAGTGAATCGATGAATACGATCAAACGAATCGATCCGCGCCGGCCGTTCATCATCACGGCCGCCGGCCTGAAGCGCATCACGCTCGGCGAGGAAGGCAGCGCCGATGCGAACGCCGTGCACGGGTTCGCGCATGGTCATGGCGCGGCGGCCGCGAAGCCGCGCCGCGCGGTGCAGGATCCGAAGCACGTGATGCTGGTGGTCGCGCACGGTGAACGCGGCGCGCTCGACGATCATTCGCGGCAGGCCATCGCCGCCGCCGCATTGCTCGCCGATGCGCAGACCGAAGTCGCGTTGCTCGCGTTCGGCGAGCTGAAGGACGACGTGGCCGAACTGGGCGTCGACAAGCTGCTGGAACTCGCCGGCTTCGATCGCCGCGCGTTCGACCCTGAAAGCGAATTGCAAGCGCTGCAGGCCTGCGTGGCGGCGCTTGCGCCGAAACACGTGTTCGTGCCGGACAACGCGACGGGCGACGGCGATCTCGGCCGGCGCTACGCGGCGGCCGCCGGCGCGAGCGTCGCGACGCACGTCGTCGAGATCGATGCGAAGCACGTCGGCGCGTATGCGCACGCCGGGCGCGCGTTTGCCACCCGTGCGCTGCCCGACGTGATCCTGCTCGCGCAGAACGCAGTCGACGCAAAGCTGCCGTTCGTCGGTGCGGGCGAACGCGTGGCCGCCGACTTCATCCGCCCGGCACACGACGCCGCGCAGCCGTACCGCGATCTCGGCCTCGACGAAATCGACGCGGCCCAGGTCGCGCTCGAGGAAGCCGATTTCATCGTATCGGCCGGCAACGGCGTGTCCGACATCGGTGCGTTCGAGCGGCTGGCCGGTGCGTTCGGCGCGGCGATCGGCGCGAGCCGCGTCGCGGTCGACAACGGTCACTTCACGCGCGACAAGCAGGTCGGTGCGACCGGCAAGACGGTCGAGGCGAGCGTGTACATCGCGTTCGGCATCTCGGGCGCGGTGCAGCACCTGCAGGGGATCAAGGACTGCCGCCACGTGATCGCGGTGAACCTCGACGGCAGCGCGCCGATCGCGAAGCGCGCGAACCTGACGGTGGTCGGCGACGCGCAGGGCACGATCGCCGCACTGATCGAACAGGTGCAGGCCGCGCGCGCCGCGCGTGGCGAATCGCCGGCTGCGGTCGGCACCCGTGAACCGGAAGGAGTCGCCGCATGAACGCACCCCGTCCCTTGCAACGCATCGCGGTGCTCGTGTCCGTCGGCCGCCATCCGGTCAGCGGCGTCGCGCGCTACAGCCGCAACGACGCGGCCGCGCTCGAAACCGGCCGCCAGCTCGCGGAGCGGCATCGCGCGAAGCTCGACGTGATCCATGCGGGCGACCCCGCGAATGCGGCGCTTGCCGAATATCTCGCGCTCGGCGCCCGGGAGGTCGAGGTGCTGGCCTGCCGCGACGGCGACGACGCCGTGCATGCGCTCGCCGCGCGCGTCGAGGGCTACGACCTCGTGCTGACCGGCACGCGCGCCGAGGGCGCGTACGACACCGGCATGCTGCCGTATCGCATCGCCGCGGCGCTCGGCTATCCGCTGGTCGGCTCGGCCGTCGACGTGACGGTCGAAGGCGGTCGCGTGGCCGTCCGGCAATTTTTGCCGAAGGGGCTGCGGCGGCGCGTCGACGCGGCGCTGCCGGCCGTGATTGCCGTCCATCCGCTCGCCAATGCCGAGCCGCGCTATGCGTATGCGCGGCTGCGCGCCGGCGCGATCCGGCCGGCGCTCGCGGCGCCCGGCGCGGACGCCGACGCGGCCGCGTGGAAGGTCGGCCCGATCGAGCGTAAACCCGTAAAGCTGGTTGCCGCCGAGAAGCGCTCCGGGCATGCCCGGATGCTGTCCGCGACGACGACCGAAAGCCGTGGCGGCAACGTCGTAAATGAAGGGAGTTCGGTCGAAAAAGCACAAGTGATCCTCGCGTATTTGCGCGAGCATCAGCTCATCGACTACTGATTTTGATGCCTGTCGGCAAGAACCCAGGGATGCAAGGAATCCGGAGCAAACGATGAAAGTATCGGCAGACATTCGTGCATTGATCGAGCGGCGCAAGGAAGGGCACAGCCTCGAAGCGCCGTTCTACACGAGCGAGGACATCTTCGCGCTCGACATGGAGGCGATTTTCCGCCAGCACTGGATCCAGGTGGCGGTCGAGCCGGACATTCCGGAGCCGGGCGACTACGTGACCGTGGAACTGGGGAGCGATTCGATCCTGATCGTGCGCGACGACGACATGGCGATCCGCGCGTTCCACAACGTGTGCCGTCACCGCGGCGCGCGCCTGTGCAATGAAGACAAAGGCTCGGTCGGCAACATCGTGTGCCCGTACCACAGCTGGACCTACAACCTGACGGGCCAGCTGATGTTCGCCGAGCACATGGGCGAGAAGTTCGACCGCTGCAAGCACAGCCTGAAGTCGGTGCACGTCGAGAACCTCGCGGGCCTGATCTTCGTCTGCCTCGCCGACGAGCCGCCCGCCGACTTCGCGCAGCTGCGCGCCGAGATGGAGCCGTACCTGCTGCCGCACGATCTGCCGAACACGAAGATCGCCGCGCAGGTCGACATCATCGAGGAAGGCAACTGGAAGCTCACGATGGAGAACAACCGCGAGTGCTATCACTGCGTCGCGAACCATCCGGAGCTCACCATCTCGCTGTACGAATACGGCTTCGGCTACCAGCGCTCCGACGCGAACGCCGAAGGCATGGACGCGTTCGCGGAAACCTGCGTGCGGCGCGGCAAGGAGTGGGCCGAGATGGGCCTGCCGTCCGAAGAGATCGAGAAGCTGCTCGACGTGACGGGCTTCCGCACGCAGCGCCTGCCGCTCGATCGCCACGGCGAATCGCAGACGCTCGATGCGAAGGTCGCGTCGAAGAAGCTGCTCGGCGGCTTCGACAAGGCCGACCTCGGCGGGCTGTCGTTCTGGACGCAGCCGAACTCGTGGCACCACTTCATGAGCGATCACATCGTGACGTTCTCGGTGATCCCGCTGTCGGCCGGCAAGACGCTGGTGCGCACGAAGTGGCTCGTGCACAAGGACGCGAAGGAAGGCATCGACTACGACGTGAAGAACCTCACGGCCGTGTGGAACGCGACCAACGACCAGGATCGCGCGCTCGTCGAATTCTCGCAGCGCGGCGCGACCAGCAGCGCGTACGAGCCGGGCCCGTATTCGCCGTTCACGGAAGGTCTCGTCGAAAAATTCTCGGCCTGGTACATCGGCCGGCTCGCCGAAAAAACCGGCGAATAAGCACCTAGCAGCGAACAAGCGGAGCAACTGATGAAACGACCCCCACGCTCACTGCGTTCCCTGCCCCCCAAGGGGGCGGTCAGCCTCCTTGGGGCGGCCCTGCGGAGGCTGACATGATGCGAGATGCGGCCAACTTCGAGCCGACGGACAGCCGGGTGACGCGCCCGGCGTTCTGGAACGCCCTTCCCGAGCGCTGGACGAGCGACGTCGAGGAAACGCTGGTGTGCTGCCACGTGCGGCAGGAAACGCACGACGTGAAGAGTTTCTTCTTCCGTTCGCCGCAGGGCCGCTCGTTCTCGTTCGAGCCCGGGCAGTTCCTCACGCTCGAGCTCGACATCGACGGCGAAACGATCAACCGCTGCTATACGATCTCGTCGTCGCCCGCGCGGCCGCACACGGTGTCGATCACGGTGAAGCGCGTGCCGGGCGGCAAGGTGTCGAACTGGCTGCACGACAACCTGCAGCCGGGCGCACCGGTGCGCGTGCTCGGCCCGGCCGGCGAATTCACGTGCGCCCGGCATCCGGCGCGCAAGTACCTGTTCCTGTCGGCCGGCTCGGGCGTCACGCCGCTGATGTCGATGAGCCGCGCGCACCATGATCTCGCCGAGGATCGCGACATCCTGTTCGTGCACAGCGCGCGTACGCCGGACGACATCATCTTCGCGCGCGAGCTCGACCTGATCGCGTCGAACCACACGAATTTCCGCACGTCGTTCGTCGTCGAGCGCGTCGGCGCCCGCACCAACTGGCCGGGCGTCACGGGCTTCCTGACGCTGCCGCTGCTGAAGCTGATCGCACCGGACTTCATGGAGCGCGAAATCTTCACGTGCGGCCCCGCGCCGTACATGAAGGCCGTGCGCGACCTGCTCGACGAAGCCGGCTTCGATCGCAAGCAGTATCACGAGGAAAGCTTCTCGTTCGAAACGCTTGCCGAAACCGCAAGCGACGAACTGCTCGCCGATCTCGCGCCACTGGCCGACGGCGTCGACACCGGCACCGACACGAAGCAGTACACGGTCAGCTTCGCGAAGAGCAATCGCGAGATTTCGTGCGGCTCGGAGCAGCACGTGCTGGATGCCGCGCGCCAGTCGGGCGTGCGGCTGCCGGCCTCGTGCACGCAGGGCATGTGCGGTACCTGCAAGGTGAAGCTCGTGTCGGGGCAGGTTGAAATGAAGCACAACGGCGGTATCCGCCAGCGCGAGATCGACCAGGGGATGGTGCTGCTGTGCTGCAGCAAGCCGCTGTCGGATCTCGTGATCGACAAGTAGTCGCAACACGCCATCGGCTGTCCGGGCGCGTCGCGTCCGGACAAGCATCCGTCGGAAAACAACGATACCGCGGATTTGTGGTTGAAGAACCTAGAGAGGCAACGCGCACGGTGCGCATATCAAGGAGATCGACCATGCAGCTGTTCGGAAAATTGTTGTGGACCGGCGCACTGTCGGCCATGGTGGCGCTGAGCGCGTCCGCACTTGCCGATACGAAGCCCACGCTGAAGATCGGTTACGTCGAAGGCTGGGACGACAGCGTGGCGACGTCGAACGTCGCGGCGCGCGTGATCGAGAAGAAGCTCGGCTACGAAGTGAAGCTCGTGCCGGTCGCGGCCGGGATCATGTGGCAGGGCGTCGCGCGCGGCGATCTCGATGCGACGCTGTCCGCGTGGCTGCCGGTCACGCACGGCTCGTACTGGGATGAATACAAGGCCAAGGTCGTCGACCTCGGCGCGAATTTCCCGGATGCAAAGATCGGCCTGATCGTGCCCGCCTACGTGAAGGCGAAGAGCATCGACGACCTGAACGCGGAGAAGGGCAGCTTCGGCGGCCGGATCGTCGGCATCGACGCCGGTGCCGGCGTGATGCGCAAGACCGACGACGCGATCAAGAGCTACGGGCTGAACTACACGCTGATGCCGAGCTCGGGCAGCGCGATGACGGCCGAGCTGTCGCGCTCGGTCAATGCGAGCAAGCCGGTCATCGTGACGGGCTGGGCGCCGCACTGGATGTTCGCGAAGTGGAAGCTGCGCTTCCTCGAGGATCCGAAGAAGGTGTTCGGCGGCGCGGAGCACGTCGACAGCGTCGTGAATCCGGGGCTCGAAACGAAGGCGAAGCCGGTGGTCGCGTTCCTGAAGAAATTCCAGTGGAAGCCGGGTGAAATCGACAGCGTGATGCTCGCGATCCAGAACGGCTCGAAGCCGGAAGCGGCCGCCGACGCGTGGATTGCGGCCCATGCCGACCGCGTGAACACGTGGACGGAAGGCGCACAGTAAGGCCGCGGCGATTCGCCGCAATAACAAGATGAAGAGACAGTCCGGGAAAGGTCGAAAGGAATGCGAAATAATCGCACTGCGACGCGACCTTATCCCGGAATTATTTTTTTGATTCTGCAGAAAAGAGCGTAAGTTGTTACACTAGCGCCCTTGTGCGGAGTCATCACAGGAGGAATTGGATGAGTCAAGCAGGACTGCGTGCGAACCGCACCAGTGATGTTGAGGCAACCATCTCACATGATTCGCCGGGCCACACGCTGCATCGTGGCCTGACTTGGAAAGACGCTTTTTGGGTAACGAGCGGCGTGCCGGCAGGCGTGCTGTTCACGATCGGCGGCGTATGCGCGACGATCGGCCAGCCCGCGTGGGCGATCTGGATCGCCGCGATCACGATGGGGCTGGTTCAAAGCGCGACTTATGCGGAAATATCGGGGCTATTTCCCCATAAATCGGGCGGCGCGTCCGTGTATGGCGCGATCGGCTGGGTCCGTTACAGCAAGCTGATTGCCCCGGTTTCCGTGTGGTGCAACTGGCTCGCGTGGTCGCCGATGCTCGCGCTCGGCTGCGGCCTCGCGGCGAGCTATGCGCTCACGAGTCTCTTTCCCGCCGACGCGGCGGTGCTGCACTGGCAGCTCAAGGTTGCGGATCTCGGGTTCATCAAGCCGGGTCTGTCCCTGCGGATCAATGCGACGTTCATCATCGCGACGATCCTGCTTCTCATCACGTTCAAGCTTCAGCACAGCGGTGCATCGAAGGCTGCGCGCACGCAGCGCATTCTCGGCATCGCATCGCTCACGCCGCTGTTGATCGTCGGCATCGTGCCGTTCGTCACGGGCGACGTGCCGATGTCGAACCTGCTCCCGCTGCTGCCGCTCGGTCACGACGCGCATGGCAATCTCACGGCCACGACGTTCGGCTCGTGGAACGGGCAAGGCGTCACGATGGCGCTCGGTGCGATGTTCATGGCCGGCTGGGCGTCGTACGGCTTCGAGACGGCCGTCTGCTACACGCGTGAATTCCGTGACCCGCGTCGCGATACCGCCAAGGCGATCTTCTGGTCGGGCGCACTGTGCCTCGTCGTGATGACGCTCGTGCCGATGGCGTTCCAGGGCGCGCTCGGTACGCAGGCGATGCTCGATCCGTCGATCGGCGACGGCACCGGCGTCGCGGCTGCGATGGCGAAGATCGTGGGCGGCGGCGCATGGGTCGCGAATGCGGTCGTCGTGATGCTGATGCTGTCGATCCTGCTGATCGTGATGACGTCGATGATGGGCTCGTCGCGCACGCTGTACCAGGCATCGGTCGACGGCTGGCTGCCGAAGTACCTGTCGCACGTGAACGAGCACGGCTCGCCCACGCGCGCGATGTGGACCGATCTCGGCTTCAACCTCGTGTTGCTGATGATGTCGGACTACATGACGGTGCTGTCGATCTCGAACGTCTGCTACATGCTGTTCGTATTCCTGAATCTTCAGTCGGGCTGGATCCACCGGATGGATCGCGGCAACTGGGATCGGCCGTTCCGCTGCCCGACGTGGCTGCTCGTCGGCGGTGCGATCTGCGGGTATGCGAACCTGGTGTATGTCGGCGCGGGTGCGAACCTGCAGGGCGAGGGCACGCTGCGCAACGGGCTGATCGCGATGCTGCTGATCGTGCCGGTGTTCCTGTTCCGCCACTACTGGCAGGATCGCGGCCGGTTCCCCGCGCAGATGCAGCGCGACATGGAACTCGAAGTGCCGAAGCGCGCGATGTGGCTGAATCTGATGCCTTACGTTGCGCTGGTTGGCGCGGGGCTCACGATCTGGTTGTCGTATTACTTTGCCTGGGTGAAGTGACGCGATAGCGCATGCGCTGCGGCGCGCGGCAGCTCCGGAAACCGCACACGGAGCGTCGCGTGGCGCATCGCGCGCAACGCGACGACAAAAAAGGCTCGGCCGGTACCTACCGGTCGAGCCTTTCTCGTTTCTGCCGCGTGTCGAACGCGACGCCTTTTCGCTTACGAAAACACCACCGTCCGATCCCCGTTCAGGAACACGCGCCGCTCGATGAACGCCTTCACCGCGCGTGCGAGCGTGAGCGATTCGACATCGCGCCCGACCGCGAGCAGCTGCTCCGGCCGCAGTGCATGATCGACGCGCTCGACGACCTGCTCGATGATCGGGCCTTCGTCGAGATCGTCGGTGACGAAGTGCGCGGTCGCGCCGATCAGCTTCACGCCGCGCGCATGCGCCTGGTGATACGGCTTCGCGCCCTTGAAGCCGGGCAGGAACGAATGATGGATGTTGATCGCGCGGTTCGCGAGCTTCGCGCTCGTCTCCTGCGACAGCACCTGCATGTAGCGCGCGAGGATCACGAGTTCGGCGCCGCTCGTCTCGAAGAAGTCGAGCCACTGCGCTTCCTGCTGCGCCTTCGTCTCGGCCGTGATCGGGAAGTGGCGGAACGGCAGCCCGTGCTGCGCGGCGAGCGGTTCGAAATCCGGATGGTTCGACACGATGCCGACGATGTCCATCTTCAGCTCGCCCATCCGCCAGCGGAACAGCAGGTCCGCGAGGCAGTGCTCGAGCTTCGACACCATGATCAGCACCTTGGGCCGCGCGTTCACGTCGTGGATCGCCCATTGCATGTCGCCCTGCTGGCCGCCGAGCCCGGCTGCGATTGGTGCGAATTCGTGGCGCAGCGCATCGATCTGCAGCGTTTCATCCGTCGGATGAAAGACGCAGCGCACGAAGAAGCGGTTGCTGAGATCGTCGTCGAACACGTTCAGCGCATCGACATAGCAGCGATGGCGATCGAGAAAGCCGACGACGGCGGCGACCTGGCCGGCCGCGCTCGGGCACGACAGTGTCAGGACGAATTGATCGGGGCGGTGCTCGGCGGTCATGAGACTCCTCGGATGGCATGGGCGCACGGCCGTGCGGCGGCGCACGAAGGCGCCGCGCCGCGCGGGTAGCGGGAGGCTCAAGTAAATCAGGACGATTTCGAGGCGGATAGAACCAACGCGCCGTGTGGCTGGTATCGGCGCGCCAGCACGCGGGGGCGCGGTGCGCCCGTCACGCGCTCGCGCACGCGTCGAGCAGCCAGCGCCGGAACACGTGGGTCGCGTCCGGCTCGGGCCGCTGCGGCGGCCGCACCAGGAAGTAGCCGCGCGACGTGACGACCGGCGCGTCGACGGGCTTTACGAGCTGCCCCGACGCGACGAGTTCGTCCACGAGCGGCGACCAGCCGAGCGCGACGCCTTCGCCGAGCAGTGCCGCATGGATCACGAGCGCGTAGCTGTTGAAGGTCACGCCGCGCGCGGCGGCGGCCGTATCGAGGCCGTGCGCGTCGAACCAGCCGGACCACGACAGCCAGCGCTCGGGGCGCGTCGGCTGCACGTGCAGCAGCGGCAGGGCCAGCAAGTGCTCGGCCCGCGCGACGTGCGGGTGCGCGTCGCGGAACGCGGGCGAGCAGACGGGTGTGACCGATTCCGGAAAGAGTCGCGCGGCGGTGCACGACGGCCAGTGGCCGTCGCCGAACAGGATCGCGATGTCGCCATGGTCGCGCTGCGCGTCGTAATCCTGTGACGTGACGACGCGCACGTCGACATCCGGCATCACGCGCTTCAGCCCGGCCAGGCGCGGCATCAGCCAGTAGGTCGCGAAGCCGAAGTCGGTGACGATCGTGAGCGCACCGTGCTCGCGGCGCGCACGCAGGGTCGCGGTCGCGCCGCGCAGCGTGTCGAGGCTCAGCCGCACGGCTTCGTACAGGCACTCGCCGTCGGCCGTCAGCGTGACGCCGCGCGGGCTGCGCTCGAACAGCGGCACGCCCAGTTCGGCCTCGAGCTGGAACACCTGCTGGCTCACGGCCGGCTGGGTGGAGCCGAGCTCGCGCGCGGCGGCCGTGAAGCTCGCGAGCCGGGCGGCCGATTCGAACGCGCGCAGCGCCTGCATCGACGGTAACGGTTCGGATTTCGACATAAGTCTCTCTAATGGCCCCATAAGGGCCGGACACCTACCCGCGCGAATTCGGGTGGGGGATAGTGCTTCGGACGGTGCGGTACCTGCGTTTCGCGGCCTGCTTCAAAGCCCGCTTCACGGGCACCGCGCCACGCATTCCGCGATTCTAGCCAGCGCGGCCCGCCCGTGCGGCACTTTCGCCGAGCCGCCTCCGCCATGCCGGACGTCCCGCTGCGCGAGCGGCGCGCCGCTCCATTCGAACACCGTTTTCCCCACGACAGCCGATGACGAACCCGACACCCAACATCCTGATCCTGATGGCCGACCAGCTCACGCCGTTCGCGCTGCCGGCCTATGGCAATCGCGTCGCGCGCACGCCGACGCTGGACCGTCTCGCCGCGCAAGGCGTGGTGTTCGACGCCGCGTACTGCGCGAGCCCGCTGTGCGCGCCGTCGCGTTTCTCGCTGCTGACGGGCAAGCTGCCGTCGGGGATCGGCGCCTACGATAACGCCGCCGAATTGCCGGCGCAAACGCTGACCTTCGCGCACTACCTGCGCGCGGGCGGTTACCGGACGATGCTGTCCGGCAAGATGCATTTCTGCGGGCCCGACCAGCTGCACGGCTTCGAGGAGCGCCTCACGACCGACATCTATCCGGCCGATTTCGGCTGGGTGCCCGACTGGGACAGCCCGACCGAGCGGCCGAGCTGGTATCACAACATGAGTTCGGTGCTGGAGGCCGGCCCGTGCGTGCGCACGAACCAGCTCGATTTCGACGACGAGGTGACGTTCGCGGCGAAGCAGAAGCTGTACGACGTCGCGCGCGAGCGCGCGGCCGGGCACGATGCACGGCCGTTCTGCATGGTCGTGTCGCTGACCCATCCGCACGACCCGTATGCGATCACGCGCGACTACTGGGATCTGTACAGCGACGAAGAAATCGACATGCCGGCCGTGCGGCTCGACGCGGCGGAAAGCGACCCGCATTCGCAGCGGCTGCGCTTCGTCTGCGAGAACGACCGTACGCCGCCCACCGATGCGCAGATCCGCGCCGCGCGCCGCGCTTACTACGGCGCGACGTCCTATGTCGACACG
Organism: Burkholderia sp. AU15512; assembly: GCF_002223325.1. Lineage (NCBI taxonomy): Bacteria > Pseudomonadati > Pseudomonadota > Betaproteobacteria > Burkholderiales > Burkholderiaceae > Burkholderia > Burkholderia sp. AU15512. Next base: position 287,158 of record NZ_NKEX01000006.1, read on the forward strand.
CAGTTCGGCAGCGTGCTGGCCGCGCTCGAACAGTGCGGATTCGCCGACGATACGATCGTGATCGTCACGTCCGACCATGGCGACATGCTCGGCGAACGCGGGCTTTGGTACAAGATGACGTTCTTCGAAGGCGGCTGCCGCGTGCCGTTGATCGTGCATGCGCCGGGCCGCTTCGACGCCGCGCGCGTGCGCGGGCCCGTGTCGCACGTCGACCTGCTGCCGACGCTCGTCGACCTCGCCGGCGCGGCACTGGCCGGCGGCTGGCCCGACCCGGTCGACGGCGCGAGCCTGGTGCCGCACCTGCACGGCACGCCGGCGCACGACGTCGCGCTCGGCGAATACCTGGCGGAAGGCGCGGTCGCGCCGGTCGTGATGATCCGCAGCGGCGACTGGAAGTACGTGCATTGCCCGCTCGATCCCGACCAGCTGTACAACCTGTCGGACGACCCGCGCGAGCTGACGAACCTGGCCGGCACGCCGGAAGCGGCCGACGTGCTTGCCGCGTTCCGCGCGCAGGCCGCGCAGCGCTGGAACCTGCCCGAGCTGGACCGGCAGGTGCGCGCGAGCCAGCGCCGCCGGCGCTTCCATTACGCGGCCACGACGCAGGGCCGCATTCAGGCGTGGGACTGGCAGCCGTTCACCGACGCGAGCCAGCGCTACATGCGCAATCACATCGAGCTCGACACGCTCGAGGCAATGGCGCGGTTTCCGCGAGTCGGGCGCTGAGCGTACCGCATCGCGATCATTGAAGAACGACGGAGGAAGCGAACCATGAAACGGCAACGCAATGCAGCAATCCGAAGGATCGGCGCGGCGCTCGCCGCCGCCGCGTGCCTGATGACGACGCAAGCCGCGCATGCGGCCGACCCGCAGTCGTGCGGCGACGTGAAGATGGCGGCGCCCGGCTGGACCGACATCGACGCGACGAACGCGATGGCGGGCGTCGTGCTGAAGGCGCTCGGCTACCGGCAGGACGTGGCGAACCTGTCGGTGCCGATCACGTACCAGGGGCTCAAGAAAGGGCAGGTCGACGTGTTCCTCGGCAACTGGATGCCCGCGCAGGCGCCGCTCGTGAAGCCGTTCGTCGACGAGAAATCGATCGACGTGCTGCACGCGAACCTGAGCGGCGCGAAGTTCACGCTCGCGGTGCCCGATTACGTGGCGGCTGCCGGCGTGCATACGTTCGCCGATCTCGCGCGCTACGCGGACCGCTTCGGCGGCAAGATCTACGGGATCGAGCCCGGCGCGCCCGCGAACCAGAACATCAAGCGGATGCTGTCCGACCATGCACTCGGCGCGGCGAACTGGTCGCTCGTTGAATCGAGCGAGACGGGCATGCTCACGCAGGTCGAGCGCGCGGTGCGCGACAAGCGCTGGATCGTGTTTCTCGCATGGGAGCCGCATCTGATGAACACGAAGTTCCATCTGACGTATCTGTCGGGCGGCGATGCGTACTTCGGTCCGAACTACGGCGGCGCGACGGTCAACACGGTCACGCGTGCCGGGTTCGCCGGCCAGTGCGCGAACCTCGCGCGGCTGTTCCGGCAGATGACGTTCTCGGTCGACGTCGAGAACCGGATGATCGCCGACATGCTCGACCACAAGACGTCGCCCGTGCTCGCGGCGCAGCATGCGCTGAAGGCCGACCCGGCGCTGGTCGCCGGCTGGCTCGACGGCGTGACGACGGCGGCCGGCGCACCGGGCCTGCCGGCCGTGCGCGCGGCCCTCGACGGTCGCTGATTCCCTCCCTTCCGGCGGCCGGTTTTTGCCGTGCCGCCTGTCTACGTGTTTTCCCGATCCGTCGCATCGTGACCATTTAGTGTCGCCTTCAGACGGGTGACCCGAAATATGGGTTTGTATTTTTCGCCAATGGCTGCGTTATTGCGGAAAACGAAATACCAAAGCCAGCGGGCGTACCGAATTCGAATCCACCGGCGCATCGCGGCACGCGCCGGGACGAGATTCTATCCATCGAACGGTTCAGGGAGGGTGGTCGACAATGAAGCAAAAGAAAGTTGCCGTAGCCGCCGCGCTTGCATGCGCGGCCTGTATTCCCGCCATCGGGCATGCGCAAAGCAGCGTGACGCTGTACGGGATTCTCGACGCGGGCATCACGTACGTGAACAACACGGGCGGTTCGCACGTGGTCAAGTTCGATGACGGCGTCGCCTACGGAAACCGCTTCGGCCTCAAGGGCACCGAAGACCTGGGTGGCGGCCTGAAGGCCGTGTTCACCCTCGAGAGCGGCTTCCACCTCGGCAACGGGCAACTCGGCTTCGGCGGCGCGGAGTTCGGCCGCCAGGCGTATGTCGGCCTGCAGAACGACTGGGGCACGCTGTCGTTCGGCAACCAGCTCGACATCACGAACGAGCTCGTATCGATCTACAACATCTCCGCGTGGGGCAGCGGCTATGCGATCCACCAGGGCGACTTCGACCGCTTCAACGGCGACCGCCTGCCGAACTCGGTGAAGTTCCTGTCGAACGACCTGAGCGGCTTCAAGTTCGGCGCGATGTACTCGTTCGGCAACGTCGCAGGCAACTTCCATCGCAACAGCGCCTGGAGCGCGGGCGCGAGCTTCACGAAGGGCGACTTCTCGATCGGCGCCGCGTATACGCGCCTGAACAACCCGAACGGCATCTATGCGTTCGACCCGTACGCGATGATCGGCACGCACACGTTCCTCGGCCAGCAGACCGTCACCGTCGATCCGGCGACCGGTGCCCGCACCGACCTGTTCGCGAACACCGCGATGGACGTCGACAGCCAGGGCACGTTCGGCATCGGCACCAGCTACACGATCGGCAAGCTGACGCTCGACGCCAACTACTCGTACACGACGATCAAGGGCTTCGGCCAGTCGTCGCACATGCAGGTGTACGAAGGCGGCGGCCTGTACCAGTTCACGCCGGCGCTGAGCCTCATCGCGGGCTACCAGCACACGCGCTTCGAAGGCCACCACTGGAACCAGGGCACGGCCGGCCTGCACTACCTGCTGTCGAAGCGCACCGACATCTACATCTCCGGCGATTACCTGCGCGCGTCGCAAGGCGTCGATGCGGTGATCGGCTACAGCTTCACGCCGTCGACGACGCAGACGCAGGCCGACGTGCGGATCGGGATGCGGCATTCGTTCTGAGCGGGATGGGGTGGGGCAGCGACGTCTTCAGCGAGCGGTCTCTCTTTGGCGCGAACCTCGGTTCGCGCTTTTTTTTGCCGGCGTGAGCGGGCACGAAAGCCGTCCGTCCCGTGCCGGCAGCCTGGCCCCCACCGGGGGAGCAGCGCTCAGATGGTATTGACCATTGCCGTCTATAGGCGCTAGCATCGTCCGCATGCTGAATCGCGCCATTTCCCCCTCCTCGTTCATCGGTGCATGTTGTCAGAACATGCCAGGGGGAAGTTGCGTCTAGCGAATTCGCTAAACATTCAAGCAATCGCCTTCCGGCCGCCTGTGATGCAAGACAGGCGGCCTTTTTGTTTTTGGGCCGACACTTTCCAGACGGAGAAACTCGATGCCGCTTGCGCTGTATGACACCTGGTCGCGTACCGTGCGCTCCTTCACGCCTATCCGGGCCGGGCAGGTCGGCATGTATTGCTGCGGCCCGACGGTCTACGACGATGCCCACATCGGCAACCTGAGAACCTACGTGTTCGAGGACCTCCTGCGCCGCGTACTGGAGCGCAACGGCTACGCGGTCCGGCACGTCGTCAATATCACCGACGTCGGCCACCTGACGTCGGATGCGGACGAAGGCGAAGACAAGATGGAGAAGGGCAGCCGTCGGACCGGCGAATCGGCATGGGCCATCGCGCGGCGCTACACCGACGCGTTCGTCCGGGACTGGCACGCGCTCAACCTGCTCGAGCCGACGGTGTGGTGCCGCGCCACCGATCACATCGCCGAACAGATCGCGTTCATCGATACGCTCGACCGGGCCGGCTACGTCTATCGGACGGACGACGGCCTCTACTTCGACACCAGTCGGCAGGACGACTACGGGTATCTCGCGCGGCTGGACCGCGCGGGGTTGCAGGCGGGCAAGCGGGTGGCATTGGGCGGAAAGCGAAGCATCACGGATTTTGCGTTGTGGAAGTTCAGCCCGGCCGGCGTCAAGCGGCAAATGGAATGGGACAGCCCGTGGGGGCGCGGCTTTCCGGGCTGGCATATCGAATGCTCGGCGATGTCGGCGAAGTATCTTGGGACGTTGTTCGATATCCATTGCGGCGGCGAGGATCATATCGCCGTGCATCACAGCAACGAGATCGCGCAGACGCGGGCGGCCCACGGCACGCAGCTCGCGAACTACTGGATGCACGGGCACTTCCTGACGCTCGACGCCGATACGAAGATGTCGAAGTCGAGCGGCGACTTCGTTCGTCTGCAGACCTTGCAGAGCCGCGGTGTCGATCCGCTCGCGTACCGCTACCTGTGCCTGACGGCCCATTATCGAAGCAAGCTGCATTTCACGTGGGCGTCGCTCGACGCGGCGCACACCGCGCTGAATCGACTGCGGCACCTCCATGCCGGCTGGCCGGACGGCGGCCGCGTCGATGCGGATTTCGCCGCGCGCTTCGATGCCGAAGTGAACGAGGACCTGAACCTGCCGAGGGCGCTCGCGGTGCTGTGGGATCTGGTCAGGAGCAACCTGCCGCCTACCACCCTGAAAGCGACCGTCGACAGCTTCGACGCGGTTCTGGGCCTCGGGTTGCGCGAATGGCGGCCGGTTGCGTTCGACGTTCCGGAACATGTCCGCGGGTTGCTCGGTGAGCGCGAGCGCGCGAGGGCGGACAAGGACTGGGCGCAAGCCGACCGGATTCGGGCAGCGTTGAGCGCCGAGGGCTGGAGAGTCGAGGACACGCCGGAAGGGCAACGTCTGTTCGGCATCGCGATGGGTTCGAGCGATACGGGTGGCCTGCCGCGGTAAAGCGCGCGGGCCGCCTTCATCGGAAGATCCTGTAGCCCGGCATCGACCCGGCGGCCGCGATCAGCGTGGCCGCCGGAATCGTCGGCACCCACACCTGCGGCCCGTTTTTCGCGGTTGGCATATCATCGCGCTTTGGCCGCGTCGGCACCGTTGTCGCGCGCACGCGTCGGCGTGCGCCGTCGTTTCTCGAACGGTACCGGCGCGCAGCGCCGCCTGCCGAGACCTCGATGACCGACTCCGTGCCCGACCCCAGCCCTTTATCCCCGTTACCCGCCAACCTGTTCCGCCATGTCCCGTTCCAGCGTTTCTGGGGCACGCGCGTCATGTCTTCCCTGGCTTTCCAGATCCTGTCGGTTGCCATCGGTTGGTACGTCTACGCGCTCACGCACAGCGCATTCGCGCTCGGTCTCGTCGGCCTCGCGCAGTTCGTGCCGATGTTCGCGCTGACGCTCGTCGTCGGGCAGGTGGCCGACCGCTACGATCGCCGGCGCATCGCGACGATCTGCCAGGGCGTCGAGGCGCTGGCCGCCGGCGTGTTCCTGCTCGGTGCCACGCAAGGGTGGCTGGCCGCACCGGCCGTGTATGCGCTCGCGGCGATCGTCGGCACGGCCCGCGCGTTCGAGTCGCCGTCGGTGTCGTCGCTGCTGCCGGCCGTCGTGCCGCGCACCGACCTGCCGCGCGCAACCGCGCTGTCGACGTCCGCGAACCAGGCCGCGCAGATCCTCGGGCCCGCGTTCGGCGGGCTGCTGTATGGCGTGGGCGCGCCCGCCGCGTTCGGCACGAGCGTCGTTGCATTCGCGATCGCGGCGGTGCTGAGCGGCACGATTCCGCTGCGCAGTGCGCCGCCCGCCCGCGAGCCGGTCACGCTGCGCTCGGTGTTTTCGGGGATCGCGTTCATCCGGCGCGAGCCGGCGATTCTCGGCGCGCTGTCGCTCGACCTGTTCGCGGTGCTGTTCGGCGGCGCGACCGCGCTGCTGCCGATCTACGCGCGCGACATCCTGCAGGTCGGCCCGTGGGGGCTCGGCGCGCTGCGTGCGGCGCCTGCGGTCGGCGCGCTCGCGGGCACGCTGTGGCTCACGCGGTTCCCGCTGAAGGGGCGGCCGGGCCGCGCGATGTTCGGCGGCGTAATCGCATTTGGCATCGCGACGATCGTGTTCGGGTTGTCGCGGCACTTCGCGCTGTCGCTCGTGGCGCTGGCCGCGCTCGGCGCGTCGGACGTCGTCAGCGTCGTCGTGCGGCTGTCGCTCGTGCAACTGCGCACGCCCGACGACATGCTCGGGCGCGTGAGCGCGGTCAATTCGCTGTTCATCGGTACGTCGAACCAGCTCGGCGAATTCGAGTCGGGCGTGACGGCCGCATGGTGGGGCGCGCCCGCGGCAATAGTCGTGGGTGGCGCCGCGACGATTGCGGTCGCGCTTACGTGGATGCGGTTGTTTCCCCAGCTCACGAACATGAAGTCGCTCGAGCGCGACGCGTGACGTGGGATGCGTCCTGTGTCACGCGTACGGTCGCGTCGAAGCAATCAGAAGATCCGGTGCCCGAGCCACCATCCGCCGGCCGCGAACAACGCGGCCGCGGGCAGCGTCAGCACCCATGCCCACACGATGTTGCCGGCTACCCCCCAGCGCACGGCCGACAGCTTCTGCGTCGCGCCGACACCGACGATCGCTCCGGTGATCGTGTGCGTGGTCGACACCGGGATGCCGAGGAACGACGCGAGGAACAGCGTCATCGCGCCACCGGTTTCCGCACAGAAGCCGCCGACCGGTTTGAGCTTCGTGATCTTCTGGCCCATCGTGCGCACGATGCGCCAGCCGCCGAACAGCGTGCCGAGGCCCATCGACAGGTAGCACGCGCCGATTACCCACGCCGGCGGCGCATCGGCGGTCGCCGACGCATAGCCCGACGCGATCAGCAGCATCCAGATGATGCCGATCGTCTTCTGCGCGTCGTTGCCGCCGTGGCCAAGGCTGTACAGCCCGGCCGACAGCAATTGCAGCCGGCGGAAGCGCCGGTCGACCTTGCTGGGCGCGGTACGGAAATACAGCCACGACACACCGAGCATGAACAGCGAGCCGAGGATGAAGCCAAGCAGCGGCGAGATGAAGATGAACGCGATCGTCTTCAGCAGCCCGTCGATGTTCAGCGAGCTCCAGCCCGACTTGGCGAGCGCCGCGCCGACGAGGCCGCCGATCAGCGCGTGCGACGAGCTCGACGGAATCCCGTAGTACCACGTGATCACGTTCCAGCCGATCGCACCGACCAGCGCGCCGAAGATGACGTAGTGGTCGACGATCTCGGGGTCGATCGTGCCTTTACCGACGGTCTGGGCGACTTTCAGGTGGAAGATGAAGTACGCGATCACGTTGAACGCGGCCGCGAACACGACGGCCTGCTGGGGCTTCAGCACCCCGGTCGACACGACGGTGGCGATCGAGTTCGCCGCGTCGTGAAAGCCGTTCATGAAGTCGAATAAGAGCGCGACGAGCACGAGTGCCGCGACCATCCATAGGGCGAGTTGTATCGAATGCATCTTGTTGATTCGCTCACGCGTTTTCCAGAACGATGCCTTCGACGATGTTCGCGACATCCTCGAATTTGTCGGTGATCCGTTCGAGCAGGTCGTAGACGCCCTTCAGCTTGATGAGCGTCTTCACGTCGATGTCGTCGCGAAAGAGTTTCGAGATCGCCGATCGCAGCACGCGGTCGGCGCGGGTCTCGAGCGTGTCGATCTCTTCGCATGCCTTGAGGATCTGCGCCGATTCTTTCATGTCGGACAGCAGGTTGACCGCGATCTGCGCCTGCAGCGCCGACTGCACGACGATGTCGGCGAGTTCGCTGGCCTCCTCGGTGACCGACTTCAGGTCGTAGACCACGACGGTGGTCGCGACGTCCTCCATCAGGTCGAGGATGTCGTCCATCGTCGTGACGAGCTTGTGGATCTCGTCGCGATCGAGCGGTGTGATGAACGTCTTGTGCAGCAGGTCGATCGCATCGTGTGCGAGCTTGTCGCCGGTTCGTTCGGTGGTCTGGACGTTGGCCATGGCCAGCTCGGCATCGTCGAGATTGTCGAGGAGCATCTGAACCTCGCACGCGGCGAGGACGATGTGCTGCGCATGCGTGTCGAACAGGTCGAAGAAACGGTTTTCGACGGGGAGGAAACGTCCAAGCATGGATTCTCCGGAGAAAAGATGGGCGGGATGACGCGGGTCAGGCCGCGCACGGGCGGCGCAGCGCGCGGTTGCCGAACGCGACGTGCCGGCCTTCGGCGAGTGAGCGCAAGTCCAGCGGCCGCTGGTTGACGATCGTGCTGGCGTGCCCGGCCGACAGGTCCGGATTGACGAAGTACATCAGCGACTTGCGCGGTGTGCGTGTGCGCGGGCGTTCGACGGCGTGCTGCATCGCCGGCACTTCGCCGTCGGTGAGCGCCTCGAGCAGTGAACCGGCCAGCACGATCATTTCGTCGGGCCGCGGCAGCGCGGAAAGCGGCGACGAGTCGGGGAGCAGGACCAGGCCGGGTGCGGTCGGCCGGATGAACGACAGCAGGTGGCCGTCCTCGTGCGGATCCTGCAGGTACGCGCGGTCGTGGCTGCCGGGATGCCGCTCGTACGCGCAGAACTGCAGGTACGAGCTGTGCCGGACCGGCGGCTGCGGCGTACCGCCGAGGTTGTCGCATACCGCATCGAGCAGGTCTTGCGCGATCGTGTGGATGCAGGCCTCGTAGGCAGCGATCTCGCGGTAGAACGCGGATTTGGCCAGCGCAAAGCCGTGATGCGCGTCGCGCCGTGCAACCCAGTAGCAGAACCGGTCGCACAGATCAGGGCGCTCGGGCGTAAGCGAGTACTCGAGCCCGAACGGCAGGAAGCCGTCGGTCTGGTCGGGAAACGAGAACGCGTGCTTTTGCTTGCGATCCAGCTGGTCATAGGCGGCCGCGAGGCGGTCGAAATGCGTGAGCAGTGCGCGCGGCATCTTGAAGTAGACGTAGCTGTCGCGGATCAGTCGGGTGGCTTGGAGTTTCATACGGTTGTACATGGTGTTCTCCCGGTACATCGGACATGGCGTGGTGCCGAACGGCGGGCATTGCCGCATTGCCGGCGCATGAGAAGGCGGGGCGTGGTGGCGCGACCCGGTCGGCGTCATCGCGTCGTGCGTGACGAAGCCGCCGTGGATCGACGTAAATGACCGGCAGGGTGGCGACGCGGGAGAGTGTCCGGGCGGCCGTCGTGTGCGAACCGGTGCTGTCGGTTCGGCTGAACGGAGAGATCGAGTCGTTTCATGCGTGCTCCAGGCGCCGGACTGCACACGGCGGGAGCGTCATGACGTCAACGACGGACGAGCGCTTCCCGCCGCGCCGCGTCGGGCGCGATCGGCTGATAAGAGGCTGGGAGTCGAGGGTTCGCCGGGAGGGCGTGCGAACGCGTGCCGGCGCAGCTTAATCGGCTAGGGTCGTCGTCCATTTCGAACTCCTGTCTATTGGCGTAGCGCGTGCGTGAACCTGGGCCGTGCACGCGCGGGCATGCAGCCGGACACACGCACGCGACGCGGGTCACGTACGGATGCCGCTCGCGTGTCGAGCGGCGACTGAATTGTCGAGTACGGGAATTTCGGATCGACGGTAGGCCGATCCTGAAAGACGCCGCATCCTGCTATCCCGGGATGCGGCAGAAGACAAGGCTCTGCGAAGCTTCCTCAGGCGGCAGTCAGGTTGGTGCAGGACCAACTACAACTCGCATCGGTAGGCACAGAAGCCTCCATGAATGAAAACGAGTGCGATGGTAAGAGGGAACCGCGCGGCGCGTCAATCGAAAACTTCGCGTGGTTTTCGCGCGGGGTTCGCCTGCCCGTGGCGTCGGCGCGGGCGGGCAGCGTTGCCGATGCACCGGGCCGATTTCGGCATATCGGGCAAGGCCCGTCGGGCCGTGACGGCGGCGCGGTTTTCGTGCTCCGCGCCGGCGCCAGCGCCGGGCCTCACGCGGGTTCGACGATGACGGCCGTGCCGTAGCAAATCACTTCGGTCACACCCGAACCGATCTCGGTCGAGTCGTAGCGCATCGCGACGATCGCATTCGCGCCGAGCTTGCGCGCATCGGCGAGCATCTTGTCGAACGCATGCTCGCGCGCCTTCTCGCACAGCGACGTATAGAGCGTGATGTTGCCGCCGAAGATCGTCTGCAGCGACGCACCGAACGAGCCGACGATCGAGCGCGAGCGCACGATGATGCCTTGCGCGACGCCGAGCGAGCGGACGGTCGTGTGGCCGGGCAGGTCGAACGCCGTCGTCACGCGAGCGGGCGAAAGATCGTCGAGGGAGCGGGGGGTATCGGTCATGGCGGGACGTGGGGAGCGGAGTGGTCGAACGACGATTCTATCCGGACGCGGACGCGAAGCCGGCAGCGAGACGTGAGCGATATCGCGATGTCGCCGGTTGTCCGCTCAGGCGGCGGCATTCTTTAACAAATGTATCGGCGAGCGCCGGCAGCGGCCATTGCAGCTGCGACGAGCATGCGTCGTTACCCGATCCTGACGGCGCGCGTTCGACCGAAGTCGCCGGGAAGGAAGCGCGCATGCCCCACCTTCCCGGCAGCACGCCGTCAGGGCTTCACGGACGTCCCGCCATCGCCACCGAGATCGACCGCGTAGGCGAGCGCCAGCTTGCCGAACTTCAGCGCATGATTCGCCTGCCGATCCGAATTCTCCAGCGTGTCGTTCACGGTATGGATATACGGACTGTCGTTCTGGTCGGCCTCGAACGGGAACGACGCCGGATACCCTTGCGCATTCCACGACGCATGATCCGAGCACGCATACCCGCACTGCGACGTGCCGATCGCGAGTTCCGGCAGGTAGGTCTTCGCCAGGTTCGTCAGGTAGGTGTTCTGCGACGCGTTCGTGTAGTCGGTGATCAGGTAGATATCCTTTGGATCTCCTTTGTAGTTCGTCATGTCGAGCTGCAGCACGCCGACCACGTTCGCATTTTGCGTGCGGAACTGCTTCGCGATCGCTTTCGAGCCGAGCAGCCCGGCTTCCTCGGCTGCGTACCCGACGAACTTGATCGTGCGCTTCGGCTTGTAGTGGTTCGCCAGCAGCACGCGCAGCGCTTCGGTGAGGCTGGCGATGCCCGACGCATCGTCGTCCGCGCCGGGCGAGCGCGTGTTCTCCGTCGTGCGGCCGACCGTCGAATCGAGGTGGCCGCCCAGCACGACGGTACCCGCGGCCGGATCGCTACCGCGAATCGTCAGGATTACGGATTTCTGCGGAAAGCCGGTGTGCGCGAACTGTTCGACGGTGATGTCGGCGCGCGAGCCCGCCAGCTGCTTCCACTGCAGTGCGAGCCAGTCCGATGCGGCGACGCCGTGCGACGTCGTGTAGTAGCGGTTCGTGAAACCGGACAGCGACGTGATGGTGCCGACGATGTTGCTGGCCTGCAGCTGCTGGATCCACGTGCCGATCTGCGGCGCGTTCGATACCTTGTACACGGAGGCGGCGGCCTGTTTCGCGAGCGTCGGCGGCAACGGCTGCAGTGCCTGGCGCGCGTCGTCGAACGAGTCGTGCACGACATAGCCGGGCCCGTGGCCGCGCGTATGGTGGATGGCATGGGCCAGCTCGCCCAGCCGTGAATCGTCGATTTCGACGACGTGAACGACTTCGCGGCGCGCGGCGCCGTCGGCCGTCTTGCCCGCGTCGAGGGTCGTGCTGTACCGCGCGGTGGCGCCGGCGTCGATGCGTTGCAACTGGCGGAACGCCGCGTCGCCGAGTGTGATCCACACCGGCGTCGCATGCGCGGCGGCGGTCAGCAGCATGCCGCCCAGCGCGGCGCTCAGGCGGGTCAGTTTCAGAGTAGGCATGTTCGATCTCGTGAGGATGGCGATGTCGAGGAAAGGGGGCGCACCGCAGGTCGTGCGACACGCCCACGCCTGCTGCGGAATTACGACTTCTTCGGTACGGTCACGCCGTACGTGCAACTCTGGTTGTACGCATTGCCGATCGCGGTGAGCTGCGCGCTGCTGTAGCCGAGCGCGGACGCTGCCGTCAGCACGGCCTGCGCGGCAGCCTTCTGGTTGGTCGAGCTGTTGGTCATCGACAACCCTTTCAGGAACGCCTTGTCCATCGCCTGCGCGCCGATCGCGTCGCGTGCGACGAGGTTGCACGACGCCCAGTACTGGCCGGCCGTATGGATCTCCGCGCCGCGTGCCTGCGCGTAAGTGCGCCCGACATTCCAGTTGGTCACGCGGCCGCCCCAGAACTCGTTGTGGCCGTCCCAGTTGTAGACCCAGTGGTATTGTGCGTCCGACGGGCTCCACTGGTTGAAGTCGCGGCTGTACGCGGCGGCGAGATAGTCGCCGGTGCCTTCCGACAGCCCTTCCTGTTGCGACAGGCCGCCGTTCGTCACCCAGTCATGGATGCCGTGGCCGAGCTCGTGGATCACGACATCCGCATCCTCGGCATCGTCGACGCCGCCTTGCCCGAAGGTCAACCGGCCGCTGCTCGACGAATACGACGAGTTGTCGTCGCCCGATTCGCCGTGCGGGTCGTACTGCACGCCGCCGGTGTACTGGTACGGCAGCGCCTTGATGCCGAGCGTCTGGTTCACGTAACGCAGGAACGTGTCGATGTGGTAGTACGCGTTCACGGCCTCGAAATACAGGTTGCCGCGCGTGAACTCGAACGCGGGCGTCGACTGCACGGGGCACGCCTTGTCGAGCGGCGCGTCGAAATCGATGCACGACGCGTACGGGCCCGACAGCGTGTAGCGCCCGCCCGACTGCGCGAGATCCTTCAGGGTCACGCGCACGCGTGCGGCGGTGAGCTGCGACGAATCGGCGTCGTTGTTGTCCTTGAATCCCGTGCTGCCGTAGCTGCTCTTGGTCGGCGACAGCGGGTCGGGCCGGAATACGAAGCCCGTGCCGTCGGTCGCATAGAACGCCTTGTCCTCGGCGCGCAGCACGTCGCCGCTGCCCGAGTCGATCAGCAGTTCCCAGTCGCCTTTCGGGCCGTCGTTCGGGCGGCCGCGCACTTTCCACACGGTATGCGTGCCGGTCTTGTCGACGAACGCGACGAGCTGCGCATCGAGGTTCGTGAAGCCGCTCACGCCGAGATACGCGCGGGCGCGGTCGAGCGCCTGCTGCTGGTCGACGGCCTGCGACTTGCGCGACGTCGCGACCACGCCGTTGATCGTGTTGCTCGCGACGTACAGGATGCGGCCGTCCTTTGCGACCGTCACCGCGATATCGCTGCCGTACACGGGCAAGCCGGCCGCCTGCTGCTGCAGGCGCACGACGGTGAAGTCGGCATCGCTGCGTTCCGACGTGACGACGAGGCTCGCAAGCGCGGTCGCGTCGAGCCCGAGCTGCGTGGCTTGCGACGCGACGAAGTCGCGCGCGGTGGCGGCGGGCGTCGTGGCGGTTTTCTTCGCGCGATACGCGGGGTTGTAGAGCGTGACGGCGACGCCGTCCGCGCGGAACTGCCCGGCGGCCGTATCGGCCTTGGCGGCCGGCGGCGCGACGCCGCGCGTCAGGCTTTCGCGCAGGCTCGTTGCTTGCGGGTTCGACACTTTCGTATCGGCCGCGGTGCCGCCGACGATGCCGAAACCGAGCGCGAGACCCAGGGCGAGCGGCAGTGCTTTGCGTGATGTCTGCATACGTGATCCTCATCTCAACGGTTGGATACGCCCGCGCGTTCGTGGCGCGCAGGCACGACACGGCCCGCGCGCCGGCGCGATGGCGCCGGTGCGGCGAAGCGGTGTTGGGAGCGTCGACTGACTAAGGAACCCTAAATGTCAGGTCGAAAAGAAACAGGCAGGCGAAGAGGGGGAGAAGCGGGAGAAGAAGCGAACGGCAGGCTGGTGCGGAGACGGCGAAGCGAGCATCGTCATGTCATACCCCTCGGATCGGATCGATATCGGTGGCAGCCCGCGTGGCGCGACGCACGTCGCGATGCGGCATGCATGTCGTTAGGCTGCCTATCTAACTTTTTTTGGTATGTTACAGAATATTTTCAACGACATTCCAATTTATTTTCGACGACCGCTTCGGTCCGTCGATCAATCTCCGGCATTGTTCAGCGAGCGGCGGGAATCGCTGCCCGAACGCGCAATTCCGCGCCGGATTGTGCGTGAAACCGGCGACGATCAGCGCGTCGCGCGCCGGTCGTTGCGCGGGCTCAGCCCGAATCGCGTGCGATACGTGCGCGAGAAATGCGACGGCGATTCGAACCCGCATGCGACGCAAACCGACGTGATGCTCATGTCCGTCTGCTGCAGCAGTTCACGCGCGCGATCGAGGCGCAGGTTCAGGTAGAAGTGCGTCGGCGTGTCGTTCAGCGTCGCGCTGAACAGCCGTTCGAGCTGGCGCCGCGTGATCGACACCTCCTGCGCGAGCGCATCGGAGCCGAGCGGGTTTTCCATGTGCCGCTGCATCGTGCCGATCACCTGGATCAGCTTGCGGTTGTGCACGCCGTAGCGCGCGGCGATCTCGAGCCGCTGGCTGTCGGAGCGCTGCCGGATCCGGCTGACGACGAACTGCTCGGAGATCGCCGCCGCGAGATCGGCGCCGTGCCGCCGCCCGATCAGGTCGAGCATCATGTCGATCGACGCGGTGCCGCCCGCGCACGTGATGCGCCGGTCGTCGATCTCGAACAGCTCCTGCGTCGCGTTCAGCCCGGGGTAGCGTTCGCGGAACGCGGCCAGTGCTTCCCAGTGCAGCGTGAGCGGCTGCGACGCGTCGAACAGCCCGGCTTCCGCGAGCACGAAGCTGCCCGTGTCGATGCCGCCGAGCGTTGCACCATGACGGTGCTGGCGGCGCAGCCAGTCGCCGATCGCGCGGGTGTAGCACACGAGCGGATCGAAACCCGCGACGACGAACACCGTCTCGACCTTGTCGACCTCCGCGCACGCGGCCTCGGCGGCAACCGGAATGCCGTTGCTCGCCGCGACGGGTGCGCCGTCGGCGCTGATCACGTGCCAGCGATAGAGCTCGGTACGAAAGCGGTTCGCGACGCGCAGCGGCTCGACCGCGGACATGAAGCCGAGTGCGGAGAAGCCGGGCAGCAGCAGGAAATGGAAATCCTCGGGCATCGGGGCAGGAGATGGAATCCGGTAGTCGTCGCGCATCGTGCGGGGCGGCGGGCGGCCGGGCAGGCGCCGCGGCCGGTTCGCGCGCGCCGAACGGTCAGCGGGAGATTATCGCGGGTTTTGCGCGGGCTCAGCGCGTTTTTGCGTCGCGCACGGCCCGGCGCGCGGTGGTCGACGGCAACTCGCCGAACTGCGCCTTGTACGCGTTCGCGAAATGCCCGAGATGCATGAAGCCCCAGCGCGCCGCCGCGTCGCTGATCGGCAGGTCGGCCTGCCGTGTATCGAGCAGCATCCGCCGCACTTGCGACAGGCGCAGCGAGCGCACGTAGTTCAACGGGCTGGTCTGCACGACCGACTGGAAGCTGTTCTGCATCGTGCGCCGGCTCACGCGCAATTGCGTGCACAGGCTCAGCACGTCGACCGGCGCTTCGGGATGGCCGATCACGTAGTCGTGCACGCGGCGTACGATGTCGGCGCGACAGGCGTGCGTGAGACGGTTCGAAGGCTCGGGAATCCGGTACGTGAGGAGATCGACGAGCACGTTGCCGATCTCGCCGCGCAGTTCGCGCTGTGCGCGTGCGTCGCGGTAGGCATCGGGCGCCGCCAGCACGCGCTCGAGTTGCGTGGCGACCTGCACGCTCGCGCGCATCAGCACGGCGGTGGGCATGTCGACGACACCGCGCCGCAACGTGGCTTCGTCGACGCGCACATCGGCGGCATCCTCGACCTGCTGCATCAGCGCGCGATCGGCGACGACACCGATCAGCGACATGTCGTCGGGCGAATGCAGCTCGAACGGCGCACCGCCGCGCGCCATCACCATCGTGCCGCGCTCGATGCGCGCACCGCCGAATGCGAATGCACCCGAGCCGGTGAGCGGCATGCCGAACACCGTATGGTCGTGCGGCAGTCTTCCGCGCTGGATGATGCGCACGTTGGCGGTTTCCTGGAACAGCTGCATGCCGTCCAGCACCGCATGCTTGACCGCGCTGCGATACGCGCCGGAGCCGATCTGGTCGTAGCGCTGGTTCCAGCCGCGCAGCGCCTCGGCATGCCGGTCCGCGTCGTCGAACCTCTCGTGAATCACGAACACGGCGCCTCCGGGTGGATCGATCAGGACCGCGCAAGATTAAACCGACCGCGTGGTCGGCGCAATAAGGGGGAGCGCTATTTCGCGCGCATGGGTCAGAGGGTCGGAAGCGTCCGGCCGGCGCGGCTTTCAGGCGGTTTTCCAATATCCCGAATCGGCACGCACGCGGTGCCGGTCCGGGTGCTGACCGGATTTATTGTCGAACTACAGTCGCCCCACATCACGTGATTCCCCAACTGGAGGCGACATGAGGACAAGGCGACGAACCGCGGTGTTCGCGGCGACGCTGGCGTGCGCGGCGGCATGGGCCGGCAGCGCGAACGCGACGGAAAGGCCGGAGGAACTGGTCGTGCAGAAGATGCCGCCATGGCATCCGCACGAGGTCTATATCGTCGACATCTCGATGCCGTCGATGACCGACGGACGCATCTACGTGTACGACGCCGATGCGAAGAAGCTGCTCGGCCAGATCGACGGCGGTTTCGGCCCCGGCTTCGCGATTTCGCCCGACCACAAGACGAGCTTCGTCGCGACGACCTACTTCTCGCGCGGCTCGCACGGCACGCGCACCGACGTCGTCGAGATGACCGACAACACGACGCTCGATCATGCGGGCGAGATCGTGATTCCAGCGAAGCATGCGCAGCATGTGCCGTCGCCGTACAACACCGCGTTTAGCGCGGACGGCAAGCGGCTGTACGTCGCGAACATCACGCCGGCCGCCTCGCTGACGGTGATCGATGCGGTGTCGAAGCAGGTGCTGTCGGAGATCGATACGGCGGCCTGCGTGCTCGCCTATCCGTCGGGCAACGACCGCTTCACCGCGCTGTGCGAAAGCGGCAAGGCACTGACCGTCACGCTCGATGCGAACGGCAAGGAAGCGAAACGCACGATGTCGGAGGCGTTCATCGACGTCGACAAGGATCCGGCGTTCGTGAACGCGTCGCGCTACCACGGCGACTATCTGTTCACGACGTATGGCGGCAACGTGCGCAGCGCGGATTTCAGCGGCGACCAGCCCGCGTTCGGCAAGACGTGGCCGCTCGTGACGGATGCCGAGCGCGCCGAAGGCTGGCGCCCAGGCGGCATGCAGCAGACGGCCGTGCAGGCCCGGCAGAACCGCTACTACGTGCTGATGCACAAGGGCGGCGACGGCTCGCACAAGGATCCCGGCACGCAGGTGTGGGTGGTCGACCTGAAGTCGAAGCAGCGTGTCGCCCGCTGGGATCTCGCGCAGCAGAAGATCGATCCGCTCGTGTCGATCCAGGTCAGCGAGGACGACAAGCCGCTGTTGTACGGGCTGACGGCGACGTCCGACCTCGTCGTGATGGATGCGCGCACCGGCAAGCTGCAGCACGTCGAAAAGCAGATCGGCAACACGTCGTCGCTGCTCGTCAACCCGTGAGGCCGCGATGACACTCGATCCCGTACTTGCCACCAGCGCGCAGGCCGGCGCCGCCGTCGTCGTGCTGCTCGGCGCGTTCGCGAAGATGCGGCGGCCCGTCGCGTTCAGCCAGGCGCTCGCCGGCTACCGGCTGCTGCCCGACGCGCTGACCGCGCCCGTCGCGTTCGCGATTCCGCTCGCGGAAGCGATCGGCGCCGCGGCGTTGCTGTTTCCCGATACGCGCACGGCCGGCGCGATCGGCCTGATCGCGTTGCTCGTGGCCTTCGCCGTCGCGATTGCGATCAATCTCCTGCGCGGCCATACCGACATCGACTGCGGCTGTTCCGGCTTCGCGGCGGCGCGCGCGGATGCGCCGCGCGGCATCGGCTGGCTGCACGTCGGCCGCGCGCTGCTGCTCGCCGCGCTGGCCGCGACCGCGCTCGTCGAACCGGGTGCACGCGCGGTCGTGTGGTTCGACTACCTGACGCTGTTCTTCTCCGTGCTGCTGATCGTCTGCGCGCTGCTCGCCGTCGACGTGCTGCTCGCCAACGCCCCGCGCCTTTCCCACCTGAGGAATTCATGATGCAAACCGCTCTCACCGTTTCCACCGCCCTGCTGTGGGTGGCCGTCCTCGCGCTCGGCGCGATCTGTCTCGCGCTCGTGCGCCAGATCGGCATCCTGTACGAACGCATCATGCCGGCCGGCGCATTGATGATCGACAAGGGGCCGGCGGTCGGCGCGATCGCGCCGACGTTCGAACTGACCGACATTCGCGGCGCGCAGGTGAAGGTCGGCGGCTTCGATGCGTCGGGCAAGGCGACGCTGCTGTTCTTCCTGTCGCCGACGTGCCCCGTCTGCAAGAAGTTGCTGCCGCTGCTGCCGTCGCTGCAGGCAAGCGAAGCGACGCCGGTGAACGTCGTGCTCGCGAGCGACGGCGATATCGACGAACACACGCGCTTCGCGCGCAAGCACGACCTCGGGGGCTTCCCGTACGTGCTGTCGCAGGAGCTCGGCCTCGCGTACCAGATCGGCAAGCTGCCGTACGCGGTGCTGCTCGACGAAACCGGCACGGTGCGCGCGAAGGGGCTCGTCAATACGCGCGAGCATCTCGAGAGCCTGTTCGAAGCGAAGGAGCGCGGCGTCGCATCGCTGCAGCAGTTCGTGCACGGCGATCACGGCCACGACCACGACGCGCACGCGCAGCACGCATGACCGGCCGACCCTCTTTCAAACTCAAGGGAGAACAACGACATGGGCCTGTTTGATTCATGGTTCGAGCGGTCGGCGCGCGGCGTCGCGCAGCACAGTTCGCGGCGCAGCGCGATGGCGAAGCTCGGCAAGGTGCTGGTGGGATCGGCGATGCTGCCGCTGCTGCCCGTCGATCGCACCGCGTATGCGGCCGATGCGGCATCGGGTGCATCGGCCGCGTCCGGCGGCGCCGCATCGGCGGCAAGCGACGACCCGATGAGCTGCGACTACTGGAAATACTGCGCGATCGACGGCTGGCTGTGCAGCTGCTGCGGCGGCACGTCGAGCAGTTGCCCACCGGGCACGACGCCTTCGCCGATCACGTGGATCGGCACCTGCCGCAACCCGCACGACGGTTCGGACTACATCGTGTCGTACAACGATTGCTGCGGCAAGACGTCGTGCGGCAAGTGCTTCTGCAACCGCAACGAGCGCGAGAAGCCGCTGTACAAGCTGTCGCTGAACAACGACATCAACTGGTGCATGGCCAACGGAAATTCGAACTATCACTGTTCGGTTTCGGTTCTGCTGGGAGCGGCAAAGCAATGAAAGGGATGCAAGCAGGAAAGTTCGTCATCGCATGCATGACGGCCGTGACGGCCTTCGCGTTGCCGGCCGCCGCCGGCGCGCAGGAAACCGTGCATTACCCGGCCGGCAAGAGCCTGTTCGACGCGCAGTGCGCGGTATGCCACCAGGCGGGCGGCAAGGGGCAGGACGGCCTCGCGCCGCCGCTGACCGATTATCCGGGCAAGTATGCGACGGCCGAGCCGGGGCGCGCGCAACTGGTCGCAACGCTGCTGCACGGGATGTTCGGCGAGATCAGGGTGCGCGACAAGAGCTACAACTTCAAGATGCCGTCGTTTGCGAGCGCGAGCGATGACGACATCGCGCACGCGCTCAACTACGTCGTGTTCGATCTCAACGCGCAGCATGGTGATGCGAAGCCGTTCATGGCGGCGGATATCCGTGCGGCGCGCGCGAAGGCGATGGACGGCACGGCCGTTCATGCGCAACGCGAAGTGGTCATCAAGGGGCTCGGCCTGTGACGCTCGCGTGCGTGCCCCGTGTTGGCGATGACGCGGCGCGCACGCGCTGCGCGGAGTCGTCGCGGCTCGGCAGCGTGTCGCGTCGGCTGTCGTCGTTGCTGATGCTGGCCGGAGCAGTCGCGGGTTTGACCGCGGCACCGGTGCATGCCGAAGGCGCGGCTGACGCGGCGCTCGCGCGCCAGCACTGGGTGCTCAACTGCATGGGCTGCCACACGGCGACGGGCGGCGGCATCCCCGGCAAGGTGCCGCCGCTCGCCAACTCGCTCGGCTATTTCACGCATCTGCCGGCCGGGCGCGAGTACGTGATGCGCGTGCCCGGCGCGTCGAATTCGGCGCTGTCGGACCAGGATCTCGCCGACGTGCTCAACTGGGTACTCACCACCATGAACCGTGACGCACTGCCGCGCGACTTCAAGCCTTATACGGCCGCCGAAGTCGCCGCGCACCGCCGTCCCGCGTTGTCCGACGTCGCGACCGTGCGCGCCGGCCTCGTGCGCGCGTTGCAGGCGCGCGGGATCGACGGCGTCAACGATCGCTACTGACTGACTCATTCGGGAAATCACGCGCATCCGGCAGCAATCCGCGACGTCGTCACGCCCGAACCAGCACCACCCCGAGAATGAGGCACGCCGCGCCGGCCAGGCGGATCGGGCTGGCCGCATGCTGCTGGATGCCGAGCACGCCGAAGTGGTCGAACACGAGCGCGCCGGTCATCTGCCCGACGACGATCAGCGCGAGCGTCGTCGCGGCGCCCAGTCGCGGCACCATCAGGATCGCGATGCCGACGAACACCGCGCCGAAAATGCCGCTGGTCCAGCTGAACCATGACGCGGCGCCGGTAATGGTGCCGGTGCCGCTCAAGCGCGGATGCGGGGTCAGCAGCGCCACGACGAGCATCGCGGCGAGGCCGACGAGATAACTGACCGACCCGGCCCACCACGGCGAGCCGAGCTGCGCACGGAGGTTGGCGTTGAGCACCTGTTGCAACGCCACGCTGACGCCGGCGGCGACGACCAGCAGATAGGACAGGAGAGTAGTCACGACGAGGCAGGCTCCGGCGAAGTGGCCGTGACGGTGGCTCCGGCACGACAGGCTTCCATTCTGGAAAGCGCGACGGTATAACGCAAATATCAAATCGGGCGCTTATCCATCTCTTTTCGGCATGCCATCCCTGAGGCAAATCCAGTATTTCCTGACCGTGGCCGATCTCGGCGGCTTCACGCCGGCCGCGAGCGCGCTCCACGTCGCGCAGTCGGCGCTCAGCCGGCAGATCGGTCAACTGGAAGACGAGCTGGGGTTTCCGCTATTCGACCGGGAGCCGAGAGGGGTACGGCTCACGCCGGCCGGCGCGCTCTATCGCGATCGCGTGGCGTCGATTCCGGCGACCCTGGCCGCCGCGGCCGACGAGGGCGCGCAGTTGTCGCGCGGCGAAGCGGGCGTCTTGCGGCTCCTGCATTCGAGCACCGTTCCCGTCGGCAGCCTGATGCCGGTGCTCGAGCGCTTCATGCGCGCGTGTCCGGGCGCGCGGATCGATCTCGACCGCGCGTCGTCCGAGGATCAGGTGCTGGAGATCGCGAACGGCAACGCCGATATCGGGATCGTTCGTCTGCCGGTGCTGCGCCGCGATCCGCGCGTGCGCTTCGTCGAGCTCGCGGCCGAGCGTCTGTGCGTGGCGGTGCCGGCCGATCATCCGCTGGCGGGCCGCAAGCGTATGGCGATCTCGCGGCTGCGGCACGAGCCGTTCGCATCGGCCGTGTATCGGGAGCGGGGCGGGCTCGCGCGCGTCGTGATCGATCTTTGCTTGAAGCGCGGCTTCGTGCCGGCGACCGCCCGGATCGTGTCGCCGAAGACGTCGATGCTGAATCTCGTCGCGGCCGGGCACGGCGTCGCGATCGTGCCGGAACGGATGGCGAGTCTCGGGATCGATGGGGTCGTCTTCGTGCCGATTTCGGATGAAGACGCCAGGTCGGTGTGCGCGCTGGTGTTGCCGGTCGCGCCGACGGTGCTGGCGGACGCGTTCGTGCGGGTGATCGGCGAATAAAAAAACGCCGACCCGTAACGTAACGGGTTGGCGTTTCGCGTGGCGATGACCGGTATCAGAACTGGTTCATCGTGTTGTCCTTGCCGGCCGCCTTCAGCGCTGCTTCGCCGCTGAAGTATTCCTTGTGATCGTCACCGATGTCCGAGCCGGACATGTTCTGGTGCTTCACGCAGGCGATACCCTGGCGGATTTCCTTGCGCTGCACGCCGGCCACGTAGCCCAGCATGCCCTGGTCGCCGAAGTATTCCTTGGCCAGGTTGTCGGTCGACAGCGCGGCGGTGTGGTACGTCGGCAGCGTGATCAGGTGATGGAAGATGCCGGCTTCACGCGATGCGTCGGCCTGGAACGTACGGATCTTCTCGTCGGCCAGCGTGGCCAGTTCCGTCTCGTCGTATTCCACGCTCATCAGCTGTGCACGGTCGTAGGCCGACACGTCCTTGCCCTCGGCCTTCAGCGCGTCGTACGCCTGCTGGCGGAAGTTCAGCGTCCAGTTGAACGACGGGCTGTTGTTGTACACCAGCTTCGCGTTCGGGATGACCTTGCGGATCTCGCTGACCATGCCGCCGATCTGGGCGATGTGCGGTTTTTCGGTTTCGATCCACAGCAGGTCGGCGCCGTTCTGCAGCGACGTGATGCAGTCGAGCACGCAGCGCGCTTCGCCCGTGCCGGCGCGGAACTGGAACAGGTTGCTCGGCAGGCGCTTCGGACGCAGCAGCTTGCCGTCGCGCTTGATGACGACGTCACCGTTGCCCAGCTGGTCGGCCGACAGTTCTTCGCAGTCGAGGAAAGCGTTGTACTGGTCGCCCAGGTCGCCCGGCGTATTGGTCACGGCGATCTGCTTGGTCAGGCCGGCGCCCAGTGAGTCGGTACGGGCAACGATGATGCCGTCGTCCACGCCCAGCTCCAGGAACGCGTAGCGGATCGCGCGGATCTTCGCGAGGAAGTCCTCGTGCGGCACCGTGACCTTGCCGTCCTGGTGGCCGCACTGCTTCTCGTCGGACACCTGGTTTTCGATCTGGATGCAGCATGCGCCTGCTTCGATGAACTGCTTGGCCAGCAGGTACGTGGCTTCCGCGTTGCCGAAACCGGCGTCGATGTCGGCGATGATCGGCACGACGTGCGTGACGTGGTTGTCGATCTTCTCCTGGATCGCGGCCTTCGCCGTGGCGTCCTTGGCGGCGTCGAGTTCGCGGAACAGGCCGCCCAGTTCACGGGCGTCGGCCTGGCGCAGGAACGTGTACAGCTCGCGGATCAGCGCGCTGACCGAGGTCTTTTCGTGCATCGACTGGTCCGGCAGCGGGCCGAACTCGGAGCGCAGCGCGGCGACCATCCAGCCGGACAGGTACAGGTAGCGGCGTTCGGTGCTGTTGAAGTGCTTCTTGATGGAGATCATCTTCTGCTGGCCGATGAAGCCGTGCCAGCAACCCAGCGACTGCGTGTACTTGGACGGGTCGGCGTCGTACGCGGCCATGTCGGCGCGCATGATCTTCGCGGTGTACTTGGCGATGTCCAGGCCCGTCTTGAACTTGTTCTGGGCACGCATGCGGGCGGCGTACTCGGGGCTGATCGCATTCCACGCGCTGCCGTGGTTTTCCTTCAAACCGGCAACTGCCTTGATGTCGTCTTGATACTGGGCCATGTCAATCTCCTGGGAGCAAAGCGCGTTTGAGTAACGGGTTGAGCGTGCCCGCTACGTCTGTCGAAGCGGACTGCATGGGATAAATAGTAACGCCGCCCATCGCGCTTTTGGCAATGTCTTATATAAGACATAAGACATTATTTTTGCTTTATCTTCAATGGGTTACGTTGTAGTTTTTGCAATGCAAAACAAGTTTTCAAGCGACGAAAAGGCTGCGGCGCGGGAATTTGGCGTGGATTCCGCAATACGAAATGCGCTTTCGGCTGCTGGAGATCAGGCCAGCTTCACACGTGCCCGTGACACCCGTTCGTCGAGGCGGTGCGAGCGGCGCTGAACCGCAGCCGCGCCGGCATGCCGTTTCGTCCGGGCCGAATCGAAAGCATCGCGCCGCATGTGGACAAACCGGAACCATCGGAAATTCCTGTGAAAACCCCGCCTATCAAGCCTTCCAAGAAATCTAGTGGTTTCCACTCATAGTCGCAAATAGTCAAGAACAGGTCGCCGCCGGTCTTCTCGCGGCCAATATGGCTCGTTACTTTTACTCCCACGATGCAGGCCGGGCACACCCCGCGCACCGGCTGCCGCGAGTCAAACCGGGAGGTAACGAACCATGAAGTCGACGAAGATCGCCGCGCTTGTCGCGGCCGTGCTGGCGACCGGCGCGTTCACGCACGCGGCGCAGGCCGAAACGGATGCCGCGGCCTGCCGCACCGTGCGTTTCGCGGATATCGGCTGGACCGACATCACGTCGACCACGGCGCTCGCGTCGACCGTGTTCGAGGCGCTCGGCTACAAGCCGACCACGACGATCGCGTCGGTGCCGATCTCGTTCGCCGGCCTGAAGAGCAAGCAGCTCGACATATCGCTCGGCTACTGGTGGCCCGTGCAGCAGAAGCAGCTTCAGCCGTTCCTCGACAGCAAGTCGATCAACGTCGTCGAGCCGCCGAACCTGTCGGGCGCGAAGGCGACGCTCGCGGTGCCGAGCTACGAATACCAGGCGGGCCTGAAGACCTTCGAGGACATCGCGAAGCACCGCGCGGAACTCGACGGCAAGATCTACGGGATCGAGCCGGGCAGCAGCGCGAACGCGACGATCCAGAAGATGATCGATACGAACCAGTACGGGCTCGGCGGCTTCAAGCTCGTCGAATCGAGCGAGGCCGGAATGCTGGTGACCGTCGAGCGCGCGATCCGCGAGAAGAAGTGGGTCGTCTTCCTCGGCTGGGAACCGCATCCGATGAACATCCAGATCAGCATGAACTATCTGTCCGGCGGCGATGCGTCGTTCGGGCCGAACTACGGCGAGGCGCGCGTGTACACGCTCACGGCCCCCGACTTCATTTCCCGCTGCCCGAACGCCGGCAAGCTCGTCACGAACCTGCGCTTCTCGACGCAGCTCGAGAACCAGCTGATGCAGTCGGTGATGAACAAGACGAAGCCGGCCGACGCCGCGAAGGCGTACCTGAAGAAGAACCCGCAGGTGCTCGATCCGTGGCTCGCGGGCGTCAAGACGTTCGACGGCAAGGATGGCCTGCCGGCCGTGAAGGCGTATCTCGGCCTGTGATGGATGGCCCGCGCGCCGCACGCGGCGCGCGCCGACGAAACATCCGCATTGCGACACAACCCGATTCAAGCGAGGCAACCAGCATGAACCACGAAGTCATCATCACCTGCGCCGTCACCGGCGCGGGCGATACGGTCGGCAAGCATCCGGCGATTCCGGTCACGCCGAAGGAAATCGCGGCCGCCGCGATCGAGGCCGCGAAGGCCGGCGCAACGGTGGCGCACTGCCACGTGCGCGATCCGCAGACGGGGCGCGGCAGCCGCGACCCGAACCTGTACCGCGAAGTGGTCGACCGCATCCGCTCGGCCGACGTCGACGTGATCATCAACCTGACGGCCGGCATGGGCGGCGATCTCGAGATCGGCCCCGGCGAGGACCCGATGCGTTTCGGCAAGGGCACCGACCTGGTCGGCGGCCTCACGCGGCTCGCCCACGTCGAGGATCTGCTGCCCGAGATCTGCACGCTCGACTGCGGCACGCTGAATTTCGGTGACGGCGATTACATCTACGTATCGACGCCCGCGCAGCTGCGCGCCGGCGCGAAGCGCATCCAGGAACTCGGCGTGAAGCCGGAGCTGGAAATTTTCGACACGGGCCATCTGTGGTTCGCGAAGCAGTTGCTGAAGGAAGGGCTGCTCGACGATCCGCCGCTGTTCCAGCTGTGCCTCGGCATTCCGTGGGGCGCGCCGGCCGATACCGGCACGATGAAGGCGATGGTCGACAACCTGCCGCCGGGCGCGCACTGGGCCGGCTTCGGGATCGGCCGCATGCAGATGCCGATGGTCGCGCAGGCGATGCTGCTCGGCGGCCACGTGCGGGTCGGCCTCGAAGACAACATCTGGCTCGATCGCGGCGTGCATGCGACCAACGGCACGCTCGTCGAGCGCGCGCGCGAGATCATCGAACGGCTCGGTGCCCGCGTGCTGACGCCGGCGGAAGGCCGCCGCAAGCTCGGCTTGCCGGCGCGCGGCGAGCGTCCGCTCGAACGCCGTGCGATCGCCGAGTTCGCGTGAGTTTTTACCAGACTGATTGACATGACGCGGCGGCACGCACAGGCGCGGCCGCCCACCGATTTCCCCTGATTTGAAGGATGCGTTGACATGGCTGTGAAGACCGACATCAAGACGTTCGTCGCCATCGGCACCGGCGTGATCGGCAGCGGATGGATTTCCCGCGCGCTCGCGCACGGTCTCGACGTGGTCGTATGGGACCCGGCGCCGGGCGCGGAAGCGCGGCTGCGCGCGAACGTCGCGAACGCGTGGCCCGCGCTCGAACGCGTCGGCCTTGCGCCGGGCGCCGATCCCGCGCGGCTGCGTTTCGTCTCGACGATCGAGGCCTGCGTCGCCGACGCGGATTTCATCCAGGAAAGTGCGCCCGAGCGCGAGGCGCTGAAGCTCGAGCTGCACGAGCAGATCAGCCGCGCGGCGAAGCCCGACGCGATCATCGCGTCGTCGACGTCGGGGCTGCTGCCGACGGATTTCTACGCGCGGGCGACGCATCCGGAGCGCTGCGTGGTCGGCCATCCGTTCAATCCCGTCTACCTGCTGCCGCTCGTCGAGGTGCTCGGCGGCGCGCGCACGTCGCCGGAAGCGGTCGAAGGCGCGATGGAGGTCTATCGCAAGCTCGGCATGCGGCCGCTGCACGTGCGCAAGGAAGTGCCGGGCTTCATCGCCGACCGGCTGCTCGAAGCGTTGTGGCGCGAGGCGCTGCACCTCGTCAACGAAGGCGTCGCGACGACCGGCGAGATCGACGACGCGATCCGCTTCGGCGCGGGCATCCGCTGGTCGTTCATGGGCACGTTCCTGACCTACACGCTCGCGGGCGGCGATGCGGGCATGCGACACTTCATGCAGCAGTTCGGCCCCGCGCTCGAGTTGCCGTGGACGAAGCTGGTCGCGCCCACGCTGACCGACGCGCTGATCGACAGCGTCGTCGAAGGCACGACCGAACAGCAGGGCTCGCGCAGCATCAAGGAACTCGAACGCTATCGCGACGAGTGCATCACCGAGGTGCTGAAGTCGATCGCCGCGGTAAAGGCGCGGCACGGGATGCGATTCGAAGACTGAGGACGACAGACGATGACCGGCGATACCCCGCTGACGATTTACCGCGACGTGGTGCGGCCCGAATGGGTCGACTACAACGGCCACCTGCGCGATGCGTTCTACCTGCTGATCTTCAGCTTCGCGACCGATGCGCTGCTGGATCGCATCGGCCTCGATGACGCCGCGCGTCGCGAGCGGGGGCGCTCGGTCTACACGCTCGAAGCGCACGTGAACTACCTGCACGAGATCAAGGAGGGCACGCCGGTGCGCGTCGACGCGCGCGTGCTCGCACACGACGCGAAGCGGTTGCACCTGTATCTCGAGCTGTTCGCCGACGGGCACGACGATGCGGTGTCGGCGAGCGAGCAGATGCTGCTGCACGTCGATACGCGCGACGGCGCGAAATCGGCGCCGTTCGACGACGACGTGGCCGCACGCGTGGCCGAGCTGCATGCGTTGCAGCGCGATTGCGCGGCGCCCGCGTATGCGGGCCGCGTGATCGGGCTGCCGCCGCGCCGATAACCTGCGCGAACCTTCGACCTCGGAGCGCACACGATGCTCGAACCGGAAATCGCGACGTTCGTTGCCGCCGTGGACGCGTGGTATCCGGCCGACGCGGCGGCGCGCTCGCCCGCCGAACAGCGCCGCCTGTACGACCGCTTCGCGGCCGAATGGACGCCGGCCGCGCTGCCGGCCGGCATCGTGCAGCAGGACGCCGTCTGGCACGCATCCGACGGCCGTGCGATCGCGCTGCGGCGTTACACGTCCGCGCACCGCACGCCACGCGGCACGGTGCTGTTATTTCATGGCGGCGGTTTCGTCGTCGGCTCGCTCGACAGTCATGCGCTGATCACCGCGCAACTGGCGGCCGATACGGGGCTCGACGTGATCGCGGTCGATTACCGGCTCGCGCCTGAGCATCGCGCACCGGCCGCGCTTGAAGATTGCCTGGCGGTCACGCGCGCTGCACGCGATGCGCGCTGGCCGTTCGGGCCGTGCGCGCATCCGCTGACGCTCGCGGGCGACAGCGCGGGCGGCATGCTCGCGGCGGCGGTGGCCACCGCGCTGCGCGATGCGGACGAAGGCGGTGTCGACGGCATCGCGCTCGTCTATCCGATGCTCGGGTTCGAACCGCAAGCGCCCGCGCGCGAAACGGAAGCGCACGCGCCGATGCTGACGCTCGACGACGTCCATCGCTATCGCGCGCTGTACTGGGAAGGCGGCCTGGCGGATGCGCTGGGAGACGGCGACCCGCTGCTGCGCGCGTCGGTACCGCTCGCGGCTTCGCGTTTCGACGGCCTGCCGCCCGTGCTCGCGATCGGCGCGGAACACGATCCGCTGCGCGACGACGCGCGCGTGTACGTCGAACGGATTCGCGCGGCCGGCGGGGCCGCGCATTACTGGATGGGAGAAGGGCTGGTGCACGGCTGCTGGCGCGCGCTCGGGACGAGCCCGCAGGCGGCGCGGCTGCACCGGACGGTCGGCGGGTTTCTGCTCGCACCACACGCGTAGCGGGCGTTTCCGGGAGGCAACGATGCAGGCAGCGCAACACCGTATCGAGGACTGGCGGACGTTTTCGGCCGACGCAGCCATTGCGGCGGCGACGATTGGCGACGGCGCGGTGGACGTCGAATGGAGCGACACACGACGATCGCCATTTCATTTCGACTGGCTGCGCGACAACTGCGCGTGTTCCGCGTGCGTGCATGCCGTCACGCGTGAACAGGTGTTCGAGATCGCCGATGCGCGCGAGGATCTCTCCGCGCTCACGGTGCACGTCGAAACCGACGGCGCGCTGCATGTCGAGTGGAATGACGGACATCGCAGCGCGTGGTCGCCGGGCTGGTTGCGCGCGCATGCCTACGACGACGCGTCGCGCGCGGAGCGCCAGGCCGCGCACGGGCGGCACGTATGGGCCGGCGACGACGCGACGGCCATCGGCGTGTTCGCGTGGTGCGACGTGATGGAGGACGACGGCGCATTGCTCGCGTGGCTCGCCGCATTGCAACGCACGGGGCTGACGCTCGTCGAAGGCGTGCCGGCCGAGCGCGGGCGTGTCGACGAGATCGCGCGCCGCATCGGCCTGATCCGCGAGAGCAATTTCGGCGTGCTGTTCGACGTCGAATCGAAGCCGCGCCCGGACAGCAATGCGTATACGTCGCTGAACCTGCCGCCGCATACCGACTTGCCGACCCGCGAGCTGCAGCCGGGCGTGCAGTTCCTGCATTGCCTCGCGAACGACGCGACCGGCGGCGATAGTGTGTTCCTCGACGGCTTCGCGCTGGCCGATGCACTGCGGCGCGAGCATCCGGCCGATTTCGAACAGCTCGCGTCGACGCCGTTCGAGTTCTGGAACAAGAGTGCGAACAGCGACTACCGCTGCTCGGCGCCGGTGATCGGGCTCGACGCGCGCGGCAACGTCACCGAGGTGCGTGTCGCGAACTTCCTGCGCGGGCCGCTCGATGCGCCGGCCGGCTCGGTCGCGGCCGTCTATCGCGCGTACCGGCGGTTCCTCGCGCTGGCGCGCGAGCCGCGCTTTCGCGTGCAGCGCCGGCTGCGGGCGGGCGACATGTGGGCGTTCGACAACCGCCGCGTGCTGCATGCGCGCACCGAGTTCGATCCGTCTACCGGACGCCGGCACCTGCAGGGCTGCTACATCGATCGCGACGAACTGCTGTCGCGGTGGCGTGTGCTGTCGCGCTCGGCGCCTGCCGCGGCCGCGTCGCGCTGACAGGCGCGCGCGGTTTCGTCCTGCTCGTACGCATCCCTCGGAAATGAAAAAACACCCGGACGCCAGGCGCCCGGGCGAAGCCTCCCGTTGCCGGGCGGCGGAGGTATGCGTTTCATCAAAAAGGACGAGCCCCGCAAGGGGCTCGTCCTGACTTTCGTGCTTCATCGCGCGATGCGCGGCGCCCGCCGAGGGCGCATCGGCTTACTGGCCGAAGAAGATCGAGTCGCGAGCGTTCGACGATGCGGCCGGGGCGCCCGAGTGGACGGCCGGAGCCGGTTGTGCGCCGTAGCCGCTGGTGTCGGCACCATGAACACGCGCTTCGGCGCTCTGGATGTCGTTCGGGTAGTACGGGCTCGCCACGCCCGGCTTGTAGCCGGCTTGTTCGAGCTGGACCAGTTCGTTGCGCACTTGAGCGCGGGTCACGGTGCTTTGAGCGAATGCGCCAAACGAAGCGGACAGGGCGGCAGCGGCAACGACTGCGGAAACGAGCGATTTCATGATGACCTCCGGTGTTTTATTGAGTTCGCTCTCGACACCATGTCTTAAGCGATTGATCAAATCTTAGTCATCGGAGGGTTGAGGGTAAACGCTGATTTTGACGATAAATTGTTTCCTGGGTGGTAACAGTCGCGCGTCGAATCAGGCTTTCAACCGGCTTTCTTTTCGGTCGGTGCAACAAGTATCGCGAATCTTGCGGACGGCGAAGCGCGGTTCAGCGCACCTCGGCCGCCGTGTCGAACGGCCGGCCCGGCGCGCGTCCGGCCGGTGCGCCCGAACTGAGGAAACGCACGCCCGTCGCGGCTTCCGAGGCCTCCCACAGCAGCGCCGCGGAGGCCACGTCGCGCGCCGCGCGGGGCACGCTCGCGGGCGCCGGCAACCCGCGCGACTCGAACCAGCCGGACGGCCCGATGTACGCGCCGCCGGCGAGATCGGGCGAGGTTGCCGCATGAATCGCGGGCAGCGCGCCCTGGTCGGCCGGCTGCGCGAGATAACGGTTCGCGGCGCGCATCAGCGCGGCACGGGCGGGCGAGCGGTCCATCGCCGGGCCCGCGAACTGCAGGTTGGTCGCCGCGTAGCCCGGGTGCGCGGCCACGCTGATCCCGGCGAACGCCGCGCGCTCGAAACGGCGCTGCAACTCGATCGCGAACACGAGATTCGCGAGCTTGCTGTCGCAATAGGCGAGATAACGGTTGTAGCGGTGTTCGGCGCGCAGGTCGTCGACGCGGATCCGGCCGCCGCGGTTGAGGCCGCTCGACATCGTCACGACCCGCGCCCGGCGCGCGGCACGCAGCGCGGGCAGCAGATGGCCGGTCAGCGCGAAATGGCCGAGGTGGTTGGTGCCGAACTGCATCTCGAAGCCGTCGTGCGTATGACGCAGCGGCAGGAACATCACGCCGGCGTTGTTGCAGAGGATATCGACGCGCCCATGGCGTTCGGCCACATCGGCCGCGAAGCGCGCGATCGACGCGAGATCGGCGAGGTCGAGCGCGTCGACTTCGACGCGGGCATCGGGATGGAGCCGGCGGATCGCGTCGGCCGCCTGCGCGGCGCGGGCCGCGTCGCGGCAGCCCATCACGACCGTCGCGCCTTTCGCGGCCAGCGTTTCCGCCAGTTGCCAGCCGAGCCCGCTGTTGGCGCCGGTCACGACCGCGACCTTGCCGCCTTGCGCCGGGACGTGGCGCGCGCTCCATGCATGCATGTCTGCCTCCATCGGCGCGGCCGGGCGGCCGCGGCGCGTAATCGTTACATTGAGTGGTGTAACGATAGTGCGCGCGGGCGTGGCAGACAAGCGAGGGAACTAGACCGGCGCTTCTAGGGCCGGCGCATCGGATGGCGCCGCGTGCGGTGACGTATGGCCGGCAGGATTTACCTGCCGCCGGCCAGTGCGAGCACTTCGGCGGCGGAGATCATCGCGGCCGCGTTCGCGGGCGCCGGGCGTTCGGCCGGGCGGAAGACTTCGTCGCCGCGGTGGATCACCTGGCGCGACAGCGCGCAGGTGCCGGTGCGTTGCGCGAAGCGGCGGCGCCAGCGCTGTTCACCGTAGTGACAGCGGCCGGGCTCGACCCAGCGGACGACGAGCAGCGTATCGGAACGTTCGAGGATTTCGACGTGAACGTCGGCGGGATCGAGCGCAGGCAGGGATTTGGAGGCCTTCATTTGCCGTTTCCTAAAGCTCGTGCGGTTCGGTCATGGCAGT
Organism: Burkholderia sp. AU15512; assembly: GCF_002223325.1. Classification (NCBI taxonomy): domain Bacteria; kingdom Pseudomonadati; phylum Pseudomonadota; class Betaproteobacteria; order Burkholderiales; family Burkholderiaceae; genus Burkholderia; species Burkholderia sp. AU15512. Next base: position 319,137 of record NZ_NKEX01000006.1, read on the forward strand.
GGATGTCACTACCCGATGGCGAATCCGTAGCGGTTTCCATGAGTGGTGCGCTAAATGTAAGCGTCTGTGACCGGAAAAAACATCCTGTCTGGCTCAAATTACCTTTTGCCGATTTAGAAACAATCCAGGCTTATTTTCTTGGAAACCACAGACAAAAACGCCCCGGACACGAAGCCCGGGGCGGAAAATCGGCCTGCGCGCCGTGTCTGCTCGCCCAGTCACGGAGCCCATCGCCGGGGGGACGGAGGTGCCCGCAGGGATCGAACGCGGGCGGGGTGGCGATGGACCGGATGCGCAGTCCGGTACGTCATGATGGCGCGCGCATCCCGTTGAGACCCTGACGTGAACATGACTTTTTCGTCAGTTTGGCCGGATGTCGTGCCCCGCTTGTGCGAAAGAATCGACTGGAAGACCCGCTGGTATTGGATTTGTCCGAATCCCGGGACGTGCTCCCGGGCGCTGTCGAACGCCGAATGCTTGCTCAACAGCCCGATTTCCCCACCTGGGTAAATACTGAATCCCGATTCCGTGACAAACGCGGAATCACTTCCTATGATTGGTTGGACCTTTAGTCCTTTGTGCCAATCGGCCGACGGGTGGCCGGCTTCTTCGGGAGGTGCTCATGAGATTGCAGGGCAAATGCGCGCTGGTGACGGCGGCCGGGCAGGGCATCGGCCGCGCGACCGCGCTGCGCTTCGCGAGCGAGGGCGCCGACGTGCTGGCGACCGACATCAACGAAGCCGCGCTCGTGCGGCTCGAGGCCGACGCCGAGCGCGCGGGCGGTCGGCTGGCCACGCGTCGGCTCGACGTGACCGATGCGCGGGACGTCGCGGCGCTCGCCGCGAGCGAACGCGCATTCGACGTGCTGTTCAACTGCGCGGGCTTCGTGCACCACGGCTCGATCCTCGATTGCGACGACGAAGCATGGGCGTTCTCGCTGAACCTGAACGTCACGTCGATGTACCGGCTGATCCGCGCGCTGCTGCCCGCGATGCTCGAAGCCGGCGGCGCGTCGATCATCAACATGGCGTCGGCCGCGTCGAGCGTGAAGGGCGTGCCCAACCGCTTCGTGTACGGCACGACCAAGGCGGCCGTGATCGGCCTGACCAAGGCGGTGGCCGCCGATTTCGTCGAGCGGGGCATCCGCTGCAACGCGATCTGCCCGGGCACGATCGAATCGCCGTCGCTGGCGCAACGCATCGCGGACCAGGCGCGCACGCGCCACGTGTCGACCGACGAAGTGCGCCAGGCATTCGTCGCGCGCCAGCCGATCGGACGCATCGGCACCGCGGAGGAAGTGGCCGCGCTCGCGCTGTACCTCGCGTCCGACGAAGCGTCGTTCACGACCGGCGCGATCCACCTGATCGACGGCGGCTGGTCGAACTGACCGCGCCTAACCGGCCGTGCCTAACCGGCCGTGCCTAACCGGCCGTGTCGAACTAACCGCGCCCTCCCATTCACTTTCCGTATCGGCTCAACACGACATGAAACTGCTGAGATTTGGCGACAAACACCATGAAAAGCCGGGCCTGCTCGATGCGCAGGGCCATATCCGCGACCTGTCCGGCGTGATCGACGACATCGCCGGCGACGTGCTGGCGCCGGCGTCGCTCGCGCGACTGCGCGACATTCCGCCGTCGTCGCTGCCGCTGGTCGAAGGCACGCCGCGGCTCGGCGCGTGCGTGGGCCGCGTCGGCAAATTCATCTGCATCGGGCTCAACTATTCCGACCACGCGGCCGAATCGGGGATGGAGGTGCCGAAGGAGCCCGTCGTGTTCGGCAAGTGGACGAGCGCGATCTCCGGCCCGAACGACGACGTCGAGATTCCGCGCGGCTCGGAGAAAACCGACTGGGAAGTCGAGCTCGGCGTGGTGATCGGCCAGGGCGGCCGCTACATCGCGGAAGCCGACGCGCTGTCGCACGTCGCCGGCTATTGCGTCGTGAACGACGTGTCGGAGCGCGAATTCCAGCTCGAACGCGGCGGCACGTGGGACAAGGGCAAGGGCAACGACACGTTCGGGCCGCTCGGCCCGTGGCTCGTGACGGCCGACGAAGTGCCCGATCCGCACGCGCTGCGGCTGTGGCTCGACGTCGACGGCCATCGCTACCAGAACGGCACGACCGCGACGATGGTGTTCCGCGTGCCGCACCTGATCAGCTACCTGAGCCGCTTCATGAGCCTGCAGCCGGGCGACGTGATCTCGACCGGCACGCCGCCGGGTGTCGGCCTCGGGCAGAAGCCGCCCGTCTACCTGCGCGCCGGACAGGTGATCACGCTCGGCATCGACGGGCTCGGCGAGCAACGCCAGCGCACCGTGCAGGCCTGATTTCCTTTAACGGACGGTTCGTCATGCCTATCATTCGATCGATGCGCGTCCTCGACGTGCGCTTCCCGACCTCGCGCCAGCTCGACGGCTCCGATGCGATGAATCCGGACCCCGATTATTCGGCGGCCTACGTCGTGCTCGAAACCGACCAAGACGGGCTCGAAGGTCACGGGCTCACGTTCACCATCGGGCGCGGCAACGAAATCTGCTGCGCGGCGATCGACGCGATGCGGCACCTCGTCGTCGGCCTCGACCTCGACTGGATTCGCGAAGACATGGGCCGCTTCTGGCGGCACGTGACGTCGGACAGCCAGCTGCGCTGGATCGGCCCCGACAAGGGCGCGATCCACCTGGCGACGGGCGCGGTCGTCAACGCGGTGTGGGATCTGTGGGCGAAAGCCGAACGCAAGCCGCTGTGGCGGCTCGTGGCCGACATGCGCCCCGAGGAACTGGTGCGCGCGATCGACTTCCGCTACCTGACCGACTGCCTGACGCCGGACGAAGCGCTCGACCTGCTGCGCCGGCAGGCGCCGGCCAAGGCCGACCGGATCGCACTGCTCGAGCGCGACGGCTACCCGTGCTACACGACGTCGGCCGGCTGGCTCGGCTACAGCGACGACAAGCTGCGGCGGCTGTGCCGCGAAGCCGTCGACGCCGGGTTCGAGTACGTGAAGCTGAAGGTCGGCGCGAACCTGGAGGACGACATCCGCCGCGTGACGATCGCGCGCGAGGTGATCGGCCCGGACCGCAAGCTGATGATCGACGCGAACCAGGTGTGGGAAGTGGACGAGGCGATCGACTGGGTGCGCGAGCTGGCGTTCGCGCGGCCGTGGTTCATCGAGGAGCCGACCAGCCCCGACGACGTCGAAGGGCATCGCAAGATCCGCGAGGCGATCGCGCCCGTGCAGGTCGCGACCGGCGAGATGTGCCAGAACCGCGTGCTGTTCAAGCAGTTCATCGCGCGCGGCGCGATCGACGTCGTGCAGATCGATGCGTGCCGGCTCGGCGGCGTGAACGAGATTCTCGCGGTGATGCTGATGGCCGCGAAGTACGGGCTGCCCGTGTGCCCGCATGCGGGCGGCGTCGGGTTGTGCGAGTACGTGCAGCATCTGTCGATGATCGATTACGTCTGCATTGCCGGCACGAAGGAAGGGCGCGTGACGGAGTACGTCGATCACCTGCACGAGCATTTCGTCGAACCGTGCGTGGTGCGCGGCGCGGCCTACATGCCGCCGACGGCGCCCGGTTTCTCGATCGAGATGAAGCCCGAATCGCTGGAGCAGTACCGGTTCCGCGGCTGACACGCGTCGAGCGTGCCGACAACATGAACGACGGAGACGCGAAGTGGATTTGAATCTGCAACACAAGGTCGTGATCGTGACCGGCGGCGCGTCGGGCATCGGCGCCGCGATTTCGATGCGGCTGGCCGAGGAAGGCGCGATTCCGGTGGTGTTCGCGCGCCACGCGCCCGACGATGCGTTCTGGCGCGCCGTCGTGCAGAAGCAGCCGCAGGCCGCGTGCTTCACGGTCGAATTGCAGGACGATGCGCGGTGCCGCGATGCCGTTGCGGAAACGGTCACGCGCTTCGGTCGACTCGACGGCCTGGTCAACAACGCGGGCGTCAACGACAACATCGGGCTCGATGCCGGGCGCGACGCATTCGTCGCGTCGCTCGAACGCAACCTGATCCACTACTACGTGATGGCGCACTACTGCGTGCCGCATCTGAAGGCGTCGCACGGCGCGATCGTCAATATCTCGTCGAAGACGGCCGTCACCGGGCAGGGCAACACGAGCGGCTATTGCGCGTCGAAGGGCGCGCAGCTCGCGTTGACGCGCGAATGGGCCGTCGCATTGCGCGACGACGGCGTGCGCGTGAACGCGGTGATTCCGGCCGAGGTGATGACGCCGCTGTATCGGAACTGGCTCGCCGGCTTCGACGACCCCGACGCGAAGCTGGCCGGCATCGCGGGCAAGGTGCCGCTCGGCCAACGCTTCACGACGGCCGACGAAATCGCCGATACGGCCGTGTTCCTGCTGTCGGAACGTGCCTCGCATACGACGGGCCAGTGGCTGTTCGTCGACGGCGGCTATACGCATCTCGACCGTGCGATCAGCTGAGGGCGTCGATCCATGCAACCTGACCCGACTCCGAACGCCGCGCCACCATTGATCGCATTGACCGGCATCGGCAAGCGCTTTCCCGGCGTGCAGGCGCTCGACGACTGCCATTTCGACCTGCGTGCCGGCGAAGTGCATGCGCTGATGGGCGAGAACGGCGCCGGCAAGTCGACGCTGATGAAGATCCTGGCGGGCGTCTACCCGCGCGACGAAGGCGAGATCCGGATGGACGGCCGCGCGGTGGAGATCGCCGATCCGCGCGCCGCGCAGGCGCTCGGGATCGGCATCATCCATCAGGAACTGAACCTGATGAACCACCTGAGCGTCGCGCAGAACATCTTCATCGGCCGCGAGCCGCGCGGCCGCTTCGGCGTGTTCGTCGACGAAGACAAGCTGAATCGCGACGCGGCCGCGATCTTCGCGCGGATGCGGCTCGATCTCGACCCGCGTACGCCGGTCGGCCGGCTGACGGTGGCCAAGCAGCAGATGGTCGAGATCGCGAAGGCGCTGTCGTTCGACTCGCGCGTGCTGATCATGGACGAGCCGACCGCTGCGCTCAACAACGCGGAGATCGCCGAGCTGTTCCGCATCATCGGCGACCTGCGCGCGCATGGTGTCGGCATCGTCTACATCTCGCACAAGATGGACGAGCTGCGCCAGATCGCCGATCGCGTGACCGTGATGCGCGACGGCAAGTACGTGGCGACCGTGCCGATGGCGGACACGTCGATGGACACGATCATCGCGATGATGGTCGGCCGTCAGCTCGCGACCGAATTCCGCACGCCGCCCGATACGTCCGCGAACGACGTCGCGCTCGAAGTGCGCGGGCTGTCGCGCGGCCGCGCGATCCGCGATGTCGGCTTCACGCTGCGGCGCGGCGAGATTCTCGGCTTCGCCGGGTTGATGGGCGCGGGCCGCACCGAGGTCGCGCGCGCGGTGTTCGGCGCGGACCCGGTCGATGCGGGCGAGATCCGCGTGCATGGCAAGCCCGTGACGATCCGCACGCCGGCCGATGCGGTGAAGCACGGCATCGGCTACCTGTCCGAGGATCGCAAGCATTTCGGGCTCGCGGTCGGGATGGACGTGCAGAACAACATCGCGCTGTCGAGCATGCGCCGCTTCGTGCGCCGCGGCGTGTTTCTCGATGCGCGTGCGCTGCGCGACACCGCGCAGTCGTACGTGCGGCAGCTCGCGATCCGCACGCCGTCGGTCGCGCAGCCGGCGCGGCTGCTGTCGGGCGGCAACCAGCAGAAGATCGTGATCGCGAAGTGGCTGCTGCGCGACTGCGACATCCTGTTCTTCGACGAACCGACGCGCGGCATCGACGTCGGCGCGAAAAGCGAGATCTACAAGCTGCTCGACGCGCTCGCCGCCGACGGCAAGGCGATCGTGATGATCTCGTCGGAGTTGCCCGAGGTGCTGCGCATGAGCCACCGGATTCTCGTGATGTGCGAAGGGCGCGTGACCGGCGAATTGCGCGCGGCCGACGCCACGCAGGAAAAGATCATGCAGCTCGCGACACAGCGCGAGTCGACCGTATTGTCCTGAATCAGACGCCGAGACGCTTACCCGATCATGTCCAACGATACGCATCCCGTTCCGCCCCTCGCGTCCGGCGACACGCCGGCCGGCGCATCGAGCGTGAAGTCGCGCTTCTTCAATCCGGCCGCGCGGCAGAAGCTGCTCGCGTTCGCGAGCCTCGTGCTGCTGATCGTGTTCTTCAGCGTCGCGTCGCCGAACTTCCTCGAAGTCGACAACCTCGTCGCGATCCTGCAGGCCACCGCGGTGAACGGCGTGCTGGCCGTCGCCTGTACCTACGTGATCATCACGTCGGGCATCGACCTGTCGGTCGGCACGCTGATGACGTTCTGCGCAGTGATGGCCGGCGTCGTGCTGACGAAATGGGGGATGCCGCTGCCGCTCGGGATCCTGGCCGCGCTGTGTTTCGGCGCGTTGTCGGGCAGCGTATCGGGCTTCGTGATCGCGAAGATGAAGGTGCCGCCGTTCATCGCGACGCTCGGCATGATGATGCTGCTCAAGGGGCTGTCGCTCGTGATCTCGGGCACGCGGCCGATCTACTTCAACGACACGCCGGGCTTCACGTCGATCGCGCAGGATTCATTGATCGGCAATCTGATTCCCGCGCTGCCGATTCCGAACGCGGTGCTGATCCTGTTCCTCGTCGCGATCGGCGCGTCGATCGTGCTGAACCGCACGATCTTCGGCCGCTACACCTTCGCGCTCGGCAGCAACGAGGAAGCGCTGCGGCTGTCGGGCGTGAACGTCGACGCGTGGAAGATCGCGGTCTACACGTTCAGCGGCGCGGTGTGCGGGATCGCAGGGCTCTTGATCGCGTCGCGGCTGAATTCCGCGCAGCCGGCGCTCGGGCAGGGCTACGAGCTCGATGCGATCGCGGCCGTCGTGATCGGCGGCACGTCGCTGTCGGGCGGCGCGGGCAGCATCGTCGGCACGATCATCGGCGCGTTCATCATGAGCGTGCTGACGAACGGCCTGCGCATCATGTCGGTCGCGCAGGAATGGCAGACGGTCGTGACGGGCGTGATCATCATTCTCGCCGTCTACGTCGATATCCTGCGCCGGCGGCGCCGCTGACGGTCGCATTCACGCAGGCAGGTGCTTCATCGCCGGTTCCGGCCGGCGTCCCAGTCGTTCCAGTCGGTTGAGTCGATACGAAAAAAGGAGACGCGAAGTGATCAGGAGCAAGGTGTTGAACGCGATCGTCGGGCTGACGTTCGCCGTCGGCGTCACGGCCGGCGCGCAGGCGCAGGAAACCTACATCCCGCTGATCTCGAAGGGCTTCCAGCATCAGTTCTGGCAGGCCGTGAAAGCGGGCGCGACGCAGGCCGCGAAGGACTACAAGGTGAAGGTGACGTTCGAAGGGCCGGAGACCGAGGCGATGGTCGACAAGCAGATCGACATGCTGTCGGCCGCGATCGCGAAGAAGCCGGCCGCGCTCGGCTTCGCGGCGCTCGACAGCAAGGCCGCGCTGCCGCTGCTCAAGAAGGCGCAGGCCGAGAAGATCCCGGTGATCGCGTTCGACTCGGGCGTGGACAGCGACATCCCGGTGACGACGGCCGCGACCAACAACAAGGCCGCCGCGTCGCTCGCCGCCGACAAGCTCGCCGCGCTGATCGGCGACGAGGGCGAGGTGGCCGTGGTCGCGCACGACCAGACGAGCCGCACCGGCATCGACCGCCGCGACGGCTTCCTCGAACGGATGAAGTCGGCGCACCCGAAGGTGCGGGTCGTGACCGTGCAGTACGGCGAAGGCGACCAGCTGAAGTCGACCGAGGTGACGAAGTCGATCCTGCAGGCGTATCCGAAGCTCAAGGGGCTGTTCGGCACCAACGAAGGCTCGGCGATCGGCGTGGTCAACGGCGTGCGCGAGATGAAGCGCAAGGTCGTGATCGTCGGGTACGATTCCGGCAAGCAGCAGAAGGACGCGATCCGCAGCGGGCTGATGGCCGGCGCGATCACGCAGAATCCGATCGGGATCGGCTACAAGACGGTCGAGGCGGCCGTGAAGGCGATCAAGGGCGAGAAGCTGCCGAAGGTCATCGATACCGGTTTCTATTGGTACGACAAGACCAATATCGACGATCCGAAGATCGCGGCGGTGTTGTACGACTGAACGTTGCGTCGCGCGGCGGTGGCGCGCGACGCCGCCGCGGCGACCGGACACGAGGGCATCATGGGCGCAGTGCGTATCGATTCGCATCAGCACTTCTGGCGCTACCGCGCCGCCGATTACCCGTGGATCGGCCCCGGCATGGGCGTGCTCGCGCGCGACTACCTGCCCGATGCGCTGTGGCCGCTGATGCACGCGCAGGCGCTCGGCGCGTCGATCGCGGTGCAGGCGCGCGCCGGGCGCGACGAGACGGCATTCCTGCTCGATCTCGCGCGCGACGATGCGCGCATCGCGGCGGTGGTCGGCTGGGAGGATCTCGCCGCGCCGCAGCTCGCGGATCGCATTGCAGAATGGCGCAGCCCGAAGCTGCGCGGCTTTCGCCACCAGGTGCAGGACGAAGCCGATGCCGGCGCGTTCGTCGCGGAGCCGGGCTTCAACCGCGGCATCGCGTGGCTGCAGGCGAACGGCTACGTGTACGACGTGCTCGTGTTCGAGCGCCAGTTGCGCGACGTGTGGGCGTTTTGTGCGCGGCACGACGCGCACTGGCTCGTGCTCGATCACGTCGGCAAGCCCGCACTCGCCGACTTCGAGCGCGACGACACGGCGCTCGCGCGCTGGCGCGCCGCGTTGCGCGAGCTGGGCGCGCTGCCGCATGTCGTGTGCAAGCTGTCGGGGCTCGTGACCGAGGCCGACTGGAAGCGCGGGCTGCGCGGGAAGGACGTCCGGCGCATCGAGCAGTGTCTCGACGCGGCGCTCGACGCGTTCGGCCCGCAGCGGCTGATGTTCGGGTCGGACTGGCCCGTGTGCTTGCTCGCGGCGTCGTATGACGAAGTGGCGTCGATCATCGAGCGCTGGGCCGAATCGCGGCTGTCGGCGGCCGAGCGCACCGCGCTGTGGGGCGGCACTGCCGCGCGTTGCTATGCGGTGCCGACGTGAGCGCGCGGGCATGCCCGTTGGGGCGTGACTTCGTCGGACGAATGACGAAGGGTGCCGCGGTGTGTCGATGGTTGCGGTCGCATCGATGCTGCGCCCGATGCTCGGGGCCGAACCTTTAGAATATGCGCAAACGGTTGCGTGCGATGCGCGCGCGGCCGTCCGGAACGAAACCGATCACCAGTCCCGACGTATGTCCATCCAGCCGATTCAGAACCGCCGCCTCTACCAGCAGATCGCCGACAAGCTCAGTGCGATGATCGAGTCCGGCGATTTTCCGCCGGGCAGCTACCTGCCGCCCGAGCGCGAACTGGCCGAACAGTTCGGCGTGTCGCGCACCTCGGTGCGCGAGGCACTGATCGCGCTCGAAGTGAGCGGACTCGTGAGCGTGCGCGTCGGCGACGGCGTGAAGGTGCGCCATCCCGAAACGGCCGCCCCGCCTGAACCCGCGCCTGTCCCTGCGGAGAAGGCCGCGCCGTTCACGATCGTCGAGATCGATCCCGAACTCGGCATCGCACTCGACCTCGATACCGAAATCCCGCCGTTCGCGTTGCTGCAGGCGCGCCGGCTGATCGAGCCGGAAGCGGCGTCGCTGGCCGCGAAGCACGGCTCGGACGAGCAGATCGAAGGGATCCACGAGGCGTTCCTGCGCAACCAGGCAGACAACCTCAGTGGCTCGCTCACGCATCCGGGCGACCGGCTGTTTCATATCCGCATCGCGGAGGCGAGCGACAACGCCGCGTATGCGCTGATGATCAAGCAGTTGCTCGCGCACAAGTACGACCTGATGTTCCAGCGGCTGCAGTCGCTGTACATGCCGAACGACATGCCGCACCGGTCGGAACTCGAACACCGCGCGATCCTCGATGCGATCCGCGCACGCGACCCGGACGCCGCGCGTCGCGCGATGGCCGAGCATCTCGACGAAGTGATCCGCATCTTCGGCCGCGCGCTCGATTGAGCGCGCGTCGAAGCATGGCCGGCTGCCCGTTCAGAAGCGATCCGCGCGATACGGCGCCGGATCGGTGAACGGCGCTTCGCCCGTCATCATCTCGGCCAGCAGGCGGCCGGTGACGGGGCCGAGCGTCAGCCCGTGATGGTTGTGGCCGAACGCGAACCACAGCCCGCGATGCGCGGGCGCGGGGCCGATCACCGGGCGCATGTCGGGCGTGCACGGCCGGAAGCCGAGCCACGGTTGCGGGTCGAGCCGCTCGCCGAAACCGAACACGGGCCGCGCGACGCGTTCCGCGCGCTCGAGCTGCACGCCGGTGGGCGGCACGCCGCGCCGCGCGATCTCGACGCCGGTCGTCAGCCGCAGCCCGCGCTTCATCGGCGCGATCACGTAACCGTATTCGCGATCGACGATCGGCGCCGACGGCACGCCGCGCGTGGAAGGTGCGTAGTGCATGTGATAGCCGCGCTTTTCGCGCAGCGGGATCGTGTAGCCGAACTTGCCGAACACCGTGTCGGACCACGGGCCGAGCGCGACGACCACGGCCGGCGCGGCCGCCATGCCGTCCTGCGTCCTGACCTGCCAGCCCGGCGACAGCGCGTCGAGGCTCGCGGCGTCGCCCGTCAGCAGCGTGCCGCCGCCCTGCACGAAGAGTTGCGCGTACGCTTTGACGAGCGCGGACGGGTCGACGACGCTTTTCGGATCGAGCCAGTGCAGCGCGCCGCAGAAGCCGGGCGCGAGGCTCGGTTCGTGCGCGCGCAGCGCGGCGGCATCGAGCGGCGTGATGCCGAGCCCGTGACGGCGCGCGGTGAGTCCGGCCTCGGTCACGCCGCGTTCGAATGCGGCGGGCGTGCGGAACGCTTCCAGCCAGCCGTTCGCGCGGATGAGCTCGCCGGCGCCGGCCCGCGCGATCAGCGCGTCGTGCTCGACGATGCAGCGCTCGATCAGCGGCAGCATGTCGCGCGACGCCGCCGCGTGACGCAGCGGCGCCGATTCCCACCAGAAACGCGCGAGCCAGGGCGCGAATGCGGGCAGCGACGCGCTGTGCCAGTAGAGATCGGTCGAGCGGTTCAGCGCATAGCGCATCAGCGTGAACGGGCTGCGCGGGAACGGATACGGTTCGACCGACGAGCGCTCGATCAGCCCCGCGTTGCCGAAGCTCGTGCCTTCGCCGGGCGCGCCGCGATCGGCGAGGGCGACCTTGCGCCCGCGATCCTGCAGGTGGAGTGCCGCGGAGACGCCGACGATGCCTGCGCCGAGAACGATGACGTCGAAATCCATGGATGACGGTGACAGAGTAGGGTTAGCGGATGGACCGCTTGCGTGAAGATGCATGGTCCGTTCAGAACCCGAGGATACCTCCGGAGCGCACGGGTGCGTCGCGCGATGCCCGACGGTTGGGCGCGCATCGGGTTTCATGTGCGTCATGCCACGAAGCGACACGTTCGCTCGCCGGCGACAATCCGTTGGCGTTTCGTCCGGAAATGCGTCAATCTCATGCGGGCGCGCAATACGCCAGCGAAAGTCGATTGCGTGATCGACAGGTGTGCGGCTCCAGTCATTTCGGAATGACTGACCATGCCGGAAAACCGCGTTGCGGTGCGATTCGCCGGGACTCATTTGTTTTTGAATTGCCGACTTGTGGTTATTTACCGTATCGGTAAATTATCCCGTGCTGCATCGCGGAAATGTCAAAGTTACCCGTCCCGTGAAATGAAGGTCGGCTGCATAATCAGCTGGCTGCCGGAATTCGAGGGGACTACTTAATTGAAAGGTATGGACTCGCCCGAGACGGGCCGTTATGATGGCGCCGCTTGTCGTGAGAGACAGCCGATCCCCGCCAAGAAAAAGACATAAGCGTGGGAGAAAATGCCGATTTTCTCGAATGTTTGCCTGCTGGCGAATGCGATTGCATTGATTGCCTGAAAGCCGCGAATCGCATTCCGTCGAAGATGCATTCGGAAATTAATATTTCGGACATCGACATGTAGTAATGCCGCGTCGCCTGCGTCGCGGCAATCAGAAAAGAAAGCGAGAGGGCCCATGAAAGAGTTGCCAGGAATCGCCGGATTGGCCGAGTCCGCGGGATCGTCCCCGCTTGCCGGCGCGCTGCAGTCGGGCGCGATGCAAATGGCCGCGGCGGCGAATCCCGTCGTCGGCAAGATCGCGCCGACCGCATCGGCCGTCATGCAGGCCCTGGCCGCCGGCGGGAATCCGGCGCAGATTGCGGCGTCGATGGCCGCACCGGCGGCCGGCATGCTGAATCCGCTTGCCGGGCAACTCGCTTCCGGCGCGATGGCCGGCATGCGCGGCGCGGGCGCCTCGGCGATGCCGATGGCGGCTGCCGACGCGCCGCCGGCTGTCGACGATCACCCGCTCGCCGGGCAGCCGCTTTCCGATCTCGCTTCCGCACCGCAATTCTTCGTTCCGGGCCAGACGGCCGCGCAGCCCGGCGCCTCTGCCGCGTCGTTGCCGTTCAGCGAGACGACGCGCCTGCTGCGTTTCCAGTCGTCGCTGACCGGCAACCGCGCGCTGTCGATCGCGGCGATCACCGGCGGCGACGCGCTGTCCGAAATGCCCGGCTACACGCTCGACCTGATCACGCAGAATCCGTCGATCGACCTCAAGGACGTGCTGAACCAGGCGGTCGCCGTGAACATCACGCTCCAGGACGGATCGGAGCGGCAGATTCACGGCTATCTGGTCCGGTTCGGCTTCGAGCGCAACGACGGCGGCATCGCGCACTATCGCGGCGACCTGGCACCGTGGCTCTGGTATCTCGGCAAGCGGGTCAACAGCCGGATCTATCAGCAGGTCACGGTGCTCGACGTGCTGCGCAAGGTCTTCGCCGATTATGGCGCGCTGGTCGATTACCAGACGCACATCAAGCAGGAACTGAAGCCCGAGGATTACGTCGTCCAGTTCCAGGAAAGCGACCTGAATTTCGTCAGCCGGCTGCTCGAGCGGCACGGGCTGTTCTACTACTTCGAATACCGGCAGGACGGCCACACGCTCGTGATCGCCGACGATTCGGCGTCCTGTCCCGACCAGGCGCACGATCCCGTCGTGACCTACAACGCGGCGAGCGGCGTGCAGCAGGCGGACCGCCTGACCGCGCTATCGGCGAGCCGCGAAACCCAGCCCGGCGTGGTGGCGCTGCATACGTTCGACTACAAGCACCCGAAGGGCCGGCCTTACGTCGAACTGCCGACGCTGGCCGATCAGGGCAATGCACCGAAGCTCGAGGTGTACGACGGCAGTTCGGCATTCGCCTACAAGGACACCCGCGCGGGCGAGGCGGAAGCCAAGCGCCGGCTCGAGGTGTACGAGTGGCAGGCCAAGGTATTTCGCGGCGAATCCGGTTGCCGCGGGCTCACGGTCGGCCGCAAGTTCAAGATCGACGGGCACTTCTGGTTCGACCCGGCCAAGCAGGACGACAACACGTTCCTGGTCGTCGGGATCCGGATCGACGCGAAGAACAACTTCGACGATGCCTCGGCGCAGCCCGGCAGTTTCCGCAACGAACTGACGCTGATCCGCAGCAAGATTCCGTATCGTCCGGTGCGGCAACATGACAAGCCGGTGATGCCCGGCCCGCAGAGCGCGATCGTGGTGGGCCCGAAGGGGCAGGAGATTCATACCGACGGCATGGGCCGGATCAAGGTGCAGTTCCCGTGGGATCGCTACGGCAAGAACGACCAGGACAGCTCCTGCTGGATCCGCGTGTCGCAGCCGTGGGCAGGGCGCGGCTGGGGCACCGTTGCGATTCCGCGCGTGAACCAGGAGGTCATCGTCGATTTCCTCAACGGCGATCCCGACCGGCCGATCATCGTCGGCCGCATGTTCAACGCGGAACAGACGCCGCCCTACGGCCTGCCCGACGGCGCGCACCAGATGGGTTTTCACAGCAACTCCACGCCCGGCGGCGGCGGGTTCTGCGAAGTCGTGATCCACGACAAGAAAGGCGAGGAACTGGTCAATATCCACAGCCAGAAGGATATGGCCACGACGGTCCAGAACAATCACGTGACGGTCGTGAACGGCCCGAACCAGACCAACGTCGTCACGCAGGGCCAGCACGCGAGCATCGTGCGCAAGGCGATTTCCGTGCAGTCGCAGGACGAGCACATCCAGCACACGGCGAAGACGGCGGTGATCCTGCATGCGCAGGAACAGCATATGGCGCTCAAGGCGAAGGGCCCCGTGCAGATCGAATCCGATACCGAGCACGTGCACGTCAAGGGCTCCCAGTCGATCGTGCTCGAATGCGGGAAGGCGAAGATCACGCTGTCGGCCGACGGGCAGATCGTGCTCGACGGCACGCGCGTGGTCGTGCTGGGCTCACAAAGTGTCGACCTGAATCCCGATGGCGCGACCGGGCCCGCGGCGCCGCCGCTCGTGCCGGTGAACGATCCGACCGATCCCGAGCCGAACGCCGCCGCGCCGGCGGCAGGGGGGGGCGGAGGAGGAGGCGGCGGCGGTGGCGGCGGGGCAGCCGCTGCTGCGCCGGCGCACGGGAAAAAGCAGGCGAAAGGCGCGCCGAAGAAAGCCGTGGCGACCGGGCTCGGCGCCGACGTCGACAAGCTCGCCGCGAAGTCGCCGACGCTCGAACACGACATCGCCAAGTTGCAGAAGGACGGCTGGCATATCCAGTACGGTCCGGCGAATCAGGGGTCGTCCACGAACAAGCACGGCCAGCCGCCGACGATCGTGATCGACGGCAACGACCGCGGCAATCCGCAGGCCGTCGTCCAGGGGCTCGCGCATGAAACCGGACACGCGCTGTACCCGGGCGCGCCGGATTTATCGAGCAAGACCAATTACGTCAACAGCGAACTGGCGGACGAAGGCGCGGCGACGATGAACAACATCAAGGTGCAGCGCGAAATCCTCGCGCACGGCGGCCCGGACATCCAGATCGCCGGCAATCCGGCCAATTCGCCGGCCTACAATGCCGCGTACAACCAGTTCGTGAAGAACGGCGACGCGAACGCGGCACGGGCCGCCATCGGCCACGTCTATGGCACGGGCGAATACGCGTCGGTGCCCGTCAACGGCCAGTATGTCAATTATCAAACGTACTACGGAAGCTGGTATGACCGTACTTACCCCCCGTCCCACTAAGCGCGGCCGCGGCGCGGCGATCGCCGCCTCGCTGCTGCTCGCATTGTCGCTGGGCGTGACACCGGCGTGTTCGCAAGGATCGAAGAAGATGCACACAACCGTTCAACTCAGTCTCTGGCAAGTGATCGACCAGATCGGCGCGCATCAGCCGATCCGGCGCGAACCCGTCGAGCACCTGCTGCACGCGAAGCTCGCGCGCAGCGAATCGAGCAACGAATACTTCACGTTCTGGAGCAACGACGATGGCGCGCCGATCAAGCTCGACGACGGCACGCAGATCGAGCGCGTCGTGCTGCGCACGAGCAATGAAGGCGGCGCGCAGGGTGCGCTGACGTTGACGCTGTCCGGCCGTTGCGTCGGCCGCGACGACGTGAAGGCGCATTTCGCCGGGATGCGGATCGCCGGTACGCCGACGGGCCGCTCGCCGAACGAGGAGACGACGTTCCGCTCGGAGACACCGTGGGGCGAACTCGTGTTCGGGTTCGCGGAGCGCAACCCCGATTGCCTGTCGAGCGTCGGTTTCGGCGAGAAGGCGAAGTAACGCGCGCCCCTCACGCATGTGCGTGGATCGATAAAAGGAAAAACGGAATGGCGGCTTACCGATTGCACGAGGGGCGCATGACGTTGCCCGACGGCTGGCGCGACCAGACCATGAATGTGTTCCATTTGCCGGATGCGTCCGGTCGCAAGGACGTCGCATTCGTGGTGACGCGCGACTACGACACGCCGCTCGACGACGCCGGCGCGTACGCGGATGTGCAGCAGACGGCGTTCAAGCGCCAGTTTCCGGGCTACAAGCCGCTCGCGCGGGAGGCCGTCACGATCGGCGGACTGCCGGGCATCATGCTCGACTACCAGTGGCGCAGCGACAAGACGGTGCTGCGGCAGCGGCAGGCGATGGTCCGGCTCGACGACGCGATGCTGGTGTTCACGCTCAATGCACGCGTGGAGGATTTCGAGCGGCACGTGCCCGCGTGGACGTCGATCCTGGCGTCGTTCGTCCTGATGCCGCCGGTGCCGGATGAAGCCGATACGCCGGCGGCCGCGCACGACAGCCTGCCGCACGTGTTCGCGCTGTCGGCCAGGACGCGCGTGCTGCGCGTCTATCCGGATCTGCGCACGGTGTGCGAGCGCATCAGCACGCGCGAAGTCGAAGGTCACGACTGGGTGTTCTTCGCGAGCGACGGCTCGCCGCTCGAACCGAGCATTGTCCAGCACAGCCGCCAGGGGTTGTTCAAGGCGGAAGGGCGCTACGAGTTGCGGCCCAGCCGGGGCTATTCGGGGCTCCCGCTGCTGCGCCGGCTCGACGCGGTCACGGCCGTGGAGGGGGTGCCGCCGCTGGTCTCGCTGCAGGACATCGAAGCGCACCTGCGTCAGCAGGCCGCCGCGCGGCCGGACGGCGCGTCGTCATGAGCGGTGCCGAGGCCGCCCTGCGCGCGGCCCGCATGGGCGACGAGATCGGGCATGGCTTCGGGCTGCTCGGCATGATCGCGGGCGCGGTGGTCGGCGCGGTGGTCGCGGCGGCCATCGTGACGGCGACCGCGGCCACCGGCGGCCTCGCGCTCGTCGCGATCATCGGCGGCTGCGTGGCGGGTGGCGGCCTCGCCGGCGGCGCGCTGGTCCGCGGCATCCAGAAAGCGGCCAACCTGCCCGGTCCAACCACCGGCATGCTGCATCAGGGATCGCCGAACGTCACGGTCAACAGTCGCTCCGCGCTGCGCGCCGGCGTCGACTATGCGGACGAATGCAACGGCCTGCCGTTCAATCATTTTCCGCAGACGCGGTTGCTGGTCGCGCAGGGGTCGCGCACCGTGACCGTCAACGGCAAGCCGATGGCGCGCCTGTCGATGAAGATGGAATGCGGCGCCGCCATCAAGACGGCGAGCGACAACGTGACGGTCGGCGGCGAGACCGTCACCGTCGTGGAGATTCACGACACGGAAGCGATGTTCGAGACGGCCCTCGAAGTGCTCGGCTTCGTCGCGCTCGGCGCGGCCGGGCTGGGCGCGCTCGCGGCCGGCCTGGGCGCCACCGCACTGTTCGCGGGCACCGTGATCGGCGCCAACGTCGGCCTGAATGCGCTCCATTCATGGGGCGAGTCGCTGGGCCCCGGCTACGGCGACATCATGGTCGGCGTCGCCGGGTTCGCGCTGCTCGGCCTGGGCGCGAAGGGCGCCGACACGGAAGCCGCGAAGAACGCGGTCGATGTGTTGAACCGCACCAAGGTGGAGATCGAGCCGAACACGCTCGGCGCGAACGGCGGCAACGTCCGCGTCACGACCAAGGGCGTGCCGCGCACGCTGTACGATCAGCTGCGCGCCAAGACGCCGAGCTCGAAGATCCAGAAGATGGTCAACGAGAACTACGAGCCGGGCATGGACGATCCCGCGCTGCCGGGCCTGACGATCGACAAGCCGCTGCATGCGGACCACATCGTATCGATGAAGGAGATCACCGAGATGCCCGGGTTCAAGGATCTGTCCTTCGACAACCAGGTCAAGGTCCTGAACAACCCCGACAACTTCACGGGCCTGAGCGAGACGGCGAACACGTCGAAGGGGTCGAAGTCCTATGCCGACTGGACCGAATACAAGAAGGGCGGCATCAAGGTGGACGAAGGATTCAGGCAGCAGATGATGCAGCGCGAGGCCGACAACCGGACGATGCTGCAGCAGCAGATCAAGGATTTGCTTGGCGATCAGCCCAAGTAGAATGTGTCGACGACGAATTCAAGGGTGAGTGGCAATGATTGAGCTATCCGCAACGACTTACACGGCCGAACTGAAGCGCTTCAAGCTGCGCGGCCAGGTCTGGCTTGCAGCGAACGAGATTCCCGCCGACGTGCAGGTGCCGACCGCATGGCGCGTGCTGCTGGATACGCCCGACGCCGCGCTGGGCAACTGGCTCGCGAAGATGTGGGCGGGCGTCGCCGGCCGCTTGCCGGCGGTCGAGCAGTTCTTCGCGGAGAAGCTGCGGCGCCCCGCCGTGTTCCAGAAGGAGAGCGACGATCTGTGCCTGCTCTATCCGTACACGGTCGAACAGGACGACCTGAACTTCTTCATCGGCCATCCGCCGCTCGGCGATCTCGTATCGGATGACATGCCGCTGTGGCGCGCATTGCCCGACGATCTGCGCAGCTTCTACCAGTTCACGCACAACGGCTGGACGTTCTTCCCCGCGAACTCGATGGGCCCGTTGCCGATCGGCGACCAGACCGCGCTGACGGACAAGCTCGACCTGACGCCCGACGAGACGCGCCAGCTCGGCGTGAATCCTGATCTCGTGTGGACGGTGTTCCAGAATGGCGGCGGCGACTATCTGTGCCTCGACCTGCGCGACAGCGCCGGCGACGGCAGCGACGCAGGGCGGATCTGGTGGCACGAGAATCCGACCGAACTCGAGCCGGTGGATTTCTGGGCCGTGATGAACGCGTGGTTCGAGATTTTCGTCGAGGAAGCCGACAAGCGATGATGAGACACGCCCGGCGCCTTTCGGGCGCCGGGCGTGTCGGATCTCGGTCACGGTGAAGCGCGCGAAATGCACGCTGACGTTCGGCAGCCCGGCGACGATCGCGGTCGTCAGCGGTTCGAGCGCGGTGTTCGACGACGGCGTCAGGTGCCGATGCGGATGCGCGGATTCATCGCGGGGCGTCCGTTCAATCGAGCAACTGCCGCACGGCGTCGACGGCCTCGCGGCGCAGCGCGGCCAGGTCGAGGCCCGGAATCTCGCCGTTGTCCACCACGACGCGGCCGTTCACGACGTTGTACTTCACCGGCGCAGGCTCGCCGGCCGCAACCGGGGCGATTGCGTAATCGTGGAAGCCGTTGAAGCGCGGCCCGCTCACGTCGTACAGCACGAGATCGGCGGCCTGGCCCGCTTCCAGCGTGCCGACCGCGTTCAGCCCGAGCACGCGCGCGCCGGCTTGCGTGCCCCAGTGCAGCACCTCCTCGGCGGTGGTGGCCGCCGCACCGTGCGCCGCACGATGTACGAGCCAGGCGAAATTCGCTTCGTGCGTCATGCTGCCGGATTCGTTCGACGCGACACCGTCGACGCCGAGCGACACCGGCACGCCGGCCGCTGCCATGCGCGGCGCGGGCGCGATGCCGCTGCCGAGCCGCGCGTTGCTGACGGGGCAGTGCGAGCAGCCGGTGCCCGTTTCGGCGAGCAGCGCGATTTCGTTCTCCTCGAGATGGACGAGGTGCGCGAACCACACGTCGGGACCGAGCCATTCGTGTTCGGCGACGAATTCGACCGGAAGCTTGCCGTAGCGCTCGCGACAGAAGTCGACGTAACGCGTCGTCTCCGACAGGTGCGAATGCAGCCGCAGGCCCATCCCGCGCGCGGCGCGCGCGACTTCGGGCAGCAGGTCGGGCGGCAGCGAGAAGGTCGGTGTCGTCGGGGCGACGACCACGCGCCGCATCGATGCCGTGCCCGCGTCGTGATAGCGCGCCTTCAGCCGCTCGATGTCGGCAAGCATCCGGTCGAGCGTCTCGGGCTGCAACGCCGTGCCGGCGAAGCCCGGATGATCGCCGGCCGCCTGCAATGCGCCGCCGCGGCACAATACGAAGCGCATCCCGAAGGCGGCCGCTTCGTCGAACAGCAGGTCGCCGGTCTCGGTCGTGCCGCCCGCGTGATACAGGTAGTGATGATCGGCGCAGGTCGTCACGCCGGACAGCAGCAGCTCCGCGAAGCCGAGCCGTGCGGCGATGCGCGCGAGTGCCGGCGTGAAGCGCGCGACGCGCGGATACGGCACGGCCGCGAGCCATTCCTGCAGGCCGGCGTTGATCCCGGCCGGCACGGCCTTCAGCAGGTTCTGGAACAGGTGGTGATGCGTGTTGACCCAGCCCGGGTAGACGACGCAGTCGGTCGCGTCGATCACGCGTTCGCCGGGTAGCGGTGCGAGATCGGGCGCAATCGTGTCGATCCGGCCGTCGCGGATGCGCAGGTCGGCCTGGCCGAACCGCGCGGCGTCGCCGGTGCGGCCGCTCATGACCGCGATCGGGTTGCGGATCAGCAGCGAAGAAGAAGGAACGCTCATGGTCGGGTCTCCTCGGATACGGATAGTCGGGTTGTGGTTCGTCAGGCGCCGCGCGGGCTCGATGCCGCGCGCGGCATGCGGCCCGTCAGTCGCACTCGCGCGCCATCGGGCTGCCGTGCGCGGCGTCGGCGTGGACGTGCGATTCAACGGGGGCGGCCGCCGGCACACCGTTGAGCAGCGCGTTGAGCAGCACCGACACGAGGCACGCGAGCACGACGCCGCTGTGCAGGAACGGCTGCGTCCAGTCGGGCATGTGCGCGAACACCTTCGGCGCCATCACCGGAATCAGCGCGGTTGCGATCGTGAAGCCGACGATCAGCACGTTGTAGCGGTTGCCTTCGAAGTCGACTTTCGCGAGCGTCTGCACGCCGGCGGCGACCACCACGCCGAACATCGCGATACCGGCACCGCCGAGCGCGGCCGACGGCGTCGACGCGACGATCGCGCCGATCTTCGGCACCAGCGCGACGACGCACATCAGCACGCCGCTGACCGCGACGATCCAGCGGCTGCGCACGCCGGTCAGGATCACGAGCCCGACGTTCTCCATGAACGCGATGAACGGGAACGCGGCGAACGTGCCGGCGATCGCGCTCGCGACGCCGTTCGCCCGCAGCCCGCGCACGACGTCCTCCTCGCTCACCTGCTTCTCGACGATGTCGCCGATCGCGACGAACAGGCCCATCGACTCGACCATCTGCACGATCATCACGACGACCATCGTCAGCACCGGCACGATCGCGAACACCGGCGTGCCGAAGTGGAACGGGTAGGGCACGGTGAACCACGGCGCGGCGGCGACGTTCGTGAAGTTGCCCATCCCGAGCGCGATCGCGAGCAGGCTGCCCGCGACGAGCCCGATCAGCACCGACAGGTTGCGCAGGAACGCGTTCGCGAAGCGGTTGACCGCGAGGATCACGACCGCGACGACGAGCGCGACGGCGAGAAACGACAGCTCGCCGAACTGCAGCTTCGCCGCGTCGCCGCCGCCGGCCCACTGGTACGCGACCGGAAACAGCTGCAGCCCGATCACGGTGACGATGCAGCCGGTCACGACCGGCGGGAACAGGCGGCGCAGCCGGCCGACCAGCGGCGCGGCGAAGGTCGTGACGATGCCCGCGCCGATCACCGCGCCGCACACGCCGGCGAACCCCACGCCCGGCGTCAGGCCGATCGCGATCACGGGGCCGACGCTGCTGAACGCGACGCCCTGCAGGATCGGCAGGCGCACGCCGAGTTTCCAGACGCCGACCGTTTGCAGGATCGTCGAGATGCCTGAACAGAACAGCGCGGTGCTGATCAGCACGGTCGTATCGGCGGGCGACATCTTCAGCGCCGATGCGACGATCAGCGGCACCGCGATCGCGCCGATATAGGCGACGAGCATGTGTTGCAGGCCGAGCGTCAGCATCTGGCGGCGCGGCAGGACCCGATCGACGGGATGTGAAGCAGCGTTCATGGGCGAGTCTCCTGAGGTTCGTTTGCGGGCGGGCGCGCGATGCGCCCGCCTGGCGTGCCCGTCAGGCCGCGACCGCCGCGGCGAGACAGGCATGGAAACGGTCGGTCAGCGCGGCGCGATCGAGATCGCGGCCGATGAAAACGATGCGTGACGAGCGCGGCTCGCACCCCCAGGCTTGAGCGGCGCGCAGCTCGATCACGCCGTGCACGCCCTGCAGCACGTAGCGCTGCGCGCGGCCCTGCACGGCCAGGATGCCCTTCATCCGGAACAGGTTCGCGGTATCGGCGCGGCGCAGCTCGCCGAGCCACGTTTCGAGCGCGTCGAGATCGACGTCCGCGTCGACTTCGATGCCGACCGACGACACGCTGGCGTCGTGTTCGTGGTGGTCGTGATCGTCATCGTGTGCGTGGGCTTCATGTGCGTGGTCGTCGTGCTCATGCTCGTGCGCGTGTTCGTCCGCATGCGGCGCATCGGCCTGCAGCCCGTCGCTCTCGACGAGGATCTGCGCGAATTCGTTCGCGCCGATGCCGAGGATGCGATCGAGATCGACCTGCGCGTAGCTCGACGTGACGATCTCGGCCGTCGTGTTCAGCGCACGCAGCCGAGCGGTCAGCGCATCGACGTCCGGTGCGTCGACGAGGTCGACCTTGTTGATCACGATCCGGTCCGCGCAGACGATCTGGTCGACCGCCTGGTTGTCGCGGCCGTCGAGCACCAGATCGTCGAGATGCGCGCGGATATGCTTCGCGTCGACCATCGTGACGACCGCGTCGAGCGCGACTTCCTTCGCGATCGGATCGTCGAGGAAGAAGGTCTGCGCGACCGGATACGGATCGGCGAGGCCGCTCGTCTCGACGATGATGTGATCGAGCCGGTCGGGGCGCGCGACGAGCATCCGCACGATCCGCACGAGATCCTCGCGCACCGCGCCGACGCAGCACACGCAGCCGTTCGTCATCTCGTAGATTTCCTCGGTCGATTCGAGCACGAGGCCGCCGTCGATGCCGATCTCGCCGAACTCGTTCTCGATCACCGCGATCTTGCGGCCGTGCTTCTCGCGCAGGATGTAGTTCAGCAGCGTGGTCTTGCCCGCGCCGAGAAAGCCCGTGAGCACGGTGACCGGAATCTTCTCGACGTCGCTGTGGGTGGTGTGGATGTGGGTCATGATGCATCTCCGTTGAGTCGGTTGGGCTGCGGATTCGGCTGTGATGCGTTGTCTTTCCAGCGATGGACGGTGCGGGAATCGAGGTCGAACAGGTCGAGCACGCGGCCGAGCGTGTGGTCGATCATCTGGTCGAGCGAAGCGGGGCGCGCGTAGAACGCCGGCACCGGCGGCGCGACGATCGCGCCCATCTCCGTGACGGTGGCCATGTTGCGCAGGTGCGTGAGCGTGTATGGCGTCTCGCGTGCGAGCAGCACGAGCCGGCGGCGCTCCTTCAGCACGACGTCGGCCGCGCGCGAGATCAGGCCGGATGAAAGACCGCTCGCGATCTCGGCGAGCGTCTTCATCGAGCACGGCGCGACGATCATCCCGAGCGTGCGGAACGATCCGCTCGAAATCGGCGCCGCGATGTCGTCGCTGCGGTACAGCACGCTCGCGAGCGCGGTGATGTCGGACAGCCGGAAGTCGGTCTCGTGCGCCATCGTCAGCGCGGCGGCGCGCGACACGACCACGTGCGTCTCGATGTCGAGGTCGCGCAGCAGCGCGAGCAGCCGCATTCCGTACACGAAGCCGGATGCGCCGCTGATGCCGACCACGAGCCGCCGCGCGCTCATCGCGACGCTCCGCCGAGTTGCGCGATCACGTGCGCGGCGCGCTGCATCGCGGCGTCGCCGACGCGTGCGCGCACGCCGTCGAAACGCGAGCCGCGCGTCGCGTCGATCCCCATCCGCGACGTCGTGCCGTCGGCCGACGACGACGGATCGAGCGGGCTGCCGGGCAGGCCGTCGACGACGAACAGGTCGCGGTGCGGCTGGAAGTGCGTCGCGATCGCCCACAGCACCTGCGCGTCGTCGGTGATGTCGACGTCGCTGTCGACCGCGACGACGTTCTTCAGGTACGGGTCCCAGCCGAGCAGCGCGAGCATGATCTGGCGCGCCTCGCCGTCGCGCGACTGCTTCAGCGCGACATAGCAGTGGAAGTGCGTACCGGAATTCGGATAGTGGATCGCGGTGACGGAAGGAAAGCGCGCCTTCAGCTTTTCGCTCATCTCGGCTTCGCGCGGCAGCCGCGCGAGCGTCAGGTGCTCCGCGTACGGGCCGCCGACCACGTCGACGAGCCATGCATCCTTGCGCCGCATCATCGCGTCGATGCGCAGCACGTTGTTGGTCGAGCGGTCCGACGAGTAGCCGGTGAATTCGCCGAACGGGCCTTCTTCCGCATGCGCGTCGGGATCGATCGTGCCTTCGAGCACGAACTCGGCGGCGGCCGGCACGCCGATGCCGTGGCGCGGCGTGCGCACGAGCTGCAGCGGCGCGCCGAACAGTCCGCCGGCAATCGCGCGCTCATCCGCGCCGAACGGCACGCGCGCGGCGGCCGCGAGCATGAACAGCGGATGCGCGCCGATCACCATCGCGACCTTGAGCGTGTCGCCGCGCGCCTTCGCGGTCTGCAGCATCCGCCACAGATGGCCGCGCGAATGCAGGCTCGTCGCCAGCGCGTTGCGCGCATGCGGCATCGAGCGGTGGTAGCTGAGGTTCGCGACGCCCGTCACCGGATCTTCGGCGACGATCACCGCATTGGTCACGTAGGGCCCGCGATCGGTTTCGAAGTGGCGGATCATCGGCAGCTGCGCGAGATCGACCGCGTCGCCTTCGGTTACCTGATCGAGTACGGGGCCGTGCGGCACGACGACCGGCGCGACGGGTGCGTTCGCATGCTGCTGCCACGCATCGAACAGGCCGTTCGCATCGACGCCGAACAGCCGGCCGATGCGCGTGCGGGACGCGAATACGTTGGTGACGAGCGGTGTCGACAGACCGTCGACGCGCTCGCAGACGAGCATCTCGTGCCGCCCGCGCGCGGCGAGCGACGCGACGACGGCCGTGACGTCCTGGTCGGCGGACAGCGGCTGCGCGAGCGTCAGCACGTCGTCCGGAAAGCGTTCGCGATAGGCGTTCGCGAAGTGATGAAAATCCTGCTGCTCGGCAAAAAGGCTGGACGCCATGATGCACTCCGTCGGATGCGGAAGGGGAAAGGCCGGATCGCGCGCGTGTTCGATGCGACACGCGATCCGGCTGCCGGCGCGTTACAGGTAGGTCGACGTGAGGCGCTTCTGCGCTTCGTCGAGATCCTTCGGCGGCTTGGTCGGCTCGATGCCGACGAGGCGGGCGATGTTGTTGCCCATGTAGTCCTCGAGGCCGTCCTCGTCGAGATCCATCCCCTGCGGCGCGGGCCCGCACAGCATTTCCAGCTCGCGCAGCCACATGCCGGGTTCGTTCGGCGGCGAATCGGTGCCGAACACGATCTTGTTGCGCGGCAGCTCGCGGGCGAACTCGACGATCCGCGACTGGTAGCACCAGCCCGATTCGCAGTACACGTTCGGCGTATCCATCGCCATCCAGAACGCTTCGAACGAGTAGTTGCCACCCGTCTGGATCCCGAAGTGACCGATGATGAAGTTCACCATCGGAAACTCGCGGATGATCGGATAGAACTGCGTCGGGATCGTGTACGGGCCGTCGCCCGTGTGGATCAGCACGACGATGTTGTACTTCGCGCAGACCTTCATCGCGGGGCGCAGCCAGTCGAGCGCGCGATCGGGCCGGTAGCCGTGCATGTTCGCGTGCAGCTTCACCATCTTGAAGCCGTACTCCCTGATGTGGAATTCGAGCTCCGCCGCGCCGTTCTCCGGGCCCCAGCGCGGGTTGTACGTGAAGTTGCCGATGAAGCGGTCGGGGTATTTCTGCGTGAGTTCGGCGATATACGCCATGTAGTCGCGAATGCCGTCACGGCCGCGGCGGTTGCCGTCGCGATAGCCGGTGTTGCCGGGCGGCGGCTGGATGAAGCCCATGTCGATGCGGCGCGGCTTGCCGTTGATGATGTACGGGCCGTCCATCATCTTCAGCAGGCGTTCGCCGGTGAACGGTTCGCCGGTGTGGCGCCACGCCTCGTCGACGAGGTTGGTCGGGTGCAGGTGCGTATCGATGATCATGTAATGCTCCGGAATCGGGAGAGAGGGGGCGAGCGTCAGGCGGCGAGCAGCGCTTTCGCTTCGTCGACGGTGCGCGGCGCGGGCGTCGGTTCGAGGCCGATCATTCGCGCGGTGTTGTTGCCGAGGTAATCCTCGAGCGTGTCCTCGTCGAGATTCATCCCTTGCGGTGGATCGAAGCACAGCACTTCAAGCAGCCGCAGCCACATGCCCGGTTCGTTCGGCGGCGTGTCGGAGCCGAACAGGATCTTGTGCTTCGGCAGCACCTTCGCGAATTCGACGATCCGCGACTGCAGGCACCAGCCCGATTCGCAATACACGTTCGGCAGGTCCATCGCGAGCTGGAACGGCTCGAAACAGTAGACGCCGCCCGTCTGCACCCCGAAGTGCGCCATGATGAAATTGACCGTCGGGAATTCCTTGATCATCGGCACCCACTCGGTCGGGATGCTGTACGGGCCGTCGCCGGTGTGCAGCTTCACGAGCACGCCGAGTTCCGCGCATTTCTTCAGCGCGGGGCGCAGCCAGTCGAGTGCGCGATCGGGCCGGTACGCATGCATGTTGGCCTGGAACTGCACCATCTTGAAGCCGAGCTTGCGCACGTAATGATCGATCGCGTTCACGCCGTTCTCCACGCCGCAGCGCGGGTTGTAGACGAAGCAGCCGATGAAGCGGTCGGGGTGCTTGCGCACCATCTCGACCGTATACGCCATGTACGCGTCGATCGATTCGGTGCCCGACTTCTCGCCGTCGGTATACGTATAGATGGTGTTGCCTTGCGGCGGCTGGATGAACGCCTTGTCGACGCGGCGCGGCTTGCCGTTGATGAGGAACGGGCCGTTCATCGTCTCGATCAGGCGCTCGCCGGTGAACGGCGGGCCGTCGTGACGCCATGCGAGGTCGACGAGATTCGTCGGGTAACAGCTGGTGTCGATGATCATCTACTCGATCTCCTTGAGAGGAACCGGAAAGGCCGGTTGCCGTATCGCGGGCAGGCACGTCGATGAAGCGACCTGTCGGTCGGATTCATGCGGCCCTTTGCAAGGCGCATTATTTTTTTGCGCCTTCCCCTCGCCGGCATCGAGTGACACACTGCGACGTGCACTGCTGCTTGGGACCGAGTGTCACCAGCCGAATGTGCTCTGTACAATATTTTTTACTGACGCTCTTGATACGTTTGCGATATGGACATGCGTGTGTTGCGTTACTTCGCGGTGCTGGCCGACGAACTGCATTTCGGGCGCGCGGCCGCGCGGCTCCATATCTCGCAGCCGCCGTTGAGCCAGCAGATCCGGCTGCTCGAGGAGCAGCTCGGCACCGCGCTGTTCGTGCGCTCGCAGCATCGCGTCGAATTGACCGAGGCAGGGAAAACACTGAAGGAGCAGGTGCCGCTGATCGTCGCGCAGTTCGATCGCGCGATTGATCTCACGCGTTGCGCGGGGCGCGGTGAAGTTGGGCGGCTTGCGGTCGGCATCATCAGCTCGGCGATGGTCGTGCCGATTCCGCGTGCGTTGCGCGTGTTCGCCGAACGCCATCCGCACGTGCACTGGTCGCTGCACGAGATGACGCCGGCCGCGCAGATCGACGCGCTGAAGGAGAAGCGGCTCGACGTGTGCTTCTTCCGGCTGTTCCAGGACGACCCGTCGATCCGCAGCGAGATCGTGGTGCGCGAAACGGCCGTGGCCGTGCTGCCGTCCGGCCATCCGCTCGCGTCGCGCGACGCGATCGCGCTCGGCGAGCTGGCCGGCGAGCAGTTCGTGTCATTCGGCTTGCGGCATTCGCAACTGGCGCGCTTCCTGCAGCAGAGCTGTGTCGACGCGCGCTTCACGCCGCGGATCGCGCACGAGGTCGTCGAGGTGCACACGCTGCTGTCGCTGGTGCGTGAAGGGCTGGGCGTCGCGCTGCTGCCTGCGTCGTCGCGGCAGATCTCGACGGGTGGCGTCGCGTTCGTGCCGCTGCTGCCGCCGGCGCTCGAGGTGTCGCTGCAGGCGCGCTACCGCGCGGACGATACGTCCGCGGTGCTCGGCGCGTTTCTCGACACCGTGCGCGAGGTTGCGGCGGAGTTCAGCGCGTAGCGGCGCGTATCAGCGCGCGAGCGATTGCGCGACGAGCGCGCCGATCGCGTCGATCAGCGGCTTCACGCGCGCATGGCGTTCGCGCGGCCAGATCGCATGCAGGTTGTAGTGCGTCGGAATCGCGATCGTGCAGAGTTCGACGAGCCGGCCGTCGCGGCGCGCATCGGCGGCGAGCAGCCCGCGCACCAGCCCGGCGCCGAGCCCGGACGCGAGCGTCGCGACGAGCCCCGCCGCGTTGTCGAACACGGCGATCGTGTCCGGTTCGACCGGTTCGAGCCCCGCCGCCTCGAGCCACGGAATCCACGACCGCTTCGTATAGCCGAGCAGCGGCAGTTCCAATACCTGTTCGGGCGTGAGCGGCGCGGTCAGCCCGTAACGTTCGAGCAGCGCGGGCGCGGCCATCGCGGTCAGCCGGTCGGGGCAGACCAGCGCGCTGTCCACGCCTTCCCATTCCCCGTAGCCATAGCGCAGCGCGACATCGACATGGTCGAATGCATCGCGATCATGGCGCGGCGCCGACAGCACCGTCAGCGTCGTGCCGTCGAGCGTGCGCATCAATGCTGGCAGCCGCGCGGGCAGCCAGCCCTGCATCAACTCGGGATCGACGTCGAGCCGGAGTGACGGCCCGGTCGTGCGCCCCTTCACCGACGACAGCGCGCGATCGATCTGCTCGAGCCCGTCCGACAACTGGTTCGCGAACAGCGTGCCGGCATCGGTCAGCATCACGCGGCCGCCGGCGCGGGCGAACAGCGGCTGGCCGATGAATTCCTCGAGCGAGCGAATCTGCTGGCTGATCGCACTGTGCGTGAGCGCCAGCTGGCGTGCCGCGCTGGAAAAGCTGCCGACCCGCGCGGCGTGCAGAAACGCCTGCATCGACTGGATCGAAGGGTATCGCTTGAGCATCTGTTAGTCCGACTGACAGGGATTCGACGAAATGATCGCTGGCGTAGCCGTGCATCGCGTTTCGATAATGCTCCGGAACCGCGCGATGGGCGCGGGCCGACCTAGGAATGCGAATCAGGAGACCGCGCATGATCGACATCGTCGTGAACGATACACGCCATTCGCTCGAGAATGTACCGGGGGATATGCCGTTGCTGTGGGTGCTGCGCGACCGGCTCAAGCTCACCGGCACGAAGTTCGGCTGCGGCAAGGGCCTGTGCGGCGCGTGCACCGTGCATCTCGACGGGCAGGCCGCGCGCGCATGCCTGATTCCGGCCGTCGCCGCGCACGGGCGGCACGTGACGACGATCGAGGGGTTGTCGCCGGACGGGCGGCATCCGCTGCAACTCGCGTGGGTCGCCGAGGACGTGCCGCAATGCGGCTATTGCCAGCCGGGGCAGCTGATGCAGGCGGCCGCGCTGTTGAAGGGCGGCCAGCCGGTGGACGACGACACGATCGTGCAGGCGATGTCGGGCAACCTCTGCCGCTGCGGCACGTATGCGCGCATTCACCGCGCGATCAAGCGTGCGGCGTCCGGCGATCCGTCGCTGACGGCCGCGGCCGAACCCGCGAAGGAGGCGTGACATGCGCGACGATCACGCACCGGATGCACCGCATGGCGACGGCACGCCGCGCCGGCGTTTTCTCAAGCAGGGTTCGGCGCTGCTGGCCGCCGGCATTGCGATCGGCTTCCGGATGCCCGACGCGGCGGCCGCAGGCAAGCACGCGAGCGGCGATCCGCATCCGGCCGCCGGCGAATTCGAACCGAACGCGTGGGTGCGCGTGCTGCCCGACGACACGATCAAGCTCGTCGTGCACAAGCACGATTCGGGCACCGGCACGCGCACCGCGCTCGCGGCGGTGGTGGCCGAGGAGCTCGACGTCGATCCGTTCCGGGTCGACGTGATCACGCCGGAAGATCCGTTCTTCGCCGACTACCTGCATCCGCTGTGGAAAGTGTTCTCGACCGGCGGCAGCACGAGTGTCGCGATGGAGTACGACCGGCTGCGTCGAGCGGGCGCGACCGCGCGTGCGATGCTCGTCGAAGCGGCGGCGCATCAATGGGGCGTGCCCGCTCCTACGTGTACGACGGCAGACGGCGCGGTGCTGCATGCGTCGAGCGGCCGCCGCGCGACGTACGGCTCGCTCGCGCAGGCGGCCGCGCAATTGCCGGGGCCGAAGCAGGTCGCGCTGAAAGAGCCTGCGCAGTTCCGCTATATCGGCAAGCTGCGCAAGAAGCGCGGCGCCGCGCAGAAGGCCGACGGCTCGTTTCCGTACGGCATCGACGTGTCGCTGCCGGGGATGCTGGTCGCGGTCGTCACGCGTGCGCCGGTGATCGACGGCCGCGTGCGCAGCGTCGATGCAAAGGCCGCGCTCGCGATTCCCGGCGTGCGCGACGTGCTGCAGATTCCGCCGCGCCCCGACGTGCTCGGCGGCAACCAGGCCGGCGTCGCGGTGCTCGCGGACGACTACTGGTCCGCGCATCAAGGGCAGGCCGCGCTGACGATCGAA
The DNA here is from genome assembly GCF_002223325.1 of Burkholderia sp. AU15512. Taxonomy (NCBI): domain Bacteria; kingdom Pseudomonadati; phylum Pseudomonadota; class Betaproteobacteria; order Burkholderiales; family Burkholderiaceae; genus Burkholderia; species Burkholderia sp. AU15512. The sequence continues at coordinate 349,423 of NZ_NKEX01000006.1, forward strand.
TGGGAGGACAGCCTGTTCGAAACCTTCGACAGCAGTACGCTCGCCGCACGCCAGACCGCGTGGCTCGACGATCCGGCCGCGCGCGTCGTGCCGACGATCGCCGACGGCGACCCGGCGAAGGCCCATGCGGCCGGCGCGCGCACGATCGAGGCGTCGTATGCGATGCCGCACAAGGCCGCGAATCCGCTGGAGCCGATCAACCTCACCGTGTGGGCCCGCAATGGCGGCATCGAATACTGGGGCGGGCTGCAGGTGCCGTCGACCGCAATGGAAGCGGCGGAGGTGATCGGCGGCATTCCTTCGCATCGGGTGACGCTGCATGAGCTCGTGTCGGGCGGCAGCTTCGGCGCGCGCGAATCGAAGTACTGGCTGTTCGAGGCGACGTGGCTCGCGGTGAAGACCGGCAAGCCCGTGAAGCTGATGAACAGCCGCGAGGACGAGATGCGTGCGCTGTTCTATCACGCGGCAAGCTACCACCGTGCGCGCGCGGTGCTCGATGCGCAGGGCAATCTCGCGTCGCTGTGGCTGCGCGCCGTGATGCCCGCATCGCCGCAGCAGTGGGAGCCCGGCTATCTCGAGCGCACCGACCGGATGGATTTCAGCACGACCGAGGCGATCACGAAATGGGAGTTCGCGTATGCGGCGCCGCATCGCGACATCGGCTGGATCCGGATGGAGACGGGCGTGCCGACCGGCTGGTTCCGCGCGGTGAGCTACATCCCGAACGTGTTCGCGGTCGAATCGATGATGGACGAGGCCGCGCACGCGGCGAAGCGCGACCCGGTCGAGTTCCGGCTCGCGCATATGCGCGACCGGCCGCGTCATGCGGCCGTGCTGCGTGAAGCGGCGCAACGAGCGGGGTGGGGCCAGCCGCTGCCGGACGGTGTCGCACTCGGCATCGCGACGAACCAGGCGTACGACAGCTATGTCGCGGTGGTCGCGCGGGTCGTGCGCAAGGACGGCGCGGTGCGCGTGGAGAAGCTGACGTGCGTCGCCGATTGCGGGATCGCGGTGTCGCCGGCCGGCGTCGACGAGCAACTGTACGGCGGCCTGATGTGGGGGCTCGGCCATGCGACGTCCGATCGCATCGATTTCCGGCACGGCCGCGTGCAGCAGTCGAACTTCGATACGTATCGCGTGATGCGGATGAGCGACATGCCCGATACCGACATTCACATCGTGCAGGGCGATCCGGCGAAGCCGGGGGGTGTCGGCGAGCTGTCGAGCCCGGCGGTGACGCCGGCGATCGCGAACGCGGTATTCCGGCTGACGGGGAAGCGGTTGCGGGAGACGCCTTTCGATTTGTCGGTGGTGGCGTAGCGTGACCGTACGTATGAAGTTTGCCCTGCATCGGCCGCCAATCCGCTGATCAATTCGCCGACGTCGCACCCGATCGACGTCGGCGAACGCGTTCGCCCGCATCGTCGCGCGCAAGCGCCGATTCCGCATACGTTCCCCCGCTTCTCGCGGGTGTTTCCCACTGGTTGGTGATGCGAATTTTTACCTAAGATGAAGCCATCATGCGCGTAATTCGGTGCCTGCACGCGCATGGAGGGAGGCGGGAGGCAGCGCCGGAGCGACGCCAGCGGATGTTGCCATCATGGATGCGAAAGTGTGCGCGTCGGCTGCCAGTCTCGCGACTGCAGCGACGCCAGCGGACGCGGCGGCAATCGCCGCGCGAACGGTGCCCGGCTGCTCGGGTCGAACCGCTCCGCTGCGCCACGCGCTGGTCGCAATCGTTTGCGTTCTGGGGGCCGCACAGGCCGTGCTTGCCGGGGCTTCCGCCGAGGCGCCCGATCCGGCCGACACGGTGCGCATCGTGGCGGCTGCAAGCCCCACGGATCCCGCCAATCCGGCTGATGCGACACACGACACGGCCGTGCGTCAGGTCGTGCTGGGCATCGTCAGTTTCACCCGCTGGCCGACGACACCCGTGCGCCTGCATCTGTGCGTCACGGGCCGGCCCGACTATGCGCGCGGCCTGACCGACACGCTGCAGGCCGGCTCGACGCTGCTTGACGTGCAGCGTGTGCGTTTCGACGATCCCGCGCTCGGCATGGCCTGCGACATCGTCTATCTCGGCAACCTGGGCGCGGATGAGCGGGCGCGCGTGAGGGCGGCGGTAGCCGGCCATCCGGTGCTGACGATTTCGGAACACGATCCGTCCTGCACGGCGGGCGGCATGTTCTGTCTCAACGTCGACGGCGAACGCGTGTCGTTCGACATCAATCTCGACGCGGTCGCACGCAGCGGCGTGCGCGTGCATCCGAACGTGCTCAATCTCGCACGGCGGCCGGGGGCGCCATGACACGACCCATCCCACCGGTCTCGCTGTCGCGCGTGCCGCGCCCGACGCTGCAAAGCGTGCTGCGTCGCGCGCACCTGCGCCTCGCGTTCGTCGCCGTCACGATGGCGGCCGTGTCGTTGATCGTGGTGGCCGTGATTGCATTGCGTGCGTATGCCGGCAACAACCTGAACCTGCTGGCGCGCTCGCTCGGTTATACGGTGGAGGCCGCGCTCGTGTTCGGCGACCGCGTCGCGGCGGCCGAGGCGATCGGGATGATCGCCGGCGACGAGGATGTCGCGCAGGTGGTGGTCACGGATAGCCAGGGCCAACCGTTCGCAACGTGGCAGTTGCCTGCCGGCAGCGGGATCGCGCGGCTCGAGCGCGTCGTCGCCGACCTCGCGTTGCCGGGGCCCGTGACCGCGCCGGTGGTGCACGACGGCATCGTCGTCGGTCACGTCGTCGTGCGCGGCCGTGGCCATCAGTTCTTCGGATTCCTGCTCGGCGGCGTGGGCGGCATTCTCGGGTGCCTGGCCGTCAGCGTGATCGGTGCGTATATCAGCTCGCAGCGCCTGCTGCGCAGCATCGTTTCGCCGTTGCGCGCGCTGGCGGGCGTCGCCCACGCGGTGCGGCGCGAACGTGCGTTCGCGCAGCGCGTCGAGCCCGCATCGATTGCCGAACTCAACCAGCTCGGCGACGACTTCAATGCGCTGCTCGACGAATTCGAAGACTGGCAGAACACGCTGCGCGACGAGAACGCGTCGCTCGAACACAAGGCGACGCACGATGCGCTCACGGGGCTGCCCAACCGCGTGCAGTTCGAGTCGCGTCTCGCACTCGCCCTCGGCGAAGCCGGGGTGACGGGGCAGCGGGTCGCGATCCTGTATCTCGATTGCGACCGCTTCAAGGAAATCAACGACTGCCTCGGCCACGAAGCCGGCGACGCGGTGCTGATCGGCATCGCGTCACGCCTGCGCACGCAGGTGCGCGAGGCCGATCTGGTCGCGCGCCTGGGCGGCGACGAATTCGCGGTCATGCTGCCGGCCGTGCGCGAAGCGGGTAGCGTATGTCGTATTGCTGACGAAATCCTGTCCGGCATGGCGCCGTCGATCGAGCTGTCCGACGGCCGCGTGGTGGCCACCATGATGAGTGCCGGTGTTGCGCTGTATCCCGATCACGCGTCGGATGCGAGCGGCTTGCTGCGGGCGGCGGATGCTGCGATGTACCGCGCCAAGCGCGCCCGGCCAGGCTCGTGGCAACTGGCGGAAGGAGTCGCGGGGGCGGCTTGAGGTTCATCGTTTCACGCTGCGGGCGAGGCCGCGGCAGTGGGTGGAAAGCGCGCTCGCGACGCGGGTGCAATCGAAGGGGTCAATGATGAACAACACGTTTCCGGTTGGGCTTGGGCGCATGTGCGTCGGCAGCGCGCTGCTCTGGTGCATGCTGCTGGGAGGCTGCAAGACGCCACCGCCGCTTCATCGTGGATTGACGCAGACGCAGGTCACCGCGCTCAAGTCGGCCGGCTTCCAGGAAACCCAGCAGGGTTTCGAGTTCGGCTCGACCGGGCCGATCCTGTTCGATTTCGATCGCTACAACCTCAAGCCCGATGTGCGGCGGATCGTCGAACGGATCGGTCGCACGCTCCGCTCGGCCGGGATCAACGGGGTACGGGTCTATGGATATTCGGACCAGGAAGGCGTGGACGAGTATGACTTCGAGTTGTCCAGGCGGCGGGCCGAGGTCGTCGCGCTTGAACTGATCGACGTGGGGCTCGATGCGAAGCGCATCGCGGTCGTCGGGAAAGGGAAGAGCGATCCGGTCGGGGACAACAAGACGCCGGGAGGAAGGGCGCAGAACCGGCGGGCGGCGATCGTGGTGTCGCCGCGGTGACCGGGGCGGTTTCCGCGCACGGCGAGAAAGGCATTTGAAGGCTACGGAAGGCATGCGATCGGATGCGACGACCGGCAGCGTGTAGCGGCACGGCAGCGCCTGCCAGCGCGCGTTTCCTTCCCGAGCGCTCGCACTATTTCATCGTGACTGGGGCGATGCTTCGCCCCGTACGGATCTGTCACACGTTTCATGCAGATTGTGTCCCGTTCCGCGCGTGCTGGCGCGGTGATTCGGCATGGGCGCCGCGTCCGGGCGGCCCGGCCGCCGGCCTGTTTCCGGGCTATCGGGGGCCCGAACGGAAACGTTTGCAGGTGTCTTTCACGCGTGGGGATTTTGTCCTACATTATCGGGGCTTCGGGCCGGTCAGCCGGCACCAGGAACCTGAGAACACAAGAAGGAACAAGCATGAGTTTCGCTCCGAACGGGGGTATTCCCACTGGAATGGGCGGTAGTGCGCTCGGCTCGTTGAGCGCGCTCGGCGGTCTCGCCGGCCCGGTTGCGTCGAGTGTCGCCGGCAGCCTTGGGCCGCTCGCGGGCCTGGCCGGGCACGTCGACACCGTCCAGCGCGCGATGCAGCTCGCGCAGACCGGCTTCTCGCTGATGGACAAGACGCCCGGCGCGGTCGCCGAGGCGATCAACGGCGCCGCCAACCCCGCGCGCCTGACCCAGCTCAACCGCTACGTGACGCTCGATACGCCGCTCGGCCCGGACGTGCTGCTGGTCAGCGCCGCCGTCGTCGACGAGCACGTGAACCGGTTGCCGGAGATCCACCTCGACCTGCTGTCGCATCGCCACGACCTGCGCCCCGAGGATCTGATCGGCCAGCAGGTCAAGATCCGGTTCGACCAGCAGGCGCGCCTGTCGACGCTCGAACGCGTCGTCGCATCGGGCGCCGCCGACAACGATCGTTACTTCGACGGCTACGTCGCGTCGTTCGACCGCGCCGGCAACCCCGGCAACGTCACGCAATATCACCTGACGGCGGTGCCGTGGTTCTGGTTCCTGACGCGCTCCACCGACTGCCGGATCTTCCAGAACAAGACCGCGCAGGACATCCTCACCGAGATTTTCCAGGAGCACGGCTTCTCCGACTTCGTGTTCGATATCCGGACGAGCCAGAAGCCGCTCGAGTACGTCGTGATGTACCAGGAGAGCTACTACAACTTCTGCGCGCGGCTGATGGAGCAGGAGGGGCTGGTCTGGACGCACCGCTACGAGAAGGACAAGCACATCCTGGTGATCGGCGATTCGAACCTGCTGTTCCGCCCGATCGACGGGCTCGCGACGGTGCCGTTCGCGGCCACCGAGGCGAGCGAGGACAGCGGCATCGACCAACTGCACGAAGGCCGGCGCTTCGGCGTGGGCAAGGTCACGTTCCGCGACTTCAACCACCAGAATCCGTCGTCGCCGCTGATGCTGGTGGAGGCCGGGCCGCAGAACCTCAAGCACGCGCGGCTCGACGCGACCGAGCGGTTCGAGCACCAGTCGCTGTACGACCACGGCGACGACGGCAACCGCTACGCGCGTTTCGCGATGGAGGCCGAGGAGGCGCAGGCTCATCGCTATACCGGCGGCGGCTACGCGTGGCGCATGACCACGGCGGGCGCCGTCACCGTGGCGAATCACCCGGTGCTCGAGAACAACCAGGAATACGTGATCCTGCACGTGCGTCACGAGGCGGTGAACGACTACACGCAGCACAGCGCGAAGCTGCCGTACCGCAACAGCTTCGCGCTGCTGCCGAAGAAGGTGCCGTACCGGGCGCCGCGCGGCACGCCGAAGCCGGTGATTCACGGCACGCAGTCGGCGATCGTCGTCGGTCCGAAGGGCGAGGAAATCTACACCAACGGCAGCGCCGTGAAGGTGCACTTCCCGTGGGACCGGCGCGGCAAGAAGGATGGCTCCGATTCGATGTGGATACGCGTGTCGCAGCCGTGGGCAGGCGACGGTTGGGGCGCGGCCGCGATTCCGCGGATCAAGCAGGAAGTGCTGGTCGCGTTCAACCAGGGGGACCCGGATAACCCGGTGATCGTCGGTCGCGTGTTCAATGGCGAGCAGGGCAACCCGTATCACGGGGCGGCCGGCCAGACGATGGGGATCAAGAGCCAGACGCACAAGGGGCAGGGGTCGAACGAACTCTTGATGAGCGACGTGAACGGTGCGCAGATGCTCTACATGCACGCGCAGAAGGACATGCATACCGTCGTCGAGGACGCGCAGTGGACACAGGTTCTCAAAGGCGACCGGACTGTCGAGGTGGGGAAGGGCAACCATACGACGGCCGTCGCGGTTGGCAACCTGTCAGACGTTGTCGTGCAGGGCAATACGCTGCATAAGACTCCGCAGGGTGTGCATACAATCGAAGCCAAGGAACTCTGGATCAAGATCGGTGGCGAGGGCGGCACGCGGATCCACATGACGGCTGGCTCGATCGACATCTACAAGGGCGATTCGGTGATTCACCTCGATGACAGCAACATCAATATCCAGGCGTCCCGAACCGACATCAATCCGAAGAACGGCTAACAATAATCAGGATCACAAAGCATGTACCAGATGCAGGAAGGCACGTTGGCGCTGCCCGTGGAGTGGCAGGACAAGACGATGAACGTATTCGTGTCGGCGGCGGCCGGCACGGAGGGCGTGAGTTTCGTGATCACGCGCGAGCGGCTGCCATGGGGAATGAAGTTTGCCGAGTATGTGACAAGCGAAATCCGGAAGGTGGCGAAGCAGGTGCCGGATTATTCCGAGGTCGCAAATGAAGACGCTACGGTGTCCGGGCGCGCCGCGCACGTGCACGAGTTTACGTGGACGAACAATCAGGCGCTGATTCACCAGCGGCTGACGATGGTGGAGTACGGACCGGTCGTCCTGATGCTGACCTTCACTGCTCCCGGTACGTTGAGCGACACCCAGCGCGAACAAATCCGGGCAGTGATTCAGAGCCTTCAGCTGCGCGATCCGATCTGAGGCCGCAATGTCGGACACGCCAAATTTCAACGAGCCGAGCGGCAGCGCACAGGAGCGTCTCGACCGGATCGCCAAGCTGGAGGACGGTGACGCCGCCAAAGCGGCCGAGCAACCGTTTTACGAGAACCTCAACTACGGGATGCTCGGTGCCGACGCGGGCCTGACCACGCTTGAGGGGACGGCAGCCGGGTTGAGTGCGGCGGGTACGGCGTTGGCGGGTGGCGCAACCGGCGGAGCGGCTTTAGGTGCGGGGGCGGTCGCGGCCGGTACGGTGATGCTGCCGCTGGCGATTGCTGTCGGTGGAGCGTGGGCGCTCGACAAAGTCGGTGTGACGGGATGGCTCTCGAAGGAATTCACGCAGGTCGGTGACGCACTGGGCCTCACGATCGGCCGTGGCGATCCGCATCCCGCGTGTATCGGCGATCGGATCGCGCACTCGTCAGGATTTATGGGGATCCTCGCCGGCATTGCCGTAGGGGTCGCGATTGGTGTGGCGGTGGCGGCGACCGTGGCGACAGGCGGACTCGCCGGGGCATTGATCGTCGGCGCGTGCATGGCGGGCGGCCTGACGCTGGGCGGTGCGCTTGCGTCGGCCAGCCAAAGCATGGGCAGCAACTGTGGCGAGATCGTTACCGGCTCGGGCAACGTGTATTTTGAAGGTAAAAAGGTGGCGCGCGTCACGGACCTGGTGAGTTGCGAGCATCATTCCGGCGTGCCGCAGCCACTCGTTGACGGCAGCAAAACCGTGTTCGTCAACGGCCTGCCGCTGGTGCGGATCGGCCACGAAACGCACTGTAGCGGCAAAGTCAATTCGGGGCGTAACAGCATCTGGATCGACAAGACGACCGGACACTACGGCCCGAAGAACCCGGAGTTGTCCGCGACTCAGGAATTCCTGGCGGGTTTGCTCGGGGGGATAGTCGGCGGCGGTGTCGGAAAATTCGCCGGCAAGGGGTTGCGCGATAGATTCAGGCCCGAGCCCACCCGATCCGCCGAACAGAGCGGCGTCAAGGACGAGAATCGACCGAAGTGCAAGGATCCGGTTGATCCGGTATCCGGAGAAATGCTGGAGATTCGTACCGATCTTGCCATTCCCGGAATCTTGCCCCTTGAGTTCAAACGACGCTATCGGACTCGATCGGACGACCATGGATTGCTCGGTCACCGCTGGTCGGATAACTGGTCGCAGCAATTGACGTTCGCCGACGGTCGCTTCGTGCGATTTCACGACGGTGCAGGTCTTGTGATCGGCTTTGACGCGCCGGATATGGCGCTCAACGGCATCAATCTGCGCGAGCCACGTTATCGGCTGGTCGGCAGCCGGCTCGAGCCGCGTATCTTCGATCGCGATACGCGGCAACTGCGTATTTTCTCGCCTCTCGTCTACGGCAGTTCTTCTCGCCTCGAGCGGATCGAGGACCTCGACGGTAACGCGATCGTTCTTTCTTACGACTCTACTGGCCGTTTGAGCGGCATGGCTCATAGCGATGGCTATCGGCTCGAGGTGACCTATCACGGGTACGACCGTCGCCTGCAAAGGATCGTTCTTCACGATGCGGACGGGGATTCCCGAACACTCGTGGACTACGACTACCAGAACGGCATGCTCACCCATGTGGCGAGCTTCCAGTTTGGGCAGTTCCATTACGCGTACGACGAACACGGATGGATGACCCAATGGCGAGATACCGATCAGACCGATGTCCGATATCGGTACGACACGGCGGGCCGTGTTGTCGAGACCGGTACACGGCAGGGCTATCACACGGGGCGGTTCATTTACGAAACCGGTCGCACACGCGTGAGTGATGTCGATGGCGAATGGATCTACGACTATAACGATGACGGTCTTGTAACGGCCGAAACCGATCCGCTTGGCCATTGCGTGCGCTCGGAATGGGAACTCGGTCGTTTGATGGCACGGATCGATCAACTGGGGCGCAAGACGGATTATCACTATGACGATTTCGGCCAGCTGATTTCGGTAACCGAAAGTTCTGGACGCACGATTGGCTTCGAATACGATGACGCACAGCTCCTTATTGCGGCGGGTTTGCCAAACGGCGGCCAGATCCAGCTCGAATACGATCATCTGCGGCGGTTGATCGCGCGCACTGAACCAGATGGCATCAAGACGACTTATCGTTATGGCCAAAATGGCGAACTGCTCCGCATAATCGCTGGCGATCGCGAGACCCGCTTCGACTACGACGACCGTTTGCGACTCACCGTTATCGAATTGCCGACCGGTGCGCGTTTCAGGCGCAAGATTGACGTGCTGGGTCGAGTGCTGGAGGAAACGTCGCCCGACGGGCATGTGACCCGTTATGAGTATGCCGACGGCCCTGCCAATCCGCGAGGTATGCTGAGTACGATCACACATCCGGATGGCTCGGAAGTGCGAGTGCGATATAACAGTGAGGGCCTGCCGGTCGAATGGGTCGATCCGATCGGGCGTACGACTCAGCGCACCTACGGCCCATTTGATCTGCTCACGGCATCGATTGACGCGGCTGGTCATACAACGCAATTTGAGTACGACCATGCGACGCGCTTGACGAAGGTCATTAACGCATTGGGTGAGACCTACACGTACCGTTACGATGCGGCCGGACGTCTCGTATCCGAGATCGACTGGGGCGGTCGCACGACAGATTACGAGCGCGATGCAACCGGTCGTCTGCTTGTGAAGACGTTGCCCGATGGTGGGCGGTGGCATTACGCATACGATGCATACGACCGGCTCATCGAGGTCGATGCCGGGGATGTGAAGCTTGCTTACCGGTACGACAAGGGCGGACGGTTGGAATCGGCTGAGGCGGCAGGTGAGCACTCTCGTCTGACGCGCTTCGCCTACGACAAGAACGGACGTCTGATCGGCGAAGATCAGCATGGCGAACTGCTAAGGCACGTCTACGACGCGGATGGGCAGCGGCGTCTTCGGATGACGCCGCGACGGGAAACAGCTTACGCGTACGATGCGTTGGGTGCGTTGACTCAAGTGGGTGGACTTACGATTCAACGCGACGGCCAGGGGCGCGAAATTGGCCGGCAAGCGGGGCAGTTCGTTACGCAACAGCAATACGATTCGCTCAGCCGCATCCGTCGGCAGATCGCAGGCCCTGTCGTAGCGTTCAATTCCTTGCAAACCGACCCCGCACTCGCGCTTGAGCAACTCACGCGGCACGTCTATCACTACGACGCGGCGGGACAACTGGAACGTGTTGATACGGACGCCGATACGCTTACATACCGACGTGATGTTCGCGGCCAGATCGTCTCGGCCGAAAGTCTGCTACATCCGGCCGAGCACTTCCGTTACGACGCGGCGATGAACATCGCCGCGCATGGCCGGCAGGATCCTGTAGATGTCCACCATTATGGCAAGGGCGGTCTGCCCGAACGAATTGGCTATGCCCGCTATCGGTACGACGCGCGTGGCCGTACGATCGAGAAGACGGTTGATCAGCCCGGGTTCCGGCCTCAGACGTGGCAATACACCTGGGATGGCCTCAATCGTCTTATAAAGGTCGTGACGCCCAAATGTGGCGTCTGGGTCTATCGCTACGATGCCTTCAATCGCCGGATCGAGAAGCAGCAGATCGGCGCGCGCGAAACGGTGAAGTTTTTGTGGGACGGTTCGATGCTGGCCGAGCGCTGGATCGAGCAGCGGGATGGTACGACAGGACAAGTGGTGACGTGGCACATTGAGCCAGGAAGCTTCTCGCCGCTAGCACAGGAGACAAATGATGGTCTCTACCCTATCCTGACGGATCAGGTCGGCTGTGCGAAGGCGGTATTCGACGTACGTGGCAAGACGGTCTTTAGAGCCGCTCATTCGCTCTGGGGAAAAATGCTGCCGGTGCGAGGCGCTGCCAACGATGGCGAAGTCGTACCGATCGATGCGACATTGAGGTTTCCGGGACAATGGTGGGACGAGGAATCGGGCCTCCACTACAACCTGCATCGCTATTACGACCCCGACTCAGGACAGTACCTGAGCGTTGATCCGCTGGGACTTGCAGGTGGATTCCGGACTCAGGGTTATGTTCATGAACCGAATGAGTGGGTCGATCCGTTCGGATTGCAGCAATGCCCCGAGCGGGAAGTTAATGGAACGAAGATATACGGTAAAGGGCAAAAGGACGGAACGCCGGGACATGACCAGTTTTCAGAGGTAATTGCTAACAAACTGGCGATGAGTGGGAAATTCAAGGAAATATATCTGAATCGATCGTATAATTTTGCAACAGATAATGCCGTTTCGGCACGGCGTCCCGACATTATGGCGGTAGATGTCAATGGTAAGGTGCACGCTATCGAAATGGCATCCCGTACTGATATGGGGGCAAAGTTGCGTACGCTAACGTCGCGAAATTATGATGCGATGCAGAATCTTCCTCCGAATGCGAGAGGTGATATTCTGGTGTTTGAGCATCCGTATGATGCGCAAGCGATAAAAGCTGACTTGGATAATTTGATATCAGGAATCTGAGAAGAGATGAACACTGGAATCGTAATTTACGGAACCGATCCGACTCAGGCCGCCTCTGCTCTGTCAATGGCTGAAAACCTGTTTCGTCAATTCGGCGAAGAGGCGGCCAAGGCGATGTTTCTGGAATTCGTCGTTCGGAATGGTGAGAGATTTGTTGAGGATCATGAGATATCTCTTGCTGAATTGAAGGTGAAAGTTTTGGCCGGCGAGGCTGCCGCGTTTCAGATAAGTAACGATGGAGGAGCCGGTGGCGGCTTGTCTATTTCATTTGGTCACAATGTCCCTGAATTCGAGGGATTTTCGTTTGTTGATGTTCAAATCAGTGATTCCGTTTATAAAGTAAATAAAGAAGTGGAGGTTTTTCTGGAGGAGGCTGTGGCGCGTGTGAGTTTTAAATATGCCATCGCATACGATGCAGTAAATATGACGGCAGCTTATAAATATTCAAGTGGTGTAAATCTAACAAGAATATTTCCTTTCGAAAATACGTCTCTTTTCACGAAGGATCTCCCTGGCAGGGTGCCGGGATCGGCGAGCTATGAAGGTGTAAAGCTCCGGATGGTTTACCCCCTGAATGTTCTCAACGAGCAGCACCTGGGGATTCGTGTCAACGATATTTCCTTGAGAGAGTGGATTGGAGCTGATCCACGTCGAGGATCGTTGAAAAATATCTCAAACAAAATGTGGCTCTGGTCGGTCAAGGAGTCGGACTTGCTCGAAATCAACAACGCTTGTGGAGAGGCGGGAATATTGCTCGCCTGGCAAAAAACTCAAGCGAATAAGCCGGCTCGAAAGCTGCCTTGAGCTTGTTTACGGACCGGCTGCAATCGTAAGCGATTCGGCTGATTCATATTTGCGCGTTTGAAGGGGCTGTCGAGTCGATGGATAACGCCGCCTTTTGTATGTGAAAAACCATTGCTGGCCAGTGGGTAGCGACCGGACCGGACGGGGTTGAGCTGCAGCCTGAGCCGGTACTACTGACCTTGCCCAGTCGACGATATTAGCCGTAAGTTTGTGGGCTAGCCTCAGGAATACCTCAGAGGGAAAGGTCAGTGGATCAGGATATTCAGGAGATGTTTCGCCGCTATCGCGATCGAGATATCGATTTGCAGCAACTGCGTGTGTGGCTGGGCAACGAAAGTGCTCGTGTTGAGGCGCAAATTCCACGAGATCAATTACTCAAGCTCAGACGAGGAAGTGAAGCCCGGAGCAATGGAGTGATCGCGCAGTTACTTCCAGCGTGCGAGTACTGTCTGGCAGTTGGCTCGCCCAAACAGTTCGAATCACGCCTGGAATATCAACAATATTCGCAACGTCGCGATACTGCTGTTACCAGCGGAGTCCTCGCGGATATTGCTCCGCCTCGTTTTGATTCTGAGGGGCCAGGGTCGGCAGGATCTGCAATGTATTACCGCTGTACTCGATGTCATGCGATTTGGGCATTCGTTGAGCCGGAGAAGGCGGAAAACGGGGCGTGGGATAGGGATTTTTAAAGTTCGAAAGTGAGTGATGCTGCTTGCGAGCGGCGGTGGAGTTCAATCCGGATGGCGTCAATCAAATGTATTTAGGAGGGTTTTGAATTGAGTCGGCTTGAACAGTACTACGCGGGCGACGATAGCTGGAAGGGGTTCTCCGACCTATTCGCGAAATATGAGGGTTTGCCGGAGGTCCAGGATCTTGCGAAGGATCTAAATGGGCAACTTGATCTTGCGTATACGATCTACTGGGTTGCCGGTCCAAAATCTGCACAGAAGTGGATAAATTCGAATGTCCCGGCGCTCGACAACATTCGCCCCATAGATTGCACTGGAAACCCGGAGTTGATCAAGCGTTTGCGCGAATGTCTAATGCGCATGCCGTCGTAACGGCGACGATGACTGTTACGTCCATTTCGCGATGGAGGCGCGGCATAGGTCTGTGGCCATACCGGCGTCCAGGGTAACCACAGACGTCCCCCGCGCCTCACCAATCGATATTACAAGACGACCGCGACGTCCCCGCACCGCCGGTAGCCGTGCACTTCGTCCCCGCGCCGTTGTCATAGAACGTCCGCGTTTCCGGTTGCGGCACCGAAGGATCGAACGGATTCGGTGCGCCATTTGGACCGCGCGGGGCATCATACGGACGCTGCGGCGCATACGAACCGCCACTACCAGCAGGCCGCGATCCGTTAGCGCGCAGGTATTCATTCCAGTTCTCCGCGCGCTGTTCATATCCAGGCACCGCGCGACCAAAACTATCGCTGCCACCCGCGCCGAGCGCGACTCGGTTCGACGGCAATACAAAATCGGGCTCGTGCTCAACCGCAGGCGTCGGCGCTACAAGCGCATCGCCCGTCACCCGCAACGGCCGCGTATCCGGCGTATCGAACGGACTGCGCTCCGCCGGCGCAGCGTATTCCAGGCGATCGTGGCCCATCCGTGCCGCATGCCCGTCATCCCGAGCCGCAGCCCTACGCTCCGACCGAAACACATTGGCACCCACCGACCGATCGGTCAGCGAGTCGCGCCCGGAAGCATCGACAGCAGAAACAGAAAACGCACAAGCAAGCGCGGCGGCGGAAGAGAGGCAGAAAGGGTGATTCATCAGCGTTCCGAAGCAGGTGATATGCGATGAGAAGAAAAACGGCAGATCACTGGCTGGCGGCTGGGCGACGGACGGGCGTCGGAGCGGCCCTGAAGCGGCTGCGAGGCGCGGCGTATGCGACTCACAGGAAAGCTGGCTGGATTGCAGAAGCGAATTCGCATTATTTCATAAAAATAACAACGAGCTTCCAAATGTTTAGTTTTATTTGTAAACAGTAGGATTGACCGCTTCGACCGACCACCCCAAGTTGGTGCCAACCCAATCAATCATCAGTCGATTGATTGTCGATGATCGGACCCTTAGCAGCCCGAAAACGCGCCACACGAAATCCGAGACCGCCAAAAGCCAAGCGCAGCAAGGCACCCATCCAATCAGCCCCACCTAATAGCAACCCAATTGCACCCCAGGCAAACGTTCCCACCCCTCAACCGGTTGCGCCCCCATCGCCACCACCACCCCCAAAACCCTCCGTGTTTTCCCTCGGTCGACCGGCATTTTTGACAGACGATTTAAAAACGCCCATATAATTTCGACTGCCTTGCCAATGGCTGTCGGACCATCCCTCCGAACAAGCGATTTGGCAAGCGGGGCAGGCGAAACGCTTGCGCAATGCAAGACGCATCACGATGTCTTTCCGAACCAGACGTCCCCTTTCGGGGACTGCAAGAGCCGGGCCCCGCTACGCAACATTCCGCTGGAGTTCCGTCTTCTATGTGTCTCGGGCGTGTCCCATGTCCTCGCCCCGGGTGCTGTTCGATTGCGCAAGTCATGCCGCCTTTGCCCGTATGACTAAACAACATCGAGGAGCTCCCAGATGACGCTGTCCCGTCTTACGTCCATTTCCGCCGCCGTGCTGTTCGCCGCCGGCGCCGCCGCCGCGCAAGCGGAAACCGTGAAGATCGCCATCGCTGGTCCGATGAGCGGTTCGGTCGCCCAATACGGCGACATGGTGAAGGCCGGCGCGCTGACCGCGATCGAGCAGGTCAACGCTGCAGGCGGTGCGGGCGGCAACAAGCTCGAAGTCGTGATGATGGACGACGCATGCGAACCGAAGCAGGCCGTCGCCGTCGCCAACAAGATCGTCAGCCAGAAGATCAAGTACGTGATCGGCCACGTGTGCTCGGGTTCAACGATCCCGGCCTCCGACATCTACGAGAACGAAGGCATCGTGATGGTCACGCCGTCGGCCACCGCGCCGCAGCTGACCGAAGGCAAGAAGCGCCACTTCATCTTCCGCACGATCGGCCGTGACGACCAGCAAGGCCCGGCCGCCGCGCACTACATCATCAACAACGTGAAGCCGAAGAAGGTCGCGGTCCTGCACGACAAGCAGTCGTACGGCCAGGGCATCGCATCGTCGGTGAAGAAGGACCTCGAAGCCGCGAAGATCCCGGTCGTCCTGTTCGAAGGCATCAACGCCGGCGATTCGGACTACTCGGCGATCATCACGAAGCTGAAGTCGCAAGGCGTCGACTTCGTCTACTTCGGCGGCTACCACCCGGAAATGGGCCTGCTGATGCGCCAGGCGCGCGAGCAGGGCGTGAAGGCCACGTTCATGGGGCCTGAAGGCGTGGGCAACAAGGACGTGACGGCGATCGCCGGCCCAGCCTCGGAAGGCATGCTCGTCACGCTGCCGGCCGACTTCTCGGCCGATCCGGCCAACGCGGCGCTCGTGAAGGCGTTCGCGGACAAGAAGCGCGACCCGAACGGCCCGTTCCAGATGCCGTCGTACGCCGCGGTGAAGATCATCGCCGACTCGATCGCCGGAGCGAAGACGACCGATCCGACCAAGGTCGCCGCGTACATGCACAAGACGACGTTCGACACGCCGATCGGCAAGGTCGCGTATGACGCACAGGGCGACCTGAAGGCGTTCAAGTTCGTCGTGTACACGTGGCACAAGGACGCGACGAAGACCGCCGCCAAGTAAGACGGAGTACCCGCCCGCGCACGCCGCCCTGTCCGAGACCCGGACGGGGCGGGTGCGTATTGGCCGCGCATCTGCCCATTGCGCGGCCATGGGGCGGCCCGAGACGACACCGTGCGTTGCGCGCGGCCACGCCGTGATCCGGCGACGGCAGGCGACACGACGCCAACGGGAGCTTCCCGCACATGA
Source organism: Burkholderia sp. AU15512 (assembly GCF_002223325.1). Taxonomy (NCBI): domain Bacteria; kingdom Pseudomonadati; phylum Pseudomonadota; class Betaproteobacteria; order Burkholderiales; family Burkholderiaceae; genus Burkholderia; species Burkholderia sp. AU15512. Next base: position 365,761 of record NZ_NKEX01000006.1, read on the forward strand.
CTGACTTCTTTCCTCAATTCGCCCAGCAGCTGGTCAACGGCCTGACGCTGGGTGCGATCTATGCGTTGATCGCCATCGGCTATTCGATGGTCTACGGCATCATCGGCATGATCAACTTCGCCCACGGCGAGATCTACATGATCGGCGCGTACGTGGGCCTCGTGACCCTCACGGCCATCGGTATCTCCGCCGGCTATCCGCTGCCGCTCGTGCTCGGCGCCGCACTGATCGTGTCGGTGATTGTCACGGGGCTGTACGGCTTCGCGGTCGAACGCGTCGCGTATCGCCCGCTGCGCGGCGGCCCGCGCCTCGTCCCGCTGATCTCCGCGATCGGCATGTCGATCTTCCTGCAGAACTACGTGCAGATCGGCCAGGGCGCGCGCGACGTGTCCGTGCCGGTGCTGATCTCCGGCGCGTTCGACATCCATCTCGGCGGCGATTTCGACGTGACCATCCCGTATTCGCGCCTGATGATCGTCTGCGTGACGCTCGTGCTGATGATCGCGCTCACGCTGTTCATCTCGCATTCGCGGATGGGCCGTGCGTGCCGCGCATGCGCCGAGGACATGAAGATGGCGAACCTGCTCGGCATCGACACGAACCGCGTGATCTCGTTCACGTTCGTGCTCGGCGCGATGCTGGCCGCCGTCGGCGGCGTGCTGATCGGGCTGACGATCGGCAAGCTGAATCCGTATATCGGCTTCGTCGCGGGCATCAAGGCGTTCACTGCCGCGGTGCTTGGCGGGATCGGCAGCATCCCGGGCGCGATGCTCGGCGGCGTGCTGCTCGGCCTCGCTGAAACCTTCGCCGCAGGCTACATGCCGGCCGAGTACAAGGACGTCGTCGCGTTCGGCCTGCTCGTGCTGATCCTGCTCTTCCGCCCGACCGGCCTGCTCGGCAAGTCGGACATCGAAAAGGTTTGAGGGAGACGCAGATGAGTCAAGTCATTTCCGTTCGCCGCCCGGCCGCCGACGCTTCGATCGGCCAGGCGCTGAAAAATGCCGTGGCCGCCGCGTTCCTGACGGCGATCCTCACGATTCCGGTGCTCGGGCTGCAGCTGAAGCTCGAAGGCTACCAGGTGGTGCTCACGCCGCACTGGCGGCCGGTGTGGATCGCGGTCGCGGGCGTGTTCCTGTTCCAGCTGTTCAAGCCGTGGCTCGTGCGCGCGAAATCGTCGGTGAAGCTGCCGGCCATGCCCGCGATGGGTGCGCAGCAGCAGCGCGTGATCGTCTGGGTGCTGCTCGCGGTCGGGCTCGTGTGGCCGTTCTTCGGTTCGCGCGGCGCGGTGGACGTCGCGACGCTCGCACTGATCTACGTGATCCTCGGCCTCGGGCTGAACATCGTGGTCGGTTTCGCGGGGCTGCTGGATCTCGGCTATGTCGGGTTCTACGCGGTCGGCGGCTATACGTACGCGATGCTGAACCAGTACTTCGGGCTGTCGTTCTGGGAATGCCTGCCGCTCGCCGCGATCGCGGCCGCGACGTTCGGCTTCCTGCTCGGCTTCCCGGTGCTGCGGCTGCGCGGCGACTATCTCGCGATCGTCACGCTCGGCTTCGGCGAAATCATCCGCCTGCTCGCGAACAACCTGACGAGCCTGACGGGCGGCCCGGACGGCATCTCGGGCATCCCGAAGCCGACCGTGTTCGGCTACGAGATGGCGCGCAGCGCGAGCGTTGAAGGCGCGAAGACCTTCCATGAACTGATCGGGCTGGAATACAGCGGCGACCATGTGGTGATCTTCCTGTACCTGCTCGCGCTCGTGCTGGTGGGCTTCACGCTGTTCGTGACCAGCCGCCTGATCCGCATGCCGATGGGCCGCGCGTGGGAAGCGCTGCGCGACGACGAGATCGCGTGCCGTTCGCTGGGACTGAACCCGACGCGCATCAAGCTGTCGGCGTTCACGCTCGGTGCGGCGTTCGCCGGTATCGGCGGCGCGTTCTTCGCGGCGCGCCAGGGCCTCGTGAATCCTGAATCGTTCACCTTCATCGAATCGGCGCTGATCCTCGCGATCGTCGTGCTCGGCGGAATGGGCTCGCAGCTCGGCGTGATTCTCGCGGCGATCCTGCTGACCGTGCTGCCGGAAGTCGCGCGCGGCTTCGCCGAGTACCGGATGCTGATCTTCGGTCTCGTGATGGTGTTGATGATGATGTGGCGTCCGCAGGGCCTGCTGCCCGCGAGCCGTCCCCACGTGGAGCTGCCGCAATGAGCGCGAATACGGAACTGTTGAAGGTCGCCGGGCTGCAGATGCGCTTCGGCGGGTTGCTCGCGGTGGACGGGATCGATTTCGACGTGCGTCGCGACGAGGTGTTCGCGATCATCGGGCCGAACGGCGCGGGCAAGACCACGGTGTTCAACTGCGTCGGCGGCTTCTACAAGCCGACCGGCGGCGACGTCGTGCTCGACGGCCACGCGATTGGCGGGCTGCCGAGCCACAAGATCGCGTTGAAGGGCCTCGTGCGGACGTTCCAGAACATCCGCCTGTTCAAGTCGCTGACCGTCGTCGAGAACCTGCTCGTCGCGCAGCACCGCAAGGTGAAGGCGGGGCTGCTGCCCGGCCTGTTCTCGACGCCCGCGTATCGCCGTGCCGAGCAGGAAGCGCTCGAACGCGCGGCCGTGTGGCTCGACCGGATGGGGCTGACATCGGTCGCCAACCGGCCGGCGGGCACGCTGTCGTACGGGCACCAGCGGCGTCTGGAGATCGCGCGCTGCATGATCACCGAGCCGCGCCTGCTGATGCTCGACGAGCCGGCGGCCGGCCTCAACCCGCAAGAGAAGATTGAGCTGCAGCACCTGATCGACAAGCTGCGCCGCGAGTTCGGCGTATCGGTGCTGCTGATCGAACACGACATGAGCCTCGTGATGGGCGTGTCCGACCGCATCCTCGTGATGGAGCACGGCCGGCCGATCGTGATCGGCACGCCGGAAGCGGTCCGCAACGACCCGCGCGTGATCAAGGCGTATCTGGGGGAAGAGTGATGCTGAAGCTGGAACAGGTCCATACGCACTACGGCGCGGTCGAGGCGCTCGCGGGCGTGTCGATCGAGGTGAACAAGGGCGAGATCGTCACGCTGATCGGCAGCAACGGTGCCGGCAAGACGACGCTGATGATGACCGTGTGCGGCACGCCGCGCGCGTCGTCGGGCCGCGTGCTGTTCGAGGGCAAGGACATCACCGCGATGTCGACGCACCAGATCATGCGGCAGGGGATGGCGATCTCGCCGGAAGGGCGGCGCGTGTTCCCGAGCCTCACGGTGCTCGAGAACCTGAAGATGGGCGGCTTCTTCGCGAGCCGCCACGAGATCGACGACGGCATCGAGCACGTGTTCAAGCTGTTTCCGCGCCTGAAGGAACGGGCGACGCAGCGGGCCGGCACGATGTCGGGCGGCGAACAGCAGATGCTGGCGATTGGCCGCGCGCTGATGAGCAAGCCGCGTCTGCTGCTGCTCGATGAGCCGACGCTCGGCCTCGCGCCGCTCGTGATCGCGCAGATCTTCGACATCATCCGCACGATCCGCGACGAAGGCGTCACGGTGTTCCTCGTCGAGCAGAACGCGAACAAGGCGCTGGGTGTGGCCGATCGCGGCTACGTGCTCGAAACGGGGCGCGTGGTGCTCGCCGATACGGGCGCGAACCTGCTCGCGAACGACCGCATCAAGCAGGCCTACCTCGGCGGTTGATGCCGAACGCCGCCGGCCTGCAACGGGCCGGCGGCGCTTCCTGTTTTGCTTTCTCATGCAAGGCCGGTTCCCGGCCTTGTCTTCATCCGATCCGGAACGTGCTTTTCAGAACGTCGCGCAGACGCAGCGCGGCGCGATTGCTGTCGTCCGTCAGGATGGTGATCAGGTGCGGCGGGAGATCGGGCAGCACGATCCCGGCGACGTGGCTCGTCAGGTTGCCGGACACGCGATCGTGTTCGATGAGGCCGACCGCGAGGCCATTCGCGATACGCGCCTCGACGGTGCATCACGCATGCAACGCCAACCCCTTCACCGCCTTGTCGACCGCCTTCTTCGGCCCGCGCAGCGCCAGCCCGACGAAGTCGAGATTCTCCGCATCGCCGGCCCGAAACACGTCGCGGTTGGCCGCGTCGTGCCCGGTCGAAAACATCGCGTGCACGTAGGGCACGATCGTGAGTTCGCGCGACAGCGCCTGCCGGTGCGCGGCCTGCAGGCCATTCAGGTCGGCCGAGAACACCAGCATCGGCTGGCCCAGCATGCGGCCGTAGCGGCGTCCTGCCGCATCCTCGTAAGGCTCGCCGAGCGCTTCGGGTGCTTCGGCCGCGACGCCCGTCGCGAGAAACGCGACGACATTGAGTTTTTGCCACGCCGCGAGATCGTCGCGCACGATCAGCGCTACCTTGGTATCGAACATGAGTGCTCCTTGTAGAGGCGCTCATGATCGGCTGCCGCGCGCGATCAGTCTGGAACGTTTGTGCAGAGTTGCCGGTAAGCGGCCGGCGTGATCCGGTACGCGCGGCGGAACCAGCGGCCCAGGTGGCTCTGGTCGGCGAAGCCGACGTCCGCGGCCGCCTGCGCGGGCGTGCGGCCGGCCGCCAGCAGCCGGCGCGCGACACGCAGCCGCAAGCGCACCAGGTACGCGTGCGGCGACGTGCCGAACGCACGCTGGAACAGCCGCGTCAGCCGGAACCGGTCGATCCCGGCGACATGCGCGAGTTCGTCGAGCCCGATGTTGCCGTCCATGTGTTCATGCAGCAGATCGCGCACGCGTGCGATCGCGGGCGGCACGACGGCGCTTTCCAGCACGAGCGGGCCGCGCAGTTCACCGCCGAGCCGGATCAGCAGGCGGTCGAGCGTCTGGTCGCGCGCGAGCTTGCCTTCGTTGCCGTGGATCGCGAGAAACGCCTGGCGGATCGCGTCGACGAGGCCGCGATCGTCGACGAGCGTATGGCCGAACGACGCCTCGACGCCGCCGAGGCCCGGCAGGTCCAGCCGGCGCGCGGCGCGCTCGACCCACGCTTGCGGCAGGTACAGCATCCCGTAGGTGAAGCCGCCGGCTTCGGGCGCGTGGCCGTCGTGCAGCGCGCCCGGTTCGATCAGGATCGCGCGGCCCGGCACGCTCGTATGCACCGACCGGTGGCACTGGAATTGCTGGACGCCCTGTTCGGTGAAACCGACCAGCATGTCGTCGTGATCGTGCGCATCGTAGGCATGGCCGTTGAAATGCGCATGCAGGCTTTCGATGCCGGTTTCCGCATCGCGCCGCGCGACGAGCCAGTGGTCGAGTGCGCCGGCGTCCTTTGCCGTTGTCGTCATCGAGTGCCTCGTGCGTTGCCGTCGCGTGACGGAGCGTGACCGCAGGTCGCGGGAGGGCGATGGCGGACGCGGGTCATTCGTCGCTCGCTGCGCGTTCGTCGCGCGCATATTGCGCGGGCGGCCGGCCGACGTGGCGCGTGAACGCGACGCTGAAGGTGCTCGCGGAACTGTAGCCGACGCGCCCGGCGATCTCCGCGATGCGGCCCTCGTCGCGACGGAGCAGGTTTTTCGCGAGCGCCATGCGCCACGTGAGCAGGTATTCCATCGGCGCGACGCCGACCGCGCGGCTGAAGCGTTCGAAGAAGGTCGAGCGCGACAGCGCCGCTTCCTTCGCCAGCTCGACGATCGTCCACGGATGCGCGGGGCGTTCGTGCATCCGACGGAGCGCGGCGGCCAGTCGGCTGTCGGCGAGCCCGCGCACGAGGCCGGGCGACGCATCCGTGCCGGCCGAGAATCGCAATGCCTCGATCAGCAGCACTTCCACGAGACGCGACAGCACGAGTTCGCGCGCGGGCCGCTGCGCACGCGATTCGTCCCGCACCAGTTGCACGAGCGTGGTCAGGCGCGGTTCGCCGCGCACGTGCACGTATTGCGGCAGCAGCGACACCAGCAGCGCAGCGTCGGGCGAACTGAAGCTGCAATGGCCGGCCATCATGCGCGTGTCGACCGGGCGGTCCGCGTCGCCGATCCGGTATTCGCCGTTGTCGAGCACGACCGGGGTGGCCGTTTCGACACCCGGCGGCGGCAGTTCGAAGCTGGATATCGAGACGCCGTAGGCAGCCGGAATCAACACGAAATCGCCGGGCAGCAGCGCGATCGGCGGATGTCCGTCGATCGCGACCCGGCACCCGCCATCCAGGACCACGCAATAGAACGGCTCGCCGGCGACCGTCCGGCTGATGCGCCAGGGGCTCGCGCCGTGAACCAGCTTGGAATACCGGGTGCTCGGCTGCAGCAGCGTCACGACCTCGGCCAACGGATCGATCATCGCCGGACTCTCGCAAATGAAAATCGGATTTTAGATTGTAGCGAATACGGATCCGGCCATCTATCGTACGAACACATGCTCAACACGTCACAGGAGTGAGTTCGCATGAAGACCGTACTGATCACCGGCTGTTCCTCCGGCTTCGGCCTCGAGATTGCCCGCTACTTCCTGGCCCGCGACTGGCAGGTCGTCGCGACGATGCGTACGCCGCGCGAGGACGTGCTGCCGCCGTCGCCGAACCTGCGCGTGCTGGCGCTCGATGTCACGAACCCCGACAGCATCCGCGCGGCGATCGACGCCGCCGGCCCGATCGACGTGCTCGTCAACAATGCAGGTTTCGGCGCGGCCGCACCGGCCGAACTGATGCCGATCAACACCGTGCGCGCGCTGTTCGAGACCAACACGATCGGCACGATCGCGGTGACGGAAGCCGTGCTGCCGCAGTTGCGCCGGCGTGGGGCCGGCGTCGTCGTGAACGTCACGTCGAGCGTCACGCTGAAGGTGCTGCCGCTGCTCGCCGCCTATCGCGCCAGCAAGGCGGCGGTCAATGCGTACACCGAATCGATGGCGCTCGAACTCGCGCCGTTCGGCGTGCGTGCGCATCTCGTGCTGCCGGGGCGTGCGCCCGACACGCGTTTCGCCGACAACGCGCGCGCGCACATGCACGGCTTCGAGCACGAGGCTTATGCGGAATTTGCCGCGGCGGTCTTTGCGCGCATCGTCGACGAATCCGCGCCGGTCACCCATGCGCAGGACGTCGCCGAAGCGGTATGGCGCGCGGCGACCGATCCGTCGAGCCCGATGCGCATTCCGGCCGGCGCCGATGCCATCGCGTGGGCGGCGGAAGCGGGCTGATCGATCGCGCTTGCGCGACGGGGGGAAGGGCGGTTACGACGCGCGTTCGATCGCCTGTTCCAGCAGCGACAGGCCGAGGTCGATCTCTTCCTCGCTGACGGTCAGCGGCGGCGCGATCCGAAACACGCCGCCCATGCCCGGCAACTGCACGATGTTCATGCTGAGCCCGAGCTTCATGCATTCGCGCGTGATCTTCGCGCCGAGCCCGTCCGCCGGTTCCTTCGTCCGGCGATCCTTGACGATCTCGACGCCGAGCAGCAGCCCGCGCCCGCGCACGTCGCCGATGCAGTCGAAGCGTTCCATCAGGTCGAGCAGGCCGAGCCGGAGCCGGTCGCCCATTACGTTTGCCCGCTCGACGAGCCCGTCGCGCTGCACGACGTCCAGCACGCGCAGGCCGACGGCCGCCGGCAGCGGGTCCGACACGTGCGTCGTGTAGAACAGGTAACCGAGTTCGTGCGCGCGTTCCTCGATTGCCGCGGACGTCACCATCGCCGCGAGCGGCAGCCCGGCGCCGAGCGTCTTCGACAGCGTCAGGATGTCGGGCGTCACGCCGTCGCGCTGGCACGCGAACATCGTGCCGGTGCGGCCGACGCCCGTTTGCGCCTCGTCGAGGATGAGCAGCATCCCGCGTTCCTCGCACTTGCGCCTGAGCGCCGCCATGTAGCCTTCCGGCAGTTCGATGATCCCGCCCGAGCTGAGGATCGGCTCCGCAATGAACGCCGCGAGGTTGCCGCTCGACTGACGATCGATCAGGTCGAACGCGTAGTCGAGTTCGGCCAGATAGTCGTAGCCACCATTGCGCTCGAAGCGCGGCCGGTACGTGAACGGTGCCGGAATCGCGAACGAGCCGACGGCGGCCGGGCCGACGCCCTTGCGGCCGGCGCTGTAGGTGGCCGACGCGGCCGCGCCGGTCATCCCGTGCCACGATTGCGCGAAGCCGACGATCTCGTACTTGCCGGTGACGAGCTTCGCCATCCTGATCGCCGCTTCGTTCGATTCCGCGCCGGTGCTGAGCAACAGCGCGCGATCGAGCCCGGCGGGCGTGACGTCGGCGAGGCGCGTCGCGAGGTCGACGACCGGCCGCGACAGCATCCCGCTGAACAGGTGGTCGAGCTTGCCCGCGTATTCGCCGATCACGGACACGATCTCCGGATGGCTGTGGCCGAGCACCGCGCTCATCTGGCCCGACGTGAAATCGAGGATCGCGCGGCCGTCCGCGTCGTACACGAAGCTGCCTGTCGCGCGCTCGATGATCATCGGCTCGAACGTGCCGCCGTAGCGGACCAGGTGCTGCCTGGCGTTGCGCCAGAAGGTCGGGTCGTCGTTGAGGGACATCGGGCGTCTCCAGGAAGGGGCGGGGGGCGCTTGCAGTCTAGGCGCGCGTCTGGTTTGATGGAAACGAATAGTTCTAATGCAAGGTAGAAAAGGAGCTAATACCTTGGGACTTTCGCTCGAAATCGACCTGCTGCGCTCGTTCGTCGTGATCGCCGAGATGCGCGCGCTGAGCCGCGCGGCCGCGCGCGTCGGCCGGACCCAGTCCGCGCTCAGCCAGCAGATGAAGCGGCTCGAGGAGGCCGTCGACCAGCCGCTGTTCCAGCGTACCGGGCGCGGCGTGGTGCTGACCCATCCGGGCGAGCGGCTGCTGGTGCACGCGCAGCGCATCCTGCGGCTGCACGACGAGGCGATGGCCGACCTGTGCGGCACGGGGTTGTCGGGGACGATCCGCTTCGGCTGCCCGGACGATTACGCGGAGGTCTGGCTGCCGCCGTTGCTGCGGCAGTTTTCGAGCCAGCATCCGCAGGCGATCGTCGAGGTCGTGTGCGGGCCGACGCCGCGGCTCATCGAGCAGCTGGACAAACGCGCAGTCGATCTGGCGATGATTTCATTGCCGGACGACGGCGCGAACGACGACATCATTCGCCGCGAGCAGCTGGTCTGGATCGGCTATCCGGGGCTGGAGCCTGCACATTTCGATCCGTTGCCGCTGGCGCTGTCCGATCGCGACACGCTCGACCACGTCGCGGCCTGCGAGGTGCTGGATCGTGCGGGCCGCGATTACCGCGTCGCGTATGCGAGCAGCAGTCTCGCGGGGCTGATCGCGCTCGTGCGTTCGGGGCAGGCGTTCGCGGTGATGACGCAGACGGCGGTGCCGGCGGATCTGGCGATCGTCACCGGCGATCCGCGCCTGCCGCCGTTGCCGGCCGTGGGCATTGCGCTGAAGTTCGATCGCAAGCGGCCATCGCATCTGACGGCGGCGTTCGCCGAGCACATCCGGCTCACGCTGCCGTTGTTGTGATGCGCGCGGCCGCCGCGATGATGCATTGATCGACGGTTGTCGACGCCCGTGTCTGGATGTGCGGCTCCATCACGGTATCGCGCACGCGGATCACGGCCTGCATGCCCGACCACTTCAGTTCGGTTTCCTGATATTCGCGACGGGATCGGAACCGGCGACGATGCCGCGGCCCGCGCCGGCACCGACGTGACGGCCGTGCAGAGCACGCGAGACCTCGGCGAGCTGATTGCGTCGTCGACGATTTTGTTGCTTACCGCGAAGGTGCGTTATACAGGCGATCCTGCCGTTTGCACGGTTTATCGAGGCCGTGATGAAGCCGAAGCCGGGTTGCATGACGATCGACGACCACGATCAGGCCCGTGTGCTTACCGGAGCAACTGCTTGCCTCCGATGGTCATTTTCCTGAAAGCTGCCTATTTGATCATTCAGCCGTCGAATTGACGCGGCACGGAAAACGAGCCGCGTATTTCGAATCAGATATTCTTCGTTCGTTGCTCTACAGTATTGAGCAAATCGCAATGGACGCATCGGAGCCGAAATGCTGACACGAGTGGGACGATTTCTGTTTTTGGCGGCGAGCGTCTATGCCTGCTCAATCGCGTTCGCCGAGGAGTTGACGGTCACCAATCCTGTGTTGTCCAACCTGCGTCCGTGGTGCGTCGGCCGCTTCGTATTCGACCGGCCAGCGGCAAGCATGATCACGAATGAGCGGTACGAGTTTCAGGGGGAGAAACTGGAGACACAATACAACGTAGCGCCTGCGACGTATCAGTCCAAGGTTTATGAGCTGGAGAAGAAACTCAAGATAAAGAAGCGCACCGACCCAGGCAGCCGAAATGAACCTTTGTCTCACGTATGGCTGGAACAAGCGTTCTCGCCGACGGGGGAATCCAGGGTATTCATTTACCAGACTGCGTACACGGAAGGCGTTGCCCTGCCATTCGATACTGAAGGGTATATCTACGAAAATAAAACGCTATTTCATACAACCGGCAGTATCGGGTCGGCGGCAATTGATCGGGCGCAAGAGATCTACAACGGCATCTATCGCCGGATCAAGGCACGTGATAACTGGTCGGTCCCGACCGAATCCGGATTCTGCTTTGACGGCGGGATTGCCACGGGCTCGTCGACTTCTACAGAGGAAGTGTCTCAGTCGTTTGCGCTGATGCCGGGTCGTCCGGCGCTGCTGGTGATCCAGATGCGTGACGCGGTGGACGTCGATCAGAAATCACCGCTGACGAAGACACTGCCCGAACTGCGGTCACAACTTAACCGGCTGTCAAACGGCAGCTACCGCATCGTGCGGAAAGGCAAGCGCACCGTCGCGGGAATGGACGCCGAAGAAGTGCTGTTCGAACTGAACGAAGGCGACATCACTTCGTATCGCTTCTACCTGCTCGCACCAGGCGATCCGGCTACGCTGGCGAAACCCCATACCGCCATTCAGTTGATACTCGGCGCAAGGACGCCCGATTTGTCGCGGGATGAAGCAACGTCGCCCGTGGATGAAGCTGGCGCGCTGCAAGTGTGGGAGGCGTTCCTGAACAGTCTTCGACTGAGGCCAGGCGCCGTCTGATCGACAGGGATGGATGCGACGGCCCGACATTGTCCAGGCACTTTTGCCGGCGACGACCTGCCGCGGCCGAACATCAAGAAACAAAAAACCCGCGAAGCGTCGTGCTGTCGCGGGTTTCCGGAATGGCGGTGCATGCGGAGAAACCGCATTTGGTGCCGACGGCGAGACTCGAACTCGCACAGCTTTCGCCACTACCCCCTCAAGATAGCGTGTCTACCAATTTCACCACGTCGGCACTGCAAGGGGCGCAATTCTAGCGCGACGTTGCGCGTTTGTGAAGGGGGTGTGACAAGATAGGTGAATGCACGCAGGCGATCCCGGTAGAATTCGGGCGATCGACCCGACGATCATCGCAACCGCCACCCGTTTTCCCCGCGTGACACACCCCCTCGAACAACTGCAGGCCGGCCAGCTCGCCGGCGCACGGCAACTCAAGCTCGCATGCGGGTTGACGGAATTCCCGCGCGCGATCTTCGATCTCGCCGACACGCTCGAAGTGCTCGACCTGACCGGCAATGCGCTGTCCGCACTGCCGGACGACCTGCCGCGGCTGCACCGCCTGCGCATCCTGTTCGCGTCCGGCAACCGCTTTACCGCGTTCCCCGACGTGCTCGGCGCGTGCGGGCAGCTCGACATGATCGGCTTCAAGGCGAACCGGATTCAAACGGTGCCGAGCGGGTCGCTGCCGCGCGCGCTGCGCTGGCTGATCCTCACCGACAACGCCATCGACGCATTGCCGGCCGACATCGGCGATTGCTCGCGGCTGCAGAAGCTGATGCTCGCGGGCAACCGGCTGCGCACGCTGCCGGCGGAAATGGCCGGATGCCGCGCGCTCGAACTGGTTCGCCTGTCCGCGAACCGGCTGGACGCACTGCCCGACTGGCTGCTGCGCCTGCCGCGCCTCGCATGGCTCGCCACCGCAGGCAACCCGTTCGGCGCCGCGCCGGAAGCCGCGGCGTCGGCCGGGCCCGAGGTCGCGAACGTCGACTGGGCATCGCTGGCCTGCGAGCAGAAGCTCGGGGAGGGGGCGTCGGGCGTCATTTACCGTGCGCAATGGCGCGCGGACGGGCATCCGCCACGGGCGGTCGCGGTCAAGCTGTTCAAGGGCGCGGTGACGAGCGACGGCCTGCCCGATTGCGAAATGGCCGCGTGCCTGCACGCCGGCCGCCATCCGGGCATGATCCCGGTGATCGGCGAGGTGAGCGGGCATCCGGACGGCACGCACGGCCTGGTGATGGAACTGGTCGATCCCGCGCTGACGAACCTCGCCGGGCCGCCGAGCTTCGCGACCTGCACGCGCGACGTGTATGCGGCCGATGCGAAATTCATGCCGGTGGAGGCGGTGCGGATCGCGCATGGCATCGCGTCGGTGGCGGGCCATCTGCACGAGCGCGGCATCATGCATGGCGACCTGTACGCGCACAACATCCTGCACGATGGCGAAGGCGGCGCGCTGCTCGGCGATTTCGGCGCGGCGTCGCTCTATGACGTGAACGATTGCACACGCGCTATGGCGTTCGAACGGATCGAGGTAAGGGCGTTCGGCCATCTGCTCGGCGAGTTGCTCGAACGATGCGAGCCGCACACATGGGCCGGCCGAAACGCGCTCGATGCGCTCGCGGCGGCGTGCGTGAATGAAGACGTCGATGCGCGGCCGTCGTTTGGCGAGATCGCGACCGAGTTGGCCGCACACACGCGCTGACGGGCGCGCGTCGGCTTAAGCCTGCCGCGCAGTCAGCAGCCTGATCCCGAGCCCGACGAACAGCAGCCCGCTGGCGCGCTTGAGCGCGCGCACCGCGCGGCTCATGCCGACACCGCGATGGAATCGGCGCACGCCGGCTGAATAGACGCTGTGAACGATCACCACCGTGCATGCGATCGTCGCGTACATCACGACGAACTGCAGCGCGAGCGGGCGGTCGTGCACGATGAACTGCGGCATGAATGCCGACAGGAAGATCATCGTCTTCGGATTGCTGCCCGATACGAACAGTGCTTCGCGGAACAGTTTCCCGCGGTCGGGCGCGGCGATCTCTTCTGCCCCGGTCGTAGCGGCGGCCTTGCGGTCGCCGCGCAGTTGCCGGACACCCAGGAACATCAGGTACGCGGCGCCGACCACCTTCATCGCGACGAACAGCGGCGGCATCGCGGCCAGCACCGCGCCGACGCCGAGCGCGACGAGCACCACGACCACCCCTTGCGCGACGAGGTTGCCCGCGATCGTCGCGGCCGTGCCGTGCGTGCCGTAGCGCACCGTGTTGCGGATGACGAGCAGCACGTTCGGCCCCGGCGACAGCGTCGTCGCGAGATAGGCTGCGGCAAACAGCATCCAGGTCTGAATGGACATGCGGCGCTCCGAGAGGCGGTTCCGGCGGTCGGGATGGAGCGATGATGCCACGCCAATATTTGACGCAGGCTTGCGCCGGAACCGCGCCGTCGCGGTGCGTCAGCTCGCGTCGCGCATGCAGTACGCCGGGATCGACGGCGGTGTGTCGATCGCGGCGGGCCGTGTCATCCACGCGATCCACCCGGCCCATATCCCGCAGACGATCATCACGGCGACGTTCAGCGGTGTCCGGTAGCGGACGATCAGGTCGGCCAGCGGCAGGCGATGTTTCATGTGCATCTCCTTCGATCGGGGGCGGTGGACGTTACTGGCCGGCGTAGGTCGGCGCCTTGGCGTCGCAGGTCACGGACACCGTCGAGCCGTCCGCGAAATGCAGCCGGAACGGCACCTTCGCGCCGGGCGCGACGGCCTGGCGCGGTTGCTCGAGCATCACGTGATAGCTCTTCGGCTTGAAGGTCAGCGTGCCGTGCGCGGGCACTTCGACGGCGCCGACGTGGACCATCTTCGCGGTGCTGCCGCTCGTTTGTGTTTCATGCAGCATCGCCATCCCGTACGCCGGCGAGTCGAGGCCGGTCAGCGTGATGGGCGCGTCGCCGTCGTTCTTCAGCGTGAAGTAGCCGGACGACGGCACGGTTGCCGGCATCGCGCGGATCCAGCAGTGTTCTGCCTGCACGGCCGGCGCGGCGAACGTGGCGGGGGTTTGCAGCGCCAGCAGTGCGAACAGCAGGCCGGTCGGAATCGAGCGCTTCATGATTGGTTCTCCTGATGGGTAGATGCAGTGGAAAATGGGGCGACGCGGCTGGCACGGAACGCCGATGCGCATCGCGGGCATCATTTCAGCGCGAACGCGTAGTGGCCGTGCGTGCGATGGCCGTCGCTGGCCACCGCGATCCACGCGACCGTGTACGTGCCGGCCGTCAGATGGGTCAGCGCGACCTGCATGCGCTTTCGGTTGCCTGCATCGACGGACGATTTCCCGTCGACGACCGATTGCCCATGGCTGTCGGTGACGACGATCGAGCTGAATGCGGGTTCGAGCGCTTCGCTGAAGCCGATCGTGACCGCGTGCGGCGCGGTCGAAAGCGTGGCGTCGGCGGCCGGTTCCTGAGTCTTCGGAAGCGCATGGGCGTGGGCGGCCTGGAGGACGACGAAGCCGAGTGCGGCGAGCGCGCCGCGAACGAAAGAGGGGGTATTCATGGTCGAATGTGCGAGTGGCGAATCGGATGGCGTAACACGGATTCGACGGACGGATGCACGCGTACCCTCGCAGCAGCACCGAGGGCGGCTGGCGTCAGCGCGAACGTGCGCGGCCGGACGTTCGCCCGCGAGCGAATGTCGGCGCGACAGTACGAACCGGAAGTCGCCAGCCGCACGCACGGCACGACGCCGAGCGCAATACGGTGACACATGATCGTCCTTCGAAACGTGACAGGTCGCACACGCCGGCGGCGTGCGCGGGCCACGCGATGCTTGACGGCATCACGGGCATTGACGACGAATCAGGACGCGAACGGAGGGGCGCGCGGTTGCGCGGCCGTGAGCGGCAGCGCGCGGCGCAGGCTGTCGAAGCGGGTCGCTTCGCGATGCTGAATGACGTGCACGTTGGCCGCGAACGTCAGTTCGGGCGCGGGCAGTGCGGGTGTGTGAGCAAGCAGGCTGCAATAGCCGCATGCCTGGAGGTGGGCCGTCAGGCTCTTCTGCGCCGCATCGGCGGCGCGCTCGCCGGTGGCCGGCGCGGCCGTGCAGTAGCCGGCCAGCAGCGTATCGACGCGCTGCTGCGTCGTTAGTGCCTGCGAGATCGTCGGCGCGAGCGCCGTCATCAGGATGGCGAGCATCCCGATCAGACTGCCGATCTTCCGGAGGCGACGACTCAGCATGCGATGCGCGGTGACGTACAGGCGACGATGGAGCGGATTATGCCACGCACGTCGATGCGCATGTCGGCACGGACCTGCGGCGTGGCGGCGCGCTACGCGTGCTTCGCCAGGTATTTCGTGATCAGTGTCATCTGCGCGGCCCAGCCCTGGTCGTTCATCTCGCGCGCCTTCGCGCGGCGCGCTTCGATCAACTGGTCGAAGCCCGTTTCGGTGACCGTGAGCAGCGTGCCGCCGGCCTGTGCGGCGAGCGTGAACGTGACGAGCGTCATCGGCTCGGTCGAGTAATCGAAGGTCGGGTCGATCGCGAACGGATGCCAGCGAAACGAGAACAGTTGTTTCGGCTCGACGCGGTCGACGACGATTTCGAACACAGTGCCCGCGTAGGGCTCTTGCGCCTTGGCGACGTCGTCGTCGACGCGGGTCGGCGTGATGCGGCCGAACAGCGGCTGGCCGGCCGCGAACGGGCCGTCGAACGTGACGCCGAACCACTGGCCGAATTCGCCGGAATTGCTGACGGCTTCCCACACGCGGTCGGGCGATGCGTCGAGCTGGGCCTGTTTTTCGATGCGATCGGTTTGCTGGGTCATGACGTTCTCCACTCAGGATCAACCTTTGCAGGACGGCCCGCGCGAGCGCGCCGCGGCTAGTCGAGCATGACCGCGTCGGGCACGTCGAGCACGAGGTCCGACGTCGCGACGGCCACGCACGGCAGCGTATAGCCTTCGGCCTTTTCCTCGCGGCTCAGCCCTGGCCATTCGATCGTGTAGCGTACGCTGCCGCTGACGATCCGGCAAAGGCAGCTTCGGCACGTGCCGTTGCGGCACGAACGCGGCAGCGATACGTGCGCGAACGCGGCGGCTTCGAGCAGCGTCAGCGAATCGGGCGCATCGAAGGTCGCGCCGAGCGGCTCGATGCGCACGAGGGGCAGGTGTTCCGGGTCGGTCATGGCGGAGGCGGGGCTGGCGGCGGTTCGGCGGCAACGCGCCAAGCATACCCGAACGTGCTGGCGGCCGGCGCCGGCCGGCCGCCGGCGTCAATGCCGGCGCAGGTGCCGGTACACGGTATTGCGGGCGAGACCGAGCTCGCGCGCGGCCGCCGATACGTTGCCGCCATGTCGCGCGAGCACGGCGTCGATCACCGCGGCCTGGTGGCTTTGCAGCGTGGTTCCTTCGTGCGTGCCGGCCGATGCGGCCGGCGCTGCGGTGGCAGGCGCCGGTGCGTCGTCGCAATCGAGCCAGAAATCGTCGGGCAAATGGGCGAGCGTGATTTCCGCTTCGTCTTCGGCGAGCATGCCGGCCGTACGCAGCACGTTGGTCATCTGGCGCAGGTTGCCGGGCCAGCGGTGGCGCGTGAACGCGTCGAGCACGTCGGCCGCGATGCGGCGCGGCATCGGTTCGCTGCGCGCGAGCCGCGCGAGAATCCGCTCGACGAGCGCGGGCAGATCGGTGCGTGCGGCGAGCGCCGGCAGCGTGACCGCGAGCCCGTTGATCCGGTAGAACAGGTCTTCGCGGAACGTGCCTTCCGCGATCATCGCGCGCAGGTCGCGATGGGTCGCGCAGACCACCCGCACGTCGACCGGCACCGCGCGCGCACCGCCGAGCGGCATCACCGCGCGTTCCTGCAGCACGCGCATCAGCCTGACTTGCTGCGCGAGCGGCATGTCGCCGATTTCGTCGAGAAACAGCGTGCCGCCGTCGGCCTGCACGATCTTGCCGGGGCTGCCGCGCTTGCGTGCGCCGGTGAATGCGCCGTCCTCGTAACCGAACAGCTCGGCCTCGATCAGCGAATCGGGCAGCGCCGCGCAGTTGACCGCGACGAACGGGCCGTCCGCGCGCGGCGATGCGTGGTGCAGCGCACGGGCGAGCCATTCCTTGCCGGTACCGGTCTGGCCGAGGATCAGCAGCGGCAGGTCGCGCCCGCGGATCTTCGCGACGCGTTCGAGCACGGCGGCCATGCGTGCGTCGCCGGTGTCGAGCGTCGCGAACGTGATCGTGTCGGGGTCCGGCGTGCGCACCCGTACGGCGGGCGCGGGCGGCGTGACGGCGACGGTGGTCTTGTGCGCTTCCGCGAATTCGCAGCGCGCCAGCACGCGGACGCCGGTCGACAGCGTGAGGCGGAACATCGCACCGGGTGTGCGTGCCGCCTGCTGCGCGAGCTGGCCGAAGCGCATGCCGAACAGCGCGTCGCTGGCCTGATGCTGCAGTGCGTCGAACGACGCGCCGAGCTGGAATTGCGCGCTGCGGTTCGCGGCGATCAGCCCGCCGTCGGGGCCGAAGGCGACGAGCCCGGCGAACAGCGAATCGACGCATTCCTCGTGCGCATGAAAGCGCAGCCGCAACGCTTCCGCGCACTGGTTCGCGAACAGGTGGTTCTCGATCAGTTGCGCGGACATCCTTACGAGTGCCAGCGTATGCGGGCTCGAGCCGCGCGGGTCGCCGCTGACGTCGAGCGTGCCGAGCGTGCGGCCGAACGGATCGAAGATCGGCGCGCACGAGCAGGTGAGGATGTGGTTGGCGCGCAGGAAGTGCTCGGAGCCATGCACTGCGACGGCCTGGCCCGATGCGAGCGCGGTGCCGATCGCGTTGGTGCCGCGTGCGCCTTCCGCCCACGACACGCCGGTACACAGCGCGACGCGGTTGGCTTTCTCGATGAAGTCGGCGTCGCCGATGCTGTGCAGGATCACGCCGTCGGCGTCGGTCAGCAGCACGAGGCTTTGCGTGTCGGCGATCTGCGCGTGGAGGTTCTCCATCACCGGGCGGGCGTGGGAGAACAGTGCGTGATTCGTGTCGAGCAGTTCGCGCAGTGCGAGGCGCGACAGCGGCGAGAAATCCGGGCGTTCGTGCGCGCGCAGGCCGACCGCGGTCGAACGCGCATGCGCCTGCGCGAGCAGGTCGGTGCGACCCGCGGTGGCGGGCAGCACGAAGGGTTGCGGCATGACTTGTCTCCTGTCGACAGCAGTTAGCGCTTTAGCGCTTACTGCTGTCCCATGCTTCGCGGTCGACCTGAGTTAGCGCTTTAGCGTTTACTCTGGTCCCATGCTTCGCGGTCGACCCGAGTTGGCGCTTTAGCGCCTGCTCTGGTCCCATGCTCCGCGGTCGAGCCCGGTGAGCATTTCAACACTCACTCAGGCCCCATGCTCCTCGAAATCGGCCGATCCGGCGCACGCGTGCGCACCGAAATCCTCTACGGATTCCCGCCTTCGCGTGCGGCGCACCATCAGCGTGCGAACGGCAACCATCCGGGTACGCATCATCATACAAGCGCCGCGTACGAAGCGCGACCGCGAACAAAATCCCCTTGCTTTTAAGCGGCCGCCTGCAATGATGGAAATGGAACACGCACGCGCCGTGTTCCGCATTGCAACATGCATGCGACGCGACATGCATCCGTTCGGGAGACGCATCATGGTTCGGACGGAACTGAGAGTCGTGCTGGCGGCCATCGCCACATTCATCATGCTGGGCGGCATCGCCGTGGCGATCCACGGGCTGCTGTTCGATCTGGCCGATGCGGTGCGATACGGGGCGGCCGCGATTGCGGTGGGTGCCACGACGGCTGCCATCGCGCTCAACGTCTGGCCGAACGACCCTCACTGACGCCGGTTTCCGAAACGGTGCCGGATGCCGCGCTGATCTGATGAAATGCGCGTCGGAACGACGCACGCGGAATATTTGTCTCCTGCGCGAAACCGTCTAAAGTGGAAATCAACCGGCATGCAGTGTCCGCGCCTATCCCCGCGGGCGGTGCCTCCGCCGGCGAGCCCGCGTACACTTCGTCCGGCCGGTAGCGGACGACGGACGCGGTCATTCGTTTTCTACCGGTCGAGGCGGCTCCCATGCAGATCCATTTCACGAACGAGAAGCCCGAGTATTCGGGGCGCGACCTGATGCTGGCGTTCACGGCGTTGGTCAATGGCGAGCGGGTCCAATGTCAGATCACCGCCGAGGCGCTGGAAGATCACTTCGGCGCGGCGTCGCCGCGCTTCGAGGACATGGTCGGCGCATTCGACCAGCACCGCGACCGTATCGAGGCGGCTGCACGGCGCCTGCTGTCGGAGACGCGCGCGCAGTGCGTGACGCTGCGCAGCGGCTACGTCCGCTTCTATGAGGCCAACTGGCGCGGATGACACGACGTTCGTCTGGCGGCGCGCGTCGCTGAGCGCTGCGCACGCGAAGACGTTGCCTTTCACGTAATGCCGTTCGGTGGGGCCGGGCGGCATTTTCGTATGCGGGCCGCACCGGATTGCCCGACCGTCGGCATGGCTGCGCGTGTCGATTCGTCAGGATCGCAGAAGAATCCTGTGAAAACGAAAACGCCACCCGAAGGTGGCGTTTTTCATCATGCATCATGCCGCGCGCCGAAGCGCCGGCGTCATTCGCTGCCGAGATAGAAGAAGCGGAACAGGAACACGGCTGCGATGAGCCACACGATCGGCTTGACCGAGCGGGCCTGGCCCGTCAGCAGCTTGAGACCGCCGTACGCGATGAAGCCGAATGCCACGCCGTTCGCGATCGAGTACGTGAACGGCATCAGCAGTGCGGTCAGCGCGGCGGGCACGGCTTCCGTGGCATCGTCCCACGGCACCTCGACCATCTCGCGCAGCATCAGGCACGACACGTACAGCAGGGCCGGTGCCGTCGCGTACGCCGGCACGACGCCGGCGAGCGGTGCGATGAACAGGCACGCGAGGAACAGCACCGCGACGGTGATGGCCGTCACGCCCGTGCGGCCGCCGGCCTGCACGCCCGACGCGCTTTCGATATACGCAGTGGTCGACGACGTGCCGAGCACCGAGCCCGCGACGATCGCCGTGCTGTCGGCGAGCAGCGCCTTGTTCAGGCGGTTCATCTTGCCTTCGACGAGCAGGCCCGCGCGGTTCGCGACGCCCATCAGCGTGCCCGTCGCGTCGAACAGCTCGACGAGGAAGAACACGAGGATCACGTTGATGATGCCGGTCGACAGCGCGGCCCCGATGTCGAGCTTGAACAGCGTCGCGTCGATCGACGGCGGCGCGGAGAACACGCCGTGGAACTGGTTGTCACCGAAGAAGAACGACAGGACCGTGACGCCGATGATGCCGATCAGGATCGCGCCGCGCACGCGCAGGTGGTCGAGCGTGACGATCGTGAAGAAGCCGACGATCGCGAGGATCGTGTCGTGCTTGTGCAGGTCGCCCAGCGTGACGAGCGTGGCCGGGTTGCCGACGATCACGCCCGACGTCTTCAGCGAGATGATGCCGAGGAACAGGCCGATACCCGCGGTGATCGAGATCCGCAGCGATTTCGGAATGCCGTTGACGATCGCCTCTCGTACGCGGAACAGCGTGACGAGCAGGAACAGGCAGCCGGAGATGAACACCGCGCCGAGCGCGGCCTGCCACGTGAAGCCCATCCCCTTGACCACCGTGTACGCGAAATATGCGTTCAGGCCCATGCCGGGCGCGCATGCGATCGGGTAGTTCGCGTACAGCCCCATGATGAGCGACGCCAGCGCCGCGACGAGGCAGGTCGCGACGAACACGGATTCCTTCGGCATGCCGGCGTCGCCGAGGATCGCGGGATTGACGAAGATGATGTAGGCCATCGTCAGGAACGTGGTGACGCCCGCGAGTATTTCGGTGCGGAAGTCGGTGCCGGCTTCAGCGAAGCCGAAATACCGCTTGATGGATTCCATGAAGGCGTTTCTCCGGTCGGTTGTCGTGTTGCTTGTTGTGCCGAATTGTTGTAAAGGCAGCGCGGCCGGCCTACTGTAACCAGCCACTATTGCCCGGCTATCGGCGGATTGTAATAGCGCGGATAGCTCGGACGATATAGTTGGAGGGCACGATCGAAAGATCGATCGGCTGCCTGCGCGCGAGCGGTCTGGCAGCCCGGTCGCGCGACGAAGGCGCGCATTTTACCGGTTCGGGCGGAACGGGCTGGCAGAAATGGCTGAAACGGGAGCGGGATGCGTGAACGACGCCGGCCGATGCGTGCGCAACGGCGTGCAAGGCGGCACGCGCGGTCGATCACGCGGCGTGGTGCGGGACGATGACATCCGACTGAAACGGCGCGCCCGCATGCTGCACGAACGCGGGGCAGGCGGCGCGTGCGCGCGAACGCACGTGCGAGGCCGGTCCGGATGCCCGGCAGCGGCGTGCAGCGGCCATTCGTCAGTCCAGACGGGTGCAGATATCGGGCTATCGTGCGCCGAAGCCGTCACGCCCGCAACTGTCATTTCGTGATGCGGGGGTGACTGTGGTTTCTGTGTAAAAGATTGCAAGACCCCATCGCGTAAACCGGCAAGTCTTTCTAGGATAGATACACCGCGCATGCACACGCCGGCCAGTAATTGCCGACGCGGGGGAGTCGCAGTCCGTGCAGGCCAGGCGGTGAAGTGCGGTCAAGGCCGTTGCGTGTTCGGGCAGGCACGGCCGCTTGCGATTGCCCGATGCGGGTTCGTCCGTAATCACGGAGGTCAGCATGTTGAACTGGATCAGCCGTTGGGCGATGCGACACGCCCCCACGCCGGAAAAAACCGCTGCGTCGATGCTCGTGACGGCGCGCATGGAACTGTTCGCAGCCGAACAGCGCGTCATCGACGCGAAATTACAAGCGGATTACTGGCGTACACGTGTGTCATTCCTGGAAGAGGTGCAGAAGCAGGGCATCGATCCGTGGGTGACCTCGCAGGCAGCGCAACGTCCCGACCTCGAGTCCACTCCACGAAGCACGGGCCCGCGTCTCGCCGCCAGCACCTGATGCACCTGTTGCATCCCGTCGCTGCGCACGGCGCGCGATCGGTCGCGGCACGCACCGGCGTGCCGCGTCATTGAAAGCGCACCCGCGATGCGATAGCGCGTCGCGGGTGCGTGCATTTCCTCGATTCAGTCGTTCAGCAACGTTTCTATGGCGGGTGCGGAAACCGCACCGGACGTCATGCGGCCGTTCGCGTTGAACAGCGTCGGCGTGCCGCGCAGGCCCAACGCAAGGCCGAGCGCGCGGATCTGCGCGAGCGGTGCGGCGCACGTGCCGGCGGCAGGTTGCACGTTGTCGATCATCCACGCTTTCCACGCCGCATTCCGGTCATTCGCGCACCAGACGCCGCGCGCATGCGCGGCGGCCTGCGGATGGAGTCCCTCGAGCGGATAGAGGAAGGTGTGAATGGTCACGTTGTCGATCCGTTCAAGCGTGCGCTCCAGTCTTTTGCAATAGGAACAATCCGGATCGGAGAAGACGTAGAGCGTCCGCGTGCCGTTGCCGCGGACCGTCTGGATCGCGTGGGCGCGCGCCATCGACGCCAGAACCGCGCCGGTGTCGCGCGCCGCAATGCGGGTGCCGGGGGCCAGCGTGATCGCGCCGGAAGACGCCGCTGGCGCGCCGTGACTTGCCGGTGCGGGCGCCGCGTTCACGATGGAGGGGAGGCTCGCGAGCAGGCTCGAAAGCACGGTCAACCGGAGCAGCATTCGTTGTGTCATGTTGATTCGGTATGCGAATAATTTGGGAGATCCGCACACCGCGTACGTACGTGAGAAACGAGTGCGAGTCCGGTTCAGTGCATGCCGTGAACGCGTCGGCGATGCCCGGCCGAGCGGGCATCACGCCGGCTTGCCCGGGCACGCGCACGGCGCTCAGTGGCCGGCTGCTTCCGCGCTTGCCTGGTCGCTCGCCTGGTCGCTGGTCTGTTGCTGGGCAGCGGGTGCGTCGTGGTCAGGATCGTCGCAGGCGACGGCGTTGCCGCTGACGGCGAATGCTGCGGCGAGAGCAAGTATCACTCGGGATGCGTTCATCAGATAATCTCCGGTTTCGATGGTGGGAACGCCTTCTCGGGTGACACAAGGCGTTCGGGATACGTAGTGTGTCCACGCCGCATCGATGCGACCAACTTCCTGAAGAGAATCTCAATACGCGGGTGCTTTCGGTCCCTTGTTCCCGCTGGCGCGAGCGTCGCGTGCGGCTGACGGGCAACGTGCTTGCGCGGCGCGTCGTGTTCTTCGTTCGATTCACTGGACCGGACGGACGGCGCGCAACCTCGAAAAAAGGCCTCGGCCGTTTCCGGCGAGGCCTGGTGTGAGGGGCGGCGGTACCCATCGGCGCGCTGACGCGCCGGCGCCATCGATGACGCACCGTTTCGTGCCTGTGCCCGGCGATGGATCGCGATGGCAATGAGCGCGAACACAGGCACGCGAGCGCGTGCGTCGCCGCGCGGCGGCGTCAATGACAATATTCGACGCGGGCGCGGGTCACGCGTCGCGTTGCGCGAGCCCGTTCACGAGCAGCTCGGACAGCAGGCCCGTCATCCCTTCCGGGTGCGTGGCCGCGCGGGCCTTGAGCTGTTCGACGAGGTCGGCATTGAGCTTGCAGGCGAACGGCACGAGGCCCTGTTCCTGGTCGAGCTTGCGCTGCGCGCGGCGGTCGAGCTTGGCCGCTTCTTCGGCGCCCTTGCCGAAACGCGCGGAGCTGGATTGCTTCAGCGCGTGCGTCAGCTTGAGCGCCTTGTTCTTTTCGAGATCGGTTTTCTTCATGGCCATCGCGGCACCTCCGGGAAATGAAGCCGCGATTGTACGCATTTCGGCGGGCGCCGCCCGCCGAGCCGGCAGGAAACCCGTTCAGGCACCCTTCGTCGTGCCCCAGTTGCCGCCGTGCGCGGCCGCCTGCGCGGCCGGCGAGCGGGCGAGATAGGCGAGCGCCTGTTCGGTCGAGCCTTCGTGGTGCGGCGTATAGCCCGGCTTGAAATAGCGCAGCGCCGCGCCGATCACCTTCCAGAACGACGGCAGGTGCCCGCGCCGCGAGCCTTGCCACCACGCGAGCACGAAACCCGGGTAGCGGCCGGCGGCCGGGTCGCGCCGGTACATGAACTTCGCGCCCGTCGTGATGTAGTAGAGCAGCAGCAGGATCACGAACGCCATGTGCACGCAGCGCTCCGGATAGGTGCCGCCCAGGTGCCGGTAGATGTCGAACGCGACCGTGCGGTGCTCGACTTCCTCGGCGCCGTGCCAGCGCAGCAGGTCGACCATCGTCGGGTCGGCACGGCCTTCGTCGAGCCCGTGCGCGTTGAGCACCCAGTTGCCGAGATAGCCGAAGAAATGCTCGAGCGACGCGATCACCGCGAGCTGCTGGCGCAGCCAGAAACGCGTGTGGCCGATCTTCAGCCCGAGCGGCTGTTCGCCGAGCACGCGCGTGAAGAGGCGATTGAGCTTCTGCGTGAACGGCTTCGTGTCGATCCCGTGCCGGTCGTAGTAGTGCTTGAGCACGCCGCCGTGCGAACGCGAATGGACGGCTTCCTGCCGCAGGAAACCTTCGGCCTCGTCGCGCAGGCGCGCATCGGTGATCAGCGGCAACGCCTTGTTGTACACGCGGCAGAACCACAGTTCGCCTTCCGGGAACAGCAGGTTCAGCGTGTTGATGATGTGCGTGCTGCCCGGGTCGTTCGGCACCCAGGTAATCGGCGTGTCGCTGAAGTCGAACTTCACGTGCCGGGCCTTGATCTTGTGATAGTCGGCGGTATCGGTCATCTGTGTCTCCCTGTGCGGCGCGATGCGCCGTCAATGCGATGCCATGCTGACGCGGGCGATCATCCGGCCGAGCCACGGCATGAAGCGGCCGACGAAGCGCATCGCGTGCGCCTCGCCGCCGACCGCGACGACGGGGCGGTTGCGCAGCACGCCGTCGACCATCGCCTGCGCGACGGTTTCGGGTTTCAGGCCGCGCATCTGGTACAGCTTCGTCGCGCGCTTGCGCAGCCGCGCTTCGTCCTGTGCATTGGCGCCCGCGTATTGCGTCGACGCCATGATTCCCGTTTCCGCGAAACCGGGGCACACGGCCGTCACGCCGATGCCTTGTTCCGCGAGTTCCGCGCGCATGCATTCGCTGAGCATCAGCACGGCGGCCTTCGTCGTCGCATACGCGGGCAGGTCGCGCGATGGCCCGAACGCGGCGGCCGACGCGGTGTTGACGATGTGGCCGCCGGTGCCGCGCGCGGCCATCTGCTGGGCGAACAGCCGCGAGCCGTGGATCACGCCCCACAGGTTCACGTGCAGGATGCGTTCCCAGTGCCGCGTGCTCGTGTCGAGGATGCCGCCGGCCATGCCGATGCCCGCGTTGTTGATCACGACGTCCGCGCCGCCGAGTTCGCTGCCGACCCACGTCGCCAGCGCTTCCATTTCATCGGCGGACCCGACGTCGACCCGCTTCGCGTGCGCTTGCGCACCGGTCAGCCCGATCAGCAGCGCGGTGCGTTCGGCGCTCGCGGGGTCGATGTCGCACGCGACGACCGTCGCGCCTTCGCGGGCGAACGCGAGCGCCGCACAGCGGCCGATGCCGCTGCCCGCGCCGGTCACCACCGCGACCTTGCCGCTGAAGCGGCCGCTCGTGGCGCGGCGGCGCGCGTTCGCGAGCGCGGGCGGTTCATTGCCCGATTCGACCGCGTCGATCAGTTGCCCGGCGAGCGCCGCGAAGCGCGCCGGATCGGCGAGCGGCAGCCAGTGGCCGGCCGCGACTTCACGGCGGTAGTACTGCGGTACCCAGCGCGACAGGTTCTCGGACAGCGCCGGGCTTACGTATTTGTCGCCGAGCGGCACGATCGTCTGCACCGGCGCATGCGCGTGGCGTTCGCGCGGCGCGAACAGGCAGCGGATGAAGTTCGCGCGATACAGGCGCACGCCGCGCGCGCCGTCGTCGGCTTGCGTCGGGCGCGGCATGGCGGGCGTCTTCTCGAGCCGGCGCAGCAGGCGCGGCCATGCGCGGCCGAGCCACAGCCGCCAGCCGAGTTCGGGGATGAACGGCAGGTGGAACAGGTACACGTACCACGACCGCGCGAGCTGGCCGCCGAGCTTGCCGAGCGACGCGGGCGTCGGGCGCAGTACGCGTTCGCGCAGCCAGAAGCCGACGTGGTCGAGGCACGGCCCCGAGCACGACGTGTACGACGCGATCCGGCCGGCGAGGCGCGGATCGGTGACGAATTCCCAGCCCTGGATCGAGCCCCAGTCGTGCGCGATCAGGTGCACGGCGCGGCCGGGGCAGAGCGCGTCGATCACCGCGACGAAGTCGTCGGTCAGCTTCGCGAGGTGGTAGTCGGCCGTGCGCTTCGGCACGCCGGACAGGCCCGCGCCGCGCACGTCGTACGCGATCACGTAATGCTTGCGCGCGAGCAGCGGCGCGACGTGCTGCCAGACGCTGCTGTCGTCGGGATAGCCGTGCACGAGCACGACCGGCGAGCGGGCCGGGTCGCCCCAGGTCTTGACCGCGAGCGTCAGGTCGCCGGAGGCGACCGCCGTTTCGCTGTGAACCGATTCGAACAGGGCCAGCGGTGCTTCGTCGGAAAGAGGCTGCATCGTGAGTCCGTCGTTCAGGGAGTCGGGAGGAAGGGCGCGTTCGGGTCAGGCAGCGGCCGGCACGGTCGCGACGGCCTGCAGCCGCTCGGCCTGGCGGCGCTGCCAGCGGCGCACGTGCGGCAGGTCTTCGTCGAGCCAGTACGCGTCGTCTTCGGTGATGACGAGCAGCTCTTCGAATTTCGCGCCGACGCCGGCGAAGCCGAGATGCGGCTCGACGGCCCACAGGCCCGGCACCGGCGCATGCTCGGAGCGGCGGTCGATCGACCACAGCGGCGACCAGCCCTGCTGTTTCGCCGCGCGGCCCTGGTCGAGCAGCAGGTTGCGCGTCGCGTTCAGCCCGAAGCGCGCGACGAAGCGCGGCTTCGACAGCTTGTGAATCTTCGCGACGCGGTGCGCGAGCACCTTGAACGGATAGGCCTTGTGGCGCGGCTCGACACCCTGGCGGCGGCACAGCGCGTCGACTTCCTGCGCGACCTCGGCCATCGGCCGGCGCGCCTTCACGAGCCGCACGATCATGTCGCGGTGATCGATCAAATCGTCCTGCAGCTGTTCGAGGATCGGGTTGTGGCCGAGGCAGTGCGCGTAGCCGACGTCGGCCACGATGCCGTCGAGCACCGGCGCGACGTCGAGGATCACCGGCATGTCGGTTTCGAGCTGCCGGTTGCTCGGGAAGAACGCGAGATTGAAGCCGCCCAGGTGCTTGAGGCCCGAGAAGCCCTCGAACGCGGTGCGGTCGCCGAACCACGCGAACGGCTTGTGCAGCCAGTCGTGCACGCCGTTGTCCTGCAGCCATTCGGTCAGCAGGCGCGCGGCTTCCTTTTCGGTGATGCCGGGGTAGAGCATCGCGCCGACGGTTTCGACGCAGCGGTACGCCAGCTGCTGGACCGCGCGGAATTGCGGCAGCTCGTCGAGGTGGACTTCCGGCAGCGGGGGATGGTCGGCCATGATGCGTCTCCGTTGGGGGTGCTGATCCGGAATGCGCCCGCCGGCATCACCGGCGCGGGTTATTCAGTCAGCATTTAATGTGTCATTGAGAAATGTAAAGATCATAGGCGGTTCCGGGACGCGCGCCAGCCCCCGAGGGTGAGGATTTGTCCTAATGGAAGGGCCGAAGTGGAGTGGAAACTCTAGATTTCCGGAAGTTGGGCCGGACGGCCCCCTGCGCAGCCGTCCGGGTCGGGACACTGACCGGGATCGTCACGCGCCGTCTTCCGGCGCCGGCCCGGATGGCCGCGTGCGCGGCCGCCTTGCGACGGCGCGACATGTCGCGCCGGATCAACTCCCCGTCGTGTCGCGACGTGACGCTGTCAAATTGCCGAAATAATTTCGTCACATCATTCGCCCCCGGTTCGGAGCCGTCCCGGCTTCGCCGCGCCGATCAGCGGCCGGTGCGCGGTGAGCCGCGCGGGATAGCGACTGAAACCGATTCGACATTTCCAGGGAGAGAGACCATGCAACGCCGCCAGTTCATGAATACCCTTGCCGCGGCGACCGCCGCGACATCGCTGATGCTCAAGGCCGGCACGGCCGGCGCGAAGAGCGCAGCCGTGCCGGATGCGCTGGACCCGGGCCGCTGGTCGCCGTTCAACGCCGCGCGCCTGCAGGCGGTGCTCGACCAGCATGGCGTCGCGAGCGCGCACTACGACGACAAGCGCCGCCCGTACGCGGTGTTCGACTGGGACAACACGTGCATCATGAACGACTGCGAAGAGGCGCTGCTGATGTACCAGATCAACCATCTGCAGTACAAACTGACGCCAGCCGAATTCGTCGACGTGATGTGGAAGGACGTGCCGAAGGGCGCCTTCATGAAGGACTACGCGACGGTGGACGGCAAGCCGGTGACGATGGAAGACCTCGCGGCCGACGTCGAATCCGACTATCGCTGGCTTTACGCGAACTACCAGGGATTCGGCGGCGACAAGAGCCTCGACGAGATTCGCGAGACCGATCAGTTCAAGGATTTCCGCGCGAAGCTGTACTTCATGTACGACGCGATCTGCGACACGCATCCGCTCGAGATCGGCTACAAGTGGATCATCTATTTCTACAAGAACATGACGACCGCCGAGCTGCAGGCGATGGCGGAAGCGTCGAACAACTACGGCATCGGCGATGCGTTGCGCAAGGTCCGTTACGAAAGCCCGAAGACGCTGCCGGGCAAGGCCGGCGTGGTGGCCGACACGCATTTCCACGGCATTCGCATTCACGAGGAAATCCGCGCGGTGATGCATACGCTGCGCGCCAACGGCATCGACGTGTACGTCAGCACGGCATCGCTCGACGATGTCGTGCGTGTGTTCGCCGGCAATCCGAACTATGGCTACGGCGTGCCGCCCGGGAACGTGATCGGCTTGCGTCTCGACATGCGGGACGGCAAGTACACGAGCACGTATCCCGCCGGCTGGCATTTCAACTGGGGGCCCGGCAAGACGGTGGGCATCCGCAACGTCCTTGCGTCGAAGAAGGGTTATGGCCCGCTGCTGGTGTTCGGCGACAGCGACGGCGACGCGTGGATGCTGCGCGACTTCAAGGACACCGCGGCCGGCGTGATCGTCAACCGGATGAAGAAGGGCGAGATCGGCGCGGACAGCAAACTCGCGGCCGAACAGATCGGCAAGTCGGACGCGCGCTTCCTGCTGCAGGGCCGCGACGAGCACACGGGCCTGATGATCCCGGACGAGAAGTCGATCAAGTACGGCAAGACCGAGCGCAAGCTGCTGGCTTGACGCGCGCCGGGCGCCGGGCGCTGGACGCTGGGCGGTTGCGGCCCAGCGTCCAGCGGAATCGACTGCCGCGCCGCGCGGGCCGGAAACGAGCGTCTCAGCGCTCGCGTGGCGCGCCCAACCGCTCCAGCAACGCCCCCAGCAGATCGACCGGGAGCGGAAACAGCAGTTCGCCTTCCGTACGAGAGGCGGGGATCGGCGCGGCGCGCGTGCACGGTCGACCGCGAGTGGGCGCGTCGTGGAATCCGGAAATGGGTCGGAACAGGAAGTAGGCCTGGAAATAAAAAAGGACGCTTGCGCGTCCTTTTGCCGTCTGAAGTGTTGCGCATCGTCGAGAGGCGTCCCCAGCGTTTTCATCGACGATGCTAGCGAAGTATCGACGGGATGTCAAAAGGCCTCACGCCGAAAACGGCGCAATCCGTTGCATCCGCCCTGAACTCACTGCCACGCCGGCGTCGCATGCCAATCGGTCGTGAAGCCGAGATGTGTCGCCGGGTCCACGTGTTCACACCCCGTCAACGTTGCTCGCAAGGCTTCGCGCCATTCGCCGCCATGACCGAGCGGGTCGAGCAGGGCCTTCATCATCGTCGCGCGGGCGTAGAACGTCTCGGGGCGGGGCATTTCCGGGGCATATCGGACAAGACTTCGCCCGGCTGGCTTGGCGGGGGGCGATACCGTCAGCTTCATTCCCCAAAGCCGAGCGTGGTGAGCGCACGCATTGCGCAAGTCGGTGAGCGATTGCAGCCAGCTGGTGAGCACCGTATCCGGGATGTCCGGCCACACGTGGCGCCCGGCGACCTTCCGGTCGTGAGTCGAGAGCGCGCTGAAGATCCGGGACAACGCGCCCAGGCTCAACCGCTCACAGACCAGCCAGATCGGCGGCAGGTCGGGGCTGGCGTAGGTTCGATAGTAGTGAGTCAGTGCCGAGCCTTTCCGCGTTTCGCATTCCCGGGCGATCTGATCCAGAATGCGCGCGTAGTGGCGCAGGTCGGCGAAACGGTCCCGCTCGACATACCAGTGGCTGCCGTAGTCGATTGCGAGGGGATTGCTCAGTGCAGCGCGCAACGCAACCTCGATGCGCTCGATCGCGTCCATCGTGACCGAGCGCAGACGTCGATCGAAGGCGTAGAGTTCAACGACGTCGGAGAAACGGGTTCGAGGCCAGAACCGCTTGGTGGCGGGGTTCTGAAACCGGCGCATGTAGACCAGCAGCCGGAAATGGCCGATCGACCGAAGCATTCGCAAATTCGCGGGACGATCGTCGATGCGCAGGCCGCGCTGCCACAGTCGATGCAGTGTTTCCTCGGCACTGAGGGCCACCTTGGCATAGGCCCTGGTTGGCGTCGCCGATACTGTCTTCCTTGTCCGAGTCTTGCCCATCGTTGATCCGTACTGCCATGCATGCGGATCTCGTTGTATACGCCAACGGAGCGTGGGCTGCCATCTTCCATACCATTTGGCCGATGAGGTTGCGCCGGTCGCTGTCGACGCCTGTAGTCCCTCGCCCGGCGGAACATGGCATATCCAAATGTCCGCCTCACCCCTCCCGCTTCCCCCCCAACCGCTCCAGCAACGCCCCCAGCAGATCGACCGGCAGCGGAAACACGATCGTCGAGTTCTTGTCCGCCGCGATCGTCGTCAGCGTCTGCAGGTAGCGCAGCTGCATCGCCTGCGGCTGCAGCGCGAGCCGTTGCGCGGCCTGCAGCAGTTTCTCCGACGCCTGCAGTTCGCCTTCCGCATGAATCACCTTCGCGCGCCGCTCGCGCTCGGCCTCGGCCTGCCGCGCGATCGCGCGGATCATCGTCTCGTTCAGGTCGACGTGCTTGATCTCGACCGTCGACACCTTGATCCCCCACGCGTCGGTCTGCGCGTCGAGCGTCTTCTGGATGTCGGCGTTCAATTGCTCGCGCTCGGCGAGCAGCGCGTCGAGTTCGTGCTTGCCGAGCACCGCGCGCAGCGTCGTCTGCGCGAGCTGGCTCGTCGCCTCGAAGAAGCGCGCCACCTGGATCACGGCCTTCTCCGGATCGACCACGCGGAAATACACGACCGCATTGACCTTCACCGACACGTTGTCGCGCGTGATCACGTCCTGTGCGGGCACGTCGAACACGACGGTGCGCAGGTCGATCCGCACGACCTGCTGGACGATCGGGATGATCAGCACGAGCCCCGGCCCCTTCACCTTCCAGAAGCGGCCGAGCATGAACACCACGCCGCGCTCGTACTCGCGGAAGATGCGGATCGACGACGCGACGAGCACCACGACGAAGACGATCAGGATGCTGCTGAAGCCGAACGTGAAACCGATCATGAAGGTTCTCCCTGGTGTTGTTCTCGATGGGGTTCCTGCCCCGGCACGTCGTAGAGCGGGGCGACGGTGAGCAGCAGCCCGTGGCGGCCGGTGACGCGCACGCGGCAGCCCGCGGCAAGCGGCGCACTGCTGGCCACGCGCCAGCGCTCGCCGCGCACGCGCGCCCAGCCGGCGGCGGACGGCGCGGCGCCGGCCGCAGCGTGCGGCTGGTCGGCCAGCAGGCCGTCGTCGAGCACCTCGCCGATGCTGCCCACCATCGCCTCGGCGCCCGTCACGACCGGGCGGCGGCGCGCGCGCAGCGCGACGCTCGATACGCCCGCGACGAGCAGCCCGCCGCCGAGCGCGAGACTCGCGATCACGGGCCACGGAATCCCGTAGCCGGGCACGTCGGTGTCGATCAGCATCAGCGCGCCGATCGTGAACGACACGATCCCGCCGAACCCGAGCACGCCGAAGGTCGGCAGGAACGCCTCGGCGACCAGGCAGCCGAGACCGAGCAGCACGAGGCCGAGGCCCGCATAGCTGATCGGCAGCAACTGCATCGCGAACAGCCCGACCAGCAGACAGATCGTGCCGGCGACGCCCGGCAGCACGAAGCCGGGGTTCGCGAACTCGAAGAACAGGCCGTAGATGCCGATCGTCAGCAGGATCAGCGCGACGTTCGGGTCGGCAATGATCGCCAGGAAGCGGCTGCGCCAGTCGGGCTCGACCACGACGAGCGGCGCATGCGCGGTCGCGAGCCGCACCGTGCCGGCGGTGGTCGTCGCGCTATGGCCGTCGAGCTGGCGGGCGAGATCGGCCGGATCCTGCGCGATCAGGTCGACCACATGCTGCGCGCGCGCCTCGCTCGCCGACAGGCTCACGGCCTCGCGCACCGCGCGCTCGGCCCATTCGGCATTGCGCCCGCGCAGTTGCGCGAGGCCGCGGATATACGCGGAGGCGTCCTGCATTGCCTTGCGGATCTCGGTCGATTGCGTATCGGTCGGCAGCGCGGCTTGCGAAGCGGCCGCATCGGACGCCCCCGACGCCCCCGAGGTGCCGCCCGGCATCCGCGGTGCCGCAGGATTCCCGCCCGGCGGCGCGGCGCCGCCGATGCCGAACTGCACGGGCGACGCCGCGCCGAGATTGGTGCCGGGCGCCATTGCCGCGAAGTGGCTGGCATAGACGATGTAGGTGCCCGCGCTCGCGGCCCGCGCGCCGCCCGGCGCGACGAACGCGGCGACCGGCACCGGCGAGCCGAGGATGGCCTTGATGATCTGCCGCATCGACGTGTCGAGGCCGCCGGGCGTGTCGAGCTGCAGGATCGCGAGCGGCGCGTGCTGGCGGGCCGCGCGGTCGAGCGAGCGCACGATGAAATCGGCGCTGGCCGGGCCGATCGCGCCGTTGATCGGGATCACGACCACCGGGCGGGCGGCGGCGGGGGCTTCGGCAGGTGGCGGCGCGGCGACAGCGGCGCACACGACGAGCAGCGCCGCGAACAGCGCGGCGCGCGCGACCCGCGCGGACAGCGGGTGACGAGGGTGGCCGCCGGGCGTGGCAGGCGCCGGCGACGGCCCGTGACGATAAAAGTGCATCGCGGCGTCCGGGCGGCGCGCGGCCGCGTGCCGTCCGGCTGGCGGAAAGGGCCTGGGCCCGATGCTTAAAGATTAGGCGGTTTCGGCACAAAGCGCGAAGCGACAGCCGTGCCGGCCGGCTTCAGCTCGCGCCGCCGCCCCGCGCGAGCACTTCGTCGCGGTAGTCGGCGGGGCTGCGCCCGCTCCATTTGCGGAACGCGCGGTAGAACGCGCTCGGTTCCGCGAAACCGGTCGCGGCGGCGACATCGGCGATCGTGCGCGCGGGGTCCGCCAGCGCCTCGAACGCGAGATCGCGCCGCAGCATGTCCTTGATCGACTGGTACGCGTGGCCTTCCTGGTGCAGCTTGCGGCGCAGCGTGGCCTCGGCCACATGCAGTCGCGCGGCCATCCCGCTGGCGCCCGGCCACGCCGCGGGCGGCATCCCGCGCAGCACCGCGCGCACGCGCTGCGCGAGCGCGTTCGGGTTGCGGTACTTGACGATGAAGCTGGCCGGCGCGTTGCGCAGGAACGTCTTGAGCGTCTTCGCGTTTTGCACGACCGGCAGCGTCGCGAATTCGGGATCGAAATCGACATACGAATCGGGCTCGTTGAAGCGCATGTCGTCACAGAACATCGACGGGTATTCGTGGTCGGCGGGTGGCGTGTCGCAGCGGAAGCTCGCATGCAGCAGCGGGATGCGCCGCCCGATCAGCCAGCAGGTGAGCCCGTACACGATGATGAAATAGGTCGCGTACGTGAACATCGCCGGCGTCGCGCCGTTGTTGCGGTGCACGAAGCGCAGCCGCACGCGCTGCGGAGTCGCGTCGAGCTCCGCATGCAGATCGTCGAGCACGCAGTGCATGAAATTCACCGCGCGCGCCATCGCGTGCAGGCCGTCGCGCGCGGACAGCGCCGCCTGGCTCATCGCGATGAAGCTGCCGCTGCGCATCGGGTGGCGATCCTGCCCGAAAAACTCGTCGTCGAGCGTGCGCGCGATCGCGTTCCACAGCGCGCCGTATTGTTGCGCGGACACCCGTGCGCGCGGCTGCCCGAGCAGCGCGGGCGCGATGCCGGCCTGCGCGAGCAGCGGCTCGGCCGCGACGCCGCGCCGGGTCGCGAGCGCGACGCTGTAAGCGACGAGGCTGATCGCGACGGTTCCCTTGTCTTCCTGCTTCATCCGTGCCGCCGGTGTGGCAAAAACGCTCAGTGTAAATGAGCGACGCGAGCATCGAACAGTCGCGCGGGCTTGCCTACACTTGTTGCATCGAAACGCAAGGACGGTCGCGCCCGGCGGCCGCGGGAGACAGCAGCACCATGGACGAGCTTTACACCGAAGACCAGCGGATGATCCGCGACGCCGCGCGCGCGTTTGCCACCGAGATGCTGGCGCCGAACGCGGCGCAGTGGGACCACGACGCGCACCTGCCCGACGCGATCGTCGCGCAGCTCGGCGAGCTCGGCCTGCTCGGGATGATCGTGCCGCAGGAGCTGGGCGGCTCGTATACGGACTACGTGGCCTACGCGCTGGCGATGGAAGAGGTCGCCGCCGGCGACGCCGCGTGCGCGACGATGATGAGCGTGCACAACTCGGTCGGCTGCGGGCCGATCCTCGGCTTCGGCACGCCGGCGCAGAAGGATCGCTGGCTGGCCGACATGGCGTCCGGCCGCGTGATCGGCGCGTTCTGCCTGACCGAGCCGCACGCCGGCTCCGAGGCGAACAACCTGCGCACGCGTGCGGAGTTGCGCGACGGCAAATGGGTGCTGAACGGCGCGAAGCAGTTCGTGACCAACGGCCAGCGTGCCGGCGTGGCGATCGTTTTTGCCATGACCGACCCGGAAGCCGGCAAGCGCGGCATTTCCGCGTTCCTGGTGCCGACCGACACGCCGGGCTTCATCGTCGGCAAGCCCGAGAAGAAGATGGGCATCCGCGCGTCGGATACGTGCCCGATCACGTTCGAGAACTGCGCGATTCCCGAAGAGAACCTGCTCGGCAATCGCGGCGAAGGGCTGAAGATCGCGCTGTCGAACCTCGAGGGCGGACGCATCGGCATCGCCGCGCAGGCGCTCGGCATCGCGCGCGCCGCATTCGACAAGGCACGCCGCTATGCGGGCGAGCGCGTGCAGTTCGGCAAGCCGATCGCCGAGCACCAGGCGATCCAGCAGAAACTCGCCGACATGGCCGTGCAGATCAACGCCGCGCGCCTGCTCGTGCATCACGCGGCGAAGCTGCGCACCGCCGGGCTGCCGTGCCTGTCGGAAGCGTCGCAGGCGAAGCTGTTCGCATCCGAGATGGCCGAACGCGTGTGCTCGGACGCGATCCAGATCCACGGCGGCTACGGTTACCTGGTCGATTACGAAGTCGAGCGTCACTATCGCGACGCGCGCATCACGCAGATTTACGAAGGCACCAGCGAAGTGCAGCGGATGGTGATCGCTCGGCAGCTTTGAGCCGCGGCGGTTACCCCGGCGACGACATCGCGCAGGGCACGAGGGCAGCGCGGCGAACGCGGCACGCAACGACGTGACCGTGCGCCGCAACGGAGGCAACCGGGCATGGGCTGCAGCGCATGTCCGGTTCGACGCATGGAGACTGGAGGACACGATGACGGTACAGGCATTCCTGGACGCGCGCGACTTTCTGCTGCGCCATCGCACCGACTACGAGACCGCGTACCGCGAGTTCGAGTGGCCGGTGCTCGACGCATTCAACTGGGCGCTCGACTACTTCGACCCGATGGCGCGCGGCAACGACCAGCCCGCGCTGTGGATCGTCGACGCGGCGACCGGCACGGGCGATCCGTATTCGTTCGCGCAGATGTCCGAGCGCTCGTCGCGGATCGCGAACTGGCTGCGTTCGATCGGCGTCGTGCGCGGCGACCGGATCCTGCTGATGCTGCCGAACCGCGTCGAGCTGTGGGACGCGATGCTCGCCGCGATGAAGCTCGGCGCGATCGTGCTGCCGGCCACCACGCAACTGTCGCCCGACGACGTACGCGATCGCGTGCAGATCGGCGGCGCGAAATACGCGATCGTCGACGAGAACGAAACCGCCAAGTTCGAACAGCCGGATCTCGGCCTCGCGCAGAAGATCGTCGCCGGCGCGCCGCGCGCGGGCTGGCTCGCGATGAACGACGGCTATGCGGCGAGCGCCGATTTCGAGCCGGACGCCATCACCCACGCGAACGATCCGATGCTGCTGTACTTCACGTCGGGCACGACGTCGAAGCCGAAGCTCGTCGAGCATACGCACCGCACTTACCCGGTCGGCCATCTGTCGACGATGTACTGGGTCGGCCTGCAACCGGGCGACATCCACTGGAACATCAGCTCGCCGGGCTGGGCCAAGCACGCGTGGAGCTGCTTCTTTGCGCCGTGGAATGCGCAGGCGTGCGTGTTCGCCTTCAACTACGCGCGTTTCGAGCCGAAGGTCGTGCTCGATGCGCTCGTCAAATACCAGGTGACGACGCTGTGCGCGCCGCCGACCGTGTGGCGCATGCTCGTGCAGCAGCCGCTCGCGTCGTTCGACGTGAAGCTGCGCGAGATCGTCGGCGCGGGCGAGCCGCTGAATCCCGAGATCATCGAGCGCGTGAAGAAGGCGTGGGGCATCGCGATCCGCGACGGCTACGGCCAGACCGAGACGACCTGCCTGATCGGCAACTCGCCGGGCCAGCCGGTCGTCGCGGGCTCGATGGGCCGGCCGCTGCCGGGCTACCGGATCGAGCTCCTCGACCCGGACGGCACGCCGGTGACCGAAGGCGAGGTCGCGTTGCCGATCGGCGCGGACGTCACGCGCCCGGTCGGGCTGATGAAAGGCTATGCGAACAACCCCGACGCGACGGCCTACGCGATGCGCGACGGCCACTACCGCACGTCGGACATCGCGATGCGCGGCGACGACGGTTACTACGTGTACATCGGCCGCGCGGACGACGTGTTCAAGTCGTCCGACTACCGGCTGAGCCCGTTCGAACTCGAAAGCGTGCTGATCGAGCATCCGGCGATCGCCGAGGCGGCCGTCGTGCCGAGCCCCGACCCCGTGCGGCTGTCGGTGCCGAAGACCTTCATCACGCTGCGGCAGGGCTACGAGGAGAGCCCCGAACTCGCGCTGGACATCTTCCGCTTCTCGCGCGAGAAGCTCGCGCCGTACAAGCGCATTCGCCGCCTGCAGTTCGCGGAGCTGCCGAAGACGATCTCGGGGAAGATCCGCCGCGTCGAATTGCGTCGCCGCGAGATCGAGCGCGGCGACGATGCCAGTGAACGGATGCCCGGCGAATACTGGGAAGAGGATTTCGCCGCCGAACTGAAGTGACGTGACCGCGGGCTGTGCGCGCCGCATTCCGCGGCCGCCGCCCGCAGCCGAATTGAACCGGCCGCGCGGCGATATCGCGCTTCGCGGCCCTCTGCCAGGAGATTGGATCGATGAACGCGAATTCGAAAGACGTGCCGACGGTCAAGCTGCTGATCGACGGCGCCTTCGTCGAGTCCGCCACGAACGAGTGGCGCGACATCGTCAACCCGGCGACGCAGCAGGTGCTCGCGCGCGTGCCGTTCGCGACCGTCGCGGAAGTCGACGCGGCCGTGCAGGCCGCGCACACCGCCTTCGCGACGTGGAAGAACACGCCGATCGCCGCGCGCATGCGCATCATGCTGAAGTTCCAGGATCTCGTGCGCACGAACCAGCAGCGCATCGCGAAGACGCTGACGGCCGAGCAGGGCAAGACGATTCCCGATGCCGAAGGCGACATCTTCCGCGGCCTCGAAGTGGTCGAGCACGCGTGCTCGATCGGTTCGCTGCAACTCGGCGAGTTCGCGGAGAACGTCGCGGGCGGGGTGGACACCTACACGCTGCGCCAGCCGCTCGGCGTGTGCGCGGGCATCACGCCGTTCAACTTCCCCGCGATGATTCCGTTGTGGATGTTTCCGATGGCGATCGTGTGCGGCAACACGTTCGTGCTGAAGCCGTCGGAGCAGGATCCGCTGTCG
This sequence comes from Burkholderia sp. AU15512, assembly GCF_002223325.1. Classification (NCBI taxonomy): domain Bacteria; kingdom Pseudomonadati; phylum Pseudomonadota; class Betaproteobacteria; order Burkholderiales; family Burkholderiaceae; genus Burkholderia; species Burkholderia sp. AU15512. Next base: position 403,860 of record NZ_NKEX01000006.1, read on the forward strand.
ACGATGGAGCTCGTCGAACTCGCGGTCGAGGCCGGCGTACCGAAAGGGGTACTGAACGTCGTGCACGGCGGCAAGGAAGTCGTCGACGCGATCTGCACGCATCCGCTCGTGAAGGCGATCTCGTTCGTCGGCTCGACGGCGGTCGGCACGCACGTGTACAACCTCGGCAGCGCGCACGGCAAGCGCGTGCAGTCGATGATGGGCGCGAAGAATCACGCCGTCGTGCTGCCCGATGCAAACCGCGAGCAGGCGATCAACGCGCTCGTCGGCGCCGGCTTCGGCGCGGCCGGCCAGCGCTGCATGGCCACGTCGGTCGCGGTGCTCGTCGGCAACGCGCGCGACTGGCTGCCGGACATCGTCGCGAAGGCAAAGGCGCTGAAGGTCAATGCGGGCGCGGAAGCCGGCACGGACGTCGGGCCGGTCGTGTCGAAGGCCGCGAAGGAACGCATCCTGTCGCTGATCGACGCGGGCGTGAAGGAAGGCGCGAAGCTCGAGCTAGACGGCCGCGACGTGAAGGTGCCCGGCTACGAGCAGGGCAATTTCGTCGGTCCGACGATCTTCTCGGGCGTGAAGACGAACATGTCGGTCTACACGCATGAAATTTTCGGGCCCGTGCTGGTCGTGATGGAAGCCGACACGCTCGACGACGCGATCGCGCTCGTCAACGCGAATCCGTTCGGCAACGGCGTGGGCCTGTTCACGCAGAGCGGCGCGGCTGCGCGCAAGTTCCAGAGCGAGATCGACATCGGCCAGGTCGGCATCAACATCCCGATTCCGGTGCCCGTGCCGTTCTTCAGCTTCACGGGTTCGCGCGGCTCGAAGCTCGGCGATCTCGGCCCGTACGGCAAGCAGGTCGTGCAGTTCTACACGCAGACCAAGACGGTCACCGCGCGCTGGTTCGACGACGACACGACGGCCGGCCCGGTGAATACGACGATCCGGCTGCATTGAGCGGCGGAGGACACGAACATGAAAATCGGTTTTATCGGCCTTGGCCACATGGGCGCGCCGATGGCGCTGAACCTGCTGAAAGCAGGCCATGAAGTACATGCGTTCGACCTGAGCGCCGACGCATTGCGCGCGCTGCAGGACGCCGGCGCACAGGTGGCCGCGTCGCCGCGCGATGCGGCATCGGGCGCGACGTTCGTCATCACGATGCTGCCGGCCGCCCCGCACGTGCGCTCGGTACTCACCGGCGAGAACGGCGTGCTCGCCGGCCTCGGCGCGGGCGCGACCGTGATCGATTCGAGCACGATCGACCCGGCGAGCGCGCAGGCGTTCGGCGCGCTCGTGCGCGAGCACGGCGGCGCGTTCGTCGATGCGCCCGTGTCGGGCGGCACCGGCGGCGCGGCGGCCGGCACGTTGACCTTCATGGTCGGCGGCAGCGATGCGGATTTCGAGCGCGTGAAGCCGGTGCTCGCGGGCATGGGCAAGAACATCGTCCACTGCGGCGCGACGGGGATGGGGCAGGTCGCGAAGGTCTGCAACAACCTCGTGCTCGGCATCTCGATGGCGGCCGTGTCGGAGGCGATGTCGCTCGGCGTCGCGCTCGGCATCGACCCGAAGGTGCTGGCCGGCATCGTCAATACGTCGACGGGCCGCTGCTGGAGTTCGGATACGTACAACCCGTATCCGGGCGTGATCGAGACCGCGCCGTCGTCGCGCGGTTACTCGGGCGGTTTCGGCACCGACCTGATGCTGAAGGATCTCGGCCTCGCGAACGATGCCGCGAAGCAGGCGCGCCAGCCCGTCTATCTCGGCGCGCTCGCGCAGCAGCTGTACCAGACGATGAGCAGCCGCGGCGACGGCCAGCTCGATTTCTCGGCGGTGATCCGCCTGTACCAACCGGCAACGAAGAAGGACGCGTGATGATCGAACTCGACTACGTCGACGACGGCGCGATCGCGTGCGCGACGCTCAAGCGTCCGCCCGCGAACGCCTTTACCGCCGACGGGCTGCGGCAACTGCAGGAAACCGTCGCCGAACTGAATGCGAACCCGCGCGTGCGCGCGCTGGTGATCACCGGCGACGGCCCGAAGTTCTTCAGCGCGGGTGCCGATCTCAACACGTTCGCCGAAGGCGACCGCGCGGTGGCACGCGCGATGGCGTCGCGGTTCGGCGCGGCGTTCGAGGCGCTGCACGACGCGCGCGTCGTGACGATCGCGGCGATCAACGGCTACGCGATGGGTGGCGGGCTCGAATGCGCGCTCGCGTGCGACCTGCGGATCGCGGAGACGCATGCGCAGATGGCGCTGCCCGAACCGTCGGTCGGCCTGCTGCCGTGCGGCCTCGGCACGCAGACGCTGCCCTGGCTCGTCGGCGAAGGCTGGGCGAAGAAGATCATCCTGACCGGCGCGCGCGTCGACGCGGCCACCGCACTGCGGATCGGCCTCGTCGAGGACGTCGTGGCGTCGGGCGCATCGCGCGATGCCGCGCTGGCGCTGGCACGCAACGTCGCCCGGCAGAGCCCGCATGCGGTCGCTTACAGCAAGGAGCTGATCGGCCTCGCGCGCCGCGGCGTGCCGCGCGGCGCGGCGCTCGCGGTCGAGCGTGAACGTTTCGTCGACCTGTTCGACACGAACGATCCGCGCGAAGGCGTGGCTGCATTCCTCGGCAAGCGCGCGCCGCAGTGGCACAACGACGGAGAGCCGCAACGATGAGCACGCCGGTGACGAATCACGACGCGTTCGCGGAGCAGGCACCGGAGGTGCTGTTCCGCGTGGTGAACCGCGTGGCGCTGATCACGCTGAACCGGCCGGCCGCGCTCAATGCGCTGTCGTACCCGATGATCGGCGAGCTGGCCGCGCTGCTCGAGCGCTGCCGCAACGACGACCAGATCGTCGCGGTCGTGCTGCGCGGTGCGGGCGAGAAGGGTTTCTGCGCAGGCGGCGACGTGCGTGCGCTGTACCGGATGGTCGCGCAGCGCGAAACCTGGCTGCCGTTCTTCGTCGACGAATACCGGCTCGACTACGCGATCCATACGTTCCCGAAGCCGGTGGTCGCGCTGATGGACGGCGTGACGATGGGCGGCGGCATGGGCCTCGCACAGGGCGCGGCGCTGCGTGTCGCGACCGAGCGCAGCAAGATCGCGATGCCGGAGACGCGCATCGGCCTCGTGCCCGATGTCGGCGCGACGCATTTCCTGTCGCGCATGCCGGCCGAACTCGAGCTGTACGTCGGGCTGACCGGCGCGATGCTGTCGGGCGCCGACGCACTTACGGCGAAACTCGCGGATCTGTGCGTGCCGTCCGCGTGGCTCGACACGTTCGAGACGCGCATCGAAAGCGTCAAGTGGGAAGGCGATGCATTGCCGTTGCTGCGCAAGGTGTTCGAGCCGCCGTGCAACGTCGTGCCGCACGCGGCGCTCGACAGCCAGATGCCGTGGATCGTGCGTCACTTCGACAAGCGCTCGACCGTCGAGCGGATCGTCGCGACGCTGACGCAGGATCTTGCGCGCGAGGAGCTGTCGCGCGAGCACCGTCAATGGCTGCAGGCGACGCTCGATGCGCTCACCGGCCACTCGCCGACGATGCTGTGCGTGACCCGCGAGGCACTGCTGCGCGGCCGCCAGATGACGCTGGCCGAATCGTTCCGGATGGAGCTCGGCATCGTCGCGCGCGCGATCGAGGAAGGCGACTTCTGCGAAGGCGTGCGCGCGCATCTGGTCGACAAGGATCGCAAGCCGCGCTGGGCACCCGCGTCGCTCGTCGAGCTGCGCGCCGAACGCGTGCGGCATTTCCTGACGTCGCCGTGGAAGTTGTTCGCGCATCCGCTGGCCGATCTCGGCGCGGCGTGATGCTCCGACGCGCCCCCGCGGCGCGTCGGATTCATTTCATCCCATCCCATCCCGTCTCACCTCACCGTTCGATCATCGGCGGCACCGCCTGCGCGAGCGCGTCGATCACGCAGCGCGTCTTGCGCGGCAGGTAGCGCGTCTTCGGCCAGATCGCGTGGATGTCGCCTTCGCAGACGAAGCAGCGGTCGAGCACGACCGTCATCTCGCCGCGCTTCACGTAATGATCGAGCAGCCAGCTCGGCAGCCACGCGATCCCGAATCCCGACGCGCCGGCCGCCGCGATCGCCTGCACGTCGTCGAAACTGAGCTGGTGCGGCATGTCGACCCGCACCGTCGAGCCGTCCAGCGCACGCAAGTCCCACGGTTGAACCACGCCCGAGCGTGAATACGCGATCGTCCGGTGGTCTTTCAGGTCGTCGAGCGTCTTCGGCATCCCGTGGCGGGCGAGATACGACGGCGCCGCGCCGAGGCTGCCGTATTGCGTGCCGAGCCGCCGCACCGCGAGGCTCGTGCTGTCCGCGAGCGTGCCGATCCGCACCGCGAGGTCGATGCCTTCCTCGACGAGATCGACGAAACGGTCGGTGATCGACACGTCGATCCGCAAATGCGGATAGGTGCGCGCGAGATCGAGCACGATGGGCGTCACGCAGTGATGCCCGAACGCGAGCGGCACGCTCAGGCGCAACTTGCCGCGCGGCTCGTTGCGGCCGCAGTCGAGGTCGGCTTCGGCCGCTTCCAGTTCCGCGAGCGCGCGCACGCACCGGTCGTAGTACGCCTGGCCGTCGTCGGTCAGGCTCTGGCTGCGCGTCGTGCGCTGCAGCAGCCGCGCGCCGAGCCGCTTCTCGAGCCGCGCGATCGCTTTGCCGACGGCCGAACGCGTCATATCGAGGCGCTCCGCGGCGAGCGCGAAGCTGCCCGATTCCACTACCTGGACGAAGGTCGTTACACCGTCGAGTCTGTCGGTCATGGGCGGGATTGAGTCCTGAAATTCCCCAGTCTGGAGAAATCCGTGCGTCAATGGGGATGAAGATTCTCACTATAGTACCGATTCCTGTTCAGCGTGCGTCGCCGGCCGCACGCGGAGCATCCCTCTTACCTGGAGGCGCGCGGCCCGTTGCCGGGTCGCGGCGCAATACGCATGACGCAATCCGACTCCCGCAGGAATGCGGTCGCGCTCGCGGCCGTCTGTCTCACGTCGCTGATGTTCGGCCTCGAGATCTCGAGCGTGCCGGTGATCCTGCCGACGCTCGAACACGTGCTGCATGGCGATTTCAACGGCATGCAGTGGATCATGAACGCGTACACGATCGCGTGCACGACCGTGCTGATGGCCGCCGGCACGCTCGCCGACCGGTTCGGCCGCAAGCGCGTGTACGTGATCGGCACCGTGCTGTTCGGCGCGACGTCGCTGCTGTGCGGGCTCGCGCCGAACGTGCCGATGCTCGTCGCGGGGCGGCTGCTGCAGGGCGCCAGCGGCGGCGCGATGCTGATCTGCCAGATTGCGGTGCTGTCGCACCAGTTCCGCGAGGGCCGGGAGCGTGGCCGTGCGTTCGGGATCTGGGGGATCGTGTTCGGCATCGGGCTCGGGTTCGGGCCGATCGTCGGCGGCGCGATCGTCGCGCTGGCAAGCTGGCCGTGGGTGTTCCTCGTCCATGCGCCGCTCGCGGCCGTCGCGCTCGTGCTGATCGGCGGCGCGGTGCAGGAGTCGCGCGATCCGCACGCGGGCAGGCTCGACGTCGCAGGCATCGTCACGTTGTCGCTCGCGGTGCTCGGCCTGGCGTTCTACATCACGCAAAGCGCGGCGCTCGGGCTGACCAGCGCGGCCGGCCTCAGCGTGCTCGGCGCGACCGTGCTGGCGCTGGCCGGCTTCTTCATCGCGGAACGCGCCAGTGCGCGGCCGATGTTCGATTTCTCGGTGTTCCGGATTCGCGCGTTCACCGGCGCGATCTTCGGTTCGATGGGGATGAACTTCAGCTTCTGGCCGTTCATGATCTACCTGCCGATCTGGTTCCAGGTCGCGCTCGGCTACGACAGCGTGACGGCCGGCCTCGCGTTGCTCGCATACACGTTGCCGACGCTGGTCGCGCCGCCGTTCGGCGAACGGCTCGCGCTGCGCTACGGGCCGGGCGTCGTGATCCCGGGCGGCCTGTTCACGATCGCCGCGGGGTTCGCGCTGATGCGGATCGGCAGCGCGGCCGACCACGCCAGCTGGATCACGATGCTGCCCGGCTGCGTGATCGCCGGCATCGGGCTCGGGCTCACGAATACCCCCGTGACCAACACGACGACGGGTGCGGTGCCGAGCTCGCGGGCCGGGATGGCGTCGGGCATCGACATGAGCGCGCGGATGATCTCGCTCGCGCTGAACATCGCGGCGATGGGTTTCGTGCTGGTCGCGGGGATCGTCGCGAGCCTGAAGGGCGGTGTCGCGGGCACGATCGGCGATGCGGCGCTGCGCCGGCTCGCGCAGGAGATTGCGTCGGGCCGCACGGACGGATTGCACGAGATCGCACCGGCGCTCGCGCAGGCCGACCCGAGCGGCGCGGCGTTGCACGCGGCGCTCGTGCACGGATTCGGCTGGGTGATGGTGTACGGCGCGGCGGGCGTGGCCGTGCTCGCGACGGCGAGCGCGGTGGCGTTCGCGCCGGCGCGGCGCAGAGCGCCCGTGTGTGAATGACACCGCGCCTGATCGGCGCGGCCGGCCCGGTGCGCGCTTCGGTCAGGACATCCCGCCGCCGAGCGCGCGGTACAGCGTCATCTGGTTGTTGAGCCGGTTCAGGCGCGTCAGTTCGTCGGCGCTTTGCGCGTCGCGCAGCCGCTGCTGCTGGTCGAGCCACGGCTGCACGGCGGTCGCGCCGGCCGCGAAGCGCGCGGCGGCCAGCTGTTCGGCGCGCTGCGCCTGGGTCAGCGACAGCGCGCGCTGCTCGGCTTCGCGTTCGAGCTGCACACGCGCCGACAGCGCGTTCTCGACTTCCGCGAGCGCCGTGTAGAGCTTCTGGCGGAACCCGACGACGGCTTCCTCGTACTGCGACTTCGACACCTTGATCTGCAGCTGCATCGTGTTCCACTGGATGAACGGCAGTGCCAGGCCGAGCCCGAGCGTGCCGACCGGATTCATCAGCACGCGCTCGAGGCTCGTGCTCGACGTACCGGCCTGCCCGGTCAGCGTGAAGGTCGGATAGAAGCTCGTGCGCGTCGCGTCGACTTGCGCCAGCGATTCGCGCAGCCGGAATTCCGCCGCGCGCAGGTCGGGACGCCGGCCGAGCAGGCTCGCGGGCAGGCCGGCCACGACTTCCGGCGGCGCCGCGACGGGCAGTGCGGATGGCTCGGCCGCGCGCTGCTGCGGCGGCCGGTCGAACAGGATCGCGAGCGCGTGGCGATTCTCGGTGCGCTGCTGGATCAGTTGCGTCTGCGCGGCGCGTTGCGCGGCGAGGCTCTGTTCGGCCTGCGCGAGATCGAGCCCCGACACGGCGCCGGCCGTGTGCCGCGACCGCACGACCGCGAGCGTGCGGACTGCATACGCGATGTTCGCGTCGCCGAGCGCGATCTGCCGGTTCAGATAACCGATCTGCCAGTACAGCGACGCCGTCGTGCCGATCAGCGACAGCCGCGCGGCTTCGAGATCGGCGGCCGTCGCGTCGGCTTCCCAGCGCGCGGCGTCGCGCAGCGCGGCCAGCCGGCCCCACAGGTCGATTTCATAGCTGAGCGAACCGGTCACGCCGCTCGTCCGGCTCATCCGGTGCGTATCGAGCGTGCGCGACACGGCGCCGTTCGCGCCGACCGACACGTTCGGCGTCAGGTTCGTATCCGCGAGCCCGGCTTGCAGTTGCGCGCGGTACACGCGGATCGCCGCGATCGCGAGGTCGTTGTTGGCACGCAGCGCGTCGTCGATCAGCGCGTCGAGTTGCGGATCGCCGAAGCTGCGCCACCAGTCGCGTGTGGTGGCCGGTGCATTGGCGGAAACCGGTGCCTCCCAGTTCGCGGGCATCGCGACAGGGGGCAGCGGTTCGTGGCGCGCGCCGGCGCAGCCGGCGAGCAGCGCGGCCGCGCACGTGACTGCGCCCAGGCGGTGAAGCGGTGAGGAATGCGTCATGACAGGTCTTTCTTCAATCGCGCGCGAGCGCATCGATCGGATCGAGCCGCGATGCGTTGCGCGCGGGCATGAAACCGAAAATCACACCGGTGAGCGTCGAGCAGACGAACGCGGTCACGATCGCGCCGGCCGAGAACACCATCTTCCACTGCACGACGAACATCGAGAACAGCGCGCCGAGCCCGAACGACAGCGCGATGCCGATCGTGCCGCCGAGCAGGCAGACGAGCACGGCCTCGACGAGAAACTGCTGCAGGATGTCGGATTGGCGCGCGCCGACCGCCATCCGGATGCCGATTTCGCGCGTACGCTCGGTGACCGACACCAGCATGATGTTCATCACGCCGATCCCGCCGACGACGAGCGAGATCACCGCGATCAGCGACAGCAGCAAGGTGAGCGACTGGCCGGTCTTCTCGACGGTCTTCACCACGCTGTCCATGTTGTACGTGAAGAAGTCCTTGCGGCCATGGCGCTGCGTCATCAGCTTTTCGAGGCTTTTCTCGGCGGCGGCGCTCGGCTGCCCGTCGCGCACGCGCACGGTGATGCTGTCGAGATGGCGTTGCCCGAACAGGCGCCCGCTCGCGGTGGTGTACGGCACCCACACGTTCAGGCTCTTCACGCTGCCGAACGCGCTCTTCTTGTCGGCGGTCACGCCGATCACGACGCACGGCACGTTGTCGATCAGGATCACTTCGCCGATCGGGTTGCGCGTCGCGCCGAACAGCTTGCGGCGCGTGTTCTGGTCGATCACGGCCACCTGCACCTGGCGGCGCACCGCGTCCTCGTCGAATGCGACACCCTGCGCGAAGCGCATCCCGCGCGCCTGGAAGAAGCGGTCGCCGACGCCGCTCACGAGCGCAGTCACGTCGACGTTGCGGTAGCGCAGCAGCAGCGTGCGCGACGTTTCGGGCGTCGCGCTGTCGACGTACGGCTGCTCGGCGAGCGCGGCGACATCGGCGGGCACGAGCGTCTGGATCGCGTCCGCGCGGCTGTCGCCCCAGTCGGTGCCCGGATAGAGGTTGATCGTGTTCGTGCCGATGCTGCCGATCTCGTCGAGCATGTAGCGCTTCGCGCCTTCGCCGATTGCGACGATCGACACGACCGACGTGATGCCGATAATGATGCCGAGCATCGTCAGCAGCGTGCGCAGCCGGTGCGATACGAGTGCAATCCACGCCATCCGGCAGGCCTCGGCGAAGCGGCCGGAGCCGGCGGCGAAGCGTGGCGTGCGCGTGCCGGGTTCGGTATCGGCGTGCGCCTCGGTGTCGACCGGTGCGGGCGGCGGTAACGTGTCGTGGCGATCACGGGCGGGTAGTGCGCTGGCTTCCGCTTCGGTCGCTTGTACTGCTTCCGCTGCGTCGACGCCCGCTTCCGCGAGCGCTTCCGCATAGTGCCGATTCGGCCGGTCGGCGACGATCTCGCCGTCGCTGATCTCGATGATGCGCTTCGCGTGGCGCGCGACGGCCTGGTCGTGCGTGACGATGACGATCGTATGGCCGAGCGCGTTCAGCTCGTGCAGGATGCGGATCACGTCCTGGCCGCTTTTCGTGTCGAGCGCGCCGGTCGGTTCGTCGGCGAGGATCACCTGGCCGCCGTTCATCAACGCACGCGCGATGCTCACGCGCTGCTGCTGGCCGCCGGACAGTTGTCCGGGCCGATGGTGCGCACGATCCGCGAGCCCGAGGCGTGCGAGCAGTTCGCGTGCGCGTGCGTGCCGTTCGGCGCGCGGCGTGCCGGCATAGATCGCGGGCATCTCGAGGTTCGCGACGGCGTCGACGTGCGGCAGCAGGTGGTAGCGCTGAAACACGAAGCCGAAATGCTCGCGACGCAGTTGCGCGAGCTCGTCGCTGTCGAGCATGTGCGTGTCGCGGCCGCCGACCGTGTAGGTGCCTTCGCTCGGGTGGTCGAGGCAGCCGAGGATGTTCATCAGCGTCGACTTCCCGGAGCCCGACGCGCCGACGATCGCGACGATCTCGCCCGCGTGGATCGACAGGTTGACGTTGTTCAGGACAACGACATCCTTGTCGCCGGCCGGAAAGCGTCGCGTGACGGCAGCGAGTTTCAGCAGGGGCTGGCCCATCGTCACACCACGTCCGCCAGCGGCGCGTGGTCGTCACCGGCCGCTTCGCCGATCACGACGCGTTCGCCGTCCTTCAGGCCGGCCAGGACTTCGACGCGCACGTTGTTGTTGATGCCGATGCGGATGCTGCGCGTTTCCGTGCTGCCGTCGGGGCGCAGCACGCGCACCGCGTAGGTGCCGTCCTTGCGTTTTTCGCCGAGCGCGGCGGCCGGAATGCTGAGCGCGTTGCGGGCGTTGCCGAGCACGATGTTGACTTGCGCGGTCATCGAGATGCGCAGCCGATGCTCGGGGTTCGGCACTTCGAACAGCGCGTTGTAGAACACGGCCGAATTCGGCTTCGTGCCGCCGCCCGCACCGCCGCCGAGCGGGCTCTGCGCTTCGGCATAGTTCTGCGGCGCCGGCTCGATCGCGCGCAGCTTGCCGTAGTGACGCTTGTCCGGTTCGCCGAGGATCGTGAAATACGCGGTCTGGCCGGCACGCACGCGGATCACGTCGGCTTCCGACACCTGCGCCTTCACGGTCATCGTGTCGAGATCGGCGAGCTTCAGGATCACCGGCGCCTGCTGCTGCGCGATCACGGTCTGGCCTTCCTGCGTGACGACCGCGACGACCTCGCCGTCGATCGGCGCGACGATGCGCGTGTAGCCGAGGTTCGCCTGCGCGGTCTCGATCTGGATGCGGGCCGAGCGGATCTGCGCGGCGAGCGACGCGAGGGTCGCACGCTGCACGTCGAGCGTCGCGCGTGCGGCCTCGAACGATTCGCGCGAGGTCGCATCGTCGGGCAGCATCGCCTGCTGGCGCTTGAACGCGAGTTCCGCCTGCGTGAGTTGCGCGGCGGTCGATTGCTGTTGCGCGCGCAGGCTTTCTTCGCTGGCGCGCGCCTGGCGCAGCGCGTTTTCCGAGATCACGGGATCGATCTCGGCGAGCCACTGGCCCTTCGTCACCTTGTCGCCGAGCTTGACTTTCAGCGATTTCAGCTGCCCCGACACCTGCGCACCGACGTCGACCTGCTTGAAGGCCTGAAGCGCGCCGGTCGCCAGCACCGCGTTCTCGAGATCGCCGCGCGAGACGGGCGCGGACAGGTATTGCGGATGCTTGTCGGGCGCGCACGCCTTCAGCGTGACGCCGGCGGCGATCGCCACGACGGCAAGGGTAGCCAGCACGATGCGCCGGCGGCGATGGGTCTTCTGAGTCATGAGCGTGCGGCGAGGATCAGGCAGTGCCGGCGATGCGTGCGGCCGGGCGGGACGATCCGGTCGGCGTCGCCTGTCGGGCAGGTTGCCCGCGACGGCATCCGCGTACGCATCGCGCGGGCGTGCCGAGTCGAATCAGCCGCTCATGGTAAGCGAGGACATCACGCCAAATCGTGTGGAAATTGTGCTGAATTGTGCGAACGCCGCACCGGAGCGGAGGCCGTGCGGCGCGATTGCCGCGGTCGGTGAGCGCGGCGGGCGAGGGGCCGCGTGCGTGTCGCGGCGTGCGCTGACGTGCGTTATCGCTGCGCCGCGACGAGCGCCATCATCGGCCGGTCGCGTTCCTCGTCGAGCGCGGGCAGCGCATCGACCTGCGCCTGCGTCGGTCCCCATTCGTCCAGGTGCGTGAGCGTGAAGCCGCTGCCGATCAGCAGGTTCACGAGCGTGCCGAGCGTGCGGTGCTGCTTGACGACGCCCGGCGCGAGCCAGTCGGTCACGCGTTCGCCTTCATGCTGGTAGCCGTCGAGCGGCCAGGCGCGGTTGCCCTGCGCATCGACGACGAAGCCGGGCCGGCGCGGCGCCGTATAAATGGGGTGCTCGATCGAGAACACGAGCCGCCCGCCGGGCACGAGCGCGCGATGAATCGTGCGCAGCAGCGTGTCGAGGTGCGCGACGTAGTGGAAAGCGAGCGAGCTGTAGGCCAGATCGAACGCGGCGTTGGGCAACGCGAGCGTTTCGAGATCGGCGCGGCGGTACGTGATCGCCGGGTGCGCGGCGGTCGAGGCCGCGCGTTCGAGCATGCGCTCGGAGACATCGATGCCGAGCACGCTTGCCGCGCCCTGGTCGGCCGCCCAGCGGCTGAACCAGCCGTAGCCGCAGCCGAGGTCGAGCACGTTGCGGCCGCGCAGGTCGGGCAGCAACGCGCGCAGCGCGGGCCATTCGGGTGCGCCGTCGAGGCCGTGAATCGAGCGGTTCAGGCGGCTGTAGCCTTCGAAGAAGGCCGGGTCGTCGTAGATGTTCTGCGTCATGCGTAGCGCCTCGTGCGGGCAGGGTGCGCGGTGCCGCACGCCCGATCCCGCGAGCTTACGCGCGCTGCCCGCCCGCGTCGATCCGGCGTTGCGTGTCCGCGTCGACGATGTCGCGGATCGCGCTGAACAGCGGCGCGGCGGCGGTGTAGCGGCGGCCGTAGCCGAGATTGAACGCGTAGTCGAAATCGGGCGGGTTGCTGCCCTGGTTGTGCTGCAGGATCGTCTCGAGCTTGTCGAGCGCCTTCGCCGCGCGTGCTTCCGGCGTCGCCGCCGCGTCGTATTCATCCCACAGCGCGACGATCTCGTCGCGCCGCGCGGGATCGAGCGATGCGGTCAGCGTCAGCAGGTCGTCGCGTTCTTGCGCGCTTTTGTCGGGGTGCGCGGCTTGCTCGATCGCGGGAATGTCGCCATGCAGCGCCTCGCCGAGATCGTGGACGATGCACAGCTTCAGCAGCTTCAGCGTGTCGATGCCGGGCAGCGCGTCGGCGAACACGAGCGCCATCAGGCACAGCCGCCAGCTGTGTTCGGCCGTGCTTTCCGCGCGCCCGGACGACGTGTGGCCGCTGCGCAGCACATCCTTCAGGCGTTCGGCTTCGCGCAGGAAAGCGAGCCGCACGTGGATCGTATCGGGGGTCATGGTCGGCGTCCTTGCGATGAGCCGCCTAGCGTAATGCGGGTGGGCGCGGGTCGTCCACGCATGAAATATGCGTGGCGGGGGCGCTTTGCCGGGCCGCTACTTCACGAAAAACCCGGCCCAGCAGAACAGCGCGAAGAAGCCCGTTTGAATACCGACGATCAGGCGGAACAGCCTGGGGCTGCTGCGGCGCGCCACCCGCCTGCCGCCGGCGTTGGCCACACCCGAGCGAAGCGCGACCAGCACGGCGGCGCCCGTATAGAGAATGAACGCGACGATCACGAGTTCTCGCATGACAAGCGTCGACATGTGGCATCTCCCTTGGGTGTGCTGCCATTCACGTTGGTATTGGTTGCGTGGCATGCCGGACACGTTGAGGGTTGCCGCACCGTTGCCGGTATGCGGTGCTTCATCGCGACCCGGCAATCACGCATCCTGGAGCGTCTCCACGAGCCGCACGGCCGAGCCGTCCGACAGCGTCATCCGCGTCCACCGGCACATGCTGCCGTGGATCGGTACGACGCGCGATGCATTCGCACCGGTGTCGAATTCGACGCTCGGCGGCCCCGCGTGGTCATGCCAGCCGAGCGTGTCGAGCGCGGTTTCCATGCGGACGATCTCCGGCGTTGCGTAGCGCCACAGCGACGTGCCGAGCAGCATCGACAGCGGTTGCGAGAATTCGGCCGCGCGCGCCGGAGAAGAAGCGAGCAGGCGGTGCGTGAGGTCGCACACGAGGTGCATGCGGCCCGCGCTGCCCGCGACGAGCCGCGCGAGCGCGTGATCGCCGGCCGAATCGAGGCGCGCGGCGAGCAACCGCTCGGCGGTCGCGCGCTCGTCGGGCGACATCTGCTGGCGGCCGGCTTCCCAGCGGGAGATCGTCGATTGCGCGACGCCGAACAGCTCGGCCGCATGGCTCTGCTTGACGCGATGCAGCGCGCGCCAGCGCTTGAGTTGCGGGCCGAGCGGCGGGGCGTGAAGCGGTGAGGCGGTCATGGTGGTGCTCCGTTCGGGGTGCGCATCGCGCTCGCGCCGCGTTGCGGCGGCGATGGAGGGAATCGTCATTCCGTTGGCGCCTGAATCGTGACGAGTTCGACGGGAACCAGCGCGGCGCCGCCGAGGACAAGATTGCCGTCGGCGGTGGCCGTGATCGGCGTGGGTTCGATCGCGAGATTCATGATTGCCACGGCCTCCGTCACATGCCGGGCATCAATCGTGTAGGGCCGGTCGAGCAGCTGCGCTGCCACCTTGGGCGGTATCTCGAAGCCTTGGGTGGCGTAACGCATTCCGGCGATGCTGCCTTCGAGCGCGAGACCGTCGTGTACGACGACAAACCCATGCGCGGCCGCCGTTACCCGATCGATTGCTGAAGCGCCATCCGGCAGCACGACGCGGAAATGGCCTTTGACATGGCCGCCCACCGCCCGGAATCCGTTGAACGACCAACGCAATGATGTCCGGTAGCTTGCCGACATGGCGGATCGCAGCGAGTCGGGCAGATCGAGGACGAAGTGGACGGGGCGGCCCAGCACGATCAGCTTCGCATGGTCTTTCGTGACCATGAAGCCGGATACTGCTTCATCGTACGGCTGTTCCCGAACCAGCCCCGACTTGAAAAACGGATCCTCGGGCGGCGGCTGTTCCGTGTGTACTGGTGGTTCGTGGCAGCCCGGCAGCGCGATGCAGCCCGCGATCAAGGCGGCGTGCCAGCACCGGCGTGCGATCGATATGGTCATGGTCTTGTCCCGTCTTGTGCGGTTCGGTTCTTTCGATGCCCTCGTAGCGGGATTCTGGCGGATCCACTGCGCGTTGTCGAACGGGAAATCTGCCGTGGCAGCAGTCGATGGCCCCTGACCGTGCCGTGCCGACGACGTTGTCGCCGCCGCTTTCAACCGTCTCCGCCATATCTTATTATTCGGCCAGTGCGGAGGGATACCGGCCACCCACGGTCATGTCGAGGCATGACGCGCCGGTACGAATTACCGCTTTTCGGCCAGCACTCTGCACGAGGCACGGTCGAAACGACAGGAAACGCGTGACCCGCGCGTATCCCAAAAAAATGACGAGAGCGCGCGATGGTACGACTGGTCTTGCTGCTGCTGGGCATCGAATACTTGCGCACCCGCTGGCGCGGCCTGACCGTGCTCGGCTGGGTGTGGGTCGTCGCGGGCGTCGTGATCTTCGTCGATGCGCTCGACGGCGCGTTGCACTTCCCGATCCAGATCTTTGCGTGGCTGTTCCTGATCGAGGGGCTCGCGACGCTTGCCGTGGCCGGCAGCGGCGTCGGCGGGCAGCGCATCCTGCGCTACGTGAAGGGGATCGTGGTGGTGGTCGCCGCCGGGCTCGTGTTCGCGGGGCATCACCATGGCCATTTCCTGCTGTCGATGATCTTCGGCACGCTGTTCCTCGTCGACGGGCTGCTGCAGTGCACTGCAGCGTGGATGGTGCGCTATCGCCGCTGGAACGTCGCATTCGCATGGGGCGTCGTCGAGATCCTGCTGGCGATCTTTTTCTACCAGCCGTATCCGACGCACTACGTGGGCACCGTGCCGTACTGCCTCGGCCTGCTGCTGATGTTCGGCGGGATGCACATGCTGAGCCTCGCCGCGCGCGTGCGGCGGCTGACGCGCAATCCGGCGTTCGCGACGTCGCCGGCGCCGGCGCTCGCGCCCGATCTCGACGACGCGCGCGACCGGCCGCATTTCGCGCAATCCGAATGGGACGGCCCGCCGGCCGACGGCGAGCATGCGCTCACCGTGCACGTGTGGACGCCGACCGGCACGTCGAAGGCCGAAGCGCAGCGCTATCCGGTGATCGACCGCTATATCGCGGCCGTGGACGTCAACGGTGTGATCTCCACCGGGCACGCGGCACTGGAGTCGCCCGAGGGCGTCTATATCAGCCTGTATCCAGGCGTCGAAATCGATCGTTCACCGGACGAATTCACGCGCATCCTGCGCGCGACCCGCGAAAACGACGTGCCGGGCTTGTTCCAGCCCGACTACGCGACCGAATCGAAGGCGTGGTGCCCGTCGACCGTGCGCGTGCGGATCCGCAACTACGATCCGTCGAAGCTGGATGCCTTCTGGACGTCGTACCGGCAGAACGTGACGTACAACCTCACGCACCGCAATTGCTCGAGCACGGTGTCGAACGCGCTCGAAGCCGCGCTCGACGGCGCGGTGTGGCGGCTGAAGGGCGCGCGGGCCGGGTGGGGCGCGTTCGTGCGGCTGCTGCTCACGCCGGAGCTGTGGGTCGCCGCGCAGATCCGCAAGCGCGCGGTGACGATGGCCTGGACGCCCGGGCTCACGCTCGACTATGCGCGCGCGCTGAGCATGCTCGCCGACCCGCGGCCGTTCGCGTGGTGGAAGGTCGCGCGCTCGGCCGTGAAGGCGATCATGACGTCGCGCCGCACGTGGCGCGAGCAGGACCACGCGGCGCTGTCGCCCGGCGGACCGGAGGCAGCGTCGATGAAGTGAGCGCATGCCGCCGGACGCGGGCCCGGCGTCACTGTGGCCGCCACCGTGCGGCCGCGCGAGGTTGCCCGCCACGAGACCCCCCAACGTAAACAACAATGAACAAGACGAGAGCCTTCCGCATCCTGATTCCCGCCGCGCTGGCGCTGACGAGCGCCGGCTTCGCGCAGGCGAGCGCGGACGAGGTGCCGCGCATGAGCGACGACGTGTACCGCATGTCGGTGTCGTTCTGCTCGAACGTCGCGGCCGCCGAGAAGATCGAGTGCCAGGGCGACATGATCGCCGCGGGCAGCCGGATCGTCGCGGCGATCGGCGGCCTGCCGCCGGCCTCCGCCACGTCGATCGACGAAGGCGCGCGCAACAAGCTGCCGGCGGCGGAGCGCAAGGGGCTCGCGCCGGTCGAGCCGCGCGCGATCGACAAGGATGACGACCTCGCCGGTCTCGCCGGCATGGTGCGTCTGTGCGACGTCTACGAATCCGAACCGGCGTCGCGCGCGCGGCATCACGCGGCGCTGAAGCAGCAGGCGCCGGACGCTGCACCGCGCGTCGAGGCGTTGCTGACCGATGCGTCGACGGCGGCGCGCCAGCGCGTCAGCATCGGCGTGTGGCAGATCCTCGCGCTCGAAGGCCCCGAATCGATCACGCGCGCGTGCACGCAGCTGGGCACCGGGTCGTGAGGGGCGGCGTGCCGCCGCATCGGCGGCGCGCTTCAGACATGTGACGCGGCGCGCGACGCGCCGGCGCGTACCCGCACCTGTGCGCGTGCCGCCGGAAATCTTTCGTCCACCTTCACATTCGTGCCATGTTGCGTCGGCAACAATCGCGGGCAGACATTCGACAACCTTGCGGCGCATCCCGCGACCGCAAGCCTTTTCCGAGGAAACGCCATGCTCAAGACGCTCGCCCGCGCCGCTGCCGCACTCGCCGTCGCTTCCGTTTCACTGCACGCCACCGCGCAGACCAGCTACGACTACCTGTTGCTCGCCGCGTCGTGGGAGCCCGGCTTCTGCGCGTCGCACGACACGCCCGAATGCACGAACCTCGCCGGCACGTACGCGGCGACGAGCCTGTCGCTGCATGGCCTGTGGCCGAACAATTACGACGGCAACCAGCCGTTCTACTGCGGCGTGCCGCAGAACGACATCGACCTCGACAATGCGCACCAGTGGTGCAGCATGGATGCGTACCCGATCAGCAGCGCGACCCGTAACACGCTGTCGACGTACATGCCGGGCGTCGCGTCGTGCCTCGACAAGCACGAGTGGTTCAAACACGGCACCTGCTCGAATTCGGCATCGCCCGACGCGTACTGGAACCAGGCGTCCGGCATGATCAGCCGGCTCGGCAACACGTCGTTCAACGCGTTCCTGCAGGCGAACGCGGGCAAGACGGTCACGCGTAACCAGTTGCTGTCGGCGTTCGAAGGTGCATTCGGCAGCAACACGCGCAGCGCAGTGTCGCTGAAGTGCACGAAGACGAATGGCGTCAGCTACTTCACCGAAGCGTGGATCGCGGTGAAGACGAATGCGACCACGCAGTTCCCGAGCGCTGCATCGCTCGTGACGGACGGCAATACGCAGGGCACGTGCCCGACGTCGGGTGTGTATATCGCGAAGTAACGGGGAAGGAAGGGGCGGTGCGCGCGACATCGGGCGCGCCGTCGCTTGTTACGGCTTCGGCGGGAGGCCCGACCACAGCAGCCGGGCCAGTTCCGGTGCGTCGAGTTGCGGCTCGTGTTCGTCGATCGCGTCGGGCAGTGCATGCCACGGCACCGCCGGATTCCGGTGATGCTGTAGATGAAGGTTGATGTGATACGGCCACACGAACACGCGGCCGATCCAGCCCGTTCGCCATGAATACGTCCAGTCGGCCCAGCCGGGCGTCGCGTGCGGGCCGCCGCTGTGCTCGGCCATGCTGCGGATCTTCTGCAGCAGGACCGACAGCGTGAGCAGCGTCACGAACCACAGCGCGGCGACCAGCAGGATCGTCTGCACGGTACAGGCCCATACGAGCAGCGCGACGATGACTCCCCACACCGCCGCGGCTGCCAGGAACGGCCGGCCGAGCCGCGTGTTCTGTCCGCCCGCGCGCCGGAATGCCGCCATGTTGCGCACCATGTTCAGCACGAGCAGGTCGTCGAGGAACTGCCGCGCAAGCGGCCATGCGTCGAGCGGCCGGAACTGCCACGGCTGGTCGTGATAGAGGAACTGCCGCTCCGGGTCCTGCGCGGTGCCGAGATGCCGGTGATGCGCGAGATGCAGCGGCCGGTAGAACTCGATGGGCACGAGCCCCGGCACGCCGATCGCGACGTTGATCAGGAAGTCGTTGAAACCGCGGCGGCGCGTGAGGTGATAGTGGGTCGCGTCGTGATACAGGATGAACAGCGCATGCTGCCGCGTCGCGACGACGAGTACGGCAAGCGCATACAGGTACCACGCGCCGAGCGCGGTGGCCACCCGGATCGCCACGACGATGCACGCCCATTCGAGCAGCGCGGCCGCCATCGTGCGCAGGTCGACTTTGGTGCGCAGCAGCGCGAGCGTGAGCGCGCCGGCCGCGATACCGGTCGCGCCGCCCCATGCGACGTCGGCGGCACGATGCTGGCCGGTGGTCAGGACCGTCACCATCAGCAGCGCGCTCCACGCGGCGAACAGCACGGCTGACCGTTGCCGCAGCGCCAGCAGCACGATGGCGATCGCGACCGGCAGCGCGACGTGCCCGCTCGGCGACGCGGCAAGCGGCGTGTCGATCCGCTGCAGCCACGCGATCCAGCCGTCATGAGCGGGCGGCCATGCGACGGCGGTCGGATGCAGCAGATGGCACACGAGGCAAATGCCGGCCGCGAGCGTGCCTGCGAAGAGCGCCGGCAGCAGCCATGCACGGCCACGCCCGAGCCACACGAGCGCGGGCATCACGAACAGGTAGCTGAGGTAAAGCGGCACGGTGCCGGGCAGCAGCGGAACCGCGCGATCGAGTGCGCTCGCCGGAATGATCGTGACCGGCCCGAGCGGCAGGTGCGTGACGAAGGAGTAGAACGCGCCCGTCACGACGAGATAGGCGACGAGCAGCCGCCATGGCCGGGCGATCGGCGCGTCGTTCGCATCCAGGCGGGAAACGGCGTTGGACATGGCGGGAGCAGGCGAGTAACGGGCTATCATAGCAAGCTGTTCAGTCTTGCAGGAGTACCCGATGGAGTTGCGTGCCACCGCCGTCGAACGTGCGGCCCTGGGCCCGGACGACATCGACCGGATGTTCTCGTTGTATGCGGCGTCCTATTGCGACACGGTTCGTGCGCAGTTCGACCGCGACCTCGGCGACAAGACGCACTGCATCGTGCTGCGCGACGGCGGCGGCGCGATCCAGGGCTTCTCGACGCTCAAGCAGTACGAGACACGCTGGCGCGACGCGTCGATCCGCGTGATCTTTTCCGGCGACACGATCATCGATCCCGCGCACTGGGGCACGCAGCATCTCGCGTTCGCGTGGATCCGCCACGCGGGCGACGTGTGGCGGCAGGCACCCGCCGTGCCGCTGTACTGGTTCCTGATCTGCAAGGGGCATCGCACCTATCGCTACCTGCGCGCGTTCGCGCGCGACTACGCGCCGCGTGCCGATCACCTGACCGCTCCGGTCACGCAGGACCTGATGGATTACCTGGCCGCGAGCCGCTACGGGCACGCGTACGACTCCGCCACCGGCCTGCTGTCGTTCGACACGCCGCAGGGCCGGCTTGCGCCCGTGCTCGCGGAGGTGCCGGCCGCGCACCGGCGGCTGGCCGACGTCGACTACTTCCTCGCACGCAATCCCGGCTACGCACAGGGCGACGAACTCGTGTGCCTGTGCGAACTGTCGGCGTCGAACCTGCGGCCGCTTGCGCGCCGGCTGTTCGACGGGGTGTGAGCCACGCGCATGCGGATCCGTCTCGCGCAATCGGCCGACAACGCGCGCATTCTCGATTTCCAGTCCCGTCATGCGATGCAGGGCAGCCTGCCGCTGCGCTTCGATCGTGCGCCTGACTACTTCGCGCTGCATCGCTGCCACGCGCCGCATCATGAGGTCTGGCTCGCGGAAGATGAGCGTGCGTCGTTGAAGGGGCTTGCGAGCCTCGTCGTGCGCGACGGCTATCTCGGCGAGCGCGCGCAGCCGGTCGCCTATCTCGGCGACCTGCGGCTGATGCACGACCGGCGGCTGTCGCGCGAGTGGACCGACTCGGTGCGCGCGCGCTTCGCGACGCTGCGCGCCGACGCCGGCGTGCAGCATGCGTATTGCTGCATGATCCGCGATAACCGGCTCGCGGTGCAGTCGCTGGTCCGCTCGCGGCGCGAGAACCGGCTGCGTTTCACGCACTGGCACGGCTACGAGAACGTGTCGATCTACGCGCAGCGCGGGCTGTCGTCGGTGCCGCGTTGCGTGCCGGGCGTGCGGATCGTCGATGCGCAGCCGCATCATGCGGACGCACTGCGCGCGTTTCTCGATGCCGAATCGCGCCGCCAGCCGTTCGGCGGCGTGTTCTCCGCGGACGAATTCGCGCGACGGCTCGACACGTGGCCATCGTTCGGCATCGACGCGTTCCTGCTGGCGCTCGACGCGTACGACAACCTGGTCGGCTGCGTCGCGCCGTGGGATGCGGGCGAGATCAAACGGATCGTGCTCGAACGGCTGCCGTTGCCGCTGCGGGCGGTCCGTGTCGCATTCAATGCGGTCGCACCCGCATTGCGCCGCCCGCGTATCGCGGCGCCCGGTGAGCCGTTGCGAGACGTCTATCTGACGCACCTGCAGGTGCGCGACCGCGATCCGTCCGTGTTCGCGGCGCTGCTCGATGCCGCGTGGTTGCGCGTGCGCAATAGCCATGCGCTGATGCAGTTGTGCCTGTACGACGGCGATCCGCTCGGGCCGGCGCTCGCGCGCTACCACGCGACGCGTACGCCGATGGATCTCTATACGCTGTCGACCGGCGAGCCGGTCGCGCCGATCGACGGCCTGCTGGCCGGCCGCGTGCCGGGTTTCGAGATCTACCTCGTCTGAGCGCGCGTGACGTGCAGCAGGTCGGCGAACGCGAGCCAGAAGCGGCCGGCGTCGAAGCCGAGCCCGCCGAGTACGGGCTGGCCGTGGTCGAGCCGCGGCAGGCAGACCTGCGGGATGCCGGGCATCACCTGGTGGTCGAGATAGAACTGTCCGTCGTGCGCGCAGCCGGGACGATGCCCGTTCAGCCGCCCGTGATGCGAATCGAAGCGCGTGGACGCCTCGACGGACCAGCTCACGCCGTGCACGAGATGCAGGTCGGGCGGCAGCGCGGCAAGCATTGCGCCGACGCGCGGATCGCGCCGGCTGCTGATGTCGCGCGTGCCGGCGTCGGCCCAGCGCGTGCGCAGCATGCGGCGTGCGATGCGGTCGGGCCACGGTGCGGCCACGTGCGACGGCATGCCGTGGCGGAAGATCGTATCGACGATCGCGGACGGCCCGCACGGCGGCTGCATCAGCGCGAGGCCGGCACAACGCGCCGCCAGCGCCGGGTCGACGACGAGCGCGGCGAGCGTGTCGATGCCGCCCTTGCTGTGCGCAAGCGCGACGAATTCGCCGCCGGCCGGCAGGTGCTTGCGCAGGTATGAACCGATATGCGCGCCCTGATCAAACACGCCGCGCGCGGAACGCACCGGCACCGTCAGCACGCGATAGCCGGCCGCGCCGAGCGTCTGCCGCGCGCCGCGATTGCAGCCGGGCAGCCATTCCGAATACAGCCCGGCGACGAGCACGACCGTCGTCGTCAGCGGCAGGCGGGCGGCGCGCCGTGTCCAGCCTTCGATGAACGCGTCGGTCCGGTCGAGGTTCGGCACGGCACGCGTGAACGGCGTCGTCGGATAGTGGCGCCGCCAGTCGTCGAACCCGTCGGGCGTCCACGGCGCGCGTGTCATGCGTGTGACTCCGGCTCGGGTTCGGCAGTGGCCAGATACGGTTCGAGTGCGGCGCGTGCCGCGCGCAATGCCGCATCGCTGTCGAGGCGGTCGGGATGGAACCGCGGCGAGAACCAGAACAGCCACATCGGCATCACGCGCGTGAAGATGCCCGGCGCGACGAACAGCCAGCGCAGCAGTTGCAGCCAGCCGCGCAGGTTCCAGGTCTGCCCGTCGACGGCGACGAGGCGGTGCACGAAATAGATCAGGTCGATCACGAAGTAGACGGAGATTCCGAGCATGGCCGCGCAGCGCACGACATAGCGCCGCACCGCGTTCGGCATGGCCGCCGTGAACACGTCGAACGCGACGGTCTTGTGCTCGGTTTCCTCGATCGCATGCCAGCGCCACACGGCCGCCATCGTCGGATCGGTGCCGTCGAGGATCGCCGGGTCGCTCAGCAGGCGGTGCGCGAGGATCGTCGTGTAGTGCTCGAGGCACGCCGTCAGCGCGAGCCGCGTGACGGGCGCCACCTGTCGCGCGGCATTGCGCTGGCGTGTTTCGAGCAGCGCCTCGAGCGCGTCGACCGGCACGTGCTGCGACGCGAGGCGTGCGTTGTAGCGCCGGTGCACGCGGATATGCGACGCTTCCTGCCGCACGAACGCGTCGACGTCGGCCGCGAGCGATGCATCGCCGCCCACCTGGTCGCGAAACGGCCGCACGCTTTCGATGAAGAAGCGCTCGCCGAGCGGGAACATCACGGAAAACGCGTCGAAGAAGCGCGTGACATGGCACGTGCCGCGATACCAGAAGCGCGGAATGCGTTCGTCGATCGCGAAGCGCACGTCGCGGGTCGGCATGCGCGACGCGGGGCTGTCGGTGCTCGGGTGGCGAAACGGCCGCATGCTAGTTCCGCCCCGCCAGGGACGGGCCGCGGGCCGTTACCGGCGGCTGACGCATCTGTTGTATCCTCCCGTGCAAACAACCGCCATTCCGAGCCATGAACCGACCGAGCGCGCAAGCCGCCGCCGCGCAGACCCGACGTTACGACCGGGCGAACCTGCTCGTGCTCGCGCTGCAGAGCGTGGTGTGGGCCGGCACGCTCACCTGGCTCTCACATACCGGCGCCGGCGCGATCAAGTGGCTCGTGCTCGTGCCGTTCTGCCTCGTGATGCAGGGCGTGTTCTCGATGATGCACGAAACCTTCCACGGGTTCGGGCATCGCCGGCCGATCGCGAATTATATGATGATGTGGTGGGCGTCCACGATGTTCGGCGCGGCCGCGACACTCATTCACGTGAACCATCTCGGCCATCACGTACGCAACCGCACGCGCGCCGAGCGCGCGGATTTCGCGACCGCGGACGAATCGCTGCTGCGCAAGCGCATCGAATACTACGCGGCGATCCTCGGCGGCATCTGGCTCGGCAGTTTCGTCGGCAGTTTCGTGCTTGCGCTGGTGCCCGGTCGCACGATGCAGCGGCTCGCCGCGCGCGGCGACGACAACACCTACGCGGCCGCCTTCAAGGAATTCACGACGGCCGACTTCCGCCGCATCCGCTACGAAACGCTTGCCGCGGTCGGCGCCTGGCTGCTGGCCGGCTGGCTGCTCGACTGGTCGGCGTCGGCGGTGCTGGTCGCGTATGTCGCGTTCGCGTTCTCGTGGTCGTCGCTGCAATGGGTGTACCACATGCGCACGCCGCTCGACGTCGTCGAAGGCACGTACAACATGCGCGCGCCGACACCCGTGCGCTGGCTGCTGCTGAACTTCAACTACAACCTCACGCATCATCGCCGCCCCGCATTGCGCTGGCAGGACATGCACGCGGTGTCGGACCTGCGCGAGACACGGCCGCTGTGGTACGGCTGGCTCACGATTTTCGCGCCGCCGCGCCGGCTGCCCGACGATCTCGCGCAACTCGACAAGACCTATTTCTGATGGATATCTTCGCCCGCAGCCCGGCCGACGCATGGCGCACGTTCGCACGCGCCGCGCAGCCGGACGTCGATCGCTGGCAAGCCGGCCTCGACGCACCGGGCGACACGCAGGCGCGGCGGCTGACGGCGCTGCTCGCC
Source organism: Burkholderia sp. AU15512 (assembly GCF_002223325.1). NCBI lineage: Bacteria > Pseudomonadati > Pseudomonadota > Betaproteobacteria > Burkholderiales > Burkholderiaceae > Burkholderia > Burkholderia sp. AU15512. The sequence continues at coordinate 428,127 of NZ_NKEX01000006.1, forward strand.
GCGAACCGCGATACCGCATTCGGACGCCGGTTCGGCTTCGACCGGATCGACAGCCCTGCGCAGTTTCGTGAGCGCGTGCCCGTGCATGCGGCCGCCGATTTCCTGCCGTGGCTCGATCGCGTGTCGCACGAAGCGGAACCGGTGCTGACCGCCGAGCGTCCGGTGTTCCTCGAACGCACGAGCGGCAGCACCGCGCGCCAGAAGCTGATTCCCTATACGCCCGCGTTCCTGCGCGAACTGCAGGCCGCGATGATCGTATGGCTGGCCGACATGTATCGCGCCTGTCCGGCGCTCGGCGAAGGGCGCGCGTACTGGTCGATGTCGCCGCCGCTGCAGGCGCCCGGCGTCGCGCCCAACGGGATTCCTGTCGGCTCGGCGAGCGATCTCGACTACCTCGGCGACAGCAGCGCGGCCGCGCTCGCGTCGACGCTGCTCGTGCCGCCGCTGACGGGTAACGCAGCGACGTGGCGACGCGAGACGCTGCGAGCGCTCGTTGCGGATGAAGCGCTCGCATTCATCAGCGTATGGAGCCCGACGTTCCTGACGAGCGTGCTGCGCCCACTGTTCGATCGCGACGCTGCCGACAGCGCGCGCGATCTCGCGTGGGTCGACGCATCGCTGCCGGCCGACCGCCGCGCCGCGCTGCGCCGTGCGATCGAGGCGGGCGATTGCCGTGCGCTGTGGCCGCGCCTGGCCGCCGTGAGCTGCTGGCTGGACGGCCCGAGCAAGCATTACGCCGACGCGTTGCGCGTGCGGTTTCCGCAGGCGCAATGGCTGCCGAAGGGGTTGTTCGCGACGGAAGGTGTCGCGAGCATTCCGTTCGGCACGGGCGACGGTTGCCCGCTCGCGATCGGCAGTCACTACCTTGAATTCGTGCGCGACGACGGCAGCGTGTGCGACGTCGAAGGGCTGCGCCCCGGCGACGACGTGCAGGTGCTGCTGACCACGGGCGGCGGGCTGTATCGCTATGCGCTCGGCGATCGCGTGTGCGTGGTCGGCATGACCGCGCGCACGCCGCGCATTGCGTTCGTCGGGCGCGCGGCGGCGAGCGTCGATCTCGTCGGCGAGAAGCTCGACGAACAGCTTGCGGCCGCCGCGCTGAACCGCGCGCGTGGACAACACAGCGAAGTCGGCGCATGCATCGTGCCGTGCGTGGCGAACGAAGGGCTGCCGCACTACGTGCTGTGCGTTGCCGGCGACATCGGCACCGATGCAGCCGACGCAATGTGCGCAGCCGTCGAAGCCGAACTGGTGCAGGCGTTCCACTACGCGCACGCACGCCGCCTCGGCCAGCTCGGCCCGCTGCGCGTGCGCGTACTGGGCCGATCGCCGGCGCGGCTCGGCGACCTGCAGCAGCAGGCGTCCGAACGGGCCGGCATCCGCGCGGGCGACGTGAAGCCATGCGCACTCGTGACGCGGTTGCCGGTGGCCGGCGCGCTGCTGGCGATGACGAATGACTGACGCGATGAACGACATGATCGAACCACGCGGATGCGGGCACGACTGCCCGTCGCGCGATGCGGCGGCGGCGCACGAGCATGCGCCGCCGGCCGATGGCCTGCACGAGCAATGGTTCGTCGCGTGCACCGAACGCGAACTCCCGCGCGACAAGCCGCTCGGCGTGCGGATCCTCGATACCGGCATCGTGCTGTTCCGGCAGCGCGACGGCCGGATCGCCGCGCTGATCGACCAGTGCGTGCATCGCGGCACGCGGCTGTCGGCCGGCAAGGTCGATCGCGACACGCTCGTGTGCCCGTATCACGGCTGGCGCTACGACGGCGAAGGGCAGGTCGTCCATGTGCCGAGCATCGACGGCACGCAGCCGACGGGCCTGCCCGGCCGCTATCCGTTCCGGCAGCGCACGCTGCCCGTGCAACTGCTCGACGGGCTCGTGTGGGTGTACCTCGGCGCGGGCGATCCGTCGGCGCGCGCGATTTTCCGGATGCCGTTCCGCGATGTCACGCCGTGGCAGTCGTACTTCATGGTGAACACGTTCGACGGCGACATCGCGATGCTCGCGCAGAATTTCATGGACGTGCCGCATACGGTGTTCGTGCACGACGGGATCTTTCGCAGCAGCCGCGGCCAGGCGATGGAAGCGACGGTCGCGACGACACGGGACAGCGTGGCCGTCACCTATCACGACGGCGATGACAAGATCGGCTTCTGTCTCGACTGGCTCACGAACCCCGATCGCGTGCCGCTCGCGCACGTCGACCGCTTCATCGCGCCGAACGTGACGCGCTGCGACTACCTGTGGGGTGAACGTTCCGGTTTCCTGATCGTCAGCCAGATCACGCCGATCGATGCGCGCCGCTCGCGCGTCTATACGTACATCGCCTATCGCTTCCGGCTGCCGCGCTGGATGCTGCGCGCGCTGCGGCCGCTGCTGAACCTGTACACGCACCTCGTGATCCAGCAGGACGTGCGGATCATGCGCGCGCACCGGCAGGGCCTCGACAACGCGCCTGACTTCCGTCCGCACAACGTGCGCGCCGACATCGTGCACGTCGCGATCGACCGGCTGCTCGATGCGGTGAAACGCGGCGAGCCGCTGCCGGCCGCGCAGTGCGGCGAGAAGGTGATGCGGTTCGAGCTGTAGACGCCGCGCGGTGTGTCTAGTGCGCGGGGCCGGTCTGGCCGGATGCGGGCGGCGCGAACGCGGTGCCGTCCGTCAGGCAGCGGTGCACGGCCGGCAAATGTTCGAGCGCGAGCGCCGGATACGCGTGATGCACCTGGTGATAGCCGATGTTGCGCGGATACAGCACGAGCTTGCCGATCCAGCCGAATGTCATCGTGCGTGTCATGTGCCAGATCGATTCCGGCGCGCGTTCGTCGATCTCGACGTGCTGATGTTCGAGCAGCACGCGGTTCGCGTTCATGATGCCGCCGACGATCCACGGCAGTCCGTAGTACGTGAAGAACGGCAGATCCCAGTGCACGACGGCCGCGATCGCGAGCAGATAGCCCGCGCAATGCGGCAGGTCGGCGCGCGCGCAGGCGATGACTTCAGGGTGACGGCGCAAATCCTGGTGCGAACGGTCCTGCATGAAGCCGCGCGCATACCATGGCCGGAACGCGGGCCACGCGAGCGCGAGCGGCGCCATCAGCGCGCGCAGCGGCCACCAGACCGGCAGCAGCGCGCCGCGCAACATCATCACGCGCTGCACCCAGCCGCCGCGCGCGGCCAGCCGGTGCAGGTACGGATCCTCGGCGGTGCCGACCGCGCGGTGATGGCGCAGGTGGTGATAGCGCATCGCGGCGATCGACGAACCGATCGTCCAGCCGGCGAGTACTTCGACGAGCGCGAGCGGTAGCGTCATGCGCCGCATCGGGAGGTGGCAGGCGTCGTGCAGGATCACGCCGAATGCCTGCAGCCGGCCCGCGATCAGCAGCACGGCCGCGACATAGACGAACGGATTCGGCACGAAGCGGATCGCGGCCCAGCACAGCAGGATGCCGAGCCAGTCGATGCACGCATAGCGGACGAGCCGCCATGGCCGTGCGCCGGCTGTGAAAGGCAGCGTGCGGTTCAGTTCGGCAGGCGTCGGCAGGGCGGATGGCGTAGGCATTCGATGAGGTCGGGCGCACCGTCGATGGCGCGCGTGCAGGCGTATCGGCGGCAATATACACCGGATTCTTCAGACGAAGAGAGGTAGCGTTCAACGCCTGGCGCAGGGTGTGCCGAACCATCGCATGGCCGCGTGCGCGGCTTCGTCGACGTTCGACGCATCGCCACTGGCTCTCTCGACGACACCGTCGGGCCGTGCGAGCCCGGCGCGCAGTCCCTGCCGGTCTTTCGCATCGCCCGCGCGACCGCTTGTTTACTCAAGCAGCCGCAACGCGTCCGCGAGCGACAGCACCGTCGTGCGCGATTCGAACGCGGTGGCGAACAGATGCTCGTGAACCACCGGGTCCGGGTCGTAGCAGCAGTCCTTGACCGTATACAAGCGGAAGTCCGCATCGCTCGCGTGGGCGATCGACGACAGCATCACGCCCGTCGACGCGATGCCGACCATGATCAGTGAATCGACACCTTGCTCGACCAGCCGCGCCTGCAGATCGGTGCCGTAGAACACGCTGGCGCGGTGCGCGACGATCAGCGGCTCGTCGGGCTGCCGGCCGAGCTCCGGGCACGGGCCGTCGTTGATGAAGAGGCCGAGCTGCTTGATGCCCTGGCCGTTCTTGTTGCGCGGGCTGACTTCCGGATAACCGGGGCTGAACCGGAGGGTCGCGAACCAGACGCCGATGCCGCCGGCCCGCGCCGCATCGCAGAGCCGGCGCGTATTGGCGAGCAATTCGGGCGCGACGGACGGAAAGAGGCCGAGGATGTCGGTCTGGTAATGCATGACGAGCAGCGCGGTGCTCGACGGCACGATGGCGGGAATCGGCGCGGACGGGCTGTCGCCGGGAGTCGTGCGGGTGGTCGTTGCGATATCCGGTGCGTGTTGCCGAGTCATGAACGAGAGTCTCCGATAGCCCGCGGGGAATGTCAGCGTCCCCGATTTGTACCGGAAAATCGGGGACGCTGCCGATGCGATTTTCGTAGGAGCGTTTTATCGTGCTGCGAGCCGGTGACCGTCACGCCGGCGTCGCATGCCTGCCTGCCGGCAATGTACTGGCGGTCGCCTTCATCGTCTCCGACGATAGTCGATCGCTGAATCCGGAATTCAGCGATGACGACGGATCGGATCATGGCCGCCCGACCCTTTGCCTATAAGGGACGGCGGCCGAAGTTGTGCGGATTGCCCCTATTACCCCTATTACCCGAGGCTGCCTATAATCGTCATCAACTTGCCCGAGAAATCGCGGTTACCAAGGTGAGGGGGTGTCCAAATGGGACAGTGCCGTCGCATCTATTCGCGCTTCGTCCTCGCAAGCTCGATCGCCGGTCTGGGATGTCTGGCAGGCGCAGGCCTCGCGTACGCAGAGGACAGTCCTTCGAGCGTGCCGACCGGGTTCAAGCCATCGGAAAGAACGATCAACGTCTATGCGGTGTATGGCGACGGACGCGCGACCAACGGCGGCGATATGCATTGGCGTGCCTACGAAGTCGGCTTCGGCGATGTCTTGAATGACTACCTCTCGGTCTACCTCGCGTATCTGAACGAGGGGCATCCCCTCGATCACCACCGTGACGGCTTCGCCGCCATAGGTTCGTTTCGTTGGCCGGTCGGCGATCGCCTGGCGCTCGAGTTGTCGGCGGGGCCGTATTTCAGCATGGACACGACACATGTCGACGACCAGCCGCGCAATGAAAAGCGATGGGGCGTGCGCGCCTCGGCAGCGGTGCGGTATTACGTCGTTCCCAACCGCTTCTTCCTCAAGGTGCAGTACAACCACGTGCAGATGATCGACGGATTCAACTCCGACGCGGTGCTCTTCGGCATCGGCTCGGACTTTGGCGGCGATCCTGGCCCGGCTTTGTCGGACGGCAAGACGCAGGTTGGCGTTTGGGCCGGGACATCGCAGACGAACCGTCCCCAAGTGCCGATCGAAAAAGGGTATATGGTCGAAGTCAAGCGGCCGCTCGGCAATGCGTGGGCCTATTCGGCGAGCTTCGTCTACGAAGGCAATAACGGCGTCGCCGGCCGAAGAGGCGTGGCGGCGCAATTCTGGTATGTCGCGCCGATCAAGAGCAAATGGACGCTTTCGGCAGGTGTGGGCCCATATCTCTCGCATGATCGGGACGAGGTCGCGAGTAAAACGAGACTCAATGCCTTGCTCAGCGCGCAGGTGACCTATCAGGTAACGAACGATTGGGCGGCGAGCTTACGCTTTAATCGTGTCGCAACCGGCAACGACAAGGACCAGGACATGTTCATGGTCGGCGTGGCGCGCAATTTCTAGCGGCTCGGCTTGCACCGAATCGACATCGGCCTGCATGCGAGTGACCGTTTTACCGTCGGAAACGGCCTTTTGGAAGTCGGCGTGTTGTGCGGCCCAGTTGGGTCGAGCGCAGCCGATGGCCGAATTCCCCATCAAGCGCACGCGCCGATATGACGCTGCCGCCGTTGCGCCAGGTGGCGCTCGACTAATCCCGCCACCTCAAAAAATCGACCTTCCCGAATAAGTCGTCAACCACTCCAGCGCCAGCGTCCCTGCCAGCGAGTTCCCGTTTGCATCGAGCCCCGGCGCCCACACGCACACGGCCATCTCGCCCGGTAGCACCGCGACGATCCCGCCGCCGACGCCACTTTTCGCGGGCAGCCCGACGCGATACACGAAATCTCCCGCCGCATCGTAGGTGCCACAAGTCAGCATCAGCGCCGACAGCCGCTTCGCGGAACTCGAATCGACGATCCGCTCGCCGGTGACCGGCGCGACACCGCCGTTCGCGAGGAACAGTGCCGCGCGCGCGAGCTCGACGCAGTTCATCGTGATCGCGCACTGGCGGCAATACGCGTCGATCACCGTGTCGGGCGGCATCTGCATGTTGCCGAAGCTCGCCATGAAGTGCGCCATCGCGCGGTTGCGCTCCGCGTGCTGCAGTTCCGATTGCGCGACGCGCGAATCGTAGTCGATGTCGTTCGCGCCGATCAGCCGCCGCACGAATTCGACGAGCGCCGTCTCGGCCTTCACGAAGCGGCGGCACAGCACGTCGGTGACGACCAGTGCCCCGGCGTTGATGAACGGATTGCGCGGCTTGCCGCGCTCGCTCTCGAGCTGGACCAGCGAATTGAACGCGTTGCCGGACGGCTCGCGGCCGACCCGTTCCCACAGTTCGTCGCCGAGCAGCTGGAACGCGAGCGTGCACGCGAACAGCTTCGAGATGCTCTGGATCGAGAAGCGCTCGTACGCATCGCCGACCGTGCAAACGTTTCCGTCCAGCGTCACGACGGCCATCCCGAACTTGTCGGCGGGCACTTTCGCGAGTTCGGGGATGTAGTCGGCAACCCGGCCCTGGCCAATCCAGGGGGCGAGTTCGGTGTGGATGCGTTCGAGGATCGTCTGGTAATTCATCAAGTCAGGCGGGTAGGTGAGTGGCCGGATTCCGGCGAGCCCGTATGGAACCGTCCCGGCGCCGATTCGTCAAGCTCGGACGATATCGAGCCCTTATTTTCAAGACCTCTGAACAGGCAATCGGCCGCCGCAGTATCATGCGGTACGTTTCGGCCAATGGCCGGCGTCCGGCACCCCGCCGGCGCCGCCGCCGCGGCTTCCCCGATGACCCGACCGCTGCCCATGTCTTTTCGCATCCTGCTCGTCGAAGACGACACCCGCCTGTCCACGCTGATCGCCGGCTACCTGCGCAAGAACGACTATGAAGTCGACACTGTGCTGCATGGTGACGCCGCGGTGCCGGCGATCCTGTCCATTCGTCCCGATCTCGTCATTCTCGACGTGAACCTGCCGGGCAAGGACGGCTTCGAAATCTGCCGCGAGGCCCGCAAGCAGTACGACGGCGTGATCATCATGGTGACGGCGCGCGACGAGCCGTTCGACGAACTGCTCGGCCTCGAGTTCGGCGCGGACGACTACGTGCACAAGCCGGTCGAGCCGCGCATCCTGCTCGCGCGGATCAAGGCCCAGCTGCGCCGCGCGCCCGCGCGCGTGACCGAGAGCACCGCGCCGCAGCCCGAGCGCTACGCGTTCGGCAAGTTCTCGATCGACCGCACCGACCGCTCCGTGGTGCTGCCCGACGGCAGCACGCCCGACCTGACGTCGGCCGAATTCGACCTGCTGTGGGCGCTCGTCTGCCATGCGGGCGAAGTCGTCAGCCGCGACGACCTGATGCTGCAGTTGCGCGGCGTCGAATTCGACGGCCTCGACCGCACGATCGACGGGCGCATCTCGAAGCTGCGCCGCAAGCTGCGCGACGACGCGAGCAACCCGCAGCGGATCAAGACGATCCGCAGCAAGGGCTATCAATTCAGCAAGCACGCGTGGGAATGACGCGGCGTTCGCACGACGCCGTCACGTTCCGCGCGGGCACTCCACCCGCCGGCCGGGAGCCGAGATGATCCGACGAACCCGTTCGCACCCCGATGCACCGCCGCTGCCGACACTGCGCTACGTCAAGTGGCGCTGGCTGCATTTCCGCCGCGCGTGGACCGACACGCGCGCCGACCGCATCCCGAGCTGGTCGCGCCTTTACGTACGTACCTACCTTCACCTGCTCGGCCTCGTGCTGCTGACCGCGCTCGTGCCGGCGCTCGCGCTGTGCGTCGAATTGTCGCCGCAGGTCGTGTGGCATGCGTTCGACTCGCTGCCCGGCGACATCTGGATCGTGCTCGTCTTCGTGTTCGCCGCACCCGCGCTCGCGGCGTATCGATGGATGCGGCCCGTGTGGTCGGATCTCGTGATGGTGCGCGAGCGCGCGATCGACTTCACGGGCGGACGCTTCAACACGCGTGCGCGCGAATCGCACAGCGTGATCATCGGCCCGCTCGCGCGGACGCTGAATGCGCTCGCGATGCGCATGGAACGGCTGATCGCCGCGCAGCGCGATCTGACGAACGGGATCTCGCACGAGCTGCGCACGCCGCTCGCGCGCGTGCGGTTCGCGCTCGAAATGCTGCGCGAACCGGGTTCCGCGGCCGAATACCAGGGCGCGCTCGAGAGCATCGCGCAGGACGTGACCGAGCTCGAAGAGCTGATCGACATGAGCCTCACGTATGCGCGGCTCGAATACAGCTCGCTGCAGTCGAATCTCGAGATGACGGCCCCCGTCGCGTGGTTCGAGCATCAGGTCAGCGATGCGCAGCTGCTGTATCCGGAGCGCGCGATCGAGTCGCGCATCGCGATCGCATCGGACCTGCGCGTGAAGATGGACCGGCGGCTGATGTCGTATGCGATGCGCAACCTGTTGCGCAACGCGAGCAAGTACGCGAAATCGCGGATCGTCGTCGGGATCTCGCTCGTGCACGGCAACATCGGGATCTTCGTCGAGGACGACGGCCCCGGCGTGCCGGAGAGCGAACGCGAGCGAATCTTCGACGCATTCGTGCGCCTCGACCGCCGCACCGGCGGCTATGGCCTCGGCCTGTCGATCACGCGACAGGTGCTCCATGCGCACAACGGCCGGATCGCGGTCGTCGATCCCGTCGAGCTTGGCGGCGCGCGCTTCGAGATCAGCTGGCCGGTCTAGCGATACACCGCGCGGGCGCCGAGCCCGACAGCAACAACGGCACGACAGCACGACACCACGACAGCACACAGCGGCGCGCGCCGGACTCGAGCGCGTCGCCGGCCGTTCCCGCCGTACCTTCCCCGTCTCGATGCCTCCCCACACCGCCATCGCGTGGCGATTCGTTTGCCACGCGTACGCGCTTTGCTTTACGATTGCAATTGCAACTATATCGGCGGGCCGATCCCTGACAGCGCAGGCGGTCGGCCCGCGACGCAGCAATGAAGCCGGGGCCGCCACGATGGCCGCTCCCTTGTTCATGCATTCCTGTCCGGGTCACCCATCATGCGGCTGTTGAATATCGTGTCTTCTCCCCGCGGCGCCAGGTCGGCTTCGATCGCGGTCGCCAATGCCTTTGTCGATGCGTACCGTGAGACGGGCGCCACGATCGACGTCGATATGCTGAATGTCTGGGAGGAGGACTTGCCGGACTTCGACAGCGAGGCGATCGGCGCCAAGTACAAGGGCGTCGCGAACGCGCCGATGGATGACGCGGAGCAGTTGATCTGGCGGCGCATCCAGTCGCTCGTGAAGCGTTTTCAGGCGGCGGACCGGATCGTCGTCGGCGTGCCGATGTGGAATTTCGGCTATCCGTACAAGCTCAAGCAGCTGATCGATCTCGTCAGCCAGCGGAACATGCTGTTTACGTTCGATGGCACGGCGTACGCGCCGTTGCTGGAGATTCCGCGCGCGGTGGTGATCCATGTTCGCGGGCAAAGCCGGGAACCCGGTGCGGGCGCCGACAATCCCGGTTTCCGGCATCAGGCCGACTACATCGAATTCTGGTTGAGGTTCATCGGCGTGAGCGAGGTCAGGAGCCTGACCGTCGAACACACGTGGGGCGCGCGGGCCAGCGACAGCATCGAACGGGCGCAAGCCCGCGCGGTCGCGATGGCCGCGGCATTCTGACCCGGGCCGGGCGGCGCGATGGATGCCGCCGAAGCGGCATCCGCGCACGGCTCAGTACGTGCGGCCGAGCTGCAGGTAGAAGTTGCGGCGGCCGCCGGGCGCGAGCGCGACGCCGATGTACACGGGCCCGAACGCGGTCGACAGGCTCGTGAAGAACGTATAGCTCTGCTTGAGCGCGCCGCCGCCGACCTTCTGGCCACTCGACCAGACGTTGCCGACTTCCGCGCTGGCGCCCACCGACAGCGCCTTGACCGGCGACGCGTTGAACGTCATCAACTGGTTCATGTAGGTCACCTGCGCATACGCGAGCTCGTTGCCGTTCAACTGGTCGGCCGCATACGCGGACAGATGCTGGAAGCCGCCGAGCGTGAAATTGAATGCGTTGATCAGGTTGGTGCCGCCGATGCTCTTGCCGCCTTCGATCGTCGCGCTGACGCTGTGCCGGCCGAACTGCTGCGCGACCATCGCCTTGCCGTAGATCTCGGTGTAGGGCGCGGTGTTGATGCTGTCGTCGAAGTCCGACGCCGAGCCCCCGTTGCGCGACACCAGCGAGCGTTCGACGCGCAGCTCGGTGAAATAGCCCTTGCGCGGGAACAGCGGATCGTCGAGCTGGTCGATCACGAGCCGTGCGCGCGCGGTCAGCGCCTGCGACGTGAAGCTGGGCCACAGCAGCGTCTGGCCGTTGCCGTCGTCGAACGGCACGTTGTAGGTCGGCGAGCCGTGCCCGGTCACGTAACCGAGGCCGATCCGGAAATCGCCGAGTCGCCCGATCGGCAGCCCGAAATCGAGGCCGGCACGTGCGGTCTGCATCAGGTACTGCGTGATCTTCACGTCGCCGGTGTCGTCGTACAGGTTCGCGTAGCGGCGCTGGTATTCCGCGTACGGCGACAGATAGACGCCGTAGGCCATCGACAGCGGCTGGCGGAACTCGATGCGCGCCGATTGCAGGTCGCTGCCGATCGTCGTGTCCGCGCGGAATTCGAGCCCGGATTCGGTGAGCCACGGCCGCCGGTAGCCGACGTGCAGGCGGAAGCCGCCCTCGTCGGTCGAACTGCTCGACATGCCGAGCCCGAACAGCAGGAAGTTCGGCCCCCAGTATTTCTCGCGCGCGTCGATCTCGAGCACGTTTTCGTTGCCGTGGCTCACGATCTGCTGCGTGACGCTCTCGAAGTTGCCGCCCGTCGTGAGCCCGAGCAGATCCTGGCTGACGGTGTCCGGATCGTAGGTGTCGCCGGGTTTCACGTGCAGCGCGTTGCTGACGACCTGCTTCGGCACGCCGCCGGAGGTCTTGATGTCGATGCGCGTGATCCGGATCGGCGGCGGCAGCGGCTGCGCGTGCGCGGACTTGTAGGCCGCGTACTGCTCCGGCGTGAGCGCGAAGCGCTTCAGCTTAGGCAGCGCCGCGGTCGCGGCGGCAGCACCTGCGGCGATCGCCTGCTTCGCGTTCTGGAAATCGGTGAACGCGAGCGCGCCGAGGTCCGGCGTGAGCAGCACGTCCTGCGCGTCGAGCTGCTTGCGCTGCGCGGTCACGTTCTGGCGGATCAGGATGCCGACCATCTGCTGCATCACGTCGGCCGGCGACGCGAGCGCGTCGAGCGGACGCAGTTGCGAGCCGATGTCGACCGCGATCACGACGTTCGCGCCCATCTGCCGCGCGGTGTCGACGGGCAGGTTGCTGACGAGCCCGCCGTCCACGAGCGCGCGCCCGTTGATCTCGGCCGGCGCGAACAGGCCCGGCATCGCCATGCTCGCGCGGATCGCGAGCGGCAGCGAGCCGTGGTCGAGCACCACCATCTGGCCCGTCTGCAGGTCGGTCGCAACCGCACGGTACGGGATCGGCAGGCGGTCGAACGGCTGGTTGGTCGGCACGGCGGCCGTCCAGTTCGCGAGCAGCGCCTGCAGCCGGTTGCCCTGCACGAGGCCGACCGGCACCTTCACGCCTTTCTTGCCGAAGCCGAGCGTCAGCCCGTTGATGTACAGGCGCTCGTCCTCCCGGCTGGTTTGCGGCAGGTCCGCGCGCTCCGTCACGTCGAACGCGATGTCCGCGAGGTTGACCTCCGACAGCCGCTTCTGCATCTCGCCGGCGGCCATGCCGCTCGCGTACAGGCCGCCGACCACGGCGCCCATGCTGGTGCCCGCGATGCAGTCGATCGGGATGCGGTTGTCTTCCAGTACCTTCAGGACCCCGAGGTGCGCGTAGCCGCGGGCGCCGCCGCCGGACAGCACGAGGCCGATCGACGGGCGGCCGGCCGGGCCGCCGTCGGCTTCGCAGGTGTGCCCGGATGCGGCGGGCGTGGCAGCCGGCGTGCTGGCGGCAGCGACCGGGGCGGCGATCGGGGCGGTGGTGACCGCGGCGGCGGAGTCGGCGACCGGCAGCGGTTGCGCGGCGACCGTGCAGCACCAGAGGGCGACGAGCGTCGTGCAAAGCGGGCGCACCCGCGCCCAGCGGAAGGAAACGGTCGCTGTCATGGAGGAAATACCTGGCGTGATCGGGCGTCTGAGGCCTGCCGGGAGCAGGCAAGACCGAGAGATTACCGTGTTTTACAGGCGCAATGCGAGAGGCTGTTGCGTAGCCGGAGGTGTCCCGGCCGGCACTTTTGACAATTGTTTCGCGAAAAAATCATCGGAATTGCCTAAAGTATCGGAACGATTTGCCGCTAAGTTCGTGATGGGGCGGCATGGACGCGCCGCGAAATGCAGCGCGGCTGCCCGGGTCCGTTCGATTACAAAGGTTTGATATGTCGACACCGCTGTTCGGAAAGTTGTTTGCGCAACCCGTTGCGATCGACCCTGGAACGGCGAGTACGCGGATTTATACGCACGAACGCGGCGTGGTGCTGAACCAGCCGTCGGTCGTCTGCTTCCGCAAGGCCGGTGCCGGTGCGACTGACGCCCGGCCGACGCTCGAGGCCGTCGGCGAGCTCGCGAAGGCGCTGCTCGGCCGCGCACCGGGGCATCTCGAAGCCGTGCGGCCGATGCGGCACGGCGTGATCGCCGACGCGCACGCGGCCGAGCAGATGATCCGCAGCTTCATCGACATGTCGCGCACGCGTTCGCGCTTCGGCCGCCGCGTCGAAGTCACGTTGTGCGTGCCGTCCGACGCGACGGCCGTCGAGCGCCGCGCGCTCCGTGAGGCCGCCTTTGCCGCGGGTGTATCGGAGGTCGAACTGATCGAGGAATCGCTGGCGGCCGGGCTCGGCGCGGGCCTGCCGGTGACCGAGCCGGTCGGCTCGATGGTCGTCGATATTGGCGGCGGGACGACCGAAGTCGCGGTGATCGCGCTCGGCGGCATCGTCTACCGCGAGGCGATTCGCGTGGGCGGTAACCAGTTCGACGAGGCGATCGTCAACCATGTGCGCAACCTGTATGGCGTGCTGCTCGGCGAACAGACGGCCGAACACGTGAAGCAGACGATCGGTTCGGCCACCAGCGCGGTGCCGCGCCGGTCGACGCGCGCGGTCGGTCGGGGTGTCGGCGACGGGCTGCCGCGCTCGATCGAACTGTCCAACCACGACGTGGCGGACGCGCTGGCCGCGCCGCTCAAGCAGGTGATCGGCGCGGTGAAGTCGGTGCTGGAGAACGCGCCGGCCGAGCTCGTGACCGACATCGCGAATCGCGGCGTGGTGCTGACGGGCGGCGGCGCGCTGCTCGCGGATATCGAACGCCTGCTGTTCGACGAGACGGGGCTCGTCGCCCGGATCGCCGACGAGCCGGCCACCTGCGCGGTGCGCGGCGCGGGCGAGGCGATGGGGCGGCTCACGATGTGCCAGGTCGACTGATCCGGGTCGTGCCGGCCGGGCGTCGCCGAGCGGCGCGCGCATGTGCATCCATTCGATCTCCGTAATGCGTACCCGCGTCGCCGGGTAGGTGTCTCCGGTCGACTTTCAGGAAGGCCGTCCGCCGTCCGGCATCGGTCCGTCGCGTGGACACCCGAACGCGCACCGTGCTAGCGTGACGCGCGCGTCCGGGGCGGGGCAAGCCGCTACGCCCGACGACCTGAGAGACCGAAAACCTTGAAAAACCACACCAAACGGGGCGTGTTTGCCCGCCTGGGCCGCCTGCTGGCCGTCGTCGCGTGCCTCTGGATCGTCGCGGCCGTTGCGCTCGTCGCGTCCGGGATGCGAATGCCGAGCGAGCGGGCCGACGTCGCCGTGATCTTCGGCAACGCGCTCGACGAGGCCGGCGCGCCGAAGCCCGTGCTCGCCGCCCGGCTCGACGTGGGTGTGCGCTGCTACCGCACGGGGCAGTGCCCGGCGTTCCTCGTCAGCGGCGCGATCGACGGCCCGGGGCTGAACGAGGCGACCGCGATGCGCGACTATCTCGTGGCGCGCGGCGTGCCGGCCGACCGGATCGCGGTCGACGACCAGGGCGACAACACGCTCGCGACCGCGCAGCACACGCTCGCCTATCTGCAGGCGCATCGCGTGTCGCGCGTGGTGATCGTCAGCCAGTATTACCACCTCGCGCGGGCGCGCCTCGCGTTCGAGCGCGTCGGCATCGCGCGGGCGGACATCTCCGCTGCGTATCCGCGCCGTTTCCAGTTGCGCGACGTCTACTCGAGCTGGCGGGAAGTGCCGGCCTACGCGGTGTATGCGGTGCGGCTGTGGGTGAACCCCGATGCGCGACCGGTTTCGTTTCGGCCGATGCTTTATCTGATGAGCCTGTTCGCGTAACGGGGGATGGTGTTCGACCGATACGCGACGGAAATCGAAAGGATCGGTTAAATGCCGGATCTGCTTTCTTTTGTCGGATGCGTGACGACGTGGGGATTATCTCGTGTCGATATCTTTCGGGCTCGCGGATATTGCACTGCAATAAAGCATTGTGATAATCACGCCGGTATCGGTATTTTCACCGATGCGGCGGTTCCGGTATTTTTTGATGAATATCAAATCAGCTGGCAAGCGGCATCCAGAATTGCCTGTCTGAAGCGCTCCGATAAGTAAAAAATACGCGTTCGCCGCACCCCGATATGCAAAGGTAAAGATCGACTGGTAAAGCCTGTTTTTTTGAACTAGCCTTGTCTGACAAAAGCAGGGCGGGAATCAAATCAACCAGAAAATCGCTGCAGAAAAACAGGGGCCACCGACATGTCATTCGGCTAGTTTCACGCCCGCCTGCCAGGGCCATTTAAAGATTCGCCCATGAATTAGCCGACGTCGCGTCGCGACAGCCGGGGGGCACGCTTTTGTCCGCGATTTTCTGCGGCCGGCTGTTCGATTTCACGGTAATGCCAATTCCAATAACATAACGAGGGAAAGCATGAATCTTGCGCGTTCGAAAAAATCCGGCGAACCGTTTCCGAAATTGTTATTGCCGACGGGTGTTTTTCTGGCGCTGTCCGGCGCCGGTATCGTGCCCGCCTATGCGACCTGTACCACCGCGGGCACGACGGTGACCTGCTCCGGGGTCGCCAACCCGCTTGCGCCGAGTTACTCGAACAGCGCGAACAACATCAACGCGACCGTCAATGCCGGCTCGAGCCTCGGCGTACTGCTCGGCGTCGGCGGCACCGCACTGTCATTGACGGGGAGCAATACCCACCTGACCAACAACGGCACGATCGACCCGTCGGCGCTCGGCACCGGGCTCGGCGTGCTGTCGAGCGGCACGGTGATCGGCAACGCGGCGGCGAGTGCCGGCACCACCGTCACCAACAACGGCACGATGAACGGCTCGACCGGCGTGGCGATCAGCGGCGTGACGGGCATGGCGCTGTCGGTCCAGAACGGCACCGGCGGCACGTCGAACATCACCAACACCGGCACGATCGGCTCGAACGCGCTGGTCGGCGCGACACTCGTCGGTGCGGACGCGCCCGTGGTCGCCGCGTACGGCGGCGCCACGGTCAACATGACGAACAGCGGGACGATCACCGGCCGCGTGTCGCTCGGTTCGAACGGCACGCCCGGGGCGGGCAACTCGTTCGTCAACTCGGGCACGATCAACGGCAGCGTGTCGATGGGTGCGAACAGCACGAACGCGTTCACCGCGGTGACGGGCTCGTCGGTCAACACGGCCGGCGGCACCGGGGGCGCACTGAACATCACGGTCGGCCCGATCACGCTCGGCGTCGCGGCGACGGGCACGGTCGACGGCGGCGCGGGCGGCGACAACACGCTCAGGCTGCAGCAGGGGGCTGGCGCGAACGGCACGATCGCGGCCAACAACTACATCAACTTCAATCACGTCGATGTCCAGAGCGGCAACTGGACGATCAACGGCGCGTCGACCGCGCAGGACGCAACGCTGGCGGGCGGCGTCGCGATCATCAACAACAACGCGTCGCTCGGCACCGGCACGATCACGGCCACCGGCGGTGCCCTGCAGGCGGGGGCGGTCGGGCTCAACGTCAGCAACAACGTGAGCCTCGGAGCGGGCGGCCTGACGGTGCAGGGTTCGACCGGGCTCACGCTGTCGGGTACGGTATCGGGCGGCGGCGCGCTGACGAAGAACGACAGCGGGACGCTGACGTTGTCCGGCGCGAACAACTACACGGGCGGCACGAACCTGAACGCAGGCGGCCTCGTGGTCGGCAACAACGGGGCGCTCGGCACCGGCGCGCTGAACGTCAACGGCTCGGCCACGCTCGACTCGAGCACGAACGCGACGCTCAACAACACCGTCAATCTCGCCACGGGCACGACGCTGACGGTCGGCGGCAGCAACAATCTCGGGCTGGCCGGCTCCATCAACGGCAACGGCGGCCTCGTGAAGAACGGCGCGGCGACGCTGACGCTGACGGGCACGAACACCTACACCGGCGACACGACGATCAACAGCGGCACGCTCGCGCTGGGTGCGGGCGGCAGCCTCGCGGCATCCGGCACGGTGAACCTGAGCAGCGCGGGCGCGACGTTCGACCTGAGCAACGCGTCGGGCACGCAGACGGTCGGTGCGCTGGCGGGCGCGGCCGGCTCGAACGTGAATCTCGGCGGCAATTCACTGACGTTGAACGGCAGCGGCAATGCGACGTACGCGGGCACGATCGGCGGCACGGGCGGCGTGACGCTCTCGGGCACGGGCACGCAGACGTTGACCGGCGCCAACGTGTACACGGGCGGGACGAACCTGAATGGCGGCAACCTCTCCGTCGGCAGCAATACGGCGCTCGGCCTCGGCGCGGTGAACGTGAACGGCTCGTCGACGCTCGACGCGACCGCCAACGTGTCGCTCGCGAACGGTGTCAACATCGCCGCCGGCACGACGCTGACGCTTGCCGGCAGCACCAATCTGGGCCTGAGCGGCACGGTTTCGGGTGGCGGCGGTCTCGTGAAGAACGGCGCGGCGACGGTGACGCTGTCCGGGGCAAACAATTACGCCGGCGGCACGACCCTGAACGCGGGCGGCCTGGTGCTCGGCAACCATGCGGCGCTCGGCACGGGCGCGCTGACCGTCGGCGGCGCGGCGACGCTCGATACGAACACGAACCTGTCGGTCAACAACGCAGTCAACCTCAACACCGGTTCGACGCTGACACTGGGCGGCAGCAATGCCCTCACGCTGAACGGCGGCATCACCGGCGCGGGCGGTCTTGTGAAGGACGGCGCGGCGACCACGACGTTGACGGCCGCGAACACCTATACGGGCGGCACGACGATCAACGCGGGCACGCTGGCGATCAGCGGGGGCGGCAGCCTCGCGGCGACCGGCGCGGTGAACCTGGCCGGCGCGGGTGCGACGCTCGACGTGAGCGCCGCGACCGGTGCGCAGTCGATCGGTGCGTTGTCCGGTGTGGCCGGGACGAACGTCGCGCTGGGCGGCAATGGGCTGACGCTGGGCGGGACCGCCAGCGGCACCTTCAGCGGCGCGATCGGCGGCACCGGCAGCCTGACGCTGGCCGGCACCGGCACGCAGACGCTGAACGGCGCGAGCACCTACTCGGGCGGCACGAACCTGAACAGCGGCAGCAGCGTGGTGCTCGGCAACAACGGTGCGCTTGGCAGTGGCACGGTGAACGTCGCGGGCACCGCGACACTCGACACCAACACGAGCGTGTCGGTCGCCAACGCGGTCAGTCTCGGCAACGGTTCGGCGCTGACGCTGGGCGGCAGCAATGCGCTCGCGTTGAGCGGCGGCATTTCCGGCGCGGGCGGTCTCGTGAAGAATGGCCCGGCGACTACGACGCTGACGGGCGCGAACACTTACACGGGCGGCACGACGATCAACGCGGGCACGCTGGCGGTGGGCGCCGGCGGCAGCCTGGCGGCGACGGGCGCGGTGAACCTGGCAGGCGCGGGCGCGGCGCTCGACCTGGGCGCGGCGACCAGCGCCCAGACGATCGGTGCGCTGTCGGGTGTCGCGGGGACGGCCGTCAACATGGGCGGCAACGGGCTGACGCTGGGCGGGACCGCCAGCGGCAGCTTCGGCGGCGTGATCGGCGGCACCGGCAGCCTGACGCTGGCCGGCACCGGCACGCAGACCCTGACGGGCGCGAACGTCTATACGGGCGGCACGAACCTGAACAGCGGCGGCCTGGTGCTCGGCAACAACGGGGCGCTCGGCGGCGGCGCGCTGAACGTCGGCGGCGCGGCGACGCTCGACACGAGCGCGAGCCTGTCGGTCAACAACGGGGTCAATCTCGGCACCGGCGCGACGCTGACGCTCGGCGGCAGCAACGCGCTCACGTTGAACGGCGGCATCACCGGCGCGGGTGCCCTCGTGAAGAACGGCGCGGCGACGACGACGCTGACGAGCGCGGCCACCTACACGGGCGGCACGACGATCAACGCGGGCACGCTGGCGCTCGGTGCCGGCGGCAGCCTGGCGGCGACGGGCGCGGTGAACGTGGCCGGCGTGGGCGCCACACTCGACCTGAGCGGCGCGACGGGCGCGCAGACGATCGGCGCACTGAGCGGCGTCGCCGGCGCGGCCGTGAGCCTCGGCGCGAACGGCCTGACGCTGAGCGGGACCGCCAGCGGCAATTTCGGCGGCACGATCGGCGGCGCCGGCGGCCTGACCGTGGCCGGCACGGGCACGCAAACGCTGTCCGGCACGAACACGTACACGGGCGGCACGACGATCAACGGCGGCAGCACGCTGGCGCTCGGCGCGGGCGGCAGTCTCGCGTCGACGGGTTCCGTGAACCTCGCCGGCACGGGCGCGACGTTCAACCTGAGCGGCGCATCGGGCCCGCAGGCGATCGGCGCGCTGACCGGGGTGGCCGGCACGAACGTGGACCTCGGAGCGAATGCGTTGACGTTGAACGGCAGCACCAATGGCACGTTCGGCGGCGCGATCGGCGGCACCGGTAGCGTGACGTTCGCGGGTACCGGCACGCAGACGCTGACGGGCGCGAATACGTACACGGGTGGCACGACGATCAACGGCGGCAGCACGCTGGCGCTGGGTGCGGGCGGCAGCCTCGCGTCGGGCGGCGCGGTGAATCTCGCCGGTGCGGGCGCGACGTTCAACCTGAGCGGCGCATCGGGCCCGCAGACGATCGGTGCGTTGAATGGCGCGGCCAGTACGAACGTGGATCTGGGCGCGAACGGGCTGACGTTGAGCGGGACTGCCAGCGGCACGTTCGGCGGGGTGATCGGCGGCACCGGTAGCGTGACGTTCGCCGGTACCGGCACGCAGACGCTGACGGGTGCGAACACCTATACGGGCGGCACGACCATCAACGGTGGCAGCACGCTGGCGCTCGGCGCGGGCGGCAGCCTTGCATCGGGCAGCGCGGTGAATCTCGCCGGCACGGGTGCGACGTTCAACCTGAGCGGCGCATCGGGACCGCAGACGCTCGGCACGCTGAGCGGTATCGGCGGCACGAGCGTGAACCTGGGCGCGAATGCGCTGACGTTGAACGGCAGCACCAACGGCACGTTCGGCGGCGTGATCGGCGGCACCGGCAGCGTGACGTTCGCGGGTACCGGGACGCAGACGCTGACGGGCGCCAATACGTACACGGGCGGCACGACCATCAACGGCGGCAGCACGCTGGCGCTCGGCGCGGGCGGCAGCCTCGCGTCGGGCGGTGCAGTGAATCTCGCCGGCACGGGTGCGACGTTCAACCTGAGCGGCGCATCGGGCGCGCAGACGATCGGCGCGTTGAACGGCGCGGCCAATACGAACGTGAACCTCGGCGCGAACGGGCTGACGTTGAGCGGCACCGCCAGCGGCACGTTCGGTGGCGCGATCGGCGGCACCGGCAGCGTGACGTTCGCGGGCACCGGCACGCAGACGCTGACGGGCGCGAATACCTACACGGGCGGTACGACGATCAATGGTGGCAGCACGCTGGCGTTGAGTGCGGGCGGCAGCCTCGCGTCGGGCAGCGCGGTGAATCTGGCCGGCACGGGTGCGACGTTCGACGTGAGCGGCGCGACGGGCGCGCAGACACTCGGTGCGTTGAACGGCGCGGGCGGCACGAACGTGAACCTCGGCGGCAACGCACTGACGTTGAACGGCAGCACCGGCACGTTCGGCGGCGTGATCGGCGGCACCGGCAGCGTGACGTTCGCGGGTACCGGGACGCAGACGCTGACGGGCGCCAATACGTACACGGGCGGCACGACCATCAACGGCGGCAGCACGCTGGCGCTCGGCGCGGGCGGCAGCCTCGCGTCGGGTAGCGCGGTGAATCTCGCCGGCACGGGCGCAACGTTCAACCTGAGCGGCGCATCGGGCGCGCAGACGCTCGGCACGCTGTCCGGCGGCACCGGCACGAACGTGAACCTCGGCGCGAATGGACTCACGCTGAACGGCAGCGGCAACAACACGTTCGGCGGCGCGATCGGCGGCACGGGCAGCGTGACGTTCGCGGGCGCCGGCACGCAGACGCTTACGGGCGCGAATACCTACACGGGCGGTACGACGATCAATGGTGGCAGCACGCTGGCGCTGGGTGCGGGCGGCAGCCTCGCGTCGGGCAGCGCGGTGAATCTGGCCGGCACGGGTGCGAAGTTCGACGTGAGCGGCGCGACGGGCGCACAGACGATTGGTGCGCTGAACGGCAGCGCCGGCACGAACGTGACCCTCGGCACGAATGCGCTCACGCTGAACGGCAGCGGCAACGGCACGTTCGGCGGTGCGATCGGCGGCGCGGGCGGCGTGACGTTCGCCGGCACCGGCACGCAGACACTGACGGGCGCGAACACCTACACGGGCGGCACGACGATCAACGGCGGCAGCACGCTGGCACTCGGCGCGGGCGGCAGCCTCGCGTCGACGGGCGCGGTGAATCTCGCGGGCGCGGGTGCGACGTTCGATGCGAGCGGCGCGACGGGCGCGCAGACGATCGGCACGTTGAACGGCGCGGCCGGCGCGTCCGTCAATCTCGGGGCCAATGCGCTGACGTTGAACGGCAGCGGCAACGGCACGTTCGGCGGGACGATCGGCGGGGCGGGCGGCGTGACGATCGCCGGCACCGGCGTCCAGACGCTGACGGGCGCGAACACGTACACGGGCGGCACCACGATCGCGGCCGGCGGCGCGCTGCAACTCGGCAACGGCGGCACGTCGGGCAGCATCGCCGGCAATGTCGTCGACAACGGCGCGCTGATCGTCAACCAATCCGGCAACGTGACGATCGCAAGCGTGCTGTCCGGCACCGGTTCGCTCACGCAGGCCGGCAGCGGGCAACTGACGCTGACGGGCGCCAGCACGCTGAGCGGCCCGACCACGGTCAGCGCGGGCACGCTCGCCGTCAACGGTTCGCTCGGCCAGTCGACCGTGACCGTGCAGAACGGTGCGACGGTCACGGGCACCGGCACGATCGGCGGCCTCGTGGTGCAGGGCGGCGCGACGGCGGCCGCGTCGCAGCCGGGCGCGGCGCTGAACGTGGGCGGCAACGTCACGTTCCAGCCGGGCTCGACGTTCCAGGTCGCGGCCTCGCCGCAGCAAAGCGGCAGTCTCGCGGCTAGCGGCACGGCGACGCTGAACGGCGGCACCGTGCAGGTGCTCGCGAACCAGAGCGGCTACCAGCCGAGCACGACCTATACGATCCTCTCCGCGGGGTCGGGCGTGCAGGGCACGTTCAGCCAGGTGAATGCGAACTACGCGTTCCTCGCGCCGACGCTCAGCTACGATCCGGATCACGTGTACCTGCGGCTGGTCTCGAACGGTACCGCGTTTCCCGATGTCGCGACGACGCCGAACCAGCGCTCGGTCGCGGGCGCGCTCGGCGGGCTCGGCGCCGGCAACCCGCTGTACGACGCCGTGGTGACGACCGATGCGACGACCGCACGCCGCGCCTACGGGATGCTGGACGGCGAACTGCAGGCGAGCCTGAAGAGCATGCTGCTGCTCGACAGCCGCTATGTGCGCGACGCGGTGACGGATCGTGTCCGCCAGGGCCTCGCGCCCGGATCGGGCCCGCTCGCGGCGCTGTCGTCGGGGGGCGCGGCCTTGTGCGGCGACAACACGGCCGGCGCGGTCGACCCGACGCTGCCGCCGGAACGCCGGATCGGCTCGCGCGACGGCTGCTACGGCGGCACGCCTTACCAGCCGGTCGTCTGGGGGCAGGCGTTCGGCGGCCGCAGCCGGCTCACCGGCGACGGCAACGCGTCGACGGTCAACCGCAGCATGACGGGCTTCATCGCCGGTGCCGACATGGCGCTCAACGACAAGTGGCGGGCTGGCCTGGCCGCGGGCGTCACGCACAGCTCCCTCGACAACGACCAGAGTTCGTCGGCGTCGGTGAACAGCTACTACCTGTCGCTGTACGGCGGCGCGCAGTACGGCGCGCTCGGTGTGCGCGGCGGCGCGTCGTACACGTGGTACCGGATCAACAGCGACCGTTCGCCGGGCTTCGCGGGCTTCTCCGATCACGATTCGGCCGGCTACGACGCGAATTCGGCGCAGGTGTTCGGCGAAGTCGGCTACGCGCTGCCGGTCGGGCCCGTGGCGATCGAACCGTTCGCGGGCCTCGCGTATGTGAACCTGCACACCGACGGCTATACGGAAACCGGTGGCGCGGCCGCGCTGCGCGCCGGCGGCGAGACGACGCACGTCGGCTTCTCGACCCTCGGCGTGCGCGCCGCGTCGCAGCTCGGCTCCATCGCGAGCGGCACGTTCACCGCACGCGGGACGGTCGGCTGGCGGCATGCGTTCGGCAACGTGACGCCGTCGTCGGCGTTCACGTTCGCGAACGGCGGCACGTCGTTCCAGGTATCGGGCGTGCCGATTGCGCGCGACAGCGCCGTGCTCGAGGCCGGCATCGACGCGAACATCACGAAGCGCCTGACGCTCGGCCTCACGTACAGCGGCCAGTACGGCAGCGGCGTGCGCGACAACGCGATACTCGGCAACATCCTGTGGAAGTTCTGAGCGGTCACTGATGTGCCTGAACGCGACGCCATGCGGCGACGGCAACGTCGCACGGTGTCGCGGCTTTTTCCTCGCTGCGCACGTTCCCCGTTCTGTCCTATCCTGTGCGAAACACGCGACGCGCCGCGCGTTGCGGACCCGACACAGGAGCATCGATGCCGAATCACGCTGAAGCCACGACGACCCAGGCGCCGCAAGTCGCGCCTGTTGCCCCGATCGCACCGACGGGCCCCGCCTTCATCGCGCCTGAAGCCGATCCGCAGGCACTGGCGCGCAACAACCAGTACGTGCTGAAATCCGGCGACGCGTTCGTGGTCAGCGACGCGCTCGGCGACATCGGCGGTCACGACGACGGCCTGTTCGTCGACGACATGCGCGTGCTGTCGAAGTGGCGCCTGACCTTCGGCGGTCGCGCGCCGTCGCTGCTGTCGGGCGCGACGAGCGCCGACAACGCGTCGTTCACCGCCCACCTGACGAACCGGCCGCTGCCGCCGCTCGGCGGCCACGAAACGCCCGAGGGCGTGATCCACATCGAGCGGATGCGCGTGCTCGCGGGCGACGTGCTTTACGAAGCGCTGACGCTGACGAATTACGGCGCGAGCGAAGCCGAGGTGCCGCTGTCGCTGTCGTTCGCGGCCGATTTCAAGGACATGTTCGAGGTGCGCGGCACACAGCGCCCGAAGCGCGGCACCGTGGTGGCGCCGCGCGTCGACGCGGGGGCGGTGCGGCTGCGCTATGACGGCCTCGACAGCGTCGAGCGCAACGTGACCGTGCATTTCTCGCCGGCGCCCGATGCGCTGTCGGTCGATCGTGCCGATTACACGCTGACGATCGCCGCGCAGGCCTGCGTGTCGATCTACCTGACCGTCGACGCGACGCTCGGCCCCGCGCATGCGGAAGGGCCGGGATGCGGCCGCGTCGCGCTGCGCACCGCGCTCGTCGGCGTGCACCGCGAGATGCGCGCGCGGCGCGAATCGATGGCGCGCGTGAACACCGGCAATCCGCTGTTCGACGCGTGGCTCGACCGCTCGCTCGCGGATCTCGGGCTGCTCACGACGCAGCTCGACACGGGGCCGTACCCGTATGCGGGCATTCCGTGGTTCTCGACGCCGTTCGGCCGCGACGCGGTGATCACGTCGCTGCAGATGCTGTGGCTGCAGCCGTCGCTCGCGCGCGGCGTGCTGCGCTTCCTGGCCGAGCACCAGGCGCGCGAGACGTCCGCATTCCGCGACGCGGAGCCCGGCAAGATCATGCACGAGTTCCGCCGCAGCGAGATGGCCGCGACCGGCGAGGTGCCGTTCGCGCTGTACTACGGCGGGGTCGATACGACGCCGCTGTTCATCGTGCTCGCGGGTGCCTACGTCGAACGCACCGGCGACGATGCGCTGATCGACGAGCTGTGGCCCGCGCTCGAGCGTGCCGCGCAATGGGTGATCGACAAGTGCGACCGCAATCCTTACGGACTGCTCGATTACCAGCGCACGTCGGAGCGCGGCCTCGCGAACCAGGGCTGGAAGGACAGCCACGATTCGGTGTTCCACGCCGACGGCCGTTTCCCGGACGGGCCGATCGCGCTCGTTGAGGTGCAGGCGTATGCGTGCGCGGCGCTCGATGCGATGTCGATGTGCTCGCACCGGCGCGGCCACGCGGCCGATGCTACCCGCTATGCGTTGCGCGCGAAGACGCTGCGCGAGCAGGTCGACGCGCTGTTCTGGATGCCGGAAGGCGATTTCTACGGCATCGCGCTCGATGGTCATGGCGACCTGTGCCGCGTGTTCGCGTCGAACGCGGGCCACCTGCTCGCGTTCGGTCTGCCCGACGCCGAGCGCGGCGCGGCGGTCGCCGGCGTGCTCGGCTCGGCGCTGTTCCAGACGGGGTGGGGCATCCGCACGCTCGCGGCCGGCCAGCCGCGCTTCAACCCGATGGCGTATCACAACGGCTCGGTGTGGCCGCACGACAATGCGCTGATCGCGCGCGGGCTGGCGCGCTACGGCGACAAGACCGCCGCGGTGAACCTGCTGCGCGCGCTGTTCGAGGCGGCGGTGAGCTTCGAGATGCGCCTGCCCGAACTGTTCTGCGGGTTCCCGCGCCGGCGCGGCGAACCGCCGACCGCGTATCCGGTGGCCTGCCTGCCGCAGGCGTGGGCGGCCGGTGCGCCGTTCATGATGCTGCAGGCCTGCCTCGGCGTGAGCATCGACGCAGCGCGCCACGAGGTGCGCGTCGAGCGCCCGACGTTGCCGGAAGGCGTCGACTGGCTGCGGATCGACGCGTTGCGCGTCGGTGACGAAACCGTGTCGCTCACGTTCCGCCGTGTCGACGGCCAGGTCGTCGCGGCGGCGGAGCAGCCGGGCCGCGTGAAGGTGGTCGCGGTGCTGTAGGGCCTGTTCACGCTAATAACGGGCTTGCGAACGTGCCTTGCCGGCTGCAGTGCAAGAAGCAAGGAGCGCCGTTTGGCCGAGCCAAACAAGCGACGCGCGACGCCGCAATGCGGCCGGCAAGGCACGTTCCCCTGTTTGGAAAAAATCATTCGTGGGGCTGGCCCCCAGAAGGGCCGATCGCCGCGTCATGCTCCTCGCGAATACGTCGAGTATTCGCTTCGTCGCAATCCTTGCGCTCGGCCCTTCTGGTGGCCAGCGCAAGCCCGTTATTAGCGTGAACAGGCCCTAGCGCGGCGAGAACGTTGCGCGATGTCGCGCCACGTTCGCGCGCAGCGGCATAGAATCGTGACATGACCCTTGAACGATGGCGGAGGTAGACGATGACGACCGACAACCGGCCCGACGACAGCGAGCACAAGCTCGAGAATCTGGAAGCGGCGGTCGACCACCTGCACAAGTCGATCGAATCGCAGAGCATCGCGGTCGGCGCGGCGAAGGGCATCCTGTTCAGCCTGATCGAAACGCTCGGCGCGCTGATCGGCGATCCCGACCTGCCCGAGCACGCGCGTTCGGGTTACGAGGCGTTGCGCGACAAGGCGAGCGAATTGCGCGGCGGGCTCGACCGGCATTGATGCCCGGATGGCCCCGGCCCCGGCGCCTGCCGCACGGGCCGCGCCGGGGCTGCCCGATTCTGTAGATGAAGCACAAAACCCCGTGCGCTCAATGAGTTAGGTGGCCGGTACGCAGGATATCCACAAGCTTGCCAACACAATCTGTGGAGAACCGTCCGGCCCCCGCGCCGGGTGCGGCGCGGGCCGTGCGAAAGCGCCGGCGCTGCCACAGGGTTGACCTCGCAAGGTCCGTATATTGAATCCCCTTTTGTATCAGGATGTTACGCGCCGCATTTGAGGGATATCCACAGGCTTGCCAACATATTCTGTGGATAACTCGCAATCGATTGCGTCGCGACAGTTGAGGATCGGGCCGTCGGGGGCCGGCTCGCGACGCCCGTGAACAGAGGCTGCCCGATGTCTGCGTCGGCGCGCTAATTCGTGCGCGATCAAGGGCTTAGGTCCCGGGTACCCAGGATATCCACATCCTTGCCAACACTTTCTGTGGACAAGCCGGGCCGTGTCATTCGGCCTGCGCCGTCGCGGCCGCCTCGGCCACGATCCAGTCGCGAAAGAGCGTCATTGCCGGCGTGAGCGGTTTCGACTTCAGCGAAGTGAGCCAGTAACCGCCGGCGCGCACGTCGATGTCGAGCGGCCGCACGAGCAGGCCGAGCTGCAGTTCGCGCGCGAACATGCACGCCGGCGCGAGCGCGACGCCCGCGCCTTGCATCGCGGCCTCGACCATCAGCCGCGACGAATCGAACACGGGCCCGTTGACCGCCCACGGCGCGAGCTGCGCGGCGTCGAACCAGCCGTGCCATTCGTCGGTGCGGTACGAGCGCAGCAGCGTTTCGTTCGCGAGATCGGCCGGTTGCGCGAGGCGCCGCGCGATGTCCGGCGCGCACAGCGCGGTGAGCGGCGCGTCGAGCAGGCGCTCGTTGCGCGTGGCCGGCCAGTTGCCTTCCCCGAAGCGGATCGCGAAGTCGAGGCCCTCGGCGGCCAGGTCGACGACGTTGTTGTTGGTCCGCATCCGCAGCTCGACGAACGGATGCGTATCGCCGAACTGCTTCAAGCGCGGCATTAGCCAGCCTAGGGCAAAGGTGCCGACGACACCAAGCGTCAGCACCTCGTGGAAGCGCCCGCCGTCGAACTGCTTGAGCACGGTCTCGATGCGGCTGAACGCGTCGCTGAGCACCGGCAGCAGCGCGCGCCCCTCGTCGGTGAGCCCGAGGCCGCGCGGCAGCCGTGTGAACAGCGTGCAGCCGAGCCGCTCCTCCAGCGAGCGCACCTGCTGGCTGACCGCGGCCTGGGTCACGCTCAGCTCGAGGCCGGCGCGGGTGAAGTTCAGGTGGCGTGCCGACGATTCGAACGCGCGCAGCGCATTGAGCGGAAGATGAGGGCGGAGCTTGGTCATAAGAATTTCTTTTGTCAGCGCTCAATTATCGTTGCTTGTCAGGCAACCGTAAAGTCCCGATAGTGCTGTCTCGCCGGCCGGGCGCGTTCAACATCCTTTCGCTCACATTCCACCACGAGACAACCGACATGACCTACTCATCGAAACGTCGAACCCTGTTGCTGGCCGCGGCGACGGCGCCGCTCGCATTGACCGTCGCCGCATGCGCGTCACGGCAGACCGCGGCGCCGGACGAGGCAACGGCCGCAGCCGTGACACCCGCTGCCGCCGGGCAGATGCTGGCCGAGCTCGAACGCAGCGCGGGCGGCCGCCTCGGCGTGTGCGCGATCGACATCGCGACCGGCCGGCGCGTGGAACATCGCCAGAACGAGCGCTTCCCGTTCTGCAGCACGTTCAAGGCGATGCTGAGCGCGGCGGTGCTGGCGCAGAGCGTCGATCGACCGGCGTTGCTGCAACAGCGCGTGATGTACACCCAGGCCGACCTCGTCAACTATTCGCCGGTGTCGGGCAAGCATGTCGACGACGGCATGACGGTCGCCGCGCTGTGCGAGGCCACGATCCAGTACAGCGACAACTCGGCCGCGAACCTGCTGATGAAGCTGCTCGGCGGCCCGTCGGCGGTGACGGCCTATGCGCGCTCGATCGGCGACGACACGTTCCGGCTCGATCGATGGGAGACCGAACTGAATACCGCGCTGCCGGGCGACCCGCGCGACACGACGACGCCGGCCGCGATGGCCGCGAGCATGCGCGTGCTGATGGTCGGCGAGGCGCTGCCGGCCGCGCAGCGTGCGCAGCTCGTCGCGTGGATGCGCGGCAACAAGGTCGGCGACAAGCGGATCCGTGCGGGCGTGCCGGCCAGGTGGACGGTCGGCGACAAGACGGGCACCGGCGACTACGGGACGACCAACGACGCGGGTGTCGTGTGGTCGCCGGCGGGTGCGTCGGTCGCGCTGGCCGTGTACTACACGCAGGCGCGTGCCGATGCGCGCGCGAAGGACGACGTGATCGCGTCGGTCGCACGCATCGTGGTTCGGGCATTCGGTTGAGGCGGGCGGCACGCCGTGCGTGACGCGATCCGCATGCATGCCGTGCCGCAACCGTGACCCGCGTGATCAAACGTTGTGCGATCAACGACTTAGGTCACGCATGCTCAGGATATCCACATGCTTGCCAACAAAAAGTGTGGACAAGCCCGCGCGCGGCCGCATCCGGCGTGGCGCGGGCCGCCGTGCCGCATTTGAGGCGGCGCGGACAAAGTCTTTCGGATCAAGCGCTTG
Source organism: Burkholderia sp. AU15512 (assembly GCF_002223325.1). Taxonomy (NCBI): domain Bacteria; kingdom Pseudomonadati; phylum Pseudomonadota; class Betaproteobacteria; order Burkholderiales; family Burkholderiaceae; genus Burkholderia; species Burkholderia sp. AU15512. The sequence goes on from NZ_NKEX01000006.1 coordinate 457,118, forward strand.
GCCTTGGTATGCGCAGGCTATCCACACGCTTGCCAACACAATCTGTGGACAAGCCGGGTCGCTCGCGCGGAAGGCGCTCGTCACGTCGCGAAGGGGCGGGCGAGCGGCACTTTCCCGGCCGCGTGCCGCATTTGAGGCGGCGCGGACAAAGTCTTACGGATCAAGTGCTTGATTGCGGTATGCGCAGGCTATCCACATGCTTGCCAACACAATCTGTGGACAAGCCTGGCAGCCGCGGTCGCGACGATCAGGGCTGCCGATCGTCGACGGTGGGCCAGCGCGCGAACGCGAACACCCACAACATGATGAAGTTCAGGACCGGGACGAACATCGTCAGGATCCACCAGCCCGAATGCCCGGTGCGCCGCACGATGCGGACGTACGGATAGATGACGACGGCGACCAGCACGAGTGAGCCGACCAGCTGCCACGCGGTGAAGTGTTCCATGGTCTTCCTCGGAGTGAGGTGTCGTGGTGCGGCACCGGCGGAACGGCCGGCCCGTTGAGCCGTCGCGCGACGCCGATGATGCGCGGCCGCGTGCGGCTCGCATGATCTTGACGCGTGGCGGGCGCGAGCGTCAAGGCGACGGTGATGTGCTGCTGTTGCGCGGGATCGTGCGCTTGCGCGCGGGCCCGGGCCGCAGGGTGCCGCAACCGTGACGCCGCGCATGAACCGTAGCCCGATCAACGGGTTAGCGCAGGCGTGCGCAGGATATCCACAAGCTTGCCAACAAAATCTGTGGGTAAGTGGCGCCGCGCATGGCGGGCGCGTGTGAACCGACTGCGGCGTGCGGCGTCGTGGCGTCGTGATGCGAAGTGCGGCGAAGCGGTGTGTGCGATGGCCATCACCGGGGCCTCGTCTGCATCACGCGTGCCAAAGTCCGTCAGATCAAGGGCTTAGCGTTGCGGTGCGCAGGATATCCACAAGCTTGCCAACATTTTCTGTGGAGAAGTCCGGGGGCGCGAGCGACGCGCAACACCCTGGCTAATGCCACGCGTTGCCGCGATTCCCGCGTGCCCTCACGCGGTGCAGATACCGGCCACGCCGACTTTCTGGAACAGGTGCGGGCTCGCGACGGCGGACGACGGATAGGCCGACAGCTTGGCGACGAACTCGGGATGCGTGAAGGCCGCGCGAAATGCTTCAGTCGATTCCCAGATCGCGTAGTTCAGGTAAGTCGGACTGTCGCCGAGCGCGCGATGCAACTGGGTCGAGATGAATCCGGGCTGCCGCTTCATGAATTCGGCGTCGTCCTTCCACACGGCGAGAAAGTCCGCTTCGTCGGCGGCGGCCAGCGTGAATACGTTGACGAGGACGACCGGCTCCGCATCGATGGCGATCTGTTGCTGGATCGGAAAGGCCGGATCCATCGGCTTGAAATGAGGCATGGGAACTCCTGTGGGTGGGGGGCGGTTGCGCGCTCACGTCGGTGCATCGGCGCCGTGCGCGCGGGACATCGCCGACAGCACGCGGATCGCCGCATCCAGGTCAGCCGAACTGAAGTCGCCGGCGATGCTGCGGACATGCTGTTGCCACTGCCCGACCACGGCCTGATAGGCCGCCTCGCCGCGTGGCGTCAGCGCGTACAACGGGGAACGCTTGTGTGCCGGATTGGGGAGCGATTCCACCAGCCCTTCGTCGGTCAGCACGTTGATCTGTTTCAGCACCGCCTGCCGCGTGATGCCCATCGCGTCGGCGATCTGTGGGATGTTCGGGGCTTCCGGCGCCAGCGAGATGGCGCCCAGCACCTGCCAGCGTGCACTGGTCAGGCCGTGCGGCCCGGCAAAGGTGTTGCCCCATTCGACCAGCAGGCCGTTCAAGCGGAATACGGACAGCGCGACGGCGGTCAACTTCGCGGATTTCGTCATGTTCGATACGCAGGATGAATGGACAACGACTTTACGTATTGGACAACTGGTTGTCAATTAGACGAATGGATGTCGCTGAACGAAACCGGGTGGGCAACCGACAACGCGATCCGGCACCGGTAACAATTGCGGCGTCGGATCGCGGGTCAACAAGAAAGCCCCTGGAGAGGAACCGGTGAGAACGGTCAGGAACATGGGCGAACGAGTCGGAGCGAATCCGAGCGGCGGCGGCACCATCGCCGTTCACGAGGAGAGCCGGACTCATCCCGGGCCGAGCGACGATCCGGCGGGCGTCGCTATTGCTACGTGTCGCAGCACGCGATCATCCTCGAAACCTCGACCGGCTTGCGGATCGAGCGAATCGTCGACGACAACTGAGTCGGGTGGTGAGCTGACCCGGCCGGGCGCATTTGCCGCGCACGACCGGCAAACCCTTTCCGATCAATGGCTTGGTGTCGTTAATGGAAGGTTGTCCACAAGCTTGCCAACACAATCTGTGGAAAAGCCGTGCATCGCGCGTCGCCCGCGCGTCAGGCCGGCTGCGGAAAGCGCACCGTGACGGTCAGCCCGCGTCCGCCTTGCGTGGTGCCGAGCGCGACCGTCGCGCGATGCTGTTCGGCGATCCGCTTGACGATCGACAGCCCGAGCCCGCTGCCCGACGACGTGACGGCCTGCGCGCCTTCGCCGCGATAGAAGCGCTCCCACACGTCGTTGCGTTCGGCTTCCGGGATCCCGGGGCCGTCGTCGGCGACTTCGAGCACGGGCGTCGTGCCGTCGATGCGTGCCGACACATCGACGCGCGCACCGTCGCCCGCATAGCGGATCGCGTTGTCGACGAGGTTGTTCAGCAGCACGCGCAACGTGTCCGCATTGCCCGACGTCATCACCGGCGTCGACACGATCGCGCCGAGATCGATCCGGTGCGCGTCGGCGACGCGCGTGCGATCCGATACCACCGACCGGCACAGCGCGGCGAGATCGACGGGCGCCGATGCGGAAGCGGCCGCCTGCGCGTCGGGCTCGAGGCGCGCGAGCGTCAGCAACTGCTCGGCGAGGTGACCGAGGCGTGTCGTGCCCGCCTGGATCTGCGCGAGGATGTGCTCGCGTTCCTCGGCGGTCGCCGCGCGCCGCAGCAGCTGCGACTGGATCGACAGCCCCATGATCGGCGTGCGCAATTCGTGCGCGGCATCGGCGATGAAGTGGCGCTGCAGCGTGAACGAGCGGTCGAGGCGCGCGAGCAGGTCGTTGATCGCTTCGGCGAGCGGCCGGACTTCGTTCGGCATCGAGCCGACGTCGACCGGCTCCAGATTGTTCGCATTCCTGCGTTTGAGGCCGGATGCGATCGTGCGCAGCGGCCGCAGCCCCGCGCCGATGCCGAACCACAGGCCGATCGCGAGCAGCGGCAGCATCGAGAACACCGGCCACAGCAGGTGCACGGCGATGCCCGCGATCGCTTCCCATCGCGCGTGGCGTGCCTGCGCGAGCCGGATCGTCGTGCCGCCGCGCTCGGTCACATAGGTGCGCCACGGCTGGCCGTCGACGTCGACGCTCGCGATGCCTTTCTGCTCGGGCGGCGGCAGTTTCGAATCGCGGTCGGTCGAATACACGAGCGCGCCGTTGCGCCACACCTGCAGCAGCACCGCGTCGGGGTCGCTCGCTTCGAAGCCGTGCTTGCCGTTGCCGTGGTTGCTGAACGACAGCTCGCCGTTCGGGCCGACGACGATCTGCTTCGACATGCTGCGCATCTGGTCGTCGAGCAGGTCGTCGAGTTCGCGCAGCGCGCCCCAGTAGGTGCCCGCGCTCGCGACGAGGCCGATCACGCACGCGGCCGGCATCAGCCACGTCAGCAGGCGCCGCCGCAGCGACGTGTTGCGCCAGCGCGCGATCGCCCGTTGGATGCGCGTCATGCGCCGTCACCGATCCGGTAGCCGACGCCGCGCACCGTGCGGATCATGTCGTGGCCGAGCTTCTTGCGCAGGTTGTGGATGTGCACCTGCACGGCGTTGCTCTCGATTTCCTCGCCCCAGCTGTACAGCCGTTCCTCGAACTGCTCGCGCGAGATCACCGCGCCCGGGTCGCGCATCAGCTCGTGCAGCAGCACGAACTCCTTCGGCGACAGCGGCACTTCGTCGTCGTTGAGCCAGACGAGGTGCTTGACGGGGTCGAGCCGCAGTGGGCCGATCACGAGCGTCGTTTGCGCGCGGCCCGCATGGCGGCGGGTCACGGCGCGGATCCGGGCGAGCAGTTCGTCGAGCTCGAACGGCTTGACGAGATAGTCGTCCGCGCCGCTGTCGAGGCCCGCGATGCGGTCGGGCACGCCGTCGCGCGCGGTGATGATGATCGCGGGGAGGGTTTCGTCGCGGCGGCGCAGCGCGGCGAGCACCGACAGGCCGTCGCGGTTCGGCAGCCCGAGATCGAGCAGCAGCAGGCCGTAGCCGGTCGCGCGCAGCGCGAGCGACGCGGCGTCGCCGTCCTTCACCCAGTCGACCGCGAAGCCTTCCTGTTTGAGGCCCTGTTCGAGCCCGCTGCCGATCAGCGGATCGTCCTCGACGAGCAATACGCGCATGAATTCGTGTCTCTTCAACGGGGCGCCGTGGCACCCGGGGTTCCCATGATAAGCGCCCGTGTCTTAGGCGCAGCTTAAACGTGGGCGGCGCGCGGCGGGCGCTCCCATGCGTCCGATGCGGCACCGCGCCGCTTCCGGGCGACCTTCAGGTTTGCTTAATCTTACGGTCCGTAATCTGACGCCGTCGCGTTCAACGGGGCGCGGCGTCACATCGAAGAAGAGGACCACGATCATGAAACACCTGGCCAGAATCCTGACGGTTGCGCTCGCCACGCTGCCCGCCGCCGTCTACGCGCAATACACGGGGCCGTCCACGCTGACAACGACCACCGTGAAGGAACTGCTTGCGAACGGCAAGGACGACCAGCACGTGCAGCTGCAGGGCCGCATCGTCAAGCATGTCGGCGGCGAGGATTACGAATTCGCCGATGCGACCGGCACGATCCGTGTCGAGATCGACCACAAGCTGTGGGCGGCCGGCCAGCCCGTCAGCGACAAGAACGAAGTGAAGGTGACCGGCGAATTCGAGCGCAAATGGTCGGGGAGCGTGAAGGTCGACGCCGATCACGTCGAAGTGCTGCGCTGACCGGTGCGCGCGGGGCCGGTGATACCATGAACGACCGGTTCCCGTTCCCACCAAGATGGCCGCCAATTTCGACGAACTCGCGTCCCGGATCCGGGCGCAATTTTCCGAGCTGAGCCCGCAATTCCAGGCGGGCGCTGCCTTCCTGCTCGATCACCCCGACGAAGTCGCCACTTCGTCGATGCGCAAGGTCGCCCAGCGCGCGCAGGTGCAGCCCGCCTCGCTCGTGCGGCTCGCGCAGCAATTCGGTTTCCCCGGCTGGAACGAGCTGCGCGACCTGTGCGTGGCACGCGTGCGCACGCGCCCCGAGCCGCTCACGCAGCGGGCGCGCTCGCTCGTGCGGCCCGACGCGCAGGCGTCGCTCGCGCACGACCTGCTCGCCGCGCAACAACACAACCTGTCGGCCACCGCCGCGCAGAACGAGCACGCGCTCGCCGATGCCGCGAAACTGATCCGCAAGGCGTCGCACGTGCACGTCGCGGGGTTTCGCTCGTGTTATCCGGTCGCGTTCGGCTTCGTGTACGGCTACCGGCTGTTCCGTCCGACCGTGTCGCTGCTCAATGGCGTCGCCGGTTCGCTCGAGATGGAGCTGCGCACGATCGCGAAGCAGAGCGTGACCGTCGTCGTCAGTTTCGCGCCGTATTCGCAGGAAGCGACGCGCGTCGCGCAGGCCGCGAAGGCGCAGGGCAGCCGGATCGTCGCGATCACCGACAGCGCGGTGTCGCCGATCGCACTGCACGCGGATGCGCAACTGATCTTCACGCACGACAGCCCGTCGTTCTTCCCGTCGCTGGTGGCCGCGCATGCGATGGCCGAAGCGCTGGTCGCGCAGTTGCTGGCGCTCGAAGGCAGCGATGCGATCGCCGCGCTCGAGCGCACGGAAGCGGAACTGCACGCGAAGGGCGCGTACGTCGTCTGACGCGGTGCGTGCGGCGTCGCCCCTTCCTCATTCAGGATTCAAGCGGATTCAACCGATGACGTTCACATACGAGGTGACGGATGCGGGCGACGCGAACGTGCGCAAGCAGATCGTCGCGCCGCTCGTCCGGTTCAACGAAAGCCAGGCGGGCCCGATCGACGCGCGTCCGCTGGCCGTGGTCGTGACCGATGGCGAAGGCGCGGTGGTGGGTGGCCTGTGGGGCAGCACGGCGTACGGCTGGCTGCATGTCGACCTGCTCGTGGTGCCCGAGGCCGCGCGCGGCCAGGGCGCGGGCACGCGCATCATGGATCTGGCCGAGTCGGAGGCCGTCGCGCGCGGCTGCCACAGCGCGTGGCTCGACACGTTCGACTTCCAGGCACGGCCGTTCTACGAGAAACGCGGCTATGTCCGCTTCGGCGAGCTGCCGGATTATCCGGTCGGACATTCGCGCATTTTCCTGACGAAGCAGCTCGCCGGCTGAGTGTCGCCGCCGCAGGGCGCGGCGCGGTTGACGTCGCGGCCGGCCGTCACCTAGGATACCGGTCAGCGATGCAGGTCGCTTCCGGGTCCGCGGAAAGGGTTGAACCCACCTGTCGCAGCGAATTCAGCTTTCCCCCTGTCCTTTGTGCTGGCGGTATTGCGGACCTTCGGCCATCCACTGCACGAGGATCCGCATGAAAAAGCTGCCTCCCAAGGCCCATCCCGATCATCTGAAAAAGCAGGCCAAGGCATTGTTGCGCCTGTACCGGCAAGGCGACGCCGATGCCGTCGCACGCTTTGTCCGGTTTCTTCCTGCCGCCGCGAACCACACGCACGACGAAGCGCTCGCGCTCGGGCTTCGGCTGCATGACGCGCAATCGTGCATCGCGCGCGAGTACGGTTTTGCGTCATGGGCCGATCTCGGCGCGTTCGTCGAAACGCATGCGCTGGCCGGGCAACCGCGCGCGCAGTTGGTCCGGCGCTGGCTCGACCTGGCGTACGGCGGCGACGTGACCGGCGGCGTCGACGCGCCCCGGCCGCGCGTCGCCGCGCAATTGTTGCTCGACCATCCCGAGCTGGTCGCGGACGATCCGACCATCGCGTGCGCGGCCGGCGACCTCGACGCCGTGAAGGCGGCGCTGGCCGCCGATCCCGGCTGGATCGCGCGTGCCGGCGGCGCGTTGAAGCTGCCGCCGCTGGTCGCCGTCACGCATTCGCGGCTCGGGCAGCTTCCCGAGTTCGCGGCCAGGCTGCGCGCCTGCGCGCGCCATCTGCTCGATGCCGGCGCCGATCCGAACCAGCGGATCGGCAACCGCTTTCCGCCTGCGTCGCTCGCGGAACCCGACGAAGCGGGGCCGCTGTCGGCGCTGTACGGCGCGGCGGGCGTCAATCGCGATCCGGTGCTCACCGCGATGCTGCTGGAAGCCGGCGCCGACCCGAACGACGGCGAATCGCTGTATCACTCGGTGGAGCATCCGGCCTGCACGCGCGTGCTGCTCGAACACGGCGCGCGGGTGAGCGGGACGAATGCGTTGCGGCGCGCGTTCGACATGCGCGATGCCGATGCGCTCGAACTGCTGCTCGCGCATGGCGGCGACCCGAACGAGCCGCCCGGCCCGGGGCTCGCGCAGACCTGGGGCGCACCGTTGTTGCGGGCGATCGGCGTGCGCTGCTCGGCGCGCCACGTGGCCGCGCTGCTGGCGGCCGGCGCCGATCCCCGCGCGCAAACGCCGACAGGCATCAGTGCGTACCGGCTGGCGATGCAGACCGGGCTGTCCGACGTCGCGGCCTTGTTGCGGGCGGCCGGCGCGGACGAGGCGCTCGACGCGGCGGACGCGTTCGTGGCGGCCTGCGCGCGCGCCGACGCCGACGATGCGCGGCGCATCCAGGCGCGGCATCCCGAACTGCCCGGCGCGCTGCCCGCTGAACGGCTGCGGTTGCTGCCGGACGCCGCCGCATGGGGTTCGGGCGACGCGGTGAAGGTCATGGTCGAACTGGGCTGGCCGATCGCCGCGCGCGGCGGCGACTGGGACGCGAGCGCGCTGAATCACGCGGTGTTCCGCGGCGACGCGGACTTGCTGGCGTTCCTGCTCGCGCATGGCGCGAACTGGCGCGACCTGCACGGGTTCGGGAGCGACGCGCTCGGCACGTTGTCGTGGGCATCCGTCAACGAACCGGAGCAGGTCGGCGCGGCCGACTGGGAGGCGTGCGCGCGGGTGCTGCTCGCGCACGGCGTGCCCAAGGCCACGCGGGACCCGTGGAATCCGGACGACGTGCTGATCGACGGCCGCGCGATGCGCTTCTCCGAAGCCGTCACCGACGTGTTGCTCGGCATCGACGGCGGGCCGGCCGCATCGGCTTGAACGACCGTGGGCCGGCGACCGGCAGGTGGCGGCGCCGGCCCGCTCGTGGGCGGATGCGGGCGTACAGTCGGCGTGCCCACGACCGGCAGGTGGCGGCGCCGGCCCGCTCGTGGGCGGATGCGGGCGTACAGTCGGCGTGCCCCGTTTTCCCCGTTGCGCGACGACATTTCGGCGAACGCTGAAACGTCGCGTGCACGACCGGCGTAAGCTCGGTCGTCACCTTCCTTCCGGAGTCCGCGATGACCCGTTCCGACCTGCAAGCCCGCCAAGCCGAAGCCTTCCGCGCCCTGCATGCGCGCCCCGGCGCCTTCATCATCCCGAACCCGTGGGACGCCGGCACCGCGCGCCTGCTCGCGATGGCCGGCTTCGAGGCGCTCGCGACCACGAGTGCCGGCTACGCGTTTTCGAAAGGGCAGCCCGACAACGCGATCGACCGCGACGCGATGCTCGATCACATCGACGAGATCGTCTCCGCGGGCGGCTTGCCCGTCAGCGCGGATCTGGAGAACGGCTTCGGCGACGCGCCCGACACGGTGGCCGAAACGATCCGGCTCGCGGCCGAGGCCGGCGCGGTGGGCGGCTCGATCGAGGACGCGACGGGCCGCGCCGACGCGCCGATCTACGCGCGCGAAGCGGCGATCGAGCGTATCGCGGCGGCCGTCGACGCGGCACGCGGGCTGCCGTTTCCGTTCACGCTGACCGCGCGTTGCGAAAACTACCTGCATGGCCGCCACGACCTCGCCGACACGATCGCGCGGCTCGTCGCCTATCGCGACGCGGGCGCCGACGTGCTGTACGCGCCGGGCATCACCGATGCGCACGACATCGCGGCGGTGACGCAGGCGGTCGGCGCGCCCGTGAACGTCGTGATGGGGCTGCAGGGCGGGTTGCTGAGCCTCGATGCGCTGGCGGCGCTCGGCGTGAAGCGCGTGAGCGTCGGCGGCGCGTTGGCGCGGGCCGCGCTCGGCGCCTTTCTGCGCGCGGCGAAGGAGATGGCGCAGGACGGCACGTTTACGTTTACGCAAGCTGCCGTGCCCGGGCGCGATATCAACCGCTGGTTTGCGTCACCCGATAATTCGCCGGATTTGTTCGGGGAATGAGCGCAGATAAATCGTGGGATCGTTTCCAGTCGAAACGTTGCTTGACAATAATCAAGCGATTCCCTGTCCGAATTAAACGTCGGTGACGACGCAAAATACATCGTCTATTCTCCGCATTCCCGCCCGTTCGACCGGCGCCGGCGCACAAACCGCGCCGGATCGGGCGATCGGGCGCTCGCCGGGCGCGTCGATGCCGCGCATTGTTGCATTTCCTCGGTCAGTATGTTTTTGATCGCGGGAGTTGCCGGCTGATTATTTGATTGATAATCTGCGGCACGTTCGAAAGGACAGTGGGTGGTCCGCCGGGAATATCGATATATATAAATGCTGAGAGAGCGATGACGAACCGAGAAAATCAACGCGTCAGGTTTCGCGTCGGCGATGTCGTGACGCTGAAGACGGGCGGGCCGCGCATGACCGTCACCTATGCCGGGCCGGTGGTATTCGACGACGGCGACTGGCTGATCTGCCAGTGGTTCGACGAAAACGGCGAATTCCGGCAGGAAATGTTCCCTCACGACACGGTGGTGGCCGAGCCGCGCGCGATTTCGGCCGGGCGCGTCCGCATGCGGATGCAGTCGCATCGCTACCGGTCGGCTGCCTGACGATCCGCTGTCGTCGCGAGGCCGCCACGCCCGATACCCGCGCCGCGACATTTCACGTCAACCCGAAACATGCGGCAGCGCACTGCGCCGATACTGTCTGCATGAACCCGACCGATCCCATCGCAGCGGTCACGCACCGCGATCCCTATCCCTACTATGCGGCGCTCGTCGACGGGCCGCCGCTCGCGTTCGACGCCACGCTCGGCCTGTGGGTCGCGAGCCGCGCGGCCGCCGTGACGGCCGTGCTCGGCCATCCGGCCTGCCGGGTTCGCCCGCTGGACGCCCCCGTGCCGCCCGCATTGCGCGGCACGACGGCCGGCGCGCTGTTCGGCGAGCTGGTACGCATGAACGATGGCGCGTTGCGGCACGACGTGCCGAAGCAGGCGCTGCGCGCGGCGTTCGCGCCGATCGACCCGGTGGCGCTGCGCGACCGTGCCGCGCGGATTGCCGCGCGGCGCTTGCCGGCGCCGGGCGACGCCGGCGCGCTGAACGCGTGGTGCATGACGGTGCCCGTTTGCACGGTTGCCGATCTGCTCGGCTTCGACGAGACGCAGCTCGACGGTATCGCGGCGCAGGTCGTCGATTTCGTCGCCGCGCTGTCGCCGTTGTCGGATGCCGCGGCACTGGCCCGCGCGAGCGACGCTGCGCGAGCGCTGCTCGACCGGACGACGGCGCGCGTCGCACAGACGCAGGCGCACGACGGCACGCTCGTTGCCGCCGTGCAGCAGGCGGCCCGCGCATCGGGCTGGCAGGCGAGCGGCGCGCTGGTCGCGAATCTCGTCGGGCTCCTGTCGCAGACCTGCGAGGCGAGCGCCGCGTGGCTCGGCAATACGCTGGTGGCGTGGAACGGGGAAGCGGGGGCGAGCGCCGCGCGCGTCACGCCGGACGATGCCGCGCTCGACGCATTCGTTGCCGAAGTCGGGCGCTTCGATTCACCGGTGCAGAACACGCGCCGCTTCGTCGCATCGCGCACGACGATCGAAGGCGTGAGCGTCGAAGCGGGCGACGCGATTCTCGTCGTGCTCGCCGCCGCGAATCGCGACCCGGCCGTGCATCGCGATCCGCAACGGTTCACCCCTGGCCGCGCGGCCGGGCCGAATTTCGGCTTCGGCACGGGGCCGCATGGTTGCCCGGGCGAGCGGATCGCGCGGGCGGTGACATCGGGGGCGTTCGGGGCGTGGCTGCGTGCGGGCGGCGTACCGCCGCACGACGGGCTGGCGTGGGACTACCGCGCGTCGACCAACGTCAGGATGCCGAAGTTCGACGCGGTGCGCTGAAGGGGAAAGCGGGACTTAACGGCAGCCTTGCTTCTCCGCCCATTGCTCCTGGGCGGCAACGCGGCGCTGCACGCGTTCGACGAGACCGGTCGAGAAGGTCCGCATGCTGATGCCGCGGCGCTTCGCGAGGATCGTCTGCGCGACATCGGTGCGCGGGTTCGGCTGGCAGGCCCAGTACAGCGTCATCAGCCAGCCGATGCCGGTCCACCCGAACAGCGCGTTGAACATCGCGACCGTCAGCTTGTCGTGCCGGCCACGCCGGTCGGCAATGACTGCCGGCAGAAAATAGATCGCGATCGCGGCCACCGAACCGGCCACTTGAATCAGGACTGCGTTCTGCATGTTGCTGCTCCATCCGAACTGCAATGGAACCGAGTATCGCGCTTTTTCCGTTTGCGTGCAGGCCGTGGCCAAGCAATTGATTGTTGCGTTTTTAATGACGATCAGCCGGCTTCGGCGTCCGCCGGCTGCACTTCGTTGCTCAGCGCGAAACCTTCGTCGAGCCAGCCCGTCACGCCGCCGATCATCAGCTTGACCGGCCGGCCGAGGCGTGCGAGCTGGATCGCCGCGCGTGCGGCGCCGTTGCAGTGCGGGCCCGCGCAGTAGACGACGAACAGCGTGCCGGCCGGATAGCCGGCGAGCTTGCTCTCGATGATCTTGCGGCGCGGCAGGTGGCGCGCGCCAGGCACGTGGCCGGCGGCGAACTGATCGGGGCCGCGCACGTCGAGCAGCACGAAATCGGGCGTGCCCGATGCGAGCGCGTCGTGCACGTCCCAGCAATCGGTCTCGAAGCGCAGCGATGCCTCGAAATGCGCGAGGGCGGCGGGGCTGTCGGCGGCGGGCACGTCGGTGACGTAGGACATGGCAGGTTCTCCTGAAGATTGCGTGGAACGCGGTGGAATGAGGGGCAGTATCGCGGTTCGGCGCGTTTCGCGGCAGTGGCGCGATCGACAAGTTCCGGTAACATTGCGCCATGCTCAATCATCTCGTCGTCGCGCTCGCCTACGATCGCCTCTGCACGTTCGAATTCGGCTGCGTGGTCGAACTGTTCGCCCTCGAACGCCCCGAGCTCGGGGTCGACTGGTATCGCTTCGCGGTCTGCGCGAGCGAGCCGGGGCCCGTGCGCGCGGCGGGCGGGATCACGGTCGCCGCGCCCTATCGGCTCGCGACGCTCGATCGCGCCGACACTATCGTGATTCCCGGTTGGCGCGATCCGGACGAACCGCCGCCGGAGCCGCTGCTGAAGAAACTGCGGGCCGCGCATCGTCGCGGCGCGCGGCTCTGCTCGATCTGTTCGGGCGTGTTCGTGCTGGCCGCGGCCGGCGTGCTCGACGGCCTCACGGTGACGACCCACTGGCGCTATGCGGAGAAACTGCAGGCGCGCTATCCGGCGCTGCGTGTGAATCCCGATGCGCTGTACGTCGACGAAGGGCGGGTGATCACCTCGGCCGGATCGGCGGCGGGGCTCGACATGCTGCTGCATCTCGTGCGCCGCGATCATGGCGGCGCGATCGCGAACCGCGTCGCGCAGCGCCTCGTGCTGCCGCCGCATCGCGACGGCGGGCAGGCGCAGTTCGTGCCGCGCCCGGTCGCGCCGGGCGGCACCGACCGGCTCGCGAAGCTGATCGACTGGATGCGCGCGCACGCGGCCGAGCCGCATACGCTCGCGTCGCTCGCCGCGCAGGCCGCGATGAGCACGCGCACGCTGCAGCGTCAGTTCGCGGATGCAACGGGCATGTCGCCGCTCGCGTGGCTGATCCGCGAACGCGTGAATGTCGCGAAGGACATGCTCGAAGCGCAGCCGGCGCTGTCGCTCGCGCAGGTCGCGGCGCGCGCGGGGTTCGGTTCCGAGGAATCGCTGCGCCGGCATTTCCGGCGCGTCGCGGCGACGAGTCCGGCCGCGTACCGGCGCGGGATGAGTCGCGGCGAAAGCGCACGGGACGCCTGAGCACGGTACCGATTCCTGTCGACTTTTTCTTCCGATGACACCGCAGTGGCGCAAGATCGCGCATCACCGCGAGAGGCCGGCCGCCTGAGCGGCCGACGCCGGCTGCAAGTGGCGACGCGCGCCGCCGGACGGCGGCACGGCGTCGCGTTGCATTGCGTACTCAGCGTGTGCGGGTATCGCGCGCCTTCTGCTTGATGCACGCGATGCGATACACGCCATCCTCGACCTCGACACCGTGTGTGTCGTGCGTGAAGCCGGGGAAGCGCAGGTCGTACTGCTCGAGCGCCTTCAGGTAGCCGAGCAGCGGGCCGTCGGCCGGCCCCGCGTTCTCGCCGGGCATCAGCAGCGGAATGCCGGGCGGATAGGGCACGACGCCCGTCGCGACGGTGCGGCCTTCCATCTCCGCGAGCTCCAGCATCTCGATGTCGTTGTGCACCAGATGCTCGAACGCCTCGGCCGGGCTGTAGTCGGGCTTCGGCAGCGTCGAGAAGCCGCGCGACATCATCTCGGTCGTCTTCAGGTCGCTCATCGCGCTGAACATCAGGTCGCACAGATCGCGCAGGCCGAGCGTGCCGTAGCGTTCCGGATAACGCGCGACGAGTTCGGGCAGCGCCTGTTCGAGCGGCGCGTTTGCGTCGTAGTCGCGCTTGAAGTCGAGCAGCGTGTTGACGAGCGTGCCCCACTTGCCTTTCGTCACGCCGAGCGAGAACAGGAACAGGATCGTGAAGTCGGTCGTCTTCTCGACGACGATCCCGTGCCGGTCGAGATACGCGGTGACGACCGACGCCGGAATGCCGACCGGCATCAGCCCGCCGTGCGCCGCGACACCCGGCGTGACGATCGACACCTTGATCGGGTCGAGCATGCAGTAGTCGTCCTCGATATCGCCGAAGCCGTGCCACGTATCGCCCGGATGCAGCACCCAGCACGACGGATCGGTGGCGAGCAGCGTCTCGTCCGCTTCGTGGAAGCGCACGCGCCGGCCCGTCTTGCGATCGACGACGCTATCGGGCTGCCAGCCGTTGAAGAACCAGTCGTTGTTCTCCGCGCATTCCGTATGCAGGCGCGCCAGCATCTGGCGGAACGCGACGGCCTCGCGGATTGCGTCCGTGGTCAGCGCCTCGCCGCCGGGGCCGTCCATCATCGCGGCGCTCACGTCGTTCGACGCGATGATCGCGTAGTTCGGCGACGTCGACGCATGCATCATGTACGCCTCGTTGAAGCGGGCGTGCTCGATCGGGTTGCGGCCGTCGCGAACATGAATGAACGATGCCTGCGACAGCGCGGCGAGCAGCTTGTGCGTCGATTGCGTCGCGAACACGGTCGGCTTGCTCGCGTCGTGTTGCGACGGATCGCCGTGCATCGCGTGGCGGTCGCGGTAGATCGGGTTGAAGCGCGCGTAGCCGTACCATGCCTCGTCGAAGTGCAATCGATCGACGCTCTGGCCGAGCAGTGCCTCGACGCGCGCGACGTTGTAACAGAGGCCGTCGTACGTCGAGTTCGTGATCAGTGCATGCACGGGCGTCGGGTCGATGCCGTCGCGGCCGCGCACGAGCGGGTTCGCGTCGATCGCGAGGCGCACGGCAGCGGCCGTCAGCCGCTCGGGCATGATCGGCCCGATGATCCCGTAGTGGTTGCGCGACGGAATCAGGTAGGTCGGAATCGCGCCCGACATCGTCATCGCGTGCTCGGCCGACTTGTGGCAGTTGCGGTCGCACAGCGCGACCTGGTTGCGCGTCACGCTCGCCATCAGGATCACGCGGTTCGACATCGACGAGCCGTTCGTCACGTGATACGTGCGATGCGCGCCGAACACGCGCGCCGCATAGCGTTCGCTTTCACCGATCGGGCCCGAGTGATCGAGCAGCGAGCCGAGTTCGCCGACCGAGATCGACAGGTCGGAGCGGAACAGCGATTCGCCGAAAAATTCGAAGTACGCACGACCGACCGGCGATTTCAGGAACGCGGTGCCGCCCGTGTGGCCGGGCGTGTGCCACGAGTATTCGTACACACGCGAGAACTGCGCGAGCGCGCGGAACATCGGCGGCAGCACGGTTTCGCGGTAGCGCTCGATCGCGGCGACGATCCGGCCGCCGATGAACGCGGTGGTGTCCTCCAGCATCCAGATGAAATCGTCGGCCTTGCGCATCGCGTCGACCGGAATCGCGGACGCGCTCGCGCGGCTCGCGAGCAGGAATACGGGCACGGTCGCGTTGCGGGCGCGCATCGCGTCGAGCACGGCCCGCGCGGGCACATGGTCGGCGTTGTTGCCGAGTTCCCAGTTGAGCAGCAGGCACTGGATCGCCGGATCGGCGGCGACCACCGCGCACGCATCGTCGGCGGACGTCGCGATCACGACGTCGACGAGCCGCGCGCGCAGCTCCTCGGCAAGCGCCGTCGCGGCGCGCCCGGTGGCCGTGCGTTCGTCGATGTCGTGCTGCACGAGCAGCGCCTTCATGCCGAGGCGGCGGAAGGCCGGTTGGGTCAAGGAAGCAGTCATTGTTTAATCCCCCGTTTGCTGGGTTGCCTGGACGCTCGCGGCAACGGTCGGCGAGCGCGCGTGAAGGGTGTCGGCCTGGTGACGGCCCACGGAGATCCAGAAGGTGGCGGCGAGCGCGGCGATGGTCACGCCGAGCGCGAGATAGCGCACCCAGCGCGGCGAGCGGCCGCCCGGATGGATATGGGTTTCCTCGATCTCGCGCTGGCGGTTGATCGACAGCTCGTAGAAGACGATCGTCGCGACGACGAAGATCAGCGACCAGCGCGTCTGCTGGCCATCGGAGCCGACCATCGCCCACAACGCGTAGACGGCGCCGATCAGGCCGACGATCGTATAGAACGTGAACTGGTGCGACGGCATCTTGCCGTAGCCGAGCACCTTGATCGCGATGCACGAGTAGATGTACGGCAAGAGCGTCATGATCACGGCGATCGACGCGATCTTGCCGAACTGTTCGCTCGCGCTCGGCGACATCGTCGCGAGCACCTGCACCGACATGATCAGCGCGACGATCGCGAGGCCGGCGGACGGCACGTTCTTCGAGTTCACGCGGGCGAACACGCCGGCGAACAGGCCGTCGTCGGCGGCCGCCTTCGCGGTCTGGCCGACCAGCAGCGTCCACCCCGCGAGCGAGCCGAGGCAGCCGAGCGCCGCGCAGATCGCGACCGCGTTCGCGGCCGTATTGCCGAGCGCGAGGCGCGCGGCATCCGCGAACGGCGCGCTCGAGGCGAGCAGCGCCTTGTTCGGGATCATCCCCATGATCACGGTCGAGCTGAGCACGTAGCAGACGGCCGCGAGCACGACGCCGCCGACGGTTGCGATCGGCACGTTGCGCGACGGGTTCTCGACGACGCCGGCCGATACCGACGCACTCTCGACGCCGATGAACGCCCACAGCGTGAAGTTCAGCGTCGCGCCGATCGCGCTGAAGCTGCTCGCGCCCGACACGTTCCAGCCGGCGAAGTACACGTCCTTGCTGAACCAGAACCAGCCGAACACGGCCATCCCGAGGATCGGCACGAGCGCGAAGATCGTCGTGACCGACTGCACGCGGCCGACGACGTTCGGCCCGAGGATGTTCGCGTACGTGAACAGCCAGATCACGAAGATCTGCGCGAGCGCGAACACGAGCGGGTCCTTCAGAACCGGGAAGAAATGCGTGAGGTAGCCGAGGCCGGCGACCGCGAGGCCGACGTTGCCGAGCACGTTCGCGAGCCAGTAGATCAGGTTGGTCTGGTAGCCCATGTACGGGCCGAACGACTTGCGCGCATACGCGTACGGGCCGCCGGCGGCCGGGTCGATCGCCGCGAGCTTCGCGAACACGAGCGCGAGCGACACGGCGCCGACGACGGTGATCAGCCAGCCGAAGATCGCGATGCCGCCGGTGGCGGCGAGGTTCGCGGGCAGCATGAAGACGCCGGAGCCCATCATGTTGCCCGCGACCATCAGCGTGGCGGGAATGACGCCGATTTTCGGCGCGGAAGCCGCGGCCGACGGGGCGGCGGCGCGGGAGGAGGACGAGCTGGCATCGGACATGCGACGCTCCTTGACGAGACGTGTTGCGGTTGAGGTGGCGCGGGGTGGCGCCGGTTGACGATTCCGGCATGAATCGTCGTTTTATTTAACGTTTTCATGTTATCGCCTTGGTGGTTTTTAATAAGGGTAAACGCCGGTATTTAATAACTTGAATATTGATGAATGTCATTGAAACCAGTGAATCGGCGTTTGAATTTGGGTGTGGGTGGGCCGTGCAGCAAGGATGCGGGCGTTTTCGTCAGTCTCGGCCATGGATGGTGGGGTCACGCTGCTGAAGCCGCTGTGGATAATCCATTTTTCCCGAATCGGTTAAATCAATTCGTGACGTAAATGGCGCCGCAAACGGGGTTAGGGTTTGTCGGTTAATATCGGGCGCATTAAACGCGTGCCGTCGGCGCACGCGACCACCGCTTCTTCCCCGAGGACGATTCCGATGACGACGCTGCCTTCCCGCTTGCCGCTGATCCAGGCGCCGATGGTCGGTTCGCTGAGCCCGCTCGCGATCGCGGTGTGCGAAGCCGGCGGGCTTGGCTCGCTCGCGTGCGCGGCGCTCGGCCCGCAGCAACTGCGCGACGAAATCGCGGCGATCCGGGCGCGCACAAGCGCGCCGTTCAACGTGAACTTCTTCTGCCATACGCCGCCGGCGCCCGACGCCGAAGTCGAGGCACGCTGGCGTGCGGCGCTCGCCGGTTATTACGCGGAGGCCGGTCTCGATCCGGCCGACGTGAAGGGCGGCCCCGGCCGCGCGCCGTTCGACGACGCGATGTGCGCGGTCGTCGAGGAACTGCGCCCGGCCGTCGTCAGCTTCCATTTCGGGTTGCCGGACGATGCGCTGCTCGAGCGCGTGCGGCGCACGGGTGCATGGGTGGTGTCGTCCGCGACGACCGTCGAGGAAGCGCGCTGGCTCGATGCGCGCGGCGTCGACGCGATCGTCGCGCAGGGCGCGGAGGCCGGCGGCCATCGCGGGATGTTCCTGACCGACGACATCCACGCGCAACCGGGCCTGTTCGCGTTGCTGCCGCAGATCGTCGACGCGGTGCGCGTGCCGGTGATCGCGGCCGGCGCGATCGCCGACGGGCGCGGCATCGCGGCTGCGTTCGCGCTCGGCGCACGCGCGGTGCAGATCGGCACGGGCTACCTGCTGACGCCGCAAGCCGGCCGCTCGGCGCAGCATCGCGCGGCGGTGCGCGCCGCGCGCGACGACGCCACGCGCATGACCAACCTGTACACGGGCCGCCCCGCGCGAGGGCTGCTGACGCGCTTCATGCGCGAGCAGGGGCCGATGAGCGCGCTCGCGCCGGCGTTCCCGCTCGCGACGGCCGCGGTCGATCCGCTGCGCGGCGCGTTCGAGCGGCAGGGCCGCGACGACTTCTCGCTGCTGTGGTCGGGCGAGGCCGCGGCGCTCGCGTGCGAAGCGGATGCGGGCGAACTGACGCAACGCCTGTGGCGCGACGCGCTGGCGTGCGCGGCGGGGCTGCGCGACGCGTTCCCGCAGGCGGTCTGAGCGACCGGGAAGGGGGCGCCGGCGCGGGAGCATCGGCGTATCATCTGGGTTTTCGTCAGCCCGATCCAGGCACCCCCACCATGACCTCCGTCGACACTACCCCCGTCCTCGACCATGACAAGCTCGTTACCTTCATCGAGCGCAAGTGGAACGATGAAATCCTCCACGCCCTGACCGACTACATCGCGATCCCCGCGAAGAGCCCCGCATTCGACCCCGACTGGGCGAAGCGCGGCTATCTCGAGCGCGTCGTCACCGATGCCGCGCAGTGGGCCGAGCGCCAGCCCGTGAAAGGCCTGAAGCTCGAGATCGTGCGCCTGCCCGGCCGCACGCCGGTGATCTTCTTCGAATCGCCCGCCACGCGTTCCGGCAGCACCGACACGATCCTGCTGTACGGCCACCTCGACAAGCAGCCCGAATTCGACGGCTGGCGCGCGGACCTCGGCCCGTGGACGCCGAAGTACGAGAACGGCAAGCTGTACGGCCGCGGCGGCGCGGACGACGGCTATGCGATCTACGCGAGCCTCGCGGCGCTCGGCGCGCTCGACGAGCAGGGCATCGAGCGGCCGCGCTGCGTCGGCCTGATCGAGACCTGCGAGGAATCGGGCAGCTACGACCTGCTGCCGTACGTCGATGCGCTGCGCGACCGGCTCGGCCAGGTGTCGCTCGTCGTGTGCCTCGATTCGGGCGCCGGCAACTACGACCAGATGTGGCTCACCACGTCGCTGCGCGGGCTCGTGTCCGGCGACCTGCAGGTCGAAGTGCTCGAGGAAGGCGTGCACTCGGGCGTGTTCGGCGGCATCGCGCCGTCGAGCTTCCGCGTGATGCGCCAGCTGTTCGAGCGCCTCGAGGATGCGAAGAACGGCAACCTGCTACCGGGCGTGTTCCATTGCGAGATTCCCGACAGCCGCGTGCGCGAAGCCGAGGCGGCCGCGTCGATTCTCGGCGACGCCGTATGGAAGGGGCTGCCGTGGGCCTGCGGCGCGGACGGCAAGCCGGTGCTGCCGACCACGACCGATCCGCGCGAGGTGCTGCTGAATTCGACGTGGCGTCCGTCGCTGTCGGTCACCGGCGCGGCCGGCTTGCCGGCGCTCGCCGATGCGGGCAACGTGCTGCGTCCGCGCACCGCGTTCAAGCTGTCGCTGCGCCTGCCGCCGCTCGTCGATGCCGCGCAGGCCGTGCAGCAGCTGAAGGAATTGCTCGAACTCGATCCGCCGTACAACGCGAAGGTCACGTTCAAGCCGGACGCGGGCGCCGCGACGGGCTGGAGCGCACCGGATCTCGCGCCGTGGCTCGCGTCGTCGCTCGATGCCGCGTCGCGCCGCCACTTCGGCGCCGACTGCGCGTACATGGGCCTTGGCGGCACGATCCCGCTGATGAACGTGCTGCAGGAAGGGTTCCCGTCCGCACAGTTCATGGTGTGCGGCGTGCTCGGGCCGAAGTCGAACGCACATGGCCCGAACGAATTCCTGCACGTGCCGTATGCGAAGAAGCTGACGGCGGCGGTCGCGGACGTGATCGCGACCGCGCGCTGAGCGCTTGACGATCAGCAGTGACCACTGTCCGACCCACCCTCACGGAACCTTGCCGATGACCGCACTGCCGACGCCCGATACCGAACCGCTGCGCATGCGCGCCGAACCGCTGCATGCATTCGTCGCGGCACTCTGGGAGCGGGCCGGCAGCAGCGAGCGCGAGGCAAGGCTCGTCGCCGATCACCTGGTCGGCGCGAATCTCGCGGGCCACGATTCGCACGGGATCGGGATGATCCCGAACTACGTCGCGTCGTGGCGGGAAGGGCAGTTGCAGCTGAACGGGCACGCGTCGATCGCGCGCGACGGCGGCGCGGTGCTGACGATCGACGGCGGTCGCGGCTTCGGCCAGGTAATCGCGTTCGAGGCGATGGTCGAGGGGATCGACCGCGCGCGACGCATGGGCATCTGCGCGATCGGGCTGCGCGACGTGCATCATCTCGGCCGCATCGGGCACTGGGCCGAGCAGTGCGCGCGCGCGGGGCTCGTGTCGTTCCATTTCGTCAACGTGCCGGGCGACCTGCTGGTCGCGCCGCTGCACGGCACCGATCCGCGCTTCGGCACGAACCCGTTCTGCGCCGCGTATCCGCGTGCGGGCCGGCCGCCGCTGCTGCTCGATTTCGCGACGAGCGCGATCGCATACGGCAAGACGCGCGTCGCGTACAACCAGGGCAAGCGTGTGCCAGCCGGGTCGTTGATCGATTCTCGCGGCCAGCCGACCGACGATCCGGCCGTGATGCACGAGCAGCCGTTCGGCGCGCTGCTGCCGTTCGGGCTGCACAAGGGGTACGCGCTGGCGGCGATGTGCGAGATTTTCGGCGGCGCGCTCGTCGGCGGGCATACGACCTACGGCGACACGCTGCAGAAGACGAGCGCGATCGTCAACGGGATGCTGTCGGTGCTGATCGACCCGAACGCGTTCGATGCGGCCGACGCGCAGCGCGAAGCCGATGCGTTCGTCGCATGGGCGAAGGCGTCGCCGCAGGCGGGCGATGCGCCGGTGCAGGTGCCGGGCGAGCCGGAGGAAGCGAGCCGCGCGGCGCGCGGTGCCGGCGGCATACCGGTCGACCGCGCGACGTGGCGGCAGATTCGCGAGAGCGCGGCGGCGGTCGGCTTCGACGAAGCCGAGCTCGACGCGTGGACGCAGCGCTGCAGGGCATTCGCATGAGCTGGCAATCGGAACAGGCGCACGGCGAGGAGATCGCGTATCGGCTCGCGCCGCTTGGCAACGTCACGGTCGTGCGCTTCTTCAGCGGTGCGGCGCTGCGGCTCGACGGCGTGATGTTCGGTTTCATGTCGCGCGGGTCGCTGTTCCTGCGTGTGGATGACGTGAACCGTCCGGCGTTCGTCGCGGCGGGGATGGGGCCGTTCTCGTACGAGCGGCCCACGCGCACGGTTTCGCTCGACGGCTATTACGAAACGCCGGCCGACGTGCTCGAGGATGCCGGCGCGCTGTTCGACTGGTGTCGCGGCGCGTATCGCGCGGCGCTGCTGGCGGGGCCGCCGAAGCGCAAGGCCAGGGCGGTGCCGAAAGCGAAGCCGGCGCAGGAAGCGAAGCCCGCGTCGAAGCGGGCGGCCAAGCCGGTATCGGAAGCGTCATCGAAATCGGCGCCCGCGCAGGAAGCCAAGCCGGCATCGAGGCGAGCCGCCAAGCCGGCATCGAAAGGACTGCCGAAAGCTGCGCCGGCTCAAGGGGCGAAGCCTGCGTCGAAGCGAGCCGCCAAACCGGCATCGAAAGCGCCTGCACAGGAAGCCAAGCGGGCAACGAAGCGAACTATCAAACCGACGTCGAAACCGGCAGCGAAATCCCCGGCGAAGCGCGAGCAAACATAGTGCCGGCCGCGCGAAGCGAAAGCCGCGC
Source organism: Burkholderia sp. AU15512 (assembly GCF_002223325.1). NCBI lineage: Bacteria > Pseudomonadati > Pseudomonadota > Betaproteobacteria > Burkholderiales > Burkholderiaceae > Burkholderia > Burkholderia sp. AU15512. The sequence goes on from NZ_NKEX01000006.1 coordinate 479,260, forward strand.
GACTTTTCTTTTTTGTCGGCCCGGCCGTCGCCCGGTGATTCACGCGACATGCGCCGGCTGGCACAAGGGCGGCCGGGGAGGGACACAGTCACGAAAGCGTCAAGCGCGTGCCGCACCGCACATCCCCCATGCTTCACAACGGCGGCCTCGGCGTTTATGATCGGCGCGGGTTGCACCGGTGCCTGGCGCGACCCGCGCCGGCCGCGCCGCCGGCTCCGCGAACGGCGCATCGTACGCCGCGCGGGGCGCTTCCCCCACTCATCATTCCAGACGGAGACAGCCGATGCTCGTCCTGATTCTCGGTTTAGCGATCTTCCTCGGTGTGCACTCGATCCGGATCGTCGCGGACGGCTGGCGGTCGGCGACGATCGAGCGGATCGGCGAGAAGCGCTGGAAGGGCCCCTATGCGATCGCGTCGATCATCGGCTTCGTGCTGATCATCTGGGGGTACGGCATCGCGCGCCAGGGCGCGACGCTGCTGTGGGTGTCGCCCGTCGGCGTGCGCCACCTCACCGGCATGCTGACCGCGATCGCCTTCGTGCTGATCGCCGCGTCCTACGTGCCCGGCAACCGCATCAAGACGCTCGTCGGCCATCCGATGGTGGCCGGCGTGGCGGTGTGGGCCATCGCGCACCTGCTCGCGAACGGCACGCTGCACGCTGTCGTGCTGTTCGGCGCGTTCTTCGTATGGGCGCTGGTAGATTTCGTCGTGTGGCGCGCGCGGGATCGCCGCGATGGCGTGCGCTACCCGGTAGGCAGGCTGTCGGGCGACGTCGTGGCGATCGTGGCCGGGCTCGTCGTGTGGGCCGTCTTCGCGCGGTTCCTGCACGGCTGGCTGATCGGCGTACGGCCGTTCGGCTGAGCGGCCAGGAGATTGAGCAACCGAGACGTCGAGCGACTGAGACGTCGAGCAACCGAGCGGCGGCCGACCGGCGCGCCGCTCGCCCGGGGCAACGGTCAGCGCGCCTTCGCGCCGGCCGTCTCGCCGAGTTGTGCCGGCTTGCGGCGCAGGAAATACGCCGCGACGATCGCCAGCGCCGTCAATACCGTGAACCAGAACTGGAAGCGTGAATCCGGGTTGAACGCCTGCGAGCCGAGCACGGCCACCAGCGCCAGCAGCGCGATCCAGTTCGACACTGGATAAAACCACGCGCGGAACGCCTGCGGATCGCGCGGCGCGTGCTTCTCCTGCCGGCGCATCGCGAAGTGCGCGACGATGATGAAGATCCACACGATCATCACGAACGCGCCGCTGCTCTTCGCGAGCATCAGGAACAGGTCGCCGCCGCTCACGAAGTGGACGCCGAGGATCGACACGCAGATCGCGAGGCACAGCACGAGCGCGTTCATCGGCACGCCTTTCGCGTTGGTCCGGCCGAACATCGCGGGCGCGTGGCCGCGCTGGCTGAGCGAGAACAGCATGCGCGAGTTCGAGAACAGGAACGAGTTCATCACCGACATGAACGACACGAACAGCACGATCTTCATCGCGACGGCCGCGCCCGTGAAGCCCGCCATGCCGAACAGCGACACGTACGGCGATTTCAGGTTGGCCTTGTCGGTCCACGGCATGCACAGGATCAGGATCGACACCGAGCCGACGTAGAACACCATCACGCGCACGATCACGCTCTTGATCGCCCGGATCACGTTCTTGCTCGGGTTCTCGGATTCGCCCGCCGCGACGGCCGCGATTTCGCTGCCGCCGAGCGAGAAGATCACGACCATCACGCCGGCCAGCACGGGCGACATGCCGTTCGGCATGAAGCCGCCGTGATCCGTGAGGTTCACGAGCCCCGGCGCGGGAATGCGCGGCTGGAAGCCGAGCAGGATCGATGCGCCGAGCGCCATGAAGACGATGATCGTCGTCACCTTCGCGAACGACAGCCAGTATTCCGCCTCGCCGAACGAGCGCACCGAGTACGCGTTGCTCGCGATCAGCGTGACGAGCATGAACAGCGCGCCGCCCCACACGGGCAGCCACGGCAGGAAATCGTGGAGGATCGCACCGAGCAGGATTGCCTCGACGGTGATCGTCATCATCGACTTGAACCAGTACAGCCAGCCGACCGCGAAGCCGGCCCATTCGCCGAGATAGCTGCTTGCGTAGGTGGAGAACGATCCGCTGTCGGGGTTGCGGGACGCCATTTCGCCGAGCATGAACATGACCAGCGTGACGATCACGCCGCCGATCAGGTACGACAGGATCGCCGCGGGGCCGGCGGTCGCGATGATGGCGCCGGAGCCGACGAACAGGCCCGCGCCGATCACGCCGCCAAGCGCGATCATCGTGATGTGCCGTTGCTTGAGGCTTTGCCTCAACGAGTTGTCCTGCATCTCCTACCTCTAGTTATTGTTGGCCCGTTGGCCGGGAGCGCATCGGGCCGCGCGGCGGCAAGCGTGCTGCCGTCGCATGGGGCGCCGATGTCGAGGGAGCGTGTGTGACGCGATGTGCCGGGCCGCCGGCGGTGAATCGGAATGGCGGCCGCGAAGTGCCGGTCGGTGCCCGCGAGAGGGCGATGACGACGCCCCCCGGATTGTGGGCGGACACCGTCGTCACGGCAAACGAGATATGCGAAAGACGTCTTGCGGTTTGCTCATCAATTGCCGCGACGGCGGCAGGCGTGGGCGCGCGTCAGATCGGCTTGACGAACAACCCGACGGTCAGCACCGCGCCGATGCAGACGATCCCGATCCGCAGCACGCGTTCGTTCACGCGATGCAGCGCCCAGGTGCCGAGCAGGCCGCCGACGATCGCGCCGCCGCCGAGCGCGAGCGCCTTGCCCCAGTGCAGGTGCGGCGACGTCAGGAACAGCACGACGGCCGATGCGTTCATCACGCCCGCGAGCGCGTTCTTCGTCGACATCGCATGGCGCGGCGACAGGCCGGCCATCGTCAGCACGGCCATCATCAGGAAGCCGAGCCCGCCGCCGAAGTAGCCGCCGTAGATCGCGATCATGAACTGCGAGAGCGCGGCGGGGACGGTGCCGAGGTGGGCCGTGCCTTCGCCCGGCTTGCGGAAAAAGCTGCCCCACGCGAACACGATCGTCGCGAACAGCACGAGCCACGGCACGAGGCGCGAGAAGATCGACGACGGGGTCTTCAGCAACAGCAGCCCGCCGAGCGCACCGCCGACCACGCTGATGAGGAACATCGCGCGAAACGACAGCCTGCCGACGCCGCGCACCATCTTGCGGCTCGCCCAGCCGGTCGTGACCTGCGCGGGAAACAGCGCGACCGTCGACGTGATGTTCGCCGCGAGCGGCGACATGCCCGACACGATCAGCGCGGGCAGCGTGACGAACGAGCCGCCCCCGGCGAGGGTGTTCTGCAGTCCGGCCCAGAGGCCGGCGAGGATGACGAGAGCGAGCATCGGAGCGGGAGCGAAAGGTGACGGGGCTCGCCTGCCGGAGGCGGGCAGGCGCGGCGAACGCATGATGGTAATGCAGGACCGCTGACGATGTGAACTGCTGCGATCGCAGTGTCGTCGCGAGCCTTCCCGGCCGGTGCAAGCGACGATGCCGCACCGTCCGCGACCAAGGTCGAGGATGGCCCGGGCGGACGGGCGGGCGGTCTTACGACGTCGCGCGGCCAATGTCGGATTGCCGATCGACGCGCGTGAAATAGACTGGTTGATGAGCGGCGGGAAAGAACCGGCAGGGTTGGGGGTCAGCCGGCGCCCGGTGCGCTCGGGAACGCAGTTCCTGTTGACGGGTTCGATTCCGGCCACGCAGTGCCGGCGCGTCGGAATCGGGCCGCCTTTTCTCGGGGGACACGCATGCGCGCTGGCGGGCGAACAGGCGACCGGGTGTCGATCGCGGCCACGCGACGGCGCTTCGTTGCCGTTGCTCCGCCGCATCGGCGGAGCAGATGAATGTCGCAGTCGGGATGGTGCGCCGCGTGTGCCACGCGCCGTGCGATCGCCGTTGCTCGAACGCCTCGCGACCGTCAGCCGTTGGCCGGTCGTCGCGGGCGAACGGGCGTGAGAGAACAACCATGAAAAAGTCGTTTCGAGGGGTCGGTCCGAGTACGGCCGTCTGTCTGATCTGCACCGCCTGTTTCGCCGCATCGCCGGCGGCCGCCTACACGCCGGGCGGTGCTCGTCATGCGCATCCGTCGCGCAGCGCACCGGCGCTTTCGACCGTGACCGTCCAGCCGACGGCGAACGGCGGCGACCAGGCCGATGCGCTGCAGGCTGCGTTCGATGCATTGCAGCCGGGCCAGCGCCTCGTGCTCGCGCCGGGACGCTACACCGTCGGCCGGTCGCTGACGGTCTCCAGGGCGAACGTCGTGATCTCCGGCTATGGCGCGACGCTGGTTGCGACCAACCCGACTGATCAGACCATCATGATGAGCGGCAGCGGTTCGACGCTCGTCGGCGTCACGCTGGTCGGCACGGGTACGACGCGGCTGACGACACCCGCCTCGACGAAGGTCGAGGTGACGGGCACCGGCGTCCAGGTGCTCGGCGTGACGATCCAGGGTGGCGCCAGCGCCGGGATCTTCGTGTTCGGCGGCAGCAACGTGGCGATCGTGGGCAACACCGTGGAGGCGACGCTGGCCGACGGCATCCACACCACGTACGGCTCGACCAACGTGCTGGTGCGCGGCAATACGGTGAAGAACACCGGGGACGACATGATCGCCGTCGTCAGCTACCAGGGTGACGGCCGCCTCAGCGCCAACGTGCTGATCGACGGGAATACGGTGTCGGGCAACTACTGGGGGCGGGGCATCTCCGTGGTCGGCGGGCGGACCGTGACGATTTCGAACAACACCGTCAGCGGCGTGCAGAAGGCGGCCGGCATCCTGGTCGCGCAGGAGGATAGCTGGAAGACCTACGGCGTGTCGGACGTCGTGATCGAGAACAACGTCGTCGGCGCGATCCAGGACGGCACGAATGCGAACAACGGCCTGCCGCCTACCCACCAGGCCGCGATCGAGCTCGATACCTGGTCGGGGACGGTGTCGTACGTCGTCGTGAAGGGCAACCGCGTGTCGGGCTCGGGCTATGACGGTTTCCGGGCGTTGGGGAACGTCTGCCATTTCGCGGTGGCCGACACGACGCTCGCGTCGATCGCCGGCATGCCGGTGTCGCTGCTGACGCACAACTGCCCGGCCGCCGATATCGTCGCGTACGGCAATTCACTGGGTGGCGTGGCGCTGGCGACGCCGGTCGGCGCGTCCCCGTCCGGGACGATTCCGGCCGGCGGCGCGGTGACGTCGGGGATGCCGGTGGTGCGCACGAGCCTGATGCAGCCGAATGGCACGCCCGCATCGGCGCGGAACTGACGAGGTTCGCGATGCGCTGCCCGCCGTGCCATCGAACGGGGCGCCGCGCGATGCGCTCGGGGGGCGCGGTTGCCCCCGGCGCCGTGGCGTCGTCCCCGGCGTCCGGATAGACGATCGTGCCGTCAGGCCGGATCACCGCGCCGGCCGTCAGGTGCGCGGGTTCCACGCGGTGGGGGCCCATGATGTGCAGCATCGTTTCGCCGCGCGCGATCAGGTAGTCGGACACGATGCGCCGGTGGCAGCGCCACCACACCGCTTCCGAACACATGATCGCGCAGCGCTGCGCGTGTTCAGCGACGTTAGCCGCTTTCGCTTCGCGACGTGTGCCCGCTGCCGCCGCCACACGGGTTCGCGCCGGTATGTGCGGCGGTTGTTGCTCAAGCGCTCGTCGAGACGACATGGCTGCGCGGGATGCCCATGATCCGGTCGCCGATGTTCATTCCCCATTCGGTCATGTCGATGCCCTGACTCAATTGTTCAGCCTGCCAACGCGACAGGGCTGCATCGATGTCGGCATCCGCGGATTGCAGCGCCGTGGCCAACGTCAATGCGTTGGCGGCTGCCTTGGCGGTACTGCCCGCGGTATGAGGGCGCGGAACGAAGGCGGCGTCGCCCAGCAGGATCGCTCTGCCATACACCATCTGCTCCACCTGCAGATCCAGGATGGCCTGGACGAACGGTTCGTGGGTGGCTTCAACCAACGTCTGGAAAGTCGGCGCGAGAAGCGCCTTCGACGCCTGCGTCAGGCGAGCAAGGTCTTCGTCTTTCAATGCGCCCGGAGGCAGCGAAAACGAGTGGCGTATCCCGGAGCGGTCGGTCAATAACGATGAGAGTTCGTCGCCGTGGGCAACCTTCCGGTACCACACCCAGTTCCAGCGCCGCTGACCTTCCTGCGTCGACAGGTCTTCGCCCGGGACGAGATATTCGAGCATCAGGTGGCCGGGGCCTTGCTGGAAGGCAAAGGTTCCCTTGAGAACATCCGCGGCGCGTGCCGGGAGCGCCGCTTCAGGAACGAGCCCACGCCACGCGACATATCCGGCGTAGGTGGGTGCCAGGCCGGCAGAAACTTGTTCGCGGACCGTGGAGCGTGCGCCGTCCGCGCCGACGAGCAGATCGCCGGTTTCAATGCGGCCGCTGGCAAAGCAGGCGGTGATCCGGTCGCCGTTCTGTTCAAAGCGGACGAAGCGCTCGCCCGGATGAAAGACCTGCGCGGGCAGGTGCGCCTTCATCGTGCCGTAGAGCATGTTCCAGGACGTCTGGGTCTGCGGCATGAAGCTGCGCTGAATGACGCGATCGGTACGGTCCAGGTAGATGCGGTCGCCCGACCGCACGCCGAGCGCGGCGCCGGTCTGAATTCCGGCGAAACGAAACGCCGACAGGACGTCACCCTGCAACACGATTCCACCCCCTCGGCTGTCCAGTTCACTCGGGGAGCGCTCGAAGATGTCGACGTCCCACCCCGCGGCTTGCAGCGTCGTTGCAGTAAAGAGCCCGCCGAGCGAGCCGCCGATGATCAGTGCGCGCGGCCTGGCTTTTGCGGTGGCGACCATGAGTCTCTCCAAACGAGTAGCGTGTGTTGTGCTTGGCGCGCATGCCCGATTCCGCGAATCGAGCGTGCGCGCTTGCGTTCACCTGCAGGTGTCGATTCAGACGGCGGCTTTGGCGGTTGTGTCGCCGGTGGCATGCCGAAGCACTTCAGCGAGTACCGAAACCGGTTGTGCACCGCTAACCGGAACGCCGCCCACACGGATTGTCGGCACCGACCGGATGCCGGCCACCCCGGCCCGCAGTTCGTCGGCAACGACTTCGCGCTCGCCGTCGTTCGTCGCCAGGAAACTGCGCACTTCGTCAGCGTCGAAACCCGTACTTTCCGCGAGGCTGACCAAAACCTCGGCCATGCCGATGTCCTGTCCGTCGGAAAAGTAGGCAGAGAAAACCGCCTCGAACAGTGCTTCGGTCCTGGCCGCATCTCCGTTGGACTGAGCGAGGAACATCAGGCGATGGGCAAGCCGCGTGTTGGGCGTGACCGCTACGCGGTCGTAGTTGAATTCGACACCTGCGCGTTTGCCCGCCAGCGTGACGTCGGCATCCATTGCCTGCGAACGTGCCCAGCTTCCGAATTTGGCGCTGCGATAAGCTTTTCGATCGATTCCGTCCTTGGGCATGGTCGGATTGAGTTCATACGGAAGGTACTTGACGGTCGGTGCGACGGCCAGGTTGGCCTCCCGGAGCGCTGCCTTGAGATGTGCGTGGCCGATCCAGCACCACGGGCAGATGAAGTCGTACGTGACCTGGATGTCGAGCGGATTCATTTGGAGACTCCTTGCGTTGACGGTTCAAGCACTTTAGGCTTTGCGTCAGGGTAAAAGAATATGAACCAATCGCAAACCAGCATTGCGGTGCGCGCAAAGATAAAGGACATGGCATGGACAAGCTTCTTGCGTTGCGGGCATTCATCGACGTCGCGGAAACGGGCGGCTTTTCGAAGGCGGCCCGCCGCATGGGGGTGGCCACTTCGTCGGTGACGCGCCTGATGGACGCGTTGGAGAAGTCTCTTGGCAGCGCGTTGCTGACTCGCACGACGCGTCATGTCACGTTGACGGATGCCGGTTCCGCGTATCTGGAGCAGATCACGCGCGTGCTGTCGGACCTCGACGAAGCCGACGGGAGTGTGTCCGACACGGGTGTCGACGCGGTTGGACCGCTGCGTGTTTCGATGCCCGTGACTTTCGGGCGCCTGTGCCTGGGGCCGCACATTGCCGGCTTCCTGCAGCAGCATCCCCGCGTATCCCTGGATCTGGTGCTGTCGGATGGGTACCTGGATCTGGCGACCGAGCGCATTGACGTTGCGGTGCGCATCGGCACACCTGCAAACCAGCCGAATCTGATCGTCAATCGCCTGGCGGAACATCATCGCTATGTCGTCGCGAGTCGTGACTATCTGGAAAGCAACGGAATGCCCGCTTCTCCGGACGATCTGCGAGACCATCAATGCCTGCGTTTTGCGTACCAGGCCGCTGTGCAGCGTTGGTCGTTCACTCGCGCAGGCAGTACCGAGCATGTCGAGATCAACGGCAGACTTTCGGTGAACAACTCGGACGTGCTGCGCGAGGCCGTGATCAGCGGGTTTGGCATCGCACTGCTTCCCCAATGGCTCGTCGAAGAGGATGTGATGGCGGGGCGGCTCACGCGTCTTTTCGAAGACTACTCGGTCAACCCGCTCGACCAGACCGTCTGCGTTTATGCCGCCTATCTTCCGAATCGCCGCCACTCGCGCAAAGTGCATGCGTTGCTTGAATTTCTTCGACATCGCATCACGCACTCCGGCGCGTTCTCGGATGCGTCGAGCTAGGCCGCGATCTCGCGTGCTCCGGCCACGACACTGCCCGATTTAACGCTTCATTACGATGGGCTGTCCGGAAAGGTGCTAGATTTGCGCATCGATATTTCGCAAGGCGGAGAGGGCAGACAGATGTTGAAGAAACTGGCGGGGATGGCCGTGGTGGTCGGTGCGGCGGCGGTGGTGTCGCTGCCGGCCGTGGCAGGCGACACGAACAACGCACTGGGCGGCGCGCTGGGTGGCGTCGCCGGCGCGGCGGTCGGCAACGCGATTGGCGGCAGCACGGGCACCGTGATCGGCGGGGCAGTGGGCGGCGGCGCAGGCGGTGCGGTGACGTCGAACAAACGCGAACGCACGGGCGCGATCGTCGGCGGCGCACTGGGCGGCGGCGCAGGCGCCGCTGCGGGCAACGCAATGGGCGGCACGGCCGGCGGGCTCGTCGGCGCCGGCTTGGGCGGCGGCGCGGGCGCGGCGCTGGGCGGCCACGTGTCGCGCAACAACTCGCGTTCCAACGATCATTACCACGGCAACAAGCACAAGAAGCGCCACAAGCACGACTGACCGGCGGTTCCCCGGCGCGTGTCGACGGCGCCGGGGTGCATGAAGGGCGACGGAGGCGGTCAAGCGGTCAATCCGGCTTTCCGTCGCCGGTGATCAATGCGTTGAGCACCAGATCCGAGATCGTGCGGTAAGCCGCGTCGAAATCGTCGTTTCCCAGCGCACGCTTGCCGAGCACCAGCAGCATTTGGGGGGCGAAGTCCGCATACGCCTGCGTGGCTGCCCAGATCAGGAAGAACAGGTGCTCGGCATCGACCTGCCTGACCTTGCCTTCGTCGATCCAGCGTTCGAGCACCCGGATGTCGTCGCGCAACACCGGAATCAGTTGTTTGCGAATTTCCTTTCCGTAGGTCCTGGCTCCGCCGATGATTTCCAGCGCAAACACCCGCGATCCATGCGGGCGATTTCTGGAGAATTCGAGTTTGGCCCGGATATAGGCCGACATGGCTTCCGCGGGCTCGCGATCGGGCGCCGCAAACTCCCGCATCCTGCCGAGCCAGTCCCGCAATACGTCGTCCAGCACGCGTTGGTAGAGCGCCAGCTTCGTGGGGAAGTAGTACATCAGGTTCTGCTTCGACAGGCCGGCGGCCGCTGCGATCGTCGCAACGGAACTGCCCTCGAATCCGTCAATGGCAAACGATTCCTCGGCGGCGGCGAGAATGGCCGCCTCGAGCGTGTCGCGCAGCGCTTCGCGCCGGCCGTGAGGCCGGCCGGGCGTTCCCGCAGTCGGCTCGGACGGGTGCCTCACGATGCTTCCTCCTGCATGTCGGACCAGCGGCGTCGCCCGCTCAACGCGCGCCTGCTTCGGGATAGGTGATGCGTTCGGGCGCGCGCTGCATGATGACCTTCCCGGCACGGAGCGACACGCGCACCTTGGCCTGCGTGCGAACCACTTCATAGTCGGAATCCGCGTCGAGGATCAGCAGGTTGGCCGGCCGCCCGACAGCGATGCCATACCGGTCCCCCAGGGACATCGCACGGGCGCTGTGCTCCGTCACGAAGTCGAGGCATCGTTGCAGGTCTTCGTAGCCGAGCATGTGGCACACGTGCAGGCCGACGTCGAGGATGCGCAGGATGTTGCCGTTGCCGATGGGATACCACGGATCCTTGATCGAATCCTGTCCGAAGCACACGTTGATGCCGGCGCGATCGAGTTCCGCGACACGCGTGATGCCGCGTCGTTTCGGGAAGGTGTCGAAACGACCCTGCAGGTGGATGCTTTCGGTCGGACACGAAACAAAATGGATGTCCGAGCGCTTCAGCAACCGGAACAGCTTCGAGCAGTAGGCGTTGTCGTAGGAACCCATCGCGGTCGTGTGGCTGGCGGTGACGCGCGGGCCCATCCCGCGAACCCGCGCTTCCTCGGCAAGCACTTCCAGGAAGCGCGAGTGCGGATCGTCGGTTTCGTCGCAATGAACGTCGACCAGGCAGTCCTTGCGCTCCGCGAGTTCCATCAGGAACTGGATGGAGCTCACGCCCTGGTCGCGCGTGTTCTCGAAATGCGGAATGCCGCCCACGACGTCGGCCCCCATGTCGATCGCGCGCTCCATCAGTGCACGTCCGTTGTCGAACGACTCGATGCCTTCCTGAGGGAAGGCGACGATCTGCAGATCGATGAGGTCGCGTGCTTCGTCCCTGACCTCGAGCATCGCCTTCAACGCGGCAAGCGTGTGATCGGTGACGTCCACGTGCGTGCGCACGTGCTGGATGCCGTTGTCGCGCAACATGCCGATCGTGGTGTGGGCGCGGGCTTTCGTATCCTCATGGGTAATGGTGGCCTTGCGCTGGCCCCACCGCTCGATACCTTCGAACAGCGTGCCGCTCATGTTCCACTCGGGTTCGCCCGCGGTCAGCGTCGCATCGAGGTGGATATGCGGCTCGACCAGCGGCGGGATGACGAGATGGCTGCCCGCATCGATGACGTCGTCCCCTTGAGACGCCAGCGGCGACGGCTGGAGGTCGATGCCGCGAATCGTGCCCGCATCGATGTCGATCGTGAAGAGGCCGCTTCGGCCGCGCAATCTGGCGTTGATGATTTTCATGAGGATTCCTGTGGTTCGGGGAGCGGGACGGTGTGCAGCGGAATCATTCACCCTGAACGGACGGCTCGCGCGCGAACGCGCGGGCAATCTGCAGCAGCACGATGTAGGCGGCGGCGGACGCCGCGATGCCGACGAGCGGCGCGATCCACGGCGAGGTATAGGCGAGTCCGGCGCCGATGGCATACGCGGCCACGCCGACCAGATTGAAGCGCGGAAGGCGGGCGGCGGCGAGCGACGGGTATTGCCCGCGATGGCGGTACCAGTAGTCCGCCATGATCACGCCGCCGACCGGCGGAATGATCGAGCCGAGCAGCACCAGGAACGGAATCAGCCACGCGTACATCCCGCCGACCGCGAGCACGATGCCGATCGCCGCACCCACCAGTACGAGCGTGCGGCGCCGTTCGGTGCGCAGCAGATGGCATCCGGCGGCCGCCACGTTGTACATCGTCGGCCCCTGGATGGTCCAGAGATTGAGGCACAGCATCACGACCGCCGCGATCGACAGGCCCTGCAGCATCATCACCTCGACGATGTCGGCTTGCTGATAGACGATCGCGCAGTATGCGCCCGCGATGATCATCAGGCCGTTGCCCGCGAAGAATCCGATCATGCTGGCCGAGACGGCGCTGCGCGCGCTGCGTGCCAGGCGGGTCCAGTTGGTGGCCTGGGTCGCGCCGCTGGCAAAGGTGCCGATGACCATGGTCACGGCGGCCGAGAACGGCATCGGCTGGGACGGCGCGACATGCGTGAGGCCGGCCCAGCCGCCGATATCGCGGGTGGCGATCCCCATCGACGTCATCAGCAGCACGAACATCAGCGGCACGGAGACGCGCGACAGCACATCCATGCCGCGATAGCCGATGATGGCCGTGATCGAAAATCCGAATCCGAAGAGGATCATCAGCGGCGTGGTCACGGCGGGCGGCCAACCCAGCAGCTTGACTAGGACGATCGCCACCGTCGCGGTGCCCCATGCGTACCAGCCGAGTTCGGCGAAGCCGAGCAGGAAATCGGACAGCTTGCTGCCCGTTTCCCCGAAGCAGAACCGCCCCATCAGCACCGCGTTCAGGCCGCTGCGGGCGGCAATCAGCGCAAGCGACGCCGCATAGACGGCGAGCAACAGGTTTCCGATGACGGCGATCTGGATCATGCTGACGACATCGAAGGCGACACCGATCTTGCCGCCGGCAAACATCGTTCCCGTGAAGAACGTGAAACTCAACAACACCATCGTGATGGACAGGAATCCGGTGCGTTTCTCGAGCGGGACTTCGCTCAGCGAGAATTCTCCGTGATCCGATTCGGCCATCGGGCTTGCATCCCGGTTCATGGGCATCTTTCTTGTCTCCCGTCAGCGATTGGGTCGGGTCTGAAAGGGGTTACGGGGGCCGTGCTTGGATGGGTAGCGCGCTGTCTCAGCGCGTCATTCTCTCAGTCCAAAATTTTTACAACGGTAAAAATTTCGTCCGGGTGGATGGCGGGAACATTCACCTGGCCCGTGCGGTTCATGCGCAACGCGTGTCGTGTATCGGCCGATCCGGCGTTTTTTTGCCCGCTTGCCTCCGTGAAATTGCCGTGCTAATTTTTCATGAAATTTCTCGGCGTAATTTTCACGGGAGTCCGCATGTTCGTGCAGTCCGACCGTCACGTCGCAAGCTACTACGCCGGCACCTACCCGGCGCCGATCCCGCATCGTCCGGCGCTGGACGAACGCATCGACGCCGACGTGCTCGTCGTCGGCGCGGGTTTCAGCGGGCTGCATACGGCATTGCGCCTGGCGCTCGCCGGCAAGCGGGTCGTCGTGCTCGAAGCGAGCCGCGTCGCGTGGGCCGCGTCGGGGCGCAACGGCGGGCAGGCACTGCTCGGCTGGTCGTGCGACATGCAGCCGCTCGAGGATTCGCTCGGCCGCGACGGCGCGCGCCTGCTGTGGGACAGCATGCGCTGGGCCGCGGCCGAGGTGCGCGAACTGCCCGCGCGGCACAGCTTCGACATCGACTACCGGCCCGGCAGCCTGTGGGCGGCCGTGCGGCCGCGGCGTGTCGCGATGCTCGAGCAGGCGCGCGACGAAGCGGCCGAACGCTGGGGCTACGACCGGCTGCGCGTGATCGGCCGTGACGAGATGCCCGAATGGATCGGCGGCACGCGTTACCTTGCGGCGTTGCACGATCCCGAGGCCGGCCACCTGAATCCGCTGAAACTCGCGCTCGGCCTCGCGCAGACGATCGAGCGCGCGGGCGGCCGCATCTTCGAGCAGAGCCGCGTGCTCGACTGCCGCGAGACGGCCGGCGGCCACGTTGCCCGCACGGCGCGCGGCGAAGTGCGCGCGGACGTCCTCGTGCTGGCCTGCAACGCCTACGTCGACCGGCTCGATCGCGATCTCGCGCGCCGGCTGTTGCCGGTCGGCACGTACCAGGTTGCCACCGCGCCGCTCGCACCCGACGTCGCCCGTTCGCTGCTGCCGCAGAACAGTTGCGTGATCGACAACCAGTTCGTGCCCGACTATTTCCGCCTGAGCCCCGACAACCGGCTGCTGTTCGGCGGCGGCTGCACGTATCTCGGCGGGATTCCGGCCGATATCGCGGCGGCCACGCGCCCGCACCTCGAACGCGTGTTCCCGCGGCTGGCCGGCGTGCCGCTCGACTACGCGTGGGGCGGCCATATCGACATCAGCATGCGCCGCACGCCGGACATCGGCCGCCGCGGGCAGCGTTTCTGGCTGCAGGGGTTCTCGGGGCATGGCGTGCTGCCGACGCTCGCCGGTGCGCGCGCGGTGGCCGACGCGGTGCTCGGCGACGAACGCCTGCTCGCGCAGTACCAGCGCATCCGAAACCCGCGCTTCCCCGGCGGCGACCGGCTCGCCGCGCCGCTGGAAGCGATCGGCAAGGCCTGGTACCGTCTGCGCGATACCGTCTGACTGCACCGGAACCCACCATGAATGAACAGGAAGAGATAGAAAGCCTGGCGATCCTGATTCGCGACCTGCGCAAGCATCGCAAGGTCACGCTCAACGATCTCGCGGAACGGATCGGCCGCTCGGTCGGCTTTCTGTCGCAGGTCGAGCGCGGGCTGTCGCGCCCGACGGTGGCGGATCTCACCGCGATCGGCGAGGCGCTCGGCGTGCCGACCACCTATTTCTACAGCCTGAGCAAACCGCGCAGCGTGCCGTGGGTGACGCGGCCCGACGAGCGGCGCACCGTGTATTACGCGGCCGGCATTACCGACATCCTTGTTTCGCCGAACATGCGCTCGCGCTTCTCGATCCTCGAAAGCCATCTCGCGCCGGGCGCGAGCAGCGGCGAGCGGCCCGTCGACGACAGCGACGAGCAGGGCGGCTTCGTGCTCGAAGGCGAACTGACGATCTGGGTCGACGGCGACGATACGCCCGTCACGCTCGGCCCGAACGACGCATTCCAGCTCCCCGCGCACAAGCGCTTTCGTTATGCCAATCTGACCGACGTGCCGACGCGCGTGATCTGGGTATTCACCTGAGTGGTCGGCGGGGCGCGCGGTGATGCGGGCCATCGCGCCACGCAGCATGTTTGCAGTACTGATTTAAATGCGGCGTTTGTTGTCGAGTGTGCTGCATGAATCCGGTTCGCCGCATCGCGGCACCGCCATACAAGACATGGAAAGGATGAGACATGGCTGACGTCGTTCCCGCGCTGGTCGCCGAGGTCCGCGCATTCCGGCAGGCGCATCCCGAGATCCGTTATGTCGACCTGATCTGCCTCGACCTGCCCGGGCATTTCTACGGCAAGCGCTACCCGATCGATGCGCTCGAGAAGGTGGCGGCCGGCTCGCTGCTGAAGCTGCCGCAGAACTGCATCCTGCTCGGCACGCAGGGCGGGCTCTACAAGATCGGCGACTACTGTTTCAACGACGGCGATCCGGACGCCGTGCGCCGGCTGATCCCCGGCACGCTGAAGCCGGTGACCTGGGAGAAGCAGCCGCTCGGCCAGATGCTGATCACGACGGACGGCACCGACGCGCCGGTCGAGTTCGAGCCGCGCGAGGTGCTGGCGCGCGTGCTGAAACGGCTCGAGCGGCGCGGTATCCGCCCGGTCGTCGCGTTCGAGCTCGAGTTCTACCTGTTCGCCGCGCAGCTCGAAGCGGGGATGCCGAAGTATCCGCGCGACCGCCTGTCCGACGATCGCGACGATCAGCCGAACATGCATATCGAGCGCCTGTCGCGCTTCTCCGACGTGCTGCACGAAATGGTCGACGTCGCGTGCGTGCAGGGAATCGACGCGACCGTGATCACCGCCGAGCTCGGGCCGGGCCAGTTCGAAATCAATTTCGGCCATTGCGACGACGGGCTGCGCGCGGCCGACTGGTCGGCGATGTTCTGCCGCAGCACGCGCGGCGTCGCGTTGCAGCACGGCTATCGCGCGAGCTTCATGGGCAAGCCGTACCTGCATGCACCGGGCAGCGGGATGCATGTGCACGTGAGCCTCTACGACGATGCGGGGCGCAACCTGCTCGCCGCGGACGGGCAGCGGCCGCTGCGGCACGCGGTGGCCGGCTGCCTCGCGCTACTGCCGCATTGCATGCCCGTGTTCGCGCCGAATCACAATGCGTTCCGGCGCTACGGATCGATGGTGAATGCGGCGAGCCGCGCGAGCTGGGGCTTCGAGGATCGCGACGCGTGCATCCGGATTCCCGAGTCGGATGCGCGCAACCTGCGGATCGAGCACCGGCTCGCGAGTGCGGACGCGAACCCGTACCTGGTGCTCGCGGCGATTCTCACCGGGATGGAGCACGGGCTCGACGCGAAGCTCGATCCGATCGCGCCGCTCAACGAGGATCGCGGCAGCGGGATCGATTTCCCGAAGGAGATGCTGTCGGCCGTCGCGTCGATGCAGGAGCACGCGGCCGTGCGCGAAGGGCTCGGCGGCGAGTTCGTGATGGTGTATTGCGAGAACAAGCGGCAGGAGGAACTGGATTTCCGCAATGAAATCGGGGCGCGGGAGTATCGGTGGTTCTTGTGATCGAATGCCATCGCTTGCGCGTCTTGTCAGTCCCGCGCCGGCATCATCGGCAGGCCCGCTCCCCACGCGTTCGCGAGCGCTTCGATTCCGGCGCTCGGATCGACCTGTCGAGCAGCGTCGTGCGTGTCGTTGCCGAATAGCCGGTGAGCGAACTCGCGTGCACGTAGCGTGATCGCCGTGGTTTTCCGGGTGCGTCTCAGCGTGAACGACGCGAGCGCTGCGTCGAGGTCGTTGCCTTTTCCATGCTCGTCGAGACAACGGGCGAGGTGCCATGCGTCCTCGAGCGCCTGGCATGCGCCCTGTCCGGAGGTGGGGAGTGGTGCGTGCGCGGCGTCGCCGATCAACAGCACATTGCCGCGGTGCCACACGTCCACCGGATCGAGATCGTGCA
This sequence comes from Burkholderia sp. AU15512, assembly GCF_002223325.1. NCBI lineage: Bacteria > Pseudomonadati > Pseudomonadota > Betaproteobacteria > Burkholderiales > Burkholderiaceae > Burkholderia > Burkholderia sp. AU15512. The sequence goes on from NZ_NKEX01000006.1 coordinate 495,874, forward strand.
CACGGATCTTCGCGATCGTGCCCGGCGGTGTTGTACGCATCACGTTCGCGATGGGCGCTGGCCACCCGTCGAAGAGCCGTTCCAGCAGCGGGCCGGGATCGTCCGGTGCCGCATCGTCGCTATCGTCGATTTCAGCCTCGGCCCGGGCCGCTGCCCAGTACATGCGATGCCGGTCCAGCGCGACGATGCCGAATCGTTCGCGCTGGCCCCAGTAGTCGAATATCGACACGTCGTCGACCAGCGGCACATCGCTATGCGCGACGCCGATCCAGTTGACGAATCCCTGATAGACGGGCGTGGCGTCGCCGACCACATGACGTCGCGCGACGGAGTTCATGCGGCCGTCCGCGCCGATCACGAGATTGGGGGCGATCGTCGCGCCATTGTCGAAGCGAACGATCGCGCGGCCATCGGTGTCGGTGTCGATGGCTGTTGCGTTGTGACCGAAGCAGACTTCGATGTCGTGCGCGGCGACGTGTCGCGCCAGCACGGCCTGCAAGTCGCGCCGCAGGATCGAGCGCGTCGGGAAACCCATGTGGCGGTCGAGTTCGCCGATATCGAAGCGCTTGAACGGGGTGCCGTGCCGGTCCATGCACCGCATCGCATGCAGGTGGCCGCTGACCTCGACGATGTCCGGCAGGAGGCCGAGTTGCTCGAGCACGAAGCCGGCATTCGGCCAGAGCACGACGCCTGCCCCCATCGTCGTCTCGGACGGCCTGCGTTCGTAGAGCCGTATCCGGTGCCCCTGGCGGCCGAGCGCAAGCGCGGTGCTCATGCCGGCCACGCCGGCGCCGAGAATGGCGATATCCATGTTGATGCTCCCGTAGGTTCGTGCGCGTGCTCACGTCGGCGCGGGTTCGTGCGTCGGCGGCCACGCCTTGACTGGATCCGCATCGTAAATTACGGTCGCGAACGGGATAAGCCGTGAAAATCGGCGAGCTTTGATACCTGAAACGGGATAATGATGCGCAGCAAGCTGGATCTGAACGCGGTGCGCGTGTTCGTGTCGGTCGTCGACGAAGGCAGCTTTGCCAGCGCCGCGCGCACGCTGTCGATACCCGGTTCCAACGTGAGCCGCCATGTGGCGCAACTGGAGTCGAGGCTCGGCGTGCGTCTGCTGGAGCGCAGCACGCGGCACCTGCGCATGACGGAGGCAGGGCGCCTGCTGCACGAGCGCGCGAAGCCGATGCTCGATGCGCTGACGCTTGCTGAATTCGAACTGACCTCGCAGCAGACGGAGCTGCGCGGCGTGCTGAAGCTGTGCGTACCCGGCGAAATCGGGCCGCGCATGCTCGGGCCGATCGTTGCGGAATTCGCGAGCCGACATCCGCGTGTCGAAATCGATTGCGATACGAGCCTCGCAGGCGTGTCGACGTTGCGCGACGATATCGACCTGTCGATCATCGTCAATCGCGGCAAGCTGGACGACAGCGCGTTCGTCGTCAGGCCGCTCGTGAGCCTGCCGAGCGTCGTCGTGGCCGCGCCGTCGCTGATCGAGCGCACCGGCATGCCGACGCGGACGGAGCAGCTCAGGCAGTTGCCGTGCGTCACGACGCTGAGCACGCTGAAAGGGCAGCCGTGGCAGTTCGCCGACGGCGACGGGCGGATTCACAGGATTCCGGTCGCGAGCCGGTATCGCGTCAATAGCGGCGAGATGGCGGGGCTGGCTGCGGTGAACGGGATCGGCTTCGCGATTCTCGTCGAACGCGGGTGCGCGGCCGAGCTGGCCGCCGGGCGGCTCGTGCGTGTGCCGCTGGAGATGACGCCGGCGCCGCTGGAACTGCTGGCCGCCTATTCGAGCCGCAGTTCCGTCAACGCGAAGATCCGCGAGTTGCTGCAGCTGATGCAAACGCGTCTTGCGGTAGGGGTGGCGATGCCGTCATGACGATCGTTTCGGCAATGCGCGCCAGTAGCGCACTTCTTCAATCGGCGCACCGTCGATCTCGAACGTCTTGATGTCGTCTTCGGCGACGAAGCCCTCGCGTTCATAGAACGTCCGTGCGCGATGGTTTTTGAACAGCACCCAGAGCGACACCCATTCATGGCCCGTGTCATGCAGCGCACGGCACGCATGGTCGACGAGCGCCGCGCCGACGCCTTGCCCGCAATGCGCGGGATGCAGGTAGATCGCTTCGATTTCGCCCCAGGTGCGATTCTTGTCGGTGTCACGGGTCGAGCCGTACGCGATCCAGCCGATCGGCTCGCCTTCCGTGAACGCGAGCGCGACACGCGGCCGTCCGGCGTCGAGCGCATGGCGCCACGAAACGGTGCGCTTTTCGACCGACAGGCCGGCGAGGAACGCGGCCGGCATGATGCCCGGATAGGTGGCCTGCCACGATGCGACGTGGATGGCGGCGATGGCCGGGGCATCGGCGGGCGTGGCAGGGCGGATGTCGATGTGCATCGTGTTCGGTGTCATGTGTACGCCGCCTGATCGGTTGCCGTATGTCGCGCCGTCGCGCGCGGGATTCAATTCGCCGGATCCAGAGTGCCTTCTATCGCAAAGCGGTAGTCGATATCCACCTGCGATGCATCGCCCGGCACGTCGGTTCTCTTCAGCACGAATTCGAACGCTGGCTCGAACCAGCCGTCGCGCGGCACTTCACCGCCGAGGATCTCGACCTCATACCAGCCGTTGTCGATCTCGATCACGGGTCGGCCCGGCTCGCGGTAACGCGCGAGCAGTGCGTTGACCGTTGTGTCGTTGAAGCGTTCGAGGATCCGCCAGGTGTAGAGCATGACCGCACGATGTTCGACGCGCAGTACGTACCCGCCGCGCCGATGCTGCAGGCGGCTTCCCGTCCTCAGCAATTCGGGTGTATCGCCATCCAGCGTGAAGATCACCGTGTACGGATGATTCTCGATGCCGGCGAGCGGAACGACGACACCTTCCAGCACGGCGCGGTCGCCGCTGTCGCCCGTGGTGAACGCAGATGCGACGTCGTCCGGCAGCCCGTGCCGTTCCTTGAAGCGCTTGAGCAGGAGGAGATCGCCGACGAGAAAATAGTCGACCAGATCGTTGAGGACTTCGGAGAATTCATGTCGCATCGCCGCTCCTTTCTCGGTGCCGATGCGCAGGGTGCGCAAGGGCACGAGGCGCCGCGTCGCGAAACGTCTCGCGGCGCGGCACGGCAGGCGCGAGGCCCTTACTCGCCGAGCTTCGACGTCACGCAGCCCGTGCTCGAGCATTCGCGCTCACGCTCGCGCAGGAACGACAGCCGCGACTGCGTCATGTCGTTCGCGCACTGGATATCCACGAGGTAGCTGTTATTGCGCGTCTCGCTGCACTGCGCGTCGCGTTGCTTCAGCCACGCGAGCTGGCCGGCCTTCAGCGTCGCCTGCTGGTCGCCGCTCAGTTGCTTGCGCAGGCGGCCGTATTCGTCGTTGAGATCGCGGTCGGACTGCGAGAACTGCGTGCTGGTGCAGTACACCTGGTCGAACGCACTGCGTGGCTTCCCGCAGCCGGCAGCATGGGCGGTGAACGGAACGGCAAGCGCGAGCAGCGCGCAGGATGCGAGCAGATGCTTCATTTTCATGGTGATGCTCCTGACTGGGTGAAAACCGTTGAGCCCGACGGGCGTTATCGTTGCTTACTGCGGTGTCGTGCACGCGTCGATCCCGCCCGCGATCGCGGTGGACAGCTTCTGGATCGTCTCGCGACGCGCCAGCCGCGCTTCCTCGTCCGGATTGACGATCACGCCGGCTTCGACGAGCACCGCCGGAATCGGCGCGGTGCGCAGCACGACGAGATCGTCGAAGCGGTGGATGCCGAGTTGAGGGTCGATCAGCGGGCGATTCTCGCCGCGGATCGGTTGCGCGTGATACAGCGACGGCCGCTCGCCGGCCGCCACCAGCCGCTCGGCGATCGCCTTCGCGCAACGCAGGCTTTCCGCATAGTGCGGATTGCGTTCCGACACGAACACCGAGAAGCCGCGGAATTCGCGCTGCCGGCCCGCGTCGATGAACTGCTGCTGCATCGAGTCGTGATGGATCGACACGAACAGGTTCGCGTCGGGCGCCTGCGTCGATCGTTGATCGAGCGCGATCTCGCGGCCGTCGGCCGACGTGCGCAGCACGCGGTCGCCATGCGCGGCGAGTTTCTCGGCGACCGCCGCGGACAGGTCGAGGTTGTACAGGTATTCGACGCGGCCGCTCGCACCGGTGGAGCCCGGGCGCGCCGGCGTATGGCCGGTGTCGACGACGATGTAGCGCCCGGAGGCGGGTGCGGAGTCGGCCGCATGCAGCGCCAGCGGCGCGCCGAGCAGCGGGGCGCAGGCGAGCACGCGTGCGGCGGCGCGCACGAACGGGCGAAGGCGTCGGATGGTTCGGTTCGTCATTGTTGTTGTCGAGGAGGGCATACGGCGTGTCGGACGGCGCGGCACGTCGGCCTGCTCAATGCAGTCGGAATGTCGGGCGATTATAGCGGCTGGCGGCGGCGCCGCAATGACGGAGGACGGCCGTCAGGCCAGCACGCGCCGGGCGGCGAGCACGCCCCAGTACGATGCTTCCTCGAACAGCGACAGCCCGGACAGATCGGCATGCGCGAACACGACGGGGCCGTCGGCATCGCGCAGCGCGAGCAGCCCCGGCCGGCTCAGGAAGCCGACGTCGGGTGTCGCCATCGCGTGACCACGCACGGTGATCTCGAGCGCCGTCGCATGTTTCCACAGTTCGCGCCCATAGACGGCCTGCAGGTCGATCGCCGCCTGTTCGCGCAACGCGTCGGGTCGGGCCTGCGCGAGCCAGCGGCGCGTGTCGTCCGGCGCTTGCGTGCTCAACGCCTGGTACGCGGAGAACACCGAGCGCGTCGGCGGCGACATGCGAATAATCTGGTGCGTCGACACGACATAGCCGAGCCCCGCGCCGTCGTAGACGACGTTGTCCCACGCGAGCGGCATGCCCGCTTCCTCGGCCGGCATGCCGTCGAGCAGGAAGTTGGACACGAGCCACGGCGCACGCGGCGGCAGGTCGCGCGCGGGATCGAAGCCGTACGCGGCAAGCTGCGGAAACACGCGCGCCGCGACGAACAGCGGCATCGCGCAGACGACGCGCCGCGCCTTCAGCGTGAACGTCGACAGCGCGCCGTCGTTGCCGATGCGCGCGCACAGCACGTCGACGCCGCCCGCGCGTTCGGTCGCACGCACCGCGAAGCCGTCGCGCGACCATGCGGTCGAGCCGGTGCGCGCGGTGATCGAATCGGCGAGCTTCGTCACCATCGTGTGCAGTCCGTCGGGCCAGGTCAGCACCGCGCCGTCGCTTGCATCGCCCGCATGGCCGCCGCGCGACGAGAAATAGTGCAGGCCGGCCCATGCCGAAACATGCTCGTAGCCTGCGCCATAATCGTCGCGGCAGCAGTAATTCAGGTACCAGTGCAGCGCCTTCGCGGTGTAGCCGTCGTCGAGCAGCCACTGGCGGAACGAGCGCCGATCCAGCGCACGCCAGCGCGGGTCGCGCGACGATTCCGCGATCGGGATGCAGAACACCTTGCGGCCATCGGCGCCGCGTGCGGTGCGCAGCCCGTCCGTGTACGCGAAGAAGCGTGCCTGCTGCGCGAGTTCGTCGGCGCCGAGGCCGGCCGTCGGCACGATGCCGTCCTGCCATTGCCCGGCGATGAAGAGCCGTTCGTCGGGCGCATGAACGAGCGCGCGCTCGTCGTACACCGGGCGCGCGGAGAACGGTGCGGATTCGATCACGCCGAGATCGGCGAGCATGTCGCGCAGATGCGTGGATTCGAGTGACGGCAGCGGCAGGTAGTGCGCGCCTTTCGGATAGCCGAGATCGCCGAAGCGGCCGCCGGCCGCGTTGCCGCCGAATTCGGGGCCGGCGAGCACCGTGAAGCGCTTGTGCCCCGCGCGCGCGAGCTGCCATGCACACGACAGACCGGCCGCGCCCGCGCCGAGGATCGCGACGTCGGTCTCGATCGTGCCGGACGGCGGCGGCAGCGTCGCATGGTCGCGCAGCGCGTGGCCTTCGCGCATGCCGGGGTAGCCGACCTGCGGCGTCGTCTCGATCCAGCCGGTGCGCCCGCAGGCGGCGAGCGACGCGGCCGCCGACGCGACGAGGAACGTGCGGCGGTCCATCAGCGCAGCACGTGTTTCCAGTCGTCGTCGAAACGGCGCACGAGCGGCTGGTCGTTGAGTTCGTTCGGCGACATCGGCAGCGCCGGCATGTCGGCCGGGAAGTGGAACATCTCGGCGGCCGTCTGCGCGTCGAGCCAGCGCGTGGGCACCGCGTAGTGCGTCGGCACCGTGAAGTCGCGGCGCTTGCCGGCGATCACGAAACCCCAGTCGCCGAACGACGGCACGTAGCAGTGGTACGGCCACGTGTTGAGCCCGGCTTCGTGCAGCGTCGCGATGATGGTCCAGTACGCGTGCGGCGCGAAATACGGCGACGTCGACTGGATCACCGCGTAGCCGTTCTCCGACAGGTGTCGTGCAAGCAGCCGGAACACGGGCACCGAATACAGCCGGCCGAGCCCGAAGTTGGTCGGGTCGGGAAAGTCGACGACGATCGCGTCGTACACGTCGGCATTCGATTCGAGCCAGCGCACCGCGTCATCGTTGATCACGTGCACGCGCGGGTCCTTCAGCGAACCCTGGTTCAGCTTGACGAGCGGGGCGGACGTGGAGAACAGCTTCGTCATCGCGGGATCGAGATCGACGAGCGTGATCTGTTCGAGGTTGCGGTGCTTCAGCAGCTCGCGCACCGCGAGGCCGTCGCCGCCGCCGAGCACGAGCACGCGCTTTGCCCACGGCAGCGCCTCGATCGTCGGATGGATCAGCGCCTCGTGGTAGCGGTGCTCGTCGCGCGACGAGAACTGCAGGTTGCCGTTCAGATACAGCCGCATGTCGTCGTGCCACTGCGTGAGCACGATACGCTGGTACGGCGTCGTTTCCGAATAGATCGTCTCGTCGCCGTACACGCCGTGTTCGGCCCAGTGCGTGATGCGGTCCGACAGCGCGAAGCCGGCGACGAGCAGCCCGATCACGAGCGACGCGCGCATCAGCTTGCCGCGTACGTTGCGGATCTCGTCGCGGAACAGGTGCGTCGTCCACAGCGCGACGAACGCATTCAGGAGCCCGAACAGGAAGCTGGTGCGCAGCAGGCCGAGACGCGGCGCGAGTACCAGCGGGAAGATCAGCGATACGGCGAGCGAGCCGAGATAGTCGAAGGTGAGCACTTCGCTGACGGTATGGCGGAACGCCTGGCGCCGCTGCTGGAACGCGCGCATCACGAGCGGGATCTCCATTCCGATCAGCAGGCCGAGCGCCAGCACCAGCGCATAGAGCGCCGCGCGGAACGGCGCGGCGAGCCACGCGAACACCGCGAACAGCAGCGCGGCCGACACGCCGCCGAGCAGGCCGACGAGCAGCTCGATGTCGACGAAGCGGTCGAGCACGTCGTTGTCCTCGACGAACTTCGCGAGCCACGAGCCGATCCCCATCGCAAACAGGTAGCAGCCGATCACCGACGAGAACTGCAGGATCGAATCGCCGAGCAGGTAGCTGGACAGCGCGCTGCTGATCAGTTCGTAGCCGAGCCCGCACGATGCGAGCACGAGAATCGACAGGACGAGCGCGCGCCTATGCAGCATGAGGCGTCCGTTGTGCGGTGGTCGGCAATGTGGATATACTGGCGCGGAATTTTGTCCGCCGGCCCTGCATGGGCCGGCCGGCGACGGGGCGGCGAACCGAGCACAAAATCCGAGGGAAAGAATGAATAGTGCCTATCTCTATGCGGTTCATTTACTGTCGGCGTTCGTGCTGCTTCTTGTGTTCGCGGCAGTGTACCTGAAGGTCACCCCGTTCGACGAACTGGCGCTGATCCGCGACGGCAACGCCGCCGCGACGCTGTCGTTCGGCGGCGCGCTGATCGGCTTCTGCCTGACGCTCGCGTCCAGCATCGCGCACAATTCCACGCTCGGCGAAGTCGTGATCTGGGCGGTCGGCGCGATGGCCGTGCAACTGATCACCTATGCGGCGCTGACGCGCCTGATGCCCGGCATGAATCATGCGATCGAGGATCGCAACGTCGCGATGGGCGGCCTGATGGGCACCGCGTCGCTCGTCGTCGGCATCATCAATGCCGCCTGCCTGACCTGACGCGCCACGCGTTTCGAGGAGACCGACATGAGTCTGGGTTCATTCATCCGCAAGCAGTTCATCGACGTCCTGCAATGGACGGAAGACACCGACGGCGTGCTGGCCTGGCGCTATCCGATGGAAGACCAGGAAATCCAGTACGGCGGCAAGCTGACCGTGCGCGAGACGCAGGTCGCGATCTTCGTGAACGAAGGCAAGGTCGCCGATGTGTTCCAGCCGGGGCTGTACACGCTGGAAACGAACACGCTCCCGGTGCTCACGTACCTGAAGAACTGGGACAAACTCTTTCAGTCGCCTTTCAAATCGGACGTCTATTTCTTCAGCACGCGGCTGCAGCTCGGCCGGCGCTGGGGCACCGCGCAGCCGGTGACGATCCGCGATCGCGAATTCGGCTTCGTGCAGGTGCGTGCGTTCGGCATCTACTCGTACCGGATCGTCGATGCGGGCGCGTTCCATCGCGAAGTCAGCGGCACCCGCGCGCAGTACACGGTCGACGATCTCGAACAGCAACTGCGCAACCTGGTCGTCACCGCGATGAGCACGACGTTCGGCTCGGCTGACGTGCCGTTCGTCGACATGGCCGCGAACCAGTCGCTGCTGTCGCAGCGCGTCGCCGAGGCGCTGGTGCCGGTGTTCACGCGCTACGGCCTCGCGCTCGACGCGTTCGCGGTTGAAAGCGTGTCGCTGCCGGCTGAACTGCAGAAGGCGCTCGACCTGCGGATCGGCGCGGGGATGGCCGGCGATCTCGCGCGCGCCACGCAATACCAGACCGCGCAGGCGATTCCGCTCGCCGCGCAGAACCCGGGCGGCATCGCCGGGATCGGCGCGGGGCTTGCCGCGGGTGCGGCGATCGGGCAGGCGATGGCCGGCCAGATGGCGGGTGCCGCGCAACCGGCGCCGGCCGCACCGCCCGCGCCCGCGCCCGCGCCTGTCGCGGCGCCGGTGGCCGCCGCACCGGCTGCCGCGCCGGCGGAAGGCACCGATTACGTGCAGCGGCTCGAACAGTTGAAGGCGCTGTTCGACAAGGGCCTCGTGACCGAAGACGAATATTCGCGCGCGAAGGCCGAGATCCTCGCGAAGCTCACCCGGTAAGCGTCGCGCATGTTCAGTACCTCGTGCCCCCAGTGCGGCGCGCCGGTCGAGTTTCGCTCGGCGGCGGCGGTGATGGCCGTCTGCGCGTTCTGTCGCAGCACGTTGCTCAAGCGCGGCACCGACGTCGAACGCATCGGCGAACTGGCGACGGTGCTCGACGATGCGTCGCCGATCCAGATCGGCACGGCCGGTCGCTACGGCAAGCGTACGTTCACGGTGCTCGGGCGCATCCAGATGACCTACGATGCCGGTGCGTGGAGCGAGTGGTACGTCGTGTTCGACGACGGCACGTTCGGCTGGCTGTCGGATGCGTCGGGCCAATATGCGATCACGGTGCGCGAGCCCGACGATGCGTCCGGCGGCGCATGGCCTGCGTTCGGCACGCTGGAACCGGGCATGCGGATCGACCATGGCGGCCGCGCGTTTCTCGTGTCGGACGTGCGCACCGCGCGCTGCACGGGCGGCGACGGCGAACTGCCGTTCCGCGTCGATGCCGGCTGGGCGGCGCGCGTCGTCGACCTGCGCACCGGCAACGCGTTCGCGACCTACGACTATTCCGACGCCGATTCGAACGGCGGGAGCCCCGCCGTCTATACGGGCGAAGCGCTCGAATTCGATGCGCTCGCCTTCACCGGGTTGCGCGATAGCGACCACGATACGCGCGAGAAGCGCGGCGCGGAGATGGTGCCGTTCGCGTGCCCGAGCTGCGGCGCGCCGCTGTCGTATGCGCCGAACGTGGCCGACTACGTGGTGTGCGGCAGCTGCCATGCGGGCGTGCAGTGCACGGCCGAGCAGCAGACCGTGTTCGCGGCGCAGCGCAAGCTCGAAGCGGTGAAGGGGGCGCTGGAGCTCGGCGCGATCGGCACGTTCGACGGCGTGAAGTACACGGTGATCGGGATGATGCGTTGCCGCGTGCCGGACGACGAAGAGACGTGGGACGAATACCTGCTGCTGAACCCGACGCGCGGGTTCCTGTGGCTCGTGCAGAGCGAAGGGCGCTGGGAGCGCGTGCAGGTGCTCGACCAATGGCCGACGATCGGCAGCGATGCCGACGTGACCGACGGCGACAAGACCTACCGCCTGCGCGAGGAATACGACTCGGAGGTCGTCTACGTGGTCGGTGCGTTCAACTGGCGCGTGCAGGTCGGCGATCGCACGTCGATCATCGACTACGGCTGGCAGAAGGACAAGCTGACGCGCGAGCGCAGCGACGCGGAGATCGTCTGGTCGCGCGCGCGGCCGCTGTCGGCCAGCACGCTTGCCGAACGCTTCGGCACGCCGGCGCTCGCGACGGCCGCGGCTGCGGCGGCAACCGGCGCCACCGCGTCGACGGGCCTGTTCGGCCGGAAGGGCCCGCACAGTTTCGCACCGCTGCCGCTCGTGTTCAGCGCGCTGCTCGTGATCCTGAACATGGGCGCGCTGTTCTCGTTCAGCGGCCGTTCCGTCTACCTGCTGATCGGCCTGCTGGTGCTGTGGCTGCCTGAATGGCTGTGGAAGCGCTTTGCATCGGACGGGGGCAACGCGTGATTCGGTACATCCTCTACGGCATCTACGGCCTGATCGTCGTCACGCTGTTCAGTTGTGCATCGATCGGCGGCAGCGGCTCGGGCGGCAGCGGCTGGGGCAGCTCATCGGCGCGCAGCGGATATTCGTCGTACGGGTCGCACAAATGACCGCGCGCGACGGGATCACGCCACCGCGCGCGACGTTCGGCTCGCACGTGCTGGCTGACCTGGCCGGCATCGACGCGGCGCTGCTGCGTGACGCCGCCCGGCTCGAGTCGATTCTCACCGAAGCGGCGCGGCAGGCCGGCGCGCGCGTGATCGGCGCGCATTTCCATCATTTCGGCGGCGAGCATGGCGTGACGGGCGTCGTGCTGCTCGCCGAATCGCACATCACGATCCACACGTGGCCCGAGCATCGCTTCGCGGCCGTCGATGCGTTCATGTGCGGCGCGGCGCGTGCGGCCGATGCGGTCGATGCGATCGCCGCTGCGCTCGGCACGCAGGCGCAAGTCCGGCAGCAGGTTGCGCGCGGCGGCGCACCGACGTGAGCAGGCGATTCACTTCCTTTGCCGATAGGCGTTACAGAATCCGGTGTGCCGCGTTGCTCGGCTGGGCGCTGCTTGCCGCCAACGCGGCCGCTGACGTGCCGCCGAAGCCGCCCGGGCCGGTCGTGATGGTGCACTTCGATTACGACGAGAAGGACAAGGCGCGCCTTCACGCGCTGGAGCAACGGCTGGATCATGCGGTGAAGCAGGCCGGGGCCGGCGAGCTGGGCGAGACCGAATTGCATCGCGATGGTAACGACGGCTATCTGTACTTCTATGGCGCAAGCGCCGACCGCCTGTACGCGATCGCACGCCCGATCCTGAAATCGTCAGGATGGCTGACGGGTACGGAGGTCACGTTGCGCCGCGAGGCGGGGGCGGAAACGTTCCCGTTGCGCGGGGACGGCACACGTTAGCGCGGATGCGGGTCGAACGGCGCGGCTGGAGGAGCGGCTGTTGCGGATCGGGCCATGCAGTGCGCTCTTACGCTTGCGGGTGTCGGCGACAGGCTGCCGAGGCTTCGTTGCGATGACGCATCGCACGTCGATTCATGCCCGGGCGATCGCACGTCACGACGTTCCCGCTAACGCTCGAACCGGAACGACGACACGCTGTGCATCGTCGCGTCGTCAGTGCCGACGATACCCTGCGTATTCGCGACGGCCGCGCGCTTGCCGTTGCTCAGCACGGCCCAATAGCAGTCGCCGCCGGCCGCATGGAAGCCGGTTTCCGGATCGCTGATGCCGCACGTGATCGTCGCGCGCATGCCGGGACGGCGCGGCGATGGCGCGTTCGGACGCATTCGAGGGGAGGTGGCGCAAACGCGCCGCGCCGTACGGCCCGAGCTCGCCGCTCAGTGCGGCAGCGCTTCGGCTTCGGCCCAGCGTTTGAACGAATCGAGACGCCGGCGCGTCTGCACGAGGTAGAACGCGCCGATCAGCGGTTCGAGCAGCCAGCGCAGCCAGGCCGGCTGGGCGCGGAAGTGGTACGTGAATTTCACTTCGGTCGTGCCGGGCGTGTGCTCGGTGAAGTTCCAGCTGCCGCTGAAGCGCTCGAGCACTTTCGGCCCGTCGACCATTTCGACGGCGGCAACCTGCGGCGGACGGTACGAGATGTAGCGCGACACCATCGTCGCGCCCGACTGGCTGCGGCAGAACGCGTCGACGCCGACGTCGGCCGTCATGCCGTCGAGCAGGTAGGCGTCGGTGAGGAAGCTGTCCCACACGAGCCGCCGCGCGTAATCCTGCGACCACGTGAAGAGGCGTCTGCGATCGACGCCGACGGTGCGGCTGACTGAGATCCTCATGATGGCGGGCGCCCTGGCGCGGATTAGGATGAAATCGAGTGTAACCCGCCAATAACGCGTGTTTCGTCAGACTTCGTCAAGTCGAGGAGGGGCTCGAACGGGCTCGATTGACGCACCTCGGGATTTCCCCTAGGATTCGTCTCAACCCTTCGGGAAAGACCCGAAGCGTTTCAATCTCTTGAGGGAGCCTCATGAGTACGCAACAGAACCGGCGCTTCGACGCGCTCGTTTTCATTGGTCGTTTCCAGCCTCCGCATCGTGGTCACCTGAACGTGCTGAAGTCGGCACTGAGCCGGGCCGAGCGCGTGTGCGTGCTGATCGGATCGACCGACAAGCCCCGCACCATCAAAGATCCGTTCTCGTTCGACGAGCGCCGCCAGATGCTGGCTTCGCTGCTCGACGCGTCCGAGCGCGACCGCGTCACCATCGCGCCGTTGCAGGATTCGACCTACAACGACGGCGACTGGGTGCGCTGGGTGCAGGACGCCGTCGCGTCCGCGCTCGGCGACATCGCGCAGCGCAAGGTCGGCCTGATCGGCCACGAGAAGGACGCCACCTCGTATTACCTGCGGATGTTCCCGCAATGGGAGCTCGTCGACGTCGATGCGACCGAAGACATTTCCGCCAACGAGATCCGCGACCAGTATTTCGCCGAGCGCACCAACAGCTTCGTGCAGTGGGCGGTGCCGGAACCCGTGTTCGGCTGGCTCGAGCGCTTCCGCACACAGCCGGAATTCGCACAGCTGAAGTCGGAAGCCGAATTCATCGCCGGGTATCGCAAGGCGTGGGCGGCGGCCCCGTATCCCGTCACGTTCGTGACGGTCGACGCGGTGGTCGTGCACTCGGGCCATATCCTGCTCGTGCGCCGCCGCAGCGAGCCGGGCCGCGGCCTGTGGGCGCTGCCGGGCGGGTTCGTGAACCAGGACGAGCGGCTCGACGCGGCCTGTATCCGCGAGCTGCGCGAGGAAACCGGCCTGAAGTTGCCGGAGCCCGTGTTGCGCGGCTCGATCAAGGATCGCCAGGTATTCGATCACCCGACGCGCTCGCTGCGCGGCCGCACGATCACGCATGCGTGCCTGTTCAACTTCCCGACCGGCGAGCTGCCGCGCGTGAAGGGCAGCGACGACGCCGACAAGGCGCGCTGGGTGCCGCTCAACGAGTTCGCGCAGATGCGCAGCGTGATGTTCGAGGATCACTTCGACATCGCGTATCACTTCCTGGGGAAGCTGTGATCCGCTGATTCCCCGCATTCCGTCCGCCGCGACAGACGCGGCGGCACTTCAACGGCCTAGAGGAGCTCTAGCCATGCAAAACGATCTCGGCGGCTTTGCCGCGGTTCTCGCCAATCCGATCCTCAACACGGATTCGTACAAGGCTTCCCACTTCCTGCAATATCCGCCCGACGCGTCGGCGATGTTCTCGTACGTCGAATCGCGCGGCGGCCGCTACGACCGCACGGTGTTCTTCGGCCTGCAGATGCTGCTGAAGGAATATCTGTGCAAGCCGATCACGCACGCGATGATCGACGAGGCGCGCGATTTCTTCACGGTGCACGGCGAGCCGTTCAACGAAACAGGGTGGCGCTATATCGTCGAACGCTACGACGGCTACCTGCCGGTGAAGATCCGCGCGGTGCCCGAGGGCTCGGTCGTGCCGGTGCACAACGTGCTGATGACGGTCGAATGCGACGACCCGCAGGTGTTCTGGCTCACGTCGTATCTCGAGACGATGCTGCTGCGCGTGTGGTATCCGGTGACGGTCGCGACGCGAAGCTGGCACCTGCGGCAGACGATCCGCCGCTTCCTCGAGAAGACCGACGACGATCTCGCGCAACTGCCGTTCAAGCTGCACGACTTCGGCGCGCGCGGCGTGTCGAGTGCGGAGTCCGCCGCGATCGGCGGTGCCGCGCATCTCGTCAACTTCATGGGTTCGGATACGGTGCTCGGCGTGCTGGCCGCGAACCGTTTCTATCGGGAGCCGATGGCCGCGTACTCGGTGCCGGCGGCCGAGCACAGCACGATCACGTCGTGGGGCCGCGAACACGAAGCCGATGCGTACCGGAACATGATTCGCCGCTTTGGTCTGCCCGGTGCGATCGTGTCGGTCGTGTCGGACTCCTATGATCTGTTCGCGGCGCTCGATCTATGGGGCGGCGAGCTTCGGCAGGCCGTGCTCGATTCCGGCGCGACGCTGGTCGTGCGGCCCGATTCGGGCGACCCGGTGGCGATCGTGCTGCAGACCGTGCGTGCGCTCGACGCATCGTTCGGCTCGACCGTGAACGGCAAGGGGCGGCGCGTGCTGAATCGCGTGCGCGTGATTCAGGGCGACGGTGTCGACGAACTGTCGATCGACGCGATTCTGTCCGCGCTCGACGACGCGGGTTATGCGGCCGGCAACGTCGTGTTCGGCATGGGCGGCGGGCTGCTGCAGCAGGTGAACCGAGATACGCAGCGCTTTGCGATGAAGTGCTCGGCGATCCGGCGCGGCGACGTGTGGCACGACGTCTGCAAGGATCCGGTCACCGATCAGGGCAAGCGCTCGAAGAAGGGGCGGCTGACGCTGCTGCGCAGTTTCCGCACCGGTGAGTACCGGACGACGGCGCTGCCCGCCGCGTGGGACGACCGGATGCTGGAAGGCGAGTGGGAGGACGCGCTGGAGACGGTGTTCGATACGGGGCGCCTGCTCGTCGACACGTCGTTTGCGCAAGTGCGGGCGAGGGCGCACGCGGGGGAGGTGTGAAGCAGGCGGCGGTGGCGGCGTGAGAGGTTCGGGTCACTCCGTCGCCGACGCGATCGCGATGTCGTTTGGCTGCGGACTACCTTAGTGAAGGGCTCTGGATGTCGGCGTGGTGCGCGGATCGCCGCACAGGCGCCGACATCCATCGTCGCAAAGCGGCACCAGTGTCAGTCCTATCTGAAGATACCCTTCATAGCCGGCGCTATCTTTCGGATACGGTTTCGAGATGATGTGGGTATCCGACCAGATGTTCTCGCTCTTGACGCCGAGTTGTATCAGGTATTCCTTCAGGTTCGCCGCTCGTCGCAGCGCAAGCGCCCGTGGATCGACTTCCCCGATGTAGGCGCCGGCAGTGACGATGCCTCGAATCTCTGCGTCCGGCCATCGACGCGCGCGAATGACCATTTCCGCAATCTTGACGCGATCCTCGTTAGGGATCGCGTCGGAATTGAGCGGGACGCTGTCGAGCATGTCTTCGGAAACGGTACAAGCCGTGGATGAAATCGAAAACGAGAGGCTGGACCAGACCGCGATGCTGATCACACGTGCAAGAAATGTCACCACAGAATCCTGTCGTCGAAAAATGAAATGTAGCAGGCGAGGCTATCTGCATTGTCGATCGCTACATCCGGATGCGTTTGAGCCCAGTACTTCAGGCCGGTGCCGAACCCGTAGATTTCATCTTCCGAGTTGAATGTGTCGACATAGTGTGTGCATTCATGAATCAGGACCTTCAGCTTGCAGTTGGTAGAAAGCCGAGCATCGGGAAGTGTGCAGAAGTGTGGATAGATCGCGATTATCCGCCGGTGCGAATCCGGTTTGCATACTGCAGCATCCGTAATTCCGTTGTCGGGAAAAACTGTGCACGTTATGTTTCTCTTCGTTTGTTCGTCCCACCTGATGACATTCTCGGGTTTCAACTCCTGCATGACGTGCAGAAGTTGGGGTAATCCGGTGTTGAGCCTTCGACGGACTATGTCATCTGATCGGCCAAACCACGTCTGCACGCGGCGCTGTTCTTCCTGATCCCAAGCGGCGAGGCCATGAATTCGCTCACGAATCAGGACAATTGCAGCATCGCGCAGCCGAGCGATCAGGCGCCTGAATGCTTTGTTCGACATGTTTTCGCAGATTTGCGCCATGTCGAGTTCGATGGTGTGAGTGGATCCCGGTGTTGTGTTTGTATAAGTGGTTCCGACGCATATCCATTCGTCGCAGTCTTCTTGGTGCGTGGCGTCGCGTCGATCGAAGGTTTCGCTCATTGATTCGATAGTTATCCGGAGGAGGACGAAAACTATCGGCTGACGGAGGCGCGCTCGTCTATTGGACGTGTACGATTTGCGAAACGACGCAACCCAATTGACATGCTTTATCGGATGTCGGCCTGCTTGGCGGCAGATTGCCGATTCATTCCGTAGTTGTCCGCCCGATTGCCGGGCTTCATCATTCTCCAGCATGGATACGGTGGCTCGCGCCCATCCGCACGCCGCCGCGCGGCTCCGTCCAGATCCTGAGCCCGCCGCGTGGGACGACCGGATGCTCGAAGGCGAGTGGGAGGATGCGCTGGAAACGGTGTTCGATACGGGGCGCCTGCTCGTCGATACGTCGTTTGCGCAAGTGCGGGCGAGGGCGCACGCGGGGGAGGTGTGAGGCAGGCGGCGGGGCATCCCGCCGCCTCGTGCCCGCTCAGGCGGCGCTCGTGACGAGCGTGCGCAGCACGGCGTCTGCGTCGAGGTGTCCCTTCAGGACATCCGCAGGCGCCGACGCGAAGTCGATCCAGCCTTCATTGAAGCCGTCGAGCATGCGCATGCGCGGTTCGGGATAGCGCATCCGCTGCGCATCGAACAGGCCGGCCCACGTATCACGCGGGACGGCCTCGGCTCGTACGGGGCGCCCGAGCACGCGGGCGAACGCGGCGGCCAGATCGTTCGGGCTGACGCGCCGCGGTCCTTCGAGTTCGACGATGCGCGCGCCGGACCATTCGTCCTGCAGCAGGGCCGCCGCCGTGCGGCCGACGTCTTCGGTGGCAACCATCGGCACCGGGCGGTCGAGCGGCTGCAGAAAGCTGTGGATCACGCCCGCGTCGCGGGCGGTCGCGACGTCCCAGGCGGCGTTTTCAAGGAACCACGCGGGTCGCAGGAACGCGACGGGCATCGGCAGGTCCCGGAACGCCTGCTCGATCATCGTCAACTGCGTCAACAGGTTCACCTGCGTCGCCTGCGCACCGATCGTCGACAGGCAGACGACCTTGCGCGGCCGCGCGGCGCGCAACGCCGCGCCGGCGGCGTCGATGACCGCGCGCGTTTCGGGGAATCCGGGCGACGGATCGAAGCAGGGCGGCAGCAGCACGAATACGCCGGCCGTGTTCGAGAAGGCCGTCGTCAGCGCGGCGGTGTCGGTCATGTCGGCGAGTGCGACGTCGCAGCCGCGCGCGGCCCACGGCGCGGCGCGATTGGCGTCGCGCGCGACGGCCCGTACGGGCTGGCCTGCGGTGAGCAATGTCCGGGCGAGCGCGCCGCCGACTTGTCCGGTGATGCCGGTAATGGCGTACATGATTCGAAATCCTCATCGAGAAGTGGAGAAGCGGCATGCCGGAACGACCGGGCTTGCCGTTGCGATGCATCGGGTTGCATGATAGGGAGCGGCGATTCCTGATGGAATCGAATCCATGTCATTTGATTGGTGATCTTTTGTCATGAGTGAAATCATGAGCATCGACGGGCGGATCCTGGCGAACGTGGGCGTGCTCGCCGCGATCGTCGAAAGCGGCAGCTTCGCGCGCGCGGCCGACGCACTCGGCCTGTCGCCGTCCGGCGTCAGCCGCGCCGTGGGCCGGCTGGAGGCGCGGGTCGGCGTACGGCTGCTCGATCGCACGACGCGGTCGGTCACGCTGACGGACGAGGGGCGTCGCCTGTACGAGGACATCGGCCCGCTGCTCGCCGGCATCGGCGACGCGGTCACGCTGGCCGCCGGTTCGGCCGCGGCCGTGCGCGGCAGGCTGCGCGTGAATGTCGACGCGTATTTTTCGCGGCGGGTGCTGGCGCCGCATCTCCCCGCGTTCCTGGCGCGCCATCCCGATCTGTCGCTTGAACTGGCGGCGCGCGAGCAACTCGGCGATCTGGTTGCGGAAGGATTCGACGTCGCGGTGCGGTTCGGTGAACCGCCTTCGTCGTCGCTGGTGGCGCGCAAGCTGCTGGAGACGCGAGCGGTGACGGTCGCCGCACCTGCGTACGTGAAACGACACGGACGCCCGGAGGCGCCAGCCGACCTCGTCGGCCATGCGTGCATCCAGATGCGCAACACGCTGACCGGCCAGCCGCTCGAATGGGTCTATCGGCTCGGCCGCAAGCGCGTGCCCGTGAAGACGACGGGCAGGCTGCTCGTCAACGACGCCGGCACGATGCTCGGCGCATGTCTGGCCGGCGTCGGTATTGCACGCTTCAAGGCGAGCGGGGTGGCGGGGCTGATCGAACAGGGGCGGCTCGTCGAGCTGCTTGCGGATTGGCGCGGCGAGGCGTTCCCGCTGTTCGCGTACTACCCGTCGCGCCACTTGCCGCCCGCGAAGGTGCGGGCGTTCGTCGATTTCGTCGCGGAAATCGTGGCGGACGGCAGCTAGCGCGCGCCCGCCGTCACGATTCGCGAGCGAGCATGCGTCCGGTCGTGTCCGCCGCCCGCACCGCGTCCATCGCCCGCGCCAGCGCATCGAACACCGCCGGCCCCTTGCAGCGCGACACGTTGAAGCGCAGGTACGACGTCGCATTGTGCGACGCGCTGAACACGTTGCCGGGCGCGAGCACCACGTCGTGATCCAGCGCATGGCGCGCGACGCGCGCGGCGTCGAGCCCGTCGGGTAACGCCGCCCACACGAACAGGCCGCCGCGCGGCTCCGTCCAGATCCTGAGCCCGGCGCGCGTGACGCGCCGGAGCGTTTCGCCCATCGCGTCCGCGAGGCGCGCACGCAGGCTGTCGACGTGGCGCCGGTACGTGCCGTCGACGAGCAACCGGTGGACGACGTTCGCACCGATCTGCGCATGGCCGAACGACGTCGCGAGCTTCAGGTCGACGAGCGCCTCGATCCATTCCGGGCGCGCGGCGACGTAACCGCAGCGGATCGCGGCCGACAGCGTCTTCGAGAAGCTGCCGATCGACACCACGCGCGACAGCCCGTCGAAGGCCGCGAGGCGCGGCGCGGGCGTGCTCTCGAAATCCGCGAAGATGTCGTCCTCGACGATCAGCAGGCCATGTTCGGCCGCGAGCGTCAGCAGCCGGTGCGCGACGGGCGCCGAGAGTGTCGCGCCGGTCGGGTTGTGCAGCGCCGAGTTGGTGATGTACAGGCGCGGCCGATGCTCGGCGAGCACTTGCTCGAAGCGCGCGAGATCGGGGCCGTTCGGCGTGTACGGGACGCTGACGACCCGCGCACGGTGCGCGCGCAGCAGCGCCTGGAAGTTGAAGTAGCACGGATCGTCGAGCACGACCGTGTCACCCGGCTCCAGGAGCAGCCGGCAGACGAGATCGAGCGCGTGCGAGCCGCCGTCGGTCAGCATGATCTGCGTGGGTTCGGCCTGGACGCCGTGCTGCGCGAGCCGCCAGGCGAGCTGCTGGCGCATCGCGGGCAGGCCGAGCGGTGTCGCATAGTCGGTCAGCGCATCGGATTCGTCGCGCGACGCGGCGCGCAGCGCGCGGCGCAGGCTCTCGTCGGGCAGCCACGACGGCGGCAGCCATCCGCAACCGGGCTTCACGGACGTCGGCGCCGCTTCGAGCGACTGGCGCGACAGCCAGAGCGGATCGAGCCCGCGATCGAGCTGCGGGCCGAGATCGGCGAGCGCGAGCGGCGGTGCATGCCCCGACACATAGAAGCCCGAGCCGCGCCGCGCGACCAGCACGCCTTCGCTCGCGAGCCGCTCGTACGCATCGACCACGGTCGATTTCGACACGCCCAGCGCGTCCGCCATCATCCGGATCGACGGCACGCGCGCGCCGGGCACCAGCGCGCGGCTCGCGATGCGTGCGCGCAACGTATCCATCACGGTTTCCACGCGCGTGCGCGACGGGGTGGGCGGAACGGGAAGCGGGGTGGCCTGGCTCATGGCGAAGAATGAACTGTACGTCTGGTTGTCCAGTACAGTTTGTCCGAATTGTATTGGGCTGTAGCTTACGCGCATTTCGCGCGCGGCGGATCATCGGTCATCCACTTTCCCCGTTCAGGATTTCCCGTGCAAAAGACGACCGACGGATGGCTCAGCGGCTTGCTGGGCGTGATCATCTTCAGTGGCTCGCTGCCCGCGACGCGTATCGCGGTGCAGGGGCTCGACCCGCTGTTCCTCACCTTTGCGCGCGCGACGATCGCCGGCGCGCTCGGCCTGCTGCTGCTCGCCGGGCTGAAGCAGCGGCGGCCGACGCGTGCCGAGGCCGTGTCGCTCGCCATCGTCGCGCTCGGGGTCGTGATCGGCTTTCCGCTGCTGACGGCGCTTGCGTTGAAGCACGTGACATCGGCGCACGCGATCGTGTTCGTCGGGTTGCTGCCGCTCGCGACCGCGATGTTCGGCGTGTGGCGCGGCGGCGAACGGCCGCGGCTGCCGTTCTGGATCTTCTCGATCATCGGCAGCTGCGCGGTGGCCGCGTTTGCGCTGCGCAACGGCGGCCAGGCGTCGGTGGTCGGCGATGCGCTGATGCTGGCCGCGATCGTCGCATGCGGGCTGGGCTACGCGGAAGGCGCACGCCTGTCGCGCGAGCTGGGCGGCTGGCAGGTGATCTCGTGGGCGCTCGTGCTGTCGCTGCCGCTGATGCTGCCGCTCACGTGGTTCACGTGGCCCGTTTCGTTCGACGGCGTCGATGCTGCCGCGCTGTGGGGGCTCGCGTACGTGTCGCTGTTCAGCATGCTGATCGGCTTCGTGTTCTGGTATCGCGGGCTCGCGCTCGGCGGGATCGCAGGCGTCGGTCAGTTGCAGCTGCTGCAGCCGTTCTTCGGCCTGCTGCTGGCGGCCGGGCTGCTGCATGAGACGGTGCCGCCGTCGATGGTCGCGGTGACGGTCGTCGTGGTCGGCTGCGTCGCGGGCGCGAAATACTTCTCGAAAATGGCGCCCGTGCGGCGCGCGGGCTGACGTGCGGGGCTGATCGGATGCACGGGCGCGACCTGTCGAAGGTGCGCCCGCTCACGCTCGATCATCTGGCGCGCACGCGTTACTCGAACGTTTCGAGCGCGAGCAATTCGCCGATCGTCTGCCGGCGGCGGATCAGCCGCGGCGCGCCGCGATCGACGAGCACTTCCGGCGCGAGCGGCCGGCTGTTGTAGTTCGATGACATCGACGCGCCGTACGCGCCAGCATCGTGCAGGAACAGCAGGTCGCCGATCTGCGGCTGCGCCAGCTTGCGGTGTGTGACCACGCCGCCCGCGTCCTGCGTGAACACGTCGCCCGATTCGCACAGCGGCCCCGCGATCGCGAGATCGACGAGCGGCCGGCCGGCCGGCAACGCGCCATCGTGCGTGTGCACCGATACCGCGTGGTAGCTGCCGTACATCGACGGGCGCATCAGGTCGTTGAAGCCCGCGTCGATCAGCACGAAATCGTGCTTCGGCCGGCGGTTGACGGCCTGCACTTCGGTGACGAGCGTGCCGGCTTCGGCGACGAGGAAGCGGCCCGGCTCGATCTCGATGCGCACCGGGTGGCCGAGGTGGCGCTCGATCCGCTTGCGCGCGGCGTCCCACTGGCTGAAATAGTGACCGACGTCGACGCGCGGCTCGCCGTCGCGATACGGGATCGACAGGCCGCCGCCGGCCGAGATCGCGTCGATGTCATGGCCGAGCGACGTGACGAGGTCGACCATCGCATCGCATACCTGCGACAGGTGGCCGTAGTCGACGCCCGAGCCGATGTGCATGTGGATGCCGACGAGCTTCAGCCCGTACTGGCGCACGATCTCGATCGCGCGCGGCACGTCGTCGATCCAGATGCCGTGCTTGCTCTGCGGGCCGCCGGTGTTGGTCTTGTTGCTGTGGCCGTGGCCGAAACCGGGGTTGACGCGCAGCCACACGCGGTGGCCGGGCGCATGCTCGCCGATGCGCGCGAGCATGTCGAGCGAACCGGCGTTCACGGTCACGCCGTGCTTCAGCACGGCCGCGAGCGTCGGTCGGTCGATCAGGTCGGCCGTGAACACGACGCCTTCCGGTTCGCCTGCCGGACTGAACCCGGCCGCGAGGCTGCGCTCGATCTCGCCGAGCGACACCGCATCGACGCACGCGCCTTCCTCGCGCATCAGCTTCAGGATATGGACGTTCGAGTTCGCCTTCTGCGCATAGCGGATCACGTCGAACTGGCGCAGTTGGGCGATGCGGTCGCGGATGACGTCGGCGTCGTACACCCACAGCGGGGTGCCGTATTGCTGCGCGAGCGTCGCGAGCTGGCGGGAATCGAGGGACATGGCAGATGAATCAGGTCGAATGAACGGATAACGGCAATGATGCGCCAGATTGCCTATCCAGTAAAATGCCTGTTTATCGACATTCGATTCATATTTGATATAGCAGATCATGCTCACGCACCGCCATATCGAGGTCTTTCGCGCGCTGATGGTCACCGGCAGCACGACGCGCGCGGCCGAGATGCTCTATACGTCGCAACCGACGATCAGCCGCGAGCTTGCGCGCATGGAGCAGGTCGTCGGCTTCGCGCTGTTCGAGCGCGCGCACGGCCGGCTGCGGCCGACGATGGCCGCGCTCACGCTGTTCGACGACGTGCGGCTCGCGTATGTGGGGCTTGAACGCGTCGCGGCAACCGCCGCGCGCCTGCGCGAGTTTCGTGACGGTCAACTGTCGGTGATCGCGTTGCCGGCGTTCTCGCACGCGATCCTGCCCGGAGCGTGCCGGCGTTTCAGCGAGCAGCATGCTGGCGTCAGCGTGTCGGTGGCGACGCAGGAATCGCCGGTGCTCGAAGAATGGCTGACCGCGCAGCGTTACGACCTCGGGCTGACCGAGCGCGACGTCGCGCCGGCCGGCACCGTGCTCACGCCGCTGCTCGAAGTCGACGAAGTGTGCGTGCTGCCCGACGGCCATCCGCTGCTCGCGCAGGACGCGATCGATCTGCCGGATCTCGCGGATCGCCCGTTCGTGAGCCTGTCGCTGAACGATCCGTACCGCATCCTGATCGACGAGGCGTTCGCGCAGCTCGGCGTGGCGCCGCGCTCGGTCGTCGAAACACCGTCGGCCGTGTCGGTGTGTGCGTTCGTGCGGCAGGGGCTCGGTGCGGCGATCGTCAATCCGCTGACCGCGCTCGATTTCGTCGGGCGCGACCTGCACGTGCGGCCGCTCACGCGATCGTTTCCGTACCGGGTCAGCGTGATCGTGCCCGAGCACCGGCCGAAGAGCCTGCTCGTCGATGCGTTTACCAATGCGTTGCGCGGCGAGGCGAAGGCGATTCGCCGCCGGTTGGCCGCGCTCCTCGGCTGACGCGGTCGTATGATCGGTGTTTCGCCGCCATCGCCGCCACTTTCCGGAATCCTTCATGACCGACGCTTCTGCTTGCCTCGAACCACCGATACTCACCGGCGAACACGTCGAACTGAGGCCGCTCGATTCATCCGACCGGCAGGCGCTGCTGGACGCGGCTGCCGACGGCCAGCTGTGGAACCTGAAGGTCACGGTCGTGCCGGGCCCCGAGACGATCGACGCGTATATCGACACCGCATTGCAGGGGCGTTCGGCCGGCACCGTGATGCCGTTCGCGATCGTCGATCGCGCATCGGGCCGCGTGATCGGCAGCACGCGTTTCTGGAAGATCGATCGCAAGAACCGCAAGCTCGAGATCGGCCATACGTGGCTGAGCGAATCGGCGCAGCGCACGCGCGCGAATACCGAAGCGAAATGGCTGCTGCTGGGCTATGCGTTCGACGTGCTGCACTGCGTGCGCGTGCAGTTCACGACCGACGAGCTGAACGAGAAATCGCGCGCGGCGATCCTGCGGCTCGGTGCGAAGCAGGAAGGGATCGTGCGGCACGAACGGATCATGCCGGATGGCCGCAAGCGCAATTCGGTGCGCTTCAGCATCATCGACGACGAATGGCCGGAGGTGCGTGCGCGGCTGCTGGCGAAGCTCGCGACGTAACGGGTCACGCGTGAAGCGTGACGTTTGACGTGCGTCGCGCCGCCGGAAGGGGAGCGGCGACGCGACGACAGGGGGAAGCAGTGCGCCGCGCGTGATGCGCGGCGCCGCGGCGCGTTACTGCGCCGATGCGAGGTGGTGGCGTTCCGCGAGCTTCTGCGCGTCCGCGTAGTGCTTCTGCAGGATCGGCAGCGACTGGCGTGCGACTTCCTTCAGCTTCGTGTCGCGGCCCGACGCGATTTCGGCCTGGAATGCCGAGATGGCCTTCTGCTGGCCGGCGAGCGCGACCTGCTCGATATACGCCTTGTCGAACTCGGCGCCGCGCAGGTTCTTGATGCTGCCCAGCACGGCCGTATCGGGGTCGTTGGCCGGCACGTCGACGCCGCGCGGGCTGGCCGCGCGCATCGCCTGGATGATCTTTTCATCGTCGGTCGACACGCGTTGCGCGAACGCCTTGACCTGACTGTCCGACGTGCGCGAATCGGCGATACGTGCCGCGTCGTGCTGCGTCGACACGGTCTTCGTGCCGTCGGTGATGAAGGCCTGGTCGGCTTCGTGGATCCGAGTCGCGGCGGCGGCCGGTGCGTTCGGCGAGGCCGGTGCCGGTTGTGCGGTTTGCGCGGTCGCCGTCACGGCGACGAGAAGCAGGCCAGCGGCAGACAATGCAAGGCGCGAGAGTTGGGGAAAGCGGTTCATGGGACCTCCTTTCGATCGGGGCTCTGGTTGAAAAACGGATCACGGGATCCGTCGCTGTGCGAGAGACCGGGCGCGCCCGGGCCGGATTCGACCGCCGCTCTGCCGCGGCGCCGGTCGAAGTGTTTCCCGGCCCGACTGATTCTAGGAGAGCGATCCGGTAGCAGGTGCAACCGCGCTGTGGTTTGTGTAACGGTTGGTAAGACGAATCGATGAGCCAGCACGCCGACAGGTAGTGCGTACCTGTCGCATGCGCGACGGCGGCAATTTTTGCGCGCATGACGCGTGCGGGATGCACGTGGGTGTCATCCGCTTTTCATCGTCGTGCGGCTGTGTCGTGCGATGACGTGCGCATCGCGCGATGGGTGGAACCGGATGCGCGCAGCGCGCGCATGCGTCACACGCGATCGAGCAATGCGTCGAGACGCGGCAGCAACGGTGTCGCGCAATGCGCCTGCAACGCGTCCGGCGCGGTATAGCCCCACGCGACGCCCTGGAATGCGATGCGTGCGCGTCGCGCCGCGTCGGCGTCGCGGATTTCATCGCCGACGTACAGCACTTCGTCGCTGCGCACGCCGGCCTCATGAACGAGCGCGCGCAGGCGACGTGCCTTGCCGAACAGCGGAATGCCGCATGCGAAATGCTCGACACGGCTGCTGGCATGCGGGCCGAGCCGGTCACGCACGATCGCCTCGGTATTCGACGTGGCGATCGCGATGCGGATGCCGCGCGCGGCGAGCGCGTCGAACGTTTCGGCAACGCCGGGGAACAGCGCCACTTGCGCGACACGCGGCTGCATCAGGCGGCGCATGTCGATCGTCACGCGCGGCACTTTCCACATCGGCACGTCGAGCGCGCGAATGATGTCGCGCGCCGACATGCCGCGCAGCGCCGGGCGCAGCTCGGGCGTGGCGTCGCGAAAGCCGTGCAGGCGCGACGCTTCCGACAGCGCGGCGAGAAAGATGTCGAGCGAATCGGCGAGCGTGCCGTCGAAGTCGAATGCGATGAGGCGGTAGGGCATGAAGCGGTGTGGCGAGTTGATGGGGCTGGCGACATTGTCACCGAATCTGCTGAAAGCCGAGCTCGTAGTCGCCGCTCGCGACGACCGATGCGACCGGATGGCTGGTGCGGACGAGCGACATGCGAGAGAAAGCCCGGTATGCTGTCCGGCACCCGCAATGACGGTTTCCCGATGCACATTCGTTTCCGGATCGATTACATGACAATCACTCGTGCACGTCTTGCAATGTGGATGCTGGGTGCAGCCTTTACGTTGGCAGCCGCGACGCAGGTATCTGCCGCACCGGAAAAGCGTTGCGGATGGCTTGAGAATCCGTCGCCGGCCAACTGGTGGCTGAACGACAAGGACGGCACCTGGACACTCTTGACGATGGGCAACGAGCCGGTGCCGGGCCTCGACAAGATGCCCGACATGTCGACGAAGGGCTGGGTCGTCACCAACGCCGGCGGGCATGGCTACGGTTGTGCATGCCTCGACCTCGAAATCGACCCGCGCACGCGCGAGGTGACGCGGATAGTCGCGGCGCGGCCGCTGCCGTTGAAGCGTTGCAAGGCAGATCGCGCGTTGCGGGCGCCATGACCCGCGGGGCGATGCTATTCGTAGTGGTAACGGCAGGACACGATGCTGATCTGCAAGTCGTCAGCCTCGTAGACCAGACGGTTCGTGTCGTCGATACGGCGTGACCAGAAGCCGGAGAGATTGGCCTTTAACGGTTCGGGTTTGCCGATGCCTTCGAACGGCGTTCGCTGGGCTTCGCGAATGAGCTGGTTGATACGCTTGAGCGTCTTGCGATCCTGCCCCTGCCAGTAGACATAGTCGTCACACGCGTCGGAAGTAAAGAGCACGCGGCGTACACTCATTCGTCATCCGCCGCGAGCTTGTGTTCCTTTGCCTTGCCCTTGCGCAGTTGCGCGATCGAACGCTCGAGATGGGCGACGTTGGCCGGCGAGCGCAGCAAGTGCACCGTCTCCATCAAGCTGTCGTAGTAGTCCTGCGACATGATGACGGCGTTCGGCGCATCGCGGCGCGTGATGAGCGTCACGTCCGCATCGTCGACGACCTGGTCGATAACAGTCTTCAGATTGCCACGGGCGTCCGAAAAATGAATCGTGCGCATGATTGCCTCACTTGTACATATAACCGTACAAGTTTACCACAGTCGATAAAGGTGTACGGTTTGCTGTACAAGTCGACCCGCCCCAGCTTCGTTACACACCAGAATCGTCCGGAATGAGCATGCGCGCCGTCTGGCCATGGCGACAAGTGTCGCCGCTTGTAGCCCGCCGCGCCGCGCGGTATCGTCAGCGTCTCGTCTTCCACCACCCCAACCGGAGACCGACGTGCCCGCTGCCACCCCCGCCACGCTGAGATTTTCCACCGACAAGCGCGAACTCGACGTCGACGCGATCTTCGACTTCCTGCATCGCGACGCGTACTGGTCGCAGGGCATTCC
Organism: Burkholderia sp. AU15512; assembly: GCF_002223325.1. Lineage (NCBI taxonomy): Bacteria > Pseudomonadati > Pseudomonadota > Betaproteobacteria > Burkholderiales > Burkholderiaceae > Burkholderia > Burkholderia sp. AU15512. Next base: position 523,422 of record NZ_NKEX01000006.1, read on the forward strand.
GCGCGACGTGGTCGAGCGGGCGATCGAGGGCTCGCTGTGTTTCGGCGCCTACGTGGGCGACCGGCTCGTCGGGTTCGCGCGTCTCGTGACCGATCACGCGACGTTCGCTTACCTGTGCGACGTGTTCGTGCTGCCGGCCGAGCGCGGCAACGGCTACGGCCGCGCGCTGATCGACCACGTGTTTGCACAGGACGTGGTGCAGGGCCTGCGTCGCATCATGCTCGTGACGTCCGATGCGCACGCGCTGTACCGGCCGGTCGGCTTCGAGCCATGCGCGAATCCTGAGCGCGTGATGGAGATCCGCCGCCCGGACATCTACGCGAAACGCTGACGCGCGGCGCAGCGCATACAATACGCGCTTTCCGTTTTTGCCGAAGAGAAGCCCATCATGACCGAACAGGAAGCCGAACAGCTCGCGACGCATCGCCATTACAAGGGCGGGCTGTACCGCTACATCGGCGTTGCTCGCCATTCCGAAACCGAGGAATCGGTGGTCGTGTACGAACACCTGTGGCCGCATGCGCGCGGGCTGTGGGTCCGGCCGGAAGCGATGTTCAACGGGAACCTCGAAGACGGCACCCCGCGTTTCCGCAAGCTGCGCGACTGATCGACGGCCGGCGGCGCGCGCCGCCGCCGTGCCAGCCGGCTGCGTGGACGGCTACGCGCCGGCCAGCGCCTTCACCAGCTCCGGCGGGGCCTGCTGCCCGACCGTGACTTCCGGCGTGCCGTGCCACGCCGCGAGCTTCTTCACCGCCTTCGCGACATCGGCTGCGAGCCCCGTGCCGAACCGCACGCCCGGCTCGACATGCACGGCCTTCAGTTCGAACGTGCCGAGCGTGCGATGCGCCTTCGCGTCGATGCGCCCGACCAGCCGCCCGCGATGCAGTACCGGCAGGCAGAAATAGCCATAACGCCGCTTGTGCCCGGGCGTATAGCATTCGATCGTGTAGTCGAAACCGAACAGCGTCGACGCCCGCCGCCGGTCCCATACCACCGGATCGAACGGCGACAGCAGCGTCGTGACCGTCGAGCGCAGCGTGTCGGCCTCCGCGGCCGGCAGCAACGCTTCGAGCGAGCGATGCACGTAGGCCGGCTCCTTCCAGTCGTCGATCGCCACCGGGATGAGGTCGCCCGCGCCGGCGAGCTGCTCGAGCTCCGCGCGGTAGGAGCGGCGCGGCAGCCGATAGTAGTCGGCCACCCAGTCCGCGCGCACGACGCCGAGCGCCCGGCACGTGTAGTCGAGCAGCGCGGGCAGCACGGCGCTGCGCGGCGGCAGGTCGCGCGTGTCGTCCCAGTCGGGCAGCACGCGCTCGCGCACGTCGTACACGCGCTGGAAATTGCGGCGTTCCGACACCATCAGGTCGCCCGTCGTGAACAGCACTTCCAGGTGGCGCTTCTCGGGCTTGCGATCCCACCAGCCATTGCCCTTCACGCCATCCTCGCGGGCGAAATCGGCCGACCGTACCGGGCCCTCGGCGCGAATCCGCGCGAGCAGCCGCTCGATGTCGGGGCGATTCTGCTCATGCCATTCGGCCGCGTATTTCCAGCCCATTCCCGACGGATCGAGCATCTTGTAGCGCATCAGGCCGAACTGCTCGACCGGCAGGAAGCACGCTTCGTGCGACCAGTATTCGAACAGGCGCGCCTCGGCGAGATGTTCGTCGAGCCACTGCGGCGAGAAATCGCCGAGACGGCTGAACAGCACGAGATACGGGCTGCGCGCGACGACGTGAATGGTATCGATCTGCAACTGCGCCATCCGGCGGATCGTGTCGAGCACGTCGGATTTGGTTGCCTTGCGGCGGGGCGGCGTCAGCAGGCCTTGCGCGGCGAGATGCAGCGCGCGGGCGGCGGCGGGCGAGAGCGTCAGCATCGGAAGGGCGGCCGGGAGTGATGGTCGGGAACCACTTTAGCGCGAAAGCGGCGCGCGCGTGCGACGTGCCGATGCACCGCGTCTGACAATGGTTGACAGATGCGTTTCGCAAGTTTCCCTATAGTGCAGTTCATGGCGCAACGATAAACACGCGCAACGCTTTTGCTTCCGACGCACATATGTCCATGGCACGCAGGAAGCGAATCCGGGATTCTCAACCCCCATCGGGAGACCCGGAGCCCTGAGCGGACATCCATGCGGCTGTGCACCGGCCCCGTGTGGATGTCCGCTGATTTTTTTGTATTTTCCGGTTTGCTTCGCGGGCGGTTTTTCCTTTTGCCCGTTCGGCCCCTCTCGCGATTTCCCGCTCGTCCGCCTGATGGCTATTGCCGCTTGCCGCGCGCGACCTCGTCGCCGGCGCCGGGCGGCAGCCGCCGCGTGATCGGAATCGACGCGAACGAGCACAGCCCGACCACGAGAAACGCGGGCCAGAAATCCGACCACATCATCTTCTGATGGCCCTGCAGCCAGTGCGAAATGTGCAGCACGAGGCCGGCGACTGTCACGCCGAGGCCGAGCGACATCTGCTGCACGACGCTGCCGAGGCTCGTCGCGCGGCCCGCGTCGCGCGGCGAGATGTCCGCGTAGATCATCGAGTTCAGGCTCGTGAACTGCAGCGCCGGGAAGATGCCGCCGACGAGCACGATCAGCCAGATCGCCCAGGTCGCCATGCCGGGATGGAACACGCCGTACGCGGCGATCGCGAGCCCCGCGAAGGCCGCGTTGTAGATCAGCACCGTGCGGAAGCCGAAGCGGCGCAGCGTATGGGTGGCCGTCGAGCGGCTCATCGCGCCGCCGAACGCGGAGGCGCACGTGATGAGCCCCGAATGGAACGCGCTCATGCCGAGCCCTTCCTGCAGCGCGAGCGGCAGCAGGAACGGCACCGCGCCAAGGCCGATACGGAACAGCGACCCGCCGACGACGCTCGCGTGATACGTGGGGATCTTGAGGAAGCTGAGGTCGAGCACCGGGCGCTCCTTGCGGCGCGCGTACGGTACGTACAGCGCGAGCAGGACGGTGCCGGCCACGCACATGACGAGCGCGTTCGAGCGTGACGTGAGCGCGCCGTCGATCAGCGTGAGGCCCATCAGCAGCAGCGCGGCGCCGCTGGCCGACAGCAGGAAGCCGAACCAGTCGAGCGGGCCCGGATCGGGCTCGCGCGTGTTCGCGATGTGCTTGCTGGCGAGGTAGATCCCGTAGATGCCGATCGGCACGTTGATGAAGAAGATCATCCGCCAGTGCAGGTAGGTCGTGATGAAGCCGCCGACGAGCGGCCCGACCGTGGGCCCGAACAGCGCGGGAATCGCGAGGTAGTTCATCGCGCGCACGAGATCCGAGCGCGGCACGGCGCGGAAGATGATGATGCGGCCGACGGGCACCATCATCGCGCCGCCCACGCCCTGGATGAAGCGCGCGAACGTGAGCACGCCGAGGGAATTGGAGGCCGCGCACATCAGCGAGCCGACGACGAAGATGCCGATCGCGGTGCGGAATACGGAACGTGCGCTGAAGCGGTCGGCCAGCCAGCCGCAGATCGGGATGAACACGCCAAGCCCGACGACGTAGGCCGTGATCGCAATGTTCAACGTGACGGGGCTGTGCCCGAAGTCCCTCGCCATCGCGGGGAGGGCGGTGACGATGATGTTCGCGTCGACGCTTTCCATGAACAACGCACAGGCAACGATGAGCGGTGCTAGAAAGACGGGCGACATGGGCTGGGCGCGCGGTAAAGGCGCCATTATGCCCACAATGTGACCGTTGAGTCACGTACGACAACAGTTGTTCCGCATGTTGCAACAGTCGTCCTGGTTGGCGGCGGCGTGGAAAGAACGACTGCATGACGCTGCCGCGCGGGCAGGCTGCGCGATGCGCCGCGCCCGACTTCATCGAGCACGATCTGCTCGCGATCGTGAAAGGGCGCGTCGATGCAGCGGGCGCGCTCGGCGAGACCGATGCGGATGCGCTCGACGCGTGTGCGTGGCGGGCCATGTCCGGTTATCTGTATCTGCGCGAGTTGCACGAATCGAAACTTGCTTGATCTGCACGTTTCGTGCGACAGTCGGACCCACTCGCATCACAAAACGACGCGCATCGATCGAGGGCCATCGAGACGAGCGCGCGCGCGAACGAGACCTCGTGCCGACCCACTCACCATCGAAAGGAGGGGACACGTCATGACGTCACGTCGTGCCGCATCGATCGCATCGCGCTTCTCGAGTCGCTTCTCAAGTCCTGACTCAGCACGTCTCGCACCACCTCTCGCGCCACCCGCGCCGCGTCTTCGCTGGGCTGCCGCGCTGGCCGTCGCGTATCTCGCCGTCGCCGGCTGCGCCGCGCAGGCCGACAACGCGAACCAGGCCGCCGCGCAGGCGGCTGCCCAGCCGGTACCGCCGGCTACGGCCGCGGTTGCCGTCCCCGCATCGGGTGCGCTGCTGCCGCCGCCGAGCCAGCTCTACGGCGACCTGTTCGTCGCGGTGCAGACCGCGCAGCTCTATCCCGACCAGAAGACCTTCGTCGACGCGACGCCCGATGGCGATCCCGCGACGATCGTGCAGTTGTATCAGCAACAGAAATCGCAGCCGGGTTTTTCGCTGAAGGCGTTCGTCGCGCAGCATTTCACGCCGCCGCCGGAAGGCGGCGTGACGCCGCCGCCGAACCAGACGCTGCGCCAGCACATCGACTGGCTGTGGCCGCAGCTCACGCGCACGAGCACGACGGTGCCGCCGTACGGCTCGCTGATCCCGCTGCCGAAGCCGTATGTCGTGCCTGGCGGCCGCTTCCGCGAAGGCTACTACTGGGACACCTATTTCACGATGCTCGGGCTGCAGGTGTCGGGCCGCGAGGATCTCGTCGACAACATGCTCGACAACTTCGCCCATCTGATCGACACGATCGGGCACATCCCGAACGGCAACCGCACGTACTACGCGAGCCGCTCGCAGCCGCCGTTCTTCGCGTACATGGTCACGCTCGCCGCGCAGGCCGAAGGCGACAAGGTCTATCAGAAATACCTGCCGGCACTGCGCAAGGAACATGCGTACTGGATGCAGGGCGAAGCCACGACGCCGCACGGGCAGGCTACCCGCCATGTGGTCGCGATGCCCGACGGCGCGGTGCTGAACCGCTACTGGGACGCGAGCGATACGCCGCGCGACGAGTCGTATCTCGAGGACGTGACGACCGCGAAGTCGGTGCCGGCGCGTCCGGCGAACGAGGTCTACCGCGACCTGCGCGCGGGCGCCGAAAGCGGCTGGGACTACAGCTCGCGCTGGTTCGGCGACGGCAAGACACTCGCGACGATCCGCACGACGTCGATCGTGCCGGTCGACCTGAACAGCCTGATGTTCCATCTCGAGACGACGATCGTGAAGGGCTGCGCGGTCACGCGCGACGTGGCGTGCGTGACCGATTTTTCCGCGCGCGCGGCGCGGCGGGCGGCCGCGATCAACCGCTATCTGTGGAACCGCAAAGGCTACTACGGCGACTACGACTGGCAGCAGCGCAAGCCGCGCGACGCGGTGACGGCCGCCGCGCTGTATCCGTTGTTCGCGGGCGTGGCGTGGCCCGAGCGCGCGAAGGCGACCGCACGCGAGGTGCGCAGGACGCTGCTGCAGCCGGGCGGCCTCGCGACGACCACGGAGAACACCGGGCAGCAGTGGGATGCGCCGAACGGCTGGGCGCCGTTGCAGTGGATCGCGATCGACGGGCTGCGGCGCTATGGCGAACCGGCGCTTGCGAAGGACATCGGCACGCGCTTCCTGTCCGACGTGAAGCATGTGTATGCGACCGAAGGCAAGCTCGTCGAGAAGTACGTGGTCGAAGGCGCCGGCACGGGCGGCGGCGGGGGCGGTGAATATCCGCTGCAGGACGGTTTCGGCTGGACCAACGGCGTCACGCTGAAACTGCTCGGGCTGTACGGCGAATGACGCGCGGCGCGGGCCGCGCGCTGGGGTTGCAAGAGAACGCACGGGCTGGGCGGTCGCGCAAGCGGCCGTCCGGCCCGTGTCTGCTTCGGGCCTGCTTTAGAACGTGATCGTCGTGCGCGCGCCCACGACCGTTTCGTCGCCGATGCGCGCACCGGCCGCGTTCGGGTTCGGGATGCCGCCGCCCGGACGGAAGAAGTGCTGCAGGTCGGCCTGCAGCTGCCACCACGGCGTGACCTGGTACTGGTAGGTCGCTTCGACGACCGTCTCCGCGCGGCGCACCGGATAGCCGGGAGTCGTATAGACGCCGGTGTCGCCGTCGAGGCCGCGCGCATGCGAGCCGATCTTCGCGTAGCCGACCGCGATGCCCGCGACGTCGTTGTCGCGTCCCTTGAACGGCGCCTTCAGCGTCACGCCTGCGTTCGCCGCGAAATCGACGGTATTGCGATCGCCCGGCGCACCCATCACGCGCGCGAACACGTTGACCGAGCGCGGGCTGTCGGCCGACGGCCGCCACACCATCTGGTCCGCGACCGCGTAGAACGAGTAGTTGCCGCGATGGGTTGCGGCAATGCCGTTGCTGGCGGGATCCGCGAGCGACAGGCCGTCGGTGCCGTAGCGCGGGTCGTTCGCATGCTGCGACTGATACCAGAAGCCGAGCTTGTACGTGCCAGGCAGGCCGGCCGGTTGCGGCGCCTTCGGATCGGCGGGCGGCGCGTTCAGCGCGTACTGCACTTCGCCGATCACGAATGCGCCGCTGCGCAGGTTGAAGTTGGTGCCGTGCGCGTTCAGCACCTGCGCATCGCCGTCGCTGCGGCCGGCCGGGTTGCCGTCGAACACGCCGACCATCGCGGTCCACGCATCGGACGGCTTCACGCGCAGCCGCACGCCGAGCGACGACAGCGGATAGGCGGGGCCGCCGGCCGGCAGGTCGGTCGACGGCAGCACGGGCCAGCCGAACGTGGCGTTCATGAACGTCGCCGCGTTCTGGCTCACCATGAATTCCTGGTCGACGCTTTGCTGGCCGACCTTCACGTCGACCTTGCCGTCGAGCAGCGACTGCTGGTACCAGAGCTCCCACAGGCGCGTGGTCGAATTCGCCTCGATGCCGGTCGCGGTCTGCAGCGTCTGCAGATTGCGCTGCGTGAGGTTGGTGCCGTGAATCTGCAGTGCCGACACGTTGAACGTGCCGCCCGGCAGGCCGACCGCCTTGCCCGTGTCGACGTTGAAACCGAATTGCGTGAGCCCCTGGTACGCGCCGCCGCGATGCGTGCCGCCCGATGTGTTGTACAGGTACTCGCTGGTTTCCTGCAGGCTCAGCGTGATGCCGTGATCGCCGAGCACGTCGCGCAGGCCGCCCATGTTGCCGAGCAGGTTCGAGCGCTCCCAGAAGCCGGTGGGGGCGGGCGCGGCAGCATCGGCGGCCTGTTGTGCGGGAGCGGCGGCGTCGCTGGCGCCGGCCGCCGGTTCGGCCGCGGCCGGCGACGACGCTTGCGCGAACGCGGACGTGGCGGCGAGCGACAGCAGCAGCGTGGCGAGCGCATTGACGCGGCGCTTGCGCGGGACGGGTTCGAGGTAGTTCTTCATGTGGGTTCCGTTGGCGGTTTGATTAGTTGGGCTGAAGAAACGAAAACGTGTTGCGGGAAGCGTGGCGAGACGAGACGGTCGCGCGGCGGCACCTGGCGCGTGGCGCTGCCGCATGCCGGCGGGGCTTACGGCAGCCAGCCGCCGATGCGGCCCACCTGCGCGAAGCCGAGGCGCGGTGCGGCCGAGCACAGCAGCGCGACGAGGGCGACCGCGGCGGCCATCACGGCGACCAGCAGGCAGTCGAGCGGGCGGGGCGCCGCCGGCACGTGGGCGAGCGCCGTGCCGCGCCAGTTGCTGAACGCGTGGGCGAGCGGCGAGAGCCCGGAGACGAACGAGCGGTCGCATGCGACATGCACGATGCGCTTGAGTCTGACCGCGAACGATTGAGAAAACATGACGCTGCCTCCGTCGTGTCCGGCTCGGGCCGGACGACGTGGTCGAGCGCGGGCGCATGACGCGGCCTGCGATCGGAGGGTGGAACGTAACGGAGCGTGCAACGGACGAACCGGCGATGACCGGCTCGGGAGGAAGCGCGCTAACCCGACGAATGCGAGTTAGCGGCGGAAGACATGCGTCTGGCTGCTATCTCGCGATGGCTTGGCCGGTCTGGACCGGCATCGAACTGCAACTAGAGCATGTGTCCACGGAGGGACTCCCTTGATGAATTGCGGCGGATTGTATTCGCGTCGTTTGCTGCAGCGCAAGTAAAAAACGCATAAAAATGGCGCACGTTGCGCGGGCGCTTCGGCGGCCCGTTCCGGCACGGGACGGGCAACGGATCGGCAACGAAGGGGCGCGACCGGACGGGGTGCCGCGTTGTTCATACGCATCGATCCCCGGCTGCACCGCATGCGCTGAAAGGTTGCGTCACGTGTTTTCAAGGGCAATTCTTTCAGTGATGTGACGCGCGAAAATTATTTCGAGAAATGGGGTTTGGAGGGGTTGACTTCACTTTTGGGCGGTCCATAGAATCCGGCATCTTCACTCTTGGGGCCGCCGCCTTGGACGCCTGCAGTAGTCGATCTTCGAACGAAATTTCCGCCTGAGCGACCGACGTCCGCGCCTCATCGAAGCCGCCGTTTGTCTCCCAGGCAAACGGTGCGCGCAGCAGTACTCCGCAGCAAATTCCTACGTGCACCCTGATTCGCGCCGGTTAGCGTGATGCGTTTTCGCATGCGCCCGCCGGTTTCACCGCCGCCTGGCAGGCGGCCGCGTTCGCACACGCCTTTCGTCGGCTCGCGAATCCCGGCCCGCCCGCCTGACGGCGGTCAATCGTGTTCTCCGGAACACCGCACAGGAGCCGCCATGAACGACAGTGACAGTTGTCCCTTATGCCCATTGCACGCACAGACCCTTTTGAACCCGGGTCGCAGGGACAATCCGGCCGACTAGCCTGACACGTCGTTCAGGCCCCGGACTGGCCCCGCGCCCCACACGCGGCCGGCAGCCTGCCGTCGCCGCACGGAGCCAGATCATGAACTTCGGCCTTCTGCTGTCGAATCTCCCGCACGTCACCGAATCGCGCAACCACTACGAAGCGATGCTGACGCTCGACGCCCGTCCGCGGGTGTTCGCCCGCCTGTTGAACCAGCTGAAAGCGTTGATCCACTGAGCAGGAAGTACCGAGCGCGCCTCGGCATGCGCACGCACGGCCGCCATCGCGCGGCCGCCCCGCGCGTATTCCAAGGTCACACGCTCTTCAGATAACCCTTAGCCGTACGGAATAAATCATGTCCACGCCATCCAACGTTTCTCCACCGATCGCCGCCGAACGCAGCGCCGTGCTCGACGAAGCCCACCTGGGCGATATCCGCGGCGCGCTCGGCACGATCGCGCGTCACGACACCGGAGCACGCGGCACGTGGTGGGCGCGTCTGCGCACGCTGCTCGCGATCATCGGCCCGGGCCTCATCGTGATGGTCGGCGACAACGACGCCGGCGCATTCGGCACCTACACGCAGGCCGGCCAGAACTACGGCACGACGCTGCTGTGGACGCTGCTGCTGCTCGTGCCCGTGCTGTACGTGAACCAGGAAATGGTGCTGCGCCTCGGCGCGGTCACGGGCGTCGGCCACGCCCGCCTGATCTTCGAACGCTTCGGCAAGTTCTGGGGCGCGTTCAGCGTGATCGACCTGTTCCTGCTCAATGCGCTCACCATCGTCACCGAGTTCATCGGCATCACGTTCGTGCTGGATTTCTTCGGGCTGCCGAAGGTGGCCGGCGTGTGCGTGGCCGCGGCGTTGACCATGGCCGCGGTGAGTACGGGCGACTTCAGGCGCTTCGAGCGGTTCGCGATCGGGTTGTGCCTGCTGAGCCTGCTGCTCGTGCCGGTGCTCGTGGCGATCCATCCGCCGGTCGGGCAGATCACGCGCGATTTCTTCATCCCGAACTGGCCCGCGCATTCGAAGCTGTCGGACGTGATGCTGCTCGTGATCGGCATCGTCGGTACGACCGTCGCCCCATGGCAGCTGTTCTTCCAGCAGAGCTACGTGATCGACAAGCGCATCACCCCGCGCTTCATGAAGTATGAAAAGGCGGACCTGTGGATCGGCATCGCCTTCGTGCTGGTCGGCGCAGTGGCGATGATCGCGTTCTCGGCCCAGCTGTTCTCGGGTCATCCGGAATTCGGCAACTTCACCGACGCCGGTGGCATCATCGCGGGCCTCGAGAAGTATTCGGGCCGCACGAGCGCGACGCTGTTCGCCGTCGCGCTGCTCGACGCGTGCATCATCGGCGCGGCGGCCGTCTCGCTGTCGACCGCCTACGCGATCGGCGACGTGTTCAAGATCCGTCACTCGCTGCACCGCAACGTGTCGGATGCGAAGGGCTTCTATCTCGTCTACTTCGGCATCGTCGCGGCCGCCGCTGCGCTGGTGCTGATCCCGGGCAGCCCGCTGGGCCTGCTGACGGAAGCCGTGCAGACGCTCGCGGGCGTGCTGCTGCCGAGCGCCACCGTGTTCCTGCTGCTGCTCTGCAACGACAAGCAGGTGCTCGGCCCGTGGATCAACTCGACGAAGCTCAACGTGTTCACCGGCGCGGTGATCTGGGTGCTCGTGATGCTGTCGATCATCCTGACCGCATCGGTGATGTATCCGGACATCAGCGGCGAAGCGATCATCGACGTGCTGGTGGGCGGCAGCGTGCTCGCGATCGTCGGCTATCTCGCGACGGTGCTGATCCGCCGCAACAAGCGCGTCGTCGAACCGGGCGTCGACCGTACGCAGCGCGATACGTGGCGCATGCCGCCGCTCGAGACGCTCGAGCCGCAGAAGATGACGATGACGACGCGCGTGTGGATGGCCGTGCTGCGCGGCTATCTCGTGATCGCGGTCGGTCTCGTGATCGTCAAGGTAGTGCAGATGACGCTGCTGAAGTAACGCAGGTCGTCTTCCAGGAAGCGGCGCCGGACCCGGCACCGCGCCGCAACCCGTACATGCCGGCCCGCGAGGCCGGCATGTGCGTTTACGCGTCCGCTTGCGACAGGCCGCGCACGCTGTGCGACCGTCAGATCAGCTCGAGCTTCGACGTCAGGTACGTGAGCTGGATCCGGTTCGCGACGCCGAAGCGCTTGCGCAGTTTGCGCAGGTGATAGTCGACGTTGTGCGCGCTGGTGTCGAGGCGCCGGCCGATCTCTTTGTCCGAGGCGCCTTCGGCGATGCCGAGCAGCAGCTCCTGCTCGAACGGCGTGAGCCCGTTCACCGCGCGCTCGCGCGACGTCGAGATCAGCTGCGGCGACGCGAACTTGTGCACCGACAGCCCGATCGACAGCGCCTGCTCGATCGTCGCCGGCGTGATCCATTCGCGCGTGCGGCGCGGTGCGGTGAAGCTCATGAACGCATGCAGCCGCGTGCCGGGCACGGCCATCGAATACATGATGCCGCTGCACATTCCGTCGTCGTGCATCGTCTGCAGGAAGCCGTCGAGCGCGGCCGGCGTCGCGCGCGGGCCGTCGTCGCGCTCGCGGTGTTCGCGGCGCAACTGCTGCAGGTCCCACACGATCGGCATGTTGCACACGCGCGCGCCGAGCGTGCGCGGATCGATGTCGTGATGGTTGTGCCGCACGTAGTCGCCGCGATAGGTGGCCGGCGTGAAGGCTTCGTGCAGGTAGAGACTTTCGACGCGCTCGTGCGCGAATTCGAGCGCGAAGTACGCGAACGTCGAGAAGCCCGTCAGGTGCAGCAGGCTCGCGACGATGCGGCTGCGCTCGGCCGTGCTCTGCGCGTGCGCGAGCGTATCGGCGACGCCGAGCTTCGGCGCGTGCGGCTGCGTGAGCTCGCCGCGCTTCACGTCGTCGCACCAGACGACCTGCACGGGGCGCTCCCGCAGCACGTCCGGGCACGCGTTCAACCCGTGCGTCGGGCGGGGAAAGGTTGGGGCGACCGCTTCTTCATGCAATGCAATATCGGACATGTGCCATCCCTCGGAATCGACGCGCATCGCCTGGCGGCGGCCGTATCGTGTACGGCGTTCGTGGCGGTGCGATCGAGCATCGTGTGATATGCGCCGATCGTCATCCCTGACGAAACGCGGGGGCATTGTACAAAAATGCCCGTATATGCGTAATATGCCGTAATACTAATGGCGGCGGAAGATTCCTATTCGCACGCCTATAACGAAGACCAGACAATCCATAAAGAAAAGACCAGATCGTCACGGGGCGCAGGTTCACATATTGGGAAAGGGCGGGCTCCTCATGACATATGCTGACGGCGCACCACGCGTCGAGTGGTTTTCGCAGGCCGATATCGCAACGACTGCGGCTTATTCGAATCAATATCAGGCAATCGGGCACGACGTTTTTACCGGCACTCAAATTGAATCCGGTAAAACCGACCTCACTCCGGTCGATTTCGCGCAATGCCATGCGCGCTTGCGGCAAATCGGTTTCAGTACACTCGGTTACGGCGCTTTCGAAATGATCGGGCGGCGCATCCTGTGCGCGCATCTGCTGCGCGACCTCGCGCCCGCGACATTCATGCAGCCATTTATCGAAGGGATGCTCTACGAGAGCGATCCGCGGTTCGCGCAGGTGCGGCAAAGCGGCTTTCCGGTCGCGTGGCGGCTCGACGAGATCGAGGCGGCCGCGCAGGGCAGCGGCGACCGCAAGATGCTGGCGCTCGCCGGCCATCTGCGCGCGCATGCGATGAACAGCGGCGTGCTGTTCGGCCTGTCGGCGCCGCGTCTCGATTTGCGTGTCGCGGTGAACGTGGCGTCGGAGACGCACGGCACCGACTGGATCGACGATCGCGTGATCGGCGGTGCGCTGTCGGTGAGCCTCGCGGTGCATCGTGTCGCGTTGCCGTTCCTCGAGGCACGCATCGCACGGATGCGCGGCTTCGCACTCGGCGACGAGCAACAGCAGGTGCTCGACCGTCTCGTGCACGGGCTGTCCGACCAGGAGATCGCGAGCGCGCTGCGCACGTCGCTGCACAAGGTCGGTCACCACATCCGCTCGCTCGAAAAACTCTTCAACGTGCAGAACCGCGCACAGCTTGCGTATCTGGCGGCGCGCCGGATGCCGTCCTGACGCGGTCCGTTCCCCGTTTTTCCGCGTGACCCGATGATCCCCGGGCCGGCCCGTCCGTGGCCGGCCCGGCGGGGCACGTCGGCCGCACGTACCGTCGTGATGCACGCACGACGCTTGACAGCGTTTTTTTCGAGTGATTGCGGCATTCACCAGTGAATTATTGCTGATTTATTTCTTCGTAATATGGCTCGACCGTCACGCCGGACGGCGGGCCGCGAGGTTGCGCCATGCGTGACGGAACTGGTCAACAGGGGCAGACAAATCAATGTGCGGAATCGACGGCTTTCTGAATAGCGTCGCCTTCGATGAGGAGACAGCGCGCGGCACGCTCGCGCGCATGACGGCAAGCCTCGCGCATCGCGGGCCCGACGGACAGGGGATCTGGGTCGATCCGGAAGCCGGCATCGCGCTCGGCCACCGGCGGCTCGCGATCCTCGACCTGTCGGTGCACGGCCGACAGCCGATGGCATCCACGTGCGGCCGCTACGTCATGGTCTTCAATGGCGAAATCTACAACCATCGCGAACTGCGCGCGGAGCTCGAGCGCGCGGGTCGCGCACCGGCGTGGCGTGGCCACTCCGACAGCGAGGTGCTGATCGCGGCGATCGTCGCGTGGGGTGTCGAGGCGACGTTGCGGCGCGCGACCGGCATGTTCGCGATCGCGCTGTGGAATCGCGAATCGCGGGTGCTGACGCTCGCGCGCGACCGGATCGGCGAGAAGCCGCTCTACTATGGCCGGATCGGCGACGCGCTCGTGTTCGCGTCCGAGCTGAAGGCGCTGCGCGGCTATCCGGGCTTCGACGGCGCGATCGATCGCGACGCGTTGTGCCTGTACCTGCGCCAGTCGAGCGTGCCCGCGCCGCATACGATCTATCGTGGCATCCGCAAGTTGCCGCCCGGCACGTATATCCAGTTCGAGCATGCGCGCGACACGCCGCGCCTGCGGGCGTACTGGACGCTCGATCAGGCGATCGAGGATGGTCGCGCGCAGCCGTTCGAGGGCAACGCCGACGAGGCCGTCGGCCAGCTCGACGCGGTCTTGCGCCAGGCCGTCGCGCGGCAGATGGAGGCCGACGTGCCGCTCGGTGCGTTCCTGTCGGGCGGCATCGATTCGTCGACGATCGTCGCGCTGATGCAGGCGCAATCGTCGACGCCGGTCGATACGTTCACGATCGGCTTCCATGAAGCCGGCTACGACGAAGCCGGGTATGCGAAGGCGGTTGCGCGTCATCTCGGCACGCGTCATACCGAGCTCTACGTCACGGCCGACCACGCGCTCGGCGTCGTGCCGAAGCTGCCGTCGATCTACGACGAGCCGTTCTCCGATGCGTCGCAGATCCCGACCTTTCTCGTGTCCGAGCTGACGCGCCGGCACGTGAAGGTGAGCCTGTCCGGCGACGGCGGCGACGAGCTGTTCGGCGGCTATACGCGCTACTTCCTGACGCCGCGCCTGTGGCGCAAGCTGCATCGTGTCCCCGGTGCCGTGCGCGCACGGATCGCCGCCGCGCTGCATGCGTTGCGGCCCGATCATGCGGACCAGCTCGCGGCCGTCGCGCAGGGTGCGTGGGGCGGCGTGGAGGCACGCGAATCGGCCGCGCGCATCGGTGATCGGCTGCACAAACTCGGCCACGTGATGACGGCCGAGAGCCGCATCGGGCTGTACCGGCTGCTGATGTCGTCGGTGCATCATCCCGAGCGCCTCGCGCTGTCGGGGCAGGAGCCGGCGACGCCGCTCGACACCGTATCCGCGTGGCCCGCGCACCTGAGCTTCGCCGAGCAGGCGATGGCGATCGATACGCTCACGTACCTGCCGACCGACATCCTCGCGAAAGTCGATCGCGCGGCGATGGCCGTGAGCCTCGAAACGCGCATGCCGTTCCTCGATCATCACGTCGTCGAGTTCGCGTGGCGCGTGCCGGCGGCGGTGCGTTTGCCGGAAGGGCAATCGAAGGCGCTGCTGCGCCGGCTGCTCGACCGGTACGTGCCGTCCGCACTGATCGACCGGCCGAAGCAGGGTTTCTGCGCGCCCGTCGATCACTGGCTGCGCGGCGCGCTGCGGGATTGGGCCGAGGCGCTGCTGCGGCCGTCGCGGTTGCGCGAGGAAGGCTTCTTCGATGCGGCCGCGGTCGAGCGCCTGTGGCGGCAGCACGTGACGGGGCGGATGAACTGGCAGCACCAGTTGTGGACGGTGCTGATGTTCCAGGCGTGGCTGGAAGCGCAGCGCGCCGCATGAGGCGGCGCGCTGCGCGTCGTCACTCGTCGAGGCAGCGCATGCAGCGCTGCTTCGCGGCTTTCGAGTGCAGGCCGCGGCACATCGTCATCACGGGCCGCGCATGGCACGAAGGCGGATCGGCGGACGCCGCGGGCGATGCCTGCCGGCGTGCGCGCTCGGGCGGGGTGGTCGCGGCGGCATCCATCCGTCGTTGGCGTGCGGGTGGCGTGTCGCGCCCGGCGCTGCCTTCGTCGGGATTGCCGGGCGTCATCGACGCGACGTGCAGCGCGTCGTCGTCGGCTGCATGCGCAACGGGTGGCGGCGTGGCGCACACGAGCGCAACCAGCGCATACAGGCAGGCGACAACGGTTCGCGACGCGCGGATCTTCATGGTCATTCCGTTCGTTCCGGGGGCCGGCGGCGCGGAGGGCGCGCGGCTGCTGCGTCGATTGTAGGGACGACGAAGGCCGCGTGTCACGCCGGAATCCGTCGTCACGGGCATGGACGGTGGCATGGGCGGCGATGGACGGTGCGGGCGCGGCGAAGCGTGACGCGCGAGGACGTTCGGCTGCCGCCGCTCAAAAGCGACCGCCGCCCGGAGGCGGCGGTCGGGTCGCGACTGGCTGGCGGGCCGGGCGGCGTGCAGGCCGCGCCCGACGGGCGGGCCGCGAGGCGCTGCGGATCGCCGCAGCGCGGTGGGGGGAGCGTGGCCGGCGCGCCGCGTGCGGGCGGCGCGGGGAAAGCGTCACGCGTAGTCGGCGGCCATCACGGCCTGCGGCGCCACGCGCAGGATCGGCGCGGCTTCGTGGCGCTCGACGTGCGTCATCGCCGCACCGAACAGCACGAGACGATAGCCGACTGCGTAGATCGGGATGATCCGCAGGTTCTTGTCGTGATCGAGCTTCAGCTTCGAACGGATACGCGAGATATGGGTGTCGAGCGTGCGCGACGACACGCCGAGTTCACGGCCCCACACGGCTTCCTGGATTGCCTGCCGCGGCACGATCTTGTTCATGTTGTCGAGCAGGAATTCGACGACGTCGAATTCACGCGGCGTGACATCAATGATCTTGTTGTCGATTTCGATCGTGCGGCGCACGAAGTTGATTTTTATGTTGTCGATGTACAGGTATTTGCAATCCATGGTGGCCCTCGCATGTCCATAAAGGAGTGTTTGCGGGTCCTGTGCTGCAACTTCCGGGCCAGGGAGCGGATCGTCGGGGATCGACCGGGGGCGGCGCCAGCGCAGGCGGCGCGGCAGCCTTGAATTTAAAAGAATTTTTAACGGGAGGCGCGGGGCGTAGAGAAAACGGGGCGGGACAACCGTGAAGGATTGTTACGTAGCATCGGCGGGCGACGTTACGGGCGTTACGTCCGACGTAACGTGTGGGGCGAGGCGGGGGAATGGCATGAGGAACACGTCGCGGCGCAGGTGCGAGGTCGGCAAATCGAACCCTACATGGAACCCTACATGGGTCGATTGATTTTCAATGAAAATCAATATGTTACGGTTGATTTTTGCCGACATCGAACCCTACATCGTCAGCCTCCTGAATAAAAAACACCGGCCGCGAGACGTCTGCGCCCCGCGGCCGGCGTTCCGGCCCATCCTCAAGCCTTCGCGCTATCCGCCGAATCGAACGGCAGCACGTAATGCCGCTTGCCCGTCGCCGCGAAGATCGCGTTCGCGACCGCCGGCCCGATCGGCGCGACGCCCGGCTCGCCGACCCCGGTCGGCGCTTCGGCCGACGGCACGATATGCACCTCGACCTTCGGCATCTCGGCCATCCGCAGCACGTGGTACCCGTCGAAGTTGCGCTGCTCGACCTGGCCGTCCTTCAGCGTGATCGCGCTGTGCATCGCCGCGCCGAGCCCGAAGCCGATGCCGCCCTCCATCTGCGCGGCGACGATGTCGGGATTGATCGCGATCCCGCAATCGACCGCGCACACCACGCGCTCGACCTTCACCTTGCCGTCCGCGTCGACCGACACCTCGGCCACCTGCGCGACATAGCTCTTGAACGCTTCGGCGACCGCGATCCCGCGCCCACGGCCCTTCGGCAGCGGCTTGGCCGGGTCCCAGCCGGCCTTCTGCGCGGCGAGATCCAGCACCGCGCGCATGCGCGGCTCCTTCGCGAGCAGGTCGCGGCGGAACGCGTACGGATCCTTGCCCGCCGTGTGCGCGGCTTCGTCGATGAACGCCTCGACCGCGTACGCCGTGTGCGAGCTGCCGACCACGCGCCACCACAGCACGGGCAGGCCGACCTTGGTGGTGGTGAGCTCGACCGACACGTTCGGCACCGCGTACGGCAGGTTCGCCGCGCCCTCGACCGAGGTCGCATCCACGCCGTTCTTCACCATGAATGCCTCGAACGGCGTGCCGGCGAGGATCGACTGGCCGACGATCCGGTGGCGCCAGCCGACCAGCTTGCCGTCCGCGGTCAGCCCCGCGTCGAGCTTGTGGAAGTACATCGGCCGGTAGAAGCCGCCCTGGATGTCGTCCTCGCGGGTCCACTGCAGCTTCACGGGCTTGCCGTCCGCGCCGAGCGCCTTGGCGATCGACACGGCCTCGACCACGTAGTCCGACCACGCGTTCGCGCGCCGGCCGAAGCTGCCGCCCGCGTACAGCGTGTGGATCTGCACCTGCTCGGGCTTCAGGCCGGCCGTCCGGGCCGCGTTGGCCTGGTCGACGGTCTGGAACTGGTCGCCGGCCCAGATTTCGCAGCTGTTCGCCGTCAGCTTGACGACCGCGTCGAGCGGCTCCATCGGCGCGTGCGCGAGATACGGGAATTCGTACGTCGCGCTGATCTTGCGCGCCGCGCCCGTGATCGCCGCGTCGGCATCGCCGTCCTTGCGCGCCGACGTGCCCGGCTTGTCGGCGAGCTGCCGGTATTCGCGCATGATCTCGTCCGAGCCGCGCTTTTCGGCGTTCGTTTCGTCCCATTCGATCTTCAGTGCGTCGCGGCCCTGCTTCGCGGCCCAGAAGCCGGTGCCGACGACGGCGACGCCGCCCGGCACCTGCACGACCGACACGACGCCCGGCACGGCCTTGGCCGCCGTCGCATCGAACGACTTCACCTTCGCGCCGAAGCGGGGCGGGCGCTGCAGCAGCGCGACGCGCATCCCGGGGACGGTCGTGTCGAGCGTGAAATGCGCGGTGCCGTTCGATTTGGCCGACGCGTCGACGCGCGGAATGGGGTGACCGATCAGCTTGAAATCGGCCGGCTGCTTCAGCGTGACCTTGTCCGGCACCGGCAGCTTCGACGCATCGGCGACGAGCGTGCCGTACGCGGCCGTCTTGCCGCTCTTCGCATGCGTGACGACGCCATTGGCGGTCGTCAGCTCGCTCGCCGGCACCTTCCAGCGGGCCGCCGCGGCCGAAACCAGCATCGCGCGGGCCTTGCCGCCGGCTTCGCGCAGTTGCTGCCACGAGTTCGACATGGCCGAGCTGCCGCCCGTCCCCTGCATCGTGCCGAACGCGAGGTTCGCGTAGCGTTTCGCATCGGCCGGCGCGCTTTCGACGCGCACGTGCGACCAGTCGGCGTCGAGCTCCTCGGCGACGATCGTCGCGATGCCCGTATACGCGCCCTGGCCCATTTCGACGTGCTTCGCGATGACGGTGACGGTGCCGTCGGGCGTGATGCGCAGGAATGCATTCGGCGCGAAATCGGCGGCCGGCGCGGGCGCGGCGAGCGCGCGGCGGCCGAAGCCGCTGAAGTCGAAGCCGATGGTCAGGCTGACGGCGGCCGCGGCGCCCGCGGCCTTCAGGAACGTGCGGCGCGACGGACGCACCGACCCGGTGTTGTCGAGTTCGATCGTCATGGTCAGGCTCCCAGCGTCGCGGCCGCGTCGTGGATCGCCGCCCGGATGCGGGCGTAGGTCGCACAGCGGCACAGGTTGCCGTTCATCGCGGCGTCGATGTCCGCGTCGGTCGGCTTCGGGGTCTGTTCGAGCAGCGCGGTGGCCGACATGATCTGGCCGGACTGGCAGTAGCCGCACTGCGGCACCTGGAGCTTGACCCAGGCGGCCTGCACGGCCTGCGCGGGCTTGCTCTGCAGGCCTTCGATCGTCGTGACGTGCTTGCCCGCGATGCCGGCGAGCGGCAGCACGCACGAGCGGACGGCCTGGCCTTCGAGATGCACGGTGCACGCGCCGCACTGCGCCATGCCGCAGCCGAACTTCGTGCCGGTCAGTCCCGCGTGTTCGCGAATCGCCCAGAGGACGGGCATCGACGGATCGGCGTCGAGCGTGACGTTCTTGCCGTTCAGGACAAAGGAGGTAGGCATTGTGATTGTCTCCGTGGGGGATAACCCGGCATGCGCCCGGTCACAGGGTCTGCTCACGCTCATAGCGGGCTTGCGCTGGCCCCCAGAAGGGCCGAGCGCAAGGAATGCGACGCAGCGAATACTCGACGTATTCGCAAGGAGCATGACGCCGCGATCGGCCCTTCTGGGGGCCAGCCCCACGAATGAATTTACCCAAAACAGGGGAACGTGCGTTGCCGGCCGTATTGCGGCGTCGATCGTCGCTTGTTTGGCTCGGCCAAACGGCGCTCCTCACTCCTTGCACTACGACCGGCAACGCACGTTCGCAAGCCCGCTATGAGCGTGAGCAGGCCCTGAGTGTGCGCGAGGCATCGGTTTTTGCGTCTACCCAATCCTGCAAATTTATTGAACAATCCTGCAAATCCCCGGCAGGCGGCGGGCGGTTTCGCTATGCTCCCGCGACATGAGGAAATTGATCGAGGAAGCGTCATGGACATGACCGATATCGTGGCGTCGCGCGCATCCGGGCAGCGCGAGCTGGCGACGCTGATCAGCCGCTTCGCGCCCGCGGACGGCTCGCATTCAACGGCCGTGCCGGGTTTGATGCTGCACCGGCACACGCGGCCGGTCGATCTCGGCTGCGGTGTGTCGCGGGCCGCGCTCGTGATCGCCGCGCAGGGCTCGAAGCGCGTGATCGTGGCCGGTCAGGCTTACGAGTACGACGCGCAGAATTGCCTGATTACCTCCATCGACTTGCCGATCCTGTCGCGCGTGACGAGCGCGTCGCCGGACGCGCCGTACCTGTGCCTGTCGCTGACGCTCGATCCGCAGCGCATCGTCGAGCTCGCGGCCGAGATGCGGCTGCCCGAACCGGACGCGGGCCCCGAAGGCGAGGGGATCGCGCTCGCCGAGCTGACGCCGCCGCTGCTCGATGCCGCGCTGCGGCTGATGCGGCTGCTCGATACGCCGGCCGACATTGCGGTCGTCGCGCCGCTGATCGAAAAGGAACTGCTGTACCGGCTGATGACGAGCGGGCAGGGCACGCGGCTGCGGCACATGGCGATCGCGGGCAGCCAGACGCACCGGATCGCCCGCGCGATCGAATGGATCCGCGATCACTTCGCCGAGCCGATGCGCGTCGAGTCGCTCGCGCAGGCGGTCAACATGAGCGTGTCGTCGCTGCACCATCATTTCAAGCACGTGACGACGCTGAGCCCGCTGCAGTACCAGAAGCAGTTGCGGTTGCACGAGGCGCGACGGCTGCTGCTGCGGCAGGGCGGCGACGTCGGGTCAGTGGCCGCCGTCGTCGGCTACGAAAGCGCGTCGCAGTTCAGCCGCGAATACAGCCGGCTGTTCGGCGCGCCGCCGATGCGCGACGTCGTGCAGTTGCGCAGGAAGGAACTGCTCGGCTGACGGCCGATCGCTGAAAGCCGGCGCGCCGTCGCTCGCCGTGCCGGTCACCTGGCGACCACCGTCGTCTGCAGGAAGGCCGGCGCGATCCGCCAGTCCGGCACGTAATGCACGGGCCACGCGCCGGGCGTATCGACCGCGTTGAAATACACCACGGCCTTCAGCAGCGGATAACGCCACAGCGACCGCTGGAATTCGTCGAGTGCCTCGCGCTTGCGCGAACTCGACCCGTCGACGCCGAGCTCCGTGACCATCACCGGCAGCCCGTAGTCGGCCACCCGCTCGTACTTGGTCCGCAGGATGCTCGCGGCGGACGCGTGGCCGCCGGCCGGCCAGCTCGCGCAGCGCGGGCAGTCGAACACGGACAGGCCGATGTCGTCCACATAGCCGCGGCCCGGGAAATAGTCGTCGAGGTTCCGGTTGCCGGCCGGCGACCACACGAAGCGGATCTGGTCGGTCATCGCGCGGCAGGCGGTCACGACCCGCCGGTACGCCTGCACGTAAGCCGATGCATCGCCGATGGCCCACGGATAGCGCCCGGTGTCGGCCTCCATCTCGTGGCCCCAGCGCACGAACACGGGGTGCTTCAACGCGGCCAGCGCCGAACAGGTGGCCGCGATCCGCGCGTCGTAGCGGCCGTGCGCGATATCGTCGAGCAGCGCGCGTTGCCGCGTGTCGCCGGCCGCCCAGGGCTCGACGGTCAGCATCAGCGCGCGGTTGCGCGCCTGCGCGCGCCGGTACGCATCGTCGATTTCCGCGCGGATGTCGGGTGCGTTCCACGACACGAACACATGGTCGAACGCGAGATTCCGCTCACCCGCGAGCGTGTTCTCGGGATCGTAGGCGCCGAGTTCGGGCTGCTTCACCGGTTCGCCCGGCACGGGCGCGACCACGGCCGGCAAACCCGAGCGCCACATCATCGCCTGCCAGCCTTTCGGCGCGCGCAGCCCGATGCCCGACAGCAGTATCGCGAGCGCGATCACGAACAGCGCGTTGCGCACGGGCAGGCGGCTGAAGAACATCTGCCTGAACGCCGACCACGCGAGCCCTTGCTCCCGGCCGTGATTCACCGCGACGACGGCCGCGATCACCAGATACAGGATGCTCGTCAGCGTCGAGAACAGATAGAAGCCGGCGGCGTTGCGCGGATCCTCGACCGTGACGACGGGCAGGCTGCAGAACAGCGAGATCAGCAGATACGGGGCGACCACGCGCAGCGGCGCGTCCTGTTCGATCGCGCCGCCCTTCGGCGTGACCTTGAACGGAAATTCCTTGCCGCGCACGCAGTCGAGCACCGCCGACACGCAGCCGAGCACGACCCACGGCCAGCGTGCGAACACGAACGACAGGCTTTCCCACGACAGCAGTTTCGTATTCAGCGGGCGGCACGACTGGGTCGAATGCGTGGCCCAGGTCACGACGCACAGCAGCAGCACGGCCAGCGGCAGCGCGTAGGTGAGGTACGTGAGGTAGTCGACGTGCGCCCACACGCGGCCGGTCAGCAGCGCGACGACTGGAATCACGACGCCGCCGGCCATCGCGAGCGCGCACAGCGGGTACCACATCTGGCAGAACAGGAACTGCGCCTTCAGCTTCAGCGGCAGCCCCATGAAATAGTGGCGCGTGTAGCGCAGCATGATGATCATCACGCTCTTGGACCACTGGAATTCCTGCGTGGCCAGGTCGCCGAACGTGCGCGGCCCTTCGCCGTTCGCGATCGCGTTCAGCGCATGCATGCCGCGCCAGCCCTTCGAATTGAAGATCATCGTGGTCGAGTGATCCTCGGCGAGCTCGGGCCCGAGCCCGCCGATCTCGCGCAGCGCGCGGCAGCGCACCGCATAGTGCGAGCCGATGCACAGCGGCGCGAGGCCGCCCGCATAGCCGGCCTGCATCGTGCCGTGCAGCGGCCCCTCGACGTTCACGCGCCCGCGTGCGCTCCAGCTCATGGCCGCATTGCTGTCGCAGATGCTCGGCGCCGACACGTAGCCGACTGCCGGATCGATGAACGGCCGCAGCATCTCCTCGAGATAGGTGCGGGTCGGCACATGATCGGCGTCGAGCTGCGACACGAAATCGTAGTGGTCGTAGCCGACCCTGTCGTAGAAGTACGCGAGATTGCCTTCCTTGCACTGGGTCCGGCGCGGCCAGCTCGTCCGGTGGTACGCGGCGATGCCGCGCCGCGTCGACACGAATACACCGTGTTCGCGGCACCAGTCGAGCGTCTCGGGCGACGGGTCTTCATCGGCGAGCCATGTATCGTGCGGGTAGGTCTGGTCGAGCATCGCCAGCAGCGTCGTGCGGACGATGTCGAACGGCTCGGACGGCGCCTTGGTGACGACCATCGCGACGCGCCAGTCGCGCGGCACCGGCAGCGCGGGGTTCGGCACGACCGCCGAGCGGATGATGAAGATGAAGTAGCCGGGAATGAAGGTAGTCCAGAACAGCACGAAGCAGTTGACGCCGAAGCGGAAGGCGTCGACGTAGTGCTCGTCGCGCAACCACCAGCGCCAGAAGATGCCCAGCGCGACGAACCAGGCCAGCGCGAGGAGGTGGAAGACGATGCGGGTGCCGCTGTCCATCAACGGAACGACGAGCGGCACATCCGCGCTCGTCGATGCGGTGCGATCCGCGTCGGCACCGGCGGCATCGTTGGTGTCGGCGGTATCCGGCGCAAGGCCGCCCGCAAGCGACGCAACCAGCTTCTTCATGGTGCTCTCCCGTCAAGGTCAGATCATCAGTCTTGAAGCAGGCTGCGTGGCAGCCGGGTGTCCTCGCTGGCAGGCGGTTGTTCCGGTGCCGGGTCGGCCGGCATGCGTTCGCCGCACGCGCGGCCCACGCGCTCGTAGCGGCGAAAGCCGCTGTCGACGGCGAGCCGTTCGCTGAACAGGTTGCGCATGTCGAGCATCACGGGATCGGCCATGTGATCCGCGAGGTCGGCGAGATCGAGTGCCTCGAACGCTTTCCATTCCGTCATCACGACGACGGCGTCCGCGCTGCGCACCGCGTCGATCGCGGAGCCTTCCATGAATACCTGCGGCAGCAGTCGCGACGCTTCGTGCGGACGCGCCGGGTCGTACGCGCGGATATGCGCGCCCGCGCCGACGAGCAGCTGGATCACGTCGATGCTCGGGCTTTCGCGCACGTCGTCGGTCTGGCCTTTGAACGTGAGGCCGAGCACCGCGATGCGCTTGTCCTTGATCGAGCCGCCGCAGGCTTTCTCGATGCGGCGCAGGATCTGCTCCTTGCGCAGCGCATTCGATTCGATTGCCGCGCTGACGATGCGCAGCGGCACCGCATGTTCGGAAGCCGTCGCCTTCAGCGCGCGCGTGTCCTTCGGGAAGCACGAGCCGCCCCAGCCGGGGCCGGCCTTCAGGAACGACGCGCCGATGCGGCGGTCGAGGCCCATCCCGTTCGCGACCAGCTCGACATCGGCGCCGACGGCTTCGCACAGGTCCGAGATCTCGTTGATGTAGCTGATCTTCACCGCGAGGAACGCATTCGCCGCGTATTTCACGAGTTCGGCCGTTTCGATCTCGGTCGCGAGCACGAGATGGCCCATCGCTTCCAGCGGCGCATAGATGGCCGTCATGATCTCGATCGCACGCGGATGCTCGGCACCGAACACGACGCGGTCCGGGTGCATGAAATCGTCGATCGCCGAGCCTTCGCGCAGGAATTCCGGATTCGATGCGATCGTCGCGTCGATGCCGTCCGGCGCGCAGCGTTCGACGATCCGCTTGACGATCCGGTTGGTGCCGACCGGCACCGTCGACTTCGTGACGACGACCGCGAAGCCGGTCAGGTTCGACGCGATCTCGCGCGCGGCCGCCTCGACGTACCGCAGGTCCGCCTGGTCGGTGCCCGGCAGCGTCGGCGTGCCGACCGCGATGAATACCGCGTCGCGATCGCGCACGCTCGCCGCGAGGTCGCTGCTGAAGCGCAGCGTGCCGCGTTCGACGTTGCGGGCGACGACGGCGTCGAGGCCCGGTTCGTAGATCGGCATGCGGCCTTCGTTCAGCGCGTCGATCTTGCCGCGATCGTTGTCGATGCAGACGACGTCATGCCCGAGATCCGCAAAGCACGCGCCGCTGACCAGCCCGACGTAGCCCGTGCCGACGATGGCGATCCGTACCTTCATGGTGATTCCCCTGCGTGGCGTTCAAGGAAACTGGCTCAATTGCCGGATTCGAATTGCAGTGCTTTCTGAAACCACGCCGCGGCGTGTTCGACCATCGGTTCGATCGCGGTGAAACGCGGCCGCCAGCCGAGCACGAGCGCGGCTTTCGTGGCGTCGGCGTACAGCTCGGGCGGGTCGCCCGGGCGGCGCGCGGTCGTTACCGTCGGTACGCGCCGGCCCGTCACGGCTTCGACGGCGCGCAGGGCGTCGAGCACCGACGTTCCTTGGCCGGTGCCGAGATTCAGGGCGACGCTGTGGCCGCCGCCGCACAGATAGGCGGTCGCTTTCAGGTGCGCGTCGGCGAGGTCGCTCACATGCACGTAGTCGCGAATCGCCGAGCCGTCGGGCGTCGGGTAGTCGGTGCCCATCACCTGGAACGCAGGGCCGATTCCGAGTGCCGCGCGAATCGCGAGCGGCAGCGCGTGCGTTTCCGGTTCGTGGCATTCGCCGATCTCGCCGTCCGGGTCCGCGCCGGCCGCGTTGAAGTAGCGCAGCGCGACCCACTTCAGCCCATACGCGCGCTCGAAATCGGCGGCCATCCGTTCCATCGCGTACTTCGTGAAGCCGTACGGATTGATCGGGTGCTGCGGCATGCGCTCCGAGATCGGCAGCCCGTCCGGAACGCCGTAGGTCGCGCACGACGACGACATCACGATCCTGCCGATGCCCGCCGCGTGCATCGCGCTCAGCAGCGTGCAGGTGCCGGTGACGTTGACCGTGTAATAGCGGTCGGGCGCGAGCACCGAATCGCCGACGTAAGCGAGTGCGGCGAAATGGATCACGACGTCGGGCCGATGCGCGGCGAACGCCTTCGACAGCGCGTCGCGGTCGAGAATGTCGGCCGCGACGAGCGGCCCCCAGCGAACCGCGTCGCGATGGCCGGTCGACAGGTTGTCGTAGGCGACCGGTTCGTGTCCCGCTGCCGCGAGCGCCTTGCAGGTATGGCTGCCGATATAGCCCGCTCCGCCTGTCACGAGCACTTTCATGCCGTGGCCCCGGTCACGCGCAGCACCGGCTCGAGCCACAGTTCACGGCTGAAATAGTCGACGGTCCGGCGCAGCCCTTCGTCGAGATCGATGGCCGGCCGCCAGCCCAGCTCGGCCGACGCGACCGAGATGTCGGGCTTGCGCTGATGCGGATCGTCGATCGGCAGCGGCCGGAACACGATCTCCGATGTCGAGCCCGTCATCGCGAGCACTTTCTCCGCGAGCTCGATCATCGTGAATTCGCCGGGGTTGCCGATGTTGACCGGCGTGCCGACGTTGCGCTCGGCGCTCATCAGGCAGAAGAAGCCGTCGATCAGGTCGCTGGCGAAGCAGAACGAGCGGGTCTGCCGGCCGTCGCCGTAGATCTCGAGCGGCGCGCCGTGGAGTGCGCCGACGATGAAGTTCGACACGACGCGGCCGTCGCGCGGCGACATCCGCGGGCCGTAGGTGTTGAAGATGCGCGCGACACGCACGTCGATGCCGTGCGTGCGGTAGTAGTCGTAGCACAGCGCCTCGGCCGCGCGCTTGCCTTCGTCGTAGCACGCGCGCGGGCCGATCGTGTTCACGTTGCCGCGATAGGTTTCTGTCTGCGGGTGCACGTCCGGGTCGCCGTAGATCTCGCTGGTCGACGCCTGGAACACGCGTGCGCCCGTCTTGCGCGCGAGCATGAGGCAGTGGTTCATGCCGAGCACGTTGGTCATCATCGTATGAACGGGATCGACCTGGTAGGTGGCCGGCGATGCCGCGCACGCGAGATTCCAGATCTCGTCCACCTGCAGTTGCGGCAGGCCGAGCGAGACGTCGCCCTTCACGAATTCGAAGCGGCCGGACGCCTTCAGGTCGGCGACGTTGAGCTTGCGCCCCGTCAGCAGGCTGTCGATGCACGTGACGGACGCGCCTTCCATGACCAGGCGTTCGCATACGTAGCTGCCGAGAAAGCCGGCGCCGCCCGTCACCAGGACGCGCTGACCGGCGCGCGTCTCGAGCGCGACCCGGTCATTCATGGCTTTCACCTTCGTCGAGCAGCTCGAGGAACCACACGTCGATTTGCTCGACGGCGGTGCGCACGCGTTCCATCCCGCCGCACGGGTAGCGCTTCGGCAAGCGCCGGCTCGCATGGGCCGAGGTCGACGAAGCGCCGCGACAGGCGCTCCGGTTTCGCCGACTACCCCGTTGATGCTTGAACGACGCGCACGCCGATCGACCGGTGGTGATCTTCATCGCCTTTTCCCCGATACGCTGATTGACGAGCAGGCCGCCGTCCGTGATCTTGTGCCTCGGCGTGCCGCTCGGTGAGAGCCGGAGATCAGGCAATCGGCATGCCATGAACGATGCCGTCGCGATGCGCACGGGAGCGGCGGCGCGATTGCCGCGCGATACGCGCGCTTCTGTTTCATGCATGTATCGTGGGGACAGAAAAGCGAGCGGGGAAATTGCCGGATCGATGCGAATCGATACGACGAAACGCACGATAAATCAGGCTTTTGCGGGAATGGCGCCGTCAAACAGGTGTTGAGTTTGAATGTTTCATCAATGAGAAAGGCGTGGATAAAGGATTAAAAGTGTTTCCTGAAGGTGCCGAGAATCGGGTGATTCGGTGCGTGAAAGGCGGGGCGAATGAAAGTGAAAAAAATGATGGGCGGCATGATGGGGCGCGATTTTTCATTTGTTTTAATTATTACGTCGTCACGAAAGTTTTCATTGTTACGGTCCATTTCGGCTCTCGAGCGGTGCGTGATCCTGTTGGTATTTTCACGGATGAATCAAATTCGTTTCGGTCGTCAGGAGAAATGCGTGTCGATGGCTCGCCGGAGGCTGCCGTATCGGGCTTTCGGTGCGCGGTGTCGGGCGAATCGATTCTCGTTTGTGATGGCGCAGGAAGGGGGCGCACATGCCGCGCCCCCCGGTTTGCAGGCGGAAATGCCCGCGCCGCCGGCCTTGCGCGGCAGCCCGGTTCTCAAGTTTGAAACACTCGTTCATCTGGCCGCCCGGTGCGGGCCTGCGGGCCGGATTCGTCCGTCTAATCCGGAGATTGCGTCGCGGCGCTTAACGATTGGAGCGGGTGTCAGACTGTTATTGCGATACATTCCTGAAACAAAAAATGCCGTTTCAGGTGCTGCGGGCCGCCGTGGCGGGCGTGTGCCGCGCGCAAGCTGCGGTGGAATATCGCGTGGCACGCTGCTTGCAGTATTGGACGCACCGGCGGGCGGCTGAAACGATGTAACAAAGCGGTGGGGCGGCCAACTCGTCAATAAGCAGTCGGGGAAACGGCGATGAAGACCATAAGCAGTAGCTTGATCGGTGCGTACTTTGCGCATCAATGGGGTAGTCGGAAAGGCCGGGGTGATGCTCGCGACGCTGTGCCAGCTTCGCGGGTTGCGCTGTCCCGGTTTCTTGCCCGCCGCGCGCGCCGCGTGCTGGCGCGGTTGTCGCGCCGCACGGCAGTCGGGCGACAGCGGTACTCGCTCTCATTCAGTTCACCCGGATGGATCAGGCTGTTCGTGCCGGACAGCGTGATGCCGATTCGTCCTCGGCCATGCAGGGCCGCTCCGATCGTGCGTGGCCCATGCCGGCGCCGGCCGGATTAGATCGAACAGCCTGTCGGCCGGATTATCCGGAAGACGCTTCGTCGATAGCTCAGGGAGAACACACGCCACCCGGCTGCAATGCAGGCCCTTGTCGCCCGTGTAAAAGGTGTATTTCAAGCGGCGCTGCGATTTGCGGTGGTTAATGTATTCGCGAATTTTCGATTCCGGAAACGGGATGTCGATTCATGACATGCCGTCCGGCGGGGTATCGAATATCGCAAGCCGGAAAGATGTGCGCATCGTTCCGGTTCATCAAGCAATGGTGTTTTCGATGCAAGGCCAATGTTCATAAAAATAATAGAAAACACCTACAAAAAAATTTGGATAAACAAAAATCTCGAAGCTAAGCTTCGTTTGGCCAAAATCGCAAAAAACTTGATTTAAAAGGCAATGAGATTTTATTGATTGGATAGTGATCCTTAATTTTGAGGATTGCTCAAGTCGGGAGGATCGATGGCGTGCGATCTTCCCGATTCACTCCGTCCACGCCGTTTTGGAGTCGACCATGAAGAAGCTTCTGATTGCAGCAGCAGTTCTGGCGGTTTCGGGTGCAGCGTTTGCCGGCAGCGGCACGGTGTCGAGCAGCAATTCGTCGAGCGGCGGTTCGACGATGGCTGGGGTCGCAGGGTTCGGTCATTTCTCCGCGACCGATTCCGGCTCGGCACTCGGTGCAGCCGGCGCACTGGCCGGCGGCCCGGGCAGCGGTTCGATCTCGTACACGAACCACACCCAAACGTCGACGGTTGGCGGCTTCGGCTTCGGTGGAGCACAAGCGACTGGCAGCAGCGGCGCGAATGCCGGTTCGATCGGCTGGACGTATCACCACTAAGCCGCGACGCGTAGCGTTCGTCATTGGCTGGCGGTACGGATGCCGGGTTTCGTCCGATGGGGGGCAGGCCCGGCTCCGCCACCGCCGAACTTCATCACAGCAAGGGATTGCTATGAAAGCCAACGTGATATTAGCGACAGCGCTCACCGTCTTGTCGTCGGCTGCCATGGCCGCGGGACTGTCCACGACCAACCAGACGCAATCCGTTGCGTCGGGTGTTTCCGGTTCGGTGCTGGTCGGGTCCGGCAGCTATACCAGCAACTCGACTTCGACGGCGGGTGCAAGCGCTGGCAGTACGGTGACACCCGCTGGTTCCGTCGGTACGGCATCCGCCTTCCACAACTCGACCTCGACGGCCAGCGGTTCGGGCCTGAACGGGGGCGCGTACGCGGCAGGCGGCGGTATCGGTGCCGCAGCCTCGAACGGTGGAAACAGCAAAACGAACGAGAACGCGAATGCGCTATCGGGAGGGGTGAGTGCCACGATCGTACTCGGTGCGAATCACTACACGGCTTCGAGCGCGAACGACCAGGGCTATGCCAACGCGGGTGCCGCTGGGCTGACCGGCAGTGGTGGGTCAGGCGCGATCACGGGTTCGAATCACTACAACTCGTCGACCGTGTGGAGTACCGGTCCGGCCGGCTCGCCGTCCGCGGCGGGCGGAAGCCAGAGCAGTTCAAGTGCGACCGGAAGCAGTCATTAGTCAGGTGTGGGGGGACCAGTTTCCCAGCGACGCTGGTCTCTTTGCCCCACATTGTTGTCACGTAAGGAGTTGGCATGAAGCAGAAACTGATTGCCGCCGCTCTGATGCTCGCGTCTCTGACGGCGTATGGCGCTGACCGTATTGCCGACGACGTGCAATCGAATTTGCAGACGTCAAACAAACCTGACCAGACAACCAAACCGTCAGAACAACAAACGCTTTCTTCGGGCAGTGCCATCGGCGGACCCGACGCCCAGCAGTGGCAGGGCATGTCGGCAGGCTCGTGGTCCCAGCTGGGCAACGGCTGGAAACAGTTCGGGGAAGCAGGCAAAGCTGAAGGGAATCAGGGGAACTAGTACGGTTGCCTGGGTGGGAGGTCAAACCTCGTCCGGAGAGTGAAATGAACAGCAACAGGATCAAGGTGGCATGCGCTGCGATGTTCGCGATGACCACGATCGGCGCCCAGGCGCAAACCGCCGACTCGACTTCGAGCTCGCAGTCGTCGACCTCGTCGACGGCCATCAGCCAGGGCGGCGGCTCGAGCATGAACACGAACACCACGAGCTCGCGCGGCGGCAACGCCACCAGCTCCAGCGGGGTTCGCGGCAGCGGCAATTCGAGCGTGAACGTGAACGTGACGATGCCGTCCGGCACGAGTGGCGGTTCGAACGTGACGCCGCAGAGCGTCAGTTCGCTCCAGTCGTCAGGCGCACCCGGCACCAACCCGTACAACACCCAGACCTCGGAAAACGTCAATTACTCCGGGACGCAGACGATCAAGACGAACCCCTCGATCCAGGCGCCGGGGCTGACGACCACGCTGTCCGATACCTGCATGGGCTCGGTGAGCGTCGGCGTGTCGTTCCCGGGGTTCGGCGCGACGGGCGGCACGACGTTGGTCGACCAGGCCTGCGTGCGACGTCTCGATGCGCGTGAATTCCGCGCGATGGGCCTGACCGACGTGGCGCTCGCGCTGCTCTGCCAGAGCGACGCGAACCGGCGTGCGGTGGAAGCGACCGGGCACCTGTGCCCGGGCACGACCGCGCCGCTCGCCCGTTCGAACGTGGCGCCGAGCGTGGAAGCGACGGTCGCCGACGACGTGAAGTATCGCGATCCGATCGTGCGCGACCGCATGGGCTTGCCGCCGCTCGGCGCTGCCGCGCCGGCGCCGGCGCAGCCCCGTCCGGTGGCGACGAATTTTGTGCAGGCAGCACCCGTGTCGGTGCCGGTACCTGTGCCCGTGCCGTCGATGGCGCCGGTTGCCGCTGCGCCGGCTGTCGCAGCGCCGGCTGTCGCAGCTGCTGCGCCGGCAGTGGCAGCGCCTGCTGTTGCGGCCGCACCGGCCGTAGCAGTTCCCGCCGTTGCAGCCGCAGCACCCGCGGTAGCTGCCGCACCTGCAGCGTCGGTCATCCCGGCGGCTGCGATGGCGGCCGTGCCGGCTGCCGCCGTGATCGCCGCACCGGCAGTCGCGGACAAGGCATCGCAGGCGCCTGCCACACCGGTCGCCGACACGAAGGCACCCGAGCCCGTGCAGCCGGTCGCCGACAAGGCACCGGAACCCGCACCGGTGGTGGCCGACAAGGCGCCCGAACCCGCACCGGTGGTGGCCGACAAGGCACCGGAACCCGCACCGGCGGTCGCCGACAAGGCACCGGAACCGGCACCGGCGGTCGCTGACAAGGCACCGGAACCTGCACCGGCAGTTGCCGACAAGGCCCTCGAGCCTGTGCAGCCCGTCGCCGACATGGCGCCGGAGCCGATGCCGGCCGCGACCGACAACGCAGCGCAGGCCGCTGCCGCGCCGGCTGCGGACCCGACGCCGGCGGCAGCCGTCGTCGCGGCGCCCGCGGCTGAAGCCGCGATGCCCGCGCCGGCAGCCGATGCGAAGGCCGCCGAGCCGGCGCCGGTCGCCGCGGAAGCGCCCGCACCGGAAGCCGCGCAGCCTGCCGTCGCTGCGGCGCCTGCCGACATGCCGGCCGCCGACGCGAAGGCGCCGGAAGCCGCGGCTGCGCAGCCCGCCGACATGCCGGCGTTGTCCGATCCGGCGCAAGCATTGCCGCCGGCTTCGGTCGACCAGCAGGCGGCCCCGGCTGCACCGGTCGTGCCGGCTCCGGCCGTCATCTCGACGAGCACGTCGTCGTAAGCACGCGGATCGGTTTCCCGTGTGACCGGAACACCGGCCGCACGGGAGACGTTCGAACCCGATGCCCGACGGTCGTTGCCTGTTTGACGGGTGTTGATCCCATCCCCGAGGTCAACACCTCTTTTTGCCTGACGAGGATGCAAGGAGGCCTCAATCATGAGGATCTTTTTGGTCGCTCTGTTGTTGTACAGCGCACAAGCCGCGGCGCAGTCGGTATTTCAGAACCCGGCGGTCTTCGTGATCCTGGGCGAGCAGACCGCCGCGAACGCCGTGAGCGTTCAGCAGGCGCTGTCGACGCTCGGTCGCGCCGACAACACGGCATGCGCGCCGATGATGATGATCGGCGATCCGCAGATGATCTACATGATGCCGGAGGAAGGTCACGCCCCGTCGTGGCAATCGCCGGTGTACGGCCGTGGCGCGCCGTTCGAAGCGCAGAAGGGGCCGATATCGACCGGCAAGACGATCGGCGCGATGCAGCATGCCGAGGACATGCAGACGCAGCCATGGAGCGACGGCAGCGCGATCACGCAGAAGATCGCCGGCGAGTCGACCGTGACGGCGGCGGAGCGGGTGAGCGGGTGGCAGCGCAACGGGCTCGGCTCGATCGAGACGGCCCCTGCGACGGAGGTGACGGTGAACGGCAAGACTTACCGCGCCTATCGTGACGACCTCAACCGTGCCGCGAAGCCGGTCGTCGAGCCGCAAATCTACACGCAGCGCGTCGTGTTCTGCCGATAACGAAACGTCAATCCGAGGAC
Source organism: Burkholderia sp. AU15512 (assembly GCF_002223325.1). NCBI lineage: Bacteria > Pseudomonadati > Pseudomonadota > Betaproteobacteria > Burkholderiales > Burkholderiaceae > Burkholderia > Burkholderia sp. AU15512. Next base: position 556,466 of record NZ_NKEX01000006.1, read on the forward strand.
GGCCCGGCGCTGCGCCGCGGGACCACGATGTCCCGCCCCGCGCGATCCGGCAACGGCCGTTTCGACCACCTATCCAAGCGACGAGGCCATCGTGAACCATTGCTGCCAGATCAGGGTGTCGGGCCCGCAGGATCTCGAACGCGAGGCGGGACCGGCGCCGTTCGTTGCCGTCCGGCGCAACCATGTCGTACCGCCGCGGCCACTCGTCTACCTGTCGCAGCAGCACGATGCCGCGCTCGTCGACTGCCTCGCGTCGCGCGGCTGGGACGTGTGGCGCGCGAAAACCGTTGCGGACGCACTGAATCTCGTCAGGGTGAACCGCCCGCATGCGGGCATCGTCGATTTCGGCAGCTTCGCGTCGCTCGACGTCATGTCGTTCGAAACGCTGCTGCGCGATCCGCGCGTCGGCTGGGTCGCGCTCGCCGACCATGAGCGGCTGCGGGATCTCACCGTCGCGCGCCTGATTCGCCACTGCTGCTTCGACTACGTGCGCAATGCGAACGCCTATACGACGATCGGCTATCTGGTCGGCCATGCATACGGGATGCTGAAGCTCGCGGACGGCAGCCCGGACGCCGCTGCGGCGCCCCCCGGCGGCACGATGATCGGCTCGTGCAACGCCATGCGCCGGCTGTTCGCGACGATCCGCAAGGTCGCGAACACGGACGCCACCGTCTTCGTCGCCGGCGAATCCGGCACCGGCAAGGAGCTGACGGCGGCGGCGATCCACCAGCAGTCGTTGCGCGCCGACGCGCCCTTCGTCGCCGTGAACTGCGCGGCCATTCCGCCGACGCTGCTGCAGGCCGAGCTGTTCGGCCACGAGCGCGGCGCGTTCACGGGCGCGCACCAGCGCAAGATCGGCCGGATCGAGGCCGCGCACGGCGGCACGCTGTTTCTCGACGAAATCGGCGACATGCCGTTCGAGAGCCAGGCGAGCCTGCTGCGCTTCCTTCAGGAAGGCACGATCGAGCGGCTCGGCGGGCACGCGTCGATTCCGGTGGACGTGCGGATCGTGTCGGCGACCCACGTCGATCTCGAGGCCGCGATGCAGGCGGGGCGGTTCCGTGCCGACCTGTACTACCGCCTGTGCGTGCTGCGCATCGACGAGCCGCCGCTGCGCGTGCGCGGCCGCGACATCATGCTGCTCGCCGACCACGTGCTGCGGCGCTATCGCGGTGACAGTTCGCACCGGATTCGCGGCTTCATGCCGTGCGCGATCGAAGCGATCCACAACTACCCATGGCCCGGCAACGTGCGCGAGCTGATCAACCGGATCCGGTTCGCGGTCGTGATGACGAACGGCCCGATGATCTCGGCCGCGGATCTCGAACTGCACCCGTACACGTCGCGGCGGCCGCCGACGCTCGCGGAAGCGCGCCGGCAGGCCGAGCGGCACGCGATCGAGGAAACGCTGATGCGCCACCGCCACCAGCATGCGGACGTGGCGGCCGAGCTGGGCATCTCGCGCGCGACGCTGTACCGGCTGATGACCGCGCACGGGCTGCACGCCTGACGCGCGGCGGCAAACCGCCGCTCAAGACCGCGCGATGCCGGCCGTTAAGACAGTAAACGGCCCGTCCGGACCGCCGGTGCAGCCATGCTGCGCGCGGCCGGCACGCGGCGCATCACGCTTATCCGAGGTTACCGTGGCAGAGTGCAGTCACTGCGGCAGGACGTTCCTGGCCGGCGGGCGGTCGATCGACGGCCGCCGCTATTGTCGTGCGGCGTGCGCGCAAGCGCATCCGATCGTCGTCGAGGCGGAACGGGTGCCCGATGCGAAAGTCTGGGAGTACGTGCACGACTGGCGTTACGGGCCATGCCCGATCTGCGGTCGCGACGACCTGCCGGTGGATGTCCATGCGTCGCATCGCGTGGTGTCGCTGCTGTTCGTCACGCGCTGGGCGACGCGACGCCATGTGTGCTGCCGGCGTTGCGGCCGCAGGAAGCAGGCGGTCGCGCTGCTGGCTTCGGCCGCGTTCGGCTGGTGGGGGGTGCCGTGGGGCCTCGTGCTGACGCCGATCCAGCTCGTGCGCAACGCGCTCGGGCTGGCCGCGCGCGACCCGGCGGTCGCGACGCAGCAGTTCGAACAGCTCGTGCGGCGCAAGCTGGCGGCGCGCCGGTTGCGGCGCGCACGGCAGGGCGCCGGCGCCTGAGCGCGCGGCGCGCAATCAGGCGGCCGGCCGCTCGAAGCCCGATGCGACCCAGCGCTCGGCGCTGGCCTTGTTGAGCTTGAACCCGGCCGACACCTTCGCTTCGGCCAGCAGCTCGCCATACGGATCGAATGCCTTGAGCTGCGCGTACGGCTCGAATTCGTCCGGCACGATGTCGAGCGTCACCGACACATCCTGGTCGTCCTCGCCCTGAACCGTCACTTCCTTGTGCAGCATCGCGCGCCGCTGCTGCTCGTGCCGCATTAGCACCTCGGTCGCGGTCTTCACGAGCGTGCGGAACGCGTTCGCGTCCATCGGCTTCGGGTTCTTCTTGTCGCGGCCCATGGTCCACGGCCCGACGAGCGCGGGCTCGGACTCGCCGTCCTTGATCATCTCGACGGCCCAGCCGTCGTCGTCTTCGTTCTTGATGATGCGGGCCGTCCAGCCGTTGTCGCGCCAGAGGCCGTCTTCGTGGATGGAGGTGTCGTCGGGTTGCAGGTCGGATTCGGTCATGGGGAAAGCGGGGGTACGGGCAGCCGGCAAACGGGCGGCGGCGCGCGGCCGGCATCGGCGCGTCGCTCGCCGCCGGTGGCCCGGCGCGGGATGCAAAGGCGTCGATTTTACCTGCTGGCCGGTCGCTTGGCCCGGATCGGCCGCCACGCTGGCCATTCGGCGGATGTCCGTGGCGACCGGCGCCTCGTGTCGGGCGTTCGAACCGGCGCAAATATCAAACTCGTATTACGTCTCCGGCGGCCGATCCCGATGCCGTCCGATAGCCCGCCTGCGCGCAGCTTCATAGAATCGACATTCAGGCTAAAAATAGCCTGAATGTCCTTTCAACGCCAAATCGGCCGTGCGTGCCCCGTGTCGCGCGGCCGATGAATCACCTGGAACTGCGCATGAGGAAATTCAATGTTCGCGTCGTTTTCGCGTACGACTGGCCGTTGACGCTGGCCGGCATCGAGCAGGTCGCGGGCAGCGGCTGTGCGATCGAGATCGTCGCGGTGTACCGGAGCGTGGCCGAACTGGTCGCGTCGCTCGGCGGCGTCGACTGCGATGTCGTGCTGGTCGACTATGCGATCCGGGCAGACGAGCAGATGGACGGCCTCGCAATGTTCGACTGGCTGCGGCGCACGCGTCCGAACGTCGGGATCGTCGCGCTGGTCGCGAACGAGAATCCGCTGATCTTCGGGTCGATCCTCGCTATCGGCGGCGTGAGCATCGTCAGCAAGTTCGACGAGGTCGGCCATATCGTCACGGCCATTCATTCGAGCTACAGCGGCGGGCGTTACCTGTCGCCGCTCATCAGGCGCGCGGTCGATGCATTCGGCGAGCGCGGCGAGGCGCCCGTGAAGCTGTCGGCGCGCGAGATCGAGGTCATTCGCCTGTATCTGTCGGGGGTGCCGATCAAGACGATCGCGCAGCGTCTGAGCAAGGGCAAGCAGACGGTCAGCGCGCAGAAGATCAGTGCGATGAAGAAGCTTGGTGTGAGCAACGACGTCGAGTTGATCCAGCGTGCGGCGGGGTTGGGGCTTGGCACTGGCCTGACCGCGTCACGGCCCGGCCGCGCCGCGTGAGCACGCGTGCGCCGGGCAACCGCCGTCAAGCCGGCAACGCAAACCGCGTCACCGCATCCCGCAACGCCTCGGCCTGATCGCGCAGCGAATGCGCGGCGGCCGCGGCTTCCTCGACGAGCGCCGCGTTCTGCTGCGTCACCTGGTCCATCTCGCCCACCGCGCGATTGACCTGCTCGATCCCGGCGCTCTGTTCGCGCGATGCATGGCTGATCTCGTCGAGGATCTCGTTCACGCGCCGCACCGACTGCACGATCTCGGCCATCGTCTCGCCCGCGTGCGTGACGAGCGCCGCGCCTTGCTCGACGGTCTCGTTCGACGACACGATCAGCGACTTGATCTCCTTCGCCGCCGTCGCCGAGCGTTGCGCGAGCGAGCGCACCTCGGCCGCGACCACCGCGAAGCCGCGACCCTGTTCGCCGGCACGCGCAGCCTCAACCGCCGCGTTCAGCGCGAGGATGTTGGTCTGGAACGCGATCCCGTCGATCACCCCGATGATGTCGCCGATCTTGTGCGAGCGGTCGGTGATCTCGTTCATCGTGCGCACGACGTCGTCGACCACCGCGCTGCCGCGCGTCGCCACCTGCGCGGCCTGATCGGCGAGCGACGCGGCCTGCGCGGCGCTGTCCGCGTTCTGCTTCACGTTCGCGGTCATCTGGTCCATGCTCGACGCGGTCTGTACGAGCGCGGCCGCCTGTTCCTCGGTGCGCTGCGACAGGTCCGTGTTGCCGGACGCGATCTCGCTCGCGCCGACGTTGATGTTCTCGGTGCCCATCCGCACGCGTGACACCATGTCGATCAGGCCGCCCTGCATCGTGTGCAGCGCATGCAGCAGGCTGCCGCGATCGTCCTGCTTCACGGTCACGCGCGCGGTCAGGTCGCCCTGCGCGATGCGCTGCGCGGCGTCGAGCGCGACTTCCAGTTCGCCGCCGAGATTCGCGCGCACGCTTTTCAGCACCAGCACCATCACGGCGGTCGCGATCCCGCCGAGCACGGCCGTCATCGCGAGCCAGCGGCCGACGCTTTCGAGCACGGCCGAGCGGACGTCGTTCATGTACATGCCGGTCACGAGATACCAGTCCCATGGCGCGAAGCGCTGCACCGCGCTGGTTTTGTCCTGCGGCTTGTCGGCGCCCGGCTTCGGCCACAGATACTCGACGAAGCCCTTGCCGCCTTCCAGGTTGCCGGCCTTCACGATCTCGACGAACAGGTGCTTGCCGTTTGGATCGGTGAAATTCGACACGTCCTTGCCGTTGAGCTCGGACTTGATCGGATGCATCACGATCACCGGCTTCGAGTCGTTGATCGAGATGTAGCCGTCGGCGCCGTGGCGCATCGCGGCGATCGCCTCGAGCGCCTTCTGCTTCGCTTCGGCTTCCGGCAGCGCGTTCTGCTGCGACAGCTTGTAGAAATGGTCGGTCACGCTCGCGGCCTGCGCGACCAGCGATGCGAGCTGTTCGCGGCGGTCCGTGATCATCGATGCGCGCGTCTGCCATGCGCCGAGTCCGGCGATCACAAGCAGGCCGAGCCAGAGGATGACGATCATCGAGGCGAGTTTCTGATTCAGGGAAAGGTTGCGCATGGTGTGTGGTCGGTCAGTCGTGGATGCTCCCCGGAACGGCGTGACGGGGTAAGTGTCTTGACGGCGTCCGACGGGTGTCACCGTAGACGGGTTATCCCTAGGAACCGGTACCGTGGACGCATCCCTCTAATCCCGACAAGGGTATCTATGCATATGCATAACGGGTGTCGCTATACTCACGGGGCGATGGCGTGTGCGCTGCGGGCCCGGCTCGGTGGCGCGGCGGCGAATGAAACCGAAAGGAGGCAACGATGCGAATTCTGGTGGTAGGGGCCGGCGCGGTCGGCGGGTATTTCGGCGGCCGGCTGGCCGCGGCGGGGCGCGATGTGACGTTCCTGGTGCGCGACGGCCGCGCGGCCGCGCTGGCGCGCGACGGGCTGCTGATCCGCAGCCCGCGCGGCGACCTGACGCTCGCGAACGTGCAGACCGTGCGCGCGGGCGATGCGGGTGCCGGCGTCGCGCCGTTCGACCTCGTGCTGCTGAGCTGCAAGGCATACAGCCTCGACGACGCAATTCAGTCGTTCGCGCCGTTCGTCGGCCCGCAGACGCTGATCCTGCCGATGCTCAACGGGATGCGTCATCTCGACGTGCTGCGCGACCGGTTCGGCGCGGCTCAGGTGCTCGGCGGGCTGTGCGTGATCGCGGCGACGCTCGATCGCGAGCAGCGCATCGTGCACCTGAACGACACGCACGGGGTCACCTTCGGCGAACTCGCGGGCGGCGAATCGCCGCGCGTGCGCGCGGTGGCCGACGTGCTCGGCGGCGCGGGGTTCGATGCGACGCTCAGCGACAACGTGGTCGCGCGGATGTGGGAAAAATGGGTGTTCCTCGCGACGCTCGCCGCGAGCACGTCGCTGTTCCGCGGCTCGGTAGGCGACATTCTCGCCGCGCCGGACGGCCGCCGCCTGCTCGAGACGATGCTCGGCGAATGCAGCGCGATTGCCGAGCACAATGGCCACCGGCCCGACCCGGCCGCCATCGAGCGGATGCAGCGGATGGTGCTGACGCCGTCGCCGCTGACGGCGTCGATGCTGCGCGACGTCGAGAACCATGCGCGTGTCGAAGCCGATCACGTGATCGGCGACCTGCTCGCGCGCCGCGACCCGCAGGCGGCCGATACGTTGTCGCTGCTGCGGATCGCGTACAACCACCTGAAGGCGTACGAAGTGCGGACGGCGCGCGAGCACGCGGCCGCGTAACCACCGGAGCGGGCGGCCGCCAGGCCGTTCCGCGCTGCACAAATTTGTCGTCCGGCGCCCTGTGCGGCCGGAATGCGCAAAAAAGTATCGGAAATCAGGCGTAAAGTTGGTGGAGCCGCGCGCGCGAACGACCTACATTGCTTCCCATGCGACCGGTCGCGTCGCCGTGTGAAATACGCGGCGCACGCGCGCAACGAACCGGCCAGCGAGATATGGGAATGGAGACGCCAACCATGATGCACCCCGATCTGGAAGTGGTCGACGTGCGACGCGACGAGTCGTTCAAGGTCTGGTCGCACGGCTATCCGTATCGCACGATCCGCTGGCACTTCCATCCCGAATTCGAACTGCACCTGATCGTCGCGACGCGCGGCAAGTATTTCGTCGGCGACCACATCGGCTCGTTCGGCCCCGGCCATCTCGTGCTGCTCGGCCCGAACCTGCCGCACAACTGGGTCAGCGACATGGCCGAAGGCGAAACCGTCGAGCGCCGCAATCTCGTGATCCAGTTCGACCCGGCGTTCGTGCGCCGTTGCATGGACGCGTTTCCCGAATGCCGCGACGCGCAGGCGCTGCTCGACGATGCGCGGCGCGGGGTTGGCTTCGATGCGGCGACCAGCGCCGCGATCGCGCCGCTGTTCGACGAACTGCTGGCCGCACGCGGCATGCGCCGCATCGCGCTGTTCGTGACGATCCTCGAACGGCTTTGCGCGGCGGCCGAACGCACGCTGCTCGCGAGCCCCGCGTACGACCAGGCCGACGTCACGCCCACGCGGCTCAGCCACGCGCTGTCCTACATCGGCAAGAACCTCGCGTCCGAGCTGCGGGAAGCCGATCTCGCGCAACTGACCGGGCAGAGCGTCAGCGCGTTCTCGCGAGCGTTCCACCGCCAGACGGGCATGCCGTTCGTGCAGTACGTGAATCGTCTGCGGATCGAGTCCGCGTGCCAGATGCTGTTCGCCGACGACGCGAGCATCACCGATATCTGCTTTCAGGCCGGCTTCAACAACGTGTCGAACTTCAACCGCCAGTTCCGCGCGGTGAAGGGGATGGCGCCGTCCGAATTCCGCGCGCTGCAGCGCCTGAATGCGCGCAGCCGCGAGCTCGCGCTGCACGCGGCGCCCACCGGCAATCCGCTGCCGCCGCGTGTCGTCACGCCCGGCATCCCCGAGCTCGCGCCGCAGCCCGGATGATCGCGGGGCCGCGGCCCGCCTGAACTTTCCACACCGTTTCACCCAGCGCAATCGCGTCGCCCACGTCGCGAGGGGCGCGTTCAACCACGAAAAAGCCGCACACATAACCGGAGACACCGTCATGACGCATGCATCGCCCGCTTCATTCCCCCGTCGCGCCGCCCGTATGGCGGTGATTGCCGCGCTCGCCGTCGCGGCCTGGCTGCCCGCTGCCGCCGTGCAGGCCGCACCGCTGCGCATCGGCATGACGTTCCAGGAGCTGAACAACCCGTATTTCGTGACGATGCAGAAGGCGCTGAACGACGCCGCTGCGTCGATCGGCGCGCAGGTCGTCGTCACCGACGCGCATCACGACGTCAGCAAGCAGGTGAGCGACGTCGAGGACATGCTGCAGAAGAAGATCGACATCCTGCTCGTGAACCCGACCGATTCGACCGGCATCCAGTCGGCGATCACGCAGGCGAAGAAGGCCGGCGCGGTGGTGGTGGCCGTCGATGCGAACGCGAACGGCCCGGTCGATTCGTTCGTCGGCTCGAAGAACTACGACGCGGGCGTGATGTCGTGCGACTACCTCGCGAAGGCGATCGGCGGCAGCGGCGAGGTCGCCATTCTCGACGGCATCCCGGTCGTACCGATTCTCGAACGCGTACGCGGCTGCAAGGCCGGGCTCGCGAAATACCCGAACGTGAAGCTCGTCGATACGCAGAACGGCAAGCAGGAGCGCGCGACCGCGCTGTCGGTCACGGAAAACATGATCTCCGCGCATCCGAACCTGAAGGGCATCTTCAGCGTGAACGACGGCGGCGCGATGGGCTCGCTCGCCGCGATCGAGAGCTCGGGCAAGGACATCAAGCTGACGAGCGTCGACGGCGCGCCCGAGGCGATCGCCGCGATCCAGAAGCCGAATTCGAAGTTCATCGAGACGACCGCGCAGTTCCCGGCCGACCAGGTGCGCATCGCGCTCGGCATCGCGATCGCGCGGAAGTGGGGTGCGACGGTGCCGAAGGCGATTCCCGTCGACGTGAAGGTGGTCGATCGCGGCAATGCGAAGGGCTTCAGCTGGTGAACGACGTGCGATGCGACGCGAAGGGCGGCGGCACGGCCGGCGCCCTTTGCACGGAGAAGCCGATGGACACGATACTCAGGCTCAGCCACATCACGAAAAGCTTTCCGGGCGTGAAGGCGCTGGCTGACATCGATCTGGAGATCGCGCGCGGCGAGATTCATGCGCTGCTCGGCGAGAACGGCGCGGGCAAGTCGACGTTGATGAAGATCCTGTGCGGCATTCACCAGCCGGATGCCGGCACGATCGAGATCGACGGCACCGCCCGCCATTTCGCCGACTATCACGATGCGGTCGCGGCAGGCGTCGGCATCGTGTTCCAGGAATTCAGCCTGATTCCGCACCTCGACGCCGTCGACAACCTGTTCCTCGGCCGCGAGTTGCGCAATCGCTGGGGCGCGCGCGACCGCAAGCGGATGCGTCACGCGGCGGCCGCGATCTTCGCGCGGCTCGGCGTGGCGATCGATCTCGATGCGCCGATCCGTGCGCTGTCGGTCGCGCAACAGCAGTTCGTCGAAATCGGCAAGGCGCTGTCGCTCGACGCGCGCATCCTGATCCTCGACGAACCGACCGCCACGCTGACGCCGGCCGAGGCCGAGCACTTGTTCGCGATCATGCGCGAGCTGAAGCGGCAGGGCGTCGCGATGATCTTCATCTCGCATCACCTCGACGAGATTTTCGCGGTGTGCGACCGCATCACGGTGCTGCGCGACGGCCAGTACGTGGCGACGACCGACGTCGCACGCACGGACGTCGAGCAACTGGTACGGATGATGGTCGGCCGCCGGATCGAAAGCAGCTTTCCGCCGAAGCCGGCGCGTGCGGCCGATGCGCCGCGCGTGCTGGAGGTCAACGAACTGCAGATCGAACGCGGTGGCCCGGTGAACCGCTTCACGCTGCATGCCGGCGAGATCCTCGGCTTCGCGGGGCTGGTCGGCTCGGGCCGCACGGAAACCGCGCTCGCGGTGATCGGCGCGACGCGTGCGCATCGCAAGGACGTGCGCGTGCGCGGCGCGGCCGCGAAGCTCGCCGATCCGGCCGACGCGCTGCGCGCGGGCATCGGCATCCTGCCGGAGAGCCGCAAGACGGAAGGGCTCGTCACGTCGTTCTCGATCCGCGACAACATCTCGCTGAACAACCTCGGCAAGTACCGGTCGATGCGCTGGCTGATCGACCGCCGCGACGAGGCGCGCACCACCCACGACGTGATGCGGCGCGTCGGCGTGAAGGCGCCGTCGATCCATACCGAGGTCGCGACGCTGTCCGGCGGCAACCAGCAGAAGGTCGTGATCGCGCGCTGGCTGAACCATCACACGTCGGTGCTGATCTTCGACGAGCCGACGCGCGGCATCGACGTCGGCGCGAAAGCCGAAATCTACGGGCTGATGCGCGAACTCACCGCGCGCGGCTACGCCATCATCATGATCTCGTCCGAGTTGCCGGAAATCGTCGGCATGTGCGATCGCGTCGCCGTGTTCCGGCAGGGCCGCATCGAGGCGACGCTCGCAGGCGACGAGATCGATCCCGACACGGTCATGACCTATGCCACGGCCGGCACGCGAGGAGCGACCCATGAACCTGCCTGATTCTTCTTCCACGCCTTCCACGACGCTCGCGGCCACCGCCGGACACGGCGACGCACCGCCGCCACGCGCGAGGTGGGCGCAGCTGCGGCGCTCGACGCTGTTCTATCCGCTCGTCGGCCTGATCGTCGTGTGCATCGCGATGATGATCGCGAGCCCGAGCTTCCTGTCCGCCGCGAACCTGGAAAACGTGCTGCGCCAGGTGTCGATCAACGCGATCATCGCGGTCGGCATGACCTGCGTGATCCTGACCGGCGGGATCGACCTGTCGGTCGGTTCGGTGATGGCGCTGTCGGGCACGCTCGCGGCCGGGCTGATGGTCGCGGGCGTGAACGCGGTTGCGGCGCTCGCGATCGGCATCGCGGTCGGCTTCGGTTTCGGCTTCCTGAACGGTGTGTTCGTCGCGTTCGCGGGGATGCCGCCGATCATCGTCACGCTCGCGACGATGGGCATCGCGCGCGGCCTGGCATTGATCTACACGGGCGGCTACCCGATCGACGGCTTGCCCGACTGGGTTGCGTTCTTCGGCAGCGGCAAGGTGTTCGGCATCCAGGCGCCGGTGCTGATCATGCTGGTGGTCTATGCGATCGCGTGGCTGCTGCTCGACCGGATGCCGTTCGGCCGCTATGTGTATGCGATCGGCGGCAACGAGCAGGCGACGCGGCTCACCGGCGTGCGTGTCGCGCGCGTGAAGCTGATCGTCTACACGCTGGCCGGGCTCACGTCGGCGCTCGCCGCGATCGTGCTGACCGGGCGCCTGATGAGCGGTCAGCCGAACGCGGGCGTGGGCTTCGAGCTCGACGCGATCGCGGCCGTCGTGATGGGCGGCACGTCGATCTCGGGCGGGCGCGGCGCGATCCTTGGCACGCTGGTCGGTGCGCTGCTGCTCGGCGTGCTCAACAACGGGCTGAACATGATCGGCATGAACCCGTATGTGCAGAACGTGATCAAGGGCGGAATCATCCTGCTCGCGATCTACATCAGCCGCGAACGGTCGCGGTAACGATTCATTCATCAGTTATCCAGATCATCCACGAAAGAGACTATCCATGACGACACCCGAAGCCCAGCCGCGGATGACCGCGGTCGTCTGCCACGGCCCCGAGGACTATCGCGTCGAACAGGTCGCGAAGCCGCGCCCCGGCGCGAACGAGCTCGTGATCCGCATCGCCGCATGCGGAATCTGCGCGAGCGACTGCAAGTGCTACACGGGCGCGAAGATGTTCTGGGGCGGCCCGAACCCGTGGGTGAAGGCGCCCGTGATTCCCGGCCACGAATTCTTCGGCCATGTCGAAGCGCTCGGCGACGGCGCGGCCGAACATTTCGGCGTGGCGGTGGGCGACCGCGTGATCGCCGAGCAGATCGTGCCGTGCGGCAAGTGCCGCTATTGCAAGTCGGGCCAGTACTGGATGTGCGAAGTGCACAACATCTTCGGCTTCCAGCGCGAGGTGGCCGACGGCGGGATGGCCGAATACATGCGCATTCCGCCGACCGCGATCGTCCACAAGATTCCGCTCGGCGTATCGCTCGAGGATGCGGCGATCATCGAGCCGCTGTCGTGCGCGATCCATACGGTGAACCGCGGCGATGTCCAGCTCGACGACGTGGTCGTGATCGCGGGCGCGGGCCCGCTCGGGCTGATGATGACGCAGGTCGCGCACCTGAAGACGCCGAAGAAGCTCGTCGTGATCGACCTGATCGACGAGCGGCTGGAACTCGCGCGCGAGTACGGCGCGGACGTGACGATCAACCCGACGCGCGAGGATGCGCGCGAGATCGTCCGGTCGCTCACCGACGGCTACGGCTGCGACGTCTACATCGAGACGACCGGCGCGCCGGTTGGCGTGAGCCAGGGGCTCGACCTGATCCGCAAGCTCGGCCGCTTCGTCGAATTCAGCGTGTTCGGCGAGGATGCGACCGTCGACTGGTCGATCATCGGCGATCGCAAGGAACTCGACGTGCGCGGCGCGCACCTGGGGCCATACTGCTACCCGATCGCGATCGACCTGCTCGCGCGCGGGCTCGTCACGTCGAAAGGCATCGTCACGCACGATTTCGCGCTCGAGGACTGGGACGACGCGATCCGTGTCGCGAAATCGCCCGAATCGATCAAGGTGCTGCTGAAGCCGGCCCGCTGACGGCCGGCGTGCGCCTCACCGGAGACATCATGGAATACGTCATTGGCGTCGATATCGGCACGCAGAGCACCAAGGCGCTGCTCGTCGACCGGCACGGCACGATCGTCGCGCGGCGCTCGGCCGGCTACCAGCCCGATACGCCGCGCCCGCTGTGGGCCGAGCAATGGCCGCAGGTGTGGTTCGATGCGGTGCTCGCGTGCATCGCGGGCTGCGTGAGCGATGCGCGCGCGCAGGGCGTGCCGGCCGATGCGATTCGCGCGGTGTGCGTGGGCAGCCTGTACGGCGGCTCGGGCATTCCGGTCGACATCGACATGCGGCCGCTCCATCCGTGCCTGATCTGGATGGACCGGCGCGCGACCGCGGAAGTCGACTGGGTCAACGCGAACGTGAACGTCGAGCGGCTGCGCGTGATCACGGGCAACGGCGTCGACAGCTATTACGGCTTCACGAAGATGCTGTGGCTGCGCGACCAGCGGCCGGACGTGTGGGCGAACGTGCGCTATTTCCTGCCGCCGAACGCGTATGTGATCTACCTGCTGACCGGCGAGGTCGCGGTCGATCACAGTTCGGCCGGCAATATCGGCGGCGTGTACGACGTCGCGCGCCGCGAGTGGTCCGACGACGCGCTCGACATGCTCGGCATTCCGGCGACGATGATGCCCGAGCGGCTCGTCGAATCGACGGACATCGTCGGCGGGCTGTTGTCGCAATGGACGGATCAGCTTGGGCTGCCGGCCGGCACGCCCGTCGTCGCGGGCGGCGTCGATGCGGCCGTCGCGACCTTCGCGGCCGGCGCGACGCGCACGGGGCAGCATGTCGCGATGATCGGCACCAGCATGTGCTGGGGTTACGTGAGCCCGCACGTCGATGCGCGTCACGGGCTCGTCAGCATGCCGCACGTGTTCAACGGGCAGCGCGACCTCTACGTGTTCGGCGGCACGATCACGGCCGGCGCATCGGTCGCCTGGTTTCGCGATCAGTTCTGCCACGCGGAAATCGATGCGGCGCGCCTGCTGCCGCACGGCGATCCGCACGTGTTGCTCGAGGAAGCGGCCGAAGGCGTGCCGCCGGGCGCCGACGGCGTGCTGTTCCTGCCGTACCTGATGGGCGAACGCAGCCCCGTATGGGACGCGAAGGCGAGCGGCGCGTTCGTCGGGCTGAGTCTCGCGCATACGCGCGCGCACCTGTATCGCGCGGTGCTCGAAGGTGTCGCGTTCGCCTTACGGCACAACATCGAGGCCGGGCGGCGCGGCGCGGTGGCTTTGGATGAACGGCTGATCGTCGTGGGCGGGGCCGCGCATTCGGCGCTATGGATGCAGATCATCGCGGACGTGACGGGCTTCCCGGTGTGGACGATCGAGCAGGATGTCGAAGCCGCGATGGGGGCCGCCTTGCTCGCGGGCGTCGGGGCAGGGCTCGTATCACACGACGATGCGCAAGGCGGCTGGGTCACGCTCGTCGAGCGCGCGCGGCCGGATGCCGAACGCGCGAAAGCGTACGCGGCGCGCTTTGCGCTCTATACGGCGCTGTATCCGGCGCTCAAACCGATCATGCACGAGTTGCACACGCCATCATGAAGACACGATTCGATTTCGGCGGTTCGCGGGTGCTCGTCACGGGGGCGTCGAGCGGGATCGGGCGCGCGTGCGCGATCGCGCTGGCGCAGGCGGGCGCGCGGGTCGTCGCGGCCGGGCGCGATATGGCCGCGCTCGATGCGCTGGCCGGCGAGGCCGCGTGCGAGACGATGCGACTCGACGTCGGTGGCGACGAGCATGCGATCGATACGACGCTCGCCGCGCACGATACATTCGACGGCCTCGTGAATTGCGCGGGGATTGCATCGCTCGAGTCGGCGCTCGAGGTGAGCGCCGCGCATTTCGATCGCGTGATGGCCGTCAATGCGCGCGGCGCGGCGCTGGTTGCCCGTTCCGTCGCCCGGAAGATGATCGCGCGCGACGCGCGTGGTGTCGCGCAGGCGCGGGGCAGCATCGTCAACGTATCGAGCCAGGCCGCGCTCGTCGGTTTGCCCGCGCATCTCAGTTACTGCGCGTCGAAGGCGGCGATGGACGCGATCACGCGCGTGCTGTGCATCGAACTCGGGCCGCACGGCATTCGTGTGAACAGAGTGAACCCGACCGTCACGCTCACGCCGATGGCGCAGTTCGCGTGGAGCGAACCGGAAAAGCGGGCGCCGATGCTGGCCGCGATTCCGCTCGGGCGATTCGCGGAGCCGGACGAGGTTGTCGAACCGATCCTGTTCCTGCTGAGCGATGCGGCGTCGATGGTCAGCGGCGTGTCGCTGCCGATCGACGGCGGGTATACGGCGCGCTAGGCAGCATCATGCGGCGATGGCGCATGACGACGGGAACCGCGCGGAGAAGGGGGGGTCGCCTTGCGGCTAGACCGGATCCTTGCTCGGCGGGCCGTCGGGTTGCTGCGGATTGTCGTGATGATGACCCGGCGACGGTGGCGACAACGGATCGTCTTCCGGGTCGCGGTTCGGGTCGGCCGGTGGCTCGGGCGTCGGGGTCGTGTGATCGGTCATGGAGAACTCGCGGAGTGCGTGACGGCGGTGGCGCGGCAGGGGCGCCTCGTCTCCGTTATAGCCAATCGGGTGCGCATTTGCAGCGGGATTGTGGCGGCGGGTGGCGTGTCGTCGGTGCAGGCCGCGGATGGGCGGGTTTCAGCAGGAGCCCGCTGGGCGCGGCGCTGGCGCTGCTTTGCACCGCGCGCTTGGTGCGATCCCGGTCAGCGCAAATCCGCCGGTGTATCGACGTCGCGCACGATGCCGGGGTCGTCGACGTCGAGCAGTTGCACCGGCGCGCTGGCGAACAGCGCGCGGGCGCCCGTGTCGCCGTCGAGCGCGGCGAGCGCATCGAAGTGGTGCGCGGCGAACCCGACCGGATGGCCGCGCACGCCGCGATGTGCGGGCGCGACGATCGACGCGTCGTCGGCGTCGAGCGCGCGCGTGACGGCTTCGTAGGTGGACGCCGCGATCCACGGCATGTCGCCGAGCGCGACGAGCCAGCCGTTCGCGTCGGGCGTCGCGCGCACCCCGGCCGCGAGGCTCGCGCCCATGCCGCGCACGGCGTCGGGCGCATAGACGACGTGGCAGCCGGCTTCGTTCAGCAGCATCGCGAGTTTTTCGGCACCGGGACGCACGATGGCGATCACGTCGGCCGTGGCCGCCGCGAGATGGCGGGCGGCCGCGACCGCCACCGGCGTGCCGTCGGGAAGCAGCGCGAGCAGCTTGCTGTGCAGGCCGCTCGGGTCGAAGCGCTGACCGAGGCCGCCCGCGAGGAGGACGCCGGTGGCGAGTGACGCATAGGACATCGGCGCGGGGGAGAGTGATGCAGGTGCTGCGATTGTGCGGGAGCGGGCAGGGATCGACAAGTGAGGATGTTACCGAGGCGGGCGCGTTTCGTCGGAAAGAATGTCAGCGTGAGGCTTCGTCGAGCATGTTTTCCTCGACGGGGCCGTAGATGGCGTGCGATTGATCGTGCATCGCGGCCCAATAGCGGTCGCCGAACGACCAATGCCACCATTCCGACGGGTAATTGGTGAGGCCGGCGCCCGCCAGCGCGGTGATCAGTACCTGACGGTTGCGGGCGGCTGCGCGGCTGATGAACGGGTTGTGCGTGTAGCACGCGCCGGAGGATTCCTGGTCGGTGGCATCGAGTACGCAACCCATGTCGAGCTCGATGCCATCCGCCGAGATCAGCGTCAGGTCGACGGCCGCGCCCGTCGGGTGCGCGGCGACTTCCGGCGGTGCGACGTAGTGGCTCGTCAGTGCGATCAGGGTGTCTTCGTCCGGCAACGGATTCAGCGTCCGCCGCAGATGCGCGAGATGCCCGGTGAAGTAGTGGCGCTGCAGGGCCAGCGGGCGATAGCCTTCCTTGACGTACAGGCGCAGGCCGGCGGGCAGCGTATGCGCGGCGGCGATCAGCCGGTCCGCCACGCCACGACGCACTTTCAGGAAATGCGGGCTCTTGTTTGAGACGTCGTCGGGGCTGGGAGCAACGGCGATACGCTCATGGAAACCTGCGAGATCGACAAACCCTTCGTGCGACTCCAGCAGGGTAATGGACCGGACAACGGGATCGGAGAGCGAAATCACGATAGTGGACGAAGTGGCGCAATGACGGTTGCGGGCCACGTCCGGCCGGCAGCAGGAAGCGCGGTTGCGCGAGGCCGGGTGCTCGTGGTCGATTTGGTCAGACGAATCGCCAATATGCCAGAGTCCGGCGGAGGATGTGTCGCGGTTTCCGCTGCGGGGGCGTGAGCCTCTTATCCTCGCGTATCGATGGTCGTGCCCGCGTGGACGCCGTCGTTTCGCGTGTCGTGTGGCGGCGCCTCCCAACCGCTTTCCTCGATTGGATCGACGGGACCGTCGTAGCGCACGACCGAGCCGCGCAATACGTCCAGCGGCTGCCTTGCATATCGTTGGTTATGCATCCGCCCACTTCCTCAACAGGTTGTGATAAATCCCCGTCAATGAAATGACCATCGGATCCTTCGCGCCTTTCTCCGCGGAAAGCGCCTGAATTTGCGTATCGAGCTGGAACAGCAGCGTGCGGTCGCCGTCGTCGCGCACCATGCTCTGGATCCAGAAGAACGACGCGACGCGCGCGCCGCGCGTCACGGGCGTGACGTGATGCAGGCTCGACGCCGGATACAGCACGAGGTCGCCCGCCGGCAGCTTTGCACGATGGGTGCCGTACGTATCCTCGACACACAGCTCGCCGCCGTCGTACGCATCGGGTTCTTCGAGAAACAGCGTCGCCGACAGGTCGCTGCGCACGCGGAAATCCGTGCCGCGCAGCAGCCGGATCGCGTTGTCGACGTGCGTGCCGAACGTCTCGCCGCCTTCGTAGCGATTGAACAGCGGCGGAAACACCTTGAGCGGCAGCGCCGCCGAGAAGAACAGCGGATGGCGTGCGAGCGCGTCCTGGATCGCGTCGCCCACCGCGCGTGCGGCCGGCGCGCCTTCCGGCAATTGCCGGTTGCGTTTCGCGAGCGCCGACTGCGTGCCGGACGTCGCATTGCCGTCGACCCATTCGGCCGCATCGAGCAGTTCGCGACATTGCGCGACCTGCGCTTTCGTCAGTACGCCGGGGATGTGAAGCATCATGATGCGGAGTCCATACAGTGTGGCTGAGGCTGTGGCGGTGTTTGCAATTCCAGCGCGGCCGCACGAAATGCGTCGATCGACGACGACGTGAGATACGCGCGCATCTTCGCGACGAACGCGGGGGTAGCAGAGGCCGGCACGCGTGCAAGCCACGCGAGCGCTTCGTCGACGCGCCCGCGCTCGGCAAGCAGCCGCGCAAGGTTGAACTGGCCGCGGAAGTCGCCGGCCACGGCGGCGCGTCGATAGTGGTCGAACGCGGCGTCGCGGTCGACCGGTACGACCCAGCCGTCCTCGTAAAAGCCGCCGATCAGGTTGATCGATTTCGCATGGCCGAGCGCGGCCGCGCGCTGGAACCAGTCGAGCGCATCGGCGCGATTCTCGTCGACGCCGTTACCGAGCGCGAGCGCCGTCGCGTAGTTGTACATGCCCCAGTCGAGCCCCGCCTGCGCGGCGAGCCGGTACCAGTACACGGCGACCGGCGCGCATGCGGCCGTGCCCCAGCCGAACTCATAGCAGCGGCCGAGCATGTTCATCGCCATCGCGTGGCCGGCGCGCGCCGCGTGCC
This sequence comes from Burkholderia sp. AU15512, assembly GCF_002223325.1. Classification (NCBI taxonomy): domain Bacteria; kingdom Pseudomonadati; phylum Pseudomonadota; class Betaproteobacteria; order Burkholderiales; family Burkholderiaceae; genus Burkholderia; species Burkholderia sp. AU15512. The sequence goes on from NZ_NKEX01000006.1 coordinate 574,644, forward strand.
GGAACCAGTTGAACGCGGCCGCCGGATCGCGCGCGACGCCATGTCCGTCGAGCAGGTATTGCCCGTAGACGGCCTGTGCATCGACGATGCCGTTGTCGGCCGCCGCCGCGACCCACGCGGCGGCGCGCTCGGCCGGCCCGGCCAGGATGTCGGCGAACTCACGCGGCGATACCGACGCGAGCGCCTTCAGCGACACGGCCTCCATCGATCAGTAGCGCGCGTTCAGCGTGACGAACGCCGAGCGGCCCGGTGCGATCGACGCGTAGTGCGCCGGATACGCCTGGTCGAAGTAGGTGCGGTTGAACAGGTTGTTCACGTTCAGCTGCAGGTCGAGCTTCTTGTTGATGCGGTACTGCGCCATCGCATCGAAGCGCCAGTACGACGGCACCGCGTGCTGGTTCGCGGGATCGCCGAACACCTGCGACACGTAGAACGCGCCGCCGCCGACGGTGAACTTCGGCGTCACGTCGTAGTTCGACCACATCGTGAAGCTGTGCTTCGGCGTGTTCGGGAACCGGTTGCCGTTGTTCGCCGTGTCCTTGCCGTTGTCGCGCAGTTCGCTCTTCATGTACGTATAGCCGCCGAACAGCTGCCACTGCTTCGTGATCTGGCCCGCGACGCCGAGTTCGAGACCCTGCACGCGCTTGTTGCCGACCATCGCATATTGGTTGTTCGGCAGCGTCACGCGTGCGTTGGTCGTATCGATCTGGAACAGCGCGGCGGTCAGCGCGAGCTTGTCGTTCAGCACGTTCCACTTCGTGCCGAGCTCGATGCTGCGGTTCTTTTCCGGCGCCAGCTGATCGGCGTTCGAGCCGACGCCGCCGCGGCCCGGCGTGAGCGACTGCGTTTCGCTGCCTTCGCCGAGCATCATGCCGGCCGGCGTCGACGACGTCGCGTACGACGCATAGATGCTGCCATTCTGCGCCGGCTTGAACACGAGGCCGGCCTGCCAGTTCACGAGGGTGTCGTCACGCGTGGTGGTCTTGCCGCCGTTGGCCTTGGTGTCGGTGAAGCGGGTCGAGTAGTCGTCGATGCGCACGCCGCCGTTGACCTGCCAGCGGGGCGTGATCTCGATCGTGTCGAAGCCGTAGATCGACTTCGTCACGGTGCGGGCATGCGCATAGTCGTTGTTGCGCGTGATCGAGCCGGCCCACGGGTCGTTCGGGTTCGGCGACCACAGGCTCGTGCAGTTGTAGCCCGACGCCGCGCCGATGCCGTTCTGGCAGATCTTGCCGTTCGCGGCGGCGACGTTGTACGTGTCGCGCTTGCCCCATTCGCGCGACAGCTCGATGCCGGTCGTGAAGCTGTGCTTGAACGGGCCGGTGCGGAATTCGCCGAACAGCTCGGTCTGGTTCGCGATGCTGTTGATCGCGCTGTCGCGGGTGTTCGCGCGCCGCCAGACCTTGCCGTTGACCACGTTGCCCTGGCTGTCGTCGGGCTGCGTCCAGATGTAGTCCTGCGTCGATTCCGTATAGCGCGTGGTGTTGCGGATCGTCAGCGACGACGTGAGGTCGTGCTCGATCTTCAGCGTGCTGATGTCCGACGTCGTCTTGCGGAAATCGCGGTTGGTCAGGCCGTAGAAGTTGTGGCGGTCGACGGGCGCCGGGCCGTCGGTGGCGACGCCTTTCGGGAGGTTGAAGCCGTAGTAGTACGGGATGCCGCCGTCGGGCAGGTCGTCCGTCTGCAGGTGGTAATAGCTCGCGACGACGCGCGTCGACGTGCCGAGGCCGAACGCGATCGACGGTGCGACGCCCCAGCGCTCGTTGTTCACCGCGTCGCGGCCGGCGACGTCGTTGTTGTGGCTCATCAGGTTCAGGCGGAACGCGGCGTGATCGGCGAACTGCCAGTTGCCGTCGGCCGTGAAGCGGCGATAGCGGTCGGTGCCGAGGCCCGCGCTCGCGGCGGCGGTGGTGCCGAGGTGCGGGGCCTTCGTGATCAGGTTGATGCTGCCGCCCGCGCCGCCGCGGCCGCCGTACGCACCGTCGGATCCCTTGGTGATCTCGATGCGCTCGGTGTTGAAGATCTCGCGCGTCGTCGCACCGGTGTCGCGCATGCCGTCGACGAACATGCTGCCCTGCGTGTCGTAGCCGCGGATGAACGGGCGATCGCCGAGCGGGTTGCCGCCTTCGCCGGCGCCGAACGTGATGCCGGGCACGGTGCGTAGCGCTTCGGTCAGCGTCGACGCGCCGCTGTTCTGGATCAGCTCCTGCGGGATCACGGTGACGGATTTCGGCGTGTCGACGAGCGGCGCGGTGAATTTCGCGGAAGCGGAGAAGTCGGCCTTGTAGCTGTGCTCGGCCTTGCCCTGGACCTCGATCGGCGCGAGATGGCCTTCGGTGCCGGCCGGGGCGGGCGGCGGCGTGCCGTCCGCCGCGAAGGCCGGGCTTGCGGCGAGCACGCTGCACAGGGTGGTGAATTTACCGAGCTTCAGCTCGTCGGAACGTGACTTCATGGTGCGCTTCGACCTCGCGGTGTGGCCCCGGGGGCGGTGCGCTACGGGAATGTGCATGCCGCCGGGAATTATTACGATTTGTTTTCAGGCGGCATTCTATGTAATTTTTTGTTGAATGAGAAGCGTTCTTGTTAGCGTCAGTAAGGAAAGTGTCAACTAATGTGACGGGGTGGCGGTGGGGCGCGCGGGGCGGTGTTGATGGCCGAAAGGCCAGCTGTGGCGGGCGTGTCTGGCGGGGTAGAGTGGTTCTGTCGCGGATCGCCCGCCATGACATCAAGGTGCTAATATGACTGCATTGAAAGCAAATGTAGTGAGGTGCATCATGCCTGTGATTACGGTTCGAAACCTGCCCGATGAAGTGCACCGTGCGCTTCGGATTCGTGCGGCCCAGCATGGGCGCAGCACCGAAGCCGAGGTGCGGGACATCCTCGAGCAGGCCGTTCTTCCGGGAGGCCGGCTCAAGCTGGGGACGCTGCTGGCGGAAATCGGACGGGAGGCGGGCGGTGTCGATTTCGACGCGCAGCGCGACAAGACGCTAACCGACCCGATGAGCTTCGAATGATCCTTGTTGATACGAACGTGATGTCCGAGCCGTTGCGGCGCGAGCCGAGCGCGGCCGTGATCGAGTGGCTCGATGCCCAGAACGTCGAAACGCTGTTTCTGGCTGCGATCAGTCTCGCCGAAATGCGCTTCGGCGTGGCGGCGTTGCCGGAAGGTCGCAGGCGCGACTGGCTTCATCAAAGCATCGAGCAGCGTGTCGTGCCGCTGTTTCGCGGTCGGATCCTGCCGTTCGACGAGGTGGCGACGAAAGCCTATGCCGGCATCCGCGCGCGGGCCCGTGCCGCGGGCACCGCGATCGCGCCCGCCGACTGCTTCATCGCCGCGACGGCCGAGGTGAACGGATTGATCATTGCGACGCGCGACGTCGCGCCATTCGAGGCGGTTGGCCTGCGGGTAATCGATCCGTGGGCGTCCTAGGCGCTGATTGCTCATCTGTTCACCGCGCAAAGAATAAAGCGCGCCGGGCCGCCCGGCGCGCTTTCCGTTGAACGTAGGGGCGCCTGACTGGCTTGCCCCCCGCAGTTCCTTCTCAATCGACCCCGTGAAACACCGCATCCTCCGGCCCGAGATAGGCCGGCGGGCGCCACGTCGCGTCGCGCATCGAATGCTGGACGAGGTTCTCGACGCCGAGCAGCACCGCGAAGATCGCCATCCGCACCGGAATGCCGTTGTCGGTCTGGCGGAAGATCGCGAGGCGCGGGTCGCGGTTCAGGTCGACCGACAGGTCGTTCGCGCCGGGCCGGCTGTCGCGCGGCAGCGGGTGCATGATCAACGTGTCCGGCTTGCACACCGAATCGACGAGCGCCTGGTTGATCTGGAAATCCGGCGTGTAGCCTTCGAACGACTCGTCGGTGAAGCGCTCCTTCTGGATCCGCGTTGCATAGACGACGTCCGCGCCGCGCAGCCCGGCTGCGAGATCGGTCGTCTGCTCGATCACATGGCCGTTCGTCGCGATCTGGTCGACGATGTAGGCCGGCATCTCGAGCGTCGGCGGCGACACGAGCGTGAACTTGAGCCCGCGGTACAGCGCGAGCAGCTTGACGAGCGAGTGCACGGTGCGGCCGTACTTGAGGTCGCCCACCAGCGCGATGTGCGCGCCGTCGACGATCTTGCCGAGCCGCGAGAACTCGCGCTGGATCGTATAGAGATCGAGCAGCGCCTGGCTCGGGTGCTCGCCGGGGCCGTCGCCGCCGTTGATCACGGGCAGGTTGGTCGCGCGCGCGAACTCGGCCACCGAGCCTTTCTCCGGATGGCGGATCACGAGCGCGTCGACATAGCCGGCCATCACGCGGCTCGTGTCGTAGATCGATTCGCCCTTGGCCATCGACGAGAACGTGAAGCCCGTCGTGTCGCACACCGAACCGCCGAGCCGGCAGAAGGCGGCGCCGAACGACACGCGCGTACGCGTGCTGGCCTCGAAGAACAGGTTGCCGAGCACCGCGCCTTCCAGCACGCGCGAAATCTTGTGGCGGCGCGCGATGGGCTGCATCACGTCGGCCACGCGAAACAGCGCCTCGACCGATTCACGCGAGAACTGGTCGACCGACAGCAGTTGCGGCTTGCCCTCGAAAAAGAACTGCTTGGCCAGCCCCTGATTATCTACGCTTTGCGTATAGTTGCCGCCTTCCGGTACCGAGCGCTCGACGATTTCCGACACGAAGCGTTCGACGATCTCGGGCATCCCGCGCGATTCCTGCGAATCGTCGGGCAGAAGCCAGGTATCCAGCGCGCGCCGGCTCACACCGATGCGGCTGGCAAACGCTTCGCGCGTCATGTTGAGGCGGCGCATGGCGTCGCGGAGGAAGGCTTGCTGGGGGACGGTCATCGGCGGCTCCTGACGAGAAATATACGCGGTGCGTATATTAGTTCCTCGCGTGTTGAAGTCAAGGAAAATCTGCGCGAACCGGCTGTGTGGCCCGCGTGACAAGCGGCGGGTTCGGACTGGCGCGCGGCGGCCGTCTCCGTATAATCAGATCAGGCCCCGTGCCCGGCATCTTGCCGGGCGCGACGCCGCAAACGATTCGCCCGTCGGGCTTGTTGATTCCAAGGAGAATGAGAATGACGCGTACGATTGCTGCAATGCTGCTGGTGGTGACCGCCGCGCTCGCCGGTTGCAACACGGTCGCCGGTGTGGGGCAGGACATTTCGAAGGGTGGCCAGGCGATCAGCGATTCGGCTGAAAAGGCCAAGTAAGCCGACCGATTCCGGAATGCAGAAGGCGCCGGGCCGTCCCGCGATTGCGGGGCGGCCCGGCGCCTTTTTTCTTGCGGCCGGCGCTCGATGCCGGTGGCGTCAGGCGTGCTCGACGAACGCGTAACGGCCTTCGACCTTGCGCGGCGTGAACCAGCCGTAGTCGGGGAACAGGCGGTTGCGGACGAACCAGACATAGCCCACCAGCAGGATCGTGATCGCGAGGCTCGGCAGCGCGGTCGACGGATCGCGTCCGAGCGCGGCGATGGTCTTCGGCACCTGCAGTAGCGACAGCAGGATGAACGCGTGGTACGCGCCGACACGATGGGTCGCAAAGCCCCAGATGAACAGCAGCGACAGTGGCATGGTCAGCGCGAGGAACACCAGCACGAGGCCGTTGCCGGCGCCGGTGGCGAAGAAGTAGTACGCGAGCATAAGGCTGATCGCGAGTTGGGCGACGCCGAGCGCGACCAGGATCCGGATGTGCAGCTTGTTCTGGCGGCAGCGTTCGGGATCGGGGTGCGACGCGATCAGGTGCGCAAGCACACGATCCTTGAGTCCTTGCCCGGACAGTTCGGCCAATGCGTCGGCCTTCCTCGTTCCCGTGGACAGCAGCACCGCGATTTTTGTTTTGGCTTCCTTCCTGTTCATTGCGTGGCGGATTGTTGTTCGATGGTTGTCAAAGGTCCCGGCCACGCGAATATTGCATCTTGCGGGGTGGTGCGCAACGGTTTTGCGGTGCGCGGACACATTCCTACAGTTGCCGGCGGCACGGGGGAAACGCGAGGATCGGCCGGTTATACGGCGGGGCGGAGCCGCCGCCGTTTCCGCAACGACGCAACGACGCGATGAGCGCAAGTCAGTCGGTGGCTGTTTGCGCGGCGGGCTTGGGGCGGGACGGTCGATCCGGATTCGCCGGGTGCGTATTGCGTGCTTCGGCTGGTTCGCGTCGCCGCGTCGCGCCGACGACCATGCCGGCGATGACGAGCGCGATACCCGCGATACGCGTGCCGCTGAGCGTTTCGCCGAATAGCGCGACCGCGAACAGCACGGCCGAGACCGGCGCGACCGCCGTGAACAGCGCGGCCTCGGTTCCGCTCGTGCGCGCCGAGCCCGCATACCAGCACAGATAGCCGAGCACGGTCGGCACCAGCGCGTAGTAGGCGATCGCCGACACCGCGTCGACCGTCCAGCCGGTCGCCACCGCGTGCCATTCGAACGCGGCGGGCACGAGGGCGAGGACGAAGCCAAGGCCGGACATCGCGGTGGACAGCGCCAGCGGCGGCAACGGTGCGGCCAGCCGCCGGTTGAGGAGGATGAATACGGCTTCGCAGGCGACGGCGGCCAGCACCAGCGCGTCGCCGGCGAGCGTGCGGAGCGACGGCAGGGCCTGGCCGGGCGCGAACGTGACGAACAGCACGCCGGCCGTTGCGAGCGCGGCGGCCACCCAGTCGCGCGGTGTCTGCCGCTCGCGCAGCACGACGGCCGCGATCAGCGTCGACATCGCGGGCAGCGTGCCGAGCATCACACCCGCGTCGAGCGGCGACGACAGCTTCGTGCCGCAGATCAGCAGCACGGTATAACCGACACCGCCCGCCGCCGCCTGGATGACGAGCAGCACGGCGTCGCGCGTGGAGAGGCGTGGCCAGCGCATGCGCTGCGCGCGCATCAGCGCGAACAGCAGCGGTGTCGCGATCAGGAAGCGCAGCGCGGTAGCCGCGAACGGCGGCAGGCCGCCGGCCGCGAGACGGCTCGCGATGACGGTGCTGCCGACGCCCGCCATGGCGGCGGCGAGATAGAGATAGCCGATCAGTCGTGTCTTCATGCGCCGCATCGTCGCGTACGGCGGCCGTGCGCGTCTTGAACGAAATTGCAGCGCGCGCGGGCGTGTCGAATACGGCGCGCGCGATTCGGCATGCTCGGACGACAGGGGGGGCGACAGTCACCGCGAGCAGCGCATGGCGCGGCGTGCCGTCGCAGTTGTCGATGTGGGCGCAGCCTTCGAGGTCGGTATGTTCGGCGACGGGCCCCGCAGGATGGCAGCGGCGTCAAGCGGCCTGCGTGAACCGCCCCGGCGTGATCCCGAACTGGCGCGCGAACGCACGCGTCAAATGGCTTTGATCGGCAAAGCCGGCTTCGGCCGCGGCATCGGCGATCGGCAAGCCGCTGGCCAGCAGCGCGCGCGCCAGCCGCGCACGCGACTGGATCAGGTACGCGTGCGGTGTGATGCCGACTTCGCGGGCAAACCCGCGCAGCAGCTGGTAGCGGCTGACGCCGCTCAGGTCGGCCAGCTCGGCGAGCGAAACGGGCGTGGCCGGCGCCGCGTCGAGCCGCTCCCGGGCGAGGCGGATCGCCGGTGCGACGCCCGCCGCCGGCAGCGTGCGGTTCGCATGCCGGGCAAGCAGCCCGGCGACGAGCATTACGAGCGCTTCGTCGCGGGCGAGCGGCTGGGATTGCCCGGCGACGATACGCGCATGCAGCTGGCCGACAGCGGCCGTGAGCCGCACATCGCGCACCGCCGGATGCGCCAGTTCGACGCCGCCGAGGCCTTCTTCCGCCGCCACCCCCGCGACCAGCGCGGGTGCGAGGTACAGCATCCGCCAGCGCCGGCCCGTACCGGCCTCGATCGGCGAGCCGTCATGCATCTCGCCCGGGTTGACCATGATCGCGTCGCCGGCCAGTGCGTCGACCTGCCCGCGACCGCTCCACGACCGGTGCGCGCCGCTGACGATCACACCGACCCCGAATTCGTCGTGCGCGTGGCGCGGAAACGCACGGTCGGATTCGAGGCTGATTGCCTCGATGCCTTCGTCGGTCCGTCGGTAATGAGTGACGCGGTGCATGTGCGCTCCTCGCGCCGGGCGCGGCGCGGATGTCGTGCACTTTAGCGCGTTCCGGCGCCGCGCGCCCTTCATCCTTTTGGCCGATACCGCGCGGCGCGCGCAGCCCGCACCATGTGCACATGAGCAGCGTACACGGCCCGCCGGGCCTGAAGCTGCGCGGGAGACGGCAGGTGGAACGACAGGATCCGGTATTCATTCAGGTTGGCGCGCTCGCGGACGGCTTCGCGCCGGAAGCGAACATCCTCGCATCCGTCGACGCGCTCGCCGGGCGGACGCTTGCGCTCGGCGACGCATCGGGCGCGTGGCGCGTCTATACGTTCGAGCCCGGCGCGCTGCAGTGGCGCGATGCGGCGACCGACACGGGCGGCCGCGAGCCGTGCCGCGTGACGCGGCTGCGCGACGGGCTGTACTTCGTCGACTACATCGATTCGGCCGCCCGCGCGACGTCGGTCAGCCTCGTGATCGATCTCGACAACGGCGTATGGACGTCGGTCGTCGGCGCGCTGCCGACCGAAGCCGACACGCGCATCGACGCGTTCACGCGGGTTGCGCGCGGGCTGCCGCTGACGGGCGTCGAGGCCGAGTTCCGGCACGGCACGCTCGGCGGTCACACGCAGCCGGGGCCGTTGCACGGGCCCACGCGCGAGCTGATCGGCAAGCGGACGATGTATCGCTATAGCCCGACCGAATGCTACGAGCACATCTACCTGAACGAGAATTTCTACGCGTGGCAGTGCCTGCAGGGTGTCGAAGGCGGGCTGGCCGATGTCGACCGCTGTCATTACTTCAGGATTGCGGACGAACTGTATCTGTTCGTTTGGCGAGAAAAGGTGGTGCCGACGCTCGGCGTCGTCCTGATCGACCTCGCGCAGCGCAAGACCGACGGCAAGATCTTCGGCTATCAGGGCGGCGATTTCGGCACGCTGTCGAGCTTCCCCGTCGGCGCGCACGCGCAGGTGCTCAACGAAACCGTGCATCCGCTCGGCGGCGAGGCGCAGCGATGAATGCCGTGCCGGGCAGCGGCCGCCTGCGGGCGGATTTCAGCGGGCGCGTCGTGCTCGTCACGGGCGCCGCGCAGGGGATCGGCGCGGCGATTGCATGCCGATTCGCGGAATCCGACGCGTTCGTCGCGCTTGCCGACCTGAACGGCGAGGCGGCCGCCGCGCAGGCCGATGCGCTCGCGAGCACGGGCGGCGAGGCGCGCGCCTATCGGGTGGATGCCGCCAGCCGCGACGAACTGGGCGCACTGGTCGCGGCGGTCGAGCGCGACGGTGGCCGGCTCGATGTGGTCGTCCACAATGCCGCGTATTTTCCGCTGACGCCGTTCACGCAGATCGACGAGCCGACGCTCGACCGGACGCTGTCGGTCAACCTGTCGGCGCTGTTCTGGCTCGCGCAGGCTGCGCTACCCGCATTCGAGCGCGCGGGAGCGGGGCGGCTGCTCGTCACGTCGTCGGTGACGGGGCCGCGCGTCGTGTACCCGGGGCTCGCGCATTACGCGGCGTCGAAGGCCGGCGTGAACGGCTTCATTCGTGCGGCCGCGCTGGAGCTCGCGCGCCGCAACGTGACGGTGAACGGCGTCGAGCCGGGCATGATTCGCACGCCGGCGGCCGGCAATCTCGGCGACGCGTCGGTCGCCGCGCAGATCGCGCGTGACATTCCGCTCGCGCGGATGGGCGAACCGGAAGATATCGCGAACGCGATGCTGTTTCTCGCGTCGGCGGATGCCGCGTACATCACGGGGCAGACGATCGTCGTCGACGGCGGTGCGACGTTGCCCGAGAGCGGGGCGGTGCTTGGCAGTGAGTGACGGTGGACGCGGTAACGACCGGTGAAACACGGCGGTTTCGGCGGCCCGCTGCGAGTTCGCACCGCAGGCTCGGCGGGTTCCGTCGGGTGAATCTGCACAGGCGTCAGTCCGGCATCCCGTTGTGGTCTCCGAGCGGCCTGTCGGGCCAGTCCACCCAGCGGTCCGCGCGGGTCAGCTCATACGCCTCGTTCATCGGGTAGCGGATGCGGTTGTCGTCGCGCGGACGTTCACCGATCACCATCAGCCTGACCTCGTCCTTCGTGTTGTTGATGAAGGTGTGGCAGATGCCGGTGCCCGCCGGAAACGCGACGGAATCGCCTTCGGCAACGGGGTGAAGCACGCCGTCGATCCAGACGTCGGGCTTGCCCTCGAGCACGTACACAAATTCCTGCTCGGTGCTTTCGGCATGCGGATAGGACGTCCGTCGGCCGGGCAGAAGCCTGACGTGATGAATGCCGATACGCGTGATGCCGAGCGCGGCGGAAAGCGGTGCGTCCAGCGCCATCGGCTCGGTATCGCCGCGATAGCAATGCGCGTCCGGTTCTTCGAGTTCGGTCCAGTGCTTGATGAAATCGGGTCGGGGCATCGGTTGCACTCCTGTCGGGGAGAGGTCGAGGGGAGCGGTTCAGGCGCCGGCGTTAGCGGTGACTCGCACCCCATCTCGGCGAATGAACCTCGGCCGGTAACTTACCAGCGAATGCGGCAGGACGATTGCGCGTCGAATTTCGCGAGCGGCCGTGGCGGCGAAGCCGGCTGGCGTGATCTTGAACGCCGGCCATGCGGGACGTCAGGCGCGGTCGGCGGCGGCCCGGATGTCGCGGCTCGGGCGGTCGACGACCTCCACGGAAGTCGGCACCGAACCTTGTCTTGCGTTGAGCGAAAACGTCTGCGACCTGCGATGCGCGCATGCCGCCCGCCGCGCATCGCCGCGACTACAGCCAACCGTTGCGGATGAATTCGACGATCGAATAGCGGCGGCACTCGAGATCGTGCAGCCGAACAGCGTCGACGATGCGCGACACGCCATCGGCGTAAGGTGTCGCGCCCACCACGCGCGATTCGAACTGCAGGCTGCACGCGCCGTCGTCGATGCGGATCCGGTGTATCGCGTGGCGGCCGAGTTGATCGTCGGCGACCGCGAATTCGCTGCGCTGCACGTCCGGGTCGCGCACGGAGCGGATGTCTTCCGGCCGCACGCCGAGCGACTGGCCGATCCCGACGGCCGTGCCGGGGACGGACGTCTTGCCGGCCTGGTGCGACTCCGTCAGGCTGATCCGGCAGTCGTGAAACAGGTGGCCGCTGCTTTCCAGCATGCTCATGAACTTGAGCATCAGGATGTTCGTGTTCGGACACAGCACGACCGGGAAAGCGTGCGAGCCGGTTTCGAGCTCGGAGCCGGTCGACAGCTCGACGAGTGGCGATCCGGTGGCCGCGCAGAACGCGATCACGGCGGGGAGTTCGCGGCCGGAACCGGCATGCACGACGATCGTTCGGGCGTCGCTGCGCTGCGCATCGTCGCGCGCGCTGTCCGACCAGGGGATCACGCGGCAGGTGGCCGGGTCGAGCCGGTGCGCGTCGAGCAGTTCGCTGGCCAGCTTGCCGGTTCCTACGACGAGTACTTGCATGACATTCACGGATTGAAGTTCAGGATTCGGGACGGGCCATGATGCGGGCCGTCGGGTGGCTCGGCACGGTCGCGGCGCGTGGCGCCGGACCGGCCTCGCGCATTATGCCCGGCCGCTCGCCTGCGTGCCCGTCGGGCCTCGCAGGCGGCGGCCCGGTGCGTCAGCTCGCCGACACCGTCGGCAGCCACGCATTTGCCGCGTTCTGCGTCGCGAGTTGTTTCGCGATCGAGCGCGCGAGGCGGTCCGTATCGGACGCCACCGTGTCGTGCTTCACTTCCGACACGCCATGCAGGCCGGCGCCAACCGCTGCCGACGTCGCGAGGCGGCCGGCCGCCGCGCCGACCCCGGCGGTTTCCACCATGCCGGGCAGGTGGCCGCTGTTCGCGCTGGACGAGAACGTGCCGAGCGGCTGCGGCGCGCCATGCGCCGGCTGGAACAGCACGGTGACCGACGCCTTCACTTCGCTCTTGCCCGCGCCGAGCCCGATCAGCGTGCGGCGGCGGCGGTTGCCCGCGTCGATCGACTCGAACCGGCCTTCGACGACCAGCGCGTCGCGTCCGTCCGGCACCGGGCCGCGCAGCGCGGGGATGCCTTGCGACCGGAGTTCGCGCACGAGTGCGTCGGCGAGCTGCTCGCGAGTTTTCAGCGCGCTCTGCTGGCGCTGCACGTCGGCGGACGATCCGCTCGCGAGGGGCGCGATCTTGCTGATCATCCCGCCGTCGACCTTGACGTCGGTCGTGTCCACGTCGAACGTGGATACATACACGACGTCCGCATGAACCTGCGGCTGCGTGCGAGTTGCCGGCGCGGCGGTCATGGATGTAGTCGCGGTCGATGCGCAGCCGGTCATCGCGAGGGTGCCGGCGATCAGCGCGACACTGGTCAGACGTTTGGCGTGGGCGGCAAGTGCGTGAAGGGAAGAAAACATGTCGATCTCCGTGGCCTGGATGAGGTTGCCGATACTGTCGCGGCATTCAGGAACGCGAACGATCGGAAGCGGGGCGTGATCGCTGGCAGGGGGAGCGTTTTCATGCCGTTGCGCAACACGCAGGCGCAAGTATGCGGAGGTCGGGCGTGATGCGCCACGCAGGAATTATGTCGGCGCATGTCACGTGCCGTGATGCGCGGATACGCGAGGTCGCGTGGCTGGGAGGCGGACAGGTAGACAGTCGGACAAAAGGCCAGACGGCAGACGGTCAGACGGCCTGGCTGCACACGGCACACGGCAGGCAGCAGGTAGAAGCCAAAAGCCAAAAGCCAAAAGCCAAAAGCCAAAAGCCAAAAGCCAAAAGCCAAAAGCCAAACAACCCCTCAGACCGACATCGACCGCCGCACCGCCCCCGCCGAATCAAGCGGCAGCGCAACGACCGCCTCCAGCCCGCCGCCATCCCGGTCGCGGAACGCCAGCGATCCGCCGTGCAGGCGGGCGATCCGCTCGACGATCGCGAGTCCGAGGCCCGTGCCGCCCGCATGACTGCGCGCGTTCGCGCCCCGGCTGAACGGCGCCTTGAGCCGTTCGAGTTCGGCCGCGCCGATACCGTTGCCGCGATCGCTGACCACCGCATACGCGATGCCGCGCTCGGTCCACGTACGCACGCCAAGGCCGGTCTTGCCATAGACGACCGCGTTCTGCATCAGGTTCATCAGCAGCCGCATCAGGCTGATCGGACGGAACGCGAACGCGGGCACCTCGCCTTCGTCGAAGTCGAATTCATGGCCGAGCCCCGCGAAATCCGCGACGAGCTGGCCGATCAGCGCATTCAGGTCGCCGGTTTGCGGCGTTTCGCGCTCGCCGCTGCCCGCGTAGTCCATGAATTGCTGCAGGATCGTATCGATCTGGTCGAGGTAATGCTCGGTCGACGTGGTGAGCGCGTCGTGCGTGCCGCGCGGCAGCGCCATCGCGATCGCCAGGCGCAGTTTGGTGAGCGGCGTGCGGATGTCGTGCGACACGCCGGCCAGCATCAGCGAGCGAGTCGCTTCCGCCTGTTGCAGCGCGTCGGCCATCTGATTGAACGCGCGGCTCACATCGGCGATTTCGGTCGGGCCGTCGGTGGGCAGCGGCGGCGGGCGCTCGCCCGCGCTGACGCGCTGCGCCGCGCGTGCCAGCGCATCGAGCGGCCGGTTCAGGTGGAGCTGGATCAGGTAGCCGGTCAGCGCCGCGAGCAGCGCCAGCCCGACCGACAGCACGAGCGCCGTCGTGATGCCGCTCGCCTGCGCGTCGGCGGCCATCGGCAGCGGCACCCACACGGGCGAGCCGGCCACGTGCAGGCGGATCCACAGGCGTTCGTCGTCGCCCGATTGCCAGCGCGCGGGGAGGTCGGGCGGCAGGTGGCGTTCGAGCGCCTGCATGAACACGTCGCGCTGCCAGGTGCGGAAGAAGGCCGCCGGGTTCGGCGTTTGCGGCGGTGCGGCGGGCGGCAAGGCAGCCTGGCCGCCGAACTGCGCGATGACCGTGCGGCCGGCGTCGGGCGGCAGGGCGGCGAGCGTGCGGTCGAGCAACTGCACGTAGTCGGAGAAGACGATCGAGGCCCGCTCGATGCGTGGACGCTGCACGTAGTGCAGCAGCACGGTGAGCGAACAGACGAGCGACAGCGCGACGAGCGCCACCAGCAGCGCGATGTTGCGCGCAAGCAGCGAGCGCGGCAGCGGGATGCGCATCACGACTCGATGCCGGCCACCAGCATGTAGCCGATGCCCCAGACGGTCTTGATGAAGCGCGGCTTGCCGGGGTCGTCCTCGACGATCTGCCGCAGCCGCAGGATCTGCACGTCGACGCTGCGGTCGAGTGCGTCATGGTCGCGGCCGCGCGCGCGGGCGAGCAGGTTCTCGCGGCTCACCGCGCGGTTCGGCGACGAGCCGAGCGCGTGCAACAGCAGCATCTGCGCCGAATGGATTTCCACGGGTGTGCCGTCGCGCATCAGCGTCTGCTGGCCGACGTCGAACGTGAATGCGCCGAATCGCAACCGCTGCGACGTGACCGTCGGCTCGCCGGCCGCCATCTTCTGTCGCCGCAGCAGCGCGCGGACGCGGGCCACGAGTTCGTCGGGGAGAAACGGCTTCGCCAGGTAATCGTCGGCGCCCGTCTCGAGGCCGACGACCTTGTCCGCGGCGTCGCCTTTCGCGGTGAGCATCAGGATCGGCAGCGTCTGGCCTTCGGCGCGCAGGCGCCGGCACACGCTCAGGCCGTCCTCGGGCTCCATCATCAGGTCGAGCACCAGCAGGTCGTATGGTTCGCGCTGCAGCAGGCGGTCGAGCCGCTTGCCGTCGGCGACCGCGCGCACCTGGAAGCCGTGGCCGCTCAGGAAGCGCTGCAGCATGTTGCGCAGCTCGGCTTCGTCGTCGAGCACGACGATCCTGCAGGACTGTTCCATCGCTTGCCTCCCGGTGCGTGCGCGGCCGGATCGTCGTGCGGGCTCAACGAGCCGCCATGCGCTGGCGCATGAAGCCGGCGAGCTGCTCGAGCGTGACGTAGCCGTTGTGCTGCGTGTCGATTTCGTCGAAATGCTGCGCGACCATCGGCATGCCCGCGGCCGCCTGTTCGCGGGTCAGCTTGCCGTCGTGCGTCGTGTTCGCGCTGGCGAAGCGGGTCTGCAACTGCATCAGCGCACGTTCGACGCGCGCACCGCCGTTCGCCGCGCCGGGCGGCATCTGCTGGGCCGACGCTGCTGCTGAGACGATACACAAAACGACGACGGCAATCATCTTCTTGATGGACTTCATGGGGTTTCTCCTTGCGTGGCCGACGGTCTGCGCCGGCCGGGTGGTTGATGAAACGGATGGAAAACGAAACGAAGCGAAACGAAGCGCGTCCGGGTTACGCCCAGTGCGCAGGCACCCACACGCGGCCGGCCCAGTGGGCGGGCACCCAGATGACGGCGCGCGGCGGATGAGCGACATACACGGCGCGCGGGGCGACGTACACGGAGCGCGGCAGCGGCGGCGCGAGGTACAGGACCTTCGGCGGCGGCGGCGCGACGTAGACGACGCGCGGCGCGGGTGTGACGACGACGGCCTTCGGCGCCGCAACACGCACGACCTTCGGCGGGGGCGGCGGCGTGACGATGACGGCGGGCGGAGGCGGCGGGGGCGTGACCACGACGGCGGCCGGTGCGGGCGCCGGTGCCGCGACAGCGACGGTGGCGACGGGCGGCGGGGCCGTCACGACCACGGCAGCAGGCGCGGGCGCCACGACGGGCACCGGCACCGGGACAGGAACCGGAACCGTCCCGCCGGCCACGACGACCGTGCCGCCCGCCGTCGTGCTGCCGTGGATCACGGCCGTGCCACCGGTCGACACCGTGCCGCCGTGCACGACCGTCGAGCCGCCCGACGTCGTCACGACACCCGGCGCCACGCGCGTCGCGCTGCCGGAATGCGTGACGGTTCCGCCGTCGGTGCCCGTCACGGTGCCCGAGCGCGAGCAGGTCGAGCCCGCGCAATTCGTCGATGCCGTATGGCTGGCCGTGTTGCCGTTCGCGCCCGTGATCGTGCCGCTCGACGAATACTGGCCCGGGCCGTTACGCGTCACGCTGCCCGACGTCGTGGCGCTGCGGCCGTCCGAGCCCGTCAGCGAACCGGTGTGCGAGCAGGTGCCGCCCGCGCAGCTCGTGTCGCCGCTGTGTTCGACCGAGCGCCCGTTCGGACCGACGGCCGTGCCGCTGTTCGAGAACTGGCCGGGCGCGGTGCGCGTGACGGTGCCCGTGTTGGTCGCGATACCGCCGCCGGGGCCGATCACGCCACCCGCATGCGAGCAGCTGCCGCCGCCGCACGAGCCGGCGTGCGCGCCGTTGTAGGTGCCGCGCGGCGTGTATGCCGTGCCGTGGCCGGACCAGCCGGCGAAGGCCGGCGCGCAGGCGAGGGTGAGAGCGGTGGCGGTGACGAGGAAGCGGGTTTTCATCGGGTGTCCTTGCGGTTCGTTTCGGTGCACGCAGTGGCGTGGCGACGGGACGAACTTTAGGGCGATGACACGCGCTCGTCGCGTCATAAAAGATGTCGCGGTGTTACACGTGGCGTGCTGATTCGAAGTACGACGAATGCGTGTGCCGGCCGCGCCGATCGCGGGCATGCCGCGCCGGGCAAGGCTGTCGGCGATGCAATTGCGTGAGAGCAGGGTGGCGTGGCACGGGGGGCGAACCTGTCTTGCGCAGCGCGCAAATGTGTCGCGGCGACATGCGGCGACATATTTGCCGGCCGATTCATGCATGCATTGCGGTGACTCGCGCGAACCGAACGCGGGCAGTGCGCCACGTACGACCGGAACCGGCTTCTCCTTCCTGAAGCCGTAATCGCATGCCGTCCGACGAATCGGCTTCCGATCGGCACCTGTCTCATGCATGTGTCGCGCAGCCGCATCCGTCGCTGCAGCTTGCGTGCAGCGTCGACCGGTTTCGGCGCGACAGGCGGCGATACATTGCTCGCCGGACATGCAAGCGCGCACGCACGAGCGGGTCGGTTTTCAATCCACGAGCGCACGCGAGTGCCGCTTACCGCCCGAACGCATTTCACCGCGACATGCGGTGACACATTTCCCACATGACACACGAACGCGCAGCTCGAAATCCGCCCCGCTCCAGCCCGCCAGCGCCTTCGCTCGCCACACCTCACCCGAGCGCCTTCCCCCACGACATACGGCGACATATTTCCCGCGTGGCCTTTCCGTTCCGCGCCCACTACAGTGCGTTCCATTCGACGCGATGGCAGCCCGTGCCGCCGATGACGCGTCCGACTCAACCGGAGGAAAGGTCCATCATGCTCACCACCACAGGAAAGCTCGCGTACTACGTCACGCTCTTCATCGTCGCCGTCTCGCTCGTCGAGGCGGCCGTGCTCACCTGGCGCCGCGCCCGCGGGCCGGAACCGTTCGACTGGAACGAGGTGTGGCTGTCGCTCGCCGATCTCGCGGGCCGCAAGCTGCTCGCGCTGGTGCCGCTGTCGCTCGCCACGCCGCTGTTCGACCTCGCGTGGGCGCATCGGCTCTTCACGATCCCGCTGCACAGCGTTGCACTCGCGCTGCTCGTGTTCGTCGGCCAGGAGTTCTGCTACTACTGGTATCACCGCGCGTCGCACCGCGTGCGGTTCTTCTGGTCGACCCATGCGGTGCATCATTCGCCGAACCAGTTGACGCTGTCGTCCGCGTTTCGCCTCGGCTGGACCGGCAAGATCGCCGGCGCCGCGATGTTCTTCACGCCGCTCGTGTGGCTCGGCGTGCGTCCGGAAGCCGTGCTCGCGATCCTGTCGTTCAACCTGATGTACCAGTTCTGGCTGCACAACACATGGATGCCGAAGCTCGGCTGGCTCGAAACCGTGTTCAACACGCCGTCCGCGCACCGCGTGCACCACGCGTCTAACCTCGACTATCTCGATGCGAACTACGGCGGCGTGCTGGTCGTGTTCGACCGGCTGTTCGGCACCTACGTCGCCGAGCGCGCCGACGAGCCGTGCCGTTTCGGCCTCGTCACGCCGACCCGCTCGCGCAACCCGTTCGTCGTCGAGCTCGAGCATTGGGCGAGCCTTGCCCGCGACGTCGCAACCGCCCGCGACGTGTGGACCGCGATCCGCTTCGTGCTGCTGCCGCCGGGCTGGCGCCCGGACAACCAGGGCGAAACGACGGAAGAACTGCGCCGTCGCAGCCTCGTCGCGGTGCGCACGGATGCGTGAACGGCGCTACCCTGTGGCACATTGCCGGCCGCGCACGCATGCCGCGGCCGGCATCGCTCATGCAACACACATCATCAAGCAACCCTCGATCCAGGAGAAAACATCGATGGAACACGATTTCAAAGGCAAGGCAGTCGCGATCACCGGCGGATTCGGTCACCTGGGCATCGCGACGGCCGCGTGGCTCGGCGCGCGCGGCGCACGCGTCGCGCTGATCGGCCGCGGCGCGGCCCCGGCGGCGCAGGCGCTGCCCGGCGTGCCGGCCGACGCGCTGCGCATCGGCGGCATCGATCTCGTCGATCCGCAGGCCGCCGCGCAGGCGCTCGACACCGTGCAGCGCGAATTCGGCCGGGTCGATGCGCTGCTGAACATCGCGGGCGCGTTCGTGTGGCAGACGATCGCCGACGGCGACGCCGCCACGTGGGACCGCATGTACGAACTGAACGTGAAGACCGCGCTGAACGCATCGAAGGCCGCGCTGCCGCACCTGCTGGCGAACCCGGCCGGCCGCATCGTCAACATCGGCGCGGGCGCGGCGTTCAAGGCCGGCACGGGGATGGGCGCCTACGCGGCCGCGAAGGCCGGCGTCGCGCGGCTCACCGAGGCGCTGGCGGCCGAACTGCTCGACCGCGGCGTGACGGTGAACGCGATCCTGCCGAGCATCATCGATACGCCGCCGAACCGCGCGGACATGCCGGACGCGGATTTCACGCGCTGGGTGAAGCCGGAGCAGATCGCGGCGACGATCGGCTTCCTGTTGTCGGCCGACGCGCAGGCGATCACCGGCGCGTCGATTCCGGTGACCGGCCGCGTGGCATAGCGCGGCAGGGCAAGGGCAGGGGCTCGCGCGGCGGCCGGCCGTGCGTACAATGTCGCATCGGATTGCGCGAGCCCTGACTGAGACCATGCATCAGCCCACTATCCTGATCGTCGAAGATGAAGTGGCGATCGCGGACACGATCATCTATGCCCTCGGCACCGACGGCATGCAGACCGTCCACTGCATGCTCGGCCAGGCGGCGCTCGACCACCTGCGCGACACGCGCGTCGATCTCGTGGTGCTCGACGTCGGCCTGCCGGATCTCAGCGGCTTCGAGGTGTGCCGGCGGCTGCGCACGTTCTCCGACGTGCCGGTGATCTTCCTCACCGCGCGGCACGATGAAATTGACCGGATCGTCGGGCTCGAGATCGGCGCCGACGATTACGTGGTCAAGCCGTTTTCGCCGCGCGAGCTGGCGGCGCGGGTGCGCGTGATCCTGCGGCGGTTCTACCGGACGGCCGCGCCCGAATCGATCCCCACGCCTGCACCGGTACCCGCACCAGCCGAGACAACCGCACCGGGTTTCACACTCGACACCGACGGCGCCCGCGTAGCGTGGCTCGGCCACGCACTGGACCTCACGCGCTACGAGTTCGGGCTGCTGGCGCTGCTGGTCCGGCATCCGGGGCGCATCTATTCGCGCGAACAGCTAATGGACCTCGTGTGGCACGAGGCCTTCGATTCGGCCGACCGCACGGTCGACACCCACATCAAGACGTTGCGCGCGAAGCTGCGCGCGATCGATCCCGAGCGCGACCCGATCCGCACGCATCGCGGGATGGGTTATTCGCTGCAACCGTAACGACCGGCTCCGCCCATGCATATCGGCCTGCGCATCTTCTTCGGTTTTTTCCTGATCGTCGGCCTGGCTGCGCTGATCACGCTGCGCGTGTTCGTGCAGGAGGTGAAGCCGGGCGTGCGCGAGGCGATGGAGGACACGCTCGTCGATACCGCGCAAGTGCTCGCGACGCTGGCCGCCGACGACATGGCGAACGGCCACATCGCCGACGGCGCGTTCGCGCGGCAACTGTCGAAGCTGCACGAACGCCCGATCAGCGCGAACGTGTGGGGCGTGCAGAAGAACACGATCGGCTACCGTCTCTACATCACCGACGCGCACGGCATCGTGCGCTACGACTCGTCCGGCCGCGCGCTCGGGCAGGACTATTCGCGCTGGAACGACGTGTACCGGACGCTGCGCGGCGAGTACGGCGCGCGCAGCACGCGTAGCGATCCGAACGACGACAGCAGCACCGTGATGCACGTGGCGGCGCCGATCCGGCACGGCAACGCGATCATCGGCGTGCTGACGATCGCGAAGCCGAACCAGACGGTCGCGCCGTTCATCGCGCGCAGCCAGCGCAAGATCATGCTGTACGGCGCATTGCTGATGGGCGGCGCGATCCTGATCGGCGTGGCCTGCACGTGGTGGCTGGTGGTCGGGCTGCGGCGCCTGCAGCGCTATGCGCGCGCGATCGCGGCGGGCGAGCGCGCCGACATGCCGCTGCAGGGCGCGAGCGAGCTGGCCGAGCTCGGGCGCGCGGTGGAAAGCATGCATCAGCGGCTGGAGGATCGGCAGTACGTCGAAACCTACATCCACACGCTCACGCACGAGATGAAGAGCCCGCTGGCCGCGATCAGCGGCGCGGCCGAACTGCTGCAGGAAGACATGCCGGTGGCGAACCGGCGGCGCTTCACCGGGAACATCCGCCGCCAGGCCGGCCGCCTCGAACAGATGATCCGCAAGCTGCTCGCGCTCGCCGAAGTCGAGCAGAAGCAGCGCCTGTCGGTGCGCGAACCGGTCGCGCTGCGGCCGGTGCTCGAACAGCTCGTCGACGATATCGAGCCGCGCGCGCGGCAGCGCGGCGTGAACCTCGCGATCGACGCGCACGACGCGGCCGATCCGGCGGTGGTCGAAGGCGATCCGTTCCTGCTGCGCCAGGCGCTCGGCAACCTGCTCGACAACGCGCTGGATTTCGCGCCGCAGGGCAGCACGATCCGCATCGCGCTCGAACGGCAGCCGGCGGGCAGAGCGCACGTCGCGGTCGTGCGCGTGGCCGACGACGGCCCCGGCGTGCCCGACTACGCACTGGCGCGCGTGTTCGAGCGCTTCTATTCGCTGCCGCGTCCCGACGGCCAGGATCGCAGCACGGGCCTCGGGCTGTGTTTCGTCCGCGAGGTCGCGATGCTGCACCGCGGCCAGGTCGCGCTCGCGAACCGCGACGAAGGCGGCGCATGCGCGACGCTCACGTTGCCGTCGGCGGGCTGAACGCCCTTCAACTTCACGTTCGCCACACCTTCGCTTCACACCGGCTTCAATCGCCCTTCACCGGGGCGGCTCATGCTGACCGTACCCTTTTACTCCGGTACCTGTCGGCCATGAATCGAGTCCTGTTGTTCAAATTCGCGATCACCGCATTTCTCGCGCTGCTGATCCTGATCCCGCTGCAGATGGTGCAAAGCATCGTGCACGAACGCGCCGCGTATCGCCGGGATGCGCTGCAGAGCATCTGGTCGAGCTACGCGGGGCCGCAGACGGTGGCGGGCCCCGTGCTCGTCGTGCACTACACGGAAGTCACGCGCGTGCGCGACGATTCGGCGGCCGGCGGCGCGACGAAGACGAGCCTGCGCAGCGAGACGAAGCGCCTGCTCGTGTTTCCGAAGACGCTGAACGTCGACGGCACGCTGACCACCAGCGTCCGCTATCGCGGCATCCACAAGGCGCTGGTGTACGAGCTGGCGAGCCGAATGACCGGCACGCTGCCGTTGCCGGACCTGAAGAAGCTGCCGCAGGCGGACGGCCACGTGAGCTTCAAGATCGACGGTGCCTATGTGTCGATCGGCATCGGCGACATTCGCGGGCTGACGGCGCAACCCGATCTGCGCATCGGCGGCACGCGCTTCGACGTCGAGCAGGGCACCCGGCTGGACAGCCTGCGCCAGGGCGTGCACGCGAACGTCGATCTCGCGGCGCTGGCGGACGCAAACGCGGGGGCGGTCGTGCCGTTCAGCGTCGACCTGCCGTTGCGCGGTGCGGATTCCGTCGCGTTCGCGCCGGTGGGCGACCAGAACGATTTCTCGCTGAAATCGACATGGCCGCATCCGAGCTTCGACGGCGCATTCCTGCCGAACAACCGCACGGTCGATGCGCGCGGCTTCACTGGCAACTGGCGCGTGACGTCGTTCAATACGAAAGCGCGTGAGCAGATCATCTCCGGCGACGGGGAAGGCGCGATCGAAATGGCGTCGGTGTCGGTGATCGAACCCGTGAACGTCTATCTGCAGGCCGAGCGTGCGACGAAGTACGGTGCGCTGTTCGTGATGCTCACGTTTGCGAGCTTCTTCATGTACGAGCTCGTGAAGCGGCTGCGCATTCACCCGATCCAGTACACGCTGGTCGGCCTGTCGCTCGCGCTGTTCTTCCTGTTGCTGCTGAGCCTGTCCGAACACATCAAGTTCGCGTATGCGTATCTCGCGGCGAGCGGCGCCTGCATCGGGTTGCTCGCCTTCTATCTGTCGTTCGTGCTGCACAGCGTGAAGCGCGGGGCGGTGTTCGCGGTGCTGCTCGCGGTGCTGTACGCGGCGCTCTATGGGCTGCTGCTGTCGGAAGACAACGCGCTGATGCTCGGTTCGCTGCTGCTGTTCGCGATCCTCGCCGGCATCATGACGCTCACGCGCCGCGTCGACTGGTATTCGCTCGGTGCCGCGTGGCAGCCGCTGGCCGACAAGGCGGGCGCGGGTGCCGTGAAGCCGGGCGCGCAGGTGAAGTAAGCGGGTGGGGGGCAGGCGCGCCGGTCGGGAAGGTTACGGCCGGCGCGTCATACGGCCCGGCGCCGCATCGCTGATTCACGCACGCGATTCAGGCCGCCGAAAACGCTCCAGCGGAATCTCTGCAACAGCGGTGATCTCGATCAGCAGATCGGGATGGTAGAGACGCTCGACCTGGACGGTCGTCGTCACGGGATAGGGCTCGGCGAAGACCGCTTTGCGGATGTCGCCGGTCTGCATGAAGACATCGATGTCGGTCGCGTAGTGAACGAGCGAGATCACGTCCTGCATCTGTCCGCCCATCGTGGCGAGCACGGCGCGGATGTTGTCGAGCGTCTGACGTACCTGCATGCGCATGTCGCCGTGGCCGACCACCTGGCCGTCGCGGTCGAGCGACACTTGCCCCTTCAGATGCACGATCCGGCCATCGCCCTGGATCACGGCCATCGAGAACGCGCCGAACGGCGCCCAGACTTCCGGCGGATTCACTGCTTCGGCCATCGTGCGGCTCCTGTGGGGCGATGACGAGGATGCGGCGGCGAGCGTCGCGGTGGGTTCGGGCCGTGCGCCGGCCGGAACGCGATGGAAGCGAGGCATCGACAGCGTCGCCGGGTTCGCCGACAATCGCGCCATTATGGATCAGCGCCCGGCGAAGCGTGAGCGATGCCACGGCGACAACGACGACACCCCATGGACGACATCCGGATCATCAGGGATCTCGCGGAAATCGAGGACACCGCCTACATCGAGCTCATGGGCGGGCCGTATGCGCGCAAGTGCTGGAACGAGGGATCGCTGTTTTTCAGGGAGGACGTCTTCGGCCTGCTCGAAGCGGCGATCGCGCGGCAGATCCCGGACTACGATCATTACGCGTTCAATGGCATCGGCATGCCGGACTGGCTGCGGATCGTGGACGAGCTGGGCGACACGCGCAGCATGCTGGGCGACGCCACGCAGCAAACGACGGCATTCGACCGGCTCGGCTTTGTGTTCCGCGATTCGCGGCAGGATTTCATTGACCGTCTGGACACGAGTTGCGCTGCGCTTGCGGAAGTGATTGCCGAAATCGATGCATGGACGAGCGAGGTCCGAACCCGCCACGACCAGGTGACGATATTGGGGATATGAGGCCGCGTGGCATGGCCCGCGCGGCACGCATATTGGGCGGCATCCGGCTTATACTGAACGAGTCCTTTCATTCGATTTTCGCCGTGCCCAACACTGCCTCTCCGGATCCGTCCGTCGACGATCCCCGTCCGACCCCGCCCATCCAGCCCGAACTCGAAGACTGCTGCAATAGCGGCTGTTCACCGTGCGTCTTCGATCTCTACGACGAAGCACTCGCGCGCTATCGCGTCGAGCTGGCCGAATGGGAAGCGCGCCAGGCGCAACGCAAGCATCACGCGTGAGCCGGATGCCGGCGAGCGGCTGCATCGGCATCGGCATTCCTTCCGCGTCCGACCCTGCCGCCGCAACGCTTCCCGTGCCGCTTATGTCCCTGCATGCAGCCGCCGATGCAGCGGCCCGAGCAGCGCCGACAGCGCGATGCACATGAGCAGCACGGCCGTCAGCGCGAACATCGACGTCCTGAAGCCCTGCACGTAATCGAGCGCGGCCGGATGCGCGCCGAGCCGGGCGAAGAACACGCCGCCGAGCGTCGCCGCGCCGACGGCCGCGCCGATCTGCAGCATCGCGGTGACCATGCCGGAGGCGACACCCGCGCGCGCCGTGTCGACTTCCGCGAGCACGATCCGCACGACCGACGGCAGCACGAGGCCCTGGCCGATCCCGATCGCCGCGATCCCCACATAAAAGCCGACGCCCGGCGTGGCGGCACCCGCCAGCGCGGCGGCCGTCGCGACGCCGGCCGCGAGCATCGCGAAACCGAGCGTGAGCACGCGATAGCCGCCGAACCGGCCGACGAGTCGCGGCATCAGCAGCGGGCTCGACAGGAAGCCGAGCCCGAGCGGCAGGATCGCGAGCCCCGACGCGAGCGGCGACCAGTTCAGGCAGCCTTGCAGGTAGATTCCGTAGCTCAGGAAGAACGCGCTCAGCGTATAGAACAGGAACGCCAGCACGAGCCCGAGCGCGACGACGGGGTTGCGGAACAGGCGCACGTCGAGCAGCGGATCGTGGCCGCCCGCGAGACGGCGCGCCTCGACCGCCAGCAGCGCGCCGAGCATCGGCAGCGCGCCGACGAGGCACGCGACCATCCACAGCGGCCAGCCGGCCTCGCGTCCGTGCGTGAGCGGGTAGACGAGCATCAGCAGGAACAGCGACAGCAGCACCATGCCCGGCACGTCGATGCGCTGGCCTTTCGGCGGCCGGCTTTCCGGGATGAAGCGCCAGCTGCCGATCAGCGCCAGGATGCCGATCGGCAGGTTGACGAGGAAGATCGCGCGCCAGCCGAGCCCGAACGGATGCAGGCTGATCAGCGTGCCGCCGCCGAGCTGGCCGATCACGGCCGCGAGGCCGAACACGAAACCGTAGAAGCCCATCACGCGCACCTGCTCTTGCGGGCTGAACACGCTGCGGATCGTCGCGAGCACCTGCGGCGCGAGGATCGCGGCGAACAGGCCCTGCAGCACGCGGCCGCCGACCAGCACCGCGCCGCTGCCGGCGAGCCCGCACAGTGTCGACGCGACGACGAAACCGGCCATCCCGATCATGAACATGCGCTTGCGGCCGTACAGGTCGCCGAGCCGGCCGCCGGTGATCTGCACGACGGCATTCGCGCATGCGTACGCGGACACGACCAGTTGCAGCTCGGCCGGGCGTGCGCCGATGCCGTCGCGGATGGCCGGCAGCGCGAGATTCACAATGAAGTAGTCGAGCGGCGGCAAAATCGCGCCAACCAGCAGGACCACCAGCGCCCAGCCGTGGTGGCTGCGCGGCGTCGCCGCGGCGGCCGTGCCGGCCGGCACGCAGGGGGCAAGGGTGTCGTTCGTCATGGAAGCAAGTCCGAAAGAATGAGTGCCACATTCACGCCGGTCGCGACGACAGAAGCGCCGGTTCGGCCGTGGGCGGGCGATTGACCCCCATTCTGGGTGGTGGCGATGAATCGGAAAAGCGGGAATTGGTGGTAGCATCCATCGGGTTAATCGATGGATGGAGAATGGCGATGCGCGGTTTCGACCTGGATCAGTTGCGTACTTTCGCGGCGGTCGCGGACGCCGGCAGCCTGACGGCCGCCGCGCCGCTGCTGCACCTGTCGCAGTCGACGGTCAGCGAGCAGGTGCGCAAGCTCGAATCGCGCGCCGGCGTGCCGCTGTTCGTGCGCAGCAAGCGCGGCGTCGAGCCGACCCCGGCCGGCGCGCGGCTGCTGCAGCACGCGCGGCGCATCGTCGCGCTGAACGAGGCCGCGTTCGACGAAGTGCGCGGGCAGGCGATCAAGGGCGAGCTGCGCGTCGCGATCACCGATTACTACCGGACCAACGAAGTCGCGGGCCTGCTCGCGCGGCTGCGGGAGTGCTACCCGCAACTGAGCCTGCACGTCAGCGCGATGAAGAGCGCCGATATCGAGGCCGCGCATGCGCGCGGGCAGGTCGATCTCGGCGTGGTGATGAACCTGTCGAGCGGGCCGTTCCGGCCGGCGTCGGCCGATACGCGCTGGGTGCTGCGGCGCGAGCCGCTGTCGTGGGTCGCATCGCCCGCGCTCGCCGAGCAGTTGCCCGAGCCGCTGCCGCTCGTGCTGCTGCCGGACGACTGCATGATGCATCAGGTCGCGGTGCGCTCGCTCGACGAGCAGCACATGCCGTACCGGCTCGTGCACAGCGCGTCGGGGGTGGCGGGGCTGCAGTCGATGCTGGCGGCGGGGCTCGGGGTGGGCTGCCTGTGCGCGTCGGCGATCGGCGAGGGCATGATGCGGCTCGGCGCGAAATACCGGCTGCCGCCGCTGCCCGACGCGGTGTTTTCGCTGACGCCGCCGATGCCCGGCGAACGCGAAGCCGTCACGCAGGCGCGCGAGGTGCTGTCGCGGCAATTGCTGATGTAAAACCGGGCCGCACGATTTGCGGCGGCGCGTAGTGAGAGGCGCGCCAGGGGACAAAAAATGAACGACGAACTGCAACGCCAGATGGCCGCGAAGCTGCAGGATGCGCTGGAGCGCGTGGTCGACGAACGCTCGCTGATCCACTTCCTGCGCGTGCTCGGCCACGACTGGAACACGGAGCGCCAGCTCGAGGCCGACGTGCCGCCGTCGCCGTACGCCCGCGCCGCGCTCGGCTGGGAAAACCGCTCGATCGGCGAGTATCTCGACGCGATGGTCGACTGGGCCGAGACGTCGGAGGAAGGGCTGCGTTTCTACGACGTGCCCGACAATCCGTGGCGGCGCATGGCGGACATCCTGTTCGCCGGGAAAATTTACGAATAGCGCCGCGCGGGCGCTTCGTTCCCTGCGTTCGTGCCGTCGCCGCGCCCGGTTTATTCGACGGTTTCGCCGCTCACATACGCACGCAGGCCATCAACCAGCGCATCGAACACCGCGCGGCAGCGCGGGCTCGACCGCAGGTCCTCGTGCATCACGACCCAGGTTTCCAGCTGCATCGCGAGCGTGTCCGGCAGCACGCGCACGAGCCGCGCGTCGCGTTTCGCGAGCCCGCTCTGGCAGAAGCCGATCCCGTAGCCGGCGCGGATCATCGCGAGCTGGGCGAGGTTGCTGTCGGTGCGCAGCGAGAACGCATCGCGCTTCCACTGCGGCATGCTGCGGCCCATCGAGCGGATGAACGGCGTGACCGTATCGAAGCCGATCAGCGCGTGCTGCGCGAGTTCGTCGGTCGTCTCGGGCACCCCGTTGCGCGCCAGGTAGTCGTCGCGCGCATACAGCCCGACATCGACCGCGCCGATGCGTCTAGCAACGAGCGCCTCCTGCGTGGGCGGCGCCATCCGGACCGCGATGTCGGCCTCGCGCTTGAGCACGTCCTGGAGGCGGTCGGTCGGCACCAGTTCGATGACGAGCCCCGGATGATTGCGCCGCAATTGCGCGAGCATCGGAGGCAGCACTTCGACGGCGATCACGTCGCTGGCCGAGATCCGCACGATGCCACGCACGCCGGCGCCGTGGCTTGCCGCTGCGCGCTCGAACGCCGCGGCCGCGCTGCGCAGCGCCTCCGCATGGCCGCGCAGCGCGAGCGCCGCCTCGGTCGGCAGCAGGCCGGACGGCGAGCGCGTGAACAGCGTCTGGCCGAACGCGGCCTCCAGCGCCGCGACGTGGCGGCCGGCCGTCGGCTGCGTGATGCCGAGGGCGCGTGCCGCGCCCGACAGCGAGCCTTCCATCAGCACGGCGAGAAAGGTGCGGTAGCGTTCCCAGTTCAGATCGGTGGTCATACATAAATGTATAGCCGATCCATTAGGTTCGGCAATTCCTTGATAGCCGAAGGGGCGCCAGAATGCGTGTCATCACGGTTCATTCAAGGAGAGCGGCAATGACGACCCACGCAGGCGGAACGCAACGACAGGCACTCGTGCTCGGCGCGAGCGGCGGAATTGGCGGGGAAGTCGCGCGGCAGTTGCGCGATGCGGGCTGGCAGGTGCGCGGGTTGAAGCGCGGGCTCGATGTCGAAGTCGTGGAGCGCGACGGCATCACCTGGATGCGCGGCGACGCGATGGACCGCGACGCGGTCGTCCGGGCCGCGCGCGGCTGCAGCGTGATCGTGCACGCGGTGAATCCGCCGGGCTACCGGAACTGGGCCGGGCAGGTGCTGCCGATGATCGACAACACGATCGCGGCGGCGAAGGCGGAGCGGGCGACCATCGTGCTGCCGGGCACCGTCTACAACTATGGCGCCGATGCGTTTCCGGTGCTGGTCGAAGATGCGCCGCAGCATCCGTCGACGCGCAAGGGCGCGATCCGCGTCGAGCTGGAGCGCCGGCTGCAGGATGCGGCCGGGCAGGGCGTCCGCACGATCATCGTGCGGGCCGGCGATTTCTTCGGGCCGAAGCTCACCGGCAACAGCTGGTTCGCGGCGGGGTTCGTCAAGGCCGGGCAGCCGGTTGCGTCCATCAGCGTGCCGGGGCGGGATGGCATCGGGCACCAATGGTCGTACGTGCCGGACGCCGCGCGCGCGATGGTCGAGCTGATCGAGCGGCGCGACACGCTGGAGCCGTTCGCGCGCTTTCATCTCGGCGGGCATTGGGATGCGGATGGCACGCAGATGGCGGAGGCCGTGCGCCGCGTCGCGCAGCGGCATGGGCTGCGGCCGACGGTGCGCAAGTTCCCGTGGTGGTTCGTGTGGGCGGCGGCGCCGTTCGTCACGACGCTGCGCGAATTGCTCGAGATGCGCTACCTGTGGCGCGAGCCGATCCGGCTCGACAACACGCGGGTGACCGCGGTGCTCGGCCGCGAGCCGGTGACGCCGCTCGATGCGGCGGTCGAGGCGACGCTGGCGGGGCTCGGGTGTCTCAAGTGAGCAACGGCCCGTGCCTGGGTCCATGCTCCGGTACGGGCTGGCACGATGGCGAACCGCAGCACCCGCGGCACAACAATTCTCCACATACCCGGGCCCGTCCGATGCGCATCATGTCGGCTCATGTCGAAAAGGCGGAAACGGGGGCGCGATGTTGCATTTCGGGTGGAAAGTATCGGTTGCGGGCGCAATGATGCTTGCATTGAGCGGGTGTACCAACCTGGCTGGTGTGCTGTATTGCGGCAACTCGCAGTTCAACTTTCCCGACTATCACTGCTTTTAAGCGTATTAGCGGGAGCCGGCGCGGCGACAGAACGCTGGCGCGCCCATGTGCCGCGCCTCGTTGCCCGTTATGCCACGACCGGCAACACCTCCACCGCATAGCGGTGCCGAAGGCTGCGCCCGAGCACCGGATCGTGCAGCTCCATCTCGAACGCCTCGCCGTCACCCATTGCCGCGATCACGCCATGCACGGCAACGGTGCCGCCATACATCGCTGCGCGTATGGGCATCGTCCGACCGTCATCGAAGCGCTGCCACAGCATCTCGGGCGCAAGCAAACCACTCACCGCGCCGTGCTGGTACGCCGTCCGCCCGCCATCGCGCGAAATCAGCCACGAACGCATCTCGATCGCATCCCAGTGATCCGCAACGTCCGCATAAAGCCACGCGTCGTGGCCGAGCGGTTTCGCGCACACCTGCTTCGACACCGCGACGCCGTAGGCTTCGACCTCACGATCCGTATGATCGGAGCCGACGGTCACGAGCGTGCCTGCCGGGCTGTCGACCAGCACGCATTCGATCTCGCCGCCCGAGCGTGCGCCGAGCACGCCGATCGCAGGCGCCTGCGTGAGCAGCGCGGCCGACACGCGATAGAAGCAGGGCGTGGTCGACGGCGGCGCGACGCCGAGCGCCGCGAGTTCGTCGATATGCGCCTGGATCGCGGCCGGATCGCGGCCGGCCCAGCCGGCGATCACGACGCGCGCGATCTCGACGTCGACGGTGCCCGGCGCACCTTTCCGGGGAATGACATTGAACGACAGGGTTGGCATATGCGTATCAGTTTGAATTGCGAAGGAATGAAACGGCTTACCGGCGGCGACGTTCAATCCGCGAGCGGCTTGTGCGCGGTTTCGCGTGCGACGAGGAGCGCGATCGACGTGACGACGAGCGCGGCGGCGACATACAGCGACACGGCCGTCGTCGTGCCCGTCTGCCGGAACAGCGCGGCGATCACGAGCGGCGCGAAGCCGCCGCCGACGATGCCGGCGAGCGTGTACGCGAGCGACGAGCCCGCGTAGCGCACGCGGGTCGGGAACTGTTCGGTCACGAACGCGCCTTGCGGGCCGTACATCACCGCGTGGATCACGAGGCCGATCGAGACGGCCGCGACGATCGCGCCGGGGCGCGCCGAATCGAGCAGCGTGAAGAACACGAACGCCCACACGATGCCGGCGAGCGCGCCGGCGAGATACACGGGCCGGCGGCCGAAGCGGTCCGACAGCGCGCCGAAGACCGGCACCGCGAGCGCGTTGCAGGCCGTGCCGATCATCACGGCTGTCAAGGCGACAGGGCGCGACAGGTGCAGCACGGTCGTCACGTAGGTGAGCGTGAACACGACGATCAGCGCATACAGCACGTCCGAGCCGATCCGCGAGCCGCCGGCGATCAGCAGGCGCTTCCAGTGATACTTCAGCACGTCGGCGACGGGCACCTCGGCGGTCGCGTGCGATTCGGCGAGCTGCTCGAACTGCGGCGTTTCGTCGACGCCGCGCCGCAGCCAGAAGCCGAACACGACGAGCAGCGCGCTGGCCGCGAACGGTACGCGCCAGCCCCACGACAGGAAGTCGCCGGACGTGGTCGCAAGCGTCACGAGCGCGATGCAGCCGGTGCCGAGCAGCGTGCCGAACGACGGGCCGATCTGCGTCCACGATGCGGACAGCCCGCGCCGCTTCTGGTCGCCGTGCTCGACCGACAGCAGCACCGCGCCGGCCCATTCGCCGCCGAGCGCGACGCCCTGCACGAAGCGCAGCGCGACGAGCAGGATCGGGCTCAGGATGCCGGCTTGCGCGTAGGTCGGCAGCGCGCCCATCAATGCGGTCGTCACGCCCATCAGCACGAGCGTGAGCATCAGCACGGCGCGGCGGCCGAGGCGGTCGCCGAGATTGCCGAACACGAAGCCGCCGAGCGGGCGCGACACGTAGCCGACCGCATAGGTCGAGAACGCGAGGATCGTGCCGGCCAGCGGATCGACCGACGGAAAGAACAGGTGGTTGAAGACGAGTGCGGCGAGCGTGTTGTAGATCGTGAAGTCGTACCACTCGAGCGACGTGCCGATCATGCTCGCGGTCGCGAGTCGGCTGGTGCGGACGCGGCGGGGCGCGTGGGCGGCGGGCTGGGCGAGCGTGTTCATGGTGTCGGGCGTGTCGTGATGGGGAACGGGATGAAATGCCGGACCGATGCGAGGGTGTGCGTCGCGCCTGCGGTGCGGCCGGCGTGGGCGATCAGGCCGAACATGCCGCGGCAGCGGGTTCGGTTTCGACGTCGCCGCGCGTGACATGCAGCGGCGCGGCGGCGCGCCACAGAAGCGCGAAGGTGCGCACGTCGTCGTGCCCGGCGAGCGTGGCGGCCACGCGGCGGGTCGCGGCCGCATCGCTGCCTTCGATCAGCACGAGTGCATCGGCCGCCGGGCGGGCGGCCGCATCGGCGCCGATCGGCGCGGACAGCTCGGGCGCGGTGCAAAACAGTCGTGCCGCGTGGATGCCCGGTTCGTGCAGCACGTCGTCGAAACGCTCGCGCAGCTGCGGCACATCGATGCGATCGGGCGGCAGCACGAACAGCGCGAGATGCGCGCCTTCACCGTCGCCGGCCTCGATCGTCAGTTCTCCGACGCGTCGCTGCGTGCCCGTCATGCGATCGAAGTTCGCGAGCGACCATGCGGTCTGCTGCGTGAACGCGCGCCGGTATGCATCGCCATGGAACACGTCGAGCGCGTCCGTCACGTAAAGCGCGAGGTACTTGCGCGGGCCGCGATCGGTCGCACGAAAGCGCCGCGCATGCGTGAAGCCGGGAATCGCGACACGCTCCTGCATGTGCTCGCGGTCGTACCACGCGTTGAAATCGGCTTCGTGCGCGGAGTCGATATCCGTCCAGACGCAAAGCTGGCCGTGCGGAAGGGAAAGGCGGGTCATCGCGGGGTTCCTCGTGACGGGGTGTCAGGAACCGCAGTTTCCCGAAGACGGGCCGCGCCCGTCCAACAAGAAAACAAATTCGCGGTGAACAGGTTTTCTTATGAGCGGCGCGGGCGGCGTTTCGCGGCGGGCGGGGCGGATGGCGTCGTGCGTTTCGCTTTTGCCGGTGCTTTCGCTGCGGCTTTTGTCGCGGGACGGGCGGGTGCTTTGCTCACGTTGTCGGGCGCGGCCGTCTTTGCGTGATGCGCGGCGGCGGCCATCGCGCGCGCGACTTCGCTGGCCAGTTCCGCGATGCGCGCGGCCACCGGCAGGCCCTGGCTGCGATACGTCGCGACCAGAGGCAGCGCGGGGAATTCGGGTTCGACGTCGAGCAGTTCGAGCGTGCCTTCGTGGAGTTCGCGCCCGATGATCGCGGGCGGCAGCGCGGCCACGCCGAAACCGTCGGCGACGAGGCGGATCATCGCGGCGACCGACGTGATGCAGTTGATGCTGGCCGGCCGCTCGACGGCCGCGAACAGCCGCTCGATCGTTGCGTGCGGCCCCGAGTGGCGCGAGAAGCTGATGATCGGGAATGCCGCGAGGCGTGCGACGTCGAGCGATTGGCCGCCGAGCCCGAGGCGCGGGCTGGCCGCCCAGCGCACCGGGAATTCGCACAGCGGCAGGTTCGTGAAATCGGGGCCGGGCACCGGGTCGGTCTGCAGGATCAGGTCGACGCCGTCGGTGCTGAGCAGGCGGATCAGGTGCAGCGTCGTGTCGCTCGTGATCTCGACGTCGAGGCGAGGATAGCGCTCGCGCAGTTGCGCCATCAGCGCGGGGAACCAGCTGTGCACGATCGATTCGATCACGCCGATCCGGATCAGGCCCGCATCGCTCGCCGCATCGATGTCGCGGCGCATTTCGCCGTCGAGGCGCACGATCCGCTCCGCGTACGCGAGCATGCGGCGCCCGGCGGGCGTGAGCGTGGCCGAGCGCGTGTTGCGGTCGAACAGGCGCACGTCGAATGCTTCCTCGAGCGACGCGATGCGGCTCGACACGGCCGCCTGTGTGGTGTGCAGTTTTTCGGCCGTGAGCCGGAAATTTTCCAGCTTCGCGAGCCAGACGAAGGTTTCAAGAAACCGGATGTTCATCGACGTTCGAACCGTGAGGCGGGGCCGGGCGGGGCGGCGGGATCGGTCGATGGTAGCGGATTTTCGGGGGCGGGAAAGAAGCGGGCGGCGCGGCGCGCGTGCGTGGGCAGGCGCTGGAGCGGGAGGACGAGAGGACGTGCGCGCAACGCCGCCCGCGACGCGTACGTCACGCGAGAGGCGCACCCGCGCGCATCAAAGCTTGTCGAACGTGAGCGTCGGCACGTCGACGACCATCGCGCCGCCGTCGGCGACGAGCGTCGCGCCGGTCACGAACGACGCGTCCGGTGACGCGAGGAACGCGCACACGGCCGCGATCTCGTCAGGGTCTGCGGCGCGCCGCAGCGGCACGTCGGCGCTGACGCGTGCGTACGCGCCGTCGAGCGTGTCACCGTGCGCCGACATCAGCGGTTCCATCTCCGCGTCGGCCATCGGCGTGCGGACCCAGCCGGGGCACACCGCATTCGCCCGCACGCCGTGCGGCCCGTAGTCACGTGCGAGCGACCGGGCGAGCCCGAGCAGCGCGTGCTTGCCGACCGTGTAGCCGCACACGCCGGGGCCGGCCGCGAGCGCGGCGATCGACGCGACCAGCACGATGCTGCCGCGCTGCGCGATCAGGTCGGGCAGGCACGCGCGCGCGCTGACGAACGCGGTGTCGAGGTTCGCGTGCATTGCGTCGCGCCATTGCGCGTCGTCGGTTTCGTCCGCGCGGCCGAGGCCGTGGCCGCCCGCGCATGCGACGAGCGCGTCGACGCGGCCGAAGCGTTCGGCGACCTGCGGCAGGAAGCGGGCCCAGTCGGCGGTGCTCGCGGCGTCGCCGACCAGCGCGAGGCCGCCCGTTTCGGCGGCCAGCGCGTCGAGCGGCGCCTGGCGCCGCCCGATCAGCACGACGCGGTCGCCGCGGCGGGCGAAGCGGCGCGCGCACGCGGCGCCGATACCGGTGCCGGCGCCGGTGATCGCGATCGTGCGGGGTGGCGGGTGGGTCATGTCGTGCTCCGGAATGGTGTCGTTTCCGGTCACTTTAGGCGGCGCCGGCGCGCGCCGGTATCAGCCGAAAGGATGAACGCGGGCGGCATCCGGGCGATCGGAGCGGCCGCGAGCCATTTTGCAAAGGCTGACGATGTGCGGCGCCGAATCGCTCTATCCTCCACATTTTTGCGATAAGTCACGAAAGCCCGGCAGAATAGCGCGGGCGGGCCGCGCATCGACGCGCGGCGCATCGGCCGGCCGATTCCGTCGTGCGAGCGGAGCGGCAGGCCGACGATCCCGGCAGGAGTACGCACCCCCGTGCGCGGCTCTTGTATCGGCAGGGGATCGTGTCACGACAACCTATCGCCCGGTGCGCGCTCGCGTGCCGGACCATCGACAAGAACAGGGAGGGCCGGCTATGAGGCTGGACGACGAAACGGAAAGCACGAACGTCGAGGATCGCCGCGGCGCCGGCGGGTTCGGCGGCGGGCGTGGCGCGACGATCGGCATCGGCACGATCGTGGTTGCGTTCGCCGCGTCGTATTTCTTCGGGATCGACCCGCGCGTGATACTCGAAGGCGCGTCGGCGCTGCAGGGCCGCCAGCAGCAGGCGCAGCCCGTACCCGCGCAGCGGCAGGGCGCGGCGGCGAACGAACCGAACGTCGTGTTCACGCGCAAGGTGCTCGGCAATATCGAGCGCACGTGGACGGGCGTGTTCAATACCCAGCTGCACGCGCAGTACCAGCCGCCGACGCTCGTGATGTTCACGAACTCGACGCCGACCGCATGCGGCACGGGCCAGACCGCGATGGGGCCTTTCTACTGCCCGGGCGACCGCAAGGTGTACATCGACCTCGGCTTCTACGACGAACTGCGCAAGCGTTTCGGCGCGGGCGGCGATTTCGCGCAGGCTTACGTGATCGCGCACGAGGTCGGCCACCATGTGCAGAACCTGCTCGGTATTTCCGACAAGGTCGACGCCGCGCGCCGGCGGGCGAGCCAGGCGCACTCGAACGCGCTGTCGGTGCGGATGGAGCTGCAGGCCGACTGCTTTGCCGGCGTGTGGGCGAACAACGCGCAGCGCGCGAACCAGCGGCTGATGGAACCCGGCGATTTCGAGCAGGGGCTGAAGGCGGCGGCCGCGATCGGCGACGACCGGCTGCAGCAGCAAGGGCAGGGCTATGTCGTGCCGGAGAGCTTCACGCACGGCACCAGCGACCAGCGCGTGTACTGGCTGCGGCGCGGGATGCAATCGGGCGAACTGAGCGCCTGCGACACGTTCGCCGCGAACGCACGCTGACTTGCGGGCGCGCCGCATTGCGCGCTTATATCGTCCCGGCCGAACCCGCGATGCCGTCCGGGCCGGGACGATTTGCCGATTTGTGCTCACCGGCGCTTTTCGGCGTCGGTAGGCTGGCCCGAACTTCGATCTTCGATAAGTTCGCCCGCCAGCCGATTCCACCATGCCGACCTCATCCGTTCCCGCCGACCCGGCCGCCGCCGACTGGCCACGCGCGCTGCGCGCGTGCGTGGACGCGTTCGACGCGTTCGCGAGCCCGTCCGCGATCGTGTTCTACCGGCTCGACCAGAGCGGCGAGCCGGCCGATTTCGAGCTGTTCGGGATGCCGGAATCGATGCATCGCACCTATGTCGCGCGCTACCGGATGCTCGATCCGCTGCATCCGTCGCGCTGCGCGGCAGGCGAGCGCGCGGTCGTCACGCTTGCGTCCCAATTGCCTGACGAACGGCGCGACGCGTCCGCGTACTGGACCCGCTTCCTGCGGCGGCACGATGTAGCCGACGTGGTCGAGATCTGGCTGCGCGACGCGGGCCGCACGGTCGGCGCGTTCTCGCTGCTGCGCTTCGAGGCGGGCGACACGCGCGGCGGCGTGGCCGGCAACAGCACGGCCGGGCGGTTCGCGTCCGGCGAGATCGATGCGCTCGCGCGGCTGCAGCCGGTGGCCGAAGCCGCGCTGAGCCCGCTGCTGCGCGCGCGGCGTGGGATCCACCGGATCGGCTGCGAGGAGCGGCTGACCTACCGTGAGGAGCAGATCGCGCGCCTCGTGCGCGACGGCCGCTCGAACAAGGAGATCGCCCGCGATCTCGCGCTCGGCCAGCCGACCGTCAAGACGCACCTGATGCGGATGTACCGCAAGCTCGGGGTGTCGAACCGCACGGAACTGGTGGGGGCGTTGTTCCTGTAATTCATCGGATAATTGCGATCCGGACTTCGAACCTTTCGCGATCGCCAGCCATCCCGCGGGATTCGAACCCGCCCACCCAGCGCCCACGCGCTGCCAATTTGC
Organism: Burkholderia sp. AU15512; assembly: GCF_002223325.1. NCBI lineage: Bacteria > Pseudomonadati > Pseudomonadota > Betaproteobacteria > Burkholderiales > Burkholderiaceae > Burkholderia > Burkholderia sp. AU15512. Next base: position 611,364 of record NZ_NKEX01000006.1, read on the forward strand.
GCTCACCGGGCGCGAACCCTCGTCGATACAGTGGAACGACGCCCGCGTGCCCGTGTGCACGCGGTCCAGCCACGACAATCCTCGAGACGCCCATGAGCACCACGAATTTCGTCGCCGTCAGCGACACCGTGCGCACCTTCGTTGCGCGCGACTTCGGCCTCTTCATCGACGGTGAAATGCAGCCCGCGCACGCGGCCGCGCGGCTCGACGTGTACGACCCCGCGACGGGCGGGCGGCTTGCGACGGTGGCGGACGCCGACGCACACGACGTCGACCGCGCGGTCGCCAGCGCGAAGCACGCATTCGACACCCGTGTGTGGAGCGGCCTGCGCCCTGCCGACCGCGAACGCATCCTGCTGAAACTCGCCGACCTGATCGAAGCCGACGCCGAAACGCTCGCGCAACTCGAAACGCTGAACCAGGGCAAGTCGATCCACGTGTCGCGCGCGATCGAGGTCGGCGCGAGCGTCGAATACGTGCGCTACATGGCCGGCTGGGCGACCAAGATCACCGGCCAGACGCTCGACGTGTCGATCCCGTTCCCGCCCGGCGCGCGCTATACGGCCTATACGCGCAAGGAGCCGGTCGGCGTGGTCGCAGCGATCGTGCCGTGGAATTTCCCGCTGATGATCGCGGTGTGGAAGCTGATTCCCGCGCTCGCGGCCGGTTGCACGATCGTGCTGAAGCCGTCGCCGGAAACGCCGCTCACCGCGCTGCGCCTGGCCGAGCTCGCACGCGAGGCCGGCGTGCCGCCCGGCGTGTTCAACGTCGTCACCGGCGGCCGCGTGTGCGGCGCCGCGCTCGCGAGCCACCCGTCGATCGCGAAGATCTCGTTCACGGGCTCGACCGCGACCGGCAAGCTGGTCGGCGCGGCGGCCGTGCAGAACATGACGCGCTTCTCGCTCGAGCTCGGCGGCAAGAACCCGATCGTGATGCTCGACGACATCGACGTCGCACAGGCGCTCGACGGCGTCGCGGCCGGCGCGTTCTTCAACCAGGGGCAGGTGTGCGCGGCCGCCTCGCGCATCTATGTGCATCGCAGCAAGTTCAGGCAGCTCGCGGACGGCCTCGCGGGCGTCGCGCAGTCGATGAAGCTCGGCGCGGGCCTCGACACGACCGCGCAGATCAACCCGCTGGTCTCCGCGCACCACCGCGACAAGGTCGTCCAGCACATCGAAGGCGCGCGCCGCGCGGGTCTCACGTTCCTCGCGGGCGGCACGCCGGTCGACGACCTGCCCGGCTACTACGTGAAGCCGGCGGTGATCGCCGATCCGCATCCGGACAGCGCGATCGTGCGCGACGAAGTGTTCGGCCCGGTAATCGTCGTCGTGCCGTTCGACGACGCCGCCGACGCGGTGCGTCTCGCGAACGCGTCGCCGTACGGCCTCGCGGCGAGCCTCTGGAGCAACGACCTGACCCGCGTGATGAACCTCGTGCCGCAGATCGAGGCCGGCACCGTGTGGGTGAACTGCCATATCCCGCTCGACCCGTCGATGCCGTTCGGCGGCTACAAGCAATCGGGCATCGGCCGCGAATTCGGCCAGTACGCGATCGAAGGCTTCACCGAAACCAAATCCGTCTGCATCGCGCACTGACGCGCGGCCTCAACCTCAACCGATCCGACAGTGGAGACTGCAATGAGCTACAACGAAGCGAAATTCTGGCACCCGATGCTGCACCCGAACGAGATGAAACAGCGCAAGCCGATCCGCATCGTGCGCGGCGACGGCTGCTACGTGTTCGACGAACAGGGCCGCAAGCTCGTCGACGGCGTCGCGGGCCTGTGGAACGTGAACGTCGGCCACAACCGCCAGGAAGTGAAGGACGCGATCGTGCGCCAGCTCGACGAGCTCGAATACTTCCAGCTGTTCGACGGCATTTCGCATCCGCGCGCGGAGGAGCTGTCGAAGAAGGTGATCGACATGCTCGAACCGGAGGGCATGCGCCGCGTGCTGTACAGCTCGGGCGGCTCCGACTCGATCGAGACCGCGCTGAAGATCGCGCGCCAGTACTGGAAGGTGCGCGGCCAGGCCGACCGCACGAAGTTCATCTCGCTGAAGCAGGGCTATCACGGCACGCACTTCGGCGGTGCGTCGGTGAACGGCAACACGGTGTTCCGCCGCAACTATGAGCCGAACCTGCCGGGCTGCTTCCACGTCGAGACGCCGTGGCTGTACCGCAACCCGTTCACGCAGGATCCCGAAGCACTCGGCCGGATCTGCGCGGAGATGCTGGAGCGCGAGATCCAGTTCCAGAGCCCCGACACGGTGGCCGCGTTCATCGCGGAGCCGATTCAGGGCGCGGGCGGCGTGATCGTGCCGCCGGCCAACTACTGGCCGCTGGTGCGCGAGGTGTGCGACCGTTACGGCGTCCTGCTGATCGCCGACGAAGTCGTGACGGGCTTCGGCCGCAGCGGCAGTATGTTCGGCAGCCGCGGCTGGGGCGTGCGCCCGGACATCATGTGTCTCGCGAAGGGCATCTCGTCGGGCTACGTGCCGCTCGGCGCGACCGTCGTGAACGCGCGGATCGAGGACGCGTTCGCCGCGAACGCCGATTTCGGCGGCGCGATCATGCACGGCTACACGTATGCGGGCCATCCGGTCGCGTGCGCGGCGGCGATCGCGAGTCTCGACATCGTCGTGAAGGAGGACCTGCCGGCCAACGCGGCGAAGCAGGGCGCGTATCTGCTCGAAGCGCTGAAGCCGTTCGCGGAACGCTTCGCGGCGGTCGGCGAAGTGCGTGGCAAGGGGCTGATGCTCGCGCTCGATCTGGTCGCGAACAAGGACACGCGCGAGCCGATCGACCCGCTCTCGGGCTATGCGAACGCGGTCGCGGAAGTCGCGCGCGAGAACGGCGTGCTGGTGCGCCCGGTCGGCACGAAGATCATCCTGTCGCCGCCGCTCGTGATCCAGCGCGAGCAGCTCGACCGGATCGTCGACGCGCTCGCGGCGGGCTTCGAGGCCGTGCCGTTCGCGTGACGGTGTGACCCCGTGACGGCGCGCCGGCGGCGGGCAGCGTAGCCGCCGCCGGTTTGCCAATTTGCGCTATGACCGGATTATTTTGCCTGCGTATTTTTTCGACATCGGATCGAGTTGTGATCGACAAGGGGCCCGGGAATCGAAGCGCTTGAGCGCCGCCCCGGGCTGACCGCAAAGCCATGGAACCCCGGCCGCCGACGAAGCGGCGGCCGGGGTCGACACAGGAAGGAGACAAGGATGTCGGGATGGTCTGGAGTTACCGGCGCAGCGGGCGATACGCCCGGCGGCACGCCGGCTGAAGCGGGCGGCGGCACGGCGCTGAAGGCGGGTGCGGTCGGCTTTCCGACCGCGCTGGCGAGCGCCGTCGGCCTCATCATGGCAAGCCCGGTGATTCTCACCGCGACGTCGGGCTTCGGAATGGGCGGCTGGGCGTTCGCGGTCGCGATGATCATCGCGTTCGTGATGATGCAGGCGCAGGCGACCACCTTCTCCGAAGCCGCCGCGATGCTGCCGACGGCCGGCTCGGTTTACGATTACCTGTCGTGCGGGCTCGGCCGCTTCTGGGCGATCACCGGCACGATCTCCGCGTATTTCCTCGTGCACGTGTTCGCCGGCACGGCGGAAACGATCCTGAGCGGCATCATGGCGCTCGTCAATTTCGAATCGCTGAATGCCGCGTTCGAGAAGCACAACAGCTCGTGGCTCGTCGGTGTCGGCCTCGTCGTCACGTTCGCGATCACCAACATCATCGGCATCAAGGTGTTCAGCAAGCTCGAGATCGTGCTGACGGCCGGCATGTGGCTGTCGCTGATGATCTTCGGGATTCTCGGGCTCGCGGCCGCGCCGGCCGTGCATCTCGACGGCTGGTTCGGCGGCTCGGAAGTCGGCACGTCGGTGCCGGCCGTGCTGTCGCTGGTCGGGATGGCGATGTTCATGTTCGTCGGCTGCGAGTTCGTCACGCCGCTCGCGCCGGAAATGAAGTCGCCGGGCAAGACGATTCCGCGCGCGATGGCGCTGGGCCTCGTCGGCGTCGCGATCTGCATGTTCCTGTACGGCGCGGCGATCCGCCGCCAGGTCGCGAACGTACCGGTGAGCGCCGACGGCCTCACGCACCTGCTCGACACGCCGGGCGCGATTCCTGCGTTCGCGCTGCAGGTGCTCGGGCCGTTCGGCCGCGTGTGGTTCGGCATCGCGTTCCTGTGCGCCGGTGCCGCGACGATCAACACGCTGATGGCCGGGCTGCCGCGCATCCTGTACGGGATGGCGATTGACGGCGCGCTGCCGCGCTGCTTCGCGTACCTGCATCCGCGCTTCAAGACGCCAGTGGTCGGCATCGTGGCGGCGGCGATCGTGCCGATCTTCCACGCGTGGCTGATCAACGGCAATCTCGACAGCATCCTGCACCTCGTGCTCGCCGCCACCTGCGCGTGGGGCACCGCGTACCTGCTCGTCACCGCGTCGGTCGTGATGCTGCGGATTCGCCGCCCGGACCTGCCGCGCCCGTACCGTTCGCCGCTGTTCCCGCTGCCGCAGATCGTGTCGAGCGTCGGCATCATTCTCGCGATCTGGTACATCACGCCGCCGGGCATGAACGCGCGCGACATCTACGTGCCGTTCGGCGCGATGCTCGGGCTCACCGCGCTGTACGCGCTGTTCTGGACGCTCGTCGTGCAGCGCCGGCATCCGTTCAAGCCGGTGCCGGTCGAGGAAGTGCTGCGCAACGAGCACGTCGCATCGTGAAGATCGCGCTCGCCCGCTGGCGCGCGGCGCCCGATGCGCCGCCGCCCGGCCACCGGCCCGGCGCGATCGCCGCGCGCGTGCTGGCCGATCTGCGCGCCGAGCGGGATGCCGATCACGTCGGCAGTCCGACGGCGAGGCTGCCGAACGGCGTGCGCGTTAGCGTCGACGAGCGCGTCGACCGCCAGTTCCTGATGCACACGATCAGCGTGAAGGTGGCGGCCACCGCGTGCGGCCCGGCCGTGCAGGGCAGCGCGCGCGTGCGGCAGACCGGCTGGCTGCGCTGCACGGGTATCGACGCGCTGGCCGCTCCAGGATGCGACCCCGGATTCGCCGACACGCTGGCCGCGCTGGTCGCCGAGCCGTCGCTGGCCGATGCGCTGCGGCCGCTGCACCTGACCGACTGCACGATCGACGCGCGCGACGGCTGCTGGACGCTCGCGATCGTGCCGTTCGGCGGCAGCGAGGTGGTGAACCGGATGCCGTCGTTCCGCCGCTACGTCCGCCTGACGGGCGAGCAGGCCGCCGCGCTGTCGGCGGCCTGTCTTGCGTTCGAAACCGCACTACGCAGGATTTTGCACGGGTAAGCTGTGGCGTTGCGCGCCGGGGAACCGGCGGCCGCGTTTAAGGGTTTTACCGGAGATGCCGATGCTGTTCCAGTCACGCTCACACGAAGACGTGCACGATCACGGGCTCGCGATCGCGGGCTGGCATCAGGTGTACCGCCAGATGACGCCGGGCCGCTTCAAGGGCACCGTCACGCAGGTGCTGTACGACGATTTCCACTTCTTCCGCGAAACGACCAACCGGCGCGTCGCGCAAACCGGGCTCGCGCCGGCCGGGCGCACGTCGCTCGCGGTGCCGCTGTCCGTGCCGCTCGCGGGCACGTTCCAGGGCCAGCCCGTCGACGGCTATGCGCTGCTCGCGCTGCGCGCCGGCGAGGATTTCGAATTCCACACGCCGGAGGGGATGGGGCTCGTCGGGATCAGCGCGGCGTCCGACATGGTCGACGAGCTGTGCGAAGCCGAATTCGGCGCGTCCGGCGCGCGCAAGCTGCGCCACGTGACGCGGCTGTCCGACGAGCAGGGCGTCGCGCTCGGCGCGCGGCTGTCGTCGCTGATCGACGATGCGCAGCGCAACCCGGGCCACCTCGAATACGCGGCCACCCGCAAGATGTTCCGCGACGCGATGCTCGGCATGTTCCTCGATGCGCTCGAGCAGGGCATCGGCGTCGAGCGTCGCGACATCACGCACGCCACTTACAGCGACATCGTGAGCCGTTGCGAGAAGCATCTGCGCGACCGGCCCGAGGAACCCGTCACCGTGCTCGAACTGTGTCGCGCGCTGCGCTGCAGCCGCCGCACGCTGCAAACGAGCTTCCAACGCGTGGCCGACGTCACGCCGGTCGGCTATCTGCGCACGATTCGGCTGAACGCGGTGCGCCGCCTGCTGCGCACGACGCCTGTGCAGCAGCTCGGCGTCGGCGAGGCTGCCGCGAGCTGGGGGTTCACGCACCTCGGCTATTTCGCGCGCGAGTATCGCGACCTGTTCGGCGAGCTGCCGTCGCAGACGACGCGCCCCGAATGATGCGCGCGCGCCGCGACGGCGCCGCCGGGCACCGTCGCAAGCAACGCGTGCGACTGTTTGCCGATTTGCGATAGAGGTCCTGAATTTTCGCTGGATAGAGTCCTGTCACCCATATCGATAACCCCATCGATCTGCACTGCGAATCGATGACAACAGAGGGGCGGGACATGAAGATCGGACGACGACTGGCCGCGGCGGCGGCGACGCTGGGTTGCATGCACGCACACGCGCAGACCTCGGGCAGCGTGACGCTGTACGGCACCGTGGACACCGGCATCATCTACTCGACGAATCAGCAGTTCACGCGCGCCGACGGCAGCACGGGCGGCGGTCATGCATGGCAGATGGGCGGCGGCAACCTCGTGCCGTCACGATTCGGCTTCCAGGGCGCCGAGCCGCTCGGCGGCGGGCTCAATGCGGTGTTCACGCTCGAGCAGCAGTTTCTTTCGGCGAACGGGCAGGCGCTGCAGGGCGGCACGGCCTTCAGCCGGCAGGCATGGGTCGGGCTGCGCCAGGACGGGATCGGCACGCTCGGCCTCGGCCGGCAGTACGACTCGTACACCGACATGCTCGGCGCGTACGTGTCGAGCAACAACTGGGCGACGCCGTACGGCTCGCATCTCGGCGACGTCGACAACCTGAACGCCGCGTTCAACTTCAACAACGCGGTGAAGTTCACCAGCGCCGATTTCAACGGCCTCACGTTCGGCGGCACGTTCAGCGTCGGCGGGCAGGCCGGCGATTTCTCCGCGAAGCGCGGTTACGCGTTGGCCGCGACGTACACGCGCGCGCCGGTTGCGTTCTCGGTCGGCTACCTCGACCTGCACCAGCCGCTCGACGCGGCGCTCGGCGGCGCGAACGGCTATATCGGCGATTTCGCGTGCAGCAACCCGGGCGCGATGTATTGCCTGCTGCAGGATGCGGGCTCGATGCGCGCGTTCGGCGCGGGCGGCTCGGTCACGTTCGGCGACGCGACGATCGCGCTCACCTATACGCATACGCGCCTCGGCGACAGCCGTTATTTCTCGACCACCGCGCAGCCGCGCACGCAGGCGTTCACGTTCGATATCGGCGAGGTGAACGCCACGTATATGTTCACCCCCGCGCTGCAGGGCGGCGTCGCGTACATCTTCAACGCAGCCCACACCGACGGGCGCGGCACGACGCGGTTCCACCAGGTGAACGTCGGCACGAACTACAGCCTGTCGAAGCGCACGGCGCTGTATGCGGTCGCGATCGGCCAGATCGCGAGCGGGAAGGGGCTCGGCACCGACGCGGACGGTAACGCGGTGAACTACGCGCAGATCCCGGTGCTCGCGAACAGCAACTCGACCCGGCAACTGGCGGTGATGGCGGGCATTCGTGTGAACTTTTAAGCGCAGGGTATGCGACACGGCGCGCGAAACGCGGGCGGCCGGCGACGAGCGACGAGCGACGAGCAACGAGCGACGAGCAACGAGCAACGAGCAACGGGCAACGGGCGGCGAGCAGCAGGCGGTTGGCGGGCGGCCGGGTTGCCGCCCGATTCGCCGTGGCAAGCGCTCGGCAGGCGCCGCGCACCGGCGATCGCCGTGTGCCATAAATTCTTAACGATCGGCGTGAACAATGGCGTTCGCTACAGGCGGCCGGAAGCATCCCCCGCGTTGCACACGTGTGCAACGGCCGGCCGTCCCGCCACCACGCCGAACGAGAGAGACCTCATGACCTTGCTGAGCCGCCTGCGCGCGCTGTCCGCCGCCCTTGCGCTGTCCTTCGCCGCCACGCACGCCGTTGCCGCGGATCTCGTCATCGCAGGCCGCGACGATATCTACGGCAAGGGGCTGGCCGACGCCGTCGCCGGCTTCAACAAGCTGCACCCGGGTACCGAGATCGAGCTGCTCAAGCTGCCGAACGCGAACCTGTACCAGAAGCTCAAGCTGTCGATGCGCGAAGGCACCGGCGCGTACGACCTCGTGATGATGGACGACACGTGGGCGCCCGAATTCATCGGCAACGGATGGCTGAAGCCGCTGCCCGCGTCACTCGCGGATGCCGATCTCGTGCCGTCCACCGTCGCGCTCGGCCGCAACGCGGCCGGTGCGCTGTACGCGTTGCCGATCGTCGGCAACGTCGAGATGTTCGCGTACCGCAAGGACCTGCTCGCGAAGTACAAGCTGCAGCCGCCGCGCAACTGGGACGACGTGCTGAAGATCGCGCAGACCGTCGGCGGCGCGGACAAGAGCGTGTCGGGCGTCGTGTTCCGCGGCACGAAGGGCAACCCGGTCGTGACGGGCTTCCTGCCGATCCTGTGGGCCTATGGCGGCGACGTGTTCGACCGCGCCGGCAACGTGACGATCGATTCGCGTGAAGCGCAGGCCGCGCTGAAGACCTTCCTCGCGCTGAAGGCGTCCGCGCCGAAGGACGTCGACGTGTACGGCGCGGCGGAAGTGCGCGATGCGCTGCAGCGCGGCACGGCCGCGCAGTCGATCGAGGTATGGCCGGCGTGGGTGCCGGCGCTCGACGATCCGAAGCAGTCGCGCGTGGTCGGCCAGATCGCGCTGCAGCCGCCGCCCGGGCAGACCGCCGGCCCGGCGCCGATGCTCGGCATCTGGCAGATGGGCATCCCGAAGGACGCGCCGCACGCGAAGCTCGCGCAGGATTTCCTCGCGTACCTGACCGCCCGCGACACGCAGACGCGCCTCGCCGGCATCGGCATTCCGCCGACCCGCCGCAGCGTGTTCAACGATCCGGCGCTGGTGCGCCAGTACCGCTGGTATCCGGATCAGCTGAAGGCGCTCGAAGCCGGCCGTGCGCGGCCGCGCGTGAACGACTGGCAGCAGGTCGAGAGCATTCTCGGCGACCAGCTGCAGCTCGCGCTGACCGGGCAGGCCGCGCCCGACGCCGCGCTGCGCCAGGCGCAGCAGAAGATCGCGCAGGCGACGGCCGCGGCCGGCAAGTGACGGCTCGCCTCGAACGCTCGCCGGGACCCAGCGCATGAAAGCCTTCGGCCGTAGCCTGCCGTTCGTCGCGCTGCTCGGACCCGCGCTGCTGGTGCTCGCCGCGCTCGCGCTGTATCCGGTCGCGCAGGTGCTGATCGATTCGTTCTGCCAGGTCGACTACTCGGCCGGCCGCCGTGCATTCGCCGGGCTCGCGAACTATCGCGCGGTGCTCGGCGACGACGCGTTCACGGCCGGCTTCGGCAACACGCTGCGCTTCACGATCGTCGCGTCGCTCGCCGAAGTCGCGCTGGGTTTCGGCCTCGCGCTGCTGTTCGTGCGCGCGTTTCCGGGGCGGCGCATCGCGCTGCCGCTCGCGATCCTGCCGATGATGCTGTCCACGCTCGTGTGCTCGGCAATCTGGCGCAACTGGCTCAACTTCGACGGCTTCCTGAACGCGCTGCTCGCGGCGTTCGGCATCGAAGGCGTGCGCTGGCTGTCCGATCCGCATCTCGCGCTGTGGTCGCTCGCGCTCGTCGACGTGTGGCAGTGGACGCCGATGGCGTTCCTGATCGTGCTCGCCGGGCTGCAGTCGATCCCGCAGGAGCTGTACGAAGCCGCACGCACCGACGGCGCGAGCGAGTGGCAGTGCCTGCGCGACATCACGCTGCCGCTCGCGGCGCCGCAGATCGGCCTCGCGCTGCTGCTGCGCTCGATCGACACGTTCAAGCTGTTCGACAAGGTCTATGCGCTGACGGGCGGTGGCCCCGGCAACGCGACGCAGACGCTGTCGACCTATATCTACGACACGGGCTTCCGCTTCTTCAACGTCGGGCCGGCGAGCGCCGCGTCGGTGCTGATGCTCGCGGCGTCCGCGCTGCTGGTCTCGGGGTACGTATGGCAGACGGTTCGCAAGCGGCGCGCATGACGGCGCAACCCGCTCGCATCACGGGCGCGCGAACGGGCGCCGCATTCGGTCGCGCGATGCCGTGGGCACTGCGCATCGCCGCGCTCGCGCTGTTGCTGCTGCCGTGCCTGTGGATGGCCGGCGCGGCCTTCATGCCGACGCTCGAACGCCTCGATCACCCGTTGCGGATCTGGCCGGCCGCGCCGACCGTCGAGCATTTCGCGTCGGTCTGGTCCAACGGCATCGGCGCGCCACTGTTCAATTCGCTGCTGGTCGGCTTCGGCACGACGCTGCTCGCGCTGGCGCTCGCGTTTCCGGCCGCGTATGCGCTCGTGCGGCTGCGGTTTCCGGCGCGGCTCGACCTGCTGTTCCTGGTGCTCGTGCTCGCGTTGAAGCTGATGCCGCCGATCACGATCGCGGTGCCGCTGTTCGCGCTCGCGAAGCGGCTGCACCTGCTCGATTCGACGCTCGGCCTGATGCTCGCGTACCAGATCTATGCGTTGCCGATGGCGATCTGGATGCTGCTCGCGTTCGTGCGCGACGTGCCGATCGAATACGAGGAAGCCGCATGCATCGACGGCGCGGGGCTCGCGCGCCGCCTCGTGCAGATCGTGCTGCCGCTGTGCGCGCCGGGGCTGATCGCGACCGCAATTTTCGTGTTCATCGCCGCGTGGAACGAATTCCTGATCGCGCTGCTGTTCGTGTCGACGCCGAGCCGCTTCACGCTGCCGCTCGCGATTGCCGGCTACGTGACGGAGAACGGCATCGACTGGGGCGACCTGATGAGCGCGGGGCTGATGGCATCGCTGCCCACGCTGGCCGTGGCCGGCTATGTGCAACGCTACCTGTTGCGCGGGTTCGCGGGCGGGTTGAAGTGACGCGCGGCGCTGCCGCGCCCGATTCTCCGTGGTTATGCGCAGCTGGCCCGCACCACCTGCGTGACCGGCACGATGCGCGTGCGCGACGGGCCGTCGAACGCCTGCATCCGGTCGGCGAGCAGGTCGACCGCCGCCTGCGCGAGGCCGCGCGTGTCCTGCCGCAGCGTCGTGAGGCGGTACGCATCGTAATCGGCGGCCGGGATGTCGTCGAAGCCGATCACGCGTACGTCGTCCGGCACGCGCAACCCGAATTCGCTGCGCGCGACGTCGATCACGCCGAGCGCGAGCAGGTCGGACGAGCAGAACACGCCGTCGGGCCGCTTGCCGTTCGCGAACAGTTGCCGTGCGGCGTCGACGCCGCTTGCATGCGTGTCGGACGGCGTGTCGAGCACGTGCGCGAGTGTCGCGTCGAACGCGTCGCCGCGCCCGATCGCCTGCTCGAACGAAGTGGCGCGCGACTGCGCGCTGTAGCTCGCGCCGCGCGGCCCGACGAACGCGAGCCGGCGCGCGCCGGCCCGCACGAGCCGCTGCGCTGCGTGGACGGCGCCTGCCGCGTTGTCGCTGACGACGATGTCCGCGCCCGGCAGGTTCGCCTCGCGGTTGATCATCACGACCGGGATCCGGTGTTCGAGATACTGCTGCGCGACCGACAGCGGCGGCGACGCGGACGTCATCACCAGCCCCGCGATCCGGTAGCTGAGCAACTGTTCGAGCGATTGCCGGACCTGGCGCGGATCTTCGGCATTGGTCACGAGCGGCGTGAGCGCGCGCTGCCCGAGCGCGGCCATCAGGTCCGACAGCAGCCGTGCGCGAAACGGATTCTCGAACCCGGCCGTCACGACGCCGATCATGCTGCTGCGCTGCGTGATCATGTCGCGCGCGATCAGGTTGACCTGGTAGCCGAGCGCGCGCGCGGCGACCATCACGCGCTCACGTGTCTGCGGCGCGATGCTCGCCGTCGGCGAGAATGCACGCGACACCGCGGAGCGCGACACGCCGGCGCGCGCCGCGACATCCGATGCCGTGACCCACGGCTTTCTTTCCTTGTCATTCATCGATTCATGATCCCTTCGAGCCACGATACGTGCCTGCCGCCCGCCGACTGGATGTCGGCGCTCGACGATGCACGACTGCTGCATACGCTGACCCTACCGGGCAGCCATGACACCTGTGCGTATACCGTCGACGATCGGCTCGTGCGTACCCAGCATGCGCCGCTCGATGCCCAGCTCGCGCATGGCGTGCGGCTGCTCGACATCCGCTGCCGGCACGTGCGCGATGCGTTCGACATCCATCACGGCGGCATCGCGCTCGGCATGACGTTCGACGACGTGTTGGCAACTTGTGCGCGCTTTCTCGACGCGCATCCGCGCGAATGCCTCGTGATGTCGGTGAAGGACGAATGGCCGGTGCACGCGTGCACACGCGGTTTCGATGCGACGTTCGACGCACATCGTGCGCGGCATCCGCGGCTGCGCTGGCATGCCGGCGGCACGCTGCCCGCGCTCGGCGACGTGCGCGGCGCAATCGTGCTGCTGCGGCGCTTTCGCAGCAGCCGGCCGCTCGGCATCGACTTGACCGCATGGCCCGACAACGCGACGTTCACGATCGATCATCCCGACGGCGCGTTCGTGATCCAGGACGAATACCGCGTGCCGGTGGCCGCGTCGATCGGCTGGAAGTGGCGGGCGATCGACGCGCTGCTGACGGACCTGCCGTCGCCGGACAGCGGCCGCTGGGCGATCAACTTCTGCAGCGGAACCGGGATGGGCGCGAATCCGTCGGTGGTCGCACACGGCGCCGGCAACGTGCGGGGCATTCATGCGCGGCTGGCCGAACGGCTGCGCGAGCAGCCCGGCCCGTATGGCGCGATGCTGCTCGACTTCTGCGATGACGACGACTGGGCGCTGGTGCGCGCGCTGATCGCGTGCAACGACCATGTGCCGGCGCCGGGCGTCTGGCGCAAGACGTTTCGCTGTTAGCGCAGATTGGCGCTGAAGAACGCGAGCGCCTTTGCATCGAGCGTTTCGTGGAAGGCCGCGCGATCGAATCCCTTCGCATCGGTACAGACGTCAGGCGAGACCTGCGCCAGTTGGTCGGAGCACGGCGCGAGAAACGCGAAATGCGCGGAGTTCGGCACGACGTGGAATTCCGGCCGTTGCGGCAGCATGCCGGCCAGCGCGGGGATCGTTTCCGGCTCCACGCCGTCGCCGCCCGCTGCGGATCCCCAGAGCTGGATCGGCGCGTGCACGTCCTTCAGCGTATCGGCGCTCGGGAATTCGTTCATCGGGTCGGCGATCACGTAGGCCTTGATCCTCGGATCGTGCGTCAGCGGCTGGCGCGGCAGGTCACGGTCGCGGATCTGCTTGCAGATCAGCCAGGTCGGGTTCGGGCAGGCCACGTGCGCGTGGACGAAATCCGGATTGGCGCCGGCCAGCACGAGGCCCGTATAGCCGCCGCGCGAAAAGCCGAAGAAGCCGATCCGCGCGGGATCGATATGCGTGGCGTCGGGCTCGGCGGTTAGCATGTAGTCGACCAGGCGCTTGATGTCGTCCGGCCGCTCGACCAGCTCCCGCAGGTCGGCCGCGCGGCTCATGTCGGTATGCGTGTCGCCGGGATGGTTGATTGCCGCGACGACGTAGCCTGCGTCGGCGAGCGTTTCGGCGAGGTCGTGATGCCCGAAGTAGGTACCGGCATGGCCGTGCGAAATCACGACGAGCGGCAGCTTGTCGCCGACGGTCGGGCAGTTGCGTTGCCCTTTCAGCACGAACGGGCCGATCGTGAGCGGCTGCGCGGGGGTTGCGCAGGGCGTCCAGATGACCGCGCGCAGCTCGGGGCCCGCCGCGTCGGCCGGGATGGTGACGAACTTGATGCCGGCCGCGTGCGCGAGCGTGGCGGACAGGCAGAGCAGGGCAGCCGAAAGCCAGGTCTTCATGTCGATTCCCGGGGCAACGGAGTGGACGCGGCGCGACCTGCGCCGGACAGAGGCGCTTACCGCGTCGCGATCGCCACCGCCGCACCGGCCATCGCGGTCGCGCTCGTGCGGTTGGCGAACCGCTTCGCGCGTGCCGACGTCAGGAACGCCCGTGCGCGTGACGCAAGCAGCGACCAGAAGCAGTCGGCGAGGATCAGGACCGCGAGCATCGTGCCGACGAGTTCGGCCCATGCGGTCACACCCACGTGCGAGAGATCGACGATCGTCGGCAGCAGCGCGAGATAGAACACCATGATCTTCGGATTGCCGAGCGTAACGAGCATGCCCGCGACGAACATGCGCCACGGCGACTGGCCGCGCGGCAGGTCGTCGGCGCCGGTCGCGGTCGGCGCGGTCCACATCTTCCATGCAAGGAACAGCAGGTACGCGACGCCGAGCAGCTTCAGCACGATCAGCCCGGCCGCGAACGTGCGCGCGAACGCGGACAGCCCCGCGACCGCGAGCGTGAGCCACAGCGCTTCGCCGAGCCACATGGCCGCAAGGAACGGCAGCACGTCACGCACGCCGTTCGTCAGCACGCGCGCGACCAGCGCGGCGACGCTCGGACCGGGCGTGCCGGCGGTGACGAGCAGGGTGACAGCGAAGACGGCGAGCGCGGACAGCGTCATGACGAACCTCGTGGGTGGGGCGTTCGAAACGTATGAGGTTTCGATTATAGTGACGGCCGTTCCAGACTGTCTGCCTGAATTGCCGTGATGACTGCATCCATCCTGATCCGTCCCGCCACGCGGGAAGACGCGGCCGCGATGGCCGCCGTCGAAGTCGCCGCCGCGCAGCGGTTCCGCGCAATCGGCATGACCCAGATCGCCGAAGGCGAGCCGACCGATGAGACGGCCGTACTCGAGCGCATCGACGACGGTCGCGCGTATGTCGCGGTCGATCCGCAGGGTATGTGCGTCGGGTTTGCGTTCTACCGGCTGCTCGATGCGCAGCGGCTTTATCTGGAAGAACTGGATGTCGCGCCGTCGCATGCCGGACAGCGGATCGGCGCGCGCCTGATTGAACAAGTGAGGGCACGCGCGGCGCAGGAAAGGATCGCGGAGATCGTGCTGTCGACGTTTCGCGACGCGCCGTGGAATGCGCCGTACTACGCGCGCCTGGGTTTCAGCATCGTCGATGCCGCCGCGCTCGACGACACGCTGCGCGCGATCCGCGCGCACCACGTCGCGCTTGGCCTCGACGAGACGCAGCGCGTGTTCATGCGTGCGGACGTGCGCCGCTGAACACGCGCTGCCGGGCCGTCAGGCCGCGTCGCTCAGCGCCGGGTAATCGGTATAACCCGTTTCGCCTTCCGCGTAGAACGTTTCCGGCACCGGCTTGTTGAGCGGTGCGCCGAGTTCGAGGCGGCGCGGCAGGTCGGGGTTCGCGATGAACAGCTTGCCCCATGCGATCGCGTCGGCGCTGCCGCTTGCGAGCGCGGCCTGCGCGGTGTCGAGCGTGAACTGCTCGTTCGCGATCAGCGGGCCGCCGAACGCTTCCTTCAGGCGCGGGCTCAGGTGGTCGCCCGAATACGACTCACGCGTGAAGATGAACGCGATCTTGCGACGGCCGAGTTCGCGCGCGACATAGCCGAACGTTGCCGCCGGGTCGGAATCGCCCATCGTGTGCGCGTCGCCGCGCGGGGCAAGGTGCACGCCGACGCGGCCGGCGCCCCACACGTCGATTGCCGCATCGACCACTTCGAGCAGCAGGCGTGCGCGGTTCTCGATCGGGCCGCCATATGCATCGGTGCGGTGGTTGGTGCTGTCCTGCAGGAACTGGTCGAGCAGGTAGCCGTTCGCGCCGTGGATCTCGACGCCGTCGAAGCCGGCCGCTTTCGCGTTTTCCGCACCCTTGCGGTACGCGGCGACGATGCCCGGGATTTCATCGAGTTCGAGTGCGCGCGGCGTGACGTACGGGCGCTGCGGACGCACGAGGCTCACGTGGCCGCCCGCGGCGATCGCGCTCGGCGCGACCGGCAGGTCGCCGTTCAGGAACACCGGGTCGGAGATCCGGCCGACGTGCCACAGTTGCAGCACGATGCGCCCACCGGCCGCATGCACGGCCTGCGTCACCTGTTTCCAGCCCTCGACCTGCTCATCGGACCAGATGCCGGGGGTATCCGCGTAGCCGACACCCTGCGGCGTGACCGACGTTGCCTCGGTAATGATCAGGCCGGCCGTTGCGCGCTCGGCGTAGTAGCGGGCCATCAGTGCGTTCGGCACGCGCGTCGCGCCGGCACGGGAGCGGGTGAGCGGCGCCATCACGATGCGGTTCGGCAGGGTCAGGTCGCCGAGGGTGACGGGATCGAACAGGGTGGGCATGGCAAATAACCTCTTCACGAAAGGCGGGAAACCGTCGCGTCATGGGCGACGGCGCTCCGCATGGCCGGGTTCGGCCGTGTTGACTAGAGTTCGCGGCGCAGGGCGTCGTGAAATGCGTCGATGACGGCCTCGTTGCGTTGAAAGAACGCCCACTGGCCGATCCGTGTCGACGTCACGAGCCCCGCGCGCTGGAGCGTCGCGAGGTGCGCGGAGACGGTCGACTGCGACAGCCCGCAGCGCGCGTCGATCTGGCCCGCGCAGACGCCGTGTTCGTACGGCAGCGTCTGGTTCGGGAAATGCTCGCCCGGCGTTTTCAGCCAGAGGAGGATTTCCCGGCGCACGGGGTTCGAGAGCGCTTTCAGGATGGCTTCGATGTCGAGTTCGGTCGGCATGGATCGGGCGGGCGTTTCAGTCTGGCAAACAGGTATCGTCGATGGGCGAATCATATATCGGAACTTGGCGATATGTTTGAAAGCATTGCTGGCAATGGGGTTGATAGCTGATTCGACCCGATTCGGAGCTCAGAAACGTGCTGGCGCACTTCAGCGGCAACGGTCCCAATGAGGCACCTCGGATTCTCTTCAAGGTGACACACGGGGGTGCGGATCATCTCGAACACCTCCATTCCCGGTCCTGGCACGACCTGGAACTACACTGGGCTGCAACTTCTGACCACGCGCTGTGGATCTCCGCCGAAGGCCTCCGCAATGACCTCACGAAACTACTCGATTCCATCCTTGACGAGAAGTCTTCAGCGACGTCGACGTTGGCTGCCATGGGCAATGGTGGCTCACAGCTGCAGGCCATTGTATTCCGCAATGAGCTTCGGCCTAGGAACTGGCCCGATGGGAAATGCGTCGCGGAAATGGTTGACAGTGCGTCCCGAAGCAACTCACACCTGTACGCGGCTCGTGGGCGCTTGAATGGAGCGCTGCTTGGAGTTTGGGGCGCTGCGGAACGGACCTACAGGCACCCAGACTTCCAGCTCAACGCGCAGGGTGCGATACTCCCGGCGGTCACTGATCTGCTGAAAGTCCTCCTCGGGGATTAACGCGATAGAGACGGCTGGCGGCGCGTATTCTGGCTCTATTCGTCGCTCCCGCTACCTTCTGGCGAAACGCCGGCAAATGTCTTTGTGCGCAATCCGCAGCGTCTCATCAAGGCAGCCGGAGAGGAGTACTGCGGATATCCCAGTAGTCACCGGGGAGCCAGGATGCTGCTGCGTTCCGATCGAGCTTGGGACTGCCCCGGCTAGCCCCCGGCGTGCGTCCGCGCGATGGATCGGGGAGCGGGTTTGCCGGCAGGTGGGCGGACCAAAGTCAGATACCGGCGAGAAATCCAAAGGATTGGGGCGTGTCAAGGCTCCCGTTTCCGATTCGTCATTGCTGGCGGGCAGCGATTAGTTCCATCGGAAGCGGAAATGAATAGTACTGTGCTCGATGAGCGAACACTCGCTACAGGGCGTAGCCCATCCAAGCGAGCTCAGCCGCCGCTGTGCGGACTGAATGTGCGTGGGAAGGAGCGGTCCGCGAGTTCACAGCCAATCGCTGGTCAATTTGATTTTGCGGCGACATAACCGACTTTCTTTAGGAAGTCTGCAGTGAGCATCCGCGTGCGCGTGCCACTTTTGTCCACGGGCTTTGTCTCGGGATATCCCTCCAATGCGACCATGCCGCGAACGAATCGGCGAGCTTCGCGTCAGAAAACGGGTCGAGTGGTTGCGCAACAAGGTCGAATGCACATCTTTTCCGGCATACCGGCTACCGGAGCCGCTCATGCTGCCGCAGCTTCAGCGCATGTACGAGATTGTGTTCGGTCCGATTCCCGCGCACAACGTCACCCTCGCAAAGGAGCCGAATGTCGTCGAAGAGGCATGGTTAGCTGTCGATTCGGCAATTGAGGAGGGCGACTCGTATTCGATTACGGTATCATTCTTCAGGACATGTGAGGCGCTTCAGCCCTTTTTCGCTGGATTGGCGCATTCGTCGCGCGGCGTTGCCATTGCTTCATTGCCGAAATCATACTTCAACAAGTAGTTGAATAATGCGATGCGAACATGGGTTTCAATTTCCGTGAATTCGCGATGCTCCGCCATGGAAAACCTTGAGAGAAGTCGGTCTATTTCGAGTATTCCGCCGAGGTGAGATATCGAGCTTCTTTTTGAATAAAATTTATTTAGAAGGCTGTTTGGATTGTTTGCGTCAAACTCGGAGAATTTTAACATGAATTCTTTGAATCTCTTCGATATTGAAAAGATGGGCTGGCTGCATTGCTGGCATTGGGCTGGTTTTTTGTCGAGCTTTTTGCTCTCAAAATCCATCAGATTTTCGATGGCGGATATAAGGCCAACAATGGCCATGCTGGCCGAAGTGAGAAAAATTTTACGCATGCTTTGATATAGAAATATTGATGTATTGTACCTTGATCTTGCTTCGAAATTTAGTTTGAAATAGTTTTTGAAAAAAATATCTGCGTCAGGATGGATGGAGACAAAGCTCATGGTGAAGTTTTGTTTCTGTGCCACCCGGTAGGGATCTTTTCTAATCTCCGGGGATGATGAAGTGTCGGAAAATTTCTCAATTTCCTCCTGATCGGATGGTCTAATATTTTTTGTTCCGTCGAAATCGAGATCGAAGTATTGATTTGTGACGATAGAAAGGAGGGAGATGAGCTCCTTTAGAAAATCAAGGTGCGCACGCTCGCGCATCCTGTTTTCATGGAAAACTTTGTCGGGGTCATTCGTCGTTACCCTGTTCGAGTGAACACTGGCATACGCCTGGTTGTACTCGATGTCCAGATATTTTCCATTGTTGATTGAGCTTTCCTTTGTGCTTTTGATTATTTGAAATGCGTCGGAATGTCTGTAATGACCGTTCATGATTGAGCCGCTTTTAAGTGTGCTCTTGTATAGATTTCCCATCAGAATATCTCTTTATTTTAAAATTAACAGCCTATTATTGGTTATTTTAATCTAGGTCATGTTTTGCTTCGCCCCTTTTTGGGATCACGCTGCTCCCGGATCGTTGTCGCTCATCGGCTCGTCGATCGAGCCGGATTAGAACTGCCGAGCGGGGAATGTCTGAATACTCACGCGCGCGATGCGCGACGGGCAACGCAGATTGTCGCCCTCCGGGCGACGCACTTCTTTCTGCTTTGCCCCTTACCGAGGCATTCCCGTCTGCGTCGCTGTGATTTGCGTTCCCGTGATAGTGCGTGAGAGCCCTGCTTTAGTATCGATACTGGCGACCGCCCAGACGTGCCCATTTGTCAATGCTTTTATCAATTTCGTCCATGCGATCGCCATTCCCGTCCACGTCTGCTATGAGGGCTACGCTGACGAAACCTGGTTCATTCGCGACAGCAGGAAGTCGCCACGCTTCGTACCGTGTGACGCCTGATTTCGTTCCTGGCGGCGGCGTGGGATTTGGACCCCAGGACGCCGAAATCTCGGGGCTGGTTCTCTGTAATTCGTCGAAATCAATTGTCCAGCGATGATCGGACACTGTACCAAATTCAGGAACGATGCCGGGAAGAAGATAGTCCCGAACAATGTTGTCGAGGTCATGAAGCACGGCTGGTGGGGTCGCCGGATTGGGACGAATGACGACCTCAAGAGCCACTGCAACGACAAGGGGGGTGATGAGCCAATCCCAACGCTTCTTGAAGTCGGCAATTTTGTTCAGCACCTTTTGCTTGAACACCTCTGAACTGCCGGCGGCAATCGGCAGTTCTCCAACCTGGAGTCGAAGCATCGACTCGCCTACAAGCTCTGCCCACACTTCTTTCCCAAGGCCAGTAGCGATGCCTTTCTGGTGACCGTACATCCAATGCAGCACAGGGGTGGCGACGCCGCTACTCTTGAGCAGGGCGCGTTGCGCGTGCCATCGCGTCATTTTCAGGTAAGCGTCGTAAATGCTGTTGCCAAGAAGGCGCCGATTGTCCGCCTCGTTCTCTTTGAGATTACGGAACGTTTTGATCCAGTCTGCCTCGCGGTCTTGTTCATAGAGATAGTCGGGGTTCATCTCGATTGCACGTGCTGCCTCGGCCGCAAGTTCAAGATCGTCGAGCATTGCCGTGAATGGTCGCGCCTCGATGCAGATTGCTGGGTGAGTTTCTCCGTGTCGACAAGAAACGGAAAGTGCCTGGATTTGCCGATCGTCTTTATACAGGAGGTGCTGGCGTGGCCAGGGCACATTCGGGCGTCGCACACCGAGAAGATCCAGCAGATTCTTGGCTATCGTGTGTGCCTGTGGAGCGTTGCGGCTTGTCGTCGCCAGGTCAATTTTCAGAGCGACGTCGCCTGCGAACGTCGATCGTTTCGCAGCGGTTAGCTGATCGGCAACAGCCTCTTGGAATTTATCCCGAGCAGCTTCGGGCATCCTCTTTGACTGCGGCTCAATATTATCAATATAGATATGTACACGCTTTCGCTTCCGTTTCTGATAGCGGGCACGAGCGCCAGCGTCACTCTTCATGAATTCCTTCAACCTGCTCATAGCTCCCCTAGTCACGTTTCCAATATCAACGTGGTCATGTTCGAATAGTGGTCTCGATGTTTTTTATGGCCAGAGACCGTCATTTTATCAAAATAGAAACCGAAAGAAGGTATCATTTCCGCTCTGCGGATCGCGCTGCTCTAGGTCGCGATTCGCTCATCTCTGAACGGACTGGCCTTCGCCAGCCTTGCACATCGCTGACGCTGACGGCCCGGCTTCTAGGACCGGCCCTGTGCACGTCGCGTGCATATGGATCGCCGTTGCCTGTCCAGCCGTCTCCCCTCACTTCATCACCTTGTCCGCGACTGTAGCCCGGGTCCGTGTGCCGTCAAGGTGCGTAGGGCTCTGTCCTCGACTGCGCCTGCGTTCGTGGCAACCGAGCACGAACGCATGAGGTCAGTTTGGCGGCGGGACTACCGAACCAGCAAGGTTGCACGCGAATCATGCGCGTCTGCAGCGCTGGACGGCCCGTTGAGGCGGGGGCCATGTATTGGCCATAACAGTGGGGCCAGCAGTTGTGCTATGAACGGCATTGTTGGCCTTCTGTGGCTTGAGATGACGGAGTTTGTTCCGCGTGCGATCAACGGATCAACGGGCGCGTCCTGACGCACTTTGTTCCCCGCGACCAGGAAGTGCGATGGCGGTGACAGATCCTGGCGAATGCCAGGGGCGCGAGGCGGAGCCGCCGCGTTACGGCTCGATCCGGCCCTCAGGCGGGCTGGTCAAGGATGTCGTACCGCCCCTGGGTCGTATCGACATGCGCGAGCGTATCGAGCACTCGTATCACGGGCGGAAAACCATCCACCTGTTCGACCATCGCCTTCTATTCGTCGCCATGCCAGAAATCAGGGTCGATCCTCCGTGGACAAATCAGGGGAATGAACCGCACATGCCGACGTACGAGACGGAAACCGTGCCGCATGCGCTTCAAGCGGCAGGCGCAGTGCATTCGCGAGATAACTGACCGTCCGATAGAAGCCCGCGAGCATCAGCAGCTCGAGCCGTGCCTCGTCACTGAAATGCCGGCACAGCGCGTGCCACAGGTCATCGTCGATATCGCAGTGCCGATGCAGCGCATCGCACATCCGGATCAGCACCCGGTCGTCATCGTCCCAGCATGCATCGTCTGCCGAGCCGAGCGCCAACGACCGGATCTGTTCGCTGGTCAGCTTCGCCGTCCGGGCGAATACGGCGACATGCACGCCCCATTCGTATTCGCACCCGCAAAGCGCGGTAGTGCGGTCGATGACGATCTCGCGTTGCCGGATGTCGAGATGGCCCTTGTCCAGCAGGCCGGCGGCAAAGAATTTGGTGAACAGGCGCGGATCGCGCGCGAGCGTGGTGAAGAGCCGCAACGGTGGACGGCCCTGCATGATCCGGTCGATCGACGCTGCGATGTCGGGTTCGAACGGCGGTGATGCGGATGCAATACGCTGAGTCATGTGAGCCCCGTGCCCGAGACGATGCATGCGTGGAAGCGTAGGCGCCATGCTTTAAAAAGTAAAGCAAAGACGAGGCGTGATCCAAGCAATTGACTCTGCCTGGCTATTGCTTTAAAAAGTACAGCATGACCACACCAAAAATCGGACAGCGCGTTCGCGGATCGAAGACGGGACGACCCATCATGGTCGTGCTGGATCTGCTCGGGCGGCGCACCACGCTGCGCATCCTGTGGGAACTGCGCGGCGAGCCGCTCACATTCCGGGCATTGCAGGAAGCCTGCGAAACGAATGCGCGCCTGCTCAATACGCGGCTGGCCGAGCTCAAGGCGTCGGGTCTCGTCGAGCACGGCGAGGGCGGCTATTGCATGACGGCCGAAGGCCGGCGGCTCGAGGCGTCGCTGCAACCGTTGCTGGGGTGGGCAAAACAATGGGCGAAGCGCGACCCGGACGGGTTCGACGCGGCCGATCGCGGGCAATCCGGTCAGGAACGCTGATCGATCGACACGCGGGCATGTATCGCAACGTCATGCCGGCTCGCGCATCGCGCGCAAGCCGATTTCTTTCAGAGAGTCCTTTCATGCCGATTCGGGCCGTCATCTTCGATTTCGATCTGACGCTGGCGGATTCGTCCGCCGCAATCATCGAATGCACGGAATACGCGCTGCATCAACTGGATGCCGCCGGCGCGACGCCGGCGCAGATCGGTGCCGTGATCGGGCTGCCGCTGCACGAGATGTTCCGCTCGCTGACGGGCGAAACCGAGCCGGCGCGGGCCGACGCGTTTGCGCGCCGCTTCGTGGCACGCGCCGACGAGATCATGGTGCACGGCACGCGCATCTATCCCGAGGTGCCGTCGCTGCTAGCGCGTCTGCACGAGCAGGGTCTCGCGGTCGCGATCGTGTCGTCGAAGTTCCGCTACCGGATCGAGGCGATTCTTGCGCTGAACGAATTGCAGTCGCGCGTCGACGTGCTGATCGGCGGGGAGGACGTGCAGCGTCACAAGCCCGATCCCGAAGGGCTCGTGCTGGCGCTGGCGCGGCTGGGCGTGCCGGCCCGTTCGGCGATCTACGTGGGCGACCACGCGGTGGATGCGCAGGCGGCCGAGCGTGCCGGCGTGGCGTTCGTCGGCGCGGTGAGCGGGATGACGTCGTTCGATGGATGGGCACGCGCGGGCAAGCAGGCGGTCGTCACGCATCTCGGCGAACTGGACGCGATCGTGCAACGGATGCAGCGCGATCCGTCCGAAGCGTCGGGCTGACGCGGCCCGGCCCGTCGATCGTCGGGATGTCGACGATCCTGACGATCCGCTTCCAGGTCAGCGCGAGCGACCCACCGGCGGATGGCGGGTCCGGTGACGGATGCCGGGATTCATCCCGGCATCCCGGGTTCGTCAAACTGACGAACCCATGGCGCCTGCATTTCGCTCGGGATTGGCGAAATGGTATTTTCAGGAAATCCCGGATTTCAGCGTAAATGCAGATTCGATCGGATATCAGCTGATCGTGCCGATAATGACGAAACTGAAATTCCGGTCGGTATATTTGCCATTCGAGTCGCCGGTCTGAATCGTGGCGCCGCTGCCGGAAAGTGCCGGGAAGATCACGTTGTCCAGCGTGTTCTGCCCGCCGCCGTATCCCCATTGCGATGCGGTAGCCGCCGGCGTCTTGATGAATGCGGTGCTGAACGAGAGCTGATACGTCCCCGTGCTTTCACGTTTCACCGTGAATCCGCCCGAGCCATCCACGACTGTGCCGTTGCCCTGCACACTGCCCCAAAGCGTAACTTGAGCCATGATCGCTTCTCCTTATCTATTGTTGAAACAATATCGATAATTGAAACGGGATGCCGATTCGGCGTCACATAAATCATCTGGATCGGCGGTTGAATTGTATGTGATGGATTTTTAAAATTTGATCCGGGGTAAATAATTTATTATGATTTTCATTTTAAATATGCAGAATTTGTAATTGAAAGAGCGCACTGTTGCGTAACGTTGGTATTCGGTCGTTGGCCAGGTGTCCCGACGTTCGACGCGCGGTGATGCCGAGGATGGGCGGGCGGCGCGAACGCCGCGCAGAACCGGCCGGCTGACGCGCTTGCCGTAACCGTCCGGCAGCGCGCGACGGATTCTGCGACCATCGCCGTTAAAGTCATATCCGCCACTCGATCCGTTGCCATGTCACTCATTCCCGTCGCCTCTGTAAGCAGCCGGCGCTCATGCGTGTTGCCGGCCACCCGAACCCTGGCGTTCGCGATTTCGGTCGCGGCAGCCATCGGCGTCCTGGGCGGCGCGCGTCCGGCCGAAGCCGCCACACCCACCCAGCGCGAACGCCTCGAAGCACCGGTGAAGGCAGTCGCCGACCAGCGCTTGACCGTCGACACGCCGCAGGGCAGCGCGATGTTGCCCGTCTATGCCGACCATCCCGTCGACCAAGCGGCACCCGACGTGACGCGTGTGTTCATCGTGATTCACGGCACGCTGCGCAACGCCGACGCTTATTACGCATCGGGGCTCCAGGTCGTCGAGAAGGCCGGTGCGGCGGGCCGGGGCACGATGGTCGTCGCGCCGCAATTCCTGACACGCGCCGATACGCGAGCGTTTTCGCTACCCGCGCCGACGCTCGCCTGGACCCAGGAAGGATGGAAGGGCGGCGAACCGGCCCGCCAGCCCGCCCCGATCAGTTCGTTCACTGCGCTCGACGCATTGCTCGCGCATTTCGCCGACCGCAGCCTGTATCCCGCGTTGTCGACGGTCGTCGTGATCGGCCACTCCGCCGGCGCGCAGTTGCTGCAGCGTTACGCGGTGGCCGGGCACGAAGGCGATGCGCTCGCGCGGGCCGGCATCGCGGTGCGCTATGTGGTCGCGAACCCGTCGAGCTACCTGTATTTCGACGACGAACGGCCGGATGGCCAGGCGATCGCAGGCGGAACCTGCCCGAGCGCGACCGAGTGGAAATACGGGCTGAAGTCGGCGCCGCCTTATGTGGCGTCGCAGGACGTGCGCGATCTCGAAACGCGCTATGTCGCGCGTCATGTCGTGTACCTGCTCGGCCAGGCCGACACGAACCCGTACACCCATTTCATCGACCGCTCATGCGCGGCCATGGCGCAAGGCCCGTACCGGCTCGCACGCGGGCTCGCGTATTTCGACTATCTGAAGAAACGGCATCCTGACGATCTCGCGCAACAGGTCGTCGAAGTGCCGGGCGTCGGGCATGACGGCCTCGGCATGTTCACGTCCGCTTGCGGGCTGGCCGTGCTGTTCGGGCAGGCGTTGCCGCAATCGTGTCCGGTGGTTGCCGGCACGGCGCCGGACCTGCGCGCGGCGGGGCAGTGAGTGGGCGTGCGAGGTCCGCGCACGGTGAAAATCGATCGGTCAGAGACATGCAGGCTCCCGGTTCAGGATGACGGCGTTGCCAGGAGCGCTCGCCATGAACATCGCGATCCTCGACGATTATTTCGACACGCTGCGCGTGACGGTGTGCTGATGGTCGAGGTGAACGCAGCCGGCCGGGCGCGCGTGATCGAGCCGAAGCGCTCGGCGCGCGATAGCGGCGCCGCGTGTCATGCCGGATCTTCCGTGATCGGCGGCCCGCTGGCGTCGAATACCGTCAGGCCTTCCGTCGGGTCCGTCGGTGTCTCCCACGGACGCGCCGCGATGGCCCGTTGCGCGGCCTCGTAGCCGGCCTGCCGGCGGGCCGCGATGCCGGCCGGCGTGAAATCGATGTCCTTGAACTGATTGTCGTCGGCGAGTCGCGGTGCCGCGAGCTTGATCAGATGCATCGTGGTTTCGCATCCCCACGCGGCGAGCCGGCGCACGGCCGGAGACGCGCGTTCGGCTTCCGGCACGTGCCGCGCCAGTTCGCGGATCACGTGGCGCAGCCGGTGGATCTGCTGCTGGCGCGCGATGTGGCTGTCGGTGCGGCTCGCGTACTGGATGTCCTTCTGCCGCTCCGACACCTGCCAGATGCTCTGGGGCTCGGGGCCGGCCGGGTTCCACATCTGGACCGAGAAGATGATCGAGCTGCGGCGCGGATTGTCGTCGAGCACGACCTCGACCGGTGTGTTCGAATACACGCCACCATCCCAGTAGGGCTCGCCGTCGATCCTGATCGCCGGGAACGCGGGCGGCAGCGCGCCGGAACTCATGATGTGCTCGAGCGACAGTCGCGTATCGCGTGAATCGAAATAGCGCATCGTGCCCGAGCATGCATTGACCGCGCTGACGGTCAGGCGCGGGTGGCCCGCGTTCAGCAGCTCGGGATCGACCAGCGACGCAAGGGTGTCGCGCAGCGGCGCGATCCGGTAATACGACGCGCGATCGACGCCGAGGCGAACCATCGGCCCGAGCCACGAGGCCGGATTGGGCTGGAAGAATCCCGCGATGCCGCCGCCGATGATCATCAGCTCGGCCAGCGTCCGGTTCCAGCCGGGCAGCAGCGGCGCAGTGTCGAAACGGGTCCGTTCGGTCACGCGGCGCCAGAATGCCGACAGCTTCTCGTCACGCTGCGCGGGCGGGTTCCCGGCGATCAGCGCCGCGTTGATCGCGCCGATCGACGTCCCGACCACCCAGTCGGGCCGGATACCGGCTTCGTCCATCGCCTGAAAGACGCCGAGCTGGAATGCGCCCAGTGCGCCGCCGCCCTGGAGCACGAGCACCACTTGCCCGGGGAGATCCATGCGTGCCGGCTGGCTTGCGGTCATGGCTGGCCTCGCTGCGTATGAGGGTGGGTCGGGTCCGAACGGATCGATTCAGTTTAGGCGATCGGCGGCGCAGGGCCGCCCGCCGTGCAACGGGCGGCCGCGTTTGCTTCGACGTCGGTCGTTTCCGACCCTCAAGCGCATGTCGTGACGCGCCGCGTCATTCGACCGTGATGGTCTCCTTCATGTACGGGTGAATTCCGCAGAACACCTTGTAGACGCCCGGCTTGTCGAAGCGGAACGCGTACGTCTCGTCCTGGTCGAGCGCCTTCGAATGAAAGATGCCCGCGTCGTTGACGACGGTATGCGGTTCCGCGTCGAGGTTCTTCCACGTGATCGTCGTGCCGGCCTTGATCGTCGTCGACATCGGCGAAAACATGAAATTGCGGATCGTCACGAGCGTGCCGTCGGGGCCCTGGGCGAACGCGGTGAGCGGGGCGGTGGCGCACAGCAGCAGCGCCGCGATGAGGCGGGATGGCTTGAAACGGGTCATGTCGGTCTCCCTTGGGTTCAGTGCGTCAGGCCAGCGTCGCATCGCGCAGCGACGACGCGACCGGATGGCCGGCGAATTCGACGGTCGTCACGCCGAGCATCGACGGCAGCCGGTCGCGCGGCACGGTGAGCGGCACGGGGCCCGGGCCGTTGCCGGCCGTCGGTTGCGGGAACGCGGTGGAGCGCGCGGTGTGGAACGTCACGTTGCCCTCGACCTTCGACACGATCTGGTGGATGTGCCCGTTCAATACGGTGACCGAACCGAAGCGGCGCAGCAGCGCCATCGTCTGCGGCGCGTCGCCGGTGCCCCAGCCCCACGGCTCGTAGATGGTCCACATCGGCATGTGTGAGAACACGACGATCGGCGTGCTCGACGAGCGGCCCTTGAGATCCTGCGCGAGCCACGCGAGCTGGTCGTCGCCGAAGCTGCCGAGCCCGTTCGGCTTGAAGTGCATCACGTTGACGAGGCCGATGAAGTGCACGCCCGCGTGATCGAAGCTGTAATAACCGCGGTTGTCCGACGCCTTGCCGAACCGGCCGAAATACTCGGCGCCCGAACCGTCGGTGACGTCGTGCTCGCCGGGCACCGTATGCAGTTCCGGCACGCGCAGCGCGGCGAGCAGTTGCGACGCGTGGTCGAACTCCTCGGGCTTGGACAGGTGCGTGATGTCGCCGGTATGGATCGCCAGCGCGGGCATCGCCGGCATGCCGTTGACGAGGTCGATCGTCTGTTTCAGCGTGGCCGACACGTCGGGGTTCGCGTCCTTGTTGAAGCCGATGTGCGTGTCGCTGATCTGCACGAACAGCGGGCGGCCCGCGTTGGCCGGCAGCGCGTCGCCGGTCTGAGCGAGCGCGAGGTCGAACGGCGTCAGGATGCCGCCCGACAGCGTAAACAGCGTGCCGAGGCCGCCGAAGGCCATGCACTGCAGTGCCTTGCGGCGCGACGGGTTGGTGGGGGTCGATGAAGACATGTGAGCCTCGCATTCGTGTGACGAAACCGGACGGCCGGATCGTCCTGGAATAAGCCGGCGCCTTCGCGTGCCATACCGGCGCAGAGGCGAATTTATTCCCGCCGGTTACAAGGTCGACCGCCCGTGCTTGCGGCTTGCGCGGCGCGACGCGATTCCTGACAGATGGCTTGTCAATGTCCTGTAAGTGACACGTCACATTTGCGTCACGGCCGATCGATAGCCTGCCACTCCGAGTCACCTCTCCGGAGCCCCTTCATGCCGAATCTCGCGGCAACGGAAACCAGCGGTGCGGTCAGCACCCGCACGCGCACCATCAGCCTCGCGCTGTTTTTTCTGATCATTGCCTGCGGCATCGTCTATGTCGGTATTCATCTCAGCGCCGACCTCAGTCCCGTCAAGGAAAGCTCGGTTCTCCCGTTCCTGCTGCTGATCGTCGCGCTGCTGATCGCGCTCGGCTTCGAATTCGTCAACGGCTTCCACGACACCGCCAACGCGGTCGCGACCGTCATCTATACGCACTCGCTCGACCCGCACCTGGCCGTCGTGTGGTCCGGCCTCTGGAACCTGTTCGGCGTGCTCGTGTCGAGCGGCGCCGTCGCATTCGGGATCCTGCAGTTGCTGCCGGTCGAGCTGATCCTGCAGGTGGGCAGCGGCTCGGGCTTCGCGATGGTGTTCTCGCTGCTGATCGCGGCCGTCACGTGGAACCTCGCGACCTGGTATTTCGGGTTGCCGTCGTCGAGTTCGCACACGCTCGTGGGTTCGATCATCGGCGTGGGCCTGATGAACCAGATCGTCAGCGGCCCGTCGGGCACGAGCGGCGTCGACTGGAACCAGGCGCTCGGCGTCGGCAAGGCGCTGCTGTTCTCGCCGCTGATCGGCTTCGTGCTGTCCGCGCTCGTGCTGCTGCTGCTGAAGGCGCTCGTGCGCGTGCCGGCGCTGTACCAGGAGCCGAAGGGCAACAAGCCGCCGCCGTTCTGGATCCGCCTGCTGCTGATCCTCACCTGCACGGGCGTGTCGTTCGCGCACGGCTCGAACGACGGGCAGAAGGGCATGGGGCTGATCATGCTGATCCTGATCGGCGTGATGCCGACCGCGTATGCGCTGAACAAGGCCGTGACGCCCGATCAGACGAGCACGTTCGTCGCGGTCGCGCGCCACGCGTCGACGACGCTCGTCAAGTATGCGGACCCGGCTGCCCGGACGGCCGACCCGCGCGCCGATGTCGAGGCCTACGTGCGCACGCACAAGCTGACGCCGGCGACGATTCCCGCACTGGGCAAGCTCACCGATACGATCGCCGACCAGGTCGCGCAAGCCGGCGGCATCTCGAGCGTGCCGCAGAACCTCGTCGACAACGTGCGCAACAACATGTACGTCGCGTCGGAGGCGATCCGGTTGATGGAGAAGGCGAAGGCGCCGGCGTTCTCGGTCGAGGACGCGAGTGCGCTCGAGGCGTTCAAGAAGCAGATGGACCGCGCGACGAAATTCATCCCGACGTGGGTGAAGGTCGCGGTCGCGATCGCGCTCGGCCTCGGCACGATGGTCGGGTGGAAGCGGATCGTCGTGACGGTCGGCGAGAAGATCGGCAAGTCGCATCTCACCTACGGGCAGGGCGCATCGGCCGAGGCCGTCGCGATGCTGACGATCGGGATGGCCGACGCGTACGGGCTGCCGGTATCGACGACGCACGTGCTCGCGTCGGGCGTGGCCGGCACGATGGCGGCCAGCGGCGCGGGCCTGCGCTGGGATACGGTGCGCAACCTCGTGCTCGCGTGGGTGCTGACGCTGCCCGCGTCGATCGCGCTGTCTGCCGCCCTTTACTGGCTGCTGCACGGATTGTTCTGACCCGCGCCGGGGGGCGCGACGTCCGGCCGCGCGGTGCGCGGCCGGTCCCATCGATTTTCAATTCAACACAAGACGCTACCGATGGATATCAGTTTCTTCGATCCGAATCGCACCGCCAACGCGTCCGCGTGGCGCGTGCTGCCCAACCGCTGGGACGTGGTCGCGTTTCCGCTGATCATCGGCATACTCGCGATGGCGATCGTCGGCTTCCACCAGACGATGGCGCCGATCGGCGTGCTGCAGACGCAGAAGATCTCGCTCGACCCGTCGAACCTGCCCGAATACGCGTTGCGCACCACGCTGCGGATGCTTGCCGCGATGGTTGCGTCGCTCGTGTTCACGCTCGTCTACGGCACGCTCGCCGCGAAAAGCCGCCGCGCGGGCATGGTGCTGATCCCGATCCTCGACATCCTGCAGTCGGTGCCGGTGCTCGGCTATATTTCGTTTACCGTCACGTTCTTCCTCGCGCTGTTTCCGGGCCGCGTGCTCGGTGCGGAGCTGGCTGCGATCTTCGCGATCTTCACGAGCCAGGCGTGGAACATGACGTTCAGCTTCTACCAGTCGCTGCGCACGGTGCCGCGCGACCTGAGCGAAGTGTCGCGCGGCTTTCACTTGACGCCGTGGCAACGCTTCTGGAAGCTCGAGGTGCCGTTCTCGATGCCGGGCCTGATCTGGAACATGATGATGTCGATGTCGGGCGGCTGGTTCTTCGTCGTCGCATCGGAGGCGATCACCGTCGGCAACCAGACCATCACGCTGCCGGGCATCGGTGCGTATCTCGCGCAGGCGATCTCCGACAAGAATCTCGGCGCGGTGGGCTGGGTGATCGTCGCGATGTCGGTCGTGATCCTCGCCTATGACCAGTTCCTGTTCCGCCCGCTGGTCGCGTGGGCCGACAAGTTCCGGATGGAAAACACCGCGTCGGGCGACGCACCGCAATCCTGGCTGCTCGACATGATGCGCCGTACGCACCTGATCCATCAGCTGCTCGTGCCGGCCGGCTGGCTGCTGTCGCAGGCCGCGCGGATTCCGCTGCGCTTTCCGGCGCTGAAAAGCGCGCGTACGCGCGGCGCATCGTCGCGCGGCGCGTCGCGCATCGGCGACATCGTGTGGGGCGCATTCGTGATCCTGCTGACGGCGTACGTCGTGTGGCGTGTCGTCACGTTCGTCGCGACCGGCGTGACGATCGGCGAAGTCGGGCACGTGGTCGTGCTCGGTCTCATCACGCTGCTGCGCGTGCTGGTGCTGATCGCGATCGCGTCGGTGATCTGGGTGCCGCTCGGCGTGCTGATCGGCCTGCGCCCCGCGCTAGCGGAGAAGATCCAGCCGCTCGCGCAGTTCCTCGCGGCGTTCCCGGCGAACCTGCTGTTCCCGGTGTTCGTGATCGTGATCGTCCACTTCCATCTGAACGCGGACATCTGGTTGTCGCCGCTGATCGTGCTCGGCACGCAGTGGTACATCCTCTTCAACGTGATCGCCGGCGCGATGTCCTATCCGAACGACTACAAGGAAGCGACGAAGAACTTCCGCATCCGCGGCTGGCAGTGGTGGCGGCAAGCGATCCTGCCCGGCATCTTCCCGTACTACGTGACGGGCGCCATCACCGCATCGGGCGGCGCGTGGAACGCGAGCATCGTCTCCGAGTTCGTGCAGTGGGGCGACACGAAGGTCGTGGCTCACGGCCTGGGTTCGTATATCGCGCAGACCACCGCCGCCGGCGATTTCCCGAAGATCATCCTGGGCATCGCCGTGATGTCCCTGTTCGTTACCCTGTTCAACCGTCTGTTGTGGCGTCCGATGTACGCCTATGCGGAATCCCGGCTCCGTCTCGATTGAGAGTAAGCGCGATGCAAAATTCGACCGTTATCAACGCCCCCGCCAAGACGTCCCAGCCGCTGCAGCCGCCGCGCCTCGGTGACGAAATCCTGCGCGTCGAGCACGTGAACCGCGGTTTCAACAAGTCGCAGGGCGAATTGCTCGTGCTCGACGATGCGAACCTGTCGCTGCGCGAAGGCGAGATCGTCGGGCTGCTCGGCCGTTCCGGCTCGGGCAAGTCGACGCTGCTTCGCATCATCGCCGGGCTGATCGAGCCGACCGGCGGCGAGGTGACCTATCTCGGCCAGCCGCTGCGCGGGCCGGCCGAAGGCGTCGCGATGGTGTTCCAGACCTTCGCGCTGTTCCCGTGGCTCACCGTGCTGCAGAACGTGGAAGCCGGCCTCGAGGCGCTTGGCGTCGGCGCCCGCGAGCGGCGCGAGCGTGCGCTGGCCGCGATCGACCTGATCGGTCTCGACGGCTTCGAGAACGCATACCCGCGCGAGCTGTCGGGCGGCATGCGCCAGCGCGTGGGCTTTGCGCGCGCGCTCGTCGTCGATCCGACCATCCTGCTGATGGACGAGCCGTTCTCCGCGCTCGACGTGCTGACGGCCGAGACGCTGCGTACCGACCTGCTCGATCTGTGGACGCAGGGCCGCATGCCGATCAAGTCGGTGCTGATCGTCACGCACAATATCGAGGAAGCGGTGTTCATGTGCGACCGGATCCTCGTGCTGTCGTCGAACCCGGGCCGTGTGATCGCCGAGATCAAGGTGCCGTTCAAGCATCCGCGCAACCGTCTCGACACCGATTTCCGCAAGCTCGTCGACGACATCTACGCGAAGATGACGGCCCGCCAGACCGGCGAGGCGACGAAGAAGGGGCTGGAGCTCGGCAGCTGGATGCCGCGCGTGTCGACCAACCTGATGGCCGGCCTGATCGAAACGCTCGCGATGGCGCCGTACCACGGCCGCGCGGACATGCCGGAAATCGCGCGCACGCTGCATCTGGAAGTCGACGAACTGTTCCCGATCGCCGAAGTGCTGCAGCACCTCGGCTTCGCGGACGTGCGCGAAGGGGACGTGTTCCTCACGCCGCCTGCCCGCGTGTTCGCGGAATTCGGCACGCAGGAGCGCAAGCTGATGTTCGCGGATCATTTGCTGAAGCACGTGCCGCTCGCGGCGCGGATTCGGAAGGTGTTGAACGAGCGCCCGGGCCATCGGGCGCCGCGGGTGCGCTTCGAGCAGGAACTGGAGGATTTCCTGTCGGACGAAGCTGCTGAGGAAACGCTCGATGCGGTGATCGACTGGGGGCGTTACGGGGAAGTGTTCTCGTACAACGACAAGACGGAGGTGTTCAGTCTCGAGGATGTCGAGAGCTGATCGTCACGAAGTAGATTCATAGGGTGCGACATCCGTCCGTCGTTGATGTCGCACCCCGGTCGGAACATGCTGCATAGCCGGCAGCGTCACCGACGAGTCGGGCCGTTACGGTTCCGGCCAGCCCATCGAAGAGCGATCCGACCAGATCGGCGACGAACCGGGCCTCATTCCGGCATTGGTGCAACACCATGTCGCGCCATTCTCCGACCGCACTGCCGGTCCGACGGCCCCGATAAGTCATGTCAAAAAATAGAAAAATCTAATCGCCACTATCGCGTGACAATTTTCTACATTGTTCGATTCGACCGTTTCCGTTAAAAAATGAATTCATGATGTTCGGAAGTAATCGGGTCGGAATGATGTTTCGTCGGGTTCTGAAAGATCGATCATTCACTTGATGTTTTCTGGGTTCTGATTTGGCACGATGGGGGTGATGCTGGGCGTGGTGGTCGTGAACCCTTGCGCTTCGTGGGTTCGGGCATGTTTTTCATCCGGCGATTGGAATCTCTCCATATCTTGATAAGAAAGGTGTCGGGGTGATTTTTGATGGCGAAAATAAAAATATTTTAAATAAATCGATGTGACTATATTTTGCTGTGCCGTAAGGCATGGCGGATTATCGGATCCGTGGCAGTGCGTGTTCATTCCCATGAACATATGTTTCACTCGAGAGAGTGTAGTGGCACTACGTCCCTGAATGCATGCGTGAATGGACGGACGTGCCGGCGTATAACCTCTCGTTCAACAGCAGCCATGCCAACCATTCAGGATGTGCTGAAACACCCCGGTTCGGTCGTTACCCAACCGCTGCGTCTGGAGATCGCGACGCTGGATGCGCCGATCTCCGTTGTGTCCTTCGTCCTGACCGAGGAAATGAATACGCGATTCCTCGCGGACATCACCGTGACGTCGAAGGACAAGCGGATCGACGGTGCGGCGATCGTCGGTCGGCCAGCGATCTTCACGATCGAGGAACACGCGTCCGTGCCGTCGATGGCGGGGATGATCGCTCCGGTTCAGCATGCGGCGCGTACCGTGCACGGTGTCGTAACGCAGTGGACTCGAGTCAACGCGTCTCGCGACGAGGCGACCTATCGATTGCACCTGAAGCCGCGTCTCTCGCTGCTTGAAGAGGTGCACGATTCGGCCGTATTTCTGGACAGGTCGTTGCACGAGCTGCTGGCCGACGTGATCGTCGATCGCAGTTTGTTCCAATCCTTCGATGTCGAGTTCGAACTCGAGGGGCTCGACGGGAAGTTGGAACAAACCGTGATGTACGAGGAGACGGTCGCGAACTTTATCGACCGGCATTGCCGGCGCGCGGGCGTCTACTACTACTTCAAGCAGGCCAGGAAGGAGGACGGCCCGCAACGCGACACGTTGGTGTTCAGCAATACGCCGCGCGGCTACATGCGAGCGCTCGAGGTGCCATTGCTGCCGCATTCCGGTCTGGTGAGCTGGCACGACGCGATTCTGACGCTGGAAGTCGCGCGCGCTCTGGTGCCACAGACGGTGCGCGAATGGGATCACAACTACCGCATACCCGACGATCCGCTGCAGGTCGAAGCGGTCGTGGCCCACGACGACCGCTCGGTGTATGGGAGCGTGAACCGCAGCATCGAGCATTTCCACTCGGTCGAAGAAGGGCAGGCGCTGGCCGACGCGCGGCGTGACGAACTGCTCACGCGGCAGATGCGGCTAGCGGGTACGAGCAACGTCATTGGCATGACGCCCGGCATGGTGGTGCGGATTGCCAATGACGTGGTGCCGGAGGCGCCGCACGGGATGGTGATCACGAGGCTCGTCACGACCGGCAGCCGCAGCCAGTCGGTAATCAACACCTTCGAAGCGATTCCCGCGCACCAGACCTATCGGCCGGAATATGTTCCGGAAAAGCACTGGCGATGGGTCACCGGCATGCTGATCGGCGTGGTCGAATCCAGCGACGACGAGCCGTACGCGTGGATGGATGAATACGGCCGCTATCGCGTCAGGCTCCTGTTCACCCGGCACAGCGGCAAGCGCGGCACGAACAGCATGCCGTTGCGCCTGCTGCGTACGTCTGCGTCGTATCGAGGCGGCCTGCACATCCCTCTGCTGCCGCGGTCGGAAGTACGCGTCGTCGCGACGCACGGAAATTGCGATCGCCTGCTTATCGCTGGGGCCCTGCATGACTATGCGCATCGGGACCTCGTGCATGGCAAGGAGGGCTGGTACAGCCGCGCTGTGTTCCGCTCCCCGCTGCTCGGCAACAAGCTGCGTTTCGAGGATTTGAAAGACCACGAGGGCATCCGCCTGGCGACGGTGTTCGGGCAGTCGTCGCTCAACATGGGTTGTCTCGTCGACAGTGAGAAGAACAAGCGCGGCGAGGGCTTCGAGCTGACCACGCAGGACTGGGGCACGCTGCGTGCGCCGAAGGGGTTGTTCGTCTCGGCAGATGCAGCAGGCGGGTCCGGGAAGCCGCACCTCGATATGCCCGCTGCTGTCGCGCAACTCAAGGCTGCATTGCAGCGTGTAACGGACCTTGCGGCTGCGGCGACGCAGGTCAAGGCCGATCCTGCAGACCGCGCGACGCAGGCGGCGCTGTTGGACGGCCTGAATCAGCTCCGCGACGCGGGGTTGCTCGCGAGTGCACCCGGCGGCATGGCATTCGTGACACCGAAATCGGTGCAGCACTCGGCGGGCGAGAACGTGATCGTCACCGCAGGTCAGGAACTGGACGTGAGCGTCGTCAGGCGGCTGCGCATGATGGCGGGTGACCTGATCTCGCTGTGCGCGCACAAGCTCGGCATCAAGATTTTTTCGAAAGGGAAAATCGAGCTTCAGGCGCAACGCGCGTCGATGGATCTCTTCGCCGACGAGCAATTGCATGTGTCGAGCGCCAGCGCGAATGTGCTGGTGAGCGCCGAGACTGGGGCGATGGTGGCCAGCGGCGGCGCGTCGATGACCATCGAGAACGGCAATGTCGTCTTCAATTGTCCGGGTGAATTTCGTATCAGGGCCGCCTCGTTCGTGTTCGAAGGGCCGCGCCATACGTCCGTCAGCTTGCCGCAACTGCCGGTGAGCGACTACCAGCCCAGCGACAAATACAGCCACACACGATAACGATCATGATTATCAGCCCACCATTTCTTCCCAAAGCCGGTCTCGTGGCCCCGACCGGGGCGAACCCCGATCCGATGATGGACGCTGTAGACAAGTTCGAAGGTGATCACGGCATCTATCCGATCGCCCACGATCGGCGCTGGCATTGTGGCATGCATCTTCAGTCCGATACGAAAGGAGAGGTGCACGCGATTGCTGACGGGGAAGTCGTTGCCTATCGCGTCTGCCAGCATGCCGTTGACAGCGGCAAGAGCCATACGGGATTTGTGTTGCTGAAGCATACGACCGAGACGGGTGAAGGTCGTACCTTGATCTTCTACTCACTTTATATGCATCTGCTGCCGCTCGTGGAATATAGGAAGCGCGGTGCGGACAAAGAGCGTTTGCCGGAATTCCTGCGCATGCCGACTGGCCCGGTGAGCAAGGGGCAGGTGACGCCGGCTGTCTCGGGAGAGGGCAACAAGGTTCGGCGCAAGGATGTGCTCGGATGGCTCGGCCAGTACGAACGCATGCCGCATTTGCATTTCGAAATCTTCATGCTGCCGGAAGACTTCGACGCCTACTTCGGGAGCACCCAGCTGGGTAACAGCACACCCACTCCGCCGAACGGAACGGACTGGTGGGGGCATGCATATTTCGTCATTCCGGCAGGCAGCAACTTTCGTCGATTGCCTGAGAAGGTCGATGCTCGCAACAAGTTGCACGGGATTGAATTCAAGCCGGGTCAAGAGGGCTCGAACACGTTGCCGTTGCTTGTCGAAACCTACTTCGGCCTCGGCTCGAAATACACCAATGTCTGGAGCGTTGCGGAAGACGGCAGCCGCACACTGCTCACGCCGCAACCCGTCGAGGAAAAGGACTACGAGTACGACCTGTACAAGCGTGCGACGGCGCTTTATTCGTCATGTCCGAGCGACGGCTACGAACTGCTGCGTTTCGGTCGCATCCTGTTTCCGTCTCAAACATTGGCGGCAGACGCGCGCGCCACGTGGATGCAGGTCAATTGGGCGGCAGATAAGGCGGGCTACATCGATATCAATGATCCAGGCATCCAAAAGTTCTCCGATGCGGACTTCCTGTCATTGATGGGCTGGCAAAAAATCACTGAGGGTAATACGCCATTCGACAGTGACGGAATGTGTGATGTGGATGCGCTGAGGGAAATACTGAACGATGCCGCTCCGCACGAGGTAGCCGCGGTGACGGATGAAACGCCGGAAATTCACAAGGAGAGAGTGCTCTGGGCCTATGTAAAAGACTACACCCAGGTACGGCAACAGCTACGCGGGTTCGTCTGCAACGCGCCGAGTGAATGGGACAGTACAAACAACGAGGAGCGCTATGCGAGGCTGCTTGACGAGGGCGGTTTCTATCACGGGAATGACAAGGGCTACAACGATTTCATGAAGTATCTGAAGGAGGTTCAGTTTTGGGACAAAACGGGGCTTCCGGCAGGGCGGGGGCTGTGGTTTTTTCATCCGTTGGCGTTTATTCGACATTTCAGAAAATGCGGGTGGATTGATAGTGGTGAGTTCAAAAATATCTATGCGGATAGTCGCTATGCCCGGAATCAACAGCCATCCCCAAGTCAATTGCGTGATACTTATTTGGGTCCGTTAAATAAGGCGACGAGAAAGTATGGGTTGACATCGCTAATCCGATTGGCGCATTTTATTGGTCAAGGTGCCGTTGAGAGTGAATGCTTGGCGTCTATGCAGGAAACAAGCATGCTCGGTGAACTTAAGGGTGGAAGATTTTACGGAAAGGTTATCAATCCAGCATCGAAAATACTGGAGTCGACATTGGGACATTGGTACGGTCAGAATTCCGGTGAGGATGACGCCTGGTACCGGTCGGAAAAATTTAACAGTCACGGTACACGCATCACAAGCTCATACGACTGGCGAAATGGTAATTGTGATCGCGACGACTCACAGAAATTCCGGGGAAGAGGTTTCAAGCAATTGACCGGGAGAAGTAATTATGCAAATTACTGGTTATTCAGGGGATGGATTTCAAGCTCATCCTTTACTGAATCGTGGTGGACCGATCCGGCATTTCGCGCTCGGAATCGCGGTGGTATGAGGAAGATTCCAGCAGTAATTGATGCGCCTCACGATGTTGCTCTTCCTGATAATAGTATGGATAGTGGGGGGTTCTACATGAGATTTGAGCGGCCGGAAGTTGTCAAGAATATCGATCGTGACTTCCCAGGCGTGATTACTTCAGAAGCCGGTCGGCAAAGAGAGCAGATGATATCGCGCGACGTTACGTATGCAATTAACGGTGGTTATACGGAATGGGAGCGACGTCTTGCATTCACGCGTTTTGTTAAGAGTGTAATTTATTGATGGCATGGTGATGTATAAATTCTGGAGAAATTTGCTCCTGCTGGTGTCGATTTTTATTGCGAAGGGCGGATATGCAGGTGGTGCCTATGAAGTTGTCGGAGTCTCACTGAAAATAGGCGATTCGAAAATATGCTCACTCGATAGAGAGTCACGCTATGCGGTTGAGAGTTTCGACAAATCAGCAATCATGCTTTCCGAGACAACTTATGTTGATAAGCGTCAGCTGGATCATTGTCGGATGGGGGGCGTGGTGCATGTTCTTTCAATCCCATCGAATGTTGGCACACTATCGGATATTAATGTTTCGAAAGGAATTTACGTTGCGCTTGATTTTGTAGACGTGCTGCCGACTGCATATTTGGCCACTGTTGCTCGTGTCGGAACTTCAAAAAATCTCGTATCGGTAAAGGGCGCATATATTGCTGGCAGAAAAATCGGTGAACTGAGGGGGGCGGCTTTCAGCAGTGCCGGCAGCGCAGGAGCCTCGATCATTTCTCCTGATGGACGCTATGTGGCGCCAACTGGGGAGATGGATTGTTCACCAACTTCCTACCCGGGGGTATGGGACATAAAATATAACCGACGTGCTGTAATGGGGGAGGATGCTTGTGTGGAACTTTTTAAAAAATGAAGAGGGTCTATAGTTTTTGAGGTTTGCATTATGGGCCCGACAGGGGGGGGCGATTCATTGACGCGTCAGACTTCATGTGTTTATGGGGACTTTTCAAATTTCATCAATGGCGCGAGGGGGTATTTGATGGAATTGAATGTTGTGTATGTAGTGCGATTTTTTTTATTGATTTTTTCGCTATCGCTATTTTTCCTTGCATCACAAGCGATTGCAGTGGGTGTTCCTGTTGCCATTCAGGCAGAAATAGAGGTTCGTGTTGGTGATGTCAATAAACTGCGGTTGCCCATTATTGATGTCGGGCCGGTAATGGAGGGTGCGTATATTTATTTTGTTGAAAATAAATCTCATGGCCCTGGTTATGTTGAAGATGGTAGGCCTTATGTGCTTGATGCACATATATCATTTTATGATGCGAAATATGTTTGGCATGATGTTTTATTTGATCGTTATGTGAAGGATGATGGTGCTCCTGAGATTTCTGCAGTGTTTTTTGCGAATGTGGGTCGCGACAAAAGCAGTGCAGAAGTTGTTGTTCTGGTGCGTACACCTCTTAATCATTACGATTACGGAGGGGATTATTACGACGGCTATGTCTACAAGCTGACTGGTGATCCTCGAACGGGAGTTGTCTTTGTTGGGCTGCAGCGTGATGCCAGTGCACCTTTCTTGGATCAATGTGAGTGTAGTTTCCGAGATGGGCGATCAACACGCGCGCGTTATAAAAATACTGAATCTATTCGAAAGGCTCTTCAAGAAAAATATCCAACCTCCCCGTCGCGAAGGAAGTGATTTTTATGGATAAGGTTGATTGTATTATGCCCGGATGTCGTCGAAGATCACGGTTATCATATCCTTTTTCTGTCCATAACCGGTTTCGTCGCTGACACCGAGACGAACGTCGGTCCGATGATGGATGTGGTGGAAAAGTAATCCACGCTGGCACGGTGGCGTGCATCATCAGTCTGGGTGCGAAAGGCGAGGTGTGTACGCGAGCGGAGAATTGTAAAAATATTAATTTTCTTGAAATGACGAGTGTAAATATTGTCGCATTTGCGATTGCGGTCGGATTGCCTTGGGGCGGGTTTCCTTTGCGTGCAAGAGCTGTCAGGGAGGGCATGGCTGTTATGATGCTTGCGACATCACCTTTCTTGCATGCAGCAAATATATCTAAAACTTTCTCTCCATATCCGGGCACAGTGGCCATGATCAGTATTGATGGCAGGAATTTGGTTTGGAGCTTGACAGGGGGAAACGCGGGTGGGCGAGGGGGAGTAAGTTTCGATACGGAAAAGCCACTGAGCCTCGAAATCGGGAGCTATGACTTTAGTGGGCGGCTCGGCTTTTTGGTGTCGTATATAGACGATGGAATGGGCGTGTATGAGATTTCAAGAGTTTTCACATTCTCTCCGTCGTCATATGTTTTTGTGGAGAGATTCCCGTCGTGTGGGGATGAGTTTGTCAACCTCAAAGTGGATGGAAGGAGTCATCTCCTAATCAGCACTTACTGGGATAAAAATATCCCAAAAAGATGTATCACACGATTGTCAGTTGAAAAATGATGGGTAACCTTTGAGCGGCGACATGAATAGAAAATCACCCATTCGCCAAGGCGACAAACTCGAACACGGTGGCGAAGTCACCGGTGGCTCACCATGGACGACATTCATGGGTATGCCGCTTGCCCGCAAGGGCGACCAGGCGACTTGCGATCAGCATGGCCCAACCTTCATCGACGAAGGCGCCAACAAGTTTCCCGATCGCGACAACAAGCCATTCGCGCTGGACGGCCATCGCTGCGCGTGCGGTTGTCGATTGATCTCGTCGCTGCCGAACGTCCACTTCGAATAATGCCCGTCGACCTCTCTCAGGCGGGGCTCCCGAACGCCTATCCGAGTCGCCCGCGCTTCTGGCCGTGGTGGTTCTGCGTCTGGTTGGCCTGCGCGGTGCTCGGAGCGGCCACCACTCTGCTGATTTGGCCAAAGGGTGAGCGGGCGGGCGGCCCATGGTTCTGGATCTGCGTTGTCGGTATCCCGAACGGATTTTTCGGCTTTCTGTTCGCGCTCGAGCGCGCTCGCTATGAGGCTATGTGGTACCGCGCATACCACCGCAACCTCTATCGCGACCGATGGCTGGCGGAGCGCATCCGTGTCGCGCAGCAGCCGCTTCGGGTGCTGGGCGTCGGCTATTGCTTGCCCTTGAACGACCAGACGCTTGCACAGGCGATCGATGCGGGGGTGCGT
Source organism: Burkholderia sp. AU15512 (assembly GCF_002223325.1). Lineage (NCBI taxonomy): Bacteria > Pseudomonadati > Pseudomonadota > Betaproteobacteria > Burkholderiales > Burkholderiaceae > Burkholderia > Burkholderia sp. AU15512. The sequence goes on from NZ_NKEX01000006.1 coordinate 653,132, forward strand.
TTGCCGCGACAGCAGCAGCCCCGTTTGGGCGCGGGTGTCGTTGAGCATTGCCGCTTTGACGACCCGTTGGAACTATCCGACGAAGCCGACGTGGCCGACCCGACCGAGGGGAGCGACGCCGTAGCGGATACGCCTCCAAAGCGACCCGTTACCCAGCTCACACTCAGGATCGCCGAAGCGCTCGAACCGCTTGCTGGGAGCCTCCACGTACTCACGCACTACGAAGCCGCTCACTGGCCAAAAGTGCGCGTACTGGCTGAACCAGGCGAAGAAGCCTTGCGTGAGGACGAGGTGCGCGATGCGCTGCAATTGGTTGGTCTGCCGCCTCTCACTGTGCAGCCCATACCCGCTTCGGACGGATTGCTGTTGGCGGACGCATGGCTCGACACCCGCAACGCATGCCCGCTGCTCGTAATCGCTACGGCATGGCATGACGAAAGGCCACCGACCGGCAGCACGGAGGGATGCGTCGCGATACTGCTCGACGCCGGCTTTTACGCTCTACCCGAAGGTGTACACGCGATGGCGACCCTGCATCGCCCCGTCGAGGGCAACGCCGACGAAATCGAATACGGTTTCGCTAATGCCGTGATCTGGGGCAAATCAGATGTCACTGCCGTGGCGCGTGCCTGGGTCACCCGTGCCGTCAAGCGTTGCAATCAGGGGCTGCGCATCGCGAACCTTGAGGTACTTGCGAACAGCGAGGCCCAATGTGATCTCGCCTACATCGTGGGCGATTTTGGCAGTGCGAGCGGATGGCTGTCCGTCGCAGCCGCTACCGAATGTGGTGCTGTGGATGCGCCACAGCTGATCATCGATGGTGAGCAGTCCGCCGTCATTCATGTGCTTCCCGGTCCACGCGGGAAGGATTCTTCATTGCCTGGACACGCTCAGCATGACCGATCCGAAACTGACCTTGCGATCGCTTGACGCAGCACCCGCTGCAGCGTCTGCGCCCTCCGGACGCATCGCACTCTGGGGCGTGGTTGTCGCTGCGCTGATTGTCGCGGCGTGCGCAATTGGCCTCGTATGGAGCCGGGGCGACCTGTTCGATCTCGCGCCCGGTGTGGCACGTATGCAAGTGGTGATCGTCATCGTCATCGCGCTGATTGTCTTCGTCGCCGTACATCTTTGCCTGTTTTTTATCGGTGCATACACCATTGCCGGACGGACGTTTCGCAGGGATATCGGCGACGCGACGAAGGCGCAGAAGTCGTTGAAATTCGACGTCCGTCTGCAACGCGTGGCCGAGGAACTGCGCGCCTCGCGGGGCAGGCTCTGGCGATACCGATCACCGTGGCTGATGGTGAGCGGCGCGGATACATTGATCGACCAGGTCGCACCGGGCCTGAAGCGAGCGGGTGCGATACCCATCGGCAACGCGATTCTCGTGCACGTGGCACCGGACGGCATCGAGGCTGGCGCATGGCGCCGACAAATCCGTAAGCTGCGGCGCCGGCGGCCGGTCGACAGCATTGTGCAGGTTACGCATTCGGACGATCGCGATACCGAACTGCCGCGCACACTCGCCGCGCTTGTGACCGACATCGGCTGCGCCGCGCCTGTCACGCTCCTGCACGCAGTGCCCACGCAGGGAGATCGACCCGAAACGTTCGAGGCGATCGGTGCATTTCCCGGGCTGGCATACAAGGGTGGGCAGCCGGCGTCGGCATTAGGCGATCAGCTTGCCGAGATCGAGCGTGGGACGGCGGATGCAGGCGTTCGCCTGTGTACAGCGCCTACACGCATCACCTGCCTAGCTGAAATCTCACAATACATCGGGAAGCAGCACGAAGATATCGTCGCCAGCTGGCAAACGCTCCTGGGTTCACCCTGGCTGCGCACACCGCTGGCGGGCGTGATGTTCGCGCCCGTATTTGCGACAACGGCGGCAATGCCGACGCCAGTGCCGGTCACCGTGGACGGGAGCGCGACAGTTCCGAGCGTCCCGATCGAGCTCCCGCCGCAACCGGCCGCTCTGCTGCCAGCATGGCACGCAATCGCCAGTCGGAGGCGCATTGGTCGGCGCGTGGGATTCTACTGGCCGAACGCGCTGGCGACGTGCTTGATCGTTGCGACCATCGCGTGGTGCGCATGGATGTCCGTGTCGTTCATCGCCAACCAGCGGCTCATGCGAGATGCGCGGGCAGCAGCGAGCGCGGCGGTCGACGCGCGGCCCCAGACGGCCGCCGCGTGGCGCGCGCAGCTGGCGCTGCAACAGGTGATGGAAACGCTCGAATACCGGCAGCAGCATGGCGTACCGTGGTACCTGCGGGCGGGTTTGTCGCGTAATGACGATATCCTTGACGGTCTCTGGCAACCGTATCAGGTAGCGGCGACCCGCAACTTGCAGACGCCTGTCGTGCAAACGATCGGCAAGCTGTTGCAGGCCGCGGATCAGGCGCGAGCCGACAGCCTTCAATCGCAGGACACGCGGGGCAGCACCTACAACGCGCTCAAGACCTACCTGATGCTCGGCGATCCGTCGCGGGCCGATTCAGCGTTTCTGAAGCGCTTGCTCGTAGCCCTTTGGCCGCGCCCCGTGGAGATGCCGCTGGGCGAGCGTGACGATACCGGCCGACGGCTCGCAGAGTTTTACGCCGATCACCTGAAAGCGCATCCCCAATGGCGAATTGAGACGGACGATCAACTCGTGACAGCGACTCGCAACATGCTGGTCACGCAGATAGGACTCGCGTCGGCTGACGACACGGTGTATCAGCGCATTCTCGACGACGTCAAGAACAAATATGCCGACGTGTCGCTTGAAACGCTCCTGAATGGCGCCGATGCGCGAGGGATGTTCGTGGCGTCGCAGACCGTACCCGGAATCTATACGCGTGCGGCGTGGGACGGCATGATCGCCACGGCGATCGACAAGGCTGCCGGCGAGCGCCAGCTCAGCAGCGATTGGGTGCTGACCGGCAATCAGCCGCGGCAGACAACTGGTAACCCGCTCGCGCCCGGTGCGATCCAGACCACGACGATCGTGGACGAGAAACGTGCAGGCGAGGAACTGAAGCAGCGATTGACGGCACGCTATTTCGGCGAGTACACGGCCGCATGGCAGCGCATGCTCAACAGTATGCAGTGGCAACCGACGTCCAATCTCAGTGGCGCGATAGAACAGCTTTCTCGACTGGCGGATGCACAGACTTCGCCGTTGATCGCATTGATGAAATCCGTGCAATATCAAGCGCAGGCGGGGCGGCCGTCACAGGCGCTGGCCGATACGCTGGTAAGAAAGGCGCAGAATCTGATCGGGACCGACGAGGACGCGTCGACCGTCGTCTATCCGCTCGACAAGCCGTTTGGACCACTGCTGGTGCTGATGGGCGACACGAATGCGTCACCTGCCGCTGCAAACGGGAAGGGCAGCGCACCAGCCAACATCGCGCTAAGCGGCGTGAGCCTGTCGCGTTACCTGACGGCGGTCACGATGATGCGGCTGAAGCTGCAACAGATCGCGAGCAGTCCTGACGCGCAGGCAATGGCGCGCACGCTCGCGCAGGCAGTGTTCCAAGGCAAGTTGTCGGAATTGTCCCAGGCACGCGATGACGCGGCACTCACTGCCGCAAGCCTGGGTACGGCATGGGCAGGGTTCGGCGATGCGATGTTTGCGCAGCCGCTCGAGTCCGCGTGGCAGACGATCCTGCAACCGGCCGCAGCGAGTCTGAATGACGCTTGGCGAGCGAGTGTTGCAGCGCCATTCAACGCGGCGATGAACGACCGCTATCCATTCTTCGATACGCAGGCCGATGCGTCCTTCGCGGAGCTTGGCCGCTATGTGCGGCCCGATACCGGATCGATTTCGCGTTTCGTCACGACACAGCTGGCTGGCGTGATGAAACTCGAGGGCGACCATTGGGCGCCAAACGAGCTGGCACCGCAGGCGTTGCAGTTCGACCCGAAGTTCCTGAGCGCCCTCCGGCAATTGTCGACGATTGGCGCGCAGCTCTACCTGCAGGGCGACGCGCGGGAAAAATTCGAAGTGATGGCGCTGCCGACACCGAAAGTGACGCGCTCGGAATTGTCGGTCGACGGCAAGCAGATCGTCTATTTCAATCAGCAGGAGCGCTGGACGTCGCTTACGTGGCCCGGCAATGGCCTGAACGGGCACGCTGGGCTCACATGGCAGACGCTCAACGCGGGCTTGCGGCAGGCGTTCGATTCGACTGGAGATTGGGCGTTCCTGCGTCTGCTGAGCAAGGCTGACATCAAGCAGCTTGATAGCACGCGCTATCGGCTCACGTGGAATGGCGGGAACGACGAGCCGCTGTCGTACGTGTTGCGCACGCAGGTCGGTGCCGGGCCGATCGACCTGTTGAAACTACGCGGGTTCCGCATGCCTGAGCGCATTTTCATCGTCGGCAAGGCGGGCGTCGCATCGACGATGCCGCTCCTGCCGCCGCTGCCACCGGATCTCCAGCCATGAGTGAAGACAAAAACAAACCGACGATGCCTGAAGGAGGCGGTTTCAGCGCGGAGGACGACCCGTACCTGCGCTACTTCGATGCGGAGATGCGTTACCTGCGCGAAGCGGGGAGGGAATTTGCGAAATCCCAGCCGCATGTCGCGCGCCGCGTGGGGATGTCGATGCTCGGCGCGCGCCACGACAGTGTGGAGCAGACTTACGAGGGTTTCGCATTCCTCACGAGCCGGCTGCGAATGAAGCTCGACGACGCGCTACCGGAAATCACCGATCCGCTGGTCGATCACCTGTGGCCACATGCCGGCCGCACGATTCCGTCGCTGGCAATCCTCGAGTGTATGCCGCGCACCGGCGAGGCGCGAATTCTCGATACATTGCCGCCGGGGTTGCAGGTACGTTCGACGCCGGTTGGACCGGACGGGACGATATGTGTTTATCGAACCACTCAGGCGATACGCCTGCTGCCGCTCTCCGTTCGCGATGCGGGCGCGCGCATGCGCGAGGACGGTCGTACGGTGATCCGGCTCGTGTTTGACTTGCTGCACCGCGAGCAGCGGTTGCTGGACGACCTGTCGCGTATCCGGCTATACCTGCATGGCGACCGACCGACTGCATCGGCGCTGTACGGCGTTTTCACGCGCCAGGTTGAGTCGATCGGCGTGCGCATGCCGCGCATACTCGACGGCCAGTTGCAACCACGGCCGGCAATGTCTATCGAGGCGGCTGGCTTTGGCACGCAGGCGCGACTGTGGCCGATCGATCTCGACGTGCGCGACGCCAATCTCGACCGCGAGCAGACTATGCTCGAATATTTCGCGTTCCCCGAGAAGTTTCACTTCGTCGACTTGTGCGGTTTCGACGCGGCCAGTGTGCCACCTGGCGAAACGCGCCTTGAATTCGATATCGTGATCCGGGATCGGATACCTGGTGACGTCACGTTCGGCGCGGACAACATCCGGCTATTCTGCACGCCGGTGATCAATCTGTTCGAACTGGATGCGCAGGCAATCCGGCCCAACGTACACGACCGTGACTATCCGGTGTGCGCCCCGGCGTCAGCGGGCGAGCACGTCGAGCCGTACGACGTACTGTCGGTAGTGGCAAACGATCCACGCACCGCCAGGCAATACACCTATCAGTCGATCAAGGAATTCCGGCACCGGGGCGGGATGATCCGATACGAGTCGCCGGATCGGTACTACCACTCATTGGTTCGGCAGGGCGTGACGGGCCGGCGCGAGATGGTCGTGACGTTGGGCGGGCATCTCTGGGACGAACCCGGCAGCTTGCCGGATGCGTACGTAACGGTTCGGGTGTTGGCAAACAACGGGCGCTTGCCGCGGATGGCGCTGCGTGAATCGATGATCAACACGCCTGCTTCGAATTTCAATGGCGTCGAACGCGTGCGCAATCTGACGGCCCCGACGATGCCGCTGTATCCCCCGCGCGGCGGGGACTATCACTGGCGCGTGATTTCTCACTTCAATGGTGCTGGCACAACCGAGCTGAACATGATGGACGCGAACGTGCTGCGCGGCGCACTGTCGTTGTACGACTGGACGCGACAGGACGATAACCGGCGACGTATCGAGGCGATTCATTACGTCTGGCTCGACGAGGAAACGGAACCGGCAGGCGCGCGTGTCGACCGCATCGTGAATCTGAACGTGGGTATCGAGCCGGCGGGTTTCGCCGGACCGGGCGACGTTGCGCTGTTCGGGGACGTACTCAGCCGCTTCGTAGGCCGCTACGCGAGTTTCCATTTTGCGGTGCGGCTCGTTCTGTATGAAGGTGTGGGTGGGCCGATCCGGCGCTATCCATGCTCGATCAAAACGGGAGATTGGTTGTGACACCACGAACATATCGGATGATGCGAAGCGTTCGTTTGGCGAGCGCCGTTGCGCTTACGGCAGGGGTGTTGGCCGGCTGTGGCACGTGGCAATCGGTGAAGGAGACGACTGTCGACGTGACGCGAGCGATTTTCGTCGCGAAGATCAAGCAGATGAATCTCGTGATCGAGAGCCGTTCCGCACTCAACCAGAACGACCAAGGAGAGTCCCTGCCGGTTGTGATGCGCGTCTATCAGTTAAAGGATGCGAAAGTTTTCGAGCGTGCCGCCTACGTCGAGCTGCTCGACGACGACAGGGTGTTGCTGAGTGCCGATTTGCTCGGCAGTCGGGAGGTCACGCTTGCGCCTGATGCCACGGTGCGGCTGTCCATGCCAATGGAGGATGACGCGCAAATTGTGGGTATAGCAGGGTTCTTTCGTGATCAGGGCGGTGCCGAGTGGCAACTGACGATTCCGAAGTCGCAGTGGAAAAAGACGGACCCCGTCAAGCTGGTCGTGAGGGGCAACCGCATGGAGCTGGTGCCGTGAGCGCAACATCGCGAAGATTGTTGGCGTAACTCAAGAATGTCATGGGGTTGCAGGATTTGATCAAATTCGATGGCGTCGAACGTTGAAACCCATGCTTGAATGGCGATGAGCCCTCACTCCGGCAAATCCCGCTGACTGATATCCGGTTCGCTCCCCCCGGAATTGAGATGCTCGATCTTCTCCATCCGCTGTCTTGCCATTTCCGGCAACTGGTTCGTCACACCGATCACGAGCGCCTCGGCGAGCGCGAGCGCGGGCACGTTGGTCTGCAGCATCGCGAACGGCTGCCCCCGGATCCGCAGCACGATCTCCGCGAACTCGCCGATCGGCGAGTGCCATTCGTCCGTGATCAGCAGCACACGCGTACCAAGCCGATGCGCGGCTTGCGCGAACCGAATACTGTCCCGCTGATAACGGCGAAAATCGAAAATAACGAGCACGTCACCGGCCCCCATGTCCGCCAGCGCGACCGACGCGAGGTTCACATTCGGTTCGACATACTGAACATGTGGCCGCGCATACGCGAGGGTGAACGAAAACAGCGATGCGAGCGGCGCGGTGTAACGCCCGCCACCGCAAAAGACACGCACATCCGGATTGGCCAGCAGCGCCACCGCGGCGTCGAACGCCGCCGCATCGAGCCCTTCGATCGTGGTCGCCAGCGACTCGGACAGCCGCTGGAAGATTGCCGAATGACTGTCGCGCATGCCCGCGGGCGAGTGGAACGCATCCATCCGCGCGAGTGGCGAATTCATCGCCGTGTCGATCTCGCCGTACAGCGCCTGCTGGAACGACGAGTAATTCGGAAAGCCGATCCGGACGACGAAGCGAAACACGGTCGGATCGCTCACTTCCGCCTGTTTGGCGAAGCTCGCAATCGGCCCGAGCCCGAGGCTCGGATAGCGGTCCAGCAACGCCTGCGCGACCTTCTGTTCCGACGGCGTGAAGCTATCCATCTGGGATAACAGCAACGCCCTGATGCTCGTCCCCATCGGGCACTCCAACTCTCGTATCTGAATAACAAACTGCAGACGGGTGTCTGCCGGCGACTCCACGCATGTTAGCCGATCGACGTCAGGCAGGCCGTGCACGCTCCGAAATTAGAGGGACGCATCGCCCGGTGGACCGGCTCATTCACCATTGTAATAAAACAAACATTGGGAAACGGTCCATTCGGCTGATATTCGTTCTTCGTCTAGTGATAACCCTAGGTTTTGGTGCAAAAAAGTGAGTGCTATGATCGCGGCCTCGCTGGAATGTATTGTTTATTACATGCTCGATTGGCGCGTCGACACACCCCGATGCGGCGTCGCGTTCCGGCATGCCACGGTTTTATTTGTCTGGAGGTTCCCGTCATGAGGCGGCTCGTAGTACTCACCCTGTTGTCGGCCATGAGCGTGTGCGCGTTCGCCGCATCGGACCCCGCGGTCGAAGCGAAGAACGGCATGGTCGTTTCGTCGCAGCATTTCGCGTCGCAGATCGGCGTCGACATCCTGAAGGAAGGCGGTAACGCGGTGGACGCCGCGGTGGCGGTCGGCTACGCGCAGGCCGTGACCAATCCGTGCTGCGGCAACATCGGCGGCGGCGGTTTCATGACCGTCCACCTGGCCGACGGCCGCGACCGCTTCATCAATTTCCGCGAAACCGCGCCGGCCGCGGCTTCCGCGAACATGTATCTCGATGCGAAGGGCAACGTCATTCCTGACGACAGCCTGTACGGCTATCGCGCAGTGGGCGTGCCCGGCACCGTTGCCGGCCTCGATCTCGCGCAGCGCAAGTACGGCAAGCTCACGCGCAAGCAGGTGATGGAGCCGGCGATCCGGCTCGCGCGCGACGGCTTCGTGCTGACGCGTGCCGATACGGACATCCTCGACACGACGATCGACCGCTTCAAGAAGGATCCGGAAGCGGCCCGCATCTTCCTGCGTCCTGACGGCACGCCGCTGCAGCCGGGCGATCGCCTGGTTCAGAAGGACCTGGCGCGCACGCTCGAGCGCATTGCGGAGCAGGGCCCCGACGCGTTCTATCACGGCGAGATTCCGAAGATCGTCGAGGCGGCGGCCAGGAAGGGCGGCGGCCTGATCACGGCGGCCGACTTCGCGTCGTACCGTGCGCAGGACATGGCGCCGCTGACGTGCACGTATCGCGGCTACGAGCTCGTGTCGGCCCCGCCGCCGAGCTCGGGCGGCGTGACGATGTGCGAGACGCTGAACATTCTCGAAGGGTATGACATGCGCAAGCTCGGCTACCATTCGGCCGCGGCGGTGCATTACATGACCGAAGCGATGCGCCACGCATACGAAGATCGCAACACGCTGCTCGGCGACCCGAACTTCATCGACAACCCGGTCGCGAAGCTGACGAGCAAGGACTACGCGGCGCAGATCCGCAAGAGCATCCATTCGGATACGGCGACGCCGTCGGTCGACGTGCAGCCGGGCGTCGGCGTGCACGAGAAGCCCGAGACGACCCACTATTCGATCGTCGACCACGACGGCAACGCGGTATCGACGACCTACACGGTCAACGGCCGCTTCGGCGCCGTGGTCATCGCGCCGGGCACGGGCTTCTTCCTGAACGACGAGATGGACGACTTCACCGTGAAGGTCGGCGCGCAGAACCTGTTCGGTCTCGTGCAGGGCACGCGCAACTCGATCGCGCCGGGCAAGCGACCGCTGTCGTCGATGGCGCCGACCATCGTGAAGAAGGACGGCAAGGTGTTCATGGTGGTCGGCTCGCCGGGCGGCTCGCGCATCATCACGATCACGCTGCAGACGGTGCTGAACGTGATCGACTACGGGATGACGCCGCAGGACGCGGTCACCGCGCCGCGCATCCACCACCAGTGGCTGCCCGACGAGGTCTATTACGAAACCTACGGCCTGTCGCCCGACACGCTCGCGATCCTGCGCAACATGGGCTACAAGATGGTCGAACAGACGCCGTGGGGCGCCGCCGAGCTGATCATGGTCGGCCTGCCGGGCACCGAAGCGGCGAGCCGTCAGAGTTCCGGGAACGATTCGTCGGTGTCCGGGAACGTGCGGGTCGGCTTCATCTACGGGTACAACGACCCGCGCCGTCCGGCCGGCTCGGCAATCGGCTACTGACCCGAGCCGACCTGATCGCATCATGCTGAATCGCTGCTCCGCAACGGCGCTCGCCCTCGCGCGAATGCCGTTGCGGCGGCAGCACGTCGGTTCGTGGAGATCCGCGAGCCGACCGGCGCCGGCGACCGTGCCCGATACACCGGGCACGACCGGTTCGCCACGCGCGCACCCTGCACGGCACGGGCGTGCGCGCCTTTCATCCGTCAACTTCTTCCCGTGCATCCAATTCCGATATGAACAAACGAATGTCCGCGGCAGGCTGGATCCTGCTCGCGATGGCGGCCGGCATCCTGATCGGCTACATGATCTACACGCAACTGCCGGACAAACAGTCGGCGGCGGAAATCGCCGGCTACATCTCGCTGGTGTCCGACGTGTTCCTGCGGCTGATCAAGATGGTGATCGGCCCGCTGGTGTTCTCGACGCTGGTCGTCGGCATCGCGCACATGGGCGACGCGTCGTCGGTGGGCCGCGTGTTCGTGAAGGCGCTCGGCTGGTTCATCACCGCGTCGCTGATCTCGCTGCTGCTCGGCCTGCTGATGGCGAACCTGCTGCGTCCGGGCGAGAACCTCGGGCTGCCGCTGCCGGATATCGGCGCATCCGCGCATCTGGCGACGTCCAAGTTCACGCTGAAGGATTTCGTCGGCCACATGGTGCCGAAGTCGATCGCCGAGGCGATGGCGAACAACGAGATCCTGCAGATCGTCGTGTTCTCGATGTTCTTCGGCGTGGCGCTCGCGTCGCTCGGCGAGCGCGGCAAGATCCTCGTCGCGGCGATCGACCAGCTCGCGCACGTGATGCTGAAGATCACCGGCTACGTGATGAAGCTTGCGCCGCTCGCGGTGCTGGCGGCGATGGCGTCGACCGTCGCGATCAACGGGCTGTCGATCCTGCTGAAGTTCGCGGTGTTCATGGGCGACTTCTACCTGAGCCTATTCCTGCTGTGGGGCACGCTCGTCGCGGCCGGGCTGCTGTTCCTCGGCCGCCGCGTGTTCAAGCTGCTGGTGCTGATCAAGGAAGCGTTCATGCTGTCGTTCGCGACCGCGAGCTCGGAAGCCGCGTATCCGAAGATCCTCGATGCGCTCGACCGTTTCGGCGTGCGTCGCAAGATCTCGAGCTTCGTGATGCCGATGGGGTATTCGTTCAACCTCGACGGCTCGATGATGTACTGCACGTTCGCGTCGCTGTTCATCGCGCAGGCGTACGGCATTCACCTGTCGCTCGGCACGCAGGTCACGATGCTGCTGATCCTGATGCTGACGTCGAAGGGCATGGCCGGCGTGCCGCGCGCGTCGCTCGTCGTGATCGCCGCGACGCTGCACCAGTTCAACATCCCGGAAGCCGGGCTGCTGCTGATTCTCGGCGTCGATACGTTCCTCGACATGGGCCGTTCGGCCACGAACGCGGTGGGCAACTCGATCGCCAGCGCGGTGGTCGCGAAATGGGAAGGCGAGCTGATGCCGGAAGCAGAAGCCGAAGCGAATGCGGCACGGCTGGATGCGGAAGCCGAAGCACGCATGAACGAGGCGGTTCGCGATACGGATCGCGTCACCTCTGGCTGAAGCGGAGCCCCGGGTCGACTCCCGGGCTTCAGGCCGCCTCGGCGGGGCGGGCCGCGTCGATGCACGCGGCCAGCACCATCGCGGCGGCGTTGGCTGGCGTCGAGCCGAGCAATTGCGGCGCATAGACGCTGTCGCCGATCTCGATCGGCTGCCCCGACAGCGCGCACACGCCGCGCTTGCGCGTGGTGAACAGCCGCCACTTCTGATAACCGTAGTGTCCGGTGCAGGCGTCGCGCCATGAAATCATCACGGTGTCGGCCGTGGGCCGCTCGAGCACGCTGATGGACGGCTTGCTCGTCATGTCCCACGACGGCAGCCGGTCGCGCGTGACGCTGCGCCGCCGCGGCGCGCCCCACGAGACGGACGGCATGTCGAAGCTGCTGATCGCGGCAACGGTCATGAGCCAGGGCGCTAAACGGTTGTTCATGTCGGTTTTCCTCGAAACGTTATGCGACACCGCCACGTGCGGTATCACGACAGGCGGATGCGCGGCTGCACGCAGCCGTTGATCCGTTCGGCGATCCACAGCAGGGTCGCCTTGGAGAAGCCGTGCAGCGCCTGCTGGTGCCGCCGGTAGAGCATCAGGTGGCTGAACTGCGCGAAACGCCCCTGGATGAAGCCGCCGCGAAAGAACCCGAACTGCCCGAGCGTGCCGAACGCGTCGTAGTCGCTGATCGACACGAGCGCGCCGAAATCGTGGAACGCGAACGGCGGAATCGGCTGGCCGTCGAGCCATGCGGGCAGATGCTTCGCGAGATGCTCGGCCTGCTGCGTCGCGACTTGCGCGGTGGGCGGCAGCGGCCGTTCGTGGCCGTCGGGCAGCAGGCTCGCGCAGTCGCCGATCGCGAACACGTGCTCGTCGCCCGTGGCCTGCAGCGTCGGCCCGACGACGATCTGGTTCGCGCGATTCGTGTCGAGCCCGTCGAGCGCCTGCATGAAATCGGGCGCCTTCACGCCGGCTGCCCACACCATCAGGTCCGCTTCCGCGAACGAACCATCGCCGTAGTGAAAGCCGTTTGCGTCGGCCGACGTGACGCGGGTGGACGTCAGCACATGAAAGCCGATCTGTTCGAGCCGCCGCTGCGCCGACGCGGAAATCCGCGGCGGAAACGCGGCGAGGATGCGCGGGCCGCTCTCGAGCAGCGTGAGCTGCAGCCGCTCGCGCACCGTCGCGTCGCCGTATGCCTGCGCCACTTCCAGCAAGCGGCTCAGTTCCGCCGCGAGTTCCACGCCGGTCGCGCCCGCGCCGACGATCGCGACGCGGAACGGCTCGTCGCGCGCGATGCTGCGAAATACGCGCATCCGCAACGCTTCGTTGAAGGTCTCGGCCTGCTTCTGGCTGTCGATGAAGTAGCAGTGCTCGCGCACGCCCGGCACGCCGAAATCGTTGGCCTGGCTGCCGAGCGCGAAGATCAGCACGTCGTATTCGAGTTCGCGCGCGTCGAGCACGAGTTCGCCGTCCTGCGAGCGGATCTCGCCGAGCTGCACGCGGCGGCGCGCGCGATCGAGCCCCGTCAGTTCGCCGGGCTGGTACGTGTAACCGTGATCACGTGCATGGGCGAGGAAGATCACCTGCTGCTGCTGCACGTCGCGCGTCCCGGCCGCGATCGTGTGCAGCATCGGCTTCCAGATGTGGGTCGGGCTGCGGTCGACGACGGTCACCTGGGCGCGCCCGGACCGGCCGAGGCGCTCGCCCAGGCGGGTGGCGAGCTGCAGGCCGGCGATCCCGCCACCGACGATGACGATGCGTGTAGGGGTTGTCATGGATAAATCATCACGTGATGAATAATGTATGATCCTAGCGCTTCCCGGCTTCGCGTGTCAACGGAGCGGGGCAGGTCACCCGGTGTTCGGCGTCGCTCGAGCGGGGCCGGAACAGGGGTATTCGAGTCATTCAAGGAGAGCAGGAAGACGTGGCTGAAGTCACTGAGCGCGCGCCGGCCAAGCGGCGTATGCGAGGGCGGCCGCTGGCCGGGGCGTCCGTGGGGCCGGACGTGATATTGCGGGCCGCGCGCCGCACGTTCGCGAAGCGCGGCTACGACGCCACGAGCGTGCGCGAAGTCGCGCGCGAGCTGGGGGTCGACGCGGCGCTGATCGCGCACCATTTCGGGACGAAGGAAACGTTGTGGCTGGCGGTCGTCGAGCAGATCGCCGAGCTGGCCGAGCCGATGTTCGACGCAATGCGCGCGCTGCGCACGTCGTCGCTGCCACATCGCGAGCGTGTGCGGCGCGCGATCGAGCTGTGCGTCGAGCACGAGTTCGACGAGCCCGACCTGGGCATGTTTTTCTCGACGGCGGCGACCGAGGAGGGCGGGCGGCTCGACCGGTTGCAGGAGCGGCTCGTGCGCCCGTATTACGACGTGATGTTCCCGCTGCTGTCGGAGGCGGTAGAGGCCGGTGTGATCCGCCCGGTCGATCCGGCGGTGCTGTTCTTCATGATCGCGAGCGCGATCGGCACGACCGTGTCATACAGTCACATGATGCTGGAGTACACGTCGCTGCCCACGCGGCCGGACGCGTTCCGGCAGGCCGTGGTGGACATTGCATTCAACGTCGTCGGCGGCTGAGCGCCGCGCGCGTGACGCGCGCGGTCACGTCGCCGGCACCAGCCCCAGTTCGCGCACCGCGCTTCGTGCGGTCTCGCGCAACGCATCGACGAGCGGCGAGGGCGTCCGATACGCGATCGCCAGCTCGTACGCGAGCGGGCTGCCCGCATCCTTCAGTTCGCAGAACGTAATGCCTTGCGGCTGCATCGGCACGAACAGGCGCGGCATCAGCGCGACGCCGATGCCGCCCGCGACGAGCCCGGCCGTCGTCTGCATCTGGCGCGGCTGCTGGACGACGCGCGGCGCGAAGCCGGCCTGCGCGCACGCCGTCGAGATCAGCGCATGCATGCCGGGCCCGTGGTGCGCGGCAAACATGACCCACGGTTCGTCCGCCAGTTCGGCAAGCGCGATGCGCCGGCGGCGTGCGAGCCGGTGACCGTCGGGCAGCGCGGCGACCATCCGGTCGCGCAGCAGCGGCTCGACGCGCACGTCGCCCGCATCGGCCACCGGCAGCACGACGAGGCCGACGTCCGTGCGGTCCTGGCGCAGCGCGAGTACCTGCTCGGCGGTCGTGCCTTCCTCGAGCTGGAAATCGACGTCCGGATGGCGTTCCTGGAACGCGCGGAGGATCAGCGGCAGCAGCGCGTTGACCGTGCTGTCGACGAAACGCAACCGTAGCGTGCCGCCGAGGCCGGCGCCCGCGCGGCGGGCCACGGCCACCGCGCGCTCGGCCTGTTCGAGCGCGCGCCGTGCTTCGAGCAGGAACGCATCGCCGGCCGGCGTGAGCGCCGTGCCGCGGTTGTCGCGCTCGAACAGCACGACGCCCAGCTCGTCCTCGAGCTTGCGGATCGCCGCGCTGAGCGGCGGTTGCGCCATGTGCAGCCGCTCGGCCGCACGCCGGAAACTGAGCGTCTCGGCGACCGCGATGAATTGCCTGAACTGGCGTAGATCGATCATGCGATACCTTTCGCGTATCAGTGGATCATCGAATTCGTATTTTACCTATCACACTGTGCTGCCCAGAATGGCCTTGTCATCAACGGTCGACATTCGGGAGGGCAGGTCATGACAGGGATCGAACAGCAGCGAACGGCAATCGTCACGGGCGGGTCGAGCGGGATCGGTTTCGCAATCGCGCGCCGGCTGGTGGAGGACGGGTATCGGGTCGCGATCGTCGGGCGCGACGCGGCACGGCTGGAAGCAGCCGTCGCGCGGCTTGGCGGCGCGGCGATCGGGCAGACCGCCGACCTGAGCGTGAGACGGGAGGCGGAGGCGGCGGTGGCCGCGATCATCGAGCAGTGGTCTTGCGTCGATGTGCTGGTCAACAACGCGGGGCTGACCGGCCGCGTCGGTGCGGATACCGAGGCGGGCGAGGCCGAGCGCGTGTGGGACGCCGTGCTCGACGCGAACCTGAAAAGCCTGTTCGTGACGACCCTGGCTGTGCTGCCGCATCTGGCCGAGCGTGCCGCGCGGATCGTCAACATCGGTTCGATCGCGGCGCGCGCCGGCAGCCTGCTGCCGGGTGGCCTGGCGTACGCGGCGGCGAAGGCCGGCGTCGAAGGGTTCACCGTCGCGCTCGCGCGCGAACTCGGGCCGCGCGGCGCCACGGTCAATACGGTCGCGCCCGGCTATATCGCCGACACGCGCTTCTTCGGCGAAAGCGGCGTCGCGCCGGCCATTGCGGCGACGATCCGCGAACAGACGCCGGCCGGCCGCGCCGGGCATCCGGACGATATCGCGGACGCGGTCGCGTGGCTCGCCGGGCCGCGTGCGTCGTTCGTCACCGGTGCGACGATCGCGGTGAACGGCGGCTGGCGGGTCGGGTGACGCAATCTACCCAGGTGGCTGGATGCGGCGGCATCGCGCGCCACGTCCGGCCCGCCGGTCATTCGATATCCACGGGCGGCTTGTCGCCGAGCCAGCGGCGCGCGCCGGGCCCGTTGCGGCCTGCACGGTCCTCCGGGTTCGTCAGCTTGCAGCGCTTCAGCGACAGGCAGCCGCAGCCGATGCATTCGTCGAGGTTGATGTACAGGCGCTGCAACTCCTCGATCCGGCTCGCGACGCGCTGCTTCCAGCCGCGCGACAGCCGCTGCCAGTCCTTGTTGCTCGGCGCGGTGTCCTCGGGGAGGCTGACGAGTTGCTCGGCGATCTCGTCGAGCGAATAGCCGATCTTCTGCGCGAACACGATGAACGCGATCAATCGCAGCACCGCGCGCGAATAGTGACGATGGCTCGAGCCGTTGCGGTGCGACTTGATAAGCCCGCGCGTCTCGTAGAACCGTAGTGTCGACGCCGGCACGCCGCTGCGCGCGGCCACTTCGCGGATCGACATCAGCGGCCATTGCGGTGTTTCCTGGATACCCATGTTGCCCCTCCGGGAAAGCTTGACTTGAAGTTAACTTCAACTTTTATGCTACGCGGCAGTTTAACCCGTCGCGAGGCATCATGCTCTCCTTTTCCCTACGCAGGACGTCGCCTTTGGGCGCGGCCTGCGCACTGCTGCTGGCGTTGTCGGGCTGTCACGACGGCAAAGGCGCATCGTCGGCCCAATCCCTTCCAGAAGTCGGCGTCGCCACCATCGCACCCCGCACGATCCGCCTCGCGGACGAATTCAACGGACGCGTCGAAGCGGTCGACGCGGTCGAACTGCGGCCGCGCGTGAGCGGCTATCTGCAGCGCGTCGCCTACAAGGAAGGCGACGTGGTCGCGCAGGGCGCGCTGCTGTTCGAGATCGACCCGCGCCCGTACCGGATCGCGCTCGATCGCGCCAATGCGCAGCTGCAGCGGGCCCGTGCGGCCGCAAGCCTCGCGAATGTGCAGCTCAAGCGCGTGCAGACGCTGATCGATGCGCACGCGACGTCGCAGGAAGAGCTCGACAACGCGCGCGCCACCGCTGAGCAGGCGCGCGCGGACCTGCAGGCGGCCGACGCGGCCGTCGCCGATGCGAAGCTCAATCTCGGCTTCACCGAAGTGCGCGCGCCGATCGCGGGCCGCGTCGGCCGCGCGGTCGCCACCGTCGGCAACCTGGCGCGCGCGGACGACACGCTGCTGACGACCGTCGTGTCGCAGAACCCCGTCTACGTGTATTTCGACTGCGACGAACAGAGCTACCTGCGCTACAACGCGCGGCGCGCCGATCCGAAACATCGTGCGATCGGTGCCGATCCGGTGCGCGTGGGCCTCGCGAACGAGACGGGCTTCCCGCATGCGGGCACCGTCGACTTCCTCGACAACCGGCTCGATCCGCAAACCGGCACGATCCGCGCGCGCGTGCGGCTCCCGAATGCGGACCATACGTTTACGCCGGGCCTGTATGCGCGCGTGCAACTCGTCAGCGGCCGCGACCAGGATGCGCTGCTCGTCGACGACAAGGCCGTGCTCACCGACCAGGACCGCAAGTACGTGTATGTGATCGGGCCGGGCGACAAGGCGTTGCGCCGCGACGTGACGATCGGCCGCGGGGTGGAGGGCGAGCGGATCATCGAGAAGGGGATCCAGGCGGGCGACCGCGTGGTCGTCGACGGCATGCAGCGGATCTACTATCCGGGCGCGCAGGTGAAGCCGAAGACGCTGCCCGCCCGCGCCGACGCCGGTGCCGGCAACGGCGCGGGCAACGGGCCGGGCAACGGCACGCAGGCCGTCGCCGATGCCGGCGCGCCGCCGGCCGCGCAGTAACGGGAGACATGCAATGGATTTCTCCCGATTCTTCATCGACCGGCCGATCTTCGCGGTCGTGCTGTCGATCGTCATCTTCGCGATCGGCCTGATCTCGATTCCGATGCTGCCCGCCGGCGAATACCCGGAAGTCGTGCCGCCGAGCGTCGTCGTGCGAGCGACGTATCCGGGCGCGAACCCGAAGGAAATCGCCGAATCGGTCGCCGAACCGCTGGAGGAGGCGATCAACGGCGTCGAAGGCATCATGTACATGAAGTCGGTCGCCGGTTCCGACGGCAGCCTGCAGGTGGTCGTCACGTTCCTGCAGGGCGTCGATCCCGACACGGCCGCCGTGCGCGTGCAGAACCGCGTGAGCCAGGCGCTGTCGCGCCTGCCCGACGAGGTGCGCCAGTACGGCGTGACCACGCAGAAGCAGTCGCCCACGCCGCTGATGTACGTGAGCCTCTATTCGCCGGACAACAGCCGCGATTCGCTGTACCTGCGCAACTACCTGACGCTGCACGTGAAGGACGAGCTGTCGCGGCTCACGGGTGTCGGCGACGTCGGCCTGTCCGGTTCCGGCGATTATGCGATGCGGCTCTGGCTCGACCCGAACCGGCTCGCGTCGCGCGGGCTGACCGCGAGCGACGTGATTGCCGCCGTGCGCGAGCAGAACGTGCAGGTGTCGGCCGGCCAGCTCGGCGCGGAGCCGTCGCCGAAGAAGAACGACTTCCTGCTGTCGATCAACGTGCGCGGCCGGCTGCGCACCGCGCAGGAGTTCGGCGACATCGTGCTGCGCACCGGCAACGACGGGCAGGTCGTGAAGCTGTCCGACGTCGCGCGCATCGAGCTCGGCGCGGGCGACTACACGCTGCGCTCGTATTTCAACGACAAGCCATCGGCGGTGGTCGGCATCTTCCTGTCGCCGGGCGCGAACGCGCTCGAGGTCGCGAAGGCCGTGTATGCGAAGTTCGACGAACTGTCGAAGCGTTTCCCGCCCGGCGTCGCGTACCGGCCCGTGTGGGATCCGACGGTGTTCGTGCGCGAATCGATCCGCGCGGTGCAGCACACGCTGATCGAGGCCGTCGTGCTGGTCGTGCTCGTCGTGATCCTGTTCCTGCAGACGTGGCGCGCGTCGATCATCCCGCTCGTCGCGGTGCCCGTGTCGGTGGTCGGTACGTTCGCGTGGCTCTATCTGCTCGGCTATTCGATCAACACGCTGACGCTGTTCGGGCTGGTACTGGCGATCGGGATCGTCGTCGACGATGCGATCGTGGTCGTCGAGAACGTCGAGCGCAACATCGCGCAGGGCCTGAGCCCGCGCGACGCCGCGCACCAGGCGATGCGCGAGGTGTCGGGGCCGATCGTCGCGATCGCGCTCGTGCTGTGCGCGGTGTTCGTGCCGATGGCGTTCATGTCCGGCGTCACGGGCCAGTTCTACCGGCAGTTCGCGGTGACGATCGCGATCTCGACGGTGATCTCCGCGATCAACTCGCTGACGCTGTCGCCCGCGCTCGCCGCGAAGCTGCTGCGTCCGCACGATGCGCCGAAGGATGCGCTCACGCGCGGGCTCGATCGCGCGTTCGGCTGGCTGTTCCATCCGTTCAACCGCTTCTTCGACCGCAGTTCCGATCGCTATCACGGCTTCGTCGGCCGCACGCTGAAGCGGCGCGGCGTGGTGTTCGCGGTCTATGCGGCGCTGCTCGCGGCCACCGCGCTGCTGCTCAACGCGGTGCCGGGCGGCTTCATCCCCGTGCAGGACAAGCTGTACCTGTTCGCGGGCGCGAAGCTGCCGGAAGGCGCGTCGCTCGCCCGCACCAGCGAGGTGACCGAGCAGATGACGAAGATCGCGCTTGGCACCGACGGTGTCGAAATGATGCCGGCGTTTGCCGGGCTGAATGCGCTGCAGGGCGTGAACACGCCGAACATCACGAACTCGTACGTGATCCTGAAGCCGTTCGACCAGCGCCACCGCAGCGCCGCGCAGATCAACGCGGACCTGAACGCGCGCTTCGCGGCCATCGGCGGCGGCATCACCTATGCGCTGATGCCGCCGCCGATCCAGGGCCTCGGCAACGGCTCGGGCTATTCGCTGTATCTGGAGGATCGCGGCGGGCTCGGCTACGGCGCCTTGCAGAATGCGCTCACCGCGTTCCAGGGCGCGGTCGCGAAGACGCCGGGGATGAGCTACCCGGTCAGCTCGTACCAGGCGAACATCCCGCAGCTCGAGGTGAAGGTCGACCGGTTGAAGGCGAAGGCGCAGGGTGTCGCGCTGACCGACCTGTTCAGCACGCTGCAGGTCTATCTCGGCTCGATGTACGTGAACGACTTCAACCTGTTCGGCCGCGTGTACCGCGTGATGGCGCAGGCCGATGCCGGCCACCGGCAGACGGCCGCCGACATCGCGAACCTGCGCACGCGCAACGCGAAGGGCGAGATGGTGCCGATCGGCTCGATGGTGACCGTGGCGCCGGCGTACGGGCCCGACCCGGTGGTGCGCTACAACGGCTATCCGGCCGCGAACCTGATCGGCGATGCCGATCCGAAGGTGATGTCGTCGTCGCAGGCGATCGAGAAGCTGCAGCAGATCGCGAAGGACGTGCTGCCGCCGGGCATCACGCTCGAATGGACCGACCTCAGCTACCAGCAGGTCACGCAGAGCAACGCGGCGATCGTCGTGTTCCCGCTCGCGGTGATGCTCGTGTTCCTGGTGCTCGCGTCGCTGTACGAGAGCTGGACGCTGCCGCTCGCGGTGATCCTGATCGTGCCCGTGTGCATCTGCGCCGCGCTGTTCGGCGTGTGGCTGTCGGGCGGCGACAACAACGTGTTCGTGCAGGTTGGTCTCGTCGTGCTGATGGGATTGGCGTGCAAGAACGCGATCCTGATCGTCGAGTTCGCGCGCGAGCTCGAAATCCAGGGCAAGGGCGTGATCGACGCCGCGCTCGAAGCGTGCAAGCTGCGGCTGCGCCCGATCGTGATGACGTCGGTCGCGTTCATCGCGGGCTCGGTGCCGCTGCTGATCGGCGGCGGCGCGGGCAGCGAAGTGCGCGCGGCCACCGGCATCACCGTGTTCGCGGGGATGCTGGGCGTCACGCTGTTCGGGCTGTTCCTGACGCCCGTGTTCTATGTGGCGATCCGCAAGCTCGCGGGCGGCACGCCGGCCGTGTGGAGCGAACACCACGGCACCCTCGAAGGAGAAAACCGATGAGCGCCGCTTTTCGTCTTTCCGCGCTCGCGATGTCGGTGGCGCTCGCCGCGTGCGCGGTCGGCCCCGATTTCAAGCGGCCCGACACGGGCACGGCCACGCGGTTCGCGCGCGATGCGCATCCGGCGGAGTCGTCCGGTACGACGCCGGAGACGCCGGATATGCCGCCCGATGCGTCGGCCGATGCCGATGCCGCGTTCTGGCGCGGCTTCGGCGATCCGGCGCTGACGCAGCTGATCGACACGGCGCTCGCGGCGAACCAGGACCTGCAGGTCGCCGTGTCGCGCTACGACGCATCGAATGCGCTGCTGTCGCAGGCGACGTTCGACCGTTACCCGACGATCACCGCGAGCGGGCAGATCGGCCATCAGCTGATGAGCAAGGACCAGGCATTCGGCGCGCCGCGCAGCCAGCGCGATACGCCGACGTCCAGCGTCGGGATCAATGCGGCGTGGGAGCTCGACCTGTTCGGCCGCGTGCGGCGTTCGATCGAGTCGCAGCGTGCGGAAACGGCCGCCAGCGCGGCGGACGTGCGCGCGGTGCGCGTCGCGATCGCCGGCGAGGTGGCGAGCACGTACGTCGATCTGCGCGGCTCGCAGGAGCGGCTGCGGATCGCGCGCGAGAACGCCGACAACCAGAAGCAGACGCTCGCGCTGATCAATGCACGCGTCGGCGCGGGGCGCGGCTCCGAACTCGATGCGGCGCGGGCGCGCGCGCAATACGAATCGACGACGTCGCGGATTGCCGTGTACGAAGCGGCGATCGGCGTCGACGAGCACCGGCTCGCGGTGCTGACCGGACAGACGCCGGATGCGCTGATCGGCCGCTTCGATCTCCCGAAGGCCGCCGCGTCGGCGGGCACGCCCGTGCCGCTGCCGGCGCTGGCCGCCGACATCGATCCCGGCACGCCGGGCGACCTGCTGCGGCGGCGTCCCGACGTCGCGGCCGCCGAGGCACGGCTGCACGCGGCGACCGCACGCGTCGGCGTCGCGACGGCCGACCTGTTCCCGCGCTTTACGCTGTCGGGGCTGCTCGGCAGCGCGACGAGCAGCTACGGGTTCTTCCGCGCGGGCAGCGACACGAACCTGATCGCGCTCGGCATCGACTGGTCGTTCCTCGACGTCGGCCGCGTGCGGGCGCGGATCGCTGCGAGCGATGCGGAAGCGGCCGGCCAGCTCGCGCAGTACCGGCAGACCGTGCTCGGGGCGCTGGAGGAAACGGAGAACGCGCTGCTGCGCGCCGCCCGCACGCGTGACGAGACGGGCCATCTGGTGCAGGCCGCGACCGATAGCGCGCGTGCCGCGCAACTGGCGCAGGCGCGGTTTTCGGCGGGTGCGATCGACTATTACGAGGTGCTCGACGCGCAACGCACGCTCCTGCAGGCGCAGGATGCGGCGGCCGACGGGCAGATGCGCAGCGCGGCGTCGACGGTGGCGTTGTACAAGGCGCTGGCGGGCGGCTGGCCGTCGGGAACGGGGCAGGGCCGGCAGCAAGGTCCGCTCGCGCAGGCGGGGCAGTAGCGCGGGCAGGACGGTGGCGCGGCAGGCTGGGCAATCTCGCCTGCCGCACGCCGCTTGATTACACGCTGGCCGGATCGACCTTGTCGATGTCGATGCCGTAGCGCCGGATGGCTTCGCCGACGCGTGCACGCGGAATCGCGCCGTCGTCGGCGAGCGCCTTCAGCGCCGCGATCACGATGAAGTGCCGGTCGACCTCGAAGAACGTGCGCAGCGCGTCGCGCGTATCCGAGCGGCCGAAACCGTCGGTGCCGAGCGACACGAAGCGCCGGCCGTCGACGAACCCGCGGATCTGGTCGCCGACGATCTTCATGTAGTCGGTCGCCACCACCACCGGCCCCGTGCGGCCGTCGAGGCATTGCTGCACGTACGGCACGCGCGGCGCCTGCTCGGGATGCAGCAGGTTCCAGCGCTCCGCGGCAAGCCCGTCGCGGCGCAACTCGTTCAGGCTCGTCGCGCTCCACACGTCGCTCGACACGCCGAAGTCCCGCGCGAGCAGGTCGCTCGCGGCGATCACTTCGCGCAGGATCGCGCCGCTGCCCATCAACTGCAGATGCGGCGCATCGGCTATGTGTGACGTACCTTCGCGCAGCAGGTAGAGCCCCTTGAGAATGCCGGCCTCCGCGCCGTCCGGCAGCGCCGGATGCGCGTAGTTCTCGTTGAGCAGCGTGATGTAGTAGTAGACATCCTCCTGTTCCGCGAACATCCGCCGCAGCCCGTCGCGCACGATCACCGCGAGTTCGTATGCATAGGTCGGGTCGTACGACACGCAGTTCGGAATCACCGACGACAGCACGTGGCTGTGCCCGTCGTCGTGCTGCAACCCTTCGCCCATCAGCGTCGTGCGGCCCGATGTCGCGCCGAGCAGGAAGCCGCGCGTACGTGCATCGCCGGCTGCCCACGCGAGATCGCCGACGCGTTGCAGCCCGAACATCGAGTAGAAGATATAGAACGGAATCGCCGGCAGGCCGTGGTTGCTGTACGCGGTGCCGGCCGCGATCCACGACGCGATCGCGCCCGATTCGTTGATGCCTTCCTGCAGGATCTGCCCGTCCTTCGCTTCCTTGTAGTAGCTGAGCTGGCCAGCGTCCTGCGGCGTATAGAGCTGGCCGAGATGCGAGTGGATGCCGATCTGGCGGAACAGGCCCTCCATCCCGAACGTGCGCGATTCGTCCGGCACGATCGGCACGACGAGCTTGCCGAGTGCCGGATCCTTCAGCAGCGCGCCGAGGATGCGCACGAACGCCATCGTCGTCGACAGCCCGCGCTCGCCGCTGTCCTTGAGCTGACCGTCGAACGCGGCAAGCGGCGGTGTCGGCAGCGGCGCCACGGTGCTGAAGCGGGCCGGCACGTGGCCGCCGAGTGCGGCACGGCGTTCGGCGAAGTATCGTGCCTCGGCGCTGCCCGGCTCCGGCTTCAGGTAGGGCAGTTCGTCGAGCTGCGCATCGCTGACCGGCAGCGCGAAGCGGTCGCGAAACGCGCGTACGGCGTCCGCGCTCATCTTCTTCAACTGGTGGTTCACGTTCTGGCCTTCGCCGGCTTCGCCCATCCCGAAGCCCTTGACCGTCTTCGCGAGCACGACGGTCGGCCGTCCGTCCGCGCGCATCGCCCGCGCATAGGCCGCATGCACCTTTTCCGGATCGTGGCCGCCGCGTGCCAGTTTCCAGATGTCGTCGTCGGACAGGTCCGCGACGAGGTCGAGCAACTCGGGATACTTGCCGAAGAAATGCTCGCGCACGTACGCGCCGCTCTGCGACTTGAAGGTCTGGTAGTCGCCGTCGACGCATTCCATCATGCGCTGGCGCAGCAGGCCCGTCGTGTCGCGTTCGAGCAGGCGATCCCAGCCGGCGCCCCAGATCACCTTGATGACGTTCCAGCCCGCCGCGCGGAACGTGCCTTCGAGTTCCTGGATGACCTTGCCGTTGCCGCGCACGGGGCCGTCGAGGCGCTGCAGGTTGCAGTTGACGACGAAGATCAGGTTGTCGAGCCGTTCGCGCCCGGCGAGCGAGATCGCGGCGAGCGATTCCGGCTGGTCCATTTCGCCGTCGCCGAGGAATGCCCAGACCTTGCGGCCCTGATGCGCTTTCAGCCCGCGATATTCGAGGTAGCGCATGAAGCGCGCCTGATACGCGGCCGTGAGCGGCCCGAGCCCCATCGACACGGTGGGGAATTGCCAGAAATGCGGCATCAGCCGCGGATGCGGATACGACGACAGCCCGTCGCGTCCCGCTTCGCGGCCGGTCTCGCGGCGGAAGTTGTCGAGTTGCGCGTCCGTGATGCGGCCTTCCAGATAGGCGCGGCCATAGATGCCGGGCGCCGAATGGCCCTGGATGTAGACCATGTCGCCGTCGAAGGTGTCGGTGCGGCCGCGGAAGAAGTGATCGAAGCCGACGTCGTACAGCACCGCGGCGGACTGGTAGGTTGCGATGTGCCCGCCGACGTTCGAATGCCTTCCGGCACGCAGCACCATCACCATCGCGTTCCAGCGGATCATCGCGTTCAGGCGTCGTTCGAGCGCAAGATCGCCCGGGTAGGCCGGCTGCCGTTCACGCGGCACCGTGTTCACGTACGCGGTCGTCACTCGGCCGTGCAAGTCGCCGTGGTGTGCCGCGTCGAGATCGGAAAGCCGGTCGAGCAGGTAGTGCGCGCGCGGGCGGCCTTCGAGCGCGATCACGGATTCGAGCGCATCGAGCCATTCGCGGGTTTCCTGCGGGTCGATGTCGGGTAGCGTGAGAGGTGCGGTCATGCAGTGTCTCCAGAAGCATAAGGCTGCGCGGGGCGACGGTCGTGGCGCCGCGTCGCGCGACGGAACGCCCGCCGATCGGCGGGCAGATGGTTGCAATTGCAATCGTATGAGAGCAATTGTTATCGAGGTAAAATTTAATTGCAACTGCAATTCAACGAGAGGAACGACCTGACATGAGCGCACCCGAACCCGATCTGTGGTTCTCGTTCGTCCGCGCACACCGGACGATGATTCGCGAGATCGAGCGCCGCCTTGCGGCGGCCGGCCTGCCGGCCTATGCGTGGTACGACGCGTTGTGGGGGCTCGAAAGCGGGCCCGACGGCACGCGCCGCATGCACGAGCTGGCCGACGTGCTCGCGATCGAGCGCTACAACCTCACGCGGCTCGTCGACCGGCTCGAACAGGAGGGGCTCGTCACGCGCGCCCGTTCGGCGGACGACGGCCGTGCCGCCTATGCGAGCATCACCGACAAGGGGCGGACGCTGCGCAAGAAGATGTGGAAGGTGTACCAGTCGACGGTGTCGGAGCTCTTCCTCGACCAGTTCGGCGGCAAGGAGCAGGCGGCGATGGCCGCCGCGCTCGACCGTGCGACCGCCGCGGCGCGCGACGCGGGAGCCGACGCGAAGTAGCGGCGGCCAGCCCGCGTCAATCGCTCGCATAGCGGCGCATCGCCTGCGCGGCCCAGTCGGCCGGCACGCGGCCGTCGTCGGCCAGCAGCCGAAGCGCGACCGCGGCGATCCAGCGCGCACTCGGCGCGCGCGTGCCGGGGCCCGGGCCGGCCAGATCCGCGCCGAGCGCCGCGAAGCGGGCGGGGACGAACGCGCCGATCTGCGCGGCGACATGCCGCGCATAGCCTGTTACCGCGAGCACCGGCGTGCGGCTGTCGCCGAAGCATCGGCGCACATGCGCGATCCGCGGTTCGTCATGCGGATGCAGCAGGTTCCACCGGTCGGCGGCATGACCATCGCGGGCGAGTTGCGTGTAGCTCGGGCAGCTCCAGATCGTCGAATCGATGCGCCATTCGTCGTGCAGCAGGTCGGCCGCTTCCAGCACCTGCGCGAGCGTGCTGCCCGCGCCGCACAGCCGGATCTGCGCAGCCGCGCCGGCCGCCGTGCGCCGGCCGGCCCGCACCATGCCGCTGAACGCATCGCGGGCCGCGGTGGCCGACAGCGGTTTCGCATCGGGTAAGAGGTCGTCGTGGCTCGCGAGGTAACAGAATCCCGGTTGGCCGGCGACATAGAGCGTGCGCAGCGCGTGGCGCAGGATCGCGATCGCCTCATGTCCCGACGACGGATCGTATGGCGTGCACGCGGGGTTAGCGGCGAGCCAGTGCGGGACATCGGGCGTCACGCCTTTCGGCCAGGACGACGCGACCGTTTCGGCATCGTTGACGAAGATCCCGCGATCGATGGTTTCGACCGACGCCAGCCGCAGCCGGTCGGTCGCGCGCGCATGCAGCAGGTACAGCAGCGGCTTCTCGAACCGCTTGCGTGCATCGAGAAACCGTAGCGGCCACGCACTGATGCGGCGATGTGCGTCCGCGTCCGCAGACGGCGCCCGCGCATCGGCTCGTACGACCCAGACGCGTTCCGATGTCGCCGCATCGCGTTCGAGGCAATCGGCGGCGGCGCGCATCGCGCCGAGCGGCGACACCGCATGGCCACGCGGCGCGAGCCGCTGCGTGATCAGCCTGTCGAGGCAGGCCGCCGCGGCGCGGCGGGTGTCGGGTGTCCGCACGGGCGGACCGGATCGCGCAGTCTGCATGTCCCTCCTTCGAGTACTGGCATGTCGCCGGGTCTATCGGTTCCGGCATAGGATTGCAATTGCAACGATTGTAGTTGCAACGATAACCGGAAGACAAGGACCACCATGATCTCGACGCATCCCCTCACGTTTTATACGGCCAACACGCCGAACGGGCACAAGGTCGCCATTTACCTGGAAGAGGCCGGCCTCGCCTACGACCGCGTGCACGTGAATCTTTCCGCCGGCGAGCAGCGCAGCCCGGCGTTTCTCGCGATCAACCCGAACGGCAAGATCCCGGCCATCGTCGACCACGACGCCGGGCTGACCGTGTTCGAATCCGGCGCGATCCTCAGCTATCTCGTCGCGAAAACGGGCGTTCTGCATCCCGACGCGCTGGCCGAGCGCACGGCCGTCCAGCAGTGGCTGCACTTCCAGATCGGCGGAATCGGGCCGATGCTCGGCCAGCTCTGGTGGTTCCTGCATGCATCGAAGACGGTCAATGCGCAAGCGCTCGAGCGCTACCGGAACGAGGCGCGGCGTCTCTATGGGGTCGTGAATGGCCGCTTGGCGGAATCGGCGTATCTCGCGTCGCCGCGGTACTCGATCGCCGACATCGCCGCGTTTCCGTGGCTGCGCGCGGCGCCCGAACTCGATCTCGATCTGGCCGACTACCCGCACGTCGAGCGCTGGCTCGCCGGCATCGAGGCGCGGCAAGCCGTTCAGCGGGGCCTGATCGCCTGCCGCGCGCCGGCGGAGGAGGGCGCGCACTGACCTCGCATTGCCCGCGCCGGACGGATGGCGCGGGCGCCGCCCGCCGGCCTGCCGGGAAACATTGTTCTCCTTCGTCGTAAACGTCTCGAATGCGTGATATTTGCGCCGCGCGATCCGGTTTAGAGTGGCCGCGAATTGATGACGATGTGTCGTATCGCCGCAGTCCCGGGCGGTACAGACGCACCAGAGGAGTAGGAGACAAATGAGTGAAGGCAGGATTACGCAGGTCGAGTCGTTCGGTTTCGAGCGCATTCCCGATGCATCGCGCTACGCGCGGCCGATCGATCTGTTCAGGTTGTTGTTTGGCGGCTGCAATACCTTTTCCACGTCGGTGCTCGGCAGTTTTCCCGTGCTGGTCGGGCTGTCGTTCAAGGCGGGGGTCTGCGCGATCGTGCTCGGCGTGCTCGCCGGCACCTGCATCCTCGCGCCGATGAGCCTGTTCGGCCCGCGCAACGGGACGAGCGACCCGGTGTCGTCCGGCGCGCATTTCGGCATCCACGGCCGGATCGTCGGCTCGTTCCTCGCGCTGCTCACGTCGATCGCGTTCTTCTCGCTCGCGGTGTGGAGCTCGGGCGACGCGCTCGTCGGCGGCGCGCACAACATGGTCGGCGTGCCGGTCAACGGCTTCACGCTCGGCGCGGCGTACATGGTGTTCGCGGTGCTCGTGCTGATCGTCTGTATCTACGGCTTCCGCTTCATGCTGTGGGTCAACAAGATCGCCGTGTGGGCCGCGAGCGTGCTGTTCGTCGCGGGCCTGTTCGCGTTCGCCGGCCTGTTCGACGTGAGCTATGCCGGCACGGTGCAGCAGGGCAGCGCGGGCTTCTGGGCCGCGTTCGTCGGCGCGGTGCTGGTGGCGCTCAGCAACCCGGTGTCGTTCGCGTCGACGCTCGGCGACTGGGCGCGTTACATCCCGCAGCGCACACCGAGGCATCGCGTGATGGGCGCCGTGTTCGCCGCGCAGATCGCGACCTTCGTGCCGTTCTTCTTCGGCCTCGCGACCGCGACGATCATCGCGACGAAGGCGCCCGCGTTCATCGCGTCGAACGACTACGTCGGCGGGCTGCTCGCGATCTCGCCGCGCTGGTTCCTGCTGCCGATGTGCCTGATCGCGATCATCGGCGGGATGTCGACCGGCACGACCGCGCTGTACGGCACCGGCCTCGACGTGTCGAGCATGTTCCCGCGCCTGCTGAACCGCGTGCGTGCGACACTGCTGATCGGCACGATCGCGATCGCGTTCATCTTCGTCGGGCGCTTCTGGTTCAACCTCGTCGAAAGCGTCGCGACGTTCTCGACGCTGATCGATACGTTCAGCTGCCCATGGATGGCGATCATGGTGATCGGCTACGTGACGCGGCGCGGCTACTATCTCGCGGACGACCTGCAGGTGTTCAACCGCGGGCTGCGCGGCGGCCACTACTGGTTCACGCACGGCTGGAACGTGCGCGCGATGGGCGCGTGGCTGCCGGCCGCGTTCGTCGGGTTGTCGTTCGTGAACCTGCCGGGGCAGTTCGTCGGGCCGCTCGGCAACCTCGCGGGCGGGCTCGATCTGAGCGTGCCGGTGTCGCTGGTGGTGGGCGGCGTGCTGTATTTCGTGCTGCTGATGTTGTATCCGGAACCGGATGGCGTGTACGGTCCACGCGGGCGACGCTTCGTGCGTGGCGGTGGGCAGGCGGCGCGCGGCAGTGGCGCGCCGGCGATCCAGTCGAGGGGGTAAGCGCGGCGCGTGGTGCGTAGCGTAGCGCCACAAAGGACGATGCCGCCGCACGGGAGAGCGGCCGGCGGCATTGTCGTTTTCGGGCGTGTGGTTGCCAGAGGGGGCGGCTGTACGCTCCACGCAGCGCGCCTAAACGCAATCGAAAGCGCAAACGAAAACGCCCGCTGGGTTGGCGGGCGCGCGTCGACCTGGATGCGGTTCAATGGAACGAACTGCCCGCGAGCATCCCGCCGTCGACGATGAATTCCGACCCGGTGCAATACGCGGATTCATCGGACGCGAGGAACAGCACGAGATTGGCCACCTCATCGGGCTTGCCGATGCGCGCGATCGGCAGGCCGCTGTAGATCGACGACGGATCGAAGTCCGCGAACTCGGGCGGGCGCGCCATCACCGTATCGATGCCACCGGGGTGCACCGAGTTCACGCGTATGCCGTAGCGGCCGAATTCGAGCGCGGCGGCCTTCGTCATTCCGCGCACCGCGAACTTGCTCGATACGTATGCGCTGCCGCCTGCGACGCCTTCCATCCCGGCCGTCGACGATACATTGACGATCGAGCCGCCACCCGCGGCCTTCAGCGCGCCCAGCGCCGACTTCATGCCGAGCCAGCAGCCGACCTGGTTCACGTCGATCACCTTGCGATAGTCGTCGAGCGAGCACGCTTCGAGCGGCACGAGCTTCAGGATCGCCGCGTTGTTCACGAGGATGTCGAGGCGGCCGAACTGCGCAAGCGTCGCATCGACGGCGGCCTGCCAGTCGGCTTCGCTCGTCACGTCGAGATGCTGGAAACGTGCGGCGTCGCCGAGTTCGGCCGCGACGCGCCGGCCGGCTTCGTCCAGCACGTCGGCGATCACCACGCGTGCGCCTTCGGTGACGAACCTGCGCGCTTCCGCTTCGCCCTGGCCGCGGGCACCGCCCGTGATCAGCGCCACCTTGCCTTCGAGTCGTTTCATGCCGCTTGCTCCTGTGAGTGAGAGGGGCGCGCGCGGGGCCGCTTACGCGGAGGCGCCCGCCGCGTCGATGATGCGAACCGGATCGGTGCCGTCCCATGCGCGGGCCTCGGCGATGCCGCGCGCGATCATGTCACGCATGCCGGCGCCTTCGATCACTTCGACGCGCACGCCGGGATCGCAGGCGTCGTCGAGATAGGCGATGCGCGTGGCCGGGTTGCGTGCGTCGAACACGACACGCAGGCCGCGGGCCGTGAGCTGCGCGAGCACGGTATCGAGATCGTCGACGACCCACGCGACGTGATGCGGCCCGACGAGCGGCTGGCCATGCACATCGCGGTATGGCGAGCGCGCCTCGTTCGTCACGTGAATCAGTTCGATCTGCAGATCGCCGCGATACGCGAGCCCGACGTCCATCGTGACCGTCACGGGTTCGCCGAGATGGAAGCCGTCGAGACGCACGTTGCGAAATACGGTCCACGGGCCGACGTCGTGGCGTTTGCGCCAGCGCGCGATGCTGCGGTCGAGATCGGCGACCACGTAGCCGATCTGGTCGATGGGGCCGAGGAGTGTGTCGTTCATGGCGTCTCCGTGGCGGACGCACGTGTGCGTGCCGTGCGATGCATGCCGGCCATGATCGCAACAAAGCGCGTGCTGCGAGCCATCCAAACGGATGAGCTCGCGCGCTTCGTCGCTGCGTGGCGGGTGGGTAGGTGCGCCAGGGCGCGACGATGCAGGCGTGCGAAGTAGAACGGAGAAGGCGCGCGCTTCGGGCCGGGCGATCCGCGTGTTACCGCGCGTTCGGCCCCTTGACCGTCAGCCGGCACACGGTGGCCAGCGCAAGCAGGTTCGGGTCGCGTTCGCGCCGGTGCAGGAAGCTCAAGCCGATCGTCTGGCGGATCGTCGGCCCGGCGAGCGGCACGAGCGCGATCTTGTGCGCGAACAGGTCGCGCACGCGGCCGGGCAGCAGCGAGCAGCCGACGCCGCCCGACACGAGGTTGATCAGCGAGAAGATGTCGCCCACCCGCATCACGACGTTCGGCGTGACGCCGGCCGAACGAAACGCTTCCGTGAAGCCGTGATGTGTCGCGAAGCCTTCGCCGAGCGACACGAACGGCGCGTCGCCGCACGAGCACAGATCGATGGCATCGTGCCGCGCGTACGGCGAGTCGATCGGCGCGGCGAAGAACATCTCGTCCTCGAACAGCGCGATCGATTCGATCTC
Source organism: Burkholderia sp. AU15512 (assembly GCF_002223325.1). Classification (NCBI taxonomy): domain Bacteria; kingdom Pseudomonadati; phylum Pseudomonadota; class Betaproteobacteria; order Burkholderiales; family Burkholderiaceae; genus Burkholderia; species Burkholderia sp. AU15512. The sequence continues at coordinate 684,689 of NZ_NKEX01000006.1, forward strand.
GGCATCCGGTTCGGGCAGCGCCATCAGCGTCGCGTCGATCGCGCCCTGCCGCAGCTTGTCGAGCAGGTCGGCATTCGAGCCGAGCACCAGCTCGGCCTGCAGCTCGGGGCGGCGCTCCTTCAACGCGATCACGACTTCGGGCACGGTGCGGATCGTCAGCGAGTAGAGCGAACCGATCTTCAACTGGCCGGCGCCGTAGCCGGCCGCCTCGCGCGTCGAGCGGATCCCGTCCGTCATCGTCTTGAGCACTTCGCCCGCGACTTCGGCGAGCACCTGCGCGGCGTCGGTCGGCATCAGGTTCCGCCCCTCGTGGCGAAACAGCGCGCAGTGCATCCCTTCCTCGAGCGTGTGCAGCGCCCGGTGCACGCTGACCGTGCTGACGCCCAGCGCCTCGGCGGCCTTCGCGAGGCTGCCCGCTTCCATGAAGGCGAGCAGCACCTCGAGCTTGCGGAACGTGATCTCTTCGTTGATGCGGTTGCGCATGGTGCGGGCGACGGGAAGGGCGACCGACGATTCTGCCGCAGAACCGGGGCAGCAACAATGCGCGGATTTCCGGGGTTTTCGCAGGGCGGCGCCGGGCGGGGCAACATTTAATCTCCGGCTAATCATCTGCCGCGGGTATTAATTGATGCGGGTTTTCGGCGTCCCTATGATCGTTTCACGCTGGTCGTACGGGTAGGACGCGAGGTTCCGATGGTGCGGGCCCGTGCCCGCGCCCGCACCTTACCGGCCGGCGATACGAACAGCCGGTTCGCCCATGCGTGCCACGCAACACGGCATGCATGCGGCGCGGCGCCATGAGACTGCAGGAGAGACAAGCATGCGCGACTCACGTCGGAACTCGCGGCATCGGCAGGTGGTTGCCGCTGTCGTCGGCAATACCCTCGAGTGGTACGACTTCATCGTTTACGGTTTCTTCTCCGGCATCATCGCGCGGCTGTTCTTTCCCGCCGAGAGCCAGTACGCGTCGCTGCTGATGTCGCTCGCGACCTTCGGCGTCGGTTTCTTCATGCGCCCGGTGGGCGGCATCCTGCTTGGGCTCTATGCGGACCGCAAGGGCCGCAAGGCCGCGATGCAGCTCATCATCTTCCTGATGACGCTGTCGATCGCGCTGATCACGTTCGCGCCGTCGTACGCCGTGATCGGCCCGGCGGCGCCCATCCTGATCGTCGTCGCGCGGCTGCTGCAGGGTTTCGCGACGGGCGGCGAATACGCGAGCGCGACCGCGTTCCTCGTGGAAAGCGCGCCGGAGAACCGGCGCGGGCTGTACGGATCGTGGCAACTGATCGGCCAGTGTCTCGCGGTATTCTCGGGCGCCGCGATGGGCGCGTGGGCCACGCAATCGCTGTCGGACGCGGCGCTGCATAGCTGGGGCTGGCGCGTGCCGTTCGCGCTCGGGCTGCTGATCGGGCCGGTCGGCCTGTGGATCCGCCGGCACATGGAGGAGACCGAGGCGTTCGTCGCCGCGAGCAAGTCGACCGTCGAGCCGCCGGCGAGCGTGTCGGGCGTGCTGCGCGACAACCTGCGCGGCGTGCTGGTGTCGATGGGGCAGACGATCACCGGCACGGCCGTGTTCTACGTGATGCTCGTCAACATGCCGACGTTCGTGCACAAGACCTTCGGGCTGCCGCTCGACCAGGTCTTCAAGGTGCAGATGGCGGCGGTTGCGCTGCTGACGGTGACGATCCCGTTCGCGGCGCTCGTGTCCGACCGCATCGGCCGGCGTCCCGTGCTGATCGCCGGTTCGCTGGCGCTGCTGACGGTCACGTATCCGCTGTTCACGTGGCTGGCTGCCGCGCCGGGCATCGGGCGCCTGCTCGTGATGCAGCTCGTGATCTGCACGATCATCGGCATCTGCTACGGGCCCGCGCCGACCACGCTCGCCGAGCAGTTCGCGACGCGTTCGCGCTCCACGGGCATCGCGCTCGCGTACAACTTCGCGGTGATGGTGTTCGGCGGCTTCGCGCCGTTCATCGTCACGTGGCTGACGCACGCGAGCGGGTCACCTGTCGCGCCCGCATGGTACGTGTTGTTCGCGGCCTCGTTCGGGCTGCTCGCGAGCGTGTTCATGCACGACGGCGCGCCATGCGTGCTCGCGCGCCGGCAGTTTCAGGGCGAGCCGTTGAGCGCCAAGTAGCGGCCGTGGTCTGCCGCCCGCGCCGGCGAGCCATCGGCGCGGGCGGTGGGCAGGGTAGCGGTCCTGCCGATGCTTAGCATCACGGGCGGCGGCCTACCGCGGCCGCCGCCCCATCGTTACGCTTGGGCGATCATCCACTCTGTCCGGAAGGTCGCCATGTCCCGGCTCGACTACACGTTGCTCGGCCCCTGCCTGCTCGCCATCGCGATCGACGCGATGGGCTTCGGGCTCGTCTATCCGATGATGTCCGCGATCTTCAGCGATCCGCACGCGGGCATCCTGCCGGCCGACGCCGGCGCGCATGCGCGCAATTTCTACCTCGGTCTCGGCTACGGGATCTACCCGTTGTGCATGTTCTTCGGCTCGTCGCTGATGGGCGACCTGTCCGATCGCTACGGCCGCCGCAGGATCCTGCTGCTGTGTGTGCTCGGCCTCGCGGCCGGCTACGCGATGATGGCGGCCGGTGCCTGGCATGCGAGCGTCGCGCTGCTGCTGACGGGCCGCGGGCTCACCGGGCTGATGGCGGGCTGCCAGGGCATCGCGCAGGCAGCGATCACCGACCTGAGCACGCCGGAGAACAAGGCGCACAACATGAGCATCATGTCGCTCGCGTTCAGCGCGGGCGTGATCGTCGGCCCTGTGCTCGGCGGCGTCACGTCCGATCGCACGATTTCGCCGCTGTTCGACTACGGCACGCCGTTCGTGCTGGTCGCCGCGCTGTCGCTGGCCTGCGCGTGCTGGACCTGGGCGTCGTACCGCGATTCGGCCGCACCGCGCGGCGACACGCGCATCGATCCGCTGCTGCCGCTGCGGATCATCGGGGAGGCCGCGCGCCAGCGCAACGTCGCGTTCCTGTCGGTGGTGTTCTTCCTGATGCAGGTCGGCTACGGGCTCTACCTGCAGACCATCATGCTGCTGCTGCAGGCGAAATTCGGCTACACGAGTGCGCGGCTGGGGCTGTTCAGCGGCGTGATCGGCCTTTGCTTCGTGTTCGGGCTGCTGTTCGTCGTACGGCGGATGCTGCGCGTGTGGCGCGTGGTCGACATCGCGAAGACGGGCCTGCTCGTCGCGGGCGTCGGCCAGGTCCTGTCCGCGCTGTTCCCGCACGAGCCGGTGCTGTGGTCGCTCGCGATGGTTGTCGGCTGCTTCGACATGGTTGCGTACACGACGATGTATACGGCGTTCTCCGACGCGGTCAGCGAGGGCCGGCAAGGCTGGGCGCTCGGCGTCGCGGGCTCGGTGATGGCCGTCGCGTGGGTCGTGACGGGCGCGCTTACGAACCTGCTGCCGGTGTTCGGCGAGATCGGCCTGCTGCTGATCGGTGGTGCGGGCTTCCTGCTCAGCTTCGCGATGATGGTCGCGTATGGCCGCACGCAGCCGGGCGCGCGAACAGCCGCGCTGTCGTAGGCGGTTTGCACGTTGGCCCGATCCTGTCGGACGTTGTCCCGCGCGCCGCTGTCGCGTCAGGCCGCGCGGCCCGACACTGGCGGCTCGCGTCCCGGGAGCATCCGGGCCGCGTCCGGCGGCGCCGGCTGGCCCGGCGCGCCGTTCCTTCGACATGCCAACCAAGAGAGCGACCCATGCAACATCCGACCATCCGTACCCTGGCGGGCGCGAGCGCGCCGACATCGATCGCCGCCGCCCGCACCGCGCTGCTGGTGATCGATTTCCAGAATGAATATTTCAGCGGCCGCCTGCCGATTCCGGAGGGGCCGCGCGCGCTGGGCAACGCGCAGCGCGTGATCGCGTTCGCCGACCGCGCGGGCATGCCGGTGTTTCATGTGCAGCACGTCGATGCGGCCGACGGCCCGATCTTCGCCGACGGCAGCGACGGCTTCCGCTTTCACGCGGACCTGCAGCCGGAGGCGCATCACACGGTGGTGAAGAAGACGTCGGTGAGCGTGTTCCCGACGACGGACATCGATGCGCGCCTGAAGGCGGCCGGTGTCGACACGCTGATCGTCACGGGGCTGATGACGCATGCATGCGTCGCCGGCGCGGCACGCGATGCGGTGCCGCTCGGCTACGCGGTGATCGTCGTCGACGACGCATGCGCGACGCGCGACCTCGACCTCGCGAATGGCGGCACGGTATCGCACGGCGAACTCCATCGCGCGACGCTGGCCGCGCTGTCGGACACATTCGGCGACGTGCTGACGACCGAGCAGGTGCTGGCGCTGGCCGTCGCCTGACGGCACGCCGCCGGATGCGTGCTTCAGTCCGCCCAGCCTGGCGCGGCGTATACGACTTCGCCGCGGAAGCACGTCTCGATCACGCGGGTTTGCGCGAACGTCTCGACCGGGTGCGCGAACGGATTGCGGTCGAGGATCGCGAAGCTCGCGTCCTTGCCCGCTTCGAGCGAACCCGTACAGTCGTCGAAGCGCAGCGCATACGCGGTGTTCACCGTATAGGCCTCGAGCATCGTGAGCAGGTCGAGGCGTTCGTGCGGATTCCACGGCGGGCTGTCGGGCTGGTCGATCAGCAAGTGCGTGACGCCGGTCTGGATGATCTGCATCGGGTCCATCGTGCTGACCGACCAGTCGGAGCCGGCCGCGAGCATCGCGCCCGCGTTGCGCAGGCTGCGGAACGGATAGTTGCGGGCGGTGCGCTCGGCGCCGAGCAGGTCGCGATAGAGCTGCTGCTGTTCCTCGCGCGCGGCCGTCCACAGCGTCTGGACGCTGGCGATCGCGCCGAGCCGGTTGAAGCGGCTCATGTCGGCCGGATCGACGAGCTGCAGGTGCGCGAGCTGCGCGCGCCGGTCGCGCATGCCGGTGCGGATCTGGACGTATTCGAGCGCGTCGAGCGTCATGCGCACCGCGCGATCGGCGAGCGTGTGGAAGTGCAGGTCGAAGCCGGCCGTATCGGCGAGCAGGCAGATCTCGTTCAGCGCATCCTGGCTCCACAGCGCGAGGCCGCAATCGTCAGTGCCGGCGTACGGCTCGAGCAGCGCGGCCGTCTTCGATTCGGGCACGCCGTCGACGAAGATCTTCACCGTATGCAGGCGCAGGTTGTCGCATTCGTATTCGCGACGCCATCTGGCGAAGCGCTCGATCTGCTCGCGCGGATCGCGGCGCGGGTTCGCATAGAGGCCCGCGCTCATGTACACCTTCAGCGTGCCCGCGCGTTGCGCGTCGGCATACGCCTTGAGTTCGGCCTCCTCGACGCGCGCGTCGAACCAGCCGGTGATGCCGTAACCGTGCGCCATCGCGTGCGCTTTCGCGAGCGACTTCGGGTAGCCGGCCGGGCTCAGTTGCGGAATGATCGGGCACACGCGGTAGAACGCCGCTTCGTGCACGACGCCATTCGGCGCGCCGGACGCGTCGCGCTCGTACACGCCGCCGGCCGGGTCCGGCGTATCGGCGTTAATGCCGGCCGCTTCGAGCCCTTTCGTGTTGAGGCAGCCGCTGTGCACGTCGAAGCCGACCACGAGCAGCGGCCGGTCGGGCACGATCCTGTCGAGCAGCTCGCGGGTCGGATACGCGCCGAATGCGGCCAGGTTGGCGCCGCCGAGATAGACCCACGGTTCGTTCGGCGTCGCATCGGCGCATGCGCGAATGCGCTGCAGGATCGTGTCGGGATCGTTGATGCCGGACAGGTCGAAGTCACCGAGGATCTGGTGGCCTTCGAGCGGGTGCACGTGGCCGTCGATGAGGCCCGGCAGCATCAGCCTGCCGGCCAGGTCGACGATGCGCGTCGCGGGGCCGGCCAGCGCGCGGATGTCGTCGTCGCGGCCGACGGCGACGATCTTGCCGTCTTTGGCGGCGAGCGCCCGAGCGAAGCGGCGTTGCGCATCGCCCGTGTAAAGCAGGCCGTTCAGATAGACGGTATCGGCGTGTTGCATGTGTCTCCTCCGGATGGGGGAAGGTTCGACGGGCGCACGTGTCCGGCGGGCGGGCCGTGTGGCTCGTCCGGTCGCGTGAACCCGGTCGGGTTGGAATGAGATGCGGGGCGGCTAGGTGCCGGTGTTGCGCGGCGGGCGCGGCGATGCGTCGTGGTGAAGGCCGGCTGTCGCCGGAGCGTCATGCCGATCGCGCCGCCAGGTCTGGATCGGCGGATCGATGGGCGACGCGCGCGCGGCCGTGCGGGCCGGCGTCCATCCGGTATTCGGCATGCCGTGTCTCCGTGATATCCGACGCGTTCCGGTCGTCGGGTGAGTCAGATACTAGGAGCGGGGCGGGCGGCTGTCTGTCATCGTTTTGAGGACAAGACGCGACAAAGAACGCGGCGGTGAGTAGGCGTGCAGCGATGCGGGGGTGTCATCTATTGGCCGCGTTCCCCCGGCGGTTCCTCTTCGGTCACGCACCACGCGAACAGTCCGGCCCGGTTCGCCACGCCGAGCTTCGCGAGCGCGCGCCCGAGATAGGTGCGCACGCTGCTGGGCTTGAGTGCGAGGGTATCGGCGATCTGCGGGACAGGCTGGCCTTGCAGCACCGCGCGGCACACGAGCCGTTCGCGCTGCGACAGCACCGCGCCGCTGGCCGACAGGCGCTGTTCGAACCGCTGCAGCAACGCGCCGTCGTCCGAACGCGGCGTCAGGCGGGCGAGCCGTGCATGCTGGATCAGGAGCGGCAGCACGAAATCGCCGAGCTGCCGCAGCAGCGCCAGCTCGGCCAGCGTATAGGACGGCTGGCCGCGTCGGCGGAACAACGAGAACGCATAGACATAGTCGCGCTCGCTGCCGAGCAGCGTGCAGTCTTCGCCGAGATCGCCGAGCGCGAAATGGCGGCCGTATTCGGTTGCCGTATCGATGTCCTCGTTGCACGAGAACACGAGCTGCGAATCGGTGGCGCGCTCGATATGCGGGAGCAGTGTGTCGGTGCGCCAGTCGCCCTGGGTATAGAGATCGAGCGCGTGGCGCGTGCCGTCGGGATCGTCGCCGCCCGCGAAGAACAGCACGTCGACACTGTCGACCGACTGCGACGGCGCATCGCGGCGGTAGCGCGTCGCGACGCTGTAATGGGACTGCGGATCGACGGTTTCGCGCAGCCATGCCCAGAGCCGGGCGGGAAACTGCGGACTGCCGAGGCTGGCGATCAGGTCGCCGGCATTGCTGAGGGAAATATGGGCGGGGCTCATCGTTGACACCGTCTGCGCGAACGGCCGCCCGTGCCGGCCGTGCTTCGCGGATGACGGCGCGCCGGCGGCGCGGCGGCTGGCGATGCGGTCATGCGGGACGGAGGCCGGCGCGGCGGCGAAGCTCGATTGTAGGGGAGTTCGCCGCCGCGGGGCACGCGCGCTTGCCCGGCGGGCGGCCGATCGTCCGTCGACGGGTGGTGCGCATCGTGGCGCACCGCGTGTCGGCCTGTGCGTCAGAACATCGTGTTCGCGTTCGCGGACTTTTCCGGTACCGGCTGGATCACGTCCCAGTGTTCGACGATCTTGCCGTCCTTGACGCGGAAGATGTCGACGACCGCTTCGCCGCGGTCGCCCGGACGCTCGGTCGCATGCACGTGCAGGTAGACGAGGTCGCCGTCGGTTGCGCTGCGCACGATGCGCGCGCGCGATGCCGGGTTCTTCTGGAACGCGCCGACGAAGTACGACACGAATGGCTTCTTGCCGTCCGGCACGTGCGGGTTGTGCTGCTTGTAGTCGTCCGCGACGACGGCGGCGGCTTCGACGGCTTCGTGCTTGTTGAAGAAGCGGTCGTAGAACGTCAGCACGAGCTGGCGGTTGGCTTCCTCGGCGGCCAGGTCGCGCGTGGCCGGGCCGGCGGCCAGCGCGGCCGTCGACGCGGCCAGCAGGACGAGCGCGGCAACGGCGCGAACGGGGGAGCGGAGCGATGACATGTAGCGGGTTCCTTGTCTGATGAAGCGTGGGTGGGTGCGCGAAGAGCGACCGCGGGTCGAGCCTGCCGCGGCGATCGGCGGGCGGCGGCGCATGGTTGCGGATGCACGCGCCTTGTCGCCGCGAGGGGTTTTCCGCCCGGCCCGTATCGTGACGACACGGGCCGGTAACGGCCGCGCGCCGTCGTCATGCTTCGTTGAACTGGCGAATCCGCGCGGCTGTCGGGGCGATCGAATGGTACAGTTGCCGCGAACCCGTCACAAGAAGTCAGCGCGGTGTGAACAGGTCACACCGCGCTGACCCTGCGTTGCCCGTGAAAGAGAATCCAGTCATGCCGTTCCCGCCCGCCGACGAATCCGTCGAACTCGATCAGCCATGCCCGATTCGCGATGTGCTCGACCGCATCGGCGACCAGTGGAGCCTGCTCGTGCTCGAAGCGTTGTCCAGCGGGACGATGCGTTTCAACGAACTCGGCCGTACGATCGGCGATGTGTCGAACCAGATGCTGTCGCGCACGCTCAAGCGGCTCGAGCAGGACGGCTTCGTCAGTCGCACGCTGTACGCCGAAGTGCCGCCGCGTGTCGAATATGCGCTGACCGACCTCGGGCGTTCGTTCCTGACGCCGATGCAGGCGATGATCCGGTGGGCCGACGAACATCATCGCGCGATCTGCGTTGCGCGACGTCGTGCGCGGGAAATGGAAGGGGGCGGGCGCTGAGCGGGGGCTTGCGCCGCCTTGTCGCTGGGCGTTGTGCTGCGTTCGGGGGCGATGCGACGAGGCGTGGCGTAGTTGCCGGTGCATCGCCATTGCATGAGTTCGTTATCCAAATGATTTCGTCGGTTTGATCAAGGGCGCCGATGCTGCAGTGCGTTCCATTCGTCCCGTATGCGGCAATGCGCTGGCGATGCTCCGTTCAACAAGGGCAGGTACGGGGCGATCGAGACGGCGGTCTTTCTGTGCATCGCGCACGAAGAGTGCGGCAGGGTCCGGTCGAGGCGGGATGGTGTGCGGTAGACCGGCGAGCAACGTCGATGGTCGAGGTTGCGTGACCGGAAGCATCTCCCCGGTTTGCGCGCCGGCATTGGGCCAGGGGGCAGGATTCGTCGGGGCGCCTGCCGGGCATCATGATGTTGATATCGGGGCAGAACGGCACGGGTTCGCTCGCGCCGTCCGCCCCGAGCCTGCTACTGGCCGGGCGCCCGGTGGCTGCCTATCGCCACGTACCGTCGACGTAGATCCACACCTGTCCCTGGCGGCGCCAGTAGCCGGGCACCCACCGACGCCCGGGGCGCCGTGCGACCCAGCGCCCCGGCACCCATATATAGCGGCCACGCTGCCAGCGCCAGTAGCCGTCGGTCCATATATAGCCGTGCGGCCGTGGCGGCGGCGGACGGCGGTCGTGCCGGGCGGCCGGCGGTGCGATGCCCGGGCGGTCCGGATAGGGCGGGCCGCCGGGCACGCGATTCGGGCCCGACGGCCGGTACACGGGCGGCGCCGGCTGGGCCGAGGCGGCGCGGAGCCAGCCGCCGGTGCCGACGAAGGCGGCAGTCAATCCGATGGCGCGCAACAACGAGCGTCGATTCATGGCGTGTCCTGTTCTGTATTCGAGGCTGCCTTACATTAGCCTGCCAGTCGGCCGGCCGGGTTACGCGAGCGGTTAACGCTGTTACCGTGTGTCACGGCAGGTGGAAGCTGGCCTTTCTATATGGATGGGTGCAGGGGATGTGACCCGCCGAACGACTGTCGTGCCCTGTTTACTGGCCGACGGATGCGTTTTAGGTGTCCGGAGCCAGAAATTCGAGAGCCAGTTGGGTAGAATTTACCGATTTCGGGGTGTCGCGCCGAATCCGTTTGTTGTTTCTATGCAACCGTCAAGACGATGACATGTAAGAATGGTGCGATGAAAGGCTCCAAAAAGCCCCCGTCAAGAAGTCAAAAACAAACGTCAAAACAAATACTTATAACTCGTCCCCACTTTCATTATTTCTAGTTCTGGAAAAGCTTATTTCTTTATTTGCGGATCGCTCCCCTAGGGTACACCCCTAAACTCACGGTTCCCAAACGGGCAACTATCCGGGCGCGGCCAGCAGGATCGATGGCGCTCCCGGGCGGTTGAAGACCGTTTATGAACAAGGTCGCGAGACCTGCCTCTTTTTAGAAGGGAGCTCCACGAATGAACAAGACTCTGATCGTTGCAGCAGCTGCAGCATCGTTTGCTACCGTCGCTCACGCACAAAGCAGCGTCACGCTGTACGGCGTGCTGGACGCAGGCATCACCTACACGAGCAACGTCCAGCCGGCACTCGGCCAAGCTGGCAAGTCGCGTTGGGCGATGGGTTCGGGCATTGACCAGAGCCGTTTCGGCCTGCGTGGCTCGGAAGACCTGGGTGGCGGCCTGAAGGCAATCTTCACGTTGGAAAGCGGCTTCAACATCGGTAACGGCAAGTTCGCGAACAGCAACGGCATGTTCAACCGCCAAGCTTTCGTCGGCCTGTCGAGCCAGTACGGCACGGTCACGCTGGGTAAGCAGTATGACGCAACGCAAGACTACCTGGCGCCGCTGACGGCAACGGGCTCGTGGGGCGGCACGTACTTCGCGCACCCGCTGAACCTCGACCGTCTGAGCACGAACGGTGATGTCGCTCAGAACAACACGATCAAGTTCACGAGCGCTAACTACGCTGGCCTGCAATTCGGCGGCACGTACTCGTTCTCGAACAACACGAACTTCGGTAACAACCGTGCGTACAGCGCAGGCGTTGCATACCAGTTCCAAGGCCTGAAGCTGGCGGGTGCATACTCGCAAGCGAACCTGGGTGACGGTACGAACGCAAACGGCGCAACGTCGTCGGCAATCGGTGGCATCGCTAGCCAAGGCCGCGTCCGCACGTACGGTGCTGCTGCTGGCTACGCATTCGGCCCGGCACAAGTCGGCGCTGCATGGACGCAAGCTCGCCTCGACAACAACGCAGTTGGCGTCGGCACGCTGCGCACCGACAACTACGAAGTCAACGCGAAGTACAACCTGACGCCGGCTCTCGGCCTGGGTGCTGCTTACACGTACACGAACGCGAAGATCAACAACGGCAGCACGCACTGGAACCAGTTCGGCCTGCAAGCTGACTACGCTCTGTCGAAGCGCACGGACGTCTACGCACAAGCTGTGTACCAGCGTGCAGCGAAGAACGGCATCGGCGCGTCGATCTACAACGGCAGCAACTTCAGCGACAACCTGCCGAGCTCGTCGATCAACCAAACCGCAGCAACGGTTGGTCTGCGTCACCGCTTCTAAGCGTGACGGCGGGGTAACCCGCTACGCAGCATCGAAAAAGGCGCCTTCGGGCGCCTTTTTTTCGTCTGCGGAATGCGATGTCGAGGATTCGTGCCGCCCGGATGCAAAAAAGCGAGGCCTGTGCCTCGCTTTTTTCGTTGCGCGCCACTACGGCGCGGTGCCGACGGCAGGGTGCTCAGCGCGTGTATTCGCCGTTGGCTTCCGGCTGGAACACGATCGCGGCCACCTTCATCTGTTTTTCGGCGCCGCTCGGCTGCGTCACCTTGACCATCTGGCCGCGCTGGGTGCCCAGCAGTGCCATGCCGACGGGCGAGAAGACGTTCAGGCGGCCGAGCTCGAGATTGGCGGCGTCCGGATAAACAATCGTCCAGGTGGCTTGTTCCTGGGTCGTTTCGTCGAGCAGCGTGATCTGCGAGTTCATCGTGACGACGTTCGCCTTGATGGCGTCGGGCTGGACGATGTCGGCGCGCTCAAGAAGCGTATCGAGCATCGTCTGAAAGCGCGGGTTGTGTTCGGCGTGCTTCTCGAGGCGAGCAACGTCGAGTTCGGTCAACTGGTAAAGGCGTTGTTTCATGGCAGTTCTCCAAATGATCGGCAAGGGCAGGCGTGGCGTGCCTATGGGGATCGCCCGGAGCCTGTCTGACCTGGCTCCGGGAGGAGACCGAGCCGTCAGATCAGGCGCCGGGCAGGGGCGAGCGGCGCCTGGGCCGTGCGTCGAGCGAGGGGATGCGCCGGATGACCGGCGCGCGCGCGCACGCCGGCCGGGCCGGACGGCGAAACCGAAAGGGGCGTGAGCGCGTACATGGTGGATGGAAGATCGACTGACGAATATAACCTTACGATTCTACAACACAACCTTCGGGATATGTGATTCGGCTGTCGGCATTTTGTCAGCGATTGTTGTGCGAGTGAAGCAAGTTGCCGCGATATCGTCTCGGATGTGCCAGCGATTTTTGTCAAAATCGCAACGCTGTATGTTCAAACTAAGGGTTTCCCCTCGGGTGGGCGAGCACTACACTGGATTCAATCGCTTCAGACAGTCCTGCCGAGGCGACACCAAAAGAGAACACATACCGGAGGTAAATCATGAAGTCGGTCATCTACGCAGCTATCGCCGCATCCGTCCTTGCCACCCCGATCGCATCGTTTGCACAGTCCGAGCAGGGGTTGACCCGCGACCAGGTCAAGGCCGAGCTCGTGCAACTCGAACAGAACGGCTACAAGCCGCTGGCGAGCGATTCGCAATATCCGGACAACATCCAGGCCGCTGAACAACGCATTCAACCGAACCAGCCGATGCTCGCGCAAGCCGATACGAGCGGCTACGGTGCCGTGGCGACGGGTGCGGGCCAAGCCGGCCGTCGCATGACGCGCGAAGCACCGAATCCCGTGAACTCGGTCTATTTCGGCAACTGAACGCCCCCGGGTCTGCCCGAGCGCACCGCTTAATCGACGAGACGCGCACCCATTGTGCGCGTCATTCGCCCGCAGGAGCAGAACCTCCGTCGCCGCATTCCGGCGGCTTTCCGCCCAGACGCTCGCGCGTTTGGGCCTTTTTTGCTGGGCGGGTCAGGCGGACGTGACCGCGGGCGTGCCGTGGATATAGTGTTCGAGCTGGCTGATCGTGAACTGCTGATCGGCAATCACGCTCTTGACGAGATCGCCGATCGAGATGAGGCCGACCAGCTTGCCGCCGTCGAGGACGGGCAGGTGGCGCATCCGGTGCTCGGTCATCAGCGCCATGCACTCGTCGGTGGATTGCGACGGTTCGACGTAGCGCACCTTCGCCGTCATGATTTCCTCGACGCGGGTGGCTTTCGACGAGCGGTCCTGCAGGACCACCTTGCGCGCGTAGTCGCGCTCGGTGACGATGCCCGCGATGTCGTCGCCGTCCACGACCAGTAGCGCGCCGATGCCTTTTTCGGCCATCAGCTTGATGGCGTCGTAGACGAGGTCGCTCTTCGTGACGGTGTAGATGGTGCGGCCCGAATCCGGCTTGGCCTTGAGAAGTTGCGCGACAGTCGTACTCATTCGCTTTCTCCGTGTGCAGGTCGATGCTGGGCAGGCAGGGTGTGATGCTTGTCACCCGATGAGCCCAGTATAGCCGCGCACGTGGCGGCAGTCGCGTGACGATTCCAGATTAGCGGTAAACTCCGGTCACGCACTATCCACACAATTCCTACATTCCTGAACGTTTCGATTGAATTCATGATGTCTTCGCGTCCCCAATCGCCCACGCCGGGCAATGGCCAGGCCGACGAGTGCGTGACGCTCGTCGCTACCGCGTCGCTGCCCACGCGTTACGGTACGTTCACGTCGTACGCTTTCCGCGTATCGGGCAGCGATGCCGAACATCTCGCGCTCGTGATGGGCGACGTCGCCGGCGAGCAGTCCGTGCTGACGCGCCTTCATTCCGAGTGCCTGACCGGCGATGTATTCGGCTCGTACCGCTGCGACTGCGGCGAGCAGCTCGATCTCGCGTTGCGTTACATCGCGGCGGAAGACCGCGGCGTGCTGCTGTATCTGCGCGGCCATGAAGGGCGCGGGATCGGCCTGAGCAACAAGATCCGCGCGTACGCACTGCAGGAGCAGGGGCGCGACACCGTCGAGGCGAACCTCGACCTCGGCCTGCCTGACGACGCCCGCGAATACGATTCGGCTGCCGCGATTCTCCGGATCCTTGGCGTGACGTCGGTGCGGCTGATGAGCAACAACCCGGCGAAGTTCGACACGCTCGCGAAGCACGGTATTCCGGTTTGCGAACGCGTGGCGCTTGCGGTGCCCGTGCGCGAGGAAAACGAGCGTTATATCCGCACGAAGCAGACGAAGTTTGGGCATTACTTCGAGGAAAACGAGTAACCGCCTCGGGCGCACCGGCGCCCGTTTCTCGTCATCTGTTCCCTGGATCGTCGCCTACAAAGGCGACGATTTTCATTTCTCCCATCCGTTCCGCTTTCAGGTTTGTGACGGCGCTCGCGTTACGTCGCCAGAACGATCCATCGCCCCTATGTCCACACCGTCGAAGATCGAAACCGAGCGTTTGACGCTGCGTCGCTGGCGGCCGACGGATGCGGGCGCGCTGTCGGCGATGCATGAGGATCCAGACGTGACCGCATGGCTCGCGCGCGGCCCGATGTCCGTTGACGAGGCGAGCGACGTCCTCGCGCGCTTCGACGCGCATTTCGATGCACACGGTTTCGGCCCGTGGGCCATCGAGCGCCGTGCCGACGCGATGCTGATCGGGGTGTGCGGCCTGTCGCACGAAGCGCGTGCAACGCATCCGATGGCGCCGTGCGTCGAGATCATGTGGCGGCAGGCGCGTCACGCCTGGGGGCGCGGCTACGTTGCCGAAGCCGCCGCCGCCGCATTGGCCGACGGGTTCGACCGGATCGGGCTCGGCGAGATCTTCGCGTGGACGGCCGACACCAACCTGCGATCACGCCACGTGATGCAGCGGCTCGGCATGCAGCATCAGCCCGCGCGTGATTTCGACCATCCTGCGTTGCCGGACGGGCACGCGCTGCGTCGGCACGTTGTGTATGCCGCCCGTGCCGCCGGCGTGGCCGGCGCGTAACGATTCACGCGTGTTCGCCTGTCAGCGCCACGTGCCGTTCTGCAGCACGATCCGGTAGCCGTCGGCATCCTCGAAAGTCTGCCCGGATATCTCCCAGTACGGATTGAACGACGTCACCGGCATGAAGCCATGTTCCGTGGCGCGCGCGCATGCAGCTTCCCATTCCGGCCGATCGGGCAGATAGAACACGATCAGGTCTTCGGGCGTCGGTGACGGCGCGATCGGGTGGTCGGGGCAGTGCGTGAATTCGAAGTGATAGTCGAGGCCGTCGCGCCCGAGCATCACGCCGGAAAAACCGTCGTGATCTTCAAAGCGCGCAAGAACGGACAGCTCGAGAGCGTCGCGATACATGCGCTCGGTACGGGCGAGGTTGCTGACCGGGCGGGCAATGCGCAGATGGGCGTGCAAGATGGCCTCGGGGGCGAGTGGCGGGCCGGTCAATGATAAGCCGGCCGATCCGGATTGCGTGTGACGAACGGCGCGCGTTCCGGCGTGGGTCCATCGTATCGAACGATATGGGCTTCTTCCGGCCAAACGAATCGAACCGCCGAACCTCGTCTCGTGAAAGAAAAAAACATGACGCTCCCGATCAAATGCGCGCACCCCATTGCAGCCGGTGCTTGTCAGGACAACCTTCGACGTCCTGTTTTCGCGTCAGTCTGTCGATCGATGGGCCGACGTGCCGATCCCGGGCGAGAGGGCGCAAATGAGTAAGCCCGATCTCCGTCGGCCGGTTACCGGCCCTTATCGCCAGTCGCGATGGGCGGGCGCGTTGGAGATTGCCTTTGGATGGGTGGCCAAGGGAACGATGGTGCTGGTCGGACTCGGCATGGTCGCGCTGGCGGCCCTGACGGGCGACGTGAGTGCGCTGGTTGATCTGCCCACCACCAAAAAGGGCTGGTTGTACCTGCTGCTGGTCGTGATCGGGGTGGTGGCGCTGATATTTGCGGTACACCACTACTGGCCGTGGCCGTCTGGTGTGCGCCAGGCAGGTTAGGCGGGGAGGAAGATGATCTGTCCCCGTAATTCACGCGGGCAAGAAAAAGCCCGCTACATTGAGCGGGCTGAATCCATGTTTGGAGACATGGAGGAGACAGACGTAAATTTAAGGGAAAACCCGAGGCATGGCAAGCCCTAGTTGTATCGATACAACTTCGTGTTGCATCGCACTCACATGCCGCCTGCCCGCGCGTGCGCCGCAAACGCGCTGAAACGCTCCTGCGCAACCGGTAACGCGTACTTGTCGCGCATCTCCGTCTCGATCCATGCACAGGCCTCGCGCGCGCAGTCGGTCAGCGCGTGCCGCGTCGCATGGCCATCGATGTCGTAGACGAAGCGCACGCCGACCTCGTCGTCGGCCACCTGCCGCTCGAGCTGGTTGAGCTGCAGTTGCGGCCCATGCTGTTGCGACAGCGCACGGAGTTCGTCGAAGTGATATTCGAGCCAGTCGGCAAAGAACAGCGCGTCGCTGTGGCACGGCAGCCGGAAGGCCGCGCTGCGCGACGGGCGCGGCGCGGCTTCGCCGGCCGACGCATGCGGGTCGCCGTCAGTGGCGACGGACGCGTCGACGGGCGCAAGCGGCTGCTGAATTTGGCGGTAGGGCTCGCGATCACGCAACGCGTGCCACAGCAATTCGTCGCCGGCGGCGCCGGATGGCTGCATCGTCAGGTCATGCCGGCCTTCGCCGGCCGGCGCGATGTCGCGGATCACGAGGCGCAGCGAGCAGAGCGGCTCGTCCGCGACCAGCAGCGTCGCCGCGCGCGGCAGCCCGCAGACGAGCGGCGCGGCGCCGGCCGCACGGAACACGAGCCCGCGGCGGTCGAGCCGCACGAGCGGCAGCGGCCGGGGAAACGACGGGTAGGCGACCGCGATGCGGGCGCCGTTGGCGCTCGTCAACCCGGGCATCATCGCGCGAAAGACCTGAGACGGGTCCACGTTGATTCTCCTTCGTTACGATACCGCCCGGACAGAAACGCGCGTTCCGGTTCAGGCGGCGATGGCTTGCCGGGCGGCTTGCCCCGGCTCGATTCCTAGTGCGGCAAACGTTTGCGGATCGATGTCGATCCAACAGGCGACCACCAGACGTCCGTCAACCTGCTTCGGCGGGCCTGCGCGGTGCGCGTGTATGCCGATCCGGCGGAACAGCCGTTCCATGCTCGCGAACGTCACGCCGATCAACTGCCGCGCGCCAAGCTGCGCCGCGCATTCGACGACGGCTGCGAGCATCGGGCGCACGGCCCATTCGGCATTGCCCGGCCCGCCTTCGTCATCGGTTGCCGCAAACCGGGACAACTCCCAGACGGCGGCCGATTGCGGCAGCGGCATGTCTTCGGCGATCAGGTCGGCGAACAGCGACTTCAGCAGATACGGGCGCGTCGTCGGCAGCAGGCGCGCACATCCGCACATGTCGCCGCCGGCGTTCCGCGCGAACACGTACACGGTATCGTCGCGATCGAACTGGTCGCGCTCGAAGCTTTCGTTCGCTGACGGGAGTGCCCAGCCGAGCTGCTCGACGAACACACGGCGCCGATAGCGCCCTAGATCCGCCGCAAGTTCGTGTGGCAACCGCCCTTCCTCGTGAACGAAGGTCCGCATGGTGTCCTCGGATCTGTGCTTTTGTATGCATGCATTACATCGCGCAGCACGAGGGGGCTGTAACTGGTAACTCTTACAGGATCGCGTCGGAAAGACGCCGTTTAGGACGTGGTAACGGTTTCTTGATCAACGGGATTGAAAACCGTGGCGCTTTTGCTTATAAAGAGCGCCAGCATGGCGGAAATTGTCAGAGGAATAGAGGCGCAGCCAGTTGTCACTGGAGCGTCGGACCGGCATGATAGGCGTCGTTGCGTCCGAGCAGGGCCGACGCGACCGCGGCGGGCCAGTCGATGCACGCGAGCCGTGCGGCGAGCGCGGCGGCCGTGCGGACCATGCCGATGTCGGCGCCCGTGGCGTCGGTGACCATCACGTTGCTGCGGACGTCGCCGCCCGCTATCACGAACGCGCCCGTCGCGCGTTCGAGGTACCAGTCCCAGCCGATCGTCACGTAAGCGACGCCGGCACTGGCCGGGCGATGCCATTCGGTGTAGCCGGCGAGGCGCGCGTCGATGGCGCTGTCGCGCAATTCCTCGAGCAGCGATGCGTCGAGGCCGCTTGCGACATGGTCGAGCGCAAGCACGGCCAGTGCGCTTTCTGACAGGCGTACGTAGCCGTCCGGGGACGGGCCGGGGACCGAGTGCAGCAAAGGTGAAGTCATGCGCGGAATGTATCAGCCTCGAACGGGTCTGGAACCTGACAAGTATGACAGCGTGACGTTGTCGGAGAATGAATGGAACTGCGCTGGCAGGATGCCTATCAACAATTCAGCGCCGCGGAAGACGAGCAGCAGCTCTTCCAGCGGATCGCCGCCTATTCCAAGCGGCTGGGATTCGAATACTGCTGTTACGGCATTCGCGTCCCGCTGCCCGTTTCGAAGCCCGCGGTCGCGATCTTCGATACCTATCCGGACGGCTGGATGGCGCACTACCAGGCGCAGAACTACATCGAGATCGACTCGACGGTTCGCGACGGCGCGCTCAGCACCAACATGATCGTCTGGCCGGACGTCGACCGGATCGAACCGTGCCCGCTGTGGCAGGACGCACGTGATTTCGGGTTGTCGGTGGGTGTCGCGCAGTCGAGCTGGGCGCCCCGCGGTGCGTTCGGCTTGCTGAGCATCGCCCGCCATGCCGACCGGCTGACGCCGGCCGAGATCAACATGCTGACGTTGCAGACCAACTGGCTCGCGAACCTGTCGCATTCGCTGATGAGCCGCTTCATGGTGCCGAAGCTGGCGCCGGCGGCGGGCGTCACGCTGACCGCGCGCGAACGCGAGGTGCTGTGCTGGACGGCCGAGGGCAAGACCGCGTGCGAGATCGGCCAGATCCTCAGCATCTCGGAGCGGACGGTCAACTTCCACGTCAACAACATCCTCGAGAAGCTGGGCGCGACGAACAAGGTCCAGGCGGTCGTCAAGGCCATCTCGGCCGGGCTGATCGAGACGCCCTGACAGGGCGTGAAGGCGGCAGCGCAATATGCAGCTGCCGCCAGGCCGCTCACTCCATCATCGGCTCCGCTTCCTTCGCGGTCCAGCTCACGCTGGAAATGCTCTTCTCCATGCTCATCCGGCTCGCGATCTGCTCGAGCTTTTGCTGATCCTTTGGATGCAGCTTCAGTGTCGCGGTGACCTTCAGCCGGTCCGGCTGGTCGGGCACGTCCTCGCTCGTGAGGCTCTGGAACGACAGCGGCTTCGCATACATCGAGTTCGACAGCAGCGTGCGGATGTGCACTTCGTCGGAGGCCAGGCAGATCACGGTGATCTGGTATTCGCGCACGAGATCGGCGTTCGATACCGGCGTCGCGTTGATCGCTTGGCTGACGCTGCGCAACAGCGTATTGGTAAGCAGCACGACGCCGGTGCCGGCGAGCGCCGGCACGTAATGACCGGAACCGGACAGCACGCCGACGGCGGCCGAGCACCACAGCGTCGCGGCGGTGTTGATGCCCTGGATCGAGCCCTTGTCGCGCATGATCACGCCGCCGCCGAGGAAGCCGACGCCCGACACGACGTAGGCGGCGATCTGCGTGACGCCCGCGACACCGTTGCCGGTCAGCACGCCGAGCGTGACGAACAGGCACGCGCCGCTCGCGACGAGCGTGATCGTGCGCAGGCCGGCCGTGCGCTGGCGCATCTGGCGCTCGATGCCGATGGCGACGCCGCAGGCGAACGCGGTGAAAAGACGGAGTGCGAAATCGAAAGTCATGGTTGTCCTGCCGTGCAAGGAGCGCGTGCCGTTTCGCGTCGCGGCGGCGCAAGGCCGAGGGCGACACGAAGATAGCCGTCATCGCGCGGTACTGTACCGCGCGAATGCGTCATTCAGTGTGAAACGGGTGGCGTGCGGCTCGCGGAACGCGAGCCGGGCAGGAGAACTGCGTCGGACAGGCGTTCAGGCGGCAAGCGGCGCACGCAACGGAGTGCTGCAACTGTCCACGATGGTTCCTGAAGGAAGAATGGGCGGCATTCTAGTAGGCGGCGAGCGCATGCGTCAACCGCCTCGCGGCGGCTGCGCTACTGCGCCGAGCCGATCGTTCCCGTCGCAAGTGCGAGCGCGGCAGCGGCCGACAGTGCACCGGCATAGCTGTCGACCTCCGCGTTGCGGGCGGCGAGCAACTGGCTTTGCGCGATCGTCGCATCGGTGACCGAACCGACGCCGTTCCGGTACGCGGTCAGCGCCGCGTCGTAACTCGTCTGCGCGGCATCGACGAGCGCCTGCGCGGCGTCGTGCGACGCCAGGCTCGTCTGTACCGCGTTCTGCGCGGCGACCACCTGGCGGACCGCTTCCTCCTTGGTCCGCGTGAGGCGCGCGGAGGCGCTTTCCGCGTCGTTGCGCGCCTGCATCAGTACCGCCGAGCGCAGGCCGCCGTCGTACAGCGGAATCGTCACGCCGAGGAACACGCCGCCGCCGTAGCGGCTGCCGTTCAGATTGACGGTCGGCGCCTGGTCGCCGATCGCGGGCAGCGCGGAGATGGACGTGCCGCCGCTCGCGTACGACGTCGACGCGGACAGGAAAATCTTCGGCATGAACGCGGCTTCCGCGGCCTTGATCTTCGCGCGATTGGCCTTTTCGAGCGCGAACGCGCCCTGCAGGTCGGGGCGGCGCGCGATCGCATCCGACACGATCGCGTCGACCGACGAGCCGAGCGAGGGCGGCAGCGGCCGCTTCGGCAGCGTGGCGACAGTCGGCTTCGACAGCGGCGAGATGCCGAGCGCGGAGACGAGGGCGAGGTAGCCGTCGCTCTCCGTGCCGTTCGCCTGCACGAGCGCAAGGTTGGCCTGTGCGCGGTTCTGCGTCGCCTGTGCGAGTTCGACGACCGTGCCGACGCCGTGCTTGAGCCGCGCGCGGGACGCCGCGAGGATCGCGTCCGCGTTCGCGAGGCCCTGCTGGGCGCTGAGCGCGCGCGAGCGTGCGGCTTCGTAGCGGTAGTACGCGACGGTCACGTCGTGGATCACCTGCTGGTGAACGGCCGTAAACGCGACGTTCGACGCGATCGACGCCTGTTCGGCCGCTTCGACGCGCGCCGCGCGGCCGCCGAAATCGAACAGCAGCCATTGCAGCGACAGCGCCGAGATGGTGCCGTGCACGGTGGAGTTGCTCGACGAGTCGCCGAGGAACGACGACGTCGACCCGTGGTTTGCCTGGTATCCGCCCATGGCCGTCGCGGACAGCTTCGGCAGGTAGGCGGTCTTGGCCAGGCCGACCGCGAGCGCGGCGTTGCGCGCGTCGTTCCATGCGATACGGGTCAACGGGTTCGCCGATTCGGCGAGATCGATCAGCTCGGGCAGCGTGTACGCGTGCGCGGCATCGAGCGCGGCCGGCGGCGAAACGGACGCGAGCGCCGGCGACGCGGGCAGCGTGTAGTCGTGCGAACCTTGCGCGGACGCGCGCGGCGGGCCTGGCACGATGTCGCCTGCGGCCGACGTTTGCGGCTGCCATGGGCGGTCGGACGCCTCCGGCGCCAGATCGATCGACGACGTCGCGCAGCCGGCCAGCGCGACGGCGGTCGCGAGGGCGGCGGCGGCGATCGAGGCGGCCGGCGGTTCAGGTAGGCGCATGGGGAACAGGCTCCTTCGGTGTGGCTTGACGGGCGGCATCGGCGATGTGCGCGAGCCGCGTGTCGATCAGGTTCAGCAGCGCGTCGCGTGCGGGGTCGGTGGGGGCTGCGCGCGGCGGGGTGGCCGGCGGCGCGGAGGGTTCTCGATGGGGCGCGGCGTCGTCGTCGCGCGGTTCGGTCACGCGGGCGAGCTGCGCGCCGATCGCCGCGTCGCCGGGCTTGCGTTCGGCGAGCAGGAACAGCGGCCCTTCGAGCGCGCCGAGTTCCGCGAGTGCACGGCGTCGGCTGGCGAGCCACGACGCGGCCGGCCGTACCCACGACGGTTCGTAGTGGACGAGCGCGAGCGCCTGCGTGATCGCGCCGTGGCGGGCGAACGCCTCAGCCGCGAGCGCGCGCCGCTCGGCCGGCTGTGCGACCTGCACGAGGCGCCGCCACTGGTCGATCAGCGCGGCGAGCCCGGCGTCGATCTGCTTGCCGATGCTGACGGGCCAGATGCGCGTGAACACGAGATACACGACGACGTTGCCGAGCAGGATGCCGATCGTGCGATCGCGCGCGATCGTCAGGTCGAAGCCGGGGCCGGCGCCCTGGATCACGCACAGGAAAAACGCGAACGCGATCTGGAAGCCGGCATAGGCGATGCGCGGCGAGCCGAACGCGACCCACGCGGCGAGCCACCCGCCGGCGAACACCAGCGCCATCAGGTGGCCGACCGACGATAGCGACGGCACGACGAAGACGAGTGCCGCCGTGCCGAGCAGCGCGCCGACGATGCAGCCGAAGATCCGCAGCGTGAGCTTCTCGACCGTCTCGGCCGTCGAGCCGAGCGACACGATGTAGCAGGTGACGACGCAGGTATGGATGCCCGACCAGTCGAGCTGTGAATACAGCAGGTAGCAGAAGATCGCCGCGGCGGTCGTCTTCAGCGCGTAGCGGATGTGGTCGGGATTGGTGCGCGCGTCGGGCAGGAAGAAGCCGCCGCGCGGGGCGGGAGGCGGAGCGGATTCGGGGGCATCGGAGGCAGTTGTCGAAGCCGACGAAGCGGCATCGGTCGTTGCGGCCGGTTCCGCGAAATGCGTGATCGCCGCCTGGAGATCCGTCGCGGCAATACGCGCGAGCGGCGGCAGCGTGTCGGTCGGCGGTAGCGCGAGCGTCACGTCGACCGGGTAGCCGCCCTGGTCGAGGATGTCGGCCATCTCGTCGAGCGTCGCTGCGATCGGGGTGGCAAATGCGTCGGGCAGCCGTGCATCCGGTTCGCGATCGGCCAGCGCGACGCCGACGAGCAGCGCGGTGCTCGATGCCACGGCCTGCCGCAACGCCGCGACGTCGGCGGCCGACGAAGAGCCTTCGAGTTTCGACAGCTTGAGCCACGTGAGCAGCTGCTTGTCGCCTTCGTGCAGGCTGGCATTGAATGCGTCGCGCGCGGCATCGTCACCGCGCAGCCGCTGCGCGGCAAGCCGCAAGCGCTTCGCGAGTTGCGCGTGCGCGAGCTTGCGCGGCGACGGCGCGATCAGCAGGTTGACGACGATCGCGACCCCGACCGGGATCGCGATCGTCAGCCAAATGTACAGCAGCGCGCGCGTTGCAGCTTCGCCGAACGGCGCGAGGCCGAGCTGGTCGAGCCCGAAGCCGACGATCATCGCGAGGATCGCGCCAACCGGGCGCAGCTTGCTGGCCGACGTCAGATAGAGGAGGGCGACCGACAGCACGGCCATGCACGCGACCCGCAGGATCGAATAGTCGATGCTGAAGATCGCGATGCCGAGCACGAGCCCGATCACGATCGTGACGATCACCAGCAGCGCGGCCGCGAGCACGACGCTCGTCACGCGGTCGGCCCGGATCATGAAGAACACGACGTACGCGGACAGCGCGGCTTCGGGCGTGCCGTAGGCGGCCGTCACGAGCGCGGTCAGCGCGCAGATCAGCGCGACCCGCACGGCAATCGACGTGCGCCCCGGAAACGGCGCGAGCAGTCGCAGGACTTCGCGCGGGCCCGGCGCACGAACCTCAGCGGCAGGCAGTGCCATGCCGGACCTCGACGATGGCGCTGGCGCCGACACGCACGAGCTTGCCGTCGGGTTCGTCGAGCTTCACGCGCACCGGGAAGCGCTGCGCGACGTGCACCCAGTTCACCGAGTTCTGCACGATCGGCAGCGTGCGCGGCAGGTTGATGCGGGCGCTGTCGGCAATGCCTGCGCCGACGCCGACGACCTTGCCGGTCAGCGGGCGGCTGCGGTCGATCATCGAATAGACGGTCGCGCAGTCGCCGACCTCGATGCGGCTCAGCGACGTCTCGCGGAAGTTGCCGACGGCGAACCATTCGCTCGCGTCGATCAGCGTGAAGATCGACTGGTTCGGCGCAAGGGTTTCGCCGGCGAGCACGCTCAGGCCCGTGACGAGACCATCGTGCGGCGCACGCACGACGGTGTCTTCGAGCGCATGCTGCGCGCGGGCGAGCGCGGCCTCGCGCGCATGCAGCGTCGCGATCGCGTCGGCTTCGTCGCCGATCGTCTGTGAGGACGCGCGCTGCTGTTCCTGTGCCTGCGTGAGCGACACGGCCGCGTCGCGCTGGCGGACCTTCGCCTGGTCGAACTGCTGCGCGCTGACGTAGCCCTGCGCGGCGAGCGGCGCGAGCCGGTTCACGTCGCGCGTGGCAAGGTCGTTGTTCTGGGTCGCGCGCTTGACCTGCTCGGCGGCCACGGCCGCGTTCGAGCGCTCGCCGATCAACGAACGGCGGCGCGTGTCGAGCGATGCGCGCGCGAGTTCGAGGTCGGCCTGCGCCTGCGCAACCGTCAGCCGGTACGGCACGGGATCGATGACGTACAGCAGGTCGCCTTTCGCGACGCGCTGGTTTTCATGTACCGCGAGCTGCACGATGCGGCCGCCGACCGGCGACGCGACGTGTACGACGTCCGCGTCGATCGACGCATCGTCGGTGGACGGGTACGCCGTCGTGCGGTGGTACGCATACACGAGTGCCGCGATGCCGAGCGCGACGATCGCCAGGGCGATCACGCGGCCTTTGACGGAGGGGCGGGCGATACCGGCGGCCTTCATGCGAACGGCCCCGTGCCGGTGAGCCACACGATCACCGCGACCACGAGCCCGATCGCGGTGCAGACGGCCAGCTGGTAGGGCACCGTCGCGGCCCAGCCGGTCGCGACGAATATGCGGTGCGCGACGATCGCGCCGATGACGCCGACGATCGCGCTGACGAGCCAAAGCGGGAAATACGCGCCGAACAGGACGTACGACGGTGCACCGCGCGATGCGCAGCCCGCGAGCGGCAGGGCTGGCGCCAGGACGGCGGCGACGCGCAAGGGCGCGCGCGGCGTTGTTTTTCTCATGGTGTGACGAGCTCGACGTTGGGGGTGGATGCCGGGCGCGGCGCAATGCGAATCGTCGCCGCGACGACGATTCCGGGATATGGGGCCGATAATAAATCAGCGCGATGCGGACCGCCAGCCACCCGCCCTGTACATCGTGCGGGGGAGCGAGCCGGTCACGGGACGCGTCGACACGTCCGGCATCGCGTTTCGGCGACCGAAACCGGACCGTCGCGATTCTGCCAGCGCACGCTCGCGTAGGGTTGCTAACGGACTGTAAAGAATCGTCAGACGAACGAAGGGCGGCCGATTTGTCGTGTCGACAGCGCGGAATCGGGACGGAATAGGCCGATTGCCGTTCGAACGCAGGGGAATAGGGGCGATCCGGCGGATGGAGGGCAATGTTGACGAGTGGGTCGACCGGATTGCGTGTGAAGCGCGGCAGCGTGTCGTGATCGACGCCACGGATTTGCGGCGGGCGTTCGGCCTGAGCTGTCTGCTCGTTTGCTCGTTTGCTCGTGTGCTCGCCCGCGAGAGCGGCAACGCGCAGTGCCTTCGGGCAAGACGCGGAAGTTCGCATCGATCATCCGGCCGTCGTTCTCGAAGTGGCTGACCGGGATGGGCAAGTGCAGCGTGCGCTGCATGTCGGTAACGACGGGCTTCGGGAAAGCGTCAACGTCGCTCGCGTCGGGCGGGCCGATGAAGTCGCGGTCGACCGGTGCGCCGAGCGGCGTCGAAGCCCGGCCGGCGACCGGTCGTCACAGCCGCGATCTGTGTACCATCGTACGTATGGCGCGACGCGCGGCACGGAGCCTCACGGCCTCGTGCGACACGCAACGCGGAAGCGGTATCGGTATCGCAACGAAGGTGAGTGTTCCATGCGAAGTTTCTTTGTCCGGTTCATTGCAATCGGCATGCTGTTCCATCTGTACGTCGGGATTCGGATCATTCCCGATGCATTCACGTCGCCGGTCGCGCGCACGATCGCGGCGCTCGTGCTGGCAAGCTTCGTCGTGCTGATCCCGGTCGGCATGTTCTCGCGCCGCTTCGACGAAGGTTGGGCCGCGACGCTGGCCGGCTGGGCCGGCTCGCTCGTGATGGGCTTCTTCTCGTCGCTGCTCCTGCTGACGTTCCTTCGCGAATTCGTGCTGCTCGGCGTGTCCGGATGGCGGCATCTCGGGCACGACGGTGCGTGGCCCGGCGCGGCGACCGACACGGCGATCGGCGTGCTGGCCGGTGCGGTGTTCGTCACCGTGATCGGGTTCGTCGGTGCGCGCCGCACGGCGGCGGTCAAGCGCGTGTCGATCCCGGTCGCGGGGTTGCCGGCCGGGCTCGACGGCCTGACGATCGTGCAGCTGTCCGACATCCACGTCGGGCCGACGATCAAGCGGCCCTACGTCGAACGGATCGTGCGCGCGGTCAACGCGCTCGATGCCGACCTCGTCGTCGTGACGGGCGACGTGGTCGACGGCTCGGTCAAGCGCCTGCGCGACCACACGGCGCCGCTCGGCCGCATGCAGTCGCGGCACGGCAGCTTCCTTGTGACGGGCAACCACGAGTATTACGCGGGCGCGCATGCGTGGATCGACGAGTTCCGGCGCATCGGGCTGACGGTGCTGCTCAACGAGCATGTGCTCATCGAACATGACGGTGCGCACGCGGTGCTCGCGGGCGTCACCGATTTCACGGCGGGCGGGTTCGATCCCGCTCATCGCAGCGATCCCGTGCAGGCGCTGGCGGGTGCGCCGCATGACGTCGGTACGAAGATTCTGCTCGCGCATCAGCCGCGCAGCGCGGAAGCAGCGAACCGCGCCGGCTTTACCTTGCAGTTGTCGGGGCATACGCACGGCGGCCAGTTTCTGCCATGGCCGCCGTTCGTGCGGCTGCAGCAGCCGGTGATCGGCGGGCTGAGCCGCATCGGCAATCTGTGGCTCTACACGAGCCGCGGCACCGGATACTGGGGGCCGCCGAACCGCTTCGGCGTGCCGTCCGAGATCACGCTGATCCGGCTGACGCGCGGCGGGTAGGGCACGTTTCCCCGTTTGGAAACAGGCCGGCGCAAGCCCGACATCTACGGGCGCCGGCCCTGGCCCGCGGCCGTCACTCGATGCCGGCAATATCGTCGAAATCGAAGCACGGGCTGCGCGAGAACGGGCCGCCCGGATCGCCGTAGGCCAGATTCGCGAGGAAGTTGCGTTTGATCGCCGTGCCCGCGAAGAACGCGGCATCGATCTTCGCGCCGTCGAAGCCGGACATCGGGCCTGCGTCGACGCCGAGTGCGCGCGCGGCCACCTTGCATCCGCGAATGACAGTGCATGGCTGTGTGCGACGCCGTTGGCTAGTATGCAGGCATGCCCCGTTCGCTCCGTTCATCGCCCGTTTCTCCCGACATGTCGACACCCGATTTCTTCGCTGATACGCCCGCACCCGACGTGGACTGGTACCCGGACTGGCTGGCGCCGTCCGATGCCGATCGCGCGCTGGCCGCGTTGATCGGGGAAGTCGCGTGGCAGCAGGACACGATCCGCACGCCGCGCGGGCGCATTCCGTTGCCGCGGCTGACCGCATGGCAGGGCGAACCGGAAGCCGTCTACGTGTATTCGGGGATCCGCAACGTGCCGGCGCCATGGACGCCGGCCGTGCTCGACCTGAAGCGCGCGGTCGAGGCGACGTGCGGCGCGCACTTCAACAGCGTGCTGCTCAACCGCTACCGCAACGGGCAGGACAGCCTCGGCTGGCATGCGGACAACGAGCCCGAGCTGGGCGATGCGCCGGTGATCGCATCGGTGAGTCTCGGGGCGATGCGCGTGTTCGACCTTCGCCATCGCAAGATCGGTGTCACGCATGCGTATCGCCTCGGACATGGCAGCCTGCTCGTGATGCGAGGCCGCACACAGGCCGAATGGCAGCATCGCGTGCCGAAGGCGCCGGGCGTGCAGGGCGAGCGCGTGAACCTGACGTTTCGGCGCGTGATGCCGGCGGGTACGGGCCGGTAACCTCGCCCATCGCCGACGTGCCTGGATCGCCGGGCAATTCGCGCCCCGTTTTGCAATTCATGGGCGATCGATGCAGGCAAGCGGTCGCGTGTGCGGCACGTTGCCGCACGACTGCTGAGCCATGCGCGCTGAAACGCCGCTGAGGCCCGTGCCATATGGGGTTTCAGGAAATTTGATCGACCGCCCGGTTCCGATAGATGAGTGAAACCTCTGATGGTGCGTCGCAACAATCCTTGACTAGACTGTCGAATGGCAAAAGCGCGTCGCATCCCGGCGCGATCCTTTCGACATGCTCCAAGCGTTGCCGATGCGGTGCGCAAGGGGGCAGGAGCAAAACGCGTGACCGTATTCGACCCTTCCTTCGAACCCTCGCTGCACGTCTTCGAACAAGACGGCGGATGGCAATGGGCGCTGACGGTGAAGCGGGCGACCGGCGTTGGCGTGAAAGTCGTTGCGTTCAGCCGGGACGGCTTTCGCGGCGAAGCCGAGGCCTACGCCGCCGGCCAGCTTGCCCGCGCCGCGTATGACGCCGCCGTGACAGCCTGACGCCGTCGCGTCGATCCCGCCGCCCGAGGATCGTCTTCATCGCATGCCGCCCGCCGCCGGGTGGTTCTTCCCGATCGTTTCCAGTTTTCCGTCGCCTGTCGCGCTTCGCGCGATGGCGCGTGCGGCGCGCTTGCGCGCCCGTCCGCCCGAGCTCGCCGCGCCAAATGGTCCGTACCATTCGACACGTGTGTGCCGTACGCCACGCTTAACGTCCGTGCACGGCGTCCGTCGCGCCGGCGATGCGGCTTCGCGCCGCGATTCGAATGCCGGACGCCGGACGCCGACCCATCGACAAGAATGCAGGTCATGTGCGACGACAGAACCGACTACCACCGCCATGCGCGCGGCGGATCGCGCACGGCGCGGGCGCCGGAACGGGGATTCACGCTGATCGAGGTGCTGATCGCGCTGGCGATCGTCGCCGTGGCGCTGGGCGCCGTGATGCGAGCGATCGCGCCGGACGTGCGCGCGCTGTCGGATCTCGGGTGCGATCGTCGGCGAGCGCCGCCGCCCGACATGCTGCAGCCGTTGCGCGTGCGCCTGCGGCTCGCGCCGAATCCCGATGCGGCGGCCGCCGCCGCGCCGGCTTCGGCGGCGCGCATGCCGTGACGTCAGAGCGCGTGCGCGGACGTGGTTCGATATCGTAATAACATATGACGTTATTGCGTTGGCGGGACGATGACGTCCTGCTTCTTCACCAGGAGCCACCCATGCAACTCTCCCAGCTAGGCGGGCATGTCGCCCAGTCCGGTTTCGCCGAACGGCAGAAGCACGCCCAGGCGCTGATGTTCGGCATGGCCGACATCAACGAGTATGTTTCCGGCGGCGTCTGCTACGACGCCGCGGCTTATGTCCGGTACCTGCTGCGCAGCGATGCGATGATCGCGCCCGGCGCGCTGCTCGACACGATCGGCCAGCACTGGCGAACCCGTTTCAACTTCGAAACCGGCGGCGAATGGGACGGGCGCGCGAGCATTCCGGCGGGAACCGCGGTCGGCTTCTCGCGCGGCGGTACGGTCTTTCATGCGGCGATCGCCGTCGGCGGCAGCCGGATCCGGGCGATCAACGGCGGCCGCCTGGGCAGCGGATGGATGTATGCGGTCGATCTGGCGCGCGTGCTCGAGCCGGATGCGGCCGGCGGCTTCACATACGATCGAGCAAACATCCGGGTTCACCTGTCGCGCCTGTAGGCCGCCCGGCCTTGCCTGCCACGCCGGCCGCCACTCACGCGGCTGCCTTCCCGCGCTGCCGGCCGCTCCGGCATGGCGTGGCGCTGTCCATCGCTGCTATCCTCTCGACCGTGATTGACTCTCCACGGCGTCGCGATCCGCATGCTGCGGTGCGGCGATGCGCGCGGGTGTGAACCCCGTGCGCGCTGAGGTAGCATGACTGAATATCCACGACGATCCGTGACCTGTTACGTGACTGATTTCCTACCGTC
This sequence comes from Burkholderia sp. AU15512, assembly GCF_002223325.1. NCBI lineage: Bacteria > Pseudomonadati > Pseudomonadota > Betaproteobacteria > Burkholderiales > Burkholderiaceae > Burkholderia > Burkholderia sp. AU15512. The sequence continues at coordinate 714,437 of NZ_NKEX01000006.1, forward strand.
CATGTCCACATGGTCAAGACAACGATGAGCGACGCACCTGAAACCACGGCGTCCGGCGACGACGAATCGTCCGGCGGCGCGTCGTCCTATCTGGTGCCGGGGCTCGAACGCGGGCTGCGGATCCTCGCCGAATTCTCCGCGCGCGAGCCGGTGCTCGGCGCGCCCGAGCTGTCGAAGCGCATCGGCATTCCGCGTACGACCACGTTCCGCCTGCTGCAGACGCTCGAAGCGCTCGGCTTCCTCGAGCGCGTGAACGGCGACCGCTATTTCCGGCTCGGCGTCGGCGTGCTGCGGCTCGGCTTCGAATACCTGAATTCGCTCGAACTGACCGATCTCGGCGCGCCCGTGCTCGAACGGCTGCGCGACGCGACCGGCCTGTCGACGCATCTGCTGATCCGCGACCAGCGCGACGTCGTGTTCGTCGCGAAGGCGCAGAGCAATGCGTCGATGTTCGGTTCGGTGAAGGTGCACGTCGGCACGCGCCTGCCCGCGCATGCGACCGTGCACGGCCACGTGCTGATGGGCGACCTGACGCGCGACGCACTGCGCCAGCTGTATCCGGAAAAGCGGCTCGAGCAGTTCACCGAGCGCACGCCGGGCACCGTCGACGAACTTTACGAACGCGTGCGCCATTACGCGCGGCTCGGCTATGCGGTGAGCGAGGCGGCGTTCGAGAGCGGCATTTCGGCCGTGACCGCACCTGTACGCGATCATTCGGGCTCGATCGTCGCGGCGATCACCGCGACCGTGCCGCGCTCGGAAATCGGCGAGGCCTGCGAGAAGGAGCGGCTCGTCGAAGCCGTGTGCGGCGCGGCGGTCGACCTGTCACAGCGGCTGAACTATCGTCCGCTCGAAAGCGACCCGACCTTCGCGCATGCGCGCCACAAGGTCGCGATGTTCTGAGTGCGCCGATGCGCGGCCGGCGGCCGTGCAAATGCCATGCGCGAAAGAAAGAGAGCGGCCCGCGGGCCGCTCTTGTCGTTTCAGGCGACGCACGCCCGACGTCGTTCAGAACGAGTGGTGGATCCCGGTGAGCACGATCACCTGGTTCGCCGTGCTCGACACACCCGCCGTGAAGAACGCGGCCTTCGCACCGCCCGACCCGTGCTCGTACAGCACGTTCGCATAAAGCTGCGTGCGCTTCGACAGCGCATAGATGTCGCCGAGCTCGACCTGCGTCCAGCGGCGGCCGGCCAGCGTCGTGGTCGCCGCGCCGCCCGCGATCGTGTTGAATGCGCTGCTGCGGTAGTTCACACCGGCGTCGTAGCTCTGGAACGTGTCCGAAAAGCCGTTCGACTGCATCTTCGTGCGCGTGTACAGGCCGTGCACGAGGAAGTCGCCGAACTGGTAGGACGCGCCCGCCCCGATGTTCTCGACCTTGCTCGCGGTGTAGCCGTTCGCGGTGTTCTGCCCCTGGAACGACGTGATGCCGGTCGTGCTGATCAGGATCGAACGGTCATGCTCGTTCGAGTACACGGCCGACGCCTTGAACGGCCCGTTCGCATAGTTCAGCGCGACACCGACCGACTTGCCGGTCGAGAAGTTCGTCGTGTTGCCGAGCGCCATCGTCGCGGCGGCCGAGAAGCCCGCGAAGGTCGGTGAGCGGTACTTGACCGAGTTGTTGTACGGCACGTTGCCGGTCGCGGCGAGCCCGTCGATGTTACCGGGGTGGAACGCGTACCAGCTCATCGCGAGGTAGGCCGTGCTGAGCGGATCGAGATAATCGAACGACAGCGGCGTCTGGCGGCCGAGCGTCAGCGTGCCGTAGCGCTCCGAGCCGAGGCCGACGAAGGCCGCGCGGTTCCAGATCGTGTTCGCGGTCGCGAACTGACCGTTGTTCGTATAGAAGCCGTTTTCGAGCTGGAAGATCGCCGACAGGCCGTCGCCGAGGTCTTCCTTGCCCTTCAGGCCCCACCGATCGGGCTGCGTATTGCCCTGGATCATCGCCCACTTCGCATGGCCGCCGACGTTGTTCACGTACGCGACGCCCGCATCCATGCTGCCGTACAGCGTCACGCTGCTCTGCGCCCACGCGCCCGACACGGCGCCCACTCCGATCACTGCTGCTGCTACCGCATGCTTGACCATTTGATCTCCTGAATCTCCAACCTGATGAATACGTGCCGTGGCGGCATGCGCGGGAACGGCCGTCGCGCGTTTTCGCCATCGGGTGGGCATTCGAATGTTCCATATAAGGAACAATGTGCCTCTGATGGAATGGAGTATAGGGGTGTCTCGCACCGTATCAAAAATAATTTTTTCGGGACGGATGGGTTTCCGGCCGACGCCCGGCGTCGCTGCACGAAACTCGCGTAAACCCGGTAAAGCCCCGTCAGATAACAAAAAATTTCATTTGGTGAGGTGGGTGAACGCGATTGCCGACCCGGCGGTCAGTGTTTTCCCTAGGGCGTGCAGCTTTTTGTTTTACTCGTGGAAAGTCGCTCCTATAATCACCATCCATAAACTGCTGTTCCGGGTATGGAACAAATCGGAACAAACCGAGAGTCGATCAGAAGGAAGGGTGTGAGATGTCTGAACAATGGGTTTGCGCCGGGCACGCCGGCGCGCTGTCGGAAGACACGCCGATCGAGTTCAAGCGGACCGACGGCGTCGAAATCGGGATCTACCGCGTCGGCGACGACGTGTATGCGCTCGAGAACGTGTGCCCGCATGCGTACGCGCTGCTGACGCAGGGGTTCGTCGACGAAGGCACGGTCGAATGCCCGCTGCACGAGGCCGTGTTCGACATCAAGACGGGCGAATGCCTGAAGGGTCCGGGCGGACGCGCACTGAAGCAGTACGCGGTGCGGCTCGCCGGCGAGGAAATCCAGATCAAGGTGGAGTGACATGAAAGAAGCGACCGTGAATTTCAACCCCTTCCTGAAGCCGTGGGTGGCGCCGCAGCCGAACAACGTCGCGGGCAAGGGGCAGATCGAGATCCCCGGCCAGGTCGAGAACCAGGTCTGGCAGAACCGCAAGGCCGCCCCGACCCAGTATGAAAACGACCTCGGCGATGCGCTCGAACGCGTGTTCGAAGCCGGCGCGATCGAGCTGGACGAGGTCGTCGCGGGCCTGAACCGCATCGGCTTCCGCGCGCCGGACGGCACGGTCTGGACACCTGAGCGCTTCCGCGCCGAAATGGCCTCGCTCGCGGAATGACCGCGTAAGCGCCGACTGCCGATCCGACGACAACCGCATCCGGAGCACACTGATGACGTCCCCCGAACAACACGCAGCACAACACGACCCGGTCCGTGCCTATCTCGACCGCGGCATCAAGAACTACTGGTACCCCGTCGCGCCGAGCTGGCAGGTGTCGAATGCACCGGTCGGCCTCACGCGCCTGTCCGAGCAGATCGTGCTGTGGCGCGATCACGACGGCAAGGTCCACGCGCTCGAGGATCGCTGCCCGCATCGCGGCGCGCGCCTGTCGCTCGGCTGGAACCTCGGCGGCAACATCGCCTGCTGGTATCACGGCATCGAAGTCGACGGCGGCGGCACGGTCAACCGCGTGCCGGCCGTATCGAACTGTCCGCTCGAAGGCACGAAGTGCGTGAAGTCGTATCCGGTCGAAGAGAAGGCAGGCGCGATCTTCCTGTGGTTCGGTGACGAAGCGCACGGCGAGCCGGCGCCGCTGAACCTGCCCGAGGAACTGGTCGACGACGCGTACGGCCACTTCCTGTGCGTGTCGAACTGGAAGTGCAATTACCAGTACGCGATCGACAACGTGATGGACCCGATGCACGGCGCGTACCTGCATGCCACCTCGCACTCGATGGCCGAAGGCGACAAGCAGGCCGAGATGCGCGTGCGCAAGACGGAAACGGGCCTGATGTTCGAGAAGATCGGCCAGCGCGACGTGAACTTCGACTGGGTCGAGCTCGGTGAAACGGGCTGCCTGTGGATGCGCCTCGCGATCCCGTACAAGCAGAAATTCGGCCCGGGCGGCAACTTCGGGATCATCGGCTTCGCGACGCCGGTCGACGGCGACAACTGCCAGGTCTACTTCTGGCGCACCCGCAAGGTCAGCGGCTGGCAGCGCGACGTGTGGCGCTTCATGTACCGCAACCGCCTCGAGGGCCTGCACTGGGACGTGCTCGAGCAGGACCGCTACGTCCTCGAAAGCCTCGCGCCGAATGCGCGCGATCACGAATACCTGTACCAGCACGACGTCGGCATGACGCGTGTGCGCCGGATGCTGCGCACGCGTGCGCAGGAGCATCTTGCGGCGCTCGACGCGCATCGCGCGGCGCAGGCGCAGGCCGCCTCGGAGCCGGCAAATGGCTGAGCGCGCTCCGGTCGTGTCGCTCGCGGGGCGCCGCGTGCTCGTCACGGGCGGCGCGCGCGGGCTCGGCGCGGCGTTCGTGAAGGCGCTCGTCGAAGCGGGCGCGCAGGTCGCGTTCGGCGACGTGCTGCTCGACGAAGGCCGCGCGCTGGCCGCGCAACTCGCCGAAGCCGGCCATGTCGTGCATTGCTTCGCGCTCGATCTCGCCGATCCGGCGAGCGTCACCGCGTTCGTCGCGCAGGGCGCGGCGGCGCTCGGCGGCATCGACGCGCTGATCAACAACGCGGCGATCACGAACTCGGGCGGCAAGCTGTCGACCGAGCTCGACGTGTCGACGTGGGACGCCGTGATGAACGTGAACGTGCGCGGCGTGTGGCTCGTCAGCAATGCGGCGCTGCCGTATCTCGCGCAGTCGGGCCGCGGCGCGATCGTGAACCTCGCGTCGGACACCGCGCTGTGGGGCGCGCCGAAGCTGCTCGCGTACGTCGCGAGCAAGGGCGCGGTGATCGCGATGACCCATGCGCAGGCACGCGAGTTCGGCACGCACGGCGTGACGGTCAATGCGATCGCGCCGGGGCTGACCGAGGTCGAGGCGACCGCCTACGTGCCCGCCGAGCGCCACGCGTTCTACCTGCAGGGCCGCGCGCTGACGCGTGCGCAGGTGCCCGACGACGTGACGGGCCCCGTGCTGTTCCTGCTGTCGGACGGCGCGCGCTTCGTGACGGGTCAACTGCTGCCGGTGAACGGCGGCTTCGTGATGAATTGATTGAATTGAAGTTTTCACTCTGATGAAGGAGAGGACGATGGCGGACGCCGATCTCGAACGCAAGTCGTGGGACCAGCCGGAAGGCGCAAGCTTCAACGACTGGATGGAAGGGCGCGTGGCGCGCTACGCAACCCGTCGCTACGACTGGGACGCACTGAAGTTCCAGGCCGACTACGACCCGAAGTACCGCCGTGCGCAGATGCGCTACGTCGGCACGGGCGGCACGGGCGTCGCGAAGGACGTCAACACGGTGCCGGCCGGCGGCTTCACGTTCTCGACGATGGTCATCCCGGCCGGCAACATCGGCCCGAGCCACATCCACATGGACGTCGAGGAAATCTTCTTCGTGCTGCGCGGCAAGATGAAGGTGATCTGCGAGCGTGACGGCGAGACGTGGGAAGCGATCCTCGGCGAGCGCGATCTGATCTCGGTGCCGCCGGGCGTGTATCGCACGGAAATCAACATCGGCGAGGAAGACGCGCTGATGTGCGTGATGCTCGGTTCGCCGAAGCCGGTCACGCCGACCTATCCGCCCGATTCGCCGCTCGCGAAGATCAAGCGCTGAGACGGAGCAGGTGAAGCAATGAGTGTCATCGACAAACGTGAACGCGACCGCACCGCGGCGTTCGCCGCGCTGCTCGGGCAGTTTCCCGAACAGCGTTGCGTGGCCGGCGCGGCGGGCACGATCGGTTATCGCGAGGCCGGCGCGCAGCATGCAGCCCGTGCGCTGCCCGTCGTGCTGCTGCACGGCATCGGCTCGGGCGCCGCATCGTGGGTCCGCCAGCTCGACACGCTCGGCGCATCGCGGCGCGTGCTCGCGTGGGATGCGCCCGGTTACGGCGTGTCGACGCCGGTGCACGGCGCGTCGCCGACCGCCGCCGATTACGCGGCATCGCTGAACGCGTGGCTCGAGGCACTCGGCATCGAACGCTGCGTGCTGGTCGGTCATTCGCTCGGCGCGATCATCGCGGGCGGTCTCGTCCGAGTGATGCCCGCGCGGATCGCCGGCCTGCTGCTGGTGTCGCCCGCGGGCGGCTACGGCAGCGCACCGGCTGAAACACGCGAATCGCGCCGCGACGCGCGGCTCGCGATGCTTGCCGAACTCGGCCCGGCCGGGCTCGCCGAGCAGCGCAGCGGCAACATGCTGTCCGGTTTCGCGAACGAGGATGCGCGTGCGTGGGTGCGCTGGAACATGGCGCGCATCGTGCCGGCCGGCTACGCGCAGGCCACGCATCTGCTTGCGAACGCCGATCTCGCCACCGATCTCGCCGGCTTTCGCGGCCGCACGGCCGTGGCGGTGGGCGCGAACGACGCGATCACGCCGCCCGCTGCATGCGAGCGGATCGCCGCGGCCGCGCACGTCGGGCTGCAGGTGATTCCGCAAGCAGGCCATGCCGGCTACGTGGAAGCACCGGCCGTCTATTCCGCACTGATCGACACGTTCTGCCGTCAGTGCGACCAACAGCGGGGACTGGCATGAACGAACCGCTGCAACAACCCGATACCGAAAACGGCAAGGCCGAAGCGAGTTACGTGGTCCCCGGCCTCGAACGCGGGCTGCGGATTCTCGCCGAATTCTCGCCGCGCGAGCCCGTGCTCGGCGCGCCCGAATTGTCGAAACGGCTCGGCATTCCGCGCACGACGGTGTTCCGTCTGCTGCAGACGCTCGAATCGCTCGGCTTCCTCGAGCGTGCGGACAAGGATCGCAACTACAAGCTCGGCATCGCCGTGCTGCGGCTCGGCTTCGAATACCTGAGCTCGCTGGAGCTGACCGATCTCGGCCTGCCCGTGATCGAAAGCCTGCGCGATGCGACCGGCTTCACGACGCACATCGTGATCCGCGATGGCCGCGACGTGGTGTTCGTCGCGAAGGCGCAGAGCCAGGCGCCGGTGTTCAGCTCGATCCGCGTGAACGTCGGCACGCGCTTGCCCGCGCATGCGACGACGCACGGCCACGTGCTGATGGGCGACCTGTCGCTGAAGGAGCTGCATGCGCTGTACCCGGAAGGCGCGTTGAACCGGATGACGAACGCGACGCCGGAAACGGTCGACGCGCTGTACGAAGTGATCCGCGAGGATGCGCTGCGCGGCTACGGCGTCAGCAATTCGTCGTTCGAGCGCGGTATTTCGGTGGTCACCGCGCCGGTGCGCAACGAGACGCAGAAGATCGTCGCGTGCATCACCGTGACGGTGCCGAGGCCGGAAATCGACGCGGCGCTGATCGCGGACGGCCTGATCGACAAGGTGCAGCGCGCGGCGGCGGAACTGTCGCGGCGGCTCAATTACCGCTCGGACGACGAGCACACGTTTCTCAAGGCATTAGGACTCCGATGATTCAGATCGATCTGACCGGGCAGGTGGCGGTGGTGACGGGCGGTTCGTCCGGCATCGGCCTCGCGACCGCCGAACGGTTCCTGCAGGCTGGCGCGTCGGTCGCGATTTGCGGCCGCGACAGCGAGCGCCTCGCACGCGCCGAAGTGATGCTCATCGAAAAGTATCCGGGCGCGCAACTGCTCGCCGCGCGCTGCAACGTGCTCGACGAAGCCGATGTGGCTGCTTTTGCGCAAGCCGTATCGGCGCGCTTCGGCCGTGCCGACATGCTGGTCAACAACGCCGGCCAGGGCCGCGTGTCGACCTTCGCCGACACGACCGACGACGCATGGCGCGAAGAACTCGAACTGAAGTATTTCAGCATCATCCGCCCGACGCGCGCGTTCCTGCCGCTGCTGCGCGACGCGCACGCGCCGACGATCACCTGCGTGAACTCGCTGCTCGCGCTGCAGCCGGAGCCGCACATGGTCGCGACGTCGTCGGCGCGCGCGGGCGTGCTGAGCCTCGTGAAGTCGCTCGCGACCGAACTCGCGCCGCAGCGCATCCGCGTGAACTCGATCCTGATCGGCATCGTCGAGTCGGGCCAGTGGCGCCGCCGTTACGAAACGCAGGCGCAGTCCGGGGAGAGCTGGGAGGACTGGACGGGCGCGATCGCCCGCACGAAGAACATACCGCTGAACCGCTTCGGCAAGCCTGACGAGGCCGCCTGGGCACTCTTTTATCTCGCAACGCATCTGTCGTCCTACACGACGGGCAGCCATATCGACGTTTCTGGAGGCTTTGCACGCCATGTCTAAAAAAACCACGGTTGGCGAGCTGATTGCCGCCTTTCTCGAGCAGTGCGGCGTGAAGACCGCATTCGGTGTCATCTCGATCCACAACATGCCGATCCTCGACGCGATCAACTCGCGCGGCAACATCCGGTATGTCGGTGCACGCGGCGAAGCCGGCGCCTTGAACATGGCCGACGGCCTGGCCCGCGTGTCGGGCGGCCTCGGCGTCGCGTTCACGAGCACGGGCACGGCGGCGGGCAACGCGGCCGGCGCGATGGTCGAGGCGCTGACGGCCGGCACCGCGCTGCTGCACGTCACGGGGCAGATCGAGACGCCATACCTCGACCAGGATCTCGCGTACATCCATGAAGCGCCGGACCAGCTGTCGATGCTGCATTCGATCTCGAAAGCCGCATTCCGCGTGCGTACCGTCGAAACCGTGCTGCCGACGATCCGCGAAGCCGTGCGTATCGCGCAGACCGCGCCGACGGGCCCCGTGTCGGTCGAGATTCCGATCGACATCCAGGCCGCTGAAATCGAATGGCCGGAAGACCTCGCGCCGGCACACGTCGCGGTGCGCGAGCACGACACCGCCCGCGTCGCGAAGCTCGCCGATGCCCTCGCGGCCAAGCGCCGCCCGCTGCTGTGGCTCGGCGGCGGCGCGCGCCATGCACGCGAGGAAGTCGAACGCCTCGTGAAGCTCGGCTTCGGCGTCGTGACGAGCGTGCAGGGCCGCGGCGTGCTGCCCGAGGATCACCCGGCGACGCTCGGCGCGTTCAACGTGCACGCGTCCGTCGAAGCGTTCTACAAGACCTGCGATGCGCTCGTCGTCGTCGGCTCGCGCCTGCGCGGCAACGAGACGCTGAAGTACAAGCTCGCGCTGCCGCAGCCGCTGTTCCGTGTCGACGCCGACGCGCTCGCCGACAACCGCGGCTATCGCAACGAGTTGTTCGTGCACGGCGATTCGAAGCGCGTGCTGGCCGAGCTGGCCGACCAGCTCGAAGGCCGTCTGGCGGTCGATCCACAGTTCGCGGCCGATCTCGCGGCCGCCCGCGAGCAGGCGGTGGCCGACGTGTCGAAGGGCCTCGGGCCGTACAAGCAGCTCGTCGACACGCTGCAGGGCGCGGTCGGCCGCGACTACAACTGGGTGCGCGACGTGACGATCTCGAACAGCACGTGGGGCAACCGCCTGCTGAAGATCTTCGAGCCGCGCTCGGGCGTGCATGCGCTCGGCGGCGGCATCGGCCAGGGCATCCAGATGGGCATCGGCGCGGCGCTGGCGGATGCGGCGGCGAAGACGGTCTGCCTCGTCGGCGATGGCGGCCTGATGGTCAACGTCGGCGAGCTCGTCACGGCCGTGCAGGAAAACGCGAACGTGATGATCGTGCTGATGAACGACCAGTGCTACGGCGTGATCCGCAACATCCAGGACGCGCACTACGGTGGCCGCCGCTGCTTCGTGCAGCTGCACCAGCCCGATTTCGCGCAGTTCTGCGCGAGCTTCGGCCTCACGCACTACCGGATCACGTCGCTCGACGACGCGGAAGCGATCGTGCGCGAAGGAATGGCGAAGGCAGGCCCCGTGATGGTCGAGGTCGACATGCTGTCGGTCGGCGCGTTCGCGTCGAACTTCGCAGGCCCGCCGGTCAAGAAGGAAGAGCCGTCGGAGCGCCAATATGCTTAACGGGCAAAAGCGGGCTCACGCCCCCGTCGACGTCGCGATGATCGGCTTCGGTGCGATCGGCGCGGCCGTGTACCACGCGGTCGAGCACGATGCGTCGCTGCGTGTCGCGCACGTGATCGTGCCGGAACACCAGCGCGCGGCGGTGCAGGGCGTGCTGGGCGGCGCGGTGGAGGTCGTGTCGTCGGTCGACGCACTGGCCCGCCGCCCCGAGTTCGCGCTCGAATGCGCGGGCCACAGCGCGCTCGTCGATCACGTCGTGCCGTTGCTGAAGGCCGGCACCGATTGCGCGGTCGCGTCGATCGGCGCGCTGTCCGATCTCGCGCTGCTCGACGTGCTCGCACAGGCGGCCGACGAGGGCGACGCGACGGTCACGCTGCTGTCAGGCGCGATCGGCGGGATCGACGCGCTGGCGTCCGCGAAGCAGGGCGGCCTCGACGAAGTGCTGTACGTGGGCCGCAAGCCGCCGCTCGGCTGGCTCGGCACGCCCGCCGAGGCGCTGTGCGACCTGCGCGCGATGACCGCGGAAAAGGTGATCTTCGAAGGCAGCGCGCGCGATGCCGCGCGCCTGTATCCGAAGAACGCGAACGTCGCGGCCACCGTCGCGCTCGCGGGCCTCGGCCTCGACGCGACGCACGTGCGCCTGATCGCCGATCCGGCGGTCGAGCGCAACGTGCACCGCATCACCGCGCGCGGCGCATTCGGCGAGATGTCGCTGGAAATGAGTGGCAAACCGCTGCCCGACAACCCGAAGACGTCCGCGCTGACGGCGTACAGCGCGATCCGCGCGCTGCGCAACCGCGCGGCCCGCTGCGTGATCTGACCGGGCCATTGAATGCCTGCCCGCGCCACGGCGAGGGCGGGCGTGCAGAGACAGATTTGTGGGACTTGTGACATGACTCCTTTCGATACGAGCCTCGTACCCGACGGCAACATCCTGATCGGCGGCGAATGGCGGCGCGGCCGTGGCGCGCCTTACGCGAGCATCTATCCGGCCGACCAGTCGCTGAACATGGAAGTGTCGACCGCGAATGCGGACGACGCGGCCGAAGCCGTCGTGGCGGCGGACGCCGCATGGCGCCGCGCCGACTGGGCCGGGCTGAAGCCGCACCAGCGCGCGCAGGTGCTGTACCGCATCGCCGATCTGATCATGCAGCGCCACGAGGCGCTCGCGAACCTGCAGCGCCGCGACAACGGCAAGCCGATCGGCGAGACGCGCGTGCTGGTGGCGAGCGCCGCGAACACGTTCCGCTATTTCGCGGCGTGCCTCGAAACGCTCGACGAGGAGCTGACGCCGTCGCGCGGCGACTACCTGACGATGAGCGTGTACGAACCGATCGGCGTGATCGCGGCGATCACGCCGTGGAATTCGCCGATCGCGTCCGATGCGCAGAAGCTCGCGCCGGCGCTGGCGGGCGGCAACGCGGTGGTGCTGAAGCCGGCGGAAGTCACGCCGCTCGTGTCGCTGGCGCTGGCGCGCATCTGCGAGGAAGCGGGCGTGCCGAAGGGTGTGCTGAGCGTGCTGCCGGGCAAGGGTTCGGTGATCGGCGACGTGCTCGTGCGTCATCCGCTGGTGAAGAAGGTGTCGTTCACCGGCGGCACCGAAGTGGGCCGCGGCATCGCGCGCATCGCGGCCGAGAAGCTGATGCCCGTGTCGCTCGAACTCGGCGGCAAGTCGCCGACCATCGTCTGCGACGACGCCGATCTCGACCACGCGGTCAACGGCGTGCTGTACGGCATCTTCAGCTCGTCGGGCGAGGCGTGCATCGCGGGCTCGCGGCTGTTCGTGCAACGTTCGGTGTACGACGAATTCATGAAGCGCCTGGTCGCGGGCGCACGCAAGCTGCGCGTGGGCGATCCGACGCGCCCCGACACGCAGATGGGGCCGCTGATCACCGCGAAGCATCGCGAATCGGTGGAGCGCTACGTGGCGCTCGGCCTCGAGGAAGGCGGTCGCCTGCTGTGCGGCGGCGAGCGGCCTGCGGGCGATGGGCGCGAGGACGGCTTCTTCTATCAGCCGACGATTCTCGAAGGGCTGCCGAACAGCGCGCGCATCTGCCAGGAAGAAATCTTCGGCCCGGTGCTCGTCGCGATGCCGTTCGACGACGAAGCGTCGCTGATCGCGCAGGCGAACGACAGCGTGTTCGGCCTGGCGGCCGGCATCTGGACGCGCGACTACAAGCGTGCGTGGCGCATCGCACGCGCGCTGGAGACGGGCACCGTCTGGATCAACACGTACAAGTTGTTTTCGATCTCCACGCCGTTCTCGGGCTGGAAGGAGAGCGGGATGGGGCGCGAGAAGGGGCGTCTCGGCATCCGCGAGTACATGCAGCAGAAGAGCCTCTACTGGGGCTTGAACGACGCGCCGCTGCCGTGGGCGAACTGAGCGAAGGGGAATGACGCAATGAGCATTTTGGGAATCGAGCAGATCACGTACGGCGTCGACGACCTCGCGACCTGCCGGCGCTTTTTCGCCGACTGGGGGATGAAGGAAGTCTCGCACGACGACACGCGCGCACGCTTCGAGACGCTGAACGGCTGCACCGTGCTGGCCGTCAAGGCTGACGATCCGTCGCTGCCGCCTGCGTTCGAGGCGGGGCCGACGCTGCGGGAAGTCACGTGGGGCGTCGCGACGCGGCAGGAACTCGACGCGCTGCGCACGAAGCTCGCCGGCCAGCCTGGTTATTACGCGCAGGACGATGCGGTCGGCTGCATCGACCCGAACGGGATGGCGATCCGCATCGAAGTCACGCGCAAGCGCGCACTCGACATCACGGGCTCGCCGTCGAACGTGTGGGGCCAGACGCTGCGCGTCGACCAGCCGAGCCCGATCTATGCGCGCGCGGAGCCGGTCGAGGTCGGGCACGTGGTGTTCTTCACGAACTGCCTCGACGCGCAGGAAAAGTTCTATCACGAGCTGCTGGGCTTCGAGACGTCCGACCGTTACCCGGGCCGCGGCGCGTTCATGCGCTGCGCGCCGCACGGCGGCCATCACGACCTGTTCCTGCTCGCGCTGCCGAACGGCAAACGTGGCCTGAACCACGTCGCATTCACCGTGCGTGATATCCACGAGGTGTTCGGCGGCGGCATGCACATCGACCGCTGCGGCTGGGAAACGCAACTCGGCCCGGGCCGCCACCCGGTGTCGTCCGCGTACTTCTGGTACTTCCAGAACCCGGCCGGCGCGCTGATCGAGTACTACGCGGATGAAGACGTGCTGACGCCCGAGTGGCAGCCGCGCGAGTTCGAACCGGGCCCGACCGTGTTCGCCGAATGGGCGATCGATGGCGGCCTCGACGGCAACACGCGCCGGCAGAAGAACGCGAAGGCGCCGGAAGGCAAGTTCATGACGGAGCGCAAATCGTGAGCGAAGAGAACACACCGGAGCATGCCGCGCCCGGCACGGTCGTCGTGATCGGCGGTGGCCAGGCCGCCGGCTGGGTGCTGAAGACGCTGCGAGCGGAAGGCTTTGCGGGCCGCCTCGTGATGATCGCGGAGGAACCGCATCTGCCGTACGAGCGTCCGCCGCTGTCGAAGGCCGTGCTGGCCGGCGACGCCGACATCGAAACCGTGCGCGTCGTGCGTCCGGACGAATTCGACGCGCTGAACGTGGAAGCATGGCAGCCGGAGCGCGCCGCGTCGATCGACCGCGCACGCCGCGTCGTGACAACCGAAAGCGGCCGCGAGATCGAGTACGACCGCCTCGTGATCGCGACCGGCGGCACGTCGCGCCGCTTGCCGGACGCACTCGTGAGGACCCCGAACCTGCATTACCTGCGTACGCTCGACGAAGCGGCCGCGCTCGGCGAGAAGCTGCGTGCGAGCCGGCGCGTGCTCGTGATCGGCGGCGGCTGGATCGGCCTCGAAGTCGCGGCGACCGCGCGCAAGCTCGGCGTCGAAACCGTGGTCGTCGAAGGCGCGCCGCGGCTGTGCGGCCGCTCGGTGCCGCAGATCGTGTCGGATTTCCTGCTCGACCTGCATCGCGCGAACGGTGTCGACGTCCGCCTGGGCGCGGCGCTCGCGTCGCTCGACGCACAGCCGGACGACGCGTCGAAGGTGCGTGCAACGCTCGCCGACGGCACGACGATCGACGCCGATTTCGCGGTGGCCGGCATCGGCCTCGCGCTGAACGCGTCGCTCGCGAGCGACGCGGGGCTGGCGCTCGACGACGGCATCGTCGTCGACGAATTCGGCGCGACCAGCGACCCGGCGATCTTCGCGTGCGGCGACGTCGCGAACCATCACAACGGCTGGCTGAAGCGGCGCGTGCGGCTCGAGTCGTGGGCCAACGCGCAGAACCAGGCGATCGCGGCGGCGAAGGCCGTGCTCGGCGTGCGCGCCCCGTACGCGGAGATTCCGTGGTTCTGGTCCGATCAGTACGACGTGAACCTGCAGATCCTCGGTGATCTGCCGGCCGATGCGCAGCTCGTCGTGCGCGGCGAGCTTGCCGCGCGACGCGCGACGCTGTTTTTCGTAGGCGAAGGACATGTGAGAGGTGTCATCGCCGTCAACAACGCACGTGAGCTGAAGCTCGCGCGCAAGTGGATGAACCAGGGCCGGGCAGTGGATACGGAAGCGCTGGCAGACACGAGCAGGACACTGGCCTGACCGGGCGACGAGACACAGGAGACTCCCCGCATGAGCACTTTCGACAACGTCGTGGCCGGTCGCGCCACGATGGAAGCTGCCGCCTCCACGCCCGGCGCGATCATCGCGCGGCTCGAGCGGCTTCCCGCCAACGCGATGCAGATCCGCGCGCGCGTGCTGATCGGCACCGCGACGTTCTTCGACGGCTTCGACGTGATCACGATCGCGGCGACGCTGCCGCTGCTGATTCACAAATGGGGGCTGTCGCCGACGCAGATCGGCATGCTGATCGCGTCCGGCGCGATCGGCCAGCTGATCGGCGCCTTCCTGTTTCCCGCGCTGGCGGAGAAGCACGGCCGCGTGAAGGCGATCGCGTGGAGCTCGGCCGTGATCGGCATCACGAGCATCGCGTGCGGTTTCGCGCCGACCTTCGAGATCTTCGTGCTGCTGCGGATTTTGCAGGGCCTGGGTCTCGGCGGCGAGTTGCCGGTTGCGGCGACGTACATCAACGAGATCACGCGCGCCCATGGCCGCGGCCGCTTCGTGCTGCTGTACGAGATCGTGTTCCCGATCGGCCTGCTCGTGTCGATGGCGCTCGGTGCGTGGCTCGTGCCGCGCTTCGGCTGGGAAATCATGTACTTCGTCGGCGGGCTGCCGCTGATCCTGTCGTTGGTGCTCACGCGTCTCGTACCGGAATCGCCGCGCTGGCTCGCATCGCGTGGGCGGCTTCCGGAAGCCGGGCGGGCGGTCGGCGTGTTCGAAGCGTCGGTGCGCGGCGAGCTGCCGCCGGTCACGCAGGCAGCGGCGTTCGACGAGATGGTGCGCCAGCATCCGAAGCGCAAGATGAGCGACCTGTTCAGCGCCGCGTATCGCAAGCGCACGCTCGCGGTGGCGACGTTGTGGGCGACCTGCGGGTTCATCCAGTACGGGCTGTCGACGTGGCTGCCGACGATCTACAAGAACTTCTATCACGCGCCGTTGCAGCTCGCGCTGAACCTCGCGGTGATCGGCTCGGTGATGGGCGTGCTCGGGTCGCTGGCGTCGGCGCTGCTCGTCGACAAGCTCGGCCGCAAGCCGGTGATCGTGTGGTCGTTCGTGCTGTGCGCGCTGTCGCTGGCGTTCGCGGGTTTCTATCACGCGTCGTCGGTGTATGTCGTGTCGATCTTCTGCTCGCTGTCGCTCGGGTTGATGGCGTCGGGGTTCATTACCGCGTACGTCTATACGCCGGAGCAGTATCCGACGAGCATCCGCGCGTCGGGCTGCGGGCTCGGCAGCGCATGGCTGAAGATCGCATCGTTCGTCGCGCCGATGGTGGTGCCGCACGCGATCATCGGCGGCAACCTCGCGCCGGCGTTCTACCTGATCGGCATCGTGCCGCTGATCGCGGCGGTGACCGTGCACTTCGTCGGGATCGAGACGAAGGGCAAGGTGCTCGAAGCGCTTGAAGCGTAAGCGCGGCCGGTGGCAACGGCTGCAGTGACGAGGCCCGGGCGACGCCCGGGCCTTTTTGTTGGGCGGCGATCGGGGTTGCTGCTGTGCGGCGGGGCGCGCGAACGCGTGAGATGGCCGACTTGCGGCTTGCATGTTCTAATTCACGATCTCGTTTTCAGAACGATTGTCGCCATGCCTCTGTTCGAACCCGTCACGCTGGACACCTCCCGCCTCGTCCTGCGACCGCTACGCAAAGCCGATGCGCCCACCTTCTTCGAGATCTGGTCGGATGCCGAAGCGATGCGCTATTTCTCGTTCTCGCCGATGACGCACATCGAACAGGCGATCGAACGCGTCGCGCGCAACGTGCAGACGTCCGCGAGCGGGGAGAGCCTGACCTGCGTGCTCGAACTGCGGGAAACCGGCGAAGCGCTCGGCGAATGCGTGCTGTTTCATGCGAACGAGCCATGCCGGCGCGCCGAGATCGGCTTCAGCCTGCGGCGCAAGTACTGGCGCGGCGGTTACATGCGCGAGGCGGCATCGGCCATGATCGATCATGCGTTCGGCACGCTGCGGCTGAACCGGCTCGAAGCCGATATCGATCCGCGCAACGCCGCGTCCGCGGGGCTGCTCGAACGGCTGGGCTTCGTGCGGGAAGGGCTGCTGCGCGAACGCTGGATCGTCGGTGACGAAGTGTCGGACAGCGCGCTGTATGGGTTGCTGGCGGGTGATCGGCGCGGGTGACTTGCCGGATTCACGGCGCGAACGTACCCTTGGCCGACACCATCCACCATCGGCAGGTGCTCGACCATGCAAGCTCATCCTCTGCGTCTTTCCCCCGGCGACGATTTGCGCGGCGCGATCGAGCAAGCGTTGCGCGGCCACGCATCGCACGCGGCCTTCGTGATCCAGGGCATCGGCAGCCTGAGCGTCGCGCAGCTGCGCTTTGCCGGGGCCGACGTGCCGACCGAGTTGCGCGGTGACCTCGAAATCCTGACGCTGGCCGGCTCGGTGTCGCCGGACGGCGCGCATCTGCATATGTCGATCTCGGATGCGGCCGGCCGCGTGACGGGCGGCCATGTCGCGAGCGGCTGCGTGGTGCGCACGACCGCCGAGATTCTGCTGGCCGTGTTGCCCGCGCATCGCTTCGCGCGCGAACCCGACCCGCACACCGGCTTCAACGAACTGGTGATCCGCCGCGAGCCGGGCGGCGAGGGCGCGTGAGCGTCGCGTCGCAGCGGTAGAAACGCCGGTCATCGCGGCTTTCCCGCTATCTCCGGAGAGGCTTGTTTCGAAACCGCATAAAAAAATGGCGCCGCCGGCATTCAGCCTGCGACGCCATTACGTAGCGCGCTGCGCCGTCAACCACCCGCCGCAGCGCGCTCCGCGTGCTTACATCTGCACGGTGTCGGCTACTTCCTTGAAGTCTTCGATCTGGTCGAAGTTCATGTACTTGTAGATCTGGTCGCCGTTCGCGTTGAGTACGCCCATGTCGGCCATGTACTCTTCCTTGGTCGGGATCTTGCCCAGACGCGAGCAGATCGCCGCCAGTTCCGCCGAGCCGAGATACACGTTCGTGTTCTTGCCGAGACGGTTCGGGAAGTTGCGGGTCGACGTCGACATGACCGTCGCGCCTTCGCGCACCTGAGCCTGGTTACCCATGCACAGCGAGCAGCCCGGCATTTCGGTACGCGCGCCGGCCGTGCCGAACACGCCGTAGTGGCCTTCTTCGGTCAGCTGCTTCTGGTCCATTTTGGTCGGCGGCGCGACCCACAGCTTGACCGGGATGTCGCGCTTGCCTTCGAGCAGCTTCGACGCGGCACGGAAGTGACCGATGTTGGTCATGCACGAGCCGATGAACACTTCGTCGATCTTCGCACCTGCGACGTCCGACAGCGTCTTCACGTCGTCCGGGTCGTTCGGGCATGCGACGATCGGCTCGTGGATGTCGGCGAGGTCGATCTCGATGACGGCCGCGTACTCGGCGTCGGCGTCCGGCGACAGCAGTTGCGGGTCGGCCAGCCACTGCTCCATCGCCTGGATACGGCGCTGCAGGCTGCGCGGATCCTGGTAGCCCTGCGCGATCATCCACTTCAGCAGCGTGATGTTGCTGTTCAGGTACTCGATGATCGGTTCCTTGTTCAGGTGCACCGAGCACCCGGCAGCCGAACGCTCGGCCGACGCATCCGACAGCTCGAACGCTTGCTCGACCTTCAGGTCGGGCAGGCCTTCGATTTCGAGGATGCGGCCCGAGAAGATGTTCTTCTTGCCTTGCTTGGCGACCGTCAGCATGCCTTGCTTGATCGCGTACAGCGGAATCGCGTTGACGAGGTCACGCAGCGTGACGCCCGGCTGCATCTTGCCCTTGAAGCGGACCAGCACCGATTCCGGCATGTCCAGCGGCATCGTGCCGGTGGCGGCCGCGAACGCGACCAGGCCCGAACCTGCCGGGAAGCTGATGCCGATCGGGAAGCGCGTGTGCGAATCGCCGCCGGTGCCGACGGTGTCGGGCAGCAGCATGCGGTTCAGCCACGAGTGGATCACGCCGTCGCCCGGGCGCAGCGCGATACCGCCGCGCGTGCTGATGAAGTTCGGCAGCGTCTGGTGCGTCTTCACGTCGACCGGCTTCGGATAAGCGGCGGTGTGGCAGAACGATTGCATCACGAGGTCGGCCGAGAAGCCGAGGCATGCGAGATCCTTCAGTTCGTCGCGGGTCATCGGGCCCGTGGTGTCCTGCGAGCCGACCGAGGTCATCTTCGGTTCGCAGTACGTGCCCGGGCGCACGCCCTGGCCTTCCGGCAAACCGCACGCGCGGCCGACCATCTTCTGCGCGAGCGAGAAGCCCTTGCCGCTGTCGGCCGGCTGGTGCGGCAGGCGGAACAGCGTCGACGGCGCGAGGCCGAGCGCTTCACGTGCCTTCGCGGTCAGGCCGCGGCCGATGATCAGCGGAATGCGGCCGCCGGCGCGCACTTCGTCGAACAGCACGTCGGACTTGACCTGGAATTCGGCGATGACCTTGCCGTCCTTCAGCGCCTTGCCTTCGTACGGGCGCAGTTCGACCACGTCGCCCATTTCCATCTGCGACACGTCAAGCTCGATCGGCAGCGCGCCGGCGTCTTCCATCGTGTTGTAGAAGATCGGGGCGATCTTGCCGCCGAGGCACACGCCGCCGAAGCGCTTGTTCGGGACGAACGGGATGTCTTCGCCGGTGAACCACAGCACCGAGTTGGTGGCCGACTTGCGCGAGGAGCCGGTGCCGACCACGTCGCCCACGTAGGCGACCAGGTGACCCTTTTCCTTCAGCGATTCGATGAACTTGACCGGGCCGCGCTTGCCGTCTTCTTCCGGCGTGATGCCCGGGCGTGCGTTCTTCAGCATCGCCAGTGCGTGCATCGGGATGTCCGGGCGGGTGGTGGCGTCCGGGGCCGGCGACAGATCGTCGGTGTTGGTTTCGCCCGTCACCTTGAACACGGTGATGGTCAGGCTTTGCGGCACTTCCGGACGGCTCGTGAACCATTCGGCGTCGGCCCAGCTCTGCAGCACGGCCTTCGCGTGCGCGTTGCCCTTGTCGGCGAGTTCCTTGACGTCATGGAACTGGTCGAACATCAGCAGGGTTTTCTTCAGTGCATCAGCGGCCACGGCGGCGACGGCTTCATCGGACAGCAGCTCGATCAGCGGCTGGATGTTGTAGCCGCCCAGCATCGTGCCGAGCAGTTCGGTCGCGCGTTCGCGCGAGATCAGCGGGCAGGCGGTCTCGCCCTTGGCCACGGCGGCCAGGAAGCCGGCCTTCACGCGGGCGGCTTCGTCGACGCCGGCAGGCACGCGATGGGTGATCAGGTCGAGCAGCGTCTGCTCTTCGCCGGCGGGCGGGTTCGTCAGCAGTTCCACCAGTTCGGCGGTCTGCTGAGCCGTCAGCGGCAGGGGAGGAATACCGAGCGCGGCGCGGGCGGCCACGTGAGCACGAAAGTTTTCAAGCATGGGGAGACCTGCTGATATTGCGTTTGAGGGGAAGGCCTTGCCGGCACTCCGGGGCTGTTCCAGACACTGCTTTGAGCGGGATTCTAATCTCAATGCTCTTTAACGTCAAATGTCTTATGTCTTATATAAGAGTTGATGACCGGGCACGGGAAGCCCGGTGGCACGGGGGCGTCGGTGGGTCGGGGTGTGTTTTGGAGGTTCACCCGGGTGCGGATGCCGGCAGGGTGTTTTGGGTGGTCCCGACAGTGGAGGGGAGGCGCTGCGGGGTGCCTGACTGCGATCCGGGCGCGTTCGTTTGCGTCGGGTGCCTCCGTTGTCGGTTTTGGCTGACGTCATGCGAACCGACACGAACCGTTCGAGGCCACGGCCGGGGAGGGGCGCCACCGGTAACGACGCGTCGGGAGTCCGGCTACCGGCTACCGGCGGCACAGATATCTGCACAAGCAAGCAAGAAACGTTACACACGGGCCGCTTTCGCGCGCCTACGCTCTATTTCACGCGGCTTTCAAGCAGGTTTCAAAAGATGGGGCCCACATCGGCACGTGCCGGTTGCACCGTCCTGAACGGCCGCGAGCCCTCAAAGCCCGTCGATCAAGTACATGCGATCCAGAGAATCGATTTTCGTGGTGGTGTCGCTCATTGCGTCGTCGGTCGCTCACGCGGCCGTGGCCGATGGTGAAGCGCGCGACTCCGCCAGCCGTCCCGTCGCACTGGTCTATCGCGGCCCGGCCGCATGCGATGGCTGCCCCGAGACGATCGCGCAGCGCCTGCGTGAATCCAGCCACAGGTTCAGGGTGATCTACGTCGGGCCGGCGGAAAAACTCAAGATCACGCCCGCCGTCCTGGCCGGCGCCGCGCTCTATGTTCAGCCGGGCGGCGGACAGGACATCCCCGGCGCGGCGGCCAGCATCGGCAAGCGTTCGATCAACGCCGTGCGGCATTACGTGTCGAACGGCGGCCGCTATCTGGGCATCTGCATGGGCGCCTACCTGGCGGGCGACCCGGGTTTCGGGCTGGTTGCCGGCGAGTTGGACTCCGAGGTCGGCCGGCCGGGCTCGAAGCTTCAAGGTATCGAGGACACCGTGACACCGGTGGTCTGGCGTGGGAGAAAGCGCTGGATCTACTTCCAGGACGGCGCGATGCTCCCGGCCGCCCGGGGCGCGGTCGTGCTGGCGACCTATCCGAACCGCGATATCGCGGCGGCGACCTATCGCTACGGCAAGGGGCGCGTCGGGCTCGTCGGCCCGCATCCCGAAGCCGACGAAAGCTGGTATCGCGAGAACGGTCTCAAGAATCCGGACGGCGTTCGGCCGGACATGGCCGACGACCTGATCAACGCGACGATGAAGCCATGACGGTGTGCGCTATTTCCGCTTGGCGCGATAAGCATCGAGGTTCTTGCGCGCCTGCGCGCGGATCGCGCGTTGCACGAAAGGCGTCCAGCCGAGCAGGGCGCCTTTCAGCCCGAGCGCCTGACGTGCCCAGCGCCACAGGTCGAAGCTGTCGCGATGCTCGACGATGCGTCCGTCGCGAAACCGGAACCGCGCGTCGATCCGGTTGACCACCATCCGGCCGGTCGCGGTGAAGCGGTACTGGGCGATCCATTCGGCGCGCCCGGTGTGTTGATCCGCGGCGACTTCGCCGAACGTCAATGAAAAATCCTGTGCACGCGCCACCAGCATGCGCCACATGTCGCGTGCGAGGTCGCCGCGCAACTCGCCGAATGCGGGATCGCTGAACACGACGTCATCGGCATAGCAGGCGAGCATCCCGTCGATGTCGCGCTGCTGGAACGCCGTGTAGAAGCGCTGGATCAATTCGGTGTGCGGGTGGCTCATCTGTGGGCGTGTTGTCGTTGGCGATGAAGCGGGGTCTCGACGCGGCAGCCGGATGCCGGGCACGCCACTGTAGCGGAAATCAAACCGGCTGTCGCCCATGGCAGCGGGTGCGCGCGTCGGTCCTTGCGGCTGTTCCGCCGGCCGGGCAATTGACGGACAATCCGGCGCTGAAGGCCGATCGCGCCTCGACCCGAGCGCGCGCATCGACTGCCAGGAACCCACTCATGACATTCCGCCTTGAAATCCCGCTGCGGCGCGCGTTCCTGCTCGTGCTGCTTGCTCACGCGCCCCAGGCTTTCGCGGCAGGGCTCGACTGCGTACAGGCATCCAGCCCGACGGAAAAAGCCATCTGCGCATCGAACGACCTGCATCTGGACGACGGCCGGCTGTCGGCCTTCTACCGGAGACTGTCCGATGCATTGCCGCAGGGGCAGCGTGCCGCGTTGCGCACCGCGCAGCTCGGCTGGCTGAAGGCCCGCGATCAATGCGGCGCCGATCACGGTTGCCTCGAACAGCGCTACCTGACGCGGAGCGGCGACCTGCAATCACAGCTCGCCACAGTGCTCGCCTATCGCCCGGACGCCGAAGACAAGGCGGCGCTCGACGACTTGCGCGCGCTCGTCGACCAGGCGCGCCGCACGGATTCCAGCTCGCCGGTCGACAAAGTGATCGACCGGTTGCGGATCACGAACGGCGTGACGCGCTTTTCGAGCGACGCCGGCGACGGGCAGGGCCCGGTGTGGCCGACCGCGCGGCCGGGTGGCGTGACGGCCGACGAGTGGCGGGCGTTGAAGGCGTCGCCGAGCGGTGCGGACGACACCGCGACGGGGGCGTCGTACACGCTGATCGATCTCGACGGCGACGGGCAGCGCGATCTGGTCGTCGAATCGGCGGCGAACGGAACCGGCTTGTGGTCGTCGGTCGATGTGTTGCGCCGCAAGGGCGGCAAGTTCGAGGTATCCGGCGATTCGAACGAGGCACTCGACCGCAGCTTGTACACGACGAATGGCCGCGGCGCGAATCAGGCCGGTGAATGGATTCGCTTGCGCGGGCGCGTCTATGCGTTGTATCGCGACAGTCACTACGGCATGGACGAGTTTTACCTGCTGCGGCCGTTTACCGTCGTCGGCGAGGTGCCGAAACTGACGGTGCATTACCGTTACCGCCTGTCGGTACCGATCGAGCAACACAATGAAGGCCAGCGTGGTCCGACGGTGCTCGACGGCAAGCTGCATGCGGCGCTCGAAAAAGCGCTGCACGACGTGAACGACAACACCGCGCGCGATGCGGGCTCCGACACGCCGCTGTGCCCGATCCCGCCTTCGGTGCAGGGCGACGATCGCAGCGAATACGCGAACTATGGGCCCGGCCACTATGCGTACGAGATCGTCGGCGACATGGGGGTTCAGGTCGGCGACAAGTGCTATATCGGCCGGTTGATCGACTGGTTCGGCGATTACCGGAAGGATGGCCTGGTCGCGCAGTTGTCGATGCGTCTTCCCGGCGACGAGTCGGGCCGCGAGCAGACGTTCAGCGTGAGCGGCATCCGGACCGTGACATCCGTTGCGACTTCGATCGAGAAAATGACCGTCAACAGCGGGAATTGAGGCAGGCGTGCGCGGCTCCGGTTCAGCCGTCGTGACCGGAGCGCGACCGGAGCGTCAACGGGCACCCTTTAGCGGTTCGCCAGTGCGACGTCCTGGTTGCCGCGGCCCGTCACCAGGCAGCCCGACATGAAGGCTTCGCTCTGGCTGCTGGCGGCTGCTTCGCCGAAGCCGCGGCCGAGCGCGTCGACCTTCACCTGCGCGGCACCTTGCTCGCACGCGAGCGGGCTGGTGTCGCGGCCCTGCGCATGCAGGATCGCGCGATCGCCAATGAGATACGCCAGCAGCGCAAAAACAGCGATATGAACGGCTCGTCTCATGGTTCGTCTCCTCGTGGCTCAAGCGTAACGCGGACCCGTTCGACGAAGCACTTGGGGGTTCCCCCGGTAAACGTCTGCTGAAATGAGGGCGTGCCGGGTGATCCTGTCCTGTTTTCCGAGGCTGGCCTGCGGGAGAAGAGCGCAACGTCAACGCGCGTGGCAGGCGCAGCCGGACGGACGGCGACACATGGGTACGGCAGTTTTTTGCGCGACAGGCGCGCGATTCACGGGAGTTTGACGAATGTCAGGTTACGGACGGGAGGGGGCGGTCGCGCAGCGGTTCAAAGCGATAGCATGAATACATGATTTGACGGAACGCGATCGCGAAGGCATGCATCGGTTCCGGCAAGCGGGTGCGTGTTGAACATCGCTATCGAATTAGTGAGGAATCCAAATGCTTAACGTCTCTTCCGTCCTGATCAGCCTCGCCCCGATGTGGGCCATCCTGCTCGTGGCGTCTTCGGCCGCCGCCTATTTCGTGTTCGTGCGCAAGGTCATCGACTAAGCGCTGCGGGAACGCCGATGCAACACGGGTGAGCGGCAACGCGCACACGTGTCGCACCGCGCGTCGCAAACCCGCGGCCCGTCGACGAACGGGCCGCTGCCGCATCGTCGCGCTTCATCCCCGTCATTGCACGGCCGTGACCGGCACATTCGAAATCCGCACCAGCCGGCTCATCACGCTGCGACGGAACACCGACAGCAGCGCATGCAACGGGCCGTGCCGCGGTGCGACGACCACGATCTCGTCGCACCCCGTCTCCGCCGCCACGGACGCGATCGTATCGGCCACCGGGCCCACCTTCATCACGACGCTGTACTTGACGCCGGCTTCCTGCAGGATCCGCTCGGCCATGGCCAGATCGTCGGACGCGAACTTCTCCTCGATCGAGCGCAGCCGCGACAGCGGATGGTAGGCCTCGAGACGCGTCGATTCGAGCGGCGCCTGAACGTTGATCAGCACGATTTCCGACGCGCACCGTTCGCGGTACAGGAAGGTCGCGTGGCGAACCGCCTGAAGCGAGCGGGGAGAGTGGCCGACCGGAACCAGCAGCTTGAGCATGAATGTTGTCCAGGAAACGTGATGATTCCAGCGTAGCGCGCCGCCGGGCCGGACGATCTAAAGAGAACGGGCGACCGCGTAAAAATGTCGTTAACGCGCGCCGCCTCGTGCCGCGCCTAATAGAAATATAAGAAATTTAAGTTTATGCGCATAAACGATTTCATCGGCCGGAGCGGCGCGCGCGAAGCGTCGCCTGCCACCCCGATTCAGTCGGAACCGCAATGAATCGCGGCGGAAAATATCGGAGGTCGCCGATCGGGCGTCGCGTAGAGTAGTGCATCGGCCGCGGCGCGGCCGCTCCCGGCCGGTTCGGGCGCGACCGCCGCCATGCGGCCCGCCATTCCATTCCGATTCCAGGAGACTTCGCATGCCGCACGGCGCCCCGCAGCTTCTCGCTCCCGCTTCCATCCCCGTCGACCCGATCGTGCGCCTGTCGGCGGGCGAGCTCGCGTCGGCGATCCGCGGCAAGGCCGTGTCGTGCGTCGAGACGATGCGTGCGTATCTCGATCACGTCGAGCGCGTGAACGGCGCGGTCAATGCGATCGTCGCGCTGCGCGATCGCGACGCACTGCTCGCCGAAGCCGCGGAAAAGGATGCCGCGCTGGCGCGCGGCGAGTACCACGGCTGGATGCACGGGATGCCGCAGGCGCCGAAGGATCTGGCGATGACGAAGGGGCTGCGGACGACCTACGGCTCGCCGATCTTCCGCGAGAACGTGCCGCAGGCCGATTCCGTGGGCGTGGCGCGGATGCGCGCGGCCGGCGCGATCTTCATCGGCAAGACCAACACGCCCGAATTCGGGCTCGGCTCGCACACGTTCAACGAGGTCTACGGCGCGACGCGCAACCCGTACGACCTGACCAAGAGTGCGGGCGGCAGCAGCGGCGGCACGGCGGCGGCGCTTGCGTCGCGGATGCTGCCGGTGGCGGACGGCAGCGATTTCGGTGGCTCGCTGCGCAACCCGGCGGCGTTCTGCAACATCTACGGCTTCCGCCCGTCGCAGGGCCGCGTACCGCGCTGGCCGGGCGTCGACGTGTTCGTGCAGCAGCTCGGCATCGAAGGCCCGATGGGCCGTACGGTCGGCGACGTCGCGCAACTGCTCGCGATCCAGGCCGGCTACGACCGCAACGATCCGCTGTCGCTCGCGGACGATCCGGCCGTGTTCGCGCAGCCGCTCGACGCCGACCTGCGCGGCAAGCGCATCGCGTGGGTCGGCGACTGGAACGGTTATCTCGCGACCGAGGCCGGCGTGCTCGCGCTGTGCGAGCAGGGGCTGGCGACGCTGCGCGAGATCGGCTGCGACGTCGATGCCGCGTTGCCGGCGTTCGCGCCCGACCGGATCTGGCGCCTGTGGCTCGCGCACCGGCACCTGCTGTCCGGCGGCGGGCTGCTTGCGCACTATCGCGACCCGGCGCGGCGCGCACTGCTGAAGCCCGAGGCGATCTACGAGGTCGAGGGGTTGCTCGCGATGCAGGGCGCGGCCGTGTTCGACGCGAGCGTCGAGCGCACCGCGTGGCATCAGGCCGTGCTGAGCTTCTTCGACCGCTACGACTTCATCGCGGCGCCCACCGCGCAGGTGTTCCCGTTCGACGTCGACCAGCGCTGGCCGAAGGAGATCGCGGGCCGTGCGATGGATACCTACCACCGCTGGATGGAAACGGTCGTGCCGTGGACGCTGGCCGGCTGCCCGGTGATCAGCGTGCCGGTCGGCTTCAACGATGCCGGGCTGCCGATGGGAATGCAACTGATCGGGCGTCCGCGCGCCGATCTCGCCGTGTTGCAGCTTGCGCGCGGCTACGAGCAGGCGGCTGACTGGGTCGGCGGGCGGTTGCCGGCGTGGATGGCGGCGTAGCGCGACGCTGGCCGAAAGCCGAAAGCGGGTGGCCGACCACCGGCCGCCCCACTTTGCCAACCTCTGCCGCCATCGCCATTCATGCGGCTCGCGAACGAATTCCAGCCCCCGCGCGAAATCGCACGCAATCGTGGATGAATTCCCTCGAGCACGTACGTGACGCGCGCAATTGCAAGCGGCCGCGCGGCGTGATTTCGTTTCGATGTGTTTCAGTCGTTGCGGCCGCGCGCGGCGCGCTTCGACAATATCGGGCTCAACCATTCGGGCACGAGGACAACACATGAAGCAGATTCGCGCGACGGGCCGGCACCTGGCCTCGGCAGGCATTGCGTTCGGCATTCTCGCAAGCGGCACCGCGCACGCGCAGCTCGACCTGCAGTCGATCGGCGCGTCGCTGCTCGGCGGCGGGCAGCAGCAGGCGGCGCCCACGCAGGGCGGCGTCGCGCAATTGCTGCAGGCCTATGTCGGTGCGAACCAGCAGGTGCTGACCGGCCAGTCGTCGCTCGCATCGGCGATGGGGCTGACCGGTGCTGCCGGGCAGGCGCAGCAGGCCGCGAGCCAGCTCGCCGGCGGCAATGCGCTGACGCCGGCCGCGCTGTCGCAGATGGGCGGCGCGCAGCAATCGGTATCGCAGGCGCTCGGCCAGGCCTTCGCGAGCGGCGGTGCGACGCACGGCCCGATCGACAAGCAGGCATTCAGCAACGGCCTCGCGTCGCTCGGGCAGGGGCTCACGCAGTATTCGCAACTGCAGTCGGGGCTCGGCAATCTCGGTTCGACGAGCGCGGCGTCGCTGTTGCAGTCGGGCCTGAATCCGCAGAACATGCAGGCTGCGTCGTATATCGCGCAAAGCGCGCCGGGCCAGTTGCAGTCGCTCGCGACGACGCTCAGCCAGGCCGTGCAGTTCGCGACGAGCCAGGGCATTTCGGTGCCGTCGGTCGCATCGTCCGCGCTGAAGCTGCTGCCGTAACGTTGCGCGGGGCCGTGCGCGATGCGGTGCCGGCATCGCGCGCGACACGAAGATGACCCCGCCCAACATGGGGATGGCGCACGATGCTATCGTGGCGTGTCCCTTTTTTCGGTGCAGGTTCATGACAGACTCGTTTGACCTCTCGCGCTATTTCTCCCGCATCGGCTACGACGGCCCCGTCGAGCCGACGCTCGACGTGCTGCGCCGGCTGCATCTGCTGCACCCGCAGGCGATTCCGTTCGAAAACCTCAATCCGCTGACCGGCGCGCGCGTCGCGCTCGACCTGCCGTCGATCGTCGACAAGGTGCTCGCGCATCGCCGCGGCGGCTACTGCTTCGAACTCAACAAGCTGTTCTACACCGCGCTCACGGCGATCGGCTTTCGCGTGACGCCGATGATCGCGCGCGTGCGCTGGATGCTGCCGCCGGAAGTCGCCACCGCGCATACGCACATGCTGCTGCGCATCGATCTCGACGGCGCGGCCTGGTTCGCCGACATCGGCTTCGGCAGCGCGACGCTCACCGCGCCGCTGCGTTTCGTGCCGGACGAGCGGCAGCTGACGCCGCACGGCGCGTTCCGCGTCGTCGCCGCGCCGGTCGACGGTGAATTCGACATGCAGATCGAGACGCCCGACGGCTGGCAGACCACCTATCGCTTCCAGCCGAAGCGGGTCGAGTGGATCGATTACGACGCCGCGAACTGGTTCACGTCGACGTACCCCGAATCGATCTTCCTGCATAACCTGATCGCCTGCCGCGTACTGCCGGAAGGCCGTGCCGCGCTGCGCAACACCACGCTGACGATCCGCGACGCGGCCGGCGTCGGGCGCACCGTCACGTTCGACGATGCGGCCGCTTGGGGCGCGTGCCTGCGCGACACGATCGGCATCGACACGACGGGATTCGATCTCGACGCGCTGTTTGTGCGACTGGCGGCACCCGCCGCGTAACCCGGATTCACGACCGATAGCCAACGGCGGCCCGTACCCACGGGTCGCGCTTGCGATTGACTTTTGCTAGATTGCTAGCATACTAGCTCCATGACCGACGAAGAAGTGAAGCAGTTCAACGTGTACCTGCCGCTCAGCCTGATCCGGCAGGTCAAGCATCGCGCCATCGAAACGGAGCAGTCGCTGTCCGCGCTGGTGGCCGACGCATTGCGCGCGTACCTGGCCGTGCCGCCGCCGGGTGCGGAGCCGTCCACCAAGGAGGAGTGACATGTCATCCGAGCGAATCGAAGCCGTGTACCTGACGACGCACAACTGGGGCAAGTCGGCGAAGTTCTTCCAGGCGCTGGGCTTCAAGCTGGAGTTCGAAACCGATCACCAATCTGGGCAGCTGCGCAGCGGCGACGGCCCCTTTCTGTTCATCGCCGAAGTGCCGCCGGGCGAGACGCCGGCCATGCAGGTCGTGCTCAAGGTGGCGGATGAGCAGGCGGTGCAGCCGCAGCCGATCGTCGACGTCGTCACGCCGTTCGAAGATACCCACTGGGGCACGCGCGACATGACCGTGCGCGATCCGGACGGCCGCGTATGGCGCCTGCAGGCGCCGGGCAAGCAGGGCGCGTGAGGCGATCATGACCGAACCCCGAGAAAGCGCCCCCGACAGCACGGCCGCGCGCGTTGCGCTGTGGCGCGCACTGCACGTCGAACTCGACGCGCCGCCGCACGTGCTCGCCGATGAAGTCGGGCTGCAATTGCTCGCGCCGGAACCCGGCTGGCAGCAGCGCGGCGACATGGATCCGCAGTTCACGCGGCCGTTCCGTGCGTCGATCGTCGCGCGGGCGCGCTTCATCGAGGATCTCGTCGTCGAACAGGCCGCGCGCGGCGTGAGCCAGTACGTGATCCTCGGCGCGGGCCTCGACAGCTTCGTGCAGCGCCGGCCGGAGATGGCGTCGCGCGTGACCGTCTTCGAAGTCGATCCGCCCGCGACGCAGGCCTGGAAGCAGCGCCGCCTGGTCGAGCTCGGTTTCGGCGTGCCCGACTGGCTGCGTTTCGTACCGGTCGATTTCGAGGCGAAGCAGTCGTGGCGTGCTGCGCTGGTCGGCGCGGGCTTCGATGCCGGCAAGCCGGCGGTCGTGGTGTCCACCGGCGTCAGCATGTACCTGACGCACGAAGCGAATGCGGCTGCGTTGCGCGAAGTCGCGTCCCTCGCGCCGGGCTCGACGTTCGCGATGACATTCCTGCTGCCGCTGGAGCATGCGGATCCGGACGTGCGCCCCGGGCTGGAAATGGCCGCGAAAGGCGCGCGCGCCAGCGGCACGCCGTTCATCAGCTTCTTCATGCCGGCGCAGATCCAGGCGCTCGCGCGTGAGGCCGGTTTCGCGGAGACCGCGCACGTATCGGCCGCCGAACTGACGCGCCGTTACTTCGCCGATCGCACCGACGGCCTGCGGCCGCCGAACAACGCGGAAGAGCTGCTGGTCGCGACGGTCTGAGCTGTTGCGACCATAGCGACCATAGCGATCACCGGGACCACAGCGACCATCACGCCCGTTCGAGCACGGCCATTTCCCGCACGACCACGAGCAGCACCGCGAGGCTCGCACCGCCCGATGCGCGCAGATCCGCGAGCAGGTGCTCGTAACGCACGAGCGCGGCTTCGCGGCGCGCGCGCCATGCGCCGACGATCGTCTCCGGCGTGGTCGAATCCGGTGACTCCGCGAGTGCGCTCGATGCCAGCGTGCGCTTGAGGCGCGCGACTTCCGCGAGCGCGGCCGCGCGCGCCAGCATGTCCCAGTGCGTCGGCGTCGGCAGTGTTGCCGCGCGCTCGCCGATCCAGCTGTAATTGAGCAGCGTGCCGAGCGAGAAATAGACGCCCGCGACGAGTTCGAGGCTGCGGTTGCTGGTCGCGGCCACTTCGGCGATGTCGAGCAGCGCGGCCGAGATGTCGCCGCTCGCGACGCGCACCGCGAGCGCGCTGTCGACACCGGCTTCGACCAGCACGCGCTGCCGCTCGGACAGCGCCTCGAGATCGTCGGCCGGCAGCAGCGACGGCAGTTGCGGCGCGAGCCGCTCCGCCGCGTCGCGGCAGCGCGCGATCAGCTCGGTGACGCCACCATCGGCCACCGCGCCGGATTGCAGGTGCCGCAGGAACCACAGCGCCGCGCGTTCCAGCAGCCGCGCGACGTCGACGAACATGCGCGCCTGCACGTCGTCGGCGACGCGGTTGTCGAGCGCGTCGATATCGCGCCACACCGCATCGAGGTCGAACACGTCGCGCGCCATGATGCACGCCCGCACGATGTCGCCGGGTTTCGCGTCGGTCTCCTCCATCAGCCGGTGCACGAACGCGCAGCCGACGCGGTTCACGAGCGCGTTGGTCAGGTGCGTCGCGAGGATCTCGCGGCGCAGCGGATGGCGGCGCATCGGCTCGCTGAAGCGCTGCTGCAGCGGCTTCGGGAAGTAGTCGACGAGCATCGCGGCCACCAGCGGATCCTCGGGCACGTCGGATTCGAGCAGCGCGTCGTACAGCCACATCTTGCTGTACGCGAGCAGCACAGCGCGTTCCGGTGACGTGAGGCCGAGCTTCGCGGCCTGCCGTTCGGCGACTTCGTCATCGGTCGGCAGGAATTCGATCACGCGGTTCAGGCGGCCCGCGCGTTCGAGCCAGCGCATCAGGCGCGCTTCGGCGTCGAGCAGCTCGACCGCGTAGCGGCCGGCGATCGACAGCGCCTGCGTCTGGTAGTAGTTGTCGCGTAGCACGAGCAGCCCGACTTCGTCGGTCATCTCCGCGAGCAGCGCGTTGCGCTGCTTCTCGGTCATCTCGCCGTCGGACACGACGAGCCCGAGCAGGATCTTGATGTTGACTTCGTGATCCGAACAATCGACGCCGGCCGAGTTGTCGATCGCATCGGTGTTGATGCGGCCGCCGCGCTGCGCGAACTCGATCCGGCCGAACTGCGTGCAGCCGAGGTTGCCGCCTTCGCCGACCACCTTGCAGCGCAGGTCCGCGCCGTTCACGCGCACCGCGTCGTTCGCGCGGTCGCCGACCTGCAGGTGGGTTTCGCGCGCGGCTTTCACGTAGGTGCCGATCCCGCCGTTGTACAGCAGGTCGACCGGCGCCTGCAGGATCGCGCGGATCAGCTCGGCCGGCGGCAGCGCATGCGCGTCGATGCCGAGCGCGGCCTGCACGGCCGGCGACAGCGGGATCGTCTTCGCGGTGCGCGGGTAGACGCCGCCGCCCGACGAGATCGATGCCGGATCGTAGTCGGCCCAGCTCGAGCGTTCGAGTGCGAACATGCGCGCGCGCTCGGCGAAGCTCGTCGCGGGATCGGGGTTCGGATCGAGGAACACGTGCCGGTGATCGAACGCGGCGACCAGCCGGATATGCGGCGACAGCAGCATCCCGTTGCCGAACACGTCGCCCGACATGTCGCCGACGCCGACCACCGTGAAGTCGGTCGTCTGCGTATCGATGCCCATCTCGCGGAAGTGCCGCTTCACCGACTCCCACGCGCCGCGCGCGGTGATCGCCATCTTCTTGTGGTCGTAGCCGACCGAGCCGCCGGACGCGAATGCGTCGTCGAGCCAGAAGCCGTACTCGTGCGAGATCGCGTTCGCGTAGTCGGAAAAGGTGGCCGTGCCCTTGTCGGCGGCGACGACCAGGTACGGGTCATCCGGATCGTGACGCACGACGTCGGGCGGCGGCACGATCGCGTTGCCGACGAGGTTGTCGGTCAGGTCGAGCAGGCCGCGCAGGAAGGTCTGGTAGCACGCGATGCCTTCGCGCATCCACGCTTCGCGATCGCTCGGCGGCGGCGGATTCTTCACGACGAAGCCGCCTTTCGAGCCGACCGGCACGATCACGACGTTCTTTACCATCTGCGCCTTCATCAGCCCGAGCACTTCGGTGCGGAAATCCTCGCGGCGATCCGACCAGCGCAGGCCGCCGCGCGCGACGCGCCCGCCGCGCAGGTGCACGCCCTCGACACGCGGCGAATACACCCAGATCTCGAACATCGGCTTCGGTTCGGGCAGGCCCGGCACCTTCGCCGGATTGAACTTGAACGACAGGTACGGCTTCGGTTCGCCGTTCGCATCGGCGAGGAAGTAGTTCGTGCGCTCGGTCGCGTTGATCACGCCGAGGAACTGGCGCAGGATGCGGTCCTCGTCGAGGTTCGGCACCTGGTCGAGCGCGCCTTCGATCGCCTTCAGTAGCCGCTCGGCCTGTACGTCGCGCGTGTCGCCGGTGGCCGGATCGAAACGCAGCAGGAACAGCTCGACGAGCTGCCGCGCGATCGCCGGGTTGCCGGTCAGCGCGCGCTCGATATACGCGTCGCTGAAGGTCGAGCCGACTTGACGCAGGTACTTCGCATACGCGCGCAGGATCGTCACTTCGCGTGCGCTCAGGTGGGCGCGCAGCACGAGGCGGTTGAAGTCGTCGTTCTCGATCCGGCCGCTCCAGATCTGGTCGAACGCATCCTCGAACAGGCCCTTCACGCGCTCGATGTCGAACTCGGTATCGTCGGCGAGCTCGAGGCCGAAGTCGTGTACCCACGCATGCGCGGCGTCCTGCGTCTGGATCCGGTACGGCCGTTCCTCGTCGACGCGCACGCCGAGATGCTCGAGCATCGGCAGGCTGCGCGACAGCGCGATCGGGTCGCCCGCGCGATAGACCTTGAAGCGGAACGCACGCGCGTCGGCCTCGATCGGCCGGTACAGGTTCATCGCGAGCTGCCCCGAATCCTTCACGCGCTCGATCAGCTCGATGTCGCGCACGGCCGTGCGCGCCGGATAGTCGTCGCGATAGCCGGCCGGGAACGAATCGGCATAGCGCTGCAGCAGGCGGTTGCCTTGCTCTTCGCCGAAGGCGTCGAGCAGCGCGTCGGCGAGATCGTCCTGCCAGCGGCGCGTGACCTGCACGAGCCGCGTTTCGAGCTCGCGCGTGTCGACGTCGGGCATCGTGCCCGGTTCCGCGTGGACGACGAAATGAATGCGCGCGATCGCCGATTCCGACAGCAGCGGCGTGAACTCGACGTTCACGCCGTTGTACGCATCGACGAGCAGCTTCGCGATGCGCCGGCGCAGGTCGGTGTTGTACTTGTCGCGCGGCACGAACACGAGGCACGACACGAAGCGGTCGAAGCGGTCGCGCCGCACGAACAGGCGCGTGCGCTGATGTTCCTGCAGCCGCAGGATGCCGAGCGCGATGTCGTAGAGCTGGTCTTCGTCGGCCTGGAACAGCTCGTCGCGCGGATAGGTTTCGAGCACCGTCACGAGCGACTTGCCGAGGTGCCCCTTCGGCAGGAAGCCCGCGCGCCGCACGATGTTCGCGCACTTGCGGCGCACGATCGGGATCTCGGCGCTCGACACCATGTACGCGGTCGACGTGTAGAGCCCGATGAAGCGGCGCTCGCCCGCGACCTTGCCGTCGGGGCCGACGAGCTTCACGCCGACGTAGTCGAGATAGCCGGGCCGGTGCACGGTTGCGCGTGAATTCGCCTTGGTCAGGAAGATCGGCCAGGCGCCGGTGATGATGTCGGCGGCGGCCTGCGGCAGCGGCGTGACGTCGGGCGCGCCCGACGTGCGCAGCGATTCGCGCAGGATGCCGAAGCCGGTGCCTTCGATGCCGCGCAGCCCGAAGCCCGTGCCGTCCGATACCAGCGCGTAGTCGCGCTGGCCGAGGAACGTGAAGTGATCGGCGGCCATCCATTCGAGGAAGGCGCGTGCCTCGATGTCTTCCGCGGTTGATTCGCGCGCCTTCATTTCCTTGATCGTCGCGCGCGCGATCTCGACGATCTTCGGCCAGTCTTCCACCGACGCGCGCACGTCGCCGAGCACGTGCGCGATGTCGTTGCGCAACGTGTTGAGCAGCGCGGCATCGCCGCAGCGGTCGACTTCGAAATGGATGAACGACGCGAGCTGCGACTGGCCGTCGCCGGGCGTCGCGCCGCCCGCGTCGACGCGCTCGATGCCGCCATCGCGGCCGCGCCAGATGCGGAATACCGGGTGCAGCGCCGAATGCAGCGCGAGCCCGAGACGGTTGACGGCCATCGACACCGAATCGACGAGGAACGGCATGTCGTCGTTGACGATCTCGATGACCGTGTGATCGGAATGCCAGCCGTGCTGTTCGAGGATCGGGTTGTACACGCGCAGCCGTTCGCTGCCGGGCACGAATTTCTGGGCGGTCTGCCAGTGCGCCATCGCGGCGCCGTAGAGATCGGCGATGCTGCGGCTTTGCAGATCGTCGGCATCGACGAAATCGTAGTAGTGACGCAGGAAGGGTTCGACGATCCGGAACGTGGCTTCGGGCAGGCGCCCGCGCGCGAACTCGACGACGTCCGAGAGCAGGTGTGCGACGACTTCCTCGTTCTTCGCTTCCATGGCGGTCTCCTCGTCGGGTGGCCATCGGCTGCTGCGTCTGTCCGGCATTATGCGCCGATTGCGTGACAAAGCGATGTGCGGGCGCACAACGAGGGGCGGCTGGAGAAGGCCGCGTGCAGCGCCCGTCGTGGGCGCTGCAGATGTGGTTCAGGTTAGTTCTGGCGGCTTCAGGTCGGGATGCCGTTTGTAGAGCGGGTTCATGAAATCAAGCAGCATCGTGTTCAACAGAGAAGAAACGAATTCGCGATAGGCAACGAATTCGGCATCCGGGCACGATGCCTTGACTGCCAGTAGAGAGCGATCGAGATCAGCCCCCATTTGTAAGACCATATCGTTCAGGGCGGTTGCGACTTGCTTGTCTGTAATCATGTGTTCACCTTGTTAGCATCCTGCCAGCGCGTTGCAGCTGTTGACGCAGTTCCAGAATTTGAAGCCGAAGTGTGGTGTCATGCCCGGATTCATTGCTGGCGGTAATACCGGTGAACGGTGATTGGCTGGCTAGCTTGTCGAATGTGGCATCGTGATTTTTGTTGTGCTCGATGTCAACGTGAATATATCAGGATAACTAAGTGTTTGGAGGGGGCGAAATGAGCGTGACGGCGAACCTGCGGCACAGAAACGAAGGCTGCGCGCTATCGTGATCCGGTAGCACGCAGTCTAGATGAGGAGGCTGCTCAGCGCTCGTCGCTCCACAGCTTCCCTGCCGTCGCCCAGTTCTCCTTCTTCACGTCGGTGAGAATGATGTCGACCGAGCCCGGTTCGCAGCCGAGCGTCTCGCACGTGACGCGCGTGATGGCTTCGACGAATGCGCGCTTCTGGTCGACGGTGCGGCCTTCGAAGAGCTGGATATTGAAAGTCGGCATGACGGAGTGCTCCGATTGGTTGGGATGAATGAGGCGTTGGGAGCCGGCGTCGTCAGTCGCGATACGTCGGATCGATCCGGTCGAGCCGGCGCAGCAGCGCCGGCCATTCCAGTTCGCCCTCGATCGCGCCGCCGTCGCGCAGCTGTTCGGCGGTTCGGTCGGCGATGGCCGGTGCGGGCAGCACGAGCGGCCCGCCGCCGGCCTGCGCGCGCACCTGGATATCGCACGCCTTGATCAGCGTGTCCATCAGCACGTAGGCTTCGGCCACGGTGCGGCCGACCGTCAGCGTGCCGTGGTTGCGCAGCAGCATCGCGGATTTCGCGCCGAGGCTCGCGGTCAGCCGCGTGCCTTCGGCCGGCGAGAACGCGAGCGCCTCGTAGTCGTGGTACGCGAGGTCGCCATGAAACCGCAGCGCGTGCTGCGACGCGGGCAGCAGCCCGTCGCGCTGGATCGACACGGCGATGCCGGCCGTATTGTGCAGATGCATCACGCACACAGCATCGGCGCGTGCGGCATGCACGGCCGCGTGCAGCGCGAAGCCCGTCACGTTGACCGCATGCTCGCTGTCGCCGATCCGGTTACCGGCCAGGTCGATCTTCACGAGATTCGACGCGCGGACTTCGTCGAACGTGAGGCCGAACGGGTTGATCAGGAAGTGGCCGGGCTCGCCGGGCACGGTCGCGGACAGGTGCGTGTAGATCAGGTCGTCCCAGCCGTTCAGCGCGACGAGCCGGTACGCGGCGGCGAGGTCGACGCGCATCCGGCGTTCGGCGTCCGAGATCGGGCCGCCGGGTTTCACGGCATCAGGACGGTGTGCGAATGACGACATCGGGTTCTCCGAAGGTGAAGCGGCGGGCGACGATCACCGTGACCCACGACGCGAGCGCGAACGGGGCCGTGAACGCCGGAATGCCGGCGCGCGTCGCGAGCCACTGGATCAGCGCGGCGAGAGCGGCGGCCGCGAGCGCCGCACGCGGGCCGCGAGGCATCAGCGCAAGCGCGGCGAGCGCGCCGTTGAAGCCGAGCACGCCGTCGGCGAACGATGCGCCGCTCGCGCCGAGCGCGACCAGCAGCACGGTCGACACCAGCGCGCCGCCGAGTGCGAATGCGGCCGCGCGGCGTGATGCAACGGCAAGGCCGGCGACGATCAGCGCGCCGGCCCATGCGCCTTGCGCGAAAATGGTCTGCGCGATGCCCGAGAGCAGCGCGTCGGCCGCGGATGAAAACGTCAGCGCCGGGCCGGCCGTCGCGCCGCCTGCCTGCTGCAATGCGACAAACGGAAACCACAGCGCGGTGACGGCGAGGCACGGGCTCGAATACGGGCACTGGCGCCAGCGCGCCAGCGGCACGCGCATCACGCGCTGCACGAGCGCCGCGCCGATCGAGGCCAGCGGCACCAGCACGATGGCGGCAAGTTGATGGGGTGCGAACAGCACGGCGATCAGCGCGGCGAGCGCGCCGTTGAAGCCGTGCAGCCCCTGTTCGACGTCGCGGCGCTCGGCGCCCGTCAGCACCGCCGTCATGCTGGCGGCGGCCGAGCCGACCAGCGCCGCGCTCGCGAGCCGCAGGTCGGTCAGCGCCAGTGCGGCGAGCAGCAGCGCGCCGGTGAGCGCATTCGCCTGCAGCACGATCTGCCCGATGCCGCGCAGCAGGATACGCAGGTCGATCGATGGCGAAACGGGGCGGGCGGTAGGCATGATGGCGGCGGAACAGGACGAGCCGCGAGCATAGGACACAATCCCGTGCACCGGAATAGGGAATTCTGGATAGTCAGGATTTGTGGCCGATGCCCCGAAACGGTGAATCCGGAGGTCGGTTCGAGCCCGAACGCCGCGTCGTCGGCACTTTCGGCGGGGTGGCCGGTTCGGGACTCGAATCCTCGCGGTGGCCGGCACTTTCGTTGAGCGATTCGTGCGACGATGCCTCGCATCGGGAATACCGGGAGGCGGAAAGATGCGCGAAGTGCGTTGGGCGTCGCTCGAAGGCGACGGGGTCGAACATCTGACGTTCGACCGGAGCGGCGGCGGGATCGTCGTCGAAAGCGCGGTGGTCGGCCAGCGGTATGGCCGTGCGTACGGGCTCGCGTATCGCGTCGAGTGCGACGCGCACTGGCACGTGACCCATGCGGTGCTCAAGGTGATGGGCGGCGGCACGCTCGAATTGCGCGGCGACGGCGCGGGCCACTGGCGCGACGGCTCGGGCCGCGCACTGTCGGAACTCGACGGTTGCATCGACATCGACATCGCGGCGACGCCGTTCACGAATTCGCTGCCGATCGGCCGCCTCGGCCTCGCGCGCGGCGAGCGGCGGCCGATCGACGTCGCGTACATATCGACGCCGGACCTGAAGGTCACGCCGGTCAAGCAGGCCTATGCGTGCCTCGAGCCGGGCCGGCGCTACCGCTACGAAGGAATCTTCCGCGACTTCACGGCCGAGATGGAGATCGACGACGACGGGCTCGTCGTCGATTACGAGACGCTGTTCAGACGCCTCCCGGCGCTGGCGCCCGCAGTGCGCTGAACCCGGGCCGCGACCGGGGTGAGTGCCGGCCGCTCCTGCGCGGACGCGAAGCGGTCGATCCGCGACGCGATCAGGTCGGGGTGGCGCAGCACGATCCAGTGCGTGCCGTCGATTTCCTCGCGCACGTGGTCGCCGAGCCAGCGGTCGAGGTCGACCGACATCTCGGGCGTCACGTAGCGGTCGCGCACCGGCACCAGGATCTGCACGGGCGCCTGCGCGTACCGCTCGCGCGGCTTGCGGGCCCGTGCGATGAAGTTCGCGCGGTACAGCTGCAGCCCGTTCAGCGCGTTCTTCAGTTGCACGGGATCGCGCTCCGCACGCACACGCTCGGTGAGCTGCAGCCAGCGCGGCCACAGTGCCGCGCCGCCGAGCCGCCACACCAGCGACGGCACGAGCGGCAGGTGGAAGAACGCGATGTACCACGACTTCAGGCTCTGCTTGAGCCGCATCTTCGCGCGGAACACGTGATCGAGACACGGGCCCGAGATCGACGTGTACGACGCGATCCGGCCGCGGAACGCGGGGTCGGTCACGGCCTCCCAGCACTGGATCGACCCCCAGTCGTGGCCGACGAGATGGAACGGCCGGCCGCCGCAGGTCGCGTCGGCCACCGCCTTCAGGTCGGCGGCGAGCCGCTCGAGCGAGTAGTCGGCCCGGCGGCGCGGCGCATCGGACGCGCCGGCGCCGCGCACGTCGTACGCGATCACGCGGTAGCGCTTCGCGAGCCGCGCCCGGATCGGCGCCCACACGGCCGCCGAATCCGGGTAGCCGTGTACGAGGATCAGCGGCGGGGCGCGACGCGACCCGCTCACGTAGACGGCGAGTTTCACGTCGCCGGACTGGACGGTCAGCATCTCGTGGGCGCGCGCCATGGCGTCATGCCTGCGCCACCGAGTGCAGCGGCACGCGGCGCGGGGCGGCTTGCGCGGCGTAGCGCGCGTTGGTCGCGTCGATGTTCTCGAGCAGCGTGTCGAGCTCCTGCAGGTACTGATGGTTGTCGTGGTCCCACGGGTGGAAGCCCGGGCGGAAGTAGTCGAGCCATTCGCGTGCGATGCTCGGGAACACGCCGTGCTTCGGGCTGTACAGGTACTTCACGAGGCGCCACATGCCGCCGAACTTGCCGTGCTCGCGACGGTGCGCGCGCATCAGGCGCACGTGGAAGTCGAACACGATGGCCCAGAAGAACACGGTGGTCGTCAGCATCGTGCCGGTGCGCAGCAGGTAGCTGCCGAGGCCCGGCTTCATCACGGTGCGCCACACGTCGTACGACACCGCCTTGTGCTCGGTTTCCTCCATCGCGTGCCACATCCACATCTGCTGGTAGCCTTCGACCGAGCCGTCGATGCGGTGCTCGTGGCCGGACAGCAACTGGTTCGCGAGGATCGCCGTGTAGTGCTCGAGCGCGATCGTGATCGCGAGCTGCATCGAATGCGGCAGCACCTTCTTGAACCAGCCGAGGATCGTCCACAGGCGCTTGTCGAGCTTGTGCGCGGGCAGGCCCGACGCTTGCAGCAGGTCGTTGTATTCGATGTGCTCGCGCGTGTGCATCGCTTCCTGGCCGATGAAGCCGAGCACCTGCTTCTTCAGTTCCGGATCCTCGATCTGGTCGCGGTAGTTGCGCACCGAATCCATGAAGAAGCGTTCGCCGGCCGGGAACAGCAGCGACAGCGCGTTCATGAAGTGCGTGACGGGTACGCCCTGCACGTGCCAGTCGCGTGCGCGTTCGGGGGGCAGCGCGAAACGGATGTCGCGCCGCACGGGCATCATGTTCGGGGTGGTCATGATTGTTCTCCTCCCTGGTTGCCTGCATTGTTGTAGGTGGCGTGCAGCGGTGCGGCCGCCGGCGTGCCGCGCGCGGCGTGGCGGGCCTTCGCGGCCTCGCGGCGCGTCGCCAGCACGACGAGCGCCTGGTACGCGGCGGGCAGGATGCGCGCCATCCAGTCCGCGCCCTTCGCGTCGCGGCCGATCAGCACGCGGCGCTTGTTCTTGCGCACGCCGGCGAGGATCGTGCGCGCGGCATCGTCGGCGGTCGTGATGAAGAACTTCTCGAAGCTGTCCTTGCCTTGCTGTTCGCTCTCGACGATGAAGCCGACCATGTTCTTCGCGACGCGGCTCGATTGCGCGATGTTCGTGCGGATGCCGCCCGGATGCACGCAGGTGGCCGATACGCCGCACTTCATCATGTCGAGTTCCTGGCGCAGCGATTCGGTGAAGCCGCGCACCGCGAACTTGGTCGCGTTGTAGCCGCTCATGCCCGGCTGCGCGAAGATCCCGAAGATGCTCGACGTGTTGATCACGTGGCCTTCGCCCGAGGCCTTCAGGTGCGGCAGGAACGCCTTCGTGCCGTGCACGACGCCCCAGAAGTTGATGTTCACGATCCACTCGAGATCGCTGTATTCCATTCCTTCGATCGTGCTCGACAGCGCGACGCCCGCGTTGTTGAAGATCAGGTTGACCTTGCCGTGCTCCTTCGCGGTGTCGTCGGCCCATGCGAACATCGCGTCGCGGTCGCCGACGTCCAGCACGCGCGTCGACACGCGCACGTTCGGCGCGATCGCGCGGACGATCCGTTCGGTTTCGGCGAGGCCCACGCCGTTCTTGTCGGCGAGCGATACGTGGCAGCCGGCCCGCGCGAGCTGGATCGCGAGCGAGCGGCCCATGCCCGAGCCGGCACCCGTGATCGCGGCGACCTTGTTGGCGAAATCTCTCATGTCGGTGGCTCCTTGTCTGGCTCAGGCCGCTTCGGCGGACGGGGAAGTCGAAGCGGAAGCGGCGGGCGCGGCGGCGGGCCGCGCAGTGGTGTCGTGTTGCGGCGCGCGATACGCGTGGTAGTCGGCGATCGAGAAGTGCGCGGTCGCCTGGCGGAAACGCCACGTGAAGCCGGGCCACAGCGTCGTGTTCTTGCCGGTGCGCGGATCGAGGTACCAGCTCTTGCAGCCGCCCGTCGACCAGATCGCCTTCTTGAGCTTGCCTTGCAGGTCGCTGTTGAACTGCGCCTCGACGAGCGGGCGCACCTCGATCGCGTCCGCCCGTTCGCGGCGCATCGCCTGCAGTGCACCGAGGATGTATTCGATCTGCGACTCGATCATGAACACCATCGAGTTGTGGCCGAGGCCCGTGTTCGGGCCGACGATCATGAAGAAGTTCGGGTAGCCGGGCAGCGTCGAGCCGAGATACGCGTGCGCGCCGTCGCGCCAGGCGTCGACGATGTCGAGCCCGCCGCGGCCGATGATCGCGCCGCGCGGATACGGATCGGCCACCTGGAAGCCGGTGCCGTAGATCAGGCAGTCGACTTCATGACGCTTGCCGTCGGTCGTCACGACCGCGTCGGCTTCGATGTGGTCGATGCCGGTGGTGATCACGTCGACGTTCTTGCGCGACAGCGCCGGGTAGTAGTCGTTCGAGATCAGCACGCGCTTGCAGCCGAGCGTGTAGTTCGGCGTGACGGTCTTGCGCAACTCCGGATCGGGAATCTGCTTGCGGATGTGGCGCAGCGCGAGCTTCTGCACGTTCTTCATCAGCGACGGATGGATCGCGAAGCCGAGCACGCGCGATTCGAGCATCCAGTAGATGCCGCTGCGCACGGCCTTCTGCGTGAACGGCAGCGTGCGGAACAGCCACTTCTCGAACCCGGTCAGGTTGCGATCGGGCTTCGGCATGATCCACGGCGGCGTGCGCTGGAACAGCGCGAGCGCCTTCACGCGCGGCGCGATCTGCGGCACGAACTGGATCGCGCTCGCACCGGTGCCGATCACCGCGACGCGCTTGCCTTCGAGCGGATAGTCGTGATCCCACTGCTGAGAGTGGAACGCGCGGCCCTTGAAGGTCTCGACGCCGGGAATCGCCGGCAGCGCGGCGCGCGACAGGCCGCCCATCCCCGACACCAGCACGCGCGCGGACAGCTGCTTGCCGTTCGCGAACGTGAGGCGCCAGCGTTGCGCGGCCTCGTCGTACTCGGCGCGCTGCAGTTCGTGGTTCAGGCGCAGGTGCGGGCCGACGCCGAAGCGCTGCACGCAGTCCTCCAGATAGGCGCGGATTTCCGGCTGCGGCGCGAACATGCGCGTCCACCGCGGGTTCGGCGCGAACGAGAACGAATAGACGTGCGATTGCACGTCGCATGCACACCCGGGGTAATGATTGTCGCGCCACGTGCCGCCGACCGACGCGGCCTTCTCGAGGACGACGAAGTCGGTCATGCCTGTCTGACGCAGGCGGATCGCCATCCCGAGGCCGGCGAAGCCGGTGCCGATGATGGCGATGTCGATGGTTTCGTCCAGGCCGTCGTGGCCGGGCGGACCGAAAGGCAACGTGCGAGCATTCATCCGGGTGTCTCCGATTTGGCTCATTTTCGAATGTTACATTGTTTGATGTAACGATAGTGGGTGAACCTGGAAATCGCAAGAGGCTAGAAGCAGCGCTCTAAGGGCCGGAAGCCAGACGGGAAAAGGCTGAGCGGGGTTTGGAACGGGTCGGTTTCCGCATCGCGGGATACGCGGAAAGGGCCGTCGACAGGGCGAGAGAGGGTGCGGGCGAGACCGCCGGCGCGCGGCGGTCTGTTTGAAACGGTATCAGGGACGGATCAGTCGACCGGCTGTCTCATGGAAAACCCCGGCCACGATCGTGACCTGCGCGAGCGCGTAGAGGCCCCAGATCAGGTAATCGATGCCCGGAAAACCGCCGAGGAAGCGGCCGACGCCGATCAGCGTATCGGAGCCGACGAAGATCAGGCTGCCGATGGCCACCAGCGGGCCGCGCGTGCGGGCGGCGAGCGCGAAGCTCGCCATCGCGCACAGCACGAGCATGTAGACGGCGACCGGCGCCATCAGCTCGCCGAGGTGCGGGAAGAACGCCACGTAGAACGCCGGCGCGGCGATCCACAGCCCGACGAGCGCGACGATGCGCCAGCCGTGCGGCCGCGCGCGCCAGCGCATGAAGATCGCGCAGTAGCACAGGTGCGTGAGCAGGAACGCGCCGAGGCCGAGGACGAACGACAGCGGCCAGTCGGGCAGCGCGAGCAGTACGTCGCCGAGCACGGCCGTCACGAGCGCCGCGCACAACCACGCGCGTTCGCGCGGTGCGGCGCAGGTGCTGCCCGCCGCGAGCAACAGGATGCCCATCACGGCTTTCGCGGCGGCCTGGCCGGGATAGGGCGCGGCGGCGAGCGACAGTCCATAGAGCAGCGCGGCGACGACGGCGAGCGGCCAGAGCCGGCGGTAGGGGGCGGGAAGCGTGGCGATCAAGGCGGGTGTCTCCGGTTTGTTGTCGTCTGCGGTGGACGGCGCGCGGTCGAGGCGCGGCTGTCGGCCATTATCCGGAAGAAAGGGCGTGCCAAAACCGGCGAATCCTTCTAGGAAACGACCGGGATCGCGATGCACGAGGATTGCCCGCCGGCGCGGCAACCCGGCGATGCCGGGCTCCGATGCGTGGGCGCGGCCGCCGGATTTCTCCGCGCGTTGCCCCGGTTGAACCGGGGCAACGACTGCAATTCGGCTTGCTATGATCGCCGCGGTATTGCCGTTGTCGATGTGGTGGTTGCCGTCGTTGTCGTTGTTTCCGCCCGGCCTCGCGACTGGATGCACGAGCCGGTGCGGGCCCGATGAATCCCAGCCGTGCCCGGCCCGTGCGCTGATGCGAAGCGGTGCGGGCGGGCCTCTCCACGAAAACAGGTCCGACCATGACCGAACTTCTCCACGGCGACGGCGCGATCCGTCGCACGACGCCGTACGGCTCGTCGATCGAAAACACCTACGCGGGCGTGCTGTCGTTCATGCGCCGCAACTATTCGCGCGCGCTCGATGGCGTCGACGTCGCGATCTCCGGCGTGCCGCTCGATCTGGCGACGACCTACCGCTCCGGCGCGCGGCTCGGGCCGGCCGCAATCCGCGCGGCGAGCGTGCAGCTCGCGGAGCTTCATCCGTATCCGTGGGGTTTCAACCCGTTCGACGATCTCGCGGCGGTCGACTACGGCGACTGCTGGTTCGACGCGCACAACCCGCTGTCGATCAAGCCCGCGATCGTCGAGCATGCGCGCACGATTCTCGGTTCCGGCGCGAAGATGCTGACGCTCGGCGGCGACCACTACATCACCTATCCGCTGCTGGTCGCGCATGCGGAGCGCTACGGCAAGCCGCTGTCGCTGATCCATTTCGACGCGCACTGCGATACGTGGGCCGACGACGATCCGGACAGCCTCAATCACGGGACGATGTTCTACAAGGCCGTGAAGGAAGGGCTGATCGATCCGGCGACATCGGTGCAGGTCGGGATTCGCACGTGGAACGACGACTTTCTCGGCATTGAGCGGCTCGATGCGGCGTGGGTGCATGACCATGGCGCGCGTGCGGCGGTCGAGCGGATCGTCGCTATCGTCGGCGCGCGGCCGGCGTACCTGACGTTCGATATCGATTGTCTCGATCCGGCGTTCGCGCCCGGCACCGGCACGCCGGTCGCGGGCGGGCTGTC
The DNA here is from genome assembly GCF_002223325.1 of Burkholderia sp. AU15512. Taxonomy (NCBI): domain Bacteria; kingdom Pseudomonadati; phylum Pseudomonadota; class Betaproteobacteria; order Burkholderiales; family Burkholderiaceae; genus Burkholderia; species Burkholderia sp. AU15512. The sequence goes on from NZ_NKEX01000006.1 coordinate 759,085, forward strand.
GTCGGCGCAGGCGCTCGCGATCGTGCGTGCGCTCGGCGCGGTGAACCTGGTCGGCGCGGATGTGGTCGAGGTCGCGCCCGCGTACGACCACGCGGACATCACGGCGATTGCGGCCGCGCATGTCGCGTGCGACTTGCTGTGTCTGTGGCGGCAGAAGAAGATGGCGGGAGCGCTGAAGTAAGCCGGCATGCCGGGCATGCGCGTGCCGCTGGCGCGGTGCGCGCATGGCCGGATCGAGGCGCTGTGTGCTGTTCGTATCCCGTGAATCGGGAGAAAAGTCTTCGCGGATTTCCGTGGAGGGGCCTGCCGACCCGTTGGCGAAATCCGCGAAACGTCTGTGGTTGGCTGCTTCCGTTCACCAACGAGGCGTTAGCGTATCCCCGATGACGTGCCGCGACTTCATCGAGCAAAAACCTATTTGCTCCTGAAAAAAGCCGCAAGCATGTCGTCTTTCGGCGCTGCCGGTTGCGTTGTTTGCTGTTTTCCCGACCGTCCGCGAGAACGAGTGTGATCCGCCCCGGCGCCGGCGCCATCTGGCCAGGCACCCGTATAAACCGCACGCGGCCGGATGAGATCGGATTGCTCGCGCTGCTCCAGCCCGTGCGCGATCCAGCCGATCGACCGGCCAAGCGCGAACAGGCCGAATGCCGCGCCGACGGGAAGCCGCAAATGTCTGCGTAACGCCACCAGCGCGAGATCGAGCGAGGGCTTCTGGCCGACGAGCGCGCTCCCGGTATCGATCATCCTTTTCCACTGAGGATGTCGCGGCAGGATCCGCGACAACAGATACGTCGCACGCACGTCGCCATCGGGATAGAGCGCATGCCCGAAGCCCGGCAAGCCGTCTCCCCGGGCGAGACGCGCGACCATTTTTTGCTCGACGTCCTGATTACCCAGTTCGTCCCACAGTGCTTCGCCGCGCGCGGTGGTGGCGCCGTGCCGCTCGCCCGACAAGCCGGCCAGGCCGCCGACCACGACGGCGCGCAAGCTCGCGTTCGTCGACGCGATGCACCGCCCCGTGAAGCTCGACGCGTTCAGTTCGTGATCCGCGCACAGCACGAGCGCCATCCTGATCAGCTCGGCACCCGCCGGCCCGACGCCCCATGCTCGCGCGCATTGCGCGTGGATCGGGGCGGTATCGGTCCGGGTGCGCAGCAGGCACGCCGCCAGAATCCGCACGAGATCGCCGCAGCCCTGCGCCTGACGATCGGCCGATTGATGCCAGATCGCCGTGGGCGCATCCTCGCTCGCGACGGTGAAGAGCGGCAGCAGCGCTTGCTCGGTGCGTTGACCGGCGTAGTGCCTGAAGAGCGTTCGCAGTACTGATGGTGTCGTGGGGACGTGACGGCCGAAAGCGGTCTGCTCGTCGCATCGCCACAGCAGCGCCGCGACTTCCTCGAGACTCGCGCGGGCAGCGAGATCGAGTGCATCCACGCCGCGAAAGAAAAGCCGGCCGCCATCGATCAACGTGATGCTCGATTCGAGCACGGGCGACCCCCAGTTCAGCGCGGCCTTCGCCACTTCCTTCGGCTTGCGGCCGCGTGCGCGTTGATCCGCGAGGCGCTCGACATCGGCCGCGAGGTAGCGGCTTTCACGGTGGCTGCCGCCTGGCTCCGCGCGAAGCAGGCCGCGGCTGACGTACGCATAGAGGGTTTGCCGCGAGACACCGAGCCTTGCCGCGGCTTCGGTCGAATTCAGGTAGTTCGACATCGTGCGCAGGGGGAATCGTTCGACAGGTTGATCAGGATAATCAACGTTGACAGCAAATGCGAGCGGGACGATCTTTGCCTCACCAATTCATGCGAGGCGAACATGGGTGTCGATCAAATGTCGAGGGAACGGGCCGCGGCCGATGACGAACGGGTGTCGCGTCATCTACGGGCGTTCTGGCGCGCGGCGGGCGGGTCTCAGGCTTTTCTCGAGTCGTGCAGCTTCAGCGGGGCGGGCGAACTGGTTTCGGCATTTCGCGTAACCGACCTGGCCACGGCGGCGATCGGTGCGGCAGGAACGTCCGTTGCCGAATTGCTGCATGCATCGACCGGGACGTTGCCGGCGGTTCGGATCGACCGGCGCATGGCGTCGCTATGGTTCGGCACGTCGCTGCGTCCGCAAGGCTGGTCGATGCCGCCGCAATGGGATCCGGTGGCCGGCAACTATCGGGCACGCGATCGCTGGATCCGGTTGCACACGAACGCGCCGCATCATCGGCTGGCCGCGTTGTCGGTGCTCGGCTGCGCCGCCGATGCGCAGTCGGTCGCGCAAGCGGTGAATCACTGGGATGCCGGCGCGCTCGAAGCGGCGATCGTCGAGCGCGGCGGTTGTGCCGCGGCGATGTACTCGGCGCGGGAGTGGGCCGGGCATCCACAGGGCAAGGCAGTCGCAACCGAGCCGTTGCTGCATGTCCGTGCCGCGACCGATGCCGTCGCGCACGCCTGGCGGCCTTCGAAAGACCGGCCGTTGCGCGGCATTCGCGTGCTCGACCTGACGCGCATTCTCGCCGGCCCCGTGGCGACACGGTTTCTTGCGGGCCTGGGTGCCGACGTGCTGCGCATCGATCCGTACGGCTGGGAAGAGCCGGGCACGGTGCCCGAAGTCGTCCTCGGCAAGCGGTGTGCGCGGCTGAACCTGAAGGATGCCGCGGATCTCGATACGCTCAAGCGGTTGCTCGGCAGCGCGGATATCGTCGTGCACGGTTACCGGGCCGATGCACTCGCGCGCCTGGGACTCGATGCCGCGCATCGGCGCGGACTGAATCCCGCGCTCATCGACGTGTCGCTCGACGCTTATGGCTGGAGTGGTGAATGGCGTTACCGGCGCGGCTTCGACAGCCTCATTCAAATGAGCACGGGAATCGCCGAGGCGGGCATGCGCGTGATGGGCCGTGATGAGCCGGTGAACTTGCCTGTTCAGGCGATCGATCACGCGACGGGCTACCTGATGGCGACCGCCGCGATACGCGGGCTGACGATGCGAATGAAAGAGGGTTTCGGTAGCGAGGTGCGCGCTTCGCTGGCGCGCACGGCGCCCGAGTTGAAGTTGCGCTCGGAGCCGATGAGCGAGGTGGTCGAACTGGTTGCCGACGATCAGCGTGATCGTGCGGCGCACGTCGAATCGACGTCGTGGGGGCCGGCATCCCGGCTCCTTCCGCCCGTGCGGATCGACGATGCGCCGCTCCGATGGCCTTATCCGGCGCGCGCGCTGGGTGCATACGAGCCCGAATGGTTGTCGTCGAACGACGATCTGTGACGCGATGCGACGAGTCGGCTGGTGTCGGTGAGTGGCGACGGGGCGGAAATCGAACTGGCCACGGCGATGAATGGTGCTCAGCGCAATGCGCAGGTCGTCATCGTCGGACAGCGCGCGAACGGGCTGGAACACGTGGCCGAAGCGATCGGCGGCGTGTTTCCGGATGTCCCCCCACCGCGCCCTGGCCGCCGATCGGGATGTGCCTGATCAGACGGAACGCGTTCGGCGGAGAGGGGGCAGGCTAGTGAAGCCAGTCGGCCGGCGAAGACCGTCGGCGCGTTGCTCGTCGCTGGATCGAGGGCCTGGCGTTGTGTTTAACCGCGCGTGTCGACCCAGTTGCGTGCCCAGCGGGCCGAATGCTGCAACGCCTGCTCCTCGCTCGTGAAGTAATCGAGCGAATAGAACTGGTAGCGGGCTTCGGTGCGAGGGCTGCCGGCGCGTTCAAGCAGCAGGTTGGACGAAAAACTACCGTCGGGCAAACGATGCGCCGAGGGTTGGACGGCATAGCCGTTGTATTGATGAATTTGTTCGTTATGCATTTTAATTTTAATCATGTTCGAGTGCGCGCGTGCCGTGCGGATGTGCACGGATATGCCGATTCAAAGCCATTGCGAGCTGAATCTGGCGCAGTCGTAAAGCGAAAAAGGGCTTGGCAGCCAGAGGGGGAATGAAGTGCAACGAGGCGTGTGGCGCGCGGCGAGCTGCTCAATGAACCGATGCAGCCAAGAGCAATCGCGCCAACTTTGGGAGACCAGGCTCCGCGAGGATGTCGCTGCAACCCGGCGCCCGTGACGGGGCGCCGGATCCTTCAAACTTTACAGCGGCTTGATGTTGGCCGCTTGCAGACCCTTCGGGCCTTGCTTCGTTTCGAAGCTCACTTTCTGGTTTTCAGCCAGCGTCTTGAAGCCGTCGGCGCGAATTTCGGAGAAGTGAGCGAAGAGATCGTCGCCGCCGTTGTCGGGCGTGATGAAGCCAAAGCCTTTGCTGTCGTTGAACCACTTGACGATACCGGTATCCATGAAGATTCCTTGAGAAAAAATATGAAGATTTGCTCTGGAAAGAGCGCTTGAAGCGTCAAGGAGGGAGAGGACAACGAATACCGCTGAGGAGCGATCAATTGATGAACAGCAATCGGACTTCTTGAACTTCGACCGAGACATTAACCGCTGGGCAGCGGTGGCGTCAATCACTAACTTGTAACTGTTTCACTTCGCAGCCCGTTTTGCGGATGAAGCGATGTGGCCCTGCAGGGCGGAGCGTGCTATGCGGCATGGCGTGCAGGGGCGTCCACAATAGACGCAAACGCGAGACTCGCGCGCTGGCGCGAACGCCGACAGCGCGTCCCGCGTTTCCCGAAAATTCGACAAGGACAAGAAAGGCCGACGAGTCGTGTGCCCGGCGGCCGTTTTGACACATTGCGCGCTGCGTTCCCGCTACTTCGCCGCGAGCGCACGCTGCGCACTTTTATCGACCCATGCGTTGTCGGCCACGTTCAGCTTCTGCGGAATCAGCTTCGCCGCATAAAACGCATCGGCGACGCCCTGCTGGGCCGCGACGATCTTTTCGTCGAGCGGCACCGCGCCAAACGGGACACGCTTGATCCACGTCTCGACAATCGGTTGCGGCAGGCCGACCTTCGGTGCGATCAGCGCCGCCGTGTCGGCCGGATGCGTGTTGACCCACTGGCCCGTCTCGCGCGCCTGCTTCAGGATCGCGCCGACCACGTCGGGATGCTGCTGCGCGAAGTCCTGCGTGGCTTCGTAGAAGTTGTTGGTCGCCGCGAGGCCCGTGTAGTCGGACAGTGTCCGCACCTTCAGCGCATTCTGCGCGGCCGCATAGTAAGGATCCCAGACGACCCACGCATCGACGTTGCCGCTCTCGAATGCGGCGCGCGCGTCGGCGGGCGGAAGATACACGGGGCGGATTTCGTCGTAGCGCACGCCGGCCTGCTTCAGTGCTTCGAGCAGCAGGTAGTTCGCGCTCGAGCCCTTCTGCAGCGCGATCTTCTTGCCGCGCAGGCCGGCGACCGAACCGATCGGCGAATCGGCCTTCACGATCACGGCCTCGTTGTGCGGCGCCGGCGGTTCCGCGCCGACATAGACGAAGTGCACGCCGGCCGCCTGGGCGAACACGGGCGGCGGCGCGCCCGTATAGCCGAAGTCGATGCTGTTCGCGTTCAGCGCTTCGAGCAGCTGCGGGCCGGCCGGGAATTCGAACCACTGCACGCCATAGCCGAGCGGCTTGAGCCGCGCTTCGAGCGAACCTTGCGCCTTGATGACCGACAGCAGGCCGGCCTTCTGGTAGCCGATGCGCACGACCTTGTCGGCGCCGCCTTGCGCGAAGGCCGACGCGGCGGACAGCGCGACGAGCGTGGTGACGGCGGCGGTGCGGGCGATCCAGCGGGTGAAACGAATCATCGAACGGACTCCATGCAAAACGTCTTCGGGCGGGCGGCGGTGCCGCTCGGTTGGAAGAATCGTCGCATGGGCAATCACGCCCGCAAACGAAGCATTGCCGATATCAATATGACGGCGGCGCGCCTATGCTTCGTCGCCGCCGTGTTCCGGCGAAGGTGTGCCGGACTGCCGCGCGGCCTCGTCGCTGAGCTTCTTGTCGAGGATCGTCGCGACGCGGCCGCCGAGATACGCGCTTGCCGCGGTTTCCAGTGCGCGGTTCGTCTCGCCTTCGACGAACACGGCCGCGAGCGGGCGCAGGCGCCAGATCGCGTCGACCAGTTCGGGCACGTCGGTGGCGGGCGGCAGCGTGCCCGCGTCGTAGCGGTCGAGCCGCTTCACGACGAGATCGACCAGCAGCCGCGCGATCGCGTCGAAATGCGGCCGTGCGAGGCTGATCACGTCGAGCAGCTCGCGCGGCGGAATGCCTTCCTTCGTCATCGCGGCGGCCGCTTCGAGCAGCGCGGGACTCTTGGCGACGAACGACAGGCCGCGCCGTTCGAGCAGGCCGAGTTCGGTCACGCGCGACAGCTGCGTGGTGGCCTGCGGGCCGAACATCTGCGCGAGCGCGGCAAGCGAATAGGTCTTCGGCAGTTCGTGCGACCAGCGGCCGCCGATCGCGTTTTCGAGACCGAGGATCGAGCGCAGGTCGTGGCCTTCGTCGATCGCCTTGATCAGGTCCTGGATGTTCGACAGCGTGTAGCCGCGCGCGAGCAGGTGGTTGATCAGTTTCAGCCGCGCGACGTGCGTGTCGTCGTAAATGCCGACGCGGCCGCGCTTTTCCGGCGGCGCGAGCAAACCGCGATCCTGGTACGCACGGACGTTGCGCACGGTCGTGTCGGACACGCGCGCGAGTTCGTCGACCGTGTACTCGTTGCGGGCGTCCGGCGCTGCCTCGTCGGGTGTGGAATGAGTCTGTTTTGACATGCGGCCATTCTAGCGCGACGCGACAGGCTCAGGCGAGACGGGGAGCGTGTCCGCGCCGTTACCGAGCGGGCGCTGCAGCAGCGCCGTATCGATCCAGCGGCCGTGCTTGAAACCGACCGCCTTCAGCACGCCGGCCGGCTCGAAACCGAACGCGCGATGCAGTGACGTCGAGCCGCCGGTACCGCCGTCGGCGATCACCGCGATCATCTGCCGCCACGGGCCGGCCTCGCAGCGTTCGATCAGCGCGGCGAGCAGTGCGCGGCCGATTCCGCGCCCGCGCTGCGCATCGTCGATGTAGATCGAGTCCTCGATCGTGAAGCGGTATGCACGGCGGGTGCGGTACGGCGTCGCGTACGCGTAGCCGGCCACGCGGCCGTCGCATTCGGCGACGAGATACGGCAGCCCGTCGCGTAGCACCGCGTCGCGGCGCGCGCGCAGTTCGGCGACATCGGGCGGCGTTTCCTCGAACGACGCGACGCTGTGGTGCACGTGGTGCGCATAGATCGCGCGGATCGCGTCGAGGTCGGCGTCGGTTGCGTCGCGAACGACACAGGCGGGGGCGGTCGGCATGGCGGCAGTCCGGTGAATTCAAAGCGCCACTATGCCGGTCGCTGGAGCGGATCGCAAAGCGTTGTTCGGCGGCACCCGGCTACAGCCGGCCGGCCGCTGCGTGAACGGCTTCGGCGATTGCGTCGGCGACGCGCTGCACGCGCGGCGACCGGCGCACGTCCGGGTGCACCACGAGCCAGATCTCGCGCTCGATGTCGCAGCGCGGTGCAGCCGTCAGCTCGACGAGCGGCGCGCCCGCATGCGCGGCCGGATCGTCGACGAGAAACCGCGGCAGCAGCGCAACGCCGGCGCCGGCCGCGCACGCGCGATGCTGCGCGGCCAGATCGTTGGTGACGAACGCGAAACGGCGGCCGGCCGCGAAGCGGGCGAGCCACTGATGCTGCGGCGTCTGAGCGAGCGCGTCGTCGTAGCCGACGAACGGCCAGGTGTCGGGCGGTGCATCCGCCCATTCCGGTGCTGCGCACAGCGCGAAACGCATCGTGCCCAGCCGGCGCGCGGCGAGCCCCGGCTCGGTCGGCCGCGACAGCCGCACGGCGAGATCGGCTTCACGTGCGTACAGGTTCGCCGCGTGCATCTCGCCCAGCAGGTCGATGCGCAGCGCCGGCCATGCGCGCTGCGCGCGGGCGAGCCGCGGCGCGAGGAAGTGGCTGGCGAACACCGGCGACGCCGATACGCGCACCACGCCGTCGAGCGCCGCCGCGCCCTGGGCGGCACGCGCGAACGCATGTGCGTCGGTTTCGAGGCGTGCGGCGTGCTCGGCAAGGTGCAGCCCTTCGTCGGTCGGCGGCCAGCCGCGCGGCAGCCGGTCGAACAGCCGGATGCCGAGCGCGGACTCCAGCGCGTCGATGCGCCGCGCATCACCGCGAGGAAATAACGGATGTCGTCCCAGCTCATCGGCAGCGCGGACGCGGAACCGGGATCGTGATCGGTCGAATTTTGCACAGTAGATGGGCGATTGACGGGAATTCCGTTCGATTATGCACGATGGGATGATCGTGTCACTTCATTCGATTACGAGGAACGTCATGACCCAGACTGCCACCGCCATCCGGATCGGGATCGACCGCTACGGCGACGCCGGCGTGCTGCGCCGCGTCGATGCGCCCGTCGCGCCGCCCGGCGCGGGCGAAGTACGGATTCGCCAGACCGCGATCGGCGTGAATTTCGTCGACATCTATTTCAGGTCGGGCGCGCACGCGTTGCCGGCGCTGCCGGATGCGCTCGGTGTCGAAGCGGCCGGCGTGATCGATGCGGTCGGGCCGGGCGTGACGGATCTCGTTCCCGGCCAGCGCGTCGCGTATGCGGGCATGCCGACCGGCAGCTATGCGAGCCTGCGCACGATGCCGGCCGGGCGTGTGCTGCCGATTCCCGACGGCCTGAGCGACGAAGCCGCCGCGGCCGGGCTGCTGAAAGGGATCACCGTTTACATGCTGCTGCATCGCGTCCGGCAGGTCGGCGCCGGCGACACGGTGCTCGTGCATGCGGCCGCCGGCGGCGTCGGCTTGCTGGCGACGCAATGGGCGCGTGCGCTCGGCGCGCGGGTGATCGGCACGGTCGGGTCGGCCGCGAAAGCCGCGCTTGTTCGCAAGCATGGCGCCGACGCGGTCGTCGATTACCGGGAGGAGGATTTCGTCGCGGCGGCACGCGCGTTCGGCGGCGGCGCGGGGGTCGATTACGCGATCGACGGGATCGGCGGCGACGTGCTGACGCGCACGCTCGGCGCGGTCCGTCCGTTCGGGATGGTCGCGAGCATCGGGCAGGTGGCCGCGATCGGTGCGCGGCAGACGTTCGATCTCGACGAACTGGGGCCGGCGCGGTCGATCGCGCTGGCACGGCCGAGCGTGCTGGGCTTCATCGCGCGTGACGTCGACGGATATCGGGCGGCTGCGCGCGCGACGCTCGAACGGCTCGCGGGCGGCATGCATGTGGAGATCGGCGCGCGGCTGCCGCTCGAACAGGCGGCCGATGCGCACCGGTTGCTGGAGTCGCGTGCGACGACGGGCGGGGTCGTGCTGGTGCCGTGATGGCGGGGGATGGGGATCGCGAGGCGGCTCGACGCTCGCGTCGCGATCCACGGGAGGCTCAGTGGTGCTTGCGCAGCGGCGCATCCTCGACGAACCACGCGAGCACGAACGCGATCGCGATGACCGTCGCCGCGGCCAGATACACGACGTGCAGCGAACCGGCGAACGCATGCAGGTACGCGTCGCGCACGGCATCCGGCAACTGGTGGACGGCAGCCGGGCCGAGCGCGGGCGGCAGCGCCGTGCCGGCCGGCAGCGCAGCCATCACCCGCGACTGTAGCCCGTGCGAGAACAGCGCGCCGAACGCCGCGACGCCGAGCGAGCCGCCGATCGAGCGGAACAGCGTTGCGCCCGACGTCGCGACGCCCATGTGCCGGAATTCGACCGTGTTCTGCACGGCAAGCGTGAGCACGGGCATCACCATGCCGAGGCCGATCCCGAGCAGCGCCATGTACGCATACATCGTGTGCAGCGGCGTATCGAGCGTCAGCGTCGACAGCAGCGCCATCGCGATGCCGCCGGTCAGCGTGCCCAGGATCGGGAACATCCGGTACGAGCCGAGCCGCGAGATCAGCCGGCCGCTGACGATCGACGTCACGAGCATTCCGCCCATCATCGGCAGCAGCTGCATCCCGGCCTGCGACGGCGTCGAGCCCTTCACGACCTGCAGGTAGAGCGGAATGAACGTGACCGAGCCGAACAGCGCGATGCCGACGACGAAGCCGATCAGGCTGACCAGCACGAAGGTGCGATGGCGAAACAGCTCGAGCGGCATGATCGGCTCGGCCGCGAGCCGCTCTTCATAAATGAAGCCGCCGATCGCGACGATGCCGAGCACGAGCGTCATCCACAGTTGCGGCGACGTCCACGGCAGCAGCGAGCCGCCTTCGCTCGTGAACAGGATCACGCAGGTGAGGGCGGTGGCGAGGAACGCGGCGCCCATGTAGTCGATCCGGTGCTTCACGTGCGCGCCGTGCGGCCGGAACGCGACGCCGATCACCGCGAGCGCGAGAAAGCCGAGCGGCAGGTTGATCGTGAAGATCCAGCGCCACGACAGGTGCTCGACCAGGAAGCCGCCGAGCAGCGGGCCGATGATCGTCGCGAGGCCGTACACGCCGCCGAACATCCCCTGGTAGCGCGCGCGGCGATCGGGCGGCACCAGATCGCCGATCGCGGCCATCGTGACGACCATCAGGCCGCCGCCCCCCAGCCCCTGCAGCGCGCGCAGCACGATCAGCTGCGTCATGTCCTGCGCGACGCCGCACAGCGCGGAGCCCGCGAGGAACAGCACGATCGCGGCTTGCAGCACGATCTTGCGGCCGTACAGGTCGCCGAGCTTGCCGTACAGCGGCAGCACGACGGTGGAGGAGAGCAGGTAAGCGGTGACGACCCACGACAACTGGTCGAGCCCGCCGAGCTCGCCGACGATCGTCGGCAGCGCGGTCGACACGATCGTCTGGTCGAGTGCGGACAGCAGCATGACGAGCAGCAGCGCGGCGACGATCAGCCCGGTCGGCGCGTCGCGGCGGGCCGTTTCGGCGGCCGGCGGAGTGAGGAGGATGTTGGTTGTCATCGAGATATCTGCCATGGCAGGGAATTGTGTCGAATATAGCCATTGATAGTTGACTGGTCAATTTCTGCTCAGCCTCGATGTGTTGCAACCGTAACAGGAGATTGCCGGCCCGGAAAATTGACCGGGATCACGGGAAAGCGGGGACGGACTCAAGTTTTTTGCAGGCAAACCGTAATCCAGAGTGCTGCGGACCGATTGCCGCGGCTCTTTTCACCGCTCACGTCCCGTCATGAACCTGAACGCCCTGTTTTCCCGTTTCTCGATCCGTACGCGGATTTTCTCCACGCTCGGCCTCGTTGCCGCGCTGCTCGTCGTATCGGGGCTGATCGGCCTCGCCGGCATGCAGAGCTCGAACCGCGCGCTCGACGAGGCTTATACGCAGCAACTGGCTGCGAAGACCGCGCTGTCGGCGGCCAGCCTGAACCTGACGATCGTGCGCACGACGCTCGACCGCGCGATGCTGCATCCGGAAGCGCCGGAAGTGCCCGATCTCGTCAAGAAGGCCGAGAACTATCTCGCGAAGGCCGACACTGCCTGGCGCGGCTACGCGTCGATGCCGCACGACGGCGACGAAGGCCCGCTCGCGAGCCGCCTCGACGCCGCGCGCCAGGCGCTGATCGGGCAGGCGCTGAAGCCGATGATCGACGCGGTCCGCGACGGCCGTCGCGACGAGGCCGACCGGCTGCTGATGTCGGTTGCGCCGCCGCTGTCGGTCGCGCTCACGCAGGCGACCGATGCGCTCGATGCGTACCAGGTCGCACGCGGCAAGGACGTGTACGACACCGCGCAGACCTATTACGGCTGGATGCGCGCGGGCGCGATCGCCGGTATCGCGTTCGGCCTGGCCGCGTGCCTCGGTTGCGCGATCGGCCTGCATTACGCGATCACCCAGCCGGTGAACCGGCTGCTGTCGCATTTCCGCCGCCTGTCGGAAGGCGACCTGACGTCGGAAGTACGCTGGTCGTCGCGTGACGAGATGGCCGAACTGGTCAAGGGCGTGACCGGCATGCAGCGCAGCCTCGCGGATACGGTCCGCCAGGTCAGCCAGGGTTCCGAAGCGATCTCGACGGCGACGCACCAGATCGCGGCCGGCAACACCGACCTGTCGCAGCGCACCGAGGAACAGGCGTCCGCGCTGCAGGAAACGGCCGCGAGCATGGAACAGCTCACCGCGACCGTGAAGCAGAACGCGGACAATGCGATGCAGGCGCAGGCCTGCGCGGATACCGCGAGCGAGATCGCCACGCGCGGCGCGACGGTGGTCGGCGAAGTGATCGGCACGATGAACGAGATCGACCAGAGCTCGCAGAAGGTCGCCGACATCATCGGCACGATCGAGGGCATCGCGTTCCAGACCAACATCCTCGCGCTGAACGCGGCGGTCGAAGCCGCGCGCGCGGGCGAGCAGGGCCGCGGCTTCGCGGTGGTCGCGGGCGAGGTACGCACGCTCGCGCAACGTTCGGCGTCGGCGGCGAAGGAAATCCGCACGCTGATCGGGGAATCGGTGGAGCGCGTCGCGACCGGCTCGCGGCTCGTCGGCACGGCTGGCGCGACGATGCAGGACATCCAGCAGGCGATCGGCCGCGTGACGGGCATCATGACCGAGATCGCGGCGGCGTCGAACGAGCAGCGCGACGGGATCGAGCAGGTGAACCGCGCGGTGTCGCAGATGGACCAGGTGTCGCAGCAGAACGCGGCGCTCGTCGAGCAGGCCGCGGCGGCGGCCGCGTCGCTGGAAGAGCAGGCCGACGGGCTGCGCCGCGCGGTCGGCGCGTTCCGCGTCGCCTGATCGACCGTGGGCGGCGACGGGCGGGCGCTGGCCCGCCTGCCGTCCGCCCGTTACATCAGACGGCCGCGAGTTGCGCGGCCGCGCGGGACGACGCGACGATCAGCAGCTTCATCGTCGCACGCGTCGCGCCGACGAACAGCTTGCGCGCGGCACGCGCGTCGAGCGTGTCGAAGTCGACCTCGGTGAGGATCACGCACGGCGCCGACTGGCCCTTGAAGCGGTAGATCGAATCGAGCAGCACGTCGCCTTCGCGATACTCCGGGTTGCCGAACAGGTCGTACTTGCCGGTAAAGCTCTTGAGCCGGTGCGGGCCGAGCTGGTCGAGCGGCGCGAGCACCGAGCCTTCGCGACCGCGATACGACAGCACCGCGATGTCCTGCTTGCGGAAGCCGAGCGACAGCGCGTGCGTGATCGCCCGCTTGGTCGCGTCGATGCAGGCGTCGGCCAGCGCGTCTGCCGACGCGCCTTCTTCCCCGTACGACGACACCGACGGATCCGAACCGTCGAACGGGCTGCCCGAGCGTAGCTCGGCCGCCAGCGGCTCGACCCGGCCGACGATGTCGCGCACGAATTCGAGCAGATCGCGCGGGCTCCGGTAGTTCGTGAGCGCCTTCAGCGTGACCCAGCCCGGCAGCGCGACGGGCTCGCGCATGTACAAATTCTGCAGCGGATCTTCCAGCCACCACCATGCGCCTTCCGGCGCCAGCAGGCGCGCCAGGGCGGCCGCCCACGGCGCATGGAAATCCTGTCCTTCATCGACGACCAGCACGTCGAAGCGCCAGCGCTCGGGAATCGGGGTTGCCGCGAAGCGCGCTTCGAGCCGTTCGAATTCGCCGGGCACCTGGAAGTCGGGTGTATAGCCGCCGTCACGCGCGACCCAGTCGCACAACTGGTGGTAGTTCGCGATCTTCGCGCCGGGCGGCGCGATGCGCGCGATGTAGTCGGCGAGCGGCCGGTTGAAACACACGTAGAGCACGCGCTTGCCGGCGGCGACCGCATCGCGCATCGCCTGCACGGCGAGCTGCGTCTTGCCCGAGCCGGCCGTGCCGGTGACGCGCAGCCGGAACGGTGCGAATTCGAGCTGGCGCGCCCACGCGGCGAGCCCGCCCGACAGCCGCGTGACGAGCGTGCCGGCCTGCCCGACGAGCGCGCTCGTGTCGGGCGTGAGCGCGAGCTCGTCCGCGAGGAAGTGGTGCAGTTTCGGCGCGTTCGGGAAGTGCTCGTCGTCTTCCGGCAGGATCTGCAGGATCACCTGCGCGAGCTGCGCCTTGCGCGACGCATCGACGATGCGGTCGGCCGCGACGCCGGCGATCGATGCGTCGCGGATCGAGTAGTCGGGGCAGTACAGCAGCGCCTCGACGCCGTAGACGCCCGCGCCGAGCGCGGCCGTCAGGCGCCGGTGCAGCGTTTCCTGCGTGCGCGCGAGCTGGATCGGGACATTGCGTTCCTTCTGCAGATAGACCTTCACGAGCCCCTTCGGCGTTTCGCGCAGGAAGCCGGCCTTCTGCTCGATCAGCAGCACGCGGCCGGCCGGGCTCACGACGACGAACGCGGCCTCGCCGAACACAGAGAACGCCTGGTCGGCGCGGGTCCAGTGCACGCCGTGATACACGGTGTAGCTGTCGGGCAGCGCGTGTTCGAGCGCGGCGAGCGTTTCGCGCTCGCGTTCGGCCGCGCCGGTCGCGGCGAGGCTTTTCCAGTCGTCGGGGATGAGGCGGGCCATGGCGTCGGGCGGCGGAAGCCGGCGTGGGCGTGAACGGGTGCGGCTATTGTACTGAGCTATGCACCGGTTCACGACCGCCGTGCCGCGCGGACGTTGGCCGTCAGGAGGAAGAACGGCCCTGGGACGTTACCCGCGGGCGAGCCGTTTCGCGAGATCGGCGCTGAGGATCGCCATGCGCGCGGGCTTTTCGTAGCAGACGACGTCGAACGCGCGGATCACTTCGCTGATGTCGGCTTCGCTCGCGCGGCCGGTGAGCAGGTCGCCGGTCAGCACGAAGATCGGTGCGCCCGGGTTGTCGGACGTGCGCACGGCCTTGATCGCGGTGGCGGCCGTGCTGTCGTCGAACAGCCATTCGGTCAGGACCGCGTCGAACGCCTGGCCCTGCAGCGCGTCGACGAACGGCGCGAGGCCGTCGAATGCGGCGGTCGCGAAACCCTGGCGTTCGAGATAGCGGCACAGCTCGGTCGCGCTGACGCGATCGGGGTCGATCACCGCGACGACGAGCTTGTCGCTTTCCGCGCGGCGCGGATAGATCTCGATCTTGTGCACGTCGTACGCGTTCTGGTACAGCACGCCGGTGTGGCGCAGCACGCGCCAGCGGCCGTTCTGTTCGTACGCGACGAATTCGGGGCGCGCGCCGGCTTCGAGCGGCGCGCCGATCCAGGCGGTGCACGGAATCTCGGCGACGCCCGCGTAAAGGACGGCCTCCTGCGAATAGGCGCCGACCATGCCGGGGTCGAGCGTTTGCGCGCCGAACAGCTGCGCGGCGGGTTCGCCGTACGCTTCGGCGACTTTCTTGATCTGCGCGAGCGTCCAGGGGCTGCTGCCGCGCAGTTTGCGGTGGCCTTGCGAGAAACTCAGGTCGAGGATGCGGCACAGCTCGGTGGTCTGCTGGCGCTTGCCGATGCCGTTGCGGGTCATCAGCTCGCGCACGCGCTCGGCAACCGCGAGGGAATCCGTGGTGATTGCTTCAGTGGTCATGCTACGGGAACGGATCGTGACGTTCAGAACGACGCCTTGCGGCAGTCTCGACGGACAGTCTTCATGACGTCCAGGGGCGAGCCGACCGGCCACGCGCGGAAAAGATAACTTTACCGCAAAATGGTCGTTATTCAGCGTGGCGAAAGGTGCGTTTGTGTGAAAGGTGTGTCACGACGTTACCACCGCCGCCCACATTCGAATGCATTAACGCCTAACAGGAAACAATGACGACAACCTATCCGCTGCATGATGCCCTGACCCTCGCCGATACCGCCTTCCCGGCAGAAGCCGATATCGTGATCGCCGGCGCCGGCATCATGGGCTGCGCAGCCGCGTATTACCTGAGCTTGCGCGGCCTGAAGGCCGTCGTGCTCGACAAGTCGCGCCTCGCCGGACAGCGGTCGACCCGTGCGTGGGGCTTCGTGCGGCAGCAGGGGCGCGAAGCGGCCGAGGTGCCGCTGATGATGGCCGGCATCAAGATCTGGGAGGAGTTAGAGGAAACCCTCGGTTTCGATCTCGAATGGCGGCAGGGCGGCTGTCTCTATATTGCGGACAACGAAACGGACTGGGCGTCGTTCAACGCGTGGCTCGCCGTCGCGCGCGAGCACGGGCTCGACACGCGTACGCTGACGCGCGCGCAGATCGACGCGCGCGTCAGCGGCCTTTCGCCGGACGCACGCACGCTCGGCGGGCTGTACACCGCGACCGACGGGCAGGCCGAGCCGCGTCGCGTGGCCGCCGCGTTCGCCGCGCGTGCCGCCGAGGCGGGCGCGCGCTTCTTCGAAGGCTGCGGCGTGACCGCGATCGAGACGGCCGGCGGTGCGGTGGTCGGCGTCGTGACCGAGCGCGGCACGATCCGCACGCGGCGCGTGATCTGCGCGGCCGGCGCGACCAGCTTCCGGCTGCTCGATGGCGTCGGCATCCGGCTCCCGCAACAGGCCGTGCGCGGCACCTGCATGCGCACCAATGTGGTGCCGCCGGTGTCGGCGTCCACGGTGTGGGGCCACGGCCTCGGTATCCGGCAGCGCAAGAACGGTGCGATCAATCTTGCCGACGACATGCAGGTCGACGTCGACCTGACGCTTGGCCACCTGCGCGGGTTGAGCCTGTTCTGGCCGGAGTTCTGGGCGCAGCGCGACAAATTCCGGCTGCACGTGAACGGGGCCGCGTGGCGCGATGCGCTGGCACGCATCAACGGGGCGACCGGGCCGATAGAGCCGCGCGATCCGCAGCCGCAGCCGAATCGCGCGCATGCGCCGCGCGCGCTTGCGAAACTCAAGGCGATCTTTCCCGCGCTGAAGGACGCGCAGATCGTCGAGGCCTGGGCCGGCCTGATCGACGTGCTGCCCGACGGCATTCCGGTGATCGATGCGCCGGGCACGCCGTCCGGGCTCGCGATCGCGACGGGGTTCTGCGGACACGGTTTCGCGATGGGGCCGATCGTCGGGCGGCTGCTGGCCGAATGGATCGACACGGGGGCGCCGTCGCTAGACCTGTCGGCGTTTCGTGCGCAGCGCTTCGTCGACGGCACGATGGTGCGGCCGCGCAGCATGCTGTAACGGCCGCATCGGCGCATCGACACGAGGACGCCGGCCGGTCGCGGCCGACCCATCGTAGAATCGAGCCCGCATCCTTCAGGAGATTCCCCGTTGGCTTCGCCCTCCGCCCAGCGCCGCTCGTTGCGCTCACGCCTGCGTCGCGCCCGCAATCCGTGGCAGGCGCCGCGTGCGCGCACGCTGTTCACGCGTCCCGCGACGTCGCCGCGGCGCACGCTGCTGTTCCGCATCGGCGCGGTCGTGCTGCTGTGCACGCTCGCGTTCCTCGTGCTGTATCTCGATCGCGACGGGTTGCGCGATTCGACCAAGAGCACGCCGATGACCGTCGCCGATCTCGTGTACTTCACGATGGTCACGGTCGCGACGGTCGGCTATGGCGACATCGTGCCCGTCACCGCGCGGGCGCGCCTGATCGATGCGTTCTTCATCGTGCCGATCCGCATCGTCATCTGGTTCATTTTCCTGGGCACGGCGTATCAGTTCGTGATCCAGCGCGTCATCGAGGAATTCCGCATGAAACGCCTGCAGAAACAGTTGTCCGATCACATCGTCGTCTGCGGTTATGGCTTGTCCGGCTCGATCGCCGTGCGCGAACTGCTCGAAAGCGGTGTCGATCCGGCGACGCTCATCGTGATCGATTCGCAGCAGCAGGCGATCGAGGCCGCGACGTCGCTCGGCGTGGCGGGATTGCTCGGCGATCCCGCGCACGAGGATCTGCTGCAGCAGGCACAGGTGCGCGAAGCGAAGGCCGTGATCATTTCGGTGACCGATGATCCGACCGCGATACTGCTCACGTTGTCGGTGCGCAGCATCGCGCCCGATACGAAGATCGTCGTGCGGATCCAGGAGAACCTGTACCAGCGGCAGTTGCGGCAGGCGGGCGCGGACGTGATCGTGTCGTCGACGAAGATCGGCGCGCTGCTGCTCGCGGACGCCGTGCATAGCCGCTATATCGTGCCGTTCGTGAACGACATGCTGTCGACGCGCGGCCGCGCGACGCTGCTGGAGCGCGAGGCGATGCCGCAGGAAGTCGGCTGCATGACGAACGTCGTGCCGGGCGCGATCGTCGTCGGGCTCGATCGGTGCGGGAAGATCTTTTCGTTCTATGAAGACCCGCCGTGCCGGATCGAGAAAGGGGACACGCTGGTCGTGATCCAGTCGGCGCGGATTCCGGATCCGGATGTTTGAGGAGATTGGACTGGAAAAAATAAACTAATTCAGTGCGTTGATATATTTCATTTTTAGGAAAATTCTTATCGGTGCGCACTGCATGGGCGTCGTGTAGGCGTCCGGAATCCGCATCAAGCCACTTCGATCCTCGTTGGAATCGATGGTTCGAAGCCTGGTTAGGTGGCATCCATGCGGCAACAGGTATGTTTTTCAACGATTTCAATAAATCGGCCACACCTACCATCCGAATTTGAGTTCGGCACCCAGATACGTGCCGTCATGGCCGCCGGATGCCTGGATCGTGTTGCCGACAGCGTAATAGACGCCCTCGACCGCTCCCGTTAGATGGCTGTCGAGCACCTAGTCGGCTCGTATTTGCGTGTATGCCCAGTCCAGCGCGTGCCGGCAGTACCCACGACCGGAGCGACCGGCAGCGATTTTGTGCAATAGGAAATGAAAGCGGTCTGGTTACGGCAAGACGGTCTGCGTTCGCCCCAGAGCCTCCCGCGCCTTTGTGATTGCATATGCGTTGAGGAGGGCCATATCGAACGAGTGATCGCCCGCCAGACGACGGCCGTCAATCGAAATTTGCCAGTGTTCGCCGTCGTGTTCGCATACGGCGCGACGCTCACTTACCAACTCGGCATACCAGCGCCACGCGTTCCGGTGGCACGTTGATGTGCTTCGCCGGAGAACTCCAGGGTCTGGTCGATCACGCGACTGATCGCTCATGGAAAAGCAATTGGTGATGGGGCTGGGCGAGTCTCCTAACCCGCTATCGGAAAGGTGAAATTCTTGACGCCTGGAAGCCACTGTATTCGGTCGTCAGCTTTGAGCCTGCGGGACAGAGCGTCTGAACGCGGTGCGAGTTGCTTGCTGCGTTGTCGTTGCCGCGCTGAGTATTTCTCGCAACCGCACCGTCAGAAAATCAACAAACGTGGCGATCTTGGCATCGAGAAACTGACGACACGGATAGACGATGAAAATACTCGTACCTTCGATGGTGTGGTCGGGAAATAGTGGTATCAGGCGACCCTCAAGTATGTCGTCCGCAATGCAATGAAGTGGCAGCACGCCGACGCCGATTCCTGCAAGCAGCGCGATCCGGATAGCTTCCGGGTCGTCAACGACGAACGGCGCATGGGAATCTCGGCTGACATGTCCGGGCACAGTAGCCTGGATCGCCGGTCGTACAGAACGGGCTGCTAGCGGGATCGGAGTCAGTGCATGCTGCGATAGATCGTCGATTGTCTCGATCGCATGCTCACGGACGAACGATGGTGCTGCTACTAGGACTCGGCGGCATTCCCCGACCCGCTTCGCGACGTTTTCTGAATTCGGCAGCGACTTCGCTGAGACGATTGAGACATCGACATGCTCTTCAACCAGATTTCCAGTTCTCGGCGCGAATCGGAGATTGACGGAAACGGCGGGGAAATCTCGTCGATAGTCGACGATTGCGTGCGTCAAGGGCACGCGTCCGACTTCAGGCATGCAATGTACTTTTAATTGACCTCGCGCACACAGGTGCGCCGTGCCGACTTCAGTCTCCGCATCCTCGAGATCAGCGAGGATTTTCTTGCATTTCCGATAGTAGTGTTCACCTGGTTCGGTTAGCGAAATTGAACGCGTCGTGCGGTTCAGCAGTCGGGCTCGTAGCTGGATTTCGAGTGTCGACACGGCGCGCGAAACGCTGCCTGTTGTGCATTGCAAGTGCTCCGCCGCTGCAGTGAAGCTCTTGACTTCCGCGACGCGCGCGAAGATGCGCATGTTTGTGATCTTGTCCATGGATACGTTCAGTCCTGGTCGAACGGTCGAGGGTGGCACGGTTCGTCACCGGTGATGCACCGCTGGTGCAGGCCTCCGCTCACGTGATCTTGTCAATCAACTGCCGTGCTTCAGACAAAAGATAGATGGGTGCTGGCAATCAAGCTATCCATACATGCGGAGGTCGGTTTAGACATCCGGGCACAGTCGATACTCCTTGCGTATAGGCATGCAATTCCCTGTACACATATCGATCGAGACTCGCGTCAGCGACGACGCTCCTCAGTGATCAGGGCGACCGCAATATCTCGTTTCCGGAAGCGACGGAAGTGATCGGAGACCTCGGGGTCGCGGTGCCGGGTCTCACGTTAGCGACTAAAGAAAACGAATCAGAACGATTCAGGAAGTTTAGGGACGCAGCGTGCGGCGGTCGTTATGCTGGATGCACATGACCAAACACCAGAGGACTTGAATGGAAAGCTTTCGAGAAAGAGCCTGGATGCACGCGCGCAAGTGCTTGAAGCTGTGTCTGGCTGGGTTCGCGACGGCATGGGTAGCTGCTGCCTTTGCTGCCGCACCGTTTGCCGGCAAACAGGCGCCGGGCTTCTACAGAACGATGGTGGGGACGTTCGAAGTTACAGCGCTGTCGGACGGAACCCATCCGTTCCCGATCGACAAGGTGGTCGAAGGTGTGTCGAATGCAGACATCGAGAACGATCTGCAGCGCGCATTCCTTGCGCCGCCCGTGCAAGGATCGATCAATGCGTTTCTGGTGAATACCGGAGAGAAACTGATCTTGATCGATGCTGGCGCTGGCTCGCTGTATGGTGATTGCTGCGGACGATTGGTCGACAACCTTCGTGCAGCCGGCTATCGACCGGAACAGGTCGACGAGGTTTTGCTTACCCACATGCACGAAGACCACATCGGCGGTATTGCTTCGAAAGGTGTGGCCGTGTTTCCGAATGCAGTTGTCAGGGTAAGCCGCAAGGAGGCCGACTACTGGCTCAATCCGGCCAACAAGACTCAAGCGTCGCCGCTTCTCGCGCCGTTCTTTGACGCAGCAACAGCGGCAATAGAACCTTACCGTGCTGTTGGGCGGTTCAAGACGTACGATCGCGACGGCGTACTCGAACCGGGCATTCGTGCGATTTCACTTCCTGGCCACACACCTGGCCAGATGGCCTATCTGGTCGAAAGCGGCTCCGCGCGCCTGCTGGTCTGGGGGGATGTCGTGCATGTCGCTGCAATTCAGCTTCGGCAACTGCAAGCTACCGTCAAGTACGACAGCGATCCATCGGAAGCGCACGAATCTCGACAGGAAATTCTGCGTGAAGTTGCGGACCGACGTTACCTCGTCGGTGCGGCCCATGTTTCGTTTCCGGGACTCGGGCACGTGCGGAAGGATGGTGACACCTTTGACTGGGTGCCTGTCAACTACGACGCTTCGCCGATGCCCAGGACCAGTGTAACGCCTGGCCCTTGATGCCGCGCAGGCAGCGGCAATTTTCCAAGACTTTTTGAAGGATCGATCGTGGAAACGTTGGAAAACATTGCAGTCACTCACCATACGCTGGTCGCGAACGGCATCAGGCAACATTACCTCGACGCAGGCAGCGGGCCGGTTGTCGTGTTGCTCCATGGCTTTCCGGAGACCAGCTACGCATGGCGCCACCAGATTCCGGTGCTCGCCCGAACGTATCGCGTGATTGCGCCGGATTTGCGCGGCTACGGCGAAACCGACAAGCCGGCGTCCGGATACGACAAGCGCAACATGGCGCTGGACATCATCCGCCTGCTGGACGCGCTGGGGATCGAGAAAGTCGTGCTGGTCGGGCACGATCGCGGCGCACGGGTTGCTACGCGGCTCGCGAAGGATCATCCGGAACGTGTCGACCGGCTGGTGGTCATGGACAATGTGCCGACGCGTATCGTTGCAGAAAACATGAGTCCGAAAACGGCGCGCGCATACTGGTTCTTCCTGTTCCATCTGGTAGTGGACTTGCCCGAGACGCTGATCGCCGGCAATGAGGAGGCCTGGTTGCGCCATTTCTTCTCCGACTGGTGTTACAACCCGCACACGATCGAGGGAACGGATTTCGAGACGTACGTGAAAGCGTACAAGCGACCAGGCGCCGTACGGGGCGCGATGTCGGACTACCGAGCGAACGCGCAGGACGTCGAGCAAGATCAGGCGGACGCCGACATCCGGATCGCCTGCCCGACGATGGCAATATGGGGCGAGGACTTTTACGCGGTCGGTGGAATGTTCGATATGAAGGCGGTGTGGGAGGGGATGGCGACCAATCTGCGCGCCGAGCCGATCTCACGTTGCGGTCATCTGCCGCAGGAAGAGCAGCCCGAGCGCGTCAATGCGTTGCTGCTCGATTTTCTGGGCGGCTGGACCGGGCGTTGATTACCCGCTTGCTTATCGCGTCAGCGGCCGCCCCGACGTCGCCAGGCGCCGGGCGGTTTGCCAACGACCCGGGTGAAGGTGCGGTTTAAATGGCTTTGGTCGGCGAACCCGCAACAAGTGGCAATTTCGGTTAACGTCATCTCCGATGACTCGACGAGCTTGCGGGCCTTCTGAATGCGTTGATCCAGTAACCACTGATGCGGCGTGCGACCGGTGGTCTTGGCGAATGCGCGAATAAAATAGCCGCGTGACAGATTGCATTCGCGAGCGACGTCCGCGATTGCCATGCCTTCATTCAGGTTCGCGATCAGCAGTTCTTTTGCCAGCGCTTCCTGCGCGCGCGACAGCATGCCACCCATACGGCTTGCGGGAAGCAAAGGCGTTCCGTATTGCTTCGAAAGATGGATGCCGATGGCAAGCCCCATCTGTTCGACGAAGAGCGCGTTCAGCGCGCCCGCGGTATCGAAACACCCGGCGACCGCGCGGGCAAGGTGGCCCAGTACCGGGTCACGCTGATCGATCGAACATGTCAGTCCGGCGAACCGGCCCGCGTCGCGTTCGGCATCGAGACGATCAAAAAATAATCCAGGCAGCTCGATGAGCACGAAATCGAAATTGCCGTGAAGATCGGCGCGATAGTCGTCGGACATATCGCGGATATAGATCGAGTCGTCGCTGAATTGTCGTGCAATCTTGCGTTGCCCACGGAAAATGTCGCGCCGATGACCACTGTTCATCGATACGCCAATCAAGTACCCACGATCCGAGGCGGGCATGGCAACCCGATGGACGGTACCGTTGTCCATGCATTTTCGGTAGAACGTCACATCGGTGCCGCGCATTTCCAGATTTGTGCGCAGCTGGCTTGACGTGCACCCAAGCGTATCCTTCTTCATCGGGCCGGCGGCGGGCTGGGCAGTAAGCAGCATGCGGCGTACCTCGGATCAAAATAAGGAAGGTTGGCGAAGAGTGAAGATTACACTGTTGCGCCGCACAAAAAAACCTCGAATCAATGAAAGCCACGGTGCGCACGATCGGTGCTTGCAACCTACGATGAACGTATCGGTGCGCTGTGACGTAACTCTCCTTCAATTCACGTACCAAAAGTACAAGAACAGCCTCCTCTTTTGAGATAAAGTCGGGACCGCATCGATCGTTGCGGTGCAGGGTAAGTGAACGTTGAAAGCAATTTCGAAGGTTCGGCCCGAAAGCGCCGCGATTCGAAGCGCGCAGACAATCAGCTTGCGTTTGCCGACATGCGCTCACAATGGCGCCAGAACATCCCAAAAATTGTGACCGGACAAGATACACATAACCGACGGGACGTGTCGTTTGAAGTGTCGTGCCGCTAGCGGCACTGGGTGGGAGGGACGAGTCGGGGAAGCGATTCGTCGTATGTGACTATGTGTTGAATAGTGAAACGAAGCATGGAGAATCACGTCGCTGAAGGGATCGTCTGGGACGAGAGACGATACGCGCAAGCCACGCAGAACTTCATTCGGGCATCAGACAAGTTTGTCGAATTTCAGATTGTCGATCTCGCGTCGGACACAGCCTGGCTTGCATTGCAGACGGAATGGTCAAATGAGGTGTCGTGCAGCCACATTGAACGCGAATTCAATGTCCGAGCCAAGCTGTCACAGGACTGGGCCGTCGTACCGCATGCGCTGGTCCGGACCGCGGACGGACCGGCATTGATTTACGAGATGAGCGCTGGCACGTCGCTATCGGCGCTGTGCGGAAAATTGTCCGTTGCTCAGTTTCTCTCTATCGCGATTGGAATGGCGCGGTGCGTCGCGAAGACGCATGAGCAGCGTCTTGTACATGGCGATATTCAGCCTGCGAATTTCGTACGTGACTCGAATGGCATCGTCCGTATTCGCTCGTTCATGCATGCTTGCGACCTGACTGGCGAGCTACGTTTCAGACGGCAGCCCAGCGAGGCTGCGGCGCCGTACGCCGCGCCTGAGCGAACCATGTGGGAAGATGCGTTCGACGACGAACGAAGTGATCTATATTCGCTTGGCGTCACGCTATTCGAGCTATTGACCGGCACGTATCCGTTCAAGGTGTCCTCGCTGGCCGAATGGTTGCATGCACATGTCGCAATCGAGCCTGCGAAACCGGGCAAGCACCGGGCAGACGTGCCGCCGATACTCGACGAGGTCATCCTCAAGCTGTTGTCGAAAGATCCGAATACCCGCTATCAGACCGCCAAATCGCTTCATCACGATCTCGCGTACATTGTGGCAGCGTGGACGGCGTCCGGTGCGGTAGCACCGTTCGATCTCGCACGTGCCGACCGCTTCTTGCAGGAGGCTGGGTCCGGTGCGTTCGTCGGGCGCGAAGGCGAACTGCGCCAGCTCGTCGATACCTATGACGATGTTGCGCTGACGGGGCGCTCGTCAATGGTACTGATCGAGGGCGGGGCCGGGCTGGGAAAAACGATGCTCATCAACCGGCTCAAGGTGCGGTTGAATCTGTCGTCGCAGTTCTGCGGCATCGGAAAGGTCGATCAATATCAGTCTTCGCAACCGTATGCGCCGATCGTCGGCGCGTTGCGCTCGCTATTACCTCATGTCGCCCCGCGGGAAGACGACGCACGCGTACATCTGACGCAGGGAATCCGTGAGCGTCTGCACGAACACGCTGGCTTGCTAGCTCAATTGGCCCCCGAGTTCGCGCAGACGATGGGCATACAGGAAGTCGAAGCGGATGGGACCGGCACGATGCCGGTATCGCGCGTTCACCAGATACTGGCCGGCGCATTTTCCGCCTTCGCGTCACCAGGTTCGCCGCTGTTGCTTGCGATCGACGACGTCCAATGGGCCGATGACGCGACGCTCGACTTCGTCGAGGCGTTAATTGCCGATGCGCCGGCGAACCTGTGCGTTGTCGTCACCTGTCGGCCTCCCGAGTACGATCAGACAGCCCGTTTTCGAGCGTTCGTCGAACGCCTGCGCGGCGTCTGCACGACTGCGATCGATCTCACGCCGCTGCAAGTATCCGACGTCGCTCGAATGATCGGATCTTTTCTGAACGAACCGCTCGATCGTGTGCGCGATCTAGGTGAACTGATCCATACGAAGGCGGAAGGCAATCCGCTCCATGTGCGGCAACTGTTGCGTGCGCTCTTCGATGCCCGACTAGTTCGCTTCGATGGGGACAGTCATGAGTGGTCCTGGGACGGAGAGGCAATCAAACGACACCACGACGCGGAAAACGTCGTCGAATTGTTGGAGCATCGACTGGGGGGATTGTCGCCGGCCGAGCGGGATATGCTCAGTTGGCTTGCGTGTATCGGGACGGAGTGTGATTCCGGCCGCATCGCCCGCATACTGGGAACGTCGCGGGGCGACGTACTGTATCGGCTGGAGCAAGCGCGGCGGACGGGTTTCGTCTGGCGGCAGGGCGAGCAATGGGGATTCGCCCACGACAGGATTCGCGAGGCGGCTTACGGGCTGATCGATCCGGCTACCCGCGCGGCGCGGCACGAGCAAATTGCTGCCGCAATGATTTCGCTGTCGTCTGCAGGTAATCCGGACAATGTGCTTGATATCGCAGCGCAGATCGAGCGCGCGATTCGCATCCCGGTCGAGCGTGCACGGGCAGTTTCGTTTGCAAGCACGCTGATTCTCGCGGCGGAGCGCACCGCGGCAGCCGCCGCGCGCGACAGGACGCTTGCATTTCTCGCAGCGGCCGAAACCTTGCTCGGCAAGAGCGCCTGGAGTGATACGTACGATCTCGCGAAGGCTCTGACCGTGCTGCGTTGTCGCACATTGCTTGCCACTGGTCACCTAGAGAGCGCCGCACGGGAAATCGATGCATTGCTGCCCCGCATGCGTTCGGCGATCGATGCCGCGGAAGCTTATCGGCTCAAGGCAGCACTGCTGACCGTCAATTCGGATTATGCGGGGGCCGTCGATGTCGCGCTCGAAGGCTTGAGGTTGTTCGACATCGATTTTCCCGCCCAACCGTCGATCGACGATCTGACAGACGCGTATCGTGAAATTGAGGCCGAACTCGCCGGGCGTTCGATCGCGGAGCTCGTCGCGCTCGAGAAGATGAATGACGCTCGCATCGAGGCGGCGATGGGTTTGCTGACCGCCCTTGAGGCGGCGATGTTCTATCCGAGTGCGGGGCTGACATTGCTGCAGTTGGCGACCATGGTACGGCTGACATTGCAATACGGCGTCACGGGTGCCTCCGTGCAAGGCCTCGCGTGGTACGGCGTCTATATTGCGGATGCCTACGATGCGTACGAAGAGGGGTTCGCATTCGCGAAAGTCGCGCTTGCGCTCGTCGACAAGCATGGCTTCGAGCGCTATCGAACGGCAACCCTGGTCGCGCTCGACCAGGTCAGCGTGTGGACCCAACCGCTCGCGTCTGCGCTCGGTTATGCACGTCAGGCAAGGGCGGCCGGAAACGAAAGTGCGGAATTGCGGTGGCAGTGCTATAGCTGTAACCACATCGTGTCGGACTTGATCGCGATGGGCGAGACGTTGCCCCGAATCCGTGACGAAATCGAATCGCTGTTGACGATCGCGCGCGGTGCCGGCTACCACGATATAGTCGACTTGGTGACGACTCAGGCCGAGTTCATCGAATCGCTCCAGACAGACAGCGGGCGGACGATCGGGACATGGCAATCCCGGGGCAGGGAAAGCGGGCACACCGAATGCTGTGAGAACCCCCCCATGGCTGTGTTGTCGTTTTGGACGCTCGTTCTGCGCGGACAATCCGCGTTCTTGCTTGGCGATCTGGTTACTGCCGAGTCCGCGTTCGAAGCGGCTGTGCCGCTGAGCTGGTCCACACCAGCGCATATCATGCTGTCAGATTTTCGTTTGTTCGCGACTTTGACCGCGATCCATGCAAATCGGGGGCGGCTGGAGCCGGAGCAACTGCTCGCGAAAGTCAGTATTCATCGAGAACAGATGGTGATTTGGTCGGCTCTGAACCCGGGTACGTTCCGGAACAAGCTGATGTTGATCGAGGCAGAGTTCGAGCGCGTGCGAGGCAACGATCTGCGCGCGATGCAGCTGTACGAGGCGTCGGCCCACATGGCAGCTGCACAAGGCTTTGTGCACGAACAGGCGCTTGCCCACGAATTGGCGAGTCGTCACGCGACCGAATCGTCCCTTTCTGGCGTTGCACGCCATCATTTGCGCATCGCCCACGCGTGCTATCGGCGGTGGGGCGCGCTTGGCAAGGCGGCTCGGATCGAGGCACAGCACTCGTTTGTCGCGACCGACGCTATACCGGCGGCGACGCCGCTGGAGATCCAAGGCAGCACGGACCTCGATTTCATGGTCGCGATGCGTACCGCGCAGTCGCTATCCGAAGAGCTCGACCTGGAGCGCCTCGTCCAGTCGCTCATGATTAACATGGTCGTACATGCCGGCGCACAGTACGGCGTACTGATCCTGGTGCGCAACGGCGTGCCGAGGATCGAGGCATCGGCCCGTGTCCATGGCGACGACGTGGTCGTCGATTTCACGCGGACACGGCCAGTCGACAAGGACATACCGACATCGATGCTGAATCGCGTCATGCGATCGCGCAAGCCGCTCGTGTTTGACGACGCGTCGACGCAGGGTATGCCCGAGCATGCGGCGAGCCTCGCCGTTCGCCCGACCCGATCCGCCTTCTGCTTGCCGTTGCTCAAGCAGGGAGACCTGATCGGCGTGCTTTATCTTGAGAACGCGTTGGTGCACGGCGTATTCACGCCTAAGCGTACCGCGATGCTCGAGGTGCTCGCGCCTCAGGCCGCGAATTCCCTTGAAACCGCACGGCTCTATACCGAACTCATCGAGGAGAATGCGCGCCGCCAGGAAATGGAAGAGGCGTTGCGACGCGCCCGGACGGAGTTGGCTCATGCGGCCCACGTCACGGTGATGGGGGAGCTCGCCGCATCAATCGCTCATGAGATCAACCAGCCGCTCACCAGCATCGTGTCGAGTGCCGGTGCGAGCCTGCGCTGGCTGGGCGGTGCGCAGCCGAACATTGCCGAGGCGCTGTCCAACCTCGAAGATATCCGTTCGTCGGGCGTTCGCGCGGCGGAGATCGTGCGAGCGCTGAGGTCGCTGGCGAAGCAGACACCCGTCGCGCTCGCGCCGGTCGTAATCGATGACCTCGTCGAAGAGATGCTGAAGCTGACGGCGATGGAGATCGACTCGAAGCGTGTCCGGCTGCGGGTCCGGCTGGAAAGCGGCAGCGCCGAGGTCCTGGCCGACCGGATCCAGATCCAGCAAGTCGTTCTGAATCTGATTACCAATGCGCTGGACGCGATGGACGGTGTCGAACACCCACGCCTGCTCGATGTGGCGTCGACGATCGAGGCTGGCTATGTTGTTGTCAGCTTGCTCGATAGCGGCCCAGGGATCGACGAGTCGCTGATGGAGCGCATCTTCGACCCCTTCTTTACGACCAAGTCGCACGGAATGGGCATGGGGCTCGCCATCTGCAAATCGATCATGGAGGTGCACCGCGGAATGTTGACCGCCACGCCCGGACCGTCCGGAGGAGCGGCATTCGTGTTCCGGCTGCCGCTTGCCGACATCGCGCACTGAACAGACTGTCGTGGCAGCAGCCCGTTATTATTTCCGGATGTCGTGCGGTTCGACGCCGAGCGCCTGCGCCATGCGGACGAGATCGGGCAGCGTGCGTGCGCCCATCTTGCGCATCACCTGACCGCGATGGACCTTCACGGTGATTTCGTGCAGGTTCAGGTGCCCCGCGATCTGCTTGTTCATCAGGCCGGTGATGACGTATCCCATGACTTCGCGTTCGCGCGGCGTCAGAGAAGCGTATGCGGCGCGTAGGCCGGTCAGTGAGCGCGCTGCATCGAGCCTCGCGGCATCGACCGCGAGGGCGTGCGTGACGGCGTCGACAAGATCTTGCTCGCGAAACGGTTTGGTCAGGAAGTCGACTGCACCGCTTTTCATTGCCTTGACCGACATCGGGACATCGCCGAAACCTGTCATGAACAGGATTGGAATGTTCAACCCGTTTCGCGTGGCGTCTTCCTGAAAGGTGAGACCACTTTCTCCGCGGAGGCGCACATCGAGTAGCAGGCAGCTCGGAGCGTCCGGTCGATCGAAGGCGAGAAAGTCACGCGACGACGCAAACGTTTCGACGTGCAGTCCGACCGAGCGCAGCAGAGAGTCGAGCGAGCGACGCAAAGTTTCGTCGTCGTCGACGATGTAAACGACAGGCGGATGGTTTGGCACGTGCGGCGATATCGTGCTTGTTTCGCTTGTCATTCTGGATTCCTTCGGGGTGATTAAACCGGCGTGCATCATGTCGCCACGGCTCCCGACATTCTATGCGGTTGAAATATCACAGCGATTCGACGCGGAATCAGCAGGACCCGGCGGGGCCCGAGGACGTCGCTTGGTCGACCAGATTCAATAGATCGTCATCCGAAAAGGGCTTGCGCAGAAAATCTAACGCACCTTGATCCAGTGCACGCTTGACGACATCTTCGTCGCGTTGGGCGGACATGATGATGACCGGCGTACGCGCCCCTTTTTCTTTGAGCGCGCGCTGGACTTCCAGGCCGTTCATTCCTTTCATCTTGAAGTCGAGAAGAATGCAGGCGGCGTGAAATCGTTGGTCGGAAAGCAGAAAGTCCTCGCCCGACGCAAACGACAAGGCTGTATGTCCAGCCGCCTTGAGAAGGCTTTCGAGACTTTTCCGTACCGACGCGTCATCATCGATAATGCAAACGAAGGCCATGAGCGCGAACTTTACGAGGCAGGCTGTAATAATAAAGACAGATTCGGCTCGCCGCGATTAGTCGTTCGTATAATTGCACCGAACGGACAAACCGGGTTAGCCCTGAATCGACCGGGTTCGCGACTTGCGGCAACGTCAATTTGTGGCCTGCGACGCCGATGCGGAGGCAGGGGCGTAGGTTGCGGGTTCGCGATACGGGCGATGATGTTCGAGTTCGCCGCGTTCGCCCGCTTCCATCCGTCTTTTCAGAGCGTAGGCCCGTGTCGGCCCCGGCAGCCGGTAGCGCTGCGATTTGGCGGTCGGGCTGGTCAGGATCAGCGACTTCTCCACCAGCCCGACGATACCACTCAGCATTCGCGCTGAGCCAAAGCGCTCACAACTGGCGACTGCGTGGGCGGTTGCCAGTTCGAATGGGCCATCGATGACCGACAAGCGTCCCAGTAGCGTGCGTTCGTCATCGTCCAGCAACCGATAACTCCAGTCAAGCGCCGCTCCCATCGTCTTATGTCGCGGCGGGGCGGCGCGCAACAGGTTGGGCAACTCCAGGAGTCGTGTATCGAGTTCGGCGCTCAATGTCGGAATCCCGAGCGAAGCGACACATGAAGCTGCCAGTTCCAGCGCGAGCGGTATGCCGTCGAGCGCGCGGCACATCGATGCGACGAGTTGCAGCGTACACGGATCGAGCGAAATGTCCGAACCAGTCGCAGTCGCGCGCTTCAGGAACATCTGGACCGAACTACAGGCTAGTACGTCCTCGCCGGAGGCGCCCGCGGCCGGTGAATCCAGCGGAGGAATCCGGTACACCCGTTCGCGTGCGATCCGCAGCGGCTCGCGGCTTGTCACAAGAATACGGGTGTCAGGGAGATGAGCATGAAGGGTAGTGCAGAGTTCCGCGACTTCGTCGGCGACGTGCTCGCAGCCGTCGAAGAACAGCAAAGTCGGCCGCGCGTCGAGCGTCGCAAGCAAGTGGTCGAGATCGGTCGGCGTCACCTTCAAGGCGCGTCCGGTGGCATGCAACACCGATTCGTACGGGTGACCGTCGGACAGGTCGACCAAGCAAACGGCCATGCCTGAGCCGGCCGAGAACTGCCGGGCGCATTCGTGGGCGACGGTAGTTTTTCCAATCCCGCCTGGGCCGCAGAGCGTCACGATGTTCTCGGACGTGATGGAATCGAGCACGCCGGCGATCACGGAATCACGACCGACGAGGACGGATGGCACGACCGCGATGCGGCTTGGCCTATCGATCGAACCGCCGCCAGACGGTGCTTCTACCGGGCGGGCGAGCCGGTAGCCGCGTCCGGCACACGTCTTGATGATGCCATGCTTACCACCCCCAAAAATCTTGCGTAGCGCCGAGATATGAACCTGGATATTGTTCTCAACGACGAAGGTATTCGGCCAGACCGTGTCCATGATCTCGTCCTTCGTGACGAGTCGTCCGTCCGCCTTGATCAGCAACTCGAGGATGTCGAATGCCCGCATGCTGATATGGTGTACGTCGCCGTTCACGAAAATTTCGCGGCTTTCGAGGGATACCGCTACCCGGTCGAATGTATGCATGTTTTGCTCATTCAATGAAATAGCGCAGGCGCGCCGTCTGTTGAGCACTCGCCCGGACGCGTGGCAGGCGGTCCGAGAACTTGTCGCCATCGTATTTCGGGAGCCGGTATGTCGCTATTATCCATGTGTCTAAGTTGGCTACACCTGCCGAACATCGACCAGCCAATGTCGCACTGTCACCCGATGACCGATCGACCGGTCATGATTGCGGCAACCACGCGTCCACGCGCATCGTCCGATCGAAAATGCACGACGAGCTGGATCAGGAACTGCACGGCCATAGAACCGAAGCCGACAGGCAGCGAAATGTCGAGGAGAGATCAAGGCGTTGGCACGAAAGCCGCCACCCGGCTCACGCTCGCGCCGAGCGCTGTCGCTATCGTCAGCTTGCGTTTTGGAGCGGATCGCCGAGCGATTCTCTGACGAACAGGTGAAACGCACGGTCGATCTGTGTGAGCGACACGGCGAGGCTTGCCGTGTCACCCGACATGTGAAGACATGGCGCTATCGTTCCGGTCGCCGTTGAGCTTAGTACAGGTGGCAACGACCGCGCCCCGACAGAGCGCGAGCGTGCAGGGAGTCATCGGTGAGTTTGGCGCATGACCTCGGGCCGCAACCGAAGTCGAACCTACCGACATAAGGGTTCGCTGAACGTAGAGCATCGTACGCACCGCTGCCAGTGGAGCCGTGATCGGATGGCCGCGGTGCGCGGGTCGGTAACGTGTGCGTTCCGGTCTGCGCATCGCGCGTCATGCATGCCGACTGGATTATGGGTTGTCCGCTCCAGTTGGAGCGGCGTCAGCGCGCAACCCGGCAATGTCGCCACGCAAAAGCGGGGCCCGAGGCTGCTGCAGCCGCGCGCGCCGGCTCCAGCGGCCCCTTGCGCGGTATCGCACGATTAGGCTTGCAGGAACGCCAGCAGTTCGGCGTTGATCTGGTCCGCGTTGACGACGCACATCCCGTGCGACGCTCCGGCGATGACCTTGAGCCGGGCGTCCTTGACGATCCTGGCCGATAGCTCAGCCGAGTCACCGATCGGCACGATCTGGTCGTCATCGCCATGCAAGATCAGCGACGGCACGTCGATCTTCTTGAGGTCTTCGGTGTAGTCGATCTCCGAGAATTCCTTGACACACAGATACTGACCGTATGCGCCGCCCATCATGCCCTGGCTCCAGAATGCGTCGATCGTCCCTTGCGAGACTTTCGCATTCGGCCGGTTGAAGCCGAAGAACGGCACTGCGAGTTCCTTGTAAAACTGTGAGCGGTTCTCGGCGACGTTCTTGCGGATGCCGTCGAACACCTCCATCGACAAGCCACCGGGATTGCTCGCCGACTTCACCATTTGCGGAGGCACCGCGCCGATGAGGACGGTCTTGGCGACCCGCTCCGTACCGTGGCGACCGATGTAGCGCGCGATCTCGCCGCCGCCCGTGGAGTGGCCGACGAGCGTCGCTTCGCGCAAATCGAGGGCGTTTATCAGCGCAGCGAGGTCATCGGCATAGGTGTTCATGTCGTTGCCTTGGGACGGCTGGCTCGACCGTCCATGACCGCGCCGATCATGCGCAATGACCCGAAAGCCGCGCTGGACGAGGAACAGCATCTGCGCGTCCCACGCATCCGCGGAAAGCGGCCAGCCATGGGAGAAAACAACCGGACGGCCGGTGCCCCAGTCCTTGTAGTAAATCAGGGTGCCGTCTTTCGTGGTGATCGTGTTCATTGCGTTGACTCCGTGATGGGCCGAGGTGGCAGAAGAATGTTTCGTCGGACTGACGGCCGACGCGGCGGCGGGCAGGGCTGCCGCCGCCAGGGCTGTGGCGCCGGCGAGCATCATGTCGCGTCGCCGTGGCGAGGGCGGAACTTCAGTTTGCGGAATGCGCATCCAAGGGCTCCAGGTGCGTGCGGCGGATGATGCCGCGTTGAACGAGCGGGTAAGGCTGCCGGCGCGAGGCGGTGGCACCGGGTCGGCAGTGATGCGCCGTCGAAATCGGACCTCGTCCGAGTACTGACAAGCGCGGTAGGCAGCCTAGATCGTGTTGAGGCGGCAAGTACTGAAAGCTGTCTCAATCTTCATGAAAGCGCCACGGTCACGCCGTGCGAGCGCGCCGGCAAGAAAGTTTCAGAAACGATAAAGGACGCTTCAACGGAGTCTCGCTATCGTTGGTCCCGAATCGTCCCCCCTACCCGTATCGCTTCACGCCAGGAGGCGTCACGACTGACGCAGCGGTCAGACACGGGGACGCGTCACCCACGTCATTTGCGAGGATGCCTTGCCATGAATGAGATCAGTCGCTGGGAGCGGATGATTACGCAGTTCGCCCCGTTGTTCGGCACGGACAGTCATCTGCCGGTTTGTCAAAGTGTCGATGTCGCCGGACGATGCCGACGCGATGTCGCATCTATGCAATCGCTCGGCAACGTGCGAGCGCGGAGCTCAATCGTTTCCGTCGAGCGCCAGACCGAGTCGTCCGTTCTCGTATCTTGGAGTGATCCGACGTGCTGTCGCTACGACGAGCAACGCTGGATCAACGCGAAGTCCCGAATGCGAGCGCTCTGCGCGTTGAGTGGACGCGTCATTCGCCCGGGCGATCCTGTTTACAAGCCGCAGTGGCGTGGCGCAAGAAGACCGGCGAACGGTGCGGAGATGATTCTGACGACCGAACTGGAACGGCTGATCGTCGAACTGAGTCGCCATTGATATTTATTCAGGTCGCGGGCCAATCCGCCGACCGCCAACCTGTCAGGAAATAACTATGAGTCTGTTCACCACCCACGATGGCGTTTCGCTTTACTACAAGGACTGGGGTTCCGGTAAACCGGTTGTTTTCATTCACGGCTGGCCGTTGAATGCTGATATGTGGGATGTTCAGATGCATCACCTCGCATCGCGGGGGTTTCGATGTATCGCATACGACCGACGCGGGTTCGGTCGGTCCAGCCAGCCGTGGCAAGGTTACGACTACGATACGCTGGCTGACGATCTCGCCGCCTTGCTCGATCAGCTCGATCTGCGCGAGGTTACGCTCGTCGGCTTCTCGATGGGGAGCGGCGAGGTTGCGCGCTACATCGCTCGACACGGCACCGCCCGCGTGGCGAAGGCCGTGCTGATCGGAGCGGTTACGCCTTTGATTGCGCAGCGCGACGATTATCAGGAGGGCGTCGCGGTCGAAGTGTTCGATGGCATGCGCGCGGCAATACTCGCCGACCGCGCCACCTTTCTCGAGAATTTCTGGCCGTTGTTCACCGGTTCCAACCGAGCCGGTTCGACAGTCTCACGCGCGGCGCTTGACGCGACGACGTACATGGCGCTGCAGGCAGGCCTGAACGCCACGCTCGATTGTGTGCATGCGTTTTCAGAAACGGATTTCCGTGCAGATCTCAACAAGCTCGATGTACCGACGTTGATCGTGCACGGCGATGATGACCAGACCGCACCGATCGGGCTTACGGCAAGAGCGACAGCCAATCGTGTGCCTCACGCGACTCTACGCGAATACGAAGGTGGTCCACACGCACTGTACCTGACGCATGCGGAGCAACTGAATGAAGATCTGCTTGCTTTCGTGCGAGCGCACGAATAACCGCACTCGGTTGGGCAGCAAAAATGGCGCGATCTGTGTCGATTCCGAACGAACACTCCAGCCGCATGTAAGTGCACTTGACGACGGTGATCGCTCAGTGGAATTCGATTTCTGCGTCGCGTAGCAGGCTCTGCAACGTTCATCATAGCCCTGAGGAAATCACATGAAATCTAGCCTTCTTTCCGTTTTCATTGCTGCAGTCGTAGCGGCTCCTTCGATAGCGTCCGCATCGGTTGCGTATGCACCCGCCGAGCCAGGATCTTCCGCCATTGCCCGGAAACATAAGGATCCTGCTGTTGTCGCCTCGCGCAAGAAAGCGAAAGCCGCCGATCGGGCTCTTGCAAAGCGCGTGCGGAAAAGTTTCGAGCAGGATCACGCGCTGGATTCGACACGCATTGTCGTGTTTGCCAAAGGCGGCGCAGTGACGTTGACCGGCGAGACTGCGGATGATGCGCAGATCCAGCTTGCAGAAAAGCGCGCGAGTGCGGTACCGGGTGTGACGTCGGTGAGCAACCGGCTGACGCTTACCGAAGGCGGCAGCTGAGCGTTGTGCCAGACCTGATCTGATGGCGGCGAGAACGCGGAGTATTGATAGCCAGGATGGCCGTTGCGTTCGAGCGCAACGGCCTGGCCGAGCAATGTCAGGCACACGGTGAGCTTCTCGAAGCTGCTGCATAAGTGAGCAGCTGAACACCGCAAGTGCGACTGTCGCACAGTCAGCGGTCGGGTCGACATCTCGGGAGTTTCATCGGTGCGTGGCGCCAGGCGGCGCTCCCACGGTCATCGCAGGTTCTGATGCTAGCCCCATCTTAAGCGACTATCCCCGAGTTCGTGAGCGATCGTATGCGGCTGTACTCGGAACGTCATTTCGGCAGTTGGAGCTTCCTGGAGAGGCAGACGAATGAGGCGCGTTCGCGTCCTTGAGAGCAGCAATGATGTAAACACCTTGCGCCTGGAAGTTGAGACACAATCGCTTCCCGAAACGAATGATTCGGAATGCATTGTCGAAATTGCAAGTGCCGGCGTTGATCCAAGTGACGTGAACGCAATGCTTGGCCTAATGCAACACGCCGTGTGGCCGCGCACACCAGGTCGCGACTATGCCGGTCGAGTAATCGATGGGCCACCGGCGCTTGTTGGACGGTCGGTGTGGGGCAGCGGCGCCGATCTGGGAATCCGGCGTGACGGCACGCACGCGCGCTATCTTGCAATTCCGCTCCATAGCGTGCGCGAAAAGCCTGCTAACTTGACGTTGGACGAAGCCGGGACAGTCGGTGTGCCGTTTGTTACGGCATTCGAGGGTTTTCGTCGGGCTGGTGGGGTCAATAAAGGGGATGTGGTGCTGGTCATCGGTGCCAACGGAATTGTCGGACAAGCTGCGATTCAACTCGCGACGATGGTGGGCGCCACCACGGTAGCTGCCGAGCGTGCAGCACCGGCCTACCTTGGTCATGCGAACAACAAGGTACGTATGATCGATGCGTCTTCGAGCGATTTCGAAGTGATGGTGCGTGATGTCACACATGGACATGGTGCGGACATCGTATTTAACGCGATCGGCAGCCCGTACTTCGAGCAAGCCAATTTGGTAATGGCGGCCGGTGGTGCACAGATCTTCATTTCGACGGCCGAGGGGACGGTGCCGTTCGATATCTCCACGTTCTATCGTGACCAGCACAGCTATGTTGGAGCCAACACGCTCGGTCTCGATGCACGCAAAAGTGCGGTCATCCTGGACAAGCTGCTTCCCGCATTTGAGCGTGGCGCGTTGAGACCTTTTCCAATTCACGACGATTACATGTTTGACCTCGATGACGCGGTGCGCGCGTATCGGACTGCATGTGCCGGCGCAGCTTATCGGACGCTGCTAAAACCCTGAGCGTTGTCCTCGAATCGCGCGTTATCGCGGTACATACCCAATCCGCATTTCAGATGAGCCGCATGCGGTTGCCACTTGCAGGTCTGTTGTGTCGAGGCGCTACAGGTCTGTCTGCCGGCGAACCGATCGGTTTGCAATTGGCGTACGGTCGACGATGGCGTGTCCGACGGTACTCGAAGATCAATGCCCAATTGCCGGACCTTCTTCCTCGTCCAGTCGATTCGTTTCATTCTCCAAGAACGATTCAGGCAGATTCAGGAGTCTCGTTATGGAATCCCCTAATCTGTGAGTGTCAATTTCCATGACTCGCGGGACATGGTGACAAAGGCGTGCGATTAACCGCATCCGCTGATCAAGGACGACTGCCAATGGGAAAGCAAGTGCCAATACTGGAGCAACAGACGAATTCACCGTGGCCGGTTACGTCACTGGTCATCAACGGGCAGCGCACTGAACTTCGCGTTCCCCCTGACATG
This sequence comes from Burkholderia sp. AU15512, assembly GCF_002223325.1. NCBI lineage: Bacteria > Pseudomonadati > Pseudomonadota > Betaproteobacteria > Burkholderiales > Burkholderiaceae > Burkholderia > Burkholderia sp. AU15512. Next base: position 796,516 of record NZ_NKEX01000006.1, read on the forward strand.
CCGCTCCTGTGGGCGTTGCGCGAGATGGTCGGTTTGTGCGGTACGAAATTCGGCTGCGGCATCGGACAGTGCGGTGCCTGCACGGTGCACCTGGACGGAAATCCGGTGCGCTCGTGCGTTTTGCCGGTGTCTGACGTCAACGGGCCAGTGACGACAATCGAAGCAATCGGTAAAACCGATATCGGCAAGCGGGTCCAGGCGGCCTGGCTCAAGCTTGAAGTAGTCCAGTGCGGTTACTGCCAGTCTGGGCAGATCATGTCGGCTGCTGGCCTGCTGATGCGCGACCCCCATCCCGACGATGCGGCCATCGACGCAGCGATGTCAGGAAATCTGTGCCGATGCTGTACGTACCCGCGCATTCGTGCAGCAATCAAGGTGGCAACATGAAAACGTATGGGCCTGTTGACGAAGCTACCTTACCTGACATCGCACGCCGTCGGTTCTTGACGGCAGGCGCGTTGCTGGTTGGCTTTTCCCTTGCGGCGCCGGCGCGTGCGTTTATGAGAGAACCGGATCTTGCTGCTGTCGGTGCCCTCGACGCGTCGGGTACGGGTTTTGATGGTTTTGTCCCAAATGGTTTCATTCGCATCGGTGTCGATGGGCGAATCGTGCTTGTGGTGCCGAGCGTCGAAATGGGGCAGGGTATCGCTACCGGCGAGGCGATGATGCTGGCCGAGGAACTCGAGGTGGAACTCGACCAGGTCGAGGTCGTGATGGCGCCCGCCGATGCTCATGCCTATACTCAGTCGCTTCTGAAAGCACAGGCCACAGGGGGCTCTACATCGGTTCGGGCTTATTTCGGTCCGCTAAGAAGTGCCGGTGCGGCCGCGCGCACAATGTTGGTAGGGGCCGCGGCCGAGCGGTGGCATGTTCCTGCATCGGAATGTTCCGTATCGCGCGCGATCATCACCCACGATCCGACCGGGCGAACGCTGTCTTTTGGAGCAGTCGCGTCGGCCGCACGCCGGCAGCCAATGCCGACGCGTGTCGCGTTGAAGCCACCTTCACGTTTCCGGCTCATCGGCAAATCAACCAAGCGGGTCGATACGCCGGCCAAGGTTAACGGGACCGCTACGTTCGGGATCGATGTACAAGTCGCAGGAATGCGTGTTGCAGCACTGCTGATGAGTCCGACCATCGGCGGCAAGGTCCACCGCGTCGACGACCGGGCCGCTCGTGCAATGCCAGGCGTGATTGACGTGTTGCGAATTGACGATGCCGTAGCAGTGGTCGGTGAAGACTATTGGATAGCGCGTCGTGCGCTGGCGCAATTGCAGGTCGAATGGGAAGCCGGGCCCAATGCTGCGCTGACCTCGAGCGCGCTCGCGAACGAGCTACGAGATGCGCGGGGTACACCTATACTCGGCAAGCAGGTCGGCGAGCCGGAACGCAAGTTGAATGAGGCCGGCAATCACCGGATCGATTCCGTTTATACGCTGCCATACTTGGCGCATGCAGCACTCGAGCCGATCAACACGACGGTTCACGTGCGGCCAGACGGGTGCGATATCTGGGTTGGCACGCAGGTGCCGCAGACAGCACGTATTGTTGCTGCACAGATCACCGGTCTATCGATGGAACAGGTCGTTGTTCGCAATCACCTGATTGGTGGCGGATTTGGCCGCCGACTGGCTGTCGATACGATCGAGCAAGCGGTGCGCTTTGCGCGCCAAGTCACGTATCCGCTCAAGGTGATCTGGACGCGTGAACAGGATATCCAGCACGATCGCTTTCGTCCTGCATATCATGACACCATCTCTGCGACGCTCGGAGCGGACGGTATGCCGGCAGCTTGGATACACCGCACGAGATGCTCGACCGTCCGTCCATACTACGATCGCAAGCCGTGGCCACAGGGTCAACTCGATCATGATGCCGTGGCCGGTGCGGCAGACCTGCCTTATGAAATTGCCGCGATGCGCTCCGATTGGGTGAGGCAGGATGGGCCTGTCGCACTGAATTGGTGGCGCGGGGTCGGGGAGACTCATAACGTATTTGTTGTCGAATCCTTTTTGGACGAGCTCGCGCATGCCGCGAAACGCGATCCGATCGAATACCGCCGTGCGCTCCTGCGCCAAAACCCCCGTTCGCTAGCCGTGCTCGATCGAGCGGCAAAGGCTGCCGGTTGGGGAGACCCGCTACCACCACGCTGCGGCCGAGGTGTCTCACTGCATGACAGTTTCGGCACGCACGCTGCACTCGTGGTGGAGATCGAGGTGGATCCACAAGGAGATATTCGGTTGCGGCGAGCTACGGCGGTCGTTGACTGTGGCATCGCCGTCAATCCAGACAGCGTTGTGGCGCAAGTCCAGGGTGGCGTGTTGTTCGGGCTCTCGGCTGCGCTCTATAACGCGATCACGATAGAAAATGGTGTGGTCCAGCAGAGCAACTTCCATGACTATCGTCAGATCCGCATGAACGAAGTGCCTCCATTCGAGGTAATCGTCATGCCGAGCGAGGAGTCGCCGGGCGGACTCGGTGAAGTCGGAACGGTCTCGGCTGCCCCAGCGCTGGCGAATGCCATATTCGCGGCGACCGGGGTGCGGCAGCGTAGTCTGCCTATCAACAGGCCGGCGTTGGCGATCAAAGGGGAAAATCGACGTCCACCATCGATTTCTGCATTCGACGGGAGACGCGCATGATGCTCCGTCAAAAAAAATGGGTGGTCGCGATCGCCCTGGGAAGTGCGGCGTTCGCCGGCCTGGCGTCGGTCTTTTTCTGGCCGCATCGCCTTGAGCCAGTCTCGACAAGTACGGTGTTGCCACGAGGCGATGCGTTAATAGCTCGAGGTCGTTATCTTGCTACCGCTGCAGACTGTGCTGCATGTCACACGGTACCGAACGGTCGGCCGTTCGCGGGCGGTACGAGCTTCAAGCTCCCATTCGGCAAAATATACGCACCCAATATAACGCCAGACAGAACCTACGGCATCGGAGCGTGGAGCGACGCGGAGTTCGTACGAGCCTTGCGCGAAGGCGTGGGGCGGCATGGCGAAGATCTCTATCCTGCGTTTCCATATACGTCGTATTCAAAGCTCTCCAATGATGACGCATTGGCGATCCGAGCGTTTCTCGCAACGATGGAGCCGGTCCATACGCCGGCACCGTCGAATGACCTCGCCTTCCCTTTTGATCAGCGTCGATTGATGCGGGCCTGGAAGTTACTTTTCTTCGATAACAAGGTATTCACTCCCGATCCGACGCGCAGCATCTCCTGGAACCGTGGAAACTATCTCGTCAATGGCCTTGCCCATTGCGGGGAATGTCACACACCGCGAAATATGTTGTTCGCCACGAAGACCGCGAAAATGTTGTCGGGTGGTGTCGTGGATGGTTGGAAAGCGTGGAACATTACTTCTGATCCCGACACCGGAATCGGTGGATGGAGCGATTCGGATCTCGTCGAGTATTTGTCAAGCGGATATGCAGTCGGCCATGGCGCGGCGTCGGGCAGTATGCGAGAGGCGGTCGAGATGAGTCTTGGTCGACTACCACGGCGCGACATTGAGGATATGGTGACATACCTGCGGACCGTCCCATCACAGCGTAGCGATCCGGAGGCGGCCATTTCCGTGGCATCGTCAACACTCGCGCGATCGGGGCGATGGGCAACCGTACCTGGAGGTGACGGTGTCGGCAAGCGCATATTCGAAGCTGCCTGCGTGAGTTGTCATGGTTACGATGGAAATGGGCAGCAAATGAAGCGTGCCAGTCTAGCCGGGGCCCATGCCCTGAGCGACCCGGCCGGCGACAACCTCATAGGCTTGCTGCTCGATGGGTCGCACAGCCGCGACGACGCCCCTTCCACGTCAATGCCTGCGTTCGGTGCCGCATACAGTGATGTCGAGATTGCTGCAGTCGCAAACTACACGATCGCTCAATTCAGCGGAAAGAGAGGGCAAGTTACGCCAGATCGAGTGGCGGAATTCAGAAAATAAATCGGATTGATTGATTCGTATTCTGTTTCGATCAAAAAAGTATCCGCCTGTTATGCGGTCGAATATTCTTCGTTTTTAGAAGATGATCGCTGGTTGATGGGTTATAGATCTGTGCAAAAAATTATTTTTCGCCAAAGAAATTCTATCAACTGAAAGGTTGGTTGCGATTTTTCATCGATTCGAACCAGTTTATATTCGAAAAGTTCGTCAATGAATTAATAAAGATTAAGTTGTTTTTGATTGGGTTGAGTTATCTAATTGGCAGGTAAGTTATTGAATGGACGGTGCGCCCGAAGTTGGTCGTGCCCGCATGTCTGGACAACCAGTCGCCGAAGGAGCTTCCAACGTGAAAATGCCTGTTGTCGATTCGTCCGTTATCGATCGCCGCGCCACGATTGCGGAAGACTTGCGAGAGATCGTTGGAGAAGAATGGGTGCTCGATAGCGAGGCGGAGCGACGCCCGTACGAGTGCGATGGTCTGACCGCATATACGGCATTGCCGTTACTTGTAGTTCTCCCCGACACGACGGAGCAGGTTAGCCGAATACTCACGTACTGCCACGCCGCGCGCATCAAGGTTGTGCCGCGAGGATCGGGTACGTCGCTGTCTGGCGGCGCGTTGCCGCTTGAGGATGGCATCTTGCTCGGCACAGCCCGCATGAACCGTATCGTCGATATCGACGCCGCAAATCGTGTCGCGCGTGTTCAGCCTGGTGTGCAGAACATCCGGGTGACCGAGGCGGTTCGTTCGCTTGGCCTCTGCTACATGCCGGACCCATCCAGTCAGGCAATTTCGACGATCGGGGGAAACGTCGCCGAGAACTCAGGAGGAGTGCATTGCCTGAAATATGGTGTCACGTCGAATCACGTTACCGGAATGGAAATCGTGTTGATGACGGGCGAAATACTCAGGCTGGGCGGTGCGTTTGTTGGTGGCGCGGACGGCGAGTTCGACCTCTGTGGTGCATTGATCGGCTCCGAAGGTCTGTTGGCCGTCGTGACTGAAATCGCGGTGCGGCTGACGCCTGAACCACCGCTAGCGCGCGTCGTGTCGCTGGGTTTCGTCGATGTCGCCCACGCGAGCCGGTGTGTCGGCGACATCATTGGGAGCGGCATTGTGCCGGCCGGACTCGAATTCGTCGACCGCAGGGTGATCGGAGCGGTGGCGTCGTTGCTCGGTGAGATGCCGTCCCCCGGTGTCGAGGCGTTGTTGCTGTGCGAACTGGATGGCACCGAAAGCGAGGTGGATGCGCTGGTCGAGCAGGTGGAGCGCATCGCCCGCAACGCTGGTGCTGTCGACCTGAAGGTCAGCCGGACAGAAGCTGAACGCGAACGTCTGTGGCGTGCCCGCAAGCTTGCATTCGGTGCGATGGGAAAGATCGCGCGGGATGTCTACGTAACGGACGGAACGATTCCCCGTCGCCGTCTCGCGGAGATATTGAATCGGATTGAGGCGTTGTCGAAACGGCATGGGCTCGAGTACGCGAACTGCTTTCACGCGGGCGATGGCAACTTGCATCCGATGGTGTTGTTCGATGCTGCCATTCCAGGTGATCTCGAGAAGGCAGAAGCATTCGGCGCGGACATTCTTCGAGCCTGCGTCGATCTCGGTGGTGTGCTGAGCGGTGAACATGGCATTGGTGTCGAGAAGCGTGATTTGCTGCATTACCAATTCGACCCGAACGACATTGCGCAGCAGCAACGGCTCAAGTGTGCATTCGATCCGAATGAGTTGCTCAACCCTGGCAAGGTGTTCCCGACAGCTTGCCGTTGCGTCGAATTGGGCCGCACCCGTATGCGTGACGGCAACGTGCGCTTTGCCGATGTTCCCCGCTTCTAGGATATGCAAATGATACCGACCGACAATCCCCTAACACTAGATCGAATCTGCCCGCGTGATGCGGAAGATCTGGTCGACATCGTCGTAGACGCGGATACTCATGGCCGCTCCTTCGAGATCGTCGGAGGTGGGACAAAACGCGGATTCGGCGAGCCGATCAGCGCCGACGCGCTGCTGGATTTGTCTGCAGTTTCCGGGATCGACTTCTACGAACCCGAGGAACTTGTGATCAAAGTGCGGGCTGGCACGCCTATCGAGGTGGTACACGAGACTCTGGCCGCACACCGGCAACAGCTCGCGTTCGAGCCCCCGGATTACGGCGCGTTGTTTGGGGAGCAGGCGGGACGCAGCACGATTGGCGGTATTGTCGCCACCAATCTTTCCGGACCGCGCCGGGTATCTTCGGGTGGGGTGCGCGACGCGGTGCTTGGCGTGGAGGGCGTGAACGGTCGAGGGGAGGCGTTCAAGGCGGGCGGGCGCACCGTCAAGAATGTGACCGGCTACGATTTGCCTCGGTTGATGGCCGGCTCGTTCGGAACGCTGGCTGTGCTGACGACTGTCACCTTGAAACTGCAGCCGGCATGGTTGGACGAGATCACTTTGCTGATCGACGGGCTCGACGACGGGGCGGCGATCGAACTGTTGACCGATGCGCTGCAGTTGCCTTTCGACGTTAGTGCCGCAGCTCATATCGGCGGCGCGCGTCGTGAGGCCCAGACCACGGCTTTAAGGCTGGAAGGTTTCGGTGTGTCGTTAGCGGCGCGTGCGAAGGCGCTCGTGAAGCACCTGGGGCGATCCTTCACAATTCAATCGATAGGCACCGACGCGAGTCGTGAATTTTGGCGTGCGTTGCGCAATCTGCAGGAGTTCGCTGACGACCCGAACACATGCATATGGCGACTCATGCTACCTGGCACACAAGCCGCGAGAATCGTCGAATCAATGGGGGGTGACGCGATCTACGATTGGGGCGGTAGCCTTGTGTTCCTGCGAACCGGCGAGGCAGATGCTGCGGTCCAAGCGGAGGCGCTCAGGCGCGCTGCTGATGCAGTAGGCGGACGTGCCTGTTTGTTGCGAGCGCCTGCGACGCTGCGGCGTACGGTCGGCGCGTTTCATCGTCATCCCGCAGCGCTGCGTGTGCTCGGTGAACGGGTGCGCGGAATCTTCGATCCGAACCGAGTGCTTAATCCAGGCCGGCTCGTACCCTTCGCTGCGGGAGTGGCGTGACATGAGAACCCGCATTCCCGACACTGCACTGATCGACCCTGATATCGCACTGTCGAACGACATCATCCGTAGTTGCGTACATTGCGGTACTTGCCTTTCGCACTGCCCAACCTATCAAGTTCGCCACGACGAGAACGACAGCCCGCGCGGGCGCATTGTCTTGATGAGGAACATGTACGAGTCGGGCGGTGCACCGGACCCGAAGACAGTCGAGCACCTCGATCGCTGCCTTACTTGTCTCGCGTGCGAGGCGATCTGTCCGTCCGACGTACAGTATTCGAAGTTGATCGCACATGGCCGCGAATACGTTGAGAACCATTATCGTCGGCCGCTCGTGCAGCGTGCGATCCGTCGCGCACTGGCCGCACTGATTCCGAGGCGCGGAATGTTTCGTGCCGCACTGGCTGTCGGTCGGCTGTTCTGGCCGCTGCGGTCGGTGTTCGGCGGCGCGCCGCGTGCGATGTTGGAGACGATCCCTCGCAAGCCGCTTCCGAAGGCAAGCCCAGTCGACCGACCGCAGGTGTTTCCCGCGCAAGGGCCGCGGCGTGCGCGCGTGAGCTTGCTGAATGGTTGTGTGCAAACTGTTCTGGATCCTGCCATCAACGAAGCGACGATCAGGCTGTTGCAGCGGCATGGTGTCGAAGTCGTTATCGCGCGTGGGGCTGGGTGCTGTGGGGCACCGGCCGAGCACATGGGACATGAAGCGCAGGCACTGCAGCTGGCAAAGTCGAATATCGATGCGTGGCTGCGTGAGGCCGACGGGCCGGAGGGGCTCGACGCCATCATCGTCAACACGTCTGGATGCGGTACCTCGCTCAAGGCTTACGGTCATGCATTGCGGCTCGATCCTGCGTGGAAGGATAAGGCCGCGCGCATCAGTGCACTTGCCAGGGACATTTCGGAGTTCATGACGCAGCTGGGACTTCGGATGCCGGTGATCGTGCCTGGGTTGCGAGTTGTCTATCACGCCGCGTGCTCGATGCAACACGGCCAGCGGATAGTGCATCAGCCGATCGACTTGCTGAATGCCGCAGGGTTCGACGTCGTCCAACCGTCGGACAACTTCATGTGCTGCGGGTCGGCCGGTGTATACAACCTGCTGCAACCCGAGATCGCGGACGAGTTGAAGCAGCGCAAGGTCGCGGCGATCGCGGCAACGGGCGCCACAATTGCAGCGAGCGGCAACATCGGTTGCATGACCCAGCTCGCTAGCGCGGTCAGCATGCCGTTCGTGCATACAGTGCAGTTGCTCGACTGGGCGACTGGCGGGCCGTTGCCCGGCGCATTGCAAGACGTGATCAAGTCGCGGGGCTCGTGCCACGCCGAATAATGATATCCCGACATGTCGGGAATGCGGGGGCATACCGTCGGCTGCGCCAGTGATATGCCCGGACAGGATGTTGACGAGGTCACCGACATCTTTTCAGATGTCGAACAAGGAGCAAGCTATGCGATTTGCAGCGTATGAAATGAATGGCTTTCGTGGTTTGGCCGTCGAACGAAATGGAGAATGGTTTGGCTCATCGGCCGAGGAGTCGGACGCTCCCGGGGATCTGGACACGATGCTGGCTCAGGGTGCCGATCTTGTCGAAGTGGCTGATCGCCTTGCGCGCGGAGCGCGAATCGATCTCGACTCGGTGCGTCTGCTGCCGCCATTCACGCATCCCAACAAGATCTTGTGCGTGGGTTTGAACTACCTTGACCATTCGAACGAAACAGGTTTTGCGAAGCAGACATATCCGACCGTATTCGCCCGGTTTACGTCGAGCCTGATCGGACACGGCGAACCAATAGCGCTGCCGGCGCAGTCCACTCAACTTGACTACGAGGGCGAGCTGGCAGCAGTGATCGGGAAAGGCGGGCGCGGAATTTCGCGTGAGCGGGCACTCGATCACGTTGCCGGATATTCAATCTTCAACGATGCGACACTGCGTGACTATCAGTTTCGTACGCCGCAGTGGACGATGGGCAAGAACTTCGATGGAACAGGAGCATTCGGGCCTTGGTTCGTTACTGCGGACGAATTGCCGGCAGGCTGTGATGGACTACGTATCCAGACACGCCTGAACGGGGAAGTCGTCCAGGACGCGTCGACGTCCGACATGATATTTGATGTCGCGACGCTGGTCGCATTGTTGAGCGACGTGATGACACTGCAACCCGGCGACGTGATCGTCACCGGGACACCGGCCGGGATCGGGATGGCGCGCGATCCTCAGCTCTGGATGAAGTCTGGTGACGTATGCGAAGTCGAAATTGAACGGCTTGGCGTGTTGCGAAACCCGGTTGCGTCGGCTGGCGATGAACGAACGGAGCCTTCGCGGTATCTGACCGTCGCACCTCGATGACCAGCCGCTCCCGGGGCGAGAGCGGGTTCCTGAAGCGCACGGCGGTGGAGTAGAACATTTGGAGAGCGGCGATGATGCTCTTGCCGAGAAATGCCGAAGCGACGCCGCGTCGGACGACAACATCAACTTGACAACCCAAGATGTCGGTCGTCATGGTTGCCGTGCCGAAGTGCCAGGCCCGCTGCCGGGGGGGCGTCGCGACGGGAGCGGCAAGCTACTCGCAGACGAACTGGTTCAGGTCGTCGTCCGCCGTCCCGTACTCCTCGCGCACCTTGTCCTCGTGCCCGAGCATGATGATTTCCCTGTGGCGTGAGCGGTCGCGCGCACAGGTTTCATTTCCCGCGCGATCTGCCGGCGCGGTGACCCGTACGCAGGATCGTCACGCGTGCGCTCGCGCCGGATCGGCGCCCGTGCGAAAGCGGCGACCTTCCCCGGTCAACGCACCGGCTCGGCCGTGGCCAGCAGGCTGCGCAGGAACACCATGATCATGTGCCCGATCGGCACCTCGGACAGGATCGACTGCTGCAGCGACAGGCCCTGCGAGAGCCCCATGAACGCAACGGCCAGGACGGCCGGCGGTTCGGGCGGCACCTTCTTCAGCCGCGCGAAAATCTGTTCGATGCAATAGGCGAGGCCATCGCGGTGGGCGTCCAGCAACGCCTGCGACGCGATGGCGAAAGCGGGGTTGCGCCGCCCCTGAAGCTTGAATTCGACACCCAGCACCGACCACTCGGGCTCGGCATCGACGGTCCGCGACCAGACATCCAGCGCATTCAGGATGTCCTCCCCGGACGCCGCGGGGTCGCTCAGCACCCGGGCGATGTCGGCCACTTGCGTCTGCGAGCGCTCCCGCATCAGCTCGACGAACAATGCCTCCTTGCTCGCGAAATTCGAATAGAACGCGCCTTGCGTATAGCCGGCCTCGGCCGCGATATCCCTGAGCGACGTGCCGCCGAACCCGCGGTCGACGAACAGCCGCTTCGCCGCGGCGAGCAAATGAGCGCGGGTCTGTTGTCGGCTTTCTTCGCGGCTCAGCCGCGGGGGAGGGGGAACCATGTTCATGGCCGGCAGGATATCAGTTGATATTTGAGATGGATACCATTACGATCGCATTTCAGATATCACTCGATATTTGAAATGCCGGGCGCGATTGTGTCGCCGAACGTCTGCAGCGGGGGCCCCGGGCGGGCGATCGGGTCGACGCGGGGGCGCGCACGGTGTGCCGGTGCGTGGCGGCGTGTCGCTGTTCTCTTGTCGCGTGCTTCGATGCGCCGGCGCGAGCTGCTTGCCGATCGAGTGAATGTGGCCGTCACGGGACGTCGTGAAACAGTCGGTTAGTCATGCGAATCATGCCGGTTCGCATGCAGATGCGGATGCGGGGCAGGAAGCAGAAGATGAACGCGAGCAAGACCTATGCACAGCTCGTCGTCGAGCTGGCCGAACTGGACGAGGAAATCGAGCGCGCACGCGCGCGCGAACGCATCGATGCGATCGCGGAGGTTCACTCGCTCATGGATACCTATGCGATCAAGCATCGCGACCTGGTCGGCCGCAACGGCAGCCGGGGTTCGTACGTCGTGAAAGCGCTGCCGGCGCGCTATCGCGATCCGGTGAGCGGAAAGGAGTGGAGCGGGCGCGGCAATGCGCCGCTCTGGATCAGGGGCAAGGATCGTCGTCAGTTCGTCGTCGTCAAGCCGCCGTCCGCCGGCAAGAAAAGCAGGCGCAGCTGACCGCGGGCGTCGGGCTACGGCGACAGCGGCTTCGCCGATGCCTGACCGGGCGGCGTGAGCACCACGCGCAGCGTCGCGCCTGCCGGAGACGGCGCCACGTACGCATGCGGCCGAGGCGACTAGAAGAGCGCGTTCACACCGGCGCGCAATCGCGTCGGCTCGCCATGCTCGACGTGCAACTCGCGTTCGCCCGACAGCACGTGATGTCGTCCGCAATCATGGCGCGGGTGACGTCTCGCGATGCGGGCCGGACTGGATCGGGCGTCGCGTGCGTTTCGTTCAGCCCCGGCCGACGAACGGCATCGCGGTCGCCATGATCGTCATGTTCAGGATGTTCGTGTCGAGCGGCAGGTTCGCCATCTGGACGATCGCGTTCGCGACATGCGTGACGTCCATGCGCGCCTCGGGCGCGAGGCTGCCGTCGGCCTGCGGGACGCCTTGCGTCATGCGGTCCGTGAGCGACGTCGCTGCGTTGCCGATGTCGATCTGGCTGCACGCGATGTTGTACCGGCGGCCGTCGAGCGCCAGCGACTTGGTGATCCCGGTCACCGCATGCTTGGTGGCCGTGTACGCGATCGTGTCGGGGCGCGGCGCATGGGCCGAGATCGAGCCGTTGTTGATGATCCGGCCGCCCTGCGGCGTTTGCGCTTTCATCAGGCGCCACGCGGCCCGCGCACACAGGAAGACGCCGGTCAGGTTGGTCGCGACGACGCTGTTCCACACGTCGAATTCGTATTCGTCGAGGGATACCGGCGGCGCGTTGCGGCCGGCATTGTTGAACAGCACGTCGAGCCGGCCGAACTGCTGCGCGATCCGGGCGAACGCGTGGTCGACCGATGCTTCGTCGGTGACGTCCGCAGGAAACACGTGCGCGTCGCCGCCGGCGGTGCGGATTGCGTCCTGCGTGTCGCGCAACGATGCCTCGGTGCGTCCGAGCAGCGCGACGGTGTAACCGGCCTGGGCGAGCGCGATGGCCGCCGCGCGACCGATGCCGGAGCCGGCGCCGGTGACGGCTGCGAATTTCTTCGAGACAGACATGGCTTGATTTCCTGCGGGTTGAAAGAGGGGCGACGTGGCCGACGACCGGAATCGTCGCCACTTCGGCAATGTAGTCGAAATGCGCGGCGCACATGCTCAAGCGACATCGTCAGGCACGCTCGACAACGTGATGACCTCGGCTACTTCTTGCGGCCAGGTATGGCCTTCCGCGCCCGCGGGCCTGACTCCGCGAACAGATCGACCACCACGTCGCGCAGCCACTTGTTCCCTTCGTCCTGATTGACCCGCGTATGCCAGAGCATGTGAATCGGCGCGCCCGGCACCGTGACGGGCAACGCGCGCCAGCTCAGCGAAAACGGTGCGGCAAGCCGCTGCGCGAGATGCTCGGGCACCGTCGCGATCAGGTCGGTGCGCTGCAGGATGTAGCCGACGCTCATGAAGTGCGGCACCGTGAGCCGCACCTGGCGCGCCACGCGGCGGCGCTTCAGCCATTCGTCCACCTGCCCGTGACCGGTGCCGGCCGACACCACGACCAGATGTTCGGCATTGCGCCACGCGTCGACCGTCAGCGGCGCGTCCTCGAGCGGATGGCCGCGCCGGAACAGGCACACATAGCGCTGATCGAACAGCCGGCGCTGATAGAAGCCGCCCTTGAGCTGGGGCAGCAGGCCGATCGCGAGATCGACGCGGCCGTCGGCCATTTCGTCGCCGAGGTTGACGCTCGTGTCGCGCACGGTATTGAGCGCGATGCCCGGCGCCGCTTGCGACAGGTGTTCGAGCAGCGCGGGCAGGAACACGACTTCGCCGATGTCGGTCATGCCGATCGTCAGCGTGCGCGTGGCGCGCTGCGGATCGAAACCGGTCTCGGGGTTGAGCGCGGCGTGCAGCGTCGCGAGCGCGTGCGACACAGGTTCCGCGAGGCGCAGCGCGAACGGCGTGGGCACCACGCCACCGGGCCCGCGCACGAACAGCGGATCGCCGAGCCGGCGGCGCAGCTTCGCGAGCGCATTGCTCACGCCCGGCTGGCTCATGTTCATCTGCTCGGCGACGCTCGACACGCGCCGTTCCTGCATCAGCCGCTGGAAAAGCAGCAGCAGGTTGAGGTCGATATCGCTCAGTTCCATGGGTTGGGCCTCGCCGGGTTCATTGCATCCAGTGATGAAGCAGATTCCGGTCATTTTATTGCGGGATGAAAGTCCGCTCCCGAGAATACCGATACGGTCCATGCATTCGACATGACCGCTGCGCACGCCGCAGACCCCACATCGGAACATCGGAGACACCTTCATCATGCAGACGAACCTGAAGATTGCGATCGTCGGCGCCGGGATCGGCGGCCTGACGCTCGCGCTTGCCCTGCGCGAGCACGGCATCGACGCGCAGCTCTACGAACAGACGGAGGTGTTGCGCGAAGTCGGCGCGGCCGTCGCGTTGTCGGCCAATGCGACGCGCTTCTACGAACGGATGGGATTGCGGGCGGCCTTCGATGCGGTGTGCGCGGACATCCCGGGGCTCGTCTATCGCGACGGCCGCAGCGGCGCGGTGATCGGCCATCATCGCGGCGACCCCGACTATCGCCGGCAATTCGGCGGCGCGTACTGGGGCGTGCATCGCGCGGATCTTCAGGCCGTGCTGTCGCAGGCGGTCGGCCTCGACGCCATCCATCTCGGCCATCGGCTGACCGATCTCGCGCAGCATCCCGATCGCGTCACGCTGTCGTTCGACAACGGGGTGCGCGTCGACGCCGATCTCGTGATCGGCGCGGACGGCGCGCGCTCGATCACGCGGCGCTGGATGCTCGGCTACGACGATGCGCTGTATTCGGGGTGTTCGGGGTTTCGCGGCGTGGTGCCGGCCGCGCGGCTGAACCTGTTGCCCGATCCCGAGACGCTGCAGTACTGGATCGGGCCGCACGGGCACCTGCTGCACTATCCGATCGGCGACGACGGCGACCAGAATTTCCTGCTGGTCGAGCGCCATCCGTCACCGTGGCCGTCACGCGACTGGGTGATGCCGTCGGAAGAGGGCGAGCAACTGCGCGTGTTCAGGGACTGGCATCCGGCGGTGGTGCAGATGATCACCGCCGTGCCGATCAGCCAGCGCTGGGGGCTGTTCCACCGGCCGCCGCTCGGCCGCTGGAGCCGCGGGCGCGTGACGCTGATCGGCGACGCCGCGCATGCGCTGGTGCCGCATCACGGGCAGGGCGCGAACCAGTCGATCGAGGATGCGGTGGTGCTGGCCGCGCAACTGGCGCAGGCCGGGCCGGGCAACTGGCGCGAAGCACAGGAAGCGTATGAACGGCTGCGTCGCGGCCGCACGCGCAAGGTGCAGTACGCGTCGATCTCCGTGGCCGATGTGTTGCACCTGCCCGACGGGCCGGCCGCGCAGGCGCGCAATGCGCGTCTGGCCGAGCGCGACAGCGTGCTGCATCACCTGGACTGGATTCACGGTTTCGACGCGCTGGCGGGGGAGCCGAGCGAGCGGCAGGGCGGCACTTGGCTTTGAGTCTGCCAATCTGGAGCAGGGGTGCGGCGGCCAGCGCCACGCGTGCGCCCTCAGGCGCGACCGGCTCGCCGGGATTGCATGCGCCGGGCATGACATGGGTCGACGGCCGTCGGCCCGCCGGTCACCGGCCAGCCTGACGAAAACGGGCGGGGCAACGCCCGCCCGCCGTCACTTCACGCATTCGAGCGCGTACTTCAACCCCTGGCCGAGCAGGCCGCGCCATACATCCCACGTATGCCCGCCGTCGACGATGCGCAACTCGGCCGGGTTCTGCGCACGGCGCAGCTGCGTGTACAGCACGCTCGATTCGGCCTGGATGGTCAGGTCGTCGTCGCCGGCCGCGATGAACATCGGGATCCGCCAGCTGCGCGCGAAATAGCCGCGCATCAGCGCCGGGTAGTTGAGCTCGTGCCACACGCGCGGGTCGAACTGCCGTTCGCCGAACACGCCGACGTAGCGCGCGGCGGAATTGAGCGGCGGCTCGTTCGCGTAGATCGCGGGGCTCAGCAGCATCGCGCCGCAGAACAGCCCGGGTTCGAGCAGCGAGAAGCGCAGCGCGCCGAAGCCGCCCATCGACACGCCGCCGATCGCGCGGCCCGCGCGCTGGTTCGACACCGCGAAGTGCGCTTCGACCTCGGGCAGCAGGTCGTTGAGGAACGCGCTCTGCATCTTTTCCTTGCGGTCGACGTACCAGTCGGTGCCGCCCTGCGGCATCACGATCACGACCGGCGGGATCTCGCGGCGCTCGATCAGCGTGTCGGCGGTGGCCTGCAGCCGGCCCTGCGTGACCCAGTCGTTCGCGTTGCCGGCGTTGCCGTGCAGCAGGTACATCACCGGGTAGCGCGCGCCTTCCGGGTTGTAGCCGGGCGGCAGGTAGACCGTGTACGACCAGTCGCGCTTCAGCGACGCCGACCGGAACGTGCGCAGCACGACGCTGCTGCCCGGATTGAGCGCGCTCTCCTGGGCGGCCGACGGGGTCGTCGCGGTCTGGACGGCCGGCGGCGGCGGCGCGGGCGCTGCCACCGGCGCGGGCGGCGTGGCGCGGGCGGTGGCGATGGAGCCGGCGATCAGGGCGGGGGCGAACGCAAGGGCGAGTCGGCGCATGTCGAATCGTTTCAGAAGAGGCGCCGGCTATCGTAGCAGCGGCGCATGACGGCGCGGCGCGTCATCGCCGCGAACGGAACGGCAGCCGCGCGACGAGCGGCCCGTAGAGTTTGGCGACGAGATACAGCAGGCCCATTGCCACGACGTCGGCGATCAGGCCGAGCTTCACGTCGAGATAGCCTTCGGTCGCCTGGTAGAGCACCGAATCGACCGCGAGCGAGATGGCGGTGCCCGCGACGAAGCACAGCAGCCCCTGCCGGCCGATCGTGCCGATCCACGGCATCGCGTGCGCAACCTTCTTCATCCAGCCGAGGTGGACCAGCTTGGCCGCGAGCCACGCGATCGCGAGGAAGTTCGCGAGCCGCAGCGCGCCGAGATTCTGCTTGATCGACGGATCGGTCGGGAACGGCTCGATGCGCAGCCGGTAGTACGCGCCGGCCGCGACGATCGCGAGCGCCGCGGCCGTCAGCAGCCAGCCCTGCGGCTTCGGCGCGAGCGTCTGGTAGACGGGCTGGCAGCGCGCGATCACGCCGAGCACGAACAGGAACTGCCATGCGAACGGATTGAAGTCCCACGGCGCGCCTTCCACGGTCGGCAAAAAGCGCGCGACGTGCGGCGCGGCGACCCACAGCGACCCGCTGAACGCGAGCAGCAGCCACGGCTGCGTGCGCGCGAGCGGCAGCGTGAGCGGCACGAGCAGCGCGAAGAACGCGTACATCGGCAGCACCGACGCGAGGTACGGCTGGCGGCGGAACAGCAGGATGTCGCGCAGCGCGGCGAGCGGCTTGTGGAGCAGGCCGTCGAGATCGTTGGTCGGCATGTTCGGGCCGTCGATCGCGAACGCGTTCAGCGCGGCCGTGATCAGCAGCATCAGGCCGGCCGTCACGAGGAACGCACGGTAGATCTCGAACGCGCGCCTGATGAAGCGCTGGCGCGCGGCAGCCTCGTCGTGCCGTTCGGCGAGCGAGTTGTACGCGATCGCGGTGGCGAAGCCGCCGAGGAACACGAAGACCTCGGCCGCGTCGCACAGCGCGTAAGCGTGCAGCGTCACGCGCGACAGGATGCTGCCGCCGATGTGGTCGACGACGATGACGAGCAGCACGAGACCGCGGAAGAAATCGAGCTCGGCGTAGCGGCCGGCCCGGGCCGGTGCGGTCATCGGACCGCCTCCCGGCGCGGGCCGCGGGCGCGGCCGGCACGCGCCGCGCATGAATCGGGGGGAAGCATGACTTCGTGAAGAAATGACGAACGGATGCGCATTGTGCCACCGATGCGGTGCATATCGGGTTTACGCGAATGGTCGGCCGTCGTGCTGCTGCCGATAAGCCGGGTCAGGCAGCCCACGCAACGGGGCAGTTGGACGAGCGCAACGGTTTGCGCAGGGTTCATCTACCCCGATGGACGGACGGTTTCCGACGTGACACCATTTTGACCTCACGCGGCCGCACACCGCGTCGTCCGCCCTGCGGGCCACACCTATAACAGACCAAACATTCGCCGGGCGCTCGACCATGCCCGGCCACCCGGCTCCGGAGAACCGTCATGAAGAAGCACATCTTTTTTACCGCCGCGCTGGCCGCTTTCGCCGCGCCGGTCTTCGCCCAGAACAGCGTGACGCTGTACGGTGTGATCGATGAAGGCTTCAATTACACGAACAACGTGAACGTCAATGGGGTCGGAAAAACGAATTACCAGCTCGCGAGCGGCTATGCGCAGGGCAGCCGCTGGGGCCTGAAGGGCAGCGAGGATCTCGGCGGCGGGCTGAAGGCGATCTTCACGCTGGAAAACGGTTTTGACGTGAACAACGGCCGGCTCGGCCAGGGCGGCCGCATGTTCGGCCGACAGGCGTTCGTCGGGCTGAGCGCGCCGCGCTTCGGCACGCTGACCCTCGGCCGTCAGTACGATTCCGTCGTCGACTATCTCGCGCCGCTCACCGCCAACGGCAACTGGGGCGGCACGCTGTTCTCGCACCCGTTCGACAACGACAACACGGACAACTCGTTCCGCGTCAACAACACGGTCAAGTATGCGAGCGCCGACTGGAACGGCCTGACGTTCGGCGGCACGTACAGCTTCAGCAACAGCACCGGCTTCTCGAACAACCGTCAATACAGCCTCGGCGCGCAGTATTCGCTGGCCGGGCTGCAGGTTGCGGCTGCGTACCTGCAGGCGAACAACCCGGGCATCGGCAGCGCGGGCGCGATTTCGGCCGACGATGCGAACTTCGTCGCCGACCGCCTGCGGATCTTCGGCGGCGGCGTCAATTACACGTTCGGCCCGGCCACGGTCGGCTTCGTCTACACGAAGACGGACGTGAAGAACCCGGTGTCGACCGTCTACCTGCCGGCGTCGACGTTCGCCGGTCTCGGGCTGACCGCGACGAAGTTCCAGAACTTCGAGATCAACGGCAAGTACCAGCTCACGCCCGATTTCTATCTCGGCGCGCAATACGTGTACACGGACGGCAAGTACGATGCCGCGGCCGGGACGTTCAAGCCGAAATACCACACGGTCGGCCTGATGGCCGACTACAGCCTGTCGAAGCGCACCGACGTGTACCTGCAGGGCGCGTGGCAGAAGGTGGGCGGCGACAAGACCGGCACGGCGGCCGACGGCGGCTACGTGGTCGGCACGGACGGCCCGTCGGCGTCGTCGAACCAGTTCGCGGTGCGCGCCGCGATCCGCCACAAGTTCTGATCGGGGGGCGGGGAGTGCCGAGGCCGAGCGCCTCGGCGCCCGCTGCCGTCAGTCTGCCCGGGGGTTGCCCCCGAGCGTATCCGCGAGCCAGTCGACGAAGATCCGCACGCGCGGCGCGAGATGCCGGCCGGTCGGAAACACCACCGACACGGGCAGCGGCGTGGCATTCCATTCCGGCAGCACCTCGACCAGCGAGCCGTCGGCGAGCAGCGGCCCGAGCCCTTCGCGCGGCGCCTGGATCAGCCCGAGGCCCGCCAGACAGCACGCGAGATACGCCTGCGAGCTGTTGACCGACACGACGCTGCGCATCTTGACCGCGTGCAGCTGGCCCGAATCCATATCCGCATATTCCCAGTCCAGCTCGCGGCCCGTGCGGCTCGAGAAATAGCCGACCGCGACGTGGTCCGGCAGCTCGTCCGGCGAGCGCGGCGTGCCGTGCCGCTCGAGATACGCGGGCGCCGCGCAGTTGATCTGCGCCAGTTCGCCGATGCGCCGTGCGACGAGCGACGTATCGGACATCGCGCCGACCCGCACCGCGCAGTCGATGCCGTCGGCGACGAGGTCGACGAAGCGGTCGGTCGTGCCGATCACGACGCGCAGGTCGGGGTAGCGCGCGTGGAAACCCGGCAGCGCCGGAATCACCTGGTTCAGCGCGAAGCGTTCGGGCAGGTCGACGCGGATCGCGCCACGCGGCGTCGTGCCGGCGTCCTCGAACAGCGTTTCCGCATCGTCCAGATCGGCCAGCAGCCGCATGCAGCGCTCGTAATAGGTCGCGCCTTCGGCCGTCAGCGCGACGCGCCGCGTCGTGCGCTGCAGCAGGCGGACCTTCAGGTGCTTTTCCAGATACTGGACGGCGTTGCTGACCGTCGGGCGCGGCAGTTGCAACTGCTCGGCCGCTTTCGTGAAGCTGCCGAGATGGGCGACGCGCGCGAAGATGCGCATTGCTTGCAGATGATCCATGCGGGGCGGGTGCGTGGGTGGAGGGAGCAGGCTCCATTGTTAATCAGCGTCGAATGGTTTGGTTGAGTGTTTCGCGTTTATCGCGCGCCGCGATGCGCCCAGAATCCGGCCTGTTCATTCATCACTCGAGGAAACGGATATGGAAACGCGTGAACTGGGCCGGACCGGCCCGCGGGTGTCGGCAATTGCACTTGGCTGCATGGGGATGTCGGACTTCTACGGCCCGGCCGACCGCGACGAAAGCATCGCGACGCTGCACGCGGCGCTCGACCACGGCATCACGATGCTCGACACCGGCGATTTCTACGGGATGGGCGACAACGAGATGCTGATCCGCGACGCGCTGCGCGGCCGGGCACGCGACCAGGTGCTGATCAGCGTGAAATTCGGCGCGCTGCGCGATCCGGCCGGCGGGTTTGCCGGCTACGACGCGCGGCCGGTGGCGATCCGCAACTTCGTCACGTACTCGCTGAAACGGCTCGGCACCGACTACATCGACATCTATCGGCCGGCGCGCGTCGATCCGGCCGTGCCGATCGAGGAGACGATCGGTGCGATCGCCGATCTCGTGAAGGCCGGGTACGTGCGCCACATCGGCCTGTCGGAAGCCGGCGTCGACACGATCCGCCGCGCGGCGGCCGTCGCGCCGATCTCCGACCTGCAGATCGAGTATTCGCTGCTGTCGCGCGGCATCGAGGCCGGGATCCTGCCCGCGTGCCGCGAACTCGGGATCGGCATCACGGCCTACGGCGTGCTGTCGCGCGGGCTGCTGGGCGGACGCTGGAGCACGGCGCGGCAAGGCGAGCGCGATTTCCGTGCGGCGAGCCCGCGGTTCCAGGGAGAGAACCTCGCGCACAACCTCGCGCTCGTCGATGCGCTGCGCGCCATCGCCGACGAGAAGGGCAGCAATCCGGCGCAGGTCGCGATCGCGTGGGCGCTGTCGCGCGGCGGCGATATCGTGCCGCTGATCGGCGCGCGCAAGCGGACGCAGCTTCAGGATGCGCTGAAGGCGATTGAAATGCAACTAACGGTCGATGAGATTGCTCGCATCGAAGCGGCGGTTCCCGCCGGGGCGGCTGCCGGTGAGCGTTATCCGGCCGCACAGATGGCGCACCTCGACAGCGAGCAAGGCCGGGGGTCATCTCACGGGGACTGATCGGCGCGGATCGGCAATGGTTTCGGAACAGGCTCTGCATTCGGCTCGAATCCGGGGGCTGGGGCTGGGGCTGGGGCTGGTGCTGAGGCTGGTGCTGAGGCTGGTGCTGAGGCCGGGCTGGCAACCCCGATTGCGGTGCATGGCTGGCCTGGCCCGACTTGACGCCGGCGGCGCAGGTTTCGCCGGCCCACGGCGCGCCAGCCCATCGGCACAATCGCGCCGCCGCCCATCCGGCAAGCCCTAGCCAGCCTCAGGCAAAACCAGATGGCGAGCGGCGCGATCGGAGTTCACCATCGGCGCCGTACTCAACCGGACGGAATGCCTTTCATGCACCTTCATACGCTGACGATCATCGCGGTGGTCTTCCTGCTGGCCGGCGCGGTCAAGGGGATGATCGGGCTCGGGTTGCCGACGATCGCGATGGGGCTGCTGACGCTTGCGATGCCGCCGTCGGCCGCCGCGAGCCTGCTGCTCGTGCCGTCGTTCGTCACCAACGTGTGGCAGTTGTGGCTCGGCCCTTCGTTCGGGCCGCTGCTGCGCCGGCTGTGGCCGCTGCTCGCCGGCCTGACGATCGGCACGCTGACGGGCGGGCTGCCCGCGCTCGCGGCCGGCAGCACCTGGACGCATGCGGCGCTCGGCATGGTGCTGATCCTCTACGGGCTGTGGGGGCTGGCCGCCGCGCGGCTGCCCGCGCCGGGCCGCCATGAAAAATGGCTGTCTGCCGTGGTCGGCTACCTGACGGGTGTCGTGACGGCCGCGACCGGCGTGTTCGTCGTGCCGGCCGTGCCGTACCTGCAGGCGCTGCGGCTGTCGAAGGACGACCTGATCCAGGCGCTCGGGCTGTCGTTCACCGCATCGACGATCGTGCTTGGCCTGCAGTTGCGCGTGACGGGCGCGCTGGAGACGGTCGATCTCGGCGTGTCGGCGCTCGCGCTCGTGCCGGCGCTGGCGGGCATGGCTAGCGGGCAATATGCTCGGCGTGTGATGAGCGAGAAGGCGTTCAAGCGCTGCTTCTTCGTCG
Source organism: Burkholderia sp. AU15512 (assembly GCF_002223325.1). Taxonomy (NCBI): domain Bacteria; kingdom Pseudomonadati; phylum Pseudomonadota; class Betaproteobacteria; order Burkholderiales; family Burkholderiaceae; genus Burkholderia; species Burkholderia sp. AU15512. The sequence goes on from NZ_NKEX01000006.1 coordinate 818,040, forward strand.
GGCTGATCGCGCTCGGCGCATACATGGCGGCTTCGGGATGGCTGTAAGCGGGCCTCGCTGACGAGCGCGATGCCCGCGATCCACTGTCCGTGACGTGCCCGAAGCCGGTTTCGACATCAGCCGGCTTCAGGCGCGTTCACCGGGCGCAGGTCACTTCGCTCAGGCCGGGTCGGCGTACTTCAGCGTCCAACCGAACGTGCGGGTCGCGCCCGCGCCGAGGGCAAACGGCTTCGTCGTACACGCGAAGTTCGAATGCAGCTGGCCGATCGGCGTCGTCGACAGCGGGTTCGTCGTGCCGTTCACCGTGTCGAAGGTCGACAGCGCGCAGGTGTCGAACCCGGACGCCGCATAGCCGGTCGCGGCGCTGTTCGCGTAGGTCACCGACACGCCGTCGCCGTTCGCCTGCGTCGACGCGAAATCCGCGAACGACGTGAAGTCCGTCTCGACCGACAGGTTGCCGGTGAGCGAGCCCGTGCTCAGCGTGTCGCTGCGGGCGACCGAGCCGTGCGCGAACGTCAGCACCGTATGCACCTGCAGGTCGAGATCCGTCGTGTACGCCGCGTTCTTCGACGCGAGCCGGAACTTCGCGGTATCGAACGACACGATCACCTGCCCGTTGTTTTGCTGGACGTTCAGGTTCTTGTAGTACGTGACGGGAATGTAAGTCTTCCCGTTGTACGACACCTGCGGCACCAGCAGCGCGTAGCCGAGATCGGTCGTGCCGTAGATCAGCTTGTCCGAGAACGGTACCGGGTAGTACGGCGTGTACGAGTTGTAGTCGGGCGCCTGGCTGAGATTCAGGTTGATCACGCGCCGGCCGTCGCGCACGGTGACGAGCGCCGCACTGTACGGATGCGCGGCGTCGCCCGGCTGGTTGTACCAGGTGAGCGTGTAGTGCGGCAGCGCGTCGAGCCACGCGTTGTAGTCCGTATCGGCCATCGGCGCCTTGCCGCCGAAGCCGAGCTTGTTCCACCACGCGTTCACGTACAGGTACTGGTGCAGCAGGCTGAAGTTTTCGCCCATCACGCGCGGCTTGCCGCGATACGCGTCCGTGCCGCGGCCCTTGACCCACATGTTCACCGACGGCGTCGGCAGCGACGGGTCGTACCAGTACGTGTCGAAACGCTGCGCGGCCTGATAGATGAACTTGTATGCAACCTGCTTCTCCTGGTCGGACAGCACGCCGGCATTGGCCGCGGCCGTCAGCACTTCCATGAACGCCGAATCGCCGTACGGGCCGATCGAGCGGCCGTAGTTGAAGCCCTGGCCGGTCGCGTTCAACTGCGGCAGGATCAGGTCGACCGACTTGCGCAGATAGCCCTTCAGCTCGGGCGTGAGGTTCGCCTCGTTGCCCATCTCGAACGTGCGCTCGGTCACTTCACCGATCAGCAGCGTGCTGTAGCGGTCGAAGCGCGCCTGGTCGTAGTAGGTCGTATGCGTGTTCGACGCTTCATCCGAGAACCCGCCCGACGAGTCGTTGCGGATATGGTTCGTCAGCGTGTACAGCAGCGCGTCGCGCGCACCCATCGTCGCGACCGAGGGATCGGTCTTCGATGCAAACGACGGGCTGCTCCAGCCGAGCTTCTGGCGCAGCCCGGCAATTCCGTAGGACACCGCATAGTAGTTCTGCGCGGTGTTGAGCGATGCGATGTCGATCGGCGTGCCGGCCGCGGGGCACGTATCGGTCTTGCCGCTCGCATCGGGGCCGAACATGTCGCAGAAGGTGAGCCGCCGCTGCAGCGTCGCGAGCATCGCGTCGCTGAAGACTTCGTTGAGCATCCCGTGCGCCTTCAGATTGTTCAGCGCGACGAGGTAGTAGTACTCGCCCCAGGACGTATTCGCATACGTGTAGTTGCTGCCCGACTGCGCCATCATCGCGGTCGTGATCGTCTGGTACGTCGCGAGGTAGCTGGCGTATTGCGGATCGTTCTTCGACTTCATGTCGATCAGGATGTACGACAGGCCGAGCGCGAGCTTGCCCGGCAGGAATTTGTCGCCGGTGTTCGTGTCGAGCACGTGGACCGGCGTGCCGTCGCCGAGATCCATCACGACCTGCGTGAAGTCGGACGATTTCCGGATCAGGTCGAACAGTGCGCGCATTTGGCCCATCATCGTGACCGGAATGTTCGCGCCGGGCGGCACGCTGGTGTCGGGCGCGCCGTAGACGAGCGCCTGCAGCGAGTTCGCTGCGAGCGTCGGTGTCGTGGACGGGGGCGGCGAAGATGACGACGGTGGCGGCGTGTCGGTCACGTCGTTGCCGCCGCAGGCGCTGACGAACAGGACGGAAAGGGCGCTGAGCGCGGCGCCGAGCGCGAATCTGCTGCGCGGATGCATTGTGTCTCCAGTTTTGAATAGTGATGAAGCACGGGCGGGTGTGGCCGTTGCCGCGCTCGATGCCCGTACCCGGCCGCCGTCTTGCAACCCTGATCCCTGAAGACGGACGGCCTGATTCACTTATCGAGCGGGCAAGCGTTCTCCCTGCACGGGCCGTGACCGGCGTCGTGCGGATGTATTGGAAAACGTTTTCCAAATTTAGGCAGCCATCGGCGTGATGTCAATGAACTTTCACGTCGGAAGGGGCGGGAAAAACCCGTAGGGTGGGAAGGCGGGAGTGAAGGGGGAGGGCGAAATTTTGCAGAATTTACCGGGATTTCTTCTTGGTAAGGCAGCGGGTGGCGAAGGATATCAATGCGGAAATGACGGCCGGAAGGAATGTCCGTCGATGCCAGCTCACTGGATTGAGAGAGAAAACGTTATCCATAAGGGTCGAGACGAATTCGACCGACATCGGGGCGCGATGGCGACGGGCAGCCACGCCGTTTCGTCGAGCCTAAAGCTGTGCCTCGATCGCCGTCTTGTCGATCACCGACCAGACCTGGCGGATCTTGCCGTCGTGAAACTCGTAGAACACGTTCTCGCAGAACGTGACCTTCCGGCCGTCGACGGCGAGCCCCATGAACGTCCCGCTCGGCGAACAGGCGAAGCGCAGCCGGCAGGCGATGCGCGGCGGCTCGCACACGAGCAGCCGGATGTCGAAACGGAGATCGGGAATGTCGCGGAAGTCCTGTTCCAGCATCGCGCGGTAACCGGAGAGGCCGAGTGGCCGGTCGTTGTGGATCACGTGGTCGGCGACATATTCGCCGAGCGCCGGCCAGTCCTGCCGGTTCAGGCAGTCGATGTATGCGCGGTAGCGGGTTGCGAGATCGGTGTCGGTCATGGCCGTGCCTCCGTATGTCGACGGGATGAGTCGGATGCGGCGCGCGTCACCGCGGCGTCGCTTCCCCCGACAGGAACGCGACGAACTCCCGCGTGTACTTCGGCAGCGCATCGAACGACCGCGCGCACAGCTTCAGCCTGCGGTGGCTCCACGAATCGGACAGCTCGACGAGTCGCACGTCCATCGTCTGCATCGCGCGCTCGGCCGCATGGCGCGACACGATGCCGATGCCCACGCCGCTCGCGATCACGCGGCAGATCGCATCGAAGCTCTTCAGCTGCACGCGATAGCGGATCCGCTTGCCGAGCGCGCGCGCCTGGTCGGCGAGATGCACCTGCAGTGCGCTGCCGTCGGTGAGGCCGATGAAGTCGGCATCGACGATCGAGTCGAATGCGACCTTCTCCTGCGACGCGAGCGGATGCGCGGCCGGCACGACGACGATCAGCCAGTCCTCGCGGAACGGCTTCTGTTCGAGCCCGCCGAGCCCGACCGAATCGGCGACGATGCCGACCTCGGCCGTCTTGTTGCGGATCGCATGCACGATCTCCTGGCTCGAGCGCTCCTCGACGCTGATCGACAGCTTCGGATGATGCGGCAGGTAGTCGGCCAGCGCGTCGGGCAGGTATTCGCTCAGCGACGCCGTGTTGCACAGCAGCCGGATATGCCCGCGCAGCCCCTGGCCGTATTGCTGCAGTTCGCCGCGCATGTGGTCGATCTGCTGCAGCACGGTGCGCGCGTGGTGTTCGAGCGCGCGGCCGGCATCGGTGGCCTGCGCCCCCGACTTGGTCCGGTGCAGCAGCGGCACGCCGAGCTCGTCCTCCATGCCGCGGATGCGCTCGCTCGCGGCCTGCAGCGTGATGTGGGTCCGCTCGGCGCCGCTCGTGATCGTGCCGGCCTCGCAGATGTTCAGGAAGAGCCGCAGGTCGGTCAGGTCGAAGCGCATGATGGGTGGGGCGATCGTATTGGAATGGCCGATAAGTTAGCAGGGAACCGCGGCCCGGGTCTCAGGCGCAGCTTGAGGCCCGATTCGCCGGTTCCGCATTTTCGGGGCGCGATCGATGGCGGATCATGGCCGCACATCAACCGGGGAGCCTGTCATGCAGATCGATCCGTCGTGGGGCGTGTCGTTCAAGATCGCGTTGCACGTGCTGTTCCTGTGCATCGGCATCGCGTGGGCCTGTTCCGAACTCGCCGCGTGGTTACGTTGAACGTCGCGGCGATCGCCGCCTCGTGCCTATTGAAACAAATCCGTCATAGTTTCCAGAGACGAAAATTCTTCCGCTTTCCTGCAAAAAGACCATCAAGTTTTCCTGAATCGGACCGTATTACCGGTAGCGAATGCCGGCCGGCATCCGGTTCGTGATCGTTTGTCATCATTGTTTGCATCCGGTTACACGTCGGCCGTTCCGTTTTTGAGATGCTTGAAAGATTGTCAAACCGGAGTCGGATCGTCCATGAAAACGCGCGAGATTCACCGCAACGCGGCGTGGCTGCCAGGCCTGGCAGCCGTGCTCGTCATGGCCGGTTGTGCAGGCACGCAGTCCGTTCCGCCGAGCGACACGCTGGCGGGAACGCCTTCGCCGTCGAGCCAGCCCGCCGCTGCGCCGTCGGCCAATACACCGCCGCCGGCGCCGATTCTCGTCGCGCAGAAGTACGTCGTGAAGCGCGGCGACACGCTGACGGGCATCGCGTCCGCAAACGGCTGCAGCATGGCCGACCTGCGCACCTGGAACAAGCTGGGCGCAAACGGCAGGCTGCGCATGGGGCAGGTGCTGCGCATCGTCAAGCAGCAGCCGTTGCCGGCGCCGGGCGCGGCCGGCACGCAGGTAGCCGCATCGTCGGCGTCGGGCAATGGCGCGGCGAGCAACCCGGCAGCTACGCAGACCATCGCGTCGAATGCGAGCGACCGTCAGGTCGTCAAGGAAACGAAGCGGCATGCGGGCGGCGTCGCGCTCAAGTGGCCCGCGAGCGGCAAGATCGTCGACGGCTTCCGGCCGGGGCAGAACCGCGGCATCCAGATCGCCGGCCGGCCGGGCGACCCGGTCCGCGCCGCGGCCGACGGCCGCGTGATGTATGCGGGCACCGGCTTGAACGATTACGGCAGCCTGATCATCGTCCAGCACAACGCGGATTTCCTGACCGCGTATGCGCACAACCGCAAGCTGCTCGTGAAGACGGGCGACATCGTGCGCCAGGGCGACGAGATCGCCGAGATGGGCGACCTCGACAACTCGCGCGTCGCGCTGCTGTTCGAAGTGCGACGCGACGGCAAGCCGGTCAATCCGATGCCGTATCTGCCTTCGTCGCAAGGGTGACGCCGGGCCGTTTCGCTGGAACGGCGCGGCGGTCGCTGCTACGCTAGGGTCTGTTCATGCAAGTCCCGCGCTTCGCGGGGCCGGCGGTCGTCTTTCGGGGATGCGCGGCGTAGGCCGTCGCGGGCCGGCCGCCGGCGTGAACGGGCACGCTGCTTCGACGCGTGCCCGAGCTGCTTCGTGCCACCGATTCCGACAGAACTCACGACATTCATGGAACACTCTCCGACACGCCGCTCGCTGTTGCTTGCCGCCGTTGCCGCGCCGTTCGTCGCCGCGTGCACGTCCGCGCCGGTCGCCGACCAGGGGCGCGCCCACACCGCCCAGGCTGAATTGACCGCGCTCGAGAAGGCCTCGAATGGCCGGCTCGGCGTCGCCGCGCTCGATACGTCGAACGGCGTGCGCATCGCGCACCATGCGCGCGAGCGCTTCCCGCTGTGCGGCACGTATGCGGTCGCCGCGGCGGCCGCGATGCTCGCGCGCGGCTCGCTCGACGCGTCGCTGCTGCCGCGCCGCATCCTGTACCGCCGCTATGAAATCGTTGCGGGCTCGCCGATCACGGAAAGCCACGTCGATACGGGCATGACGATCGAGCAGCTGTGCGTGGCGATGCTGCAGTCCGGCGACAAGGGCGCCGGCAACCTGCTGATGGGCGTGCTCGGCGGCCCGCAGGCCGTCACGGCGTTCGTGCGCGCGAGCGGCGACATGTCGTTCCGCCTCGATCACTGGGAACCCGAACTGAACAACGCCGCGCCCGGCGACGAACGCGACACGTCGACGCCGGTCGAGATGGTCGACACGCTGCAGCGGCTGGTGCTCGGCAACACGCTGCAGGAGCCGCAGCGCGCGCGACTGACGGAATGGATGGCCGGCGGCGCGCGCGGCGCGACCGGCATCGCGGCCGGCGTGCCGCCCGGCTGGCGCATCGCCGACAAGGCCGGCACGGGCGGTTACGGCACGACGACCGACATCGCGGTGCTGTGGCCGCCGTCGCGTGCGCCGATCGTGATGGCCGTGTCGTTCACGCAGCCGCAGGCCGCCGCGGCGGCCCGCGCGGACGTCGTCGCGTCGGCGGCGCGCATCGTGGCGGGCGCGCTCACCGCGACGGCCTGAGCGTCCCGCGCCTCGCGCAAAGCCGGCGTTTGGCTTATCGTGTCGGACAGTGCGCGCCGGGGTCGGCGCGCGGTCCTTCCGCGCCGTTTTTCCGTTTGCCTTCTTCATGCGCCGACTTCCGCCCCTGCACGCGCTGCAGATCTTCTCGACGGTGGCCCGCCACCGCAGCTTCACGCGCGCGGCCGAGCAGCTGTGCATCACGCAGGGCGCGGTAAGCCGGCAGATCCAGACGCTCGAGGCGCATTACGGTTTCCCGTTGTTCAAGCGGCATGCGAAGGGCCTCACGCTGACGGCGGAGGGCGAGCAGTTGCTGCCGGTGGTCAACGAGAGCTTCGCGCGGATCGAGGATATTTCGATGCGGCTCACGCGGCAGCGCACCGATCTCGCGCTGAAAGTGCCGACCTGCGTGATGCGCTGGATGCTGCCGCGCATCATGCGCTTCCAGGGCGAGCATCCCGATCTCCATGTGCAGATCACGACCGCGTGGCAGCACGTCGTCGATTTCTCGACCGAGCCGTTCGATGCGGCTGTCGTCTACGGCACGTCGCCGGGCGCCGGCGTGTTCGCGCTGCCGCTGTTCGACGAGCGGCTGACGCCCGTCTGCGCGCCCGAATTGCGGCAGACGTCGCCGCTCGATGCGGTCGGCGATCTCGCGCGCCATACGTTGCTGCATCCGACGCGTGACCACCGCGACTGGCGCGCGTGGCTCGATCACGCCGGCGAGCGCGGCGTCGATCCGGCACGCGGGCCGACGTTCGACACGCTCGATCTCGCGACGAACGCGGCGATGCAGGGCTTCGGCGTCGCGATCGGCGACGTGACGCTCGTCGACGACGACGTCAGCGCGCGCCGGCTGGAGCGCCCGTTCGACATCGTGCTCGAGACGGGCGCGCGCTATTTCTTCGTCTATCCCGAGAACCTCGGCAACCAGCAGAAGATCCGCGCGTTCAGCGACTGGATCGCGCGCCATCGCGATTGACCGGCGATCACGCAGGTACGCCGAACCGGCGCGCGGAATCCGTGGGATCCCGCGCGCCGGCGGACGGCTTTACTGGTACGTCACGACGGCGATCATCGGCGCCTGGTTGTTGCCCGAACGGTTCGGTAAAACGATTGCGCGCGAGGCCTGAGTAAAGGTCGTGGTCTTGATGGCCTGCTGGCTCGCCGCGTCGACGAACGCGATCTGGCCGGAGGCCGGGCGCGGACAGTCAGGACGGACCTGCCCGCGGGCGACATCGGCCGTATCGACCGCGAACGAGCAGGGCGGCTCGACGATCATGCCGGAAAAATAGATGGTGCCGGACGCGCCGGCGGCGAAGGACGAGGAAGTGGCCAGAAGCGAAGCAGCCAGGACGAACGAGGCGGCGATAGGGCGATGCTTCATGACAGGCTCCAGAGAGGAAGCGCGTCGCAGCGGGGCCGCTCGGGTGGCAGTCCGTCTAACGCTGCGATGCTGTATGCGTAAACGGCAAAACCATCGAAACTCTTGAGTGGAAAATTACCAATTTGGGATAGGAGCAAACGATTTCGTATTGCTGAATTCAATCTATGCCTGATTTGCGAGATATCAAATCAGGGTAATGCCGGTGGTGTACGCTCGACCGGAAAGCGGACGCCCAGTGCCGGTCGTCACGACAGGTCGTTGCGAAGTCAACGAGTTTACGGATCGTGGAAATGATGCGCAGGTGAATATCGGCGATCCAAAAGAAAACGGCCGCCCGGAAACGAGCGGCCGTTTTGCGTTGAAGCGGAAGGTGCGTCGTTCAGGCCGTGCGCTTGCGTACCGCGCCGACGACCACGAGCAGCACGATCGCGCCGATGATCGACGCGATCCAGCCCGCGCCCTGGCCCGGTGCGTACCAGCCGGCGGCGCGGCCGACGTAGCCGGCGACCAGCGAGCCGACGATGCCGAGCACGGTGGTCATCAGGATGCCCATCTTGTCGTCGCCGGGCTTGAGCGCGCGGGCGAGGAGGCCGACGATGAGCCCGACGACCAGGGTTTCGATGAATTGCAGCATGAACGCCTCCCTATTGCGGTTGAGCTGTTGACGAAAGAAAGTTGACCCGTGCGGCGCACAAGGGTTCCATGCGCGGCAGGGCGCCGCGTGGCGTGCGGAGTATCGCACGCCGGCTCGGCGCGCAGATGTCAGGCCGCCGGCGCGCCCGCCACCGGGTCGAGACGGCGATAGCCTTCGGTCGCGTTCAGCAGCGTGCGCGTGTAGTCGCGTGCCACTTGCCCGGCGCGTACGTCCTCGATCCGGAGCTGCTCGACGATCTGGCCATGCTGCATCACCGCGACGCGCTGGCACAGGAAGCCGATCACCGCGAGGTTGTGGCTGACGAGGATCATCGTCAGGTTGCGTTCGCGATGCAGGCGGCGCAGCAGGTTCAGGATCTCCGCCTGCACCGACACGTCGAGCGCCGACGTCGGTTCGTCGAGCAGCAGCACGCGCGGCTCGACGATCAGCGCGCGCGCGATCGCGACGCGCTGCCGCTGGCCGCCCGACAACTGGTGCGGATAGCGGAACCGGAACGCGGGGCCGAGGCCGACCTCGGACAGCGCGCGGGCGATGCGCGCATCGGTGTCGCCGATGCGATGGATCGACAGCGGCTCGCGCAGCGTCTGGTCGACCGTGAAGCGCGGATGCAGCGATGCGTACGGATCCTGGAACACCATCTGCACGTGACGGCGAAAGGCGCGATCGGGGGTGCCGCCCACCGGCCGGCCGTCGATCGACAGGCTGCCGGACGCGAGCGGCACGAGGCCCGTCAGCGCGCGCAGCAGCGTCGACTTGCCGGAACCCGATTCGCCGACGAGCCCGAACACCTCGCCGTCGCGCACCGCGAAGCTCGCGTCGCGCACGGCGTCGACGTGACCCGTGCGGGTCGGGAAACGGATCGATGCGTGATCGACGTCGATCATCGTGCGGCCTCCTGTCGATCGGCGGGCGTGCCGGCAGGCGACGCGGGTTCGAGCCACGCCGGATCGCGCCGCAGCACGGGCAGTTCGTCCGGCGGGTTCGCGAGCGGCGGGTTCGCCGCGAGCAGCCCGCGCGTATAGGGATGGGATGCGTCGCGCAGGTCGCGCGCGGCGCAGGTTTCGACCACGCGGCCCGCGTACATCACCGCGACGCGATCGCAGAACGACATCACGAGCGGCAGGTCGTGGCTGATGAACATCAGGCCCGTGTCGTGTCGCGCGATCATCGCGTCGAGCACGGCGAGCACCTGCATCGACACGGCGACGTCGAGCGCGGAAGTCGGCTCGTCGGCGATCAGCAGGCGCGGGCCGGTCGACACCATCATCGCGATCATCACGCGCTGGCCCATGCCGCCCGACAGTTCGTGCGGATACGCATCGGCGACGCGCGCCGGGTCGCGGATCTGCACGGCCGCGAGCGCGTCGACGATCCGTTCGCGCAGCGCGCGGCCGCGCAGGCCCGGCTCGTGCAGCCGGAACGCCTCGCCCATCTGCTTCGCGACCGTCATCACCGGGTTCAGCGAATATTTCGGATCCTGCAGGATCATGCCCATCTGGCTGCCGCACAGCCGCCGGCGTTCGCCCGGCGGCATCGCGAGCAGGTCGTGGCCCGCGAAGCGCATCGTGCGAGCCGACCAGCGCGCGGCGTCGGGCAGCAGGCCGAGCAGCGCGCGGCCCGTCAGCGACTTGCCGGAGCCCGATTCGCCGACGATGCCGAGCCGTTCGCCGGGCGCGAGCGTCAGCGACAGGTCGCGCACCGCGTCGGTGACGGTGCCGTCGTGGCCGCGAAAGCCGATCTTCAGGCCGTCGATCTCGCAGAGCGGCGCGGGCGAGGGGGCGGGATTCATCGGCATGTCATGCTCCATGGCGGGGATCGAAGACGTCGCGCAGCCCGTCGCCGAGCAGGTTGAACGCGAGGCTCACGAGCAGGATCGCGCAGCCGGGCAGCGTCGCGACCCACCATGCGTCGAGCAGCACGTTGCGGCCCGACGCGACCATGAAGCCCCATTCGGGGCTCGGCGGCTGCGCGCCGAGGCCGAGGAAGCCGAGGCCCGCGACGGTCAGGATGATGCCGGCCATGTCGAGCGTCGCGCGCACGATCACCGACGACATGCACAGCGGCACGATGTAGCGCAGCAGGATGCGCGGGCCCGACGCGCCCTGCAGGCGCGCGGCGTGAATGAAGTCGGCCTGCGCGATGCGGATCGTCTCCGCCCGCGCGAGCCGCGCATACGCGGGCCACGCGGTGATCGAGATCGCGACGACCGCGTTGATCACGCCCGGCCCGAGCGCGGCGGCGAACGCGAGTGCGAGCACGATCTTCGGGAACGCGAGTGCGATGTCGGTGATGCGCATCAGCACGCTGTCGACGAAGCCGCCGCAATAGCCGGCCGTCGTGCCGATCAGCAGGCCGATCGGCACGACGATCACGACGACGAGGATGGCGATGCCGAGCGTGAGGCGCGAACCGGCGATCAGCCGCGAAAGGATGTCGCGGCCGAGCTGGTCGGTGCCGAGCCAGTGCGACGGCGAGCCGGGCGGCAGCAGCCGGTCGGACAGCACCTGGCGCAGCGGATCGTGCGGCATGATCAGCGGGCCGACGATCGCGACGACGATCAGCGCGACGAGAATCGCGAGCCCGAACAGGTTGAGCGGATTCGCGGCGAAACGACGCCAGCGCCGGTACGCGAGGCCGAGTGCGGCCTGCGAGCGCGATGCGGGCGCGTCGGAGAGCAGCCACGCACGCAGGGTGAGACGCTCGGCATTCATGACTGGACGACCTTCGGCATGGGCGATGAGAGAAGCAGAGTGGAAGCGGTCATGTCGGGTCGGCCCTCAGCGCGCACGCGGATCGAACACGCGGTACAGCGCGTCGGTCAGCAGGTTGACGGTGATGAACATCGCGCCGATCACGAGCGTCGCGCCGAGCACCGCGTTCATGTCGGCGTTCAGCAGCGCGCCGGTCAGGTACGAGCCGAGCCCGGGCCACGCGAACACGATCTCGGTCAGCACCGAGCCTTCGAGCAGGTTGCTGTACGTGAGCGCGATCACGGTGAGCAGCGGCACCATGATGTTGCCGAATGCATGCCGCCAGATCACGCGCCGTTCCGACAAGCCCTTTGCGCGTGCGGTGACGATGTATTCCTGGCTCAGCTGGTCGAGCATGAACGAGCGCGTCATCCGGCTCAGGTACGCGACCGAGTAGTAGCCGAGGATCGCGGCCGGCAGCGCGATGTGCGACACCGCGTTGCGGAACACGTCCCACTCGCCCGCGAGCGCTGCGTCGATCAGCAGGCTGCCCGTGCGCGTGTCGACCATCCCGTCGTACACGGGATCGAGCCGGCCGGGCCCGCCAACCCAGTGCAGCCGCGCGTAGAACAGCAGCAGCCCCATCAGCCCGAGCCAGAACACCGGTACCGAATTGCCGATCAACCCGACGAAGCGCGCGACGTGGTCGATCGGCCGGTTGTGCTTCACGGCGGCCGCGACGCCGAGCGGCACGCCGATCGCGATGCCGATCAGCGTCGCGATCGTCGCCAGTTCGAGCGTGGCCGGGAACACGCGCCTGATGTCGTCGAGCACCGGGTTCGCGGTCAGCAGCGACACGCCGAGATTGCCGTGCAGCACGTCGCGCGCATAGATCAGGAATTGCGTGGCGAGCGGCTTGTCGAGGCCGAGCGCGATGCGTTCGGCCGCGTATGCGTCGGCCGACGCGCGATCGCCGAGGATGGCAAGCACGGGGTCGATCGGCACCTTGCGGCCGATCACGAACGTCAGCGCGAGCAGCCCCGCGAACGTGACGGCGAGCGTGAGCGCCCAGCGCAGCACGCGCAGGGCCCAGCGCACGGCCGGGCGCCGCGCGGGCAGCGTGCGCAGTGCTTCGAGGGAGGAGGCGGGAGTCGACATGCGGCGAATCTTATGGCTTCTTCAGGTTGCGGTACGACACGAGATCGTTGATCGGCCCGACGTCGAGCCCGCTCACGCCGGGCCGCGTCGCGACCTGCGCGACTTTCTCGAACATGATCACGAACGGCGAATGCGCGAGCATGTCCTTCTGCATCGCCTGATACCGTTGCGCGCGTTTCGCGGCGGTCGGTTCGGCGAGCGCGGTGTCGGTTTCCTTCGTCAGTTGCGGGATGTCCCAGCTGTTGCGCCAGGCCAGCATTTTATAGCTCGACTTGTCGGAATTGTCCGGGTTCCATGCAAAACCCTGCGCGTTGCTGTGCGGGTCGATGTAGTCGGCCGACCATTCGCCGATGTAGATGTCGTGCTGGCGCGCACGGTATTTCGCGAGCGTCTGCTTGTTGTCGCCGGGGATCAGCTGCACCTTGATGCCGGCCTGCGCGAAGTTCGCCTGCACGGCCTGCGCGATTTCGGTGTACGGATAGTCGTTGCGCACGTCCATCGTCACCGAAAAGCCGTTCGGCACGCCGGCCTTCGCGAGCAGCGCCTTCGCCTTCGCGACGTCGAGCTTGTACGGGTTCGCGTTCAGCGTGCCGAGGAAGCCTTCGGGCAGGAAGGTCTGGTGCACCTTGTAGGTCGTCTTCACCACGTTGCCCTGGATGCCCGCATAGTCGACCAGCCATTTCAGCGCTTCCTGCACGTCGGGTTTCGCGAGCGTCGGGTTCTTCGTGTTCAGGCCGAGATACAGCAGCGTCGCCTGCGGCGAGGCCGACACCTTCGCCTTGCCGGATTTCACGACCGACGCCAGATCGTCGGGGCTCAGGTCGCGCGCCGCGTCGACGTCGCCGTTTTCCAGCAGCAGGCGCTGGCTGGCGGCTTCGGGCACGTGGCGCAGCACGATGCGCTTCATCGCGAGCGGCAGACGGTAGCCATCGAAGCGCTGCAGCACGACGCTGTCGCCGGCCGTCCATTTCACGAGCCTGTAGCCGCCGGAGCCTGCCTCGTTGGTCTTCAGCCACGCATTGCCGAAGTCGTTGCCCTGCTGGTGCGACAGCAGCAGCTTCTTGTCGACCACCGAGGCGGGCCACGAGCCGAGCACGTTCAGCACGAAGGTCGGGGCGTACTTCTGGTCGGTCGTGACCGATACCGTCAGGTCGTCGAGCCTCTTCACGTTGGCGACGACGTTCGCCTTCGTGAGCCCGATGCCGGTCAGCACGGCGGCCGGGCCCTTGTCGAGCAGCACGGCGCGCTGGATCGACCACGCGACATCGTCGGCCGTCAGCGGGTTGCCCGAGTGGAACTTGAGGCCGGGGCGCAGCTTGAACGTGTAGGTCAGGCCGTCGGTGCTCACCGTCCACGACTGCGCGACGTCGCCGTTGAATTTCGACGGATCGCGCAGATCGACGCGCACGAGCCGGTCGTACGTGTTCGCGACGTATTCCTCGGGCACCAGCTCGTAGATCTCGCCCGGGTCCAGCGTCGTGAATTCGTCGAGCAGCGTGGCCATCACGAACATGTCCTTCGGCGTTTCCGCGCGCGCGGCGGAAAGCGGAACGGCGGCGAGAACGGACGCGGCGGCCAGCGCCGCGACGAGCCGGGATGTCAGCAATTTCATGTGCGCTCCATCGGTTGTCGAACGTGAACGGGAAGGGGGACGTGCATCACATCAGGTGCCACGGGCCGCTGTCGGCATTGTCGATCTGCGGCAGCGCGCGCGAGCCCGGCAATTCGTAGTGCCACCACTCGCTGTCGATATGCGCGAAGCCGGCCGCGTGCATCACGCCGAGCAGCAGCAGGCGGTTATGCTGCACGGCTGTCGGCAGCCCCGCATGGAAGTGGCCCGACTCGGCGACCATCTCGTCGAATCCGGTACCCATGTCGAGCGGCTTGCCGTCCGCGCCGACGAGCGTCAGGTCGAGCGCGGTGCCGCGGCTGTGATTCGAGCCGCGACCGAGATCGGCGATGAAGTTCGGATCGGGCAGGAAATCCCACAGCACCTGCTGCGCCTGCGGCGGCCGGTACGCGTCGTAGAGGCGCAGCGTGAAGCCGGCTTGCGCCGCGATGGTCACCGCGCGGCGCAGCGCGGCTTCGGCCGGCGCCAGCAGCAGGCAGTGCGCGCGGCGGTAGATCGGCTTGCCCGTCAGGTTGCGGTCGGTCGCGTAGACGAGATCGATGTCGACGCGATGCGTGGCGGACGTGATTTCAACGAGACGGGGAGCGTTCATCGGCGGTTCGGCAGGCACTCGCATTCAGGATTCGAATTGATCGAACGTGCGCTGCAGTTCGCGGTTGCGCGCGACGCGCCGGTCGATCGCGGGGCCGAGGCGGTCGACCACGGCCGTGATCAGCAGGTTGAACAGGCAGGTGAGCGGCGCGAGCGAATCCCAGAACTGGCCGACGTCGGTCTTCACCTGCAGCAGGTCGGCCGGCCAGTCGCGCGCCCACGGGCACGAGAGATCGGTGACCAGCGCGAACGGCTGCCCGCGCTCGGCGGCCGCCTGGCAATAGCGGCGCGCGCTGCGCGAATACGCGCGTGTATCGGTGACGATGCAGTACGGCCGCTCGAATTCGGAGTTCAGCGAATCGACGTACGAGCCCGACTGGCCGTCCGAATAGAACACGCGCGGGCGCAGGTATTCGAGGTAGCTGCTGAACGCGTTGCTGATCCCGCGCGTCGACTGGATGCCGAGGATGAACACGGCGTCCGCCTGCGCGATCCGGTCGGCCACCTGCGCGAACACCGCGCCTTCGGCGAGCCGGTACACGTGGCGGATCGCATCGAGCTCGCGCTCGAGCGACGACGCGAGCGGGCCTTCACTGTCGTTGCCGCCGGCTCCGGCCGGTTGCGTGCCGGCGACGCGGCGGTATTCGTCGAGCCGGTCGGTGATCATCCACGGGCGGTCACCGCCGCCGCGCAGTTCGCGCTTCAGGTCGTCGAGGTTGCGGTAGCCGACGCTGCGCAGGAACCGCCCGACCGAGATCCCGCTGGTACCGGCCTGCTGCGCGATCTGGTCGGCCGTCTCGAGCCCGAGCCGGTCGAGGTTCGCGAGCATGTAGCTCGCGATGCGCTTGGCGGTCGGCGTCAGCTCGGCATAGCGGGATTCGACGGTACGGGCAAACGCGCAGGTCATCGGCTGTTAGATCGTTGTCGTCGGGTGATCGAATGTCATCCATCTAACAAAGCCAAAATCATCCGCGCCAGCGGATAAAAACTATGGTGTGAGGATAGGTGATAGGGGCGAAGGGGGCGTGAGCAGGGCGGTGGATTATTCCTGACAGGCATATTTTGCGTTTATGCCTGACAGGAATATTTGACCAGCCACCGACGGTTGAATTTCCACCCTTACTTGATCCGACCGGTTCGCCTGCGTCCCACATCCCTCAATCATTACAAAATTAAAGAGAATCAGATTAACTCATCAATTCAGGTTAATAATTCATTTAATTTTTAGATGAATATGGATTTAACTTGCGTCACGGGATGTTCGATTTTCGATAATCCGAAAAACGGCATGTGTTCCGTAAATGAAAATTCGCTCAATCGCAGGCATGAAGAGGAAATCATGACGAATCTTTCTCGACGCAAGATGCTGGCTGGAACGGCCGGCGCCATTGCCGCGGCGGGTATCGCCGTATCGGCCAAGGCTGCTTCGTTCGGTAATCCGGACCGTCCGCCGGAAGGCGCGGTGAATGCGCGCAACCGCCAGAGCCTGACCGACCCGGGGCCCCAAAACCCGGCAATCGCCAATCAATTCCCGTCCTTTCAGGATCCGCCGGCCACCGATATCAATGGGATGCCGTTATTCTGGGCGTCATTCAATAACGCCCATAAACGCATTCAAAATGGCGGATGGGCGCGTGAAGTCACGCAGGACGATTTTGCGATTTCCGAAACCATTTCCGGCGTCAACATGCGCCTCACACGCGGCGGCATTCGCGAGATGCACTGGCACCAGCAGGCCGAGTGGGCCATCATGCTCGACGGCCGCTGCCGGATCACGGTACTCGACGAACTCGGCAGGCCATCGGTGCAGGACGTGAAAACCGGCGATCTCTGGTATTTCCCGCCCGGCCTGCCGCATTCGCTGCAGGGCCTCGGCACCGACGGCGCCGAATTCCTGCTCGCGTTCGATAACGGCCGCGCGTCCGAATTCAACACGCTGCTGCTGACCGACTGGATCGCGCACACGCCGCCCGACGTGCTTGCGCTCAACTTCGGCGTGCCGGCCGACGCGTTCAAGAACATTCCGCTCGACAACCTGTGGATCTTCCAGGGCGACGAACCGGGCCCGCTCGCACAAGCGCAGCGCGCATCGGCGTCGTCGGCCGGGGCGCCGCCGCATCCGTTCATCTTCTCGCTCGGCGACATGAAGCCGGTCAGGAAGACCCGCGGCGGCGAAGTGCGGATCGCGGACAGCACGAACTTCAACGTGTCGACCACGGTCGCGGCGGCGCTCGTCACCGTGCATCCGGGCGGCATGCGCGAGCTGCACTGGCACCCGAACGCGGACGAATGGCAGTACTACCTGCAGGGCGACGCACGGATGACCGTGTTCGACACCGGGCCGAAGGCGCAGACGGCCGACTTCCGCGCGGGCGACGTCGGCTACGTGAAGAAGAGCCTGGGGCACTACGTGCAGAACACCGGCAGCACCGATCTGGTGTTCCTCGAGATCTTCAAGACCGACCGCTATGCGGAAGTGTCGCTGTCCGACTGGCTCGCGCATACGCCGCCGCAGCTCGTCGAAGCGCACCTGAACGTCGCGCCGGACGTGATCGCGCAGTTTCCGCGCAACCGTCCCGACGTCGTGCCGCTGTAAAGCCGCCGCCTCGGCCGGCAGGCGGCATGCCGGCCACGGCGCCCGAACTTCAGGAATCCTTCCTCATTCGAACGGAACCTCACCATGATTCCCGTCACGAGCAAACGTGCCGGCGGCTTCGCGCTGCCCGACCTGTCCACCGCGCACCCCGACGGCGCGGCGCGCGCCGCGCTGGAAGGGCGCCGCACCGGCGTCGCCGCGCTGCTGCCGTTCGTCGGCCCGGCCGTGATCGCGTCGATCGGCTACATGGATCCCGGCAACTTCGCGACCAACATCCAGGCCGGCGCCGCATACGGCTACCGGCTGCTGTGGGTCGTGCTGGCCGCGAACGCGATCGCGATGCTGTTCCAGGCGATGTCCGCGAAGCTCGGCATCGTGACCGGCCGCAATCTCGCCGAGTTGTGCCGGGACCGTTTTCCCGCGCCGGTCGTGTGGGGCATGTGGATCGCGTCCGAGATCGCCGCGATGGCGACCGACCTCGCCGAATTCCTCGGCGGCGCGCTCGCATTCGGGTTGCTGTTCCACCTGTCGCTGTTCGCGGGAATGATCGCGACGGCGCTTGCGACCGGCGCGGTCCTCGCGCTCGAAAAGCGCGGCTTCCGGCCGCTGGAAGCCGCGATCGCGGCGCTGGTCGGCGTGATCGGCGCGTGCTATCTCGGCGAGCTGCTGATCGCGCCGCAGGACTGGCGTGCGGCCGCGTTCCACCTGGTCGTCCCGCAGATTCCGGATCACGCGGCGCTGACGATCGCGGTCGGGATCATCGGCGCGACGATCATGCCGCACACGCTGTATCTGCATTCGGGTCTCACCCAGGATCGCACCGCGCCGCGCGACGACACGGAGCGGCGGCGGCTCGTGCGTTTCTCGAACCGCGAGGTTGTCGTCGCGCTCGGGCTGGCCGGGTTCGTGAATCTCGCGATGGTGATGATGGCGTCGTCGGCGTTTCACGCGAGCGCGCCGGGCATGACCGACATCGGCGACGCGTATCACACGCTGATCCCGGTGCTCGGGCCGGCGGCCGGCGCGCTGTTTCTCGTCGCGCTGCTGACGTCGGGCGTGTCGAGTTCGGTGGTCGGCACGATGGCCGGGCAGGTCGTGATGCAGGGCTTCATCCACCGCCGCATGCCGGTCTGGGTGCGGCGCGCGGTGACGGTCGTGCCCGCGTTCGCGGTGGTCGCGCTCGGCTGCGACGTCACGCGCGCGATGGTCGCGAGCCAGGTCGTGCTGAGTTTCGTGCTGCCGCTGCCGATGATCGCGCTGCTGTTGCTGTCGGCGCGCGCGGACGTGATGGGCGCCTACGCGATGCGGCTGCCGCTGCGGATCGTCGCCGGTGCGGCGACGGTCGTGATCGTCGGGTTGAATGCGTACCTCGTGTGGGCGGCCTTCAATTGAACGGCCGCGGGCCGGCAGCCTACTGCTGCATGTCCGGCGCCTCGCGAAGCCGCCAGATCACGTTGCACTGCTGGCCGCCGAGGCTCGTCGAGCGCAGCGTGATGACGGTGCCGGCCACGATCCGATACGAGAAATGCGCCATCAGCTCGGTGCCCTTGCGCTGGGGCTGCCCGTCGACCAGCACCTCGCACAGCAGCGGCGACGGCGAGCCGGATGGATGCGTGACGTAGACGTTCAACCGCGCGATGTCGCGGGTCGCGGTGAGCACGATTTCGTGGTTTCCGCTGCCGATCAGCATCGTGCCGCCGGGTTCGTCGATCGCCTGCAGGTAGGCGCCGGTGCTTTCCTCGATCGCCGCGGCCGTGACGGCCAGCCCGGCCGAGCGGACGTAGCCGGTCGCCGCGATGCGCGCGGCAACCGTGCCGGATTGCGCCGGCGTGCCGTCCGACAGCGCGAACGGCATGCCGTCGCGCAGCGCGGCGTCGACGTGATTCGCGTAGTAGCGCCACCGGTCGAGGAAGCGGATGTCGCCGGTCATGTGCAGCGCGCGGATCGGCTCGCCGTGATAGCGGAGCGTCGTTGTGCCGGTGCTCGCATCGAACGCTTCGTGAATGCCGTACTTGCTGACGAAGTTCTGGACCGGATCGAGCAGCGCGGTTTCACCCTGTGCGCTCCACAGGTGCAGGAAGGTCGTATCGATTCCGAAGCATTCCTGGAAATCGGTGCCGATGCGGGCGATGCAGTCGCGCAGGTGGCTGGCGTAGCGTGTCCAGGCATCGGCGGTCCCGGCCACGAGCCCGGCCTGCAAGGCGCCGCCGTGGCGCGCGGAGACTTCG
Organism: Burkholderia sp. AU15512; assembly: GCF_002223325.1. Lineage (NCBI taxonomy): Bacteria > Pseudomonadati > Pseudomonadota > Betaproteobacteria > Burkholderiales > Burkholderiaceae > Burkholderia > Burkholderia sp. AU15512. The sequence goes on from NZ_NKEX01000006.1 coordinate 837,614, forward strand.
TCGACGACGAGACGCCAGTGATGGTCGCGCCGCTCGCCGATCAGCGGCGTGACGACGAACGTGCAGAACAGCGGGTCGGGGCACGCGTGGATCCGGTCGTCGCCGATCTGCGAGAACAGGTCGAACCCCGGCGCGCAGAACCAGATGTCGGCGTCGTACAGCGCGAGCTTGCGAATCTGCGGGTGGCGCGCGCAATACTCGGCGGCCTCGATGAAGCGGCCGACCGGCAGCGCATACGCGCCCGATGCCTCGATCACGTCGACCGACTGGCTCGCCAGGATCTGCCGCTTGCGTTCGGTGAGGCCGTAGCCGATCACCGCGATCCGGCCGTCGTAGCCGGTGTGCCGCAGCGACAGCAGGAACGGCACGAGCATTTCGTACCAGGCGCGATTGTTGTCGTTGATCGCCACGCAGACCGCGTGCTCGCTCGAATGCATGTTCTTTCCCCGATGGGCGTGCCCGGCTCAGTAGCCGACGTGGCGCTCGCAGACGACCGCGCCGCAGCCGCGGCTGTCGTGATACGTAATATGAAACTGCTTGTTGTCCCACAGCCACTGGAACACGGCTTGATATACGCCGGCCGTGGTCATGTCGTGCAGCACGATCTTCTTGCGCGCCAGCGGGCCGAAGCGGTTCAGTTCGGCGAGCGTCTGCTCGTACGTATGCGTGGTGTCGATGAACAGCAGGTCGGATGCCAGCGGTTCCATCGCCAGATCGTCGGCGATCCTGAATTCGAAGTCGACCGACAGGTCTTTCGCGGCCTGCTCCAGTTCGTGCCGGATGCGGAAGTGCTCGTCGGAGATGTCGACCGACACGAGGCGCTTCGGTTGCGCGAGCATGAAGGCCGTCGTGGTCAACCCGGTGAACACGCCGAGCTCGAGGATGGTGTCGCACCCGATCGCCGTTTCCGTATAGAAGTCGAAGCGGGAAGGGCTGTCGCCGAGCCAGCCGATCGGTTCGATCTGGTACTGCAGGAATTCCAGTCTCAGTTGTTGTAGCGTGCGCATCCTGTTTTCCTTCGCGAACCGGATTCGGTGGTGGGTGCCATCGCCGGGATCGGCTGGCCCCGGCAGTGCCGGCCATTGTAGATCGCCGGCCGCCCCACGCCCTAGCGCCGGCGCGGCGGTGGCGGCGATTACCCGCGCGCCGGCAGGGCCGGCCGCGCGGGCAGCCCCGATTACTTCGCGAGCGTGCGGTATGACACGAGGTCGTTGATCGGCCCGATTTCCGGCCCGGTCGCGCCGGGGCGCGTCGCGACCTGCACGACCTTCTCGAACATGATGATGAACGGCGAGTTCGCGAGCACGGCCTTCTGCAGCGCTTCGTAACGCTGCGCGCGCTTCGCCGGCGACGGCTCGACGAGCGCTGCCTCGGTGTCCTTCGTCAGTTGCGGAATGTCCCAGCTGTTGCGCCACGCGAGCATCTTGGTCGGCGACTGGTCGGAGTTGTCCGGATTCCACGCGAAGCCGCGCGCATTGCTGTTCGGGTCCATGTAGTCGGGCGACCACTCGCCGACGAAGATGTCGTGCTGGCGCGCGCGATACTTGCCGATCGCCTGCTTCGCATCGCCCGGAATCAGCTTCACGCGGATGCCGCCCTGCGCGAAGTTCGCCTGCAACGCCTGCGCGATCTCGAGGTACGGATAGTCGTTCGGCATGTCCATCGTCACGTCGAAGCCGTTCGGCAAGCCGGCCTTGGCGAGCAGCGCCTTCGCCTTCGCGACGTCCTGCTTGTACGGCCGCGCGTTCGACGCACCGAGGAAGCCTTCGGGCAGGAAGGTCTGATGCACCTTGTAGGTCGTGCTGACGATGTTGCGCTGGATGCCGTCGTAGTCGACGAGCCATTTCATCGCCTGCTGCACCTCGGGTTTCGCCAGGTTCGGGTTCTTCGTGTTCAGGCTCAGGTACAGCAGCGCGGACACCGGCCACGACGTGACCTTGATCTTGCCGGCCTTCGTCAGCGCGGCGAGGCTGTCGGGGCTCAGGTTGCGCGCGGCGTCGGCGTCGCCGTTCTCCAGCAGCAGCCGTTGCGCGGATGCCTCGGGCACGTGGCGCAGCACGACGCGCTTCATCGGGTACGGGGTGCGGTATTTCTCGAAACGCTGCAGCACGATGGTCTCGTTGGGCGTCCACTTGACGAGCTGGTACGGGCCCGAGCCCGCGTCGTTGGTCCGCAGCCAGGCGCTGCCGAAATCGTTGCCTTGCTGATGCGACAGCAGCAGCTTCTTGTCGAAGACCGACGCCGGGCACGCGCTCAGAACGTTGAGCACGAAGCTCGGTGCGTACTTGCGGTCGGTTTCGAGCACGACGGTCTGCGGATCGACCACGCGCACCTTCTGCATCACGTTCGCCTTCGTGAGGCCGAGATCGGCGAGCACGCCGGCCGGCCCCTTGTCGAGCAGGATGGTGCGCTGCAACGACCACGCGACGTCGTCGGCGGTCACCGGGTTGCCGGAGTGGAACGTCAAGCCGGGGCGCAGCTTGAACGTGTAGGTCACGCCGTCGGCGCCGACCGTCCACGATTGCGCGATCTGCCCGTCGAAGCGCGTCGGGTCCTTCAGGTCGACGCGCACCAGGCGTTCGTAGGTGTTCGCGACGTATTCGGACGGCACCAGCTCGTAGATCCCGCTCGGGTCGAGGGTCGTGAATTCGCCGAGCTGCGTGGCGACGACGAAGATGCCGGGCGGCGTGGCCGCCTGCGCCGGGAGTGCCGGAACAAGCGCGACGAGCGCGGCGCTGACGAACAGGCGGGACAGCAGGTGCTTCATGCGGGCTCCGTTGAAAGGGAATCGTGGGTGCGATTCTCTCATCGACGGCTGCCCGGATGAAAATATTCGGCGTGCGCGCCGGCGGGGTGGCGCGCAGCCGCGAGCCGGGCGGGCGCCCGGCGTCGGCGGGTTCGAATCAGATCGCGCAGCGCGCGATCGCGAAGCGCATCGCTTCCTCGGCCGGCTCGTTGCCCGAGCCGCGCACGACCTTGATGACCGAACCGTTGCCCGACGGCGTCAGCGTGACGAAGTAGGAGTTCGAGCCGATGGCGATGTCGGTCACGCCGTTGTGCTGCGATTGCTCGGTGCCCGACAGGCGGCTGTCGAGGCAGTTGGCGACCGCGTAGGCCGGACGTTGCGACGACACGTAGATCATCGGCGCTGCACCGGAGGCGGAGGCGGAGCCCGGGTCGGACGAGGGCGCGGAACCGCAGGCGGCGAGCAGGGCGGCGGGAAGGAGCAGCAGGAATCGTTTCATGATGGGTCGTCGTGGGTCTCGTATCGAGGCTGGGGCGCGGGGTAGGCGAAACGCGAAGCTTCGCGACGAAACCGCCCGGAATCGGGCCGTTTTTGACGGACGACGATGCGACAGGCGGCTGACGACGGAGTATACCCGCAGCGTTTGAAGCCGTCGGCGCGTTGAAACGATTCGATACACAACAAGCACCCGCTGCCGCATCGCGGCAGCGGGCGTTTCAGGTGATGGCGAATGGGCACTTGCCGGTGTTGTCGATCTTATTGGCCGATCTGGTGGCTGACCGCATTTTCCTGCTGGTTCAGCACGTGCTTTTCGCTCTTCGTGATGTGGCTGTGATCCTGCGCAGCCATGTCCCGCTCTTCCCGGCGGATCTTGCGGTCGTCACGGCGCAGGCGCGCGGCCTCGGCGTGCGACATTTCGCCTTCCTTCACTTCGTGATGGATCCGGCGATTCTGGTTGGCGAGGCGCTGGTTGACCGCTTCGCGGCGCGGATGCGCCTGTTGCCACGGCGTGTCGGCGAAGGCGGTACCGGTCAGCACCGACATCAGGGTCGCGGCAATCGCGAGATGGCGGGTAAGGGCTCGCATCGTGTGTTCTCCTGTCGTTGCGCTCCGGAACGTGGGCGCTTGTCCAAAAAACGCGGAGCGGGCACCGGCTGTTGACGTTTCGGCCTGTATCGATTGCAAGTCTTTATTACGTCGGCGCGTGGCGGTGTGAGCCCCGGCGCATGCAGGACGGGGCTCGACTGTCGCGCACGCGGATCAATGCGCGCCGGCCGCCGCCGCATCGGCATCGCCCCCGCCCGAGCGCTTCGGTTTCGTGATCCAGATCAGCGGAATGATCGCGATGAAGATGATCGCCGACACGTAGAAGATGTCGTTCAACCCCATCACGGCCGCCTGCGAATCGACCGACGCGTTGAAGAACGCGAGCGCCGAATCGGGGCCGAGGTGCAGCAGTGAGCGCGTCGCGTCGACCTGCTGCGTGAAGACCGGATTGGTGACGCTCGCCTGTTCGGTGAGCCGCACGTGATGCAGGATCGTGCGGTCGTTCCATGCGTTGCTGATCAGCGACGTGCCCACCGCGCCGCAGAACGTGCGGCCGAAATTCGACAGGCCGGCGGCGGCCGGGATCTTCTCTGGCGGCAGCCCGGACAGGATGATCGACGTCAGCGGCACGAAGAACATCGCCATCGGGATGCCCTGCAGCAGCGTCGGCAGCACGAGATCCCAGCGCGACACGTCGGTGTAGAAGGTCGTGCGCATCATGAACACGACCGCGAAGCCGACGAACGCGAGCGTCGCGATGTAGCGCGGATCGGTGCGCGGCAGCAGGCGTCCCATGACCGGGGTGAGCAGGATCGCGAACACGCCGAGCGGCGCGGTGGCGAGCCCGGAATCGACCGCGCGGTAGCCGAGATAGCCCTGCATCCACTGCGGCAGCAGCACCAGCGTGCCGAAGAACATCCCGTACGCGACCGAGATCGCGATCGTGCCGCCCGCGAAATTGCGCTGCGTGAACAGCCGCAGGTCGACGATCGGGTTCGCCTCGTGAAGCTCCCACACGAGGAAGAACGCGAAGCCGATCAGCGCGACGATGCCGAGCGCGACCACGACGGGCGAGTTGAACCAGTCGAGATCCTTGCCCTTGTCGAGCATGATCTGCAGCGACGCGACCCACAGCACGAGCAGCAACAGGCCGATCGTATCGATCGGCATGCGTTTCGTGGCCGATTCGCGGTCGCGGAACACGATCCACGTGACGGCGGCCGCGAAGAAGCCGACCGGGATGTTGATGTAGAAGATCCACGACCAGTTGTAGTCGTACGTGATCCAGCCGCCGAGCGACGGCCCCGCGATCGGGCCGACGAGCGCCGTCATCGACCACAGCGCCAGCGCGCTCGACGATTTCTGCCGCGGCCACGCGCCGAGCAGCAGCGCCTGCGACAGCGGCGCGAGCGGCCCGGCGACCGCGCCCTGCAGGATCCGCGCGGCGAGCAGCGTCGGCAGGTTCGGCGCGATCCCGCACAGCCACGACGCGAACACGAACAGCAGGATCGACGTGACGAACAGGCGCACCTGGCCGAAGCGCTGCGTGAGCCAGCCGGTCAACGGAATCGACACCGCGTTCGCGGCCGCGAAGATCGTGATCACCCACGTGCCTTCGTCGACCGACACGCCGAGGTCGCCCGAGATCGTCGGAATGGCGACGTTCGCGATCGACGAGTCGAGCACGTTCATGAACATCGCAAGCGATACCGCGATCGTGCCGATCGCGAGACGGCCGCCCGATAGCGGGGCTGGAGTGGACGGAGAGGACATGGGTTTCCTGCGTAAGGGACGTAAGGGGCGGAACGGATGCGACCCGTTGCGGCGGGCACGCGCGGCCCCGCGCGCGGAGGCGACGCACGGACGGCGCGGCTGCTGAACGGAAGGAAGCACGGCGCGCGCGACGCGGCCCGGTAAAGGGGGCCGACGCGTGCGACGTGCTGCTCGATCGAATGCACGAAGCCGTGGCGGGCTTCGGGGGCGGAATGCTGCCGGTCAGGAAGGCGGGACGCGCGTGACGCGCCTGCGGGCAGCGGTCAGGCGGCTGCCGTCGCGTGTGGAATGGTTTTGCATCGCGACAGGCTAACGATGTGGCGAGCCGCCATCAACACGTGCCGGCTCATTAATCGATTTCGCTTGCTGCAACAATCGCTGGGCGAACCGTGCCGGTTACGGGGCGGTGCGCCAATCGCCGAACACTTCCGCGAGGAATTCGACGAATGCGCGCACCTTGCTGTCGAGCGTCGCGCGCCGCGGATACAGCACGTGCAGCTCAACGTCGTCGGTCCGGTGCCAGTCGGGCAGCACGACTTCGAGTTCGTTCCGCTCGAGCCGGCGGGCCGTGTAGTGGGTCGAGACCAGCGCGATGCCGCCGCCGCTCGCGGCCTGGCGCAGCACCGTCACCGATTCGTTGGTGATCAGCACCGGCCGCACCGGCACGTCGGCCACGTCGCCCGCCGCATTGGTGAGTCGCAGCGTCAGGCCGGGCGCGTCGCGGCCGACGAGCAGCAGGTCGTGCTGCGCGAGATCCTGCGGCGTGGCGGGCCGGCCGACGCGGTCGAGATACGCGGGGCTCGCGGCGAGTTTCGCCTGCGACCAGCCGAGCGAGCGCGCGATGTAGCTGGAGTCGGTCAGCACGCCCGCGCGCAGCGCCACGTCGAAGCCGTGCTCGACCAGATCGAGCGGGTTGTTGTCGTAGATCAGCACGAGCTGGACCAGCGGATAGCGCCGCCGAAACTCGGCGAGCGCCGGCTCCAGCTCGAACAGGCCGATCGAATAGGGCACCAGCACGCGCAGCATGCCCTCCGGCGCCGTGCGCAGCGCGCGGGCCTGGCGGTCGGCGTCGAGCAGGATGTCCTCGGCGCGCAGGCAGCGCTCGTAGTAGTCGCGTCCGGCTTCGGTGACGGACACACGGCGCGTGGTGCGGTACAGCAGCTGGACGCCGAGATCGTCCTCGAGTTGCTTGACCTTGCGGCTCACGCGGCTGAGCGGCATGTCGAGGTGCGTGGCGGCGGCGGTGAAGTTGCCGCGCTCGACCACGCGCAGGAATATCCGGATGCTTTCGAAGTCCATACGAGGTGCTTCAGTGTTCGACCTGCGCGCATCTTACCTTTGCCGGCCGAATTGCTTCGCGCGGTGGCGATTATCCTGCCCGGTGCAATAACGCATCCTGTCCGCGCTGCTTAGTGGCGGCGGCGTGCCCCCGTATGCTCGCCGCATGAAATTCGTCTTGCCCCCTCTACCGCCGCTCGCTGCCGTGCGCACCGCGCTGCGCGACGCCCGGCCCACGCTGCCGCCCGGCGCCCTCGGCTTCGCGTTGCGCAACACGGCCGCGTCGCTCCTCGCGCTCTACCTCGCGTTCCGGATGAATCTCGACGACCCGAAATGGGCCGCGTCGACGGTGTGGATCGTCGCGCAGGGCAGCCGCGGGATGGGCTTGTCGAAGAGCCAGTACCGGATCCTCGGCACCGCGATCGGCGCGGCCGTCGCGCTCGTGCTGACCGGCGCCTTCGCGCAGACGCCCGAGCTGTTCCTGCCGGCGCTCGCCGCGTGGATCGGCCTGTGCGCGGGCGTCGCGACCTTCCTGCGCAATTTCCGCGCGTATGCGGCGGTGCTCGCGGGCTATACGGCGGCGATCATCGCGATGGACGCCGTCGCCGCGCCGCTGCACGCCTTCGACATCGCGACCGCGCGCTTTCTGTACGTGGTGGTCGGCATTCTCTGCGGCGCGGCGTTCGAGACGGTGTTCGCGCCCGGTTCGCCGCTGGCCGACGTCCGCACGCGGCTCGCGCGCTATCTCGACCGCGCGGTGGCCGTCGGTGCGGGCGCGCTGCGCCGCGAGCCGAACGGCGCCGCCGTGCACCGGCTGTTCGCGGACGCGCTCGAACTCGACACGGCGGCCGAATATGCGGCCGCCGGCGATCCGCCGGTGCGCAACGCGATCGGCCATCTACGCGCGGCGGTGCTGGGCGTGCTGTCCGCGCAAGCCGCCGGGCAGGCGCTGCACGAGCACGCGGCGCGCAGCGGCGGCACGCCGGACCCGCTGGTCGCCGATGCCGCGCAGGTGCTCGATGGCGTGGCGGCGTCGGGCGAAGCGGGGCCTGCGCTGACCGCATTGCGTGCGCGCGTGGACGACGCGGTGCGTGCCGAGGCCGCGGAGCCGGCCGGCTCGGATCCGTCGCGCCTGCTCACGCTCGACCGGCTGGCGGCGCTGCTTGCCGGGTTCGACGCCGCCTTTGCGGGCAAGGCGCAGCTGGATCGACCGAATCCGCCGGCGTCGCGCGTGCGCTATGCGTTCCACCACGATCCGGTGCTCGCATGGCACAACGGCATTCGCGCGTTCGTCGCCGTGCTGGTCGCCTCGGCGCTCTGGATCGTCACCGCGTGGCCGTCGGGCGCCGGGTTCGTCGCGATCACGGGCGTGGTCTGCGCGCTGTTCTCGACGCGCCCGAACTCGGTCGGCGCCACCGTCGGCTTCCTGAAAGGGGCGGCCTGCGCGGCGGTCGCGGGTGCCCTTTGCAATTTCGTGCTGCTGCCGGCGGTGTCGGGCTTCGAGATGCTCGCGTATATCCTCGGCGTGTTCATGATCGGCACGGGCATCGCGATGCGCAATCCGCGCACGGCCGGCATCGGCAGCGGCTTCTCGATCTTCTTCTGGAATTTCACGTCGCCGGACAATACGGCGCGCATCGGCGATGCCGCCTTTCTCAATTCGGCGCTCGCCACGCTGCTCGGCATCGCGTTCGGGGCGCTGGTGTTCGCGCTCGTGTTTCCCGGCGATCCCGGCACGAGCCGGCGGCGCCTGCATCGCGCGGTGCGCGACGATCTGGTGCGCATCGCACGCAATCCACGCGCGTGGCGGGCGAGTGCGTGGCTGAGCCGCACGGCCGACCGTCTCGGGCGCGAACTCGGTTTCGCGGGCCGTCTGTCGCCCACGCTCATCGAGCGCGACCTGCGCGATTTGCTCGCGACCTGGACGATCGGCGACAGCCTGCTGGCGCTGGCGGAATTGGCGGCACGCGAGCCGGCGGCGCGCCGTGCGGTCGCGGTCGTGCGGGGGCGGGTCGGGCAGGCGGATTTCGCGCGGCTTGCGCGCACCAGCAACGCGGCAGCGCGCGTGCTGCTGCGGCGCGTGACCGAAGTCGACAGCGACGACGGCCGCGCACTGCTGCGCGGTGCGGTGCTGCTGAGAACGATCGCGGAGACGGCAGCCGCGCACGATGGCTTCCTGCGAGGCCGCCAGGATTGACGGAGCGCTCGACGCGCGGCGCGGCTGTCGTGGCCGGCGTGCTTCGCCCGCCAGTGCACCGATCGGGCCGATTCGGCCCGCCCCGAAGAGCCGGAATTTTCCAGCTAAGACTGGGACGGAAATTGGGCCAGCCTCAAAATCGTGCCAATTCAGTACACGATTGGCGAAGGCGGGGGGCGGGAAAAATGCCACGTATTCCCCTAATGCGAAGCGCCATGAAACCACGGATGATCCAATCACGTGGTCAGACGGATAACACTCGCGTCTTTTTTCGCCGGCGAGGGGTTTGATGCAATAGGCGGCAGCGGGGGCATGTCATGGATTCTCTGGAAAAAGGGGTTGCGGTGAGTCCCATTGGGCAGAGGGCTCACACCGTTGAACATGTCGGGTCCGACAACCAGAAACAGACGTACTACGCGGCGACGTCCATGTGGTTGAAGCTGGAGCAGCTTCAGATCGTGCAACAGCTCGTCGAGCCGCTGGACATGGGCAAGCAGCCGACACTTTCCACCTCGCTACACGGCGTGGCGAGTATCGAGGGGCAGGAGTTGTCGATCTTGGGTGACACGCAAGGTTCGACGCGCACGCTTCAGGTGACTTTTGAGGCGCGCGACGTCACCACGGCCGACCGGCTGGGTCTGCGTGCGTTGGAAGACGAGCTGGGTACCTCGTTGTCCGACGTCGCGCTCGGCAGTGCCCGGCTAGGCTTCAATCGTGCCGACGACGAAGTCGACGAGCCCGATCAATGGTGGCTCGCCTGCCATATTCCCGACGCCTGCCTGCAGGTGCTCGCGAAGGCAAGCTCGGATGGCCAGCTTGGCGCGGTAGAGTTGGGATTGACCATGCGGCATTTGTATTTGGCCGAACGCCCGACCGCTGCCGTCGTACGGCAGTCTCGACTTTTTCTCAAACCCAACGACAGCGACGACACGATCGAGTGGCCGACTATTGCCACGGGCTATGTCACCGGCCTTCGGATCGACTTTGCGACAACATCATTACGTGGCACCGAGCAGGGCGTAGACCAGAAAGACAATGGTGCGACGAAACTCGTCGCGGATTCCATGGTCACGCTGGGCCTCAAGCTTGCCAACCTCAATGTAACGGTGAAATGGCTCGGCGCCCTCATCGTCGTATTGCTCTTCCTCGAATTTCTCGAGCGGCTCTGATCCAGTGACCGAAGGCACACCGATACCTTGCAGGCATGGAGAGGGAAAGGTGCCTCCGTCAATTCGGCGGCGTGGGCTTTAGCGCAGCTTTTTCTCTGTAGTCTTGTCAGGCCTGACGCAGGTACTGCTGCATCATCCGCGTGCGCTATGCAGGACTTCGCCGTGTGGCAGTCGGTGCGGAAGCCGTCACGGGCGCGACGGTCGAGTTGAGTCGGCCGGATCAACTGAGCCGATAGGCTTTACCCGGCGTCACTTCCGCCGGCAGCGGCTCGCGGTTCAGCTCGAGCAGCGTGCGCTCGATCTGCCGCGTCATTGCATCGAGTGCGAGATGGTTCGGCCCGTCGCCGAACGGCTCGGCGATCGCATGTGCGATCGCGTCGAGGGCGATCAGCGTATAGGCGACGAACACGCTGACGAACGGCGTCGCCGCGCCGATCGAATCGACGAGACCGAACGGCAGCAGCACGCAGTACGCATAGATGGTCCGGTGCAGCAGCACGTCGTATGAAAACGGGATCGGCGTCGACGCAATCCGTTCGCAGCCGCTCACCATCGCGACGAGATCGTCGAGGCGCGCGTCGAGCATCCACAGTCGCGTGTCGGAGAGATGGCCCGCATCGGCGCGTGCGGCGAACGCTTCGCGCAGTGCGTGCACGATGACGACCGGGCGAAAGCGCGCAGCGGCAACGCGCGCGTAGGCGGCGCCGTCGAGCAGCCCGCGCAGGTCCGCGGCCGGATCGGTGCCGCGCAGTTGATGCTTGAGCGCATAGACGAACGCGACGACCGTCCGCACGAACGCGCGCCGCGATGCGTCGTCACGGTCGATCGCACCGTAGCAGAGCGCCTGCGACACCAGCGTGCGCGTGGCGGTCAGCACGCCGCCCCACAGTTGCCGGCCCTCGCGGTAGCGTTCGTAGCTCGCGTTGTTGCGAAACCCCGCGAAGATCGCGAGCGTGAGGCCGATCAACGTGAACGGCGTCGGGTTCAGCGGCACCTTCTCGCCGAGCACGCGGCCGCCGCCCCAGACCGCGACGAGGCTGATCGCGAGCGTCAGCACGAGCTGCGGCAGGATGGTCGGCAGCACCGAGCCGTTCCAGACGAGCAGCATCCGCAGCCAGTGCTCGCGCGGACGAACGATCATCGCCGCGCTCCGTCAGGCGGCGATCGAGGCCGGCGCGGCCGCGCGATGCAGCAGCACGGGAATCGACTTCGACGTCGGTGTGTTGCACACGTCGCCGACGCTGTCGAGCGGCACGAGCGGGTTCGTTTCCGGGTAGTACGCGCCGATGCAGCCGCGCGGGATGTCGTACTCGACGAGCAGGAAGCCGTCCGCGCGCCGCTCAATGCCGTCGTGCCACACGGTTTCCATGTCGACCCAGTCGCCGGCCTTCAGGCCGAGCATCGCGAGGTCGTCACAGTTGGCGAACACCACGCGGCGCTGGCCGAACACGCCGCGATAGCGGTCGTCGAGCCCGTAGACGGTCGTGTTGTACTGGTCGTGCGAACGCGTCGTCATCAGCGTCATCAAGCGCTCGCCGTGCAGCGCGCGGGCACGCTGGATCGGCGTGTCGGCCGGCAGCGCGTGCGCGATGAAGTTTGCCTTGCCCGTCGGCGTGAGCCATTCGCGGTCGCGCGACGCGACGCGCAGGTGGAAGCCGCCCGGCCGCGCGATGCGCGTGTTGTAGTCGTAGAAGCCGTCGAGCGTCGCCTCGATCGCGTCGCGGATCTTCGCGTAGTCGTCCTTGTAGGCAAGCCAGTCGATCTTGCCGCTGCCGAACAGCGCATGACCCATGTGCGCGACGATCGCGGGTTCCGACATCAGGTTCGGCGACGCCGGCTTGTTCATCCCGTACGACACGTGGACCATGCTCATCGAATCCTCGACCGTCACGCCTTGCGCGACGTTGTCCTGCAGGTCGATCTCGGTGCGGCCGAGCGTCGGCAGGATCAGCGCGTCGCGGCCGTGGATCAGGTGGCTGCGGTTCAGCTTCGTCGTGATGTGCACGGAGAGGTCGCAGCGGCGCATGCCTTCCCACGTGCGCGGCGTGTCGGGCGTCGCCATCGCGAAGTTGCCGCCGAGGCCGATCAGCACCTTCACGTGGCCCTCGAGCATCCCTTCGATCGTCTCGACGACATCGAGGCCGTGATGGCGCGGCGGTTCGAAGTCGAACACCTGGCCGAGCCGGTCGAGGAATGCCTGCGACGGTTTTTCCTCGATGCCGACCGTGCGGTTGCCCTGCACGTTCGAGTGGCCGCGCACCGGGCACAGGCCCGCGCCCGGGCGCCCGATGTTGCCGCGCATCAGCATCAGGTTCGTCAGCATCTGCACGGTCGCGACCGAATGCTTGTGCTGCGTGATGCCCATCCCCCACGTCGCGATTACGCGCTCGCTGCGCGCATAGAGCTGCGCGAGGCTGTCGATCTGCTCGTAAGGCACACCGCTCTCGGCCGTCAGCGCCGACCAGCTTTCGTTGCGCAGGTCGTCGGCGAATACGTCGAAGCCGGCCGTGTGCTCGCCGATGAACGCGGTGTCGAGCACGCGCGGCGCACCGGCGGCGCGCGCGGCGTCGTCGAGTTCGAGCACGCGCTTCGCCATCCCCTTGATCAGCGCGAAATCGCCGCCGATCGTCGGCTGGATGAACGTCGATGCGATCCTGGTGCCCGACATCGTCAGCATCTCGATCGGGCTTTGCGGATCGGCGAAGCGTTCGAGGCCGCGCTCCTTCAGCGGGTTGATCGACACGATCGTCGCGCCGCGCTTCGCGCACTCGCGCAGCTCGCCCATCATCCGCGGGTGGTTGGTGGCCGGGTTCTGGCCGAAGATCAGCAGCGTGTCCGCATGTTCGAAATCGTCGAGCGTGACCGTGCCCTTGCCGACGCCGACCGACGCCGGCAGCCCGCGGCTCGTCGCCTCGTGGCACATGTTCGAGCAGTCCGGGAAGTTGTTCGTGCCGTACAGGCGCACGAGCAGCTGGTACAGGAACGCCGCTTCGTTGCTCGCGCGGCCGGACGTGTAGAACGCGGCCTGGTTCGGGTCGGGCAATGCCCGCAGGTGGCGTGCGATCAGCGCGAACGCGTCGTCCCATGCGATCGGCACGTAGCGGTCGGTTTGCGCGTCGTACACCATCGGGTCGGTGAGCCGGCCGTGCTGCTCGAGTTCGAAATCCGACTGTTCGAGCAGCTCGGTGACCGTGTGCGCGGCGAAGAATTCGGGCGTCACGCGCTTGCTCGTCGCTTCCGCGGCCACGGCCTTCACGCCGTTTTCGCAGAATTCGAACGTCGAGGCGTGCTGGCGGTCGGGCCACGCGCAGCCCGGGCAGTCGAAGCCGTCCGGCTGGTTCTGGCGCAACAGCGTCCGGTAATTGCCGCCCGCGACCTTTTCCTTGATCAGGTTGATCGTGACGGCTTTGAGCGCGCCCCAGCCGGCGGCCGGGTGGGTGTACGGTTCGATGCGCGCGGTGGCGGATTTCTTTTTCATGATGCAGCGGGTGTCGGGGTCGATGGGTGCAGAGTACGCGCGGCCCCCATCCGGCTGTGTGTACACCTGTTCACTCCAAAAAAGAGTACAGTTTCGGCCATTCAGACAGTGCGGATCGCAACTGTATTGTTGAAGGGAAGTTGAAAGGGAGGCGCGTGAAGCGTTACGAACAACTGGCCGACGATCTCCAGGCGCAGATCGAGCGTGGCGTGTACCGGCCCGGCGAGCGGATTCCGTCGGTGCGGCAGGCGAGCCGGCAGCAGCAGCTCAGCGTCACGACCGTGCTGCGCGCGTACCTCGTGCTGGAAAGCCGCGGCCTGATCGAGAGCCGGCCGCAATCGGGCTATTTCGTCCGTGCGCGCGCGTCGGCGCCGGCCGAGGCCGAGCTGCACATGTCGGCGCCGGCCGCCGAGCCGTCGGCCGTGGACGTGAGCCGGCTCGTGCTGTCGACGCTGCGCTCGATCTCGCGCGACGATGCGGTGCCGCTCGGTTCGCCGTATCCCGATGCGTCGCAGTTTCCGGTGCAGCGTCTTGCGCGCTATGCACAGACGATCGGCCGCCGCCGCACGCGCTGGGGCGTGATCGACGATCTGCCGCCCGGCAACCAGGAGCTGATCCGCCAGATCGTGCGGCGCTACGCGGAGCGCGGGATCGTGGTCGAACCCGGCGAGATCGTGGTGACGATCGGCGCGACCGAGGCGATCAACCTGTGCCTGCAGGCCGTCGCGAAGCCGGGCGACACGATCGCCGTGGAGTCGCCGACGTTCTACGCGATGCTGCACGCGATCGAGCGGATGGGCATGCGCGCGCTGGAAGTCGCGACGCACCCGGTCGACGGCATCGATCTCGACGCGCTCGAACGGGTCCTGGAACGCGAGCGCATCGCCGCGTGCATGGTGATGCCGAACTTCCAGAATCCGCTCGGTTTCCAGATGCCCGACTCGCGCAAGCGCGCGCTCGTCGAACTGCTGGCGAAGCACGGTGTGCCGGCGATCGAAAGCGACGTCTATCACGAGCTGCACTTCGGCGACACGACGCCGAGCGCGCTGAAGTCGTTCGACCGCGACGGGCTCGTGCTGCATTGCGCGTCGTTCACGAAGAGCCTGTCGCCGCGCTACCGGATCGGCTGGGCGATGCCGGGCCGCTACCGCGATCAGGTCGAGAAGCTGAAATTCCTGAACACGCTGGCCACGCCCGCGATCGAGCAGCTCGCGATTGCCGAGTACCTGAAATACGACGGCTACGATTTCCACCTGCGGCGCATGCGCAAGCAGTACGCGCAGCAGGCGAGCCTGATGAGCGCGATGGTGCGGCGTTTCTTCCCGGAAGGCACGCGGCTGTCACAGCCGCAGGGCGGGTACGTGCTGTGGGTCGAGCTGCCGCGGCAGGTCGATGCGATGAAGCTGTATGCGGCCGCGCTCGCGCAAGGGATCACGGTCGGCCCCGGGCACATGTTCTCGGCGAGCACCGATTACCGGCATTTCATCCGGCTCAACTACAGCTATCCGTGGTCGCGGCAGATCGAGGATGCGCTGAAGGTACTCGGGCGGCTCGCGTCGGAGTGCGCGGCGCGCTGAGTACCGGGGGCCGCGCGGCAAGCGGCGGCCGACGATCGGCCGCCACCGCATGCATCACCCCGCGTGCGGCGCCTGCAGCCCGGCTTGCGCGGCGCCGACCATCTGCCGCATGTCGAAGCCCGACGGGTGCTGGTACACGCGCAGCCCGAACTCCGGCAGCACCGCGATCAGGTGATCGAACAGGTCGGACTGGATGGCCTCGTAGTCGACCCACGTCGTCGTGTCGGTGAAGCAGTACAGTTCGAGCGGAATGCCTTCGGCCGTGAGCGGCAGTTGCCGCGCCATGCAGGTCATGTCGCGGCGGATGCGCGGATGGCCCTTCAGGTAGTTCGCGACATACGCGCGGAACGTGCCGAGGTTCGTCAGCTGGCGGCGGTTCGCCGGGCAGTCGCCGGCCGCGCCGAGCGTGCCGTTCCATTGCTCGATCGCGTCGACCTTGTCCTCGAGATAGTCCTTCAGCAGCGTCAGGCGTTCGAGCCGTTCGATCTCGTCGTGGGAGAGAAAGCGCACGCTCGTCGCGTCGACGAACAGCGCGCGCTTGATGCGGCGCCCACCCGCTTCGGTCATCCCGCGCCAGTTCTGGTAGCTCTCGGTGATCAGCTTCCACGTCGGTACGGTGATGATCGTGTGATCGAAGTTCGCGACCTTGACGGTGTTCAGCGTGATGTCGATCACGGTGCCGTCCGCGCCGGCCGACGGCATCGTGATCCAGTCGCCGATCCGCAGCATGTCGTTCGACGACAGCTGCACGCCCGCGACGAGGCCGAGCAGCGTGTCCTTGAAGATCAGCATCAGCACCGCGGACATCGCGCCGATGCCCGACAGCAGCAGGCCGATCTGCTTGCCGGTCGCGTCGCCGATCACGACCAGCGCGGCCGTGATGAACATCACGAGCTTGACGAGCTGCATCGCGCCTTTCAGCGACAGGTGCGGCTGGCCGCGCTGATCGCGCTGGTACGTGCGATGCGTGTGTTCGAGCGCCGACAGCGTCGCGCTGACGGTCATCGTCACGAGGAACACGATCAGCGCGAACAGCACCTTGTCGGCGACCTCCGCGGCCGTCTCGGGGATGCCGGGCACAGCGCCGAGCCCGAACTTGATCACGACGAATGGGACGATGCGGTTCAGCCACTTGAATGCGCCGAACTCGAACAGCGCGTCGTCGACGCGCGTGGCGGACAGCCGGGCGAGCCGCGCGACCACGCGGAACAGCAGGAAATGGACGACGGCGGTGATCGCACCGGCGGCGGCAAGCAGGATGAGGGTGCCGACGAGCGGCGCAAACCAGGATTCGTTCAGGGTCATAGGGGCAAACAGGGGCCTTCTCGTGCGTTGAATCGGCGCCGCGGCGCGGCGCGCGCCCGGTGAAGGGCACATGAAAGGGACCGTGATTGTGCCATCGGGTTCCGGGTGCGTTACCGCGAGTGCATGGTGCGCGGCTCCCGAACCTCCTCACCATTGCATAGGCTTCCTCTGTAATCGGGTGAGGGCGGGTGGTGAAAGCGCATCACCGCGAGCCGCCGCGCGCGCGTGGCCGGATGCGTTGCGCACTGGCCGGGGATCGGCTGCGGCCCGCTCCAGCGGGCCTTCGCGCTTCGATGCGCGTGAACGGCGATCCATGCAATCATGCGGGCGTCGCCCGTGCCGGCGCGTGTGATGCTCGCCTTCGCGTGCGGCTCATCGCCGACGGTGAGCGACACGTGCCACCTTTGCGCACTTGCCATGTGATGGCTACCCGGGGCACGATGCACGAACGACTTCGCGAACCCCGCCACTCCGTATTCACGCATTCCACGCATGCAAGATTCCAACGAAAGCCGCCCGCCAGGCGTGCGGCTGCTGAAAGGCATCCTCCCGATCCGCCGTGGCGGGGCCATCCGCGACGTGTTCGCGGGCATGTCGCTCGCGTCGATGGATATCCCGCAGGTGCTCGGCTATGCGCGCATCGCCGGCATGCCGGCCGTCACGGGCCTCTACACGGTGTTCCTGCCGCTCGTCGCGTTCGCGTGCTTCGGTGCGTCGCGGCATCTGGTGGTGGCCGCCGATTCCGCGACCGCGACGATCTTCGCGAGCCGGCTGTCGTCGATGGCGCCGGCCGGCAGCGCCGAGTATGCGGCGCTGGCCGGCATGGTCGCGCTGCTGACCGCCGCGATGCTGCTGCTCGCGCGCCTCTTCAAACTCGGCTTTCTCGCCGATTTCCTGTCGCGCACGGTGCTGGTCGGCTTTCTCGCCGGCGTCGGCGTGCAGGTGTCGATCGCGATGCTCGGCGACATGCTCGGGTTGGCCGTGCCGTACCCGGCGTCGCGCAGCCTGGCACAGCTCGACTACGTCGTCACGCATCTCGTCCACACGAACCGGCCGACGTTCGCGCTCGCGGTGCTCGTCGTCGTCGCGATTCTCGCGTGCAAGCGGCTCCTGCCGCGCGTGCCGATGCCGATGATCGTGGTCGTGGGCAGCATCGCCGCGAGCTACGCGTTCGGGTTCGCCGCGCGCGGCATCGCGGTGCTCGGGCCGGTCGCCGGCGGGCTGCCGCCGTTGCGCTGGCCGTCCGTCACGTGGCAGCAGTGCCTCGATCTCGTGCCGGTCGCGGCTTCCTGCTTCGTGATGATCATCGCGCAGAGTGCGGCCGCCGCACGCGTATTCGCGCAGCAGTACGACGAGGAGGTCGACACCAACGCCGACATCCTCGGCCTCGCGGCCGCGAATGCGGCGGCGGCGGTGGGCGGCGCGTTCGTCGTCAACGGCAGCCCGACGCAGACGGCGATGGCCGACGGCGCGGGCGTGCGCAGCCAGATCGGGCACCTCGCATTCGCGGCCGTGGTGGCGGTGGTCCTGCTGTTCTTCAGCACCACTCTGCAGTACCTGCCGCATGCGGTGCTGGCCGGCATCGTGTTCACGATCGCGCTCGGGCTGATCAACGTGCGCAGTCTCGCCGCGATCCGCAAGGAAAGCCCCGGCGAGTTCACGCTCGCGCTGGTGACGGCGCTGGCCGTCGTGACGGTCGGCGTCGAGCACGGCATCCTGCTGGCCGTCGCGCTGTCGCTGATGCGACACGTGCGCCACAGCTACCAGCCGCACACGATGGTGCTCGAACCGGTCGACGGCAACGGGCGGTGGCAGCCGGTGCCCACGCGGCGCGGCGCGATGACGGCGCCCGGGCTGATCGTCTACCGGTTCGGCTCCGACCTGTTCTTCGCGAACGATCATCTGTTCACCGCCGAAGCGACCGAGCTCGTCGAGGCGGCGCCGGCGCCGACGCGCTGGTTCGTCGTCGATGCGGGCGCGATCACCGATATCGACTACTCGGCCGCGCGGACGCTGACCGATCTCATCAAGATGCTGCAGGCCCGCGGGGTCGGCGTTCTGTTCGGGCGCGTCAACCGTTACCTGCGCGCGGACATGGATCGTCACCGGATCACGGAGATCGTCGGCGCGTCGTGCATCTTCCCGACACTGCACCAGGCACTGGAGGCTGCAGGCACGACGCCGGCGCCGCAGGAACCGGGCACCGTGTAGCGGGAGCGGGCGCTAGGCCGCCGCCCGGACGCGCGCGAAGCCGTTGCGCAGATGGCGGGCGAGTTCCGTCGCGGCCGGCGTGCGCTGGCCGCGCGGCAGATGCAGGTTGATCGCGAAGTTCGGCAGCGCGGGCAGGCCGCTGTCGGCCGGCAGGATGTCGAGGTCGGCCGGTACGGTCGACGCGAGCCAGGCCGTCACCGCGAGGTCGGAGCGCACGGTCGCGGCTGTCGCATCGATGCTGCCGTTCTCGAACACGGTGCGCCACGCGCGATCGCAGCCGCGCAGCGCGTCGAGCACCGTCGGGCGGAACGCGCAGGTCTGCGCGACCATCGACACGGGCAGCGGCGTGTTCCGGTACGCGGTGCCGCCTTTCGCGCCGACCCAGACCAGGCGGTCGATGGCGATGCACTCGCCGCGTGACGGCCCGACCGGCGCCTCGATCAGCGCGACGTCGAGTTCACCCTGCGTGAGTCCGCGGCGCAGCTCCGGCGACGCAGCGCACACGAGCGAGAGGGCGACCCGCGGATGCGCCTGCGCATAGCCTTTGAGAATCGGCGCGAGGCAACTGCCGACGAGATCCTGCGGCGCACCGAGGCGAACTGTGCCCTCGACCGCGCCGGCCGTCAGGTCGGTCAGCAGCGCATCGTGCACGGCGAGCAGCCGGCGCGCCTGCCCGAGCAGCCGCTCGCCGTCCGCCGTGAGCAGCAGGTTGCGATGCTCGCGGACGAACAGCGGGCCGGACAGCGTTTCGAGCCGTGCGACCTGCTGGCTGATCGCGCCTTGCGTCAGGTGCAGCGCTCGGCTGGCCGCCGTCATGCTGCGATGCTCGGCGACCGTGACGAAGGCGCGCAGCAGCGCGATGTCGAGATTGCGTACCATGCAACGCATTATGAGCGCTAATGGCAGGCATAAAAAGATTTCGCTGTCGTAATGGGAAGGTCGCGGGTAAAACGAGGCTTCGACGACGACAACCGGGAGCTTCCGTGCCGTTCCGCGACTACCTGCCGTTGATGCTGTTCGTGATCGTATCCACCGTGACGCCGGGCGGCGCGACGACGCTCGCGACTGCCTCGGGCGCGCATTTCGGTTATCGGCGTTCGCTGCCGCTGATGGCGGGCATCGCGGCCGGCCTGGCGTCGATGGCGGCCGCTGCCGCCGCCGGGCTCGGTGGCGTGCTGCTGGCGTGGCCCGCGTTGCAGCTCGCGATGAAGGCGGTCGGGTCGGTGTACCTCGTGTGGCTGGCCGTCCGTATCGGGCGTGGCGGCAAGCCGCGGCTTGATGCCGCGGTGCACCGGCCGCAGGGGTTCGTCAGCGGTGTCTGGATGCTCTGGCACAACCCGAAAGGGTGGGCGATGACGCTCGGCGCGGCCGCGTCGTTCGCCGCGCTTGCATCCGGCCCGGCGCGGCTCGGCGTGTTGCTCGGGCTGGCGTTCGGCGTGGCCGCGATGGTGTCGCTGTCGCTCTGGTGTTTCGCCGGGCTGCTATTCGCGCGCGTGCTGCGTACGGAGCGGCAGTGGCGCTGGCTGAATGCCGGGCTCGGCGCGCTGCTGGTGGCGTCGATCGTGCCGATGTGGCTGCCGTAGCCACGCCGCGCGCGGGGCGCGGCGTGACGTAGCGCGGTGCGGCGCCCGCGGTCAGCGCGAACCGGCGCGCGCGACGCCGGCAGGTTTGCCGCCTGCACCGGCCGACCACAACGGCAGCCGCAGCGTCGTGACGAAGCTTGCCGCGTGCAGCACGCAAAGCAGGCCGAACGCCCACGCATACGCGTTTGCCTGCGTGCCGCCGCTCGCCACCGATTCGGCCTGCAGCCGCCACGCGAGGAACAGCGAGCAGATCGTCGTGAACGTCGGGCCGCCGAGACGCTGCACGATATTGAGCGAGGTCGTCGCCATCGGCAGGTTGCGGCGCTCGACCGATGCATACGCGGCGGAAATCGACGGCGCGCCGATCGCGCTCTGGCCCATGCCGCGCAGGAACAGCGCGGGCACGAGCAGGATCGGATCGTAGCCGGTCAGCGCGAGAAACACGAACGGCAGCGTCGCGAACAGCGCGAGCAGGGCGCCTGCGGCGGCCAGCCGGCGCACGCCGAACCGGCTCGTGAGCGTGCCCATCGACGGGTAGGTAACCAGCATGCCGAGCCCCATCGGCGCGAGCAGCCAGCCCATTTCGCCGGGCGTGCGGCCGCACGCCTGGATCAGGAACACCGGGATCAGCATCTGGCCCGCGAACAGCGCGCCGTTCGACAGGAACTGCGTGGACGCGGCCGCGCCGAACACCTTCCGGCGAAACAGCGCCAGGTCGATCAGCGCGTGGTCGCCCTTGCGCGTTTCGACCCGCAGGAACGCCGCGAGCAACAGCGCGGCCGCGACGATCGCCGCGATGCCGAGCGCTTCGTTGATCCGCTCGATCCCGTACAGGAACAGCACGAGCCCCGGCGACAGCAGCGCGAGGCCAACCCAGTCGAGTTCGCGCGGCTGCGTGTCGTCGCGGTCGCCGGGCAGGAACCGCGCGGCCAGCGCGAGCGCCAGCACGCCGACGGGCAGGTTCACGAGAAACAGCCAGCGCCACGACGTGTGCTGCAGGATCGCGCCGGCAACGACCGGGCCGAGGATCGGCGCGAGCAGCACCGGCACGGCCGCGTAGCCGATCACGCGCGCCATCTGCTGGCCGGCGACGCGCGCGATCATCATCTGCGCCATCGGCGCGAGCAGCCCGCCGCTCACGCCTTGCAGCACGCGGAACGCGATCAGCGACGGCGCGGACCACGCGAGCCCGCACAGCGCCGACGTGAGCGTGAACGCCGAGAAGCACCACAGATAGAGCGCCTTCGCGCCGATCCGGTCGACGAGCCAGCCGTTCAGCGGCAGCACCAGCGTGAGCGCGAGCAGGTAGCCGCTCGTCACCCACTGGATCGTCGCGAGGTTCGCGTGCAGGTCGGTCGCGAGACTCGACAGCGACACGTTGACGATCGTCGCGTCGAGTTGCGACAGCAACGAGCCCAGCACCGCGACCGCGCTGACCTTCCAGATCGACGGATCGAGCCGGCCGGCCGCGGGGGCCCGCGCCGGCCGAGTGCGTGGATCGCTCACGCGCCGCGCCGGTCGAGCAGCGCGACGATGTCCTGCGTCGTGCCCGTCTCGCCGAGGCGCGGGAACAGACGCTCGATGCTGTTCACGTGCGCGTCGGCGTTGAGGTCGGTCATCGCGTCAATGGCGAGCGTGACGTTGTAGCCGAGTTCATGCGCCTGCCGTGCGGTCGATTCGACGCCGATGCTCGTCGCGACGCCGGTCAGCACGATCTGCGTGACGCCGGCGGCCTTCAGGTGCGCGTCGAGGTCGGTGCCGGTGAAGGCGCCCCAGGTCTTTTTCGTCACGAGGTGGTCGCCCGGCTGCCGGTCCAGTTCGGGCACGAGCTCGGCCCAGTCGGCCGGGAGCTGTGCCGTGCGCGGCGGTTGCTCGGTGCGACCCGGTGCGCCGCCCGCGACGTTGACCAGCACGACCGGCAGGCCGCGGCTGCGGAATGCGTCGAGCAGCGTGCGGGTGTGCGCGATCACCGGTTCGACCGGGTGCGCGGTGGGGAGGGCGACGATGCCTTTCTGCAGGTCGATGACGACGAGGGCCGTGTTCGTGTCGAGACGGGTTGCGCTCATGATGGGACTCCGTGAAAGGGACGAAGGAAGCCGTGCGCGCGAATGCCGCCGGGCGCGCCGGCCGGATTCATTGCTCGCCGATGCGGCGGATCAGCGGGATCGCGGCGGCGAGGGTGGCGATGTCTTCGGGATCGAGCTGCGCGATCGCGGCGCCGAGCCACTGGTGTTTCGCGGCGTTGCGTTTGAGCCGTGCGTCGAGGCCGGCCGCGGTCAGTCGGAACAGGATCTGCCGACCGTCGGTCGGATGCGGTTCGCGTTCGACGAGACCGTCTTCCTCGAGGCTCGCAAGCGTTGCCTTCATCGACTGCGGCTTCATCGCTTCGGCGCGCGCGAGGTCGGCGGTCGTCATCGGCCCGTGTCGCTGGAGCCGCGCGAGCGCACTCGTCTGCGACATGCCGAGCCCGCCGGATTCGATTTCGGAGCGGAGCCGGCGGATCAACTGGCCGACCGCGAGGGTCAGATCGGCGGCGACGATATCGGCGGAAACGCCGGATTTGCGTGGCGGGTTCATGCGGCGGATCATAGGACACGACAGTTAAACTTGCAAGTTTAACTGTTGAATTGATCGCCGGATCGCGGTGTGGCCGGGTGGGTGGTTACGCGCCGGGGAGCGGGACCGGTACGACTTCGCTGTATCGCGGGGTCGCGTTCTCGTGCAGCAGGTCACCGAGGTATTGCGCGAGTTCGTCGGCGGCAAGCGCGGCCGGAATGTGAAGGTCTGCCGGGCGCCGCTTGCCTTCGGCGCCGAGCGCGAACACGATCCAGCGGTCGTCCTTGCGGACGACGGCGAGTAGCCGGCCAAATGCGTTGAAGCGGTATTCGTCCTGCATGGCATCGCTCCGTGAGGATGGACGCGCCGGCCGCCCGTGCGCGCTTACTGGATCGAGCAGGACAGCCAGCGGTGGATCTTGATGGCATCGCTCGAGACGCCCGCGCGTGTCGGCGCACCGAGCAGCACGACCGTTTCGCGGCGGCCCTTCACGCGCATGCGCATCACGACGCCGTGCCCCGACTCGTTGATGAAGCCGGTCTTCTGCAGCCGGATCGGCAGGCGGCGATAGCGGACGAGCGGGTCGGAATTCACGTACAGCAGCTCGCCGTCGCCCGGGCGCACGGTGGTGGACGTATCCGTCGAGAAATAGCGGATCAGCGGATCCTGTGCCGCTGCACCGACGAGCTTCGCGAGATCCTCGGCCGTCGACACGTTGTGCGGCGACAGGCCGGTGGGCTCGCGGAAGTGCGTATGGCGCATGCCGAGGCGGCGCGCTTCGCGGTTCATCGCCTTGACGAACGCGGCGCGTCCGCCCGGATAGTCGCGGCTCAGCGCGGCGGCCGCACGGTTTTCCGACGACATCAGCGCGATATGGAACATCTCGCGGCGCGACAGTTCCGAGCCGACCTGCAGGCGCGACCCGGTGAACTTGATCGTGTCGCGGTCGTGCGCGGTGACGCGCAGCACGCCGTTCAGCGGGCGATCCGCGTCGCGCGCGACGACGGCCGTCATCAGCTTCGAGATCGACGCGATCGGCCGCACCGTGCGTGCGTTGCGGGCCAGCAGCGGCGTGCCCGAGTCGACGTCGAGCACGTAGGCGGCGCGTGAGTGGAGCGAGTTGACTGCGCGCGGGGTGTAGCCGCAGCTCGCCATCAGGCGCGGCCTGGCGGCCGCCGGGCGCGGGCGCACGGCGGTCGTGCGCTTGGCGCGACGCTGCTGCGGCGCCGGTGCCGCGTGACGCTTGACCGCCTGGTGCTTCACACGCGGGCGGCGGTGCTTGACGGCCTTCTGCTTACGCTGCGCGGGCTTTTTCTTGACGGCTTTCTTGACGACCTTTTTTGCATGCGGCTGCCCATGCGCGACGCGCTGCGGCGCGTGACGTTGTGCGGACGACGCGTTCGTCGAGAAGGCGAACATCAGCATCGACAGGGCGACGAGCAGGATGGTCCGGGCGAGAGGCAGGCGCGCGATGAGGCCGGTCAAGCGAAAGTCTCCTTTTCACGCGTGGCGAGGCTGCGTGAAATGCGTGGTGGTCGGCGGGATGCGGAAAATTATACGGTCGATCGCGGGGCGATGACGATTGAAGGCGGGAAAAGATGCGCGATTCGGTGAAATTGGGAGGCGCTGTCTGGTGATTTGACGAGGGCGTAGCGGCGTGCGCGCTCGCGGTCGCTCCATTTATGACGCGATACGCGGCGCAATCGTGGATCGATAGCGCCGATGTTCAACGCGGCCAGTTGCGCCGCGATACCACCGCGAAGCTGATCGCGATCGAACCGGTCACGGGGCGCGTCGGCGCGTCGTTCGTTGCGGTCATCGCATCCACCGCATCGCCGAAACGAAAGCGGCGGCCGCGGCCGTCGGCGCGTACGGCACTACGTTTCGGCGCGCGCGGATCGGCCGTTGCGGCGCGCTCATCGAGGGCGGTCGGTGCGCACGACGTGTCGTCGGGCGGACATTCACAGACGAGATCTACAGACATGGCGGTCGATTCCTGAAAGGGCATGTCCGTATTGAACGTCATCGCATTCGATCGGTAAAATGAATGTTTCGATCGTTACGATTCCTTTTAAGAATGGAATTGAAACTGCTGCGAACCTTCCTGACGGTCACCGAGCTGAGCCATTTCAGCCGCGCGGCCGATGCGCTGCACATGAGCCAGCCGGCACTGAGCAAGCAGATCGGCGCGCTCGAGGCGAGCCTCGGCGGCAAGCTGTTCGAGCGCGGCCGGCACGGCGCGGAACTCACCGCGTTCGGCGAGCGCTTCCTGCCCGATGCACAGGCGCTGGTGCGCGATGCGGACGAGATTCTCACCCGCGCGCGTGAGCTGTCGAGCGGGCAGCGCGGCCATTTGCGGCTGGGCATCTGCCTGTCGGTGCTGACGCTCGTCCCGAAGCTCGTCGCGGAATTTCGCAGCCGGAATCCCGGCATTGCCGTTACGTTGAGCGACCTGTCGTCCGCGGAGCAGACGCGCCGGTTGCGCGCGGGCAAGCTCGATGCGGGATTTCTGCGTCTGCCGTCGGACGAAGGTTTGTCGTCGTTCAAGGTGATCGACGAGGCGCTGGCGCTGGCGGTGCCGCCGCATCTCGGCCTGAAGCGCGTGCCGGCCGATCTCGGCACGCTCAACGAGATTGGCTTCATCGCGTTGCAGCGCGCACGCGGCCAAGGGTTGGCCGCGCAGGTCGACCGGTGGTGCGTCGAGCGCCGCTTCGTGCCGCACGTGACGCAGCAGGCCGAGGACGTGCAGTCGGTGCTCGCGTCGGTCGCGGCCGGCGCGGGCGTCGCGTTCATTCCGTCGCGTGCGCAATATCTGCTGCGCGACGCGACGGTATTGCCGCTCGACGGCCGGGATGCGAAGTGGCGCGTCGGGCTCGCATGGCTATCGGATCGCGACGATCCCGTCACCACACGCTTCGTGTCGTTCATGCGTGCCGCGATCAGGAATGCATGAGGGACGAAGCGGTATAGTGTCCTCAGCCGGCAGCGGTCGCCCGATCGCCAGCCCCAGTCTCGCTCACCAACTGCCACCCATGACTTCAGAATCCGACGACGCCCCGCTCGATCCCGCACTCGTCGCGACGCTCGCGACGCTGAACGACGCCGCCAGCGATCCGGCCGGCAAGGCCTGGTCGCTGCCGAAGATCGCGAAACGCACGCAGCTGCCGATGAGCACGCTGCGCCGCGTGCTCACGCAGCTCGATGCCGCGGGCCTGAGCGCGACGACGCTGAACGAGGACGGTACCGGCAGCGCCGCGCTGACCGACGAAGGGCGCGCGGTGTGCGCGCAACTGTTCGGCGCGAACGACGCGCAATGAAAAACGGGCCGCTGGAAGCGGCCCGTCGTCTTGCGGTTCGACGCGCGGCGTCGATGCGTTACCACCGCACCGTCACGCCGCCCATCACCGAATGATCGTAGGTCTGGTCGTTCAGCCCGCGCCGGTAGCCGAGGTCGAGATCGAGCCACGGCTTCGGCGAATAGATCGCGCCCGCGATCACGAAGGCGGGATTCGTGCCGGCACCACTTGCCGTGTGGCGCGACGTGCCGATGTCGGCCACGATCTGCAGCGTGTCGGTCGCTTTGTAGATCGCCGCGCCGGACACGGCCCAGATCGACGTCCGGTCGCCCTGGCGATTCGGCTGATACGTCATGCCCGCATTCGCGAGGAACGAAAACCGCGCGACGTCGAGCTGCGCGAGCAGCGTTGCGCCGGCGCCCACGCGGCCGGTGCCGAGCCCGCGCCGGTCGTTGCCGGTCGGCGTCGTCACTTTCGGCTTCAGCGCGATCGACAGCGGACCGCGCTCGACGATGCGCCATTTCATGCCGATCTCGACATCGCCGATTCCGGCGCCGTTTTCATCGGTTCGGGTTTGCAGATGCGTGTAAGGCGCGTTCACGTAGAGATCGACGTGTTCGCCGAACCCGCGCGTGAGCGTCGCGTTCCACAGCTGATGGCGGCCGTTTTCTTCCTGTTTCGAGGTTTCCTCGGCGTTGAATTCGAACTGCCAGTTCGCGTTGCCCTGCGTGCTCGTGTCGTCGCTGACGAGCGGGTGGGTGGCGAACGCGTCGAACGGCGCGAGGAAGGCGCTCGCGGCTGCGAGCGGAAGCATTCTTTTCATGGGGTCACCTGTCGTGCGTGGCGTGCCTGCCGGCCCGCGCGGGTGGCGCGGGCTGGCACGACGCCTTCAAGCGGGGAAGCTCAGAACCACTGCTTGTAGCGGCGCACGTAGATCGTCTTGACGATCTGCGCGAGCAGGATGTAGCCGACCATCGTCGCGGCGAGCCACAGCCAGAAGGTGCCCGGCAGGTGCATGAAGCCGAGGGATTCGGCGAACGGCGAGAACGGCAGCCAGCAGCCGATCGCGATCGCGGTGAACGTCGACAGCAGCACCGGCAGCGCGGCCGTGCTCTGCAGGAACGGGATCTTCTGCGTGCGCAGCAGGTGCACGACGAGCGTCTGCGATACCAGGCTCTCGATGAACCAGCCCGAGTTCATCACGATCTGGCCGCCGGTGCCGCCGTTCAGGTGATACATCGCACCCGCGCCGAACACCGTCCACATCAGGATGTACGTCGTGATGTCGAACACCGACGACGTCGGCCCGACCCACAGCATGAAGCGGCTGATGTTGCCGGCTTCCCACTTGCGGGGCTTCTTCAGGAACTCGGGATCCATCTTGTCCCACGGCAGCAGCATCTGCGACGTGTCGTAGATCAGGTTCAGCACGAGCAGCTGCGTCGCGAGCATCGGCTCCCACGGCAGGAACGCGCTGGCGACGAGCACCGAGAACACGTTGCCGAAGTTCGAGCTGGCGGTCATGTTCAGGTACTTGAGGATGTTGCCGAATGTCTCGCGGCCTTTGATCACGCCTTCCTCGAGCACCATCAGGCTCTTTTCGAGCAGGATGATGTCGGCGGTTTCCTTCGCGATGTCGGCGCCGCTGTCGACCGAGATGCCGACGTCGGCGTCGCGCAGCGCGGGTGCATCGTTGATGCCGTCGCCGAGGAAGCCGACCGTATGGCCGTTCGCCTGCAGCGCCTTGACGATGCGCGCCTTCTGCAGCGGCGTGAGCTTCGCGAACACGGTGGTGCGTTCGACGACTTCCGCGAGCGTCGCGTCGTCGAGCGCTTCGATTTCCGTACCGAGGATCGGCTTGCCGGGTTCGAGGCCGACCTGGCGGCACACCTTCATCGTGACGACCGGGTTGTCGCCCGTCAGCACCTTCACCGCGACGCCGTTCTCGCGCAGCGCGGCGAGCGCCGGCGCGGCCGATTCCTTCGGCGGATCGAGGAAGGTCAGGAAGCCGCGCACGACGAGGTCGTGTTCGTCGGCGGTGCGGTACTGCTGGCGCTCGTCGCCGCGCGGGATCGTGCGCGTGGCGAGCACGAGCACGCGGAAGCCGTCCTCGTTGTAGGCGCTGGCCTGTTCGAGCAGTCGCTTTCGCGCGACGAAGTCGAGCGGGCGCACGCCGTCCTCGTCCTGCACGTGCGTGGAGACGGCCAGCATTTCCTCGACCGCGCCCTTGCAGATCAGCAGGTGCGTGCCGTGCCTGTCCTCGACGACGACCGACAGGCGGCGCCGCACGAAGTCGAACGGCAGCTCGTCGATCTTCTTGTAGCCCTGCGGCTTCACGCGCTCGCCGATCTCGTCGGCACGCGCGACGACCGCGATGTCGATCAGGTTCTTCTGGCCGCTCTGGTGGAAGCTGTTCAGCCAGCCGAGCCGCAGGATCTCCTCGTCCTTGTAGCCTGACAGGTCGAGGTGATGCTCGAGGATGATCTTGTCCTGCGTGAGCGTGCCGGTCTTGTCGGTGCACAGCACGTCCATCGCGCCGAAGTTCTGCACCGAGTTCAGCCGCTTGACGACGACCTTGCGGCGCGCCATTGCAACCGCGCCGCGCGCGAGGTTCGCGCTGACGATCATCGGCAGCATCTCCGGCGTGAGGCCCACGGCCACCGCGAGGGCGAACGTGAGCGCGCTCAGCCAGTCGCCCTTGGTCAGCCCGTTGATCATGAACACGATCGGCACCATCACGAACATGAACTTGATCAGCAGCCAGCTCACGCTCGCGACGCCGCGGTCGAAGCTCGTCTCGATGCGCTTGTGGCTCACGACGTTGCGCGCGAGCGAGCCGAAGTAGGTGTCCTCGCCGGTCGCGACGACGACGGCCGTCGCCGTGCCGCTGACGACGTTGGTGCCCATGAAGCAGACGTTCTCGAGATCGAGCAGCGATGCCGACGTATCGGTCGCGGAGTCGGCCGCGCGCGTGCTGGCGGATTTGCCGGCGACCGCACCGAGCGTGTCGTACTTCTCGACGGGCAGCGCCTCGCCGGTCAGCACGGCCTGGCTGATGAACAGGTCGCGCGACGCGAGCAGGCGCACGTCCGCCGGGATCATGTCGCCGGCCGACAGGTGCACGATGTCGCCGGCCACGACTTCGCGCATCGGCACGTCGCGGCGTGTCGGCTCGGACGTGTCGGTCATGGCACGCTGCACGGTGGCCGTCGTGCGGACCATCGCCTTCAGCTTCTCGGCCGCGCGCAGCGAACGGAATTCCTGCACGAAGCGCAGCAGCGCGCTGATCGTGACCATCGTCAGCAGGATCGTCATGCCGACGTAGTCGCGATCGTCGGGCGCGGCGAAGTAGACGTCGGTGAAGAAGCTGATGGCGGCGAGTACCAGCAGCACGTAGACGAACGGGTTGTGGAACGAGAGCAGCAACTGGCGGGTCCAGTGCGGCGGCTTGTCGTGCGCGATTTCGTTCGGGCCGTAGTGCTGCAGGCGGTCGGCGGCCTGGTCGTAGGTGAGGCCGCGCGTGCTGGTGTTCAGCGACTTCAGCGTCTCTTCGAGCGGGCGGGCCGCTTCCTGCGCGGCGCGCATGATGCGCGGATCGTTCTGCTGGGCGCCGCCGGCCTTGATGAAGCCGCGCTGTTTCTTGTGCGATGTGTTGTGTCGTGTCGTCATGAGTCGCTCCTTGCGCACGAGGCGGCGGGCGGGGAGCGACCGTGACGTTATCGACGCACGAGCGCTCCCCGCCGCGTCGCGTCAGGCGCGATCGGCTGTGGATCGGTGAAGGCGGGAATGCTCGCCGGCGCGTGCGGTGCGGCCGGAGGGGCGATGCGCAGCGTCGCACCGGCGAGCGGTAATCGACTACTGTCGTCTGAGTTCATCTGCACTCCTGTCGGTTGCGGATAGTCGGCACGGGCGATCGACGGCGACGCACGCACGAAGGCGCGCGGCCCGACGGCACGCGAACGGAAAACGCACGCGGCTGACGCTGCGCGCAACACGAACGCACGCGCGCGACGGCGCATCGCGTGCATTCGACAACCATGAAAATTCGGCGGGAGATCTGGCCAGTCAAGTCAGGCCGGAAGGACGCCGCATCCTGCTTCCCGGGATGCGGCAGAAGACGAGGCTCTGCGCGTTTTCCTCAGGCAGCAGTCAAGTTGGTCGAGGACCAACTACAACTCGCATCGGTGTTCACAGAACACTCCATGTAATTAGACGGGAGCGATGGTAATGGGTCGCTGTGCGAAGCGTCAACCCTTTTGTCAGTCGTTATTTCGAGAAACGTAATCGGGGTGATGGGTGCGCGGCGCGCCGTCGGATCGACGCCAATGAAACAGCCGCGCGCACGCGATATCGGCATGCGCGCGGCCGCGTCGAAGCAGGGTGGCGTATCAGTGAGCCGATGCGACGGCGGCCCCTGCATCGAGGATGCCCGAGCCCGCCGGCATCGCGGTGCACGACGTGCCGGCCGCGAGCTTGGCCGTGCGCGTGCCGCCCTGCAGCTTCTGCTGGATCTGCGCGGGCGTGAGGTTGCCGTTCACCGACAACATCAGCGCGGCAACCCCCGTCACTTGCGGCGTGGCGAGGCTGGTGCCGTTCGCGAGGCCATAGGTGTCCGAGCCCGGGGTCGTCGTGCCGGTATTCGACGTCGACAGGATGTTGACGCCCGGTGCGCTCAGCGAGACATCGGGGCCGAAGTTGCTGAACGACGCGCGGCGGCCGGTTGCGTCGGTGGCGCCGACGCTGATCACGCCGCGGCAGTTCGCGGGCTGGTCGAGCCCGGTCGACAGGCCGTCGTTGCCGGCGGCGACGATGACGGTCACGCCCTTCGCGGTCACGTCGTCGATGGCCTGCTGGAACGTCGAGCTGCACGCGCCGACCCCACCGAGGCTCAGGTTGATGACCTTCGCGGGACGCGGGTTGTTCGGCACGCCGTTCACCGCGATGCCGGCAGCCCAGCGCATCCCGTCGGCGATGTCGCTCGTCGTGCCGCCGCACTTGCCGAGCACGCGCACCGGCAGGATCTGGCCGAGCCACGACACGCCGGCGATGCCGGTGCCGTTGTTGGCGGTCGCGCCGATCACGCCCATCACACGGGTGCCGTGCCAGCTGCTGTCGCTCGGCTGGCTCGCGCAGTGATAGTACGGACCGTTTGCGTTGTCGAGTTCCTGCTGCGTGACCCAGTCACCCGGGTCGGTTGCGTCAGGGCTGCGGGTCAGGCCGTTGTTGCTGGTGTTGACGTTGCTGATGAAGCTGTAGCCGGACAGGAGGTTGCCGACGAGGTCGGCGTGCGGCCGGTAGCCCGTGTCGAGCACGGCCGTGACGACGGTCGGCGAACCCTTGGTCACGCTCCACGCGGGCGGCAGGTTGATCCCGGCGGTCGGGTCGGACAGGTACCACTGCTGGCTGTAGAGCGGGTCGCTCGGCGTGTCGCGGATCTGCATCGGATGATCCGGTTCCGCGTAGTCGACGTCGGAATCGGCCGCGAATGCCTGCGCGAGCGCGGCTGCTTCGGTGGCGGCCATGCGCTGGCCGAGCGACAGCACGGTCGCACCGTTCGAGATCGTCCGCTCGACCTGCACGTTCACCGGCGTTTGCCCGACCGTGCTCGCATACGCACGTGCGCTGCCGGCGACCGGCGCCGTCCAGCGCGTCAGCGAGCGCTGGATCACCGCGTCGAGCCGCGTCCCGTTGTCGATGGCCGCCATCGCACGCGTGGCCGTCAGCGTCTTCAGCTTGACGATCAGGTGATCGATCGGCGGTTCGGTCGGCGCGGTCTGCGCGGCCATCTGCACGGCGGCCTGCTGCGTCGTGCACGCATTGCTGCCGGAAGACGCGGGCGGGGCCGTGGGATTGGAGGGCGCGGGAGACGGCGCGGGGGCAGGGGCAGGCGCTGCGTTGGAAGAAGACGGGTTGCTGCCGTCGCCGCCGCCTCCACCGCCGCAACCGGCGAGGGGCAGGAGGGCGGCGGCGGACAGCATGCCGGCGAGCATGCGCGCATGTGCGGAGCGCGCCAGCGCGAAATTGAAACGCTTGGTTCTCATGTTGAAACTCGATCCTCGTAGATAACCGTCGTGCCGGCGGTGGCGCTGGTCCGGCTGACCCGGACCTTGTCTTTTTTGTCTGACGGTTGCAGCCAGGTTGCTGCGACGCGCCATGCACTGGGTAACGGCCAGCGCGGCGGCTTCTTGAGTGCGTTTCACGAGAAAAACCGGGGCGGGCGCAAACGATTACGTTGCTGCGTTGCAGCATGAACACGTGTTTGGAACGCGTGGCACAGAAGGTGGGGCGAGTCCGTGCGCGGTTGGTCGGGCGACACGTGCGGCGCGGGTACATTTGCGCGGTACGGAAAACATCTTTCACGGCCCGGTCGCCGTGGAAGGTTGATTACGCTTTCCCTGATGCGACGCGAATTTTGTCGGGCGTACGATCGCGATTCGATCAACGTTTCGTCAGGAGAAAGGCATGGATCGCCGCTTACGCTGGCTGGCCGTTACGCTGTCCTGTGCGCTGGCGGGCGCCGCGCACGCGCAGGCCCTCACCGGCACGCTGAAGAAGATCAAGGACACGGGCGTCGTGTCGCTGGGCATTCGCGAATCGTCGGTGCCGTTCTCGTATTCGGACAACCAGCAGAAGAACATCGGCTATTCGCGGGACATCGCGTCGCGCATCATCGACCAGTTGAAGACGGAACTGAACGCGCCGAACCTCGCCGTGAAGGAAATCCCGATCACGTCGCAGAACCGGATTCCGCTGTTGCAGAACGGGACGATCGATTTCGAATGCGGATCGACGACGAACACGCTCGAACGGCAGAAGCAGGCCGCGTTCTCGAACAGCATCTTTCTGTATGGCATCCGCTTCAGCACGCGCAAGGATTCCGGCGTGAAGGACTTCGCGGACCTGGCCGGCAAGACGGTCGCGACGACGGCCGGCACGTCGGACGAGCGCCTGCTGCGCAAGCTCAACGAAGAGAAGGCGATGAACATGACGATCATCAGCGCGAAGGATCATGCCGAAGCGTTCATGAACGTCACGACCGGGCGCGCGGTGGCGTTCGTGATGGACGAGCCGCTGCTGTACGGCGAGATCGCGAAGGACCGCAACCCGGGCGCGTACACGGTGACCGGCACGCCGCTCGTCCACGAGAACTACGCGTGCATGATGCGCAGGGACGATCCGGCGTTCAAGCACGTGGTCGACGGCGTGATCGCGAGGATGCAGACGTCGGGCGCGGCCGAGAAGCTCTACAACCAGTGGTTCACGCAGCCGATTCCGCCCAAGGGCGTGAGCCTGAACTATCCGCTGTCGGCGGAGATGAAGCAGCTGTTCAGGAATCCGACGGATCAGGCGCAGTATTGATTCGGCCGTCGCAATGAAAAACCGCCGGCGTATGCCGGCGGTTCGCGCGTGCCGCGCCGAGCGGCGCGAAGCGTGTCAGGCCTTGATTTCCGGGCCGCGCGCGGCGGGGGCGGCAGGGGCGGCCGGCGTTGCCGGGGCCGTCGAACGCACCGACGGCTGCGCCGGCACGATGACGAGCACCGGCTCGGGCATGGCCCACGGCGCCATCGCGAAGCCGACGGGCTGCGGCACCGGCATCGCGAATGCATGGGCGAGCGCGATGTGCTGGAGCGCCATCATCTGCTGCTGCATCGCGACCATCTGCGCCTGGGCCGCCTGCATCCGGTACTGCACGGCCTGCATGTGCCGCAACGCTGCGGCGGGCGGCAGGCCGTTCGACGACGACGTCTGCATCTCGAAGCTCGCGCCGCCTTGCGGGCTGTGCCAGCTCCACGTGCTGACCTTCATCGGGCCGACGGCCGTCTGGACGACGCGCGTTTCGGCTTTCACGGGCACGGCCTGCCCGTCGACGTTGACGAACATCGGTTGGGCGGCCGCCGCGCCGGCCTGCCCGGCCAGGGCGAACACGGGCGCCAGCGCCAGCGCGCCCGCCGCCATATACGAACGGAATCGCATCTTCGTATCTCCATCAAACGAGACTGATCGAATCAACAATGACGTGCGGCTCACGGAGTGAGCCATCCGGGACGATGCAGCCGTCGGCTTAAATCAACATTAAAACCGCCGCCGGCCGGCCCGGTCAGCGCATGTCAGGACGCTCCGCAATCGGCATTCAACCTCGTCCGTGCCAGGGGAATCCTGTCGCCCGATGCAACAACAGGCACAATACGGAATTCGCCACGACACGCACGCGTGTTCGCCATTCGAACATCGCACGGCTGCGCCGCTGCTGTCCGACCTCCTTCCCCGTCGTCATGAACACCACGCTCACTCCGGCGCGCGAGTCGAATTCGCCGCGTTTCCTGCTGTTCCTGATCTGCCTGTTCGCGTCCGCCGGCCAGCTCGCGATCGACATCTACGTGCCCGCGCTGCCCGACATGGCACGTTCGTTCGCCACCACGCCGCAGGCGATCCAGTCGAGCGTGTCCGGCTACATGGCGGCCTACGCGCTCGGCCAGCTGATTTTCGGGCCGGTCGCCGATGCCTACGGGCGCAAGCGTGTGCTCGCGTTCGGGCTCGTGATCTACACGATCGGCTGCCTGCTGTCGCTCGGCGCGCAGAACCTGGAGACGTTCGTGCTCGCGCGCTGCCTGCAGGGCTTCGGGATCGCAACCACCAACCTGCTCGCGAAGGCGATCATCACCGATTCGTTCTCCGGCCAGGCGCTGATGCACGCGTTTACGTACATGTCGATCGCGTGGGGGCTCGCGCCGATCGTCGCACCGGTGATCGGCGCGCACCTGCAGGAATGGTTCGGCTGGCGCGCGTGCCTCGTGTTCCTGCTCGTGTACTCGCTGGTGATGTGGGCGCTGCTGTGGCGATACCGCGAAACCTTGCCGAAACCCGTGCATCTCGAGCCGCGCACGCTGATGACGAACGCGGGCAAGGTGCTGGCGAGCCCGGTGTTCCAGAGCTGCTTCCTCGCACAGGGGCTGTGCTACAGCATCCTGCTCGTGTTCAACATCGTCGGGCCGTTCATGGTGCAGACCACGCTGCACAAGCCGCCGACCTTCTTCGGCTATCTCGCGCTCGGGATCGGGCTGATGTATTTCCTCGGCGGCCTGTCGAACCGGATTCACCGGCCCGGGCTGCCGAGCGCCGAGCAACGGCTGCGCATCGGCGCGCGCGTGATGGCCGGCGCGTCGGTCGCGATGCTGGTGCTGGCACTGACCGTCGGGTTGCGCGTATGGACGCTCGCGACGCCGGTGCTCGTGATGGGTTTCTGCGCGGGCGCGATGTATCCGACGCTGATGGCCAAGGGCAATTCGCTGTTTCCGCATATCGCCGGCCTGACGAGCGCGATCCTCGGATGCGCGCTGCTGCTGGTGTCGTCCGCGATGATGGGGCTGGCCGGCTTCGTGTCGATTCACGTGCTGACGCCGCTCGCGGTGTTCTTCGTCGTGCTGTCGTGCATCGTCGTGTGGATGGTCACCAAGCTGTTGCGGTACCTGTCGCAGCAGCAGGCCCAGGCCGCGCCCGTCGCGTGCGGGCGCGAAGAGGCCGCGTAAGTGCCGCCTGTCGACCGGGCCGTGAGCCCGATCCTGCTGAACCGCGTCGCCCTTACCGACGCCGCCGATCTGCTCGCCGCCAACCGCGCGAGCCGGAGCCACCATCTGCCGTGGGTCGATTCGTTCACCGACCAGGTGGGATTCGACCAGTGGTTCGGCCGCTGCCTGACGGGGCCGAACGTCGGCCTCGTCGCGCGCGAACGCACGTCCGGGGCGGTGGTCGGTGTGGTGAACCTCAACGAGATCGTCGGCGGCGTGTTCCAGAGCGCGTATCTCGGGTACTACGGGATGGCGGCGTTCAGCCGTACGGGGCTGATGACCGAAGCCCTGCGCGCGGCGATCTGCGTCGCGTTCGGCGAACTCGGGCTGCATCGGCTCGAAGCGAACATCCAGCCCGGCAACCACGCGTCGATTGCGCTGGTTCGGCGGCTCGGTTTCACGAAAGAGGGTTTTTCGCCGCGCTATCTGCGCATCGGCGGCGAATGGCGCGACCACGAACGGTGGGCGCTGCTGGCCGACAGTGAGCCCCAAGCGCGCGCCTAACGCCCGATACCGGGCGATCTTCTTCCCGCCACCGGCCGTCTATAGCGGATGCGCCGTGCCGGCCTGCGTCAGCAGCGAAACGGCCGCCGGATCCGGCATCCCGTTCGAGTCGATTGCACCGGCTTTCGCGAGTGCGGCGAGATCGCTGTCGACACCCGGTTGCCCGACCGTGAACGATGTGGTCAGGAACGCCGGCGCGGTGAGCGCCACCGAATAGCGCTGCTGCAGGTTCGTCACCACGGCCGATTGCGCGGCCTGGACGGTGTTCGCGCTGTTCATCGCCTGCTGATAGCGCGAATTCCCCTGGAAATTGCCGATCAATGTGGCCGTGTTCGTGCCGAGCTGGGCGGCGAGATAGACCAGCATCAGCTCGGTCTCGGGCGTCGTGTTGAACGTGCCGCCCGCGTATGCGAGCGAATGCAGGCTCGTGCCGCCCGACGTCACCGTGATCACGCACGGCAGCGCCGCATTGACCGTCACGTTGTAGTTGCCGCCGCCATCCGTCAGCGTTGTTGCCGACCCTGCCGCGCAACTGACGGTTACCTGCGCGCTGGCGAGCGCGCCGCCAGTCGCGGCCGTGCCGGAAAGCGCGACCGTCTGCGTGTTGTTGTTGTTGTTGTTGTTGAAGCAGGCATCGACGCCGAAGCAGGCGTCGCCGTTGCATGCCTGGAGCGTCGCGAGGGTGGCGACGCAGAGCGTGCCCAGCGCGGGGCGGATGAAACGCGTGGGGCGAATGTTCATGGTCGCGGGCCTTGAGGAGAGTGGGGCAACCGGTGGGCACCGCAGAGAGGGTGCCGTTCATATTCTATGTCTCGAATCGGGAGGGTTGCTTGCCCGATTGGCCCGGTTGGCCCGGTTGTGGCCAGGGGCAGGCCGCCACCGAGCGTGTCATGCGCTGCACGGCTTTGCCGGCATCGCGACGTGACGACGACAGACTGAAATGACGAAGTCCGGAAGCCGGTCGGAAACCTTTCAGTTCCCTTCGCAATTGGTTATGCTGCGGGACGATTAAAACGATGAGAGATCGCGCCGCTTCCAATGAAGCCGGCGCGCCGTTTCCGACATGAACTTGAAACGACAGACGGGCCGGCCGTGCCCGCCGGGTGGCGAGGGCGATCCGGCATCGTCGGCAGGCACGAATCAGCGCGGTATTCGGCACACAGGCAGTACGAAGGCGCGCGGCATCTGGAGGGCCACCACGGCCTTGCTGGCAAGCGCGGTCGTGCTGTTCGGCGGCGCGGCCACGGCAGCGTCCGCCGAAGACGGCAGCACCACCGTCGCGGCTTCGCCGGCCGCCACGCTTTTCACCCCGACCCAGTCGGCCTGCACGCACGTGGCTGCTGCTGCGGCCTATCCGGTCGCCGCAAAGCCCGAAGCCGCCCCACCGTTGAAAGGCCGCGTGACGGACACGACGGGCGTGCTCGGCGCCGCGTGCGCATCCGAGCTGACCGACCGCCTTGCTGCGCTCGAACAGCAACTCGGCGTGCAGATCGCGATCCTGCTGGTCGGGTCGACCGGGCAGTCGACGATCGAACAGTTCGCGACCACCGTATTCGACCAATGGAAACTCGGCAAGGCCGAGGTCAACAACGGCCTGCTGCTCGTCGCCGCGCTCAACGACCGCACCGTACGGATCGAAGTCGGCTACGGGCTCGAAGGCACGATTCCGGACATCGTCGCGGGCCGGATCATCCGCGAGCGGATCGTGCCGGCATTCCGCGAGAACCGCATTGAAGCCGGCATCAGCGATGCGGTCGACGCACTGATACGCAACATGTTGCCGACGGACGTCGTTACGCCGGATCAGGCCGCACCCGCGGCAACGCCCGGCGGGCGCGACGACGCATACGAAACGGCCGCGGCGACCACGACGGATGCCGCGACCGAGCCAACTCGTGCCGCACGGGCCGGCGGCGAACAGTACCAGTCGAACGGCTTGCCCGTGCGGAAACGCGCGAACGCCGGCGGCGTGCGGTTCTGGTTCCTGCTCGGGGTGGCCAATGTGGTGCTGGGCGTGATCGCGCAGTGGCGCCAGCTGCGCCGCAGGGTGGCGCTGCTGGCCGCCTGGCTCGTGGCGGCCGTCGTGCCGATCGTGATGCTGCCGGTCGGCGCGATCTTCGACGGCAATTTCGAAGCCATGCTGGGTGCCGCGGCGTTCGTTCCTGCGGCGGCCGGTGTCGCGCCGTGCCTGCTCGGCATCCACCTGTTCCTGTCGGCGCGCGTGCGCAAAACCACGGCGATCGTGGGCGGAACGCTGTTCATGATCATCGCGATCGGGCGCGAGATGGACTATTCGGTCGGGGAAGTGCTGTCCGGTATTTTCGGCGTGCTGTGCGTGCTCGCCGCGATCTGGGCGAAGCTGATGGGCATCGGCTCGTCGTCGTCATCGTCGTCAGGCTCCCGGTCGGGCTCGAGCTCCGATTCGTTCCGCGGCGGGGGCGGTTCGAGCGGCGGTGGCGGCGCATCGGGCCGCTGGTAGCCACGCCGTGCGGCTTGTCCGCGCCCCCGATTCTTTTCAACTACCGCTCCGTCTGGAGCGTTCAACCGGACACAACCGACGATGAAATGGTTTCGAATCCTGCTCGTGTGCTGCGTGCTCGCTCCGCTCGCGGGGTGCGGCTACAACGCGATCCAGTCGTCTGACGAGGACATCAATGCCGCGTGGTCCGAAGTGCTGAACCAGTACCAGCGACGGGCCGATCTCGTGCCGAACCTCGCCGCGTCGGTGAAGGGCTACGCGTCGCACGAGGAGCGCGTGCTGACCGAGGTGGCGTCGGCCCGAGCGCGCGTGGGTAGCGTGCAGATGACGCCGGAGATGGCGAAGGATCCGGCCGCGCTCGCGGCGTTCGACCAGCGACAGGGCGAGCTGTCGGGGGCGCTGAGCCGGTTGATGGTGGTGTCCGAACGCTACCCGGAACTGAAGGCGAACGAAGCGTTTCGTGATCTGCAGACGCAGCTCGAAGGTACGGAAAACCGCATCGCGGTCGCGCGCGGCCGCTACATCAAGACCGTGCAGCATTACAACGTGCAGATCCGCCAGTTCCCGGGCGTCGTGATCGCGAAGATCTTCGGCTACCAGCCGCGCCCGAATTTCGGCGTCGCGAACGAAGCGGCGATCTCGACCGCGCCGGCGCTCGATTTCTCCGCGCAGCCGCAGTCGCCGAAGGCGAAGGTGGCCGGCGAGTAAGGCCGGCTCACGCATTCACGTATTCAGGGCTTGCGCGCGCTCGCCTTCGCGAACGCGCCGCGCACCTCGAAGCGGATCGTATCGGCCACATTGCCGCGCGCATCGACGAGTTCGAGCCGGTGCCGGCCCGGCCACGGCATCCACGCGACGCGATCGGCATGCCCGATCACCTTGTCGTCGAGCCGCCATGCGAACTTCGTCGCGCGTCCGGCCGAGCGCTCGAACCAGATCCGCTGGTTCTTCGGCGGAATGTCCGGATCGATCGCGAAGATCGTGCCGTCGGTCGGCGTGCCGATCGTCAGCGGCGCGCGCGCGCCGTCCTTGCCCGGCGTGACGGGGGCGGCGAGCCGGATCGTGTCGACCGCCGTTCCCGCGATGAACCACTCGTTGCGCGACGGTTCGATATCGCGTTCGAACGTGATGCGGCGCGTCTCGACGCCGGCCGGCGCGCGCGGCGCACGGCTCGGCTGGTCGCGGTGCAGGTAGCCGACGACCGCCGACCACACCGGCGACGCACCCGTGACGCCCGACACGTCCCACATCGGCGAGCCGTCCGCATTGCCGACCCACACGCCGACCGTATAGCGCGACGTGAAGCCGACGGTCCAGTTATCGCGCATGTCCTTGCTGGTGCCGGTCTTGACCGCCGAGAAGAAGCGCGTCGCGAGCGGATTGTCGAAGCCGAACGTGCGCACCCGTGCGTTGTTGTCGGCGAGGATGTCGGTCACGACGAAGCTGGCTGCCTCGCTGAACACGCGCGAGCCGTCGGCTGCGCGGGCGGGTGACGCGGCCGATGCGCCGGCCGCACCGGCCGCCGGCGCCGGCACGTCGACGACCTTGCGGGCCACGCCGCCGTTCGCGAGCGCGCGGTACGCGTTGGTCAGCGACAGCAGCGTGACGTCCGCGCTGCCGAGCGCGAGGCTGAAGCCGTAGTAGTCGCCTTCCTGCGCGAGCGGCAGGCCGAGCGCGGTCAGCGTGCGCGCGAAGCGGTGCGGCGTGACGAGCACGAGCGTGCGCACGGCCGGCACGTTCAGCGAGCCGCCGAGCGCGCTGCGCACGCTCACCCAGCCCTTGAACTCCTTGTCGTAGTTTTGCGGAATGTACAGTCCGCCCCCGGCGGCGAGGTTGATCGGCGCATCGTCGAGCAGCGACGCGGCCGTCAGCCGTTTCTCGTCGATCGCCTGCGCATACAGGAACGGCTTGAGCGTCGAGCCGGCCTGGCGCGGCGCGAGCACGGCATCGACGTCGCGTGCGCCCGACAGCGCACCGGACGAGCCGACCCACGCGCGAATCTCGCCGGTCGCGTTGTCGATCACGACGACCGCGCCGTCCTGCACGTTGCGCCGGTGCGCGGGCGCGTTGAGTTCGGTCAGCGCGCGCACCAGCGTGTCGCGCGCGAAGCGCTGCAGCGACGCGTCAAGCGTCGTGCGTATCTGCGCGCCGGCCGTTGGCCGGACCTCGGCCGCGATGCGTCGCGCGAAGTGCGGGGCGAGGGCGGCGCCGTCGTCGCGCGCGGCGCCGGACGGACGCGCGATGACGAGCTGCACGTAGCCGTCGAGCGACGCGCAGCCCTGCTCGGCATGCATGTCGCGCAGGATCCGGCATGCCCGTTCGGCGACTTTCGCGGAGGTTGCGTTGGGTGCGCGCACGAGCGCGGCGGCGATCGCGGCTTCGCGGGCATCGAGGCCCGACGGCGCCTTGCCGAACAGCACCTGCGACAGCGCGGCAAGGCCGATC
Source organism: Burkholderia sp. AU15512 (assembly GCF_002223325.1). Taxonomy (NCBI): domain Bacteria; kingdom Pseudomonadati; phylum Pseudomonadota; class Betaproteobacteria; order Burkholderiales; family Burkholderiaceae; genus Burkholderia; species Burkholderia sp. AU15512. The sequence continues at coordinate 878,824 of NZ_NKEX01000006.1, forward strand.
GTCTCGCCGCGGAACGGCACGAGGTTCAGGTATGCATCGAGCACCTGGTCCTTGCGCCAGCCGCGTTCGAGCAGCAGCGCGTTGACCGCCTGCGACGCCTTCTGCGGCAGCGAGCGCTGGCCCGAGCGGCGCGGCGAATCGCTGAGCAGCCCGGCGAGCTGCATCGTGACGGTCGATGCGCCGCGCGTGCGCTCGTTCCACAGATTGCCCCACGCGGCGCCGGCGATGCCGCGCCAGTCGACGCCGCTGTGGTCATAAAAGCGCTTGTCTTCGGACACGACGATCGCCTCGCGAAACGCGGGCGACACGTCGGCGAGCGACACCCAGTCGCCGCGCCGTTCGGTGAGGTCCACGCGCGTGCGCTGCAGCGGCGTGCCGTCGCGCGCGAGCAGCACCCAGTCGGAGCTGCGCCAGTTGCGACGCACGTCGTCGTAGCTCGGCAGCGCATGCGCGACGAGCGGTGCAGCCAGCACGATGGCGACGAATACGCGGCCGGCGAAACGCGCCGGCCGCGGCAATACCAGATCGATCATCGCTTGCTCGTTACTTGCCCGCTTCAGCCGGCTTCACGGTCATCGGCGGGTTCGGCCACAGGCCGTACACGGACGGCGCGTACAGCGCCTCGACACGCGTGGGCGGCAGCCCGAACGTGCCGACGTTGTTCAGCCGCACCGTGTACTCGACCGAGAATTTGCCCTTCGGCAGGTAGTCGTAGTACGCGCGATAGCCGTCGAAGTCGCGCTCGATGAACGCCGGCCACGCACCGTCCGGCGTCTTCTCGCCCTGGGTCGCGGCTTCGGAGTCGCGGCCGAGGCCCGAACCGAGGATCGTCGAACCGGCCGGCACCGGATCGTTGACGACGACCCACGTCATGTCGCTCTGCGCATCGATGTCGAGATGCACGCGCACGACGTCGCCGCGCGTCAGCACGCCCTTGACAGCAGGCGACACGGGCGTGACGGTCTTCGTGATCCGGTAGCCGGCCGCGAACGGAGCACGCAGCGGCACCGCCGCGAGGCTTTCGATCGTGGCCCACGGGCGGCCCGTGCCGTCCTGCGTGACGGACAGCGTGGCCGGCGCCTGCGACGCACGCGGCCACGGCAGCATCACGCTGCGGGCCGCGGCGGCGCGGGTGGCCGGGGTGGCCGACGCCGGCGTGTCGGCGGGCGTGGACGCGGGGGCCGACGCCTGCGACCACGAGATCGTGCGCGCGTCGCCGCCGAGCGCGACCTTCGTCGCGCCGGCCACCGGCGTGCTCTCGTAAGTGCGCGAGAAACGCTCGACCGCGAGCAGGCCGAGCGCGTTCGACGTCGTGGTCTGCCATGCACCCTGGCGCTGCAACGCGAGCAGGCCGGCCGTCACGCGCGGCATCTCGTCCTTCCACGCCGGGTCGCCGGCGAATTCCAGCGCGAGCCGTGCCGCGTTGGTCTCGTTGCTGGTCATCAGCCACCACAGGTCGTCGTCGCGGGCGGTCGAGAACACGAGCTGCGTGCCCTGGTACGTCAGGCGGGCCCGCAGGATCTGTTCGACCTGCGCGCGCTTCTCGTCGCGTTGCGGGATGTCCTTCACGCGCGTCAGGATCGCGTGATAGTCGATCACCGCGGAAGTCGGCCACTGGTTCGGCGCGATCTCGATCGAGCCGAGCATGCGGCCCTGCGCGGCGCCATAGCGCGACAGCGCCTCGATCGCGGCCAGCTTGCGCAGGTCGCGATCCTGGCGCGGCGCCCACGGGTTGCGTTCGAGGCGGCCGTCGACGAAGCGCGCGAGCCCGGCCTCGAGCTGCGTGCGCAGGTCTTCCGGCAGCGCGAAGCGCGGGTCGAGACGGCTCGCCTCGTCGGACACCACGAGCAGGTACGACGACAGCGTCGCGCTGCCGGCATGCGAATCGTCGGACGACGGCGGGAAGTAGCTCGCGAGCCCGTCGCTGTCGAGATACACGGGCATGCGTGCGATCAGCGCCTGCCATTGCGCGGGGTCGCGCAGGCCGATCGCGCGCGAGGTCTGCTGTTCGAGGCAACGGTACGGATAGCGCTCGAACCAGCGCTTCACGCCGGGCAGCCCGTCGGCGAGCTTCGACTGCAGCGACACCGCGATGCCGCCGCGCGGCAGGCCTTGCGCGTTGTTCGCGGCGCCGGCCGGGGAGGCGATCGGCACCGTCAGCGTGCCGTCGACTTGCGCGAGGGTCGCCTGCTGCACCGTGACCGGCAGCGCGGGCACGACCTTCTGCGCGACCGCCAGCGCGTCGGACGCGCGCTTGCCGCCTTGCTCGGCCGCTTCGATGCGCCAGTTCAGCGCACCGGCCGCGTCGAGCGCCTGCTCGGGCACGGTGATCGTCCACGCGACCTCTGCGGCCGTGTTGGCCGCGAGCGAGACGGTTTGCGGCGCGACGTCGAGGCCCGTCACGCGCGGCGTCACGACGACCTGCATCGCGCGGTCGGTCGTGTTGCGCAGCGTGACCTGCGCGCGGAACGCGTCGCCTTCGCGCACGAGCGGCGGCAGGCCGGAGATCAGCTGCAGATCCTGCGTGCTGCGGATCGACGTGCTGCCGGTGCCGAAGCGGTCGGGGCCGACTGCCGCGATCGCGACGATCCGGAAGCGCGTGAGCGCGTCGTTCAGCGGCACCTCGACGGTCGCGCTGCCATTGGCATCCAGCGTCACGCGCGGATTCCACAGCAGCAGCGTGTCGAACAGCTCGCGCGTCGGCGCGCTGCCGCCACCGCCGCCCGCGGGCACGGCCTTGCGGCCGAAGTGGCGGCGGCCCACGATTTCCATCTGTGCCGTGGATGTCTCGACGCCGTACGCGCGTCGCCGCAGCATCGCGTCGAGCAGGTCCCAGCTGTTGTTCGGCATCAGTTCGAGCAGCGCTTCATCGACGGCCGCGACGGCGATCTGCGTGCCGGCCGGCGCGGGCTGGCCGTTCGGCAGCGTGACCTTCACGTGCGCCTGCGCCTTGCTGCGCACCGTGTAGCGCGTCGCGTCGGTCGTCACGGTCACGCCGAGACGGTGCACGCCCGTGCCGACCTTGATCTCGCCGAGACCGTAGCGGAACGCCGGTTTCGACAGGTCGACGAACGCGGTCGGCGCTTCATAGTGACGGCCTTCGCGCCAGAACGCGCGCGCCCATTCGACCGGCGCCTTCCAGCCCCACGTGAAGAACGAGTACCACGGCACTTCGCGAATCCGGCCGCGCAGCGCGAGCACCGATACGTAGACGTTCGGCCCCCACGATTCGCCGACCTTCAGGTCGACCGTCGGATTCTTGCCGTTCAGCTCGACGATGTGCGTTTCCATCACGCCGCCGCGTTCGACCGCGACCAGCGCGGTCGCGTAGCGGAACGGCATGCGTACCTGGAAGCGGGCGGTTTCACCCGGTTCGTACGCGGTTTTCTCGGGGATCACGTCGATCCGGTCGGTGTTGTCGCCGCCGAACCAGAGTTCGTCCTCGCGCGTGACCCACACCGACGTCGACGCGTTCGACGTGCGGCCGTCGCCGTCCTTGGCGACCGCGATCAGCTGCACGTTGCCGGCCTGTTCGAGCGTCGCGTCGCAGGCCATGCGGCCCTTGTCGTCGGTCTTGCCCGAGCACAGCACGCCGAGGTCGCGCGTGTCGCTCTTGTTGTCGTACGCATAGAAGCCGCCGACCATCCGCTTGCGCGACGACGTCGTGATGCGCGCGATGCCCTTGATCTCGATCGGCACCGACGCGCGCGGCTTGCCTTGCAGGTCGACCGCCAGGGCTTGCACGGGCACGCGCTGGCCGACCGATACCCAGCGGCCTGCCTTGATGCCGGCCACGACGGCAGCCGGCCACAGGATCGCGTCGCCGCGAATCGTCTGCACTTCGCCGTTCGGGTCGGCGAACGTCGCTTCGAGGGCGATGCGCTTCGGCGCGTCGACGTCGGGCAGGCCCTTGAGCGTGACCGAGCCGGCACCGTTGCGGTCGAGCGTCAGCGGCAGCTTGTCGGCGATCAGCTTCGTCGCGTCGGGATCGTTGTTCGACGTCGATGCGTTGTCGCCGTCCTGCGAATCGTCGTCGGCATTGCCGTCGCTCGCTTCGGGGCGATACGGCGTGAAGCTGAAATCCTCGAAGCGATCCGCGAACGGCGGCGACGCCCACTTCATCAGCGCCGACACCTGCACCGGCAGGTTCGATGCGCCGCCGCCCGACACGTAGTCGATCTGCACCGCGAGCGGCGCTTCCTTCACGGCGACGAGCGGGCTCTTCTGCGCGTCGCGCGTGCCGATCGAGCCCTTCAGCACCGGCAGGCGGAACGCCTCGACGCGGAAGCTGCCGCTGTAGTAGGTGGCGGTCGGTGCGTCTTCCGGGCCGCCTTCGAGCTCGACGCTGTATTCGCCGAGCTTCGCGGCGGCCGGCAGCGTGAACTGCGTGTCCGCGCTGTGATCGGCTGCCCACGTGAGCGGCAGCTTGTAGGTCTGGCCCGTGCCGAGATGGCGGATCGTCACGCGCGTCGGGTATTGCGACGGGAACGCGAGGCTCTGCAGCGTCTCGGCACGGATGAAATGCTTCATCGACACGGTTTCGCCGGCGCGCAGCAGCGTGCGGTCGAAGACCGTATGCGCGCGCACGGTGCGTGCGCTGTCCGTGTCGGTCGGCACGTTGAAGCGCCACGATTCGATTCCGCGGTTCCAGCCCGAGCTGACGAACGCCATGTCGGGGCCCGTCTTCGGATCGTTCACGCGGGCCGACACGAAGTAGTCGTCGAAGCGTTGCTCCGAGTCGGACAAGCTGCAGGCACGCTTCGATTCGAACGCGCCGTCGATCTTCAGCAGGCCCTGCGCATCGGTCTTGCCGGACGCGATCTCGTCGCCGTTGCAGTCCGACACGCGGATCTGCGCGTTCGGCACGGGCTTGCCCTTGTCGAGCGTCGTGACCCACACGAGGTTGTTTTCGCGGCCCTGTTTCAGGTGCACGCCGAGGTTGGTGACGAGCACCGTGGTGCGCACGTACATGCTCGACGGCTTCGCGAGCAGCGAGCGGCCGAGCGCGGGCGACGCGAGTTCGAGCACGTAGAAGCCGGGCTTGTCGATCGGCACGCCGACGACTTCGAACGGGCGCAGCGCCTTCGGGTCCGCCTTCGGCAGCGTCAGCGCCTGCACGCCGGGTTGGCCCTTGAGCAGCGTCAGCGAACGCACGTCGATGCGGCGATCCTTCGGCGCGGGCGCCTTTTCGCCGGCTTCGCGCGGCACGTACACGGGATGCTGGCCCTTGCGTTCGAGCAGGCCGGGAAGCTGGCGATCGATCGCGCCGGCCGTCATCGACCAGTTGTCGAAGCGGTCGACCGTGCGCATCCACTGGCGGATCGCGGTGTCGTCGTCGACCTTCAGGTTCGAGAACTGCGCGCCCTGGGTGTTGAGGCCGTCGATATGCAGGTCGGCCTCGACGTTGCGCAGCGTGACGGGCACGAGCGCGGGCGAATCGGGTTCGGCGAAACGCTCGACGATCCCGAAGGTGCCCGACGAGAATTTCGCGAGCGGCGGCATCGGCGCGGTGCGCGTCGCGAGCGGGAACAGGTCGGCGTTCGACAGCGGTCGGTCGGTCACGTCGCGCAGGCCCGACGGCAGTTCGATCGTCAGGGCGGCCTGTTCGGGCAGCGGCGGGTTGAACGTGACGGTGGTGACTTCCTCGCTCTTGTCGTCGGCCGCGAAGGTCGGCGCGAGCGTTCCGTCAGGGCCGCGCAGCTTGATCGCCTCGGCGTGCTTGCGCGAGATCGGCGCGTTGAACGACAGCGTGAGCGGGCGCAGCGGCGTGCAGGGCGCCTTCGCGTTCTCGCGTTCGCACGAGAAGCTCGCGGCGAACGGGGCGCGCACGGTGAAATCGAAGCGACGCTCCGTTTCGTTCGGAATGCCGCTCGGGCTCGTGACGCCCTTGCCGTACACGAGCTGCATCTTCGCGCTCGCCGGCAGTGCCTGCGCGCACGACAGCGTCAGCACGCGCGCGGCATCCTTCTTCAGGCCGAAGTGATCGAGCAGCGCGTTGCGCGCATCGTCGTCGGCGGCCGTGACGGGAATGCGGTTGCCGATGCCGGCCGCTTCGCACCAGATGTTCGCGAGCGCCGAGCGCGGTTCGGCCGGGCCGTTCAGCTTCAGCACGAACATCTGCCGTTCCTCGATCTCGCGCGAGCCGGGGCGGACGTTCACCGGGAACGGGCCGCCCGTCTGGAACGTGAAGCGGCGCGGGCCGCTGGCCGCGTTGCCGGCGACCGAGCGCAACGTGTCGTTGAGCGCGACCGAGCAGCGCACGCCGGGCGGCAGGTCGTTTTCGAAATCGTAAACCCAGGTCTTGTCGTCGAGCCAGTGGCCCTGGCCGCGCGCGGCCGTGGAATCGTTGCAGGTCACGCGTGCGGGATTCGGCGCGGAGGCCGAGCCGAACGCGACCATCGGTTCGTCGAACTTGACGACCGTCTGCCGGACTTCGGTGACGGTGCCTTGCGGCGACACGCTCACCGTGCGCGCCGCGCCCGCATGCAGCGACAGTGCGGTGGCGCCGCCGAGCGCCGCGACGGCGCCGATGCGCCAGAGCAGCCGGGTGGTGGGGTGGGTTCGGTTTGCTTTGTTCTGTTTGTCGTGCTGCTTCATCGCTCGATCGCCCTCGGAGGGAAGCTTTCTGTTTGATTGCACGCGATTCTAACCGACCGACCTGCGCGCGCATCGCGCTGCACAGTGTGTCGTCGGCGTGCGACACTGGGGTGCGTGCCGCAGATTTGTCGCGTCAACGACACAAAAATGCAGCGAAATGTCGATTGTCTCGGATTGCGGAACATTTAATGGACTATAAAAAGATTGTTCGATCCGATTTGTGCGCGTACATTTCAGGTCCGCGCCAATGTTTGAGAAATATCAAGCGTGGTTTTCCCGAATCCGGTGTTCGAGAGAAGGAAACATGCACAACGACAACACTCCCCACTCGCGTCGCTCGGGCGACGCAGCCGTAACAGGCATCACACGGCGTCAATGGCTGCAGGGCGCACTGGCGCTGACGGCGGCGGGCCTCACGGGCTCGCTGGCGTTGCGGGCCCTGGCCGACGATCCCGGCACCGCGCCGCTCGATACGTTCATGACGCTCTCCGAAGCAGTGACAGGCAAGAAGGGGTTGAGCCGCGTGCTCGGCCAGCGCTTCCTGCAGGCGTTGCAGAAGGGTTCGTTCAAGACGGCCGACAGCCTGTCGCAACTCGCCGGCGCACTCGCGTCCGGTTCGCTGAATCCCGACCAGGAAGCACTCGCGCTGAAGATTCTTGAAGCGTGGTATCTCGGCATCGTCGACAACGTCGTGATTACCTACGAAGAAGCATTAATGTTCAGCGTCGTATCCGATACGCTCGTGATCCCTTCGTATTGCCCCAACAAACCCGGCTTCTGGGCCGAAAAACCGATCGAGAGGCAAGCCTGATGGCCGATACCGATACGCAAAAGGCCGACGTCGTCGTCGTCGGATCGGGTGTCGCAGGCGCGATCGTTGCACACCAGCTCGCGATGGCGGGTAAATCCGTGATCCTGCTGGAAGCCGGCCCGCGCATGCCGCGCTGGGAAATCGTCGAGCGCTTCCGCAACCAGGTGGACAAGACCGATTTCATGGCGCCGTACCCGTCGAGCGCGTGGGCGCCGCATCCGGAATACGGCCCGCCGAACGACTACCTGATCCTGAAGGGCGAGCACAAGTTCAACTCGCAGTACATCCGTGCGGTGGGCGGCACGACGTGGCACTGGGCCGCGTCGGCATGGCGCTTCATCCCGAACGACTTCAAGATGAAGACCGTGTACGGCGTCGGCCGCGACTGGCCGATCCAGTACGACGACATCGAGCATTACTACCAGCGCGCCGAAGAGGAACTCGGCGTGTGGGGCCCTGGCCCCGAGGAAGACCTGTACTCGCCGCGCAAGCAGCCGTACCCGATGCCGCCGCTGCCGCTGTCGTTCAACGAGCAGACGATCAAGAGCGCGCTCAACGGCTATGACCCGAAGTTCCACGTGGTGACCGAGCCGGTCGCGCGCAACAGCCGCCCGTACGACGGCCGGCCGACCTGTTGCGGGAACAACAACTGCATGCCGATCTGCCCGATCGGCGCGATGTACAACGGCATCGTGCACGTCGAGAAGGCCGAGCAGGCCGGCGCGAAGCTGATCGACAGCGCGGTCGTCTACAAGCTCGAGACCGGGCCGGACAAGCGCATCACCGCCGCGGTCTACAAGGACAAGACGGGCGCCGACCATCGCGTCGAAGGCAAGTACTTCGTGATCGCCGCGAATGGCATCGAGACGCCGAAGATCCTGCTGATGTCCGCGAACCGCGATTTCCCGAACGGTGTCGCGAACAGCTCGGACATGGTCGGCCGCAACCTGATGGACCACCCGGGCACCGGCGTGTCGTTCTACGCGAACGAGAAGCTGTGGCCGGGCCGCGGCCCGCAGGAGATGACGTCGCTGATCGGTTTCCGCGACGGCCCGTTCCGCGCGACCGAAGCCGCGAAGAAGATCCACCTGTCGAACATGTCGCGCATCAACCAGGAAACGCAGAAGATCTTCAAGGCCGGCAAGCTGATGAAGCCCGAGGAGCTCGACGCGCAGATCCGCGACCGTTCCGCGCGCTACGTGCAGTTCGACTGCTTCCACGAAATCCTGCCGCAACCCGAGAACCGCATCGTGCCGAGCAAGACGGCCACCGACGCGGTCGGCATCCCGCGCCCCGAGATCACGTATGCGATCGACGACTACGTGAAGCGCGGCGCCGTGCACACGCGCGAGGTCTACGCGACGGCCGCGAAGGTGCTGGGCGGCACCGAAGTCGTCTTCAATGACGAGTTCGCGCCGAACAACCACATCACGGGCGCGACGATCATGGGCGCGGATGCACGCGACTCGGTCGTCGACAAGGACTGCCGCACGTTCGACCATCCGAACCTGTTCATCTCGAGCAGCTCGACGATGCCGACCGTCGGTACGGTGAACGTGACGCTGACGATCGCGGCGCTTGCGTTGCGGATGTCGGACACGCTGAAGAAGGAAGTCTGACCGTGCGGAAATCTACTCTCACCTTCCTCCTCGCCGGCTGCCTCGCGCTGCCGGGTCTCGTACGCGCGGCCGATGCGGCCGATCCGGCGCTGGTCAAGCGCGGCGAATATCTCGCGGTCGCGGGCGACTGCATGGCGTGCCACACCGCGAAGGGCGGCAAGCCGTTCGCGGGCGGTCTCGGCATGCCGGTCCCGATGCTCGGGAAGATCTACACGAGCAACATCACGCCCGATCCCGACACGGGCATCGGCAACTGGTCGGCCGAGGACTTCGAGCGCGCAGTGCGCCACGGGGTGTCGAAGAACGGCGACAACCTGTATCCGGCGATGCCGTACGTGTCGTACGCGAAGATCAACGACGACGACGTGCAGGCGCTGTACGCGTACTTCATGCACGGCGTCGAGCCGGTCAAGCAGGCGCCACCGAAGAACGAGATCCCCGCGTTGCTGAGCATGCGCTGGCCGCTGAAGATCTGGAACTGGCTGTTCCTGAAGGACGGTGTCTACCAGCCGAAGCCGGCGCAGAGCGCCGAATGGAACCGCGGCGCGTATCTCGTGCAGGGCCTCGCGCACTGCAGCACGTGCCACACGCCGCGCGGCATCGCGATGCAGGAGAAGTCGCTCGACGAGACGGGCGGCAGCTTCCTGTCGGGCTCGGTGCTCGCGGGCTGGGACGGCTACAACATCACGTCCGACGCCAACGCGGGGATCGGCGGCTGGACCCAGCAGCAGCTCGTCCAGTACCTGCGCACCGGCAGCGTGCCGGGTCTCGCGCAGGCGGCCGGCCCGATGGCCGAGGCGATCGAGCACAGCTTCTCGAAGATGACGGAAGCCGACATCGGCGCGATCTCGACGTACATTCGCACGGTGCCGGCCGTCGCCAGCGGCGATGCGAAGCAGTCGCGCGCGTCGTGGGGCAAGCCGGCCGAAGATGGCCTGACGCTGCGCGGCGTCGCGCTCGCGTCGTCGGGCATCGATCCGGCCCGGCTCTATCTCGGCAACTGCGCGACCTGTCACCAGATGCAGGGCAAGGGCACGCCGGACGGCTATTACCCGCCGCTGTTCCACAACTCGACGGTCGGCGCATCGAATCCGACCAACCTCGTGCAGGTGATCCTGAACGGCGTGCAGCGCAAGGCCGGCAGCGAGGACGTCGGGATGCCGGCGTTCCGCCACGAGCTGTCGGATGCGCAGATCGCCGCGCTGACGAACTACCTGACCGGGCAGTTCGGCAATCCGGCCGCGAAGGTGACCGAGCAGGACGTCGCGAAGCTGCGTTGAGGCGGCGCGCGACGAAGCAGGGCGATAACTGACAAGAGGAGGAGCACAGCACATCGGGTTGTTGCCCGATGCCGGTTGTTGCAGAGCGGGGCGGGCGGCGCAGGCGGCCGCCCGTCCTGGTTCATTCGCAATCCGGTGCGCCGGGCGTGTTTTCGCCATGCGCATCGCTTTCGTTGATCGACACCATGACACCGAACCAACCGTTTCTCGCGTCCCAGCGCGATGTGCTGCTGCTGCTTGCCCGGATCCTGCTCGTGATCCTGTTCGTCATGTTCGGCTGGAAGAAGATCGTCGACTTCCCCGGGACCATCGCGTTCATGGGTTCCGAAGGCGCGCCCGCGCCGATCATCTCCGCCGCGATTTCCGTCGTGATGGAGTTGTTCGTCGGGATCGCGATCCTGGTCGGTTTTCAGACGCGGGCGCTCGCGCTGCTGCTGGCGCTCTATACGATCGGCACCGGCATCATCGGCCACCACTACTGGACGATGACGGGCGGCGAGCAGATCAACAACATGATTCATTTCTACAAGAACATCGCGATCGCCGGCGGCCTGCTCGCGCTTTGCGCGGCGGGCCCCGGTCGTTTTTCGATCGATCGCGGATAAACGGACCCGGGGCGCGCGCATGGGGCACGCGCTGGAAGGTCGAGACTCCGAGGGGGCATCATTTTGCGACTCAAACATTTCGCATGGCTGATCGCGGCTGCCACACCGGCGGCCGCTTTTGCGCAGACGAGCGTGACGCTGTACGGCCGCGTCGACGGCGGCATCGAATACCTGAACCACATCGCGAAGCCGAACGGCGGCAGCGGGACCCGCTGGAGCGCCGAAAGCGGCGACTGGGGCACCAGCATGTTCGGGCTGAAGGGCATCGAGGATCTCGGCGGCGGGCTGTCGACGGTCTTCAACCTGGAAACCGCGTTCCAGGTGATGAACGGCCAGACGGGCGGCGGCCGCATGTGGTCGCGGCGTGCGTACGTCGGGCTGAAGAGCAACACGTGGGGCCAGCTGCAGGCCGGCCGGAACCTGTTCATCGACAGCGACGGCGTGTGGGAATTCGACCCGTTCGTGCAGCAGGCGTTTTCGTCGGCCTCGCTCGTGCGCGGTCGTAACTGGCAGCAGACCAGCAACAACATCGAGTATCACAGCCCGGTGATCGGCGGCTTCGACGTGCAGGCGCAATACGCGTTCGGCAATCAATCACGCGGCTTCAACTACGGTGCGGCCGACGATTTTGGCCGCTCGGACGGGATCATGATCTCGTACCACTCGCCGTTGCTCGACGTGCGCGGCATCTACGACGAACTGCGCGACAACAACGGCAAGTTCAGCAACATCTTCACCGCGTCGCGCGAGTATTTCGTCGGCGCGAACGTGAAGGTGTCGAAGTTCAAGATCCAGGGCGCGTATACGCATTACCAGGCGCCGGATAGTCCGGCCGGTGTTGCCGATCGGGCCGATCACTACTGGCTCGGCGCGACTTACACCGCGACGCCGCAGTGGGCGGTGACGGGCGGCGGGTACTACGTGAAGGTGGGCGATGGCGGCGGCGATGCGTCGCACGATCCGTCGGGGCACGCGATGATGTATGTGCTCGGCACGACGTACAACCTGTCGAAGCGCACGTTCCTGTATGGGACGGTTGCGTATGTGCGAAATGGCGGGAATTCGAATTTCTCGCTGCTCGCGACGCCGCGGGATGCGACGTCGGGGACGAGCCCGATGACGGGTGAGTCGCAGACGGGGGCGTATGTGGGGATGATGCATACGTTCTGAGCAGGCGGTTACGCGACCGGTACGCAACGCACGGGCGGTGGCTGCCCGTCCGTTGTTGTGTTTACGGGGTATGAACGGTGTCGATCAAAACCCGCACAGCTCCGTCGTCGTCAGCGTCGCGAACGGCCCCCCAAGCGTCGCGTTGTGATGCGCGACGATCCGCTCGGCCGGCAGCTCCGGTGTGTCCATGCAGGTATGTGCATCGGTCACGAGCACCGCACGAAAGCCGTGATCGGCGGCCGCACGGCAGGCCGTATCGACGCAGTACTGGGTCTTCATTCCCGCGATGACGATCTCGCCGATGCCGGCTTCGCGCAGCCATTCGGCGAGCCGCGTACCGGCGAAGCTGCTCGACTGCGCCTTGTCGAACACGATGTCACGCTTCATATCGATCTCGAGCTCCGGCACCAGCGCGGTCAGCGGGGAACCGGGCGCAATCGGCGAACCGACAGGCCCGGTGTGGCGCACGGCGAACACCGGTGCATCGGCTTCATGCGCGCGACCGATCAACCGGTTGATGTTCGCGAGCACGCGTTCACCGTCGTAAGGATGCTCGGGGCCGTGAAACAGGCCAACCTGCATGTCGATGACGAGCAGTGCGCGTTTCGGGGAACAGACTTCTGGCATTGCGTTTCTCCTGAGTGACCGATACGGACGGAGAAACGACAAGACCCCGTCCGGAACCGGAGGGGCCTGTGAGGGATGGCGCTACGACCTTGCGCGCACTCGCCGCACGAGCCCGCCGAAGGCGGTCGTGCGCGTCGTGGTCGAAGCGGTGGTCGTGATGTGGCGCATGAAGCGATCATGCACGATGCGCGCGCGCCACGTCAATCGCGCATCGTGCATCAGCCACTAGTCAGTCGAGCGCCTTTCCGGCCTTCTCGTCCATGCAGCGAATCGCGAGCAACGTCATCGCGCCACACCCGATCGCATACCACGCAGGCGCATTCGGATTCCCGGTCGCCGCGATCAGCCACGTGACGAAGAATTGCGCGAAACCGCCGAAGATCGCGACGCCGACGCTATACACGAGCGCGCCGCCGGTGGCGCGCACCGCACGCGGGAACAGCTCGCCGAGCATCGCGCCCGTCGCGCCGATGTTGATCGCATGCACGATCGACAGCGCGGCGATGATCGACAGCAGCGATGCGGCGCCCGGCCAGCGGTTCAGTGCGATGAACGCGGGGTAGATCGCGGCCATCAGCACGATGCGCGTCCACCAGACGATCCGGTTGCGCCCGTAGACGTCGGACAGGTGGCCGCCGATCGGCGTCACGAGCATCAGGATCGCGCCCGCGACGCAGCCGGCCGTCATCGACAGCCACGTCGGCAGGTGCAGCACCTGCACGCCGTAGATCGCCATGTAGAACACGATGATGTAGTGGATCGACGTGCCGCCGATCGTCACGCCGAGGCCCGCGAACACGGCCTTGCCGTGATGGCGCAGCACGTCGGCGAGCGGCAGCGATGCAACCGGCTCGTCGTGTGCGGCGGCAGGCGCGGCGGCCGGCACTTCCTCGACGGTGCGGCGCAGCCAATAGCCGAGCGGCACGAACAGCGTGCCGATGATGAACGGCACGCGCCAGCCCCAGCTTTCGAGTTGCGCGGCATTCAGCGTCGACGTCAGTGCGACGCCGGTCAGCGCGCCGGCGAGCGCGGCGAGCCCCTGGCTCGAGAACTGGAACGACGCGTAGAAGCCGCGACGCTGCTGCGGCGCCTGTTCGAGCAGCAGCGTGGTCGACGCGCCAACTTCGCCGCCCGACGCGAACCCCTGCAGCAGGCGCGCGAGCACGAGCAGCAGCGGTGCGGCGAGCCCGATCTGCGCGAAGGTCGGCGCGACCGCGATCGTCGCGGTGCCCAGCGCCATCAGCAGCAGCGTGAGGATCATCGCCTTCTTGCGGCCGGCGCGGTCGGCATACATGCCGATCACGAGCCCGCCGAGCGGGCGCGTGACGAAGCCGACGCCGAAGCTCGCCACCGCGAGCATCAATTGCCCGAACGGCGAATGCACGGGAAAGAACAGCTTGCCGATCAGGATGGCGAAGAAGCTGTAGACCGTGAAGTCGTAGAACTCGAGCGCGTTGCCGACGGCGGCGGCCGCGATCAGCCGGCGTTTCTTCGCGGCGGCGCGTGCATCGACCGGCGTGCCGGCGAACGAAAGGGCGGACGTTTCCATGTGGGGCTCCCCGTTGGGCGCGAAACGATGGGGTGAAGGGCCGTCAGGCCGCGAGCCAGGCTTCGGCGATGCGAACCCAGTAGCTCGCGCCGATCGCGAGGATGTCGTCGTTGAAGTCGTAGCCGGGGTTGTGCACCATGCAGCCGCCCTTGCTGCCGATCCCGTTGCCGATGAACGCGTAGCAGCCGGGGCGCGCTTCGAGCATGAACGCGAAATCCTCGCTGCCCATCAGCGGCGCGGCGTCGGTTTCGACGCGTTCGGCGCCGAGCATCTGGCGCGCGATGTCGGCCGCGAACGCGGTCGGCTCCGCGTGATTGACGAGTACCGGGTAGCCGTAGTCGTAGTCGACTTCCGCCGTGACGCCGAAGCTTTCCGCCTGGCCTTTCGCGAGCGCTTCGATGCGGCGCGCGAGCAGCGCGCGCACGTCGGCGTTCAACGCGCGCACCGACAGCTTCATCGTGACGGTTTCGGGAATGATGTTGAACGTCTCGCCGGCGTGCACGCTGCCGACCGTGATCACGGCCGCATGCTGCGCATCGACCTCGCGTGCGACGATCGTCTGCAGCGCGACCATGATGCTGCCCGCGGCCGACATCGGATCGTGCGCGAAATGCGGCATCGCGCCGTGGCCGCCGACACCGCGCAGCGTGATCGTCACGCGGTCGGCCGACGCCATCGCGGCGCCGGTGCGGAAGGCCATGTCGCCGGCCGCGCGGCCCGGCATGTTGTGGATCGCGAAGATCGCGTCGCACGGGAAGCGGTCGAACAGGCCGTCGTCCATCATCGCCTTCGCGCCGCCGAAGTTTTCCTCGGCCGGCTGGAAGATCAGGTTCAGCGTGCCGGAGAACTGGCGCGTGGCCGCGAGGTGGCGCGCCGCGCACAGCAGCATCGCGGTGTGGCCGTCGTGGCCGCATGCATGCATCTTGTTCGCGTGGCGGCTCGCGTACGGCAGGCCCGTGGCTTCCGCGAGCGGCAGCGCGTCCATGTCGGCGCGCAGCCCGACCGTGCGCGTGCCTTGCCCTTCGCGCAGCACGCCGACCACCCCCGTCTTGCCGATGCCGCGATGCACTTCATAACCCCATCCGGCGAGCAGCTCGGCGACGAGGTCGCTCGTGAGCGTCTCCTCGAACGCGAGCTCCGGGTGAGCGTGAATGCGACGGCGCACTTCGACCAGCTCGGGTGCGATCGCGGCGATACCGGGGATGACGGGGTTCACGGCTTGCAGCATGGTATCTCCTGTGGGGCAGGTGGGCGTTTGACGCACATATGACGAGCAAGCATATAAATTTCTTTTGTGTACCAGAAGCTGATAAATTGCTTTGGTGCTCACCACCGGTTGCCGCTCGGGAATACCCTGAGCCGGCGTGTGCCGCGCAGCACAGGGTTTCCACGGATCACGCGTCGCCGCCATGAAATACCATCAGCTGAAAGCGTTCGTCACCGTCGCGGAAGAGGGGAGCATTCGCGCGGCCGCGCGGCGCCTGAACGTGTCGCCGGCGGCGTTGACGAAGGCGGTCAAGGAACTGGAGATCGCGCTCGGCGTGTCGCTCGTCGTGCGCACCGCGCGCGGCGTGCAGCTCACCGCGTTCGGCCAGCAGTTGCAGGTGCGCGCGCGGCTGATCGTCGCCGAAATGCAGCGCGCCCGCGACGACATCGAGCAGGCGCAGGGCGCGATGACGGGCTCCGTCGCGGCGGCGATCACGCCGGCCGCCGCGGTGACGATCCTGCCCGATGCGTTTCGCGCATTCCGGCGCCGCTTCCCGGTGGCGCGCGTCAACCTGATCGAAGGGTTTCCGGGGGTCGCGCTGCCGCGCCTGCACGATGGTTCGCTCGATTTCGCGGTGGCCGTTGTCGTGCCCGAACTGCTGGCGGCCGAATTCGATCACGCGGAACTCTATGCGAGCCGGTCGCTGATCGTCGCCCGCAAGGGGCATCCGCTCGCGTCGGCCACGTCGCTCGCCGAGCTCGTCGAAGCCGACTGGCTGATGAACCCGTCGCCGGAAAGCTCGACGCAGGTACTGTTCAATTCGTTCGTCGCCTACGGGCTGCCGGTGCCGGCGCGTGTCGTCGAGTGCCCGAGCTTCGGGCTCGCGCGCAGTCTGATGATGGAATGCGACCTGATCGCGTCGATGCCCGAGCAATTGTTGCAGGCCGAATGGGCGCGCGACCAGCTCGCGGTGCTGCCGATCCGCGAGCGCCTGCCGGGCGTCTCGATGCAGGTCATCACGCGTCGCGACAGCCCGCTGACGCCGGCAGCGGCGATGCTGCTCGACTGCCTGCGTGATTCCGCGCGGCGCAAGGGGCTGCGGTGAGCCGGCGCCCGCGGCGGGCGATCTTCAATGCATCGTCATCCTGACGATTATCCGTACGGCGTTGTCGTCGTTTGACGGGCACGCGGCTTGCGCAGCGGGCACGCCAATCCGGCGCATGCCGCGCGAGCCGGTATCATAGCGGCCGGCCCGCCGCTCCGGCCGGCCTCCAACCACATCGCCATCCGGCATCCAGCAATCAGAGGCATTTCATGACCAGTGCAACCCAATTCGACAACGTATCGGTCGTCAAGCGCGCGAACGTCTATTTCGACGGCAAGTGCGTGTCGCATACCGTGCTCTTCCCGGACGGCACGCGCAAGACGCTCGGCGTGATCCTGCCGTGCGCGCTCAACTTCGGCACGGACGCCCCCGAATTGATGGAAGTGCAGGCCGGCAAGTGCCGCGTGAAGCTCGACGGCAGCAGCGAATGGCAGACCTACGGCGCCGGCGAATCGTTCTCGGTGCCGGGCAAGAGCCGCTTCGACATCGAAGTGCTCGAGACGCTCGATTACGTTTGCAGCTACCTGTAACACGCAGCCGCGCAGCAAAAGAAAAGCCCCGCCGAAGCGGGGCATGTCGCAAGCGGATGGCGCCCAGGCCATCCGAAGCGCCTGTTCTCGTTACAGGCAGGCGTTGATGTCGCCGGCCGACGATGCATCGCCGCCGCGGAAACCCACCCAGGTTTTCGCATTCGCGGCGTTGGCCGGGCGCACGACGGCCGCGGCGCCATTCGGCGGCTGCTGGCCCGGCGCATACACGGCCATGGCGAGGCCGTTCGCGAGTTCATACTGCGACGTCACTTGTTGCTGCGACTTGTCGGCCCAGGTCTTCGCGATGCACTGCGCGACCTCGTCGGCGGGTTTCTGGCTTTGTCCCACGTTCTGCAGGGCAGAATCGGCTGCATGAGCAGAAAATGCCACGGTCAATGCGATGAGCGGTAAGTATTTCGCGTTCACGTTATCTCCCTCGAGTCGTGATTGATTGAGTGGGATGCGCAGCACAGGACTGCGTACAAGTGAGATTGCATCGGCGGAGCACGGTTCCGGCTATTCCGAAACAAGTTGTTAACGCGCTTGCCAAATGGCGGCTCCGATGCTCTGCAGCGTTGCTGCGGCGCGGCATGCATCGTGTGCGGCACGACGTCATGCGCTGCGTGGTCGGCGCGCTGCCCGGTCGTGTGGTGACGTGACGGCCGCGGCGAACGGCATGTGTCTGCATGCCGTGCCGTGACTCTTTATTGGATCGCGAAGTGGAATGGCTAGATGGATGGCCCCGTCGCATGAGCACCATGATGACAAACTTTCGCCCGTCGAATTGTTAACCAACTTTAAACACGGGAAGCGACGGAATGCGATGCGGCACGCGAGGGGCGTGCCGCATCGAGCGGAGCGTGCGCGGCGAGCGTGCCGCGCAGTGCAGTCGGTCAGCCGGCCTTGCGCGGGCCGATGTCGCGCAGGTTGGCGGGGACGATCGGGCGGAAGCGTTCGCGCTTCTGTTCGTCGTCGAAGTGCTGGAGTGCGGGCTTGATCAGGTCGCTGCGCGACACGATGCCCGTGATGCGCATCGATTGTTCGTCGTCGACGACCGGCAGGCGTTCGAGGCCGAGCATCGCGAGTCGCGACGCAACGACGCGGCAGGTTTCGTGCGCCTGCGCGACCGCCGGCGCGCGGTCGGCGAATGCGCCCGCGATCGGCGTGTCGGCCGCGGCCTGGGCGCGCAGTGCGTCGAGCGTCGCGCGATCGACGAGACCGAGCAGGCGGCCGTTCTGCACGACCGGGTACGCACGGTGCGTCTGCTTCGCGCCGAAGTATTGCGACTCGACGGCATCGAGCGTTGCTGCGCCGTCGATCGCGACGAGCCGGTCGGCCGACGTCATCACTTCGCCGATGTCGTGCCGCTCGAGCGGATCGACGCCGTATTCGCGATAGATGTGATAGCCGCGGCGCGCGATCTTTTCCGTCATGATCGAGCGCTTCATCACGATGGTCGCGAAGCCGTGCGCGACGAGCGTCGCCGCGAGCAGCGGCAGCAGTGCGTTCGCGTCGTGCGTGAGGCCGAACGCGAACACGATCGCGGTCAGCGGGGCGCCGAGCGTGGCGCCCAGCGTCGCGGCCATGCACACGAGCGGCCACAGCGCCGGGTCGCCGCCCGGCAGCATCGGCGACAGCACGGTGCCGAGGCCGGCGCCGAGCATCAGCAGCGGGGCGAGCACGCCGCCCGACGTGCCCGAGCCGAGCGCGATCACCCACATCACGGCCTTCACGATCAGCAGCGCGAGCGCGATCTTCAAGGCGATGTGCTGATGCAGCAGGTCGCCGATCACGTCGTAGCCGACCCCGAGCGCGCGCGGCTCGAGCCAGCCGCCGATGCCGATCACGATCGCGCCGAGCGCGGGCCACCACATCCAGTGCACCGGCAGCTTCGCGAAGGTGTCCTCGACGCGATACAGCGCCGCCGACAGGCCGCATGCAAGCATGCCCGACAGCAGGCCGGCCACGATGCACGACAGCAGCGCGACGGGCGTCGGTGCGGCCGAGGTCAACGGAAACAGCGGATCGACGCCGAAGAACACGGCGCGGGCGAAACCGGCCACCGCGCAGGCGAGCGCGACCGGCAGGAAACTGCGCGGGCGCCATTCGAACAGCAGCAGTTCGACCGCGAGCAGCACGGCGGCGACCGGCGTGCCGAACACGGCCGTCATGCCGGCGGCCGCACCGGCGACGAGCAGCGTCTTGCGCTCGGCGGCGGTGACGTGCACGCACTGCGCGATCAGCGAGCCGAGTGCGCCGCCCGTCATGATGATCGGGCCTTCGGCGCCGAACGGGCCGCCGCTGCCGATCACGACGCCGGACGACAGCGGCTTGAGGATCGCGACCTTCGGCGACATGCGGCTCTTGCCGAACAGGATCGCCTCGATCGCTTCGGGAATGCCGTGGCCGCGGATCTTTTCCGAACCGAAGCGCGCCATCAACCCCACGATCAACCCGCCGATCACCGGCACGACGATCACCCATGCGCCCAGCGTGTTGTTCGCCGGCGAGCGGTCGGCGAACGAGAACTGCTGGTAGAAGAACAGGTTCGTGAACAGGTGGATCAGGCTCAACAGCACGAATGCGGCCAGCGTGCTGAGCAGGCCGATCCCGGCGGCGAGCAACGCGATCCTGGGCAGGCGGTCGTTGGTCGCGAAATCGCGTTTGTGTGGTGCGTTCATCGGAGTGGAAAGAGCAGGGGTCAGTAATCGATCTGGGGAACCTGGAACGCGTCCTTGAGCGACTTCAGCTCGGCGCGATGCATGGCCGCGAGACGCGCGAGCAGCGTTTCGCCGGCTGGCTCGAGGTGGACCTCGACCTGGCGGCGATCCGCTTCGCTCGTCTTGCGCTTCACGAGGCCGAGCGCTTCGCAGCGCGTGACCAGCGCGACGACGCCGTGATGCTGCGCCTGCAGGCGTTCCGCGAGCTCGCCGATGGTCGCCCATTCGCGATGCGGATAGCCCTTGATGTGCAGCAGCAGCAGGTATTGCAGCGGCGTCACGCCTTCGCTTTGCGCGGCGCGTTCGGAGAAGCGCTCGAAGCGGCGCATCTGGTAGCGGAACTCGGACAGTTGCTGGAAATCGCCTTTCGTCAGCGCGCGTCGGGTATCGTTCATCGGGGCGGTCGGACAGTCAGTTTCGGTAGCGATGAATATATCGCAACATGATATAAATGGTCGAATGGCGGCGAATAAAATGCCCTCCGTGTTGTGCCGGCGCGTTACGCGCGTCGCATGCGCTACGCCGCCTCGAGCATCTGCGTCTGGCGATAGAGGCCCGTGACGAGATCCGTCTGGGTAATGATCCCGACGAGCCGGCGCGATGCATCGACGACCGGAATGTGGTGGTGGCCCGAATGCGTAAACAGCGGAACGAGCGCGGTGATCGGCATCGTTTCCGGCACGCACGCGACGTCGCGCGTCATCACGGTGGCGACGCTCGCCGGCTGGCCGCCGAACGATTGCGGCAGTCGTGCCGACAGGCGCTGCCACAGCGGGGTCGGACGGCGCAGCTGGCGCGTGAGGTCGGCGCGCGTGACGATGCCGGTCAGGCGGCCTTCGCCGTCGACG
The DNA here is from genome assembly GCF_002223325.1 of Burkholderia sp. AU15512. Lineage (NCBI taxonomy): Bacteria > Pseudomonadati > Pseudomonadota > Betaproteobacteria > Burkholderiales > Burkholderiaceae > Burkholderia > Burkholderia sp. AU15512. The sequence continues at coordinate 899,492 of NZ_NKEX01000006.1, forward strand.
ACCGGCAGCGCCTTCACGCGGTGGCGGTCGAGCAGCGTGAGCGCGGCCGTCACCGGCGTCGACGGCGCGACTTCGATCGCATGCTTCGTCATCAGGTCAGCGCACGAGAGTTGGCCGAAGGTGCGCGTATAAGCCTGCATCTCGGTTTCGCGCAGCAGCGCTTCGAGATCGTCCGGATCGACGTCGAGCCATTCGCCGCGGCGCTTCAGCACCGCATCGAGGTCACCGCGCGTGAAGCCGCCGCGCGCGGGCGCGGCGCCGCTTGCTTGCGGTTTCGGTTCGGGGCGCACGCCGCCGTGCGGGTAGCGGTGCCCGGTCAGCGCGTGATAGGCGAGCGCGGCCGACAGCAGGATGGCCGATTGCAGCACGATCGGCTCCAGCACGAAGCTGAACCCGAGCGAATGGATCGCGGGGCCGCCGACCACGGCCGTGAGCGCGACGGCGCCCGACGGCGGGTGCACGCAGCGCAGCACGAACATGCCGCCGATCGCGCACGCGATCGCGACCGCGGCGGCCGTGATCGGATCGGCGATCCATTGCGCACACGCGACACCGACCGTCGCCGCGACGAGATTGCCGCCGATGATCGACCACGGTTGCGCAAGCGGGCTCGCCGGCACCGCGAACAGCAGCACGGCCGACGCGCCCATCGGCGCGACGAGCAACGGCACGAGCCCCGGCACGCCGGGCAGCAGCCGCATCGTCACGCCGACCGTCGCGATGCCGACGAGCGCGCCCGTGCACGAACGCAGGCGCTCGCGCCAGCCCAGCGACATCGGATGGGGTATGAAGCTGTGCAGCCATTGCCGCAACGTGCGGCGCGACGAAGGGGAGCCTGACGACATGGACGGTAAGCGGTAAAAGTAACGGCGCGGAGGCACGCAGCGACGAGCCGCGAATTATATCGCGTTGTGATACAAATTGTCGCGATGCATCAAGCCGTTGCCCGTGCGCAGTGCGCCTTGCTTGCAAAAGCCTTTCATCTGATGAGAGCTTGGGGTCGGGCAATCGCGCAAATTTGTCTGCAGCGGCGTACAATTCGGGCCACTGAATCCCCCGTCATGCCAGAACCCCGTACGCGATGCCCGCTCTCCCGCCTTTCTCCCGGCACGGTGATCGATTCGACGTGGTTCGCGGCTGCGTTCCGTTCCCCACCTGACGCGAGCGCTGCCGACGCCTCCCCACTGACTCCCCCAAGCCAATTCAATGGACATGCTCGAAAACATGCGCCTGTTCGTGCGCGTTGTCGAATCCGGCAGTTTTACTGCGGTCGCGAAGGAAATCGACGCGACCACCGCGCAGGTGTCGCGCGCGGTATCGAACCTCGAAGCGCACGTACAGACGCGGCTGCTGCATCGCACGACGCGCCACCTCGGCCTCACCGAAAGCGGCGAACGCTATTTCGAGCGCGCGAAATCGATCCTCGCGGAAATCGACTACGCGAACGCTGAGGCGCGCAATGCATTGCTGCGGCCGAGCGGCAAGATGCGCATCCATGCGATGACGGGGCTCGGGCAGAGTCATGTCGTGTCGTCGATCGTGCGCTACCAGGAGGACAACCCCGACGTGTCGGTCGAACTGACGCTCGCGCAGCGGATGCCGAATCTCGTCGAGGAGGGCTATGACGTATCGATCGTGACGGCGTCGCAGCTGCCCGATTCCGGCTATGTCGCGCAAACCTGCGGCACGAGCTGCAGCGTGCTTGTCGCGTCGCGCGAATATCTGGCGCGCCACGGCACGCCGCAGTCGCCCGACGAATTGCCGAACCACGTGTGCCTGCGCCTCGACACGCCTGCGTCGCCGGCCGGCGAATGGCGGCTCGAGCGCAGCGATGGCGAGGAGGCCGTCTACGAACTGCAACCCGCGCCGTTCCAGGTCAACGTGCCGGACGCGCTGTGCGTCGCGGTGCGCGCCGGGCGCGGGATCGCTTGCGTCGCGCTGTATACGGTGCTCGACGACATCCGCGAGGGGCGGCTGATCCGCGTGCTGCCCGAGTACCGGCTGCAGACGGTGAGCGTGTATGCCGTCTACGCGACGCGCCGCTATCTCGATGCGAAGATCCGCACGTTCCTCGACCACCTGCGCACGACGCTCACGCCCGCGCTGGAGAACGACCTGCGCGAACTCGACCGGCTGACGACCGAACTGACGCCGGGCGGCCGCAAGCGCGCGTGACGATCCGCGCGGGCGGCCGCCGCGCGCACCGCTCGGAACGCGGCGCGGTTCATGCGCGCGGCGCGATGCGAATCCGCTCGAAGCGCCCCGCGAGCCACGCGTAGGCGGCAATGCCGAGCAGCCCGTGCGCGGCGACGAACCACAATGCGCCGGCGAACGAGCCGGTGCTGGCGACGAAATAGCCGATCACGAGCGGCGTGACGATCCCGGCGGTGTTGCCGAGGCCATTGAACACGCCGCCGCTCAGCCCGACCATGCCTTCCGGCGCCGTGTCGGCGAGCACGGCCCAGCCGACCGCCGCGAGCCCCTTGCCGAAGAACGCGATCGTCATCAGCGCGATCACGACCGCGTTCGACGATGCGCCGTTCGCCAGCACGAGCAGCGTCGCCATCGCCATCCCCACGACGAACGGCGTCTTGCGCGCCTTCGACGGGTGCATGCCGCGCCGGATCAGCCAGTCCGACAGCACGCCGCCGAGCACGCCGCCCGTGAAGCCGCAGATCGCCGGCAGCGCGGCGACCCAGCCGGCCTCCATGATGGTCATCCCGCGCCCCTTGATCAGGTAGATCGGGAACCACGTGATGAAGAAGTAGGTGAGTGCCGTGATGCAGTACTGGCCGACGTAGATCGCCCACAGGTTCCGGTGGCGGAACAGTTGCGACACGTCGTGCCACGACACGCGCGGCTGTTGGCGCACGCGGTTCGCTTCGAGATCGACGAGCGCGCCGTGCGCGCGCAGGTAGTCGCGCTCCGCGTCGCTCACGCGCGGGTGGCCGTGCGGCTCGCGATACCACGCGAACCACAGCGCGGCGAGCGCGATGCCGAGCAGCCCCATCCACAGGAACACGTGCTCCCAGCCGAGCGCATGCGTGAGCCATGCCATCGCGGGCGTGAACAGCACGACGGCCATGTACTGCGCGGAATTGAACAGGGCCGACGCGGTGCCGCGTTCGGCGGTCGGGAACCAGCACGCGACGATTCTCGAGTTGGCCGGGAACGCCGGCGATTCGACGAGGCCGAGCATGAAGCGCATGACGAACAGCGCGAGTGTGGCGGACGCGCCCTGCACGGCGAGCCAGCCGACCGTGCCCTGCAGCATCGTGAAGACCGACCACAGCAGCAGGCTCAGGCCGTACACGCGTCGTGCGCCGAAGCGGTCGAGCAGCCAGCCTCCGGGAATCTGCCCGATCGCATAGGCCCACGCGAACGCGGAAAAGACGATGCCGAGCTGCACGGGCGTCAGCCCGAGGTCGTGCGCGACGCCGGTGCCGGCGATCGACATCGTCGCGCGATCCGCATAGTTGATGACGGTGACCACGAAAATCAGCGCGAGGACCGCATAGCGGACGCGGCCGATCGTGCGCGAGGCGGCGGGTGACGCGGCGAGGGCGGCGCCGCTGGATCGATTGGGCATGCGTGTCTCCTGGCCTCCGTCATGCGGAGGCATCCGGTGTTGTAACGAGGGACGGCCGTGCGGTGGGCAGCGATCAACGTGTGACGCTGGTCGGCGGGCGCTGGCCCGCGAAGCACGCGGCGAGGTTGGCCAGCACGATCCGGCCCATCTCTTCGCGGGTTTCGCGGGTCGCGCTCGCCCGGTGCGGCTGCACGACGACACGGTCGAGCTCGAGCAATTCGGCCGGCACGTGCGGCTCGTTCGCGAATACGTCGAGGCCGGCGCCGGCGATCGTGCCGTCGGCGAGTGCGCGAATCAGCGCGGCTTCGTCGACCAGCTTGCCGCGTGCGACATTGATCAGGAATCCTTGGGGGCCGAGCGCGGCGAGCACGTCGGCGGTCACGAGCACGTTGCCGTGATCCGCCGATGCCGCGATCACGAGCACGTCGCTGTCGCGCGCGAGCGCGGCGAGGTCGGGCACGAAGCGATAGCCGCTGTCGCGATGCTCGCGCGGGCCGAAGTAGCTCACGGGCATCCGGAACGCCTGCGCGCGCTGTGCGATCGCGCGGCCGACGCGGCCGAGCCCGACGATGCCGAGCCGCTTGCCGGTCACCTGCGTCGCGAGCGGCTGGGCCGTCTTGCCCCAGCGGCCGGCGCGTACGATGCGCTCGCCGGCGCCGAGGTCGCGCAGCGTCATCAGGATCAGCCCCATCGCCATGTCGGCGACGTCGTCGGTCAGCACGTCGGGCGTCGTCGTCACGTGGATGCCGCGTGCCCGCGCCCGGTCGAGATCGACGGCGTCGGTGCCGATGCCGCTGATCGCGACGATCTCGAGCGCGGGCAGCCGGTCCATCAGCGCGGCGGCGAGGCCGTTCGCGCCGCCGGTCACGACACCGCGAATGCGTGCGGCCACGCGGTCGAGCAACGCGTCCGGTTGGTCGGCCGCATACAGCCGGTGCACCGCGTAACGGGCGGACAGTTCGGCGTCGATGGCGTCGGGGAGCGGCTGGGTGAGGAGGATGTCGATGGTCATGAAGGTCTCGGTCGGTATGCGCGGCGTGGGCCGTGCCGCGCATCAGGTGCAACCGAGTATAGAAATCGCATCGATATGCGTCTAACATCAAAAGACTATCGATTGATTCAAGAATTGGATGATTGAACTGCATCAGCTTCGCTGTTTCGTCGCGGTCGCCGAGGAGCTGCATTTCGGTCGCGCGGCGCGGCGGCTCTTCATGACCCAGCCGCCGCTCAGCCGGCAGATCCAGCTGCTCGAGCATGCGCTCGGCATCGCGCTGCTCGAACGCAGCAGCCGGCAGGTCAGCCTGACCGCCGCGGGAGAGCGGTTTCTGCGCGACGCGCGGCACATCCTCGAATTCTCCGCACGGGCCGAGCAGGCCGCGCAGCGCGTCGCACATGGCGGCGCGGGCCGCATCACGCTCGGCTTCACGGCGGTCAGCGCATACCGGATGATCCCGATGCTGCTGGCGCACGCCGCGCACGCGCTGCCGGACGTCGACATCGAATTGCGCGAGATGGTGTCGACCGTGCAGATCGATGCGCTGGCGTCGCGGATGCTCGACGCGGGCTTCGTGCGCCAGCGCGCCGCGCGCCAGCCGCTCGAATACCGGCTCGTGCAGCGCGAGCCGATGCTGGTCGCGGTCGCGGAGGGCGCGCCGCTTGCCGCGTGCGAGCGCATCGGCCCCGACGATCTCGACCGGCAGCCGTTCATCGCGTATTCGCCGAACGAGGGGAAATACTTCCACGACCTGATCTCGGGCCTGTTCGCGAACGCGGGGCGGCTGCCGAACTACCTGCATTACGTCGGGCAGACGCATACGATCCTCGGCCTCGTGCGCGCGGGGCTCGGCGCCGCGCTCGTGCCGGCGTCGGCGCGCGAACTGCATGTGGACGGCGTGGTGTTCCGGCCGCTGGCCGGCGCCGACGTGGCGGCCGAGCTATATCTCGCATGGCGCGCGGACAACGACAACCCGGCGCTGCCGGTGTTCAACGCGATGGTGGAGCGGTTCCTGACCGAGAGCGCCGACGAAGCGGGCGCATAGAGGCGCGGGGCGACTCGCGCGAGCGTCCTGCCCGCATGCCGGATTAAAAGTCTGTCGTCTGATGATTCGAGATGCCCGCTCGAATCATTTTCGGGTCGTCCGGAATCAGCGGGAATCCCGTTATATGCACGAAATCGGACGGAAATCAACGCCGCGGATCCTCCATTTTTACCTTTGTCACGGGAAAACCCTCATTTTTATCTCATCGGTCGTCGTATTACTGTATCGATACACTAAATCGATACAGTGCGTCGTGAGACGCCATCTCAAAGGAGACGGCCCATGAATACCTACACCCGGCGGCGCTTTCTGCAGACGGTGTCCGCCGCCACGCTCGCGGCTGCAGGCGGCTTGCCGGAAGCCGTGCGCGCGCAGCCGGTCGTGACGCTGCGTTGCTCGTCATCGATGCCGGCCGACCAGAACGCCGCGCACTACGTGTGGTACGAGCGTCTTGCGGCGAACCTGAAGGCGAGTGTCGGCGACGCGATCCGGGTCGACTACTTTCCGAACAGCCAGCTCGGCAAGGAGAGCGATGTCGTGCAGCAGGTCAAGATCGGCGCGATCGACATGATGATCGCGGGTTCGTCGATCTGGGCGACGGTGGCGCCGGAGCTCGGCATGCTCGATCTCGGCTATCTGTTCGACAGCTATGCGCATGTCGCGAAAGTGCTCGACGGCCCGGTCGGTGCCAGCCTGAACGCGCTGCTGCAAAAGCGCGCGGGCTGCTCGGTGCTGACCTGGGGCTCGCATTTCGGTGGGCGCTGCGTGTTCACGAAGCAGCCCGTGCTGGCGCTGCAGGGGCTGAAGGGCACGAAGCTGCGCGTGCTGCCGACGCCGGCGTTCATGGACACCTTCAAGGCGATGGGGGCGGTGCCGACACCGATTCCGTTCGGCGAGCTGTACATGGCCGTGCAGACGGGCGTCGTCGACGGGCTCGAGCACGATCCGGCCACGGTGCTCGCGAGCAAGTTCGACGAAGTGGTGAAGTCGTGCTGGCAATCGCAGCACGTGTTTGCGGCGATGACCGTCGTGATGGAGCGGCGTGCGCTCGACCGGATTCCGGCGAACCTGCGCCCCGCGTTCGATCGCGCGGTAGCCGACGCCACCGCGCAGCAGCGCGCGATTGCCGCGCAGAAGGCCGACCAGGCCGAGCAGGCGCTGAAGCAGCACGGCATGCGCTTCCATCCGATGGCGCCGGCCGAACGCGCGGCGGTGCGGCAGACGATGCACGACCGGCTCTATACGGCATTCGCCGCGCAGTATCCGGCGACCGCGCCGCTGTTTCCGGCGATCGCCGCCGGGCGGGGCTGAACGATGGAGACCTGTTCCGTTTCGGGCGCCGCGACGGCGCCTGGCGCCGGCCGCCCGGCACGACGCGGCGCGCGGGTGCTGGACGCGATGCTGCGCGCGATCGAATACGTGTCCGCGGCGGTGCTGGCCGTCGATGTGCTCGTCGTGTTCGTGTCGGTCGTGTGTCGTTATTTCCTGCACGACCCGCTCGACTGGACCGAGGAGGTCGCGAGCGCGCTGATGATCGTGCTGGTGTTTTTCGGTGCGGCGACGGTGCTCGGGCGCAGCCAGCACGTCGGCATCGACCTGTTTCGCGGCGCGTTCCCCGCGCGCTGGCAGGGCGCGCTCGTGCAGATCGGCCACTGGATCGTCGCGGCCGTCTCGCTGAACCTGCTGGTGTCGTCGTGCCAGTTGCTGGCCGATTCGTACGACCAGTTGACGCCGGGCGGGCTGCCGGGCTGGATCAACGTGTACCCGATGATGTTCGGCGCGCTGTTCATGACCGTGTTCGCGCTGGCGAACGCGCTCGACGCACCGCGCCGCCGGGTAATCGGCACGCTGGCATGCTGCGCGGGGTTTGCGGCCGCGCTGTACGGATGGAATGCGCTGGTGCCGGCGCACGCGATCGCGCCGGGCCTGCTGCTGGCGGCCGGTTTCGTCGGCGGCCTCGTGCTGGGCGTGCCGATCGGCTTCGTGCTCGCGTTCTCGGCGCTGCTGTATTTCCTGGCCGACCCGACGCTGCCGTTGCTCGTCTATTCGCAGCAGGTCATGGCCGGCGCCGATCACTTCGTGCTGCTCGCCGTGCCGTTCTTCGTGCTGGCCGGGTTGCTGATGGAATCGAACGGCATGTCCGCGCGGCTCGTCGAGCTGCTGCTGCGGATCTTCGGGCGCGTGCGCGGCGGGCTCGGCCTGATCGTGATTCTCGCGACGGCGTGCTTTTCCGGCGTGTCGGGCTCCAAGCTCGCCGACATCGCGGCAGTCGGCGGCGTCGTGATGCCGGCCGTGCGCCGTGCGCGCCAGGATCCCGACGAAACGGCCGCGCTGCTCGCGTGCAGCGCGGTGATGGCCGAGACCATCCCGCCCTGCGTGAACATGATCATCATGGGCTTCGTCGCGAACATCTCGATTGCCGGGTTGTTCGTCGCGGGCATCGTGCCGGCCGCGGTGCTGGCCGCGTCGCTCGCGGTGGTCACGGTGATCACCGGGCGCAGGATCGACGTCTCGGCGGTGTTCACGGAACGCCGCGCGTGGCTGCCGCTCGCGGGCGGTGCGCTGGTTGCGCTGGTGATGGTCGCGATGATCGGCAAGGGCGTGACGTCGGGGATCGCGACGTCGACCGAGGTGTCGGCGTTCGCGGTGGTCTATGCGCTCGTGGCCGGCTGGCTCGCGTTTCGCGAGTTGACCTGGCGGTCGGTCGGGCGCGTGTTCGTGCGTGCCGCGTCGATGGCCGGCGGCATCCTGTTCATCGTCGCCGCGGCGTCGAGCGTGTCGTTCGCGCTGTCGATCGAGCAAATTCCGGCGCTGGTCTCGGGCACAATGACCGCGTTCGCCCACCAGTACGGTGCGACGATGTTCCTGCTGCTCGCGGCGCTGGTCATGATCGTGTTCGGCGCGGTGCTCGAGGGGGCGCCGGCGCTGATCATCTTCGGGCCGCTGCTCGCGCCGATCGCGCTGCAGCTCGGCATCAACCCGCTGCATTTCGGCACGGTCGTGGTGGTGGCGATGGGGCTCGGCCTGTTCGCGCCGCCGGTCGGACTCGGTCTGTTCACGACCTGCGCGATCACGGGCACCGAAGTCCGGCACGTTGCGCGGCCGATGGTGAAATATCTGCTGGTGCTGGTCGCCGCCCTCGTGGCGCTGATTCTCGTGCCGGCGTTTTCGTTGTGGCTGCCGGCCCATTTCGGCCTGTAGCCGCCTTTTACAGCAAGACGACATGAGTACGATTCAGGACGTGGCCCGTCATGCGGCCGTTTCGGTCAGCACGGTTTCGAACGTGCTCAACGGCCGCACCGACCAGATGAAGCAGGAAACGCTCGAACGCGTGAAGGCCGCGATGGAAGTGCTGCAGTACCGGCCCAGCACGCTCGCGCGCCAGCTCAAGACGGGGCAGACGCCGCTCGTCGGGCTGCTGGTGCCGTCGATGGCGAACCCGATGTACGGCTACATCGCGCGCGAGGTCGAGGCCTGCGCGCAGGAACGGTACGGCCATCGCGTGCTGATCGGTAATACGTATCGTGATGCGAAGAAGGAGGCGTCGTTCTTCGACGACCTGTTCGCGCATGGCGTGCGGCGCGTGATCGTGATCTCGTCGCTGGCCGACGAAAGCCACCTCGAGCGCGCGGCCGGGCGCGGGATGACGGTGGTGAGCTATGACCGGCGCGCGACGCCCGGCGAACGGTCGAAGGTCGAACACGTCACGGCCGACAACGAGGCCGCCGCGCGGCTCGCGACGCGTTGCCTGGTCGATGCGGGACACCGGCGGCTCGCGTTCGCGACGGTCGCCGGCATGACGGTGAGCCGCAGCGACAAGATCCGGGGCTTTCTCGAGACGGCGCGCGAGGCGGGCGTCGACGCACACGCGCGGGTGCTCGACGGCGGTCCGGCGAACGAGTACGGCGACGCCGTGATCGTCGACGTGGGGCGCGCGCTGGGCGTCGCGCTTGCGGCCGATCCGGCGCGGCCGACCGGCATCGTCGCGGTCAACGACCTGTTCGCGCTCGGCCTGATGGCCGGGTTGCGCGATGGCGGCCTGCGCGTGCCGGACGACGTGTCGGTCGTCGGGATGGACGGTCATTTCCTGTCGGCGATTTCCAATCCGGCGCTGACCACGGTGCAACTGCCGGTCACCGAGATGGCCGAGGACATGGTGCGGCGTGTGATGCGGCCGGACGGCGACAGGCCGCTGGCGCACGAGCCGCACGTATTCTCCGGCGTGACGCTCATCGAGCGCGCCTCGGTCGCGCCGCCGCCTCCAGCGGACCACTCGCACGGAGGGGCCGCATGACGCGCGTCTTCGTCACGCATCCGTCGGGGATGCTCGACCGTTATTTCGGCGCGAAGGCCATGCGCGCGCTGCAGGCGATCGCGGACGTCACGTGCAATCCGCTCGATCGCGAGCTGGGCACGGACGAACTGATCGCGGCCGCGCAGGGTTGCGATGCGATGATCGCGTACCGGCAGACGCCCGCGCCGCGTGCGCTGTTCGCCGGGCTGCCCGCACTGGCGGCGTTCCTGCGGTGCGCGGTCGATATCCGCACCGTCGATGTCGACGCGGCGAGCGCGTTCGGCGTGCTGGTCACGCAGGCGAGCCCCGGCTTCGCGCCGGCGGTCGCTGAGTGGGTGATCGGCGCGATGATCGATCTCGCGCGCGGTATCGGCCGTTATGCGTCGGCCTACCACCAAGGGATGCCGCCCGTGCCGCAGATGGGACGCGAGTTGCGCGGCAGCACGCTCGGCCTGATCGGTTACGGGCAGATCGCGCGCCACCTCGCGCCGGTCGCGACGGCGCTCGGGATGCGCGTGCTCGTCAGCGATCCGTACGTGCGCGTCGACGCGCCGAGGCTCGAACAGGTCGAATTCGCGGCGCTGTTGCAGGCGGCCGATTTCGTCGTGTGCCTCGCGCCGGCGACGCCGGCCACCGCGAACCTGATCGATGCGGGCGCGTTCGCGGCCATGAAGCCGGGCGCGTATTTCATCAATGCGTCGCGCGGCGAACTGGTCGACGAGCAGGCGCTGTCCGAGGCGCTCGACACCGGCCGGCTCGCGGGCTGTGCACTCGACGTCGGGCGCGCGCCAGACCAGATGCCGACGCCCGCGCTCGCCGCCCATCCACGCGTGATCGCGACGCCGCACGTCGGCGGCCTGACGCTGCCCGCGGTCGAGCACCAGGCGCTCGAGACGGTCGATCAGCTCGCCGCGCTGCTCGCCGGAAGCGTGCCGCGCGGTGCCGTCAACGCGGCGCACGCCTCGCGGCTGGCGCGCTGGCGCACGGCAGGGGCCGATACCGGGCCGGGCGCGCGATGAGACCCGACACACCCACCGGGCGGACGGCCGACGCGTGCGATTGCCACATCCACATCTATGACGACGCATATCCGCTCGCGCCGACGGCGACGTTCCGTCCGCCGCACGCGCCGGTGGATGCGTATCGCCGGGTGCAGCAGACGCTCGGCCTGGCCCGCGTCGTGATCGTGCAGCCGACCGGCTATGGTGTCGACAACCGTTGCCTGCTCGACGCGCTGGCTGCATTCGGCCACCAGGCGCGCGGCGTCGCGACGTTGCCGGTCGACGTGCCGGATGCCGAGCTGGCGCGGTTGCACGCGGCGGGCGTGCGCGGCGTCCGGTTCATGACGTTGGCGGGCGGCCTCGCGCGGTGGGACGAGCTGGAGCGGGTGGCCGCGCGGATCGCGCCGCTTGGCTGGCACGTCGACGTGCAGCTCGACGGCCGGACGCTGCCCGAGGTCCTGCCGTTGCTGTCCTCGCTACCGGCGCGTGTCGTGATCGATCACACGGGCAAGTTCCTGACGCCGGTCGCGCCGGACGCGCCTGCGTTTCTCGCGCTGCGGCGTCTGCTCGACCGCGGCCACGCCTGGGTGAAGCTGTCCGCGCCGTACGAGACGTCGCGCTCGGGCGCGCCCGGTTACGACGATGTCGCGCGTCTCGCCGCCGTGCTGGCGCGCGACCACTCGGCGCGTTGCGTATGGGGCAGCAACTGGCCGCACCCGAACGCGTCGCCGGTCCCCGACGACCTGCTCCTGCTCGGCTGGCTGGACGACTGCACGGAGGACGACGCGGTCAGCCGCGCGATTCTGGTCGACAACCCGACCGTACTTTACGGATTCTGAGTCGGCTGCCAGGACGAGGTCGAGCGTCACAAGCTTTCAATCCGGAAGCTTGCACAAGCGATGCCAAGCAATCCTGACCGAGCACGACAGGTCGCAGTCCTGCCAATCCTTACCGTGCTGAAAGCGGGTTCGCTGCCGGTGTTCCAACGGAGGAACGCCGCGCTTCGCTGCACTGCGACAACTGCTTGACGCTGCATGCCGGTCGGCGCAGGATACGTCCGTGCATGTGGAGCGGGACGCGCCGGCCGCGCGGTTCCTGCACCCGCGATACGCAGAAAAACAACGATGAGCCTTTACGCACTCGTACCGGAATACCGGCCCCGCGTTTCTCGGCCCGCCGGAACAATGCTTCTCCCGACGCCCGTCGCGTCACGTATCCGTCATCCCGTTTCGTACCGTGCATCGGTACACTTTCCCGTCCGCGCGCGAGCCGCGACGATGAGCGGCGCCCGTCTGGCGCGCCGCATCGCAGCGTCGTCTGCCGCTCCTCACCACCGCGTCCTGAACGGCGCCTACACCGGCGTCTCGTGACGTCCGTCGCGCCCATCCTTGCATTGCGCCGCCGGCCTGCCTGACTGCCCGGCGGCACCGGAGTCCGAAGCATTTCGATTGAGCTTGAAGAGGCAAACGCGAGCAGTTCGGTTCGAGGTTCAAGGAGAAAAACTCATGTCGCAGCTTTCGAATGAAGAAGCAAACGGCAGTTCGGGGAGTGGCAAGGTCAAGCTGATCAAGTGGGCGATCATCATCGCCGGCGTCGCGATCGCGGCACCGGCGGCGTTGTTCATCCTGAAGGGCGTGATCGCACTGGTCACGGCGGCCGTGATCGGCCTCGGCGCGATCTATTTCGCGCCGGTCGTCGCGATGAAGTTCGCGAACCAGAAGGTGAAGATGATCGTCCAGGAGGCGCAGGCGAATCCGATCGAGACGCTGATCAACCAGCTCGCGGAGAAGCGCCAGGCGGCCCAGAAGTTCGCGGACAGCATCACCGCGTTCCGCACCGAGGTGAAGAATTTCGAGAACAAGACGGAGCTGTTCGAGAAGCAGTATCCGGACGACGCGCCACGCTTCCGGCAGCAGCTCGACACGATGAAGCAGCTGCTCTCGTTTCGCGAGGGCCGTTACAAGCAGGTGCAGGCCGAACTGAAGAATTTCGCGTCGGCGATCGACCGCGCGAAGGCGATGTGGGACATGTCGCAGGCCGCGCAGCAGATGAACAAGCTCGCGGGCCGGCAGGCGTCCGACACGTTCGAGCAGATCAAGACCGATGTGGCCGTCGATTCCGTGATGCGCTCGGTCAACAAGGCGTTCTCCGAAATGGAGACGTCGCTGATGGATAACCCCGAGGTCAAGCAGGCACAGCAGCAGGCGGTGATGAACGCGCCGCACGCGCCCGGGCTCGACGCGACGCCCCCCGCGCAACTGCCGTCGAAACAACAATAACCTCCTGCAGGCTCGCAACCATGAAAAAACTTCTTGGCGCCATCGCATTTCTGGTCGTGCTCGTCGGCGTATGGATCGTGCATCAGGGCGGCCTGTCGACGCTGATTCCCGCGCATGACGCGGCCCCGGCCTCGACGTCCGCGCAAAGTGGCGACAGCGGCCCGTCCACGCAGGCGTCGCCATCGGCCAACGTGCTGCCGGCCGGCTTCACGCCGCAGGCCAGCGCGCTGAAATCGATTGCCGAAAACGGCATCGTGCGGATTTCCGTGCAGAACCCGAGCGAACCGTTCTTCGGCGAGGACAAGGGCACGCCGCACGGCTTCAACGTCGAATTCGCGCGGCTGCTGTTCGCGGATCCGTCGTTCTCGCACGGCGGCAAGCCGGTGGTCGTCGATACGCGTCACGAGGTCGACACGTATCCGGGCGTGCCGAAGCAGCTGCTCGATACGGATGCGAAGGGGAACCACGTGGTCGACGTGGCGATGGACGGGCTGACGTTCCCGGACAACACGCCGTCGGGCGTCGTCTATTCGGTGCCGTACGTCGACGATTTCGGCTATTCGCTGATCGTGCGGCAAGGCTCCGCGATCCGCTCGACCGACGATCTCGCGGGCAAGACGGTCGGCATCCTGAAGGGCGACCCGGACGTGCGTGCGTTCGTCACGCGCCAGTACCCGAACGTGAAGTTCGTGGAAGTCGACGATTCCGATCCGGCTTTCATCGCGAAGAGCATCGACGGCCATGCGGTCGACGCGTTCATCTACGATTATCCGTTCGCGGTCAGCTCGATCAAGGACACCGACCTGAAGTTCGCGGTGACCAAGCTCGACGGCTCGAACATCGCGTACAAGATCGGCGTGCGCGCCGACGACCAGGATCTGCTGATCTACCTGAACGCCGCGATCGCGAAGCTCAAGCAGTCGCCGCAGTATCTCGACCTGCTGCGCAAGTACTTCGTCAGCGACCAGGCGGTGACGACCGCGGCCGCGTCGGGCGAGCATACGTACGTGGTGAAGGCGGGCGACACGCTGAACATGATCGCCGCGAGCAAGCTCGGCAGCGGCCAGCGCTATCGCGAGATTCAACGCCGCAACAACCTCGCCAACCCGAACCTGATCCTGGCGGGCCAGCATCTGGTGATTCCGGTCCGGTAACGGCGACGTGACGTGAACGAAGGAAGCTGAAGGGACGTGAAGGACGGCACGCGGCCCGGCGGAGGTGATCCGCCGGGCCGCACGCTTTTCTGCGTCAGTGCGTGATCGACAGGAACAGGTAGGCAGCGAACAGCGACAGGTGCACGACGCCGTGCAGCACCGTCGTGCGCCCCTGGCTGAGCGTCAGCGTGCTGACCAGCAGGGTGAGCGCCAGCAGCACGGTTTCCATCGGGCCGATGCCGAGCGTGAGCGGCTGGCCTACCCAGATGAACACGGCCGCGACGGTCGGGATCGTGAGCCCGATACTCGCGAGCGCCGAGCCGAGCGCGAGGTTCATGCTGGTCTGCAGGCGATTCGCACGCGCGGCGGTGACGGCCGCGAGCGCTTCCGGCAGCAGCACGAGCGCGGCGATCACGATACCGACCGCGGCCTCGGGCGCGCCGAGCTTCATCACCGCATGCTCGACGGCCGGCGACAGCAGCTTCGCGAGCAGCACGACCGCGACGAGACTCACGAACAGCAGCACCAGGCTGATCAGCGCAGTGCGGCCGCTCGGCGGCGCCGCATGCACCGATTCGTTCGCGCTGTCGTGCCCGGTGAGGAAGTAGTCGCGATGGCGCACGGTCTGCACGAACACGAACGCGCCGTACAGCACGAGCGACGCCACGCCGGCGAACGCGAGCTGCGATTTCGAGAAGAACGGGCCCGGCGCGGCGCTCAGGTAGTTCGGCATCACGAGCGACAGTACCGACAGGGAAGCCAGCACCGCGAGCGCCTTGCTGGCGCCGCGCCCCTGGAAGTCCTGCTCGCCGTGCTTCCACGCGCCGACCAGCAGGCAGATGCCGACGATGCCGTTGCAGATGATCATCACGGCGGCGTATACGGTATCGCGGGCGAGGCCCGATTTCTCCGGGCCCGCGCCGAGCATCACCGACACGATCAGCGCGACTTCGATGACGGTCACGGCGATCGCGAGCACGAGCGTGCCGAACGGTTCGCCGACGCGGTGCGCGACGACTTCGGCATGGTGGACGGCGGCGAACACGGCGCCGGCGAGGGCGGCGGCGAACACCGCGATGACGAGGCCTTCGGCCGGTACGACGCGCGACAGCGCGAGGACCAGCCAGGCGGCAAGCGGGGCCACGAGGGTCCAGCGCGGGAGCTGGTTTGACGAGAGCGGCATGGAGGGTTTCCTTATGCGAGTGACGGCGCGCGACGCGCCGTCACGGGTTGACGAAGCCCGGCCGTACTATCCGCCGAACGAGGATGATGAAACCGAAGGAGGGCGGCACGTAACGGTGCTGCCCGGGGTTCGCCGCCATGAGGCAGCGAGCGGCGCGGGCAGGCTGGAGCCCGTCGCGGGATGAAACGATTCGATGCGGCCGGCCGCGAACGACGAGGCGAGCACGTGTGACGACGCACGGGCCGGAGGCTCGGTTCCGACCCTGGAAGGGCGGCCGGCAATGGACGGCGGTGGCGACGTGACACGCGGTTTCCCCCTGAAATCCGGCGGTTTGTCGAATTTTATCAGGCGTTCGGGGGTCACTATCTCATATTCGAATGCTTTCATAGACCTTTCGGTTTACAAAAAGTGCCCCGACCTTTCGATTTTTTTTGTCTTTGCAGGTTTCGTAACGGTCTCTTGCACGACACATTCGGGCTCGCCCTGACATAAATCTACCGACCGGTCGGTTTATAATCGCTCGCACCTCCACTTCATGACGGATCGCAAGCGATGGCTGTTTCTTCTGCACATTCGGTGAACTCGGGCGCGCTGGCGCCGTCGGCCGTTGTCGGCGTGATCGGTGCCGGCGCGATGGGTGCGGGCATCGCGCAGGTCGCGGCGGCGGCCGGCCATGCGGTGCTGCTGTACGACCTGAACGAAGCCGCTTGCGACAAGGCGCTGGCCGGCATCCGCGCGCAGTTCGCGCGGCTCGCGGAGAAAGGCCGGCTCGAACCGGCGCAGGCCGACGCGGCCAGCGCCCGGATTCGCGCGGTGCGTGCGCTGGCCGACTTCGCGGGCGCCGCGCTGATCGTCGAGGCGGCGGCCGAGCGGCTCGACGTGAAGCGCGGGATCTTCGCGACGCTCGAGCGTCATGTCGACGACGCGTGCCTGCTGGCCACCAATACGTCATCGATCTCGATCACGTCGATCGCGGCCGGGCTGCGTGTGCCGCAGCGCGTCGCCGGCCTGCATTTCTTCAACCCGGCGCCGCTGATGGCGCTCGTCGAGGTGGTCAGCGGGCTCGCGACCGCGCCGGAAGTCGCGCAGGCGCTATTTGCAACCGCCGCCGCGTGGGGCAAGCAGCCCGTGATGGCGAAATCGACGCCGGGCTTCATCGTGAACCGTGTCGCGCGGCCGTATTACGCGGAGGCGCTGCGCGTGCTGAACGAGCAGGGCGGCGCGCCGGCATCGATCGACGCGGTGATGCGCGAGGCCGGCGGCTTCCGGATGGGGCCGTTCGAGCTGATGGACCTGATCGGCCACGACGTGAACTTCGCGGTGACCGAATCGGTGTTCCGCGCGTATTTCAACGATCCGCGCTACACGCCGTCGCTGATCCAGCAGGAACTCGTGAACGCGGGCTTCCTCGGGCGCAAGTCGGGCCGCGGCTTCTATTCGTATGCGGACGGCGCGACGCCGCCTGCCCCCGATCTCGAAGCCCCGCGCGACGCGCCGGCCGACGTCGCGCTGTTTGCGCAGGCCGGCCCGGCCGCCGCGCTGCAGGCTCGCTTCGCCGAACGCATTCCGGGCGTCCGGCAGGCCGGCGCGCATGCCGACGACCTGCTCGCGACGGCCGGCCGCGCATCGATCGCGCTGACCGACGGCCGTACCGCGACCGAGCGCGCCGCGCAGACGGGCGCGGCCGATCTCGTGCTGGTCGACCTGGCGCGCGATTACGCGCAGGCCGGGCTCGTTGCACTGACGCGCGCGCTCCAGTGCAGCGACGCGGCCTATGCGGACGCGGTCGGCCTGTTCCAGCAGGCGGGTTTTCGCGTCGTCGGCGTCGCGGACGTGCCGGGCATGGTCGCGATGCGCACCGTCGCGATGCTCGCGAACGAGGCGGCCGACACGGTGAACCAGGGCGTGTGCTCGCCCGCCGATCTCGATCTCGCGATGGAGAAGGGCGTGAACTACCCGTGCGGCCCGCTCGCGTGGGCCGATGCGATCGGCATCGGTCGCGTGCATCGCGTGCTGTCGAACCTGGCGGCGAGCTACGGCGAGGACCGCTATCGCGTGTCGCCGCGCATCGCCGCGTTGCATGCGGCCGGCCGCACGTTCCGGTCGTAGCCTCGCCCCCGTCACTTCGAACACGATAACGACATCACTCCATTGGAGGAGCACCCCGATGACTTACCCGACGCATCCCGCCGCCGCCCTCGAGCCGATCGAGACCGCCAGCCGCGACGAACTGCAGGCGCTGCAGCTCGAGCGCCTCAAGTGGTCGCTGCGCCACGCGTACGACAACGTCCCGCACTATCGGCGCACGTTCGATGCGGCGGGCGTGCATCCGGACGACCTGAAGTCGCTCGCCGATCTTTCGAAATTCCCGTTCTCGACCAAGCACGATCTGCGCGACAACTATCCGTTCGGGCTGTTCGCGGTGCCGCGCGAGCAGGTCGTGCGCGTGCACGCGTCGAGCGGCACGACGGGCAAGCCGACGGTGGTCGGCTACACCGCGCGCGACATCGACACGTGGGCGAACGTGACCGCGCGCTCGATCCGCGCGGCCGGCGGCCGCCCGGGCGACACGCTGCACAACGCGTTCGGCTACGGGCTCTTCACCGGCGGCCTCGGGATTCACTACGGCGCGGAACGGCTCGGCTGCATGGTCGTGCCGATGTCGGGCGGGCAGACCGAGAAGCAGGTGCAGCTGATCCGCGATTTCGAGCCGAAGATCATCCTCGTCACGCCGTCGTACATGCTGAACCTGATCGACGAGATGGTGCGGCAGGGGATGGACCCGGCCGAATCGTCGCTGAAGATCGGCATCTTCGGCGCCGAGCCGTGGACGCAGGCGCTGCGTGAAGAGGTCGAGACGCGCGTGGGCATCGACGCGCTCGACATCTACGGGCTGTCGGAGGTGATGGGCCCGGGTGTCGCGTGCGAATGCGTCGAGACGAAGGACGGCCCGGTGATCTGGGAAGACCATTTCTACCCGGAGATCATCGACCCGGTCACGGGCGAAGTGCTGCCCGACGGCAGCCAGGGCGAACTGGTGTTCACGTCGCTGACGAAGGAGGCGATGCCGGTGATCCGCTACCGCACGCGCGACCTCACCGCGCTGCTGCCGCCGACCGCGCGCGCGATGCGCCGGCTCGCGAAGATCACGGGCCGCTCCGACGACATGCTGATCGTGCGCGGCGTGAACGTGTTCCCGAGCCAGATCGAGGAGATCGTCGTCGCGCTGCCGCAGTTGTCGGGCCAGTTCCAGATCACGCTGTCGCGCGACGGGCACATGGACCGCCTCGACCTCGCGGTCGAACTGCGCTCCGAAGCGGCCGCGTCCGTCAGCGAAAGCGATCGCGCGGCGCTCGCGCGCGAGCTGCAGCACCGGATCAAGACGATGGTCGGCGTGTCGTCCGGCGTGACGGTGCTGGCCGCGGGCGGCATTCCCGCGACCGCGACCGGCAAGGCCCGGCGCGTGATCGACCGCCGCCAGGCCGCCTGATTCCCCTGTTTGCCGTTCAACCCGAGGAAACCTGTTCGATGGATGGATTGAAGACCCTGGCCGTCACGGTCGATGCGCGCGGGATCGCAACCGTCGCGCTGCAGCGCGGCGACGTGCTCAACGCATTCGACGAGACGATGATCGCCGAACTCACCGATGCGTTCACCACGCTCGGCCGGCGTGACGACGTGCGCGCGATCGTGCTGCGTTCGGAGGGCCGCGCGTTCTGCGCGGGCGCCGACCTGCAGTGGATGCAGCGCGCGAGCGCGAACGACGCGGCCGCGAACCTGCGCGACGCGGAGCGGTTCGCCGCGATGATGCGCGCGATCCGGCAATGCCCGAAGCCGACGGTGGCGCGCGTGCAGGGCCATGCGTTCGGTGGCGGCGTCGGCCTGTGCGCGGCGTGCGACATCGTGATCGCGAGCGATCACGCGCGCTTCTCGGTCAGCGAGGCCCGCTTCGGGATCCTGCCGGCCGTGATCGGCCCGTATCTGGTCGAGGCGGTCGGTCAGCGCCAGGCACGCCGGCTCGCACTGACGGCGACCCAGCTCGCCGCGGGCGAAGCGGTCGCGATCGGCCTGATCCACCACGCCGTGCCGCTCGATGCGCTCGACGAAGCACTCGACAGCACGCTCGCCGAACTCGGCCGTAACGGCCCGGACGCGCTGATGGAGATCAAGCGCTTCTTCGATGCGATCGGCGAGTATCCGCCGTCGGACGAGCGCGCGGCGTTCACCGCGCAGACGATCTCCCGCGTGCGGGCGACGCCGGAAGCGAAGGAAGGCTTCGCCGCGTTCTTCGCGAAGCGGCCGCCGGCCTGGGAGGCGGGCGCCGAGTAACGCGGAGCCAGGGCGAAACGGCGGCGCGCGGCGGGGCAGCGGGCCCGGCCGAATTTTGCGGCTCGGGCGCGGGCGCTTGCTCTACAATGCGTGACCTCCGGCGCGCTGCCGGCCCAGCCCCGACCGATTCTTCATCCGATGATCGTCAACCGCCTTATCTCCGAGATCCTGTTCGGCTTCACCGGCCTGATCGGCATCATCAACCCGATCGGCATCGCGTTCCTGTTTCTCGAACGGACCGAGGCGCTCACCGAGCAAGAACGCGATCTGCTCGCGAGGAAGGTCGCGTTCAACGCGTTCGTCGTGCTGATGGTCGCGTTCTTCGCCGGCACGCCGGTGCTGCATTTCTTCGGTATCTCGATGGAAGCGCTGCGGATCGGCGGCGGCTTCGCGGTTGCGGTGGCCGGCTGGCAGATGCTGAACGAGCCCGACGGGCCGGGCGGCGGCGACACGCCGGTCAAGCCGATCGACGCGAACGCGATCATGACGCGCGCATTCTTCCCGCTGACCATGCCGCTGACGGTCGGCCCCGGCTCGATCGCGACCGCGATCGCGCTGAACGCGAACCGCACGCACAAGCTGTCGGAGTTCGCGCTGTCGAGCATCGTGTCGATCGCCGTCTCGGTGCTGGTGGCGATCGTGATCTGGCAGGTCTACAGCCGCTCCGCGCTGCTGTCGCGCTACCTCGGCAGCGAAGGCACCAAGGTCGCGAAGCGCGTGTCGGCATTCCTGCTGCTGTGCATCGGCGTGCAGATCATGCTGACCGGTTTTTCCGCGTTCCTGCAGCCGATCGCCGACCAGGCCAAGTAAGCAAGCGCCCCGCGCCGCTGCGCACGTGCTGTGCGGCCGGCGCCCGTACGACCTCGCGCTCGCGAGCGCTTCCTTCGCACCTTGCGGCGCCGCCGCACGCATTTTTGCCGCCCGGGATACCATGCGACGGTCCGGCGGATGCGCGGCGCGCATCCGGCCGTCAGCTCAACTTCAATGGCGAGGCGTGCAATGGAATACGTGAAATTCGGATCGACAGGGCTGGACGTGTCGAAGCTGGTGCTGGGTTGCATGACGTTCGGCGAACCGCTGCGCGGCACGCATCCGTGGACGCTGCCGGAAGCGGAGAGCCGTCCGATCATCCAGCGGGCGGTCGAAGCCGGCATCAACTTCTTCGATACCGCGAACATGTATTCCGACGGCACGTCGGAGGAGATCGTCGGCCGCGCGCTGCGCGATTTCGCGAAACGCGACGACATCGTGATCGCGACCAAGGTGTTCTACCGGATGCGGCCCGGGCCGAACGGCGCCGGGCTGTCGCGCAAGGCGATCATGACCGACATCGACCAGAGCCTGAAGCGGCTCGGCACCGACTATGTCGATCTCTACCAGATTCACCGCTGGGACAACGGCACGCCGCTCGAGGAGACGCTCGAGGCGCTGCACGACGTCGTGAAGGCCGGCAAGGCGCGCTATATCGGCGCGTCGTCGATGTTCGCGTGGCAGTTCGCAAAGGCGCTGCACACGTCGAAGCAGCACGGCTGGACCCGCTTCGTCAGCATGCAGAACCACCTGAACCTGCTGTATCGGGAAGAGGAGCGGGAAATGCTGCCGCTGTGCGAAGACGAAGGGATCGCGGTGATTCCGTGGAGCCCGCTCGCGCGCGGCCGCCTCACGCGCAACTGGGACGAGTCGACCGAGCGGCAGCAGAGCGACGCGGTCGCCCAGCGGCTTTACGATGCGACGGCGGAGGCGGACAAGGCGGTCGTCGATGCCGTGGCGACGATCGCGGCGGTACGCAACGTGCCGCGTGCGCAGGTCGCACTCGCGTGGGTCGCGCAGAAGCGCGGGGTCACCGCGCCGATCGTCGGCATTTCCAAGCCGCGGCAGCTGGACGATGCGCTGGCCGCGCTCGAACTGAAACTGACCGACGACGAGATCGCCGCGCTCGAACGCCCGTACGTGCCGCACGCGGTCGCCGGGATCAGCTGAGCGGCGGCGCCGCGCGGCCGTCAGCGCGCGGCGTCGAGCATCGGGTAAGTGAACAGGCCGAAGTGAACGACGTTCAGCCCCGCATGCGCGAGCGCGGACGCGAGCAGCCCGCCACGCCGCCAGGCGAGGCCGTAGCCGATGCCGGCCACCGTGCCGAGCACGATCCATTGCCAGCCGCCGGCCGCATGCGCGGCGCCGAACAGCACCGCGCCGATCGCAAGCGCTGCCCACGGCCCCCATGCGAACGCGCGTAGCGCGCGCGTCAGTCCGCCCTGCACGTAGCCGCGGAACAGCGCTTCCTCGGCGAGCGTCACGATCAGCAGGTTGTTCACGAGCCACAGCCAGCCCGACGGCGGCCATTTGGGCGCCCAGCCGACCATCCCGATCGCGAGCGCGCCGGCCAGGCACGCGGCCGCCGTTGCGATGGCCGCCACCGCGCCGGTGCGCAGCGCGCGCGACAGCGGGACGTCGGGGGCGACCCACGGCAACACCCACACCAGCCACAAGCCGACGAGCGGCTTGTCGAGATTCAGGTACATCGTGAACGGCACGGCATCCGGCGTGAAGCGCGTCGGGCCGATCACGCGCGGATTGTGGAAGCCGGGAATCAGGTGCAGGCTGAGCGCGATCGCGACGGCGGCAAAGACGACGTGCGCGGCGAGGCGCACCGCGCGCGGACGCTCGGGCATCACACCCCACGCGGCCGCGGCCAGCAACGCGAGCGGGGCCAGCGCGAGCGGCCCGAGCTTGCCGAACGCCAGCGCGCACGCATAGCCGAGCGCGGCGAGGCCGACGCTCAGGCCGTGCTGCGGGCGATGCCACGCGAACGCGGCGGCCGCGAACAGCGCGAGCCAGATCGTGGCGGACGGAAGAAGCGAAAGGGACATGACAGGAGCGGCATTCGTCGGACGAGACGCCGCGCATCATACAGCAGCCGGCTTGCGATGCCGGTGGAGAGCGGTCAGCGGCCGGCGGTTTCGGTCGCGCGGTCGCGGCCCGGGACGTGGACGCTGTTGCGCTCGCGCATCCGCCGCCGGTACCAGAACGTCCACAGCAGCAGACAGCCGAACACGGTGTAGCCCATGACCGGCGACACGACCAGCACGCGTTCGACTGGCCAGGTCACGACCATCCAGAGGCGCAGCAGCATTTCCAGCGTCATGAACGCGCCCCACACGAAGGTCATCCGCCGGAGCATCTGCCGCAGCCCGGGCTGCGCTTCCCAGACGGTTTCGAAATGCGCGGCGCCGCCATCCATCTCGCGGGCCACCGTGGCGCGGGCCAGGTAGAAGATCAGCGGGCGTTCGCGGAAGAGCGACAGCAGGAACACGACGCCGATCGTGCCCGACGCGAGCGACTCGCGCATCAGCAGCGTGCGCGCGCTGCCGCCAAGCGCCATCCCGAGGATCGACAGCGCGATGCCCAGCAGCACGATGGCCGCCACCGCATCGACGCGGCGCGAGCGGATGAATTCGACGATCGACCAGATGATCGGCGGGACCGCCGACGCGTACAGCGCGCCGGTTTCGCCGAAATAAGGTTGCGCGGCCCGGTAGGCAACCCAGGGCAGGACCAGGTTGACGAAGAGTTCGAGGATCAGTCCGGCTCGCGGTTTCACGGTGAGCAATTCCACGCAGATTGGGGCGAACCTGCAAAGGGCGTGGTGGCCCCGCGGTTGCCCCGAAAAGGGTTCGATTGAGTATATCGAAAAATCGGGCGGGGTTGCGGTGCCGCGTCGGCCGCTGGCCGCTGTCGTCGCCGGCGCCATCGTCATGGAAGCGCCGCGGCCGGCAGCGTGATCGTGACCGTGGTGCCCTGCAGCATGACGCTGTGCACGTGGATCGTGCCTTCGTGCCGTTCGACGACGGCCTTGACGAACGCCATGCCGAGCCCGACGCCGCTGGTTTCCGGCTGGCCGGCGGTGCGAAAGCGCCGGTAACGCTCGAACAGCCGCGTCTGGTCCGCGCTGCTGATCCCGCACCCGCTGTCGCGGATCGTGCAGCGCACGGTCTTGCCGTCGGCGCCCGGCTCGACCCGGCATTCGACGCTCGTCAGCGACGCGCTGTACTTGATGGCGTTGTCCAGCAGGTTGATCAGCGCGCGCGACAGCAGCGCCGGGTCGCCGAGCACGATCGTGTCGTCGCGCCGCGGCACGTCGTCGATCGACATGGATTTCCGGTGCGCGAGCGGCCACACCGCGTCGCGTGCCTCGTTCATCAGGTCGGCGAGGTTGACCGGCACGCGTGCGTAGTCGCTGGCCTCCGCGCGCGAGAGCTGCGCGAAGCCGTCGGCCAGCGCCAGCGTGTGCCGCGCCAGCTTGCCGATTCTCGCGAACTGCTGCTTCATCTGCACGTCGCCCGCCCGTCGCGCCTGCGTGTCGATCAGGATGATCAGCGAGGTCAGCGGAGCGCGCATGTCGTGCGAGAACAGCGTCAGCATGTCGTTGCGCTGGCGTTCGAGCATGTCGCGGCGGACGGTCGCGTGGCGCAAGGTTTCCAGCGCGTCGTGGATCTGCGTGATCTCGGGCCCGATTCCGCGCGGCATCGCGACGTGCGACGTATCGCCATCGCTGAGTGCGACGATCCGGCGGCCTAGCGCATCGAGCGGCTTCGACAGCAGTCGCTGCACGCCGCGCGCGAGCGAGGCCAGGATCGCGATGCACAGTGTCGTGGCGAATGCCGACGACGCGACCTTGAGCCGGGCGGTGTTCCGGTCGCCGATCGCGCGACGCCGGGCCAGGTCGATCACGTGGTCGCGCAGCCGCTCGCTCGGCCGGAAATGCGGCACGATCGCGCGGGAAAAGTCGGCCGCACTCATCGCATAGACGCCGTTCTTGCCGCCGGCGACCGCCGCGTCGACGAGCGGCAGGATGTGCGCGTCGAAGGCCCCGTTGAGCTGCGCGTATTCGCGCGCCACGTCAGGGTCGTCGAGCTTCGCGCCGATCGAGCCGTCGATCAGCGCGCGCAATTGCTCGATGCGGCCGCGCATCCGCATGATGTCCGCGAACTGCGTGCGGTCGAGCGCCTGCCGCGCGAACATCGGCGCGATCAGCAGCGAGCCCGTGCGGCCCGCGTATTCGCGGAGATCGCCGAGGAGCCGCGCGAGCAGGATCGCACCCGATGTGCGCGGGTCGCCCATCGCGGTGTCGGTCATGGCGCCGTCGATCAGCAGCGACAGCGTGTCGACGATCCGGAACAGGCGCGCCTGCGCGTGCTGGATATCGCGAACGCTGCGTGTCGCGCGCGGCCGCATGCCGAGTGCGTCGACCTCCGTGCGCGCATCGGCGAGCGTGATCCGGACCGAGTCGAGGGCATGCAGCAGGTTGCCGCGTTCGCGATCGTCGAGCACGGTCGCCTGCGCGATGCCGCCGCGAAAACGTTCGAGCGCCTGGTCGGAACGCACGCGCGCGGCGAGCAGGTGGCGGACCTCGGTGGCGCCGTCGTCCTGCGGGCGCACCAGCAGGTCGTTCGTCGGGCCGCGTTCGGCCGAGATCACGTTGGCGGCGCTCATCGCGCCGCGGACGAATTCGAAGCGCTGCAGGTCGGCGTTCTCCTGCCGGTATTGCCGGACACTCCCCCAGATGATCGTGCCGCACAGCAAGGCCAGCAGCGTGGTGACGAGGGCGAAGCCGATATGGGTCTTCTGCTGGATCGTCAGCGATCGAATGTTGTATGCGCGTTCCCGGCTAGACGAGAATGTACGATTCATGACACACCATGTTTGCAAGCTTTCCCGGGTGGGCCCGTATTCTCGGCCTGTCGGCGCCGCGATACCGTAAGGTTTTGTGGGGGGCGGGGGCCGCCTTCAACGGGGCGGCAACGATCCTGGCAGGGATGCCGGACCGTGCCTTGCACAGGATCACCTTGCGTCAGTGTGCTGTCGACATCGGACGAGTCGCGATTGATCCGGAGAAACCCTGAACGCGCATCGGACCGGTGGCGCGTTACGACGGATGGTTTGGATTGCGAATGTTTATGGCCGTCGTATTCGATCGATGCGCGGCACGAAGTTCGCGACGGACGACGGCGGCAAGGAGGGCGCGCTGGAAGGAAACGGCAGGCAGGCGCGCCGCCCGCGCACGGGTGACGCGCCAGGGTGACGCTTGCAGCCCGCGTGCCGCGGCGCGAATCGCTGCCGCGGCCGCGCGCGCGGTCAGGCGAGGGCGGGCTGGACGATGATCTTCACGTTCCGGTCCTTGTGGTTGACGAGTTCCTCGAAGCCATGCGAGACGATGTCGCCGAGCGCGATGCGCCCGGTGATGAGCGGCTGCACGTCGATGCGGCCGTCCGCGATGAAGCGGATCACGTCCGCGAATTCGCCGTTGTACGCGAGCGAGCCGATCACTTCCTTCTCGGTCGACACGATGTCGAAGAAGTTGAACGGCGCCGGCTCCTCGAAAATCCCGACCATCACCGACTTGCCGGTCTTGCGGATCACGTCGATCGCGAGCTTCGCGGTGGTGGTGTGGCCGATGCACTCGAACGACACGTCGGCGCCATAGCCGCCGGTCAGCGCCTTGACTTCCGCGATCGCGTCGGACGTCTTCGGATCGATGACCACGCTCGCGCCGACCTCCAGCGCCTTCTGCTTGCGCGCGGCCGACATTTCCAGCGCGATCACGCGCCCGGCGCCCGCGGCCTTCGCGCACATGATCGTGCACAGGCCGATCGTGCCCGCGCCGACCACGACGACGGTCTGCCCGACGATGTTGCCGGCCTTCTTCACCGCATGCAGGCCGACCGCGAGCGGTTCGATCAGCGCGCCGGCCTCGGTCGGGAAGTCGTCGGGCAGCTTGTACAGCAACTCGGCCGGCACGTTCACGTATTCGGCGAATGCGCCGTTGTTCATCAGCCCGGTGAACGCGAGGTTCTCGCAGATGTTGTACAGCCCATGCTTGCAATACCAGCAGGTGCCGCAATGCTGGCAGGCGTCGGCCGTCACGCGATCGCCGACCGCGTAGCCCGTCACGCCCGCGCCGAGTTCGGCGATCTCGCCGCTGAACTCGTGGCCGAGGATGCACTGGCCCTTCAGGCCCGTCAGCGGATGCGGCGCATCGACCGGGATGAAGACGGGGCCCGCGATGTATTCGTGCAGGTCGGAGCCGCAGATCCCGCACCAGTGCACGCGAATCGTCACCCAGCCGGCCGGCGGGCGCTCGGGAACGGGAACCTGTTCGACGCGGATGTCGTGGCGGCCGTGCCAGACGGCGGCTTTCATGCTGGGAGCTGGGGTCGTTGCCGGTGTACTCACGTTGCTGTCTCCATCAGGTTGTCGTCGGGCGCGAGGCGTGGCTGCCGGTGCGCCCGTCGCGCGAGTGCGCGAACGACCGGTATGCAGGAACGGGGCCAGCTCGAGTGGGGGCGCCAGGCGGCGATTACACGGGATAGGCGCGATGCGATGCACCATTTGCCGGCTCTTTGACGGGAAACGATTTGACGGAGGAGGGTGGTGAGATTTGCTGCGGAAGCAAAAGCTCGGACCGGGTGAGACGCTGGGACGTTCGTCTCAGCGCAATGAGACGAATCGCGAGACGCACGCTGCCACGCCGATCCATTGCCGCGATCGGCGGAACGGATCGTTGCGCACATTACCCCTTTACTTGAAGTTAACTTCAATTTGTATCATGTGCGCCAGTCCGATCCCGGACGCGTGATGCATCCCGTTGCACGCGGCCGCTTCAACGGAGGGGAAGATGACCGAATCGCCTGTCGCGGCCGATGCCGCCACGCTGCCGTCGCGCAGCCACGGGGCCGCCGTCGCGAACGTCGTGCTGGCGAGCATCGTGTCGGCGCTGCACGTCGGCAAGGCGACGATCGCGTTGCCGTCGCTCCAGCACGAATTCGGCGGCTCGCTCGCGTCGCTGAGCGGGATCATGTCGGTGTTTCCGTTCGTCGGCGTGTTCGGCGGCATCGCGGCCGGCCTGCTGGTGCGACGCTGGGGCGACCGGCTGCTGCTGATCGCGGGCCTCGTCGTCCTCGGCCTGTCGAGTGTCGCCGGCGCATGGGCCGACAGCTTCGCGCTGCTGCTGGCCACGCGTTTCGCCGAAGGGCTCGGTTTCGTGATCGTGGTGGTCGCTGCACCGGCCGTGCTGAATCGCGTGACGCCGGCCGAGCGGCGCAATCTCGTATTTGGCTTGTGGAGCACGTTCATGCCGGTCGGCATGGCGCTGTCGATGCTGGTCGGGCCGCTGCTCGGCGGCTGGCGCAACGGCTGGCTCGCGGCCGCGGCGCTGACGCTCGCCGCGGCGGCCGCGGTGCCCGTCACGACGTCGGCCGATGCGCCGTCGCGGCAGGCCGGCGCGCCGCGTATCGGGCCCGCGCTGCGCGACGTGCTCGCGTCGCGCTCGACCACGCTGCTGGCGCTGGGGTTCGCCACCTACAACGTGCAGTTCTTCGCGGCGATGACGTTCCTGCCGGTGTTCCTGATGCAGCGCCTCGGCGTCGCGGTCGGTGCAGCGGGGGTGATCAGCGCGGCGATCGTCGCCGCGTGCGTGATCGGCAACCTGACGGCCGGCTGGCTGTTGTCGCGCGGCGCACGGCCCGGGATCGTGATGGCCGCGACGTCGGTCGCGATCGGCGCGGCCGGCGCGGGGCTCTTCAGCGCGGCCACGCCGGCGCCGCTCGCGGTCGCGCTGGGTTTTGCGTTTTCGGCGATCGCGGGGATGTTGCCCGCGACGATCCTCGCGTGTGCGCCGGGCTCCGCGCCGACGCCGTCTCTCGCGCCGCTCAGCATCGGCTGGGTCGTGCAGGGCAACTATCTCGGGCAGGTGATCGGGCCGCTCGCGATCGGCTCGATCGTCGGCGCATTCGGCTGGTCGGGCGGCATCGGGCTGATGCTCGCCGCTGCCGTCACCGGTGCGGCGATCGGCCTGTCGCTGCCGCGCGAACCGATGGGCCGGCGCTGAGCGCGGCGCCGTTCCACCTGCACGGAAATCCGTCAAGCATGCTCAACACCATGGAAAGCCTGATTTGCGAAGAGGACGTGCCGTGCGATGCGCCGGCCTGGGTCGAAGACGATGCGATGCCGCCGCGTGGCGGCGTCGCGCGTCCGCTCGTGACGATCGGCCGGGCGCCGGTTCTCGAGCACGCGGCGGCGGCCGTCTCGCCGTTGCGCCCGCAACTGTTCGTCACGGTGCTGGAGGCCGACGACCATGCGTTGCTGATTCGCTGGGTCGAGAGCGGCCGGTGCCATTACGGCGAGCAGCGCTGGCGCTTGCGCGTCGCGTTGCAGCCGGGCCGCTGCGCGATCTCGGGGCAGCCGATCGAGCCGGGCGAGCCGGTGTTCCGGCCGGTGCGAAGGCCCGTGCCGGCCAATGGCGACGAGATGATCTGCCCGGCGGCGGTGCCGGGTGCGGCGGGCCACGCACGTGACGCCGCGCCGGAGGGCGACGACGCGCGCGAGCCGGCCGACGTTTCCGGTTGAACGCCGGCCGGCTGCGACACGCGTTCGTTACTTCTTCACGTCGTGCCGGTACTGGATGAACCCGGCGTTGTTCGCGAGCTTGTCGTAGAGCGCGCGTGCCGTCGTGTTGGTTTCGTGGGTGAGCCAGTACACACGGCTCGCACCGGCTTCGCGGGCGTGTTCGTACACGGCCTCGATCAGCGCGCCGCCTGCGCCTTGCCCGCGTGCGTCGGGCGCGGTGTACAGGTCCTGCAGGTAGCAGTACGGCCCTTCGGTCCAGCACGAGCGGTGGTAGATCGCATGCACGATCCCGACCAGCGCCCCCGAGGCGTCGAATGCGCCCAGCACGAACATCGGCTCCGCCGGATCCATCAGGCGGGCCCATGTCGTCGCGAACACCGCGTCGCTCAGCGCGGTGTCGTAGAACTTCTGATAACCCTGCCACAGCGGGCGCCACGCGGCTTCGTCGGCGGCGACGAGCGGGCGCACCGTGACGCGCGTCGCGTCGTTCGCGCGGCTGGCCGCATCGCGCGCGCTTGCCTGCGCGTGGCGGATCGCGGTGAGCGACCGGCGCTGCTCGCCCTGCGCGTCGAAGTTCTCCGGGGCGAGCCACGCGTCGAATGCGGCGCGCACATCCGGCCATTCGCCGTCGATGATCGAAAACCACGCGGTGTCGCGATTGCGGCCGCGGTAGATGACCGCCTGCCGGAACGTGCCCTCGTAGCGGAAGCCGAGCCGGGCGGCGGCCTTGCGCGACGGGAGGTTCAGGTCGTCGCACTTCCATTCGTAACGCCGGTAGCCGAGCGTGTCGAATGCGTACTTCATCAGCAGGAACTGCGCTTCGGTCGAAACGGGCGTGCGCTTGAGCAGCGGCGAGAACGTGACGGAGCCGACCTCGATCACGCCGTTGGCAGGATCGATGCGCATCAGCGCGAGCGTGCCGACCGCGCGGCCGGTGGCGCGGTCGATCACCGTGTAGTGCAGCGGATCCGGGCTCGCCTGCGCGGTACGCGCGTACTCGCGGTAGCTCGCTTCGTCGGCGTACGGGCCGTGTGCGAGATAGGTCCAGTCGCTGCCGTCCGGCGCCTGCGAGTAGGCGGCGTGCAGGTCGGCCGCGTGGCGCTCGGCGTCGAGCGGTTCGAGCCGGCAGTAGCGGCCTTCGAGCACGATGCGCTCCGGGCGCGGACGCGCGGACCAGTCGGGAACGGGGTGGCCGATGGGTTGCTGGAAAGCGTTGGTGAGCGTGGACAAGGTCGATCTCGCTTCGGTTGGCGGCCGGCGACATGCCGGCATGCAGACGATCGTAGTCGCGACGAGGTACCATGAGAAGCGCCAGAGATCGGCAAATTTATGGTGCCACGATTGATGGGGCGCGAATCGCGAGCCGTCGTTCACCAGCCGCGCGCCACGCGCCGTGCGCCACCAGCCGTGCGCCACGTTCCGACATTTTCACGCTGCGAAGTTCCGATGACGACTGTCCTTCCTTCCGGCGATGCGCCGTTGCTGCCGCTCGACGCGCCGCTGGCGCGCACACCCGGCGCGCCTTCGCTGCAGCGCCAGTTGCTGCGTCGCGTGCGCGACGCGATTCTCGGCGGCGCGATGCCGGCCGGCACGCGGCTGCCCGGCACGCGCGCGCTGGCCGAGACGCTCGGCGTCTCGCGCAACACGACGGCGGCCGTCTACGAGCAGCTCGTGGCCGAAGGCTTCCTGCAGTCCGACCGCCGCGGTACGCGCGTGGTCGGGCTGTCACGGCCGGCGCCGCCGCGCCGGCGTGCCGCGCCGCCGGCCGTCGCGCAGCGGCTGGGCCGGATTCGCCCGAGCCGCATCGGCACCGGTGAATCGGAAGGCTTCCGGCCGGGCGTGCCCGCGCTGACGCATTTCCCGGCGGACGCATGGCGCCACGCGATCGACCGCGCGCTGCGCCGCGCCGGCCGTGACCTGCTCGGCTATGGCGACCCGCTCGGCGAGCCCGCGCTGCGCGAATCGATCGCCCGCCACCTGGCCGTGACGCGCGGTGTGCGCTGCGATCCCGAGCAGATCGTGATCACGGAAGGCGCACAGGGCGCGATCGCACTGTGCGCGCAGTTGCTGACGAACCCGGGCGATACGGTGTGGGTCGAGGAGCCCGGCTATCGCGGTGCGCGCACCGCGATGCAGGCGGCCGACCTCGACGTCGTGCCGATGCCGGTCGACGCGGAAGGGCTGCGCACCGACGAGGATGATTGGCGCGAGCGGACGCCGCGTCTCGTCTACACGACGCCGTCGAACCAGTTCCCGACCGGCGCCGTACTGTCGATCTCGCGCCGGCTCGCGCTGATCGATGCCGCGCGCCGGCATCGCGCGTGGATCATCGAGGACGACTACGACAGCGAATTCCGCCACACCGGCGAGCCGATCGGCGCGATGCACGGGCTCGCGCCCGATTCGCCCGTCGTCTATCTCGGCTCGTTCAGCAAGACGATGTTTCCGGCGTTGCGGATCGGTTTTCTCGTGCTGCCCGATGCGCTGCTGGCCGCGGTGCGGCCGGTGCTGCCGGAGATGCTGCGCGGCGGGACGCGCCACGTGCAGCTCGCGCTGGCCGATTTCATCGAGACGGGCGAGTACGGCCGCCATCTCGGCCGCATGCGCCGGCTGTATCGCGACCGGCGGCGGTTGCTGCTGGCTGCGCTGGACGGCAACCTGAGCGTGCCGCATCAGATCGAGGGCGGGCCGTGCGGGCTGCATCTCGCGCTGCGGCTGCCGACGCGCTACCGCGATCGCGCGATCGTCGACGCGGCGCGTGCGCACGGCATCGGGCCGTTTCCGTTGTCGGGTTTTTCGATCGAGGCGGGATCGGCGGGCAACGGGCTCGTGCTCGGCTTCGGTAATACGTCGGCCGACGCGTTCGAGCCGATGTTGCGGATGTTGTCGGCGATCGCGGAGCGGGTGGGTGGGGCGTCACCTGCGGGTGGCGGGGCGCGGGGATGACGTCACCCGTCGCCGGTGATTTCCGCGACCGTATCGATTTCGCTTTCGATCTCGCATTCGTCTCGGCATCCCGACAGGAGAATCAAGTCATGAAGATGCGAACTGGATCGGTGATGACCGTCGTTGCTCCGGCTACTTTCGCTACGTGAGCAGGGCGCTCTCGTGCGACGGATGACGATCGGACTTGTGCGGATTGACGAACCGCGCACTTTGTTCGAAACGGCCACCGTCGCGGCTCCGCGCCTGCCGCTCCGCCCGGCATTCGGGTTTCGATTCGTATGTTCGAACAGGCCGCGTGGACTATAAATGGATGGGTGTACCGGGCCTTGTCGAGCGTCTGCGCGTCTCGCGCATGTCGGCGCCGTGACTCCCGGGGGAGGTGCACCGTGGTTCGCCAGACGCTTGCTCGCGCCGTGCTTTGCACCGCGTTGATCGGGGGCGTGTTTGCCGGCTGTTTGTTGCCGCCGCCGGACGCCTTTGCCGGAACCCTCTCGCCGCCCGTCACGCCGCACCCGATGAAGCAGCGGCCGGCTGCCGCGCCTTACGCGATGCCGGTCGATTTTCCGGCGATCGTCGACCGCTACGGCCCGGCCGTCGTGACCGTCATGACCGCCGCACCCGACCAGCAGGCGAGCGGCCCGTCCTTCGCGATCCTCGATCCCGACGATCCGCTCGCGGCGTTCTTCCGGCATGACGTACCGCCGCCGGCACAAGGTGCACCGGCACAGGTACAGGCACCCGAGATGTTGCCTCGCGCGGTATCGGGCAGCGGCTCGGGTTTCATCGTCAGCGCCGACGGCCTGATCCTCACGTCGGCGCATGTGGTCGACGAAGCGACCGACGTGACGGTACGGCTCACCGACCGCCGCGAATTCAAGGCGACGGTGCTGGCCGTCGACCCGCAAAGCGACGTCGCGGTGCTACGGATCGACGGGAAGAAGCTGCCGTTCGTGCGCGTCGGCGATTCGTCGAAGGTGCGCGCGGGCGAGCCGGTGATGACGATCGGCGCGCCGGACGGATCAGGCAACACGGTCACGGCCGGCATCGTCAGCGCCACGTCGCACCGGATGCCGGACGGCAGCGCGTTTCCGTTCTTCGAAACCGACATCGCGCCGAACCCCGACAATTCCGGTGGCCCCGTCTTCAATCGCGCGGGCGACGTGATCGGCATCGCGGTGCAGGTCTATACGGGCCCGGACCGCTACGCGAGCACGACGTTCGCGATCCCGATCGCGTTGGCCGCAAAGGTGCGGGCGCAACTGCAGAAGCAGATGCAGGCGCAGCAGTCCCAGGCGCCGGATGCGTCGTCGTCCGGCAATGCGATCGGCGTCGACGTGCAGGATGTCGGCATCGGGCTGGCCGCGGCGTTCGGGCTGCCGCGTCCGGCGGGCGCCCTCGTCAATGGCGTCGCGCCCGGCTCGCCGGCTGCCGCGGCCGGCGTGAAGCCCGGCGACGTGATCGTGAAGCTGGGCGACAAGACGATCGGCCGTTCGGCCGAGCTGAACG
The DNA here is from genome assembly GCF_002223325.1 of Burkholderia sp. AU15512. Lineage (NCBI taxonomy): Bacteria > Pseudomonadati > Pseudomonadota > Betaproteobacteria > Burkholderiales > Burkholderiaceae > Burkholderia > Burkholderia sp. AU15512. The sequence goes on from NZ_NKEX01000006.1 coordinate 933,214, forward strand.
ACCTGGCTGCCGCGCTGCCGCCGGGCCAGAAGGTGCCGCTGCGGTTGATCCGCAACCGCGCGCCGGTGATGCTGACGATCACGGGCGCCGACGAGGCCGCCGGCAACGCGGGTGCGACCGTCGGCATGGCTGCGCCGAAGGCGGCTGCACGACCGGCGGCGGGAGCAGCGGCGGGCGCAGCGGCTGCCGACGGCGGCGACCGCCTCGGGCTGACGATGCATGCGCTCAGCGACGACGAGCGCCGCTCGACGGGGCTCGCGGTCGGGATGATGGTGGACGCGGTGCACGGCCCGGCAGCCAAGGCCGGCATCCAGCCGGGCGATGTCGTGCTGGAGCTCAACGATACGCTGCTCGAGACGCCCGATGACATACCGACGCTCGAAGCGAACGGCAGCGTGATCGCGGTGCTGATCCAGCGCAACAACGCCCGGAAATTCGTGTCGGTGCGTGCGCGTTAGGGCGTTGACGCGGTCGCTATCGTCCGCCTACCATCGTTCGATCTCGCACGCAGTCAGCGAGGCATTCAGGAGCCATCCGGCATGAACGCAGCATTCATCATCGTAGTAGTCCACAGGCGCAGGGTCCGGTAGCGGCACCGCGCCGGCACCCATGCGCCCCCGACTCGTTCGGGGGCTTTTTTTTGCATTGCGCACGGCCGTGCGGCACGTGCATGGAGGGCATCCGCTTGCAATCGAACCTGCCGATCGCTTCCGAACGGGCGTCGCCGAGACTCGCGACGCTGATCCTGCTGTGTGCGTGCTCGGTGCTACCGCTGAGCCTGTTCCTGCCGTCGCTGCCGGCCATCGCGCGCGACCTGCGCGCCGACTATGCGCTCGTCGCGCTGTCGCTCGGCGGTTACGCGGCGGTGGCCGCGTCGCTGGAGTTCGTGATGGGGCCGCTGTCGGACCGGTTCGGGCGGCGGCCGGTCGTACTGGCGAGCGTCGGTGTGTTCGCGCTCGGCTCGCTCGGCTGCGCGGTGGCGACCGATATTCGTGCGTTCCTCGCATACCGGCTGATGCAGGCGGCGATCACGTCGGTCTATCCCGTGTCGATGGCGACGATCCGGGACACCGGCGGCGGGGCGCGCGCGGCGAGCCGGATCGGCTATGCGGCGATGGCGGCCGCGTTCGCGCCGATGCTCGGCCCGACGCTCGGCAGCGCGCTCGACCAGACGTTGGGCTGGCGCGCGAGCTTCTGGCTGCTCGGCGCGGTGGGCATCGCGTTGTTCGTCTGGTGTGCGTTCGACCTTATCGAAACCCATGCGAACCGGTCGTCGAGCCTCGGGCAGCAGCTTCGTGCGTATCCGGCGCTGCTCCGCGCGCGCCGTTTCTGGGCCTATGCGCTCTGCATGGCGTTTTCGACCGGCTCTTTCTACGCGTTCCTGGCCGGCGCGCCGCTCGCCGCGCAAACGGTGTTCGGCATCGCACCGGCGGAGATCGGTTTCTACATGGGGACCATCACGGCCGGTTTCGTGTTCGGCGGCTTCGTGGCCGCGCGATACGCACGCCGCTACGCGCTGGCCACGACGATCCTGTGCGGGCGGGTGGTCGCGTGCGCGGGGCCGTTGATCGGGCTCGCGCTGAGGTTCGGTGGGGCGACGCAGGCGATCGCGTGGTTTGGCCCATGCGTGCTGGTCGGCATCGGCAACGGGCTGACGAATCCCGGCGCGCATGCCGGCGCGGTGTCGGTGCGCCCGGCGCTGGCGGGCAGCGCGTCGGGGCTGGCCGGTGCGATGACGATCGCCGGCGGGGCCGCGCTTTCGTCGTTGACGGGGGCGGTGCTGACGGCCGGCAACGCGGGCTATGCGCCGCTCGCGATGATGCTCCTGTCGGCGGCGATCGCACTGGCGGCGGCCGTCTGCGTGCGGGTGTTCGATGCGCGCGACGCCGGGCGGTGAACGGAAACGCGCGGCAGCACCGCGCGGAGCTGGGCATGGGGTGGGCACGGCTACCGTGCCGTGGACGATTGGCGGACAATCGATCGATTATCGGGAGACGACGAACCCGCCGCGCGCCGGGCATGCTCCAACGCGTGAAGGGCGACTGGACGAGGATGCGATGAGCGACTTTTCTGATTTCCAGCGAGACATTGCCGACGCCGCGAGAGCGACATTCAGGGCGCTGCGGGCGCAACATCCGGACGAGCATTTCTATGCGTTCGCGCTGTATACCGACAGCGGTGCGATGACGGTGGTGCCGGCGGCAAATTCGGTCGAGGGGCTGCGCCGGATCCGCGAGCAACAGGCCGTCCCGGACGACGACCCGTGGTATGCGTGGGGCTTTTCCGAATGGGCGTACGCGGCGGCGGAAGCGTCGCCGTTCAATGCGATCTGCGGCAAGCTCGCCGATGACGTGCTGAGCCCGCAGTTCGTTCGCTCGAGATTCCCGGAATTCGCGCGGCAACTGCACGCCGACATGATCGCGGCGTTGCGCTTGCTCGACCGCGAAGGCCTGTTCGGCACGGGCGACGAAAGGGCGGCGATCACGCTGTTCGTGTCGATCAGCGACGACGATGCGGCCGAGGCGCTGGAAAACGAATCGGCGAAGGCGCTGAATCCGCCGGCCGTCGCCGACGCATTCCTGCGCCGCTACGACTGACCGAAATCGGTATATTGCACGGCGGCCCCGGACGGGCGACCGCCATGCGTGCTGCGTGACGGCTTACGGCTTCGCGCCCACGACGAATTCGAACGTCGCGACGCCGTCGACGCCGCCCGTGACGCGATCGCCAGGCTGCAGCGCGCCGACACCCGCCGGCGTGCCGGTGAAGATCAGGTCGCCTGCCTTCAGCTCGACCGAGCGCGACACATACGCGATGACGTCGGGCACGGCCCAGATCATGTCGGCCAGGTCGCCTTGCTGGCGCGTGTCGCCGTTGACCGCGAGCCAGATGCGGCCCGTCGCCGGGTGGCCGGTGGCCGCTGCCGCGCGCAGCGGAGTCACGGGGCCTGATGCATCGAAGCCTTTCGCCCAGTCCCACGGACGGCTCAGCTTCTTCGCTTCGGCCTGCAGGTCGCGGCGCGTGAGGTCGACGCCGACGCCGTAGCCCCACACGTGCGACAGTGCGTCGGCCGGGTCGATCGATCGGCCGTCCTTGCCGATCGCGACGACCAGCTCGATTTCGTGATGCAGGTCGTTCGTCAGCGGCGGATAGGCGACGGTGCCGCTGGCCGGGACGATCGCGTCGGCCGGCTTCGTGAAGAAGAACGGCGGTTCGCGGTCGGGATCGGCGCCCATTTCGCGCGCGTGGTCGGCGTAGTTGCGGCCGACGCAGAAGACGCGGCGTACCGGAAAGCGCGCGGACGACTGGTCGACTTCGACGGAAGGACGCTCGGCAGCGTCGATGACATAAGCGGACATCGGATGGCCTCGTTCGGTGATAAGACGGATGCCGCGCCCGTGCGGTGCACGGGCCGGCATGCGTGCAACGATACCCGACAGCCGTGCGGCCGGATGCGACGCAACTGCGTTTTACCGGGACAATACTACGCGTCGGCCGCCGCCGGGGAATCGTCGCCGTCCGGCAGCGCGGCGTTCGCGTCCCGGTACGCCTTCGGCGACACGCCGACCCGTGCACGGAAGCGCCGCGCGAAATACCCTTCGTCGCGGAAGCCGACCGAGCGTGCGATATCGGCGATGCGCCGGCTGGTATGGGCCAGCAGCGACTGCGCGAGCGCGATCCGGCGCTCGGTCACGAGATCGGTGAAGGTGCTGCCGGTTTCCTTGCGGACCAGGTGCGCGAGGTAGTTGGGGGACAGGAACGCGGCCTCGGCGGTCGCGGCGAGCGTCAGGTCCTCGCGGGTCAGGTTGGCGCGCACGTGCCGCAGCACGCGCGCGAGCGCGTCGCGCCGGCCCGCGCGCTGGGCGCCGCGCTGCGCGAGCTTGTCGAGCGCACCCGCGTACTGCGTGCAGACGAGCCCGATCAGCTGCAGCAGGTAGCCGCGCAGCAGCGTGGTCGAGCCGAACGTGCGCACGCGATCGGTGTCGAGCATGCACAGCGCGAGGCGGCGCGCTTCTTCGTAGGTGTCGCCGGTCAGGATGAAGTCGAGGTGCTCCTGGAAGCGGAACGGCGTCAGCTCGGGAAAGCGATGCGCGGGCACGTCCTCGAGATCGAGCGGGTCGACGTCGAGATCGGCGCGCAGGAACGCCTGGCTGAAGTTGATGACGATGAAGTGCGCGCCTTCCGGATGCGGGATCAGGTGTTCGCGGTGCGGCAGCACGAACGCGAGCGCGCCGCGCGGAAACGGCCGCGTGACGCCGCCGATCCGCTGCTCGGTGTCGCCGCCGAGATTGAACTGGATCTGGAAATACGCGTGCCGGTGCGGCTCGGTGATCGCCTGGCGCGACGCCTGGTCGCGGATGTAGAAGTCGAGCCGGTCGCTGCGTTCGGGCATCCCGTACAGGCGCGGCGGGGCGATGGAGGGCATGAAGGATTCTGCTGTTCGTGACGCGGTTGAGCCGCGATGGTACAGCGAACCGGGCGCGGCGGCGATCCGTGCGGCCGCATGGCTTCGCCCGGTGTCGCTCGCGGCATGCCGCGCGGCGATTACTCGTCCGGATGGAAGCCGAGATAACTGGCGTGCGGGGTGGCGCTATCGGCACGCTGGCTTGCCGCGCCAACCGATCCGAGCGCATCCAGCGTCGACGTACGGTTCGACACCAACATCCAGGCGATGGCCTCGTCGGCGCCGGCCGGGGCCGACTCCGACGCGCGCTGCGCCGTCAAAGCCGTCAGCGCGGCAAGCAGCGCGGCAGCCGGCGGCGCGTGGACCGCGAACCCTTCGTTGGCCACCGCCGCCGTATCGATCCCCAGCACCTTGCACAACCGCGCCCGCAGCGGCGTTTCGGCTTCGCTCGCCGCACGCGCGAGCGCGATGTTCTCGCGGGTGGCCGCATCGACGATCGTGCCGCCGCGGACGAACGGCGCCTGCTGCCACGCATCGGGCGTGCATTGCTTGCCGTCCGGCACCAGCGGCACGAACGGATTCACTTCGGCCGGATAGATCCGGCACACGAGCGGGCGCGCGTCGTAGATCGCGCACCGCATGTCATCGCCGAGGTTCGGGCACGGCCCTGCATGGGTGGCGGTGAGCATGACCGTGATGCGGACGGGCAGCGAGCCGCTGAGCGCGGCGCTCGAGCGCACGCGCTTGTACGCGGCGAACGCGTTGTCGGGCTCGGGCTCGACGAGCCACGGCATCGCATCGCATAGCAGCTCCACGTGGCCGCCGCGCTGCAGCCACGCGATGGCCTCGTCGATCGTCAGCGGAATCCGCAGGTCGCGGCAGCATCCGCCGCAGCCGTTGCAGGCAAAGTCGATATCGGTGGGGGTGTCGTTCATGCTTGATTCGATACGGATAACAGGGTGCCGCGAAGCGTCGCGACAGGGCAACGGTGCGCGTTCATCGGGTGATCAGCGGCGCGATCCGGCGCCGCAGCTCGGGCACAACGTCGGTGTCGAACCACGGGTGGTGCTTGAACCACGCTTGGTTGCGCGGCGACGGATGCGGCAGCGGCAACACGTCCGGGCCATAGTCGCGCCACGCGTGCACGGTGTCGGTCAGCGTGGCCTTGCGCGACTCGCGCAGGAAATGCCGCTGCGCGTACTGGCCGATCAGCAGCGTGAGCCGGATCGACGGCAGCTCGGCGAGCAGCCGGTCGATCCACAGCGGCGCGCATTCGGGGCGCGGCGGGTTGTCGCCGCTTGCGCCGCGGCCCGGGTAGCAGAAGCCCATCGGCACGATCGCGAAGCGCGTCTCGTCGTAGAACGTGTCGGCATCGACGTCGAGCCAGCCGCGCAGCCGCTGGCCGCTCGCGTCGTCCCACGGGATGCCGCTCGCATGGACGCGTGTGCCCGGCGCCTGCCCGACGATCAGGATGCGCGCGTCGCGATGGGCCCGCACGACGGGGCGCGGGCCGAGCGGCAGGTCGGCTTCGCAGGCACGGCACGCGCGGATTTCGGTGAGCAGCACGTCGAGCGGCGCGCGCGTGGGTTTCGGCATCGAATCGGATCGGGGACGGAGTGGTCATGCGGCGTCACCCGGGGCCGCGTGCCGGGCGCCGGCAGGCGGCCCGGGAAAGGCGAGGCGCGGGAGCGCGCGCCGCCTGCATCACGCGGTGCGCATCACGCCTGCGACAGGCCCGGTGCGCCGCTTTCGGCGACGGCAGCATCATACAACGCGGTTTGTGCGATCGCTTGGGCGATCCCCGCGTCGTCGTGCGCACCGTCGAGCATGCCCCAGCGCCGGTATTGGGCCAGGAACCACTCGCCTTCGCGCGGATCGGGGCGGTTCACGGCGCCGCCGTCGTGGAAGCGGATCGGCAGCGGCGGCACGGCGAACGGGCCGGAGCCGTAGTCGCCGAGCAGACGCGGCGCGATCAGCCGGGCCGGCACGCCGAGCGCATCGGGCGACGCGAGCCAGTCGGCCGCCTCGCGACGGTGCGCGGCGCTGTCGAGCCAGGCGCACGCATCGACGAGCGTGCGGATCAGCGCGCGGGCCGTGGCCGGATACAGCGCGACGAAATCGCGCCGGGCCGCGAGCACCTTCTCCGGATGATCGGGCCAGATTTCGCTCGTGACGGCAACGGTCCGCCCCGCGCCGCAGGCCTCGGCCACCGCATGCCACGGCTCGCCGGCGCAGAAGCCGTCGAGCTCGCCGCCGGCGAGCGCGGCCACCATCTCCGGCGGCGGGATCACGACGCTGCGCACGTCGCGCAGCGGATCGACGTCGTGCGACGCGAGCCAGTGGTTCAGCCACATCGCGTGCGTGCCGGTCGGGAACGTCTGCGCGAGGAGCGGCTTGCGGCCGAGCGTCGCGAACGCATCGCGCACGCTGCCACTGGCGCGATATGCGTCGGCGAGGCCGCGCGACAACGAGATCGCCTGGCCGTTGCGGTTCAGCACCATCAGCGCGGCCATGTCGGCCTGCGGGCCGCCGATGCCGAGCTGCAATCCGCAGACGAGCCCGTACAGCGCATGCGCGGCGTCGAGCTCGCCGCTCAGCAGCTTGTCGCGCACGGTTGCCCACGATGGCTGGCGGCTGAGTTCGAGCGTGAGCCCGTGCCGTTCGCCGAGGTTCAGGCGCTGCGCGACGATCAGCGGGGCCGCGTCGCTCAGCGCGACGAACCCGAGGCGAAGATGTGCGCGTTCCGGCGCGGCGGGAGAGGAGGTATCCATGGCATTCATGACTGGGGTGACGCGTCGAGCAGTTGCCGCGCGACGTCGACGATGCGCAGGCCCTGATCCATCGCGCGCTTGCGCAGCGCCGCGTAGGCGTCGTGTTCGGACACCTTGCGCTCGTCCATCAGCAGGCGCTTCGCGCGGTCGATCAGCTTGCGTTCCGCGAGCTCGCGCTCGACGTCGGCCAGCCGGCGGCGCAGCGCGTCGTCGTGCGAGAAGCGGGCGAGCGCGACTTCGAGAATCGGCGCGAGGCGCTCGGCCGACAGCCCTTCGACGAGATACGCGCTGACGCCCGCGCCGACCGCCGCGCGGATCAGCGACTGATTGGCGTCGTGACTGAACATCAGCACGGGGCGCGGCGCGGTGGCGTGCATCACGGCAAGCTGCTCGAGCGTGTCGCGCGACGGGGAATCGGTATCGATGATCACGACGTCGGGATGTTGCTCCTCGACGGCGGCCGGCAGGCGCGCGGGCGTCGCGACGTCGTTCAGCATCTCGTAGCCGAGGTGCGCGAGCGCCTCGCCGAGCTCGCCGATCGGCTTGTCGGTGTCGGTGACGAGCAGCACGCGCAGGCGGGGGGAAGAAGCAGACGGACTCATGACGCGGACGGCGGCGGCGAAATCGTGGCGCGATGGGCGGATCGGGGGCGGCGGCCCCGTGCGGACCTCGGGTCGGTGCCGCGCGCGATGGCCCGGCGGCCGGCGCCGCTGTCTTCATGATAGGTAGGCGGCCGGTGCCGCGTGGCGTCGCGCATGCTACGCGGCCCGGGACAAGGCCGTTTCGATCGCGGTGCCCGCGTCCGGCACGTGCTGCACGGCCGCTTCGCCGATCGCGCCGCCGACGAGGATCACGGCCGGGCTGCCGAGCCGCGCGGCGTCGATGCCGCGCGCGAGACCGCCCAGCGTGCCGGTCCAGCGGCGTTCGTCGGGCGTGCCGGCCCATTGCACGGCCGCGGCCGGCGTCGAGGGCGACAGCACGGCGAGCAGGCCGGCGGCAATACTGTCGACGCGGCTCATGCCCATGTAGATCGCGAGCGTGGTGCCGGTCGCCGCGAGACGCGCCCAGTCGGGTTCGCCGTGGTCCTGACGGTGGGCGGTGACGAACGTGACGCCGTGGCAATGCGCACGGTGCGTGAGCGAGATGCCGAGGCTCGCTGCGGCCGCGAAGCCCGACGAGATGCCGTTGACGATCTCGACCGGAATCGCGGCGGCGCGCAGCGTCGCGAGTTCTTCGCCGGCACGCCCGAACAGCAGCGCATCGCCGCCTTTCACGCGCACCACGTGCGCGCCGCGCAGCGCGTGGCGGCGCATCAGCTTCTCGATGAATGCCTGCGGCGTGGAGCGGCAGCCGCCGCGCTTGCCGACGCGGATCACGCGTGCCTGCGGCGCGAGTTCGACGATGCCGGGCGCGACGAGATCGTCGAGCAGCAGCACGTCGGCGGCGGCCAGTGCCTTCACGGCCTTCAGCGTGAGGAGATCGGGATCGCCGGGGCCGGCGCCCAGCAGCGTGACTTTGCCTGTCGTCATGTCGTGTTCCAGTGCCGCCGGCATGCGGCGGTCGATAGCGCGTATGTCTTGCGCGGCGGCGGCGGGCGGTCGAAACGCACCGGCATCCGGCCGTGCCGCGCACGGAAGGACGCCGTTGTCCTGATCGGCCCGCCTGAATGACGGGCAGGGTTTGCGGGGACTGCCCACCGGCGCCGTTGCCGGTGTCATCAGCGGATTCAGCAATATCCGGGCCAACCGGCATGACGCGTCGCGCCGGGGCGGCGGCAACGGCGCGCATTGCGCCGCGCGATGCCCGCGAGCGTGAAGGCAGCCGCCGCGCGCGGGCAGCCGCGATGCCGCATCGGCGTGCATCGTGCCCCGTCAGCGCGCACCGCGATGTCGCACGGCGACAGTGCTGCAGCGCACCACATCTGTGCCTCGCTGCCTCACGGCGCATCGTGGGTCGCACGAAGCCGCGCATCGTGCAACGCCCGATGAGCCTTGCGTGGCGGGGCTGCGGGCCCGATTCGCGACGACATGGCACGGCGTTTGCGTCAGGGGCTTCGGGCGGATCAATGGCGATTCGTCCGGCAGTACCGATTACCGACGCGCCCGGCAACGGGCTTCATGGGCAACGGCGTCCTACGCATCGGGTCTCGACGAGACCGGGTGCGCAGGACGCCGTTTTTCGTTTGGCGGATGACATGACCGACAAAGCTACCCGTATCGATCTCTTCAGCTTCCGCACCGCGCCGATGCGCGCGTTCCACCTGACGTGGATGGCGTTCTTCGTGTGCTTCTTCGCGTGGTTCGCGTGCGCGCCGCTGATGCCGCTGATTGCACGCGAATTCCACCTGACGGCCGCGCAGGTCGCCAACATCAACATCGCGGCGGTGGCCGCGACGATCGCCGTGCGGCTGCTGGTCGGCCCGCTGTGCGACCGCTTCGGCCCGCGCCGCGTGTACGTCGGCCTGCTGCTGCTCGGCGCGATCCCCGTGTTCGCGGTGTCGTTCACGCACGATTACCTGTCGTTCCTGATCTGCCGGCTCGGCATCGGCGCGATCGGCGCGGGCTTCGTGATCACGCAGTACCACACGTCGGTGATGTTCGCGCCGAACGTGGTCGGCACCGCGAACGCGACGACGGCCGGCTGGGGTAACGCCGGCGCAGGCGCGACGCAGGCGCTGATGCCGCTGCTCGTCGCCGCCGGCCTGATGCTCGGCTTCGGCGAGGATTCGTCGTGGCGCATCGCGCTGGTCGTGCCGGGCGCCGCGATGCTCGTGATGGCCTGGGCGTACTGGCGCTTCACGCAGGACTGCCCGCAAGGCGACATCATCGCGCTGCGCCACGCAGGCGTGACGGTCGACAGCGGCAAGAAGGGCGGCTGGGCGAGCTTCTTCGCGGCCTGCGGCAACTATCGTGTGTGGATGCTGTTCGTCACGTACGGCGCGTGCTTCGGCGTCGAGGTGTTCATCCACAACATCGCCGCGCTGTACTACGTCGATCACTTCAGCCTGTCGCTGAAGGACGCCGGGTTCGCGGTCGGCCTGTTCGGGCTGCTCGCGCTGTTCGCGCGTGCGCTCGGCGGCTGGCTGTCCGACAAGATCGCCGCAAGCCGCAGCCTCGACGTGCGCGCGACGCTGCTGTGCGGGCTGATCGTCGGCGAAGGGCTCGGGCTGATCTGGTTCTCGCATGCGCAAAGCGTCGGCATCGCCCTCGTCGCGATGCTCACGTTCGGCCTCTTCACGCACATGGCCTGCGGCGCGACCTACGCGCTGGTGCCGTTCATCGACCGCAAGGCACTCGGCGGCGTGGCGGGGATCGTCGGCGCGGGCGGCAACGTCGGCGCGGTGGCCGCGAGCTTCCTGCTGAAGGGTGTCGGCGACGTGCAGCACACGCTGAGCCTGCTCGGCCTGGCCGTCACCGCGACCGCGCTCTGCGCGATGGCCGTGCGCTTCAGCGCGGAACACAAGGCGCGCGAAGCCGAGTTGCGCGACCGCGCGCTGGCTGCCAGCGGCGTCGCGAACTGATCGACCGGAGGAAACGTCACCATGAAACTCATCGTCATCGGCCACGGCATGGTCGGCCACAAGTTCCTCGAATGCGTCGCGGCGGAAGCGGGCGCCGCGGGCGCGCTGCAGGTCACGGTGCTCGGCGAGGAACCGCGTCCGGCGTACGACCGCGTGCACCTGTCGGAATTCTTCGCGGGCAAGTCGGCGGACGACCTGTCGCTCGTCGAACCCGGCTTCTTCGAACGTCATCCGCAATTCGACCTGCGGCTGAACGCGCAAGTCGCGTCGATCGACCGCGCCGCGCATACAGTCACGCTCGCGTCCGGCGAAACGCTCGCGTACGACAAGCTGGTGCTCGCGACGGGTTCGCGCCCGTTCGTGCCGCCGATGCCGGGGCACGATCGTGACGGCTGCTTCGTGTACCGGACGATCGAGGATCTCGAAGCGATGCAGGCGTGCGGCACGCACGCGAAAAGGGGCGTCGTGGTCGGCGGCGGCCTGCTCGGCCTCGAATGCGCGAAGGCGCTGCGCGACATGGGGCTCGACACGCACGTCGTCGAATTCGCGCCGCGGCTGATGGCCGTGCAGGTCGACGACGGCGGCGGCCGGATGCTGCGCGCGAAGATCGAGGCGCTCGGCGTGACCGTGCATACGGGCAAGAACACGCTGGAAATCGTCGATGGCGAGGCAGGCACGCACCGGATGGCGTTCGCCGACGGCTCGCACCTCGACGCCGACATGATCGTGTTCTCGGCCGGCATCCGCGCCCGCGACGAACTGGCCCGTGCATGCGGTCTGGACATCGGCCCGCGCGGTGGCGTCGCGATCGACGACGCGTGCCGCACGAGCGATGCCGACATCTACGCGATCGGCGAATGCGCGGCCTGGAACGGCATGGTGTACGGCCTCGTCGCGCCGGGCTACGACATGGCGCGCGTGGTCGCGAAGCAGCTCGGCGGCGATGCGAACCGTGCAGTCGAAGCCGCCTTCGCCGGCGCCGACATGAGCACGAAGCTGAAGCTGATGGGCGTGGACGTCGCGAGCATCGGCGACGCGCACGGCACGACGGCCGGCAGCCGCACCTACCAGTACGCGGACGAGCGCCGCCAGGTCTACAAGAAGCTCGTGGTGTCCGACTGCGGCAAGTTCCTGCACGGCGCGGTGATGGTCGGCGATGCGGCCGAGTACGGCACGCTGCTGCAGATGATGCTGAACCGCATCGAGCTGCCGGAGTCGCCGGAATTCCTGATCCTGCCGTCGTCGGACGGCGTCGCGAAGCCGGCGATCGGCGTCGAGGCGCTGCCCGCGGCCGCCCAGATCTGCTCGTGCAACAACGTGTCGAAATCGCAGATCTGCACGGCGGTCGCCGACGGCGCGACGAGCCTCGGCGCGCTGAAGACGTGCACCGGTGCCGGCACGTCGTGCGGCGGCTGCGTGCCGCTCGTCACGCAGATCATGAAGGCCGAGATGAAGAAGCAGGGCCTCGCGGTCAACAACCATCTGTGCGAGCACTTCCCGCATTCGCGCCAGGAACTGTTCCACCTGATCCGCGTCGAGCGCATCACGACCTTCGACGAACTGCTCGCGAAGCACGGCCACGGCCTCGGCTGCGACGTGTGCAAGCCGGCGGTGGCGGGCATTCTCGCGTCGTGCTTCAACGAATTCGTGCTGAAGAAGGAACACGCGGCGCTGCAGGATTCGAACGACTACTACCTCGCGAACATCCAGCGCGACGGCACGTACTCGGTGGTGCCGCGCATGCCGGGCGGCGAAGTCACGCCGGAAGGGCTGATCGCGGTCGGCCAGGTCGCGAAAAAATATGGCCTGTACACGAAGATCACCGGCGGCCAGCGCGTCGACCTGTTCGGCGCGCGCGTCGAGCAACTGCCGTCGATCTGGGAGGAACTGATTGCCGCCGGCTTCGAATCGGGCCACGCGTACGGCAAGGCGCTGCGCACCGTGAAGTCGTGCGTCGGGTCGACGTGGTGCCGCTACGGCGTCGACGATTCGGTCGGCCTCGCGATCGACCTGGAGAACCGCTACAAGGGGCTGCGCGCACCGCACAAGATCAAGTTCGGCGTGTCCGGCTGCACGCGCGAGTGCGCGGAAGCACAGGGCAAGGACGTCGGCATCATCGCGACCGAGAAGGGCTGGAACCTGTACGTGTGCGGCAACGGCGGGATGAAGCCGCGCCACGCGGAACTGCTCGCGTCCGATCTCGACCGCACCACGCTGATCCGCTACATCGACCGTCTCCTGATGTTCTACGTGCGCACGGCTGACCGGCTGCAACGCACGAGCGTGTGGCGCGACAACCTCGAAGGCGGCCTCGACTACCTGATCGACGTCGTCGTGCACGACCGGCTCGGGCTCGGCGCCGAACTCGAAGCCGACATGCAGCACGTGGTGGACACCTACGAGTGCGAATGGAAGAAGGCCGTGACCGATCCGGAAACGCGCAAGCGCTTTCGCCACTTCGTGAACAGCGACGCGCCGGACACGACCATCGAATTCGTCGAGACGCGCGGCCAGATCCGGCCCGCGACACCCGGCGAACGCGCGGGCGGCAAGCGCGTGTCGATTCCCGTCGTGGCCGAAGGCGTGACGCAAGCCGCCACCGAACCCGCCACCGTTTGACCCTGACCGACACCCGCGTTTTTTCCAAGGAGTCCATCATGAACGATCGTCTTCCGCTGTCCTGGACCCGCGTGTGCCCGCTCGACGACATCGTGCCGAACACCGGCGTGTGTGCGCTCGTCAACGGCGAGCAGGTCGCGGTTTTTCACGTCGCGCATGCCGAAGCCGGCGGCGTGTTCGCGATCGACAACATCGATCCCGTGTCGCAGGCGGCCGTGATGTCGCGCGGGCTGATCGGCAGCCTCGGCGAGCGCGTGGTCGTCGCGTCGCCGCTGTACAAGCAGCACTTCGACCTGCGCACCGGCGAATGTCTCGAGGCGCCCGAGCAGTCGGTGAGCGCCTACCCGTCGCGGGTCGAGGACGGTTTCGTGTGGATCGCGGCCTGACCGCCCCGGAGCGCGCATGACCGCCACCCCCGTCAAGAGCGTGTGCCCGTACTGCGGCGTCGGCTGCGGGATGGTGCTGCACGTCGAGGAAGGTGAAGTCGTCAAGGTGTCCGGCGACGCCGACCATCCGACCAACTTCGGGCGGCTATGCACGAAGGGCGCGTCGGCGCACGTCGCGCTGCGCCGCTCGGGGCGGCTCGACCGCGCGTTCGTGCGCCGGGCGCGCGAGGACGACCTGGTGCCGCTGCCGGCCCGCGATGCGATCGCCGACACCGCGCGCCGCCTGCGCGCGGTGCTCGATACGCACGGGCCCGACGCGCTGTCGTTCTACGTATCGGGGCAGATGTCGATCGAGGCGCAATACCTCGTCAACAAGCTCGCGAAGGGCTTCGTCGGCACCCGCAACATCGAGTCGAATTCGCGCCTGTGCATGGCGAGCGCGAGTACCGGCTACAAGCAGTCGCTCGGCGCGGACGGGCCGCCCGGGTCGTACCAGGATTTCGATCGCGCGAACCTGTTCTTCGTGATCGGCGCGAACATGGCCGACTGTCATCCGATCCTGTTCCTGCGGATGATGGATCGCGTGAAGGCCGGCGCGAAGCTGATCGTCGTCGATCCGCGCCGCACCGGCACGGCCGACAAGGCCGACCTGTTCCTGCAGATCCGGCCGGGCACCGATCTCGCGCTGACCAACGGGCTGCTGCATCTGCTGCATGCGAACGGCCGCACGGATGCCGCGTTCATCGATGCGTACACCGAAGGCTGGGACGCGATGCCTGCGTTCCTCGCCGACTACACGCCCGAGCGTGTCGCCGACATCACCGGGCTCGCGGAAGCCGACCTTCGCACGGCGGCGGAGTGGATCGGCGACGCGCAGGAGTGGATGAGCTGCTGGACGATGGGGCTCAACCAGAGCACGCACGGCGTGTGGAACACCAATACGATCTGCAACCTGCATCTCGCGACGGGCAAGATCTGCCGCACCGGCAGCGGCCCGTTCTCGCTGACCGGCCAGCCGAACGCGATGGGCGGGCGCGAGATGGGCTACATGGGCCCCGGGCTGCCGGGCCAGCGCTCGGTGGCGTCCGACGACGATCGCCGTTTCGTCGAGAACCTGTGGCGCGTGCCGGCCGGCACGCTGCGCAAGGAGACAGGGCAAGGCACGGTCGACATGTTCTCGCGGATGGCGGCCGGCGACATCAAGGCCTGCTGGATCATCTGCACGAACCCGGTCGCCACGGTGCCGAACCGGCAGAACGTGATCGCCGGGTTGCAGGCCGCCGAACTCGTGATCGCGCAGGACGCCTTCCTCGACACCGAGACCAACCGCTACGCGGACATCCTGCTACCCGGCGCGCTGTGGGCGGAAGGCGACGGCGTGATGGTCAACTCCGAGCGCAACATGACGCTGATGCGCGCGGCGGTCGACCCGCCGGGCGACGCGCTGCCCGACTGGCGCATCGTCGCGGAAGTCGCGCGTGCGATGGGCTTCGGCGATGCGTTCGACTATGCGTCGGCGGCCGACGTGTTCGACGAGATCGTGCGCTTCTCGAATCCGGCGACCGGCTACGACCTGCGCGGCGCGAGCCATGCGGCGCTGCGCGACGGGCCCGTGCAGTGGCCGGTCGCGCCGGGCACCGCGCGCGAACGGCACCCGATCCGCTATCTGAACGACGGCGTGAGCCAGACGCTGCGCGCGGCGGCCGAGGGTGACGCGACCGACGCGCCGCGCCTCGCGTTCCCGACGCCGTCGGGCAAGGCGCGCTTCTTCGCGCGGCCGCACGTCGATCCGGCCGAGCGGCCCGACGACACGTTCCCGATCGTGCTGAACACCGGGCGGCTGCAGCATCAATGGCACACGATGACGAAGACGGGCAAGGTCGCGATGCTGAACAAGCTCAACCCGCGCCCGTTCGTCGAGCTGCACCCGGACGATGCGAGCGCGCTCGGCATCGCCGCGAAGGACAGCGTCGAGATCCGCTCGGCGCGCGGCCGCGCGGTGCTGCCGGCGGTCGTGACCGAGCGCGTGCGGCGCGGCAACTGCTTCGCGCCGATGCACTGGAACGACGTGTACGGCGACGACCTGTGCATCAACGCGGTGACGAACGACGCGATCGATCCCGAATCGCAGCAACCCGAACTGAAATACTGCGCGGTCGCGCTGCGGCGCGTCGAGACGGATGCGTTCGCGTCCGCCGACGACGAGACGGCGCAACCCGACGCCCGCGCCGACGACGCGCGGCCGGTGTCCGCGCCGGCGCTTGCTTCACAGGAATCCGACATGGCAGACCTCGACACTTTCGCGGCCGCGCTCGGCGTGGCCGACCTCGCGCCGCCGCCGTTGACGGACACCGAACGGTTGTACGTGGCCGGCCTCGTCAGCGGGCTGAGGGCGAGCGCCGGCCGGCGCGAGGGCGGCGTACCCGTGCTGCCGGCCGGCGCGCCGCTCACGCCGCCGGTGCGGTTGTGGCTCGACGGCATGCTGGCCGGCCTGTTCAGCCGCTCGCTGCCGGCGAGCGTGCCGGGTGCCGTGGCGCCTGCGCCTACGGCCGATGCCGCTGCGTCCGGCGGCGTGCGGATCGTGCGTACACGGCCGAAGGTCGTGCTGCTGTGGGCGTCGCAGACCGGCAACATCGAATCGTTGACCGAGGACTACGCGACGCAGCTGATGAACGCGGGCTTCGAGATCCGCACCGCGTGCATGTCGGACTATCCGGCGGCGTCGCTCGCCGGCGCGCAATACGTGCTGCTGATGACCAGCACGTTCGGCGACGGCGATGCGCCCGACAACGGCAGCGAATTCTGGGACGCGCTGCGGGCCGGCAGCGCCGCGCGCCTCGACGGCGTGCACTTCGCGGTGCTCGCGTTCGGCGATCGCAACTACGACCAGTTCTGCGGCCACGGCCGCCGGCTCGACGCGCGGCTCGCGGAACTCGGCGCGGCGCGTCTCTGCGCACGCGTCGATTGCGACGTCGAATTCCAGCGCGACGCCGACCAGTGGCTCGAACGCGTCGTCGCGCGGATCAAGGAGGCCGATACCGCGCTGCACGCGGTGCCGACCGGCGGGATGAGCCCGTCGGGGCTGCTGCCGACGAAGGCGCATCCGGCGCCGTCGAAGCTCGTCGCGAACCTGCGGCTGAACCGTCCGGGCGCGGCGAAGGACACGCGCTACGTGTCGCTGTCGACCGAAGGCGCGAACCTCGAATACGAAGCCGGCGACGCGCTCGGCGTGTGGCCGACCAACTGCCTGGAGCTGGTCGACGAGCTGCTGTCGGTCACCGCGCTGAAGGCCGATGCGCCGGTGTCGATCGCGGGTGTCGGCGACGTGCGCCTCGGCGACGCGCTCGCGCGTCACTTCGACATCACGCGCCCGCATCCGGACACGCTCGCCTTCATTGCGTCGCGCAGCGCGAACGGCGCGCTGAAGTCGCTGCTCGGCGACGACCGCAAGGGCGACCTGAAGCAATGGCTGTGGGGGCAGCAGCTTGCGGACGTGCTGCACGAGTTTCCGGTCGAGCTGTCGGGCACGGAGCTGGTCGGGATGCTCAAGCGCATGCAGCCGCGCCTCTATTCGATCGCGTCGAGCCCGAGCGCACACCAGGGCGAGATCCACCTGACCGTGTCGGCCGTGCGCTATCACAACGGCCGGCGCGCGCGCAAAGGCGTGGCGTCGACGTTCCTCGCCGATCGCGCGGACGACGGCCGCGTGCCGGTGTTCGTGCAGAAGTCCGCGCATTTCCGGCCGCCGGTGAACGGCGACGTGCCGATCGTGATGGTCGGCCCCGGTACCGGTGTCGCGCCGTTCCGCGGCTTTCTGCACGAGCGGCAGGCACGCGGCGCGCGCGGGCGCAACTGGCTGTTCTTCGGCGAGCAGCATGCGCAGACCGACTTCTACTACGGCGACGAGCTGGGCGCGATGCACGACAGCGGTTTCCTGACGCGGCTCGACCTCGCGTTCTCGCGCGACCAGGCCGACAAGATCTACGTGCAGGACCGGATGCGCGAGCAGGGCGCCGAGCTGTTCGCGTGGCTGGAGGAAGGCGCGCACTTCTACGTGTGCGGCGATGCCGCGCGGATGGCGAAGGATGTCGACACGGCGCTGAAGGCGGTGGTCGCCGAACACGGCGGGATGTCGGATGAAGCCGCGAACGATTATGTCGCGCGGCTCTCGAAGGCGCGGCGCTACATGCGGGACGTGTACTGAACGCCGGCGACGCGGGCCCGGACGGTTACGCCTGATCGTCCGGTTGCGGCCGGCCGAACCACTGCCGGCTCGAGCGCGACAGCAACAGCAAGGTCGCCAGCGTGAACAGGCAGTAGACGGCGCTCAGGAAATCGGCCGGCCGATGGGCGACCGTAAAGGCCATCAACGCGAGCATGGCGATGACCAGCCCGATCATCGTGAGGCGCGCCCAGTTCTTCCGGCGCGCGATCTGCACGACGAGCAGCGCGAGGACGAGGGCGATCGCGATGAAGGCCGCCGCGAGCATCTGGACGATCCTGACGCGTAACGCGTCGCCCGAGACGCGGTCGAGCAGGGCCGGAACGATGGCCGACTCGAAAATGGCGACGCGGTACGAAAAGATGCACCACGCGCCAGCCAGCAGCGTGACGGCCACCCGGACCGTTTCCGGCGCATCTCCGCCGAAAATCGGCATATTCTTCAGCGAAGTCATTTTCATTCCGATGGGTTCCTTCGCGGCGGCGGGTATGCGGCTTGCGCTCGGCTGGCGGCGTCGCGGCCGCAGGCGGGAATCGATCGTCGCAGCGTAGCACAGGCGTCGGCGCCGGCAACGGCCGGTTCGTTTCGCGGCCGGCACACACCTTCCTTCACGATCGACCGGAGCAAACATGAAGACGAGATTCGTCAGGGCGGCGGCCCGGGCCGCGACCATCGGCATCCTGATGGCGGCAGCGGCATGGAACCTGTCCGCTGCCGCGCAGGGCGCGTCGTCGCCCGTCGGCTCGGCCGCCGCGACCCCCGACAACGCAATACTGCTCACGGTATTCCTGAAACACGATCAGTCGCGCCCGTTGGCCGAGCTGAATGCGCAGCTTGCGAAGCAGGGGTTCTACAAGGCCTTTCCGCCACCGGGTGTCGAAGTGGTGAGCTGGACCGTGACGATGGGGATCGGGCAGATCGTCGTGTTGCGGCTGCCGGCGTCGCGGCTGCGGGAGGTCAATCGCGTGCTCGAGGACACGGCGTGGGGCGCGTACCGGACGGAGTTCTATCCGACTTACGACTACAAGGCGATCGGGTTGGGGGAGCATGAGCGGGCGAAGTGACGGGGAAGCGGGATGCTTGCCCGGGATCGGCGCGTCCCGTCCCCGAAAAGCCGCGCGGCATTGCGCATTTGTCCCTGTCCGCGCGGGCGCGCCCGGCGATTTTCTCCCAAATGCATCAGAAGTCATTCATCAGATGAAAAAACCATCCCGGTTCCCGGTATGATGCGCACCTTGCGTTGCAGGACGCCTTGTTTCTTTATGCGTTTTTGATGGACGAGATACCACAAATCCGCACAAAGCCGACGTGAAAGATTCTGTAATATAAATTCCGTATACTCGTAAGTTCTGACCCAGGCGCCTCCGAGCCCGTCTTCGGCCGGCCGCCCACGCAGAACAACCACAGATACGTCGCCGCCCGGCCAACCCGCGCCGCGACACGCTATGCACCACCACTGAACAACTTATGTCTTCCCGCCACTCTGGTTCGCCTGGTCGTGCCGCGGCGGTGATCGCCCGTGCCCGGGCGCTGATCCGCAACGAGCGCGTGCTGTCGCCGCTGCTTGCGCTCGGCATCGGCCTGCTGCTGATCGTGGTTTTCCAGCACCTGTCGGAATCCGTCGACTACCGGTCGGTGATCCGCCAGTTGCGTCATATGTCCGCCGGCGAGTGGGGCGCGTCGCTGGCCGCGACGGCCCTCAGCTATCTCGCGCTCGTCGCCCGCGACGCGGTCGGCCTGCGCTACGTCGCCGCGAAGGTGCCGCGCGTCGCGCTGTGGATCGGCGCGATCGCCGGGTCCGCGCTCGGTAACGCGACCGGCTTCGGCGCGCTGACGGGCGGCGCGGTGCGCGCACGCGTGTACGGCGTGTCGGGCGTCACGCCCGCGCAGATCGGCCGGATGACGGTGTTCACGAGCGGCACGCTGGCGCTCGCGATGGTGTTGATGACGGCAGTCGGCATGGTCTGCATGCCGGAAGCGCTCGCCGCGATGCTGCACGTCGCGCCCGGCGTGCTGACGTGGACCGGGGCGGCGCTGCTGGTGGTGCTGGCCGCGATGGTCGTGATGTGCGGCCACGCCGCACGCCCGGTCGTCACGCGCTTCAAGTGGCTGTCGTTCGACGTGCCGGCGCGGCGCGATCTCGTCGCGCAGGTCGTCTATGCGGTGCTCGACGTCGTCGCGGCGGGCCTGACGCTGTGGGTGCTGCTGCCGGCCGCGCCGGTCGGCTTCCCGACCTTCATTACTGTTTACGCCGCCGCGTTGCTGCTCGGGATGATCGGCCATACGCCGGGCGGGATCGGCGTGTTCGAAGCGGCGATGGTCTTCACGCTGGGCCGCGAAGTGCCGCCGCACGCGATGGTCGCCGCGCTGATCGCGTATCGCGCGATCTATTTCGGCGTGCCGCTCGTGCTGTCGGCCGGCCTGCTGGCCGGTTTCGAGGGCCGCGCGCTGCGCCGCCGGCTCGTGACGCGGCAGGCCGTGCGAGTGTCGCAGCTCGCGCCGGTGTTCCTGAGCCTCGTGACGTTCGCGGTCGGCGGGATGCTGGTGATCTCGAGCGCGACGCCCGCGTTCTGGCACCGGATCGCGATCCTGCGCCACCTCGTGCCGCTGTGGGTGCTCGAAGGCTCGCAGGTGATCTGCAGCGTGCTCGGCGTGGCGCTGCTGTTCGTCGCGCGCGGGCTGCTGCGCCGCCTCGACGGTGCCTGGTGGATGACCTTCGCGCTGACGCTCGCCAGCCTCGCGCTGTCGCTGGCGAAGGGTCTCGCGTTCGTCGAGGCCGGCGTGCTCGGCACGCTGCTGGTGCTGCTGCTCGTCAGCCGTCGCCGCTTCAACCGCCATTCGTCGCTGCTGGCGGAGCGCTTCACGGTGAGCTGGTTCGTGTCGGTGGCGATGGTGCTGATGCTGGCCGTGTGGGTGCTGTTCTTCGCGTTCCGCGACGTGCCGTACACGCGCGAGCTGTGGTCGCATTTCTCGTTCGACGCGCGCGCGCCGCGGGCACTGCGCGCGACGCTCGCGTCCGGCGTATTCGTCGCGCTGTTCGCGCTGTGGCAACTGCTGCGCCCGGCGCCGGGCCGTTTCGTGAAGCCTGCGGAGCAGGACCTGTCGGATGCCGAACGAATCATCCGCGCGCAGGAATGCAGCGATGCGGGCCTCGCGCTGATGGGCGACAAGTCGTTCCTGTTCTCGGAGTCCCGCCGGGCCTTCCTGATGTATGCGAAGAACGGCCGCACGTGGGCCGCGCTGCACGACCCGGTCGGGCCGCGCGAGGAATGGCCGGCGCTGATCAGCAAGTTCATCGCGCTCGCCCACGCGCATAGCGGCCGTGCGGCGTTCTACCAGGTGCGCGCGAACGCGCTGCCGCTGTATCTCGACGCGGGGCTCACGCTGATGAAGCTCGGCGAGGAAGCGCATATCGCGCTCGACCGGTTCGACCTGAAAGGTTCGAACCGCTCGCACCTGCGCTACGCGCTGCGCCGCGGCGACAAGGACGCGCTGACGGTCGAGGTGATCGCGCCGAGCGACGTGCCGGCCGCGCTGCCGGCGCTGCGCGACATCTCGGACGGCTGGCTCGACAGCCGCGACGCGCGCGAGAAGAGCTTCTCGGTCGCCGCGTTCCACGACGGCTATCTGGCGACGCAGTCGGTGATGCTCGTGCGGCAGGCCGACAAGCCGATCGCGTTCGTCACGTTCATGACGACCGACCTCAACACCGAGGCGACGGTCGGCGTGATGCGCCATCTGCCGGACGCGTCGCCGTACGCGATGGAATATCTGTTTACGCAGCTCGCGCTGCATCTGAAGGAAGCGGGTTTCCGCAAGCTGAGCCTGGGCATCGCGCCGTTCTCGGGGATGGGGGCGGCGAAGATGCCGTCGCCGTTGCACCGCATCGGCCTGATGGTCTGGCGCTTCGGCGGCCGCTTCTACAACTTCCGCGGCTTGCGCGCATTCAAGAGCAAGTTCGAACCGCACTGGGAGCCACGTTACCTCGCGGCCTCGGGCACGGTCGGCGTGTTCGTCACGCTGGCGGATCTGTCATTGCTGGCTGGAGGTCGGCGTTCATGATGTTGAAGAAGGGAATCGCGCGGGCGGCAGCCGCCTGCGCGGGAATGATGCTGGCCGGCGCCGCGTGCGCCACCCAGCCAGCCGCAATGAAGGCCGAAACCGTATCGGGCGGCCGCTACGGGCCCGTGACCGTGACCAAACCCAGCGGGCCGCTGCGCGGCTTCGTCGTGCTGTTCTCGCGCGAGGCCGGCTGGAATGCGGCCGACCAGCAGGCCGCCGATGCGCTCGCGAAGGCCGGTGCGATGACGGTCGGTGTCGATTCGGAGCGGTACGCGATGAATCTCGCCGCGAAGCAGGAGACCTGCCACCACCTCGACGGCGACGCCGAAGCGGTCAGTCATCAGCTCGAGCGCCTTGCACAGTCGTCGCGCTACTTCACGCCGATCGTCGCGGGCGTGGGCCAGGGCGGCGCGATCGCGAAGCAGATCCTGTCGATGGCGCCGGAGAACACGATCGCCGGTGTCGTCTCGGTCGATCCCGCTGCCAAGCTCGATCCGCGCTTCAAGCCGTGCCCGCCCGATCCGACGATCGTGCGCCGCGCGATGCCCGGCTTCGTCGATACGGCGGCCACGGGCGATTCCGCGAAGCTCGTGTCGCTCGTCACGTCGCATCTGCTGGACACCACCCGCGGCGACGAACTCGACGTGTCGGACCTGCCGCTCGTCGAGCTGCCGGCCAAAGGTGGCAACGGCCAGCTCGCGATCGTGATCTCGGGTGACGGCGGCTGGCGCGATCTCGACAAGACGATCGCCGAGGCGCTGCAGCGCGACGGCGTGTCGGTGGTCGGCATCGACAGCCTGCGCTATTTCTGGAGCGAGAAGCCGCCGGCGCAAGTGAGCCGCGATCTCGCGCGCGTGATGCGCACCTACATGGCGCGCTGGCATGCGAACCGCGTGGCACTGGTCGGCTATTCGTTCGGCGCCGACGTGATGCCGTTCGCGTACAACCGGCTGCCGGCCGACCTGCGCGACAAGGTCGCCGTGATGTCGCTGCTCGGCTTCGCGCCGGCCGCCGATTTCCAGATCCGCGTGACGGGCTGGCTCGGCATGCCCGCAAGCGACAAGGCGCTGAAGGTCGCGCCGGAAATCGCGAAGGTGCCGCCGCAGCTCGTGCAGTGCTTCTATGGCGCGGAAGAGAAGGACACGATGTGTCCGGCACTCGTGAACACGGGCGCCGACGTGATCAAGACGCAAGGCGATCACCACTTCGGCCGCGACTACATCGCGCTCGAGAAGAAGATCCTCGGCGCGTTCGGCAAGCCGGTCGCGGCGCGCTGAACGCCGGCGCCCGCTTCGCGGTGGGCGCCGGCCGGGAGCTTCCGGTGCATCGTACGGGCGGCCCGCGGGCCGCCCGTTTCATTTTCCGGCGGGCGTTGTCGTTCGCGCATCGTGCTGGTAGAAGCCGGTGAACCGGTCGAGCTGCCGCCGCGCGGCCGTGATGTCCGTGCCGTCGCCGAGCACCGCGCTCGAAAACCCCGTGCGTTCCATCAGCAGCAACTGGTCGACCAGCACCTCGCCGGTCGCGCGCAGGTCGCCCGTGAAGCCGTAGCGCTTGCGCAGCAGGTACGCCTGGCTGTACGCACGCCCATCGGTGAACGACGGAAACGCGAGGTCGATGCGCGCGGCCCGCGCGATGTGTTCGGCGAGCGGTGGCAGTTCCTCGTCGTTACCGATCGTCAGCGTCGCCGTGCCGTGCTGCTGCGAATCGCCGGCGTGTTCGGCCGGTGTCAGCAGCCGGATGCGTGCGGTCGGATTCTCTTCGTGCGTCATGCGTGCTCCACCTGATGGCGCGCGTCGTTCGCGGCGGCCTTGAAGGGTTCCGGGCCGATGCGGCGGACGGTGTCGATGAATCGTTCGCTGCGGCCGTCGTCGTCGATGCGCGCGTCGAGATACGCGTTGACGATCGCGTCGACGACATCGACGATCTCGTCCGCCGAAAACGACGGGCCGATCACCTTGCCCGGCCGCGCGGGGCCGCTCGCGGCCGAGCCGTCCGAGCCGCCGAGCGTGACCTGATACCACTCGGCGCCGTCCTTGTCGACGCCGAGGATGCCGAGGTGGCCGCTGTGATGATGGCCGCACGAGTTGATGCAGCCGCTGATGTGCAGGTCGATGTCGCCGACGTCGTGCAGCATGTCGAGATCCTGGAAGCGCTCGCAGATCGCATCGGCGATCGGGATCGAGCGTGCATTCGCGAGCGCGCAGAAGTCGCCGCCCGGGCACGCGATCATGTCCGTCAGGAGTCCGACGTTTGCGCTCGCGAGCCCGACCGCACGCGCGTGTTCCCACAGCAGGAACAGGTCGTCGACATGCACCCACGGCAGCACGACGTTCTGCGTGTGCGTGACGCGCGCCTCGCCGGCCGAGAACTGGTCGGCGAGATCGGCGAGCGCGTCGAGCTGGTCCGGCGACGCGTCGCCCGGTGCCTGCAGGCGGCGCTTGAACGACAGCGTGACGATGCGCAGCGCCGGATCGCGGTGGTCGGCCACATTGCGTGCGAGCCAGCGCGCGAAGGCCGGATGGCGTGCCGCCTGGGCGGACAGGCGCAGGTCCGCGTCGCGCAGGCTGACCGTGCGCGGCTCGAGCCGCGGCGGGACGAACGATGCGGCGACGCGGTCGAACTCGACCTGGGCAATCGTGTGCAGCCCGCCGTCGTGATCGACGATCTGGCGGAACTCCTCCTCGACGTCGTCGATGTAGCGCTGTCCCTCGGTCTTCACGAGGATCTTGATGCGCGCCTTGTACTTGTTGTCGCGCCGTCCGTAGCGGTTGTACACGCGGACGATCGCCTCGATGTAGTTCATCACGTGCTGCCACGGCAGGAACGCGCGCAGCAGCGTCGCGATCATCGGCGTGCGCCCCATCCCGCCGCCGACGCTCACGCGAAAGCCGAGCTCGCCTGCGTCGTTGCGCACGAGCTTGAGCCCGACGTCGTGCCAGTCGGTGGCCGCGCGGTCTTCGGTCGCGCCGGTGATCGCGATCTTGAACTTGCGCGGCAGGAACGCGAATTCGGGGTGCAGCGTGGTCCACTGGCGCATCACTTCCGCGAACGGGCGCGGATCGGCGATCTCGTCCGGCGCGACACCCGCGCGCTCGTCGCACGAAATATTGCGGATGCAGTTGCCGCTCGTCTGGATGCCGTGCATGTCGACGGTCGCGAGCAGGTCCATCACGTCGGCGGCCTTGTCGAGCGGAATCCAGTTGAACTGCACGTTGGTGCGTGTCGTGAAGTGCGCGCTGCGGGTCGGCAGGCGCAGCGTGCCGAGCAGGGCCTGCGCGTCCGATGCGGCGCGGTAGGTGGCGTCGTCCGGCACGTCGTAGTCGTGCGCAATCCGCGCGAGCACGCGCAGCTGCGCACTCGACAGTTCGCCGTACGGGACGGCCACGCGCAGCATCGGCGCATGGCGCTGCACGTACCAGCCGTTCTGCAGGCGCAGCGGCCGGAATGCGTCCTCGCTCAGCGTGCCGTGCTGCCAGCGCTCGAGCTGGTCGCGAAACTGGGCGGCGCGGCTGTGCACGAGCGCCCGGTCGAAAACGGTATATCGATACATGACGTGATACGCGAGAGGAGCCGTGGCGCGGCGCGCGCGGCTCGGGACAGACGTTGCGACGGGTGTCAGGCAACCGGGGACAGCGTAAGGAACGCGGTGCGGCGGGACAAGCAGCAGATGGGGACGAAAAGGGCGCAGCAGATGGCCGGCGTGACGCCGGCGCGGGCCGGGCATGCGTGCGTGCATGCCCGTGGCGGGCGTTTATGCGGGAGCGTCGACGACGAGCGCCGGATCGAGCGCGCGGATGCGCTGGTCGATGAAGTAGCCGCCGCCTTCCTGATAGCGCAGGAACAGGCGGCCGCACGAGCGGCAGCGGTTGACGGTGCAGCGGTTGTACGGGAAATGGCGCAGTGCGATCGGCGCGTCGTCCGACGCGTAGCGCGTGCCGGCCGGATGATATTCGGCGTAGGTCGGTTCCGTCTCGCCAAGTGGCGCGAGCGTGGCGACTTCGGTCAGTTGCGCGTCCTGCAGCGACAGCGGCAGGGTCGTCCATCCGGCGAGCGGCGTTTTCGTGCAGAGGCACGACTGCGTGATGTGCGCGGCTTCAACGGTCAGTTTCAACAGCGCGTCGTGATCGAGGTAGGGCAGTTGACTCATGGGCAATCATGAAGGGCGGCGGGATCAGCACTGTAACCCGCATGCGGCTTGCGCGCATCGCCGTGACGCCGGCGGCGCGCCCCGGGTGAGATTCAACCGCCCTTGCGGACCGACGGCTGCGCGACGAGCTCGCCGAGCACACGGATCGCACGTTCGATGTCGCGGCTCCACGGATGGCCGAAGTTCACGCGCACGCAACGCTCGAAGCCGTGCGCGGCCGAAAACAGCGGCCCCGGCGCGAAGCTGATCCCGCGTGCGATGGCCTGGCGATGCAGCTCCATCGCGTCGATCGCGTCGGGAAACGCGAGCCACAGAAAATAACCGCCTTCGGGCCGCACCCATTCGACGCCGGCCGGCAGCCAGCGCCGCAGCGCGTCGTCCATCCGGTCGAGCTGCGTGTGCAGCGCGCCGCGCAGCTTGCGCAGGTGCCGGTCGTAGCCGCCGTGCTCGAGATAGTTCGCGATGCCGACCTGCGCGGGAATGCTGGCCGACAGCGTCGTCATCAGCTTGAGCCGCTGCACCTTCTCCGCGAACCGGCCGGCGGCGGCCCAGCCGATCCGGTAGCCGGGTGCGAGCGTTTTGGAGAACGAGCTGCAATGCATCACGAGGCCGTGTCGATCGAACGCACGCGCGGGCAGCGGGTAGTCGGGGCCGAAGTGCAGCTCGCCGTACACGTCGTCCTCGATCAGCGGTACGTCGCGCGCGGCGAGCAACGCGACGAGCGCGCGCTTTTTTTCGACGGACAGCGTGACGCCGGTCGGATTCTGGAAGTTGGTCATGAACCAGCACGCGCGGATGTCGTGCCGGTCGAGCGCGTTCGCGAGCGCATCGAGATCGAGGCCCGTGCGCGGATCGACGGGAATCTCGACCGCGCGCAGGTCGAGCCGTTCGATCGCCTGCAGCGCCGCATAGAAACCGGGTGCTTCGACGGCCACGACGTCGCCGGGCCGCGTGACGGCCATCAGGCACAGGTTCAGCGCTTCGAGCGCGCCGTTCGTGACGACGATCTCGTCGATCGGCTGCGAGACGCCGGTCGCGAGATAGCGCCGCGCGATCTGCTGGCGCAGCGCCTCGTTGCCGGGCGGCAGGTCGACGACCGTGCTCCACGGGCTGACGAGCCGCGTGGCCTGCGCGAGCGATTTCGCGAGACGCGGCAGCGGAAACAGTTGCGGCGACGGGAACGCGGAGCCGAGCGGCACGATGCCGGGTTGGGTCGCCGCGTCGAGGACGGAGAACACGAGGCTGCTGATGTCGACCTTGCGCGTGACGCCGGCGCGGCTTGCGTGGCGTTTGGCGGCCGGGCTCGCCGCCGGCGTGGCGCCCGGCGCGACATAGTAGCCCGAGCGTTCGCGCGCGCGGATCAGCCCCCACTGTTCGAGCAGGTAGTACGCGCGAAACACCGTCGACTGGCTCACGCCGTGCTGCGCGATGATCTGCCGCAGCGACGGCAGGCGCGTGCCGACGGCGAGGTTGCCGTTGCGGATGTCGTCGGCGATCGTGTGGGCGAGGGTTTCGTAGCGTTTCATCGGCGAGGGTGGCGCGCGCCGTCGCCACGCGCGGGCCGGAGTGGCGCCGCGCCGGCGGGCGCGGCTCATTGTCCGATGCGCGGCCCGAAAAGGAAAGCGCAGGCGAGGTCAGTTCAAGGCGGGCCGCGCTTTCCTGCCGCGTCAGGCCGCGTTCGGCTCGACGTTCTGCCGGGTCGCGGCGCCGCGTAGCGGTGGCAACGGCTCGACCTTGCCGACGATGAACAGGTACGACAGCGCGCCGACCACGCACAACGCACCGGCCACCGCGAGCGGCACGACGAACGAGCCCTTCGTGATCGACAGCATCACGCCCGTGAACGTCGTGATGAAGATCCCCGCGAGATTGCCGGCGAAGTTCTGGATGCCGCCGAGCGATGCGACATGCGCGGGCGTCGGCGCGACTTCGCCGACGAGCGTCCACACGTTGGCGCCTGCAAACGACAGGCTCGCATACGCGAGAGCGAACAAACCGAGGCAGGCCCACACGTTCTCGACGAAGGCCGACAGCGCGATCGACGAAGACAGCAGCATGCCGAGCACGAGGCAGGTCTTGCGCGCGGCGGTCGCGCTCCAGCCGCGGCGGAACAGGCTGTCCGACACATAGCCGCCGAGCCAGCCGCCGGGAATCGCGAGCAGCGCGGGCAGCATGCCCCACGTGCCGAGCGACGCGAGCGAGAAGCCGCGCGACTGCAGCAGGTAGCTCGGGAACCACGTGATGAAGAAGTAGATCGCGAAGTTCAGGCAGAACAGGCCGATCATCATGCCCCACACGGTGCGGTAGCGGAACAGGTCGAGCCACGACACCTTCGGGCCATCGGTTGCGGCCGCAACGGTCGGGGCGCCGCGCTGCGCGAGCAGGGCATCGACGGCGTCGGGCGCGATCGCGCGATAGCGTTCCGGGTCGCGATAGACGAACCACCACGCCAGCGCCCACACGATGCCGATGCCGCCCGTGATCACGAACGACCCGCGCCAGCCGACGATCGAGATCAGCCACGCGACGAGCGGCAGCGACAGCGCGGAGCCGACGCGCGAGCCGCTGTCGAAGATGCTGCTCGCGAGTCCGCGTTCGCTGCGCGGAAACCAGTTGAACGCGACCTTCGCGAACGACGGGATCGCGGCCGCTTCGCCGACGCCGAGCATCAGCCGCACGCCGACGAGCTGCGCGAGGCCGCGCGCGGCGCCCGTCGCGACGGTGAACACCGACCACCAGCCGACCGCGAGCGCGAGGCTCACGCGCACGCCGACCTTGTCGATGAACCAGCCGGCCGGCAGTTGCAGGAACGCGTAGGTCCAGAAGAATGCGCTCAGCACGAGCCCCATGCCGACCGCGTCGAGGCCGAGGTCGGCACGGATGCTGGGCGCCGCGATCGCGAGGTTCGCGCGGTCGATGAAGTTGATGACGTTGGCGAGGAAGCACATGAGGATCATGGCCCATCGGATGCGTGGCATGCGGTGTCTCCGCGCGGAATATCGTGACGGGCCGCCGGCGATCCGCAGCGCCGGCGGCCTCGATGGGCGGGTTAGCGCGTGGCGTGCGACGGCGTGCGGTCGAACTTCGCGAGCGCTTCCCACAGGCCGTTCAGATAGACCGCGCCGAGCGCGCGGTCGTAGAGGCCGTAGCCGGGCTTGCCCGTCTCGCCCCAGATCATGCGGCCGTGGTCGGGGCGCACGTAGCCGGTGAAGCCGGTGTCGTGGTACGCCTTCACGATCGCGGCGATGTCGAGCGAGCCGCAGCTCGACAGGTGGGCGGTTTCCTCGAAATCGCCGTTCGCGTCGACCTTCACGTTGCGAATGTGCGCGAAGTGGATGCGGCCCATCGCGCCAAATTCGCGCACGAGCGCCTCGACATCGTTCTGCGGGCCCGCGCCGAGCGAGCCCGAGCACAGCGTCAGCCCGTTCGCGGGGGTGTCGACGATGCGCACGATCCGCGCGAGATCGTCGCGGTTCTTCACGATGCGCGGCAGCCCGAAGATCGGGCGCGGCGGATCGTCGGGGTGGATCGCCATCTTCACGCCGGCTTCCTCGGCGACGGGGATGATCGCCTTCAGGAAGTATTCGAGGTTCGCCCACAGCGCGGCTTCGTCGACGTCGCGATACTCGGCGAGCAGCGCCTTCAACTGTTCGGGCCGGTAGCTCGAATCCCAGCCCGGCAGCGCGATGCCGTCGTCCGGATCGATCCGCTCGACCGCGTCGGTGCTGAACGCGAGGCAGGTCGAGCCGTCGTCGAGCGTCTTCGACAGCTCGGTGCGCGTCCAGTCGAATACGGGCATGAAGTTGTAGCAGATCACGCGCACGCCGGCCGCGCCGAGATGGCGAATCGTCTGACGGTAGTGGTCGATCAGGCGGTCGCGGCCCGGCTTGCCGAGCTTGATGTCCTCGTGTACCGGCACCGACTCGACGACTTCGAACTGCAGGCCGGCGCGCTCGATCGTCGCCTTCAGCGCGTCGATCTTGTGCGCGGGCCAGACTTCGCCCACCGGTTCGTCGTAGATCGCGGACACGATATGCGTGACGCCCGGGATCTGGCGGATGTATTGCAGCGAGACCGGATCGGACTCGCCGTACCAACGGAAAGACATCTTCACTGGAGCGGCTCCTGACGGGCGGTTGAGGCATCGGACGGACGGGCGGCAGCGTGGCGGCCCCGTCTCCGGTGTGCGGATTATGATTGGTATGCCAGTTTCGCGGGATAGTGGTTTACCAGTTGTCGAGATGAAATCGGAGCGTCAGCGCATCACCGGAAAGGCACGCGTCGCACCGGCCACCACGCCGAATCGGAGGCGGCCCGTAATTGGTGTACCATTTTGGCGATCCGGCGCCGCGACGGCGCCGGCCAGCCTGTTGCGAGCCTTTCGATGACCGATCTTTCCAGCCTGCCCGCCAGCCGCGATACCGATGCCGCGGATCGCTCCTATATCGGCCTTGCGCGGCAGATTCACGCGATAGTGGCCGCCGGTGCGTTCGAGGCCGGCGCGCGGCTGCCGTCCGAGCGCAGCCTGGCCGACCAGTTCGGCGTGAGCCGAACGCAGGTGCGCGAGGCGATCATCGCGCTCGAGGTGCAGGGGATCGTCGAGGTGCGAATCGGTTCGGGCATCTACGTATCGGCGGCCGACGCCGCGCGGCCGGTGACGTTCGAGGTGCCGCGCGGCCCGGGGCCGATCGAGACGCTGCGCGCACGCGGGCTGATCGAGGCGGAAGTCGCGGCGCTCGCGGCGACTGAACGCAAGGATGCGGATCTCGACCGGCTGTTTTTCTCGCTGACGACGATGCGCGAGCAGATGAACGACAAGGTCGCGTACGACGCGGCCGATCGCCAGTTCCACCTGCGTATCGCGGAATCGACCGGCAACACGGTGCTGCTGCACATGGTCACCGCGATGTGGGACTGCGCGCGCAGCGATCCGCTGTGGGACAAGATCGAGGAGCATTTTCACTCGACCGCGCTGCGCGAGGCATCGCAGGAAGATCACCAGCGGATCTTCGCGGCGATCATGGCGCGCGACGCAACGGCGGCACGCGACGCGATGCGTGCACACCTGTCGCGCGTGATCGCGGAATTCACGCAGGCGTGGCGCTGACGCGCGTTCCGTCAGAGGAAAGAGGCCGGCGTCACGTTACCGTCATACGGCGGTGAGCAACGGCGCCCGCGCTCTCGTTGTACGGCTTCTTCCGATTGCACGACCACAGGTTTTATGGTCTTGTTGCGGGATATCGCATCGACTCGAAAAAGGACAGTCGAATGCAGCCGGGCGATTCACACGGGGTCCTATTCATCAGGGGAATCGGCGCGCGTACGCGCGTACGGTTCGCCGTGCGCCGGCTGCTCATCATTTTGACGGCGGGCTTACTTGCCTCCGTGCTTCCCCCAGCGTTCGCCGCCTCTCCCGAAACCGTCAACGACACCGTGCTGCGTGTGCTCGCATGGCCCGGCTATGCGGACGACGATGTCGTCAGTGCGTTCGAGGCGCAATTTCACGCGCGCGTCGAAGTGACGTTCGTCGATTCCGACGAAGCACTGTGGACGCGCATGCACAGCGCGGCGCCGCCGCCGTACGACGTACTGGCCGCGAATACGGCCGAGATCCAGCGCTATGCGCACGAACGCCTGCTCGCGCCGATCGACTTGTCGCGCATCCCGAACCGGCGGCGGCAGTTGCCGAACTTCCAGCAACTCGCGGCGATCGACGGGCTCGTTGAAGCGGGCGCCCCGTATGCGATTCCGTTCACGTATTCGTCGATGGGGCTGATCTACGACCGCAAGCAGGTGCCGGCCGCGCCGCGCTCGATGCGGGAGATGTGGAATCCGCGCTATCGCGGCAAGGTGCTCGACTTCAACAGCGCGCAGCACAATTTTTCGTTCGCGGCGCTCGCGCTCGGCTATCGCGATCCGTTTCGCCTGTCGCCCGCGCAGACGCTCGCCGTCGCGCACAAGCTGATCGACCTGCGCCGCAACCTGCTGACGTACTACACGCTTCCTGAAGAGGCGACCGCGTTGTTCGTCCAGCATCGTGCGGCGCTGATGTTCGGCAACTACGGCACGCAACAGGTCGAACTGCTGCGACGGGCCGGCGCGGACGTCGGCTACGTGATCCCGGATGAAGGCGCGCTCGCGTGGCTCGACTGCTGGGCTGTCACGCGCGGCGCGCAACATCCGGCGCTCGCGTTCGCGTGGATCAATTACATGCTCGAACCGGCGATCGGCGCGCTGCTGACCGAACGCCAGGGCCTCGCGAACACGCTCGCGTCGCCGCCGGGACTCGACACCGGCCACCAGCATCTCGTCTGGCTCCAGCCCGTCGAGGACATCGCGCGGCGCGAATCGCTGTGGAGCCGCATCGTGTCGGGCGACCGGCCGGAGCGTTTCGGAAAATGATCCGGCTCGGGCTCACGTCGAAACTGTCGGTGCTGTTCGCCTGCATCGGCGTGATCGCGTCCGGCACGACCGGCTATTACGCGTATCGCGCGAACCGCACGATGCTCGTGCAGGAAGCGCAGCACAGCCTGCTGATGTCGACGCAACTGCTCGGGCAGCGCTTCACCACGGCGCTGTCCGACGTCTCGGACGATGCGCTCGTGCTCGCACAGTTGCCGTCGTGTGCGCGGGTCTCCGGCGGCGACAACCGGGATGGCGCGCCACGTGCGCGGCTCGAGCAGGTGTTCTACAGCTTCATGAGAAATCACCCGGAGTACCTGCAGATCCGCCTGATCGCGCGCGGGGATTTCGGCCTCGAACGCATCCGCGTCGATCGCGATGCGCATGGCATCGTCGTCCTGCCGGACCGTGCGTTGCAGGAGAAAGGACAGTTTTCCTACGTATTCGATACGCTGGCCACGGCGCCCGGTCATATCTACCTGTCGCCGATCGTGATCAACCACGAGACGGGGGCGCACGCGGCCGAAGGGCTGCCGATCCTGCGCGTGGGTACGCCGGTCGTCGACGCGTCGGGCCAGACGGTGGGGGCGCTCGTCGTCGACGTCGAGCTGTCGCGCGTGTTCGACCGGCTCGAGCGCGATCTGCCGGAAGACTACACGGTGTACCTCGCGAACGAGTGGGGCGATTTCCTCGTGCATCCCGATCCGACGCAGACGTTCGGCTTCGATCGCGGCCGGCGCGTGCTGATGCAGGACCGCTTCGCCGTCACGCGTGCGCTGTTCGACAGCGCGCGCACAAACGTGACCCTCGATGGCCTGGCCGACCCCGCCGCGGCGCCGGGCCAGATGTTCGCGTTCGTGCGCACGCCGTTCGGGCACGACGAGGGCAACCGCTTCGTCGTGCTCGGGATGGGGCGCCCGCTGGCGGACGTGTTGTCGCCGGCGGGCATGCTCGGCGAGCGGATCGTCCGGATGGTGCTGGTGTCGAGCCTGATGGCGGTGATCCTCGCGATCCTGTTCGCGCGTGCGATCACGCGGCCGCTGCAAACGCTCGCACGCGCCGCGACGCACGTGTTCGACGATCCGGCCACCGAGCAGTTGCCGGTCGGGCGTGCCGACGAGATCGGCGTGCTCGCGCGCTGTTTCGACAGCATGCGCGTCGAGATCCGCACGCAGGTCGCGATGTTGCGCGCGAAGCAGCTGGAACTCACGCACCTCGCCGGACACGATGCGCTGACCGAACTGCCGAATCGCCTGCTGTTCATGGAGCATCTCGATGCCGCGATCCGGCGGGCAGCCGCGCTGCACGAAGGGCTGGCCGTGATGTTCGTCGACCTCGACCGCTTCAAGCAGATCAACGACCAGCACGGCCACTCGGCCGGCGACCGCACGCTCGTCGCGGTCGCCAAGCGGTTGAGCCTCGTGCTGCGTGGCGGCGACATGGTCGCGCGGCTCGGCGGCGACGAATTCATCGTGCTGATTACCGACGTGCGCTCACCGGCGGTGATCGGCGACGTCGCGTCGCGCATCCAGCGCGTGATGGACGAGGAGCTGGAGTTCGGCGACCGGCGCGTGGCCGTCGGCGCGAGTATCGGCGTCAGCGAGTTTCCGGCTGACGGCGCGTCGGCCGAGGAACTGCTCGTCAAGGCCGATGCGGCGATGTACGCGGCGAAGGCGTCCGCGCAGCGCGCGTTCGTGCGCTATCAGGAACTGGTCGGCAACGGGCGTGGCGCCGGCAGCGGGACGGACGAAGCGGCCGGCCGGGTCGCGTCGGGCGGCGGCCGGTGACGGCCGCTCGAGGGTCCGCGCGTTGCACACGCCACGAGCCCGTCGCAAGACGGGCTCGTGGCGGGTTCGGACTGCGCGCGAACGCGCGCAGCGGCAGGCTTGCTTAGTGGCCGAAGTAGACCGAGTCGCGCGGGTTTTGCGCCTTGACGGCCGGAGCGCCACCCTGGACGGTCGCGGCCGGTTGCGCACCGTAGCCGCTGTTGTCGGCACCTTGCACGCGGGCTTGCGCGGCCTGGATGTCGGCCGGGTAATACGGGCTCGACTGGCTCGGCTTGTAGCCGACGCTTTCGAGCTGGACGAGTTCATTGCGCACTTGAGCGCGGGTCACGGTGCTTTGGGCGAAGGCGCCGAACGAGGCGGACAGGGCGACAGCGGCAACGACTGCGGAAACGAGCGATTTCATGATGACCTCCGATGTTTTTGGCTTTCCGCGTTCGACACCATGTCGTAAGCGGTTGATTACATCGTAGGCGCCGGTCGACCTAGGGTAAACGTGAGTTTTGGCGAAAGATCGTTGCAGCCGGGGCAATAATTTCGAGATAAATGCCTTCCGTCCCTAATCGATGTTGCCGGATTTGCAAGGGAAAGGGCGGCGGATGCGCGCGCACGCGCGGACGGGCGCGCGGCGGCGAAGGCGCGGGCGGAGAGGGGGGCGAACTGCGACGCTGCCGGATCGATCAGACGTCGTCGTCGATTTCCTTGCGTTCCCGGCGTTCCTCGTTGCCGCGGCGCGCGCGCAGGCGCTGGCGCGACAGCACGGCGATCACCTGCTGGGTCGGCGCGCCGGACGGCAGTTCGTTGCGGATGCGATCGGGCACCATGGGCAGGCCCGCGCGCTGCCGGCGCAGCGCCTTGGCGATTGCCCGGCGGCATTCGTCACCGTGGCAATCCCATTCATCGCGGATTCTCTGGCAATAACGGCATTGTTCCATCGGGACAGTCTAACGCGTCTTCGCGAGCGGGGCTGAACGCTTGCCCCGCTGCGTCACGGGTTGGCTGCGGCGCCGGCGAGCGCTTTCGCATGCGACTGGAAGCGTCGGTGCTCTTCCGGCGGCACGAGCGAGCCGCCGGTCGCCCAGATGACGTGCGTCGACCGGCGCAGATCGATCGCGTGGCGACGCACGTAGTCGCGGCCGGCCGGGGACGCCGTCAGCCAGCCGGGGCCACTGACGGCGGCAGCGGCCGACGGTTCGAGTTCCACGCCCGTCGCGCGCTGAACCGCGAGCAACTGCGCGTAGAGCTGCGCGTCGCTGACGGTGAACACGCCGGACAGCAGCGACACCATCAGCGGGCTGACGAGGTGCGATGCCTGTGCGACGGCCAGGCCGTCGGCTTCGGTCCGGTTGTCGAGCCCCACGTCGTAGACGGACACGGGCTTGCCCGGGCCGGCGGCCAGCTGGACCAGCATGCACGGCGACGCGACGGGTTCGGCAAAGAAGCAATGCACGTGCTCGCCGAACAGCGCCTTGAGGCCATACGCGATGCCGCCCGGTGCGCCGCCGACACCACATGGGATATGGACGAAGAGCGGATGCTGCGCGTCCACGCGGCGGCCCGCGTCGGCGAGCTGCGCGGCGAGATGCCGGGCGCTGGCCGCGTAGCCGAGGAACAGCATCAGCGAGCCTTCGTCGTCGACGAAGTGGCTGCGCGGCTGATCGCGTGCCTGCGCGCGTCCGGCGGCGACGGCTTGCGCATAGTCGCCGTCATGTTCGATCACGCGAACGCCGCGCTTTCTCAGACGTGCCTTTTTCCATGGCTTCGCGTCGGTCGACATGTGGACGACCGATTCGAACCCCAGCGCGGCGGCCATCACGCCGATGCTCAGGCCGAGATTGCCGGTGCTGCCGACGATGACGGTGTGCGCGGCAAACCGTTCGCGTGCGGCAGCCGATGCGAGGATCCGCCGGTCGCCCGCGGGGTCGAGCAATCCGTGTTCGATCGCGATCGACTCCGCGAGCGCGAGCACTTCATGAAAGCCGCCGCGCGCCTTGATCGAACCGGCGATCGGCAACGCGTCGTCACGCTTGATGAACCAGGCGCCGTGTGTGTCTGCCGGGAGCGCCAGCCTGCGCGGCAGGTCGTCTGCCGGCATCAGCGGCGATTCGATTTTGCCCGCGCTTGCCGCGAGTTCGGGAAACAGCGCGGCCATCAGCGGTTCGCAGCGCGCCAGCCGCGCTTCGGCCATTGCAATGGCGCCGAGCCCCGGCGCGTCGTGCGGCAACGGGCTGCCGGCATGGGGATTCAGCCACAGTAGCGGGTGACGGGATTGCAGTCTGGCTAATAGATCGGCGGGCTGGAGCGTGAGGGTCATGGATCGGTCTTGTGCTGGACATACGACAGGTATGGCCGGAATGCTACGATCCGGGACGCCTGCGCGAAAGCGCCGATTTCTAATGAATCCATTAGCCTGACTGATATCTATGCGACTCGACGGTTCGATCCTGGGTGCGTTGCTCTGCTTTGAAACCGCCGGCCGGTTGCTGAGCTTCACGAAGACGGCCCAGGCGTTCAACCTGACGCAAAGCGCCGTGAGCCAGCAGATCCGGAACCTCGAGGACCGGCTCGGCTATCCGCTGTTCGTGCGCCAGGCGCGCGGACTGAAGCTGACCGAGAAGGGCGCAATTCTGCTCGGGACGATGTCGAGCGCGTTCGTCGACATCAACCGCACGCTTCAGGCGCTCGGCATGCCGAATGCCCCGCTACAGGTCAGCTGCCTGCCGTCGCTCGCGCTGCAGTGGCTGATGCCGCGCCTGTCCGAATTTCACCGGCAACAGCCGAACGTGCCGGTGCGCGTGAAGGCCGAGTTTCAGGTGCTGGATCGCCAGGCCATGGAAACCGACGACATCGATGTCGCGGTGCGCTACGACCCGGTGCAATACGATCGGCTGCATGCCGAGGCCATCCTCGACGAAATCCTGTTTCCGGTCGCCACGCCGGCATATCTGGCGCAGCATCCGGCTTTTGCCCGCGGCGAATCGCTGGATGGCGTCGTCCTGCTGCACGACGCTGCGCCGTGGGGCGGCGCGCCCGAGTTCGTGGAGTGGCGCACGTGGCTCGACGAAGTCCGTCCGGCGTGGACGGCGCATCTTGACGGCCCGCAGTTCAACTTCTCCAGCCTGGCGATCACGGCCGCGCTGAACCATCAGGGTGTCGCGATGGGGCGCGGCGCGCTCGTGCATGACGAGATCGCGAGCGGGCGGCTCGTGGATGTCTTTGGCCGGCACGTGCGTGCGCCGGCGCGCTACGTGCTGTTGTCACGCCATCCCGACGATCCGCGTACCGAGGCGTTTTCGAATTGGCTCAAGGCCGAATGCACGCACTTCGACGCTGCGCGTTCACATCTGCTTTCGAACGGAAGCGGACGCGGGTAGCCGACGCTGTCGGATGGCTGAATCGGAGTGCGAAGGAGTTGGGTGACGACTACAAACGCAAACTCCATTTTCCCGTCCGTCTCCATACGGATGGCTTGCGCGTGGACGGGCGGCCACGCGTTACTTGAGTTGCCAGATGCCCCAGACGGCGATCAACAGGCCAAGGCCGAGTCCGCAGCCGAGCAATACGTAGGTTTCCATGTCATGCCTTTGAAAGCGTGGCAGCGCCGATGCGGGCATCCGCGAGCGAGCAGCCAAGTCGGTGACGTATCGTTCGGCCCGTCGGGCGGGGCGATACGCCGGGTCCGCGAATACTACGCTTCGCAGCTTTCAGAACGCATGCGCGATCGATGGCTTTGCGCCGTCTGTCAGTTCTTGCCCGTATGCGCGTGGTTCATCTGCGTAACGTGCGAGCCACCATGCCGGAACACGCCCGATTTCCAGATCATCTGCGATGCCGCGACGAGCACGAACAGCAGCACGACCATCCGGAAGCGCTTCGGCGACATCTTGTCCCGCAGCGGGCGAACGAGCCACATGCCGGCAATCGCCGGCAGGCTCGCCGCCGCCGAGATCGCGAGGTCGGCGCCGCTCGCGTGCGCGGCGCCGCTGAACGTCGTGATCAGCGTGACGATCGACACCACGAGGATGATCGCGATCTGCTTCGTGAAGACGCGCCCGGTCGCGCCGGACGAAATCAGGTAGGTGGCGAGCAGCGGGCCGGGAACCGACGCGATGCTCTCCATCAGCGCCGCACCGAAGCCGAGCGCGAAACCGACGGGCTTCCGCCATGCTTCCGGCAGGTTGAGCTTCGGCGCGGCGAGCATCAGCGCCGCGGCCACGATCAACAGCGCGCCGGACGCCGCCTGCGCGTGCCCCGGATTGAGCGACAGCAGGATCGCCACGCCGACGATATTGCCGATGACGGTGCCCGCGATCGGCGCGGCGATCTTGCGTGCCGTCGCCAGCAACTGGCCGCCTTCCAGCGCCTGCGGGATGTTGCCGAGGATGATCGGCATCGACAACAGCAGCACCGCATGCCGGATCGGCAGGAACTGGCTGAGTATCGGCATCGCGATCAGCGGCACGCCGATGCCCGTGATCCCCTTGGCCATGCCGCCCAGCAATAGCGCGATGGCGATGCCGGCCAGCTCGAACGCGCTGAGCCCCTGCAGGCTGGAGACCAGCACCCCTTCAGTCAGATTGAAATGCATCATGGATTGGCATGTCGCGGCATATCCGGCAGCGAGCGCTGTCGATGGCGCCCGCGGCGGTCGCGTGTGTCTGGCACGCAGGTGTTCTGGATTGGCTTGAACCGGAGCGATCGCCTGGCGCCGCGCCGTTGTGCGGCCGGGGCCGCAGGCAATCGACAGGCGGTTCGACGGTGCATCTTACCCGAGCATTGCGAAGGGCAGTCGGCACTAGCCGTGGCGCGTCATGGGGCGCGTCGACGTGATCATTTTCGCGGTTCAATATAATTCATGATGGTTTGTCATTTCATGTGCCGGATTCATAACTTCGAACAAGGAGGCGTCGATGACACTGGCCCAGTTGCAGGCACTGGCGGCCGTGGTCGAACTCGGCTCGCTCACGGCTGCGGCCGACCGGTTGAGCCGCAGTCAGTCCGCGATCAGTCATGCATTGACCGAGCTGGAAGACCTCACGGAGGTCAAGCTGCTGTGGCGCGACCGGCAGCCGGTCGTCCTGACGGCGGCGGGCGAACGCCTGTGGCCGTACGTGCAGAACGTGGTGCGGGAAGCGCAGCTGCTGCGCCAGCAGTTCAGCCTGTCGCGCGGCAAGCTCGAAGGGAAGCTGGTGGTCGCGTCGTTGCCGAGCGTGTCGCTGGCGTTCGTCGTGCCCGCGCTCGAGGCGTTGAAGGACATGCACCAGGGCGTGTCGGCGGTGCTGCTCGAAGGCACGGACAGCGAGGTCGAAGGGTGGATCGACGACGGTACGGCCGACGTCGGCGTGGTGGCCGGCACGAAGACGTTCGCACACAATCTGCCGCTGCTCGACGAGAATTTTGTCGCGGTGGCGGCCGACGGCATGTTCGCCGGCCGCAAGCGCGTGTCGGCCAAGCAGTTGTCCAAGGCGCCGTTCATCTTCTCGAAGGCAGGCTGCGGGCCGGTGATCGCGGATTACTTCGCGCGCGGCGGGGTGCCGCTGCGGGCCGCGTTCAACGTGGTCGAGATGCGCACCATCCTGTCGATGGCCGAGGCCGGCATGGGCGTGTCGATCGTGCCGCGCATCACGCTCACGTACACGCCGTTCGGCGGCCGCGTGCTGGAGTTGTCGCCCAGGCTGCATCGCTCGGTGCGGTTGTCGTGGAATACGGCCGGCAACGCGGTCGCAGACGAGTTCGTGCGGCTCGTCGACGCGCAACGCGCGAAGGCGGCGAAGGCGGTCGACACGCGCGCGAGAAAGGCCAGGTAACGAGCGGCTTCAGCGATGAACCGCGCTCATGGGCGACTTGAAGTTTATTCAAGCCGATGACAGTCGAGATGCAATACAGTGTTCGAACTCGCCCCTGACCGCTTCGTCCCGAAGGAGATTGCCGTGCCGGCCTTGCCCACCTTGCTTGCTTTCGGACTCGTGTCGCTCGGCATGGTGCTGACGCCCGGGCCGAACATGATCTACCTGGTGTCGCGCTCGATC
The DNA here is from genome assembly GCF_002223325.1 of Burkholderia sp. AU15512. Taxonomy (NCBI): domain Bacteria; kingdom Pseudomonadati; phylum Pseudomonadota; class Betaproteobacteria; order Burkholderiales; family Burkholderiaceae; genus Burkholderia; species Burkholderia sp. AU15512. Next base: position 973,561 of record NZ_NKEX01000006.1, read on the forward strand.
TGCCAGGGCCGCCGTGCCGGGCTGGTGTCGCTCGGCGGCGTCGCGCTGGGGTTCGTGTTCTACATGGTGTGCGCGGCGCTCGGCATCACCGCACTCGTGATGGCCGTGCCGTATGCGTACGACGCGCTGCGCTGCGCCGGTGCGCTTTATCTGGCGTACCTGGCGTGGCAGGCGCTGAAGCCGGGCGGCCGCTCGGCGTTCCAGGTCAGGCAGTTGCCGCACGACAGCCGGGCCAGGCTGTTCACGATGGGCTTCGTCACGAACCTCGCGAATCCGAAGATCGCGGTGATGTATCTGTCGCTCCTGCCGCAGTTCATTTCGCCGGGGCACGGCAGCGTGCTCGCGCAATCGCTGGCGCTCGGCTGCGTGCAGATCGCCGTGAGTGTCAGCGTGAATGCGCTGATTGCCTGCATGGCAGGCGGCATCGCGGGCTTTCTGGCGGGGCGGCCGGTCTGGGCGTCGGCCCAGCGCTGGTTGATGGGTACGGTGCTGGCCGGGCTGGCCGTGCGTATCGCACTGGAGTCGCGCTAGCGCGCATGGTTGGCGGTATGCACGGCCACCGGAGGGCTTTCAGGCGGCATCGCAACGAAAGCGCCCGGCATCGTCAGCCCTGGCAGTTGCCCTGCGCTTCGTTGCCGACCCGGACGGGCACGGCTTGTTCACGACGCCGGCTGCGCGTCGCGAGCCAGCACAGGATCGACCCGCCGCACACCATCGATGCGCCTTGCCAGAATTCGATCGACAGCGGTGTATGCAGCAGCGTCGCGGCGAGCAGGGCGGCGAGCACCGGCGTGAAGTACGACGCACCGACGATGACGGTCACGTTGCCGTGCATGATGCCGGTGTTCCAGGCCGCATAGCCGAACCCCAGCGCGGATGCCGCCAGCACGATGTAGACGACCGCATGCACGCTGAACGTCATGCCGCCGCCGCCTTCGATCGCGAACTTGATCCAGAGCGCCAGCGCCACCAGCATGAAGAACGGCGTGACGCCGTTCTTGCCGTCGGCGAGGCGCGCCGTCACCGTGCAATAGCCGGCCCAGATCAGCGCGCCGACGAACGCGAGGCCGTAGCTCAGCGGATTGTCCGTGACGTTGTGCAGCATGCCGGCCGGATCGAGGCCCCGGTCGCCGCCGAGCACCCGGCAGATCCCGAGCATCGACAGCAGGACGCCGGGCACGACCAGCAGGTTGGCGCGCTGCTTGTTGAACACGATCGCCGCGACCAGCGTGAAGCTCGGCCACAGATAGTTGACCATCGCGACTTCGATCGCCTGCTGGCCGTTGCTGGCATAGCCGATCGACAGCGCCAGGCACAGCTCGTACGCGACGAACAGCAGCCCGCCCCAGAGCAGATACTTTTTCGGGAACTTGCTGAGATCGGGGAAGCCGATCGTGAACAGCAGCAGCGCGGATGCCACCGTATAGATCATCGCGGCGCCGCCGGTCGCGCCGAGGCTTTCGCTCACGCCACGAACGAGGGCGACCACGGAGGCCCACAACAACACCGCGCCGAGCCCGGCGAGCGTGGCCTTGTTCTTGCGCTTCATGCTTCCTGCCTGTTTCAACATGCCAATGCAAATTCGGATGATTCGGTTCCGCCTGCATGCGCCACGCGCGCATTCGGCATGCGGGACGGCCATTGCCGGCGAAAACGCGTAGTTTAACGGGGAGACGGAGAACGGGCAGCGGCGTCGGCGGTGATTCGCCCGGCGCTTGAGGCTGATCATCCGGGAGCACGGGCGTCACGCGGCTACCGGTCACGCGTCGTCGATGCGCCTGGCCGCGCCGCTTGCCGACAACGCGCGGCCAATCGAGTCGAGCATCGCGTCCCGCGTCGGCCCGAGCGTCGTGACCGGGGAGAAACCGTCTTCGTCGGTTGACAGGGCGATCAGCGGCCAGCCGCCGGCGTCGCCGCGGACTTCAAGTGTCGTCGGTTAGAATCGATTCGACGGCGTGATGCGCTTGGCGCAACGCATTCGCGATGGCATCGAATGCGTCGGCCGACGGCGTCGTGTGGATGCGGTGTTCGAAACACATCTTCATGGGCCGGTGGGCGAGGCGGGCAGTCTGGCGCGTGCCAAGCCGCCACCCGCCCTGACTGCACCGCATCAGGCGCCCGCCGCAACGGGCGCCCGCCCGATCACCGCTCGCGCCGCTTCTTGCTCAGCTCGATCGTCTCGAACAGTTCGTAATCGGCGGTCGGGTGCTGGTCGGCGCCCGGCGCGTGGTAGTAGCGCATCGTGATCGTCGTGTGCCCGCCCGGCTTGCCCGGGTCGTGGTCGAACACCGCGATCCCGTAACCGGTGCCCGTATCGCGGCGCGCGGACCAGATCGCATCCTCGAGCGCATCGGCCGGCGCGCGCACGAACGTATTCGGCGCCGTGCCCGGCACCGGCCGGTTCGGCTTCGTGAACACCTTCGCCCGCGCAAAGCCGGTGGCCGGGTTCTCGCCGTACACGTCGAGCGGCGCGCTGGTGCCGCCGCCGCCGAGGATCAGGTGGATCGTGCCGTGGCTCGTGTCGAACGTCGTGCGGTCCGGGTCGTTCGAGCCGACCGGGCGCGGCTGCAGCGTCTCGACGACTTCGCCGGTCGTCGCATCGACACCCGCGCGGTGATTGCAGCCGCGCACCGGGTAGCTGCGCTCGTAGTCGTGATCGTGGCCGCACAGCACGAGGTCGACGCCGTAACGGTCGAACAGCGGCAGCCAGGCTTCGCGAATGCCCTTGTCGGAACCGTTGCCCGTCTTCGACGAACTGAGCGCGTCCTGGTGCATCTGCACGACGATCCAGTCGATGTCGTCGTCATGCGCGGCATGACGCAGCGTGTGTTCGAGCCAGCGTGTCTGCTCGCCGTTGCTGTAGCCGCGCACGTAGAACGACGTGCCCGGTTCGATCGGCGGGTGGCCGGTGCTCGCGGCCGGCACGAGCGGCGCGGGGCCGCCGACGAACGCGGCGGCGTCCTGGTACACGACATCGTCCGCATCGAGCGAGACGAACAGCACCGAGCTCACGCGGAAGCTGTACCAGCGGCCCGGGAAGCGCGTGCCATTCTCCGGCAGCGTATAGCGCGCGAGATACGAGTCGAGCCCCTGCGGGCCGTTGTTGAACTCGATCTCGTGATTGCCCGGGCACGGCATCCACGGACGATTCGCGGCCGACGTCTGGTTGTTGTTGCCGAAATCGCGCCACACCTCGGGCTGGTGCGCGGGGTTCAGGTTCGCGTAGCAGAGGTCGCCGTTCAGCAGGTGGAACAGCGGCTGGAACTGCTCGACGGCCTGCACCGCGAAGCGGCTCTGCGGCGACGACAGCACCCACGCGCCGTTCGGCGTCGCGAGATCGCCGTAGCTCGTGAAGCGGAACGGTGCGCGGCCGCGCGGCGCGGTCGAGAAATGCGCGGAGAACGGCTGCGCGGCGTTGCTGTCGTTGTCGGCCGTGATCTCGTAGCGGTAGCGCGTATTCGGCTTCAGCCCGTGCACGCGTGCGTGGTACGCGAATACCGTCTCGCCGTTCAGGCCGTCGGTGTACACGCGCTGGACGCCGTGCACGGTGCGCGCCGGCTCGCCGTCGGCGACGATGCGCGCGCGCGGATTGACGGCCGACGCGAGCGAGGCCCACGAGATCACGACTTCCGACGTCGGGTCGTTGCCCCACGTGAGGTGCACCTGTTCGGGCGTGCCGTCGGGGTTCGACGCGGCGGCCCTGGCTGCCGCGAGGCCACCGGCGGCGGTGGCGAGGCCGGATACGCCGGCGAGCTTCAGGAAGCCGCGACGCGAGACGGACGCGGCCGGCTCGTTCGGCTGGATCGGGGAGTTGTCCTGGTTCGACATGGTCGGTGTTTTCGTGGGTGGAGACGCGAGAGGTGGAACCGCCTGGCCGAGCGCGAGCGCGGCCAGTGCGTGAGCCGGAAACGAGCGGGATCCCGGTGCGAGACATTGTCGAAGGGCAGTTTTGCCGGGTTGTGACAGCAGGGCAACCCCGCGTAAGCGTGGGTTCAGGCCACGAACTCGTGGATCGCGGCATCCGGCCAGCGCCGACGCGCGTCAGGTTCGGCCGAAATTTATTTGCAGACACCGCGACGGATTCCGTTCGCCCGCGCCGTTTAACGCATGAACGGCCGCTTCCGGTCGATACCCGCTACTTCGGAGTCTTACATGAAGCTTTCCGTCCCATTGCGGTTCGCAGCGGCATGCGTGGCCGCGCTGGCTGTATCCGCCGCCTTCGCGCAGGCCGTCATCGTCGCGCCTTACGCGCCGCCGGCGCCTCGCGTCGAAGTGATGCCGGCGCCGCGCGCGGGCTACGTGTGGGACCAGGGCCACTGGCACTGGCGGCAGGGCCGCTACGTGTGGATTCCGGGCCACTGGCAAGTGGTTCGCGTCGGCTATCACTGGGTGCCGGGCCACTGGGCCGCGCGCGGCCCGGCCTGGCGCTGGGTGCCGGGTCACTGGGCCTGATGCGCATGCCGCCGCACGGCACGCGGTGCCGGTGCGGTGGCGCTTTCCCGCAACGTCATGAGGCGCAGCCATGCCTGTTCGAACCGTGGTGATACTCGCGGCCGCAGTTGTCGTGCTGGCCGGCTGTGTCGTGGTGCCGGCGCGTCCGGCCTATTACCGGCCCGCGCCGGTCGTCGTATATTGAGCACGCCGGCCGCCGCTCGCGCAAACGGGCGGCCGGCGCCCGATCGACCCGATCGCCATGCAGCCTGAAACGGATGCCGATGAAACGGACCTTGCCGAGGCCGTGCGCGATGCGCGCGGCGATCTTGAACCGCCACTGGGGCGGGGCCGGGTAATGGCGCGGCGCATGCAAGGAGAGCACGACGATGAGTTTCAGTCTGCCGGCGGGCGCGTCAACGATCGCGCCGCGGCCCAGACGCGCGATGCGCTGGAGCGCCCCGCGTTGAGCGACGGCGATCCGGACGCGGCGCTGGTCGCACGGGTCGGCGCGCGCGACGCGTCGGCCGTGCGCATGCTCGTCGCGCGCAAGTTGCCGCGGCTGCTCGCACTCGCGACGCGCATGCTCGGCGACCGCACGGAAGCCGAGGACGTCGCACAGGAGACGTTCTTGCGGATCTGGAAACAGGCGCCGGGCTGGCGCGAGGGAGAGGCACGGTTCGACACGTGGCTGCATCGCGTCGTGCTGAATCTGTGCTACGACCGCTTGCGCGGCCGCCGCGAGGAACCGGTCGACGTGTTGCCCGACGTGCCCGATCCGCAACCGGAGCCGGCCAAGCGCGCGGAGACCCGCTCGCGCGACGCGCGCGTGCGGCAGGCGCTCGCGGCGTTGCCGGCGCGGCAGCGCGAAGCGCTCGTGCTCCAGTACTATCAGGAAATGTCGAACGTGGAGGCGGCCAACCTGATGGGCATTACCGTCGACGCGCTGGAAAGCCTGCTTGCACGTGCGCGGCGAAACTTGCGCGCGCAACTGGCGGGCGACTCACCTAGCGAGGACATCCGATGACACCCGAACGATTTCGTACCATCGTCGCCGCGTACGGCTCGGATGCGCGGCGCTGGCCGGACGGCGAGCGCGCGGCCGCCGAGGCATGGGCGCGCGCGCATCCGGGCGACGCACTGGCCGCGCTGGACGATGCCGCCGAACTCGATGCGTGGCTCGCCAACGATACGGTCGCACCGCCCGCGCCGGCGCTCGTCGAGCGCATCGTCGCGACGGCGCCCGCCCCGCGGCGCGCGCGGCGGCGGGGCGCCGTGTGGTGGTCGGGCGCGGCATTCGCGGGCGTCGGCCTGGCCGGCGCGCTCGCAGGTGCGGTGGCCGTGTCGATGCTGATGCTCGGCGGCGTGCCGACGTCGCAGCATGAACCGGGCTATCTGACGACGACGTTCGGTGGGCCGAGCGTGGACTGGAGTGATGAATGACTGAACGTGGCTGGAAATTCGTCCTCGTCGGGTCGGTCGTGCTGAACGTATTCATGCTCGGCGCGATCGGCGGCGGTGCGTATCAGTGGTTTTCGACGCATCGCGACCTGCGGGCGGCGGGCGCACCGGCGTCGCACACCGCATTGCGTTTCGCCGCGGACGAATTGCCGGACGCTCGCCAGCAGGAATTCGATGCGGCGCTGAAGGCGGCGCGCAAGGACGGCCGCGATTTCGCGCGGGAAGGGCGCGACGACCGGATCACCGTGCTGGATTTGCTCGCCGCGCCGCAACTCGATCGCACGGCGATCGACGCGGCGCTCGAGCGCACGCGTGCGGCCGATACGGCGCTGCGTGCGCAGGTCGAGCGCAGCGTCGTCGATTTCGCGGCGACGCTGACGCCGGACGAGCGCGCGAAGTTCGTCGACGGGTTGCGGCGCAGCGGGAACTGGCGGCTGCCGCCGAAGTGGCAGAAGAAGCAGGGCGACGCGGCGAGCAAGTAAGCCAACGCCGCACGGGCAACGTGCGGCGGCGTGCGTTTTCAGGGATGCGCAACGCGTACGCGCGCGAAAGGTTGGTCGGCAATGCTCTCACGCCGGGCTTCGGCGAAGGATCGCAAGCGGCCACCGCGACTTCGCTACGCGGCACGCACGTTCAGCGTGCCAGCATCCACGCGGAGATCGCGTCGACCACACCGCTCTCCAGGCCATTGAAGCCGTGATAGGCAAAGGCTTCGCACGGATCGCCCCGGGACGTGCCGCCCGACACGATCATCAGCTCGGCCTTCGAAGACTGCTCCAGCTTCTTCAGCAGCGTATCCGTTTCGGACACCGGACAATGTTTGCAGCCGTCATTCTGGTGGTGAACGATGAGAACCGGAATCGTGAGACTGGCAAGGTTCATGTCCGTGACCGCGGTCCCGCCTCGCTCTTCGCGGAGGATCGTGGACGTCAGTACGAGACCGTCGGGTCCGCCGCCGCCGGCCAGCTCAACCGCAATGGCGGCGGCGGACTGGGTGCCGCGGCTCGTCCCGACCAGCCAGACCGGTACATGGAGTTGCTCCTTCAACCACGCAATCACGGCGCGTGCGTCGTCGGCGTGTTCCTTCGACAGCCGAAAGCCGTTGAGGTAGGGCGCGGATTGCCGGTCGCTCGGTGCATCGATGACCGCGACGGCGATGCCGTCATTCACGAACAGCTGCCGGGTGCGGACGAGAAAGTTGCCTGCGCCCCATCCGAACCGGCCGGACGGTTCCAGTTGCAGCCCGCCGTGCCCGCCGGCATAGAGAATGGCCGCGGCCTTCGGCGCGTCCGGCGCGATGAAGAGAAACCGCTGAGTCACGCCGGGGCGCGTCGGGATGTCGACGACCTTGGGCGGATTCTGCGCATGGGCCGGATAGCCGTGCAGCGTCAGCGCGACGGCAAGCAGCCATGCACGGGTCCAGCGCGAGCGCGCACGCATCGCACCGACGCAACGAAACCGCGCACGCAAGCTGACGGAAAAAGTGGGCATCGTAGTGGTCGCTGGGTCGGGACGGCAAAACGCCGTGACGCGGGGGCGATACCTTCCATTGAGTCTAGGCGGCTTTGCGGGAACGGCAAGCGTCCGGGTGGGGCGGCCGGCGAGCCCTCCGGTGAGATCGAGGCCGGTCAGGCAAGTGAAAGCCCGCCAACCGAATGTCGAAACAGGCCCGTCCTTCGCAGGGATGCGGGGTCCCGATACGGCCGCTGAGCGACCCACCGATTCGCTGCATGCGTCAGCCGAATCCGCGACGGGCATTCGAGCGGCAGCACGCACGCGTTCAAAGCCGCGCGACGCACCGGAAATATTCGTCTTCCCGGCGACGGATTTCCCGCCGGCCAGCGTTAAACACGGGTACGCATCGCGAGAGCCCTGTCATGGACCACCCGAACGACATCACACCGGCCGCCATCGCGCTGAACCGTTTCGGTCTCGGCGCGCGGGCCGACGAAGCGCCGCCGGCGGACCCGAAGGCGGCGCTCGTCGCGCAGTTCGACCGTTACGACGCACGACCCGCCGCATGGGCCGGCGAACCGGACGCAATCACACTCGCCACGCGCTTTGCCGATGCACGCAATGCGATGACGGCCAACGATCCGGCGACGAAGCGCGCGACCGAGCAGTCGATCCGGCGCGACGGCAACGACACGTATCGCAGCGCCGTCGTCGCCCGGATGAACAGCGCGCTGAATACGCCCGCACCGTTCGTCGAGCGTCTCGTGCATTTCTGGGCGAACCATTTCGCGGTATCGGTCGACAAGGGGCCGGTGGCGGCCTATGCGGGCGCGTTCGAACGCGACGCGATCCGCCCGCACGTGCTCGGCCGTTTCGAGGACATGCTGGTCGCCGTCGAACAGCATCCGGCGATGCAGCTTTTCCTCGACCAGGCGCGCTCGGTCGGCCCCGACAGCCCGGCCGCGCTGCGTGCCGAGGCACGCAATCCGTCGGCCAGGCGCGGGCTCAACGAGAATCTCGCGCGCGAAATCATGGAACTGCACACGCTCGGCGTACGCACGGGATACACGCAGGCCGACGTGACGGAATTCGCGCGTGCGCTGACCGGCTGGAGCATCGCCGGTGGGCGCGGCCCGCAGCCCGGCGATGCGGCGCCCGGCGCGTTCGTGTTTCGCCCGAAACTGCACGAGCCCGGCGTGCGGACCGTGATGGGCCGCAGCTACGACCAGCCCGGCGAAGCGCAGGCGCGCGCGATCCTGCACGACCTCGCGCATTCGGAGTCGACCGGCCGGCATATCGCGCTCCAGCTGGCCCGTCATTTCGTCGCCGACCATCCGCCGCCGGCGCTGACCGACCGGCTGGCGCGTGCGTTCGACGCGAGCGGCGGCGATTTGCCGAGCGTCTATCGCGCGCTCGTCGATTCGACGGATGCGTGGTCGCCGGTCAACCGCAAGTTCAAGACGCCGTGGGAGTGGGCCGTGTCGTCGCTGCGCGGGCTCGGCTGGCGCGACACGGGCGACCTGAAGGCCGCGCCGCTGCTCGCGCAGCTCGGCCAGCCGGTGTGGCGGCCCGGCTCGCCGGCCGGTTACGACGACGTGGCCGCGAGCTGGGCCGCGCCCGACGCGCTCGTGCGCCGCGTCGAGCTCGCGCAGCGGCTGGCCGCGCGCACGGGCGACCGGCTCGACCCGCGCACGCTCGGCAACACGCTGCTCGCCGGTTCGTTGAGCGCGCCGACGGCGGCCGCGCTGTCGCGCGCCGAAAGCGCGACCACGTCGCTCGCGCTGCTGCTCGTATCGCCCGATTTCCAACGGAGATGACCATGGCACTGTCCCGCCGACAATTCCTGAGCGTGGCCGCCGCCGGCGCAGGCGCGATCCTCGTCGCACCGCGGATCGTGTTCGCGAACGTCGAGACCGATCGGCGCTTCGTGTTCGTGATCCAGCGCGGCGCGGCCGACGGCCTGAACATCGTCGTCCCGTATGCCGAACCCGCGTATGCGTCGCTGCGCGGCCCGCTCGCAATCGACACGTCGGCCGCGACGCGGCTCGACGGCACGTTCGCGCTGCATCCGTCGCTCGTGCAGACCGCGCAGTTGTACCGCGACGGGCAGGCGCTGTTCGTTCATGCGATTGCCTCGCCGTATCGCGACCGCTCGCATTTCGACGGCCAGAACGTGCTCGAGACGGGCGGCCGCGCGCCGTACCAGGTGAAGGACGGCTGGCTGAACCGGCTCGCCGCGCTGCTGCCGGCCACGCGCGAAAGTGCGATCGCGTTCGCGCCGACCGTGCCGCTCGCGTTGCGCGGCACCGTGCAGGCCGCGTCGTACGCGCCGTCCGGTTTGCCGGCCGCACCGGACGACCTGCTCGCGCGCGTGTCGGCGCTCTACGAGGCCGATGCGCAGCTCGGCCCGTTGTGGCAGTCGGCGATGGACGCGCGCGGCCTCGCCGGCGATGCGCATGCGCGGCAGGACCCGGCGGGCGTCGGCAAGCTCGCCGCGACGTTCCTCGCGCGCGACGACGGCCCGCGCATCGCGATGATCGAGACGGGCGGCTGGGACACGCACAGCGCGCAGAACGCACGGCTCGCGAATCAGCTGAAAGCGCTCGACACGATGCTCGCCGCGTTGCGCGATGGCCTCGGGCCCGCGTGGCAGCAAACCACGGTGCTGGTCGCAACCGAGTTCGGCCGCACGGCCGCCGCGAACGGCACGGGCGGCACCGATCACGGGCAGGCATCCGTCGCGATGCTCGCGGGCGGTGCGGTCGCGGGCGGCCGCGTGATTGCCGACTGGCCCGGTTTGCGGCCGGGCGACCTGTACGAAGGGCGCGACCTGAAACCGACCGCGTCGCTCGACGCGCTGATTTCGGGCGCCGCCGCCGACAGCCTGCGGCTCGATCCGCACCGTACCGCGTCCGCGCTGTTTGCGGAAAGCGGTGCAACGCGGCCGATGAGCGGGCTGATTCGCGGAACCGCGTGATGCGCCGCGTTGCCGCGTCGGCACTGAATCGATCCACTACACAAAAGGGAGAATCCACGATGTTGAAGATCCGATCCGTTTCGCTCGCCATGCTGGTGGCGGCCAGTGCGGCGCTGATGTCCGCCTGCGTGGTCGAACCCGTGCGGCCGCCGCAGCCGGCGCCCGTCGTCGAGGTGCCGCCGCCGATGCCTGCGCCGGGCTATCGCTGGGCGAAGGGGCATTACCGGTGGGCCGGCAATCACTGGGCGTGGGTGCCCGGGCACTGGGTGGGCGTGTACTGATCGAGTGTGACGCGGCGGGCGGGGCGGATGCCGCTTACCACCCGATCCGGTGCTTCTCTTCCGTCTCGCGATGCCGCCATTCGTCGTCCGCGTGCAGGTACTGGCTCGTGGTCGTGAGCGACACGTGGCCGAGGTTGTCGCGCACGAGCCGCAGGTCGACGCGGCCGTCGGCCATGTGCGAGCCCGCGCTGTGGCGCAGCCAGTGCGCGGACGCCTGTTCGAGCACGCGCGCCTGCTGCGCGCCGGCTTCGCCGTTCGCACGCAGCCGGTCGGCCGCGTGCCGGAACACCTGCTTCACGATCCGGTGCAGCGCCGCGCGCGTGAGCGGCTTGCGCGCGCGGCCGACCGGCAGCACGAGCGGCGTGGCCTCGCCGTCGGACGGCAACGCGGGCAGGCCATGCGCGCGCCGGTAGCGCGACAGCTCGGCCATCATCTCGTCGGTGGCCGGCACGAGCCGCTGCCGGCCGCCTTTGCCCGTCACGTCGAGCCACCAGCGGTCGCGCCCGTCCGCGTCGCGCCGGCAGAAGAACTGGCCCATCGTCGTGTCGGCCGCTTCGGTGATGCGCAGCCCGCCGAGATACAGCAGCGTGAACAGCCAGCGCGCGCGATCGGCATGGAAGCGTGCCCGCGCGTCGTCGCGCGGCATCGCGGCGATCGCGTCCTTGACCGACTGCCACAGCGGCTGCCCGAGATGGCGCGTGACGCGCGGCGCGGGCCGGCGCTGCCGTTGGCGCGACAACGCGAGCGGATTGCCGGCGAGATAGCCGGCCTGCACGAGCCACGAGAACATCACGTTCAGGATCACCAATGCCTGCCGCTGGCTGGCCGCCGACAGCGGCCCGTAGAACGGCCGCCAGCGCGGATCGTCGCGCGGATGCTTGCGTCCGCCGTTCGCACACCACAGCTCGGCGGGCGCAGGTGCGAGCAGGAACTGCCGGTAGACGACGAGATCCTCGTGCGTGAGCGACGACAGCGGCTTGCCGCACGCGATCACGGCCCACAGCAGCAGGCGTTCGGCTTCCTTGCGGTAGTTCTGGAACGTGGTCGGCGTATCGACGAAGCGGGCGAGCCACGCGCGCACCGCGTCGAGGTCGTTGGTCGCGGCAATCTGCGGATGCGCGCTGCTCGAGCGGTTGGTGCCGGTGCGTCCGTCGAGCGCGGCCGGCACGGTGAGTGCATCGATCGGCAGCGGGCGCAGCGCGGTGTCGGACGGAACGGGTGAGGTCATGCGAGGCGAGGTGCGCTGTGCAGATCGCACGCATGTGAAAAGGCGGACGAACGCTGCGCGATCAGGCATATCGGGAAGCGTCGATGGTACACGATCAGCACACGGTGAATTCGCCGTCGCCAGCGAGCGCCTGACCGGTGACGAAACGCGCGGCGGGCGAGCACAGCCACGTGACCGATTCCGCGATGTCGCGCGGCTCGCCGAGCATGAAGGGGGTGTGATTCCTGTAAGCTATTTGTGAACTTTCTTGTCGTGGGGGCCTCTAATCGGCCCTTCAACGCTTCCAGAGGAATACCCGATGATTCGCCCATCCAGAACGCTGCTCGGCGCGGCCGTCATTGCCGGCAGCACGCTCCTCGCCGGATGCCAGACCGATGCGGTCGCCACGCAGCCGAACGCGGTGCGCCCGGCGGACAGCAAACCGGTGACCAAGACCGTGTACGTCGCGCCGCAATCCGCGCGCTGCACGGGCGTCGCTCCGATGGAGTGCCTGCAGGTGCGCAACAGCCCCAACGAGCCGTGGAGCCTGTGGTACGCCGGCATCGAAGGCTTCGCATACCAGCCCGGTTACCTGTTCACGCTCGAAATCGACGAGTACCGCGTTGCGCAGCCGCCGGCCGACGGTTCGTCGATCCGCTGGGTGCTCAAGCGCGTCGTCGAGCGCCGCGCGGCGAACTGACGGCCGCGCTCACGCGGACGGGCGTGCGGCCGCGCTGGCCGGCGGCGCGGTCGTATCGATCCGCCGGAACACGACGGACGACAACAGCGTCACCACGCCCATGCACGCGAACGACAGCATGAACCCGTGCGCCATCGAGCCCCAATAGGCGGCAAACAGGTTGACGAGGCCGCCGCCGATTGACACGCCGAGCCCCATCGCCAGCATCTGCATCATCGTGAACAGGCTGTTGCCGCTGCCGGCGTCGGCATGCGACAGCCCCTTCAACGTCACGCCGTTCATCGCCGCGAACTGCATCGAGTTCGCCGTGCCGAACACGATCAGCAGCGCGCCTTCCAGCAGCGGCGCGGGCCGCGCCGACACCAGCGCGAACCCCGCGATCGCACATCCGACGATCCCCGTATTCACGACCAGGAACGCCGCGTAGCCGAACCGCTTCACGAGCGGCGCGATCCAGCGTTTCGCGATGACGCCCGCGATCGCGGCCGGCAGCATCATCAGCCCCGACTGCAGCGGCGTATAGCCGAGCTGCACCTGCATCAGCAGCGGCAGCATGAACGGCACGGAACTCGTGCCGATCCGGCACAGCAAATTGCCGAGCAGGCCCGAGCCGAAGTTTGGCTCACGGAACAACCCGAGCCGGAACAGCGGCTGCGCGCGGCGCCGTGCGTGCGGCAGGTACGCAAGCGCGCTCGCCAGCCCGACCACGGCGAGCCCGGCCGCCCATGCGGCGCGATGCGCGGGCATCGGCGGGTCGATCGCGAGCGACAGCGCGATCATCGCGACCGACAGCAGCGCACAGCCGACGAAGTCGAACGGCGGCGGCTGGTGCGCCTGGTCGTGCGGCAGGTAGCGCTGCACGGCGACGAAGCCGACCACGCCGACCGGCACGTTGACGATGAACACCCAGTGCCAGGAAATCGCCTGCGTGAGCCAGCCGCCGAGCGTCGGCCCGACGATCGGCCCGAGCTGGCCGGCGATCGACACGAACGCGATCGCCGCGACGTACTGTTCGCCCGGCACGCGGCGCAGCACGGCGAGCCGGCCGATCGGCAGCAGCATCGACCCGCCGATGCCCTGCAGCGCACGCGCGGCGACGAGCTGGCCGAGCGTATGCGATGCCGCGCAGCCGATCGAGGCGAGCACGAACACGAGAATCGCGAGCGAGAACACGCGGCGCGTGCCGAACCGGTCGGCGAGCCAGCCGGACGCCGGCGTGAGCATCGCCATCGTCAGCGTATAGACGACCACGACGGGCTGCATCGCGAGCGGCGAAGCATGCAGGCTTTGCGCGATCGAAGGCAGGGCGGTGTTGACGATTGTCGTGTCGAGCGACTGCATGAAGAATGCAGCGGCGACGATCCAGAGCAGCGCGGAATGTGTGGGTTCCCGGGACATGGCGAAATCGGTGGTGCAAAGGCCGGCGCGGAGGGCGCCTTCACGCGGTTGCGTGGCGCCTGCGGTCTCCAAGCGCACGATGGTACCGATTCCGATGGTCATCGGGAAGTGGCCTCAAGACGTTGACTGTCATCGGTAATGCCGATGACAATGCGCCATGCTCAATCCCGTCTGGCTCAACACGTTCGCGACCGTCACGAACTGCCGCAGCTTCACCGAAGCCGGCCGGCAGCTCGGGCTCAACCAGTCGAGCGTCAGCGAACACATCCGTCGTCTCGAGGAGAGCGTCGGCCGGCGGCTGTTCGTGCGCGACACGCATTCGATCGCGATGACGGCCGACGGCGAGGCGCTGCTCGTGCATGCAAACGTGATCCTGCAGGCGCTGAACCGCGCGGAGTCGCAGTTCCGCAAGCCGAGGCTGCAGGGGCTGGTGCGGCTCGGCGCACCGGACGACCTCGCGCTCGTCGCGTTGCCGGACGTGCTCGCCGGGTTTCGCGCCGCGCACCCGGACGTCGCACTGGAGATCACCACCGGCATGACGAGCCGGCTCTGCGAAGGGCTGGATGCGGGCGCGCTCGACCTGATGATCGGCAAGCGGCGGCTCGGCGAACGGCGCGGCACGCCGCTCCTGCGCACGCGGCTCGAATGGGTCGCGCGGCCCGGCACCGTCGTCGATCCGGAGCGGCCGCTGCCGCTCGTGCTGGTCGCCGAGCCGAGCGTGACGCGCGCGATCGTCCTGAACGCGCTCGCGGAGAAGGGGATCGGCTGGGAGGTCGTGTGTTCGAGCAGCAGCCAGCCGGGCTGCATCGCGGCCGCCCGCGCCGGGCTCGGGCTGACCGCGACGTCGCACTATCTGTCGACGCGCGGGCTCGCGCCGCTGGTGAACGGCGATGCGCTGCCGGTGCTGCCCGACATCGAATTCATCGCGCTGGCCGCGAAGCGGCTCAGCCAACCGGCGCGCACGCTGCTCGAATTGCTCGAAGCGAGCGACCTGAGCACGCCGGGCGCGCACGCTTAGCCAACTCGCCGCGCACGAGGCGCCCGTTTCCGGCGCCCGTGCGGCGTGCGGTCAAGCGGCCCGTTTCTGCGAAATCACGAGCAGTGCGCCGTTCTTGTCCTCCAGCACCGCGCGGTATTCGTGCGGCCCGGCCTGCACGGGCACGCGCACCGACGCGCCGGCCTTCACGACCCGCGCCATCGCCGCATACAGGTCGTCGCCCTCGTCGACGCGCAGCGTAAGCGCCGCGCGCTCGACGATCTGCTCGTCGCCCGCGACCAGCGCGATCGTCAGCGGGCCGCCGTCGAGCGCGCAATAACGGTCGCCGTCGCGAAACTTCACGGTCAGGCCCAGTCCGTCGACGAACAGCGGCAGCGCCGTGTCGATGTCGTCGACCGGATACAGCAGCATCGATACCTTCATTCCCTCTCTCCCTTGTCGTTGGTCGGCGCGCGCCACGCGCCCGCCGTTCGATGCTAGCGCGCCGTCCGCGCGCTCACGCAGTCCGATCGGATGACGGTGAAACCCCTCTGTCCTCGCGGGCGCGCCGGTACTCCGAACAGACGATGCCCGCGCCCGTGCGCGCGCCGACACTCCCATTCGTGGACCGTCGCGCTTCGTCCGTATCGTGCGGGCGGGCTGCACGACCCGACTCGTCCAACAACCATGGAGACGCACGCAATGAAGTTTTCCCTCATCTACGAAGCCCAGACCACCGACGCATCGCGCGAGGGCGACCACCGGGTATTCAAGGAGACGGTCGAACAGGCGCTGCTCGCCGAGCAGGTCGGTTTCGACACGATCTGGTGCGTCGAACACACGTCGCTGACCAACTATGCGCACATGAGCGCACCGGAAACCTTCCTTGCGTACCTGGCCGGCCGCACGACGCGCATCGGCCTCGGCCACGGCGTCGTGTGCCTGCCGCCGGCGATGAACCACCCGATCAAGGTCGCGGAGCGCGTCGCGCTGCTCGACATCCTGTCCGGCGGCCGCGTGCACTTCGGCGTCGGCAAGGGCGGCAGCCAGCAGGAAGCCGGCGCGTTCGGCTATGACCTCAACGAACTGCAGCCGATGATCGACGAATCGATGTACCTCGTGCCGAAGATGTTCGTGCAGGACGAGATCGAGCACGACGGCAAGTACATCAAGATTCCGAAGCGTCCGATCCACCCGAAGCCGTTCCAGGATCCACATCCGCCGATGTACCTCGCGTGTACCAACACCGACGCGCTGCTGCGCGCCGGCCAGCGCGGGATGGGCGCGCTGGTGCTCGGCTTCGGCGGCCCCGACGAAGTCGCGAAGAAGAACGCCGTGTATCGCGAAGCGTGGGCGAACCGCAAGCAGGAGGACCAGGTCGGCTTCCGCCCGACCCAGCACCTCGCGGCGCTGTGCCCGACGGTCGTGATGGCCGACGGCCAGGCCGCCCGCAAGATCGGCATCCGCGGCCAGCGCTACTTCATGGAATCGCTCGCGTACTGGTACACGGGCGGCGAGCGTCCGGACCCGGCGAAGTGGGGCGACGACCTCGTGCAGGCCGATACCGGCGAGATGGTGATCCGCTCGCGCTTCGCGTCGGAGGAGGTCGTCGTGAACTTCGCCGACCCGGCGCTCGCGATGATGAACCCGAACCACGCGTACGGCACGGTGGACGACTGCATCGGCTATGTCGGCCGTCTGCAGGAAGCCGGCGTCGACGAAGTGCTGTTCCTGTGCCAGATGGGCACGGTGCCGCACGACGCGCAGATGGAGACGATCCGCAACATCGGCGAGCACGTGATCCCGTTCTTCAACAAGGAGAAGGAGCGCGCCTGCGCGTGATGCACCGGGCCGCGCCCGTCGTCCGGTCGGACGATGCGGCGCGCTCGCGCGAAGCCGACCATCGGTGGTGGCGAGCATCGCCCGCGGCCAGGCCGCGCCGGACAACTTTGAACGAGAGCGGGGCACGCGCCGCGGCGCATCACCCGCTTCACAGGAGACATTCGTGCATCGCGACAACGATTCGAACGCACTGGCCGCCACGCTGATCGCCCGGGCCGAGGCACTGGCGCCGACGCTGGCCGGCCGCGCCGCGCAGGCGGACGCGCAGGGCCGCATCCCGGCCGAGACGATCGCCGACATGCAGGCCGCCGGCTTCTTCAAGGTGCTGCAGCCGAAGCGCTACGGCGGCTACGAGCTCGATCCGCAGGCGTTCTTCGACATCCAGATGGCACTCGCGCGCGGCTGCATGTCGACCGCGTGGGTGTACGGCGTCGTCGGCGTGCACAACTGGCAGCTCGCGCTGTTCGACGAACGCGCGCAGCAGGACGTGTGGGGTAACGATCCGTCCACGCTGATCGCGTCGACCTACATGCCGGTCGGCCGCGTGACGCCGGTCGACGGCGGCTTCCGCCTGTCGGGCCACTGGAAGTTCTCGAGCGGCAGCGAACTGTGCGAGTGGGTGTTTCTCGGCGCGCTGGTGCCGCCAGCCGTTGCCGGCCAGCCGCCCGAATACCGCACCTTCCTGCTGCCGAAAGCCGACTACCGGATCCAGCAGGACTGGGACGTGCTCGGCCTGCGCGCGACCGGCAGCCATGACATCGTCGTCGACGACGTGTTCGTGCCCGCGTACCGCACGCACAAGGCGATCGACGGGATGATGGGCACGAGCCCGGGCCTCGCCGTCAACGACGCGCCGCTGTTCAAGCTGCCGTTCGCGCAGATCTTCGTGCGCGCGGTGTGCACATCGTGCATCGGCGCGCTGCAGGGCGCGCTCGACGATTTCACCGGCTATGCGGCCACGCGCGTGTCGGCCAACAGCGGCACGAAGACGACCGACGATCCGGGCGCGCAGAACGCGTGTGCGAACGCGGCCGTCGCGATCGACGAGATGCAGGTGCTGCTCAAGCGCAATTTCGCGGAACTGATGGCGTCGGTCACCGGCGGCCCGGCCGTGTCGATCGAGCGCCGCGTGCATTTCCGCTACCAGTCCGCGCAGGTCGCCGAGCGCTGCGCGCAGGCGGCGAACGCGCTGCTGCGCTACGCGGGCGGCAACGGCATCTATCACCGCAATCCGCTGGTGCGCCGCTTCCTCGACCTGCATGCGGCCCGCGCGCACTACGCGAACAACGTGGACCGCTTCGGCCAGAACCTCGGCGCCGTGATGCTCGGCCGCGAGAACACCGACTTCTTCATCTGACGAGGCAGCGATGAACGACCCGCAAGCACAGCAATACGTGTTCGACGTGGTGGTCGTCGGTTCGGGCGCGGGCGCGCTGCTCGCCGCGTGCCGCGCGGCCGACCGCGGCCTGTCCGTCGTCGTGATCGAGAAGACGGCGCTGTACGGCGGCACGTCGGCCGTGTCGGGCGGCGGCATCTGGGTGCCGTGCAACCACCATATCGCCGAGCTGGGCGCGACCGATTCGCGCGAGGCCGCGCGCGGCTATATCGAAGCGTGCGTAGCCGGTGAATCGACGCCCGAGAAGATCGACACCTATCTCGACCGCGCGCCGGAGATGCTGCGCTACCTGGAATCGAAAACGCCGGTGCGTTACCAGTCGCTGCCGAAATACGCGGACTACTTCCAGAAGGTGCCGGGCGCGATGCCGGGCTATCGTGCGCTCGATCCGATGCCGTTCGACGGCGGGCTGCTCGGCGACGAACTCGACCAGCTGCGGCCGGCGTCGCCCGGCACGCTGATCGGCGGGCGTGTGGCGGTGACGTCGAAGGAGGCGCACACGCTGTTCTCGCGCGGGCCCGGCTTCATGAAGCTCGCGATCGCGCAGTTCGGCCGCTACTGGCTCGATATCGGGATGCGCCGCCGCACGCGGCGCGACCGGCGCCTGACGCTCGGCAACGCGCTGATCGGCGGGCTGCGCCGCGCGCTGCTCGACCGCAACGTGCCCGTGTGGCTCGATACGCCGATGCGCGACCTGCTCGACGTGGATGGCCGCGTGACCGGCGTGCGCGCGCAGCGCTTCGGGCAGCCGGTGACGATCGTCGCGCGGCGTGGCGTGATCCTCGGCGCGGGCGGTTTCGAGCGCAACCAGCCGATGCGCGAGCGCTACCTGCCGCAGCCGACGCAGGCGCAGTGGAGCGCGACGCCGCCGGCCAACACCGGCGACGCGATCGCCGAAGGCCACCGGCTCGGCGGCGCGCTGGCGTTGATGACGCACGTGTGGGGCGCGCCGACGGTCGGTGTCGCGGGCGAGGAGAAGCAGCGCGCGCTGTTCGTCGAGCGCAACCTGCCGGGCTGCGTGATCGTGAACCGCCTCGGCAAGCGCTTCGTCAACGAAGCCGCGCCGTATTCCGAATTCGTGCCGGCGATGTATCGCGACCATGCGCGCACCGGCGCGAACGTGCCGGCGTGGATGGTGTTCGACGCGCGGTTTCGCCGCAAGTATCCGTGCGGGCCGATCATGCCGGCGTCGATGATGCCCGATTCACGGATTCCGGCCGCATTCCGCGACGTGATCGTGAAGGCCGACACGATCGACGCGCTCGCGGCGCGCATCGGCATCGACGCGGCCGGCCTGCACGACACGCTGCGCGACATGGCCCGCTACGCGGCAACCGGGATCGACGAAGCGTTCGGCAAGGGCGACAACCTGTTCGACACGTACTACGGCGATCCACAGAACAAACCGAACCCGTGCCTCGGGCCGGTCGACCAGGCGCCGTTCTACGCGGTGCGGATCGACGCGGGCGATATCGGCACGAAAGGCGGGCTCGTCACCGACGTGCACGCCCGCGTGCTGCGCGCCGACGGCGAGCCCATCGACGGCCTTTACGCGATCGGCAACACCAGCGCCTCGATGATGGGCGCGAGCTACCCCGGCGCGGGCTCGACGCTCGGTCCGGCGATGACCTTCGGGTATCTCGCCGCCGACCACCTGGCTGCTCGCGCAGCCGACGCCGGCGGCCAATCCGCCCGGCCATCCACGACTGAACTTGACGGAGTCCAATGATGAGCGATCTCACCACCCATCCGCTGCGCACCGACATGCTGCTCGCGATGCGCCGCCTCGCGCGCTCCGTCACGGTCATCAGCAGCGCGCACGACGGCCGGCGCTATTCGATGTCCGCGACGGCGGTCGATTCGCTGTCGACCGATCCGCCCTCGCTGCTGATCTGCATCAACCGCAGTGCGTCGCTGTATCCGCCGCTCGACGCGGGCGCCGGGTTCTGCGTGAACGTGTTGTCGGCGGCCCAAGAAGGCATCGCGATCGACTGCAGCGGCCGCCTGAAGGGCGAGGCGCGCTTCACGACCGGCGACTGGCACACGTCGGCGCTCGGCGTGCCGTATCTGCGCGACGCGCAGGCGAGCCTCGTGTGCGAGCAGGACGGCCGCTTCGAATACGGCACGCACACGGTGTTCATCGGGCGTATCCGCGAGGTGCTGATGAGCGGCGATGTCGACCCGCTCGTCTATCTCGACGGCGCCTACACGACGCCCGGCGCGCCGGTGGCCCGTGCGGCCGCGTGACGTGAGGAGCCGGCCATGAGCGATTCGCGCTTCCATCGGCTGACCGTGGCCGACGTGATTGCCGAAAGCGACGACGCGTGCTCGTTCGTGTTCGACGTGCCGGCCGCGTTGCGCGACGCCTTCGCGTACCGGCCCGGTCAGTTCCTGACGCTGAACGTGCCGTGCGCGGACGCGACCGTCGCGCGCTGTTATTCGCTGTCGAGCGCGCCCGGCATCGACGCCGCGCCGAAGATCACCGTCAAGCGCGTGCGCGACGGCCGCGCGTCGAACTGGCTGTGCGACCGCGTGAAAGCGGGCGACACGCTCGACGTGCTGCCGCCGGCCGGCGTGTTCACGCCGCGCACGCTCGACGGCGACCTGCTGCTGTTCGCGGGCGGCAGCGGCATCACGCCGGTGCTGTCGATCCTGAAGTCGGCGCTCGTGCACGGACGCGGGATGCTGACGCTGATCTACGCGAACCGCGACGAGCGCTCGGTGATTTTCCGCGCCGAGCTGCAGCAGCTCGCGCAGCGCCATCCGGGCCGCTTGCGCGTGATGCACTGGCTCGACAGCGTGCAGGGCATTCCGCAGCAACGCCATCTCGAGGAACTCGCGCGGCCGTTCAGCCAGCAGGAGACGTTCATCTGCGGGCCCGCGCTGTTCATGGAGAACGCGCTGGCCGCGATGCTCGGCCTCGGGTTGCCGCGTTCGCGGGTCCATGTCGAGCGTTTTGCCTCGCTGCCCGATGCGCGGGCGCAGGCATCGGCGTCGGCGGATACGACGGCGTCAAGCGTCGCAGCGGCGGCCTCGGCATCCGGCGATGGCGCGGCGATCGAGACGGTGCTGGACGGCGACGCGTTCGCGTTCGACAGTGCCCCCGGCGAAACGCTGCTCGACGCGATGCTGCGCGCGGGCGTGCCGGCGCCGAATTCCTGCCGGATGGGGCAATGCGGCGCGTGCATGTGCCGGATCGAGCGCGGCGAGGTCGCGCTCGACAGCAACCACGTGCTCGACGACGACGAGATCGCGGCCGGCTGGACGCTCGCCTGTTGCGCACGGCCCGCGAGCGACGCGCTGCGCGTGGTGTTTCCCGACTGAGCCGTCGCGCGCCGGCGGCGCGCACGGCCACCCTGATCTATGACGATGGACAACGAAATCCTGACCACGCCCGCGCTGATCGCCCGGGCAGCCGCGCGCCACGGCGCGCATCCGGCGATCGAGTCGGAGCATGGCCGGCTGACCTACGCGGAACTCGACGCGGCGCGCGTCGCCGCGGCCCGCGCGCTGCTCGCGAGCGGTATCGAGACAGGCGACCGCGTCGCGGTGTGGGCGCCGAACCTGCCGGAATGGATCGTCGCGGCGTTGGCGATCCACACCGTCGGTGCGATCCTCGTGCCGGTCAATACGCGGATGAAGGGGATGGAGGTGGGCGGCATCCTGCACGACGGCGGCGCGCGGCTGCTGTTCTGCTGCGGCACCTTCCTCGGCGAATCGTATCCGGCGATGCTCGCGCCGCACCGGCCCGCGACGCTCGAGCGCGTCGTCGTGTTCGACGGCGAACTGCCTTCAGGCGCGCGCGACGAGACCTGGAACGCGTTCCTCGCACGCGGCGCCGAGGTGCCGCTGGCCGCGGTGCGCGAACGCGAGGCGCAGGTCACGCCCGACACCGTGATGGACCTGATGTTTACGTCCGGCACGACGGGCCGCCCGAAGGGCGTGATGACCGCCCACGGCCAGAACTTGCGCGCCGCGCAGGCATGGGCGGCGATCGCCGGCGTGCGCGCCGACGACCGCTACCTGATCGTCAATCCGTTCTTTCACACGTTCGGCTACAAGGCCGGCTGGCTCGCCGCGCTGTCGAGCGGCGCAACCGTGCTGCCGCAGCTCGTGTTCCAGCCGGCCGACGTGCTGCGGCGCGTCGCCGACGACCGCGTGTCGGTGCTGCCCGGCCCGCCGACGCTGTACTACGCGCTGCTCGATGCGCCCGATCGTGCGACGCGCGACCTGTCGTCGCTGCGGATCGCGGTGACGGGCGCCGCGGCGATCGCGCCGAGCCTGATCGAGCGGATGCGCGCGGAGCTCGGCTTCGAGACGGTGCTGACCGGCTACGGGCTGACCGAATCGTGCGGCTTCGCGACGCTGTGCCGCCAGGGCGACGATGCGGCGACGGTTGCCTATACGTCGGGGCGCCCGATGCCGGAGGTCGAATTGCGCATCGCGGGCGAAGGCGGTGAGCCGCTCGGGCCGGACGAAACCGGCGAAATCTGGGTGCGCGGCTACAACGTGATGCGCGGCTACTTCAACCAGCCGGACGCGACGCGCGAGACCGTCGATGCGGACGGCTGGCTGCATACGGGCGATCTCGGCTGCGTCGATGCGAACGGTAACCTGAAGATCACCGATCGCATCAAGGACATGTTCATCGTCGGTGGCTTCAACTGCTATCCGGCCGAGATCGAGCGGCTGCTCGCCGCGCATCCGGCGATCGCGCAGGTCGCGCTGGTCGGCGTGCCCGATACGCGGCTCGGCGAAGTCGGGCATGCGTATGTCGTGCTGCGGCCGGGCGCGCATGCCGACGCCGACGAACTGAACGACTGGGCGCGCCGCAACATGGCGAACTACAAGGTGCCGCGGCATTTCACGTTCGTCGAGCAATTGCCGACGAGCGCGGCCGGCAAGGTGCTGAAGTACCGCCTGCGGGCGGGGACCGAGGCGGCGGCCTGAGCGGCGCCGCGACACACGAACGGGATGAACGCATGAACGACAACGGGTTTCCGCAGGGCGCGGTGCTGGTGTTCGGCGGCAGCGGTGGGATCGGGCAGGGTGTCGCGCTCGAGTTTGCGCGTGCCGGCGTGCCGGTCGCGGTGGGCTATCGGAGCAAGGCCGACGTGGCCGAGCGCGTCGCGCGCGAGATTCGCGGCGAAGGCGTTGCGGCCACCACGCACTGCGTGGACGTGACCGATCCCGCCCAGGTCGAGGCCGCGCTCGCGGCCGCGATCGGCGCGCATGGTCGCGTGCATACGGTCGTCTGGGCGGCGGGGCCGTTCGTGAACCAGCGTTACATCGGCGACATGACGCACGACGACTGGCGCCGCGCGATCGACGTCGAGACAGTCGGCTTCTTCGTGGCGGCGAAGGCTGCGTTGCCGCACTTCCGTGCGTCGGGCGGCGGATCGTTCGTGACGCTAGGCTCGGCCGGGCACTTGCGCTGGCCGGATCGCGACGGGTTGTCGGTCGCGCCGAAGGCGGCGAACGAGGCGCTGGTGAAAGGGCTGGCGCGCGAGGAAGGGCGTTACGACATTCGCGCGAATTCGATCCTGGTCGGCGTGATCGAGGCCGGGATGTTTCCGGTGCTGCTCGAACAGGGGCAATTCGACCAGGCGTGGATCGACGAGACGCAGAAGATGCTCGCGCTCAAGCGCTGGGGGAAGGCGCATGACGTCGGGCGGGCGGCGGTGTTCCTGGCGTCGGACCGGGCCAATTACATCACCGGGCAGCAGTTGAATGTGTCAGGAGGGTACGGGTTGTAACGCGGGCAAAAGACGCTGTCCGGGCGACTGCGCTCGAGTGTCGGTCGTCATCGGCGTCGACATTGCGCCTCGTTAGATTGTCGACGGCGCCAGCCGAAACATCGATCGCCTCCTGGCGTTCGTTTCGGCACGCCAATCACTCCGGTGCGTGATGCGGACAAGATGCATGCGCACGCATCGGTATTCACCCTGCATCGCCACGTGCGATCGCACGTCGGCCACGCGCTCGAGCAGCGCGAGGTCACATCCTTGCAACGTTTCGTCCACGCATTGCGCCGCATGCACGTGACGGCGACGACGACTCGCATGCGCTGAAGGCCGTCCCGCCTCGTTCAATACGCATTGCGGCATCGATGCCGACACATCGGATCGCGTGTGCCGGCTTCGTCTGCCGAATAACGATGCGTTCCTGAAACATTTCCTCCGATTACACGCCGCGCGACTGCCCGCGTTCGGCGATGACGCATGTCCCGCTTCGATTTGCGCCGCATGGCACGCGCTTTGCGATTGACCCGGTGCCGCCGGTGCAAACGAAACACGCAACCACGATGAACGCATCGGCGGCACGCAGCGACATCGAAACAAACGGGGAATCGGATCGGGGCGTGGGCGCCGCCTGGAGCGGCGTACATGCCGCGCATGTCGTATCGGCCATGCGCAAGGGGCAACGCGTTCCCGATCCGTCGAACAGCAAGCGTGCTTGCAAGGTGTCGTGCCGGGGTTCGCGTCACGCGTGGCGGCACAGGCCACGTGCGTTGGCGAGGCGTGCCCGGCACATGTCGGGGGAGGCGCCCGTGAAAACGACGGTGAAACGATGGGCAGCGGTCGCGGTGACGTGTGCCGCGAGCATGCATGTCCTCGCGCAGGAGATCTACCTGCAGGGCGGCACGCAGGGCGTCGGCATCGGCGCGGCCGTGAGCTTCAATTCGATGCTGGGTGCGCATGCGGACTTCAATGCGATCGATATTTCGCATGACTTCACGGTAGCCGGCAATCGCTATCAGGACGACCTGAAGCTGCGCCAGGGCGGCCTGTACGCGGACCTCTTTCCATGGCGCGGCAGCGGCTTCCGGGCGACCCTCGGCCTGCGCTTCAACGACGACGATCTCCGTGGCGTATCGGTGCCGACCAATGGCGCTTATGTGTTCGGCGGCAAGCGCTATCCGGCGATGCCGGGGATGTTCGCGGTGGCTGAAGCGCGCTACCCGACCGTGATGCCGTACTTCGGGATCGGCTACGGGCACCGGCCGTCGTCGAAGGGGCTGGGCTTCGTTGCCGACCTCGGCGTGGCGTACGGGATACCGAAATGTTCGTACACGCTGTCGCCGGAACTGGCGGCCGCGGCCGGGCCGGCGAAGAGCCAGATCCTGGCCTCGAGCGGGCTGGATTCGCTGCGGCAGGTGATGTCGCGCTATCGGTGGTACCCGGTGTTGCAGATCGGGATTTCGTATCGGTTCTGAGCGGGTGAGGCATCGTCGCGTGTGCCCGGGAGGGCAGTGGCGGCATTGCGGATACGGGCGGGGCGACGGGTGTTGGCAAGACGGCCGACCGACGACCGTTGGGGGTACAGCGAGCGGAGGCGATGAATGCTGCCGCCTCGCTGCAGTTTGTGTGCACCTTCTCAAGAGGGGGGGTAGCCAATCGGCCGTCTTTCTCCGCCGTTCCGATCCGGCTTACCTTGCAAACAGCAGTTCGACCCGTCGGGCGAGCGGCGCATGCCGAGAGGATGCATGCGCTCGTTGTGAATCACCATTCTCCTTCCGTCAGTGGCGATGATTGCAATTCGCAGTCGTGACGCTAACATTGACAGCAAACCCGGCTGGAGGAACTCATGGCAAATCTACTGGTGCGTAACGTGGATGACAGTATCGTTCAGAGCCTGCGGGAGCAGGCTGCGGCCAATGGCAGGAGTGCCGAGGCCGAACATCGGGCCATCCTGGCCGATACGCTCGGCCGGCCGAAGCGAAAGACGTTTGCGCAAGTGTTGATGAGCATGCCCGATGTTGGCGGCGACGCGGATTTTCAACGTGTTCAGGATTCCAGCGAGGCCAGGCGTGTATTTGATTGAAACGTTCGATCGGCCGGAAACCCCTGTCGCATAAGGGCGTGTTCGGAACTTGTTCAGAATTCGTTAAGCCCCCACCTTCACTCGAATCGGCTCAATCCCTCGCGCATCCGCTTAGGTTTCGGTGGGCGTGTCGGACATATGGCCGAGCAGCGCCTTCGTGTTGACATTCTCCTGCTCGTCATACAGCCGTTTCGAAAGACTCCGAATCTCGTGAAACGATGGAGCATTCCCATCCGGAATGCCAGCCTTCTTGCGAGCCCGCGCGAACGCCGCCGAGATGACTCCCAAGCCGACAGTCGCGCCTGGTACCACTCCGTTTTTCGTTCACGTGCAGTGAATCAGGTACTGATTGGTGACGCCCGTCGACGACGCCCCCAGCCTTTTGCCGCGTTACGCGTGCGTCTTGGCTTGACCGGCGCAATAGCCATTGCAATCGATCGCCTGAAGCTTCTCGCACCGGTAGCTACGGGTGATATTGAGCTTCGACGGGTCGCCGCGGTCAGGCGCCGCGACGGACACCCGCAATGCACCGCCAGGAAGAGGGGAAACGAAAAGAGCGGGCGCTATATAAGTCGCCCACAAGAAAAAGCCACGCGTCCGAGGAGGCGGAATTACGCGGCTTGGGGGGAAGGTGGTCGTGCTACGATTAATATCGAGACAGTCAGCGAGCCATTCCGAGGGCCAACATGGATCGCATCAGATTGTTGAGCACGTGCTGCGGTTCGGCATGTTGGAGTGATGTGAATCGAGAGTGCGAATTAAAAATGGAGAAATTTCGATGAATCTATCTTCCTTCGTGGTGCGCTTTAAATTATCTGCGCTGTTGGCTGCTGTCCTTGCCATTAATCCGTGCGTGACGTCTGCTGGCACCGCGCGTTTTGTTTCTTCGTTTTCAACGGTTACGGCATCGGATTTGCAAAATCTGCAGGGCACATATATGAGCGAGATGGACGGGAGTAATTCAGCCTACAACAAGCTGAATGGCGTCCACCTCACGCCTGAGCAATTCGTTTCGGTGCGTGGTAGAGACTCGATGTATCAAACCAAGGCAATCATCAGTGTCTGGTCGAGGTTGATCGGTAACGGGGGCGCTCCAGTAAGCGATTTGGATGGCGCAATCAACACTTTGGGCCAGCAAGTGATTGATGGTTATCGGGACAAGATTCTCGCACTCTATATTTATGACGAGCCAACGGTCGCTAACGTTTCGAAGAGCTCGCTTGAGTTGATAATTTCGAAATTGAATGCTAGGTTTCCCGGTATTCCAACATACGTCGTCTACAACAGCAATTGTTATGTCAGTCCGTCATGCTCCTCGTCACTCTCCATGTCCGAGCGGGACATCCCGAGCAATGTTGATTGGGTCGGTTTCGATGCTTATAACTGGAACAACGATCCGTCGTTCGTCTCAAACACGATTTCACCCTATCTGACGCAATTGCGATCGCACCTGGACCAACTAGGTATGAAGAAGGCCATCGTAATTGTTGCGCAAGGATTTCAACCGGGTTCATCGGCGCCGTCCTCAGCAAGTGATACCGCTCTGGCCCAGCAGATGAAGAGTTATTTTTCTCTTCTGGAATCTGCGAACGGTTGCACACAGTCATGCGGTCTCCAGAGAGTCATCGGGATCGATAGTTACTTCTGGGGAAGCGATGCCAATGCCTGGGGAAGTCATTGGCTTCCTGTTACACAGCGAGCACTATTTGATGTGGCTGGCCCAATTATCAATGCAAGTGTTTCGGGGAATAACTACTATATTCCCGAGCCGAATTTCAACGGTCAGTTTGCGATAATCATAAACGGGGTGCCCAAGTACTACTACAAATATGTGTCTAATTTGTATTATTGCAGCTATGCCAGCGAGCAAGAATATCTAAATGATAAATCTGCTCTCGGGCTGTCGAACGTGACCACGCCGATTTATCCAGCGACAGAATCTCTGTTCTATAACGGCGCTTGCCATCCATAATGGATCTCACGAGCATGCCGAACAATATCTGAAGCAGTGGCAACGCGCGGTGCGATACGGAGGCGGGCGCAATGCCCGCCATCATGTGATGGCGTCCGAGACACACCAAATGGCCTCGTCGTGTTGAGTCTGCTCAACGAGGTAGCGACTGCGTTCCTCTCACGATCCGGCCGACCTGTTCGAGTTTTGGGAGGAACAGGGAAACGTAAGCGGCGCGATTGTCAAGGTATCTTCCAAAAATCAAATGCTTATTTTCTTGTGATTCCCTGAAGCCCTGCGTGGGCGGGTTCAAGTTTCATCGACCTACGAAAGATAGCGAGATGAAGGCCACGTAGGAAAGACTGTTCAGAAAACATCGGTAAGTGCTTAATTCTTATGGCGGCAAGATGCACAGTCGGGCAGGTATTTTTTTGCCAAAATGTGCATCTGACCAATTGAAGTCGAAAGAAAAGACGTCAAACCGCCCGCATATTTGCTCGACATGTCCATCATCAGCGAAATCAGGAAGGGCAAGCGAACCAACCGGGGCGTGCGGGCGTTCTTCACGCAGGCCGCGGCGGACGCAAGCCCGCTTTACCTGTCCGTCGTGACGGTTGCTGAACTTCGCCGCGGCGTCGATCTGATCCGTCATCGCGGCGATCATCCTCAGGCGTCGGCGCTCGAGGCCTGGATGGCGACCATCCTGTCCGGCTATGCGCCGAACATCCTGCCGGTCGACATCGAGATCAGCCAGATGTGGGGGCATTTGCGCGTGCCCGATCCGACGCACGAACTCGACAAGCTGATCGCGGCCACCGCGCTGATCAACGATCTCACCGTGGTCACGCGCAACGTCGCGGATTTCGCCCGCACCGGCGTCCGGCTGCTGAACCCGTTCGACTGACCCGGGCTGCCGCGCCGCGGCGACCCGCACCTGCTCGCCGTCTCCTCCCGCATGCATGGCCCGTCCCACCGGGCTTCCGCGCGCACCTGCGCCGCGCCGATTCCCCGCCGCCTCTCGTCCCAACAGACGATGTAACACCACCCCCGACCGGCCAGAATCCTTTCACGAACAACGGATTCTGAACCTGGAGGAGGCCGACATGATCGATGTCCGTGCGCTTGGCTATGTCGTCGTCGAGGCGACCCGCGTCGACGCGTGGCGCCGCTATGCGGAAGACGTGCTGGGCATGCAGGCGCTCGACGCGCCCGACGGCGCGTTGTACCTGAAGATGGACGAGCGCGATTTCCGCTACGTGATCGTTCCCGGCTCGACCGACCGCTATTTCGCGTCGGGCTGGGAACTGCCCGACGGCGCCGCGTTCGATGCCGCGCTGGCGGCACTGCAGCGGGCGGGCGTCGAGCCGGTGCGCGCGACCCGCGACGAAGCCGCGCTGCGCCGCGTGCAGGCGATGGCGTGGTGCACCGACCCGTCCGGCAATCGCCACGAGCTGTACTGGGGCGCGCGCTGCGACTTCCGCCGCTTCGTGTCGCCGCTGGGCGTCTCGCACTTCGTCACCGGCGACATGGGGCTCGGCCACGCGGTGCTGCCCGCGCCGCAGTTCGACGCGACCGACGCGTTCGTGCGCGGCGTGCTCGGCTTCGAGCTGTCCGACATCTTTCGGGTGAAGTTCACGCCCGATCCGGCCGAACCCGAGAAGCGCATCCACTTCATGCACTGCCGCAACGCGCGCCATCACAGCCTCGCGCTGTTCGAGATGGCCGTGCCGTCGGGCTGCGTGCACGTGATGGCGGAAGTCGGCTCGATGGACGAAGTCGGCCGCGCGCTCGATCGCGTGGCGACGCACGACGTGAAGCTGTCCGCGACGCTGGGCCGCCACTGCAACGATCAGATGATCTCTTTCTACATGAAGACCCCCGGCGGCTTCGATCTCGAATACGGCTTCGGCGGCCTCACGGTCGACTGGTCGAAGCACGCGGTGTTCGAGGCCACGAAGGTGAGCCAGTGGGGCCACGATTTCAGCATCGGATACCGGTAAGCCAGCACGATGACGATGAAACCTCTCGACAAGACGATGTCCGCGCGCGACGTGGTCGCGCAACTCGCCGACGGCATGACGATCGGCATCGGCGGATGGGGGCCGCGGCGCAAGCCGATGGCGCTGGTGCGCGAAATCGCGCGCTCGAACCTGAAGGACCTGACGATCGTCGCGTACGGCGGCGCCGATGTCGGCCTGCTGTGCGCGGCGGACAAGGTGCGCAAGGTGGTGTTCGGCTTCGTGTCGCTCGACGTGATTCCGCTCGAACCGCATTTCCGCCGGGCCCGCGAGCACGGCCGCGTCGACGTGCTCGAACTCGACGAAGGGATGCTGCAGCTCGGCCTGCGCGCGGCCGCCGCGCGCCTGCCGTTCCTGCCGACCCGCGCCGGGCTCGGCACCGCGCTGCTCGATCACGCGCCGCAACTGCGTACCGTGCAATCGCCATATGACGACGGCGAGACGCTGCTCGCGATGCCCGCGATCGACCTCGACGTCGCGCTGCTGCACGTGAACGCGGCCGACCGGATGGGCAACACGCGCATCGATGGCCCCGATCCGTTCTTCGATGCGTGGATGGCCCGTGCCGCGCAGCATTGCTACGTGTCGGCGGAAACGGTCGACGCGTCGCTCGCGAGCGAGGACCTCGATGCCGCCAAACGCAATCCGTTCGAGCGCTCGCTCGTCACCGGCGTCGTGCCTGCGCCGGGCGGCGCGCACCCGACGTCGTGCGGGCCGGCCTACGGCTGGGACCTGCCGCACCTGCGCGCGTACTGCGCGAGTGCGGAAGACGACGCGAAAACGACGGCGTACCTGCGCGACGTGGTCGGCCAGGACGAACGCCAGTACCTCGAAGGCGTCGGCGGCCTGTCGCACGTGACGACGCTGCCGTTGCCGATTCTGTAAAGGAGCGCCTGTGAGCGAATCTCTCGACCATTCCCTCGCGGAACTGATGATCGTCGCGTCCGCGCGACTCTGGCGCGACGACGGCGAAGTGCTGGCGACCGGCATCGGCACGGGCCCGCGGCTCGCGGCCGGTCTCGCGCGGCTCGCGTACAACAACGGGCTGATGCTGACGGACGGCGAAGCGTATCTCGTCGAGGAGCCGGTGCCGCTTGGGCCCCGCGCCGACGGCTATCGCGTGAAGGCGAGCGGCTGGATGACCTACGAGCGCGTGTTCGACTGCCTGTGGCACGGCCGCCGCCACGCACTCGTGATGCCGACGCAGATCGACCGCTTCGGCCAGGCCAACATCTCGTGGCTCGGCAGCGACTACGCGCGCCCGAAAACCCAACTGCTCGGCGCGCGCGGCTTCCCCGGCAACACGACGAACCACGCGAACTCGTTCTTCGTCAGCGGCCACGGCAAGCGCACGTTCGTCGAACGCGAAGTCGACATGGTGTGCACGGTCGGCTACAACCCGGCGCGCCGGCTGCCCGGGATGAAGACCTTCGTCGACCTGCGCAGCATCGTCACCGACCTGTGCGTGATGGATTTCGGCGGGCCGGACCATGCGATCCGCGTGCGTTCGCTGCATCCGGGCGTGAGCTTCGACGAAGTGCAGGACGCGACGGGCTTCCCGCTGATCGCCGCACCCGACCTCGGCACGACGGCCCCGCCGACCGCGGAAGACCTGCGCATCGTGCGGGCGCTCGATCCGCACAACCTGCGCGCGACGATCGTGCGCAACGATCCGGCGCCGCGCCGGGGATGAGGCACGACATGGAAGCGACCCAGGTGACCTTCGGCGACGGTGTCGTCGACTACGCGGTGGAGGACGGCATCGCGACGATCACGATGAACCGCCCCGAGTATCACAACGCGCAGAACTCGAAGATGACGTATGCGCTCGACGCGGCGTTCCGGCGCGCGGCGCACGACGACGCGGTGAAGGCGATCGTGCTCGCGGGCGCCGGCAAGCATTTCTCGGCGGGCCACGACATCGGCACGCCGGGCCGCGACATCCACGAGTCGTTCGATCGCGCATCGCTGTGGTACGACCACGTCGACAAGGAAGGCGGCGAATTCCTCTATGCGCGCGAGCAGGAGGTGTACCTCGGGATGTGCCGGCGCTGGCGCGACCTGCCGAAGCCGACGATCGCGATGGTGCAGGGCGCATGCATCGCGGGCGGGCTGATGCTCGCGTGGGTGTGCGACCTGATCGTCGCGTCCGAGGATGCGTTCTTCGCCGATCCGGTCGTGCGGATGGGGATTCCGGGCGTCGAGTATTTCGCGCATGCGTACGAGCTGAACCCGCGCATCGCGAAGGAGTTCCTGTTCCTCGGCGAGCGGATGCCGGCCGAGCGCGCGTACCAGATGGGGATGGTCAACCGCGTGGTGCCGCGCGAGCGGCTGCGCGACGCGACCTACGCGATCGCCGCGAAGATCGCGACGATGCCGCGCCTCGGCCTCACGCTGACCAAGCAGGCGCTGAACCACGTCGAGGAACTGCAGGGCAAGCGCGCGGCGATGGATGCGGCGTTCGCGTGGCATCACTTCGCGCATGCGCACAACGAACTGGTGAGCGGCGACCGTCTCGGCGGCTACGACGCGCGCAGCATGGCCAGCTCGCAGCGCCAGCCGAACGGCGCGGACCGCGGCGACACACAGGCTCAGGCGCAGGCACCGGTTGCCGTCAACGGAGCCGCCGCATGAGCACGACGCTGCATACGCCCTTGTGCGACCTGCTCGGCTGCCGTTACCCGATCGTGCAGACCGCGATGGGCTGGGTGGCCGATGCCCGGCTCGTCGCGGCCACCGGCAACGCGGGCGGCTTCGGCTTCCTGGCCGGCGCGACGCTCGAACCCGAGCAGGTCGAGGCCGAGATCCTGAAGGTGAAGTCGCTGACGGACCAGCCGTTCGGCATCAACTTCCACATGTTCCAGAAGAACGCGCAGCAGGTCGTCGAGCTGGCGATCAAGCACCGCTTGCGCGCGGTGAGCTACGGCCGGGGGCCCGATGCGAAGACGATCCGCCGCTTCAAGGAGGCCGGCATCGTCTGCATGCCGACCGTCGGCGCACCGAAGCACGCGGCGAAAGCGGTCGAACTCGGCGCGGACATCGTGACGGTGCAGGGCGCGGAAGGCGGCGGCCACACCGGCTCGGTGCCCACCACGCTGCTGTTGCCGAAGGTGCTCGACGCGGTGCGCGTGCCGGTGGTCGCGGCCGGCGGGTTCTTCGACGGGCGCGGGCTGGCTGCCGCGCTCGCGTACGGCGCGGCCGGCATCGCGATGGGCACGCGCTTCCTGATGAGCGCCGAATCGCCGGTGCCGCGCGAGACGCTCGAACGCTACGTCGCGGTCGGCGACCCGGCGCGCATCCGCGTATCGGACGCGCTCGACGGGCTGCCGCAACGGATGATCGACAACCCGTATCTGCTGAAGCTCGAACGCTTCGGCCCGTTGCGACGCACGTGGTTCGCATTGAAGACCGCCGAAGCGTGGCGGCGCCAGAACGGGTTGAGCACGGGCGACATGCTCGGCCTCGCGATCAAGGCGCTGCGTTCGCACGACTACACGGCCAGCCAGACGCTGATGGCGGCGAACGCGCCGTTCCTGATCCAGCGCGCGATCGTCGAGGGCCGCCCGGATGAAGGCGTGCTGCCGAGCGGTCAGGCGGCCGCGATGATCGGCGCGATCGAATCGTGCGACGCGCTGATCGCGCGGATCGTCGCGGAAGCGGGCGAGCGGCTCGATGCGCTGGCCGCGCTGCGCGGCGCACCGGCGACGCAGGTCGCGTGAAAACATAACAGGGAGGCTATGGAGATGACAGCATCCAACCAACCGGCCGGCGCAATGCCGTTCCGGATCGATCGCGCCGACGGCATCGCCGAACTGGTGATCGCCCATCCGCCCGTGAACGCGCTCGACGCACAGGGCTGGCACGCGCTCTCTCGCGCGCTCGACGCGCTCGGCGAGGACGACGACGTGCGCGTGATCGTCGTGCGCGGCGAAGGGCGCGGTTTCTGCGCGGGCGTCGACATCAAGGAGCTGGCCGCGCATCCGGAGCGGATCGTGGCGGTCAACGCGGGCAACTACGAGACGTTCCGCGCGGTGCACCGCAACCCGAAGCCGGTGATCGCGGCCGTGCACGGCTTCGTGCTCGGCGGCGGGATCGGCATCTGCGGCGCGGCGGACATCGTCGTCGCGGCCGACTGCGCGCGCTTCGGCGTGCCAGAGATCGACCGTGGCGCGATGGGCGGCGGCGCGCATTTGCAGCGTCTGTTCGGCGTGCAGAAGGTGCGCGCGATGTATTTCACCGGCGACATGATCGACGCGGCCGAAGCGTACCGGCTCGGCGCGGTCGAGCAGGTCGTGACGCGCGACACGCTGCGCGACGCGGCGCTCGCGATCGCCCGCAAGATCGAGGCGAAGAGCCCGGCGATGGTGCGGCTCGCGAAGGAGGCGCTGAACGGCGTCGAGGACGGCGATCTCGAGGACAAGTACCGCTGGGAGCAGGGCTTCACGCTGCAGGCGTACATGACGAACGACTCGACGGAAGCGCGGGCCGCGTTCGTCGAGAAGCGCGACGCGCGTTTCGATGCGCAGGCAACCGCCGAGGAGGCACGCGCATGAACCTGACCTATACGCCGCAGCAACAGGCGTTTCGCGCGGAGATCCGCGCATGGCTCGCGGCGCACGTGCCGCGCGAGCGCTTGCCGAGCTTCGACACCGAGGCAGGCTTCGCCGCGCACCGCGAATGGGAGCGCACGCTGCATTCCGGCCGCTGGAGCATGGTCACGTGGCCGCGCGAGCTCGGCGGGCGCGGCTGCGACCTGATCGAGTGGCTGATCTTCGAAGAAGAGTACTGGCGTGCCGACGCGCCGATGCGCGTGAACCAGAACGGCATCTTCCTGCTCGGCCCGACGCTGATGGATTTCGGCACGGCGGAGCAGAAGGCGCGCTTCCTGCCGGCGATGGCGGCCGGCGAGCACGTGTGGGCGCAGGGCTGGTCGGAGCCGAACGCGGGCTCGGACATGGCCGCGATCCGAACGACGGCCGCCCGCATCGGCGACGAATACGTGCTGAACGGCCAGAAGATCTGGTCGACGCGCGCGGTGTGGGCCGACTGGTTGTTCGGCCTGTTCCGCAGCGATCCCGAATCGTCGCGCCACCACGGGCTCACGTTCCTGATGGTGCCGCTGTCCGCGCCGGGCATCACGGTGCGGCCGATCCGCCAACTGAACGGGCAGACCGGCTTCGCGGAAATCTTCTTCGACGACGTACGTGTGCCAGTCGAGAACCGGCTCGCGGCCGAAGGCGCGGGCTGGCAGGTCGCGATGGCGACGGCCGGGTTCGAGCGCGGGCTGATGCTGCGTTCGCCGGCACGCTTCCAGCGCACCGCGCAGGCGCTGCGCGACCTGTATCTCGCACACCGCGACAGCGCCGACCGCGATCCGACGCTGCGCGAACGCGTGGTGCAGGCATGGATGGATGCGCAGGCGTATGCGCTGTCGACCTACGCGACCGCGAGCCGGCTGCTGAAGGGCGGCCATATCGGCGCGGAGTCGAGTACCAACAAGGTGTTCTGGTCGGAACTCGACCTGCGCATGCACCAGACCGCGCTCGATATCCTCGGCGCGCACGGCGAGGTCGTCCCGCAGACGGCCGCGCAGCACGCGACGCTCGGCCACTGGCTCGACGGCTTCCTGTTCGCGCAGGCCGGCACGATC
The DNA here is from genome assembly GCF_002223325.1 of Burkholderia sp. AU15512. Taxonomy (NCBI): domain Bacteria; kingdom Pseudomonadati; phylum Pseudomonadota; class Betaproteobacteria; order Burkholderiales; family Burkholderiaceae; genus Burkholderia; species Burkholderia sp. AU15512. The sequence goes on from NZ_NKEX01000006.1 coordinate 1,009,128, forward strand.
TACGCGGGCACCAACGAGATCCAGCGCAACATCGTCGCCGAACGGATGCTCGGCATGCCGCGCGCGTAAGCGCGCCGGCGCCACTCTTACAGAACGGACATCGTATGGATTTCGTATTCGATGAAGACCAGGAAGCGCTCGCGGACAGCGTGAAGCGCCTGCTGATGACCGAGATGACGCCCGAGCTGATCCGCGAGCTGTGGGCCACGCCGACCGGGCGCTCGGACGACCTATGGGCGCTGTTCGCGTCGCAGGGGCTGACCGCCGTGTCGGTGCCCGACGCGCACGGCGGCCTCGGCCTGACCGAAGCGGAATGGGCGCTGCTCGCGCAGGCCTACGGCTATTTCGGCAGCCCCGAGCCGCTGCTCGACACGGCGCTCGTGTCGGCCGGCGTGCTCGCGCGGCTGCCGGCGAGCGACTGGCGCGACGCGCTGCTGCGCGACATCGCCGAAGGGCGCGCGCGCGTCGCGCTCGTGCATCCGGTGAACCCGTATGCGGCCGACGTGCATGTCGCGCAGACGCTGCTGTGCGAGCACCGCGGCGAGCTGCACTGCGTCGACCCGGCGCAGTGCGCGTGGCGCGCGGTGGACAGCGTCGACCCGTCGCGGCGGCTGTTCACGCTCGACTGGGAACCGTCGGCGGCCACCCGCATCGCGAGCGCCGACGAAGCCGGGCCGCTGCTGAACCGCGCGCTCGACCACGGCGCGTTCGCGGTCGCCGCGCAACTGCTCGGCCTCACGCAGCGCGTGCTCGACGTCGCGATCGACTACAGCGCGCAGCGCAAGCAGTTCGGCAAGGCGATCGGCTCGTACCAGGCGCTCAAGCACCTGCTCGCCGATGTCGCGATCCGCTACGAGTTCGCACGGCCGGTGGTGGCGCGCGCCGCACAGGCGATCGCCGACGACCACCCGCAACGTGCGGTGTTCGTGTCGCACGCGAAGCTCGCGGCGACGTCGGCCGCGCAGCTCGCCGCACGCCACTCGATGCAGGTGCACGGCGCGATCGGCTACACGTGGGAGCTCGACCTGCAGATCTTCATGAAACGCATCTGGGCGCTGTCCGGCAGTTGGGGCGACAGCGCGTTCCACAAGGCCCGCGTGGCCGACGCGATCCTCGGCGACGCGTTGCCGATCGGCCCCGCGCAGACCTTCGACCTCGAGGAATTGAACTGATGAGACAAGCCTATATCGTCGACGCGCTGCGCACGCCGACCGGCCGCCGCAAGGGCGGGCTCGCGCACGTGCATGCGGCGGACCTCGGCGGCTTCGTGCTGAAGACGCTGGTCGAGCGCAACGCGATTCCCGCCGATGAATACGACGACGTGGTGTTCGGCTGCGTCGACACGATCGGCCCGCTCGCGGGCAACATCGCGCGCACCTGCTGGCTCGCAGCGGGGCTGCCGCTGCAGGTGCCGGGCGTGACGGTCGATCGCCAGTGCGGCTCGTCGCAGCAGGCGGTGCACTTCGCCGCGCAGGCGGTGATGAGCGGCGTGCAGGATGTGGTGGTGGCCGGCGGCGTGCAGACCATGACGCAGATCCCGATCTCGTCCGCGATGACCTGCGCGGCGCCACTCGGCTTCAACGACCCGTTCTCGGGCAGCACCGGCTGGCGCGCGCGCTTCGGCGACGCGCCGGTGTCGCAGTTCGTCGCCGCGCAGCGGATCGCCGATCACTGGAACCTGTCGCGCGACGCGATGGAGCGCTATGCGCTCGAAAGCCACCGCCGTGCGGTCGCGGCGATCGAGGCCGGGCATTTCAAGCGGGAAATCGTGCCGCTCGAAGGCGTGATGCACGACGAAACACCGCGCCCCGATACGTCGCTGGAAAAGATGGCGACACTCGAACCGCTGACGCCGGGCGGCTCGCTGACGGCCGCCGTCGCGAGCCAGACGTGCGACGCGGCCGCCGCGCTGCTGATCGTGTCGGAGGATGCGCTGAAGCGCTACGGCCTCACGCCGCGCGCACGCATCCATCACCTGAGCGTGCTCGGCGACGATCCGCTGTGGATGCTCACCGCGCCGATTCCCGCGACGAAGGCTGCGCTGAAGAAGAGCGGCCTCGACTGGTCTCGGATCGACGTCGTCGAGATGAACGAGGCGTTCGCATCGGTCGCGCAGGCCTGGCTCGCGGACACGCGTTTCCCGCACGAAAAGACCAACCCGAACGGCGGCGGCATCGCGCTCGGCCATCCGCTCGGCGCGACCGGCGCACGGCTGATGACGACGCTGCTGCACGAGCTGGAGCGCACGGGCGGCCGTTACGGGCTGCAGACGATGTGCGAAGGCGGCGGCCTCGCGAACGTCACGATCATCGAGCGCCTGTGAGCGCGTCACCTTCACGATCCACGAGGCACCAGCATGGGAATCTGTAACGGACGCACCGTCATCATCACCGGCGCGGGCGGCGGGCTCGGGCGCGAATACGCGCTGGCGTTCGCGGCCGAAGGCGCGGCGGTCGTCGTCAACGACATCCGGCACGACGCCGCGCAAGCGGTCGTCGACGAGATTGCACAGCGCGGCGGTCGCGCGCTTGCCAATGCGGACGACATCACGCGGGTCGACACCGCGCAGCGGATCGTCGACGCGGCACGCGAAGCATTCGGCGACGTGCACGTGCTCGTCAACAACGCGGGCATCTGCCGCGACAAGATGTTCACGAGCATGACCGAGACCGACTGGGACGACGTGATGCGCGTGCACCTGCGCGGCCACTTCTGCCTGTCGAGCGTGCTGGCGCGCGTGTGGCGCGATGCGGCGAAGGCCGGCAACCCGGTCGACGCGCGGATCGTCAACACGAGTTCGGGCGCCGGGTTGCAAGGCTCGATCGGCCAGTCGAATTACGGCGCGGCAAAGGCTGGCATCGCCGCGCTCACACTGATGCAGGCAGTCGAACTGAAGCGTTACGGCGTGCGCGTGAACGCGCTGGCGCCGGCCGCCCGCACGTCGATGACCGAGGGCGTGTTCGCCGACATGATGAAGAAGCCCGAGGACGGCGGCTTCGACTATTTCGATCCGGCCAACGTCGCGCCGCTGGTCGTGTGGCTCGGCAGCGCGCTGTCGGCCGACGTGACGGGCCAGGTGTTCGAGGTCGCGGGCGGGATGATCGCGGTCGCGGAAGGCTGGCGCACCGGCCCGAGCGTCGATCGCGGCGCGCGCTGGGCGGCGGCCGAGGTCGGCACGGCGGTGGCACAGCTGCTCGCCGCCGCGCGCCCCGCGCAGCGCGTGTACGGGAGCTGAGAAATGGATCTGGCGCTCACCGACGAACAGGCGATGATCCGCGACGCGGCGGCCGACGTGCTCGCCGAACGCAGCGCGTCCGCCGACGTGCGCCGCGCGCTCGAGCAGTCGGCCGGCCGCGACGATGCGTTGTGGGCCGCGCTGTCCGCCGAACTCGGCTGGAATGCGCTCGCATTGCCCGAGGCGGCCGGCGGGCTGGGGCTTGGTGTGGTCGAGCAGACCGTACTGATGGAACAGCTCGGCCGGCGCGTGGCGTGCGTGCCGTATTTTTCGACGGCGTGCCTCGCGGCGACCGCGCTCGCGGGCTGTGCCGAGACGCCGCTGGCGAAAGACTGGCTTGCCAGGATCGCAGAAGGCGCGTGCAGCGCGACGCTCGCGCTGCCGTTCGACCTGCCGACCGTTTCGCGGTCGTTGCCGGTCGTCGCGGAAGAAACGGCGGGCGGCTACGCGCTGTCCGGCACGCTCGAACAGGTGCTCGACGGCGCGCGCGCCGACCTGCTGCTGGTGCCCGCGCGGATCGCGAACGAAGGGCGGTCGATCGGCCTGTTCGCAATCGACGTCGCTACGGCATCCGGGCTCAAAGTCACGCCGCTCGACACGCTCGACGCGACACGGCCGATCGCGTGCGTGGCGCTCGACGAAGCCTGCGTGAGCCGAGCAGCGCTGCTTGCTGGCGGCAAAGCGGTTGCACAGGTGCTGGAGCGCACCGCGTGGTTCGCGGCACTCGCGCTCGCCGCCGAACAGCTCGGCGGCGCCCAGCAATGCCTCGACCTGACGCTCGACTACACGAGCCAGCGCGTGCAGTTCGGCCGCGCGATTGCGTCGTTCCAGGCGGTCAAGCACCGCTGCGCACAGATGATGGTGCTGATCGAATCGGCGCGATCGGCCGTGCTCGGGGCTGCACATGCGTGGGATGCCGAAACCGGCAGCACGCAGCCGAGCGACGCATTGCGTGCCGACATCGCCGCCGCGAAATCCGCCGCGAACGACGCGTATGCGTTCTGCGCACAGGAAGCGATCCAGCTGCACGGCGGCGTCGGCTTTACGTGGGAATACGACCCGCATCTCTATTTCAAGCGCGCGCAGGCATCGGGTGCGCAGTTCGGCAGCACGCCGCAACTGCTCGAATGGATCGCGACCCATGCGATCGACGGCGGCGCATCGCCTCGCGACGCAGCGTTCGCCCCCGCCGCCGCGATGGCATCGCGCCCATCGGCCGCACGCGCAGGAGCCCTGCAATGAACAGCGAAACGCGCGAACAGCAATTGCGGCACGAAGTGGCCGACTGGGTGCAATCGCACCTGACCGGTGACTTCGCATGCCTGAAATACCGCGGCGGCCCCGGCGACGAGGAAGCGTGGCCCGAGCTGCGCAAGGCGTGGGAACAGGAACTGGCGAAGGGCGGCTGGACCGGGCTCGGCTGGCCGACGGATGCCGGCGGGCGCGGCTTCTCGGTTGCCGAACAGGTGATCTTCCACGAGGAATACGCACGCGCGGGCGGCCCCGGGCGGATGGGGCACATCGGCGAAGGGCTGCTCGGGCCGACGCTCGTTGCATGCGGTACCGACGACCAGCGCGCGCGCTTCCTGCCCGACATCCTCGCTGGCACACAGTTCTGGTGCCAGGGCTATTCGGAGCCTGGCGCGGGTTCCGACCTGGCCAACGTACGCACGCGTGCCGAACAGGATGCGGACGGCACGTGGCGAGTCTATGGCCAGAAAGTCTGGACGTCACTCGCACACGATTCCGACTGGATCTTCGTGCTGGCGCGCACCGACCCCGCATCGAAGGGCAACAAAGGGCTGTCGTTCCTGCTGATGCCGCTCGACCAGCCGGGCATCGAGATCCGGCCGATCAAGCAGCTCAACGGCGGCGCGGAATTCAACGAAGTGTTCTTCGACGGCGCGCGCGCTCAAGCCCGCGACCTCGTCGGCGCACCCGGCGACGGCTGGCGGATCGCGATGACGCTGCTCGGCTTCGAGCGCGGGATGTCGACGCTCGGCCAGCAGATGCAGTTCGTCCGCGAACTCGAATGGGTGATCGACGCCGCGCGCGAATCGGGCGCGGACCGCGACCCGGTGCTGCGCCAGCGGATCGGCCGCGCGTGGGCCGGGCTGCGCGTGATGCGCTACAACGCGCTGCGGATGCTGTCCGGCGCGGACGACACCGATGCCGGCGCCGGCGCGCCGCTGCGCCGCGAGGCGCTGATCTACAAGTATTTCTGGTCGAACTGGCACCGCGACCTCGGCCAGCTCGCGATGGATGCCCTCGGCCCGCGCGCGAACCTGATCGATCCGGCCGACGAAAAGCTCACCCATCTGCAGCGCGTGTTCCTGTTCTCCCGTGCGGACACGATCTACGCCGGCACCAACGAAATCCAGCTCAACATCATGGCCGAGCGCGGGCTCGGCATGCCCAGGGAAGCCAGAGGAACAGCATGACCGAACCCCAGATCCAGAAAGCGCCGGCCTACGTGCCGGGCCACCAGCTGCTCGCCGGCAAATCGGTGCTGATCACGGCGGCCGCCGGCGCCGGCATCGGCTTCGCGGCCGCGCGCCGCTGCGCGGAAGAAGGCTGCCGCGCGCTGTTCATTTCCGACATCCACGAAAAGCGCCTCGAACAGGCGGTCAAGACATTGCGCGCCGAAACGGGGCTGCAACAGGTCTACGGCCGCCTGTGCAACGTCGCGGTGGAGGCCGACGTGCAGGCCCTCGTCGCAGAGGCGCAGGACAAGCTCGACGGCGTCGACGTGCTGATCAACAACGCCGGGCTCGGCGGCTCGACCCGCATCGTCGATATGGACGATGCCGAATGGTCGCGCGTGATCGACATTAGCCTGACCGGGACGTTCCGGATGACGCGCGCGATGCTGCCGCACATGCAGGCCCGAGGCCGCGGCGCGATCGTCAACAACGCATCGGTGCTTGGCTGGCGCGCGCAGGCGGAACAGGCGCACTACGCGGCGGCGAAGGCGGGCGTGATGGCGCTCACGCGCTGCGCGGCGCTCGAGGCGTCGCCGTACGGCGTGCGCATCAACGCGGTCGCGCCGAGCATCGCGATGCACGATTTTCTGAAGAAGTCGGCCCCGGCCGATTTGTTGAATCAACTGGCGTCGCGCGAAGCCTTCAGGCGCGCCGCGGAAGTCTGGGAGGTCGCGAACGTGATGGTGTTTCTTGCAAGCGATTACGCGTCGTACATGACCGGCGAAGTGCTGTCGGTCAGCAGCCAGCACGCATGATGAGCGCGACCCTCGACCCCGTGCGCGCGGCGCCCCGCGTGTTCGCGCATCCCGGCGAACTCGCGGCGGCCGTCGGCGACATGCTCGGCGCGAGCGCATGGCTCGCGATCGACCAGCCCCGCATTGACGGTTTCGCGGACGCGACGGGCGACCACCAGTGGGTGCACGTCGACCCGGTGCGCGCGAAGAACGGCCCGTTCGGCGCGTGCATCGCGCACGGGTACCTGACGTTGTCGCTCGTCAATCACTTCCTGCCGCAGATCGTGCGGATCGACGGCGCGCGGCTCGGCGTCAACTACGGCTGCGACAGGATCCGTTTCCCGGCGCCGGTGAAGGTCGGTGCGCGCGTGCGCGCCGTCGGCGAGCTGCTGCGCGTCGAGCCGCTCGACGGCGGCGTGCAGGCCTGGATTCGCGTGACCGTCGAGATCGAAGGCGAAGCGAAGCCCGGCTGCGTGGCCGACACGATCAGCCGTTACTACTTCTAGATTCAGAGAGCAGAGACATGGAAGACGCAGTCATCGTTTCCGTCGCACGCACGCCGATCGGCAAGGCGTTTCGCGGCATGTTCAACGACACCGAGGCACCCGAGCTGGGCGGCCACGTCGTGCGCACGGCACTCGAACGCGCGGGTGTCGCGCCAGCCGACGTCGACGACGTGCTGATCGGTTGCGCCGCGCAGCAGGGCACGCAGGGCTACAACATCGGTCGCCTGTCGGCCGCGGCGGCGGGGCTGCCGGCGTCGGTGCCCGGCATGGCGATCGACCGCATGTGCTCGTCGGGCCTGATGTCGATCGCGAGTGCCGCGCGCAGCATCGGCGCGGGCGATGCGCGGATCGTCGTCGCGGGCGGCGTCGAGTCGATCTCGCTCACGCAGAACAAGCACAAGAACGCGTATCGCGCGCGCTCGAAGGCCGTGCTCGACCACCAGCCCGCCGCGTACATGGCGATGATGGAAACGGCCGAGATCGTGTCGCGCCGCTACGGGATCTCGCGTGCCGCGCAGGATGAATTCGCGCTGCAGAGCCACCAGCGCACGGCTGAAGCCCAGGCGGCCGGCCGCTTCGACGCGGAAATCGCACCGCTCGACGTGCGGCGCGCGCTGTTCGACAAGGAAGGCAACCCGGCCGGCTTCGAGGACGTAAACGCCGCGCGCGACGAAGGCGTGCGCGCCGACACGACGGCCGAGCGGCTCGCGGGGCTGAAGCCGTCATGGAGCGGCGGCAAGGTCGTCGAGCAGGGCGAATTCGTGACGGCCGGCAATGCGTCGCAACTGTCGGACGGCGCGGCCGCCGTGGTCGTGATGTCGCGCAGCGAGGCGGTGCGCCGTGGCCTGACGCCGCTCGGTGCGTTCCGCGGCCTCGCGGTGGCCGGCTGCAAGCCCGACGAGATGGGCATCGGCCCGGTGTTCGCGATTCCGAAGCTGCTGGCGCGCTTCGGGATGACCGTCGGCGACATCGGGCTGTGGGAGCTGAACGAGGCGTTCGCGTGCCAGGCGCTGTACTGCCGCGACACGCTCGGCATTCCCGACGACCGGCTGAACGTCGATGGCGGCGCGATCGCGCTCGGCCATCCGTTCGGGATGTCGGGTACGCGGATGACGATGCACGCGCTGCTCGAAGGCGCGCGGCGCGGCGTGCGGCACGCGGTGGTGACGATGTGCATCGGCGGCGGGATGGGTGCCGCCGCGCTGTTCGAAGTCGGCGCGTAGCGGCGCGCGGACGGGCCGCGCGGTACGAGCGGCCCGCCATTCAGGACCATTCGAGGCCGCGGCAACGACCGACGGCCCGGAGACATGCAGGCGACGGCGGTGGGCGCGATGGCGCGAACCGTCGTCGCACGCAGACACAGGAGACAAGCGATGAAACGAACTTTGCCCGGACTCGCGATGTCGGCGCTGGTGCTCGGCGCCGCGCTGTTCGCGTTTTCGCCGCGCCCGCTGCCGGCGTTCCCGGTCACCGCGATCCACGCGGACCGGCTGCAGATCAACGGGCTCGCCCGGGCCGGCGCGCGCATCGTCGCGGTCGGCGAACGCGGTGTGATCCTGCTGAGCGACGACGCGGGCGCCCACTGGCGGCCGGCATCGGTGACGCGCGATCAGGGCTCGACGCTCACGCAGGTGCGCTTCATCACGCCGACGCTCGGCATCGCGGTCGGCCACGACGGCCGGATCGTGCGCAGCGACGACGCCGGCCTGCACTGGCGCGACGTGCACATGGACCACGCGCATTCCGATCCGCTGCTGTCCGTGTGGGGCACGGCCGGCGGCCCGCTGTTCGCGGCCGGCAGCTTCGGCCAGCTGTTGCGCTCGGACGACGCGGGCGTCACCTGGCAGACCGTAAAGACACCGGCTGGCGACCGTCACCTGAACGCGATCGTCGGCGACGGCCACGGCAACCTGCTGATCGCGGGCGAGAGCGGCACGCTGCTGCGCTCGACCGACAACGGCGCGACGTGGGACAAGCTGCCGTCGCCGTATGCCGGTTCGCTGTTCGGCGCGCTGATGCTCGCGAACGGCGACTGGGTCGCATACGGAATGCGCGGCAACGTGGTGCGCAGCACCGATCGCGGCGCGACCTGGACGCATGTCGACAGCCACGTGCCGGCGTCGTACTTCGGCGCAACGCAGCTCGCCGACGGCGAACTCGTGCTGGTGGGCCAGGGCGGCGCGATCGTCGCGTCGCGCGACGGCGGGCTGACCTTCGACGTGCGCAAGCTCGGCGGCGTGCAGAGCCTCGCGGCCGTGCTCGACATGGGCCACGGCGCGCTGCTGCTCGGCGGCGAGGCCGGCGTCGCTCCGCTCGCCGGCGCGGCCGCGTCAACGCCGTCCTGACGCGCGGCGGTCCCGCTGCCTGCTCCCGTTCGTTTCGCATCGACAAGAGAATTCCATGAACGACCTGTCACGCCCCCCTGAAGCCGTCCCCGCGTCGCGCCTCGCCGCGTTCGTCGAGCGCTGCGCCGACACGATTATCCGCCAGCGCAAGCTGCTGATGCTGCTGTGCGTCGCGGTGACGCTCGCGCTCGGGCTGTCGGCGACGCGCCTGAAGCTCGATCCGGGCTTCAACAAGATGATCCCGATGCAGCATCCGTACATGCAGGTGTTCGAGCGCTATGCGGGCGCGTTTCCGGGCGCCAACACGATCCTCGTGAGCCTGCGCTGGAAGGGCGACGGCGACATCTACAACCAGTCGTTCATGGACGCGCTGCGCCATGCGACCGACGACGTTTTCTTCATTCCCGGCGTGAACCGCTCGCGCGTGTTCTCGCTGTTCACGCCGAACGTCCACTACACGGAGGTGACCGAGGCCGGCTTTCGCGGCGACGTGGTCGTGCCGGGCCAGTTCTCGAGCGCGAACCCGGACGATCTCGCGAAAGTGCGCCGCAACGTCGCGCGTTCCGGGCAGATCGGCCGCCTCGTCGGCAACGACCTGAAGTCGGCGCTGATCCGCGCGGAACTGCGCGAGACCGATCCGGCCACCGGCAAGCGGCTCGACTACAGCGCGGTCGCGCGACAGCTGGAGGAGATCCGCGCGAAGTACGCGAAGCAGGGCATCGACGTGAACATCATCGGCTTCGCGAAGCTGGTGGGCGACGTCGAGAACGGCATCGCGGGCGTGATGGCGTTCTTCGCGCTCGCGTTCCTCGTGACGGCCGCGCTGCTGTTCGCCTATACACGCTCGTTGAAGACCACCGTGCTGGCGCTCGTCGTCGCGCTGCTGCCGGTTGTGTGGCTGCTCGGCGCGCTGCCGCTGCTCGGCCTCGGCATCGACCCGATGTCGATCCTCGTGCCGTTCCTGATCTTCTCGATCGGCGTGTCGCACGCGGTGCAGATGACCAACGCGTGGAAGCAGGCGCTGGTGCGCGGCGCGTCGTCGGCCGATGCCGCGCGCGATGCGTTCCGCAAGCTGTTCGTGCCGGGCACGGTTGCGCTGCTGACCAACGCGCTCGGCTTCATGGTGATCATGCGGATCCGGATCGACATCGTGCGCGAGCTCGGCATCACCGCGTGCCTCGGCGTGCTGCTGATGATCGTGACGAACAAGGTGTTCCTGCCGATCCTGCTGTCGTACACGCGCCTCGAGCGCGGCACGTTGGCGCGTGCGCAGCGCACCGCGGCGGCTGGCGGCAGCCGGATGTGGTCGCGCTTCGCGGTGTTCGCCCGGCCGGCGCCGGCGCTCGGCGTGTTCGCGGTGGCGCTCGCGCTGCTCGCCTACGGCACGCTCGAATCGCGCAAGCTGGAGATCGGCGACATCGGCACCGGCGCGCCGGAGCTGCGCGCGAACTCGCGCTACAACCTCGACAACGCGGCGATCACGCACCAGTACAACATCGGGGTGGACGTGCTGTCGGTGATCGTCGAGACGACCGGCTTCGACGACGCGTGCCTGCATTACCCGGTGATGAGCGCGATCGAGAAGTTCGAGATGAACATGCGCGGCGTGGCCGGCGTGCAGTCGGTGACGAGCGTGTCGTCGCAGGGCAAGGTGTTCATCGCCGCATTCAACGAGGGCAATCCGCGCTGGGCCGCGCTGCCGCGTTCCAGCGACGGGCTCACGCAGGGTTCCAACGCGTTCGACCCCGACAACGGGATGAACACCGCGAACTGCAAGGCGATCCAGGTGCTGATCTACACGAAGAACCACGAAGGCACGACCCTCGCGCACGTCGTCGACGAGATCAAGCGCTTCGCGGCCGAGAACCCGACGCCGAACGTCGCGTTCCGGCTCGCGGGCGGCAACGTCGGCGTGATGGCCGCGACCAACGAAGCCGTCGGCGACGCGGAGATCGCGATGCTGCTGTCGATCTTCGGCGCGATCGCGCTGCTCTGCGCGGTCACGTTCCGCTCGTGGCGCGCGGTGCTGTGCATCATCGTGCCGCTCACGCTCGTGTCGATCCTGTGCAATGCGGTGATGGCGCGCCTCGGCATCGGGCTGAAGGTCGCGACGCTGCCGGTGATCACGCTCGGCGTGGGCGTGGGGGTCGACTACGGGATCTACCTGTACGAGCGCCTGCAGCACGACCTCCGCCACGGCGCGACGCTGCCGGACGCGTTCGCCGACGCAATGCGCCAGCGCGGCACGGCGGCGCTGTTCACGGCCGTCACGATGTTCATCGGCGTCGGCACGTGGGCGTTCTCCGCGCTGAAGTTCCAGGTCGACATGGGCGTGCTGCTCGCGTTCATGTTCCTCGTGAACCTGTTCGGCGCGGTGTTCCTGCTGCCCGCGCTCGCCGCTTGGCTCGGCGTCGACCGGGCCGAGCGCCGCGTGGCGCACCGGCAGCAGCCGTCGCCGGCGGCCCCGGCATCGCTGAAGCCGTCGCCCGCGCTCGAACCCGGCAATCCGATGCGCTGACCGGCGCCCCTATTTCCCCCGCGCGCGGCGGGCCGCCGTGCGCTCTCCACAAGAGGAGTCAACCCACATGTCCGCACGCCCCTACAAGATCGAAGCCCAGCCGCTCGCGCAGCGCTATGCGCGCGGCTGGCACTGCCTCGGGCTCGCCCGCGATTTCAAGGACGGCAAGCCGCACACGCTGAACGCGTTCGGCCGCAAGCTCGCCGCGTTCGCCGATTCGACCGGCAAGGTCAACGTCGTCGACGCGTACTGCCCGCACATGGGCGCCGACCTGAGCCTCGGCACGGTGCAGGGCGACCATCTCGTGTGCCCGTTCCACGGCTGGGCGTGGAGCGGCGAAGGGCAGTGCGCATCGATCCCGTACTGCAAGCGGATCCCGCCGAAGGCGCGCATCGGCGCCTGGCCGACCTGCGAGGAAAACAACCTGCTGTTCGTGTGGAACGACCCGGAAGGCAACGCGCCGCCGCCGGAAGTCGCGATTCCGCGGCTCGACGTGTGCTTCTCCGACGAATGGTCGGACTGGGTCGTCGACACGATGGTGATCCAGGCCAACTGCCGCGAGCTGGTCGACAACATCTCGGACGTCGCGCACTTCGCGACCGTGCATCGCGCGCCGATCGACTATTTCGCGAACCTGTTCGAGGATCACAAGGCGACGCAACTGATGGTCGGCCGCAGCGAGAAGCTTGGCGGCGATGCGCTGACCGCGCTGTCGACGTATTTCGGGCCGGCCGTGCACATCACGCAGATGACGGGGCAGAGCGGCGGGCAGCCGATCCACTCGGTGCTGCTGAACTGCCACGTGCCGATCGACATGAACAGCTTCGAGCTGCGTTACGGCGTGATCGTGAAGAAGGTGGCCGGGCTGACCGACGCGCAGAACATGGAGATCGCGAACGCGTACGTGAAGGAAGCGCAGCGCGCGTTCTACGAGGACGTCGACATCTGGCACAGCAAGACGCGGATCGACAACCCGCTGCTGTGCGAAGGCGACGGGCCGCTGTACCAGATGCGCGACTGGTATTCGCAGTTCTATCTGGACGTGGCGGACGTGCGGCCGACGAGCGTCGCGCGCAAGGCATTCGAAATGCGGATTCGCGAAGGCGCCGCGCCGCCGGCGCTGCATCACGTGTTCGAGCCGCAGTAAAAACCCGGCGGGCCGGCTGAAAAAGGGGGCGCATCGAAATGCGTCCCGTCGGCCCGCAACGCCCGCCGCATAAGGCGTAGACGGCGGGCATGCTTGTGCATCGCATCAAAAAGACTTGACGAAACGGCCGCTCGCGCGTAGTGTCCATGACCGAAGTGTTCAAGAAGTTCGATTGCTCATCATTGGCCGCACTCCGTGCGGCGGTCGTTGGTCTCTCCCTCTTTTGATTCTTTATGTGCCCGTCGCGGGCGCATGTTCAATTATTCGTCATTTGTATTAAGGAAGTATTTGTGGATACCGGTACCGTCAAGTGGTTCAACGAAACCAAGGGCTTTGGTTTCATTTCCCCGGACAACGGCGGCGACGATCTGTTCGCCCATTTCTCGGAAATTCGCGGCACGGGCTTCAAGACCCTGGCCGAAGGCCAGAAGGTCAGCTTCGAAGTGAAGCGCGGCCCGAAGGGTCTGCAAGCGTCGAACATCACGCCGCAGTAAGTCGCATCGGCAACGGCCGCCACGCGGTGGCCGCTGCCGGATGGATTAGCGCGCAGGGCGCCGCTTTGGCGGCAGCCGGCGCGTTTCCGATGCGCACGACCGATGCATCGCGACATCCGCGATGCATCGGTCGTGACGCCTCCTTCATCGCATGCGCGACCCGCGTGCGACGCAACGCCCTCGTGAAGCGCCCGCCGCTTCGCGAGCGCATCACCGCTTCAACGCATCAACCCGAGCAGACCGCCGCCATGCCGTTGCAGGCGCGGTCCCGACTTGCGCGGCGCGCCATGCGCCGCCGCCACCGACCGCCTGAACGCCGCAACGCGCCGGGCTCCGATCGCAAGACAGGCCCTGGGCCCGTCTGAACGAACCGATCCCCGGCAGCCTGCCGGCCGCCGTCCCGTTGTGGGGCACGGCGCCGGGCAGATCGCCGCGGCCGCGGTCAATTACCTTGTCTGGAGGAATTGGTTTGGCAAAAGAAGAACTGCTGGAACTGGACGGAATCGTCGACGAAGTGCTGCCGGACAGCAAATACCGTGTCACGCTGGAAAACGGCGTCGTGGTCGGCGCGTACGCGTCGGGCCGCATGCGCAAGAACCACATCCGCATTCTCGCGGGCGATCGCGTGACGCTGGAACTGTCGGTCTATGACCTCACCAAGGGTCGCATCAACTTCCGTCACAAGGACGCGAATTCGCCGCGTCCGCCGCGCACCGGCCAACCGCGCCGTTAAGCGGCAACGATCTGCGCGGGCATGCCGCACCGCCTCGCCGATCGAATCCCGTCCGGCCGACGAAGCCGGACGAACCGGGTGGACGACACATCGCGTGCCGTCCGCCGGTTGCCGCCGGCATCGTCATGCCGCGGCGGCCAATACCGCCTTTACCGGCCGCCGCGCGTGCGCAACGCGCAGGCGGTCGCGTCCCGCAGGAAATCCTCGACGATCATCGCAAAATACGGCGGACATTCCTGCATCGGGTAATGCCCGCAATTCGGTATCGTCACGAGCCGCGCGTTCGGATGCCGCGCGAGGAACGTCGCCTGCATCGCCGCTGCGTCGAGCCCCGGATCCTTGTCGCCGACGATCACCCGGAAGCGGGTGTCGAGCCCGCGGATGTCGTCGACGAAATCCGTGCCGGTCAGCATGTCGAGATACGCGAGCCGGCAAGCCGGCGCCACGCGCGCGCGGTTCTGCTGCAGCTTCACGTCGGCCCAGCGCGCCGACACTCCCCCCGTCGCGAATCGCACGAGCCGACGAAACGCATCGTCATCGTCGGTCGTCTCGGCGATCGGCGCGTGATGCGACCTGCTCGTACGGTCGACGATGAAGTTGAAACGGTCGACGCCCTAGTCTTGGAGGGCCTCGTGCAACGGGCCGGCAAGCGGTCGAACGCGCACACCGCCACACGGTTCGCGTGCGGCTTTACGCGCGGGCCGGCGCGGTCGTACACTCGTCGGCAATTCGCGGCCCGCGCCGTGGCTTTCAATCCCTTCAGCAGCTTTCAGCGGGCCAACGACCGTGCCAGCAGGACTTTCGTCGCGCGACGCCAGGAGGCGCCATGAGTGCAGACGCAGCCCCCGCATCCCCGTCGGTTCAGGACCGCATCCAGCACGTGTTCGTGCTGATGCTCGAGAACCGTTCCTTCGATCACCTGTTCGCGCTGTCGGGCTACCCCGACAGCGTCGCCGCGTCGCCAGGCAACAGCAACGCGTATGGCGATGCGGTCTATCCGTTCGGCGGCGGCGCGCCCGACCGGATGCCGACCGATCCGTGCCACGAATTCACCGACGTGCTCGAGCAGCTGTGCGGCGCGGGCGTGCCGTTCGTGAAAGGGCAGCCGTATCCGCCGGTCGTCAACACCGGGTTCGTGTCGAACTACGCGACCTCGCATTCCGAAGGCACGCCGCCGCAGCCGGCCGACGCGGGCAAGATCATGCAGGGCGTCGATATCGCGACGCAGGCGCCGTCGCTGCACGCGCTCGCGAACGCGTTCGTGCTGTGCGACGCGTGGCATGCGTCGATGCCGGGGCCGACCTGGCCGAACCGCTTTTTCCTGCACGGCGCGTCGTCGGCCGGGCTCGACCATTCGCCGACCAAGGAAGAAATGGCCGGATGGGACGCGTTCAACGGCTTTCCGTATCCGAAGGGGTCGATCTTCGCCGCGATCGGCGACGGCAACTGGCGCATCTACCAGGACCAGACCGGCGACCCGCTCGGCCACGTGCCGCAGGTCGCGTCGCTGAAGGGCATCAGCTTCTTCGACATCGACGACCTCGCGCATTTCGAGGCCGATCTTGCGGCCGGCTATACGGCGCGCTATACGTTCATCGAGCCCGGTTACGGCGACATCGTGCACGGCACTTACCAGAACGGCAGCTCGCAACACCCGATGGACGGCCTCGCCGGTGGCGACCAGCTCGCCGCGCGCGTGTACAACGCGATCCGCAATTCGCCAGTGTGGAACAGCAGCCTGCTCGTGATCTGCTACGACGAGCACGGCGGCTTCTACGATTCGGTCAGGCCGGGCGTCGCGCCGCCGCCGAACGACGGCGCGGCGGCGACGCTGAACGCGAGCGGCTTCGGGTTCGACGTGTACGGCGTGCGGGTGCCGGCGATCGTGATTTCGCCGTGGGTCGCGGCCGGGCAGGTCGACCATACGCCGTACGATCATGCGTCGGTTGCCGCGACGCTCGAGCGGCTGTTCGGCCTCGCGCCGCTGACGGATCGCGACCGCCTCGCGAATGACCTGCTGGCGCTCGTCTCCCCGACGTGCCGCACCGACTGCCCACAAAGGATCGGATCATGAGTACGACACCGGCCTTCGACCCGCGCGACGCGCTGCCCGTGCGCGACGGCACGAGCCTGATCGCGTTTCTGCACATCCTGAAGAAAGCGCATGCGGCGCTGGTCGGCCATGACAAGGCCCATCAGCGCTTCAGCGAGATCGTGACGCGCGGCCAGGCGCGGCAATACATCGAGGAACTGATGCCGTCGCTGTTGCAGGCGCGCGAAGCGCATCGGCGCAAGCGGCATGGCGGGAAGCATCGCTGAAGTCGACGGGCGATGCATGATCGAGGGGACTCGATCCGCGCATCCGAAATGAAAACGGGGCTTGCGCCCCGTTTGCCGTTGCTTCCGGACAAATGCCGGCCGCGTAGGTTCAGGCCGCCACCTCCCGCGCCCGCACCATCGTCAGCGCCGCGTCCTCGATCATGTCCTCCTGCCCGCCGACGAGCCGCTGCCGCCCCAGCTCGACGAGGATGTCGCGCGCGGGAATCCCGTACTTCGCTTCCGCGCGCTTCGCGAACAGCAGGAATGACGAGTAGACGCCCGCATAGCCGAGCGTCAGCGCATCGCGGTCGAGGCGGATCGGCGCGTCCATGATCGGCACGACGAGATCCTCGGCGACGTCCGAGATCGCGAACACGTCGACGCCCGTCTCGATCCCCATCCGGTCGCACACCGCGACGAACACTTCCATCGGCGTGTTGCCCGCGCCGGCGCCGAGGCCGGCCGCGGCCGCATCGATCCGGTTCGCGCCGGCGGCCACCGCCGCGACCGAGTTCGCGACGCCCATCGCGAGGTTGTGGTGGCCGTGGAAGCCGAGCTCCGTCTCCGGCTTCAGCGCGTCGCGCACCTGGCTGATGCGCGCGGTCACGTCGTCGGGCAGCATGTGGCCGGCCGAATCGGTAATGTAGATGCAGTTCGCGCCATACGATTCCATCAGCGTCGCCTGCACGACGAGCTGCGCCGGCGACGACATGTGCGCCATCATCAGAAAGCCGACCGTATCGAGCCCGAGCGTGCGCGCGAGGCCGATGTGCTGCTCCGACACGTCCGCCTCGGTGCAGTGCGTCGCGACGCGGATCGTGCCGACGCCGAGTGCGTGCGCCATCCGCAGATGCTCGACGGTGCCGATACCCGGCAGCAGCAGTGCCGACACCTTCGCCTGCTTCAGCTCCGGAATCACGGCGCTGAGGTATGCCTCGTCGGTATGCGCGGGAAACCCGTAGTTGACCGACGCGCCGCCGAGCCCGTCGCCGTGCGTGACCTCGATCAGCGGCACGCCGGCCGCGTCGAGCCCGCGCGCGATGTTGCGCATCTGGTCGAGCGTGATCTGGTGGCGCTTCGGGTGCATCCCGTCGCGCAGCGACATGTCGTGGACGGTGATCTTCTTGCCTGCAAGTGACATTGCGTGGCTCCTCAACTCAAGCGGTGGCGGCCGTCGCGGCCAGCATCTGTTCGGCGAAACGCTCGGCCGTGGCGGCCGCGGCGGCGGTCATGATGTCGAGGTTGCCCGCGTACTTCGGCAGGTAGTCGCCGAGCCCTTCAACTTCCATGAACACCGACACGCGATTGCCGTCGAACACGGGGCCGTTCTTCAGCGTGTAGCCGGGCACGTAGCGCTGCACTTCCTTGACCATCGCATGCACGGACGCGGTGATCGCATCGACGTCGGGCGGGCCGTCGGTCAGGCAATGGATCGTGTCGCGCATGATCAGCGGCGGCTCGGCCGGGTTGATCACGATGATCGCCTTGCCCTTGCGTGCGCCGCCGACCTGTTCGATCGCACCGGAGGTCGTGCGCGTGAATTCGTCGATGTTCTTGCGCGTGCCGGGGCCGACCGAGCGCGACGACACGGTTGCGACGATCTCGCCGTACGCGACCGGCTGCACGCGCGATACCGCGTACACCATCGGGATCGTCGCCTGGCCGCCGCACGTGACCATGTTCACGTTCGCCTGTGCACTGTCGAGGTGCGCGTCGAGGTTCACCGGCGGCACGCAATATGGCCCGATCGCGGCGGGCGTCAGGTCGATCATCTTCACGCCGAGCGCGGTGAGCTTGTCGGAGTTGTCGCGGTGGACGTAGGCCGAGGTCGCGTCGAACGCGATGCGGATGTCGTCGGCGGCCACGTGCGGCAGCAGCCCGTCGACACCCTTGTCGGTGGTCTTGAGGCCGAACTCGCGCGCCCGCGCGAGGCCGTCGGACGCCGGATCGACGCCGACCATCCACACGGGTTCGAGCACCGGGGAGCGGCGCAGCTTGTAGAGCAGGTCGGTGCCGATGTTGCCGGGCCCGATCAGTGCGCATTTGATTTTCTTCATCAGGATTGTTCCTTTAGATAAAGCGGACGTCGCAGCTGCCGATGCCGGAGATGTGCATCGACAGCGCGTCGCCGGCCGTGACCGGAATCAGTTTCGCGAGCGAGCCCGACAGCACGATCTCGCCGGCGAGCAGCGGCACGTCGTACGCGGCGAGCGTGTTCGCGAGCCACGCCACCGCGTCGGCGGGGTGGCCGAGTGCCGCGTCGCCGCGACCGTGCGCGACGGGCTCGCCGTTCTTGTCGATCGTCATCTCGCACGCGGCGAGATCGAGCGTGCGCGGATCGACGCGTGCATCGCCGAGGACGTACACGCCGCACGACGCGTTGTCGGCGACGGTGTCCTCGATGCGGATCGCCCAGTCGCGGATGCGCGAATCGACGATCTCGAAGCAGGGCGCGACGGCGGCGGTCGCGGCGATCACGTCGGTGCGGTCGATGCCGGGGCCGCGCAGGTTGCGCGCGAGGATAAACGCGATCTCGCCCTCGGCGCGCGGCGCGATCAGCGTATCGGTGGCGATCGCTTCACCGGCCGCGTAGTGCATGCCCGACAGCAGGATGCCGAAATCGGGCTGGCGCACGTTCAGCATGTCCTGCACGGCCTGGCTCGTCACGCCGATCTTCTTGCCGACCACGGCCTCGCCGTGTTCGATGCGGCGTTCGATGAAACGCTGCTGGATGCGGTACGCGTCGTCGAGCGACAGGCGGCGCGGGCGGCTCGACAGCGGCGCGACCGGCGCACGCGCGTGCCACGCGGCGTACAGCTCGTCGCCGAGCGTCGTATGCAGGCGGGAAGACATGAAAGAGCCCTCGAATCTCGAATGAATCGAATGGAACAGGCCGCCGTTGCGGGCGGCGCCGGGCGCCGGAGCGAGGCTCCGGCGCGTGGGGTGCGGGCGTGCCGTGTCGGGGGTTGCTTAGTTACCCGAACTGCGGATCGCGTCCGGCGAGAAGTACGCCTCGTTGAACTGCGGGCTGTTGTCGAGCTTCGGCATCGGGCCTTCGTTGGTCAGGCGGTCGGCCATGTACGCGCCGGAGATCAGGTCGTGAAAGAACACGACGCCCGGGTAGAACACCTTCGCGTCATACGCGTACAGCGTCGTCGCGACGTTGGTGCGCCACAGCTGGCCGCGCGCGTCATAGTTGTCGGCGAGCAGCGTCATCCACGAATCCTCGTCGATGTACAGCACGCGCTTCGCGTACTGGTGACGGTAGTTGCTCTTCAGCGTCGCCTGCAGCACCCATACGCGATGCAGCTCGTAGCGGATATACGACGGGTTCTCGTGGCCCTTGGTCAGCAGGTCGGCGTACTTCACCGAGCTGTCCATCGCCTTGTAGTTGTCGTACGGCACGTAGATCTCGCGCTTGCCGACGATCTTCCAGTCGTAGCGGTCGCCGGGGCCGTTGTACAGGCGGTCGTCGTCGACGGTGCGGAAGCCGCCCGGGCCCTGCGGCTGGTCGTAGCCGTACTCGGGCGCCTGGCGCACGCGCCGCGTGCCGGGGTTGTACATCCACGTGCGCGACGAGTTGTCCGCGCCGGCCTTGTCCCAGTTCGTGAAGCCGACGATCAGCGAGCCGCGGTCGGACAGCGGCAGCTCCGTCGCGTTGCGGTAGTACGTGCGGTTGTTCAGGTCGCTCTTCACGTCGTACTTGCCGGCGTTGCGCGGCGAGTAGATGTCGTAGCGCACCTTGCCCCATGCGATGTTGCCGTCCGAGTACACGACCGCCTGGTCGTAGGTCGCCTGCTCGGCGCCGATCGCCGACGAGAAGCGCTGGTTCCACAGCAGCTCGGCGGCCGTTTTCGGGATCGGGTAGGGCACCGTCGGCGGCGCGTTCGTGAGGCCGTTCGCGTCGGAGGTCATCGTCGAATCCGGCGCGTACGTGCGGATGTCCTTGTACACGGCATCCGCGTAGCGGAAGTCGCGATGGCTCGGATAGACGATGATCTTGAACGTCGCAGGGTAGCGCTTGAACATCGCCTTCTGGCCGTCGGTCAGGTGCTCGGCGTACTGCGCCATGTTTTCCGCGGTGATCGTCGCGACCGGCTTCTCGCTCGCGAACGGATCGGGGTAGCGGCTGCCGCGCTTGTACTGCACGTCCGGCGGCGTGCCGAGCCATTTGCCCGACCATTCGGGCACGCCGCTGTCCTTGCTCGCGGCGCGCACCGCGCCCATCGGCGTCAGCGGGCCGTCGAGCGCCTTCAGGTCGTCCGGCGTGACCTTCGGGTACGACGCCGTCGCGACGACCGCGCACGCGGCCATCACCGACGCGCGCAGGAGGGGGAGATGAATGCGTTTCATATCGATCCTCATAGTGCTGAGTGACGAGCGGCCGGGCCGCTCAGAAGTGGTAGGTCGCCGTGGCCAGCACGTAGTCGCGATCGGCGAGCGGGCGCGTGACCGGGTTCGGCGAGCCGAGGAACTTCGCGTAGACGAGCGACAGCTGCAGGTTGCTCAGGCGCGTGAAGGTCACGCCGGCCGTCACGCGGTGGTCGCCCTGGCCGGTCAGCGAGCCGAGCGCACCGGCGAGCGGCGACGTACCCGTCAGGTCGTGCGTGTAGGTCAGCGGCACGTCGAGATCCCAGCCGTTGAACACGTTCTTGTAGCTGAGCGTCCACGCGATCTCCATCGCGAGCGCATTGCGCGAATTCGCGAGCGTGGTCGAGCCGTCGAGCTCGGAGATGCTGCCGGCATGCACGTACGTGAGTTCGCCGATCAGCGACTGCGAATTCGCGAGGAAGCTCGGCCCGATCGAGTAGATGCCGGACAGGTTGGTCTGCAGCACGTTCGCGCGGGTCGACTGCGGGCCGGTCGGCGTGTTGACGAGCACGGCCGCGCCCTGGCGGTACGACACTTCGCCGGCGACGTTCACCGGGCCGACCTGCGTCGAGAAGCTCGCGCCGGTCAGCTTGATGTTGCTGAAATACTTCTGCTGGTACTGGAGCGTCGGGAAGTAGGTCGTGACGACACTCGGGTTCATGTCGTTGTAGTGCAGGTGGTACAGGCCGAGCTCGGTGTCGCCGAGGACGCGGAAGCGCGCGCCGATCCCCCACTGGTTGCGCGCGCTCGGCTTGTCGTCGGGGCCGCGCGGAATGATCATCCCGCCCGGGCCGATGATGAACTGCGCGCCGGGGCCCGTGACGTCCGAATAGCTCCAGTACGTGCCGGGCGCGGTCAGCCGGTTCTGCTGATACGAGAACTGGTAGTAGCCGAGCAGGCTGAAGTTCGGCGTGATCTGCCACTGCGTCGAGATCTGCGGCACCGGCAGCAGGATGTCCTTCACTTCGGCGCCGGCCATGTACGACTTGGTCGCGTCGGACGGCCCTTGTGCGCCCGCG
This sequence comes from Burkholderia sp. AU15512, assembly GCF_002223325.1. Classification (NCBI taxonomy): domain Bacteria; kingdom Pseudomonadati; phylum Pseudomonadota; class Betaproteobacteria; order Burkholderiales; family Burkholderiaceae; genus Burkholderia; species Burkholderia sp. AU15512. Next base: position 1,031,032 of record NZ_NKEX01000006.1, read on the forward strand.
ATGTTCGGGAAGAACAGGCTTTCGCCCCACGCGACGACCTGGTCGCCGACCTTCACGTTCAGGCTCGTCGAGCCGATCTTGAACGTGTTGTACGCGTATGCGGCGAGCAGCGTCGTGTGGCCGCCCGACCAGTAGCGTGCATCGCTCGTGAAGTTGTTGTACTGGCCCGACTGGTTCACGGTGCCCGGCGCGTCGTTGTAGTTCGGGCGGCGATACGCCTGGTCGTAGAACGTGTCGGCGCGCACGAACACGCCCCAGTCGTCGTGCTTCAGGTTCACTTCGCCGAGCAGGCTGACCTGGTTCTCGATCAGCTTGTTCTTCGCGAAGTTGCGGTCGCCGTCGTCGCCGTTGATGTTCGCCGGCGTGAGGAGATTGCCGCTCGGTGCGCGGGTGCGCATGCCGAGGCCGTAACTGAGCGTGAACGTGTAGTCCAGCGTCGTGTCGGCGCCCAGCTCGATCGTGCTGCCTGCATGTGCGCCGGGAGCGGCACACGCGAGCAGCGCGGCGGCCAGCGTCGACAGCGTGGCGGTTGCCCGCTTGTCGGTACGGCGCGAAATCCGTTGATGCATGGTGTCTCCTCTTGGGGTATCGACGACGGTCGACTGTGTGTGTTGTCGTGAGAGGCAGAGTAGGGAGATCGCGGTAGCAGGGAATCGTCAAAATGAACTAGATGACTTCCCTAGGACTGGCAACGATTCAGCGCGCGGCGGCCTGCGCGGCGGAGAGGAACGCGGGCCGTTCGCCGCCGCCGTCGAGCCGCAGGTTGGCGCCTGACGTATACGACGCTTCGGGCGACGCGAGGAACAGGCACGCGGCGGCGACGTCGTCGGGTGTCGCGAGCCGGCCGGCGGGAATCGTCGCGCGAATGGCGTCGAGCGCATCGCCGTCGCCGTAGTGGCCTTCGGTGGCCGATTCCGTCTGCACGAGGCTCGGGCTGATCGCGCCCACGCGCACGCGCGGCGCCCACTCGACCGCGAGCGACGTGACCGCGTTGACGAGGCCGGCTTTCGCGGCGCCGTATGCGGCCGTGCCGGGCGATGGCCGCGACGCGCTGACGCTCGCGATGAACAGCATCACGCCGCCTTCGGGCTGCGGCTGCATGAGCGCGTTCACGCGCTGCGCGAGCTGCAGCGGCGCGATCAGGTTCAGGCGCACGATCGATTCGGTGAAGCGCGGCGACGCATCGGCCGCGAGCGCGAACGGCGAGCCGCCCGCGTTGTTGACGAGCACGTCGAGGCGGCCGGCCGCCGCGCGGATCGTCGCGAGCATCGCGTCGACGTGTTCGATGTCGCGCAGGTCGGCCGCGACGAACGTCGCCGTGCGGCCGCCGGCCGACGGCGGTGTGTCGGGCGCGCTGCGTCCGCAGACGAACACGCGTGCGCCCGCCGCGAGAAACCGTTCGGCGATGCGCCGCCCGATGCCCTTGGTGCCGCCCGTCACGAGCACCGTCTTGCCGCTGTAGTCGAATCCGTTCATCGTTGCCTCCGTTTCGGTGGGCCGATGATAGGAAGAAGCGCGCGCGGCTTCGTAGTCTGAAAGGATGATGCCGGCCGGCGCCGGCGGCGCAATCATCGTGGCAGACAGCCATCGAACGACGAAGGAGACAACCCGCGATGACGATCCCCACGACGCCGCCGGCCGGCAGCTTCACCGACGTGCCGGGCGGCCTGCGCCTGCACCACTACGAGGCGGGCGAAGGCCGGCCGGTGGTGTTCATCCACGGCAGCGGCCCGGGCGCCAGCGGTTTCAGCAACTTCAAGCACAACGTGCCCGCGTTCGCGGCGGCCGGCTATCGCGCGATCGTCGTCGACCTGCCCGGTTACGGGCAGTCGTCGAAGCCGTCCGACGTCGCCTATACGCTCGATTTCTTCGTCGGCGCGCTGCATGCGCAGCTGACCGCGCTCGGCATCGGGCCGGCCGTGCTGCTCGGCAACTCGCTCGGCGGCGCGATCGCGCTGAAGTACGCGCTCGACCATCCGGACGGAGTCGACGGGCTGATCATGATGGCGCCGGGCGGCGTCGAGGATCGCGACACCTATTTCCGGATGGAAGGCATCCAGCGGATGGTGAAGCTGTTCACCCACCGCCAGATGAATGACGACACGATGCGCGAATTGTTGACGCTGCTCGTGCACGATCCGGCGATCGTCACCGACGCGCTCGTCGCCGAGCGGATGAAGGTGTGCGTCGAACAGCCGACCGAAGTGCTGTCGACGATGAGCGTGCCGAACCTGACCGACGCACTCCGCGACCTGCGTACGCCGGTGCTCGGTTTCTGGGGCACGGACGATCGGTTCAATCCGGTCGGCGGCGCGCTGAAATTCCTCGAACGCTGCCGCGATGCGCGTTTCGTGCTGATGAACCGGTGCGGCCACTGGGTGATGGTGGAACACGCCGACTATTTCAATCGGGAATGCCTCGATTTCCTTGCGACGCGGAATACGCGATAACGCCGGATGCCCTTGAAGGCCGGCCTCGATGCAGGCGGCCTGTCTGAACAAAACCCTGGAGACGACATGAAGCTCATCGAAGACCTGTTCGACCTGCGCGGCAAGGTGGCCGCGATCACTGGCGGCGCGCGCGGCATCGGCGCGGAGACCGCGCGCACGCTGGCGGCCGCCGGCGCGAGCGTCGCGATTCTCGACGTGCTGTCGCAACCGGCGGAAGCGCTGGTCGAGGAAATCCGCGCGCAGGGCGGCCAGGCGGCGTTCTGGTCGCTCGACGTCACGCACGAGGCCGATGTGGCGCGCGTGTTCGGCGAAATCGTCGCGCGCTTCGGGCGCCTCGACGTGCTCGTGAACAACGCGGGCATCGAAGGCCACAACGTGCCGACGCACGAGCTCACGCTCGCGCAATGGCAGCGCGTGCAGGACGTCAACGTGAACGGCGTGTTCCTGTGTACGCGTGCGGCGATTCCGCATATCGACGCCGCTGGCGGCGGCTCGATCGTGAACCTGTCGTCGATGTACGGGATCGTCGGCGGGCCCGACGTGCCCGCGTATCACGCGTCGAAGGCGGCGGTGCGGATGATGGCGAAGGTCGACGCGATGCTGTACGCGGCGAAGAACATCCGTGCGAACTCGGTGCATCCCGGCTACATCCGCACGCCGATGCTCGAGGACGCGTTCCGCCAGATGGGGCAGGACCCCGATCGCGCCTTCGAGTACATGCAGACCCACGTGCCGATGGCGAAGATCGGCAGCCCGCGCGACATCGCGGCCGGCATCCTGTATCTCGTGTCGCCGGCGGGCCGTTACGTCACAGGCGCGGAGCTCGTGATCGACGGCGGCTTTACCGCGCGCTGACGCGGCGCGACGTACGCAACGGAACAGGAGACAGGCAGTTGAAAGCGCTCGTGGCAGTAAAACGCGTGGTCGACGCGAACGTGAAGGTCGGCGTGAAATCCGACCGGACGGGCGTCGACATCGCGAACGTGAAGATGTCGATGAACCCGTTCGACGAGATCGCGGTGGAAGAGGCCGTGCGGTTGAAGGAGGCCGGCGTCGTGACCGAGGTGGTCGCCGTATCGGTCGGCGTGGCGCCGGCGCAGGAAACGCTGCGCACGGCGCTCGCGATCGGCGCGGACCGCGCGATCCTCGTCGAATCGAATGAAGGCGTCGAGCCGCTCGCTGTCGCGAAGGTGCTGAAGGCGCTGGTCGACAAGGAGCAGCCGCAGTTGGTGATCCTCGGCAAGCAGGCAATCGACGACGATTCGAACCAGACCGGCCAGATGCTGGCGGCGCTGGCGGGGTTGCCGCAGGCGACGTTTGCATCGAAGGTCGTGGTGGCTGACGGCCGTGCGACGGTCGCACGCGAAGTGGACGGCGGCGCGGAAACGCTGTCGCTTCAACTGCCCGCCGTCATCACCACGGATCTGCGCCTGAACGAGCCGCGCTACGTGACGCTGCCGAACATCATGAAAGCGAAGAAGAAGCCGCTCGAAATCGTGAAGCCCGACGATCTCGGCGTGGATGTGACGCCGCGCCTGAGGGTGCTCGAGGTGAACGAGCCGCCGAAGCGCGCAGCCGGCGTGAAGGTGCCGGACGTGCAGACGCTGGTCGCGAAGCTGAAGACCGAAGCCAAGGTGCTGTAACAGGGAGCGGAAAGAAATGACGATTCTGGTGATTGCGGAACACGACAACACGTCGATCAAGGCCGCGACGTTGAATGCCGTCGCTGCCGCACACGCGCTCAATGTGGTGGGCGGCGGCGACGTTCATGTGCTCGTTGCTGGACACAATGCGCAAGCGGCAGCCGATGCAGCGGCGAAGCTCGCCGGTGTGTCGAAGGTGCTGCTGGCCGATGCGCCGCAGCTGGCCGACGGTCTGGCCGAGAACGTCGAAGCGACGGTGATGACCGTCGCGAACGACTACTCGCACATCGTTGCGCCGGCAACGGCCTACGGCAAGAACATCGCGCCGCGCATTGCCGCGAAGCTGGACGTCGCGCAGATTTCCGAGATCACGGCGGTGGTATCGGCCGACACGTTCGAGCGCCCGATCTACGCAGGCAACGCGATCGCGACGGTGCAGTCGGGCGATCCGGTCAAGGTGATCACGGTGCGCGCGACCGCGTTTGATCCGGTGGCAACGGAAGGCGGCAACGCCACGGTCGAGAAGATCGAAGCAGCGGCCGATGCAGGCAAGTCGCAGTTCGTGAGCCGTGAAGTGACGAAGCTGGACCGTCCGGAGCTCACCAGCGCCAACATCATCGTGTCGGGCGGCCGCGGTCTGGGCAGCGGCGAGAACTACACGAAGGTGCTGGAGCCGCTGGCGGACAAGCTTCAAGCCGCACTGGGCGCCTCGCGCGCGGCAGTCGACGCCGGCTATGTGCCGAACGACTACCAGGTCGGCCAGACCGGCAAGATCGTCGCGCCGCAGCTGTACATCGCGGTCGGCATCTCGGGTGCGATTCAGCATCTGGCCGGCATGAAGGATTCGAAGGTGATCGTCGCGATCAACAAGGACCCGGAAGCGCCGATCTTCAGCGTGGCCGACTACGGTGTGGTCGGCGACCTGTTCACGCTCGTGCCGGAAGCGGCCGCGGCGCTCTGACCGATGCCGCTGTTCGAATTCAACGGGATGCGGCCACGCATCGATCCGTCCGCGTATGTCGATCCGAGCGCGGTCGTGATCGGCGACGTGACGATCGGCGCGCGCTGCTACGTCGGCCCGCATGCGAGCCTGCGCGGCGACTTCGGCGCGATCGTCGTCGAAGGCGGCAGCAACGTGCAGGACGGCTGCGTGCTGCACGTCGGGATCGGCGAGACGTGCCGGCTCGGCATCAACAGCCACGTCGGCCACGGCGCGATCGTGCATGGCGCGACGCTCGAACCCGACACGATGATCGGGATGAACGCGGTCGTGATGGACGGCGCGACGATTGGTGCGACGACGATCGTCGCCGCGTGCGCGTTCGTGAAGGCCGGCTACGACGTGCCGCGCGGCGTGCTGCTCGCGGGCGTGCCGGGGCGCGTCGTGCGACGGCTGAGCGACGCGGAGATCGACGCGAAGGCGAACGGTACGCGCATCTATCAGCAACTGGCGGCGGACTGCCTGAGGACGATCAGGCGGATCGACGGGTGAGCAGCGGGCATCCGGGCGACCCAGGGTGTGACGGATTGCCGGGCAGGTTGCCGTTGCCGTAAGATCGGCACAGACTTTCCCACCGGCATTCGCGTCACATGAAAAAGCACGTCCGTTTGCGGCTCACGATCATTGCGTCGGCCTTCGCCGTCTACAGCGTTTATATGCACATCCAGCAGTTCATCAATGGCTGCGTGTGGGTCAGGGGCCATCAGCGCTGCAGTTTCGAAAACAGCACGAACTTCGAAGGCTGGATGGATCTCGACCTGATGATCGCGTGCTGCTGGGTCGCCGCGGCGCTGGTGGGCTGGATCTCCGTCATGCAGGCCGCGAAGAAGCCGGGTTGAAGGCGGGCGCTTCCGTTACGCGAAACCGGTCGCTGTCAATCCGTGACAACGATCATTCATGCGGCATCGCCGCAATCGTCAGCGTCGCCTCGGATCTCCGCGCCGCAGGCGCAACCGCCCGACAGGATCGGGTTCCGCTCCGTCGACGCGCTGGTCGGCTCGGACGCGGGTACGAGCGTTGCCATCCATCGGCCGCCGTTGTGCTTTTTTCCTGCCGTGCCCGGATAATGGTCCGGCGTCGCGCACGCCGCGCGAGGGGAGGCTCCCATGCAATTTCCGACGGGATCGGTGGTCGCGCTCAGTTCGGCCGCCGCGACGATGTTCTCGATGGGCATGCTGTTTCTCGGCTACTGGGGCTGGCACGAGCCGCTGCCGTGGCGGTTCGGCGACTACGTCGTGATCCTGCCGGCGCTGGCCGGGTTCGCGTGCCTCGTCAGCGTGCCGTTTCTCGCCACGTCGCCGATGAAGACCCCCGACGACGAATCGAGGATGTTCGTCGCGCGGCGCGTGTTTCTGTGCGGCGCGAGTGCGTTGTGGTGTGCGATCGTCGCGTCGCTGGTCGTGTGAGCTTCGTGCAGGATTCGCATGCGCCGACGTCCGCCGGTGCGGTCTTGCACGGGCGTGTCGAAGCGTCTTCCACGCGCGCTTGACCGGCGGTTTTGATGCGTCGATTCAGGCCGCCACGACGGCTTTGATTTCCCCTGTGCCGTGCACTAGATTCGAAACATTCCTGTGTAGTCGAGCGCGAGGTGGAGCCATGACGCCGTGGGAGATTCAGGGCACCGAATTGATGAATTGCAATTGCTCATACGGTTGCCCGTGCCAGTTCAATGCGCTGCCGACCCATGGGAATTGCGCGGCGATGGGGGCGATTTCGATCGATAGCGGCCACTACGGCGACGTGGTGCTCGACGGCGTCAGGATCGCGGTCGTGTTCGAGTGGCCGGGGGCCGTCCACGAGGGACGGGGCCGGTGCCAGCCGATCGTCGACGAGCGCGCCGGCCCGGCCCAGCGCGAGGCTGTGCTGAAGATCATGACTGGTCAGGATACCGATCCGTTTGCGACGATGTTCTCGGTCTACGCTTCGACGCTCGAGCAGGCGTTCGATCCGATCTTCGCGAAGATCGATTTCGACGTCGATGTCGATGCGCGGCGTGGCCGGATTCACGTCGACGGCGTGTTCGACCTCGCGGGCGAACCCATCCTCAATCCGGTGTCGGGCGCCGAACATCGCGCGCGAATCGACCTGCCGCACGGCTTCGAATACGAGCTGGCCGAAATCGGCTCGGGCACGTCGCGCTCGCAAGGCCACATCCCGCTGACCCTCGACGGCAGCTATGCGCAGTTCGCGCGGCTGCACCTGAACAACCACGGGGTGGTCAGGCATCGCGTCGCGGCATGACTCCCGTCGACCACTGGCTCGGGCGCGAGCGCGTCATCACGCTGCTCGGCATCGCGTCGCTCGTCGGTCTGTGCTGGTTCTATCTTTTGACGGGCGCGGGAACCGGCATGTCGGCGCTGGACATGACCGCCGTTGCGCTCTTTCCGCATCGCCTGAAGGGCGCCATGGGCAGCATGGATCCGTCGCTGCCCACCGTGATCGTGATGTGGTGGGTGATGATGATCGCGATGATGACGCCCAGTGCGGCACCGCTCGTGATGCTGTATCGGCGGGTGCTGCGGCAGCGCGGCGTGGACGGGGCGGGTTCGGCGTTCACGTCGCTGTCGCTGCTGGCCGGCTACCTGGCCGCATGGCTCGCGTTCTCGATCGGCGCGGCGCTGCTTCAGGCGATGCTGCAGCCGGCCGGGCTGATCTCCGCGATGATGCTGTGGTCGAAGAGCGCCGTCCTTTCCGCGATCGTGCTGGCGCTCGCCGGGCTCTATCAATTCTCGTCGCTGAAACGCGCGTGCCTTCGGCAATGCCGGGCGCCGGCCGGGTTCCTGGTCGCGCACTGGCGTCCGGGCGTCACCGGCGGTTTCCTGCTTGGCGCGCGGCACGGCATGGTTTGCATCGGCTGCTGCTGGTTGCTGATGGCGCTGCTGTTCGTCGGCGGCGTGATGAACGTCGTGTGGATCGCCGCGCTGTCGCTCTTCGTGTTCGCGGAGAAGATCCTGCCCGGCGGCGAACGTGTCGGGCGCGCGCTGGGCGTCGTGCTGATTGCGTGGGCCGGTGCGACGTTGATCGTGTGACGGGCCGTCATGGGCAAGCCGGTGCGGACGTGTGGTATCGCCGTGTACGGGTGACGGCCGGCCGCGGCCGGTCCTGCATCGAGCGATGCCGGCACTTTCACCGCGGGATGCTACGTAACGCGGGGCCTGCGTTACGCACGCGTTACCCGGAACGCAAGGCTCGATCTCGCTGATGAAGGCGAGCCCGGATGCGAGGCGTCGGCCCCGGACGGCCGTTGGAACAGGGCAGTCCGGCGTGGGCGTGAAGTCGACGTTGATGCCGATCGCAATGGCACGATAGGTGCTTGTCGGGATGATCGAGCTAAAAAGCGAACGGGGGCTTCCATGCAAAATCATTTCATCAAGGCGAACGTTGCGGTCGCAGCCATTGCGGCGGCTTGCGCGCTGGCGGCGTGTGGCGGCAGCGATGTTACGGCGCCGAAGCCGGGTGGCAACACGATCGGGACGAGTACGAGCGGCACGGGCGGGACCAGTGGCACGAGCGGAACCAGCGGGACGAGTGGAAGCAGCGGGACGAGCGGAACCAGCGGGACGAGCGGAACCAGCGGGACGAGCGGAACCAGCGGGACGAGTGGAAGCAGCGGGACGAACGGAACCAGCGGGACGAGTGGAACCAGCGGCACGAGTGGAAGCAGCGGGACGAGTGGAACCAGCGGGACGAGTGGAACCAGCGGGACGAGCGGAACCAGCGGGACGAGTGGAACCAGCGGGACGAGTGGAACCAGCGGCACGAGTGGAACCAGCGGCACGAGTGGAACCAGCGGTACGAGCGGAACCAGCGGCACGAGTGGAACCAGTGGCACGAGCGGAACCAGCGGTACGAGCGGAATCGGTGGCACAAGCGGCACAAGCGGCACCCCGGGCACGAACGGCATCATCAGCGCCGTCGGCGCGGTCGTCATCGACGCAGGCGCCACGATTTCCGGCGAGAGCCCGCCGGGACCGACCAAGGGCGTGACCACCGGCCTTGGCAACACGGTCGCGGGCGCAGGCACGATCATCCGCGACACGTCGAACGCCGTGAGCAACGGCATCGGTCAGATCGGCTTCACGGCGAACCCGGTCGGCACGACGGTCGCCGGGCTGGGCTCCATCGTCGGCTCGACCAGCAGCCCGGTCACCGGCCTCAGCGACACGGTGAAGGCGCTCGGCACCGGCCCGCTGTCGCCGTTGGCGCCGCTCACGACGCCGGTCGGCGGCCTGCTCGACACCGTCGCCGGCGGCCTCAAGACGGGCGGCACCATGCTCGGCGCGGCCCTGTCGTCGGGCCCGGTCCAGCAGACGACGCAGGCGATCAGCACGGCGATCACGCCGCTCGTCACGACCGTCGGCCAGGTCACGCAGCAGGTCGGCACGGCGACCGGCCTCGGGCAGCCCGTCGCGGGCCTGCTCGGACAGATCGGCGGCGCGATCACGTCGGCGGGATGGAAGGTGACGTCCACGTCGCCCCAGCCGCTGGTCGGCGGCGTCGGCGACCTCGTGCGCGCGGTCGGCAACACCGTGACCAATGCGGGCGGCCTCGTGAACCCGGGCGGCGCGAACGGCGCGGTGCCCGTCGCGGGCCTGGTGACGAGCGTGGTCGGCGGTAATACGGCGATCGTCCACAACGGTTCCACGACGGGCACGGGCGGCACCGGCGGCGGCTCACCGTTGGGTGGTCTTTCCAACCCGCTCGCACCCGTTACGGGGCTGGTGGGCGGCCTGCTGGGCGGCCTGGGGGGCCTGGGCAAGTAGCCGATCGATTGAGATCGTTACGGCGGTAACCGGCCAACCGACCAATCGGCCTCCGGTTACCGCCAACCAGAATGGCTTGATGATCCCCTGCGGGAAGCGGATCGGACGGGGCCTCCAGATGTGTCAATCGCGAACGACGTCGCGCTGCGACGGCGGCCGCGCCAACCCGCGTGCGGGCAGCGGCGTCGACATCACGATCGACGTGCGGGTTTCGCCGTACAGGTTGATGCGTTCGATCAGTTGTTCGAGATGGGTCATGCTGATCGCGGCGAGCCGCATCATGTACGAGTCCGCGCCCGTCACGTGATGGCATTCGACGACTTCGGGAATCGTCTCCAGCAACCGGAGGAATTTTGCTTTTGCCGGTTGTGGCACCGTGATGCCGATCAGTGCGCTGACCGGATAGCCGGCCGCGGCAGGATTGATCCGGGCCGTGTAGCCCTCGACGACGCCGGCCGCTTCGAGGCGCTTCACGCGCTCCGTTACCGCCGGCACCGACAGGTGCACCTGGCGCGCCAGCTCCGTGTAGCTGATGCGGCCGTTGGCCTGCAGCAGCGTCACTACCTTCCAGTCCAGATCGTCCATCGCGGCGTTTTTTTAAGGCGGAGCGGCCATTTTTCCTTAAAAACCGCATTCAGCGATGACGGGACTTTCCCTACGATGCCTGTTCAACACGTTACATGTCGCAGGGAGCAGGCGATGCTGTTCATCAAGTCAGTCGTGATGGGGCTATCGATCGCGGTGCCGGTCGGGCCGATCGGCATGCTGTGCATCCAGCGCAGCCTGAGCCGCGGTTTTCAGGCGGGATTCGCGACGGGCGTCGGCGCCGCGTGCGCCGATGCGATCTACGGCCTGCTCGGCGCGCTCGGCATCGCGGGTATCGTCACGGCGTTCCCGATGCTGACCGTCGGCCTGAAAATCGGCGGCGGCGCGTTTCTCGTGTGGCTGGCGTGGACCATCGCGCGCCAGGCGCCGGCCGCGTCGGCGGCGCAGCGCGACCAGCCGCGGACGACCGTCCTGCGCGATTTCGTGACGACGTTCGGCCTGACGCTGTCGAACCCGATGACGATCCTGTCGTTCGTCGGGATTTTCGCGGCGCTCGGCCCGCTGTCGGGGGCGCGGGAAGGGGCGATGTGGCCGGCCGTGGCGCTGATGGTCGCCGGGGTGTTCATCGGTTCCGCGACGTGGTGGCTATGCCTGAGCGGCACGACCGCCGCGCTGCGCACGAAGATGTCGTTCGCGTTCATGCACGGGCTGTCGCGCGTGTCGGCCGCGGTGATCGCGGTATTCGGCGTGATTCAGGTGGTCGCGGGCGTGCGCGGGGTCATTTAGGTCGATGCGTCGCGTGCATCGCGTTGCCCGTTCATCGGTCGACGCTCGACGGATTCAATTCAACGTCCGATGCCGGCAAATGCGCATGCACGAAACGCGCGATCTCCTCGCTCAGTTCCCTGTCCTCGGGCGCGCCCATGAACCCGCCATGCGGCATCCCTTCGAAAACGTGAAGCTCGGTCGGCACCTGCGCGCGCCGCAACGCGCGATGCAGGCGCACCGCGTTCGACAGGAACAGGTCGCGCGTGCCGCTCTGGATGAAGGTCGGCGGGAAACCGGCGGAGAAATCGCCGAACAGCGGCGACAGATACGGATGCGCGAGATCCGCGCCGTTCGCGTAGAGCAGGTTGTTCGGCATCAGCGACGCCGGCAGCACGACATCGACGAGGCGATGGGTTTCGAAACTGTCGCCGGATTCGGTCAGGTCGACTTCCGGCGACAGCAGCACCAGCGCGGCCGGCAGCGGCAAGCCTTCGTCGCGGGCGCGCAGCACCATCGCGGCGGCGAGGTTGCCGCCCGCCGAGCGTCCGCCGATGACGATATTTTCCGGTGCGTAGCGCTCCAGCACATACGCATAGGTCGCGATGCAATCGTCGAGCGCGGCCGGATACGGATGCTCGGGCGGCAGGCGATAGTCGACGCCGTAGCACCGAATGCCGAGCCGGTCGGCCTGCATCTGCGCGCCGGCGCGGCACGCGGCGCCGCCACTGAGCACCAGCGCGCCGCCGTGCAGTTCGATGTACGCGCATTCGCCGGACGCCGCAGCTTCGGGCGTGGCGACATGCACGTCCGCCGCGCCGGCCCGGATCGTCTCCACGCTCGAACGCAGATAGCCGCCGAGCTGCTCGATGGCCGCCGCGTAGTGCGCGTCGGCGGCTGCCTTCACACGCATCCATGCATCGAAATCGTCCGGCGGCGGCATCACGTGCAGCGCGTTCAGCGGCACGCCGTCGCTGCCGACCAGTCGTTCCAACGCGGTTCGCGCTTCGTCGCTGATCGACGTCGGGAAGGGGACGACGCGGCTCGGCACGGCGACGCCGTCGGGTTTGTCTTTCATCGATTCGGTTCCGTTGGACGTTGGGCGAGTCATGTGGCAGCAGGCCAGTGGCGCAGCATCACGTCCAGCGCATCGAGACTGCGCGACCACGACACGTCGGAAGCCGGTGCGCTGTGCGCGAAACCGCCCGCGCTTTCGAGCGTGACATAGCCCATGAAAAAGCCGCCGAGCAGGCGGATCGCATGCGCCTGCTCGGCTTCCGGAATGGCGTAGCTGCGCAGCACGGCCGAGGTCATCCTGACGAGCTGGCCACCCGCGCTTTCGGCGGCGCGTTCGGCGCTGACCGGGTGGCGCGCGGCAGCGAAGCGACCGGGGTGCTCGCGGGCGTAGTCGCGATAGACGTTGGCGAGCGCGGTGAGCGCGTCCTTGGCGGTGCGGCCGGCCAAGGCGTCGGTCGCGCGATCGGCGAGCTCCTTCAGCGCGAAGAGTGCGATGCGGCTCTTGAGGTCGTCGAAGCTCGGGATGTGGGAGTACAGGCTGGCCAGTTTGACGTCGAAGTGACGCGCGAGCGCCGCACCGGTCAGGTGCTCGAAGCCGGTTTCATCGGCGAGTTGCGCGCCGGCTTCGACGAGTTTGTCCAGGGTGATGCCGGCGCGTGCCATGGCGGATGCTACTCGAATTAGTCAAAAACCTAATTCTATTAGTTTTGATGGCGATGTCAATTTCCCGAATTCGCCGACCGCCATGTGCGTGACGATCACCCCAGCTCGAACGACGTCACCCCGAACACGCGATCGATCGCTATCGCCGGTGGGTCTTTCGTGTACATCCGTGCGGTTTCGAACACGCTCGTCATGCCGTGCCGCTCGGCCAGCGCGACGGCCGCAGGATTCGTTTCCGGCACGTCGAGCACGATGACCTCGCCGGGCATGCGCGCCGCCAGCGCGCGAAACAGCCCGGTGGCGACGCCCGCGTCGTCGGCGAAAAGCGGGCCGATCTTGCAGCCCGTCCTGCAACGGCGCACGACACCGTAACCGGCGACACGGCCGGCGTCCATCGTCGCGAGCGCAACGGCATCCGGCTGCGCGATCCAGGCGGAGACGAAACGCTCGCGCGCCACGGGAAAGCACTGGCGATCGTAGGCAAGCAACTGCTCGAAGGGTACGTCGGCCGCTGCCGCCACGTGCGCGCACCCGATGCCGTCCACGCGCCCCTCGTAGCGGATGTTGCGGTACGCAAGCGCGAATCCGGACTTCCCGTAGTTCGCTTGCTGGGCCACGACACCATCGAGCCCGATGTTACGGTCTCCGAGGTAACGCATGCCGTGCTGCCAGGTTCGGATGCCGAAGCCTTTGCCGCGAAACCCGGGTTTCACGATATAGAGGCCGATGAAGCCGAAGCGCTCGTCGTAGGCAACTGCAGAAATGCACGCGACCGGCTCGCCGCGCCATACGCCGACGAAGAACCCGGCAGGGTCCGTTTCCCTGAAACAGGCAGGATCGTGCAGGCCGGGGTTCCAGCCTTCTGCAGCCGCCCATTCGACCGCCATGGCGACCTCGTCGGCCGACATGGTGCGCACGATGAAGTCTCCGCCTTGGTCCATGGTTCACCCCCAGTCGCTGCGGTCACGATTGCGCGTTGCGTTACCGGCTGCCGAGCCGAAGCCGCAGTGAAGGGCGAGTTGCCCCATTTCGCGCCATTCCCGTCGGCGAAAAATCTATGGATGGATGGTTTCGCCGCGATTCAGCATGTCGATGAATTCCCCGATTTTGCGCGCCCGTGTTTCCGGCTTCTTGGCATGCTGTATCCGATACAGGATGGCATAACGGTTACGGCTGTTCAGTGTCGCGAAAAACGTGCGGGCTTCCGGATTGGCGTCCAAAGCCGCCAGCAGGTCGTCCGGCACGGCCGAGTTGCTGGGCGACGTATAGGCAGCCTGCCAGCGGCCATCCTTTCTGGCCTTCTCGATTTCGCACAAGCCGGGCGGGCGCATTCTGCCTGCGGCGATCAGCGCTTCCGCCCGGTCCGTGTTGAGTTTGGACCAGATGCTTCTTGCGGAGCGCGGGGTGAAGCGTTGCAACCAGTATTGCTCGCTCTCGGCCCGTTTTTGACCGTCGATCCAGCCATAGCAGAGGGCGCTTTCCAATGCCTGTTCGTAGGTGAGGGTTCGCCGCCCGGTCCCTTTTTTCGCGAGGCGCAACCATGTTCCGGCCGACGTGCTGCCGTTTTGCCCCAACCAGTTTTCCCATTCGATCTGACTGGTGAATGTCAGGGCGCATTCGGTCATGTCGCTGTCCTGAATGGTGAGTACATGGGCGGGGAAGGTGTCCGCAGTCTAACAGTGTTGATACGGACAGCAACGTGCGCAGTGCGACGAAAGACCGACGGCTCGTCAGCCGTCAGTCTGTCGCTTGGTTTGAGGGCGGCATCACCCGTTTCAGGCATCCGGAGGCGCAGGCATCGGATGCGCCCTTTCAAATGGGAGGCTTCGCCAGCTATCCGGCCGAAGCCTCCCCATCCCGGTCAGAACGTGTAGCTGACCTTCCCGAACGCCGTCCGCCCGAGCGTGTTGTACCCATACGCGGTCATGTACTGGCGGTCGAACAGGTTCGACACCGTCGCCGACACGGTCAGGTGCGAATTGATCCGGTACGAAGCACGCAGGCCCACCGTCAGATACGACGGCAGATAGGTCGAGTTGGCCGGATCGTCGAACGTCGTGCCGCCATAAAGCAGCGACGCCCCCGTGCTCAACGCATGCAGGTGCAGTTCATCCCACGTGTGATCGATGTTGAGGCCGACCGTCTGGCGCGGCCGGCGGTTGAGCCACGAGTCGTTGGTCTCGTCCTGCGGATTCAGGATCCCGACCGCGAGGCTCACCGGCGTCGAGCGGCCGATCGTCCCCTTGTACGACAGGTCGATACCGCGAATATGCGCGCGGCCGATGTTGATCGGCGAGAACGTCGCCGGGTTGTACGCGATCAGGTTGCTGACGCGCGTATCGTAGATCGCGGCCGTGAACGTGCCGTACGACGTGTTCGCATCGACCGCGGCCTCGACCGACGTGCTGCGTTCCGGGCTGAGGTTCGGATTGCCGTAGCCGGGGTAGTACAGGTCGTTGAACGACGGCAGCTTGAACGCATTGCCGTACGACACGCGCGCCGTGTACACCGGCGTGATCGCCCACGACAGCGCCGCGTTACCCGTGTTCACCGACTGCCCGGCGATGATTTCATGACGCCCCGCGAGGAACATCGTCACGCTGCCGAGCGTCGCCGATTGATGCAGCGAGAACGCGGAATCGTTGCGCGTCGGCACGCCGTTCGGAATGTCGACCGGCAGGAATGCCTGCTCGCGCGTGAAGTCGTAGGCGAGCTTGGTTTCGCCCGACAGCGGCAGCCCGAACAGATGGAATCCGCGCGCCTGATGCGTCAGCGACGTCGACGTGCTGATGCGCTGCGAATTGATCTGGTCGGTCGGGATGGTCGGATCGCTCGCGTAGATGAACCCGCGATCGTTCGCATAACCGAACGACTGATCGAACTGCGTGTCCGGCGTGATATCGAGGTGGAACGCGAGACCGGTCGTCAGCTGATGATCGAGCTGGCGGTTCGCATAGCCGCGGTTGTCGTAGGACAGGTCGGACCGGTGATACAGCGCGAACGTCGAGATCGACCAGTTGTCGCGCGCGTAGCCGAGGCGCGCATCGAGATCCTGCGCGTGGTACGGGTTGCGGCCCGCCTCGTGCCCGTACGCGAAGGGCCGCGTCGCGTCGATGCCGGCCGTGTTGTACGAGTGCAGGCCGAGCGAGTAGGTGAGCCCGCCGAGCGCGGCGAGCGGCCCGGTCGACGGCACCGTGCCCGACGTGCGCAGTTGCGTGTCGAACGTCTTGTTCGACCCGCCGCCGAACGACACGGTGGTCTGGTTCGGCTGGTTGGCCGCGCGGCGCGTGAAGAGCTGCACGACGCCGCCCATCGCATTGGCGCCGAACGACGCGGCGGCCGGCCCCGAGATCACTTCGACGCGTTCGAACGATTCGGTCGGCAGGTCCGCCCATGGCGCGATGCCGGTGGTCGGCGAGCCGATCCGGATGCCGTCGATGAACACGGCGACCTGGCTGGCCGACGAGCCGCGGATGCTGACCGACGCGGACGAGCCGGGCCCGCCGTTCTGCGAGACGGTCACGCCGGGCAGCGTCGCGAGCGCCTGCGTGATGCTCGGGTCGCTCGGCGACAGCCGGTCGAGATCGGTGCGCGTGAGCACCTGGGTCGTCGCATAGCGCTGGTCGAACGACTCGGGCAGCCGGCGTGTGTCGGTCACATTGATCGTCGCCAGGTCGGCGCCTTCGGCGGCCGGGGCCGGTTGCGCAACCGCGGTGTCGCCGGCTGCGTGGGCGAGCGGCGAAAGGAGCGCGGTCGCGGCGGACGTGGCAAGGAGGTGTCGAATCTTCATGAGGCTGTCGTTGTGGTCGGGCTGCGCATGTGTCGATCGGGGGAGTGCGGCGGGCAGCGCCGGTTTTGTTATCGGTGATCGGGCTATCGCGCGACCGGGTCGAGCGGGCCGGCCAGGTCGTTATCGCGGGCGTGGGCGCGGCACATGCCGGCGGACGCGATCGACAGGGAACGGCGCGCGCGAGCCGGCGGGCCGTGCATGCCGGCGGTGTGCCGGCGCGACGCTTCCGGTGAGGAAGCGGATGCGGTAACAGTGGACATCGGGCGGATCCTGAGGTCGGGCCGTCCATGCAACGGGCACCGCCAAAGGCGGTGCTGGCGCATCGGGACACCCCGCCCGGTGCGGCTGCTTGGACCTCGGGTCGATGGCAGGTCTCCTGGCTCGCGGGTCCTGATTCGTGCCGGCCTTCCCGGTTTCCCAGTGGCATGCAGTGGCACGGATTCGCCGCTCACAGTTGCGGGGGCAGCCGCAGATTCGAGGCACTGCCTCGCCTGCGTTCCCTTTTGATCCCATCCCTGGGAACCATCAGCGCGCAAGGGTAATGGCGTGCGCGCCGGCGCGTCAATTGTCGGGTAGCCCCCGGATGCGAAAAAACGTCATCGACGCGCCAAAACTTTCGAAATCCTGTCTTTCATGCGTCGACGGCGCGTTTCATGTCTGACGAAATGGCGTGGTTCGCTGCCATGTAATCGCGCCGGTACAGGCTCGGTGCGACACCCGTCCACCTGACGAACGCGCGGCGGAAGGCTTCCTCGCCGCCGAACCCGAGATGCGCGGCGATCCGCGCGACCGGCCAGTCCGACTCGCGCAGGCAGCGTTGCGCGGCCTCGGCGAGACACTGCTCCCGCAGCACGTGATAACCGCTGCCTTCGGCCACCAGCCGCCGCCGCAACGTCGCCTCGCTGACGCCGAGCCACGCGGCGAGCTCGGCGAGCGCCGGCAACGCCTGCTCGTGCGCGAGCGCCGCGTCGAGAAAACCGCGCACCTGCTGCGCCCACGACACGACGGCCGGCGCCGCATCGATCAGGCGAAACGGAAAATCGACGAGAAACGCGTCGAGCTCGGCCGGCTGCCGCACCACGCGGCACGCGAGCCGCGCCGCATCGAATGCGAAGCCGTAGCTCTTGCGGCCGACCTCGACCGGCGCATTGAACAGCCCGAGCAGCGGCATCGCGTCGTCGCGGCGCGGATGGCCGAGCCATACGTCGGTCGGCCGCAGCGGCTGCCCGATCAGCCAGCCGAACAGTTGCAGATAGCAGAGCAACCCCGTCAGGTCGACGAGGCACGCGGCCGGGCTGCGTGTGCGGCGCAGCGAATCCATCCGGAACGTCGCGCGCCCGTCGCGCACGGTGAGCGACAGCGCGCCGGCGCGCGGGCTCAGCATCTCGCCGAATTCGCGCGCACAGCGGATCGCGTCGGCCAGCGTCGCGCAGCTCAGCAGGCAGCGGCACATCAGGTCGACTTCGCGCTTGCGCATCGGCGGGTGGCCGTCGCCGCGCGCGACCTGCGCCTCGAGGCGTTCGATCGCGTCGCGGTACAGCGCGACGAAATCGCCCGGCGTCGCTGCCGGTGGCGGCGGCTGCGCATCGCGGTCGGCCGGCGGCGCGCCGCTGCGCGTGAGTTCGCTCAGCAGGCGCGCGCCGAGCCCCGGCAGGACGCGGCCGCGGGCCGCGATGGCGTGCTGTTTCATGAGTTTCCCGATCTGATCGTTGCGACAGGGGGCGGTGAGCGGGCCGGTAGGGGGCTGCGAATCGTCACCACGCAAGAATGCTATCCACGCCGACTGCCTTCGGCCTCGCCGGAACGGCGTAGGTCGGCTGCGCATCCCTGTCACGAACGACCACGGACGACACGCGAATGATCCAGATCGTAGACGAAATCACGCTCGCGCCCGAGCGCATTCCCGACGTGCTTGCACTGCTGCGCGACCGTTACCTGCCGGGCCACGCGGCGCGCGGGCTGACGGCGGCCGGCCGCTGGGTGTCGCCGCCCGTCGCGGTGCCGGGGCAGCCGAGCACGCTATGGCTGACCTGGCACGTGGCCGACGCGCCGGCCTACTACCGGATGCGCGCGTTGACGGATGCCGACGTGGTCGGATTCTGGATGGCGGTCGACGCGCTGTGCGGCATGCGCCGCCGCCATGTGATGACGGACGCCGATGCGCCGCTGCCCGCGCTGACGGAGGTCGATCATGCGGCATGACACGGCACAGGTATTCGTGTCCGCGGATTGCGATGCGGGCGCGATCGAGCCTGCATTGCGCGAAGCCGCGCACGCGCTGGTCGGCACGAAACGCGTGGCATTGGCACGCAATCTGAACGGCAGCTGGGGGGCGGGCGACTACACGCTCGACGTGCTGCGCGCCGATTCGGCAGCCGGCGGCACGGCGGATTTTGTGGCGCTGGCTCAGCTGCCGGGTATCGAGCGCATCGACGGCGCCGAATGCCGCGTGATCGGCGGCGGCCTGCGCGAACCGGCGCTGCGCGACGGCGTATGGCGCACGCTGATGCTGCGCGTGCGGCCGCAGGCCGGCACAGCGCGGATCGCCGCGCTCGAACGCGAACTGCTGCGGATGCCCGCGTTCATGCCCGGCATCCGCAACTGGCGCCTGAGCCGGATCGAGACGCCCGGTGCATGGACGCACGTGTGGCAGCAGGAATTCGCGCACGTCGGCGATCTGCTCGGCGAATACCTGATGCATCCGTATCACTGGGGCTGGGTCGACCGCCGGTTCGACGCCGAAAGCCCCGACTGGACGGTCGATGCGATCTCGCATGCGTTCTGTCCGCTCGCGTCGAGCCTGCTGGCGGATACGGCGGCATGACGCGCAGCCCACATCGAACTGACATCGAACCAACCCTGGAGACACGAAGATGCGAGCCCTGTTGATCGACCGCGTCGGTCATTCCGACACCTTGCGCATGGCTGACGTGCCGGCCCCGACGCCGGGCCCCGGCGACGTGCTGATCCGCGTGGCCTACGCGGGCATCAATCCCGCCGACTGGAAATGCCGCGAAGGCTACCTCGGCGCCTTCATGCAATACACGTTTCCGTTCGTGATCGGCTTCGACGCGGCGGGCGTGGTCGAAGCGGTCGGCGACGGCGTCGACGGTTTCGCGCCCGGCATGCGCGTGTTCGCGCAGACCGACGTCGGCGCGGGGCGCTGGGGTGCGTTTGCGGAATACGTCGCGGTGCGTCACGACTCGGTCGTGCGCGTGCCCGATGCGGTGAGCCTGGCGGAAGCCGCCACGGTGCCGACGCCCGCGCTCGCCGCATGGGCCGGCCTGTTCGACGACGGCGGGCTGAAGGCGGGCCAGACCGTGCTGGTGCACGGCGGCGCGGGCGCGGTCGGCACGTTCGCGATCCAGCTGGCCGTGCAGGCCGGCGCGCGCGTCGCGGCAACGTGTTCGGCGCGCAACCGCGAGACGGTCGAATCGCTGGGCGCGGCGGCGAGCATCGACTATCGCGCGCAGGACATCGCCGCGGCGCTGCGCGCCTGGGCGCCCGGCGGCGTCGACCTCGTGCTCGACGCGGTCGGCGGCGACACGCTGCCCAATGCGCTCGACCTGCTGGCGCCGGGCGGCACGCTGGTGAACATCATGACGCTCGCGGTCGGCGATGCGGAGCGGCTTGCCGCGACGGCAGCCGTTGCCGCACGACGCGGCTTGCGCACCGCGACGACCTACAGCCGGATGCCGAGCGGCGGCACGCTCGGCCGGATCGCGGCGCAACTGGACACGCGCGCGCTGCGCGTGCCGCGCTTCGACCGTTTCCCGCTCGAACAGGCGGCCCGCGCGCTCGATCTCGTTCAAACGGGCGAGGCGAAAACGAAGCTGGTGCTTCATGTTGCGGATATCGCCCGCTGAGCGGCCCGCACGCACATCACAGGAGACAACGATGACCGAGACCCGAACCGGCGTACTGGCCGGCAAGTGCGCGCTCGTGACGGGCGCAAGCCGTGGCATTGGCCGTGCGATCGCGCAGCGCCTCGCATCCGAAGGCGCGACCGTCGTCGTGACGGCGCGCAGCCTCACGCAATCGGCGACGACCGCCGGCACGCTTGCCGAAACGGTTGCGCTGATCGAGGCCGCCGGCGGCCGCGCCATCGCGCTGGCGGCCGACCTGTCGAACGCAGCCGAGCGCGATGCGCTCGTCGGGCGCGCGGCGCAAGCCGCCGGCGGCCTCGACATCCTCGTCAACAACGCGGGCGTGGCCGACTACGCGTGCGTCGACGCGATGCCGATGACGATGTTCGACACGACGATCGAACACTATCTGCGGATTCCGTTCGCGCTGGCGCAGGCCGCGATCCCGCTGATGCGCGCCCGCGGCGCCGGCTGGATCGTCAATGTCGGCTCGGTGACGGCGCTGCCGCCGCTGCGGCCGTTCGACGATTTCTCGCGCGCGGGCGGCGCGACCGTCTATGCGGCGGCGAAGGCGGCGCTGTCGCGCTTCACGCAGGGGCTCGCGGCCGAACTCGAAGCCGACGGAATCGCGGTGAATCTGGTCGCGCCGAGCACGGCGATCCGCACGCCGGGCGCCGCGCGCTACATCCCCGAAGGCTATCCGACCGAGGATGTCGCGTATCTCGCCGAGACCGCGCTCGCGCTGTGCCGCCTGCCGGCGCGCGAACGCACGGGCCTCGTCACGCACAGCCTGCATTTCCCGCTCGCGCAGCAACTCGCGGTGCGCTCGCTCGACGGCCGCACGGTGCTGCCGCCGCCGGTGATTCCCGCGTATGCGCATCCCCACATCGACCCGACAGGACTTTGATTGACATGACGAACTCGATTCGCTTCGACGGCGGCACCGCCGTGATCACCGGCGCGGCCAGCGGCATCGGCAGCGGGCTCGCACGCCACGCCGCCGGGCTCGGCATGCGCGTCGTGCTGGCCGATCTCGATCCGGCGAAGCTCGACGCATTCGCCGCGACGCTCGACACCGACGTCCTGTGCGTGTCGACCGACGTCAGCCGGCCGGAAGCCGTCGACGCGCTGGCGGAAGCGGCGTGGCAGCGCTTCGGCGGCGTCGATCTGCTGTTCAACAACGCGGGCGTAATGGCGACCGGTTTCAGCTGGGAAATCACGCCGGAACGCTTCGAGCGCAGCTTCGCGATCAACGTGCACGGCGTGCTGAACGGCATCCGCAGCTTCGTGCCGCGGATGCTCGAGCGCAACCTGCCGGCGCGCGTCGTGAATACCGCGTCGGTCGGCGGGTTCCTGCCGAGCCCGCTGATGTCGCCTTATTCGGCGACGAAATTCGCGGTGGTCGCGCTGACGGAATCGCTGTATGGAGAACTGAAGATGTTGGGCGCACCGGTCGGCGTGTCGTTGCTTGCGCCGGGCCCCGTGCAGTCGGGCATCTTCAACGACCCGTTCGGCGCGGTGCACGACCGGCCCGAGGTGCGCGGCTTCGTCGACACGATGCGCGCGATGCTGAACGCGCACGGGCTCACGCCCGACGCGTTCGCCGCGCGGGTGTTCGACGGCATACGTGCAGGGCGCTACTGGCTGATTCCGCAACCGGAGACGATCGACGGCGCGCTGCAGCGGCGTACCGACGACATCCTCGCGTCACGCGATCCGTCGCTGCCTGCGTTCTGAGGGCCGGACACGGCACCGCGCCCGGCGCGTGCCGTCACATGCGCATGCCGGAGTGCGAACGGCCGCTCGGGTCGCCGCCGCGATCGGGCGGCGTATTGTTCTGATCGATCTTCGCGAGCACGAAGCCGGCGTGCGGCAACGCGCCGGGCGAGCGGTGCGTCGCTTGCGCGACGGCGTCGTGCGGCGACGCGGCGGGGAAACCGGATGACGTCACGCCCGGTTGAGCGAACGCCGAAAGGGAAGCAGCCGTCAGGGCGGCGGCGACGATCGCGTGCGATTTCATGGTGGCTCCTTCACGACTGACTGCGGGACAACATCATCAGTCTAGGGCGCGAAACTTAACGCGACGTGAAGGAGCGATGCGGCGCGTATGACGGAATATTCATGCGCGCCGCGACGTTCATGCCGGCGTCGACACCAGCGCGCAGAAGTTCTCGAGATCGACGTTGCCGCCGCTGATCACCACACCCACGCGCTTGCCCTGCAGCGCGTCCTTCATCCGTCGCACCGCGGCGAGCGACAGGCAGCCGGTCGGCTCGACCACCATCTTCATACGCGTGGCGAAGAAGCGCATGCAGTCGATCAGTTCCGCGTCCGTCGCGGTCAGGATGTCGTCGACGTCGCGCCGGATGATCGGGAACGTCAGGTTGCCGAGGTGCTGCGTCTGCGCCCCGTCGGCGATCGTGCGCGGCGTGTCGATATGCACGATCGCGCCGGACCGGAACGATTGCTGGCCGTCGTTGCCGGCTTCCGGCTCGACGCCGTACAGCGTCGCGTGCGGCGACATCGCGCGCGTGGCGAGCGCGGTGCCCGACAGCAGGCCGCCGCCGCCGAGCGGCGTGAATACCGCATCGAGCGGGCCGACTTCGTCGAACAGTTCCTTGGCCGCCGTGCCCTGGCCGGCGATCACGTCCGGGTGGTCGTAGGGCGGGATCAGCGTGAGCCCATGCTGTGCCGCGAGATCGCGCCCGATCTGTTCGCGATCCTCGGTGTAGCGGTCGTAGGTCACGACCTTGCCGCCGTAGCCGCGCGTCGCGGCCATCTTCGCGGCCGGCGCATCCTGCGGCATCACGATCGTCGCGGGAATGCCGAGCATGCGCGCCGACAGCGCGATCGCCTGCGCATGGTTGCCGGACGAGAACGCGACGACGCCGTTGCGGCGTTGCACCGCGTCGAAGCGCGACAGCGCGTTGAACGCACCGCGAAACTTGAATGCGCCCATGCGCTGCAGGTTCTCGCACTTGAAGAACACGTGCGCGCCGAGCGCTTCGTCGATCGTCCGCGACGTCATCACCGGCGTGCGGTGCGCATGGCCTTCGAGCCGGGCCGCGGCGGCGGCAACGTCGTCGTAGGTGGGGAGAGTCGGAGCGTTCATGGGTGGTCCGGTGGTCGTAGGAATCGGTCAGCGGGAAAGCGGCGCGGGTATCGCGCCTGCGTCATTTCGCATCGTTGTAGACGGTCGCGCGCGAGACGCCGAGATGTTGCGACACGATCTCCATCGCGCGGCGCACCTCGAGGAAACCGTCGGCCTTCAGCGTCTGCATCAGCTCGCGGCGCTGGTCGGTCTTCAGTTCGCGCGGTGTCGTCGCGAGGCGCATCGCGAATGCGTCGATGCGTTGGCGGATCGCGTCCGCGCCGGCCGGATCGAGCGTTTCCGCGACGGCTTCGCCGTCCGTGCTGCAGAACTGGTTCAGCATGCCCTGGAAGCCGCGGAACAGCGTGACGTCGGCATTCAGGCACAGCGCGGCCACATAGCGGCCGGTCGAATCCTTGATGCCGATCGACGTGCTTTTCGCGGTGCGGCCGTCGGCGAAGCGGTTCGGGTAGTTCGCGAGCACGGGCGGGAAATCGTCGTCCGCGATGCGGGCGAGGCCGAGCTCGGTCGCGGGATCGCCGACTGCGCGCCCCGACAGGTTGTTGTGGATGGCGAGGATCGCGTGCTTCGGCGTGCGCAGGTCGTGAACCACGACCTCGGTGAACGGCGCGAACATCGCGCCGAGCCCTTCGGCGATGCGCTGCACCTGTTCGATCAGCGACGCCTGTTCGGACTGCACGAGTTTCCGGGTGGTGTTCATGATGGTTTCGCGGTCAGGTTTCGGATCGAGGCGACGACTGCGGGGGGAAGGGGCAATCGGCGTGTTACTCGCCTTCCGCGGCTTCAGGCCGGGTGATGTCGGCGAGCAGCGGCTGCGCGATCCGCACGTAGTCGGCCGCGTCGAGCACGACGGAGCGATCGAGGCGGCCCGCGTTGAAGGCGATCTCGGTGTTGCGTTCGACCAGGGCGGGGTCGACGACGAGCGTCACGCTGGCATCGAACACGAACGGCGGCACCGCGCCCATCACGCAGCGCGTGACGGTGGCCGCGAGGTCGGGCGACGCGAGGGTGGCCTTGCGGCGGCCGACCGCATCGGCGACCTTGCGGAAATCGATCTTCAAATGGCCGGGAATCACCGCGAGCGCGGTGGTGTCGCCACCATCCTTGAACGTGCAGAGCATCGCCTTCGCGCCCTGTTCGGGGCGCGTGCCGCGCAGTGCGGCGATTGCGTCGGATTTCCCTTCGGCCGGATGCTCCAGCACACGGAACCGCGCGCCGGACGTGTTCAGCAGATCGCAAAGCGTGTCGAAAACGGGGTAGTCGCTCATGTCGCTCCGGGCAAACTGGGCCGGGGAATCGAGGGCGCGCTCGGGTTCGAATGCTTCGGCGTGCCGGTCGATGGAGTGTCCAAGTATAGACGTTTTGTCATGGGCGTGGCAAAGGGACGGGAGAGCGGGGAGTCGAGGGCGTTCGGGCGCATCGACGAGAATGTGTCGCTCGACCCATTTTGTGACGGGTATCGAACAAGTCATGTGTAGGCTCGTCAATCGACATCGGTGCCTCTCCCCGGATTTCCAATCCTGCGTAGAATGTCGCCGTCGGGTTCGGCCTTTCGGTCTCTGCAGTGGAACCGGCACGACCCTGAGTCAGGCATCGATGTTTTGCAAAATCCGGTCGACCAACCTATATCACCACTCCCCGTGCATGGAGCGGATGCGGCGTGGTTGGTCTGCGACCGGGCATCAGCGGCGCTGGCGCGCCATCAGCACCATCGCCCCGGGCATGCGCTCACGGGGCTGCAGGAGGATTTCTTGAAGAGGGCGGCTCTCGATAACGGGCGCGTCTTGACCGAACGCGGCAAGCACGCTGTGAACAAGATTATGGTCAGTGCGATCGAGATCTTCGTGGACGAAGGTTACGGCGGGCTGACCATGAGGAAGGTCGCGGCAAAAGCCGGGTTGGCGCTGTCGAACCTGCAGCACTACTTTCCCACGCGCGAAGACATCTTCGAGGCCATCCTTGCCGTGACGCGGGAAGCGTACGCCAATACATACGACGGCGTGCGCGCGGACACGTCGCTGACACCCGAGGGTCGGCTGGAGAAAGTGGTCCGACTGTTGCTCGAAGACGGAAAGCAGCCCAAGACCCAAAGCCTGTTCGTGAACTTCTGGGCACTCGCCCAAACGCAAGAGTTCGCGCGGAAGATGCTCGAGGAGGGGTATGAATTTCAACGCGGCGTGATCGCCGGCCTCATCGAAGCCGTGAACCCGGCGCTGCCACAAGCGGTGCGCATCCGGCGAGCGGCACTCGTGACGGCGCAGATCGAGGGGCTCATCGTGCTGATACCGCAAAGGAATCGGTTCCCGTCGGATATCAAGGGAATCGAGGACGATGCGGTGACGGCTATTCTGGCGTTGGCCAAGGCGCCGTGAGCTGCACTGTTGGAGCGATTGTCGGTAGCTCATTCCCAGGGGGCTTTTGCAAACCATGCAGACGGAAATCGAGGCGCCGGGGCCATCTGGCCCGCTGAAAGGCACGCTCTTGTCCCCGGACACCGACGACATGCCGGTGGTGCTGATCGTGCCGGGCTCGGGCGCGACCGACAGAAATGGCGACGCGCCGAGCTGGCTTCAGGCGTCGACGTACCGGTTGCTCGCGGAAGGATTGTGCGAAGAAGGTATCGCGTCGGTACGAATCGACAAGCGCGGCATGTACGGCAGCGCGTCGGCGATACCGGATGCCAATGATGTCGTGATCGACGACTACGCGGCCGACGTCCATTCGTGGGTAGCCGCCATCCGCGCGCGGACAGGTGTTTCCAGCGTATGGGTGTTGGGGCACAGCGAGGGCGGTTTGGTGGCGTTGCTGGCGGCGCGGCAATCGGCCGACATTGCCGGCCTGATCCTGCTTGCCACGGCGGGGCGTCCGTTCGGGCCCGTATTGCGGCAGCAACTGCGGTCGAACCCTGCAAATGCGCCGATCCTGGACAACGCACTGTCGATCCTCGATTCTCTGGAAGCGGGGAATGGGGTAGACGCGACCGATATCGATCCGGCGCTCATGCAGGTGTTCAGGCCGCAAGTCCAGCGCTTCCTGATGAGCGAATTGACCATCGACCCGGCAGCACTGCTGGCCGATTACATGAAGCCCGTGCTGATCGTGCAGGGCGCGCGGGATATCCAGGTTCCCGTGCAGGACGCGGAACTGTTACAGCGAGCCAATCCGCAGGCCGAAATGGCGCTGATCGCCGACGCCAATCACGTTCTCAAGGCCGTCCGCACGGCGGATCTGCAAGAAAACCTCGCTGCTTATTCGAACCCGGATCTGCCACTGGCGGATGGTGTCGTGGAGGCTATTGCGGCGTTCGTGCACGCATCGCCAGCGAGTCGGCGCTAGTTCCGGAGTAAGACAGAAGCACGTTATTTCCGTTCGGTAACCGTCACGGAACAGAGGCTCCCAAATGAAGAGACGCACGCTATCGATGATCCTTTGCCTCGCTGCCGCCAGCTTCACTACGATGGCAAACTCACAAGCGCCCGTTTGTCACGACGACGGATCGGGTGCCGATAGTGCTGCTTGTGCGCATCAAGGTTTCGTTAGAGCAGACGCGCAGCTGAACGACGCTTACCGGGCCGCCCTTGATCTCTTGGGTTCCGACACCGAGCGGGCCGATGCGAGAGCTGCGTTGGTGGCGGCACAACGACAATGGATCAAGTTCCGCGATGCTGACTGTCAGGTTCAGGATCGCATCTTTCAACATGGAACATTGCGTGCGGCGATCGTAGCGTCGTGTCTGACCAATCTGACGGAGCAACGAACGACAGAGCTGAAAAAACTTTGGCTGCCTTAGTTGAAGGACCGCATCGAGTTGCAGATTCGACCGGTCAACGCAAAAAGACGAACCATGACGAACCTCATTCGATTCCGCGTTCGGCCGGTATTTCACGGCAGCGATCTTCTGGTCGAGGTACTCGACGACCATCGCGCAGCGGATTTTCCAGACGTCGCCGCGATCCTGCAAGACGCACTGCATTCGGTCCAGGTTCCGCATCCGGATGGCCTTGACGAACCCGAGGTCGCCTTGTCCCAGGACCGTTACTTCAGCTATTGGACGTATGCCCGCGGCAACTACGAAATAGACGACGATATCTGGGGATTGTTCGTCACGGCGACGTTCGACAACGCGCGCGTCGTCGCGGACGTCGAAAGCGCACTCCTGTCGATGGGGAAGTTCGTCAAGGAAGACGTGGATTTCAGCAGGTTCGAGTGAATTGAAGAGGGCCGGGAAAGCTGCGTAACCACGACGAACGGTGGCTCCCCGTGGCCAGCAGGGACCGTTCCAGGTCGATCAACGCCAACGGCGGAAATTCGCAAAGCAGCAAAAAGCAAGCCGGCGATGCGCACAAGCGCTCCACCGGCCCGTAACGTAAAATCGCAATCAATCCAGACGTAGGCGACCGCACAAAGCGATCCCCCGACCTCACCCCCGCACCGCCTTCACCACATACTGACTCGTCGGCACCACATCGATCTTGTCGAAATCGATGAAGCGCCCGCAGCTGTCCATCATCTCCGCCACGTTCCGCTGGAATTTCTCGTCATCGCCGACCGCATCGAAGAACGCATGCGGATCGGTCATCGCCGCAGCGGGGAAGCATTCCTCGACGATCGCGTCGTACCTCGGCGCCGCATGCGTGAGCGCGCGCACGACGACGTTCTGCACATACAGGAAATTGTCCTGCGTATCGATCGCGACGCGCGTGTGATGCCCGTGCCACACATCGAGCCACGCTTCGTGCGTCAGCCGCGGCGGCCGCTTCAAAAACGCGAGCTGCGAAAAGCCCATCGTCCGCTCGCCCGGCCGCGCCGGAAAGCGCGTATTCGGAATCGGCTGCGACTCGGTGACGAGATACGCCGCCATGTGCGGGACCACGGCGCGCACCGCGTCGTCGAACGGCTGACGGAACATCGCATTCGCGCTATCGACCCACACCGCGACGATTCCGTCGATGGCAGGGTGCGTGTTGGTCTGCTTCAAGCCGGCGGCCGGCGCGACATCCGCATCGGTGACGTTCACCTGCACGCCGTGCGCGCCGAGCGACAGCAGCTTGTCGGCGAGCTGAGCGCGCACCGTGCGGCTCCACTGATCGGGCGCGGCCTGCGTATCGCGCCACAACACGTAAATAACTTTCTCCATTGCTCCGGCTCCAGAAGGAAATGACAGGATCGGCGGCATCGCCGCCGGGATTCAGGAAGCGGCTTCTGTCGATCCGGCCGTCCGATGCGCATCCGGCGCGAACCGGTTCGCGGTCAGCGTGAACGACGGTGGAATCGGCGACGTGACGGTTTCGAACAGCCGCTCGTGGCGCGTCGCGTGAATGCGCCACACGCCATCGCGTTTCACGTACTGGTCGTCGTAGAACGCGGTGCCGTGCAGCAGGTAGTCATCCTCAAGATTGATTGCGTGATCCTCGAGAAACCACACGCCGCACGCGTGATCGGCCGACACCAGCGTGAGCTCGGGGTGATGGCCGTGATGCATCGTCAGGAAGGTCGGCTTGCCGATCAGCGCGCGCAGGCTCGACACGAATGCGTCGCGGCCATCGTACGCATAGCGGCCGCCATACAGCCGCGCCTCGCAGTCCTCGGTCAGGCAATCGGCGAGCAGTGCCCAATCGTGCGTGTCGACCGCGCGGAAATACCGGTACTTCAACTGTCGGATCTGCTCGTACTCGTGGAGCGTGCGGGTCGTGTCGTCCATCGCCGGGTCTCGTGGTGGTGTCGTTCGATAGTAGGAACGAAGCCGCCTGCATCACATCGTCTGTTCGGACGAACGCCGTAGACACGCGCCAACAGCGCGGCCGAAACGAATCGCGGAGTTCATCCGAACGGGTGATGGCCGGCCCATCGCGCGGCGGTAACGTGGCATCGACGCGGCGTTCGAACCGCGCCGGCACCGAACAAGGAGACAGGATGACCCTCATCGAATCGCTGGAAGCGCGCGTGCGCCGGCTCGAGGACGCCGACGCAATCCGCCGGCTGAAGGCGCGCTACTTCACCTGCTGCGACCGCAAGGATCCGGAAGGGATGCGCGACTGCTTCGCGCCCGGCCCCGTGCAGATCGACTACGGCCGGATCGGCACGTTCGATACACGCGACGCGCTCGTCGACGTCTTCGCGCAACTGGGCTGCCATCCGCACATCGTCGAGATGCACCACGGCGTGAATCCCGAGATCGATGTGCTCGACGCGACGCATGCACGCGGCACGTGGGGCCTGCACTACCAGATGATCGACACGAATGCGCGCACGCTCACGCAGCTCGGCGCGTACTACGACGACGCATACCGGAAGGTCGACGGCGAATGGAAGATCGCGGGCACGCGCTGCGTCGTCACGTCGACGCTGTCGGCCCGCTACGAAGGCGATGCGCCGGGCGTGCTGTTCGCCGGCACGCAGCCGGCGGCCGCGTGACGCACGCGAACGCCATCCACGCGGCGCCCAGCTCATTCCACAGGAGACATCGAACATGACACAGCACCACGAGGCGCCGGTCGCCGTCGTGACGGGCGCCTCGCGCGGCGCGGGCAAGGGCATCGCGCGCGCGCTCGGCGCGGCCGGCATGACCGTCTATGTAACGGGCCGCTCGCAGAACGAAGGCGATGCGCCGCTGCCCGGCACGATCCACGAGACCGCACGTGAGATCGATGCGCTCGGCGGGCGCGGAATCGCGGTGGCCTGCGACCACGCGGACGACGCCCAGGTAAAGGCGCTGTTCGAGCGCGTCGAGCGCGAAAGCGGGCGGCTCGACATGCTCGTCAACAACGCGACCTACCTGCACGATCAGCTGATCCTGCCGGGCCCGTTCTGGGAGAAGTCGCTCGATCTCGTCAACATCCTCGATGTCGGGCTGCGCTCGGCCTATGTCGCGAGCTGGCACGCGGCGCGACTGATGGCGCGGCGCCGCAGCGGGCTGATCGCGTTCACGTCGTCGTTCGGCGCGAGCTGCTACATGCACGGCGCGGCGTACGGCGCGCAGAAGTCCGGCGTCGACAAGTTCGCGAAGGACATGGCCGTCGACCTGAAGCCGTTCGACGTCGCAGCCGTGTCGATCTGGATGGGCCCGCTGCGCACCGAGCGCACGACGCGCGTGTGGGAAGCACACCCGGATCTGTACAAGGAATTCTCGCTCGTCGCGGAAAGCCCCGAATTCACGGGCCGCGTGATTCACGCGATCCACGGCGATCCGCAGCGCATGGCGTTGTCGGGGCAGGTGCTCGTCGGCGCGGAAGCCGCGCTGCGGTACGGCATCGCCGATCTCGACGGCAAGCAGCCGCCTTCCTACCGCGAACTGCTCGGCGGCCCCGTGCAGGCGCATCCGGCGATCGTCGCCTGAGGAGCACGCATGGGCATCCTGACAGGCAAGGTCGCGCTCGTGACGGGCGCGGGGCAGGGCGTCGGCCAGGGCGTCGCGCAGGCGCTCGCGGCGGAAGGGGCGCACGTCGCGGTGGTCGGTCGCACCCTCGACAAACTGCTCGCGACCTGCGAGGCGATCCGTGCACGCGGCGGCGTGGCCGACCCGTTCGTGTGCGACGTGATGGACGCGACGCAGATCGCGCAATGCGTCGACAACGTCGTCGCGCGGTTCGGTGGCGTGCAGATCCTGATCAACAACGCGCAGGTCGTGCCGCTCGGCCGTTTGCTCGACGTGACCGACGCGAGTTTCCTGGCGGGGCTCGAATCGGGGCCGATCGCGACGCTGCGCATGATGCGCGCGTGCCATCCGCATCTGAAGGGTGACGGCGTGATCGTCAATTTCGCGTCGTCGGCCGCGGTGCGCTGGGATGCGTCCGGCTACGGCGCGTACGCGGCGACCAAGGAGGCGATTCGTGCGCTGACGCGCGCGGCGGCCTGCGAATGGGGCGTGGACGGCATCCGCGTGAACGCGGTCGCGCCGCATGCATTGTCGCCGGGCCTGAAAGGCTGGGTCGACGCAAATCCGCAGGAAGCCGCGGCGTTTTTCCGCACGATTCCGCTCGGCCGCGTCGGCGACTGCGAGCAGGACATCGGGCGCGCGATCGTGTTTCTGGCGAGTCGCGATGCCGCCTACCTGACGGGCGCGACGCTGCCGCTCGACGGCGGGCAGGCGTACTGGGGTTGAAGGCGGGAATCGAAGGTGCGCGGCACTGGGGCCGCGCGCGAAACATGGGACGGCAAACCCGCGCATGGGCGTAGCGCGGTAGCCGGCAATCCGGAATCGAAGCGAGGACGACATGGGTCGACTGGAAGGAAAGGTAGCGATCGTCACGGGCGGTGCGCGTGGCATGGGCGCGGCAACGTGCCGGCTGTTCGTCGAGGAAGGCGCGCGCGTCGTGATCGGCGACGTGCTCGATGCGGAAGGCGAAGCGCTCGCGCGCGAGCTCGGCGACGCGGCGCGCTTCATGCGGCTCGACGTCGCCGACGAAGCGAGCTGGGTGCGCGTGACCGAAGCGACGATGGAGCAGTTCGGCCGGATCGACGTACTGGTCAACAATGCAGCCGTGCTGACGTTCGGCGGCATCACGGAGCTGTCGAAACGCGATTTCGAGCGCGCGGTGTCGATCAACCTCGTCGGGACGTTCGTCGGCATCCGGACCATCGCGCCGCGCATGATCGCGCAGAAGAGCGGGTCGATCGTCAACATCTCGTCGGTGGACGGGCTGCGCGGCGTGAACGCGCTGGCCGCGTACGTGTCGAGCAAATGGGGCGTGCGCGGGCTGACGAAGGTCGCGGCGCTCGAACTCGGCCATCAGGGCGTGCGCGTGAATTCGATTCATCCGGGCGGCGTGAACACCGCGATGTCGAACCCGACCGGCGCGCCGCTCGAGGAAATCAACCAGCACTATGCGAACGTGCCGCTGCAACGCGTCGGCCTGCCCGACGAAATCGCGCGCGCGACGCTGTTCCTCGCGAGCGACGAAGCGTCGTACTGCAACGGCGCCGAGCTGGCCGTC
Source organism: Burkholderia sp. AU15512 (assembly GCF_002223325.1). NCBI lineage: Bacteria > Pseudomonadati > Pseudomonadota > Betaproteobacteria > Burkholderiales > Burkholderiaceae > Burkholderia > Burkholderia sp. AU15512. The sequence goes on from NZ_NKEX01000006.1 coordinate 1,063,580, forward strand.
GACGGCGGGATGGCGGCAGGCGCGTATTACCCCGGATTGCCCGGCGCGCCGTTTTGAGCAGGGGTGCCTGCGACACGCTCACGTCAGATGTTTGTGTACGCAACCTAATTCAGGGTTTGCCTGAGTAGCGAAAACGTGAATTCGCCCGGCCCGCGCTCGCGTGGGCCTCACGCGGGAGCGGAGCGGCAAATTTGCCGCTTCCGCGAAACCCTTGCCGGACGGCCGTTCTGGCCGTTTCGTCCCCAAAGCGCGCGCCATGGCGCTGTAAAAAGCACGCACATGCAACCGGCGTGCCGGCTCGCCGACATAGTTGTTTCTTGTTGCAACGCAACGTTTGCCGAATAACGGCGATGGTATGCTGGCCGTCATGGAGTTGTACGGCAGGTTGCTTGTATGGCGAAACTCGCGTTCGCAATTACTAAAGAGACATCACCTTCTCTCGCACGCATCGCGGCATCGACGCGCGCTCCGCTCGCGCGTCCCGTCCTGCGCGCCGCCGCACCCTGCGCTCCAATCGCATACCCCATCTCGCGGGCTCGCCCCGCAACCCCCATCCCCGCCCAATAATCTGGAGACATCCTCATGTCGCAAAACACTTTGGCCGAAGCAACACACGGCCCGCTGATCGCTCCGCCGGCTTTCGTCAAACATCGCAAGCTGATCGACTGGGTGTCGCGTATCGCGGCGCTGACGGAGCCCGAGCGCGTCGTGTGGTGTGACGGTTCGCAGGAAGAAAACGACGCGCTGTGCCAGGCGATGGTCGACCAGGGCACGCTCACGCGCCTGAACCCGGCGAAGCGCCCGAACTCGTATCTCGCGCAATCCGATCCGTCCGACGTCGCGCGCGTCGAGGATCGCACGTTCATCTGCGCGGCCTCGCGCGACGACGTCGGCCCGACCAACCACTGGATCGAACCCGCCGAAATGCGCGAGACGCTCAACGGCCTGTTCCGCGGCTCGATGCGCGGCCGCACGCTGTACGTCGTGCCGTTTTCGATGGGCCCGCTCGGCTCGCCGATCGCGCACGTCGGCGTCGAGCTGTCCGACAGCCCGTACGTCGTCGTGAACATGCGGATCATGACGCGCATGGGTCGTGAGGTGTACGACGTACTGGGCGAGGACGGCGAGTTCGTGCCGTGCGTGCACAGCGTCGGCCATCCGCTCGAAGCCGGCCAGCAGGACGTGCCGTGGCCGTGCAATCCGGTCAAGTACATCGTGCATTTCCCCGAGACGCGCGAGATCTGGAGCTTTGGTTCGGGCTACGGCGGCAATGCGCTGCTCGGCAAGAAGTGTTTCGCGCTCCGTATCGCGTCGACGATGGGCCGCGACCAGGGCTGGCTCGCCGAACACATGCTGATCCTCGGCGTGACGTCGCCGGCCGGCAAGAAGTATCACGTCGCGGCGGCGTTCCCGTCCGCGTGCGGCAAGACCAACTTCGCGATGCTGATTCCGCCGCAGGGCTTCAAAGGCTGGAAGGTCACGACGATCGGCGACGACATCGCGTGGCTGAAGCCGGGCCGCGACGGCCGACTGTATGCGATCAACCCGGAAGCGGGCTTCTTCGGCGTCGCGCCGGGCACCGGCGTGAAGACCAACCCGAACGCGATCTCGACGCTCACCGAGAACGTGATCTTCACGAACGTCGCGCTGACGGAAGACGGCGACGTGTGGTGGGAAGGGCTGACCGACACGCCGCCCGCGAAGCTGACCGACTGGCAGGGCAACCCGTGGACGCCGGAGATCGGCAAGGAGACGGGCCGCAAGGCCGCGCATCCGAATTCGCGCTTCACGGCGCCGGCCGCGCAGTGTCCGTCGATCGACGGCGACTGGGAGAACCCGGCCGGCGTGCCGATCGACGCCTTCATCTTCGGCGGCCGCCGTTCGACGACCGTGCCGCTCGTGACCGAGGCGCGCGATTGGGTCGAGGGCGTGTACATGGCCGCGACGATGGGCTCGGAGACGACTGCCGCGGCCGTCGGCCAGCAGGGCATCGTGCGCCGCGATCCGTTCGCGATGCTGCCGTTCTGCGGCTACAACGTCAGCGATTATTTCGCGCACTGGCTCAAGCTCGGCAAGCAGCTCGAAGGCGCGGGCGCGACACTGCCGAAAATCTACTGCGTGAACTGGTTCCGCAAGGATGCGAACGGCAAGTTCGTGTGGCCGGGCTTCGGCGAGAACATGCGCGTGCTGAAGTGGATGCTCGATCGTCTCGAAGGCACCGGTGGTGGCGGCGAGCATGCGTTCGGCGTGTCGCCCGCGTATGAGGACCTGCACTGGGACGGCCTCGATTTCACGCGCGATCAGTTCGATGCGGTGACGTCGATGAACGCCGATGAATGGCGCGAGGAGCTGAAGCTTCATGCGGCGTTGTTCGATACGCTGAAGCTGCGCCTGCCGGCCGAAATGACCGACACGATGAAGAAGATCGAGCAGCGCATCGGCGCCTGACGGTTCGCATTCGTATAGTCATCCTGACGTCCCGCCGCCGGCATGCATCGCCGGCGGCGGGACGTTTTTGCATCGGCCCCGCACACGCGCCGTTCGCTTACTGCGCGCGGCAATGCGCGACGACTTCGTCCACCGCGCGCTGCACGTCGCCGCGCCGGTAGCGCAGCAGCGCGCTGTCGGCCGGATCGGGCTCGTACGACACGACATTGCCGCGCCCCGTGTAGATCGCGATGTCGGGCAACAGCGGATGCTCCTGGTCGAGCGACGGCACGTCCTGCGGATTGCCGGCCGCGCGGAAGAACGCCGCGAAGTAATCGGCGAAGCTGAGATTCTCGTCGCCGACGAGGTACGCCTTGCCCGCTTCGCCACGCTGCAGTGCGCCCCAGATCGCTTCCGACAGCGATTGCGTCGAGATGAAGTTGCTGCCGCCGGCCGGCCCGAACACGGGCAGCCCCGCGAACTGGCCCTGCGCGTAGCGCGTGTACGCCGCGAACATCTCGTTGCGCAGCCCCGGCACCGACCCGACGACGAACGGCGCGTTGACGCTGCACACGGCGAACGACGGCGTCGCGAGCGCACGCACGCGTTCGTCGGCGAGATGGCGCGAGCGCACGTACGGCACCGTGTCGACCAGCGCCGGCGCGACCTGAGGATAGAAACTGCCGACCAGCACCGCACGCTTCACGCCTGCCTCGCGGGCCAGCGCGAAGAAGCGCGGCACCGCGTCGACGTTCGCGCGTTCCCAGTGCGCGGCTTCGTCGGTACCGGGCGGCAGGTGGCGGATGTCGTTGCCGGCCGCGAACACCACCGCGTCGAACGGTGCGAGGTCGTCGCGCGTGAAGTTGTCGGCTACGTAATCGCGCAGCAGCACGTCGAACTGCGCGAGCGCGCTGCCGGGTGCGGGCGGCTTGCGCGCGGCGAGCGTGACGAGGTTGCCCTGCGCATGCAGGTGCAGCGCGGCATGGCCGCCGATGAGGCCGGTGCCGCCGACGATCAGGATCTTCATGATGTCTCCGAAAGCGGCGCCATTTCGCCGCGTGAAATGAACAGGCGAGCGGTGCCGCTCAGAAATTGAAGCCGTTGCCCGTGACGACGGGCAGGTTGGTCCAGAAGCCGTTCGGGTCGCGATACCAGCCGGCCGCCGCGAGCGCGCCGCCGTCGACATGCAGCGTCGTGCCGGTGACCCACGCGGCGAGCGGGCTCGCGAGGAACAGCGCGGCGCCCGCGATATCGCCGGCCGCGCCGAAGCGCCCGAGCGGGATCCAGCGCGGGATGTGCTCTTGGTGCTCGGCCGCGATCATCGCGCTAACAGGCACCTGCGGCGTCTCGGTGGTTTCGGGGGCGATCTGGTTCACACGAATGCCGGCCGGCCCGAGTTCGAGAGCAAGGCTCTTCGTGAAGCCGGTCAGCGCGGCCTTGAACGACGCGTACACGGTGCAGTTCGGAATCGCGCGGAAGCCTTCGATCGACGACACGCCGACGATGCTGCTGCCCACGCCGCGCTTGCGCAGCAACGGCAGCATCGCGCGCGTGACGAGGAAGACCTGGCGCAGGTTCACGTCGAACAGCCGAGCGATGTCGTCGTCGGTGCAGTCGTCGAACGGTTTCGCGATCTGCAGGAAATCGCCCACATTGTTGACGAGCACGTCGAGGCCGCCGAAGCGCGCGTCGACGGTTCGCGCGAATGCATTGACCTCGTCGCGGCGCGTGACGTCCACGGTGCCGACGAGCGCATTGACGCCCGCCGCTTCGAGTGCCTGGCGCACGTCCTGCGCGCGGGACGGGTCGATCTCGGCTACCGCGACGCGCGCGCCGGCCGCGCCGAACGCTTCCGCGCACGCACGGCCGATGCCCGCGCCGCCGCCGGTGACCAGCACGGTCTTGCCGGTGAATGAAATCATCGATGGACTTCTTTGAACGGGAAGGCAGTGAGCCGCGTCACAGCGACGACACCAGTTGCGCGTTGTCGATCCGCAGCTCCGCACCGTTCACGAAACGCGATTCGTCGGACGCGAGGAACAGCACGAGATTCGCGACGTCCTGCGGGTCGCACATGCGCGCCATCGGATCGCTGCCGATGCCGAGCGCGGCGGCGTCGAGATCGGGCATCAGCGCCTGCGTCATCGGCGTCCAGATCCCGTCCGGATGGATCGAATTGCAGCGGATCCGGTAGCCGCTGCGCTTGCAGTGCACGGCGACGCTGCGCGCGAGCGCCGTCACCGCGCCTTTCGACCCGGTGTACGCGCACATCATCGGCAGCCCGCCGAGCGCGGCGACCGACGACATCATCACGATCGAGCCCGGCGTGTCGTTGCCCTTCATCGCGCCGATCGCGTACTGGCAGCCGAGGAAATAGCCATCGGCGTTGGTACGCATCACGCGCCGCCACGTGTCGAGGCTCGTGTCCTCGATCGAACCGACCGGGCAGATCGCCGCGTTGTTGACGAGCACGTCGAGGCGGCCGAAGCGGTCGAGCGTCGATGCGATCGCGTGCTGCCAACCGGCTTCGTCGGCGATGTCGTGGCGGACGAACAGCGCCGCGTCGCCGATCTCGCGAGCGAGCGCACGGCCCGCGTCCTCGTCGATGTCGGTCAGCACGACACGCGCGCCTTCCGCGGCGAGCAGCAGCGCATCCGCGCGGCCGACGCCGCTTGCCGCGCCGGTGACCAGCGCGACCTTGTTTGCGACTCGATTCATGGTCGGTCGGATTCCTTTGACGTTGAAAGAAGGCGCGCTCATGCGGCGCCCGGCACACGGCCGGCCTTGATCGCGTCGAGCGCGGCCGTGCCGTAGATCTGCGCGATCGTGTCGTCGACGCGCGGGTTGGTGCGCAGCTCATGGCCGCCATCGACCGCGAAGCTCTGGCCGGTCACCCAGCCCGACTCGGGGCCGGCGAGATAGCGCACCGCGTGCGCGATCGCTTCGGGTTCGCCGAGCGTGCCGAGCGGGATCTGTTCGAGAAAGCTGTCGACGAGCGCGCGGTTGTCGAACATCGGCGCGGTGGCTTCGGAGCGCGTGAGGCCCGGGCGCACCGCGTTCACGCGGATCCTCGCGCCGGCCAGTTCCTCGGCCGCGCCGCGCACGAGCGCTTCGAGCGCGGCCTTCGCGGTGCAGTACGCGGACAGCCAGCGGAAATTGATCTGTGCGGCCGTCGACGAAATGCAGACGATCGCGCCACCGCCGCTGTCGGCGAGCCGCGGCGCCGCATGTCGGATCGCGGCGAACGCGCTGTGCAGGTTCAGGTCGATTTCCGCGCGGAAGGTGTCGGCGTCGTGCAGCAGCAGCGGCCGGAAGCCCGCTCCGCCGACCGTCGGCACGACGATGTCGAGGCGATGGTCGAGCGCCCACGCGCAGTCGAGCGCGGCCTGCAGGTCGCTTTCGTCGCAGGCGTCGCCCGCATGGATCGCGACGCGGCTGCCGGGCACGGCGTCGGTCAGTTGCCGCTGCGTGCGTTCGAGCGCGTCGCGGCGGCGGCCCATCAGCACGACGGCCGCGCCGTCGGCGACGAGCGCATGCGCGCAGGCCGCGCCGATGCCGCCGGCGCCGCCCGTCACGAGTGCAGTGCGGCCGGCGAGGGGAGCGGAGGTGCGCATCGTTCAGCCCTCCAGCGGCAGGTCTTGGGCCCAGTCGACGTGCAGCGTGCGCGCGGCGAAGCGCCACGTGCCGCCGTCGAACACGCAACGATCGCGATAGCGCAGCCCCCAGTCGAGCTTGCGCTTCACGCCGTCGCGCACGTAGACGTGGCAGGCGACGCCGTAGGTTTCGACGTCGGCCTCGCCGCCGTCCAGCGTGACGAGCTGGTTGTGCACGTGATGCTGGGTTGCTTCGTAGCGCTCGATCACGCGCATGCCCGCGACGATCGCGTCGCGGTCGTCGAAGCGGAAGCCGGGGCCGGCCAGCGTGGCGTCGGGGGTGAAGAGTGTGGTGAGGCGTGGCCAGTCGCGCCGGTCGACGGCTTGCGCGTAGCGGCACGCCAGTTCGTACAACGCGTGGCGGGGATTGGAATCGGTCATGCGTGGGCTCCCGTGGAAGAACGGAACGCGTGGGCCGCGCAAGGCGGGCCGACGCGACGGCATTGCGACGTCGACGCGCAGGTTCGCATCGCGCAGGCCGGGATTCATCATCCATACGGAGCAGGGCGAGGGTCGGGGAAAACACCGGGGCACGCCGCCACGCGTCACGTGAGGGCGCGGGGATGGTGCGGCGCAGCGACCGGTGTGCGAGATGCGTCTGACGATGCGTGCGACCGGCCGCGGCAGGCGCGCGACGTGCCGCGTTTCCTCCGCGTGGGCGAAGCCGCGGCGCGCGATGTTGCGATGCGTCAGGCCGCAAATCGTCCGCTCAGCGTTTGCCCCTAGTCGAGATGGACGATGGCCGGCGGCCGGGTGCTGGCTACCGTGCAGTCATCCGGTGCCGCATGCGATGCACGCCGGACACGAACCGCACCAGCGGACAACCGGAGGGGACGACGATCATGAGACTGACGACTCGCAAGCTGTGCGTATTGGCGATAGGGACGTTCGCTGCCATGGCGATGGCGCGATACGGCGCCGATCAGGTCCCGTCGCCGCCGTATGCGGCCGGCATCCTGCAATGCCGTTCGGTCGACGCGAACGGCCTGCCGACCGGTTGCGTGCCGATCGATCCGTCGCACTTCGGTTTCGCCGCGATGCGCGGCATGTGACACCGGCGCGGCCGCGCGCCGCGCAGCGCGGAAGCCGTGGCGGCGCGATGGCGTATGGATGCGATTCGCTACGGCAACGGTGGAGTCGCCGCGCGCCGATCCCGCTTTACGCGCTTCGACTTCAACCGGACGAGAGACGGACGTGCGCGTTGCACGCGCACCGTCGTACGTCCGCCTCGGCAACGGGGCCCGCAGCAACGTCCGCGTCAGTCCCTCGCCACCTCCATCGCTTTGCGCAGATTTCCCCAAACGCTGACCCATTCCTCATGTCATCCGACTATTCCCTGACTCACCCCCTGAATACCCGCGACGTGCATCGTTGGGACGCCGAACACGATGTCGTGATCGTCGGCTTCGGCGCGGCCGGCGCCTGCGCGGCGATCGAAGCCGCGAGCGCCGGCGCCGACACGCTGATCGTGGAGCGCGCGTCGAGCTTCGGCGGCACGAGCGCGCTGTCGGGCGGCGAGATCTACCTCGGCGGCAGCGGCGGCACACCCGCGCAACGGCAGGCCGGCTTTACCGACGACACCGAGGATCTGTACCGCTACCTGATGCTGGCCGGTGGCCGCGACGCCGACGAGGCGAAAGTGCGCCTCTACGCGAACGACAGCCTGGCGCACCACGACTGGCTCGTCGCGCAGGGCCTGACCTACAAGAACACGTTCGTCGCCGAGCGGATCGTCGAACCGGAAACCGACGATTGCCTGATCTGGTCGGGCAGCGAGGAAGCCTGGCCGTTCAGCGAGGCCGCGAAGCCGTGCCCGCGCGGGCACACGCCGCAATGGCCGGGCTGGGGCGGCGGACAGATGCTGATGCGCGTGCTGGCCGAACGTGTGGCGGCGCTCGGCGTCGCGACGCGCTACGACACGCGCGCGCTCGCGTTGATCGTCGACGACGGCGGCGGCGTACGCGGCGTGGTGCTGCGCGCCTATGGCGAGACGGCATTCGTACGGGCGCGTCGCGCGGTGATCCTGTGCGCGGGCGGCTTCGCGATGAACCGCGACATGGTGCGCCGGCACGCGCCGCAGTTCCTGCGCTCGGACGAACCGATCGGCAGCCCCGGAGACGACGGCTCGGGCATCCTGCTCGGCCAGAGCGCGGGCGGCGCGGCGATTCACATGGATCAAGGCTTCGTCAGCCTGCCGTTCTACGCGCCCGAAGCGCTGATCAAGGGGATCTTCGTGAACGCGCGCGGCCAGCGTTTCATCAACGAGGACGGCTATCACGGTCGCACGGGCCATCACGCGTTCCATCAGGCCGACGACCGGATCTACCTGCTCGTCGATCAGGCCACCTATCGGGAGCCGCCCGCGATCGCGCGGATCGGCATCGCGGCGGCCGGCGAAACGTGGGAGGAAGTCGAACGCGACCTGCAGATGCCGGCCGGCACGCTGACGGCGACCGTCGACGTCTACAACCGCCATGCGGCCGACGGTGCGGATCCGCTGTTCCACAAGGCGAAGAAATGGCTGCAGCCGCTGATCGAGCCGCCGTTCGTCGCGCTCGATTGCCGGATCGACTATGCGTTCTATCCGCACTTCACGCTCGGCGGCCTCGATACGCTGCCGACCGGGCAGGTGGTCGATGCAACACGCGCGCCGGTGCCGGGGCTCTACGCGGCGGGCCGCACGACCTGCGGGCTGCCGCGCTGGGGCGCCGGGTACAGCTCTGGGCTGTCGCTGGCCGACGCGACGTTCTTCGGGCGGCAGGCAGGGCGTCACGCCGCGCAAGCGGGGTGCGACGCAGTGCGCCGCGCCGCGTAGCGTTTCCAGGCGCGCAATGAACGACGCCCCGGGCAATCGCATTGCCCGGGGCGTCGTCGTTTCAAGCAGCCAGGCGGCCGGCCAGTCAGGCCAGTCGACCCTTAACCGAGATCGAGCGCATTCGTCAGATCACCCGGCGGCGTCGCACCGCGCGCGGCGAACGCCTTGTTGCGTGCAACCACGCCGTCGAGCGGCGCGAGCCCGTGCACGCGGCTGATGAAGCGCAGGATCGAGTTCGTGTCGTACAGCGTGTGATCGACGAAGCCCTTCTTCGCGAACGGCGAGATCACAAGCGCCGGAATCCGCGAACCCGGCCCCCAGCGATCGCCTTCCGGCGGCGCGACGTGATCCCACCAGCCGCCGTTCTCGTCGTGCGTCATCACGATCACGGTGTGGTCCCATTGCGGCCCGCGCCGGATATGGTCGATCACGGTCGCGATGTGACGGTCGCCCGATTCGATGTCCGCGTAGCCCGCGTGCATGTTCAGGTTGCCCTGCGGCTTGTAGAACGTGACGGCCGGCAGGCGGCCCGCGTCGATGTCGGCGATGAAGTGGTTGGTCGACGGCTCGTCGCCGAGCCCCGCGTCGCGCAGGTGCTTGCGGCGCGCGTCGGTGCCCGGCGCGTAGTTCGCGAAATAGTTGAACGGCTGGTGGTGGTACTGGAAATCGGGCACGGTGCCCGTGTCGCGATGCTCGAGCGCGTATTGCCATGCGCCGCTGTACCACGCCCAGTCGACGTTCTTTTCCGACAGGCGGTCGCCGATCGTCGCATAGCCCTGCGGCGGCATCACGCGATGGTCGGCCGGATCCGCATACGCGGCGTTGCCCGGATCGGGCGGCGGCACGTAGCTCGGCTGGTACGGCGGCGCCATCGTGTTCACGCCGTAGCCGTCCGGCGTCAGCGGGCCGTCGGCCACGAACTTCGGCGGGCCGTCGAGCGCGGACGCGGGCGAATTGTCGGCGAGCTTCAGGCGCGTACCGGTTGGATCGTCGCCTTCGACCTTCGACAGCAGCTTCGCCGCATGCGGATGCTTGTGCGCGTCCGGATACAGCGGCGGCTGTGCGGAGATCAGGAACATGTGGTTCATCCATGACCCGCCGAAGGCCGCCATGAAGAAGTTGTCGCACAGCGTGTATTGCCGCGCGAGATTCCACAGCCGCAGCGTGTCGGCCGAATTGCGGTAATGACCCATCACGAGGCCGCCCGAATCGGCCCACGCGGCGAACTGGTTGTTGCGGCCGGCCGCGATCTGCATCTGGTTCTGGTAGAAGCGGTGCCACAGGTCGCGCGTGATCACGCTGTTGGGCAGCGGGTTGCCCTGCGCGTCCTTGATCAGGAACGGCGCGTTCGGCAGCTTGTCGATGTCGCGCTCGGCGATCGCGTAGCGCTTGCCGTCCACTTCCTGTGCCTGCGGCACGAGCCCGCCCCAGATCTTCGGCAGCACGGGCAGCGGCGTCTTGCCGTCGCGATCGAGCTGCTGCGCGTGCTCGGGGCGCACCTCGCTAAGCGGATGGCGCACGCCCGGAAAATCGCCGTACAAGTTCGCGAAGCTGCGGTTTTCCGCATAGATCACGACGATGTGGCGCACGCGCTGGCGCAACGCTTCGTCGATGCGCAGGTCGGCAGCCGAACGCGGCGCGCTGCCTGCGGTGGTTTCACAACCGCTGAGCGCGACACCCGCACCGAGCGCGGCGAGGCTGCCGAGCACGCGGCGGCGGTCGGGATCGGCGGGAAAGTCGTCGGGGCGATCGGGGGTGTCGTTCACGTCGTGGGTTCCTCGAATGGGCGGGTGGACGGGGGCGTGATGCGCGGCGGCGTCGCACAGGCTGCCGCGCCGCGGGATGGAAAGCAACGGCCCCGGTGACGGATGGGCTGGCGCGATCCATCTGTCACAAAAATGTCACGAACGCGACTATAACGCGGCAACGGGGGCGGATGAAAGGTGTTTGTCGGACGATTCGACGCGCGTCCCGGGCCATGCGCGACGCCCGCGCGCGAACTAGACTGGATTCAGGGGCGGCGCGTCGCAGCGTGCTGCCCGGGCGAGGATTGCCCGGCGGCGCCGGCCGACGGCGTCGCCGCGGAGCCATTTGATGCGACGAACGAGGCGATGAAGCGAGGCGACGATGGCGCGCATGAATGCCGCTTCCGCATGGCCGCCGATGGCGCGCGCCGGTTGCGCGCGTGCCCGCACCCGTCCGCCGTGCCGCGCAACGCAAGCGTAGCGCGCACGTCCGGCCCGACGCCATGGACAGGAAATTCGACTACCCGGGATTGCTGATCGCGGCGGGCTTCTTCGTGCTGTTCGCCGCGCAGTTGCTGATGCTGCGCCCGACGTCGGCACCGATCGCGTACAGCGATTTCCACCAGCTCGTCGCCGCCCGGCTCGTCGACGATCTCGAAGTCGGCCCCGTATCGATCTCGGGCACGCTGAAGATGCCGCAGGCCGGCACGATGCTGCCGGCGTCCGAAGCCGCGGCCGTGCGGCAGGCCGGCGCGCCGTGGCGCTTCACGACCAACCGCGTGACCGACGAGCACCTGACCGACACGCTGACCGCCGCCGGCATCCGCTATCACGGTGCGTCCGACACGAGCTGGATCGCATCGCTGGCGTCGTGGCTGCTGCCGCTCGTGCTGTTCGTGTTCATCTGGAATATGATGCTGCGCCGGCGCGGCGGGCTGCAGGATTTCACCGGGATGGGCAAGAGCCGGGCGCGGGTGTACGTGCAGCAGGAAACCGGCATCACGTTCGACGATATCGCGGGCATCGACGAAGCGAAGGCCGAGCTGCAGCAGCTCGTCGCGTTCCTGCGCAACCCCGACCGTTACCAGCGGCTCGGCGGCAAGATTCCGAAGGGCGTGCTCGTGGTCGGCGCGCCGGGCACCGGCAAGACGCTGCTCGCGCGCGCGGTGGCCGGCGAGGCGGCCGTGCCGTTCTTCTCGATCAGCGGCTCGGCGTTCGTCGAGATGTTCGTCGGCGTGGGCGCGGCGCGCGTGCGCGACTTGTTCGAGCAGGCGCAGCAGAAGGCGCCGTGCATCGTGTTCGTCGACGAGCTCGATGCGCTCGGCAAGGTGCGCGGCGTCGGCCCGATGTCGGGCAACGACGAACGCGAGCAGACGCTCAATCAGTTGCTCGTCGAGATGGACGGCTTCCAGGCCGGCTCCGGCGTGATCATCATGGCCGCGACGAACCGGCCCGAGATCCTCGATCCCGCGCTGCTGCGGCCGGGCCGCTTCGATCGCCACATCGCGATCGACCGGCCCGACGTGAATGGCCGAAGGCAGATCCTCGGCGTGCACGTGAAGCGCGTGAAGCTCGCGGCCGACGTCGATCTCGGCGAACTCGCATCGCGCACGCCGGGCTTCGTCGGCGCGGATCTCGCGAACGTCGTCAACGAGGCCGCGCTGCATGCGGCCGAACTCGGCAAGCCGGCGATCGGCATGGCCGATTTCGACGAGGCGATCGACCGCGCGTTGACGGGCCTCGAACGCAAGAGCCGCGTGATGAACGCGCAGGAGAAGCTGACCATCGCGTATCACGAAGCCGGCCACGCGCTCGTCGCGGAAAGCCGCGCGCATTGCGATCCGGTGAAGAAGGTGTCGATCATTCCGCGCGGTGTCGCGGCGCTCGGCTATACGCAGCAGGTACCGACCGAGGATCGCTACGTGTTGCGTCGAAGCGAGCTGCTCGACCGGATCGATGCGCTGCTCGGCGGCCGCGCTGCCGAGGAACTCGTGTTCGGCGACGTGTCGACGGGTGCGCAGAACGATCTCGAGCGCGCGACCGCGATGGCGCGCCACATGGTCATGCAGTACGGGATGAGCGAGAAGATCGGGCTGGTGACTTTCGATGACGGCGACACGCGTACCGGCATGCCGGGCGTATGGCATGCGGGCGACGGGCGCTGCAGCGAGCACACCGCGCGGATGATCGACGACGAGGTGCATACGTTGCTGACCGACGCGCATGCGCGCGTCGCGGCGACGCTCGGCGAACGTCGCGATGCGCTGGAACGCATCGCGCGCCGGCTGCTGCAATGCGAAGTGCTCGAACGTGATGCGCTGCAGGCGCTGATCGACGGGCGCGCCGAACCGCCGGCCGCCACGGCGTCGGTGCCGGCTCCGGACGACGCAGCCGGCGCACGCGGCGGCACGGTCGAGACAGAGCAGGCGTCCTCGATCGAGCGCGATTTCGTCGCGTACGGGCCGCCACGCGAACCCGAGCGCTGAAGATGCCATGAACCGGCGAGCGGCGCGCGTCGAAGCGACTGCGTGCCGTCATTCCTTTCCCCGTTGATCTCCACGGAGTCGCCATGAGCGAGGCGCACGTATCGGTCGATGTCGCGCAGCAGGCGCGGTTCTGTTTCGAAGTGGTATTCGCCGGCACGACGCTGGCACCGGTGCTCACCGACGAACCGCCGCCGCACGGCGACGGACGCGGGCCGAACCCGATCCGGTTGTTGGCCGCGGCCGTCGCGACCTGTCTCGCGGCGAGCCTGCAGTTCGCGCTGGAAAAGCAGCAGGTCGATCCGCAGCCGATTGCCGCGCACATCGACGTCGACATGGTGCAGAACGAGGCGGGCCGGGTGCGCGTGGGCGCGATGTCGGTACGGCTGTCGATCGGCAAGACATGGGCCGATCTCGCAGCCGCGACGCGCGTGCTCGATCAGTTCGATGCGTATTGCGTACTGACGGAGAGCCTGCGCGAAGGCATTCCGGTGTCGGTCGACCTGTGCGACGTGAACGGCGCGGCGCTCGAGCACGCGGCGACGGACGCGTGAGCGCGCGTCAGGTCGGTCAGGATTCGGTCGCGGCCGCGACTTCGGCCGCTTCGGCGAGCGCGTTGAGAAAGCGCGTGCGCCACCAGTGCACGTCGGTCTTGCGCACGATCGCCATCAGCGCTGCGTGGCGCTGGCGGCGCTCTTCGAGCGGCATCGTGAGCGCGCGCTGGATCGCCTGCGCGGTGCCTTGCGTGTCGTACGGATTGACGAGCAGTGCCGACTTCAACTGCTCGGCCGCGCCGGCGAAACGCGACAGCACGAGCACGCCCGGATCGGCGGCATCCTGTGCGGCGAGAAATTCCTTCGCGACGAGGTTCATCCCGTCGCGCAGCGGCGTGACGAGCGCGACGCGGCTCGCGCGGTAGAGACCCGGCAAGCGCTTGCGCGCGACGGTGCGGTGAATGTAGCGCATCGGCATCCATTCGAGTTCGCCGTAGTCGCCGTTGATCGCGCCGCACAGGCTGTCCATCTCGCGCCGCAGGTCGTCGTACGCGCCGAGATCCTCGCGGCTCGGCGCGGCGATCTGGATCAGCGTCGCGCGGTTGCGGTTCTCCGGATATTGCTCGAGCAACTGCCGGAACGCATTCACGCGCTGCGGCAGCCCCTTCGTGTAGTCGAGCCGGTCGACGCCGACCAGCAACTGGCGGCGCGAGTATTCATCGCGCATCCGCTCGAACATGTCGAGGCCGTCGCGATCGCGCGCGAGCGATTCGAACTCGTCGACGTTGATGCCGATCGGGAACGCGCCGGCCGACAGCGTGCGGCCGAACGCGCGCAGGCGGCCGTCGGGCAGCCGCGCGGCGCCGGCTTCCGCTTCGACGTAATGCTCGAAGTGAAGCAGGTCCGACTCGGTCTGGAAGCCGACGAGATCGTAGGCGAACAGCGAACGCATCAGCCATTCGTGTTCCGGGATCGCGGCCATGATCGGCGGCGGCGGCATCGGAATGTGCAGGAAGAAGCCGATCGGGTTCGTGCAGCCCATCGCGCGCAGCTCGGCGGCGAGCGGAATCAGCTGGTAGTCGTGGACCCAGATGGTGTCGTCGGGGCGCAGCAGCGTGCGCAGCTTGCGCGCGAACAGCTGGTTCACGCGCCGGTAGCCGTCGGCGAAGCGGCGGTCGAACTGCGCGAGATCGAGCCGGTAGTGAAACACCGGCCACAGCACGTTGTTCGAATAACCGAGGTAGTACGCGTCGTAATCCTGCGGATCGAGATCGATCGTCGCGAGCTGGATGCCGCCGACGTTCTGGATCTGCACCTCGTCGCCGTGCGCAGGCTGGTCGTCGCCGCCGCGTAGCCTCCCGCTCCAGCCGAACCAGACGCCGCCGGATTCCTGCAGGCTGTCCTTCACGGCGACGGCGAGCCCGCCGGCCGCGGCTTTACGGGGATCTGCAATGCGATTGGATACGACGACGAGTCGGCTCACCAGCTCTCCTGACGATTGTTGAGGGAAAGGTTCGTGCGGCCGTGGCGCGAGAAGCAGACGCCGCCATCGATGCGCGGTGCGCGCAGAACGATGGGGCCGCAATGCGATCGGACGGGAATCAGGGCACGCGATTCGCCGTTCGAACGGGGAGTGCTTTTTTAAGCATACTCGTCATTCGGCTGTTTTAAAAGTCTGCATCGGCGAGCGATGCGCGTGCGAATGCAGCGCGATCTCCATGTCGGCGGTGTGGCAACGTGAGAAACATGCGCGGGATCGAAACTTGCGCAGCGCTGCCGATTCAGCGCGCGGCGCGTGATGCGCAAGCGCGCACGTCACGCGCGATCGAGCGTGACGATGGGCATTTCATGACGTGCGCCCGTGGCCCGCGCCGGTCGGTGGCAGCAACCGGCGATGCCGCGGCTGCGACGACGCGCGAGCGGCACCGAGCGGCGCGTAGGCGTGCCGCGCATGCGTGACGCGAATCGGCGAAGCGCGACGTCGTGCAGGCGAACCGGCCGCGCCGGACGGCGACGATACGCAACTGCACCGCGTGCCGCGTGCGGCCGCGCTTCGCGCGGGGCGCGCAAGCGTGACGCAGGCGGATCGGCGGAACAGCGGGCGCATCGTCGTCCCTTTGCGGTATCGGTTACGCAGTTCCGTGGCTATACAGTGGCCGGTTGCCAGTGATGCGTGGCGGGCTCATGCGCGTACTCGCCGGGCGACGCCCCGTGCGTGCCGGACGGCATCCGGAACGCGGCCACCGTTTCGGACAGCTCGCGGCCTTGCGCCTCGAGCGACTTCGATGCGGCCGCGGCCTGCTCGACGAGCGCCGCGTTCTGCTGGGTCGTCTCGTCCATCTGCGTGATCGTCAGGTTCACCTGGTCGATGCCGCGGCTCTGCTCGGCCGACGCGGCCGCGATCTCGCCCATGATGTCCGTCACGCGCGCGACGGCCTGCGTGACGTCCGACATCGTCTTGCCGGCTTCGCCCGCGAGTTCGGAACCGTCGCGGATCGTCTGCACCGACGCGGAGATCAGTTCCTTGATCTCCTTCGCCGCCGTCGACGAACGTTGCGCGAGGCTGCGCACCTCGCTTGCGACCACCGCGAAGCCGCGCCCCTGTTCGCCCGCACGCGCGGCTTCGACGGCCGCGTTCAGCGCCAGGATGTTGGTCTGGAACGCGATGCCTTCGATGATGCCCGTGATGTCCGCGATCTTCGACGAGCTGTGGCCGATCTCCGTCATCGTGTCGACCACGCGGCCGACCACCGCGCTGCCGCGCTGCGCGACGTCCGATGCGTTCGCGGCGAGCGAACTGGCCTGTTGCGCGTTCTCCGCGTTCAGGCGCACCGTCGACGTGAATTCCTCCATCGTCGCGGCGGTTTCCTGCAGCGACGCGGCCTGTTCCTCGGTGCGCTGGCTCAGGTCGAGGTTGCCCGATGCGATCTCGCTCACCGCATGCGCGATGCTGTTCGACGAATCGCGCACGCGGCCGACGATGCCGATCAGCCGCTCGTTCATCGTTCGCAGCGCGTCGAGCAGATCGCGCGTCTCGTCGTTGCCGCTCACGTCGATGCGGCTGCCGAGGTCGCCGTTCGCGACCGTGCGCGCGACGTCCACGGCCGAGCCGATCGGCACCGTGATCTTGCGCGTCAGCCACAGGCCGCCGGATGCCGCGACCACGACCGCGATCAGGCAGATGCCGGCCAGCAGGTTGCGTTCCATCGCATAGCGATCCGCGAACTGCTGCGCGATCGCGAGCTCGCGTTCATGCGTATAGGTTGCGTATGCATCGGTTGCGCGCACCAGTTGCGCGAGCAACGGCCGGCAGTTGTCGTCGATGTCGGCGATCGCCTCGTCCTTCTTGCCGGCCTGCGCGAGCCCGACGATGCGCAGGGCGACGGGCCCGTAGCTGCCTTCGATGCGCACGATGTCGGCCACCAGTTCGCGCGCGCGATCGGAGGTGTCCGTCGCGTTCGCCATCAGGTCCTTGAGCTTCGCGAGGTGATCCTGCACGTCCTTGTGCGCCTGGTTCACCTCGGCCAGTTCGAGCTCGACGTCGGACGGCTTGGTCACGAGCACGAGGTTGCGCGCGGCGATCGCGCGCCGGTCGACCGCGGTGCGGATTTGCGCGGAAACGGTCGCCCGCGCATTGATGCCGTTCATGTAGCGGGAAAATTCGGCGTTGGTATCGGATAGCGCCTTGAGTGCCATGCCCGACACGATCACGACGACCGCGGCGAGCAGGCCGAAGCCGCCAAGGAGTTTTGTCTTGATGCTCATTCTGGCGATTTTCACAGTGTGCCTCTGTGCGTGTGGTTGACGAATTGAATTTATTGTTCGACCAGATACGGGCTCGTGTCGGCATTAACGGGTATACGGGATGATTCTTTACCCTTCGAAAACCCTGATATTAGTTTTTTTAGCGCTGGAATCGTTGCCAGGCGGGCGTTCCTGATTTTGATCAAAAATCGGCGGAGTGCCCGTGATTAAAAGGTTTATATGTGGAATTTGAAACCGGTTTTCGTAGGTGAAACAAAAGCACTTGTTTTGATAATAATTGTCTGATGAATCTGTTTCGATTTATGGATGAATATCGGGAATCGATTTGTATTTAATTGGGGAGGGAACCGGTGAGCGTCGCCGGCGAATGCCGCACGATTGGCGGTTATCGCGGATCAACGGAAACTCGCGACGCAGGGAGGGGCGCCGGAGAGAGGCCCGCGGCGGGCGCCGCGGACCACGAGAGGGTCAGAACGTGGTGCGCAACCCGGCCATCACGCTGCGGCCGCCCTGTGGCGCGAAGCCGCGCACGACCGAGGTCGAATAGCGGATTTCCTGGTTCGTCAGGTTGTCGCCGCGCAGGTACGCGAGCCAGTGCGTCGGGCCGACGCGGAACTTGTACGTCAGCATCACGCCGAGCGACGTGTAGCCGTCCGTCGAGAAATCGTTGTCGGGCACGCGATGCTGCGACCACGCGTGCGTGACCTGCGCACGCGCGCCGAACGGGCCGTAACCGTAGTCGGCCGCGAGCGTCGCGCGCAGCGGTGCGATACGCGGCAGCGGCTGGCCCGTGTCGACGTTGCGCGCATGCGTGTAGTCGGCGGTCAGTTCGAGGTCGACCGTATGGCCGCGCCGCGCGAACGCACGCCACTTGCCGTCCAGCTCGATGCCGTAGAACTCGGCGCGCACGCCGCGATAGATCGCTTCGTTGAGCGCGCCGTCGGTGCCGGGCGCGACGGGCTCGTCGTCGCCGTTCACGACGCGGCCGGTGTTGTACTCGGTCAGGTAGTTCGAGAAGCGGTTGTAGAACACGCCGACGCTGCCGCGATTCGGCCCGCTCGCGTAGCGCAGCGACAGGTCGGTCGACACGGCCTTTTCCTTCGACGCGTTCGGGTTGCCGATCAGGAACTGGCCGGTCGCATCGTGCGGGCCGTTCGAATACAGCTCGTAGAAGGTCGGCGCGCGTTCGGTGTACGCGACGTTGGCCGCCACCGACCACACGGGCGTCAGCGAGAACAGTGCGCCGGCCGACAGGCTGCCCGCGTTGAATTCGCGCGGCTGCGCCCCCGCGAATTTCTCGACGCCGGCCGGATCGGGATCGACCTTCACGTGCTCGAAGCGGCCGCCGAGGCTCAGCTTCAGCGCCGGGACGACCTGCCATTCCTCGAGGCCGAACAGCGCGACGCTGTTGGTGCGCGTGGACGGCACGAGCAATTCGTCGCCGAGTGCGGAGAACGTGTTCTGGCCGAACTGCACGCCGATCGCGCCTTCGAACGGCCCGATCTTGCGGTGCGTTGCCTCGATGCGGGCCTCGTAGCCGCGATTGCGGAAGGTGGTCGCGGTTTCGCCGTTGTTGACTTCCTTGTGACGGTAGTCGGTGTACGCGAAGTCGAATTTCAGCTTCGTGAACGGCCCGCTCAGGTTGCGCACCTCGGATGCGAGCGCCAGGCGCTCCTGGCGCATCCGCAGCCGCACGTCGCTTTCCGCGACGGAGCCGTAGTTCGATTCGTAGCCGCTGTAGGACAGGCCCGCGAAGCCGTCCGCCCACGTGTACGACGCGCCCACCGCGCCGCCGTGCACGCGGCCGTCGCTGTTCGGTACGTTGCCGTACGGCTGCGGCGCGTCGGGGCCGTCGATCGCGCGTTGCGCGCTGCTGCGCGCGTAGCCGGGAATTCGCAGCTTGCTCGTCTCGCGGTCGAACGCATCGACGTGGAACGCGAAGCGGCCGTTGCCGCCTTCGACCTGCGCGGCGCCCGCGCGCACCGAGTTCGCGCCGCCGTAGCGCGCGTCGAGCGCCCCCGTCACGCCCTGGATCGCTTCGCGCGGAATCCGGTTGTCGATCGTGTTGACGACGCCGCCCACCGCATTGCCGCCGTACAGCAGCGCGGCCGGGCCGCGCACGATCTCGACGCGTTCGATCGACAGCGGGTCCTGCGGCACCGCATGGTCGTACGACAGCGACGACGCGTCGTACGCCGCGACGCCGTTCTGCAGCAGCCGGATCCGGTCGCCATCCATCCCGCGGATGATCGGGCGGCCGACCATCGGCCCGTAGGTGGTGGTCGACACGCCGGGCAGCCCGTTCAGCGTTTCGCCGAGCGAATCGGCCTGGCGGCGCGTCAGCGCATCGCCGGAAAGCTGGGCGGTCGGTGCGATCAGTTCGTTGTCGCCGAGCGGGTTCGCGGTCACGAAGATCGGGGCGAGCGTGGTGGTCGGCGGCGTGCCGGACCCGGCGGGCGGTTCGGTCTGCGCGTGCGCGACGGCGGCGAACAGCATCAGCGAAAGGGACGAGAGCGGGCGAAGCGGTAGACGAGGGAGGTCGCGCATGGTCGGTGAATCGGTTGGAATCGGATCGGATAACGAGCGATGCAGGTCACGGCTGGATACGATATATTGTTGCGTCTGCGACGCGCAGTGACCCCGTTGGAACATCGCTCGGCGAGGCTCGGCCACCCACAGTGGAACGGCGACAGGCGGACGAGCACGCGAAATGATATGTTATATCATTTCAAAATCCAAGCCGAATGGCGGGATCCTGTCGGGTTTCTGGCGGATGGGGGGAATGGCGGCGGGAGCGGAAACTGCCTGCGCGGTGTTCGGAGCGATCGCCTGAACCGGATGACGCGATGCGCACGCCGACGGCCGATGCGTTGCCGATACGCTGGCCAGGTGCGTGCTGCCCGCGTTCGGTGTTCGTCGAAGCGGCCCGCCCGAAGCAGCCCTGCGCTGATCGATGCTGCGGGCGCGGACCTCCGCTCCTGAGTCGGGAGCCAGCGCGATTCCGCGTCGCGCGACGGTGCGACGCCTTGTAGCGGTGGCCATCGCCGTGCATTGCCTGCGTGTTGATGCGTATCAACGTCGTTCGATTCCGGAACCGGATACTGGATCGCTCATCGACCAGGCAGGAGCGACCTATGACCCAAACCATGAAAGCGGCCGTCGTGCACGCATTCGGCGAACCGCTGCGCATCGAGGAAGTGCCCGTGCCGACGCCGGGGCCCGGCCAGATCCTCGTCAACATCAAGGCGTCGGGTGTGTGCCATACCGACCTGCACGCGGCCGATGGCGACTGGCCGGTCAAGCCGACGTTGCCGTTCATTCCGGGGCATGAAGGCGTGGGCGTCGTCGCGGCGGTGGGCGCGGGCGTCACGCACGTGCGCGAGGGGGATCGCGTGGGCGTGCCGTGGCTCTACACGGCCTGCGGCCATTGCGAGTACTGCCACACGGGTTGGGAAACGCTGTGCCACGGCCAGCAGAACACCGGTTATTCGGTGAACGGCAGCTACGCGGAATACGTGCTGGCCGATCCCGACTACGTCGGCCATTTGCCCGCGCAGGTTGCGTTCGACGAGATCGCGCCGATCCTGTGCGCGGGTGTCACCGTCTACAAGGGCATTCGCGTCACCGATACGCGCCCGGGCCAGTGGCTCGCGATCTCCGGCATCGGCGGCCTCGGGCACGTGGCCGTGCAGTATGCGCGTACGATGGGCCTGCACGTCGCGGCCATCGACATTTCACCCGACAAGCTCGCGCTGGCGCGGCAGCTCGGCGCGGAACTGACGATCGACGCGTCGATCGACGATCCGGCCAAGGTGATCCAGAAGGAGATCGGCGGTGCGCACGGCGTGCTCGTCACGGCCGTGTCGCGCAGCGCGTTCGCGCAGGCGCTCGGGATGGTGCGGCGCGGCGGCACGGTGGCGCTCAACGGCTTGCCGCCGGGCGATTTCCCGTTGCCGATCTTCTCGACCGTGCTGAACGGCATCACCGTGCGCGGGTCGATCGTCGGTACGCGGCGCGACCTGCAGGAATCGCTCGATTTCGCGGCCGATGGCCTGGTGCGCGCGCATATCCATCGCGACCGGCTCGGCAACATCAACGACGTGTTCGCAAAGCTGCGCGAAGGCAAGGTCGACGGGCGCATCGTGCTGACGGACATGCATTGACGTGATGCGCGCCGCGCACGTGCCGTCAATGGACCGACGGCACCACGCCGCTCAGCGCTCCGCCGGAAACCGCTCCTGCAACGCATGCAGCCAGCGCGCGACGACATCGAGTTCGTCGTCGGAAAACCCGTCGCACAGCTTGCCGTTGAGTTCGCGCAGCAGCACGCGCGCACGCTTGAGCGCGGCGTGGCCTTCATCGGTGAGATACAGGCGCGTCGCGCGGCCGTCATCCGAATCGGCGTGACGCGTAATGAGGCCGGCTTTCGCCATCCGGTCGGCGAGCCCCGTCATCGCGGACGGCGCGAGCTGCAGCGCGGCGCCGACTTCACCGATCAGTGCGCCATCCTGTTTCGCGAGACAGAACAGCGCGCCGGCCTGCGCGGCGCTCGCGCGCGTCTTGGTCTCCGCCTTGCGGTCGATCCAGCGCTGCACGCGCCGCTGGCCGATGTTCAACATGAAAAACAGTCGTCTGTCTTCGCTCAAGCTGGGTTCCCGGCTGCAATGGAAAGGGAGGGACGGCCCGCGGCGCGCGGCGTGTCGAGCGCCTGCGCGAGCCAGTCGGCCACGTCGGGCCACAGCACGGTGCCGGGGCGGCTGCGGAAGAAGCCCATGTGCCCGACCGGGCCGCTGCCCGCCGCGTGCGGATCGATCTGGCGGCGTTCGACCGTCGCGCGGGTCAGATAGCTTACCAGCAGCCCGATCGCAGGCGGGTTCGCCCACGGGTCGTCGTCGAAGCCGAGCGCGAGGATCGGCAACTGCTGTTTCGCGTAACGCTCGGCCGCGCCGAGTGTCGGATCGTCGAAGAAATAGTGCGGCAGCGTGGTCCAGCGGCTCCATTCGCGGAACACGCCGGCCGGCATGTCCTCGCCGAGCCCGAGCCGCTTGCCGGGCACGTAGCCGAGCAGCGCCGACATCAGCGGGCCGAGCACGCGCAGGATCAGCCGCACCTTCAGGCGTTCGGCCGCCTGCGTGATCAGCCGCGTGCTGCCCGCATGCGCGGCGACCAGCACGGCCGCACGCAGGTGCGGCGTCGCGGCGGACAGCCCGATCGCGTGCCCGCCGACGCTATGGCCGACCGCCAGCAGCGGCAACCCTTCGTACGCCTGCCGCGCCCACGCGGTCGCGGCGCCCACGTCCAGCTCCATCCAGTCGCGCATGCGGGCCTTCAACGCACCCAGGCGCGCGGGGCGAGACGCGCCGATGCCGCGATAGTTGTAGGTGAGCGCCGCGAAGCCGCGTTCGGTCAGGAAGCGCGCGAAGCCCGCATACAGCCGCTCCGGCACGGCCGTTGCCGGATGGATCAGCACCAGCGCGCGCGGCGGCGCGTCCGGCGACCACAGCGTGCCGTGCAGCGCGTAGCCGTCGGCGGCGGAAAACTCGATGGGCTCAGAGGTCATGGCTGTCCTCGTGACGGGTAGTTATTTCGTATGCGAAATATAGTCCGTGATTTATTTCGCGCACGAAATATCTGTCGAGGATTCATTCGAACCGGATTCCCTCGAGCGCGGCCGGCGGCATCCGGCGACACCTGCCTTGTCATAAAACATTTGCATCTTTGCATAGAAGAATATTGCGTTTGTTTCATGATGAGGATCGACGTATCTTCAGCGGTTCCATCCGTTCCGCCGGCCACCGTGCACGGCGGACCACCGGGCGCCGCTCTCGCGCGGCCGCCCGCCAACCCTCCGGGAGATCACGTTGTTGAGTCGAATCGTCACGGCACTCTTGCTGGCGCTTGCCGCGCAGCCGGGCATGGCCAAGGACACCGTCACGCTGCGCGTCGGTGAGCAGAACTACTTCAACATCCAGGCGTCGATGGAGGCGTCCGGCGTGCTGAAGGACCTGCCTTACACGATCGAGTGGAAGCATTTCCAGGCCGCGGCGCCCGTCGCCGAATCGCTGAACGGCAATGCGATCGACGTCGGCTTTCTCGGCGATTCCGCGCTGCTCACGCTGGCCGCGCGTGGCGCGCCGGTGAAGGTCGTCGCCGTGTCGCGGCAAAGCCTCGACGGCGTCGCGATTCTCGTGCCGAAGGATTCGCCGGTGCGCACCGTGGCCGACCTGCAAGGCAAGACCATCGCCGTCTGGCGCGGCGCGTGGAGCCAGCAGCTCGTGCTGCGCGCGCTCGAACACGCGGGCTTGCGCGCCGATTCGGTCAAGTACGCGTACCTGATGCCGATCGATGCGACCAACGCGCTTGCGAACGGCTCGGTCGACGCCGTGTCGCTGTGGGAGCCGTTCGTCAGCACGCTCGCGTTGCGGCAGGGCGCGCGGGCCGTGACGACCGCGCAGGGGCTGATGCCGGCGCTGAGCTTCGTCGCCGCGAACGAGCAGGCCGTCTCCGGCAAGCGTGCCGAGATCACCGATTTCCTGCGGCGCGTGGTGGCCGCGCGCCAGTGGGTCGACAACCATCCGCGCGAGTATGCGGACCTGTGGGCGAAGCGCGCGAAGCTTGAACCCGACGTCGCGTACCGCTGGCTCAACAATGCGAAGCAGCGCGTCGGCCCGGTCGACGAGACGGCCGCGAAGGACGCGCAGAACACGGCCGATTTCCTGCACAAGGCCGGCGTGATTCCGGTCGCGTACGACACGTCGAAGCTGCTCGACCGTTCGTATGCGGGCGCGTTCGCGGCGCCGGCGCAGAAGACGGCCGCCGCGCAGTAAGCGCGCCGCCTCCGCCGCGAATTTCGATCAAGTACCCCAAGGACATTCCGACATGCCAGTCGACATCATCGGCATGATCACCGCGACACCCGGCGCGGAGGTCGACGTACCGGGCGGCGCGGCCGTCCAGCCCGACTACGTGCGCCGCTTCGCGCAGGCGCACGAGGCCGCCGGCTTCGACCAGATCCTGGTCGGCCATTTCAGCAACGCGGCGGACGGTTTCATCGTCGCGTCGTTCGCGGCCGCCGCGACCGAGCGCCTCCGCCTCCTGCTCGCGCACCGGCCGGGCGTGATCGTGCCGTCGGCCGCCGCGCGGCAGATCGCGACGCTCGACGTATTCAGCGGCGGCCGGCTGGCGCTGAACGTCGTGTCGGGCGGCGACGATGCCGACCTGCAGCGCGACGGCGATTTCGCGCCGCACGATGCGCGCTACCGCCGCACCGGCGAATATCTCGATGTGCTGAAACGGATCTGGCAGGCCGACGCGCCGGTCGACCATGACGGTGCGTTCTATCGGCTGCGCGGCGCGTCGCCGGTCGTGAAGGGCGCGCAGCGGCCGCACGTACCGATCTATTTCGGCGGTTCGTCGCCGGCTGCGCTGGCGGTCGCGGGCGAGCATGCCGATGTCTACATGACATGGGGTGAGCCGCTCGCATCGGTGCGCGAGCAGATCGCACGCGTGCGCGAAGCCGCCGCGCCGTTCGGGCGGGCGCCGCGCATCAGCGTGTCGTTCCGGCCGATCGTGGCTGATACCGAAGCGGCGGCGTGGGAAAAGGCCGAGGCGATCCGCGAGCGCGTGCGCGCGGCGCGGCTCGCGAACGGCCAGCCGATCGCCGGCCATGCGCCGCAGAATGCGGGTTCGCAACGGCTGATGGCGGCGGCCGCGCAAGGCGACGTGCTCGACGAGCGGCTGTGGATGGGCGTCGCGAACCTGACCGGCGCGCGCTGGAATTCGACCGCGCTGGTCGGCACGCCCGAACAGGTCGCGCGGGCGCTCGGCGCGTATTACCGGCTCGGCGTGTCGACGTTCCTGATTCGCGGGTTCGATCCGCTGGACGATGCGCTCGATTACGGGCGCGAGCTGATTCCGGCGATTCATGCGCAGGTCGCGGAACTCGACCGGTATCACGCGGCGGTGACGGCGTAGGCTCCTGCAGCCAACGATGTTGCTTCGACGCGCCCCGGCATGGCCATCGTGGCATGCCGGGGCGAGGTCATGTCGGGCATCGCCCCATCGACGCCGTCAAAACGACGGCAGCCCCGGCGGATTGGTCTCCGCACGCGCGATCGCTTCACTCTGCAAGCCCCAGCGCGCGAGCGCCTGCCCGTAACGGCCGTTGCCGATCAGCCCATTCGTCGCGAGCGTCAGCGCGGGTGCGAGCCCGCTGCCGCGCCGCGTCGCGATCGCCACGTCGGCGTTGGCCGGCCAGCCCGCATTGACGACGCCGACGCGGCGGATCTTGCCCGTGCGGGCGGCCTCGTATGCGAGCGACGCGTTCGGGTTCAGCTCCGCATCGGCGCGACCCGACAGCAGCGCGACGCGCGCCGCCGCATCGTCGTCGAAATAGAGCAGCTCGGCCGGCTTCAGCCCCTGAGCCACGTTGCGCTTGTTCCACTCGAGCAGGATACGCTCCTGGCTCGTCCCCGCGCCGGTGATGATGCGCAGGCCGGCAATGTCCCTCGGCTCGGCGAGCTTCGCGATCGGGCTGCCGGTGCGCACGTAGAAGCCGTGCAGCCCGAGCCGGTAGGTCGTGAAATCGTATTTCTCCTTGCGCTTCTCGGTCACGCCGACGTTCGAGATCACCGCGTCGTACTTGCCGGACGTCAGCCCGAGCGGCCAGTCGGCCCACGCGATCGGCAGCAGCACGAGCGTGCGGCCGAGCGCGTCGGCGACGAGCTGCGCATAGTCGGGATCGGCGCCGACCACGGTGCGCGCGTCGGTCGCGTAGGCCGACACGGGCGGCGCGTGCGGTGAAATCGCGACCGTGAACGCGCCGTCGCGTACCCAGCGGTAGCCGGCTGCCGCACGGATCGCCGCGTCGTCGGGTTGCGCGCGCGGGCGGCCGGCCTGGCGCGGATCGAGATCCGCGGTCGCGGCGGCTGCCTGCACCGCGTGCCATGGAAGGCTGCCCGCTGCCGCGACCAGCGCCGCGGTCATGAACTGGCGTCGGTCGGTCATCGTGCGGCACCTCGCAGGTCGTGAGCGGTGCGCATCACAGCACCCGCGACAGGAACGCGCGCGTGCGCGGATGCGACGGCGCGTCGAGCACGACGGCCGGCGGCCCGGCTTCGACGATGCGCCCGCGCTCCATGAACAGCACGTTGTCCGCGACTTCGCGCGCGAAGCCGATCTCGTGCGTGACGATCACGAGCGTCGTGCCCGACTGGGCAAGTTCCTTGATCACGTCGAGCACCTCGTTGACGAGCTCGGGATCGAGCGCCGACGTCGGCTCGTCGAACAGCAGCACCTTCGGGCGCAGCGCGAGCGCCCGCGCGATCGCGACGCGCTGCTGCTGGCCGCCGGACAACTGGCGCGGATACGCATCGGCCTTGTCCGCGAGGCCGACGCGCGCGAGCAGCGTGCGGGCGACGCGTTCGGCGGCGTCGCGCGTGATGCCGCCCACGACGACCGGCGCTTCGACCAGGTTCTCGAGCACGGTCAGGTGCGGGAACAGGTTGAAGTTCTGGAACACCATCCCGACGGCCGTGCGCCGCGTCAGCACGTCGCGTTCCTTCAGCTCGTAGAGCACGTCGCCGTCGCGGCGATAGCCGATCAGTTCGCCGTCGATGTCGATGAAGCCGTCGTCGACGCGTTCGAGATGGTTGATCGTGCGCAGCAGCGTCGACTTGCCCGAGCCCGACGGCCCGACGATCGCGGTCACGCTGCCGCGCGGCGCGACGAACGACACGTTGTCGAGCACGCGCTGCATGCCGAACTGCTTCGACACGCCATGCACGGCCACTTCGCCGCCGGCGCGCGGTGCGACGGCGGTCGCGGCGTCGCCATCGCCGTGAGCCTGCTCGACCGATGCCGCGTGACGGGACGCCACACGCCGCCACAGCGCACCGATACGCGCGAGCGCGAACGTGATGACGGACGGCGGCGGGTTGCGCAGCGCCCCGCGCGCATAGTGCCGCTCGACCTGCACCTGGATGGCCGACAGCACGGTCAGGATGATCAGGTACCAGACGGTGGCGACCATCAGCAGCGGAATCACTTCCAGATTGCGGCGATAGATCACCTGCACCGTATAGAACAGCTCGGGCATCGCGAGCACGTAGACCATCGACGTGCCTTTCGCGAGCATGATCAGGTCGTTGAACGCGGTCGGCAGAATCGCGCGCATCGCCTGCGGCAGCACGATTCGCGTGGTCTGTCGGCCGCGCGGCAGCCCGAGCGCGGCGGCCGCCTCGAGCTGGCCCTGGTCGACCGCGAGAATGCCGCCGCGAATCACCTCCGCGGAAAACGCCGCGTGGTGCAGCGTGAGGCCGAGCACGGCCGCGAGGAACGGGCTGATCAGGTCGGTCGTCGGCGTGTCGAACCAGACGATGTCGGTGAACGGCACGCCGAGCCGCACATGCTCGTACAGGTAGCCGAGGTTGTTCAGGATCAGCAGCAGCACGATCAGCGGAATCGAGCGGAACAGCCACACGAAGGTCCACGCGCTCGCCGACAGCAGCCGCGAACGCGACAGCCGGGCCAGCGCGACGAACGCGCCGAGCACGAGGCCGAACACCGCGCCGAGCAGCGTCAGCACCAGCGTGCGCGCGAGCCCCGACAGCACCGGCGGCGACAGGAACCATTCGGCGAACACCGGCCAGCCCCATTGCGGGTTGCCGAGGATCGAATGCAGGACGATCGCGATCAGCGCGATGGCGAGCACGGTGCCGGCCGTGCGCGACCGGTGGCGCGCGGGCACGATCCGGAAACGCGTGCCGGCGTCGCGCGCGCCGGGGGAAGAGAGCGGCGGCAGCGCGCCGCCGAGGTGGGTCGTGTCGCTCATGTCGGTGGAAATCCTCGAATCGGTCGGGCGGGCGCGCCGCGCACGGGCGGCGCGGCGGCGGATGTCAGGCGTGCGCTTCGGCCGCCGTTTCGTGCGGCGCGCCGGGCGCCGCATGGCGGCTGGCCTTGCGCGGCAGCCCGAGATGGTCGCGCAGCGTCGCGCCGGGCAGGTCGCGGCTGTAGCGCCCGCGTGCCTCGAGCACCGGAATCACGAGCTCGATGAAATCCTCGACGCCCTGCGCCTGCACCGCGAAGCCGAGGATGAAACCGTCGCCGGCGCCGGCGTCGTGCCAGCGGATCAGCTCGTCGGCGACATGCTCGGCCGTGCCGATGAAGTTCGGGCGCGGCGTGGCGACCGCGAGCGCCGTCTCGCGCAGCGACAGGCCTTTCTGTTTCGCGTCGGCCTTGATCCGGTCGGTGGTCGAGCGGAAGCTGTTGCGGCCGAGCTCGCCGAGTTCCGGGAACGGCGCATCGAGCGCGTACTGCGTGAAATCGTGGTGATCGAAATAGCGGCCGAGATACGCGAGCGCCTCGTCGATCGTCAGCAGGTTGCGGATCGCCTGGTACTTGTCCTCGGCCTCGGCCGCCGTGCGGCCGACGATCGGCCCGATGCCGGGGAAGATCTTCACGTCGCTGCCTTGCCGGCCGTGCTCGATCGCGCTCTGCTTCACGCGCCGCGTGAACGCGGCCGTTTCGTCGAGCGACGGTGAATGCGTGAACACCGCATCCGCATACTTGCCCGCGAGGCCGATGCCGGTATCCGACGAACCGGCCTGGAAGATCACCGGCTGCCCCTGCGGCGAGCGCTGGATGTTGAGCGGGCCCGCGACCTGGAAGAAGCGGCCGTGGTGGTCGAGCGTGTGGAGCTTGTCGCGATCGAAGAAGCGCCCGGTCGCGCGGTCGCGCACGAAGGCGTCGTCGTCCCAGCTGTCCCACAGGCCCTGCACGACGTCGAGGTATTCGTCGGCGATCTCGTAGCGCAGTTCGTGATCGGGATGCGCCTTGCCGAAATTCTTCGCGGTGCCTTCGAGCGGCGTCGTCACGACGTTCCAGCCCGCGCGCCCGCCGCTGATCGCATCGAGCGACGCGAGCTGGCGCGCGACCGTGAACGGCTCGCTGTACGACGTCGAGATCGTGCCCGCGAGCCCGATCTTCTTCGTCGCGACCGCGAGCGCCGACAGCACGGTCAGCGGCTCGAAGCGGTTCAGGAAGTGCGGGATCGACTTCTCGTTGATGTACAGGCCGTCCGCGACGAACGCGAACGCGATGCCCGCGGCTTCCGCCTGGCGCGCGATGCCGATCGCGAAATCGAGGTTGATGCTCGCGTCCGGCGGGTTGCTCGGGTGCCGCCATGCATTCATGTGGCTGCCTGCGCCTTGCAGCATCAGGCCGAAGGGAATCGATCGTCGGGTCGTCATGGGCGCGTCACGCGTTCTGGTCAGGGGAAAGGGAGCGGTCGGCCGCGAGGGCCGCCTGCAACGGCGTGGCCGACAGCGCGCCGCCGAGCCATTCGGCCGATGCGAGCCGCGCCGCGTAGTCGGTCACCGGCGAATCGATCACGAACGCATCGACG
This sequence comes from Burkholderia sp. AU15512, assembly GCF_002223325.1. Taxonomy (NCBI): domain Bacteria; kingdom Pseudomonadati; phylum Pseudomonadota; class Betaproteobacteria; order Burkholderiales; family Burkholderiaceae; genus Burkholderia; species Burkholderia sp. AU15512. The sequence continues at coordinate 1,093,365 of NZ_NKEX01000006.1, forward strand.
TCGAGCCGCCGGCTCAGCGCGTCGAGCGCGCGGTGGACGCGTTCGGGCGTATCGGCCAGCACCGTCGGGCGCAACTCGTCGATCCGGTAGTCGGACGCGCCGCTCTGCCTCGCGAATTCGGCGGCCGCCTGCGCGCTGGCGAGATTGAAGCTCTGGCCGCCCGCGAACTGCAGCTTGAAGATCTTCAGCGGCCCGATCAGTTGCTCGGCCGCGTCGCGCGTGGGCGCGGCCACCGCGTACAGCGCGACCAGCGGCCGGGTGCCGCCCGCGCTGCGGTACGCGTCCAGCGAGCGTTCGAGGTTCGCGTCGTCGCCGTTGAAATGCCCCGCGTAGCAGAAGCGCCAGCCGTTGCGCGCGGCGAGCGCGCCGCTGTCCGGCGAGCCGCCGAGCAGGATGCGTTCGGGCGCCTGCGGCGGCACGGGCAGCGCGACGGCACCGGCGAGCGGATGATCCTCGGCGACGCCCCAGCCGAGAAACGCGTCGAGCTCCGCGAGCTGGCCCGCGAAATCCGGCTTGCGCGCCTTGTCGTGGAACCACTGCAGCGCGCGCGTGGTCAGCGGCAACCCGCCGGGCGCCTTGCCGATGCCGAGATCGACGCGGCCCGGCGCGAGCGCGGCCAGCACCTTGAAGGTTTCGGCGACCTTGAACGGGCTGTAGTGCTGCAGCATCACGCCGCCCGAGCCGACGCGGATGCGCGACGTGTGCGCGAGCAGGTGCGCGACGACGATCTCCGGCGCCGAGCTTGCAAAGGCCGGCGTGCCGTGATGTTCGGCGACCCAGAAGCGCTCATAGCCGAGCTGTTCGGCGCGCTGCGCGAGCGTCGTGGTGAAGCGCAGCGCGTCGGCGGCGTTCGCGCCGTCGGCGATCGGACTCTTGTCCAGCAACGAAAGCGAATAAGACATGGTGAGCGGCGTTCCTGCGTGAGCGTGGCGTGGGCGTGAAGGGGCGGTGCGCGTGCGCGGCGTTCAGCTCTTCGGCAGCCCCGGCGGATTCGTGCGCGACTGGTCGATCGCTTCCGAAGCGAGGTTCCAGCGGTCGAGCACCTGCTGGTAGCGGCCGTTCTTGATCAGCCCGTTCAGCGCGACGGTCAGCGGATCGGCGAGCCCGCTGCCGCGGCGCGTCGCGATCGCGATGTCGGCCGTGCGCGGCCAGCCGCCGCTGATCGCGCCGACGAGGCGCGTCTTGCCTTGCTGCGCGCTCTGGTACGCGAGCACCGAGTTCACGCTGAACACCGCATCGGCGCGCCCCGACTGCACGGCGACGATGCGCATCGCCTGGTCGTCGTAGTACTGGATCTGCACGGGTTTCAGCCCGTGCGCGACGTTCTCGCGATCCCACGCGAGCAGGATCTTTTCCTGGTTGGTGCCGGCGTCGGTCACGATGCGCAGCCCCGCGACGTCCTTCGGCTCGCGGATCGCCTGGATCTTGCTGTCGTTGCGCACGTAGAAGCCGACCTGGTCCTTGCGGTAGGTCGAGAAATCGAACTTCTGCTTGCGCTCCTCGGTGACGGTGACGTTCGAGATCACCGCGTCGACTTTTCCGGATTCGAGGGCGAGCGGCCAGTCGGCCCACGCCAGCGCGACGATCTTCAGCTTTCGGCCGAGGCTGTCGGACACGAGCTGGCCGACGTCGGCGTCGAAGCCGATCACCGTGCGCGCGTCGGTCGCATACGAGCTGATCGGCGGCAGGCTCGGCGCAACGCCGATCGTCAGCGTGCCGGGTTCGGCGAACTTGAACGACGCGGGCACCGCGCGCTCGACGGCCGCATCGGCCACGCCGCGCGGGCGGCCGCGCTGCTCGGGGCTCAGGTCGAACGTGGCGGCGGCCGCGGCCGCCGCGAACGCGGTCATGCCGATCAGTGCGGCGGCCAGCGTGCGCACGGCACGGGAAGAAAGCGGTACGGCTCGTTGCATGAAAGCGTCCTGGAGTGGCAAGCGGAAATCGGGGGGAAGCGGGGGCCGTCGCGGTCAGCGCGACAGCACCGGTTCGGGCACGGGCGCCCACAGGTCGGCCAGCGTCGACGTGCGCGACGGATCGGCGAGATCCTTGCCGAACCGCAGGTGGAAATACGCTTCGGGGTCGATCGACGAATCGAACAGCCGCGTATAGCCGGTGCGGTCGTACAGCGCCCATGCTTCGGGCTGGCGAAAACCGGTGGTCAGGTAGATGCGGCGATAGCCTTGCTGCGCGGCACGCAGTTCGAGCGCCTCGACGATGACGCGGGCGAGGCCCTGGCGGCGCAGGTCCGAGCGGGTCCAGATGCGTTTGAGCTCGGCGGTCTGCGCGTCGTAGCGCTTGAACGCGCCGCCGCCGATCGTCTCGCCGTCGCGCAGCAGCAGCACGAACGCGCCTTCGGGCGGCGCGAACACGTCGGCCGGGTAGCGTGCGAGTTCTTCGCGGGCGGACGCGTGGCTGTCGGGCCGATAGGCGTGGTAACGGGTCGAATACTCGTCGATCAGCGCGTCGATCAGCGGTTGCGCGCGGACGTCGAGCGGCGTCGTGTCGATGATGCGGTCGGTCGTGGCCATGGGCATCGCGAAGGGCGCGCGATGCGGACGTTCCTGGCGGGGTGCGGGCACGCGGCCCGTCCGGTCTGTTCCGTTATCGCGACGCGGTTGTCGTGATGGCGGCGGCCGTTGCGTGTCCTGCTGGGATGCGGGTGGCGGGCCGCCGCCGTTTTGAACACGTTAGCGGCGCGGCCGGCAAAGGCGAACGAAGCAATTTCGATAAGGATTTCGCGGGAAGCGTCAGAAGGCTTGCAGCGGGAGTGGGGTGGGGTGACGGGGGATCGCGCATGCGTTGAGGCGTGTGCCGGACGTATGCGCGATCCTGAAGCGCGAGCGCCTATGCCGCTCGCACTTCGGCGAGCAGATCGGGGTGACGATCCAGCAGCTTCAGCAATTTCACGAGGGCAAGCGGCGGATTCGTCTTGCCTGTCTCGTAACGGGAGAACGCGTTGACGCCGCCGCCGAAGAGCTCGGCCGCCTCGCGCTGGTCCAGCTTCAGCTTCTTGCGCACCTTCGCGATGTACTTCGGGTCGACGAGGGTGGCGTTCACCTGCTTGTTGAATTCGGTGATCGCTTCGCCGAGACGGGTGGCCTCGTCGAGATCCAGCACCGATTCCCCGCAGGCCGGGCAGAAATCGCCGGTGATATCGCGAACGACAGTCGACCGGCCCTTGTAGGTATATGGGATGTCTCGCGTGTCGCGGACCAGCTTGGCGGCACCGCAGGCAGGGCACTTCATGTTCAACGCTCCTTGAAAGACACGATCAGCACATCGTCGATCACCGTCAGTTTCAGGTACACGTCGCCGCGCACCGTGAAAGGCCGGTAGACGTCCTGCCAGATCGTGTGGTCGGCGTACGTCGTCATACTCTTGTGGAAGTCGAGATCGGTCAGCGACAGCACGACACCGAGCGCCTCCCGTTCCGTGAAACCCAATAGCCGGGCGCCGAGTACCGCGCTCGCCGTTAGCCGGACCTGGCCGGATTCGACGAGCGCTTTCACGCGCAGCAGCTTGCAATGAGGCGTTCTCTTTTCCATCTGCGATCATAACCAAGTAAGTTAATTTGTCAAGTTGGTTAATGACGAACGCATGCCGTCCGCCATGACTGGCAGACAGCGTGGAAAGGAGAGAGGTCCGGATTTAGGCCGTCTAGCCGATGCTCGGCGGCGCCGACAACTCCGCCAGCTGGAACAGGCAATCGCCGCGCTGCACCTGCGCGGGCACGCGCTTGCACACCACTTCGCCGTCACCTTTGAAGCGGTGCAGTACCGGCTCGCGCAGCGGCGTATCGGGGAAATGCACCCACGCGGCCGGCTGCCCGGCCTTCACCTGGTCGCCGAGTTCGACGAGCGGCTCGTACAGCCCGCGCTCGTACGCATAGACGAAATGGCGCTCGCCGTCGACGCGCATGAAGCGCGTGACGGTGGGTGGCGCATCGGGCACGAGCGCGCCGTGCAGCAGCCCGATATGGCCGAGGTAGTGCAGCAGCCCGTGGCGGCCCATCCGGATCAGCGACGGATCGGCCATGCCCGCGCCGCCGAGTTCGGTCACGATCGAGATCGCGCCCTGGCGGCGCGCGGCCGACGCCGAATGCACGGGATTCGGCGCATGCAGCAGCGCATTGTGCAGCCCGAACGCGACCAGCAGCCCGTTGAGCTTCGCGGCTTCGTCGGCGTCGAGCGGATCGATCGCGAGCATGTTGCCGCCCTGGTACAGCAGCGAGCTGCCGCCCGAGTGCAGGTCGACCAGATACTGCGCGCGCGACAGCAGCGCGTGCTCGATGTAGTGGGCGATCATCTGCGTCGGCGTGCCGGTCGGGTCGCCGGGGAAGCTGCGGTTCAGGTTGCCTCCGTCGAGCGGCGACACGCGCAGGCCGGCATCCGCTGCCGGGAAATTCGCCATCGGCAGCAGGATCAACTGCCCGCTGACCATCTCGGGCTCGATCTCGCGCATCAGTTGCGACACGATGATCTGGCCTTCGTACTCGTCGCCGTGATTGCCGGCCATCACGAGCGCGACCGGGCCGTCGCCGTTGCGGATCGACGCGATCGGGATCGGCAGCCAGCCGTATGCCGAGCGGTGGACGGAATGCGGCAGCCGCAGGTAGCCCGCGTGCTTGCCTTGTGCGTCGAGATCGATTTCGCAGTGGATGGGATTGCGGTGCGAGGAAGAAGAGGCGGTCATGGCGGCATCGTTCGATGAACGGAATTCGCCATCTTATCGGGAAACGACCGCCGCGCGGCGCGCAGGGAGTGCGCAACGCCGAACGCCATCAAGCGGCACGTGCATGGATCTCGGGTACGGCCAGTTGCACGGCAGCCGATACGCGAGACCCCGTGCGACGTTGCAGCGATGAACGCATGCCGGTCGGTCGGCCGGCATGCGTTCGGCGGGATGTTTCGCGCCGGCCCCTTGCCGAGACAGGGCCGGCGCGCGCAGCCGCGTTACCGGCCCGATGTTTCAGCTTCGAGACGTCCTTCTTCCCACAGCGCCCAGAAACGGCTGCCGGCGCGATACGGATTCCCGCGGCGTGCGCCGTGATCGGCGATGCCCTGGCGAAATGCGCCGTACAGCGTCAGCGGCGGATTGTCGACGCATCGGGCCTCGCGGGCGGCCGGCATGCGGCTTTCGGACACGAGCCGGCGGATCAGCGATTCGCCGTCGATCACGTCCAGTGCGTCGATGGTTTCGCTGCGGCTGAGGACTTCGACGGTATTCATGTTGGGTCTCCCTGACAACCTGTTTCCCTGACAGGGAGCAATAAGAGTGCCAGGCTTGAAAAGCCTTGCGCTGCTTCGATCGTGCCGGCTTCTGCAGCCAACGTGACGCGCGGCAGGCGGCGATGTTACGGAACACGTCACGTGACACGCGAACGCGCGACGACACGTGCGGCCACGCAAAGCGTTTCGGAATTGAATCGTCGGGAGGCGGCGGAGGCGGGGGAAAGCGGGCTTGTGCAGCCGGGTCAACTCGCGGTCACGGGCGTGACCCGGCTGCTGCCGCTCGAATAGAAGCGATAGATGCCCTTGCCTGCGGACTTCGCTTCATACAGCGCGCTGTCGGCCTGCCGGATCAGTTCGTCGGGGGAGCCGTGCCCGTCGTCGAGCGCGATGCCGATGCTGATCCCGAGGCTCACCGTCTCGCCGATCGACAGCGTGTACGGCGCCGAGATCTGCCGGATGATGCGCGCGGCGAGGAGCGAGCACGCATGCATCGTCGTGTCGTCGATCGCGACGACGAACTCGTCGCCGCCGATGCGGGCTGCCAGCTCGCCGGACGGCAGCGTCTTGCCGAGCCGCACGGCGACCTGCGTGAGCACATCGTCGCCGGCCTGGTGGCCGAACCGGTCGTTGATCGCCTTGAAGCCGTCGAGGTCGAGATACATGACGGCGAGCGCGGGACCCGGCGCGCGCGGCCGGCGCGCGAGCATCCGCTTGAGCTCGGCATGCAGTTCATGACGGTTCGGCAAGCCCGTCAGCGCATCGTGCCGCGCGAGATGCCGGATGTGCTGCTCGGTCCGGCGCCGCGCGGTGACATCCTCGACGATGATCACCGCGTTGCCGTCGGGCACGCGGTGGCGCGTCAGTTCGAGCTGGCGGCCGTCGGCGAGCACGACGTCGAGCGGCGCGGGTTCGTCGCAGGCCAGCCAGAGTTCGCACTGCGCGGCGAGAATGGCGCCGCCGGGATCGGTCGCGTCGTTCGCGCCGAGCGCCGCGACGACGGCGGGCAACGGCGTATCGAGCATGATCTCGCGCGGCGAGCCGAACAGGTGCGCGGTGCGCCGGTTCGCGACGATCACGCGGCGCTCGCCGTCGATCATGCACAGGCCGTGCGGCATGTAAGTGAGCGCGGCGTCGAAGCGCGCGACGAGTTCGGCGTTGCGCTGGCGCGCGGCGATCAGCGCGACGAGCACGCGATAGTGACGCTGGACGACCGTGCGCATCGCGGCGAGATAGATCGCGAGCGGCGGCAGCAGCAGCCACGCGCCCGACCGGTGGGCCAGCAGCGCACCGACGCCGATCGGCAGCACGCCGAGCGCGACCTGCATCATCGCGAGCCGCGGCAGCGCCGAATTGCGCGACGCGATTCCGCCGAACACGCCGCCCGCGACCATCACCGACAGCGTGCCGAGCTCGACGTCGACGGCCTGCACGCAGCCCATCACGCCGAGGCCGAGCACGAAGCACGCGACGAGCGACACGGGCGCATAGCGCAACGCCCAGTATTCGGCACGGTCGTCGCCGGCGTTGCGTTGAACGGTGTACGCGCGCGCGATCGAGAGCCGCGTGATGAGGAGGCCGACGTCGGCGATCAGCCACGCGAGGCACCACAGCTGCTGCAGCCGGATCAGCGCGACGGCCGCGACGAAGCCGCTCGCGAGCCCGGAGAGCGCCATCGGTCGGACGTCCTCGAACAGCGTAACGAGCATCGACGGGCGCAGCGCGGCCGTCACACGGTGGTTGCCGGAGGGGGGAGTGGCGAGAACGGAGTGCAGGAGAGATGCCCTGACTGCCATGGTTTTTAACCTCGACACGATGTCGCGTGATGTCGCGATGGCTGGCGGCGCCCGCACGGCACATGGCGGGCGCCCGGCCAGGCCGGATGCGCACGACATTACCATGAAACACGGGCGGCGCGGGTTGCCCCGGGGGATACCCGGAGAGGCCCGCGGCACCGCTCGCCGCGCCGGCCACTCGTCGTCAACCACGCCCGCGGATGGCTTGCGCATTCGTCGGCGCCGGGGCAGCATCGTGGCGAACGGATTGCGGCACGGCGACCGGCAGGAGACCCGCGTGAGATCGCTCGCCGTGCACGGCGCACGATCGAAACCGCCGTAACCGGGCACGCGACGCGGTCGGATCAACCCCCGCGACCGGCTGCCGCAGCCCGGCTGAATACCGTTATAAGAAATTCAATAAGTATTTCATGCGAGAAATACTATAGGCGATATATCTAAAACAATGCCAGAATGCGCGCCGCTCCGAACGTCGCGACACCCGATCGCCGTCCGAGCCGCATCAGGAGGTTCCCCCCCAAATGAAAAACCACGGCCTGTCACGGCGGGGTTTTCTGAAAGCCAGCGTGCTGGCGGGTGTCGCGGTGTATGTCGCGCCCCTGGGCAGCCGCGCATTCGCGGCGCTCTTCGAAGAAAAACTCCTTACCCCCGTCAAATGGGATAGCGTCACCGGCATCCCCCAATTCCGCATCGACGGCATCGCGAAGGTCACCGGCTCGAAAGTGTTCGCCCGTGACGTGCGCGCCGCCGACATGCCGCACTGGCCGCAGCAGCAGTCGCATGCGCTGATCCTGCGCGTCACGCAGGCCGACCGCACCTACGAAGGCTTCGACCTGTCGCTGCTCGGCGACGACCTGAAGCCGGACCGCGTGGTCACGGCCGACGATCTCGTGCGCGACGGCGTCGCATTCCCGACGTTCTACGGCGACGACATGCTGCTGCCGGCCGGCAAGACGCCTGCGTATCTCGGCCATGCGGTCGCGATCCTCATCTATCACGACTTCGCGCGCTTCCGCTTCGCGAAGAACGCGCTGAAGTTCCGCGACGACGTGATCCGCTACGGCGCGGTCACCGGCCCGCTCGAGCGCGATCCGTGGGGCACCTTCCGTTACGTGCGCGTGGGCGGCAAGACGGCCTACGACGACGACGTCTATTCGAGCCTGAAGGACGCGCCGATCTTCCCGAGCATGATGCGCAAGCACCTGCCGGTGTGGCCGGACGGCAAGGAGCACGGCAAGCTCGACGAGCAGGGCATGTTCCTCGCCGGGCAGATCGCCAGTGAGCTCGACCATCCGTCGGCCGACTGGCTCGTGTTCGACCGCGAGTACAACACGCAGTCGGTCGACACGTCCGCGCTCGAACCGGACAACGCGAACTGCTGGTACGACACCGCGACGCAGTCGCTGCACCTCGTCGTGCCGACCCAGTCGCCGCTCGAAGTGGCGGAGAACGCGGCCGCGATGGTCGCGAAGTGCCGCTTCCCGGTGAAGAAGCTGTTCGTGCATCCGTGCTACACGGTCGGCTACGGTTCCAAGGATCACTTCAACGTCCCGTTCTACGGTCTCGTCTGCGCGTTGTACGCGGACGGCCGCCCGGTGCGTTTCGCGAACGACCGCTACGAGCAGTTCCAGACGTCGCTGAAGCGTCACGCGTTCAAGATGCATTACCGGATCGCGGTGGATCGCAACACGGGCCTGCTGCAGTCGTTCAAGGGCGACTTCGAGGCGAACGGCGGCGGGCGCTCGAACTTCTCGCCGTCGGTGGCGATGGTGGGCGCGACGGCTGCCCAATCGATCTATTACTTCCCGAAGAGCGACCTGGCCGCGGTCGCGATCGCGTCGCGCGCGATCGATGCCGGCTCGGCACGTGGCTACGGCACGCTGCAGAGCATGGCGGCGACCGAGATGGCGGTCGACGAGATCGCCGCGCAGCTGAACATCGACCCGATCGATTTCCGCCTGCGCAACGCGCTGCGCTCCGGGATGAAGAACACGCAGGGGGCGATTCCCGCCGGCGCGCTGCGCGTGGACGAGGTGCTCGAGCGCTCGAGGCAGCATCCGCTGTGGACGCGCCGCGCCGCGCGCAAGGCCGAATACGAGGCTGCGCATCCGGGCAAGCGCTATGGCGTCGGCTTCGCGTGCGTGCAGAAGGATTTCGGCACGGGCGCGGAAGCGTCGTTCGCGAAGGTCGAATTCGACGAGAACGGCAAGGTGTCGCTGCAGCACACGGCGGCCGAGATCGGCACCGGGATGTCGACGTCGCAGGCCGTCGCGGTCGCGAAATGGCTGGGCCGTCCGGCCACGGACGTGCGCGTGGCTGTGACCGAATGGCCGGACCTGCCGGTCGAGACCAGCGGCGATCCGTACCTCATGTCGCAGGCCGACCAGGATCGCCTGAGCGCGAATCCGCGCTGGTCGCCGAGCTATGCGTCGCCGTCGAGCGCGACGAACTCCGCGTACTACTTCACGCACAGCACGCGCGAAGCCGCGCGCGCGGTGTTCCGCTACGGCCTGTGGCCGGCGGCGATGTCGATCTGGACGCGCGGCCTCGGCGGCGGCCAGGCCGCGCCGTACACGATCCGCATCGAGGACGCGCGCTGGGTCGACGGCAAGCTGACCGCCGACGGCCTCGAGCCGCTGTCGTTCGAACAGCTCGCGAAGCAGGCCCATGCGCTCGGCCTGCCGACCGGCGCCGTCGTGCACGTGTTCAACCGCTGGCAGTGGACCGACGCCGAGTTCGAAGTGGGCGGCATGGTCGAGCGTCTGCCGATCGACGGGCTGTCGCTGCGTGTCGGCGCGCCGAAGACGGGCGACAACGGCCCGGTGCCCGGCACCGCCGCACCGGCCGGCGCGACCACGATGCGCGGCACGCTGGCGCCGACCGCGAACGGCTACCGCGTGCTCGACCGCAAGCGCGTGTTCATCCCGCCGACGAGCCGCAACAACGCGGCCGTCACGTACTACACGGCAGTCGGCACGCTGGTCGAGCTGGCCGTGCACGAAGCGACCGGCAAGGTCGAGTTGCTCACGCACCACTCGATCATGGAATGCGGCAACCAGATTTCGCCGCAGCTCGTGTCGGGCCAGTTGCAGGGTGGTCTCGCGATGGGGATCGGCCATGCGCTGTACGAATACCTGCCGCTGTATGAAGACGGCCCCGGCAACGGCACGTGGAACTTCAACCGTTACCAGCTGCCGCGCGCGTCCGACGTCGCCGTCTGGACGCAGACGGGCGACGTGCTGCCGCCGCTGTCCGAGACCGATCCGCCGAAGGGCGTCGCCGAAGTGGTGATGATTCCCGTCGTCGGCGCGATCGTGAACGGCATCGCGCACGCGATCGGCCATCGTTTCACCGACCTGCCGGTGACCCCGCAAAAGATTCAGGAGGTGCTCGCATGACGACCGCCCAAACCGCGGCTTCCGCCGCGAGCGGAAGCGCCGCCGCGACCGGCGCTTCCGCGCCGAGCGCGGCTTCGGCCGCACCGGCATCGGCCCCGGCTGCGCCGGCTTCGGCCCCGGCTGCCGTCGAGCGTCCGCTCGTCCGGTTCCAGTCGAAACCGCTGTCGATCAATATCAACGGCAAGTCCGTCGGCCCGATGCAGGTGCCGGAAGGGCTGATGATGATCGAGTTCCTGCACGAATACGCGGGCCTCACCGGTTCGCGGCTCGGCTGCGGGCAGGGCATCTGCCACGCGTGCGTCGTGATCGTCGACAAGCCGGACGGCACGAGCGAGGAAATGCGCACCTGCATCACCGGCGCGCACTTCTTCCACGGCCGCTCGATCCGCACGATCGAAGGCCACGCGAAGCGCAACGAAGCGGGCGAAGTGGTCGAGCTGTCGCCGATCCAGCAGAAGTTCCTCGAGCATTTCAGCTTCCAGTGCGGCTACTGCACGCCGGGCTTCGTCAACGCGGCGACCGTGCTGATCGAACGCCTGAAGCGCGAGCCGGTCGCGAAGGCCGACGTCGAGCGCACGATCACCGAGGCGCTCGATGCGCACCTCTGCCGCTGCACGGGCTATGTCCGCTACTACGAAGCCGTCAAGGACGTGGTGCTGACGACGCCGGGACTCGTGAAGGACGCCGCATGAAACGCACATTCGCTCATCGTGTCGCGCGGGCTGCGGGCTTCCCCGCGCTCGCGGCCGCCTGCGCGCTGCTGCTCGCCGCGTGCGGCGGCCATGACGCGCCGGCCTCGAACGCGGCTTCCGGCGCACCGGGTGCCGACCCGATCGCGCGCGGCCGCTACCTCGTCAAGGCCGCCGACTGCGCGGCGTGCCACACCGCGAAGGACGGCGCACCGTTCGCCGGCGGCGCGCCGCTCGAATCGCCATTCGGCACGTTCTACGGCTCGAACATCACGCCCGACAAGGATCACGGGATCGGCAACTGGAGCGCGGACGATTTCTACGCCGCGCTGCATGACGGCAAGGCGCCGGGCAAGCGCCTGTATCCGTCGATGCCGTACACGTCGTACCGTCAGCTCACGCGCGCCGATTCCGACGCGATGTACGCGTACCTGAAGACCGTCAAGCCGGTCGCACTGGAAAACCGCGAGCACGCGCTGAAGTTCCCGTACAACCTGCGTTTCGGGATGGTCTTCTGGGACATGGTGTTCCTGAAGGACAGCCTGCCCGATGCGTCGACCGGCCAGTCCGCCGACTGGCAGCGCGGCCGCTATCTGGCGGGTGCGCTCGGCCACTGCGCGGAATGCCATACGCCGCGCGCGTTCACGGGCCAGCTCGACAGCGCGAAGCCGTTCGCCGGCGCCGCGCTCGGCCGCGTGGCCGCGCCCGACATCACGCCGGCGGGCCTCGCCGCGCGCGGCTGGACGGGCGCCGACCTGCAGACGTTCTTCGGCGTCGGCATCGCGCCGCAAGGCTCGGCGTTCGGCGAAATGTACCCGGTCGTGCACCTGAGCACGCAGACCATGACGAAGGACGACCTGCGCGCGCTGTCCGTGTACCTGCTGGGCGATACGCCGCCCGCGCCGCAACCGGTGAAGCCGGTGTCGGCCGACGCCGCGCAGCTCGCGGCAGGCCGTTCGGTGTATCTCGCGGTGTGCGCGGGCTGTCACGGCTTCAACGGTGAAGGCAAGCCGCACGTGGCGGTGCCGATGAACGGCAATTCGACGGTGCGCCAGGGCGACCCGCGCAACCTGCTGGTCGCGATGCTGGACGGCATCGGCGAGCAGAAGTTTGCCGGGTTCGAGAACCTGCAGCCGATGCCCGGTTTCGCGCACACGCTGAGCGACGACGAACTCGCGCAGCTCGCGAACTACCTGCGTGCGACGTGGGGCGGCCAGCCCGCGAGCGTCACGCCGGCCGACGTGAAGGCCATGCGTTAAGTCGTGCCGCAGGGCGGCGCGTCGCGCGCGAGTCAGCCGGTTTTCCGGTGCTCGCGCGCGACGCGTCGTTCGATTTTTTTCGGCGGTTCTTCAGTAGCCGCTGCCACCTCCGCCACCGCTTCCGCTGCCTCCCGAGCCGCCACCGCCATACCGGCTCATGCCCGGTCCCTGCGCAGGGCCGCTACCCGACGACATACATCCCGCCGACAGCACGAGCACCAACGCGGCGATCAGCGCCGCGGCCCACCTTGCCGATTTCATGTCCGCCTCCTTGCCGCGCGCGGGACGCTGGAAAGGCCGGTTCGCGTGAACCGCGCGTCTGCGTGCTGACGGAACATGAAACGTTTCGGGCGGGCGGGTTATTCCATGCATTTTGTGGATCGTTGAACGCGAAGGGGCAGACCGGATGCATCTTGCCGCCTTGGTACACTCCGGCAGCCGCCATTCCGGTTCCGACTACAAAAACATGAGTGCTACCGTAGAACGTCCGCCGTCGCGTCCGTCCCATTCCGTCGTGCTCGGCTGCGTGTCGTTTGCTATCGGCGGCCCGCTGGTCGCATCGCTCGTCTGGCCGGCCGTGATGCTGATCGCGTGGTCGTTGATCGACGGTCCGTCGTGGGAGGTACTGAAAGTCAGCGCCGGCATGGTGCCGCTGATCTTCTTCGCGTCGTTCCTGTTCGGCTATTTCGTGCCCGCGGCCGTGGCGGGCGGCATCATGGGTGCAATCGGCACGCGAATCCGGCGGCGCTGGTTCGTGCTGCTGGGGATGATCGTCGGGGCAGGCGCGATGATCGGCTTCGTCGAACTCGTGGCCTACCTGCTGAAATCCGACAAGGTCGGTGACATCAACGCGATCGCCACGCTCGATGCGATCGTGACGTCGGCCGCGCTGTCGTACTGGCTGCATCGGCGGCTCGCACGCCGGCGTTGAATGCGACGCCGTGCGTCAGCGGGCGCTGTGTCGTTGCTCGCGAGCATGCAGCGGGCGGCACCGCGCGGCCGCTTCTGCGGCCCGTGGGCTGGCATGCCGTTCCTTAAGCAGAAGCCGCCGCCGTCGCGGCGGCCTGTGATCAACGATAGACGAGATCGGCGCGGCGATTCTGCGCCCACGCATCCTCGTCGTGGCCGAGCGCAACCGGCTTTTCCTTGCCGAGGCTGACCGCCTCGAGTTGCGTGGCCGGCACGCCGAGCGTTTCGAGCCCGCTCATCACGGCCTGCGAGCGGCGTTGGCCGAGCGCGAGGTTGTATTCGGACGTGCCGCGTTCGTCGGTGTTGCCCTGGATCAGCACGTGCCGCGCCGGATGGCTGCGCAGGTAGTCGGCATGCGCCTGCAGCAGCGACTGGTATTCGGGCTTGACGGAGTACTGGTCGAAATCGAAGTAGATGCTGCGTTTCGCGAGCGGGCTGTTCGGATTGTCGAGATCGTCGGCCGTCACCGTTGCGACGGCTTCGCTCGAGGGTGTTGGCTCCGTGCCGGCATTCTCGGGCGTCTTCGCCGCATTGTGGCAACCGGCCAGCAGCACGAAGGTTGCCAGGACTGCAAATCGATTCGTTTTGCTCATCGTTCGTCTCCAGCGGTTGACTGCGTTGAACGCGTGGGGCGTGCGACGGGCACGCCCGTATCCGGCCGGCATGGCGCGAAAGGTCCGGCACGCACGGCGTGAAGCGCGTTCGTAAGCCGGTGGTGCGCCATATGAAAGAGTGTCGCGACCGGAACGCCAAATCTCGGCGTCGCTGCAAACAGATTAGGAAAAATGTCACAGCGTGACCAGTTTCTCCGCATTTTTTTGCGCCGATGCGACAGTCCGGGCCGCATTTTTGCCGTTGTGATGGGCGATGCCGCAGCGAAAAGGCCGCGCACGGGCGCGGCCATTCCGGTTCGGAGCATGACGATCGGGTGGTGCTGGAGCGCTTGCCTGATACGTCCGTCGGCGCAGCAGCGTTGCGCCGCGTCGCTCCGTCTTGCGTCGTCAGAACTTGTGCCGCAGCCCCAGGGCGACGACGACCTGGTTGCTGTTCGCCGACGGCGTCAGCGTCCAGACGGTTGCGTTGAATGCGGGATTGCCGTTGCCGCCGCTCACGCTCTGGTAGACGCCTTCGAGATACGCATCGGTGCGCTTCGACAGCGCATAGTCGGCTTGCGCCACGACCTGATTCCATTTCGGGCGCGTCTGGCCGGTGCGCGTGTCGAAGCGGCCCATCGTGTACGTGTAGGCGGCCGAGAGGCTCAACGCCCGCGTGACGACGTAGCGCCCGTCGATCGAGAAGTTGTCGAACACCAGCGATTCACCCTTCAGCGGCGCGATGCCGCCGCCCTGGAGCACGCCGGTCACGCCGTCGGTGGTCGAGTGCGACCACGCGGCGCCGACCGAATGCGGCCCGAATGCGTAGCGGCCGGCCGCGGCCCAGATCTGCTGGTTGCCGCCGGTGATCGTCGCCGAGCCGTCGACCGTGCTGAGCGCGCCGTTCGGGTTCGGCGCATTGCGGTCGCGGCTGATCTTCAGGTAGCCGGCGCCGAGCTTCAGCGGCCCGTTCGCATACGACACCCCCGTGCTCCACGCCGCGTTGTTGGAGAACTGGCCGGCCGTGTTCGAGAACCCGAACATCGCGCCGAACGTCAGCCCGCGGTACGTCGGGCTCGTGTACTTCACGGCATGGTTGATGCGAAGGTTGCGGTTCGAATCGTCGTTGTCGTACGGATGCACCGCGAGGTTGCCGCCCCAGCCGGGGCCGGACGCGCCGAGCGGCGTCACGAAATCGAGGATCAGGTCGTACTGGCGGCCGAACGTGAGCGTGCCGGCCGTCTTCGAGCTCAGGCCGATCCATGCCTGGCGGCCGAACAGGTCGACGCCTTTCTGCGACAGCGCGCCGGTGGTGCCCGAAAAGCCGTTCTCGAGCGTGAAGACCGCGGCCGTCCCGCCGCCCAGATCCTCACGGCCGCGCAGCCCCCAGCGCGACGCGTTCAGTGCGCCGCTCGTCATCGCGACGGTGCCGCTGCCCGGCGAGCCGGCGCCGTGCGTGCGCTGGTTGGTCGCGTAGGTGATCGACGTGTCGATCAGGCCGTACAGCGTCACGCTGCTCTGTGCGTATACCCCGCCCGACGCGAGGGCGGTCAGGCAGGCGGCAATGGCGGTCCCCGCGAGTCGAGTGCTGGCGTGCTGGTTCATCTTGTAGGAATGCATAGGAGTTTTTATCGTTTTTCCGGCCCGGTGGCCGGCGGATCGAGCGGCCATTATTGGAGATCGTGCGGCGCTCGATTAAGGCGTTGCACAGGAAAGGTCCTCTGCAAAATCGCGTGGAATCGCGGCGAAGCGGGGGCGGGGAGAGGGTCAGGCGGCGGCCGCGGCCGCGCCTCGACGCGGCCGGGTTTGGCGGGAGTGAGCGCGAGGGGCCGGCGCCCGAAGCCCGGCCCCGCGCCCGTCAATGCGGCATCACGAGGCGCGGATCGATATACGCGTCGATGTCCTGCGACTGCTTGTATACGCCGTTGCGTACGTTGAACGCATTCGCGTTGCGCGTCGAGCCGTAGATCGAATCGAGCCCGTCGCCCTTGCGGAACGCGCGCTTCGCGGCGCCTTCGTCGAGCAGGTGCGTGCCCTTCAGCAGCGGGAGGTATTGCTCCGGCGCAAGCCCGACGCGGGCGGACATGATCCGGACCGCGTCGCTCTGCGTCTTCGGATCGTTGATGTAGGCGACGCAGCGGTACCAGACCTTGATCACCTTGGCCCAGTCGGCGCGGCGCGCGGCGAGGCTGGCCGGCGCGACGGTAATGGCGTCGTAGATCAGCCCGGGCGCATCCGCCGACGTGAAGATCGCACGTGCGCCCGGCGCGCGCTTCAACGCCTCGCCCGCGTTCGGCTGCCAGGCGGCCACCGCGGCGATGTCCGTCGACGAGCCGAGCACCTGCGGCAGTTCGTTGGTTTTCGCGTTCACGAGCGTCACGTCGCCGTCCTTCAGCCCGTGCTTCTGCAGCGCGGTTTCGAGCAGCAGGTGATCGACGAGGCCGAGTTCGACGCCGACCTTCTTGCCCTTCAGCGCCTCGACGCTGCGCAGCGGCGGCTTGGCGACGATCATGTCGTTGCCGGCGGAATAGTCGGTGAGCAGGATCATCACGTTCTTCGCGCCGGCCGAGCCCGTCACGAGCGCGTCGCCGTTCGTCGCTGCGACCGCGTCGAGCTTGCCTGCCGAAAACGCGTCGAGCGATGCCGAGTAATCGAACCATTCGAAATCGACGTCGACGCCGGCTTCCTTGAACCACCCCTTGTCGAGTGCGACCTGGAACGCGACCCAGCCGGGCCAGTCGCTGTAGCCGATCTTGAGCGGCGCTGCCGCGTGCGCGGCGGGCGTCATGAGGAGCGTGGCGGCCGCGGCGGCGGCCCCCAATGCGTGACGGACGGAACGGCGGGACAGCAGGCGGCGGAGCGCCAGGGCGGGGCGGGTCATCGTTTTCTCCAGGAGACCGGGATCGGGATCGATACGGACCGTGCTCGTGCGCGGTCCGGCCGCGTGGCCGGTTCCTGCGGAGGCGGAACGAATGAAGCGGCCACGGAGAGGCGCGACGGCCGTTGCCATCGCCAATCTCCCGGGCTTTTGTCCCGCCGTGTAGCGCGTGCGCGTCCGGTCTCGCGATCGGACGTACCCGCGCCGGGCTGCTCTCGGACCAGACGTTCGATGAACCGGAACCCTAGCACCCCTAAGATGCGACGCCGCCGCACCTCTCGGCGTCATGCCGAGCGAGAAGCGTGCCAACGGCACGCGGCGGGGCGGCTCAGGGGCGGCGCGACCTGCGCTGCAGCTCGATGAAGCGGGCGGAGAAGAGCGCGCTCAGCGCGCGCCGGAGCAGGTCGAGCTTGTTCATGAGGTGTCGCGTATCGAGTGAAGGTGCATGCATCGAGCAATGCCCATGCCATCGCCGGTCGTGTCGTGCAGGCGGGCGCGGCGCGCACTGCGCCGGTGCGGGCGCGCGTTCGCATGGTGCGCGGCACGCCCGCCGCGAGGGCGGCCATCCGCATCCGGTGCGGTATCCGTCAGCGCGCGCATGCCGGAAAGCCGCATGGCGCGGCGATTCCTCACACGCTGGCACGCAACTCGCTTAGTCAGTGCCCGAGAGGTGCGAAGCAATTTGCATCATCTTCAGGATCGCTAGGGTTCCGGTCGTGCGGCGTTCGCGCCGCGCGATGGCTGGTCCGAGAGCAATCCGGTCTTGTCTTCTCCTCGTTTCGAGGAAACGGCGAGGCTCCACGGAGGGATAAAAGCCCGGGAGGTCGCGATGTCGTTCGGTCGCCCTCTCACGCCTTTTGTCCAACCGACCACGGAGCCGCCATGTCGCCGCGCCCCCAAGCCGTCCTTGCCCCGCCGCCACACGTCGTGTGGGAAACGCTCATTCCCGCCGGAACCCACTGGTCCGGCATCCTGCGCCGCGGTCTCGCGCTGCGTGTCGTCGATGTCGACGGCGGTGCGAATCTTTCCGCCGTGTTTCATCGCCAGGAAGATCCGCTCGAACGCTACAACATGGCCGACACGCTGAAGGCGCAGCACACCGCGCATCTCACCCGCGGCCATGCGCTGTACACCGACATGGGGCGCGTGATCGCGTCGATCACGGCCGACACGCTCGGCTGGCACGACCCGCTCGGCGGCGTCGGCGATGCGCGGCTGTTCGCGCACAAGTACGGCACGTCGTCGTACCAGGTCGATCGCAACGCGATGATCCGCAACGGCCGGGACAGCCTCGTGCTGGAACTCGCGAAATACGGGCTGTCGGCGCGCGACCTCGTCGCGAACGTCAATTTCTTCAGCAAGCTCGACACGCGTGACGACGGCGCGCTCGATTTCGTCGCCGGACATTCGCCGGCCGGCAGCGCCCTCGATTTGCGCTTCGAGATGAACACGCTGGCCGCGTTCTCGACCGCGCCGCATCCGCTCGACCCGCACCCGGACTACGCGCCGAAGGCGGTGAAGCTGATCGCGTACCGCGCGTATCCGGCGGACGGTGCCGCGCCGGAGGACGACCCGTGCCGCCGCGCGTGCGCCGAGAACGTGCGCGGCTTCGCCAACACCGATCGCCTGTTTGCGTAAGGAGCGCCGAGCCATGCCGATCATCGAAAGCCGTCTCGACCCGCGCGATGCCATTCACGACACCACATTGAACGCGGGCGAACCGTGGCTGCACGACCTGAAGCGCGGGCAGGTCTTCCGCATCCTCGACCTGGAAGGCAACCAGGCCGTCGACACGCTGTTCTACCGGTCCGACGACCCCGAGGAGCGCTACAGCGCGCAGGACACCATCCGCGCCCAGCGCAACCTGTACCTGAGCGCGGGCAGCGTGCTGCTGTCGAGCCGGGGCAACCCGATGGTGACGATCGTCGCCGATACCTGCGGCCGTCACGACACGCTCGGCGGCGCGTGCGCGGCCGAGAGCAACACCGTGCGCTATGCGCTCGACAAGCGGCACATGCACAACTGCCGCGACAGCTTCCTCAACGCGATCACGCACTGCACGTGCGGCGCGGGCGCGCGGCTCACCAAGCGCGACCTGGTCGGCAACGTCAACTTCTTCATGAACGTGCCCGTCACGCCGCTCGGCGGGCTGACCTTCGAGGACGGCATTTCCGCACCGGGCAAGTATGTGGAGATGCGCGCGGAGATGGACGTCACGGTGCTGATCTCGAACTGCCCGCAGCTCAACAATCCGTGCAACGGGTACAACCCGACGCCGGTGCGCCTCACGATCTGGGAGGCGAAATGAACGACCCCCACGCTCACTATCGTTCGCTGCCCCCCAAGGGGGCGGTTGCCGTCCACGGCCGGCTTTGCAAAGCCGGCCGGCTGCGCGGGCGCGGAGCGATGCTCCGCGAATTCCCCGCTACGCCCCTTGGGGCGGCCCGGCGGGAGGCAACATGAGATTCACGAAAGTCCTCGTCGCGAACCGCGGCGAAATCGCGTGCCGCGTGATCCGTACGCTGAAGCGGCTCGGAATCGCGTCGGTCGCGATCTACTCCGACGCCGACCGTGATGCGCGCCATGTGGCGCTCGCCGACGAAGCCGTGCGGGTCGGCCCCGCGCCTGCGGCGGACAGCTACCTGAACGTCGCGGCGATTCTCGCCGCCGCGCGCGAGACGGGCGCGCAAGCCGTGCATCCCGGCTACGGCTTCCTGTCCGAGCACGCCGGTTTCGCCGACGCATGCGAAGCCGCGGGCCTGCGCTTCATCGGGCCGCGCGGCGACCAGATGCGCGCGTTCGGGCTCAAGCACACCGCGCGCGAACTCGCCGCCGCACAGGGCGTCGCGCTGCTGCCGGGCACGGGCCTGCTCGACGATGCGCGGACGGCGCTCGCGGCAGCGGATGCGATCGGCTATCCGGTGATGCTGAAAAGCACCGCGGGCGGCGGCGGGATCGGCATGTCCCTGTGCCGCGACGCCGCGCAGCTCGAAGCGGCGTTCGATTCCGTCGTGCGGCTCGGCGCCGCGAACTTCGCGCATGCGGGCGTGTATCTCGAGAAGTTCGTCGAGCACGCGCGGCACATCGAAGTGCAGATCTTCGGCGACGGCCGTGGCGATGCGATCGCGCTCGGCGAGCGCGATTGCTCGGTGCAGCGCCGCAACCAGAAAGTGATCGAGGAAACGCCTGCACCGGGCCTGACCGCTGAAGAGCGTGCCGCGTTGCACGCGAGCGCGGTGCGGCTGGCCCGTGCGGTGGGCTATGCGTCGGCCGGCACGGTCGAATTCGTGTTCGACGCGACTGCGCGCCAGTTCTATTTCCTCGAGGTGAACACGCGGCTGCAGGTCGAGCATTGCGTGACCGAGGCAGTGACGGGCATCGATCTCGTGGAATGGATGATCCTGCAGGCGGAGGGCGACCTGCCGCCGCTCGACACGCTCGCCGTTGCACCGCGCGGCGCGAGCATCCAGGTGCGGCTCTATGCGGAGGATCCGCACAAGCAGTTCCTGCCGAGCGCGGGGCTGCTGACGCACGTCGCGTTTCCGGACGACGTGCGCGTCGACGGCTGGATCGAGGCGGGCACCGAGATCAGCGCGTATTACGATCCGCTGCTCGCGAAGCTGATCGTGCATGGCGAGACGCGCCGCGACGCGCTGGCCGCGCTGCAGCGCGCACTGGCGCGCACGGAACTGTACGGCATCGAAACCAACCTTGACTATCTGCGCGCGATTGCCGGTTCGGATACCTTCGCGCGCGGCGCGTCGACGACCGCCTTCCTGTCGCGCTTCGCGTTCGCGCCGCACACGATCGACGTGCTCGACGGCGGCGTGCAGACCACCGTGCAGCAGGCGCCCGGGCGTGTCGGCTACTGGAACGTCGGCGTGCCGCCGTCCGGGCCGATGGACGATCGCGCGTTCGCGCTCGCGAACGCGTTGCTCGACAACGCGCTCGACGCGGCCGGGCTGGAATTCACGATGGTCGGCGCGACGCTGCGCTTCAACGCCGAGACGCTCTTCGTGCTCGGCGGTGCGCCGCTCGCGGCATCGCTCGATGGCGAGCCCGCTCCGTTCTGGCAGGTGCTGCGTGCGCGGCCCGGCGCGGTGCTGAAGCTGGGCGGCGTGACGGGCGCCGGCGTGCGCGCATGCCTGGCCGTGAAAGGCGGGCTGCAGGTGCCCGACTATCTCGGCAGCAAGGCGACTTTCACGCTCGGCCAGTTCGGCGGCCATGCGGGGCGGGCGCTGCGCAAGGGCGACGTGCTGCATCTGGATGCGGCAGCCGGGCGCGGCGACGCGGGCGCCACGCTGGCCGCGGCGGACATCCCCGCGCTGACGCACGCGTGGACGCTCGGCGTGCTCGACGGTCCGCACGGTGCGCCGGATTTCTTCACGCCGGACGACATCGCGATGCTGTACGGCACGCAGTGGACGGTTCACTACAACTCGAGCCGCACCGGCATCCGGCTGATCGGCCCGAAGCCGCAGTGGGCACGCGCGGACGGCGGCGAGGCCGGCCTGCATCCGTCGAACATCCACGACAACGCGTACGCGATCGGCGCGGTCGATTTCACCGGCGACATGCCGGTGATCCTGGGCCCGGACGGCCCGAGCCTCGGCGGCTTCGTGTGTCCGGTGACGGTCGTGCATGACGAGTTGTGGAAGCTCGGGCAACTGCGGCCGGGCGATACCGTGCAGTTCGTGCGCGCCCGAGTGTCGACCAAGCGCTCCGCCGACATGGCGGTTGTGCGTCCGGCATCCACCGGCACGCCGGACGACTGCGTGCTGCATCGCGACCCGTCGGCCGGCGGCGGCCTCGGCGTCGTCTACCGGCGCTCGGGCGACCGCAACGTGCTGGTGGAATACGGGCCGCTCGTGCTCGACCTGAACCTGCGTTTTCGCGTGCATGCGCTGATGTGCTGGCTCGACGCGCACCGGCTGCCCGGCATGCTCGACCTGACGCCGGGCATCCGGTCGCTGCAGGTGCAGTTCGACGCGCGGACCTTGCCGCTCGACACGCTGCTCGCGCATCTGCAGGCGGCCGAGCGCGAACTGCCGGAAGTCGCCGACATGCGCGTGCCGAACCGCATCGTGCATCTGCCGCTGTCGTGGGACGACCCGTCGACGCGGGTCGCGATCGAGCGCTACATGCAGTCGGTACGGCCCGATGCGCCGTGGTGCCCGAGCAATATCGAGTTCATCCGGAGGATCAACGGCCTGGCCGGCATCGACGACGTGAAGCGCATCGTGTTCGACGCGCGTTATCTCGTGATGGGCCTTGGCGACGTGTACCTCGGTGCGCCGGTCGCGACGCCGCTCGATCCGCGTCACCGGCTCGTCACCACGAAATACAACCCCGCGCGCACCTGGACGCCGGAGAACGCGGTCGGCATCGGCGGCGCGTACCTGTGCGTGTACGGGATGGAGGGGCCGGGCGGGTACCAGTTCGTCGGCCGCACCGTCCAGATGTGGAACCGCCACCGTACCACCCGCGAGTTCGAAGCCGGCAAGCCGTGGCTGCTGCGCTTCTTCGACGAGATCCGCTTCTACGAAGTCGGCGAGGCGGAGCTGGCGGAACTGCGCGCGGATTTCGTCGCGGGGCGCGCCGGGCTGAAGATCGAGGAATCGGTGTTCGATCTCGGCGCATACAACCGTTTCCTGCGCGACGAGGCCGATTCGATCGCCGCGTTCAAGGCAGCGCAGCAAACGGCGTTCGAAGCGGAGCGCGAACGGTGGCGGGTGGCCGGCCATGCCGAATACGTCGGCGACGCGGCGCAGGGTGACGCGGATGCCGCGCGGGAAGCCGGCGCACTCGCCGACACGCAGCGCGCGATTGCCGCGGACGTATCGGGCAGCGTGTGGAAGGTGCTGGTCGAAGCCGGTGAACGCGTGACCGAAGGGCAGGTCGTCGCGATCGTCGAGTCGATGAAGATGGAGGTCGCGGTGACGGCAACGGAAGACGGCACGATCGAGACGATCGATTGCGCGCCGGGCGCGGCGGTGGTGGCCGGCCAGCGGCTGATGGTGATGAAGGCGGGCGCCGCCGAGGAGGTCGCATGAGCACGACGGAACGTTCGATTTTGCCCGGCGTCCGCTCGATCGCCGCGCTGCGTGCGCGCTATGCGGCGGGCGACCTGACGCCGCACGCGCTCGTCGACGCGATCGCCGCGCATTTCGCCGCGGGCGATTCGCATCATGCGTGGATCCGGCCGCTGACGCATGGCGAGATGACGGCTTACGCCGACGCGCTGGCCGGGCGCGACCTCGCGTCATTGCCGCTGTACGGCGTGCCGTTCGCGATCAAGGACAACATCGACCTCGCCGGCATCCCGACGACGGCAGCCTGCCCGGCCTACGCGTACACGCCGGCGCGCAGCGCGCCCGTCGTCGAGCGGCTGATCGCGGCCGGCGCGATCCCGATCGGCAAGACCAACCTGGACCAGTTCGCGACCGGGTTGTCGGGCCAGCGCTCGCCTTATGGCGCGTGCCGCAATGCGCTCGATCCGCGCTATGCATCGGGCGGCTCGAGCGCCGGGTCGGCGGTGGCCGTGGCGCTCGGCGTCGCGTCGTTCTCGCTGGGTACCGACACGGCCGGCTCCGGGCGCGTGCCGGCCGCGTTCCACGGGCTCGTCGGGCTCAAGCCGACCAAGGGCGTGTTGAGCACGCTCGGCGTCGTGCCGGCCTGCCGGTCGCTCGATTGCGTGTCGGTGTTCGCGCAGTCGGCGGCCGACGCGCGCACGGTGTTCGCCGCCGCGCACGGCGTGACCGACGGCGATCCGTACGGGCGCGCATGGCAGCCACTGCTGGGTGCGGACGGGCTACGCGCGCAACCGGCGCGACCGTTCGGGCAATTGCGCTTCGGCACGCCGCGCGCCGACCAGCTGCAATTCTTCGGTGACCAATCGTATGGCGCGGCGTGGCGTGCCGCGCTCGAGCGCCTGCGCGCGACCGGGGCGCGGATCGTCGAGATCGATTTCAGCGCGTTCCTGGCCGCCGCGCGGCTGCTTTACGAAGGCCCGTGGGTCGCCGAACGGCTTGCCGCGATCGGCGCCTTCGCCGCGCGGGAACCGGACGCGCTTCATCCGGTGATCCGCGAAATCGTCGGCGGCGCGGCGCGCTTCAGCGCGGCCGATGCGTTCGCCGCGTTCGACACGCTCGCGACATTGCGCGTCGACGCCGGTCGCGCCTGGGACGGACTGGACGCGATCGTCATGCCCACTTCGGCGACGACAGCGACCATCGACGCACTCGAAGCCGACCCGATCGGCGTCAATTCGCGTTTTGGTTATTACACGAACTTCGTCAACCTGCTCGACCTGGCGGCGATCGCGGTGCCCGCCGGCCTTTGCGAAACCGGGCCGCATGCCGGGCTGCCGTTCGGCATCACGTTCGTCGGGCGCGCGCACGACGACGCGCAACTGCTCGATCTTGCACAGGCGTGGGGTGACGCGGAGGAACGTGGCAGCGGTGAGGGTGGCGGCCTGCAGACGGACGTCGCCGGCGACGCGTTCGCAACGGCGGCATCGGTGCCCGGCGCGTCATCTGGCGTCGTGCGCGTGGCTGTCGTCGGCGCGCATCTGAGCGGTGAGGCGCTCAACTGGCAGCTCACCCAGCGTGGCGGACGTTTCGTCGCCGCGACGACGACAGCGCCCGCCTATCGTCTCTACGCGCTGTCCGCGGCCGCATCCGGCGGCGTCGCCAAGCCGGGCCTCGTGCGTGTGCCGGACGGCGGCGCGTCGATCGCGGTCGAGCTCTGGGAGATGCCGGTCGACGCGTACGGCAGCTTCGTCGCCGGCATTGCCGGCCCGCTTGGCATCGGCACGCTGACGCTCGCGGACGGCTCTCGGGTGCAGGGTTTCCTGTGCGAAAGCGCGGCGCTGGCCGGCGCGCAGGACATCACGCACTTCGGCGGCTGGCGTGCCTACCGTGCGAGCGCCGCGACCGGCGCAGGCGCATTGCAATGAACGTCCGGTCGCGCGGTGCCCCGGCATGCGCGCGACCGGCATCTGAAACGATACGGAGATTTTCATGCCAACGACCCGCAACACGACCGGATGGCTTGCCGTGCGCCGCGAGCTGACGACCCGCGGAAAATGGACGCTCGGCGTGGCGTCCTTCCTGCTGCCGTTCGCCGTCTGGTGCCTGATCAGTTATGTGCCGTTCATCTGGCATCCGCAAATGCGCGTCACGAATCCGGGCAGCGTCGACTACTTCCAGACCGGCATGCAGATCGATCGCGACGTGTTCGACGACGAACTCGCCCATGCGCGAGCGACCCACGCGGCCGTGCCCGAAGGCGTGCGCGCGAACCCGGTGTACCTGCCCGCGCCGCACCAGGTGCTGCGCGCGTTCTACACGGCGTTCACGACCCCGCCGGCATCCCGCGACGGCGTCTGGCTGCACGAGAGCCTGTGGCACAGCATCCGGATCATCTTCTGGGGCTTCGTGATTTCATCCGCGATCGGCGTGCCGCTCGGCATCGTCTGCGGCACCTTCAGCGTGCTCGCGCGGCTGCAGGAGCCGTTCCTGGAGTTCTTCCGCTACCTGCCCGCACCGGCGTTCGGCGCGCTGATGGTCGCGATCCTCGGCATCTACGATGCGCCGAAGGTCGCGATCATCGTGATCGGGACGCTGTTCCAGCAGGTGCTGATCATCGCGAACACGACGCGCAAGCTCGAATACGGGCTGTTCGAGGCCGCGATGACACTCGGCACGAAGAAGCTGAAGCTGCTCACGCACGTCGTGATCCCCGGCGTGCTGCCGGACCTGTATCGCGACCAGCGCATCCTGCTCGGCTGGGCCTGGACCTACCTGATCGTCGCCGAACTCGTCGGCACGAGCTCGGGCATCACCTGGTACATCAGCCAGCAGGCGCGCTACCAGCATTTCGACAACGTGTATGCGGCGATCCTGATGATCGGGATCATCGGCCTCGGCACCGACATCGTGCTTGGCCTGCTCGGCCGCCGGCTGTTTCCGTGGGATCGCACGCTGAACGCGTGACGCCCGTTGACGCCCACCCATCGACCGATTTCCGCGGAGACCATCATGCAGAACCCGCAAGCCGTTCCCGATTACCTGATGCAGTCCGACGCGGTGCGCGAGCGCTTCGCGCGCCTGAAAACCCGCGACGTGATACTCGACGTGCGTCATGTCGGCAAGCGTTTCGCGACACCGCAGGGCGAGTGCACCGCACTCGACGACATCAGTTTCCGTACCTACCGGCGCGAATTCGTGTGCGTGATCGGCCCGTCCGGCTGCGGCAAGTCGACGCTGATCCGCATCCTGGCCGGGCTCGACGCGCAGACGAGCGGCGAGGTGCTGCTCGACGGCAAGCCCGTGCAGGGGCCGGGCGCCGATCGCGGGATGGTGTTCCAGGGCTATACGCTGTTTCCGTGGCTCACCGTGAAGAAGAACGTGATGTTCGGACTCCGGATGAACGGAAGCAGCAGCGGCCAGGCCGAGCGCGAAGCGCTGCAGTGGCTCGATCTGGTCGGGCTGACGCGTTTCGCGGATGTCTATCCGCACCAGTTGTCGGGCGGGATGAAGCAGCGCGTGGCGATTGCCCGCGCGCTCGCGAACCGTCCGCGCATCCTGCTGATGGACGAGCCGTTCGGCGCGCTCGACGCGCAGACGCGGGCGCGAATGCAGACGCACCTGCTCGACATCTGGCGCAACATCGACGTGACGATCCTGTTCATCACGCACGACCTCGACGAGGCGATCTTCCTGGCGGACCGGATTCTCGTGCTGAAGGCGAACCCGGGGGCGGTGCAGGAGCTGATCGAGGTGCCCGTGCCAAGGCCGCGCGACGGTGCGCAGGTCAATACGCCCGAATTCATCGCGACGAAGGCGCGGCTCGAGGCGCTGATCCATCCGAAGGAGGCGGTGGCCATCGACGACGGCGTGAGGCCGCACATGATCCGCATGACGGATGTGTCGGACAACGTCGAGTAAGAGGTAGGTGATGAAAACGGGCGGACGGTCGCTACGTGTCTACGCTCGGGCGATCGCCAACGCCGTCGCGACATCGCCGCGGCGATATGCAGCCCGAACGGCTGCCGTCGTGGCCGCGATGACCTCCGGCGGGGGTGACTTTCGCAGGCGCACGGCGACGCGCGACAGTGATGCGAGCTGCGTCCGGAGGTCGACGATCAGCCGGCAGCAGCGAAAACCGTGGGACGCGGCCTGCGGGTGGACGGCGGCGTCGGCAAGCCCGGCCGTCCACTCGACGCCGCGATGGCGCCTGACTGCATCGAGGTGCGGCAGATGGCGTGCGTCGCCCGACAACGCGATCAACAGCGCGGCCCATTGCGCGCCGCGCCATCCATGTTCCTCGTCGCGCGTGAGGTCGGCCAGCAGCGCGTCGTCCAGCACGGACAGGCTTTGCTGGCACAGGTAGTGGAAGTCGAGCGGCTGGCAGCGGACCTGCGGGTAGTCGCGCAGCACGTGCCCGAGTTCGGCGCCGGTCTCGACGGCAGCGGCGAGAAACCGTTCGGCCGGCGCGGGACGATTCAGCAACAGCGTCGGCACGCTTCGGTAGAGCCGGTGGATGTCGTCGGGGTGATAGTGCATCGCGAATGTCGGGGTGATCGACCGGCGCGCGCGGTGCGCCGTTCAGGTTTTCGGCGGGTCGCCGGACAGCAGCGCGGTGTAACGCCGCTGCATTTCATCGGGTTCGACCGCTTCGAACGTATGCCCGATCAGCCAATCGTAGCCGAACGGATCACGAATCTTGCCCGAACGCTCGCCGTAGAACTGGTCCTGGATCGCGCGTGTCAGCTGCGCGCCGGCCGCGATCGCGGCGGCGATCGTCGCGTCGGCATCGTCGACATGCAGGTGAAGCGACATCGGCGCCTTGCCATCCGGGTCGAGCGCGAAGATATCGTATTCGGGGAACTCGTCCGAGATCATCAGCGTGCACGGCCCGAGCTGCAATTCCGCGTGGCCGATGCGTCCCGACGGCTCGACGAGACGAAATTTCTCCTGCGCGCCGAATGCCTTCGCATAGAACGCGATGGCGTCGTCCGCGCGCCTGGCGCGCAAATAGGGGAAGACTTCGTGAATCGCCATGGTGCCCTCCGGTGGGTGGTGCGGGTGACGCTCGATTCTGTCGGGCCTCGCCGGCCCCTTCCTGAACAGGATTGACCGCCTCGTCTGACTCGGAAACGGCGGATGTGACGCCCGGGCCGGGTCGATGAAGGATCGCAGGTCTTCGCCGGGGCAGCGGCCGCGGATCATGTCGTTTACCGTGCCGTGAACGGCGAACACGCTGATTCTACAGACTTCCAGTTGAAGGTCGCCCCGGGGAAACCGACGGCGAAACGGGTCTGCCAGCCACCACGTGGTCGTCGCGGGCCGTCCGTCCGGAGGGCCGGTGTTGGCCAGGACGAAACTTCCGGTGCAGTTTGCCGCAAGGTAGGCGCCGGCGTTCCATTGCGACCTGAGCCAGTCACATGCGGCGGACTGTCGTGCCGGCAACGGGTCGAATGCGTTGCCGACTGCATCGCCGGCGCGGTCGCCCAGGATAACGCCGACGATCGCGCGAAGTTGCGCCGCTACGTCGAGCAGAAGGCGGCGCGGCGCGAAGGGGCGCACTGGCGCCTGTACCACGCGCCGCGCCAGCAGGGCGAGGAGGGCGAGGAGGGCGATTTCGCTTGCCGACAGTTCGAGCCGGCCGCCAACCGGCGCGGACAGCACGCGCGCCTGACAGTCGAGCCGCCAGTCGTTTGCCACCCAACGGCCGGGTGCCTGAAGAATGGCGTCGAGTTCGAGCAGTTTCACCGGCTTGACGAGATAGTGATCGGCGCCGCCAATCAGGCCGTCGATTTTGTCCTGGGTCTCTCCGCGCGCAGTCAGCATCACGATGCCGCGGTCGAGATGCCGGGCCCCGAGCCACACGGCCGCATCGAAGCCGCTCCCGTCCGGCAGCATCACGTCGATGATCGCGAAGGCGAGATCCGACGCCCGTTCCTGGAAATCCGCGACCGTACCGGCCTGATCGACGGTCCAGCCGCGTTTTTCCAGCAACTCGGCGATTTCTTCGCGCAACTCGACCTCGTCGTCGAGCAACAGCACTTTGGCCATACTGCTAACTTGGATCCGCATTGTGTGGTTGCGGATTCTTTGCTTATGTCCGTTCCGATCGGTGGCGCCGCGGCGTTGGATAGCGCGATGCAGCCGTCGTCGGCCCCGCGTTTGCCTGCGCGTCGCAGGCGCGGGGATTTCAGCCGAACGAGGCGGCTGCGGTCGTGTTTCGTGGCAACAATCGAGGCGCGGGATGAACGTGAGGCCAACCCCGGTAAGCCGTGCCGTCACGTGAGCCCGACTGGGCAACGAGAGGCGCGGCGAGCTTGCCGCGCCCCCTCGGGCCGTGCCGCGTTACTTGACGGAGCTCGCGCTGACCTTCGCGAAATCCAGGCTGCCGAAGCCGGTGTCGTCGTCCCAGCCGGCCTTCGCGGTGTAGCCGTGGCTACTGTAGCCGTTGTTGCCCGACGTCACGTCGTGGAGTAGCGACGTATGGGTCGGGAGGCCCTGATAGAACGCCGAAGTCGGCAGGCCGAGGCTGTTGTTGTTGGCCGATTCGACACGTGCCCAGCCGCCGACGAAAATCGGCGAAGCGAGGCTCGTGCCACCGACGAGCTGGTTCGTCTGTCCGTTGATGACGATGTATGCGCCCGTCGACTGCGCGGCGTCGAACGCCACGTCGGGCAGTACGCGCTTCGTTACCGTGCTGCCAAGCGCTGCGGTCTGCCAGCTTGGTGCGGTCTCGAACGCGCTCACGCCGCCGCCCGTCGCCCAGATCCGCACGGCGTTGTCGACCGGGTTGCCGTTGCTGTCGAGGTCCGCATAGGCGACGCCTTCGTTCCACACGGTTTCGCCGGCCCACGTCGTGGTGCCGGTGGTCGATAGCGTCGTGCCGCCGACGGCGACGACGTACGGCGAGCTCGCGGGCGACGACACGCTGTACTTGGACAGGTTGATCGTCGTCTTGACCGACGTGCCGTTGTACGTGCCGATGTAGCCGGGTGCGCCCTGCGGTGACGTCGACCACTGATAGACGCCCGCGTCGCCTGCCGAGACGGAGAACACCTGCCCTTGCGCGACCGCCTGCTTGAATACCGCGTCGTCGGCCGCGAGCGAGCCGTCCGAGTTGGCGGCCGTTTCGTCGAGGCCGAGCGACACGTTGATGACGGTCGCCTTGTTGTCGGTTACCGCCTTGTTGTAGGCGGCGGTCAGCGTGGCGTCGGTGAGGCCGCTGTCGTTGCTGTCGCCGTTGATGGCCGAGTAGAAGATCAGCTGTTTGACGCCGCCCGACGTGCCGATGATGTCCTGGCTGTCGAGATCCCACTCGCTCGGATCGCCGTCGTCGGCCAGCGTGCCGGGGCCGCCCGCGACCACCGCCGTGTTGACGGTTGCCAGGCCGGCGTTCTGCGTGAAGGTGTTCAGGTCGGCGATGGTCTGGGTCATGTCGCCCCAGGTGATGATGCCCACCGTGGTGTTGGTCGCGGCGGGCAGGCCGCTCGCGTCATAGATCTTTGCGAAATCGGTCGGCTGATGGCCGACTTGCGAGCCGGCGGTCGCATTCTTCGAGATCGCATTCGGCTCGACGACGGCGGCCGGCGCGAAACGGTGGAGCAGGCGGTGCGGCACGGCAGCGTTCTGCAGGCCGAGCACCGAATCGACGACCGGGCCGAGCGACGCCGGGATCAGCGCCGCCGAATCGTTCGCGTAGACCGGCTTGCCTCGATAGTTGAAGCGCTTGATGCTCGCCTGGAAGCCACGCTGCACGTTACCGGCATTACCGTCGGCGGCGATCAGTGTGTTGTTGTCCGAGACCGTGATGTTGCTGAAGCCGTTCGCCTTCAGATGAGCGACTACCGCCGCGACCTGCGCGTCGGTCGGCGAGAAGCGTGCCTTGAATTGGGCCGGCGTGAGGTACTTGTGATAGCTCGCGCTACCCGGCTGGTTGACGTCGCGAAGGAAGGTGTCGAGCTGGTCCGCGTTGCGGTTCTTCAGGACCACGGTCACGTGCAGCGGCTGGCTCAATTCGAGCGGCGTCACGTGCGTATCGGTGAGCGCCGGCGTGCCGACGCTGTTCAGCGAATAACCGGGTGCCGCAGCGGACGCGGCCAGTGCCTGCGATGCGGCCGCGGCTGGTGCATTCGGCAGGAGGAACGCGCTGGTGCGCGTCTGGACCCAGTTGGTTGCCGCCTGGGCGGACAGCGGGACCATCGTGGCTGCTACTCCAACTGCAATTGCCGTCAGCGCAAAGCGTTGCAGGCGTTTGCGATTGAGGTATTGAGTTCTCTGCATTGTGAGCTCCGAGATTTCGACGAAGAACGGGTACAGCGCGCGGCCCGGATCGCGGGTAGCGAAGGGCGGCCGATGCAACCTGACGCAAGCCAGAACGATCAGCAGAATTCAAGGCGACATAAGTATTCCTCCCCACCCACCATCAGGATTTGAGGCCGGTCCGGTATCGGGCTCGCGTATCGCGGGCGCGGATTCTGCGCTCGGCCCTCTTGTTTGCCGGGCTGTGCCGCGATCGTGCGTGCGGTGGTCCGACAAATGCGTTGGGTACAGTCCGCGGCTTGCGGATGGAACCGCTTCGATTCGTTCCCTGTTGATTAGGAATGCAATTTATTGGAGTCGAAAAAAGGCGATATCGAGATGCCGTTAGACGACCTGGATGCCGGTAACTTCCTTGCGACGCATCTAAGAAACGGTCCAGCCTGAAGCAAAGCTGGATGAGGGTGAATCGAAAATATTTCCCTGCTGGAGGTAATCGCGGTTTGCGAACCGGATATCGACCTCGTAGTAACGTAATTAAAATGGAAGTTATTTGTCGGGTTTTTGATTTTTTCGCCGTTCAAGCTCCCGCCGGTATTTATTGCAGGAAAAGATAGCAAGGAAGAAAACGGAGCGTCAAATATTTTTTGATGGAATCTAAAATGTTTAGATCGAGGTTTGGCAGGGTTGCCGAGAAAGGTTTCAAAGCTTGCGGGAGTCGTAAGCGGAACGTAGGGGCGTCGCGCTGAAGGCGCGAGGCGACATGAACCGGTTCCCTGGTTGAACGTGACGAGCGGGGAGTCAACGGGCTCGCTGCGCCGCTGCTCGTTCGAGCGTGGCTCGATACAGCGAGGTGACGGTGAGCAAGGGGCAGGGGATTGCGCCAATTTAAAAGGATTGCAGAATATTTTTATCGTTTGAATCGACATGATGACGGGTGGCTGGCGGTTCGATGTGTTCGTGGGCGGCTCGCGTCGACATACCGCTCGCTCGAAACGACGGCCCTGGCTGTCCCTCCCCGAAGGGCAGGCTGCCAGCCGACCGGAGACCGGAATCGGTATAAGGCACGATCTGGTCGTCGTCGCCGTGCCTCACGAGCCCGGGAGTCGTTGTGCCCTTCAGGTCTTCCGTGAAGTTGGTCCGCGAGACTTGCGGAATATCGATTGAATACCCCCGTCCGCTCAATCGATTTAATCATTTAGAAAATTTTGTCGAATGCGGCGGTGCGAAGCGTGCCCCGTTATTTGATGCAATGAATTTCGTCTTTGTTTTATTTTTAGAAATTGATTTTTTTTGAATCGCGGCGATAATGAATTGAAAGGCTCGCGGAGCCGCGCCACACGGGCGATTCCGCCCGGTATTGCGCTTTATTTATGTAAAGACTCCATATCTCATTGAAATGAATTTTCAAAATATCGATTCCTGGATTTGCGCGAAATAACTGCTATAACGGATTTCAGCTGTCGGTCGGAAGTGGGTGTAATCAAAAGTGTTCAACTACAGGTGAAGGGGTATGAAATGGCAAACGACGACGTGAAGAAGCTGATTGTGCAATCGGCCGAGGCGGCCGAACTTGCTGCCCAGTGCGCGGCGAATCTGGCGAAATGCGCCGCGGCATACCATGCCGCAGTGGCGCGGGCAGCCTCCGCGAAATGCGCCGCCACCGCCGCCAAGTGCGCGGCGAACGCGGCCCACTGCGCGGCCAATGCGGCAAAGTGCGCGGCAAACTGACATGCCTCGCACGGATACGGGCTTCATGGCGGACCACCGGAGGAGTTCGCCATGAACGTCCCGACGCTGGGTGTAGGACTTCAGTTCAATCCGTCGCTGATTGGCTGGTTTCCGTTTCTCGAGCAGTCGCTCGATGCGCTGGAAATCCTGTTCGACGGCGTGATGACGCCGCTCGACGGGCCCGGGCTGATGCTGCCGGCGACGGTTGACATGATGTCCGCAGTCGCCGCGCGCTTTCCGCTCGTCGGTCACTCGAACTACGGCGGCGACTTCGGGTTCGATGATCTGGCGAGCACGCCGGCGGTGCGGCGCCACGTGCCCCTCGCCGGGAAATTCAACGTCCCGTGGGTCTCGAACCATTGCTTTTACAGCGACGCATCGTGGTGCGACGTGTGGAGCAGTCCGCTGCAGTTCTCGCATGCCGAGGTCGTCCGGGTCGCCGACCGCGCGCGCGCGTTGCAGGACCTGTACGGCGTTCCGCTCGCGCACGAGAACGCGGCCTACTACCGGACGTGCCCGGGAAGCGAAATGCAGGAGGCGGAGTTCCTCGCCCGCGTCGTCGAGCGGTCGGGCACCTATCTGCACCTCGACCTGCACAACCTGTATGCCAACGGGCAAAACCATGGCGCCAGTGGCTATTCGGTCGCGCGTTTCCTCGACACGATCCCGATGGACCGCGTCATCTGCATCCATATGGCCGGCGGCCGCTGGTTCGACGACCAGTACCACGATCTGCACGACACTCAGGTCGTCGAGCCGGTGTGGGACTTGCTCGACGACGTGCTGTCTCGCGCGCGCCCCGGCGCGGTGATTCTCGAATACGAAGCCGAGGCGCTGCACAGCCGCGAAGAGACCCTCGACATTGCCCGCTCGATCGACGTCGTCCTGGCCGATCTCGAGCGCGGACGCGCGGCGTGGGACCGTGCCTACGGCCCCGCCAGCCGCAGAACAACACAACGGGAGGCAGCGTGAAAGTGGGCCACGAGATCGACGTCGCGCCGGCGAACTGGACGTTCGGCGGCAACGTCGCAGATACCTTTGTCGACCACGTTCGCCGGTCGGTGCCGTACTACGATGCCGGGCACGACCTGGTTTGCCAGCTCAGCGATTTCTTCTGCCATGGCGACAGCGTCTGCTACGAGATCGGCGTATCCACGGGCCAGCTTTTGCGGAAGCTGGCCGAACATCATGCGTCGAAGCCGGGCATCCGGTGGGTCGGCATCGATCCGGTCGAGTCGATGATCGACAAGGCGCGGCAGCACTGCGTGGAGGTGCCCAACATCGAGCTTGAAACCGGCGACGCGCGGTTGTATGACTTTGAGAAGTCGGACCTGATCGTCTCGTTCTATTGCATGCAGTTCATCCCGCCGAAGGACCGGCAGAGCGTATTCGACCACATCTACGAGCGCCTGCACTGGGGCGGGGCCTTCATTCTCTTCGAGAAAGTTCGCGCGCCGGATGCGCGGTTCCAGGACATGACCGTGTCGCTTTACAACGACTACAAGCGGCGCGAGGGCTTCTCGGCCGACGAGATCCTCAACAAGACAGCGAGCCTCAAGAGCGTCCTGGAGCCGTTTTCCACGGAAGCCAACCTGGGGCTGCTCAAGCGAGCGGGATTCGTCGACGTCACGACCGTCATGAAGTACCTGTGTTTCGAGGGATTCCTCGCCATCAAGTAGGCCGCTGCGAGCAGACCTTCCGGCGATCGGGATGCCCTGCGAGGGGATCGCCGTGGCCGCGAGCGAGCACACTCTTAGAACACGGGGGGCTGGATGGATGCCAGGCTGGTATGGGACACGTGGCGGCGAATCCTGAGCGACGACGGTCTTGTCGCGATCGTCACGCAGGCCGGTCATGCCGATGACGCGGCACTCGCGCGCCTCGGCGCCGCCGAGCGGGCCGTGGTTGACGACTACGCGTCGACACCGCGCGCAACGAAGACCAATGTCGGCATGTACCGCCGCAGCCTGGTGCGGATCGCTCGCGTCGCGCTCGGTTGCGTGCCGATGAGTCAGCATCTTCTGTTGATGAGCGGGCTCGACGTCGATGAAGTGGGCGCGGAGTTCGCCCGCGTCAACGGCTATGCCGACGACGGCCCGAATTTCTGGCGCCTCGCCGGCGCCTTCGTCGCCTATCTCGCGACGCGTCCCGAATTCAACGCGCCAACGCACCAGGACGTGTTGGCGATCGATCAGGCGCGGGTTGCGCTCGCCCTCCGTCTCGGCCAAGGCACGGTCGATGCATGGCCAACCGCCGTCGCGGCCGGGATTCGCGACACTGCCGGTTCGGATCGCTCGGCCGTGCGTTTCGTCGCGTCGCGAGCCGCCGTCGTTGTCCGGTCGCGGCACGATCTCACGCGGTGGATCGAAAACCCGCATGGCTTCGATCCCGACGAAGCCCTGAACGCGTCGCCGCGGCATTGGCTGGTCTATTTCCCGGATGCGGACAGCGCGCCGGCTTATGCGGAGTTGTCCGAGCGATCGGCCCGCATCTTCGAGCTGCTGGCCACACCGCATTCAGCCGCCGACGTGGCACGGGTACTGGGCAGCCTGTCCGAAGCCGAGGCGCTCAAGGTGGTCGACCGGCTCACGGAACTCGGCGTGGTCGTCGGCGAGAAAGCCGGCGGGCGCGTCGAGCGGAGCGCCTTTCAGGACGAGTCCCTGAGCAGCGATGCGTTCGTCATGCTCGATCCGGCGGTCGAGATACTGGACGTGGAGATCGACGGGCACTGGTTTCTGTGCCAGGGCCACTTCGCAGTCGGCATGGCCGTGCCGCCCGGCGAAGGACTGTCCGACTTCGTGGGCGAACTCGCGGGCAAGCCTGTCCGCGTTGGCGCGCTGCGCAAGGGCTTCGACGATCAGCATCTGATCGACACGATGCTCGCCGCGTTGCGCCAGCATGGCTTCCTCCACGTGACGTCGCAGGATGCGCCGTCGGCCGATGCGTTGGCGCGGTTGCGCCGCTCCGCCGCGGAGCGCCGCCGGGCGAGGCTTTGCCACACCCTCGACCTGCCTCTCGACGCCACATCGGCCGACGCCATTCGTGCCCGTGCCGAGACTGAGTCGACCGCGCCGCAACTGCACTTGCGCTGTGCGCACCTCGGCGATCACGCGCCGACCTTCGCCGAGCTTGCGCGCCTGCGTCAGGCAGGCCAGTTGCGTCTGCATGACACCGTGGTGCAGACGACCGATCCGGGTTGCGACGCCGAGGTCGTCCGGTCGCTGCGCCGCCTCGGCGCCGGCGTGATCGTCGACGATGTGCCGTGGCCGGCACCGGAGCGGCCCATCGCGGGCGTCGATGTGTTGACGCGAGCGGGCATCCCCGTGCATGCGCGGATAACGCCGGACCGTTCCTTCCTCGACCCGGAAACGCGCGCTCGTGCGCTGGCCTGGGCCGAAAGGGCGGGGTTCTCCGGCTGGTGCCTCGTGCTCGATGCCGACGCGCTCTGGCCGGCAGGCGAGGCGAGCGAGGCCGATTTCCTCGGCGTCTTCCAGGCCGTGAGCGCGTGGGAGGAGATCCTGGGCGATGTCTCCATCGTCAGCCTGCCGAGTGACGAGGTCCTGCTCGGCAATGCGTCGTCGCCCGGTCCCGAGGGGCTGTCCGACATCGCCGCACGGTTCCGTCTCGCCTATTTGCGCTGGCGTCTGCCGCTGCTGAAGTCATTCGAAGGCGACAACACGTTCAGCCAGACACCCGAGGCGGAGGAAAAGCTCGTTCGCCTTCGGGAAGACCTGCTTCCCAACCATCCCGAGCTGCTTCACCTGGTGCCGGGCAGCGT
The DNA here is from genome assembly GCF_002223325.1 of Burkholderia sp. AU15512. Classification (NCBI taxonomy): domain Bacteria; kingdom Pseudomonadati; phylum Pseudomonadota; class Betaproteobacteria; order Burkholderiales; family Burkholderiaceae; genus Burkholderia; species Burkholderia sp. AU15512. Next base: position 1,129,969 of record NZ_NKEX01000006.1, read on the forward strand.
GGTCGTCGACGTGTGCGGCGGCAATGGCCGCGTTGCGCGCCGTCTCTCGCCGCTGGTCGGCGCCGACGGCCTCGTCGTGTCGATCGAGATGCTGCGTTGCGTGACCGATCGCGCGCGCCGCTTTGCCTGCGAGCAGGGGTACCTGAACGTGCAGTTTCGCGCCGGCCTGGCGCAGCGCATCCCGTTTCCCGCCGGGGCGGCCGATGCGGCCGTCAACGAGTGGACAGGCGCGATCTGGCAGCTGGGGCTCGGCCCGGCGATGGTGGCCGAGATGGCCCGCGTCGTCCGCGTCGGCGGTCGAATCGCCGTCACGCATCGGCTGGTGCGGCTCCCGCTCGATCGGCTCGGGCAGCCGTGGGTGCAGTTCGACAACATCTACGCGTTGATGCGCGAGGCCTTCGATCGCCCGGACCTCGCGATCGTCACCGAGCGCGTGTGGGGGCAAACCGTGTCGACGTTGGCCGGCGAAAAAGCCAGTGCATGGCGCAAGCACTACGTGCCGCGCATCGTCAATCCGTTCGACGTGACCTACACCGAGGACAAGGATCCGGGCCCGCACGCCGACGTGTGCCTCACCCTCATCGCGGAGCGTGTTCAATGACGACCGATGCACCGGCCCCGGGGATCGAGGCACGATCGCAGGCCGCCGCCTTCGACGACGCGCGCGCGACGCTGGACCGGCTCGGCATCCCCGACGCGCTGCCGGCGCTGCACGCCGCGGGGCTGGGCATTCGACGCAGCGTGCTGGGCGGCTCCCATTCGGTGGCGGTCTATCCGCCGATCGACTCGTTGACGCCGGTCGAATCGCGTTCGGTCCTGCGCGCCATAGGCTTCGGCGGCGATACCAGTCTCTACGTGCACATTCCTTTCTGCGAGACGCGCTGCACCTTTTGCCATTACACGGTGCAGCACTATGCGGGCAAAGGCAAGGCATCGCAGACCAGCGAGGACGACGTGGCGCGCTATCTCGACGCGCTCCGGCGCGAACTGGCGCTCTGGGGCGCCAGGATCGCGCAATCGGGCACCGCGCTGTCGTCGATCTATATCGGCGGCGGCACGCCGCTGGTGCTCGACGAGGCGTCGCTGGGCGACCTGATTCGCACGATCGGCGCATGCTTCGACATCCTGCCCGGCGCGGAGGTGTGCGTCGAGGGCAGCCCGCTCACCATCACGGCGCCCGGCGGCGAGGACAAGCTGCATTTCCTGAAGGAGCAGGGTTTCACGCGCCTGAGCTTCGGGGTGCAGTCCTTCGACGACGCCGTCCTGAAATACGCGGGGCGCGGCTACAAGCGCGACGTGCCGATTCGCGCCGCGCAAATCGCGGGCGCGATCTTCGACAACTGGAATCTCGATCTCATCCAGGGGCTTTACAAGGGTTCGCCGGCGGAAGTCTGGCGGAACCTCCAGACGATCGCGGAACTGCAGCCCGCGCATCTGACCTGGTATCACGGCCGTTTCGCCGACCGGCCCCAGGGCGACTGGTATCAGTCGGACGACCGGCACGGCGAATTCGAGGACGAACTCGCGACGCTGCTCGGGCGCATGCTGATCTGGCGCGGGATGGAGGCGCTCGGCTATCACCAGTGCGACGGCAACCGCTTCGTGCGCGCGCACCACTATATCGATCCGTTCAAGAAGGTCCGCACGTCGGCGTCGCGCGATTTGCTTGGCGTCGGGGTGGCGTCGTATTCGCACGTCGGTGCAAGTTCGGCGGGTTACGGCTGTCGAGGCTATACGTTCCGCAACGACACGCAGGTTCGCGCGTACGCCGACCGCGTGCTGCGCGGCGACCTCCCGATCGCCACGGGCCGCGTGATCGACGACGAGGAGTGGCTGGCGATGTCCTACGCCACCGGGTTGCGTAGCGGCCGCGTGGAGGATCCCGCCTTGCACGCGATCGCCGTCGGCAAGCCGCGGCTCTCGGCGCATTATCGGGAGCTGACGAGCAGGCTGGCCGGGCTGGGCACCCTCGAGCCGTATGCCGACTGCGAGGGCAGGGAAGGGTTGCGGTTGACCCCGCTCGGCCGGCTGTTCGAGGACGAGACGCTCGCGCTGTTCTTCAGCCCGGCCGTCAAGCGCATCTTGACGGCGCCCCCGAAACCGGCGGTTTCGCTCGTGCGGATGCCAGCCAAAACCGCTGCGGTCCCGTCGATGACGCGCGTCTGATCTGCGCGTGGCGCCGACGGTGCGCGTCAATCGACGATGAACAGCTTGGCGCCGACGTCGGTGGACGAACGGTGGGGTTCCGTGTCGTCGGCAACCTGATAGCTCATGCCGGGCAGCAGCGTGAACGATCGGCCATCCTTGAGCTCGGTGTGCAGTTCTCCTTCGAGACACAAGAGGATGTGTCCCTTCGAACACCAATGGTCGGCAAGGTAGCCCGGCGTGTACTCGACCATGCGGACACGAATCGTCCCGAAGGTTTGCGTGCGCCAGTAGGCCGCGCCGCGTTCGCCCGGATATTCGACGCGATCGACCTGCGACCAGTTCGTGGTGCCAAAGGGAATGGCCGACATTTTCACGGTGACGACTCCAATTGCGCGCTCCATGCCTGAGCGTCCGATCAACTTTGTTGCGCTGGCGGGCCGGGCACGCGGGTGGGACTGCCGGGACGCGTGCGCAAATCGATGCGCGTCGCGAGATCCTTCCCGGTCAGGATACAACCATCGCCGGTGCCTCGTGAAACGGTGACGTCGTTGCGGGGACACCGGCCCGGCGAACTCGGCCGGATCGCGATTGCAGGATGCAGCCGCATGACCAGTCAGCGAACCTGCCGGGTCGTCAACTCCAGCCGTTCCGCAGCACGCCATGGTTTGAGCTTACTGTCCGCCACGTCCTGAATGACCTTGAATCGGTCCAGCTCGCGCATCGTCATGGTAATCGTCCCAGTCGCGTTCATCGCCGGCGCTCCCAAGGGTGCAGACGATCAACCTACAGGCCAAAACACGACATTTTTATTTAGCGGAAACGCGACATCTGAACTTGGGACCTACACCATGTCATACCCGGATTCAGATGTCCACCTTCCAGCCATTTAAAAATGTCCGGTTTTAAGGTTGTTTTTGCTGCGTCTTTTTCCTCGTTTTGAGCATTACGCAGTGTCGAAGGTCGGCGCCTGAACGGGCAGGGCGCTCACGTTTGTTTCGCTAGCCTTTGCAGACCGACGGCCAGGTTTGGTTGGCGGCTTTGCGGTTTGCCGACGTTGCGCCAGCTCCACGATCACATGCTCGACGTCGGCCTGCGTGATCTCGCGTTGCTTCTTCTTGCCCGCTTGGGGTTCGTTTCGGTCGGTCCGGGTTGAGTCGCCACGATGCGTTCGAGACGGGGCTTTACCGATTCGACTGTTATCGCGTTGCGCCTGCAGCGCTTGGGCGACCTGTAGCACATGGCTCAAACGCTTGTGCTCAACGACGGCACCTTGATCGATTTCGGCCAGGCGATCGTATTGCCTGCAGCTCAACGCACGATCGTCAGCCCGAATCTCGATCCGCCCATCCGGGTACTCCCATACCTCGATCTGACGGTCGATCAACTTCCGGTTCTCCGGCGTATCGTCCAGCAAGTACATCACCCGGTCGTACTGAACCGTGAGCGACTTCGTTACCTTCCGTGGCTCGCGCCACGTCAGCGCCCGGTCCAGACTCTCGTTGGCCCGCAACGGCCGGTGCGCATTGAAGTCGCTCTTTGGCGGCTTCGCGAAGCGCGTGTTGTAGGCGACCATGAAGGAGGGCGCGTAAGCGTTGGCGTCGGCCACCGTGTTGATGCCGCGCAATCGCATCTCCTTGACCAATCGATCCTGCAACGTCAAGTGCGCTCGCTCCACGCGCCCCTTGGCCGAGCTGCTGTTCGCGCAGAACGTGTCGATGTTCAGCTCGTACATCGCCCGGCCAAACGGCGTCACGCGATTGCCAGTCTTGCCCGGCTTCACGTTGCGGAACACGCTGGCCTTGTCGCTGTAGAACGCTCCCGGCTTGCCATGGCGTTCGATATACGTCCGCGTGGCCTCGAAGTAGCTGAACGTCGATTCGGTCTGCGTGAAGTGCAGCATCATCAATCGGCTCGTCGCATCGTCCACATACACCAGCAGCGTGCAGGCCGGTGCCCGTTCCTCGAACCATCGATGATCGCTGCCGTCGATCTGGATCAACTCGCCCAAGCATGCGCGACGCGCTCGCGGCTGATAAACCTTCGGCGGACGCTGCCGACGCGGAATCCACAAGCCAGCGTCCGTCATCAGCTTCCTGACCGTCTCCTTGGCCAGCCCAATGCCGTGACACTCCCAGAGCTTCTCGCAGGCCAACGTCGGCCCGAAATCGGCGTAGCGATCGCGGATGATCGACAGCGCCCGATCGGCAGCTCCCGGGTCGAGGCGGCGATTGCCGGGCTTCGCTCGGTGCCCTGATACCAAACCTGCCGGACCGTGCTCACGCAACCGGGCGACCAGCCGGCGAACCTGGCGTGTCGTCAACTCCAGCCGTTCCGCAGCACGCCACGGCTTGAGCTTGCCGTCGGCTACATCCTGAATGACCTTGAATCGGTCCAGTTCGCGCATCGTCATCGTGATCCGTTCCGTTACAGCCATCGCAGCCTCCGGCGCCGGACACCCGGCGACCGAACAGCTTACGCGGCCCGAAAGCGGACATTTCTATGTAGCCAAAAGCGGACATTTCAATCTAGCCACTACAACCAAATCCGTCGATAATTCACGTTATGTCAAATAATAAACGGCTGATCGAACGTAACCTAACGAGGCATCCGATCGACACGTCACTGCTGCTTCTTTTTTAGATATCGCTTAACGGATGGCCCCAATCTTTTTGGATCAACTTGCCATTTGCTCGCTGCATCTTTGATGATTTCATCCTTCTTATCCGTTTCCGCCTCCCCAACTTTTTTATCTAGCAATTGCTCGGCGGCATCTTTGGTGGCTTCAGTCATTTGACTCTTCAGAAATTTTCTAATAGATGTTGTCAGCGACTTTTCCTCAACGCCCCACTTGGTAGCAACGGTTTTGAGAACATTGCTGGCAGGCATTTTGTTGTTATTCGCGTCAACGGCCGATCGTTGCGAGAGAGAATCGTGGAAGGCCACCTCCTTCCTGAGCCAGTTTGTTAGTGTGTCCTTCTCGAGCTCCAATTTCTTTGCGACGTCTTTAATGACGTCTTCGGAAGGCATTGTTGTCTTGTCTGGCTGTCCATTTTTATTGAGTTGCCCTGCAAAGGAATCGTGAAGAGCCCTCTCCTTGGCATTATCGTCAATCATGCTTCGCGGCAGGGCATTTCGCTTGTTCTTTCTGGTCTCATTTTTTGGTATTGTATTTGGATCAGGATCATCTTTATAAAAAACACTTTTTTTCGCTTCCTCCGCGATAGCGTCACCCTCCGGGGGGCGACGAGATAAGATGGCCTGCAGACATCCCTCACACGCTGGCAAGGTCGGCGCAAAATAGGCACATCCTGAGATGTCCGGTTGGTTGTCCGCCCATCGTAGCGCTCGTTGCTCCGCATGGTGGTCAGTGGCTGCTGGCGGTGCGTAGTTTGTCGCTCGATCAAAGGACGCAGGCGCAGGGATGTCACTGGCACCAACGATAATTTCGTGCCCGTTGGAAATTTCTTGTAATTTTGCAAAGACATTCTTCTGGCCTTTTTTCAATTCATCCCATTCTTTGCTTGCAGCTATGCCGACATGATATGAGCCGTCTTTCTTTCTGAAAACGAAAGGTAGCAGAGTTACGACATTTTTGTGTGCTCCCAATGCATCAATAAAGTCAGCCCTCATTTTGTCTGCTTCTTGACGTGCCAGATCGAACGCTGGGTGCTCGTCATCTGGAACATGGATGATATCTTTCGGAAGCGATGCACCCGTAGGTTTATATTTTCCGTCTTTGTCTTTCGCAACAATGACCGGTTCATCTTCTACGGAATGCCCTTCAGGGCCTCCGGATGCATCACCCGCGGGTTCATCGCATGTCAGGCCGAATACGTCGACCAGAACAAGGGGATTCGGCGTGTACGCGTATATATTCACTCCTCCGGATTGCCCCACGGGGTCGCATTGCAGGTAACGCCGCAAGACCGGACTGTAGGTTCTGAACCGGTTGTAATGAAGCCCGGTGGCCTGATCGTAATGATGGCCCGCGAACCTCAGGTCGTATGCAACCGAATTGCCAGGCGCCACTTCGACCCGGCCATAAGGGTCGATGCTGTGTGCGCGCCACACGACCTCCCCGGTTCCGCTTTCGATCCATTCCGGCATCCCTACTTGATTCGTGATCACGAAATACTCGGTGCCGTTTTCCGGTTTGGCACCAACCGATTCATGATCGATGAACATGAACGGCAAAATCGCAGAATCATGGGCATAAACATAAAGACGCACCCGTCCATCGGGCTGAATTTCCGCAGCCAGACGATCATTGTCCCAGTAATAGAGCGTGCAGGCCGCTCCGTCGGCCTGATAGATTCGCCTGCACAGCCCGTCATAATCCGCTGTCCACGCGTCAGTGCGGTTGCTCCACTCGACCCGCGTCAGCAGATCCATGCTGTTGTACGAGTAGGTCGTGTAGCCACCGTCTTCATCGATTTGCCCGGCGAGATGATTCCGGTTGTTATAGTGAAACCGCGTTGACGACGCAGTCGCGAGGCGGTTCCCTTCGCTATAACGGATCGACGCATGTTCCGGCGTCGATATCAGATTTCCAGCCGGGTCGTACGCGAATCGCCGTACCGGCCATCCTTCCCGCTTCTCGCCGATTAGCCGATGTGCCGCGTCGTACTGGTATTCGATCACATCGCCCGATGGGCTTGTAACGGCGAGCAGTTCGCCGGTCGCACTGTACGCATAGTGGGTCGCCTCCATGTCCGCTTGAGCGTCTCCACGCCACACGATGCGCCCTTCGCACTTACCATTGGCGTCGAATCGACGGAGTACGTTTGTCCCGTTGGCAAACTGCACGAGTACCTGGCCATCCGACGAGCGGGTGATCCGGTGCGTGCGGCCCGCCTGGGTGCGGATCACGGCTTCGCCGGAGGCTTCTGACTCGTAAGAGATGGAAAAACGTTCAAACCAGGTAGTGCTCAAGCGCTTCGTTTTCGAATACTGATGCTCGACGCCAAAGCCGTTGCGCTTGTCGGACACAATCCGCCCGAACGCGTCCCATTTCAGGGCCACCTCGAACCGGTCGGTGGATGCATTCGTAAAATTCCCCTGGGTATCGTGTTGGTAGTAATGCGTTGCGCCGCTTCTCAGCCGCCGTTTGCTTGGTAATCCGTTGTCGCCGAACTCGAAGCGTAACAACCACTCGCCAGTTGCATCGCACTTCTCGACGAGCCGGTCGCCGCCGTCGTATTTGTAGGTTTCGCGTAGGGTGTTATGGCGCGTGACACGAACGAGGCGCCCCCGCAAATCGTGGTCATACCTGCTTTCGTTGCCGACGGGATCGATGACCGCAGAAATTTTCGCCTTGTTCGTATAGCGGTACCGGGTGACATGGCCGAGCGGGTCGGTTGTGCTTTCGTATAGGTTCCATGACGTTATGGCGTAGCGATACTCGCTGCCGCCTTGGTCGCGCTTCCAGACGACATTACCGACTCCGTCGCGCGCCAGACGGTCGATGCTGCCGGTTACCGTCCTGCGAGCCATGACTCGCCCAGCGGCATCATATTGCTCAGAGGGACTCGTCGGATCGGATGCCGTCGTGCCGAATAGCAACATGGCGCACTGCTCGATGCGAATCGGCAAGAGCAATGTCGCTGACAGCCATTGAGGTTCAACTGCGCCCCACTGTTGATCGAGCGAGGTGGCAGGCGGTACATGCTCTTTGGGACTCTGCCTTACCGGTACCTGTGAACTGGGGGGCCAGCAGTTGCCCCAGCGATCGACGCGGCCGATGCTGCGACCAAGGTTGTCGTAGACCCACCTTAGTTCGCGCCCAACGGTATCTACCTCGAGCAAGATCCGTCCGTCTGCGCCAGTCACACGATCTACCGCGTGACCATAGGGGTCCACAATGTGGGTCACCGTTTGCGAATCGTCATACTGAAATGTCCAGATGCCGCCGTCCGCATGAGTGGCAACGGTACGCCCCGGTTGATAATCGAAAGTAACGCGCCACAAGCCGTCTTGAGCTGCCGTCTCGACGCAGCGATCTTCAACATCGTATCGATAGAGAAAGGAAAATTCATTTCGATCGGTTTCGCGAATCATCCTTCGCCGTTTGTCATAAGCGTAAGTCATCGCGGTATCCAGTGAGTCCGTTGCCACCGACAGGCACCCACGGGAATCGTATGCATACCGGGCGATGCATCGACGAACGCCATCGGTACCGGTCATCAGGATCTGTACGATGTGGCCGTGATCGTCGTACACGAATCGAATCAGACGCCATGCCTGCCCGCCTTCGTCGGCCAGTGAAATGCTGCTCAATACACCCGTTGCGTCATATCGGTACTCGCTCCTGAGACCACCTTTGGCATGGCTGACCAGTCGAGCCAACGAGCCCGTTGCGGGATGGCGTTCGAAGTCGAAGATGCCGGCGGTTTCATGCCATATCGTAAATCTGCGGTCATCCCGTTGCGTCAGCCGGTAGCCTCCAAACTCGCCAGAATAGTGCTCGCCTTGATCTCTCGGAAACGGGTATTCCCGATTCAATGAATCGACATAGACGGCCCGCGTGCGAAACAGGCGCAACTCGTGTTGAAAATTGTGACGAAAGCCGAAGCCAATGGCACCATCCTGGTCGCGCCACCCACTGCAGTAGAACCGCTCCCAACTGAATCCGGAGTGGGCGGGGTCCTGATAGTCGACGAATTCGTTCTCCGCCGTGCCTCTGACGACGTCAACAGGATGCCCGTTCCTGCATGGCGCAGCCGCCTTTCGTCTGGTTGCTATCCGGGTTTTGACTTTCTTCGCGATCCCGTGCTTGGCGCCATGCCACATCATCTGCGAGTCCGGCAGTGGAAACCCGCCGATCAATACAGTAGGATTCCCCGCGAGCAGCGTACCCATGCTCGGCTCGATACCGGGATCCTTGCCCATCAGATTGCTGAGCATCATGAACGCAAGATCGGCCGCGGTCTGTGCGGCCATCATCGCGGCCGCCGCAATCTCCCCTTGCGACGCATCATCGGCAGCACTCGCCGTTCCCGACGCTGGCCCGACCGCTGCATTGCCGAGTTTCCACGCTTTCCCCGCCCGCCCCAGCAACTTCGCTCGACCAGACACCTGAGCCGCCTCGCTCGTCACCTTTTCGCCTTTCTCGGCAGCGCTCGCCGCTTCACCGCCTGACTTCCCCACATGCCCCATCGGATTGCAATGCCGCGTCATGTCGATACCCATGCGCGCGGCACGCATCCCGCCGATAAACGTATTGCTGGATCCGGTCTGGATATCGAAGTACGGTGTTATCCCGCCGCAAGTTGGCGCAATACCGATATCCAGCACGCGCGCCGCTGGAATGCCACCGATCAGAACGCTTAGACATCCACTGCCTATGGTGGCCCCGACACTCGGCAACGGAAAACCGCTACTCGGCGGATGACTGTGCGCATGCGGCGTACCGAGATGTGGAACACCAATGGTGGCGGCCGGCATCCCCGGCATCTTGTCGAGCAGCGGGATCTGTGCGATGCCGCTGTTGAGCAACTGCGACGGCATGCCCTGCAATGACGCAAGCGAATTCACGGCCTCGCTGACATGGTGAACCGTGCCACCCTCCGAAGAGAATGTCTCCTTGAACGGATCGAACGTCGACTTGACCGTACCGAGCAGTGAATCGCACGTGGTGTCGGCCTTCGACTCTGATTGCGTTGCATGGCTATCGCCAGGCACTGACGCGCGCGTCAACCGGGTTTCAGATTCACTCATTGACGCACCCGTTCGTATCCTGCCGTCGCATCGTGTACCGTCGGCGCTGCGACGTCACGGCGGCGAGCCATGTAAAGCGGATCCTTCTCCAGCTCATACGCCCTGGCCTCGATTTTCAGGCCGGCGTTTCCATAGAGCGATACGAGTCGGTCGAGGATGGATAGGCGTTGCGACTCGCAGCCGAGCTGCTCACACAATCCTTTCGCTGCAATCCAGCTTTTCGCCGCTTCTGCCGCTTTGCCGCACGCCAGCAGCGCGACACCGCCCTTCTCCATCGCTTCGATCTTGGTATGCACGAGCATCAGCCTGCCGGCGGCACCGCTCGCGAGATCGAAATAAGTCGCAGCTTTGGCATGCTCGCCGAGCGTGTCGCAGCAGCTACCCGTCGCCATCAGCGCATTCAGTACGACCAGCAGATTCCGGCCATCGAGCGCAGCCGGCAGCGCGCGCGCGTACCAGTCCTTCGCATCGCGCGGTGACCCATGGCGCAAAGCCACATCGCCGAGACCGTGCAACGCCACTGCGCAGCCTGTTGCATCCTTGCGCTCGGCATGGAAGGAAAAGAGCGCGTAATACTTGCGCTGCGCGTCGGGCAATCTGCCCTGAGCAAGATCGATCCCGGCAATCTGCAGCAAGGCCCCCATGCGTTGCTCGATCGGGTAAGCTGCATCGTTCGCCATGTCGACCAGATTGCGGACCGCCTTCTCGGACGAGAAATCCACCGGCAGGACCAACACATGCTCTGCCTTTTTCTCCCTCGCCAGCGGAATGAGGCAAGGATGTTTCCGGTCGTCTCGGATGCAGAACCGATGTCCCTCCATCCAGTCTTCAAAGCCATTCAAGGCGAGGCACGGCAACACCAATTTCGCGAAGCCGCCGAAGTCGCCCATCGGCGACGGCAGCCATGCCCAAACGACTTTAGCGCCCTTCGGCATCAGCGTGCGAACGTGCATGACGGCGTCGCGCAGCCGTGCCGCAGGCGCACGCCGTGGATCGGTGCACCTCAACGGCAATGGCGGCCAGCCCGCTTCGCCGCGCTCGACGCGCGCCCTGCTCTCTTCGCTGATCTGACGCGCAAGCGCTTCCATGCATGTCTGCAAGTACGCATCGGCCGCGTCACATGGAAACGGAAAGATCAGAAAGATCGCATCGCCAACGCGTTCGTCGAGCGACTGCATCATCTTCAGAACAGGCACGATGTCGTTGTCGGTCGTTTCGAGCAGCAGCGTCGGATCGTCGGGCTGCTCGATGAACGCTTCGATCGACGCTTCGATGGCGGAGAATTCACGATGCATGACGTCAGGCCACCTTTTCAGTTCAGACGAACGTACCGGCTGCGCACGACGGTGTCGGCTTCGGTCCGGATGTCGACCCCGCCGCGTCCGCCTTCGAGTTCGAGCGTCTGCGCGCTCATCCTTAGCTTGCCGGCGACTTCGATGTTCACGTTCCGGTTCAGCAGCGTGACAACGGGTCCATCCGGCGACGCACGCACCTGCAACAGCGGGTACCCCGACGCATCCGATATCTGCACGCACTTGTCCGCTTCAAGCGCGAGCGCCATTGCGGGTTCGATAACCGGTTCGACCGGCTCGCCGGAACCCTGACGCTTCAGCAGACCGGCAACCAGGTATTCAGGCCAGTTCGCGGGCGATTGCAGTAGCACACGATCGCCTCTCGCGGGTTTCACGCCATCGACGCATTCGAGCCAATGCTCGCGCGTGCCGCCATCCTGCATCGCCCATTTCACGCGAATCCGGCCCATCGCGTCCGGGTGGTGCGTATCTGTCACTTCGCCAATCAACGCCGACGGGTCGCGACGTTCGCTTGGCGGAATGCGATTCGGCGTCGCGTCGTTGGCAAACAGCCGACGGAGCGCTTCGACGGTTTCCGCTTCGAGCGTCTCGTGGGCCGTCATCTGATCCGATTCGTTTTCCATTGCATGTCTCCCATGCTTCGAATGCAACCGAACAACTGGTCAGCACCGGTTGAAATCAATTGATATGGGCGATCGTTCCCTGGATCGTGACACCTGATCCATCAAGCGTGATCGATCCGCCACCGGTTGCCAGAACGATCTTCGTCGCGTTGATATTGACGTTGCAACTGTTCTTGCCGTTATCGAGGTTGATTGTTGGCGCTTGCAGATTCGCAGTGGTTTTGCCAGCAAGGCTGAGATCGTTTTCACCGTAGATCGAGACCCCCTGCACATAACCGACGATTCCGACTCCCGCGTCGTATCCGGCGATGGTCACCCCGCCACCATAGCCGGCGAGGCCGACGCCGATATCGTTGCCCTCCCCGACGATCGAGACGCCGACTTTTTCCTTGTTTATCGACACACCGCTTTGCCCGGAAGCCATGTCGATATAGGTGCCTGCGCCCATTGAAACGATCTTGGCCACGTCGACAGAGTAGTTTCCCTTGTTGATATTCGTCGCATACGACCCGGTGCCGACGACATGCGTGCTGTTCCCCTCGACGAAGACGTCGTGCGTGCCGGCGATCACCGCCAGGTTGTGATTCCCCTTGGTCACGGTATGCGAACTGTTGCCATCGACCGACACGCTGCGATTCCCCGTCACCCCATGCGTCTCATTCGCCCCGATCTGCGCGACCCGGTTCTGCCCGATATTCACCGTCTCGTTCTGCCCCACGCTCCGCTGCCGGTTGTTCTTCACCTGCATCGTTTCGTCGTTCCCGACCGTGTGCGTATGGTTGTTCCCGACAGACAGCGAATGATCGAGCTCCGTCTCCGCATCGAAATTCCGTTCCGCGTGCATCCAGAGCTGCTCGGCGCCCTTCTTGTCGTCGAACCGGAACGCATTGGCGTGGTCAGTCGTTCCGCCCGGCGACGATCGCGACAACAGCCCGCTCTGCGTCGCACTGCCCGGCAGTCCCCACGGCGGCATCTTCTCGCCGTTGTAAACGCGCCCGGTCACGATCGGCTCGTCCGGATCGCCGTTCAGAAAATCCACGACGACCTCATCGCCCACCCGCGGAATCTGCACACCCCCGAACCCACCTCCGGCCCACGGACTCGACACCCGCACCCAGCACGACGAATCCTGGTTGCTCTGCCCATACCGATCCCAGCGGAACTGCAGCTTCACGCGCCCGTACTGGTCGGTCCAGATTTCCTCCCCCGGCGGCCCGACGACGGTGGCCGTCTGCGGCCCGTTGGTCCGCGGCCGCGGTGTCTCGCGCGGCGACCGGTAAGGCAGGCTCGACGGCTGCACGAGCATCATCGTCTGATGCACGACGGCCTCCGCACCTTGGTCGCTCGCATACGCGTTCTCCTGAAACCGGTACTGGCACCGCACGATCAGGTATTCGCGGTTCTGGTCCGCCCGCGGGCAATGTTCGAGCGTAAACAGATAACCGGGCGCGACACCGCGCACATCGGTATCGGCGTTCGCCCGCTCATGTTCCGCCTGCTGTTCCTCGAGCCGCACGCGGCTGTAATGCGCTCCGGGCGCATCGTCGCGATATCCACCAGGCCATTCGAACGACGCGAAGCCGTCATGATCGTGCCCACGCGGATCGACCTTCTGCGACGAAAGATCGGCGCGCGGCTTCGTATAGTCGTAGTCGGTGGTCTGGTGCCGGCCGACGCTCACCGCCTGCGCGGGCAGCCAGCCATCGATGTGCTCCTCGTCGGCGATCGCGGTGCGGTCGCGCGCGATGTACGGAATCGTCTCGTAGCCGGGCAGCACGGTATGTGACGACATCGCGTCGCCGAGCATCAGCGTATGCGTGTCCTCCGCATGCCGGAACCAGAAGTAGATCCCCTCGAACTCCATCAGCCGCGACACGAACGCGGCGTCGGTCTCGTTGTACTGCACGCAATAGTCGCGCGGCACATACGATTCGGCGAGGTGGTTCTCGATCGGAAAGCCGTACGTCGACAGCACCTCCTGCACGATCTCGGGCACCGTCTTGTTCTGGAAGATCCGGCAATCGGAGCGGCGCGTCGCGAGCCACAGCCACGGGCGCACGATCAGCTCGTAGCCGTAGTAGCGCTCGGCGCGCCGGCCGGAAAGCGATGCGCGCGCAACGATGCCGTTCAGGTAGCGGGTCGACAGGTCCTGCTGTTCGATCCGGACCGTCACGGGCTTGCCGAGCATGTCCTTCAGCGACAGGCTGTGACTGTCGGCGAGCGCCTCGATCCGGAATTCGAACAGGCGGCCGAGTTCATCGCTGCCGTCGAGCGTATGGAACTTGAGGCCGTCGCCGTGCGGGCTGTCGAGTGTGAATACGCGACTCAAGTCGTTTCCTCCTCGTCGAACCGGTACGTGAATTCGCCGTCGGCGGCGCTCAGCTCGATCGACGACAGCGTGCGGCCTTCGAGCGTGGCCTGCAGGATCGCGCGGCCGATGCGCGGCATCACGGTGTGCGTGAGGATCGCGTCGACCATCCGGCCGCCGGATTCGATCGTCCGGCAACGCTCGACGACCAGCGCGGTCGCCGCATCGGTGCAGCGCAGCCGGATGCCGTGGTGCGCGTCGATCCGCTGCGCGATCCGCCGCAATTGCAAGGCGACGATCCGCGCGAGCGTCGCGTCGGTGAGCGGGTAGTACGGCACGACGGTCAACCGGCCGAGCAGCGCCGCAGGAAACACGTCGAGCAGCGGCGCGCGCAGCGCATCGGCGAGCGTCTGCACGTCGGGCAGGCGCTCGGGATCGCGGCACAGCTGCATCACGCGATCGGCGCCGACGTTCGAGGTCAGCAGGATCACCGTATGCCGGAAATCGATGTCGCGCCCCTCGCCGTCCTCCATCCAGCCCTTGTCGAATACCTGGAAGAAAATCTCGTGCACGTCGCGGTGCGCCTTCTCGATCTCGTCGAGCAGCACGACGCTGTACGGGCGGCGGCGCACGGCTTCGGTGAGCACGCCGCCCTGCCCGTAGCCCACGTAGCCGGGCGGCGCGCCCTTCAGGGTCGACACCGTATGCGCCTCCTGGAATTCGCTCATGTTGATGGTGATCGCGTTGTGTTCGCCGCCGTACAGCGTGTCGGCCAGCGCGAGCGCGGTCTCGGTCTTGCCGACGCCGGACGGCCCGCACAGCAGGAACACGCCATGCGGCTTCTTCGGATCGTCCAGCTTGGCGCGCGCGGTCTGGATGCGCTCGGCGATCAGTTCGACCGCGTGCTGCTGGCCGACGACGCGCTCGCCGAGCGTATCGGCGAGCTTCAGCACGGCCTGCGTTTCGTCGCGCACCATGCGGCCGAGCGGAATGCCGGTCCAGTCGGCCACGACGGCGGCCACCGCGTGGGTGTCGACGGCGGGCAGCACGAGCGGCGCATCGCCCTGCAGGTCGGCCAGCGCCTGCTGCGCGGCCGAGAGACGGGTTTGTGCCGCACCGCGTGCATCCGCATCGAGTGCGTGGGACGGATCGTCGTCGAGCAGCAACGCACGGGCATCGACGATCGCGGTCAAGGCGTCGCGTTCGGTTTGCCAGCGGGTGTCGAGCCGGTCGAGTTCGGTCCGGGCGGTGGCAATGTCGTGCTCGATCGCATCGCGCCGCGCCGTATCGCCGGTGCCGAGCGCGCATTCGCGCCCGATCCGCTCCTGTTCGACGCGCAGGCTGTCGATGCGGCGGCGCGCATCTTCGATCGGCGCGGGTACCGCGTGCTGGCTGACGGCGACGCGCGCACAGGCCGTATCGAGCAGGCTGATCGCCTTGTCCGGCAACTGGCGGGCGGGAATGTAACGGTGCGACAGCGTGACGGCGGCCTCCAGCGCAGCGTCGAGCACGAGCACGCGGTGATGGCTTTCGAGCTTCCCGGCGAGGCCGCGCAGCATCGTCAGCGCGGCCGCTTCCTCCGGTTCATGGACGTGCACGAGCTGGAAGCGTCGTGTCAGCGCCGGGTCCTTCTCGATGTACTGCTTGTACTCGGACCACGTGGTCGCGCCGATCGTGCGCAGCAGGCCGCGGGCGAGCGCGGGCTTCAGCAGGTTCGCGGCGTCGCCGGTGCCGGCGGCCCCGCCCGCGCCGACGAGCGTGTGGACTTCGTCGATGAACAGGATCGCGGGCCGCTCGGACGACATCGCTTCGTCGATCACGCCGCGCAGCCGGCTCTCGAACTCGCCCTTCACGCTCGCGCCGGCCTGCAGCAGCCCGATGTCGAGCAGGTACAGCGCAACGTCCTGCAGCGACGGCGGCACGTCGCCGTCGGCAATCCGCAGCGCGAAGCCTTCCGCGACCGCCGTCTTGCCGACGCCGGCCTCGCCGACCAGCAGCGGGTTGTTCTGCCGGCGTCGGAGCAGGATGTCGACGATCTGACGAATTTCCGGATCGCGTCCGATCACCAGATCGATCTCGCCGGCCCGCGCGCGGGCGGTCAGGTCGACGGCGAAGCGCGCGAGCGCCGACCCGTCGGAGGCGGCGGCGGTCGCGCCGCGCATCGTCATGTCGCCGCCCGGCGCCGCCTGCCCGGCCGGTGGCGCTTCGGGCGAGCCTTCGACGATCGACGCGAGTTCGTCGGCGAGCACGTCCGGCACGATGCGCTCGAATTCGCGCGTGATCGCCAGCAGCACGTTGCGCAACTGCGGTGTCTTCAGGATCGCGAGCAGCAGCACCGCGCCGCGAATACGCGTCGCCTCGTACTTCAGCGTCGCGTAGACCCACGCGCGTTCGACCGCATCGTCGATGTGCACGGACAGATCCGACACCGAGCCCGCGCCGCGCGGCAGCTTGTCGAGCGCGGTAACGAGCCCGCGGTCGAGCGCGGCGTCGTCCACGCCGAAGTGGCGCAGCACGCGCTGCAGGTCGCCATCGGGCCGCTGCAGCATCTGCTTGAACCAGTGCGCGAGCTCGACGTACGGATTGCCGCGCAGCCGGCAGAAGCCGGTCGCCTGCTCGAGCGTCTCGTAGAGGAACGGATTCAGCTTTCCGAACAGGTTGGCGCGGCCGATATCGGACATGACGGTTCCCGTTTAGGCGGTTTCGCGATGAAGGGGGGCGCCGCCGCGCCGCACGTCGTAGCGAACGACGAGGTCGCGCGCGGGGCCCGGATCGAGCCGCTGCCCGAGCCACGCGGTGCGGCCGATGCCCTGCGGCGCGCCGAGCGCGATCGCCGGCACCGCGTCGGCCGCCAGTTCGAGCTGCACGTCCCAGTCGAACTCGATGCCGACGTATTCGCGCACCCATTGCGCGAGCTGCCGGGCGTGCGGGCCGTCCGGCAGGAAACGGCGGTACGCGTCGAGCGACAGCGGGCCGAGCACGATCCGGAAGCGCGACTGCGCATCGCGCACGGCCACACCGAGCGCGACGGCGCCGACTCGCAACGTCGGCCGCGTCGCGCGGATCGTGCAGCGCTGCGAACGTTCGATCGCGACCCACTGCGGCACGTGCTCGACGATGCGCGCCTCGACACCGAAATGCCGGCGCAGGATCTGCACGAGCCCTTCCGGGTTGCGCGTGTGCCGCACGAGATGGCCCGCGTGGAACAAGCGCGCATGCGGCGCAAGCATGTCGGTATCGGCTTTCGCGGCCGGCTTGTCGCCGTGTGCCGCCCGGCCGATCAAGCTTGCGACATAACCGTCGAACCGTGCGCGTTCCGGGCGATCGAGGCTCACCGTCGGCTGCGCATCGGCCCAGGCGCGGTAGAACAGCAGGATCAGCCGGTGATGAAACAGGTCGGCGAACGCGGCGAACGTCGGGTCGTCGTGCTGCGCCGCGCGTTCGTGTGCGTATTCGGTCAGGTGCGTGGGCAGCGGCCCGTTCGGGCCGAACAGCCCGAACCCGTGGATCGCGATGCGCGGCGGCATGCCGCTGCCCTCGTCGCTCACGCCGGCCAGCATCGACGCCGCGAACGCGAGCGACGGCTGCTGCCCGAGCCGCACCGGCTCGTCACGCGGCCGCATCGCATGGCCGAGCGGCGCGCGGCCGGGCGACAGCGCATCGAGCCAGCGCAGCGCCTGAAACAGGTCGTAACCGTGCGGCGCGGCGCGCAGGCGTGCCCACCACGCGTCGCGGCGTGCGGCTTCGGCAGCCGGCCCGGCGGCCGGAGACATATCGCGCTTCATATCGCGGGCCGCCTGCCGATGCGCGCCGGCCAGTGAGCGAGCGTGCCGCGCTGCGCACTGGTCAGCACGCATTCGGCGAACGCATTGATCGACACGTGGCGCGCGAAGAACTGTTCGAGCACCGCGCCGAGCAGGAATGGGCTGTCGCCGGAGAACGCATGATCGTCGACGGTCACGTCGACCTGCACGCCGCGCCCGAACATCAGCAGGCCGGACGCCGGCAGCCGGCGGAACACCGGCGAGAACGCCACGCGCAGGACGCCGTCGATCTGCCGGCGCATCGCGGCATCGGCCGGGTCGGCATGCAGGCCGAGCAGTTCGCGCAGCGCATGCGCGCCCTCGTCGTCGTCGAGATCGGTCAGCGTGTGGCGGGCCAGCCCGAGATGGCGGATCAGCCGCCACGCGGTTTGCGCATCGGCGATCGGCGGCCGAGGCCGCGACGGGCCGCGGATCGCGACGATGCTTTCGACCGGGGCCGATACGCGCAGCGTGAACGTGTTCGCGTCGCCCGGTGGCTGCAGCAGCACGAGATCGCGGTTCGTGCACAGCGTGTCGGCCGCCAGGTAGCGCATCGTTTCATCGTACGGCGCGCACTGGCTGTCGACGAGCGACACGTAGGTCTCGCTGCCGACGTAGCCGGTGCGCGTGCCGTTCGCACGCGCCTGAGAAGAGACCAGCCGCGGTTCGCGCCGCACCGTGTAGTACGCGCCATGGTTGCCGTCGTCGCTCGCGAACGACGCGTGAAACGGCCGGAATTCGCGTGACTGGCCGTCGTCACGCTGCTCGCTCGCGAGCCGCTGCACCGCATAGACCTCATAGTCGAGCGGCCGGCTGCGATCGACGACGACATGGTGCTCGCGCGCGCCCGGCTGCAGCGGAATGCGGTCGGCGCGGCGCGCGAACAGGTTCACGGCCGGCGTGCAGTTCAGCGCGAGGTGTTTCGCGCTGACGGCCGCCTCGAGCGCCGCATCGTGGCGATCGAACAGCACGGTCAGTTCGAACGCGTCGCCGGTCGCGCGCGCAAGCGCGGCGCGCAGCCCGCCGATGCTGAAAAACAGGAAGCGCGCCGGAAACGCGAAATACTCGCGCAGCAGCCGGTAGCCGTGGAAGCTGCGGCCATCGTCGGGCAGGATTGCCTGCGCAGGATCGAAGCCCTCGTGGACGATCGCGTCGGCATCGAGCGTATGCAGCCAGCGCGGCGGCTGCGCCGGATCGTGGCACACGACGCCGAGCGCATGCGCGGCGATCAGTTCGAGCAGGTGCAGCGCGTCGCGTTCGGGGCCGGCGAGATGAAACGTCAGCCGGTCGAGCGGCAACTGGGACAGTTTGGCACCGCCGCGCGCCTCCAACCGGATGCGCAGCGCGCCGCGCACGTCCTGCCGCGCGGCGAACGCGCCGCGCGGCAGCCACGACGGCGCACCGGTGACGGTCGCATCGGTCAGTTCGAGCGGCCACAGCGTCAGGTCATGCGCGGTGCGGAATTCGCACGCGGTTTGCTCGGACGCGGCCGGACGCGCGCGCAGCGCGGTGCCGGCCGGCAGCCGCCAGCCTTGCGCCAGGCTGCCTTCGTTCAGCAGCGGCGCGAACCGCACGATCGCCATCGACGGCAGCGGCGCGATATAGCCGGGATACACGGCATCGAGCAGCGCCTGCGTGAAGCGCGGAAACTCGGCGTCCATCTTGAGCTGCACGCGCGCGGTGAGGAAGCTGAAGCCTTCGAGCAGCCGCTCGACGTACGGATCGGGCGGCCCCGATTCATTGAGCCGCAGCCGCGCGGCCACTTTCGGGAACTGCTGCGCGAATTCGCCGCCAAGCTCGCGCAGGTACGCGAGTTCGCGGTTGTAGTAGTCGAGCAGGCGCGTATCCATCGCGTCAGGCCCCTGCCACCGATTGCAGCGACATCGCGCCCGTCTCGAGATCGAGGTCGGAGCGCAGCACGAATTCGAGCGGATGCGGGATCGACCACAGCGTGCCGCGTATCTCGAACAGCAGCACGTTGTGGCGCCGTTCGCCGGCGCGGCCGCCGGCGGCGTCGATCACGCTGCGCACTTCGACGCTGTCGGGCGCGATGCGCGGCTCGAAGCGGAGGATCGCGTCGCGGATCGACGCCTCGACCGACATCCGCTCGACGCCCGACATCGGCTTGCCCACGAGCGGCCGCATCCCGTAGTTGAGCACCGACGCCTGCGCGTGCGCGAACGCCGACCAGTCGACGAAGCCGTCCTCGGCGTTGCGCGTGTTGAGCAGCCACGCGAGATCGCGCAGCACGGCCGCGCGCAGGCGTTCGGTGCCGATCCACTGCGCGCCGGGCGCTTCGGCGGCGCGCTGCGGCGTGTCGTCGGTGAGCCGGTCGAGCAGCGCGGGCTGGAGCCGGTCGCGCAGGCTGCCTTCCCTGCCGTCGCGTCCGTCGCGTCCGTCGCGGCCGTCGCGGGTTCGCGGGTCGTCCATCGTCATCTCCGCGCCGTCACATCTCGGTGTTTTCCTTGATGTTCCAGCCGACGGTCACCTCCGCGCCCTTGCCGCCGTTGTCGTTCTGCTGCCAGTACTGCTTCTTCACCTTCGCGGCCTGGAAGCCGTAATGCATCATCAGCCGGTCGGCGACGTCGCCCGGATCGATGCCCGCGACCTGCGCGGACGTGACGAGCACCTCCTGCAGCGTCACGCGCATGAACTCGACCTGCGTGCCGCCCGTCTTGCACGCGGAGATCTCGACCGACGACAGATGCTTGCCGTTCGCGCAGTTCTTGATGATCGCGGGCGCACCCTTGTCCATGTACGCGGCGACGACGAGATCGTTGAAGCTCGCCTTGCCCGCGTTGCCGCCGCTGCCGCTCGCCATCGCGCCCGGCTGGCTCGCGCCCCACGTGAACGACTGGATGTCGGTCCAGCCCTTGTGCTGCGCGTCCGCCGATTCGCCGGTCACGCCGTCCACCTTCATAAACATTGCCACGCCCATTGCCGTCTCCGTTTCAGTGCGATGTCAGGATGAATGCCGCGTTGAAGCCGATCGTTGCTTGCTCTGCCCTCACTCGTTGGCCGCCTTCGCGGTCGGCAGCCGCGAGATGAGCCGCAGCGACACGGTGAGCCCTTCGAGCTGGTAGTGCGGCCGCAGGAAGAATTTCGACGTGTAGTAGCCGGGGTTGTCCTCGAGCTCCTCGACCACCACCTGCGCGGCCGCGAGCGGCTTGCGCGCCTTGGTTTCCTGCGACGAGTTGATGGGGTCGCCGTCGACGTAGTTCATGATCCAGTCGTTCAGCCAGCGCTCCATGTCGTCGCGTTCGCGGAACGAGCCGATCTTGTCGCGCACGATGCACTTCAGGTAATGCGCGAAGCGGCAGCACGCGAACAGGTACGGCAGGCGGCCGGACAGCCGCGCGTTCGCGGTCGCGTCGGGATCGTGGTACTCGGCCGGCTGGTACAGCGACTGCGCGCCGATGAACGCCGCGAAATCCGAGTTCTTCCGGTGTACGAACGGCATGAAGCCGTTCTTCGCGAGCTCGGCCTCGCGGCGGTCGCTGATCGCGATCTCGGTCGGGCATTTCTGGTCGACGCCGCCGTCGTCGGTCGGGAACGTGTGGCTCGGCAGCCCTTCGACCGCCCCGCCCGATTCGACGCCGCGGATCGACGAACACCAGCCGAACTGCTTGAACGAGCGGTTGATGTTCGCGGCCATCGCATACGCCGAGTTCGCCCACGTGTAGCGGTCGTGGTTCGCGGCGTCGGTGTCTTCCTCGAAGTCGAATTCGTCGACCGGGTTGGTGCGCGCGCCGTACGGCAGCCGCGCGAGAAAGCGCGGCATCGCGAGGCCGATGTAGCGCGAATCCTCCGACTGCCGCAGGCTGCGCCACGCCGCGTATTCGGTGTTCTGGAAGATCTTCGTCAGGTCGCGCGGGTTCGACAGCTCCTGCCACGAATCCATCTGCATCAGCTCTGGCGATGCACCGGCGATGAACGGCGCGTGCGCGGCCGCCGCGATCTTCGACAGCTCGCCGAGCATCTCGACGTCCGGCGGGCTGTGGTTGAAATGGAAATCGCCGACCAGGCAGCCGAACGGCTCACCGCCGAACTGCCCGTATTCCTCTTCGTAGATCTTGCGGAACAGCGGGCTCTGATCCCATGCGACGCCCTTGTAGCGCTTCAGCATCCGCGCGACCTCGTTGCGCGACGCCGGCAGCGCCTTGATCTTCAGCAGCTCGTCGGTCTCGGTGTGCGTGACGAGGTAATGCAGCCCGCGCCACGCGCCTTCGAGCGTCTGGAATTCGTTGTGATGCAGGATCTGGTTGATCTGCTCGGACAGCTTGCGGTCGATCTCCGCGATGATCTGCTTCACGCTGCCGTATGCATCGGTCGTCATGCCGACCGTATGTTCGAGCGCCTGCTGCGCGAGCGTGCGCACCGCGCGCTCGACCGACTCGCGCGCCTCGGCCGTCTTCGGCTTGAACTCCTTCTGCAGCAGCGCGGCGAATTCGTCGTGCGCGACGGCCGGTTGCGCGGCGTCGCGCGTGTCCGCACGGGATTGGACGGGATCATTCATCGCGGGCCTCCGGTTGGGTCGCGTCGCCGCCCTGCGCGGGGGCGTGCGGGTTGCGCACGAGCGTCTTCAGCAGGTCGGGATCGTTGATCGCGCGCTCGATCAACTGCTCGGCGCCGTGCTTGCCGTCCATGTACGACAGCAGGTTCGACAGCTCGGTGCGCGCCTCCAGCAGCCGGCGCAGCGCGTCGACGTTGCGCGCGATCGCGGCCGGCGAGAAATCGTCGATCTGCTCGAACGTCATGTCGACGTTGAGCATCCCTTCGCCGGTCAGCGTGTTCGGCACCTGGAACGCGACGCGCGGCGCGACCGATTTCATCCGCTCGTCGAAGTTGTCGACATCGATCTCGAGAAACTTGCGCTCCGGCAAGTCCGGCAACGGCTCCGCACGCTTGCCCGCCAGGTCGGAAATCACGCCCATCACGAACGGCAACTGCACCTTGCGTTCGGCGCCGTAGGTCTCGACGTCGTACTCGATCTGCACGCGCGGCGCCCGATTGCGCGCGATGAACTTCTGTCCGCTGCCTGCCGCCTTGGTTCTGTCCGTCATCGTCCACTCCTTCACATCGATCAGGTTGCGCAGTTGGTCGTCACCGCCCGCATCGCGGCGGCGCTCGCTCGTGTCATTCGCTCCGCTCGCCGCTCAGCAGGTCCAGCTTCGGCAGGCTCTCCGGCGCGAGATCGCGGATGATTTCGTAGAAGTCGAGCGCGAGCAGCCGTTGCGCGCGCCGCAGCAGCAGCGGCGCCGGATGGCTCGGCTCGTGTTGCTCGAAATAGCGGCATATCTTGTCCAGGCCGATGCGCACGTCGTCGCGGCTCGTGACCTCGGCATCGCGCCAGGCGTGGGCGTTCGGTTTGGCCGCCGGCGCGGTTGCGGCGGCGCCTGGCTGTGCCGTATCGCCGGGCGCGGCCTGCTGCATGTCGGGCGACACCGGTTGCGGCTCGGGCAGCGGCACGTCGCGCACGATCCGTTGCAGCGCCTTCTCGGCGTCGCCTTCGTCGGGCGCCCATTCGCGGCCCAGCCGGTCCGTCACGCCCGCGCGGATCGCCTCCAGCGCGTGCAGTGCCGCGCGCGCCGCGTCGAGCGGCGTCGTGCCGTCGCTGCGTGCGGCCGACAGCGCAGCCAGCAGGCTTTCGCGGCTGCCCGCCACGGGGCTGCCGGTGTCGTCGCGGCCGTCGAGCAGCCGTTCCGCGTCGCGCACGCTCGGCCCGCCGTCGAACAGCGGCTGGCGGCGCGCCGCGCGCGCGCAGTCGTGCGCGCCGGCTATCTCGGCGAGCGCGTTCATTCGTAATGTCGGGTCCGGTTCGCCGTCCGCGTCGAGCCGCGGATGCAGGTCGTCCCAGCGGCGTTCGAGCAGGTTTGCGACGAGCGCGAGCGCGTCCGCGTAGCCCGGAATACCGTGTTGCTCGATCCAGCTTCGTGCGAGACAGGCGAGGACGCGCAGATCCTTCGTGCGCGCCGACAGCGCCAGCGCGAGGCGCTCGACCGCCCGCCAGTCGGGCGCTTCCGCAGGGATCACGGTGTCGCCGTATTGCTGCTCGGCACGCGGCGTCGCGCGCTCCTGCAGTTGCAGGAACTCGGCGTCGTATTCGAGGTTCGCGCCGCACCGCGCATCGGGTGCGACATCCGCGAGCAGCTGGCCGATCAGGTCGGCGCGCGGCGTCGCCGGCAGGCCGGGCGGCACCGTGGCATATGCGGCGGCGGCCAGCGCCGCCTGGCTGACGTCATTCGAATGCATAGTCGATGTTGACCGGTTTGCTGCCGAAGTCGATCGCCACGGTGCGGTGCAACGGCGGCAGCGTGCCGTTGCGGATCTCGATCACGTAGACGCCCGGCGTCAGCGATACCGAGCGCAGCGGCGGGCTCGCGCCGCGCCGCGCGCCGTTCACGTAGACGTCGCCCCACGGCCGCACGTTGAAACGCACCTGCACGGTTTCCTGGGCCTTCGGCGGACGCGGCTGTTGCTCGGCAGGCAGCACGTTCACGGCGGCGACCGCGGTGTCGGCTTCCGATGGTGGCTTCGATTTCGTCGCGGGCGTGGTTGCCGGCGCAGCCGCCGCTTCCGACGGCGGCACGTTGACGACGCGTTCCGACGAATCGAGGCTGCCGGCGGGGGCGATGCCCGAGCTGGGGCCCGACGGGGACGGAGCCGGGTTCGTCACGGTGGTCGCAACCTGCGGCGCGGGCGTGGCGGCTTCGACGGCAGGCGCGCTGGCCGGCGCGGCGGCGACGGCGGGCGGTGGAACCTGCGCGGACGATCCGGCCGGCAGGCTGGACGGCGGCACGACGGTCGGTGTCGGCCCTTGCTGGGCAAGCGTGGCGCCCGGCGTGCTCGCGGGCGGTGACGTACCGGCCTGCGGCTGGCTCGCGACCGATGCGGCTTCGTCGGCGACGCGGGCGGGACGCGCCAGATAAGTCGCCGCGAGGCCGACGGCGATCAACGCAACGAGCGCGCTACCGACGTAGACAGGCACGCGGCGGTGGTGCGATCCAGGCGGAGCGTGGCCGCGTTGGGCGCCGGTCGGCACGGATGCGCCACTCGATGACGAGGCCGACGCCGATGCGGCGGGATGCGGTGCGGTCGAAGCGGCGGCGCCGGCAGCCGCGGATGCGTTCGCGTTGCCGGAACCGGCTGCACCTTGCGCGTCGATGTTCGGGGCCGTATTCGCTGATCGCGTACCGGCGTCGTTGTCGGTCGTTGGGGATCGCGTACCGGCTGCGTCGTGTGTGTCAGTTCGTGCAGCGGGCGCTTCTTGCTTGCGTTCGACGTTTCCGGTCGGCGCTTCGTATTCGACCGGTTTTTCAACCGGTTTCGCAGACGATTGAGACGTATGCGATGCAACAGACGCTGCGAGCGAGCCCACAGCCGCAACGGCGGCGCCTTGCGCGATGGTTCTGGACGTCGAAGGCGCATCGGCCTCCGGCTTGGCGCCGGACACGCCAGACGATGCGGATGCCGTATCCGTAGGCGCAGACCCATGATCCGCACCAGCGGGCGTCAACGCTCGCCCATCCGCCGCAGCGTTGCCCGAAGCGGTCCCGCCCGCGCCGATCGAAGCCGCGCCAACAGCCGACGCCGTACCGGACGCAGCAGAAGCCTCACCCTTCCCTTCCCCGCTCCTGCCTGCCTCACCCACCGGCGGCACGACCGCCGCGCCATATCCGCCACCCGTCCCGACGTCCCGCAACCCGAGCTCCGCCGCGAACGCCGCGACCGATTCCGGCCGATCCGGAATCCGCAACTGCAGCGCATGATCGACCGCCGCGAGAAACGCCGGGCTGTACACCTCGCCGGCCGGCAGTTCGCGCGACGCGAGCGGCCGGTACGTGTCCTTGATGCTGCGCACGACGGCCGCGGGCGGCAGCTCGCCGGTGATCATCGCGTGCATCACCGCGCCGAGCGCATAGAGATCGGTCCACGGCCCCTGGCTGAACGCGGGATCGTCGGTGTACTGCTCGATCGGCGCGTAGCCGGGCTTGATCATCATCGCGCCGTCGTCGACCAGGTCGCCGATCCGTTTGCGCGCCGCGCCGAAGTCGAGCAGGATCGCGCTGCCGTTCGGCCGGATCAGCACGTTGTCGAGCGCGACGTCGCGATGGAAGCACTGCGCGCGATGCAGCGTGTCGAGCGCGCCGAGCAGCGCGCCGACGATATTGCGCAACTGCGTCTCGCTGATCCGCATCCCGCCGTCGAGCAGTTGCTTGAGCGTGCGCCCTTCGTAGAACGGCATCACCATGTACGCGGTGCCGTGGCTTTCCCAGAAATGCAGGACCTTGACGAGCCCCGGATGATCGAATTGCGCGAGCAGGCGCGCTTCGTTGAGGAACGCGCCGCGGCCGGCGTCGAAGGCCTGCGCGAACCGCTCGGAGCGCAGCGACACCGTGTAGTCGCCGCCGCGCGTCGCCAGCATCGACGGCATGTATTCCTTGATCGCGACCGCGCGCCGCAACGTGCGGTCGAATGCGCGATAGACGATCCCGAAGCCGCCGATGCCCAGCACCTCGTCGAGCTGCAGTTCGCCCAGGCGATGGCCGAGCGGCAGCGGCCGCACCGTGAATTCGGATGCGTCGCCGCGTGTCGCCGTGTCGTGCTCGTTGTCTCTCGATCCAGCGTCCTTCATCTCCACCACCTCTCGAAACCGCGTCCCATTCCACCCGCCGCGCCCGCCGCGCCCGGCGGCCCGCCGTCCGTCAGCCGGGTCGCTAGCTGCCGCCGAACAGCGTCAGGAACAGCGCGTTGTCGGGCGTGCCCGTATGCGCGTGCGTGCGCAGCGGCGATCCGTCCGCGCGGTTGGTCCACCAGAAACTGGTGCCGCCGTGCGGATCGAAGTAACCGGACAGCCCGGGCCACGCGGCCGGGGCCGGCCGTTCCGGCGGCGGCGCCGGCATACCGTCGACGATGTCGGCGTAGGTGTCGTCGCCCGGCGTGAGCCGCACGCGCGCCAGCATCTGCTCGAGATCGCCGGGCGCGCGGGCATGGCGGATCGTGTCGAGCAGCGCCTGGCCGACCTGCCAGTAGAACGTGTCGGCGGCATCCGGCAGCCCGTTCCAGTAATCGGCGGCGCGCATCGGCAGCGTGACGATCACCGGGTAGTAGCGCCCGACGCGGTCGCAGCTCGGCGCGAGGCAGCCCGGCTGAATGCACGACGCCCCCGCCCCCGCCGGAATCAGGAAATTCCAGACCGGCGCGACCGTGTAGTGGCGCTCGATCTCGTCCGCGCCGCGCTGGCGCATCGCGGCCATGCCCTGCTGGAGCCAGCGCTCCCACCACAGCGCGAGCGCATGCGGCAGCCGGCTGTTGACGAAGTCGCCGGCGCCGGGAATCTTCCCGTACCAGGCCGGCGCATCGCCGTCGGTACGCGTGAACGGCGGTGTCGGGCTCATGGCTTCGGCGGGCATGTAAAGGACTCCATCTGGGGCAGCCTGAACGGGTTGCGGACACTGCCCGCATTCACTTGCAGCACGATCGGTTTGCCGTCGACCGTGAAGCGCGCAATCATCTGGTCCGAGCCGCGTCCGGCCGACACCCCCGCGCGGTCGAACAGCCGGTGCAGCGCCCACGGCCCGTCGGTCGAGAAGCCGTCGGTCGCGCCCGCCTGCCCGGACACCTGCAGCCGCACCTGGTTGCTGCCGCGCGGGCCCGGCCAGTTCACCGCGCTCTGCACGAGCGGGCCGTGCGCGTAGCGGACGATCTGTCCGTCGACGTCGAGCACCATCTCCGTGATCGACGGGTCCATTTCGAGCGGCTGGATCTGCACCTTCAGCTGTGCGGTGCGCGCGCCGCCGCCGAAGTAGACGTCGCGGATCACCGCCGCCTTCTCGAACGACGCCAGCATCGCGGCGGCCGACGGATCGGCGTCCGCATTGCGGTTCGCGAAGCGCCACGGGTGCGACGTCGTATCGACGATCGACTGCAGGTTCTTCTGGAAGAAGTCGTCCATCAGCCCACCGGGCGCGAACATCTGCGCGAAATCCGCCGGCGCGACGTCGCGCGCCGCGCCGCGCGCGAACGGATAGCGGCCCGCGATCGCCTGCCGGCAGAAGTCGCCGACGTTCGCACCGGCGCGCGTCGCGACGCTGCGCTGCTCGACGGTCGCCACGCTGCCGTTCGCGACGTTCGACAGGTCGTCGAGCACTTCGCGGAACGGCGTCGGCAGGCGGCCGGCCTGGGCGCGCAGCTTCGCGGGCGCGTCGGACGGCGGCGGCTGCGCGCCGCTCCTCAGCGCGTCGTCGGTGGCTGTCAGGTACGTGTACAGCGCGTCGATCGACTTCAGCACGTCGTTGAATGCCGACGCCTGGTCGCCGCTGCCCGGCGCGAACGCACGCAGCCCGGCGAAGTGGCTGTCGACGACCTGCTCGGCGCTCGCGGGCGCCGCCGCGGACGCACTCGAATTGCTGCCCTGGCCCGCGAAGATCTGCGACAGCGAGCTGCGCGCCTCGTCGACCTTGTCCTGCGCACGCGCCGCGAGATTGCGCGCCCCGCCCGGTGCGTCGCCGAGCGCGGTGTCGCGTGCGAGCGCCACCATCAGCCGCGTGAGCGGCGAATCGGCGGACGACAGCGCACGCGCCACCTGGATGCTCTGCGCGAGCGTCGCGGTGCGCTGCAGCTTGATGTCGGCGAGATAGTCGTCCCAGATCTTCAGGTAGTCGTTCAGATAGAGCTGGCGGATATCGCGCGCCCACGCGGCCGCGTCGTTCGGGCCGGGAATCTCGGACAGCCCGAGGTTCAGCACCCACACCTCCTCGCGCCCGTACGCTTCGACCTCGCCGGCCAGGCGCGGCGCGAACACGTTGCGATAGCCGTTGCGCGTGTAGAGCCCCGGCACGCCTTCCGACAGCGGCTTGCCGCTCTGCCGGCGGAACACCAGCGACGCGTCGGGGCCGACCGCCCGCGCCACGCTGAAGTCGAACGCGGAGGTGGCCGGCCGCAGCGTCATCGTCATCTGCCGGTACAGCCGCTGCGAGAACGGCACCTGGCGCAGCCGGTCGCGCACGTCGGCCACGAGGCGCTCGTTCATCGGATACGGCGACACCGCGACCCGGTTGCCGAACAGCGCGGCAAGATGCGCACGCAGCGCGGAGCGTTCGGCCGGCGAGAAATCGGGCGGCAGCGCGCGTTCCATCTCGAGGTCGACGACCGCCTGCACGAACGCGGGATCGTAGTGCGCGCTGTCGTACAGCATCAGGTAGGCCTTCAGCGCCGCATACGCGTATTCGGTCTCGTCGGGCCGTGCATCGCGCAGCGCGGCCTCCATCCGGCTCGCGGCGATCGGCAGCAGCACGTCTTCGAGCGCGCGCCGGTACACGGCGTCGACGGCTTCGTCGATCTTCTCGCCCTGGAACAGCCCCCACCGATACGCGAGCGGCGGATGCTGCAGGTCGACGCCGCCCGCATTCGCGAGGTTGCCGAGCGCGTCGAGCACGGGCAGCAGGCGCGCGACGTCGGCCGCATCGGAGAATGTCGCGCCGGCGATCTGCGCATCGACGGCCGGCACGCGCCCGGCGATCTGGTCGAGATACGTGCGGTTGTTCGAATAGCTGCGCAGCCACGCAAACAGCACGGCCACGCACACCAGCGCGAGCAGCACGTAGCCGGCGATCTGCAAAACGCGCCGCTTCTGGTGCCAGCGCAGGTCGCTGCCGGCGAGCGCGGCCTCGCGGAAGATGTGTTCCTGCAGCAACGACTTCAGGAAGAAGCTGCGCCCGGTCGAGCCGACCTGCGCGACCGGCGGCACGCCCTCGATCTTCAGGAAGCGCTTGATGCCGCTCATCACGCGATCGAATGCGGTGCCCTCCTGCGTGCCGCTCGTCAGGTAGACGCCGCGCAGCATCGGCATCGGCTCGTAGCTCGACACGGAAAACACCTCGGCGACGAACTGGCCGAGCATGTCCTGCAGGTCGGCGATCTGCTGCGGCAGCAGGTAGGTCATCTCGCGCTGGCGCGCGTCGGTCTGCGCGGCGAGCAGTTCGGGCAGCCCGTCGTTCAGCCGCTGGTGCAGCAGCCGGTATTCGCGGTCGAATGCCGCCCGCAGGTCGAAGCCCGGCGCCTCGCTCTGCGCGAGCGGGAACGTGAAGCCCCACACCTGCGCGCATTCCGCGCGGCCGTAGTGGCTGAAATACTCGGCGAAGCCCGCGAGCAGGTCGGCCTTCGTCACGAGCAGGTACACGGGAAAGCGGATGCCGAGCTGCGCGCGCAACTCGAGCAGCCGCTTGCGCAGCACCATCGCGTGCTGCGTGCGTTCGGCTTCCGACGCACCGAGCAGGTCGGCGACGCTGATCGTCAGCATCGCGCCGTTCAGCGGCTGGCGCGTGCGGTACTTCTTCAGCAGGTCGACGAAGCCTTTCCATTCGGCCTCGTCGAGCGCGCGGTTGCCCTCGTGCGTCGTGTAGCGGCCGGCCGTGTCGATCAGCACCGCGTCGTTCGTGAACCACCAGTCGCAATGCCGCGTGCCGCCCACGCCGCGGATCGCCGCGCGGCCGAACTGCTCGGCAAGCGGAAAACTCAGCCCGGAATTCACGAGCGCGGTGGTCTTGCCCGAGCCCGGCGCGCCGATGAACACGTACCACGGCAACTGATACAGATACTGGCGCGACATCCGGTCGAACCAGCGCGGCAAGCCCTTGCGCACGGTGTCGGCCTGCCCGAAGCGCACCTTCTTCAGCAGCGAAGCGGCTTCGTCGAAGCGGCTGCGCAACTCGTCGAGCTGCGCTTTCGCCGGATCGTCGGCGGTGGCCGGCCCGGGCGCGGCCTCGCGCAGCTGGTTCAGCAACTGCGCGTTGAGCCGGCCGGCGCGCCAGCTGCGCCACGCGACGCGTGCGCCCCACGCGATGAACAGCACCGCGATCGTGAGCCCGCGCGCCCAGCCGCTTTCGAGCGGCCGGACCTCGGCGAACGCGAACAGCGGCCCCGCGAGCCACACGAAGCACGCGAGCACGACGAGACCCGCGAAGGTCCAGATCTCCCGCGACGGCAACGGCCGGACGAAACGCGCGACAGCCTGGTTCATGGTCAATTGGCTCCCTGCGTGGCGCTCGCGCCGACGGCGGCGCTGCCGGGCGCCGGCAGCAGCGTGATCTCGACGCGCCGGTTCAGTGCGCGGTTCGCCGGCGAATCGTTCGGCGCGACCGGATCGAGCGTGCCGCGCCCTTCCGCCGCGAGCCGCTCCGGATGGTCGAGCCGCGCGGCGATCATCCCGCGCACGGCTTCCGCGCGTTCGCGCGACAGGTCCCAGTTCGATGCGAAGCGCGCCGTATGCACGGGCGTGTCGTCGGTATAGCCGGTCACGCGCACGTTGCCGGGCACCTTGTTCAGCGCGTCGGCCACGCGCGCGAGCACCGGCACGTAGCGGTCGATCACCGACGTCGAGCCGGACTTGAATACCCCGTCGCCGCGCAGCACGATCACGCTGCGGTCGGCCTGGTCGCGCACCGCCACGAGGCCGGCCGCGATCTCCGGTTCCAGGAACTTCGCGATGCGCGGCGCCTGCGCCGGGCGCGGCGGCGCCTGCGCGGGCTGCAGTTTCGGCACGTGCAGCGCGTCGATCGACGCGAACAGCCGATCCGAATGCCCGGCGAGCGCGATGCGCAGCCCGACGAACACGCCGAAGCCGATCAGCAGCGCGAGCGCCACGCACACCCACAGCGGCACGCCGAAGCGGCGCGCGACGTCGCGCGTGACGACGTCGCGCCAGTGCGGCGACAACGCCGGTTCGAATTCGCCGCGCACCGAGCGGATCGTCAGCGCGAGCTGGTGGCGCAGCGCGTCGAGCTGCGCATGGCCGTTGTCGAGCACGCGATAGCGGCCCTCGAAGCCGAGCGCGAGACAGAAATACAGCAGCTCGAGCAGGTCGAGATGCTGGCGCGGCTGCTGCGACAGGCGTTCGAGCAGGTGGAAGAATTTCTCGCCGCCCCACGTCTCGTTGTGGAACGACACGAGCAGGCTGTGCGACGACCACACGCTGCCGCCCCACGGCGTCAGCGCGGCCGCCTCGTCGAGCGCCGTGCACAGGCAGTAGCGCGCGCCGATGATCGCTTCCGACGGCACGCCGGCCTCCTGCGCCCGCGCCTCGAACTGCCGGATCTCGACGACCAGGTGCTCGCGCAGCCACGCGGGATTCGGGTGATGGACGGTCGAGCGGATCTGCGGCACCAGGTTGAGCAACGGATTCGCCGCGGCGACGAGCGGATTCGTGCCGCTCGCGGCCCAGCGCCCGGGGCGCGGCTGCGTCGCGGTCGGGCCGGCCGCGCCCGCCGCGGCCGGATGCATGCCGCCCGGATTCGGCGGCACGAATCCGCCGGCGCCGGGGGAGATCGAATCGGAGGAGGAATTCATCGCGTCGCCCCGCCCTTACCCGCGTATCGCCCAGAACTCCATCGAGAGCCCAGGGAATTCGCCGGCGAAATGGAAAGCGAGACCGCCGGAGCGCGCCAGCTGCTTCCACAGGTCGCTGCCCTTGTCGATCTCGAAGTACGTATGGCCCGCGTGATACGGAATCTGCCGCGGCGCGACCGGCAGCTGGCGCATCGTGATGCCCGGCAGCTGCAGCTGCACGAGATCGCGGATCCGTTCGACCGGCCCGAGCTTCGCCTGCGCGGGAAACCGTGCGCGCAGGCTGTCGGCCGGCACGTCCGCGCGCACCGCGAGCACGAAGCCGGCGGTGTCGCGCAGCGCCGGGTCGGCCAGCGTCGCGACGCGGATGCCGTTGCCCGCATCGCGCAGCTCGATCTGGATCGCGTTCTGCTCGAGCACCGTCGACAGCGACCGGCGCAGCTCGGTCATCAGCTCCGCGAAGCTCGTGCGCAGGTCGTCGTGCACGTAGACCGCAAGCGACTGCGGGCGCCGGCCGGCCGCCGTGAACGTACTCAGGTCGCAGGCGAGCTTCAGCCAGTCGCAGAACAGCGCCTCCGGGTGCGTCGACACGTGCTGCTGCGCGTGCCAGGTCAGCGCGAGATAGCGGTTCACGAGCTGCAGCAGCAGGAAATCCGCGACTTCCGACACGCCGCCGCGCCCGGGCTCCGACAGCCGTGCAGCGAGCGCTTCGCTGCGTTGCGTGAGCAGCCCGTGCAGCTCGCGCGCATACGCCAGCAGCACGGCGTCGTGCTGCGCGACGAGGCGCGGCGGAATGTAGCCGTCGTCGACGAGCAGCCGCGCGTCGGTGCGCCGCTCGACGATCCGTGCGACGCCGAGCGCGTGCCAGTCGCCGGTCAGCTCGGCTTCGAGCATCAGCCGCACGTTCAGGCGGCCCGTCTGCAGCAGCGCGGGGCCGAGCGCGACCGCGTTTGCGTCGGCCACTTCGTATTCGCGGACGACGTAGCGCGCGACGTCGGCGCTGCCGTTCGCGCCATTCACGCCGTTGGCGGCATGGTTGCCGCCCGCGCCCGCACCGAACGACACCTCCTCGCCGCCGCCGCGCCACAGCGGCAGCGCGAGCACGACGAGCTGGTCCTTCGCATTGGCCGGCACGTCGAGCGGCTCGGGGAGATCGTCCGGATGGGACAGGTCGAACGGCGTGCCGTCGCGCATCACGCCCGACGCGGTGCGCAGCGCGACCTTGCCGAGCGCCAGTTGCTCGCGATCGAGTTCCAGCGTGTCGAAGCCCCAGTAGAAGCCTTGCAGCGGCAGGCAGCGCAGCGCGACGTAGCGCTCCCAGTGCCGTTCGAGCTGCTGGAAATGCTGCGGCCGCAGGAACATCCCCTCGGTCCACACCACCCGCTGGCGGAGCGCCGCGATCGGCGTCGCGGACATCGTCGGTTCGGTCATGGGCGCCCCTTCGCATCGTTCAGCGCGACGCCGCCATTGCGGACGGCGATCGACAGCTTCAGCTCGCCCGGCGACGTCTGCCAGAACTTGTAGAGATTGAGCTGCTTCGCGCGCGGCAGCGGCACCGTCAGCCGCCAGCGGTTCTTGTCGAGCATCCGGTATTCGGCGACCACGCCGATCGCGCCGGCCTCGACGTTGCCGCGATAGCGCAACGTGCGCGACTCACCCGGCCGCAGGATCACGCGGTCGGTGCCGAGCAGGTCCGCGCCGAGCACGTTTTCCGGCTTGTCCTGCAGCGAGAAGAAATCGGCGCTGTCGAACGAGGACGCCGCGCGGAGCTGGAACACCTTCAGCACGATCGGCGAAGGCTTGCGGTTCATGTCAGGGTTGACGTCCGGCGCAACGTCAACCGTGATCGCATACGGCACCGCCGCGGCGTGCTCCGTCGCACCGCACCCCGGCAACAGCATCACGCATCCCCATACGATGAAACTGCTCGACCGCCATTGCATATGCCACCCTCGCCACCCAATAGCCGCGCGCCGGTTTTCGACTTCGAAACCGGATGATCTGATTGAAAAAGGGACAATTAATTGATCGGTAATTGTGTAACCTGCATATCCATCCATTGCAATCCGTGTCGGCAAATTGTTCTTGTAAAAAGCCGGGTCATATCAATCGGGGTTTTTGAAAGTCGCTTTGGCGAGATGATGGCCAATTGAATTGAGATTGGTAAATTAATGGCAAAAGTTAATCCGACCGGTGCGCCTGGGCGGCCCGGTTCTATGGCGTGGACACCTGTCGGATGGGCGCGGGACGTACGCCGGCCGGCCGCCGGGCAAGGGACGCTCGCGACGCTGGTGGTGTGCCAGGCTATTCGTTTCGCACGAACGGATGCCCCGTTTTCAGTGCATTGACGTGCGCTGACCAAACAACTGACGAATCCGAAAAACACAGCGAACTATAGGCCGTTTTTCCGGTTTCACAAGCACTGAAATTCGTAGTCGATTCTGTATTCACGGGGAAACGGATTGGCGAAATGAAACAAAACGTAACAGCTGGTTGGGTGTCGATGATTGGCACTAGAATCCAACAGCGCTTGTGTGCCACCTTCCAATTACGCCAATCTTTAATTTCAATAATGAAAGGTCGTTCATCGCTCGTTCTTTTCCTCGGCGCATGGTTGCTGGGGGCCGGCGGGTGCAGTACGTCCCCGACACAGTCGGCTGCACGCGCGACGGTCGACAGCGCGCGCGCCGCGTACGACAGCGGCGACTACGGGCGCACGATCGCATTGCTGAGCCATGCGAAGGAGATCGACGGCGCCGACACCGACACGCAGGTGGCCGCGCACAAGCTCCTCGCGTTCAGCTATTGCGTGACGAACCGCATCACGCCGTGCCGCGCCGAGTTCTCGAAACTTCTCGACCTCAACCCGCGCTTCGACTTGTCCCCTGCCGAGAAGGGGCATCCGATCTGGGGGCCCGCGTTCGAATTCGCGCGCCGCAGGCATGCGTCGTCATCCTGAACGAACCGGTTTCCACGCGAGCGCTTCACCGAGCGACGTATGACATGCAACTGATCGTGATCGAACATGCCGGCGAGCCGGTCGAAAACGACTCCTACGACGCCGTCGTGTTTCATCCGCCCGGCGGCACCATCGGCCGGGCCAGCGACAACCATCTCGTGTTGCGCGACGACACGCGGCAGATATCGCGGCTGCAGGCGCTGCTGCAGGTCGGCGACGACGCGTGCCTGCTGAAGAACCTGAGCAGCGTCTCGACGATCGAGGTGAACCGCGAGCCGGTCGGCTATGCGCAGGAGCGCCCGCTCAATACCGGCGACATCATCCGCATCGGGCCGTACGTGCTGCGCGCCGAACGTGACGACGGCGGCCAGGGTGACGATGCGCCGGTCATCGACATGGCGACCGATACCGGCGTGCACGTCGATCCGCAGCCGCAGGCGCGAACGTCGGCGGCGCCCTCGCCTGCTTCGTCTTCGCGGATCGATACGAAAGGCGCCGGCAACCGGCTGTGGGGGCTTCTCCAGGATCGTCTCGCGCCACGCGGCAAGGCGGCAGATGCCGGCACACGGCCAGGTGGCCCTGCACGGCCGGATGTCGCGCAACCGGCGAACCGCGCGGCGCAAACCGTACCGCCCGCCCCTTCACAGCGCGACCTGCACCAGCTGTCGATCGATCCGCTCGACCTGTTCGCGCAGCCGTCGGGCGATATTGGCACATCAGGCACGACGGGCACGGCACCGCATGCCGATCGCGGCCACACGGAGCGCGAAGCGTCGTCCGCGACCCAGGCCGACCATGCGCCCGAGTGGACGCAACACGTGCGGGTGCAGCCCGCTGCCGCGCGCGCGGCCGATACGCATGCGCAGCCGGCCGACGAACCGGCGCCGCACGCCGCACGCCCGCCGACGCCCGATGAACTGCTGAGCGCGTTCTTCGAAGGCGCGGGGCTCGATACGGCCGCCGAGTCGCATCAGTGGTCGGCCGAGCAGCTGTACATCGCGGGCCAGTTGCTGGCGCTGTTCGCGAACGGCACGGTCGAGCTGCTGTCGTCGCGCAGCATCCTGAAGCGCGAGGTGAAGGCGCACATGACGATGCTGCTCGATCGCGAGAACAACCCGCTGAAGCTGCTGCCGGACGGCGGCGCCGTGCTGCGGCAGATGTTCGGGCTGCCGCTGCCGGGTTTCATGTCGCCGCAGAGCGCGGTGAGCGACGCATTCCAGGACCTGCATGCGCACCAGATCGGCATGGTCGCCGGCATGCGCGCCGCGTTGATGGATCTGCTGACGCGCTTTTCGCCGCAACGGCTGCGCGAGCGCGACGACGCGATGCGCTGGTACGAGAAGCGCGTGCCGGTGCTGTACAAGGCGCGGATGTGGGATCGCTACGCGGCGACCCATCGCGACACGGTGTTCGCGATCGAGGACGATTTCGCGTCGGTGTTCGGCAAGGCGTTTCTGGCGGCGTACGACGCGGAAGTGGAAAGCTATCGCGGCAGCGGCCGGCATTGAGCGTCGAACGGCACGCCCGCCGTCGATAGCGGGCGGTGCGTGCCGGCGGCGGTGTCAGGTGCCTGTTTCATGCGAGGCCACCTTGTTTCGCCCCGTTTCCTTCGCGTGGTACAGCGCCTCGTCGGCCGCCTTGATCACCGCCTCGACTTCCCCTTCCTGCCCGGGGGCCCAGCTTGCCACGCCGATGCTCGCGGTGACGCGCCCGAATTCGCTTTCCGCATGTTCGATCGCGAGCCCGTCGATGGCCGCGCGAATCCGTTCGGCGATCTCGGTCGCGCCCGTGGCCGGCGTATCGGGCAGGATCACGACGAATTCCTCGCCGCCATAGCGGGCGGCGGTGTCCGCGGGACGCCGGATGTTCTCGCCGATGCATCGCGCAACCGCCGCCAGCGCGTCGTCGCCGGCCTGGTGACCATACGTGTCGTTGAACGCCTTGAAGCGGTCGACGTCGACGAACAGCAGCGAAAACACCGAACGGGCACGGCGCGCGCGGCGCCATTCGAGGTCCAGTACTTCCCCGAACGAGCGGCGATTGTTGAGCCCGGTGAGGCCGTCGGTGCGCGCGAGCATCACCAGCTCGGATTCGGCCCGCATCCTGCGCCGCAGCTGGGTGCCCAGCAAAAAGGACAGCACGATGAACGCCGCACCGAAGGTCGCCACCAGCGCGCCGATCGTGATCGCGCGCCGCCGCCACGCCGCGTAGATGTCCTGCTCCGCCTCGGCGACCATGATGATCAGCGGCAGGTGCGGCAGCGTCTTGAAGTAGTACAGGCGGCGCACGTGGTCGATCGTCGAGGTCTCGATGAACGAGCCTTCCGGCGCCGTCATGAAGTGGCGAAACGTCGCCGCCTTGCTGATGTCGCGGCCGATGGTGCGCACGTCGTACGGCTGGCGCATGAACATGATGCCGTCCCGGCCGACCAGCGAGATCGCGCCGTGCGAGCCGAGCGCAAGGCCGGCGAACAGCGTGTGGAAATACTCGAGATTGACCGCGATCATCACGATGCCGCCGAACGAGCCGTCCGGATTCGACACGCGGCGCGTCAGCGCCACGCTGAGCGAGCCGCCGCGCAGGCGGGACGCGTAGGGATCGCTGATGTAAAGCCCGGCGTTCGGATTGTCCCGGTGAACCGTAAAGTATTTGCGGTCGCCGAAATTGCCTTGTCGCGGTACGTCGTTCGCCGAATCGAGGATGATGTTGCCGGCCGCATCCAGCACGAGCATCGAGCCGAGAAATTGCGCGGTCATCGCGTGATCGAACAGGACGCCGCGCCGCAGGGCCGGCGTGGCCGCCATGACGTCCGGCCGCTGAAGGCCCTGGATCACCGCCTCCAGTGACAGCCCGTACAGCTCGATATTGCGCTCGATGTCGCGCTCGGCGACGAGCGCCAGATTTCGCGACGTCTCGCGTGCGCGATCGAGCGCGTCGTGACGGCTCTGGAACAACTGCAACACGCAGAGGCCCATCAGCGCGCACGCTATCAAGGTCCCCGCCAGCACAACGTAGTACGGCGCTGCCGACCGCGGATGCATCCGTGTCCTCTCAGGTTGGGCCGATGCTGACGCACCGGTTGTTATGGTTTCTTCTGAATAAGCTATACCAAAAAGTGTGACGCCCGGGTACGAGGGGCAGTCCGTACTTGCCAGGTTGCGGGTCACGTGAGCTGAACGGCATCGGGCGGAAGGTGCCGACGTCAATTCACCGACGGATGCGGCACGCGTCGTTGCCGGTGACGGAATTGAAACGATCCGCCCGCAGTGACACGCATATTGAAATGCCGACGGGGTTGCCGTTCGAATGCACGGCGGGAGTGAGACGCCGGCGAGAAACCGGGCGCCCCGCCCGGCCCGCGCCGATCGCGTGCGCGACGCCAGCAAGCGCCGCGCATGCGATCGATATCGACGACCGTCAGACGGCCATCACCGTCACCGACTTCGTGACGAGGTACGGCTCGAGCGCTTCCGGCCCGCCTTCCGACCCGTAGCCCGAGTCCTTCACGCCGCCGAACGGCATTTCCGGCCACGGCGTCGCCGGCTGGTTGATCCACAGCATCCCGACTTCGAGGCGCTGCGTGAGCAGGTGCACGTTCGCGAACGAACGCGTGAACGCGTAGCCGGCGAGACCGAACGGCAGACGGTTCGCTTCCGCGATCGCCTCTTCGAGCTTGTCGAAACCGCGAATCGCCGCGACCGGGCCGAACGGCTCGTTGTTGAACACGTCCGCTTCGAGCGGCACGTTCGCGATCACGGTCGGCGCGAAGAAGTTGCCTTCCGAGCCGATCCGCTCGCCGCCGGTTTCGATGCTCGCGCCGACCTTGCGCGCGTTGTCGATGACCGACGCCATCGCGGTCAGGCGGCGCGGGTTCGCGAGCGCGCCGAGCGTCGTGCCTTCCTCGAGGCCGTTGCCGACCTTCAGCCCTTCCGCATGCTTGACCAGCGCGCGCGTGAATTCGTCGCGGATGCTGTTGTGCACGAGGAAGCGCGTCGGCGAGATGCAGACTTGCCCCGCGTTGCGGAACTTCGCGCCGCCGGCTGCCTTCACCGCGAGCGCGACGTCGGCGTCCTCGGCCACGATCACCGGTGCATGGCCGCCCAGCTCCATCGTCGCGCGCTTCATGTGCAGGCCCGCCATCGCGGCGAGCTGCTTGCCGACCGGCGTCGAGCCCGTGAACGTGACCTTGCGGATCACCGGGTGCGGGATCAGGTACGACGAGATTTCAGCCGGATCGCCGTACACGAGGCCGATCACGCCGGCCGGCACGCCGGCGTCGACGAACGCGCGCAGCAGCGCGGCCGGCGAGGCCGGGGTTTCTTCCGGCGCTTTCACGAGGAACGAGCAGCCGGTGGCCAGTGCGGCGCTCAGCTTGCGCACGACCTGGTTGACCGGGAAGTTCCACGGCGTGAAGGCGGCGACCGGGCCGACCGGCTCCTTCACGACCGTCTGCTGTGCGCCGAGGTTGCGCGGCGGCACGATCCGGCCGTACACGCGGCGGCCTTCGTCCGCGAACCATTCGATGATGTCCGCCGCCGACAGCACTTCGACGCGCGCTTCGGTGAGCGGCTTGCCCTGCTCCTGCGTCATCAGCTGCGCGATCGCGTCGGCGCGTTCGCGCACCAGCGCGGCCGCCTTGCGCATCGTCGCCGCGCGCTCGTGCGCGGGCACCTTGCGCCAGGCTTCGAAGCCGCGTTGCGCGGCGGCGAGCGCCCGGTCGAGATCGGCGATGCCCGCGTGGGCCACCTTGCCGATCGGCTTGCCGGTCGCCGGGTTCACGACGTCGATCGTCTTGCCGCTCGCGGCGTCGACCCACTCGCCGTCGATCAGCAGTTGCGTATCCGTATAAGTCACGTTAGCCATCCAGACACCCCTACATTGCGTCGATAAACGCGCGCTGCCGCGAACGGCCGCGCGCCGGTTGACAGAAAAAGCCACGCCGCCGGGGCAGGCACGCACCCGGCGGCAGTGACGGCGGGCACGCCGGCCCGCCCTCGTTCCGCATGGGGCCGCGCTCAGCGCGCGGCCGCCGTCGCCTTGCGGAGTTTCGCGACGTCCGCCGCCTGCACGGCCGGCGCGCCGTTGTTCCAGCCGGCGCGCATGAACGTCAGCACGTCGGCGATCTGCCGGTCGTTCAACTGGTTCGAGAACGCCGGCATCGGATACGCGGACGGCACGCCACCGATCACGAGCGTGTCGCTGCCGTTCAGCGTCACGTTGATCAGCGACGATGCATCGGCTTCGAGCACGTTCGGATTGCCGGCGAGCGGCGCGAGCAGCGGCGCGTAACCGCGCCCGTCCGCGCCGTGGCAATGCAGGCAGTAAGCGTTATACACCTTCGCGCCCGGATCGGCCGCCGGCCGGCCCAGCGCGGCCTGCGTCGCCTTCGGATCGTAGCTGTACGGCGGCGCGCCCGTGCCGCCTGCCGCCGGCAGCGATTTCAGGTAACGCGAAATCGCCGCCAGATCGTCGTCGGAGAGCGCCTGCATGCTGTGGTTGATCACGCTCACCATCGAGCCGAACGCGGTCGCATGGCGGTTCGCGCCGGTCTTCAGGAACTGCGCGACCTCGGCCTCGTTCCAGCGGCCGAGCCCCGTGTTGGGCTCGCCGGTCAGGTTCGATGCGAACCAGTTGTCGATCGGCGCGCCCGACAGGAACGCCGCGCCGCCTTCGTCGAGCGCCTTCTCCTGGAAGCCGACGCCGCGCGGCGTGTGGCACGACCCGCAGTGCCCGAGCCCCTGCACGAGATACGCGCCGCGGTTCCACATCGCATCCTTGGCCGGCTTGTCGGCATAAGGCGTCGTGTCGAGGAACACCTTGTTCCACAACGCGAGCGGCCAGCGCATGTTGAGCGGCCACGGGATATCCGACGGCCGGTTCGCCTGCTTCACCGGCTCGACGCCGTGCATGAAATACGCGTACAGCGCCTTCACGTCGTCGTCCTTCAGCTTCGCGTACGACGGGTACGGCATCGCCGGATACAGGTTGTGACCGTCCTTCGCGACACCCTTGCGCAACGCGCTTTCGAAGTCGGCTTCGGTATAGCCGCCGATGCCCGTTTCCGGATCGGGCGTGATGTTGGTCGTGTAGATCGCGCCCATCGGCGTGACCATCTTCAGGCCGCCGGCGAACGGCGTGCCGCGCGGTGCGGTGTGGCACGCGACGCAGTCGCCCGCTTTCGCGAGATACGCGCCGCGCGCGACGAGCGCGCTGTCGGCCGGCGCCGCCTGCGCGGCATATGCGGCCGTGCCGGCCAGCAGTGCGGACACGGTGAGCAACGACGTGCCGAGCGTCTTCAGGGTGAGGTTTTTCATGGTCGTCGCCTCCCCTCAAGCCGTCTTCAGCTGGTCGCCGACCGGCAGCTTGCGCAGCCGCTTGCCGGTTGCCGCGAAGATCGCGTTGGCCACCGCCGCGGCGGTCGCGGCCGTACCCGGCTCGCCGATCCCGCCCGGCGCCTCGCCGCTTTTCACCAGATGGACCTCGATCGGCGGCGTCTCGTTGATCCGCAGCATCCGGTAGTCGGTGAAGTTGCTCTGCACGACGCGGCCCTCCTCGATCGTGATCTCGCCATACAGCGCGCCGGTGATCCCGAAAATGATGCCGCCCTGCACCTGCGCCTCGATCGTGTTCGGGTTGACGACCATGCCGCAATCGACCGCGCACACGACACGCTTCACCTGCACTTCGCCGTTGTCCACCGCCACATCGACGACGATCGAGAAGAAGCTGCCGAACGCGTGCATCACCGAGACGCCGCGCCCTTGCCCCGTCGGCAGCGCCGGGCCGCCCCAGCCGGCCGCCTTCGTCGCGACGTCGAGCACGTTGAGCGCGCGCGGCGTCTTGCCGAGCAGCGCGCGGCGGTATTGCACCGGGTCGGTCTTGGTCTGCGCGGCGAGTTCGTCGATGAAGCTCTCGACCACGAACGTGCCGCGCGTCGGGCCGACGCCGCGCCAGAACGCGGTCGGCACGTGGCGCGGCTCCTGGCGCACGTAGTCGACCAGCTGGTTCGGCAGGTCGTACGGCAGCTCGGCCGCGACTTCGACCGCATCGGGATCGACGCCGTGCTGGAACGCCGGCGGTGCGAAGCGCGCCATGATCGACGAGCCGACGATCCGGTGCTGCCACGCGACCGGCTTGCCGTTCGCGTCGAGGCCGGCCGAGATCCTGTCGTAGTAGCACGGCCGGTACATGTCGTGCTGCACGTCTTCCTCGCGCGTCCAGACTACCTTCACCGGTGCGTTGACCTGTTTGCCGACCTTCACGGCCTGGCCGATCATGTCCGTCTCGAGCCGCCGGCCGAAGCCGCCGCCGAGCAGGTGGTTGTGCACGACGATCCGGTCGGGCGCGAGGCCCGTGAGCTGCTGTACGGTATCGCGCGCCCGCGTCGGCACCTGCGTGCCGACCCAGATCTCACAGCCGTCGCCACGCACGTGCACCGTGCAGTTCACCGGTTCCATCGTCGCGTGGGCGAGCAACGGCTGCTCGTAGACGGCGTCGACGCGCGTCTTCGCATTCGCGAACGCCTTGTCGACGTCGCCGTCCTTGCGTGCGACCGCGCCCTTGCCGTTCGCCGCCGCCTGCGCGAGATCCGCGAACAGATCCTTCGTCGAGACTTTCGCGCCCGCGCCCTCGTTCCACTTCACGACCAGCGCCGACGCGCCGCGCTTCGCGGCCCACGTGTGATCGCCGACCACCGCCACCGCGTTGTCGACGCGCACGACCTGGCGCACGCCGGGGAGCTTCTTCGCGGCCGTGTCGTCGACGCTCGCGACCGTGCCGCCGAACACCGGGCTGTTCACGATCACCGCGTAAAGCATGCCGGGCAAGCGCACGTCGAGCCCGAACTGCGCGGTGCCGTCGACCTTCTCCGGCGAATCGAGCCGCTTCGCGGGCGTGCCGATCAGCTTGAAATCTGCCGGCTGCTTCAGCGCGACGTCCTTCGGCACCGGCAGCTTCGCCGCCGCATCGGCGAGCTGGCCGTACGACGCGCGCCGGCCGCTCGGCGGATGCTGCACTTCGCCGTTCGCGGCGCGGCAGGCTGCCGGATCGACGTTCCATTGCTTCGCGGCCGCCGCGACCAGCAGCGTGCGCGCGGTGGCGCCGGCACGGCGCAGCGGCTCCCATGCGTAGCGTATCGACGTCGAGCCGCCGGTGAGCTGGCCGCCGAGCAGC
This sequence comes from Burkholderia sp. AU15512, assembly GCF_002223325.1. Lineage (NCBI taxonomy): Bacteria > Pseudomonadati > Pseudomonadota > Betaproteobacteria > Burkholderiales > Burkholderiaceae > Burkholderia > Burkholderia sp. AU15512. The sequence goes on from NZ_NKEX01000006.1 coordinate 1,173,354, forward strand.
GGATCGAGGAACAGCTTCTCGTTCGGCGGCGCATGATCGAGCGTCACGCTCGACAGCGGCACTTCGAGCTCTTCCGCGATCAGCATCGGCAGCGCCGTATAGACGCCTTGCCCCATCTCGACCTTCGGCATCACCAGCGTGACCTTGCCGGCGCGGTCGATCTGCACGAACGCGTTCGGTGCGAACACGCCCGGTTGAGCCGGCTCGGCGGCATCGCCGCCGATCACCGAACGACGCGCATCGTCACCCGCGGCCGGCATGCTGAAGCCGAGCAGCAACCCGCCGCCGGCCGCCGCGCCCAGCGACATGCCGAACTTGAGGAACGAACGGCGCGACACGCCCGCGCCGGCCCGACCGGCTTCGATCAGTCCTCGTGACATGTCAGGCCTCCTTCGCGGCTTGCTTCACGGCCGCGCGAATCCGGTTGTACGTGCCGCAGCGGCAGATGTTGCCGGCCATCGCCGCGTCGATGTCGGCGTCGCTCGGGTTCGGGTTCGACGCGATCAGCGCGGTGGCGGCCATCACCTGCCCCGACTGGCAATAGCCGCACTGGACGACGTCGAGCGCGCGCCAGGCCTGCTGGACCTTGTGGCCGGCCGGCGTCGCGCCGACGGCTTCGATCGTCGTGATCTTGCGGCCGGCGACCGCCGCGACCGGCAGCACGCACGAGCGTGCGGCGACGCCGTCGAGATGCACCGTGCACGCGCCGCACTGCGCGATTCCGCAGCCGAACTTCGTGCCGGTGAGACCGACGACGTCGCGCAGCACCCAGAGCAAGGGCATGTCGTCGGGGGCGTCGACCGAGCGGGTTTCGCCGTTGATGTTGAGGGTGATCATTCAGCCTCCGGGGCCGGTGTATTGGGGAAGCGACGCGAACGATGCGTCGCGTGGTGTTGTCATCGCCGCCGCGTGCAGTGCGGCGGGTGCCGTGCGGCCCGGGTGGGCGCGAGCCGCGACGGGCGTACGGCGGCGTTACTCGGCGACGTCGATGCCCGACAGCACCTTGATGACCGGCGGCGCGGTGAACCAGTCGGCCGACTTCGCGCGGAATTCGCCGAAGTACGGGCTCGCGAGGTGCGCGTCGAACGCGGCCTGGTCGTCGTAGATTTCGTACAGGTGCAGGTTCGGCGAGCCGTCCTGCTCGCGGAACAGGTCGTAGCGCCGGTTGCCCGGCTCGGTGCGCGTCTTCGCGACCATGCCGCGCAGCTCGGCCTCGGCGGCCGCCGCGTGTTCGGGTTTCAGGAACAGGGAAGCAATCACGTGAAGCGCCATCTTGTCATTCTCCTAGTCGTCGATAGCGGAATCGAGCATGCCACAAGCCGGCGTCGCGTGACGCCAGCGTGCAGCCGTTGTGTGTCGCCGTGCCGAGGCGTCAGGCCAGTTCGTCCGGGCCCACGCGCACGACGACCTTGCCGAAGTTCTTGCCGGCCAGCAGGCCGATCAGCGCTTCCGGCGCATCGGCGAGATCGGGGACGACGTCCTCGCGCGTCTTCACCTTGCCCTGCGCGACCCATTCGCTCATGTCCTTCATGAACGTCGCATAGCCGGTGGCATAGTGATCCATGATGATGAAACCCTGCATCCGGATGCGCTTGCGCAGGATCGTGCCCATCAGTGCCGGCACGCGGTCGCGGCCGGTCGACACGGCCTTGTCGTCGTAAGCCGCGTCGTTGTAGTGCGCGATGATCCCGCACACGGGTACGCGCGCATGGTCGTTGAGCAGCGGCCACACCGCGTCGAACACGGCCCCGCCGACGTTCTCGAAATAGATGTCGATGCCGTTCGGGCATGCTTCCTTCAGCTTCGCGGCGAACGCCGGATCGCGGTGGTCGACGCACACGTCGAAACCGAGCGTATCGGTCACGTACGCGCACTTGTCGGCGCCGCCCGCGACCCCGACCACGCGGCAGCCCTTCAGCTTGGCGATCTGGCCGACCACCGCGCCGACCGCACCGCTCGCCGCCGCAACGACCACGGTTTCGCCGGCCTTCGGCTCGCCGATCGTCAGCAGTCCGGTATAGGCGGTGAAGCCCGGCATGCCGAGCACGCCGAGCGCGTACGACGGATGGGCGAAGTCGCGGCCGAGCGGAATCAGGCCGCGGCCGTCGGACAACGCATAGTCCTGCCAGCCGGCGCCTGCGACCACCAGGTCGCCTTCGCGGAACGCCGGCAGGTTCGACGAGACGACCTGGCTGACCGTGCCGCCGACCATCGGCTGGCCGAGTTCGGCCGGCGGCGCATAAGACGGTGCGTCGCTCATCCGGCCGCGCATGTACGGGTCGAGCGACAACCAGACCGTGCGCAGCAGCACCTGGCCGGCGCCGGGCGTCGGCACGTCACCGGATTCGGCGCGGAAGTTGCCCGGCGTCGGCGCGCCGACCGGGCGCGAATTCAGGATGATCTGGCGATTAGCGGTCTTGCTTTGTGGCATGTGAGCCTCCGTCAACAGGAATGGACGTGCTTCGTGGGCACGATCGGATCAGGGATGGACCAGCGGGAGACGCACGCGGGCGGCTGCATCGGCGCTCAGGCCGGCGCGGCTGCGTGCATGCGGTTGAATCAATCGGGACAGCGTAACGCGGTGTGACACGTTCGTCATGCGTGGATGAGTAGACCAGTCGTCTAGAATCGGGGTAAAAACAAGGCGCGCCGATGCGCGCCCGCGTTACGACTGCGCGCCGCCCGGCTCGAGCGGCGGCAGGTTCAGCATGCGCCGCGTTTCGACCATCGCCCGTTCGAGCGGCTTGCGATTGCGGTGAATCTTCTCCAGCAGCGTTGCGCCCAGCCACAGCTCGTACAGGATCGCGGCCGTATGCGACGGATCGGCGACCCCGCTCAGCGAACCGTCGGCCAGCCCGGCCTCGATGCCGCCCGCGAGCCGCTCGATGATCTGGCTCGTGCCCTGCCGCAGCACCGCGCGCATCGCTTCCGACAGATCCGACACTTCCGCGCCGAGCTTCACCGCGAGGCACTTGCCTTCCGGATCGTCCGCGCATTGCGTGTGCAGCCAGTTGCGCCAGTACGTCATCAGGCGCTCCGCGCCCGTGCCGGCCTGATGCTTGAACAGGTTGTCGAGGTGCGCGAGATAGCCGTCGAAATACGATTCGAGCAGCGCTTCGCCGAATGCCTCTTTCGAGCCGAAGTAATGGTAGAACGAGCCCTTCGGGATGCCCGCCGCAGCGAGAATCTCGTTCAGGCCGACCGCCGAAAACCCCTTGTGGAGCATGATCGGCTTGGCGATATTCAGGATGTGCTGGCGGACTTCCGCGCCCGAAGATGCATTCATGATGGCGTATGGTAGCAACGATTAGACCGGTCGTCTAGTGACGTCGAGCCGGCATGTTGAGCGGCACTTTACCCGATCCCCGCCTGGCGCCCAAACGTCGCGCCGGCATGCCGCCCTCCTTCCCGCTCCGCCGAGCGCGCGGCGTCACACGCCCGACTCGGTTTCGTCGCAGGCGTTTCATCGATCTCCCGCATAAATACGCGCGGCGCATGTGCCGGCGATCGGCCCGTTTCGATCGGCATTGCACACGTGTGCAATGCGCCGGATCGTCGTTGTCGCCTCCCGAAACCGTGACCAGGAACGTCCATGACCGCTTCGAAACCCGAACGCCCGTCCGCGCCGAACCGCCGGCGCTTCATCCAGCGCGGCGCCGCGCTGACCCTGTCGCCGCTCGTCGGCTCGCTGGCTGCCTGCGGCGGCGACGGCAGCCCGACGTCCGCGTCGTCGTTCGCCGCCGCCGGCGCCGCGGATGCCTCCGCGCGCAGCTACGGCATCGCCGACCGCTCGATCACGATCAACGTCGTCAATGCGATCCCGTCGACGACGCTCGCGTACGGCAACGCGGCGAGCCAGAGCGGCTCGCTGCCGCAGGCGTCGCAAGCGCAGGTCGCCACCGGGCAATCGACCGCCGTCAGTGCGTCGAACAGCTGGGGCGACTGCACGGGATCGTTCAGCCTTGCCGGCGGCGACGCATCGTTTGCCATTTCGTACACCCATCCGTTCGGGTCGCAGCCGACCACCGTCAGCGTCACGCCGTCCGCCGGCTACGTGTCGGGCGCCGACGCCGCCACGTTTCCCGGTCACGACTCGGTCGCGAATCTCATGCTGTATCGCGGCGTCCCGACCGCGAACGGCGCGTGGGTCGTTCCGCTCGCGCAGCTCGCGACGCCGCCGGCCAACAACTGCCAGGATTTCGCGAACAGCATGTTCGGCAGCAACGTGCGCACGGCCGCGGCCATCCAGTCCGCGTACCAAGGCACCGGCCCGCTCGGCTACGTGCCGCCCGCCGACTTCACCGGCGGCCAGCTGGCGGCCTTCGTCACGCAATGGGCGCAGCGCTGGCAGAGCGGCGCGGCCTATGGCGTGCTGCCCGCTGCCGATGCGCAACTCGTCGACGCGCTGAAACAGTACGTATCCGGCGCGTCGAACGCCGGCCCGCTGACGATGTGGGTGCCGCAGATCGCGTGGCAGGCCGGCTCCGCTCCGGCGGTGTTCGCGCTGACGGGCTATCGCGCGTTTCCGTTCGTCGATGCACAGGGCAACTGGAATACGAGCACGCTGTCCGCGTTCCTGACGCTGCTGGCGGCCGGCTCGCATATCGTCGCGATCAGCGCGACGAGCGACCTGCCGGCGGGCGTCACGATGCAGGCGTTCGACAGCTTCATGGGCGCGAGCGGCCTGACGACGTCGACGGATATCGGCAACTCGCACTACGCGTCGGTGTTGAACACGACGGGCCGCTATTACCTGAGCGTCGGCAGTGATTTCGCGCCGGCGAACTGCGGGCTGATCCTGTCGTTCCTGTACGGGCGCACGGTGAACAACCTGCTCGCGGGCGCCGGCACGTACAACACGTTCATCCAGCTCGAAGGCTGGCAGGCCGGCGGTTCGCGGCACAACGCCGACTATGCGACGTATCAGCAGACGCTGTGGAACATCTCGACGTATGGGGCGTCCGCGTATAGCGAGAAGCGCGCGACGTCGATTTTCCTCGCGCCCGCCGGGTGGACGCCGCAGGTCTATCAGACGACGCGGATGATGCCGTACGTCGGTGCCTACGCGCAGTCGAATGGGTCGCCGCAGGGCTGGCTCAATACGTCGCTCGTCACGATTCCGGCGGATGCGCCGGCGTTGCCGTCGCGGTATGTGTCGAGTTGATCGGTATCGGTGGATGGGTGGGCGATCGGGGGTGTGAGGGGCTCGGTCGCTTGCGTGGCCGCTTCAGGCTTCCGGGCTCCGGGCTCCGGACGTGCGTCGCCTTCGGCCGACGCACGCTTGCGGTTTCTACTTCAACGAGGCGGCGCTTCGTCCGCGCGCTTTCGCGTGCGCGCCCTCCGCTCGTCCCGTTGTGCGGCGGGCGCTGCCTTGGCGCCACGCAGCGCCGACCGGCGCGAGAGCGCCGTCATTTCGCGCCGCAGCGCATCGAGTTCCTTGACCCGTGCCGCCTCGGTCGCCTGCGCACCGTCGAGCTGCCCTTGAAGCACGCCGCATCGGTGGAGCGCGTCGCCGAGCTGCGTCTGCAGTGCGGCCATTTCCTTGCGCTGCTGCGCATCGCGCTGCTCCATGCGCAAGGCTGCTGCCTCGAGTTCCTTCTGCAGCCGCGCGGCCGCGAGCCGCTCGCGATCGATCTCCTGAAGCGCCCGCTTCTCCGACGCGCGCAAGCGCTCCTCGGCCCGACCGGCGTCGTCGCGCAGCCGGTCGAGCTGGGTGGTGAAATCCGCGCGCGCCTGCGCAAGTGCGCGGTCGCCTTCCGCGTTGTCGGCCGTGAGGCGTTCGATGTCCGCTTGCAGCGCTTGCCGCGATGCGTCGTCCGCCGCCCTCGCCTGTTCCAGTTCCTGAATGCGCACCTGCGCGGCCAGCAGCGCGGCCGTGCGTTGCTCCAGCGCGGTTTCGGTGCGGGCCAGTTCGGCCTGCAATGCCGCGACTTCCGCCCTTGCCGCTACCCGCTCGGCCTCGACCTCCGCGCGCAATGCGTCGAGCGCGCCGGCCGCGTCGGCGCTCGACCGATTCCATAGCGCCGCCACCAGCTCACCGGCGGCCGCCTGCAGATCGGCCGGCAGGTCGGGATGCTCGATGCGCACGCGACTCTTTTCCCGCAGCTCGGCCCAGAACTCGCCGAGGACGGCCGTCGGCGTGCTCATGCTGCCCTTGCGGACGAGCTGGTACAGGCGGTTTGCGGTGGGCGTGATGCCGAAACGGAAGAACAGCAGCGCGCAGGCTTCGCGATAGAGCTCGCGGGTTTTCGGGAAGTCGGCCTTGAGGCGCTCGATTTCGGCGGTCAGGCGGGATTCGTCGGCAGCGAGATCGGACATGGCGGGTTGGGCTGGTGATTTCGTAAATAATATAACGTAAACCGTTAAATATCCAATTTATCACGCCTTTTAATTTGACATTATTTCTATAATGTCGAGCGTGATGGATCGCCATGTCGCGTACGGTGCACTCGCGCACGACGCCGGCCCAGGCAGGACCGGGGGCGTGTGCGGGCATATGTTGCCGTAGCGACAGGGATGGCGAGCGAGGGGAAAGATCGGGCGGTGTGGGAGCCGGGGCGCTGCCGAATCGCCGGGGGCGACGCCGGGGCGCGTATGCGTCCCGTCGCTGTCGAGCGGGACCCTGCGCGTGCGCCCGCCGTCCGGACGCGTGCCACCGATCTACCGGACGATGCGGAAGATGTGTCGTGCGGCGCCAATGCGCGCCCAGGCATCATGCCGCCGGCACGCTGCCAGTCGCGATAACGGCAGGTGTGCCGTCGCTGGCCGCGGTACGGGGCAAGCGGGAATGCGGGCCGCCGCCGCGTTGACGCGCCGGACGGCGGATACGGCTCAGAGCCCTTCGTTCAGGAAGTTCTGTGCGTACTGGAGCCGGTTGTCCATCTGCGGATCGGTCGCCTGCTCGTAGTCGGTGTCCCAGACCTGGGCGGCCTGCGACACGTTCGTCGTGTTCTTCAGGTCGGAAATCGTCTTGCTGTACGGGCCGTCGAGTTCCTGGTTCATGTAGCCGATGTTCGCGTCGAGGCTGCCCGGATCGAGGTTGTGCTGCTGCGCATACGCGATCTCGCCCTGCTTGCGCGTGCCGCCCCACTGCGCGAGCCCCCAGCCGTTCGCGTTGTCGTCCGCGAAGTTGCCCGACGGCGCGCCTTCGGCGCCGCCCTGGTTGACGTTCGGCTTCAGGCCGCTTTCCTGCTGCAGGTTGCCGAGCACGCCCGCGATCTGCGTATCGTTCAGCCCGTAGCGGCTGCGCAGGTCGTCCGCGATCGCATGTGCCGCGCTGCCGCCCGTGTTCGCGGGGAGCGTCGACCCACTCTGGCCATGCGTCTGCCCGTCGCTCTGCCCGCCTGGCGGGATACTGGCGTTCGCCGGCGGTGCGCTGCCGGCCGGCGGCGCGTCGTTCGACGACGGCCCGTTCAGCGAGAACGAAAGCGGTGTGCCGTCGTTGCTGCCGCCGTCGCCGCTCGCCAGCCGTATCGACGGCATCCCGCCTCCGTTTCCATCGCCGGCAGGCTGCGTTCCGTCAGCGGCCGACGCCTGCTTGAGCGCGGCGAACACCGCTTGCAGGATCTGCTCGAGTTGGGCCAGCACCTGCGTGATCTGCGCCTGGTTCGAACCGGAATCCTGCGAAGGGTCGAAGTTCGTCGACCCGGTGGAATTCAAACTCACTGTCAAGGACATGACTGCCTCCTTCCGGGAATCGCTGGACGGGCCACCTCGACCGACTATAGGCCGCATGGCGGATGACGCGTGCGGCCGGCGCGAAGCGGGCGACGGGTTTGCGAATCGGAACGGCGCCGCGCGCGGTCGGCGCCGCCACCGGCGAGCTTCGCCACGCTGCACTTCGGCACTTCGCGTCGCGCGCCGGTGTTTCGTGTCGGGCCGCCCGGGCGCTGCGCCGAGGCATACAGTCGAAGGGCCTACGATGCTGCCAGGGGCAAGCGACCAACGGCAAACGGCAAACGACGCCGGCCTGACGCAGTCCGGCCGGCGCAAACGGCGACGCGCGCCGGTCGACGAGCGCGCCTCCCCCGATCACTCCCCGCGGAGAACGGCGCTCATGATCACCATCACCGTCCAGGGCAACGCCCCGATTTCCCGGACCGACCCCGCGCGCGACGCCGGATCGGCGGACAGCCCGGGTTCGCAACAGATCGCGCAGATCATCCAGGCACTGATGGCGGAGCTCAAAAGCCTGTTGTCAGGGCAAAACGGCAACGACTCGCCCTCCTCGCCACCGGTGGCAAGCACGGGCCGGTCCGCCCCGCCGTTGGCCAACCATGAGGTCCAGCCGCAGACATTACCGTCGAACGGCCGGAATGCGCCGGTCGATCCGAACACGCCGCGCACCCGGAACGACCAGAATCCGCCGGTTGGCGGAGCGCCCTCCGGAAGCTCGGCGAAACTGTCGACCAACGCGGGCGGTGTGGCGCAGGCCGGCGCGATCGACGGTATCGCCCCGACGTCGACGCAAACCGTCCACACCGGTACGGGCAACGACAAGACCTTCAACGTCACCAACAATACGAACCGGCCCGAGTCGTTCACGTACGCGGTGCAAGGCCAGAACAAGGCGACCCTCACGCTCGCACCGGGCCAGACCGGCACCTTCGTCGGCGGTTCGCACGACATCGGCGTACGGATCTCGCCATCCGATGCGAACGGCAATACGCATCCGGACGAGGTGCTGTACGAAGACGGCGGGGCCGACAACGGGCAGGCGTCCGGCGCGGGCAATCCGGACGTGAGCAAGGTCGACGGCGACAAGGATTTCGCCGGTCACGACGAGAACATGACCGTGACGCTGTCCGACGGGCGCACCGCCGGCGACGGCGACGCGATCCGCCCATACCTGTATTCGACCGACGATGCGGCCGCGATGGGCCTCGCGGGCGATCCGAGCAAGACGGTCAACATCGTGATGTCCGACCGGAACCCGGCCTGACGAGCGCCCGCCCATGCGGCGGCGCCGGCATCGACGGCGCCGCGCATAGCCGCCGGGTCAGAAGTGAATGATCCGCGGCGTCAGCAGGAACACGCGTTCCATGTGCTTGTGCGACCGGTCGGTATTCCGGAACAGCGCGCCGAGCAGCGGGATCTTCGACACCCACGGCACCTGTGCGACGCCGTTCGAATCGTTGTCGGTGCTGTAGCCGGCGATCAGCAGGCTCTCCCCCTCGCCGACGAACGCCTGCGTGTTGATCTCGCTGCTGGTGATGACCGGCAGCGTATCGACCTTGTCGCCGGTGAGCTGGCCGTCCTCGATGTGCACGTCGAGCTTGATCCGCGTCGTGCCGTCGTTCTTGTCCTGCACGACCATCGGCAGCACGCGCAGCGACACGCCGGTCGACACCGAATAGAGATCGCCGGACGTATAACCCTGCACGCGCACGAAGAAGCGCGTCTTGTTGTCCATCACCGCCTCGACGTTGTCGAGCGTCGCGACCTTCGGGCTCGAGTCGATCCGCGCTTGCGACGTCGATTCGAGCGCGGTGATCCGCGCGAGCAGATAGCGCCCGGCATTGCCGAGCACCGCCGTGATCGCGCCGCCGACCGGCGTGGCCGCGACGGACGTGGTGCCGTCGGCCAGCGTCGTCACGCCGAAGTTCGGGTTGATGTTGCCGTTGTAGCCGTTCTGCTGCAGCGTGCCCGAGCCGGTCTGCAGGTCGACGTGGCTGTTGTGCGCGCGCCAGTCCACGCCGATCTGCCGCAGCAGGTCGTCGTTGATCTCGATGATGTGCGCCTCGATCTCGATCAGGTTGGGGCGCGCATCGAGCTTCTCGATCAGCGGCGCATAGAGCCCGATGCGTTGCGGCGTGTCCCGGACCAGCACCGTGTTGGTGGTCGGGTCGGCTTCCACGACGGGCAGGCTTGGGTCGCCCGGCCCGGGATCCGCGGCACCGCCCTGCGTGCCGTCCGACACGGCGCCGTTCTTGCCGCTGCCCGACTGGCCGCCGCCGAACAGCCCGCTGACCAGGCTGCGCGACGCGTCGCCGCCCGCCATGCCCGGCGGCAGCGGCGGTACCGGCGAGCCGCCGGTGGTGCCGCCGGTGGTGCCGCCGCTCGCGTCGGCCATCGGCGACAGGCGCTGCATGCCGCCGATCGTCTGCGCCGACGGATTGCCCGTCGAGCCGCCCTGCTCGGGGTGATAGAGCTTCGACACGACCGTCGCAACGCCCGGCACGACCACGTTCTTGCCGTCGAGCTGCACCTTGTGGTCGGCTGCCCACGCGCTGCTGAGCTTGAACGCGCGCACCACCGTGCCGTTCGAGCGCTGCATGTTCTCGTCGAGATGCTTCGCGACGCCGGCCACCATCTGCACGTACTGCGGGGGCCCGCTGATGATCACGGTGCGTGCGCTGCTGTCGTAGGTCAGCGGATAACGCTTGTCGTCGAGCCGCATGCCGCGCAGCGTGGCGTTGAGATCGGCGATCGACGCGTTGTCGAGCCGGACGATCTGGCGCGTGACGTCGTTCGCGTTGCTGATCGACATGACGCTGCCGTCGTAGAACCACACGAAGCCGAACGTCGCGGCGAGCGTGTCGAGGATCCGTTGCGGCGGCATGTCGAAGCGCCCGGTCACGGTTCCGGTGACGTTGTCCGCAATCGACGCCGTCACGCCCTGACTCGCGAGCAGGTCGCGCAGCACATCCTTCAGATCCTTGCCTTCTGCCGTCACGTGCGCGACGCCGCTGCGCCAGCGCACCGCGTCCGCATGCGCTGCCGCCGTCGCGCCCATGCCGATCACCCACACGGCCCACGCCGCGCAAAATATCGCCTTCGATCTCATCGCTGTCGCACACCCGTTACGGAGGGAAAATTCGGTTCGTTATCGTTCGAGCGTGTGCGACGGCGCTTCGTCGAACTGCTTTCGATAGCCGTTGATCAGCGTCGAGCGGTTCTGCACGCCCCAGCGGCTCGCGGTGGCGAGCACGCCGCCGTCGGACGCCGAGCCGTCCACGAGCTCGGAGCGGATGCGCTCCATCCGCTGGCGGCGGATCAGCTCGGTCGGCGACATGTTCAGGAATTTCCTGAATGCGCTTTGCAGCGCCCGCTCGGTCACGCCGACTTCCGCGGCGATGTCGCGCACGGACAGGTCGGCGTGCTCGAGGTTCTCGAGCAAGAAGGTGTAGGCGCGCCGGTAACGGGCCGGCAAGCGCGCGCCGATGTCGTCGAGCTGGGACGTCTCGCGGATCTTGCGCTCGAGGAACGGCACGCGTGCCGACAGCGCTTCACGCAGGCACTCCATCGAGGTCAGCGCATAGCGGCTGTAGAACTGCTGCGCGTCCTTCAGCCGCCCCTGCGCCTGGCGCGTCTTGGCCACGCAGTACAGGTATTCGATCTGCCGGTGTCCGCCGACGCCCGACTGCGCGGCGCCGTACAGCGGCTCGAGGATCATGTCGGCGACCTGGGCGGCATCGCATGCCAGCATCGCGAGCGCAATATCGAGCCGCAGCGTGCGCTGGTAGTCGCGCAGGTTGTGGTCACGTGCCCAGTTCACGTGCCTGAGCAGTCCGTCGACCGCATTCCGGTCGGCGCCGGTCGCGTCGCGCAACTGGCACAGGTAATCGACGCGTGAGCGCAGCACGGGAATATGCACGCTCGCGAGATCGATCCTGCTTTGCGCGCTGTCGAGGTACGCGTGCAGCGACGCCCGCGCGGAGCGGCCGTGCATCAAGCCGGACTGCCAGTAGACGTGATCCTGCAGCGAGGCCGACGAACGCAGCGTGCACTGCATCGCGATGTCGAGCTTCAGCGCCGCGAGCAGCTCATGCCAGGCCGGCATGGTCGGTTCCGGTGCCTCGCGAGCCAGTTCGCGCAGTTCATCCAGTTCGCCGATCGCTTCGCTCACGCGGCCCAGTTCGTAGAGCACGCAGACGATGCCGACGCGGACTTCGAGCACGCGGTCGATCGGAATGTCGTCCTCGTCCGCTGCGCGGCCGAAGCAGGCCAGCGCCGTATTGAGCCGGTAGCGGAAGAGCGCCTGCCATGCGGTGTTGCGGCAGGATTCCGCGCGCATTGCCTGGCGCGATGCGTGGCTCAGGCGCTGCGCGGCCCGATAGGTTTCTTCCGCTTCCACGTCGCCGCCGGTGAGCAGCTGCATGTCGGCGTGCAGTTGCAGCGCGTACGGCGGATTGCGCGGCGCATCGGCCTCGTCCGCCCAGCGGCTCGCCAGCTGGCGAGCGACGCCGATGTCGCCGTTGAACAGCATGGCGCCGAAACGTTCGCGCCCTGCGGCGAAATCCGGGGTTCCCAGATAGGCAGCAAGCGGGAAATAAAGTGTCGAAAACATAACTGACTCCAGTGCGTGCCGGCTTGTCGGGCCGCCTTGGAGAACAGCGTAATGGAATGAAGTATGAAGAAACTCAATTAATCTAATCTTTGGCCATTTTTTGAGAAAGATTGAGTTTGAAATGAATTAGTAAACTAATGATTATCTGTTTTCCCACGATTTGAAAAAATTCCATTCCATTGCGCCTCGAGGGAATTCAGGGCCAGTTGTCCGTGCACCTGGTCGACGAACAAGCCGATGAAGATCGCGAGCATCGCGATCGCAACCGCGGCCTTCACCGGCTGGCTCAGGCTGGAAATATCCAGCTTCGACGCCGATTTCGACACGAAGCCGAACGCGACGTCGACCAGCACCAGGATGAACAGCAGCGGCGCGGCGAGCTTGGCGATCGACTGCATCAGCGTGTCCGTCTGCCGCAGCACGAACGACGCCACGATATCGCCCGCGATCGGCGCGCCGGTCGATACCGGCCACCAGCCATACGATTCGTACAGCGTGCCGAGCAGGAACGTCATCCCGCCGAGCGCCCAGAACGCCATGATCGCCACTTGCTGCAGCAACGTACCGACGGGCGTGCTCTGTTCCTGGCTGGCGGGATTGGTGATCTGGATGTTGTTGTGTCCGGTCAGGTCGTCGATATAGACGCCCACGCTTTCCGCGACCCAGAACACGGTCGACGCCGCATAGCCCAGCACCAGCCCGATCGCCGCCTCGCGCAGCATCACTTCGGCGAGGAACAGGCCGTGCAGTGCTTCGATGAACGCAATCGGCTGGCCCATGGCGACATACGCGCTGAACACGATCGCGATCGCGTTGCGCACGGTGCCCTGGATCACGCCGTCCGCGGTCGGCGGGAACACGAACATCAGCACGAACAGCCTCAGCGAACAGACGCCGGTCACCGTCAGGTAGCCGATGAAGAGGCCATGCAGGCCGACGAGCGGTTCGAGTGTCTGGGTCATCCGGTGTCATCCCTGGGCGGCACGCGCCCGGATGAACCGGGACGTGGCGATCTCCTCGTTCTCTTCGTCCTGCGCGTCCTCGCGAGCGAGATCGATCGCCTGCCGGATCGTCGCGATCCGTTCGCTGCACTGGTCGATCCGCTGCGTGTTGCGCGCGATGTCGCGCTGAATCCGCGCGATCTCGCTGTCCACGCCCTGGATCAGGCCGTCGAGCTGGGCCAGTTCCGCGACCATCGCGCGCCGGCGGTCGGTCACGACGCCGATGTACCGCACGCACTGGTTGAACGCGTCGATCGAAAAGCCGTCGCTGCCGCCCGTCATCTGCGCGACGCGGGCCTGGTAGCCGTCGATCACCCGCGTCTCGCCGTCGATCTGCGCGACCTTCGCCGCGCGGCGCGCGAGCAATCCCGCGCGTTCGTCGTGTCGCGCGGCGAGCGCGCCGCGCCAGGCATCGATCTCGCGCGTGCGCCGCGCATTCGCGTGTGCGAGCGCGGCGATGCGGTGTCGGTTCGCGTCCGCCATCAGGCAGCCGTCAGTGCATGCAGTCGCGCCTCGGTGTCGGCCAGCGCGACGATTTCGTCGGTAGGCTGCGACAGGAACGCCTTGATCGCGTCGTGCCGTGCGATCGCCTCGTCGGCGAGCGCATTCGCGCCCGGTTTGTATTCGCCGATCTGCAGCAGCATCTCGATCTCGCGGTACTTCGCCATCAATGCGCGCACCCGCGCGGCCGCGTCGACGTACGGCGCGGGCATCACCTGCGACATCACGCGCGACAGGCTGCCGAGTACGTCGATGGCCGGATACTGGTTGCGCGCGGCGATCTCGCGCGACAGGATCATGTGCCCGTCGAGAATCCCGCGGACTTCCTCCGCGATCGGATCGCTGCCGCTCTCGTCTTCGGCGAGGACCGTATAGAGCGCCGTGATCGAGCCGGTCGCGCCCATCCCGGCCCGCTCCAGCAGGCGCGGGAGTTCCGCGAAGATGGACGGCGGGAAGCCGCGCCGGGCCGGCGGCTCGCCGGCGGCCAGCCCGATTTCCCGCCCGGCGCGCGCGAAGCGCGTGAGCGAATCCATCATCAGCAGCACGCGTAGCCCGCGATCGCGGAAGTATTCGGCGATCGCCGTCGCCACGTAGGCCGCCTTCGCGCGCTCCATCGACGAACGGTCGGACGTCGCGCAGACGACGACAGATCTCGCCATGCCGGCCGGCCCGAGAATCAGCTCGACGAATTCGCGCACCTCGCGGCCGCGTTCGCCGATCAGCGCGATCACGTTGATGTCGCAGTCGGTGCCGCGCGCGAACATGCCGAGCAGCGTGCTCTTGCCGACGCCTGCCGGTGCGAAGATGCCCATCCGCTGCCCTTCCGCGAGCGTCATCATCCCGTCCACGACGCGCACGCCGGTTGCCATCGGCGTATCGATCATGCGCCGGCTCATCGGCTCGGGCGGCGACGCGAACACCGGCTGCAGCGTGTCGGACTCGATCTCGGGGCCGCCGTCGACGGGATTGCCGAGGCTGTCGATCACGCGCCCGAGCAGCATGTCGCCGACCTTGACGGCGAGCGAGCGGCCCAGCCCGACCACCTGGGTCGAGCGTGAGATGTCCGTCAGCCGCGAGAACGGCGACAGCAGTGCGCAGTCGCGCGTGAAACCGATCACTTCCGCGTGCTGCAGCAGCGCGCCGGCCGGCGTGCGCAGCTCGCACAGCTCGCCCAGCGATACGTCGAGGCCGCCGACCTTCACGAGCGTGCCGATCACCTCGATCACCTTGCCGGTACGCAGCACCCCCGGCCGCGCGAGGATCTCGCGCTCGATCTCGTCGGTCAGGCGCTCGAAGCCGAGCGTCCGGTCGAACCAGCCGTCCTTCATCGCGACACCTCGGCCGCCGCCGCATCGCCGTTTTCCGCTTCGTCGCCGGTGCCGGCGGCCGCCGCATCATCGGGATCGTCCGCCGCGCCGTTCACGTCGGCCGCGTCGAGGTAGATCGAGCGCTTCAGTGCGCGGGCGACGGCGCTGCGCATCGCCCGCAACTGCGTGTTGAGACTCGCGTCGACCGAGCCGAAATCGGTCTCGCAGACGCACGCGCCGGGCTCGAGCTGCCGGTCGGCCACGATCGACACCGGAATCGGCCGGCCGAGGTCGCGCCACTTTGCCGCGAGCTGGTCGAACGCGGCACGTGCCGCTTCGTAATCCTGCGGATTCACCGCGACACGCAGGTAGGTGGAATTGTCGATGATCCGGTCGACGGTCGACAGCGCGCGCTCGAACAACGCTTCGCGATCCATGCTGTGCACGATGCTCTCGACCGCCGACGCGATGATGTCCGCCAGCCGCTCGCGCATGCGGACCTGCAGGCGGCTCTGCGCGTCGGTCGCATCGGCGAGCCGCTCCATCCATTCCGACAGCGCGCGGTTCGAACCCTCGCGGTAGCCGCGCTGTTCAGCGGTTTCGTAAGTGTCGCGCGCGGCGTCGAGCAGCAGCTCGGCCTGTTCCTCGCCCGCCGCAACGATCGCGGCGGCCTCGGCCTGCGCGTCCTCGAGCACCCGCGCCCGGTCGGCGTCGAGCTGCGCGTAAGCGTCCGCGATCGACAGCAGATGGCCGAACGTCTCGCGCCGGACCACGTCGCCATGCACGCCGAACCGCACCGCGGGGCCGTCCACGCCCGCGTCGCCGGTGCCGGCCGTCATCCGGCTGCTGTTCAGCCAAATAACCATGCCCACTCCCGAAGCAATTCAGGCAGACGACGAAACAGCCGGGCCGTACCCGCTTCGTCGTGCTGCGTCGGCAACGCGTTGAGCCAGGCGGGCACGTCGATCATGCGCGGCAACGCAAGCCGCGACAGCGGAAACGGCAGCCCGGCCGCGCCCTTCAGGTCGCGCAGCATCAGCAGCATCCCTTCGATCGCGAGCGCCTGCGCATCCAGCGACGCGAGCGGCGGCATCGCGACGGCGGCAAGACGTGCCGCGTCGTTCGCGCTGTCGGTGTTCGGGCCGCGCATCAGCACGTCCACGTCGAGCCCCGTCCAGTCGGCGAGCCGCCGTTGCGCATGCCGGTCGATCAGCCGCCGCACCTCGCCGCGGCGCAGCAGCAGCGCACGCATCCGCCAGATCCGCAGCGTCAGCGGCGCGGGTGCGACATCCAGCAGGCACGCGTTCGGCTGCGGCGCGACGGCCGCACCGATGCTGGCGAAGGCGCCCTGAGACAATTCGACGAAACCCGGCGGCGTCACGCCGAGCGCGCGAACCAGCGCGCGCGAGCACCGTACGGCGGCGCTCGTCGGTGCCCCCGCGAGCAGTGCCCGCCAGTCGCGCAGGTGCGCTTCGGGCACGCCGAGCGATGCGGCGATCCACGACGGGTGCACCCAGTCGGCGACGCAATCGACGTTCTCGCGATGACGGTCGAGCGCCGTCGCGACGCGCACGGCCGGCACGCCGGCCTCGAGCCCGGCTGGCGCTGCGAAACCCGCCATCGCCTACGGCTCCTTGCGGGCCGGCCGGAAGCGCCCGGCAAAGGCGTCGAGCCAGCCCTGCAGCGGCGGTGCGCCGCGTGTCAAGCCGAACCGGTACGCGGCGAAGCCCGCGCCCGCCAGCAGGGCCGCGACGGCGGCGCCGAGCGCGATCATCCACCACGGGCTCGACACGGGGGGCGGCGCTTTCGACAGCTCGACCGGATCGGCCGCGACCGTCGTGACGCTCACGTGGTCGTAGGTCAGCCCTTCGACGCTGTGCATCACGAGCGTCTTGATCTGCGGGATCAGCGTGTTGATGTCGGCGTCCGGCCGGTATTTGATGAACACGGCGGCGGACGACGGCTTGATGTCCTGCGCGAGCGGGTCGTTGTTCGGCAGCACGATCTGCACGCGCGCGACGAGCACGCCGTCGATCTTCGACAGCGTCGACGACAGCTCCTGCGAGATGCCGTACACGAAGCGCACGCGCTCCTCGGTCGGCGTCGATACGAGGCCGTCCTTCTTGAACAGTTCGCCGAGGTCGTTGAACTTGCTGTGCGGCAGCCCGCGCGAGCGCAGGACCTCCATCGCGCGCACGACCTGCGCGTCGTCGACGTCCAGCGTCCAGTTCTTGCCGCCGTCCGGGCTGTCCTTGCTCGCGGACACGCCCTGCTCCAGCAGCGCGACGAGCATCTCGTTCGCGTCCTGCTCGGTGAGACTGCCGTACAGCTCCTTCTTGCATCCGCCGAGCAGCGCGATGCACAGCGCGACGACCGCAATGCGCGCCGCGCGACGATTAGACTTCATGAGATTTGCCACCCGCCCTTCGGGCACTGCCGTTCGCGACGTTCCGCTCCGCACGCCGGCGGACCGCGGGGCTCATTGGTTCTTCATCAGCGTCTGCACCGACGACTTCGACGATTCCGCGAGGCTCATCTTGACCTGCATGTTCATCTGCATGCTGGTCATCTCGTACATCATCTGGATCGTGCGCTGGGTCATCTCCGTCATCGACATGCCCGGCAGGTCGGCCGTCAGCTTGCCGACATCCTCGATCGTGTGCCGGAACTGCACGTCCTGCGCCTCGATCGCTTTCGATACCGACGACGACAGATGGCTGCCCGCGTGCTCGGGCGGCGCCATCGGCGCGCGGGCCATCAGCGCCGTGAACTTGTCGCCGAGCTCGGTCGTCGCGGGGGACGCGGCTGCGGGCGTCGCCGCCGTTGCGTCGAGGGCGGCCGGTGCGAGCTGGCTGACGGGGTCGATGGACATCTCGGTGCCTCCTCTGAATCACGCGCGCAGGAAGGCGCCGCCGTGGAACATCTCGGCCGCCGGCGCGGGGGCGTGCGGCACGGTGTCCTGCGGTGCGTCGGTGCGTGCGCCGGCTTCCTCGAGCGACGCCGGTGCGACGAACGGCTGGCCCGGACGATGCTCGCGGATCGCGCGATCGACCTCGTCCTTCACTTCGAGCGCCCGCACCAGTGCGCGCGTGTCCTTGTTGTGCGGATCGTCCGCGAGCGCCTCGGTCGCGATCTGCCGCCACGACGGGTCGCCCATCGACGACAGCGAGAACGCCAGCAGCGCCTTCGCATAGCCGAACTGCGGACGCATCTCGATGACCCGCAGCAGGACCTGGTTCGCTTCCTGCCACTGTCCCTTCGCCATGCGAAGGAGGCCGTCCAGCGCATCGATCTCGACCACACGCGGGCGCAGCAGCCGCAGCGCGTCGATCACCTGCTCGATGTCGAACAGGTCGACGGGCGTATTCGGGAAATTGTCCAGCAGCGCCACGGAGACGGTCTCGATCAGCCCGCCAATGAATTCCGGGCTGCAGTTCAGGTACTCCGGCGTGTCTACGGTCATGGCAATGCACTCCTGCGATGAGAGGAAAACGGTCCGGCCGGTCGTGCGGCGGGCGGCTCGCCGCCGGATGCATGCCGACGTCTGCCAACATAGCAATTCCGCCCCGGCCGGCCGGCGCGCATGCGAAGCCAGCACGCGCGAGGCGAAGCGGGCCCGGTGGGCCGCGCCGGCCGGCCGCTCGCTTCGGCACGCGCCGCGCCGCTTCGCATCGCGCCCGCCGGCCGCGTGCGGCGGGCGCTAAGGTCATCGCAGCGGCGTGAATGCGCGCCCCTTTTGATCCGATCCGGCCGAGATGTGCCGCGGGCCCATTCATGAGCGACGAAAAGACCGAACAGCCCACCGACAAGAAACTCGAGGATGCGCGCAAGGACGGCGAAGTCGCGCGCAGCACCGACTTCGCCGACGCGTTGTCGATGGCCGGCGCGCTGATCGCGCTGGTCGCGACGGTGCCGCTCTTTCGCGACGGGCTGCACGAGCTCGTGTCGATCCCGCTGTCGTTCGTCGCGCAGGACCGCACGCTGGAGCGCATGCACGCCGACCTGTTCCGGCTCGGCGCCACCGCGCTGAAGCTGATCGTGCCATGCGTGTTCGCCGCCGCGCTGGCGTCCACGGCCGGCTCCGTCGCGCAAGCGGGCTTCCGCATCGCGACCAAGCCGGTCACGCCGAACCTGCAGACGGTGAATCCGGCGAGCGGCATCAAGCGGATCTTTTCCGCGAAGAGCCTGATCGACTGCGCGAAGATGGTCGTCAAGGCGATCATCCTCGGCTGGGTGATGTGGCAGTCGATCAAGTGGCTGTTCCCGCTCGTGGTCGGCTCGATCTACCAGCCGCTCGGCGGACTGTCGCTGATGTTCTGGGACATGCTGGCGAAGCTCGGCGCGATCTCCGTCGGCATCTTCCTGCTGGTCGGCGCCGTCGACATCAAGCTGCAGCGCTTCCTGTTCATCAAGAAGATGAAGATGAGCAAGGACGAGGTGAAGCGCGAGCACAAGGAGCAGGAAGGCAGTCCCGAACTCAAGGGCGAGCGCCGCCGCCTCGCGCGCGAGCTGGCGAGCACGCCGCCGAAGCCGCGCGTCGGCCTGGCCAACGTGCTGGTCGTCAATCCGACCCACTTCGCGGTCGCGGTGCGCTATGCGCCCGACGAACACCCGCTGCCCGTCGTGATCGCGAAGGGCATGGATGCGGACGCGGCATCGCTGCGGCGCGCGGCCCGCGACGCGGGCGTGCCGATCATCGGCAACCCGCCCGTCGCGCGCGCGCTGTACAAGGTCACGCTGAACCAGCCGATACCGGAAGAGCTGTTCGAGACGGTCGCCGCGATCCTGCGCTGGGTCGACGCGATCGGCTCGCCCTCCACCCCACCCCTTCACTGAGCGTTCCGATGTTCAAGGCCCTCAAGTTCCCGGCAGGCGGCGAAATCGGCATCGCGCTGCTGGTGACCGCGATCATCTCGCTGATGATCCTGCCGCTACCGCCCGAGCTGATCGACATCCTGCTCGCGATCAACATCACGATCAGCGTCACGCTGCTGATGGTCACGATGTACGTGCCGGACATCGTGTCGCTGTCCGCGTTTCCATCGCTGCTGCTGTTCACGACGCTCTACCGGCTGTCGCTGAACATTGCGTCCACCAAGTCGATCCTGCTGCACGCCGAGGCCGGCCACATCATCGACAGCTTCGGCAAGCTGGTGGTGGGCGGCAACCTCGTCGTCGGGCTGGTCGTGTTCATCATCATCACGACCGTGCAGTTCATCGTGATCGCGAAAGGCTCGGAGCGCGTGGCCGAGGTCGGCGCGCGCTTCACGCTCGACGCGATGCCGGGCAAGCAGATGAGCATCGACGCCGACCTGCGCGCGAACCTGCTGAGCCCCGAGGAGGCGCGCCACCGCCGCGCGACGCTGGCCATCGAGAGCCAGTTGCACGGCGGGATGGACGGCGCGATGAAGTTCGTGAAAGGCGATGCGATCGCCGGCCTGCTGATCACGACCATCAACATCGTCGCGGGCATCGCGGTCGGGGTCGCCTATCACGGCATGAGCGCGGGCGAAGCGGCGAACCGCTTCTCGGTGCTGTCGGTCGGCGATGCGATGGTGTCGCAGATTCCGTCGCTGCTGCTGTCGGTCGCGGCCGGCGTGATGATCACGCGGGTCGCGGACGAGCGCAGCCACAAGCCGCGCTCGCTCGGCGAGGAAATCGGCCGCCAGCTCGGCTCGAGTTCGCGCGCGCTGTATTTCGCCGCGCTGCTGCTGCTCGGCTTCGCGCTGGTGCCGGGCTTTCCGGTCGTGCTGTTCCTGCTGCTGTCCGCGATCCTCGCGTTCATCGCGTACAAGCTGAACGACCGGCAGCCGCAGCAAGGGCCGGCCCAGGACGGATTGCAGGCGATGCAGCGTTCGGGCGCGAAGGCCGATACGCCCGCGATCATGACGCGGGCGCCGCAGTTCGCCTGCCCGATCGGCGTGCGCGTCGCCCCCGACCTGATGCAGCGGCTGGTGCTGCCGGTGCTCGACAAGTCGTTCGGCGCGGAGCGCGCACGGCTGCAGGAAGAACTGGGGCTGCCGTTTCCCGGCATCACGATGTGGACCCATGCGGGCCTGCCCGCGATGTACGCCGAGATCCTGATTCACGACGTGCCGCATCTGCTGGTCGAGCTGCCGGCCGGCATGGTCATGCTGCCGGAGCCGGAGCGCGTCGCGACGGGCACCCCGCTGTCAGCCGAGGACGTGCAGCAGCGCGACGCGCTGGTGGCGAAGGGCGAATCGCGGCCGCCGATCGATCCCGGCGGGCGGCCGACCCACTGGGTCGACGCACGCGAGGCCCAGGCGCGGATCCCGGCGTGGGGCCCCGAGCAGGTCGTCGCGCACGCGTCGGTCGCGCTGATGCGCCACCATGCGACGCAGTTCCTCGGCATCCAGGAGGTGCAGTGGATCCTGGAGCAGCTCGGCGAGGATCACCCGGGGCTCGTCGCGGAAGTCCAGAAGGTACTGCCGCCGCAGCGGATCGCCGACGTGCTGCGGCGCCTGCTCGAGGAACAGATCTCGATCCGCAACGTGCGGACCATCATGGAAAGCCTGATCGCGTGGGGGCCGAAGGAAAAGGACATGCTGATGCTGACCGAGTACGTGCGGGGCGACCTGTCGCGCTTCATCGCGCATCGCGCGACGCGCGGCCAGCGCACGCTGTCGGCCGTGCTGCTCGACCTGCCGATCGAGCAGCACATCCGGCAGGCGATCAAGCAGACGCCGACCGGCAATTTCCTTGCGCTCGCACCGGACGAGATCGGCCTGCTGATCGACAAGATCCAGGCGGTCGTCGGGCCGCAGCCGACCGACGGCGTCGCGCTGGTCACGTCGATGGACATCCGCCGCTACGTGCGCCGGATGATCGAGGCGAAGCTCGACTGGCTGGCGGTGTACTCGTACCAGGAACTGGGCGAGCACGTCGATCTGCGCCCGATCGGCCGCATCACCGTCTGACGCCGCGCCGTGCCCCGCATCGACAGCCGCGACGCGCGAGCGCTGCCGCCCCCGGACGACGCGCCCCCGCGGACCGCGCGCGGCGCGCGCCGGTTCGACTACGCGGCGCTGCTGGCCACGCGCCGCACCGTGGCGCGCCCGGTATCCGATGCGCCGCCCGCGTCGCGCCAGCAGAACGATCCGTCCGATGAAGCCGATCCGTCGTCCGGCCGTGCGGAGCCGTTCCCGCTGATCTCGAACGAGCGCGACGCGCCCGCTTCCGACCCGGCGCCGACGCCCGCCGAACTGGCCGAATGTCGCGCCATCGCCGCGCGCATCGCCAGCGCCGCCGCACCGATCGCGACGGTCACGCTGCAGGAGCAGCGCGACCACCTCGGGCTGCTCGGCGTGCTGTCGCGCGAGATCGCGGCGTTCTGCGGCGATCCCGCGGTCGCGGCCGGCGGGCAGTGGGAAGCGCACGTCGTGCTGAGCGACCGGATCCTCGCGGCCACCGAACTGCACGTGTCGCTTTCGCATTTCGACCTGCAGCTTCGGTTCGAAACACAGGATCGCGAAGCACGACAGTTACTCTTGGCCCACAGCGTCGCGCTCGAACAGGAACTCGACACGATGCTGCGGGCATGGGGGCAGCCGCGGACCGTCCGTCTCACGGTGTGGTAGCCGGCCCCGCGTGAATTGCCTCGAGCACGACGCCCGGCGGGCGGCCTGCGCGGGCCAACGGCGGCATTTTCCGGCCACGGATGAAACTGATTCGGCATTCGATCACCCCCGGCGACGCGCCGTGCGCGCCGCTCGTCCTGCCGCCGCTCGATCCGGCGCGCGCGCATGCGTCGCGCCGGCTGTTCGATGCGCGCCTGCCGGTGTTCCTGCACGACACGCTCGGCGTGCGCGATTTTCGTTGCGGCTTCGCGGTCGACACGCCGGACCATGCGGACCCGGCCGTCGCGGAGCTGCGGATCGACACGCCGGCCGGCCCCGTGAGCGCGCATCTGCTGCTCGATCTCGAACGCTACCCCGCACTATCGGTCTGCGCGTGGTCCGAGGCCCAGGCTGCCGACCGGCGCACGAGCCCCGAACTGACCCTGCGCAACGCCGTCGCGAACGTGCTGTGCGCGCCGCTGCTGGGTTGTCTCGATACGCTCGGCCTGACCGGCGCGCAGGTCGTCGCGGTCCGGCGCGGCGCGTGGCCGGCGCCGCGCCCGCACAGCGTGACCGTCGCGCTGTCGCTGACGCTGCGCGACCGGCGGCACGACGCGCTCGTGCAGTTGCCGGGCCGTTGCATCGAGTGGCTGGATGCGTGCCTGGCGCGCACCGCGCGCGCCGGCTGGCTTGATGCGTCGCTGCGCGTGCCGGGCAGCCTCGTGCTCGGCGTGAAGGCGCTGTCGATCGACACGCTGCAGAGCTTGCGCGGCGGCGACATCCTGTTGCGCGTGTTCGATCCGTCGCTCGACGCCGCGTGGCTGCACGGCGCCGGCGCCCGTGCGGACCCCGCGCCGCACCCCGTCGCCTTCGCGACCTGGGGCAGCGCGGGCCTCGCGCATGGCCGGGCCGCGGTGGCCGTGCAAACCCGAACGATCACTTTGTTGAAGGAACCCGTGATGACGGAAACCACCGTCCTGAACACGCCGGACGCCGGGCTCGATGCCCCGGATGCCGAGCAAGCCGTCGAAGTGGGCGAACTCGAGCTGCCGGTGCAGTTCGTCGCCGATACCGTCGCGCTGACGATCGACGAGGTGTCGTCGCTCGCGCCCGGCTACGTAATCGAGCTGCCGACCGCGATCGCCGACCTGACGCTCAAGCTCGTCGCGCACGGCCAGGTGATCGGCTACGGCGAACTGGTCGGCATCGGCGAACACGTCGGCATCCGCATTCTCCGCATGGCGCACGAGCATGGTTCAGTACGGTGACCTGTCCGGCCTGCTGCTGATCGTCGTTGCGATCGGCCTGTTGCCGTTCGTCGCGATGGTCGTGACGTCGTACGCGAAGGTGGTCGTCGTTCTGGGCCTGCTGCGCAACGCGCTCGGCGTGCAGCAGGTGCCGCCGAACATGGTGCTCAACGGCATCGCGATCCTCGTGTCGGTGTACGTGATGGCGCCCATCGGCATGATGGCGGCGAAGACGCTGAGCAGCCAGACGATCTCGCCGCAATCGTCGCAGGCCGTGATCCAGGCGGCCGACGCGGCACGCGAGCCGTTCCGGCAGTTCCTCATCAAGCACACGCAGGAGCGCGAGAAGCGCTTTTTCATGCGATCGGCGTCGATCGTGTGGCCGAAGGAGGAGGCGCAGTCGCTGAAGGAAACCGACCTGATCGTGCTCGCGCCGGCCTTCACGCTGACCGAGCTCACCGACGCGTTCAAGATCGGCTTCCTGCTGTACGTGACCTTCATCGTGATCGACCTGATCATCGCGAACGTGCTGTTGTCGATGGGGCTCAACCAGGTGTCGCCGACCAACGTCGCGATCCCGTTCAAGCTGCTGCTGTTCGTCGTGATGGACGGATGGTCGGCGCTGATCCACGGGCTCGTGCTGACCTACAAATGACCGGAGCCGCCATGGACGTCGATTCTCTGGTTCACGCCGCCACCCAGGGCATGCTGCTGTGCCTGACGGTGTCGTTGCCGTTCGTGATCGCGGCCGCCGCGGTCGGGCTCGCCGTGTCGTTCGTCCAGGCGATCACGTCCCTGCAGGACCAGGCGCTGCCGTTCGCGGTCAAGCTGATCGCCGTGACGATCGTGCTGGTGATCGCCGCCCCGCTGTCGTGCGCCGCGATCCTGCATTTCGCGAACGAGATGATGCGAACGGCGTTTCCCAACTGACGCGAGGCCGCGATGACACGTATCGGACCCCACTCCGCCGCACTCGCCCAGCAGGCGGCGGCCGCGCACCGGAAGTCGGCGAAACCGTCGCGCACGAAGCCGGCCGGGCAATTCGCGACGCTGTATCGCGGCACGCGCTTCGCGCAGGGCGGCATGCAGGCACAGCAGAATGCCGCGCAGATGCAGCGCGCGAAGAAAATGGCCGCGCGGCTCGCCCGGCGCCGCCGCACCGCACGCGGCAAACGTGGCGCCGGTTCGCTCGACGGAGCGGACGGCGCCGACACCGCCGGGGAACCGCCGGAACTCGAGGTATCCGGCGACGAGCACGAACGCCGGGGCGGAAACGGCGGCGGGCGCGACAGCCAGGGCGACGAGCAGGACGATGCGAACGAAATGGAACGCGTCGCCACGGCCACGTTCAAGACCGGCCGCAGGCCCACGGCCGGGCCGGCCGCGTCGACGCGCGCCGCGGAATCGCCACCTGCCCCTGCGCCCGGCCTCGATCCGCGCGCGCTGCGCGACGCGTGCGCCCGCGAACTGCTCGCGCTGCCACGCGCGCTCGCCGCGCAGCCGGGTGCCGGCGTCGCCGCGCACGTGCACGCGTGGTCGGCGCGCTGGCTGCGCGTGCAGCAGTCCGGCGTCGCGCTGCCCGAGGCCGATCTCGAGATGCTGCGCACGCAGCCGCCGCCGCAGCGGGGGGCGGCACCGCTGCCGGAAGCGGCACGCGACTTCAACGTGCTGGCCGGCCTGCTGCTGCGCCAGTTCGACCGCCCGCGCACACCGCGACAGTCCGCGGACGCGCTCGACACGTTGCGCGCGCTGCGGCGCATGCCGTAGCGCGGTGGCGCCCGATGCTTCGTTCGACACGCGAAGTCTTCGCATCCGGGGCCGGCAGCGCGTTTTTAGCCTCTACATTCACAGCGAGACGGACGAAGCGCGCCCGTCGTGCACGGCACCGCCGATTCGGCATACGGACCTGATATCGATTGAACGCTTCGCTCATGAAACAGCTACGGATACTGACGGGATTCCATGCGGGCGCGATGCTGCAGCTCGCGCCGGGTCAGCATCGGGTTCATGGCGGTGCCGATGCGGATATCCGTCTGACGGACTGGAGCGGCCCGGACGTGACGCTCGACGTCGATCCGTCCGGCGTCGTGCGTGCGATCACGCGTATCGACGCGCCGGAAACCACGCCCGCGGATACCGCGGCCGAACCGGAAACGGTGATCCTGGTCGATTTCGTGCCGATGCGGTTCGGCGAGACGATCCTGTGCGTGGGTCCTGACGACGTGCCGTGGCCGTCGGATCTCGACCTGCTGTCGACGCTGCTGACCCGGCCTGCCGATGCGCGGGTCGATGCCGAGCGGCGCAAGCGGCGACGCTACTACGGCGCACTCGTCGCGTGCATCGCGATCGGCATCGTCGCGGGCACCGCCGTGCTGCTGACCACCGCGCCCGACAGCGAGGCCGCGCTGCGACACGGCGCCGACTACCGGACCACCCGCATCCAGGACGCGCTCGCGGCCGCGCACATGACCGAGCTGCAGGTGCGCACGGTCGGGAACACGAGCGTCGTGACGGGCATGGTCGCCAATCTCGCCGACGATCAGCTCGTCCGCTCGACGCTCGCGAAGATCGCATCGAAGGACGTCGTGCGCAGCTACGACGTCGCGCAGAACGCGGTGCACAGCATCGAGGATTCACTCGGCATCGCGGGCGTGCGCGTCAAGTACCTCGGCAACGGCGAGTTCGCGATCACCGGCACGGTCGACAGCAAGGACGCGCTCGACAAGGCCGTCACGCGCGTGCGCGCCGACCTCGATTCGAACATCCGGCGGCTCGTCGTGCAGGCGGTCGAGCATCCCGGCCACGCCGCGCCCGTGACCGGACAGTATTCGGAGATCGTGTCGTCGGACACGGTGCAGTACACGCAGACGCCCGACGGCGTCAAGCACATCTACATGACGGACGCACCGGCTGATCCGGTGCCGGCGTCCGGCGTGCCGGTCGCCTCCGGCCCGGCGCTGCCGTCCGTCGACAGCAGCACGATCGTGCGCAGCGCGGAGCAGGTGCATGCCGCGCCCCGCCCGGCTGCGCCGGACTCCTGAATTTCAACCGACCTCGACAGGACCACCGACATGTACGAACCGATTACGCCCTACGCCAAGCAGTTCGACAATCTTTCCGCGGTCGTCAGGGATCCGAACGCGGCGCCGACGATCGACGGGATCCAGCGCGCGCTCGCCGAGATCGCTGAGAACGTGAACAACGCCACGCCGGGCGCCGAGATCGACAACCGGAATCGCGCGACGCTTTACCGCGGCCTGCTGGCCGCCACGCGTGTGATCCAGCAGATCCGGCGGGCGTAGCGCGCCCCGCTTCCGTTCTGTTCCGCTGCGGCCCTTGCCGCTCGAGAACGGTTTATCCGCAGTAACCGTCGTCACTTCACAAGGAGAATCACCATGGCAGGCGCATTGGCAGGTGCAGGTGCAGCAGTCGCGAGCATTGAACAATCCACGGCGGCACAGACCGCGATCACGCAGGCGAGCTCGGCGGCAGCCACCGCCCAGGCATCGAACAACGCCCAGCTGAATGCGGCGACGGCGGCAGCCAACGCCACCAATTCGGCAACCGGTTCGCTCAAGGACATCGCGAAGAACCAGTAACGCGCTTCGCACGCCGCACCGCGGCGCCACCGCCGGCGCGACAGGCCAGCCCGACCCGGTCATCCGGCGGGCTCCGGCGCGCCGGCCTCTTCTCATTCCCGCTTTCGTCGCGTCGTCCCGCTCATGAACGATCCCCGCTATCTCGAACTCGTGGCCCAGTTTTGCGCGGTAGTCGGGCTTCACGACGTCGACTACGTGCAGGAAACCGGTTCGGTCGAGGTCGAAGGGTTCGAGGTGCGCCTCGAGCACGTCGAGCGCGACCAGGAGGCGATCTACGCGAACTTCCACTTCGGCACCGTCACGGCGGGCCGCACGCTGCACATTTTCCGGTTGATGCTCGAGGCCAACCTGCTGATCTACGCGCAGGACCAGGCGCAACTCGGCATCGACGCGGACACGGGCTCGATCGTCCTGATCCTGCGGCTGCCCTTCGATCCCGATTTCAGCGGTGCCGATCTCGCGGACCTGCTGGTTCACTATGCCGACCACGGCCGCTACTGGCGGCAGAACATCATCGAGTCGAGCGACGAGATGTTCGAAGGCATCGCTTCCGGCGAATTCTTCTGGCTGCGGGCGTGACCCCGTGACCGGCCGAATCGCGCCGCCCATACGCGCCGCGCGCAGCGGATCACGGCCCGATGTCCGCGCGACGGGCCAGGCTCAGCGCGCTCCATTCGAGCAATGCGACGAAACCGTCCGGCACCGCGATCACATACCGGCGGCCGCTGACGTGCGCGATCGCGCCCGGTTCCCACGCATGCCGTTCGTGCCAGCCGACCGCACGCCGCACGTAGAGCACGCTGCCGCCGACGTGCGCGATGCATTCGTGCAGCCCGTTGGCCCGGACCTGCGTCATCACGCGATCCACCGGCTGCGTGAAATCGAGGGTGCGGTCGGTTTGCGACGGCATCGGCCAATGGCTGCCGCCCGCCTGCGGCACGCGCGCGGCCCACAGCGCGTCGAAGCGGTACGCGACCTGCTGCGCGAGCCGGCAGCCGGCCATCTGCACCTTGAGCTGCAGGCTTTCGTGGCACTCGTCGGCGGCGAGCGCGAAGCGCTCCTGGGCCAGTATTTCGCCGGCGTCGAATTCCGGTGCGATCCGGTGGCAGGTCACGCCCCATTCGCGATGGCCATCCAGGATCGCGCGCATCAGCGGGTACGGGCCGCGCGCCTGCGGCAGCAGCGAAGGATGGAAGTTGATCGCGTGCCGCACGTACGGCGTCCAGTCCGGAATCCGCCAGCCATACCCGGCCACCACCAGCACGTCGCAATCGAGATCGCGCAGCGTGCGCAGCGCGGCTTCGTCGATTCGCGACAGCTGCAGCGGCAGCCCGTGCCGCGTCGCATGCGACACGATCTCCGCATTCGAATTCACACGGTCGTCGGTCACGAAGCTGAACAGCGATACGGGTGTCCATCCGGCGCTCGCGAATGTCTCGAGTACCCCATGAAACAGATCGAATCCTGCGAGTGCGAAACGCATGCGGTATCTCCATCGAGGGAACGGCGGCGGCCGGTGCTGCCTGCCACGCGGCGCCGCGCATCCGCCAGCATGTCACGGCGCACCGCGCTACCCGTGCGGTGCGACGAACCCGGCGCCACCCATGCGAAGACATTCCGTGACGCACGTGCAGGTTCGCGCATTCGCGCCGCGGCGCACGCCATTGCGCAACACTGATCCGACCGATCGATGACGAGCGATCATCATGCGACTGCCCCCGTTGACCCACCTCGAAACCGAATGGCTGATACTTCGCCCGCTGGTGCCCGGCGATGCGCCCGCGCTCTTCGAGCAGATGCTGAGCGACCCCGAAACGATGAAGTACCTGCCGATCGGGCGTCACGGCGATCTCGCGCAAACCCACGCGTATATCGCCGAAGCCCGCCGCGGCTGGCGTAACCGGACGCTGATCCGCTATGTGTGCGAGTGCCGCGCCACCGGGCAGCTCGCGGGCGTGATCGAACTCACCCCCGACCTGCCCGGGGTTCGCCTGTCGGTGATGATCGCGAAGCGCGGCGGCACACGGCGCCGGCGCGCGTGCCTGATGGCGCTGCAGGAACTGCTCGGCTGGCTGCTCGGCCAGCGCGGCGTGCAACGGATCCAAGCGCATTGCGTGGCCGGCAGCCCGGCCGGTCATTGCATCGAGCGCCTGGGTTTCCGCTGCGAAGCGGTGCTGAAACGTCACGAGCCGCAGCCGAATCGCGATCTGGACGCAGCGGACTGCCTGCTTTACGTGTTGACCCGGCACGCTTGTCCAGCCGCGCCGGCGCCCGATGCCGGCACCTGGCTGCGCGACTTGCTGCGCGATTCGTCCGGCGGCCGCGCGCGCCTGTGACGCAGGCGGTGCGCTCCGCCGCGCCGCCTGAGCCGCACTACGGCGCGTCGGCCGGGATCGCCGCCGCGGTCGCGCCCGGCGTCGCGTATTGCGCGCACACCGGGTCTTTCCAGTGCGTCGCCTGGACCAGCCGGTGCGCGTCGAATTGCACCTGGTACTGACACGTCGCGTATTCGCCGGGGCGGCCGGTCGGCAGCTTGAAGAGGTAGTTCCACGCGCGGACGCCGTACGTGCCTTCGCTGAAATGCGGTTCATGAATCAGCAGGTACACCTGGTTCTCGGTGATGCCGGGCACGACCTGCCGCAGGTCGCGCGCACTGACCCGGGCGCCGCCGGCCACCCATGCCGCACCCGGATCGGGGAACACCGGCGTGCCGTTTGCCGCGGAGGGTGCGGGCGTGCTGCAACCCGCGAGCAGCATGCTGCCCAGCAGCGCGATCGCCGCGCCCTGCATCGTGTCGATTCTCATGTCGAAGCGGGTCATCCCCGTCGGTTGGTCGGTTGAAAAGGAACGAGGCGGTGCTCGCTCATGGGCCGCGCCGTGTGCATCCCGCGCGGCAGTGCCAGCGGCAACGCAGGCTGCGGCGATGCGGGCAGCCGGCCGCCGGCGTGCGCGGGCGTCGCTCGTCCAGCCATTCGCGTGCCTGCACCACGAACCGCACGACGTTCACCACGCCGGCGGCTTCGTTGCCCGACGCGACGGACGACGGATCGCCCGCATCCGTGCCGGCACCCGTACCGATGCCGGCTTCGTCCGATGGCACGGACGACCGCGTACGACGGGCGAGCCACCCGCGTTCGACGAGGTTGGCCTCCAGCGCGCGCACGCCCGGCAGCGCCGCGCCGTGCGCGGCCAGCGAACGTCCCGTGGCGGCCGCGAGCGTGCCTGCGCGGCGCACGGTCGCGCTCGCGTAGCGGCCGGCCGTGCCGGCTGCATCGGCGATGACGTCGTGGGCGGAGCGGGCCGTCGGTGCCGCTTCGCCGCGTCGCGCCGTAGGCATTTGCGTCGTGGCGGTGGTGGTGACGGGCAGCGTGGACGCTCGCGGTTCCGTATCGGGCAGTGCATGACCGCGTGCCGGAGTGAACGGCTCGTTTTGCGCGACGGCGCCGGCACCGGCACGCGGTGGCGTTGCGAGTGGCCCTGCCGGTCCGGCAAAAACCGGCGTTCCGGCCAGCCCCCGCACCGTTTCGCCGGCCGCGCCGCCGGCGTGCGGCCCGACGTCGTCCCGACCTGCGGTGTGCAGCGCCGGCTGCGTATCGGCCGCGGATGCCCCGGCGTTACCTGCACCGGACCGAGGAGACAGGTCGCCCTCCGGTGCCGACGGAAGTGGCAGCGCGCCTTCGGGCGCGGCCAGCTCAGGTTCCTGCCGCTGGGCCGTGTCGCCGCCTTCGTCGGGCACGATGCCCGATACCGCGTTGCCACCTGCCTGCGCGCTTCCAGCGAGTGCCGGGCCCGTGCCGGGCGCCACCGGCCCTGTCGCGCCCCCGCGTATGCCGGGCACACCAAGCGCACCGGGCGCACCGGACGCCGTGCGCGGCCACGGTACGCCGTCACGTGCCGGCGCGGGCGCCGTGTCCGCGGGCCGCCCCTGGCCCTGCCCGCCACCGGCCGCGTCCTTCAGTTCCGCGCCCCCGCCGCCGATCACCGCGAGCAGGCTCAGCACGACATCGCCGTCGAGCTGCACCGCATCGCGCGCGGCATCCGGCGTCGCGCCGTCGGGCCCGCGCGTGTCGTCGGTCCGGGCGGCCTCAGTTGCCGTGCGGTGTGATGGAATGTGCGAAGACATGGGAGCGAACCGGGGCGAACGGGATGGCGAGCGCTTCCATCCGGCGAAGCCACGGCAGGCAACGTGCCCCGGCTCGATCGATCGTCGCGCGTGCCCGTGTCATGCGTCAGCGCCCGGCGGCCGCGTGCCGCGCGACCGGCGCATCGATGTCGTCGGCATACGCCGGCACCGGCATCGTCGTGCGTTGCCGTACCGGCGCGACGCGGTGTTCGCTCGTCTGGATGAAGATGCGGTAGCCGACGGCATACATCGTGCGCAGGTAGACGCCGTGCTCGCCGTTCAGGCTGAGCTTCTTGCGCAGCTTGTAGATGTGCTGTTCGAGCGAGCGGCTGACGACGTCCTCCGGGCTGCCCCACACCGTCCGTGCGATCTCGCCGCGGGCGACGTACTTGTCGAACTGCGAGAACAGCATCCACGCGATCGCGAACTCGCGCGACGTGAGCCGGATCACGTCGCCGGCCACGCTGACCGCCGACGCGTGGCGATCCAGCCGGTACGGGCCGCACGTCAAGCGTTCGCGGTCCACGCTGCTGCGCGTGCACTGGAGCCGGCGGCTGGTCAGGCGCAGACGCAGCAACAGTTCCGGCAGGCTGATCGGCGCGAGCACGATCTCGTCCGTTTCGTAGTCCAGCAGGTCCACGGCGTCCATGCTGTCGCCCGGCGAGCAGATCAGGATCAGCGGCGCGCGCTGGACGCCGTGGCACGCGCGATGGACGAGCACGGGATGCTGCGGATCGATGCCCCGCTCCATGCTGATCAGGATCGCATCGAACTCGCGACGCGTGAGCGCGCGGGCGAAGGTCGTTTCGTCGTCGAACCGGTCGACGGCGATGCCGTTCGCGGCGAGATGGCTGCAGATTGCATCGCGCCGCGTCATGTCTTTGGAGAAAACCGCAAGATTCATTATCAGCTCGTTCCCTGTATGAGCAGGCAGGAAAGGCGTCGTCCATGCCGGCCGGCGGGCGGCTTCATGCGAGGAGCGATGTCATGGTTCCGACTGCGGCAACTGGATGCTCCGGCGACGGCGACGGGCTGCATCGTCGAAGGCGGATGCGATGAATGCTACATACGACCCTGGGCAAGGGAGCCGGATCGGTAAACGGAGAATGTCAGGCGAAATCAGCGGAATACGCCGCAGCTATACGCAAATGGCGTCACCTGAAAAATAGCCACGTGGGAAACATTGGTATTGATTTTCAATGCCATTCCCATCATTGAATTCGCTTGAATTCGTTTAGCTTAATCGGTAAACAAATCAATGAAAAATGAGTTGATCGTGTCGCGCAAATTGTTATGCGGACCCCAGGAAAACCGCAATGCGATGAGATTATGCTGCATCCGGCAAACTTTCGTATTGCGCTTATCTGTAACGAATTGTCAATGAGGCTTCCCTTGCTGATTTCACCTTGATTTGTTTATCTTGATGTGTAAACAAATTAATATCGACCGATTGCGCTGGCGACAATCTTTTATGTCGATTCGATTAAATCCGCAATGATTCCATTGTGTCGATTTATGCCGATTTTTCATGAAGTGCGCCTTCCATTCATCGCGCGTCGATTGATGGTATCGGTTCACCCGTTTCAAGGCACGACCGCTTCCGGTTGTGCGAGGTCGCGGTTCATCGCCGCCAGGTAGCGGCCGTCGAGGAACCGGCACTCGTGTTTCAGCATGCCGTAGAGGATGAAGTCGGTCCGGTCGGACGCCCCCTCGCGAATCACCCCTTCGCGCCGGAAGCCGAGATTTTCGTCGAGCCGCTGCGCGGCCGGGTTGTCGGCGCGGACGTAGCCGCTGATCCGGTTGCAGCGCAACAGGATGAACGGGAAGCGGAACGCCGCGCAGACGAATC
This sequence comes from Burkholderia sp. AU15512, assembly GCF_002223325.1. Classification (NCBI taxonomy): domain Bacteria; kingdom Pseudomonadati; phylum Pseudomonadota; class Betaproteobacteria; order Burkholderiales; family Burkholderiaceae; genus Burkholderia; species Burkholderia sp. AU15512. The sequence continues at coordinate 1,206,847 of NZ_NKEX01000006.1, forward strand.
CGGGCGTGATGACGTGCGGCGAGCCGGCCACCGCGAAATGCATCGCCACGTTGGGGCCGTTGTAGGCCTGATACACGACGCCGGCCACGAGTCGGCCATCTTTCTCGAGGCCGATCGCGTCGTCGTAGTTGGGGTAACGCGCTTCCCCCGTCAAGGACGCTACGAACTGCATCACGTCCTCGCTTCGATCCAGAATGAGCCGTCTCATGCCAATTGCGAGTGCCATGCGGCGAGGCGCGTCGCGCCCGCCGCGTCGTCCGTCGTATCCGGGCCGGCGGATTGCCGCTGCCGGTCCGGCCGTGCCCGCTGCGTCAGACGGTGACCGTCTGCCCCTGCGGATCCACCGGTCCCAGCCCCAACTGGCTGAGTTTTTCGACTTCCTTGCCGGTCGCCGCATCCTGCGCTTCGCCCTGGCTGCCGCGCAGGTCGCCCGCCGACACGCTGACATCGGACGCGTCGATCGTTTCGCGGCCCTGCGGCTGATGCTTCCCGTTCGTCGAGCCGGTGTTCAGGATCTCGGCTGCGGTGCTCTTGCCGCTGTCGAACGTGACCGAGCCGTCCGCGTTCTGCTTGCCGATGCTCTTGCCGCTCTTGTCGTAGATATTGCCCTGATCGTCCATCTGCACCTGCACCGTGCCCTTGTCGGTGCTCAGCTTCACGTTGTGCAGCCCCTGGCCGGCCTGCCCGGAGCCGCCCAGGCCGACCGGTAGCCCGCCGTTCGCATACGGCGAGTTGCCCGATGGCGGCACGCTGCCATTCGGCGACGCGCCGTCGCCGAGCGTGATCGTGATGGTCTGGCCGCCGGTCGGCGCATTGCCCATGCCGAAGTTGGCGTTCTGGCCGCCACCGGGCACGCTGTTGCCGCCGTTCGCGTTGTACCCGCCGTTATTTTGCGGGTAGCTCACCGGGATCGTCGAACCGGCGTCCGGGCTGCCGTTTCCGTTGCCGTTCGGGCCGCGGAGATCGCCCGCCGACACGCTGACGTCGGACGCATCCATCGTTTCACGGCCTTGCGGCTGGTGCTTGCCGTTCGCCGAGCCGGTATTCAGGATTTCGGCCTCGGGGCTCTTGCCGCTGTCGAAGGTGAACGAGCCGTCCGGGTTCTGCTTGCCGATGCTCTTGCCGCTCTTGTCGTAGAGGTTGCCCTGGCTGTCCATCTGCACCTGCACGGTACCCTTGTCCGAGCTCAGCTTGACGTTGTGCAGCCCCTGGCCCGCGCCACCGAGGCCGTTCACGCCACCGTTACCGCCGGCCGGCGGCTTCAGGAGCGCGGCCAGCGAACCGGCGTCCAGCGTGAGGTTCACCGGCTGATTCGCCGACGATGCACCATTGGCGCCTGAATTGCCGAAGTCGGTCGGCGTGGTCGTCGACGGACTGACGGTAATCGTGATATTCGCGGCCATATCGGACACTCCTGTCTTTGATTGGAAGTATTTACCCGGCTTGCATTCCGTGCGGTCAATATAGGTGAGTGGATGACCCGACACGGGAACCGGCACGTATCGACGCGCATAAATACGAAGCGAAATATCGATTGCAACGCGTCATAATTACCTGACTCAAAATCGCGATCATGAAAAATTGACCGCTCCCTCTGCAATTACCGGCTTCTTCGCCGATCGCCGGCGATTGCCGCGCCGCTAGCGCCGCCCCATCGCTGAACCGAGTGCCGATTCGAGACGGTCGGTTGGCGACTGCGCCATCAGCCTGACGATCGGATCGGGATCGTCCTTCATCTGCTTGGCCTGATCCTCGTCGAGCGGCTTCTGCGCGACACCGCCGGCCGCGGTCCGCAGGTGGGCGATCGCCTCCATCTTCGACATCCCGAGATCGCGCATCAGTTGCAATGCCGATGCGATGTCGCTGCCGCCGTCGGCTCGCCGGTCGTCGTCGACCGCCTTGCGATAGAACGCCTTCAACTCCTTGTGACGCACGCCGCCGCTCGCCTGCAGATAGGCGGGCGCCAGCGACTGGCGCCCGTGGCTTTCCTCCAGCATGCCGACCACGCGCGCGGCCGCATGCTTCTTCACGAGGTCGACTTCCTGCTTCTTGTTGTCGGTCGACTTGTTCTCGTCGAACAGGTCGAACTTGAGCGGCAGGAAGCGCCCGATGCGCTGCTGGTTGACGGTGTCGCGAATGCCGTCCCAATCGCCCTTTTCCGTCGCGCCCGGCTCGCCGTCGAACTGTTTCTCCAGCCGGTTGCGCATCGCGCCATCGGCGATGGCCGCCATCTTCTTGTCGCGGTAGTGCTGCTTGAGCGAGTGGGCGGCCTTGCGGTTGTCGAGCAGGTCGCGCCCCGACAGGATCGCGCCGCCTGCGATCGCCGCCGGCGCGGCGCCATGCGTGCCGACCGCGAGACCGACGCCGGCCCCGATCCCCACGGCCGACATGGTCGTCTTGATCGCTGACCGGACCACGCGGTTCTTGCCCTGGACCTCGGCGATGTAGCGCCCGGTCAGCACGTCGAGCATCTTCTCCCGCTGGGGGCCCTCGGGCTGATTCAGGATCGCCACCTTGAGATCGTAGCGGGACTGGAAGTCGGTCTTTCCCGCGACTTCCGACAACGGCACCTCGTGGCCGCCCGTCGCGACCTTCGGCTCGTCGGCGGAAGCCGGCCAGTTCCCCAGCTGCTTCTGGTAGCGGCTCTTGCGCAGCGCGGACGAGCCCAGCTCCTGCGCTGCGTAGACCGTATTCACGCCTTCGTGCGCCAGGGCCAGCGCGGACGCCGGCGAGGCGGTCAGATGCGCCTTCGTCAGCCCCTGCACGATCCCGCCTTCCGGTTTCGTCCTGTTCAGCAGTTGGGGAAGCGCGTTCTCGTTGTCGACCTTGATCCATCGCCCGAATCTGCGTAGCGCCTTCGCGCCGACGGAGGCGTTCGGCACGAGCTGGCCCAGTGCTTCGCCATGCGGGCGCGGCGCGGCTTCCTTCTTGCCGGTGTTCGTCGTTCCGTCCGTCTTTTTGGGTGGGTCGTCGGCGCGCTTGCCCGTGGCCAGGTCGGCCGGCGGCGGGGTCGTGACGGTCGGGGTCGGCGACGCCGGCTTCGGTTTCGTCGCGTCGATCCCGCTGCCGGCTGCCTTGCCCGGTGTACTGGTAATCGCCTCGAAGTGCCCGTGCTGGTCCCAGACGACGACACGGTGCGTCGGCACCTGTCCCGCGCGATGCTGGCTGCCGTGAAACTGGCCGAGCGTCGTGACCGGATGCGTGTCGTCGACCCCCGCCTGCACGACACCGACCTGCATGTCGACCCCGAACTTCTCGTTCACGAGCGAGACGAGTGCCGCGCCGTGTCCGCCTTCGTTGGTGTCCAGCAGCAGCATCCTGCCTCTCTCGTCCGGGTGCTGCGCGTCGAAGCCGGCGCGGATCTCGCTCACCGCCTGGTCCAGCGCCGGACCGTCGAGGTCCGGCCTCGCGCACTGCACGAGCGCGTAAATCGAGCAGTTGTTGTCGCGGCCGCTGTTGCGGATCGGCTGCATGTCCTGACCGGCAAGCGACCGCTCGAAGCGCTCGTTGGACGCGCGAGTCGCGTCGAGTTGTGCGTTGCGCGCTGCCTGCGGCACATCGGCGACCACCGGCGTGTGCTTGTCCTTGCCGGAAGGCGGTTTGACGGACGGCGGCGTGACGGCCGGCGTGTCGACGTCGCCGGCTTCGCCGAAATACGTGTCGAATACGCGACCGAGACGCGCCACATGGTCGCCCGTTGCAGGCGGATCGGCGGTCTCGGCCGTCTTGGCGGCCTTCGCGACCGGTGTCGTCCCGGTCTCCGTCTCGTGCAGCGTGGCCGCGACGACGGCCGGCACATGCCGGGGCTCGGACGGTTCGACCTCGCTCGTCTTGTCCGTGATCGATGCGGGCCGGCTTTTCGATTTCAGCGAAGCGAGCGACGTGTTCGAGCGTAGCGACGGCGATTTCCTGACGGTGAAGCCCGTCGCGCGCTCGCTGCCCGGCAGCGCGCCGGGCCGCGCGACGCCATCCAGCGCCTTCAGCGTTTCCGCGCCCCAGTCGGACGGCGATTCCCGCGGCGTCTCCGCCGACTTCCTGGGCGAGCGCGTATCCAGCCCGGCAAGCTGCGGTGGCGGCGTCGCGACCGGAGGAGCCTTCTGCTTGCCGGTTTCCGGCGCCTTGCGTTCGCCGGACGTCGTCGAGGGCTCGGGCTGCCGCCGCTCGAGCACGGCATTGCTGATCTTTCGGAACATGGGGATCTCGCGGCAGGATCGTATTGCGCGCTACGTTGGCATAGTGCGGGCGCGGATCCGGCAGCGATACGAAGCGAGCGCCACTTTCGCGAAGGCCGTTCAGGCTCGTCCGCGCACGGATGCCGACAGCGGCGCTGCGCGCTGCGCGTTGCGCGGTGAATGCGAAAAGACGTTCGGGGATCCGAATGCGCCACGGTTTCAGGCATGACGCATCCACTACACTCGATTCGACCTGTCCGGCGACCGTCGCATCTTCCCCGGAACACCGTTGCCTGACCGGGGCCGCCGGCGTCCTCCCGATTCTCCCTGGAGCATTTCCACCATGAAAATTTCGTCTGCCCGCAACGGTGCCGTTTCCGAACACACGCAGGACAGCCCGATCGAGCCTTCCGCGGGAAAGCCGCGGGCGCCTGCAGCATCGTTGGGAAAGCTATCCGACTTGTCGTCGATGGCGCGCCCGAAGCGCGGCGCAGGTGCAACGGGTGCCACGATGGGCGCGGACAACGGCACGACGCCGTTTCACGCCGGCACGCAGAACGATTGCGGCCTGCATACCATCGCGTCCCTCACCGGCTGGTCCGAACCCACCGTGGTGCAGAAGCTCGGGCTGTCGGAGCAGGACGTGAAAGACATCAGCGCGCACGGCATGCAGCCCGATACGGTGACCGCCGCGTTCAAGCACATCAACAACGGCAACGTCGAGCATCGTCAGGGCACCGCCGACGATCTCGTCAAGGGGCTCGCGCAATTCCCCGAAGGTCACCAGTTCGCGCTCGGCATGCAACGCGATTCGGGCATCGGTCACCTGGTGTCCGCGAAACGGGTCGGCGACCGTCTCGACATCACCGACCGTCAAATCAACCAGACCACATCGGTCCGCAACGAGCAGGAGCTTCAGCAATACCTGCAGCAACAGGGTGCATCGAAAATCCACACCTGGTACGACAAGTAAGCCGCGTACCGGCAACCGGTTCCCTGCCCGATCCGGTCGGGCAGCGCCGGCGAGCAGATCGGCGCGTTGACGGCGACGCGCCTGACACACGGCAACACCGTTGCGCGTGGCCGTTCCCGCGATTGCACCGCTGTCACCGATCTGCCACCGTCGACCGGTAGCGTTCGGGGCTGACCCACGCTATCGACAGACGGATTCGCCATGCAGCGCACGTCGCGCGCCACGCCCCACGTCTATGCGGCCACGTCCCGCGCCCTCGCCGTCAGCCTCGCGATCAACCTGCTGCTGCTCACCGTGGAGACGGTCGCGGCGTGGTCCGCGCATTCGTCGGGGCTGCTCGCGGACGTCGCCCACGCGGCGATCGATCTCGCGGCCGATGCACTGATCCTCATTGCGTGCCGGCTCGACGCGCGCCTGCCGCCGGCGCGGCGCCCGACCTACGAACCGCTCGCGCTCGCGGGCCTCGGCGCGTTGCTCGTCGCGACCGGCGCGCAGATGATCTGGCACGCGGCGAACCGTTTTGCCACGCCGCCCGTCGTGCAGCCGGGCGCGACGGCGCTCGCGCTCGTCGCGCTCACGCTCGCCGGCAAGGCCGGGCTGTCGCACTGGATGCTGCGCAAGGCGCGCGAGACCGGCTCCGCGCTGCTCGAGGCGAGCGGCTGGCATGTGCGGACCGATGCGCTGTCGTCGCTGCTGGCGGCGCTCGCGATGAGCGCGGCATGGGTCGGTTTCGGTCGTCTCGACGATCTGGCCGCGCTGGCGATCGGCGCACTCGTGATCCGCACGGGTGTGGGTTTCATCCGGCGCGGCTGTGTACAGTGGCCGGCGCTGTCGGCATGGGCCGATCGGTCGACGCGCGGCTCGTGAACGCAGCGGGCATCGCCCTGCATTAGCCGCTATCGGCGATGAATGGAGAAGAGGCTCGCGCGGTGCGAGCCTCTTTTGCATGACGTCGCCGCCCTCATCGTGCCATACGCGACACGTCGACCCCTGTCGATGTATCGCCAGACGAATGCGGCCGGTTCCGATGGATCGACCTTGATGGTCGCTTACCCGAGCGGCACGACACTCCCGAGCAGAATCCGCACGAGCGTCGCCTGGCGCGTGACCCCTGTCTTCGAGAAGATCGCGCGCAGATGGGTGCGCGCCGTGTTCTTGCTGATCCCCGATTCCTCCGCGGCTTCCTCGAGGGTCAGTCCGTTCGTCAGCAGCAGCGCGAGCGACGTCTCGGCGGGCGTCAGGTCGAACAGCTTGCGGATGATTTCCTGCGCGCCCTGCGGCTTGCGGTCGGGGTCGCGCAGGAACAGCGTGACGGCCGGCCGCCGCTTGTTGTCCTCCGACCAGTCGGACAGCAGCACCGTGCGCACCAGCAGCCCGAGGCGCGGCTTGTCGAAGCTGCGCGTGATCGGCATCGCCTCGACGGTTGCCGCGGCCGTGCCGTGGTGCCCCATCACCGCATGGCGGATCAGCCGTTTCAGCGTGCGGTTCTCCTGCGCATCGGTCGCCTCGATCGTGCCGCGCGCAATCGTCAGACCGTTGTTCTGCTTGAGGATCTCGTCGGCCACGCTGTTCAGGTCGATGATCGTGCCGTTCTCGTCGAGCGTGATCGTGCCGATCTGCATCCGGTTGATCGCATTCGCATAGATCGAGCGTTCGACCTCGGCCGTGTCGAGCCGCGAATGCAATTCCACCGCGCGTTTCAGGTGCGGCAGCAGCAGCGCGCAGATCGCCTTGTCGCGCGCGGAAAACTGCTTCGACGCATGGTTGCGGCACACGCGGAAGCGGCACTCGACGCCCGACGCCGTGCGCAGGTCGGCGCCGAGGATATAACGCACGTCCTGCGGTTTCAGGAACTGCTTGTACAGCTCGCTCGACAACCAGCCCGTGTCGCCGAACACGTCGTCGACCGTGACCACGCGATCGGCCGGCAGGCCGACGAACGGGTCGAGCGAATAGTAGTAGTTGTTGTACGACGCCTCGCCGTCGCCCGGCACCACCGGGCCGAATTCCGACGCGTGCACGGACAGCGGCGCGCGGCGGTCGCTGGCGGCCGCGCGCAGGATCAGCGTCACGTAGTTCGCCTGCAGCCAACGGCGGACCAGTTCGAGCGCGCCGGCCCATGGCGGCGTCTCCAGCGGCCCCTGGTAGATGCGCGCCATCAGTTCGCTGAAATCCGCGACGCCGATGTCGGCCTCGTCACTGGTTGCCTGGCTCTCTTGCGGAGCCCATCTCGTCTCCATCAGCACGCTCCATCCTCCATACGGCATGTTTCCGGCGCGACCCAACCGCGCCGCCATGATTAAGACGCGTCTAAATTCCGGCGTCATCGGGAGATTCACTGAATGGTGAGAATTGGCCATCCGTGCGAACGAACCATCGTCCGATCGGATGATGTGGCGCCCTGCCCGCTGCGCTGGAATGCCCGTCAGGCCGTGCCGGCAAGCGTCCGGCGCGGACTCAGGGAAAACCGCGACACGGGTTTACCTGATTCAAAACGCATCCGATTCAGACAGGAGTCCCCATGCCGCTCGACCCACAGGCGCAGGCGCTGCTCGCCGCGTTTGCCCAGGCACCCGCGATCGATTTCGCGCAGCTGACCGTTCCCGCGTATCGCGCGAGCCTTGCCGCCGGCGGCGCGTTCGCCCCGGGCGATGCCGTCGCCGCCGAGGAGGACTGGCGGATTCCGCTGTCGGGCCGTCAGTTGTCCGCACGGCTGTATCGGCCCGCCACTGATGGGCCGTTGCCGCTGACCGTGTTCTTCCACGGCGGCGGCTTCGTGTCGTGCGGGATCGATACGCATGCGAACCTGTGCCGCAGCCTCGCCACCCGGGCGCGCACGCTCGTGCTGTCGGTCGACTACCGGCTTGCGCCCGAGGCACGCTTCCCGGCGGCCGCGCACGACGCATGCGACGCGGTGCGCTGGGCCGCCGCCAGTGCGCGCGATCTCGGCGCGCGCGCCGGGGCGATCGCCGTGGCCGGCGACAGCGCCGGCGGCAATCTCGCGGCGGTCGCCGCGCTGCAGTTGCGCGGCTCGGGCGTCGCGATCGCGCACCAGTTGCTGCTGTATCCGGTCGTCGATTGCGCGACCGAGCATCCGTCGTACGAAACGCTCGGCAACGGCTATTTCCTGACGGCGGACGCGATGCGCTGGTTCAAGCAGCACTATTTCGACGACGGCGCCGATCGCGCGTCGCCGCTCGCGAGCCCGCTCGCCGCGCCGGACGTCGCAGGCGTGGCGCCGGCGACGATCATCAGCGCCGAATTCGATCCGCTGCGCGACGAGGCCGAAGCGTATGCGCTGCGCCTCGCGCAGGCCGGCACCCCGGTGACGCTCGTGCGCTGGCCGGGCCAGCTCCATGGTTTCGCGAGCATGCTCGGCGCGATCGATGCGGCCGACCGCGTGCTGACCTTCGGCGCCGACGCGCTGCGCCGCGCGTTCGATTTGACGGAGGCACGATGACGCTCGCCGGCACGCTGGAGATCGTCGACGAACTGCGGGCGGGCCGGATGGTCCTGCTCGTCGACGAAGAGGATCGCGAGAACGAAGGCGATCTCGTGATCGCGGCCGATCACGTGACGCCCGACGCGATCAATTTCATGGCGCGCTTTGGGCGCGGGCTGATCTGCCTCACGCTGACCGCCGAGCGCTGCGAGCAGTTGAAGCTGCCGCCGATGGCCGATCACAACGGCACGCCGTTCGGCACCGCGTTCACCGTCAGCATCGAGGCGGCCGAAGGCGTGACGACCGGCATTTCGGCGGCCGATCGCGCGCACACGATCCGCGCGGCGGTGCGGGCCGGCGCCCGCCCGGACGATCTCGTGCAGCCCGGCCACGTGTTCCCGATCGCCGCGCGCCCCGGCGGCGTGCTCGTGCGTGCGGGACACACCGAGGCCGGCTGCGATCTTGCGGCGCTCGCGGGGCTCACGCCCGCGTCGGTGATCTGCGAGGTGATGAACGACGACGGCACGATGGCGCGGCTGCCCGAGCTGAAGGCGTTCGCCGCGCATCACGGGCTGAAGATCGGCACGATCGCCGACCTGATCCATTACCGACGCGAACACGAGTCGCTCGTCGAGCGCATCGGCGAGCGGCCGCTGCATACGCCTTGGGGACGATTCCGCGCGATCGAGTATCGCGATACGGTGCACGGCGCGCCGCATCTCGCGCTCGTGCGCGGCGAGCCCGATCCGTCGACGCCGGTGCTGACGCGCGTGCACGAATGCCATTCGCTGCTCGACCTGCTCGATGCGGAGCCGTCCGCGCACTCGTGGCCGCTGCACGCCGCGCTGCAACGGATCGACGCGGCCGGCTGCGGGGTGGCGGTGCTGCTCGACTGCGACATGCGTGGCGACGCGACGCGGGTGCCGACCGGCCATGCGCGCCGCGACGGACGCGTGACGGGGATCGGCTCGCAAATCCTGCGCGAGCTCGGCGTGCGACGGCTGAACGTGCTGTCGAGCCCGTTCCGGCTGCCGGCGTTGTCGGGGCACGACCTCGAGATCATGGCGTTCATTCCGCTCGGCGACGACGATCCGGAAAGCGCACGGAGCGTGCAGGCGAATCCGCTGAAGGCGGCGTGACGCGTTGACGCGGGATGGCCGGCGGGGTCTTCATTTGACAGTCTATCGTTTGTTTTTATTGAATACAGCCGATCATTTGTATTTTGACAATACATACCATAGGCTGTATTTTCAGATTACAAACGATCGCTTGTCATCCTGCGGAGCGCCCGATGGCTTTTCCTGTCCAGACCCTGACCCAACTGCGTCCGATACTCGTCGGCTTCCGGAAAGCCGCGGGCCTCACGCAGGCGCAATTGGCTGCCCGTCTGGGCGTCACGCAACAATCCTACGCGCAACTCGAGGCCAACCCGTCGGCGGTCAGCATCGAGCGGCTATTCAAAGTGCTGAACGCGCTCGGCGTTCACATGACGCTCGCACTGGGCAAGCAGGACGTGTCGGCGGCATCGGCCGATCCCGTGCCGGTGCCCGATGCCGCGCCGTCGGTTCGGAAACCGACCTCGAGCAAGCGCAAGCAGGAAACGGCCCGCGGCACCACGCCCGCCAAGAATCCAGCCAAACCTGCAACCGGCGCCAAGCGCAAGCGGCCCACTGACGCAGCACCCGGCAAGCCCCGGGTTTCGAAGCGGGAGGACTGGTGACGATGGCCACGCGTGGCCGCCACGACCGGCTCGACCTGTGGATGAATGGCATTCCGGTCGGCTACTGGGAAGTCCGGCGCGGCGTCGAGCGCCTCGTCTACCTGCCTGAATGGCTCGACGATCCACAGGGGCGGCCGCTGTCGCTGTCGTTGCCCTTCACGCCCGGCAACCAGTCGCACCGGGGCGCGATCGTCGCCGATTACTTCGACAACCTGCTGCCGGACAGCGAGCCGATCCGCCGTCGCATCGCGCAGCGTTACCGGCTCCGCTCGACGGCGCCGTTCGAGCTGCTCGCGTCGATCGGCCGCGATTGCGTCGGCGCGATCCAGATGCTGCCGCCCGGTGAGACGCCCGTCGATCTCGAGGCGATCGACGGCATGACGCTTGACGACGCGGACGTCGCCGACGTGCTGCGCCACGCGACCGCCACGCCGCTGCCCGGCCGCGCGGAGCTGGAAAGCGACCTGCGCCTGTCGATTGCCGGCGCGCAGGAAAAGACCGCGTTGCTGCGTCAGGGAAACCGCTGGCTGCGGCCATTGGGCAGCACGCCGACGACGCACATCTTCAAGCTGCCGCTCGGACGCGTCGGGAACATGCAGGCCGACATGCGGACGTCCGTCGAAAACGAATGGCTATGCTCGACGCTCGTCGCCGCGTACGGCCTGCCGGTCGCACCGTGCGAGATCGGCCGGTTCGACGACCAGAAAGCGCTGATCGTCGAGCGCTTCGACCGGCGTCCATCGCGCGACCGCACGTGGATCCTGCGATTGCCGCAGGAGGACATGTGCCAGGCGACCGGCACGCCCGCAGGCGCGAAATACGAATCCGACGGCGGCCCCGGCATCGAGACGATCATGGGCATCCTCGCGAATTCGGCCGACGCTGCGCGCGACCGGATGAATTTCTTCGTCGTGCAGCTCGTGTTCTGGGTGCTGGCGGCGATCGACGGCCACGCGAAGAACTTCAGCATCGCGCATTTGCCCGGCAACACCTACCGCAGCACGCCGCTGTACGACGTCCTGTCCGCGCATCCGATCATCGGCACGCGCCGCAACCAGCTTCCGCCGCGCCGCGCCCGGCTCGCGATGGCCGTGTGCGGGAATAACCGGCACTACGTGATCGGCGAGATCCAGCCGCGCCACTGGATCGCGCAGGGCCGGCGTGTCGGCCTGACCGAAGACGACGTGCACGCCGCGATGGCAGCCGTCGTCGCGCGCACGGAACCCGCGATCACCGAGGCTGCAGCGCAGATCCCGGCGGCGTTTCCGGCGGACGTGGCGGATGCGATCTTCGAGGGCATGCGACGGCAGGCCCGCAAGCTGGGCGCGGCCGGGTAGCCTCGGCAGTCGCCCGCGGCGATACGCTACGCGCCGGCGGCGAAGCGCCGGCAATGCTCCAGATACCCCGCTTCATGGCTGCTCACGAGCTGGACGATGCTGTTCCACAGCCACATCGGGGCATCGATCGTCTTCGCGCGGTTGCGGCCGAGTTCGGTGCGCCACGCCGCGCGTGTCGGCTTGTCCATCTGGCGCGCGTGGGCCACGCCGACCACCGCACCGAGATAGCGCGCGACGTCACGCGCATCGTCCTCGGCGAGCAGATCGATGTCGAGCTTCAGGTCCTGCGGCAGCAGTTCGCGGATCACGACCGCGCGATCGAGCAGGCGGGCAGCCCGCATCCGCTCCCCGAGCGCCGGCGACAGATGCCGTGCGCCTTCCACGACGCGCTCGGCGTTGTCGCGCGGCATCGCGGCCGTTTCGTCGCGCGGTGCAGCGGCCGTCACGCCCTCCTTGATGTCCATCAGACACAGGTCGTCGCCGTCGCTCACGTCGCCGTCGATGTCGAGCAGCACCGCGTAGCGCAGCCGTCCCAGCGAACTGCAGCCCTTCACCCAGTACGCCGCGTCGAGCACGTCGACCTTGCCCCCGTCCTTGCGGCCCTTGAGGCTCGTCGCGAGTGACGCGATCGCCTCGTCGCCAAACAGCTTGCCGATCGCACGGGATTCCTTCGCACTCAGCGGCCAGAAGCGACGGCCAAGCGGAATCGTCGGCGCGAGCCCTTCGATCCGTTCGACCGCGAGTTGCCGCCACGAGCGGCGCATGGCCTGCTTCATCACGAGGTGCACGGGTTCGGGGCGTTCGGGCAGCTTCGCGTGGCGGCTGCCGAATGCCGACGTATAACCCGCCGTCATCGCCTCCATCATGTGCACGATCGTCAGGCCCGCCAGTGCGGACCCGCGCGCGGCCGTCGCCAGCGAAAGCCCGAGGCGGATCAGGTCGTGAACGGGATTGCCGATGACCGTCTGGTCGAGATCCCGGATCTGCACGTCGACCTTCCCTTCGCTGTTCGCGACCGGGCCGAGATTGCCGGTATGGCAGTCGCCGCAGATCCAGATCGACGGCCCGTGCGGCAGCGCGCTGCCGTTGGTTTCGACGAGCCATTCGTAGAAACGCGCCGTATTGCCGCGCACGTACGCGTGGGGTGAACGCGCCATCTTCCGGCGGCGCTGTTCGGTGAGGATCGCCTGGCGCCCGGCGGGTTTCGGCATGCGCTTCTGCTTTTGTTTCTGCTTCGGCTGTGACTGGCTGCTCATTCGGTTCTCCGGATGTTCCTGTCGTGTGTGCGGCATGCCGCTTCGTCACGATGCCATTGATCGATGCCATTCTGCAAACCGGCAGCGTCGCCAAAGTCCGAACCCCCGGCCTGCCGTCTCATGCTTCATTCGGCCGGATCGGGGCCATCCACCTGGACGATGCGCGCCGGTGCGGGTTGCGCACAATGACCGTCGAACCCATTCCCGACGTCTTCCCGACATGGAACCCACCGAACTGTCTCCCGCGTTCAGCCCGCTGCAGATCGGCCCGCTGACGCTGCGCAATCGCCTGATCAAGTCCGCCACCAACGAGGGCATGACGCCGAACGGCGTGCCGTCGCGCGCGCTCGTCCGCTTTCACGAACGCATCGCCGAAGGCGGCGCCGCGCTGACGACCGTCGCGTACTGCGCGATCAGCGACGACGGCCGCACGTTCGTCGACCAGGCGCGGCTCGACGCGCCGACGGTCCGCCAGTTCCGCGCGCTGACCGACGCCGTCCATCGCCACGGCGCCGCCGCATCCGCGCAGATCACGCACGGCGGCTGCTTCACGTTCCTGCCGTCGCTGTCGACCAAGCGGCCATTGAGCGCGTCGGGCGGCTTCAACAAGGTCGGCGTGATGAGCGGCCGCTTCCTGAAGCAGGCGATGACGCGTGACCAGATGTCGATCATCGCCGACGAATTCGCGCAGGCCGCACGCCATGCGCGCGACGCCGGCTTCGACGCAGTCGAGATCCACATGGGGCACGGCTATCTGCTCAGCCAGTTCCTGTCGCCGCTGTACAACCGCCGCCGCGATGCGTATGGCGGCGACGCGGCGCGGCGTGCCGCGTTCCCGGCCGAGGTGCTGCGCCGCGTGCTCGATGCGGTGGGCCGCGACCTCGCCGTCGTCTGCAAGATCGGCGTGACCGAAGGTGTGCGCGGCGGCGGTACGGCCGACGATGCCTGCGAAGTCGCGCGGCGGCTCGAAGCCGAAGGCGCGCATCTGCTCGTGCTCAGCGGCGGGATGAACGTCGAATCGGTGTGGCAGTTGTTCGGCAGCCCGTTGCCCGGCGAGGCCCGCGCGAATGCCGACAACGCGATCGTGCGCGCGGCAATGGCGTTGCAGAAGCTCACCGAGCCGAAGATGGGCGCGTTTCGGGAGATGTATTTCCTCGAGCACTCGAGGAAGGTGCGCGCGGCCGTCAGGATGCCGCTCGCTTACCTCGGCGGCGTGCGTTCACGCGGGAACGTCGAGCGGGCGATGCGCGAAGGGTTCGACGCGGTGGCGCTCGCACGTGCGCTCGTGTTCGAACCGGATTTCGTCAACGGGCTGCGCGACGGCCGGCTCGCGCAGTCGGGCTGCACGTCGTGCAACCGTTGTGTCGTGTCGATGTACACGCCGGGCGGCACCGCGTGCGTGCTGCGCGAGCCGAACGACCCCGCGCCGAACCGCGTGCCGGCCGCAGGCATCTGAGGTTTGACGTGAACGCGTGATGCCCGACGCCTGATGCCTGATGCCTGATGCCTGATGCCTGATGCGGGCGCCGCGGCGGCTCAGCCGGCGTCGCGTGCGCGGGCGAGTGCCGCGAGATTCCCTTCGCCGAACCCGTGGTGCCCCTTGCGCTGCACGATTTCGAAGAAGATCTCGCCGGGCCGGCGCTTGACGAAGGTCTGGAAGAACAGGCGCGGCACGCCGTCGCTGCCGATCTCCCCGTCGACCAGCACCGCGCGGCGGCGCAGCGCGTCGAGGTCGACGCCGTGCCCCGGCAGCCGTGCGTCGACGTCGTCGTAATAGCGGGCCGGCGGCTCGACGAATTCGACGCCGTTCGCCCGCAGCGCATCGACGCAGGACAGGATGTCGTCGGTGGCCAGCGCGACGTGCTGCACGCCCTCGCCGGGGTGGTCGGGCAGGTACGCATGCATCAGCTCGGTGCGCCGCGTGCCTTCCTCATAGACCGGAATCCGCACCGCGCCGCACGGCGACACCATCACACGCGATTCCTCCGACACGTGCCAGTGCGCGTCGATTTCGTGGATCTCGCGAAAATGCAGCAGGTCGTGGTAGAAATCCAGCCACTCCTGCATGCGCCCCGCGCCGACAGTCTGCGTGAAATGATCGACTTGCTGCAGCCCGACACCCACGCAGTCGAGATCGGTATGCGCGGTTGCGATGTCGATCGACCGGAAATCGATGTCGAAGATGGAAATATCGCCGACGCCGCCGCGCTGGCCGTCACGCCCGCGCCAGCGGTCGACGAAATAGAGGTGCGAATCGCCGATGCCCTGGATCGCCGGAATCTTCAGCTCGCCGACGCCGACCTTCTCGCCCTCGAACGCCCACGCGCCGAGTTCGATCGCCCGCTCGAACGCGCGCCGGGCGCTGGCCACGCGCAGCCCGATCGCGCAGACGCCCATCCCGTATTCCTCCGCGTAGCGCGCGGCGAACGAGTCGGGCTCGGCGTTGATCAGGAAGTGCATCTGCCCTTGCCGGTAGAGCGTGACGTTCTTGCTGACGTGGCGTGCGATCGCCTTGAAGCCGAGCTGCTCGAAGCGCTGCGCGAGCGCTTCCGGCACCGGCGCCGCGAACTCGACGAACTCGAGGCCGGCCATCCCGAGCGGATTGGCAGCCGGATCGGCAGCGGGCGGCGTATCGCAGGACAGGGGGTGGGAATTGCCGGGCATTCCAGTCTCCGGGGGCATGCGTCGATGGGGATGGCGCTCGTTGCGTGCGGAAGGCGCGGCCAGGGGGGCGACCGCGCGTCCGCTCCGAACAGGCGAGTTTTCAATGCGCCAATTTTAACCAGTTCGTTCACGGCGGCACACCCTGGCCAAACGGGATATCGTCCCGCCGCCTAGTGCAAACCCGAAAAGCGTTCGATAATCGCACGGACTTGAACGCTAATCGCGCACTCTGTCCGATTGGCCAATTGCCGCCGTGCGGCGCGCGCCCTATTCTCCGTTCACTCATCGACTTCAATGCAGCATCGGACGCGGCGCCGCCACGATTCCACGATGCGCCGTGCCAGGAGACATCGCCATGACCCCAACCTTCGACACCCTCGACGCCGCAGCCGGCGCCCGCATACGCAGCCAGGCCCGCAAGGCCGCGATCGGCAGCTTCGTGGGCGCCGTCGTCGACTGGTACGACTTCCTGCTGTACGGGATCGTCGCCGCGCTGGTATTCAATTCCGAGTTCTTCCCGAAAGTCAGCCCGACGATGGGCACGCTCGCGGCGTTCGCGACCTTCGGCGTCGGCTTCCTGTTCCGGCCGCTCGGCGGCGTCGTGTTCGGCCACTACGGCGACCGGCTCGGCCGCAAGCGGATGCTGGTGCTGACCGTGATGCTGATGGGGCTGTCGACGGTCGCGATCGGCCTGCTGCCGGCGTTCTCGACGATCGGCTGGTGGGCGCCCGTGCTGCTGGTGCTGATGCGCGCGATCCAGGGTTTCGCGGTCGGCGGCGAATGGGGCGGCGCGGCGCTGATGGCCGTCGAGAGCGCGCCGAAGCAGAAGAAGGCGTTCTACAGCAGCGGCGTGCAGGTCGGCTACGGCGTCGGCCTCGTGCTGGCCACGGGCATCGTGTCGATCCTGAGCCACACGCTCGGCGAGGCCGCGTTCAAGTCGTGGGGCTGGCGCCTGCCGTTCGTGTTCAGCATCGTGCTCGTGCTGATCGGGCTGTGGGTGCGCAAGAACATGGACGAATCGCAGGAGTTCGTCGAGAAGGTCGAACACGGCAACCGCAAGTTGCGCCTGCCGGTGCTGGAAGCGCTCACGCGTCATCCGAAGGCATTCCTGCTGATCATCGCGCTGCGCCTGGCCGAACTGTTCACGATGTATATCGTCACCGCGTTCGCGCTCAGCTATTCGACGACGAACCTCGGCATGTCGCGCGACCTGTTCCTGAACATCGGCCTGCTGGTGGGCGCGGTGAGCTGCGTGACGATCCCGTGCTTCGCGTGGCTGGCCGACCGCTACGGCCTGCGCCGCATCTACCTGATCGGCGCGCTGATCGGCCTCGCGTCCGCGGTGCCGTTCTTCGTCGCGCTGGAAGCGCGGTCGCTCGCATGGATCGTGATCTTCTCGATCCTGCTCGCTAACGCCGCGCACGACATGGTCGTGAGCGTCCAGCAGCCGCTGTTCACCGAGCTGTTCGGCGCCGAGTACCGCTATAGCGGCGCGGGCGTCGGCTACCAGTTCGCGAGCGTGGTCGGCGGCGGGTTCACGCCGTTCATCGCGGTCGGCCTCGTCAGCGTGGCCGGCGGCTCGTGGCACCTCGTCGCCGGTTATCTCGCGGTGGGCTGCCTGATCTCGCTGGTGGTCGCCGCGCGGATGCGGGCGGCGCAGTAACACGCTGACCGGATGGCCGGCCCGATGCGCGGCCGGCCATCCCGCGTGGCTCGACGATGACCTGCAATGGCGCCACTGCCTCGCGTTCGAGCGCACGACGTCAAACACTGTCAGTTACACGCGTCGATTCGCCCTTTTCCCCGCTGAACATGCCACGCCGCGTGCCGACCAATGGCATCATATGGGCCTACGTCAGTCACCGATACGCCCCCATATCATGTCGAATCTCATCGTCCACGGCGGCACTCCGCTGCGCGGGGACATCAAGCCGTCCGCGAACAAGAACGCCGTCCTGCCGATTCTGTGCGCCACCCTGTTGACCGATCAGCCGCTGCGCCTCATCGGCGTGCCGGACATCACCGACGTGCGCAAGATCCTCGACATCTTCCGCACGCTCGGCAGCGACGTGTCGGTCGACTTCACGACGGGCCTGCTCGAACTCCACCATCGCAACACGAAATTCGATCCGGCCGTTCACCGGCTGCCGGAAGCGATGCGCTCGTCGATCATGCTGATCCCCCCGCTGCTCGCGCGCTTCGGCGTCGCGCGCCTCGAGAACGACGTGAAGGGCTGCACGCTCGGCGTGCGCGAGATCGATCCGCACGTCGAGGTGTTCGAGCGCTTCGGCGCGCACATCGAGCGCACGCCCGATTCGCTGATCGTCCGTACCGACGGCCCGTTGACGGCCAACGACCACTGGCTCGACTACGCGTCGGTCACGACCACCGAGAACTTCGCGCTCTGCGCGACAGCCGCCAACGGCACGTCGACGCTGATGAACGCCGCGTCCGAGCCGCACGTGCAGGAGTTCTGCCAGTTCCTCGCGATGATCGGCGTCGCGATCGAGGGCATCGGCACGTCGCGGCTGTGCGTGACGGGCGGCCGCAAGCTCGGCGGCGGCGAGTTCCGCTTCGCCGAGGATTTCCACGAGATCGCGACGTTCCTCGCGCTCGGCGCGATCACCGGCGGCGACATCACGGTGCGCAACTCGTCGCCCGAACATTTCCCGCTAATCGATCGCACGTTCGCGAAGTTCGGCGTGACCGTCACGCACCGCGACGGCTGGTCGCGCGCGGAACGCGACGGCCCGCTGCGCGTGCGCCGGCCGTTCACGCAGAACATCCTCACCAAGGTCGAAGCCGCGCCGTGGCCGTACCTGCCGGTCGACCTGCTGCCGATCTTCATCGCACTCGGCGTGCGCGCGGAAGGCAGCGCGATGTTCTGGAACAAGGTGTACGACGGCGCGCTCGGCTGGTCCGGCGAACTGTCGAAGTTCGGCGCGCACGTGCTGCTGTCCGATCCGCACCGGCTGATCACGTTCGGCGGGCTGCAGCTGACGCCGGCGCGCGTCGAGAGCCCGTACATCATCCGCGTCGCGATCGCGCTGCTGATGGTGGCCGCGAGTATCGAAGGCCGCTCGGAAATCATGAACGCGCTGCCGATCCGCCGTGCTCACCCGCACTTCGTCGAGAACCTGCGCTCGGTCGGCGCGAACGTCGAATGGACGAGCAGCGAATAAAGCACTGACGGTACGGCGCACGCCCGGCGAACAACCGTACCATCCTCCCCACCCGGCCGGCGCCTGCGCCGGCCGCGCCCTCCCGCGTTACTCGCCTCCCCCGCAATCGACATCGCCGCCGCCCATGTGGTCGAACCCGTAGAGCATCACGGCCGTCGTGCCGCGCGCGGGGTTGCTCGGGCGTTTCGCCAGGCCTTCATCGAGCGGAGACGACGGATACTGGACACTCGTGTCCATCAGGTTGCCCGGCTCCGAGCGCAGCTCCGCTTCGGTCAGCTTGCTCCCTTCCGCGCGCGGCAGCCCGAACGCCTTGCGCACGTCCGCTTCGTTCCACGTCCCCTTCAGCGTGACGGTGACCATCTGCAGCCTGCCTTGCTCCCAGTCGAGATCCACCTTCGTCGCGAGCGGATGCACGCTGGCCGCGAGCCGGTCGGGGAACGCCGGGCCCTCGTAGTAGGCCTTCGTGTTCTTGCACGCGTCGCCGGTGTTCCGGTACTGCTTCAGCGCGCAATTGAAGCGCTTGTCACGGTAGCCAAAGGCCGTTTCGACGTAGCAGCCGAATTTCGGTGACGTCATGCGCGGCCACGCGCGGATGTCGGCGGCCGGACGCGGCAATGACGTGTCAGCCGAGGAGTTGGCAGCGGCAAGTAACGGCGCGAACGCGGCGTACGCGATAAACAGGGATTGTCGGATTTTCATGTCCAGTTCAAGTCGATGCCGGGTTTGGCCCGATGTCATGTTCGCCTGCGCTGACAGACGCGCGGGGCGGGCAACTGAAACCGTCGGTACTCACACGAACGGATTTCTCAGCACCGGCCCGCCCTCCACACGCAAGCCGTCGTGCATGTCCTCGGTGTAGAGGTATTCACAGCCGTCGATCGAAGCGCTTGCAACGATACACGCGTCGTAAAAGGACAAGCCGTGCCGCTCCGCCAGCTTTCGCCCCAGGTCATGCGTGTCGACCGAGATCGGCACGACACGGCACAAACCCCTGATCGGCTCCAGAAACTGCCCCACGTCGATCCACGGCATCCGCAATTTGCGACTGCAGACACTGGCTACCTCGTTCAATACCTGGACACTGATGGTCGGCCGCCGAAGCAGGAGCGACTCGGCCAGGTTCGCCTTGGTATCGTCCTCGGACAACAGGTAAAGCACGACGTTGCTGTCGACGAACGAGTGCGTCGCATCAGTCCCGCTCATTCGCATCATCCCGGCTGAACTTGAAATCGGCGGGCAACTTGCCACGGAAACGCCGCAACCGCTGCAGAAGCTCTTCGGGCCTGGGCTTGCGACTCACGGCGAAAACGCGAGGGCTATCGACCACGATTTCGATGTCGTCACCTTCGCGAAGCTCCAGAGCGTCGACCACACTGGCCGGAAGGCGGACGGCCAGACTATTGCCCCACTTTGCAACCTGCATATGGACCTCCTTGGATATACGTCCTCAATTGTATATCCCAGTCTCCCGTCGGCAAAGCTGGCCAAATGGGGGATCCCGTCCTCCGCACGCCTTCCACCTGAAAAGGTGCGCGATAATCGCCCATTCACGCGCGATGACCGCGCATTCCGACGCCTGCTCACGACGATGAAAAAGCCCGAACTCGACCGACGCGACTGGATTGCCGGCCTCGAAAAAGGCCTGGCGATCCTCGAGGCGTTCGACAGCCAGCATGCGCGCATGACGCCCACCCAGGCCGCCGCGCGCACCGGCCTCACGCGCACGGCCGCGCGGCGCTACCTGCTGACGCTCGAATCACTCGGCTACGTGTATACCGACGGCAAGCTGTACGGTCTCACGCCGCGCGTGCTGCGGGTCGGCTGGTCGTACTTCGATTCGGCCCGCCTGCCGCGCACGGTCCAGCCCTATCTGCAGCAATTGAGCGCGTCGCTGAACGAGTCGGCGTACGTGAGCGTGCTCGACGACTGGGAACTCGTGTTCATCGCGCGCAACGGCGTGTCGCGCGTGATGACGACCGGCTTCGTGCTCGGCGCGCGCGTGCCGGCGCCGCTGACGTCGCCCGGCGTCGTGCTGCTCGCCCATCATCCGGATCGCGAAGCCGTACGCGCGTGGCTCGACGACACCGAACTGCCGCCGTTCACGCCGCACACGATCACCAACAAGGCGCGCCTGCTCGAACAGGTCGACCAGGCACGCGACGCCGGTTTCGCGGCGATCGAACAGCAATTGCAGGTCGGCGTGCGCGGCATCGCGGTGCCGCTGAAGAACCGTCACGGTGAAGTGGTCGCCGCGCTGAGCACCAACATGCCGATCGGCGCGGAGACGGCCGACGCGGCCGTGCGGCGCGTCCTGCCGCATCTGCAGGAAGCCGCGCTCGCGATGCTGAATGTGCTGTAGCGGCAGCACTCACCCAGGCCGCGTCCGCGGCCGCCCGATCTCGCTACGCGACGGATGGCGCTCACCTGCCGGAATCGGCAGTCTGCCGGCAGCGCCTCGTCCGTCTCACCCGATCCGCCACCACCGCGGCAGCAGGTCGCGCACTTCGCGCCGCCGGTAACGGTCGTCGATCAGGTGCACGACGCCTTCGTCGTGCTCGGTGCGGATCACGCGCCCAGCCGCCTGCACGACCTTCTGCAAGCCCGGGTACAGGTACATGTAGTCGTAGCCGTTGCCGAAGCGTGCTTCCATCGCGCGCCGCATCTGCTCGTTGACGTCGTTGACCTGCGGCAACCCGAGCGTCGCGATGAACGCGCCGATCAGGCGCTCGCCGACCAGGTCCACGCCTTCCGAGAATGCCCCGCCCAGCACCGCGAAGCCGACGCCACGACCGCCAGCGTCGAAGCGGGCGAGAAAGGCGTCGCGCTCGCTTTCCGCCATGCCGGGCGCCTGCGCCCAGACGGGCACGTCCGGATGCCGCGTCTGCATCAGCGCGACCACGCGCCCCAGGTAGTCGAAGCTGCTCAGGAAGCCGAGGTAGTTGCCGGGCCGCGTCGCGTATTGCGCGGCGATCAGATCGGCGATCGGTTCGAGCGAACGGTCGCGGTCGCGCCAGCGCGTCGACACGTGGCTCGCGACGCGCACCGTGAGTTGCTCGGCGCGGAACGGCCCGTCGACGTCGAGCCAGCCCGTGTCGCCGGGCAACCCGAGCGTGTCGCGATAGAAATGAAACGGGCTCAGCGTGCCCGAGAACAGCACGGTCGCGCACGCGGCTTCGTAGCGCGGCGCAAGAAAGCCGGCCGGAATCACGTTGCGCACGCACAGCGTCGACTGGACGCGGCGCCGGCGGCCGGCCGACGCCACGCCGTCCAGCGCCGGCTGGCGCGGCATCGGTTCGCCGTGCAGCGTCGCGTCGAAGATCGACGCGCTGTCGAACGCCTCGGCCAGCACGCCGAACTGGATCGCCTCGAAATGAAACCGCAGCAGTGCATCGCCGTTCGCGCGCGGCGCGTCGGCCAGGTGTTCGCCGATTGCTGCAACGAGGTTCTGCACGGCCGACACGATCGGGCCCGGGATCTCCGGATACGCGGCATAGCGCTCGGCCTGCGCGCGGCTGACCGAGCCCCAGGCGCGGGCGAGCCGGTCGAACGCCTTGCGCAGCGCCGCGGGCGCAATCTCGCGGGCCGCCGCGAACGCGAACGGATCGAGCGATGCGCTGTACATCTTCCTCGCGCGATCGAGCAGGTTGTGCGCTTCGTCGACGAGCACGCCGACGCGCCACTGGTTCTGCTGCGCGAGCGTGTGCAGCATTGCGCTGCCGTCGTAGTAGTAGTTGTAGTCGCCGATCACCATGTCGGACCAGCGCGCGAGCTCCTGCGACAGGTAGTACGGGCACACGTCGTGCGCGAGCGCCGCTGCGCGCACGGTCTCGCGGTCGAGCAGCCCGGCCTCGATCGCCGCATCGCGCGCGGCCGGCAGCCGGTCGTAGAAGCCTTTCGCGAGCGGACACGATTCGCCGTGGCATGCGCTGTCCGGATGCTCGCACGCCTTGTCGCGCGCGACGAGTTCCAGCACGCGCAGCGGCAGCACGGGCGTGCCGGCGCCGAGCGTCGTCGCCGCTTCGAGCGCGAGCGCGCGGCCGGGCGTTTTCGCGGTCAGGAAGTACACATGATCGAGCTCGCCCTCGCCGCAGGCCTTCAGCAGCGGAAACACGGTGCCGAGCGTCTTGCCGATGCCGGTCGGCGCCTGCGCCATCAGGCACCGCTCGTCGCGTGCGGCGCGATAGACGGCCACCGCCAGCTCGCGCTGGCCGCTGCGGAACTGCTCGTGCGGAAACGCCAGCGCGCGCAGCGCCGCATCGCGCGCCGCCCGAT
This sequence comes from Burkholderia sp. AU15512, assembly GCF_002223325.1. Lineage (NCBI taxonomy): Bacteria > Pseudomonadati > Pseudomonadota > Betaproteobacteria > Burkholderiales > Burkholderiaceae > Burkholderia > Burkholderia sp. AU15512. Next base: position 1,229,865 of record NZ_NKEX01000006.1, read on the forward strand.
GGGCCGTCTCGCGCTCGGCCCAGCCGACGAAGCACGCGCACTGCTCGGCAAAGAACGTCGCAAGCTCGGCCGCGCCCAGCGTTTGCGTCAGCACCGTCTCGCGCTCGGACACGATGTCGAAATAGACGAGCGCGACGTCGATTTCCGGGAGGCTGCGCGCGTCGCACATCAGGTGCGCGTAGACCTTCGCCTGCGCCCAGTGCAGCGCGCGGTGGTTGTCGGGCATCGCATCGAGGCTGCCGCGATAAGTCTTGATCTCCTCGAGACGGTTCGCCACCGGGTCGTAGCCGTCCGCGCGGCCGCGCACGGTGAGCGTGCCCCAGGTGCCCGTCAGCGCGATCTCGGTTTCGTAGCGGGCGCCGCGGTTCGACGTGACCGCGCCGTGGCCGGCGATGCCTTCGAGCGCGGTCGGTGCGGGCGTGAAGCGCAGGTCGAGGTCGCCGCGTCGCGCGGTGAACTCGCACATCGCCCGCACCGCGACGACGTAGCTCATGCGGACAGTCCCGCCGCTTCGGCGTGCGCGACGCCCTCGCCGGCCCACTCGACATCGATCACGCGCACCGGGATGCCGTGCGCGACGCAGTACGCGAGCCAGCGCGTCTGGTTGTCCTGCAGGCGGTCGCCGGGGCCTTTCACCTCGATCAGCTCGTAGCGGCGCTCGCCGGGCCAGAAGCGGACGAGATCGGGCAACCCCGAGCGGTTGCTGCGGATATCCGCGAGCAGGCGCGTGAACCACAGCCGCAAGTGCTCGGGCGGCAGGCATGCGAGCGCCTCGTCGAGCAACGCGTCCGTCAGCACGCCCCAGAACACGAACGGCGATTGCAGCCCGGCCTTCGTCGCGAAATGCCGGCGGATCGTGTCGCGATAGGCGCCCGAATCGAGCTGCGCAAAGCACGCGGCGAACGCTTCCGCACGACGCGCGACGAAATCGGGTGCGTGCAGATCGGCCGGGCCGCGCTGGAACGGGTGGAAGAACGCGCCGGGCACCGCGGCGAACACGGGCTCCCAGCACAGCAGCCCGAACAGCGAATTGATCAGCGTGTTTTCGACGTAATGGACCGGCGAAGCCGGCTGCGCAAGATGGTCGCGCACCGCGAATTCGACACTGACGAACGCATCGGGGCGCGCGATCAGGAGCGTCTCGCGCGGCACGTCTGCGACCGCGGCAGCACGTTCGACGCGCTGGCCGAGCCGGCGCTGCAGGCGCGGCAGCATGCGCTCGACACGCTGGCGCTCCTCGTCGCTCTCGAAGCCGCCGCGCGCGGCGAGCGCCAGCGCGAGCGCCTCGTCGTCACGCCCGCAGCGTTCGAGCACGCGGATGCGCCGATGGCGGCTGCCGGGCCATGCGCTGCGTGCATACGCGTCGAGCGCGCCGTCCCAGTCGGCCCGGCGCTCACACGTCTGCCCGAGCGCGAACAGCAGCTTCGCGCGACGCGTCGCAAGCCACGGCTGGGTGCAGCCAACCGCGTCGATGGCGCGCATCAGGTCGTCGAACGGCAGATCGTCGGGCCACGCGTCGAGCGCGTCGCGACACATCTGCAGCGCGAGGTACGCATCGACGTCGCCGCGCTGCTGGAACGCACGCGACGACGGCGCGATCGGCACGCTTTCATACTGGAACACGCCGAGATCGGCGAGCACGAACTCGCTCCAGTCCTGATGGAGATTGCCGAAGAACATCAGGCGCAGCCGGTCGCACAGCGCGCCGACCGTCACGCGCAGCACGCGGTCGCCGGCCTGCGCGCACCACGCGTCGAGCGGTTGCGCGACGTCGTGCGCGGGCCGCAGCCGCTCGAGCCAGTCGGGCTTGCGCTCGCCCGCATGCGCGGCGAGTGCCGGAAAGATGCGCAGCAGATCGGCCTTGGTCGACAGCGCGAACAGTTCGTCGAGCGTCAGCGCAGGCGCCGGATCGACCCAGCCGAGGGTGACGAGCGGCGCGACCGCGTCGAGCGCGCAGCCGATTTCGTCGTAGACGAGCTTGCTGGCGCGGAAGTCGGACCCGTTGCGCATCAGCATCCGCACGAGCAGCGCGCGCGACGCCTGCGGCAGCGTCGTGAACTGGCGGACGAACGCGTGCTCGTGTGCGTCGAACAGGTCGGCGTAACGCGCGCCGAGCCAGGCCAGCGCGCGTTCGAAATTGGTCAGGTAGTAAAACGCCGGGGGCGTCGGCGATGCAGGCGTCACGGGGATCGATCACTGTACATTTGTACAGGTCGGAATCATATCAAATGTGACGGCAACTGCCGCACGCCCCGTCGGCGATCGGCTTCCCGGCCCCGCTCAGAACTGGTAATTCACCGACATGTCGAACACGCCGTTGGTCTTCTGCTGCGTGATCGGGCTGTGCGCGGCGCGGCCGACGAGCTGCTCGAGCGCGCCGTCGATCGTCACGAACCAGTGCTTGTTCACGAACCAGGCCATCGTCACGCCCGCGCCGACCGACTTGAGCCCGGCCCCCGACGAATAGGCCGGCAACCCGGAACGCGCGGCGGCGCCCTGGCTCACGCCGAACCAGCTGTTCATGTAGCGCGAATCGGCGAACGACACGGTCGGCCCCGCGAACCAGAAGAAATGCTCGTTGCTGCCCGGCAACGGCATGTATGCGGAGAAATCGCCGACCCACCCATTCGAGCCGCCGATGCTGCGCCGGATATCCGCGCGCAGCACGAGCGGAAATTCCTTCGAGATCACGTAATCGGCCGCCAGTTTCATCACCGGTGCCGCGTTGATGTTGTCGAGGCCGTTCAGGTGCTGGATGTCGTCGGCCGAGCGGCGCCCGAGGTCGTAACCGACGGACAGGCTCACGCGCCAGTTCGGCCCGCGCAGCACGTTCGCGCCGAGCCCTTCGCCGGTCGACAGGAAGAACAGGTCGCGATAGCGGATATCGACCGTCGGGCCGCCCATCACGCGATAGCGATCGGAGCCCGCATAGCGCGGCTGCAGCGTCATCGCGGCGCCCATGCTGATATCCCAGGTGGAGACATTCGGCTCGAACAGCTTCTGGAGCGGCACGCCCGCCGAGTATTGCCACTCGCCGAGCGGTGAAGGCGTCTGGGCCGACGCGTCGCGGGCGCCGGCCGCGGCGAGCGCCGCGCAGGCCGACACCCCGGAAACGAACCGGCGTGCGCCGGGTGACAGCAAAGGGCGAGCAACAGTCATCAAGGTCCCCGTCGGTTGCGCGAAACGAACCCGAAGTGAAGAAGCGCATTGCGCCTCTTCGGCTGCAGCGGCTGGCAGCCTGCGGCGCGAACGTAGCGTGCGCTGAATTAACGGACATCCTACGCGACACGCGCGCGGACGCAAAGCGCCCGCTGCGTGCGGGCACTTTGCCGTACGCGGGACAGTCCGGTGAAGCGGGATGGAATCAGAATCGCTCGACGTGATAGTCACCGGCCAGCGCGGCCGGGCTGCGCGTCGACATCATCCGCGAGAAGCCGTCGGCGAGCCGACCGAGCGCGAGTTGCTTCTGGCTCGCATCCCAGTGCGTATAGGTGTCGTACGCGGCATCGTCGAACGACACGGTGACGGCGGCCGGGCGGCCGCTGGCGCGAAAGCCGATCTGCAGCACGCCGCCCGGCAATTCCTCGATGTGATAGCGCAACGAGCGCGATTCGAAGTAGCGGCCCAGCACCTGAGCGATCGCGCGCTTGTCTGGCGATTGCACGTGAATGTCCATGAGGGTCCTCCTTTTTTGAGTGTTCGCGCGGACGGTTGTGACGCACCGCCTCCCGGCATCCGCATCGGTGGCGGCTGCGACGGCGGGTCGCCCTGCGGCGGCCCGTCTGGCACGGGCGGATCGACGGGATCGTCGTGCCCGGGCGGCGGCGGATCCGGGTCGACATCGGGCGTCGTCGGCTCGGGGCGGTGCAGCCTGGATGGCGTATTCATGTCTCTCCTGCGCGACGGCGCGCGCATCTCGATGGCGCCGGCATCGTGCGCAAGCGGCGTGCCCGCTCCTGCGCGCCCGGTTGCCCGCTCCGGTCGGACGCTGCCGCGCACTCAGTCGTCGTAGGCCGCCATCACCAGCCACATCGTGCGGCCTTCCGCGGTCAGCCGCGCCGCGAGCGCGAACCGGTCGGACGGCGTGCATTCCGCGACGAGCGCCCGCTGCGCACGCTCGGGGCCGTCGTAGACGGTGTCGTTCAGTTCGCGAACCTCGTCCTCGCCGTCGAACATGCGCCGCTCGGGCCGATAGACCAGCGACTCGCGCTTCCATGTGTCGAAACGCTCGCGTACATGGGCGAAATCGCCGCCGCATACGTTCGCGTCGTAACGTATTCTTTCCCTGGATGCATTCATCACGATGTCCTCTCGTCCACGCCGACGGCGCGCGTGGCTGCGCAGCGTGCGGTTTCGCCAACGCGCAACCGTCGTGCCGTCGGCCCGCGCAGGCATGGCGCTTGCGCCTCTATCCATGACCAAGGAGGTTCGACCATGACCGTTCACGCCCCCGGCCGCCACGACGCCGTGTCACCGGCTGCCGGACTGCTCTGGCTCGCCACGTCGCGTCCGCCGTCCAAAGACAAGACGGAGGAACGCATCGACGAGGGCCTCGAGGAGACGTTTCCGGCCAGCGACCCGCCCGCCGTGGGCGGCGCGACCCGTATCGATCCTGCCAAGCCATCCGGCAAGCACGAACGCCGCTCGCCGGACGTCCCTTCACCGCCCCGCGATCACGGCTGACGGCGGCAACCGGCCCGCGCTGCGCGGCGGCGCAGCCGCGTGCCGGAGCAATCTGGAGTTGATCTGATGAAACGCCTTGAACGCAGATGGCATGAAGTCAGCGGCGCCGCCGGCGTCGCCGCGCTGGCGGCGATCGAAAGCGCGGTGGTGCTCGCGATCGTCGCGATGACGGGCATCGGCCACTGAGGTCCTGCCCCGCCCGCTCGCGGCTGTCGCCGTGGAAGATGTACAAGCGGGCTGGCAAATTTCTCCGTCGCCTCGCCGGCCAGGCCCGGCGTGTGCGGCCCGCGCGCGGCACGCCTTCTGCTCCCCGATAGTCTTGCTCACGAAGGAGACGTTCATGTATCGCGTCACCGAGATCATGTCGCGCGACGTGGTGTGCGTCGCGCCGACCGACACGATTCGCCACGCGGCCGAACTGATGCGGCGCTTCGATATCGGCGTGCTGCCCGTTTGCGACGGCGCCGAACTCGTCGCGATCGTGACCGACCGCGACCTCGCGGTGCGCGGACTGTCGCACGGCCATTCGTCCGATACGCCCGTGCAGGCGGTCGCGTCCCAACCCGTGCAGTGGTGCGTCGAGGACGACGGTGTCGGCGACGTCCAGCAGCGGATGGCCGACGTGCAGTTGCATCGGATGCCGGTGCTCGACCGCAACCGGCGGCTGGTCGGCATCGTGTCGCTCGGCGACATCGCGACGCGCGCCGGCGGCCCCGAGCGCGACGAGCTGGCCAATACGCTCGAGGACGTGTCGCTGCCGCGCCGGCGTTGACCGGCGCCCGTTGATACCGCGTGGCCCGCCCGGGTGCCGCTTCGACCAGGAGGTGTTCGATGACAACGGACAGACCGTCGCGTGACGACACGCGCATCGTCGGCGGCAATCGCCGCACGACCGGCGGCGGGCCGGGGCCCGACGTGATGGCCGCCCGCACGCTCGAAGGCGATCGCGTGCTGACGATGGACGGCGACGACATCGGCCAGATCGCCGACATCATGCTCGACGTGCGCTCCGGCCGGATCGCGTATGCGGTCGTGTCGGCGGGCAACCCGCCCGGGAGCGGCGACAAGCTGCTCGCGGTGCCGTGGAACGTGCTCGTGCTCGACGTCGAGCGCCGCTGCTTCGTGTTGCCCGTCGCCACCGAACGCGTGCGCGAAGCCCCCGGCTTCGGCAGGGACCGCTGGCCCGCCATGGCCGATCCGGCGTGGGCCGAGGCGCTGCATGCGTACTACGGCAGTTCGCCGTACTGGCTGATCGAGGAAGGCGAAACGGCGCTCGACTCGCCGCCGTACGAGGCGTCGCCGGGCGGCCCCGAAGCGCCGGAAAGCCCTGACGGCGGCAAGCGGTAACGCGGATCGGCGCTCAGTGTGCGGCCGCCACCGTCTGCGCGAGTTGCCGGGCGGCGGTCAGGTGCGCCTTCAGCGTCGGCAACGCGTTGGCCGCGAACGCGCGAAGCTGCGGATCGCGGCCAACGCGCGCCTCTGTTTCGTAGAGCCGGATCGCTTCTTCATGCGCGCGCGGGCCCGCCAGCGCGACATAGGCCGTGTCGAACGCATGACCTTCCTTGGTTCGCAACGCGGTCACGGCCGGATCGACGAGCATCCGCGACTGGACCGGTACGCCCTTGGTCGCGCCAAGCTCCCGCAATTCGGCGGCGAGCCGTTCGTGATCGTCGACCATCCGGCGCGCGAACGCCTTCACGTTGGGGTTCGACGAGCGATCGAGCGCGAGCTGGCTGGCCTGCCGCTCCACCTTGCCGATCATGCCGGCCTTGTCGATGAATTCGACATCGATGCCGGTCGGCCGCTGGGTCATGCCGGCCTCGTCGGGCGTCGTGCCGGGGCGGATGACGCCCGGCGCGACCTGGGCCGACGAAGCGGGTAACGCCTGCGCATGAGCGAGTACGGCGATCGATGCGCCGACGCTCGCGGCCAGCATGATCGCCGCCGGCCGATGAATTCGATTCGTGTTCATCCGGACCTCCGTGTGTCGCGACGGAGCGGGCCGGCCGCGCGGGCGCCGTTGCGCCCATCGCGCCGCCTCCCTTCGTCATGACCGGGCGAGCCGCCACGCCGGCTGCTAGCGGCCGCGCCCTTTCCGATCGTGCGCGGCGTCCGGCGCGACATCGGCGATCACGCTCGCCAGCGTCGGCATGTCCACCGGCTTGCGCAGATACGCGTCGAACCCGGCCGCCATCACGCGGTGCCGGTCGGCGTTGCCGGCGTGGGCCGTGACCGCGACGACGGGCAGATGCCCGCTGCTGCCCGGCAAATGACGGATGCGGTCGAGCAGCCAGAAGCCGTCACCGTCCGGCATGGCGAGATCCGACAGCACGACGTTCGGCGCCTGCCGCTCCACCGCGTCGAGCGCGTCGTGTCCCGACTGCGCGGTCGATACCTGCGCGCCCATCGTTTCGAGGGCCGCGGCGAGGCTCGCGCGCGATGTCGCGTCGTCGTCGACGACGAGCACGCGCTGGCCGTCGAGCGTCACCGGCTCCGGCGTGGCCGCCGCGTGCAGCAGGTTGTCGGCCGGATCGTCGATGTCCCAGCCAGCCGGCAGCGTGACCGTGACGGTCGTCCCGCGCCCGGTGCCCGCGCTCGTCGCCACGACATCGCCGCCGTGCAGCTGCGCGATGTGGCGCACGATCGACAGGCCGAGCCCGAGGCCGCGCTCCGGCGACGCGAATGCGCGTTCGGGCCGGCTGAACGTCTCGAACAGGTGCGGCAGGTATTCCGGCGCAATGCCCTGCCCCGTATCGGCGACCGACAGCCGCACGCGCTCGCCTGCCCGGGCCAGCGCCACGACGATGCGCCCGCCCGGCGGCGTGAACTTGATCGCATTCGACAACAGGTTCGACAGGAGCTGGCGCACGCGCTCGCGGTCCGCCGGAATCACGCAGGTCGGCATCGCGTAGTGGGTCGACAGCTCGAGCCCGCTCGCCCGTGCCGTTGCGTCGAGTTCACGCGTGGCATCGCGCACGATCCGCACGAGATCGACCGGCACGCGCTCGAGGCGCAACCGGCCGGTCGCGAGCGACGACGCGTCGAGCAGGTCGGCCACCATGTGCGACAGCGACCGCGCGCTGCGATCGATCGCGTCGACGGCCTGTTGCGCGAGCCCCTGGCCGTCGATGTTGCGCAGCACCTCGACCCAGCCGTAGATCACGTTCAGCGGCGTGCGCAGCTCGTGCGACACCGTGGCCAGCAGTTCGTCCTTCAGCCGGTTCGACGTGTCCGCCTGGGCGCGTGCGTCGCGTGCGCCGCGCAGCGAGCGCAGGTTGCGCCGCTCGTCGCGGCGTCGTTCGTGCGCGTCGCGCAGCGTCATCGACAGGCCCGTGCAGTTGCCCTGCGCATCGACCATCGGCGAGGCGGCGAAGGTCGCCCGAAAACGGCTCCCGTCGCGTCGCACGCACAGCACGTCGAGCGGACCGACCGGCGCGTGCAGGTTCGCGAACGATGCGGGCAACGGATGGCGGCGCAACCAGCGCGGCGCGATCATCGCGGCGACGTCGCGCCCGGCGGCCTGCGCCGCGTCGATGCCGAAGATCCGGCGCGCGGCCGGATTCCAGCTCGTGATCCGGCGTGCGGCATCGACCCCGACGATCGCGTCGGGCGAAGCGTCGACCACACGGCGCAGCAGGCGGTCGTCGGGTACCGGCACAGGTGCGACCGGCGCCGGTTCGCGATGCGGCTCGCGGGCGTCGGCGTTGCCGCTGTCATCGGGTTCGCGCAGGCGATCGTTCGCGAGCAGCGGCTTCACGGCCATCACGAGCACGCACTCGACGAAGCTGATCGCGACGAACGCACCGGCTTGTACGAGCAGCGCGGCCAGCGGCGCATCGCGCCACCACAGCGTGCCGATCACGGCCACGCTCAACGCGGCCGCGACCAGCCCCCCGCCGAACGACGTCAGCCAGGCGGCAGCCGCAACGCCTGCATAAAAGGGCAGCGGCGCAAATGGCGCGTGCTCGCCGACGACGCGAACCGCCCACGCCTGCAGCGCGGACGCCAGCCCGACGGCCAGCACGATCCATGCACCCTGCCGTAACAGCTCACGGGTCAGGGTCCTCATTGCATCCTTGCCTCGCGCCGGCTCCGGTCGCACGGCGTCATGCCGCAAGTCGACCATCCGGCCTGCCGTCGAGCGTGCCGGGCGAGCCTGATGGCATCCGCAAGCGGCATGCCCGGCGCGTATCGCAGGATGGCTGCCTGCCTGACTCCGTCTGTCGGGTGTGCCGTAACCGGTTGAGCACCGGCCGGTGTCGCGCGCTGCATCAACGCACGTTGGTCATGACCAGCTTTTTCATCGAAATTCTGTAAAAAAGCACCGATACGACCCCGGATGGCACAGGAGTGCCGCGATGCGCGTCAGGACTCGATGGCCTGTTTCTTCCGTCCCCGCCGCGTACATTGGAAATTTCTATTTTGCGGCACCTTCGTGGTCGTTTCGCTGTCGATGAAAATATTGCAATCAACGGAGCGCGTGGTGCCGATTTTCAAAACGGCCCCACCCATGCCGATCCATGCCAATGGGAGAAACCGCAAACCGGTCGAAGCAACGTGCGGACGGCCGCCGGTTGTCCGGCCGGTCCACCGCGATGCGCACGCTGCTCGGCCGCATCGAGAAGATCGCCCCGACCCGCGCCAGCGTGATGATTGCCGGCGAAAGCGGGGTCGGCAAGGATATCGTCGCACGCCGGCTGCATGATCTCAGTGCCCGCTGCGACGGCCCGTTCGTCCCCGTGAACTGCGGCGCGATTCCGCCCGATATCGCGGAATCGCAATTGTTCGGGCACGAGAAAGGCAGCTTCACGGGTGCCATTGCGCAGCGCGAAGGGTTCTTCGAAGCCGCGCGCGGCGGCACGCTGCTGCTCGACGAGATCGCGGAAATGCCCGCGTCATTGCAGGTGAAGCTGCTGCGGGCGATCGAATCGAACGTGATCGTGCGGGTGGGCGGCACCGAGCCGATTGCGCTCGACGTGCGCATCGTGTCGGCCACGCGCCACAACCCGGCCGAAGCCGTGCGCGACGGCCGGCTGCGCGAGGACCTGTTCTATCGTCTCGCCGCGTTCGCGCTGTACGTGCCGCCGCTGCGCCAGCGCGACAGCGACATCGAGACGATCGCACTGGAATTCGTCGACGCGCTCAACGCGCGGCACCATGCGCACAAGCGGCTGACCGACGCGGCGATCGCCGCACTGCGCGCGTATTCGTGGCCCGGCAACGTCCGCGAGCTGCACAACACGATCGAGCGCGCGTACATCCTGGCGGACGAAGGCATCGACGTCACGCTGCCGAAGCCGGCGATGCCGCCCGAGCGCCTGTCGGAGAACACGATGGCGCTGCCGCTCGGCGCGACCTTGCACCATGCGCAGCAGCGCTTCATCGCGGCGACGCTGCGCCACTTCGACGGCAACAAGCCGCGCGCCGCGAAAGCGCTCGGGATCAGCCTGAAAACGCTTTACAACCGGCTCGCGCTGATGCGCGACAACGGCCGCTCCTGAGCGGCGCGGCCGTCTTTCCCGCGCGCCGCGTCAAGCGACCTTGAACCGCCCGACCGTGGTCGCCAGCGCGTTCGCCTGCGACTGCAGCGCGGTCGCGGCGGCCGTCGACTGTTCGACGAGCGCCGCGTTCTGCTGCACCATTTCGTCGAGCTGCGTGACCGCGCGATTCACTTCCTGGATGCCACGCGTCTGCTCGTTCGCGGCGTGCGTGATCTCGGAGATGATCGTCGTCACGTTCGATACGTTGGACACGATCTCGCGCATCGTGTCGCCCGCCTGGCGCACCTGCCCGGACCCGGCCGACACGCTCGCGACCGTCGATTCGACCAGCACCTTCACTTCGCGTGCGGCCTGCGCGCTGCGTTGCGCGAGGCTGCGCACTTCCTGCGCGACGACCGCGAAGCCGCGGCCCTGCTCGCCCGCGCGCGCCGCTTCGACGGCCGCGTTCAGCGCAAGGATGTTGGTCTGGAACGCGATCCCGTCGATCACGCCGATGATGTCGCCGATGCGGCCCGAGGCTTCCTCGATCTTCTCCATCGTCGCAACGACGTCCGACACGACCACGCCGCCGTGCGACGCGATCCGCGACGCGGCCGCCGCGCGTTCGTCGGCCTGGCCGGCGGCGGCGGCCGATTGGCCCACCGTCGCGGTGATTTCTTCCATCGACGCGGCCGTTTCCTCGAGGCTCGCCGCCGCCGATTCGGTGCGCGACGACAGGTCCTGGTTGCCCGCCGCGATCTCGTTCGCGGCCGTGCGCACCGATTCGCTCGCATCGCGGATCTGGCGCATCACGTCGTTCAGCTTGTCGACGAAGCTGTTGAACGAGCGGGCGATGTCGGCCACTTCGTCACGTCCGTCGGCCGGCAGGCGCTGCGTCAGGTCGCCGGCGCCCGAGCCGATCGCGGCCATGGCCTGGCGCACTTGCGACAGGCGGCGGAACGCGGTCGCGGTGATCGCGCCGATGATCAGCGACGCCACGCCGACGATCACGAGCAGCGTGATCAGCGACGCGGTCAGCAGCGAGCGCATCCCGGCCGTCGCTTCGTTCTTGTCGAGCAGCACCAGCGCGTACCAGTCCGTGCCCGGCACGGGGCGCGCGCGCACCAGCTTCGCGTCGCCGCCGACCGTCACCTCGACGGGCGCGGCCGCGGCCGCGATCGTCGCGCCGTTCGTCGCGCCGAGTTCGGGCGACACGTCGGCGACCGGCTTCAGCGTGAGCTTCGCGTCCGGGTGGGCAACCACGTGGCCGCTGCTGTCGATCAACATCCCGAAGCTCGCGGGCGTCGGGTGGATCGTCTTCACGTTCGCGATCACGGTGTCCATCGAGACGTCCGCCGCGACGACGCCCTTGACCGCGCCATCGCGCAGGATCGGCACCGCGAACGTGACGACGAGGTTGCCCGTGCCGGCGTCGACGTACGGCGGCGTGACGACCGGCTTGCCGGCCTGCGCGGCCTGCTTGTACCACGGGCGGCCGGTCGGATCGTAGTCGGGTGGAATGCCGGTCGGGTCGGAGAAGTGGAACGCCTTGTCGGCGTAGCCCGCGTAGACGTTCGTGAAACCGCCGGCCGTGGCCATCTGCTTGAACACCGGCAGCGGATCGGGCGTCAGCGCGGCATCCTGCAGCGACGCGATCATCCGGCTCCGGGTGGCGACCCAGTCGGCGATCCCGACCACGTGGCCGCTGGCGACGGAGGTCAGGTTGCGGTCGATCGCGTCGTCGTTGTACGAGCGCGCGATGAAATAGTTGATGAGCGTGGTGGCGACCAGCGCGAATACGACGATGGCGACGCACGCGGCAAGGATGCGGGCGCGGATGGACGAGAGCATGGCAACGACTCGGTAAGGGAGCGCGAACGCCCGGTGGACGAATTCACCGGGTAAACGGCAATCGCGCCACTTACTTGAGACCGCTGTGACAATTCAGTGAAAGTATGACGAAACGTAAGGCAGGTTGTTAGCGGATCGTCAGGTTGACTGTGCTGTGCGGCGCCGTGTGCGCACCGCCTGGGGAAGCGACGACGGCCCCGTCGATCCCGGGCACGGCGATAAAGAAGCGCGCTGGAACGGGCCGGTTCGCTGTCGATCAACGTATGAATGTCGATCAGGATCCGGCCCCGGCCCCGGCCACGGATCGTGTCACGTCCGCGCATCCGCCGCGGCGCTCGCCCGTCACAGGCGATGGCTCGGACGCGGATCGGCGTCCGCGGGCGCATCTGCACGCGTGTCGTCGTGGAGATCGTCCTGTCGGCGCATCCGTTCGCGCAGGTGCCGGATCGCGAATACGTGGATGTAGTCGTGCACCCGCGCGTCGGACGACAGCGCGCGGACTTCGTCGTCGAGCATCGCGCGCAACTGATCCGAACCGATCGCACGCTGTTTGGCGGCTTCCTTGAGTGAATCGAGCAAACTGTCCTTGGACATCGACGGACTCCTGACGGTCGAGGAACGAAAAGAAGAAGGTACCGGAAGCTTAAAGACTGAACGGCGGCGCGGCGTGCGATGCGCCGGCGCATGTTTGTGCGCGATCAACGGCACGTTGCGTGCCGCCGTGCCGATCCGTCCCCGAACCGGCCGCGCAAGATTCGCGGCGCAAACTGCCCGCGAACGAGACTGGAAACCCTGCCACGCCACCCCGGGGCGCGGCACCGGCTGACACAGGCCAACGATGGAACGTTGCCCGACGCCGATGCACTGGCCAAGTTAGACCGGCCGAAATCATGCGTCAAGCGATCCCCTCCGCGCGCTCCCCATTCGTCCGAATGAACGGGCCGGCGTGTCAGCGGATTCCTATAGGTGCCGCGCATTACCTGACAGCGACTTCAGCGCGCGCTGCTTGGCAGCGCACGGGCGCGACACGATACTGGTGACATGGACGAAACGTTCATACGGGTCATCGCTCAGCCGGCCGTCGAGCCGGCATGCGGGGCCTGGCGCAGGAGACCAACTATGGCACATCGCAACTTACCGGGCCGGGACGGCCAGCGGCGCGCGTCGGGCAAAGCGCGCGCCCTGCCTGCCCAGCCCGTGTCGGCGGGCAACCTTCCGTCCGACAATATCGACACCTTGCTTGCGCTGGCGCGCGAGGCCGGCTTGCTCGTCACGCTCGACGGGCAGATCGGCCGCGAAAAGTACCAGAGCGTCGCGGGCTCGGTGCTCGCGTTGCAACGGTTCGCCGCGGCACTCTGCGCGCGGGCCGCACCCGACGCGCCGGCCGATGCCGAGCCACGTCGCAAGGCGCGCCCCGGCTGGCCGCACGCGAACCGCCTGCGCAACCGCATGTGCAGCGCGTGCGCGCCGCTGCATGTCGGGCGTCAGCGTCCGCGGGTGCGCCGCGCTCCCGGCCGACGGCACGACCTGCGGTCGATGGTTCGCTTCACCTGAGCATGCAGGCAGCCGTTGGGCGGCGCGGGGGCCGTGCAACGGCTGAACGTCTCACGACGTCGCAGCGCCTGACGCACGCCGCGCCTGTACTACAGCGAGCGGCGCACCTGCCGCGATCCTCACCGATCCGCATCGACGCCACCGCGCGCCATCACGCCTCATGACGCGCCGTTCGACGCGGCGGCCATGACGACGATTCCTGCGGGGAAGGCAATCCAGACGGGGCCAACTACAACACGAACGCGGAAAGCGGACGGGGTGACTTGCACCCCGCCCGTCCTCCAAGGCAACCGTGGCTGCCTACCCTCGTGCCAGAGAGTTCTCGGTCGGATGACGCGCCGTGCATCGCACGGTGCGGCTCCGGAAATTGATGTCACGGCTGTGAATGCACCGTCGATCACCGCCATCAACACGCGTGTTGCAGCGTGGCTGCGCGGTACATGCACGACAGACCGGCGGTGTCGCCGGACGTTCCTTCAATGTCTCACGCGCGAGGCACGCCGTTTCTGATGCAGGTCAAGCCAAGCCTGCTTCGCTCTCGACATCGCACGATTTATTCGGCACCGCGCACGAGGAGGACCGGCACCTGTGCGAGATGCGCTATGCGGCGCGCCACGCTGCCGATCAGCCAGGCGGCGATGCCGCGCCTGCCATGCGTGCCGACCACCAGCAGTTCGGCGCGCCAGTGCACGGCGTCGCGCATCAGCGCATGAGCGACGTCGTCGCTGGTCGGGCGGGTTTCGACGACACCGCGCTTGCTCGGGTTCCCGGTCGCATGGAACAGCGGGCCGATCTTCGCGAGCGCATCCTCGCCCTCCGCGCGATAGGCATCCTCGAGCGCGCGCACCGGCACGATATCCGTCAGACGAACCGCGCGATCGATCACGTAGGCCGCATACAGCAACGTCGTCGGCGTCGCGAAGCCGAGCCCGACGCGCACCGCGTGCAGCGACGGCTCGCTGCCGTCGACCGCGAACATCAGCCGCTGCAGGCCGCCGTCCGACGGCCGTACGTAGGCTGCCGGCACGATCAGCAACGCGCAGCGCACGCGTGTCGTCAACGTGTCCGACATCGCGCCTTCGACGAGCCGCAGCAGCCCGTGATGCGGATTCGCGCCGACCATCAGCACGTCCGCGTTCCATGCCGACGTATCGCTCACCAAGGCATCGGCCACCGAGCCGCCCGTCACCGACGTATCGATGATGGCCTGCTCGACCTCGACACCGCTGCCGGCGAACATCGCCGCGATCCGTTCGTTGATGGCTTGCGCGTCGCGCATCAGGTCCTCGCGCGCGGACGTCAGCAGTGCGTCGATGCGCGGGATGTCGGGCAACACGAGGCGCGGGTTGTCGATGGCGCAGACAATGCGCAATCGCATGCCGGGGCGCAGCAGCGTGCGCGCATAGCGCGCGGCGGACAGCGATTCGGGCGTCGGATCGACGGCCAGCGCGATCCGCGCAAGCGTCGGGATGGGCTGGGCAGGCTGCATGGCGAAGGCCTCCGTGCGTGCGCGTCGTCGCGGAACGACGACGGGAGCTTCGCGCGGAAGCGGCGCACGGCGGCCGGGCCACCGCCGCGGTCGCGGCGGTCACGGGGATCGGCGGGTTGCCACGCGAAACGCGGACAATCGATTCGTTCAGCATAGGTCGTCCGGCCCGCGCGTGCATGATCGCGATCAAGGGTCGCGCGGGCCCCTGCCCGTGCGGCTTACGACTTCGTCGGCACCGATGCCGCCGGACGGTTCGCGTAGAACAGCGCATACGTGATGCCGAGCAGGACGATCCAGACCGGCCCGATCACGAGCGCGACGCGTGTGTCGGGCGTGAACGCCATCAGCACGACGACCAGCACGAGAAAGCCGAGCGCGACGAACGAACCCAGCGGATAGAACGGCACGCGGATCGGCAGGCGCGCGATCTTGTCGGCCGACAGCGTGCGGCGAAAGCGCATCTGCGCGATCAGGATCACGCACCACGTCCAGATCGCGCCGAACGTCGACACCGACGTGAGCCACGTGAACACGTGCTGCGGCGCGAGATAGTTGAGCAGCACGCCGATCAGCAGCAGCGCGACCGACACGATCACGCCGTACACCGGCACGCCGTTGCGATTGACCTGGCCGAGCTTGCTCGGCGCCTGGCCCTGCTGCGCGAGGTTGTAGAGCATCCGCGCGGTGCTGAACAGGCCGCTGTTGCACGACGACAGCGCCGCGGTCAGCACGACGAAGTTGATGATGCCGGCCGCCGCCGGGATGCCGAGCCGCGAGAACGTCATCACGAACGGGCTGCCCTGAGTGCCGATCTGGTCCCACGGATACAGCGACATGATCACGAACAGCGCACCGATGTAGAAAATCAGCACGCGCCAGAACACCGAGTTCACCGCCTTCGTCAGCGACTTCTCCGGGTTGCGCGCCTCGCCGGCGGTGAGGCCGAGCATCTCGACGCCGAGATACGCGAACATCACGATCGGCAACGCGGCGACCACGCCGTTCAGGCCGTTCGGCATGAAACCGCCGTGCGCCCACAGGTTCGACAGGCCGATCGCGACACCGCCGTTGCCGATGCCGAACGCGATCATCAACCCGCCGCCGATGATCATCAGCACGATCGTGACGATCTTGATCAGCGCGAACCAGAACTCGAATTCCCCGTACAGCTTGACCGCGATGAAGTTCACCGAGCCCATCGCCATGAGCGCCGCGAGCGCCCAGATCCAGTTCGGCACGCCAGGGAACCACATGTGCATATAGACGCCGACCGCCGTGATCTCCGCCATGCAGGTGACGATCCATACGAACCAGTAGGTCCAGCCGGTCAGGTAGCCGGCGAGCGGCCCGAGGTAGTCGCGCGCGTAGCGGCTGAACGCGCCGGCGACGGGATTGGCGATCGCCATCTCGCCGAGCGCGCGCATGATCAGGAAAATCGCGATGCCGCCCAGCAGGTAGGTCAGCAGGATGGCCGGGCCGGCGACGCGGATCGCGGTGGCCGAGCCGAGGAACAGGCCGACGCCGATCGTCGCGCCGAGCGCCATCAGGTTGATGTGCCGCTCTTCCAGCCCTCGATGCAACTGGTCTTCTGGTTGTTTCAAGTCCGTCTCCTGGCAACCGCGAATGGGCCGCCGTCATTGTCGATATCAATGCGCGACCGTTCATGCCGATCCCGGCATGCCGAAAACGAAATAATCTCCGCCGTCGTTTTCTGAATTAGAAACGACACGGATGTTGCGTCAATCCGATGGGAATCGCCGCCGATTATCCGTATGTTCCGAAACAATCCGGAAAACGGATCGGGCCTTTCACGGAATACGCCCGCGCGGCCCGTTCGACGCGGCTGTGCGCGTAACGGACGGCGACGGGATCAATCGCTTTCGGCGCGAACGAACACGCGTCGAAGGTGCGCAATCAGGCGCACGCATTATGCAGGCGGGATTATAGGGAGGATAAGCCGTTTCACGCCAGTCGATTTTCGTAAAAATCGCGGGGCGTGAAACCGGTAGTGGAATCCGAATGCGCGCGACGCTCGCGCTTGGATTTATTTCGACAGTGTCGCGCGCACCGTATATTCGCCTTCGATCGCACCGTGATCCGGCCGCACGAAATACCGCGACGCATCGAGATCGGCCGGCATCGGCTCGACCGGATAGCCGTGCTTTTCCCACGCATCGAGGCCGCCCTTCAGCGCGCGGATGTTGTGGATCATCTTCTTGCGCTGCATCTTCGCGATCAGGCGCTTCGCGGTGGCTTCGTTCGGGCACACGCAATACACGACGATCGGCCGCTTCAGCATCTCCGGATCGAGCAGGTCCGGCGAATCGAGATCGACCGGCACCGCGCCGGCGATCCGGTACGGTTCGCGCTCGCGAATTGCTTTCGGCCGCGCGTCGAAGATCAGCGGCGGCTCGTCCGACGTCATCATTTCGACGAGCTGCGGCGGCGAGATGCGCACTTGCGCGAGATAGCGGCGGAACTGCACGCGACGCACCCAGCGGTACAGCAGGAACGTGATGAAGATCGCGAGGAATGCATCGAGGATCGTGCCGCCGCTCGCGCGCACCCACAGCACGAACTGGACGATCTGGTCGTGAATGGCCGCACCGCCGACCAGCCAGAACGCGGCCCACAGCGATGCGCCGGCCAGGTCCCAGAACAGGAACACGCCGACGCCGATCGCGGTCGTGCCGAGCAGCGGCGCCGACACGAGGCCGAGGCCCGGCAGGAATTTGGACAGCACCAGCAGCGGTGCGCCGTATCTTTCGAAGACGTTACGTGCGAAACGCAGTGTCGTGTCGAGCGACAGCGAGAAGCGCACGAGGCCGTTCAACAGGCGCCGGCCACGCGTGCGGCCCATGAAGAACCACAGCGAATCGGCCAGCATCGTCGCGCCGATCGCCGCCGCGAACATGCTGACCCAGGACGCCTGCCCCATTGCCGCCATCGTGCCGCCGAGAATCAGCATCGGCACGGCCGGCACCGGCACGCCGAGCTGCGTGATCAACACGCTCGCGAACACGGCCCACGGGCCGAGCGACGATGGAATAGCGATGGGAAAGTGCCACACGGCGGCGCTCCTGGAAGGCATGCAGCCGTGCGACGAGGGCCGTCGGCACCGCTGGGCAACGGCCGCCGCGGCACGCCCGCGGCCGACCCGATGCACCACGGCATTCTAAACGGGTTTGGCCGCGGCCGCGCGGAACACGCACCATCGGCACGGGCTTCGCGCCCCGGGGTGGCGCCGCCGTGACAGTCACATGTCGGTGCGCTGGGCAAGTTGCCCGACGTGTTCCGAGTAATCGGGAAACGCGGCGGCCAGCGCGGCCGCGTCGGCCAGCTCGAATTCCGCGAACTCGAAGCCCGGCGCCACCGTGCAGCCGACGAGCGCGACATGCTCCGGCAACGCGCAGCGCGCGCCGAACCAGCGCCCGGCCCGCACGACCGCCTGGAACACGGTGCCCGGATGCGTGAGCGGGTTGCCGAGCCGGTGGATCGTCAGCCCGTCGCGCTCGTCGAGCACCCACACTTCGATCGGGTCACCCGCGTAGAAATGCCAGACTTCGTCGGAACGGATCCGGTGCCACGACGAATATGCGCCGTCGCACAACAGGTAATAGATCGCGGTCGACGCGGCGCGTGGCGCGCCGTCGGCCGGACGCACGACCGAATCGGCCGCACGGTAGGTTTCGCGGAAATAGCCGCCTTCGGGATGCGGCTGCAGGTCGAACTGGCGAATCAGGTCGGTCGCGGATATCGGCATGGCGGATGACGTCGGTAAGGTAAGGAACCGGGCACCCGGCGGACGGCGTCGCCTCGCTCATCGCGAACGCGGTCGCCTATCGCCGGATGCTGCTGCGTCGATCGCCGCGGCCATGCGCGCGGCGAACAAGCGGACACCGGTCGATGCTGCCAGAACTGCATGTCGGGATGCAACCGCCGGCACGCGATCGCGCGCGGGGGGACACCGGGCGTGCCGCCCTCGCGCGGTCGATGTGTCGGCAGCGGCAGTCGCGCTCACCCGCCGTGCGCGGGGCGTTTCCGTTTCATCAGGCCGTCATCCTACGAATGCGCGAGACGACCGCCGCCCGCGACCGTGCGTGCGTCAACGTCGGTGCGTTGCCGCGTGCGTCACGCAGCCGCCGACGTGCCGGTCTCGCTGTGCCGCACCAGCAGCACGGGCCGGTCGGCCGCGCGCAGCAGCGATTCGGCGACACTGCCGAGCAGCAGCCGGCGCAGGCCATGCCGCCCGCTCGTGCCCATCACGATCAGGTCGGCATCGGCTTCGGCCGCCGTGCGCATCAGCACGGTGGCGACATCCTCGCCGTACGCGTCGAGCGCGCGCACGGTGCCCGATACATGCGCCTGCGCAAGCACTGCTTTCGCCTCGTCGAGCACCGGCGTCACGGCATCGGTCGCGGCCGCCTCGCCCTCGCGCGCGGCCGCGAAGCCCGCATCGACGTCGACGAGCTGCGGCCGGTGCTCGACGACATACGCGCAGGTCACGTCGCCGCCGGACGCCGCCGCGATCCGGATCGCCTCGTTCAGCGCGAGACGCGCGCTCGGGCTGCCGTCGAGCCCGACGAAAATCCGCTTGTACATGGTCCGTCCCTCCGACCGGGCACGCATCGCGCGTCGCGCGACGGCGGCCCGTCATCGCCACCCGGCCCGATGCCGGATGGCCTGCCGAACAGTCTGCCCCACGTGCCGACGCGCCCGTTGATGCGCGTCAAGCGCGGCCGGCGCGCCCGCTGCTTCACGCCGGTTGCCGCAATTTCCAGTGACCCCATTACAAAAAACATGTAAATCGCGCACAATTTCATCTTGAAATTAGACGTTGCGCGCAGCCGGTGCGAGTTTCGCCCGGTTTTGCTGTGCCGCTCCCGGTGCCAGGGGGCGGCCCCTGACAACAGAATGCCAATCGAATGACCGCAAGTGGAACCCCGACGCGTGACACCCGAGGGCCCACGCGCCTCCAGACCATGTTACGCCAGCCGCTCGCGTCCAGCGTCGTTGCCCTGTGCGCCGGCGCCGTGCTGTCGCTCGGCGTCGCGCTGCTCGTGCGCGAGCAGTGGCAAGGCGCCGTCCACACGCGTTTCGAACGCCGCACGACGCATGTGACAGCCATGCTCCGCCACGAGCTGCAATCCGGCGCGGCCGTGCTCGAAGGCGCGCGCGGCGCGTTCAACCTCGTCCCGGGCATGACGCCCGAACAATGGCGCCGGTATGCGGAGATGCTCGACCTCGACAGCGGCCGCTCGCCGGTCCGCCAGATCGGCTATGTGCCGCTGCCGCCCGCGGCGCGCACCGCCCTCGCCGGCGCGAAGCCGATGCCGGCCGGCACGCTCGCGACCGCCGCGCTCAGCGCACCGGCGTCGAATTCACCGGTCGTGCGCTTCGGCGCGTCCGATGCGGCGCCGCTCACGCGCGCGCTGCAGACGGGCGACGTCGCGCTCGGCGTCCACCCGGCCGACGACGACACGTCCCGCGACGCCCGCACCTTCACGCTGTTCCTGCCGGTCGCCGCGTCGCCGCATGCGGCCGCCGCACCGCCCGGCCTGCGCGAAACCGGCGCCGACGGCGTGCTGTTCGCGGCGTTGAGCCCGCGGCGCCTGGTCGAGCGTGCGCTCGACGCGGAACGCGGGATCGACGTGTGGATCACCGCCGGCGGCGATCGGCGCGCGATCGTCAGCGTCGAAACGACGACCGACGAGGCGTCGGCATCGCCCGACCTGATGCGGCGCACCGACGAGCTGAATTTCGGCGGTACCGTGCTGACGCTCGCGTATTCCGCGGACGGCCGCCCGAGCGCCACCGGCGCGCAGCGCGCGGCCGGCACCGTGCTCGCCGCGGGCCTGATCGCGTCGATCGCGTTCGCGGTGCTGATCCATGCGCTGCTGCGCGGCCGCTCCGCCGCCGATCCGGGCGCGAGCAGCCGCGGCATCCTCAACGAGGCGCGGATGATGGGCATCATCCGTTCGTCGATGGAAGCGATCATCACGATCGACGAAAAACAGACGGTCGTGATCTTCAATCCGATGGCCGAGCAGGTGTTCGGCGTATCCGCGATGGAGGCGATCGGTGCGCCGCTGTCGCGCTTCATCCCCGAGCGGTTCCGCGCCGCGCACGCCAAGCACGTCGACCAGTTCGGCGTGACGGGCGTGTCCGAGCGCCAGATGGGCCGCCAGCGGGTGCTGTTCGGGTTGCGCGCCAACGGCGAGGAATTCCCCATCGAGGCGTCGATCTCGCAGATCCGCGACGCGTCGGGCAAGCTCTATACGGTGATGCTGCGCGACATCACCGAGCGGCAGCGCGCCGATAACGCGCTCAAGCAGTCGCGCGAGGAATTGCGCGAACTGTCGGCGAACCTGCAGAACGTGCGCGAAGAGGAAAAGACCCGCATCGCGCGCGAACTGCACGACGACCTCGGCCAGCAGCTCACCGCGCTGAAGATGGATCTGTCGGTGGTCGAACAGCAGCTGCGCGTGCCAGGTCGCACGCAACCCGACGAAGACGTGCAGACGCACCTGCAGGGCATGCGACGGCTGATCGACGCGACGGTCGCGTCGGTGCGGCGCATCGCGGCCGACCTGCGGCCCGTGATGCTCGACGATCTCGGCCTCGTGCCGGCGATCGAATGGCTCGCGAACGATTTCACGAACCGCTACGGGATCGATGTCGAGCGGCACATCGAAACCGGCGGGCTCACGTTCACCAGCGCGGGCGCGACCACGTTGTTCCGGATCGTCCAGGAAGCGCTGACGAACGTCGCGCGCCACGCGGATGCGACGCGCGTCGCGCTGCGGCTCGACGTCGAGGAAGGCTTCTGCGTGTTGCGTGTCGCGGACAACGGCCGCGGCTCGGCGCCCGGCGGCCCGGCCCATGAAGACAAATCGTTCGGCCTGATCGGCATTCGCGAACGCGCCCACATGCTGGGCGGCAGCGTGACGATCGACACCGCGCTCGCGCGCGGTTTCTCGATCACCGTCGCGCTCCCGCTCAGTACCGTCCAACAGGAAACGCTCATCACATGATCAAGGTGCTCATCGCCGACGACCATACGCTCGTACGCGACGGTCTGCGGCACATCCTCCAGAACGCCACCGGATTCGAGGTGGCCGGCGAAGCCTGCGACGGCCCGTCGACGATCGCGCTCGTGCGCGCCACGCCCGCGCAGGTGCTCGTGCTCGACCTGTCGATGCCGGGCCGCAACGGCGTCGAGCTGATCAAGCAGATCAAGGACGAGAAGCCCGCGCTGCGCGTCCTCGTGCTGACCATGCACGCGGAGCAGCAATACGCGGTGCGCGCGTTCCGCGCCGGCGCGTCCGGGTATCTGACGAAGGAAAGCGCGAGCGCCGAACTGGTCGGCGCGGTCACGAAGGTCGCGTCAGGCGGCGTCTACGTGAGCCTCGCGATGGCCGAGCAGTTCGCGCAGAGCCTGAACGAGCCGGCCGAGACGCTGCCGCACCAGCGGCTGTCCGACCGCGAATTCGACGTGTTCCGGCGGATCGCCGCCGGCCAGACGCTGACGGAGATCGCCAACGCGCTGTGCGTGAGCGCGAAGACGGTCAGCACCTACAAGACGCGGATCCTGGAAAAGATGCAGATGCCGCACGAAGCGGCGCTGGTGCGTTACGCGATGCGGCACAAGCTGCTCGACGAAACGGACGACGTGTAACGGACGACGTGTAACGGACGACGTGTAACGGACGACGCCCCGCCCCGGCTGGATCTCAGGTGCCGCCGGCCGCACGGCCTGCGGCCGTACGGAGTACCCCGCTTACCCGCTTACTTGGCCGGCACGGGGCACGCGAGATCGCCTTCCTCGCACGACAGATAGCCCTTCAGCGTTTCGGTACGGGCTTTCGTCAGATCGTCGAGGCAGGTCGACACGACCATCGGATACACGCTGCCGCCCTCGGCGTTCGCGCTGGAGAAGCTGCATTCGGCATCGCGGTACGCGATCCACGCACGCTGCGCATTCACGAGTTTGTCGGCGAGCGGCCGCGTATCGCGCAGGCGCGCGGTGACGGCCTGGTACGTCCGGTTCAGTTCCCCGTCGGTTTTCTTGTACGCGCGATCGGCGCACGCCGTCATCGCCGCCTGATCCGTCGCGTCGGCACAATTCGCCTGCGCGTGGGCGAGGTTCGCCGCCAGTGCGAGCGAGCACAGCAGACCGGTCATGACACGCATGGATGCTCCTGGTTGTTCGTTGAAGTCGTGGAACCCGGTGCCGGGCTTGCCGCGCGGTCGCGCATCGGCCGCCGTCTCGGGGCGACACCGATCGCGATGCTAGCGCACGCGCGCCGGCTTGTCAGCCGGTGTCGCAGCCCGCGACGGCTTGCATATCGCCCCTTCGCACCTACACTTGAAAATCGATACGCCGCTTCAGGCCCGCGCTATCGCATCCATCCCGTCTCCGCTTCCGCGCATTCCTCAGCGCATTTCGCGTTCGCATCGCCGAGCGGGGTGACGATTCGTCTGCCAGCCTCCTCCCCCCGGCCCGACGTGCCTTCGCCGTCGCCCCCTGGAGGGAATCATGAGTTATCACCTTGAAGGCCGTCTGCTCGAGGTCTGCAACTGTCGCGTACTCTGCCCGTGCTGGATCGGCGAGGATCCCGATTTCGGCGTCTGCGACACGATCGTCGCGTGGCATGTCGACAAGGGCACCGTCGACGGCGTCGACGTGGGCGGCAACACGATCGCCGCCGTGTGCCGGGTGCCCGGCAACATCCTCGAAGGCAACTGGACGGCTGCGATCTACGTCAGCGACACGGCGTCCGAAGCGCAGGAGCAGGCGCTCCTCAGGGTCTACACGGGCCAGGCCGGCGGCCCCATCGCCGAACTCGCGAAACTGATCGGCACGGTCGTGTCGATCGAACGCGCGCCCATCACGTTCAATGTCGAGGGGGCTCGCGGCACGCTGTCGATCGGCACCGACTACCACGCGGAACTCGAGCCGTACCTCGGCCCGAGCGGCGCGCAGACGACGCTGACCGACACCGTGTTCTCGACGGTGCCCGGCGCGCCGGTGTTCGTCGGCAAGGCGCCCGTCTACCGGTCGAAGAATGCGGCGATCGGCATCGACGTCGACCTGAAGAATCACAACGCGCTGCAGAGCACGTTCCGGTTCGACGCGTGACGCGCGATCGCACGCCCACGGTCATGGCTGCATCGCTGCACCGGCGCCTGTTTCCGCTCGTGCTCGCGAGTCTCGTCGCGTTCGCCTGGCTCACCCTGTGGGCGTGGACGCGCAGTCCTTACGGGCGCTACCTCGACCACGGCGACGGCACGTTGGCCGAACCGTTCAACGCGCTTTGCCGCGCGCTGCCCGGCGGCGCGCTATGGCTGCCGGCCGCGTTCACCGCGGCCGGCTGGACGCTGATGATCCTCGCGATGATGCTGCCGACGACGCTGTCGCTGTTCGACGCGTTCGCCCGCGTCGTCGCCAGCCGCCCCGACCAGACGCGCCTGCTCGCGCTCGTCGGCATCGGCTACGTCGCCACGTGGAGCGGCTTCGGCCTCGTCGCGCATGGGCTGCACGGGCTGCTGCTGACCGGTGTCGCGCGGGTGCCGGCGCTCGCGTGGCGCGGCTGGTTGATCGGCGCGGCCGTCTTCGCGCTCGCCGGCGCGTTCCAGTTCAGCGGACTGAAGACGCACTGCCTCGACCGGTGCCGCACCCCCTTC
The DNA here is from genome assembly GCF_002223325.1 of Burkholderia sp. AU15512. Lineage (NCBI taxonomy): Bacteria > Pseudomonadati > Pseudomonadota > Betaproteobacteria > Burkholderiales > Burkholderiaceae > Burkholderia > Burkholderia sp. AU15512. Next base: position 1,254,609 of record NZ_NKEX01000006.1, read on the forward strand.
AGTTTCGTGATCAGCCGCTGGCGCGGCCGCACGCCGATGCGTCACGCGTTTGCATTGGGCGTCAGCCATGGGCTCTTCTGCGTCGGCTGCTGCTGGGCGCTGATGCTGCTGATGTTCGTCGTCGGCGCCGGCAGTCTCGGCTGGATGCTGGCGCTCGCCGCGTTGATGGCCCTCGAGAAGAACGCGTCGTGGGGGCAGGCGCTCACCGCGCCGCTCGGCGCCGCGTTGTTCGGCGCGGCCGTGCTGATCGTCGCCAGCCACGCGTGAGGCCCGCGATGCGACCGCCCGCGTCCGCCCTCGTGCTGCATGTCCGGCCGGGCATGCGCGCCGTTGCGCTGACGTCGATCGCGATGCTCGCTTTCGCATCGAATTCGCTGCTGTGCCGGCTCGCGCTGCAGGCCGGCCGGATCGACGCGGCCAGCTTCGGCAGCCTGCGCCTCGTATCGGGCGCGCTGATGCTCGCGATCGTCGCGCGTGCTGGGGCACGACGGCCCGCCCCGCCCGCCGACTGGCCGGCCGCGGCGATGCTGTTCGTGTACGTCACGTGCTTCTCGTTTGCGTATCTGACCGTTAGCGCAGCCACCGGCGCGCTGATCCTGTTCGGCGCGGTGCAACTGACGATGTTCGCGGCGGGATGGCATGCCGGCGAGCGGTTTGCCGCGACCGGCTGGGCCGGATTCGGCGCGGCGCTCGGCGGGCTGGTCTACCTCGTGTCGCCCGGGCTCGCCGCGCCGACGCCGCGCGGCGCCGCGTTGATGACGGCAGCCGGCATCGCATGGGGCATCTATTCGATCCGTGGCCGTCGCCCCGTCGATCCGGTCGCGACCACCGCCGGCAACTTCCTGCGCGCCGCGCCGCTGGCGCTCGCGCTGAGCGTCGCACTCGCCGCGCGCGTGCACGTCACGCCGGCCGGCCTCGCGCTCGCCGCGCTTTCCGGTGCGCTGACGTCGGGCCTCGGCTACGTGGTCTGGTATGCCGCGCTACGGCACCTCACGGCGATGCGCGCCGCGGCGGTTCAGTTGTCCGTCCCGCCCATCGCCGCGTGCGGCGCCGTGCTGCTCCTGTCCGAACAGCCGACCTGGCGGCTCGCGCTCGCATCGGCCGCGATCCTCGGCGGCGTCGCGGCCGTGCTCGCGACGCGGGCCCGGCGGGCGGGCAGCACGCGGTGATGCCCGTCAGGCGCGGCACGCTCACGCAGCCCCGCCCATTCCAGCGGCCCAAATGCAAAACCCGTACACGGATACCGTGCACGGGTTTCGGATGAAACGGCAAACCGGGCGCCCTTGCGGGCGCTGCCTGGCTTAGTGGCCGAAGAACACCGACGAACGGTCGGTGGCGGCCGGCACGACCACGCGCTGGCCCGATTGCGACGCCGCGGCCGGGTTCGAACCGTAGCCCGTTGCATCAGCTTGCGCGCCGGTGTTCTGTGCGGCGGCGATCTTTGCCTGGGCGGCCTGGATGTTCTCCGGGTAGTTCATCCAGTCGTTCGGGTTGTAGCCGGCCTTCTCGAGCTGGACCAGCTCGGCGCGCACTTGCGCGCGCGTCAGCGGCTGCTGGTTCGATTGGGCGAACGAGACGACCGGTGCGGCCACCAGGGCGGCCAGTGCAACTGCCTTGATCAGCGATTTCATGATGCGTTACCTCCAGAATTGTTTTGTCAGGCGCTTCGGACTCGGGGTCGTTGCGCATGAGTAGAAGTCTAGGAGGCGACGCTATCAGGGTAAATACTTAAATCGCGAATTCACTGTTGACGGAAACCAGACAATCGCCACGGAATACGTCGAATCGTCAGATGATTATCGGCATTCACGTGCTGAATACCGTGGCGCGGCGCCCCGTGCGTCCGGCCGTGCATCAGCGCCGCCGGTCGGTATCCGACGGCGCCATGAGCCGGTCGAACAGCAGCGCCTTGAGGCGGATCAGGTCGTCGGCGCCGGTCTCGCCGAACGCCGCGTGATGCAGCGTCAGCGCGGGCGCGGCCGGGTCGGCATGGACGGCCCGCACCGTGCCGTCGAGCGCCAGCAGCTCGACCCGGTCGCCCGCCGCGTACGGAAGCTGCACGCGCAAGGGTTCGCCGGTTGCGGCGATCGGCCGGTCGACGGCAATCGACAGGCCGCTCAAGCTGATGTCGTGCACCATCCCGATGCCTTCCGCGCCCTCCGACCCGCCTGCGCAACAGGCGGCGATCCGCACCGGCACGCGCGGCTCCGCACGCGTGCGCAGCCGGTCGACGAAGCCGGGCGGCGACAGCACCAGGAACCGCGCGGCACCCGCCGCCTGCACCGACTCGACCGTCGCACCGAACCGCGACACCGCGGCACGGCCGATCGCCACGGCCTCGATGTCGTCGCCCCGTACGAAGTCGAGGGCGGCCGCCGGCTGCGGCTCGACGAACAGCGCGCCCGACGCGGCGATGCCGATCAGCCGGCAGCGCTGCAGCCCGCGGGTCGTGCCGACCCGGCGGCGGATGCCGATCGAAGCGCCCGCCGACAACCCCATCCGCGGCGCGTGAGGCACCGCGTCAGGCGCGCGCGGCTCGGCCACGGCTTCGGCGTCGTCGCGCCGCCGTACCGGCCGGAAATGGTCGAACAGGAAGGCATGCTGCGCGGCATCGCGCAGCGTCGTGCCGGCCGGCAGTAGCGCGGCGCCGTCGGCATCGTAGAGATCGAAACCGAGCGGGACGCCGGCGGCGAGATCGTCGCGCGTGAGCGGGACGTAGTCGGTAGATAGCCTCATCGTGGAGGCGCGGAGCGACCGCGCGAGCTGTCATGACAACATGATTACGGCAGCATCGCGCGAATTCTGAACGGCTCCGTTACTGCGATGCGCCGGTTGCGTCCGGCGCGGCCGGTGCCGGCGCCTGGGACGGTGCGGTCGAAGGGGCGGCAGCCGGTGCGGCGCCGAGGCCCGCGCTGCCTCCGCCGGCCGCGCTCGCCCCCGCCGGCGGCTGCGCGGGTGGCGGCTGCGACGCGCCCGCCGACAGCGCGGCGGCCGACGCGGCCACTTCGGACGCCGGCACCCATTCCTCGACGATGCCCCCGGATGCCGCTTCGGGCGCCGAGGCAGCCGAGGCGGCCGACGCCTCGTCGGTATCCGCCTCGGGCGCCCGCTCCACCCGCTGCGTCCTGACCGGTGCGGGCGCCTTCTTCGCGTCGGGCGGGAACCACGTGTCGAACAGGTCCGTCGCGCGTTCGCGCAGCGACGCGAACCAGCCCGGCGACGGCTCGGTATCGAATTTCGCCTTCGTATCGACGAGCCGGGCGCGCTGCGCACGCTGGAAGAAATCGCCGACGATCGGCAGCGCGCTGTGCGCGCCCTGCCCCCAGTAGTCGCTGCGCAGCGTCACGCGGCCGTCGTCGAAACCGACCCACGCACCGGCGACGAGGCCCGGCTGCATCAGGATGAACCAGCCGTCCGCGTTGTCCTGCGTCGTGCCCGTCTTGCCGGCCACGTCGCCACGGATCCCGAAGCGCGTGCGGATGCTGCCGCCCGTGCCGCGCGTCACGACGTCGCGCATCACGCTGAGCAGCGTCTTGTCGGTTTCGGCGTCGAGCGCGCGCTCGGGCGGCGCCGGCGCGTATTCGGCAAGCACGTCGCCCTGGCGGTTCTCGATGCGCGTCACCATCTGCGGCTCGACATACAACCCGCCGTTCGCGATCGTCGCGTACGACGCGACCATCTCCTTCAGCGTGACCGGGCTCGTGCCGAGCGCCAGCGACGGCACGCGTTCGAGCGGGCTTTCGCGCACGCCCATGTCGCGTGCGAGTCGGGCCACGGCAGCCGGGCCGACCTTCTCCATCACCTGCGCGGTGATCCGGTTGCGCGACAGCGCGACCGCGTCGCGCAGCGTCATCGGCTTGCCGGTGGGCGGCACGTCGTCGTTCGGCCGCCAGATCTCGCCGCCCTTCAACGGGATCTCGACCGGCTGGTCGATGAAGGTATCGTCCGGCTTCATCCCGTTCGCGAACGCGACGCCATAGACGAACGGCTTGAACGTCGAACCCGGCTGGCGCCGCGCCTGCGCGACGTGGTCGAACGGCTCGTGGGTGAAGTCGCGGCTGCCGACCCACGCGCGGATCTGCCCGTCGCGCGGATCGATCGCGAGGAAGCCGGCCTGCACGTCGGTCTTCGTCTTGCACAGCGCGCGCATGAAACCACGGTCGGCCGCGAGCAGCTTCATCGCGGCCGCGTCGTCCTTGCCGGCGTCCTGCGCGGCCTTGTACTCGGGCGACTCGCGCATGAAGGTGCGGAACACCTCGTTGTCGGTGCCGCAGCCGTCGCGGCCGCTCCACGCGCTGTTCGCGATGCCCTGCAGCTGGTTGCCCTGCAGCGTGAGCGCCTGCGTCGCCATCTGCTGCAGCCGCGCGTCGATCGTCGTGCGCACGATCAGCCCGTCCGAGTAGATGTTGTAGTCGTTGCGGTCGGCCCACGCGATCAGCCATTTGCGCAGCTGCTGCGCGAAGTGCGGTGCCGGCCCCGGCGGCTCCTTCTGGCGCTCGAAGTCGATCCGCAGCGGCCGGCGCTGCCACTGCGCGAACTGCGCGGGCGACAGCTTGCCGTACTTCACCATCTGGCCGAGCACCGTATTGCGCCGCTGCAGCGCGCGCTCGGGGTTCAGCACCGGGTTGTAGTAACTGTTGCCCTTCAGCATCCCGACCAGCGTCGCGCTGTCGAGCACGTCGAGCTCGTCGGCCGACTTGTCGAAATAGGTGCGCGCGGCCATCTCGACGCCGTACGCGTTGTACAGGAACGGCACCGTGTTCAGGTAGGTCTCGAGGATCTGGTCCTTACTGTAGATCGCCTCGATCTTCAGCGCGGTGATCGCCTCCTTCACCTTGCGCGTGAGCGTCGGCGCACGGCCGATCTCGTCCGGATACAGGTTGCGCGCGAGTTGCTGCGTGATCGTCGAGCCGCCCTGGCGGCTGCCCGAGAGCGTATGGAGCGCGGCCGACGCCGTGCGCTTCCAGTCGAGGCCGTGGTGCTCGTAGAAACGGTGATCCTCGGTCGCGATCAGTGCGTCGACCATGTGCGGCGAGATCTGCTTGAGCGGAACCCACTCGCGGTTCGACGGCTTGAATTCGGCCAGCAGCTTGCCGTCGGCGGACAGCACCTGCGCGGGCTGGTCGACGCGCGCCTTGCGGATGTCGCCGATGCCCGGCGTGAACGGGATGAGCACGACCACGTACACCACGAACAGCGCCGGCACGGCGGCGCCGGCGAGCAGTACGCCGCGGCGCGTCGGGTGACGGACATGGCGCCACGCGGTGGCGGCGAGAGGCTTGACCCGCGCGACGGCGGCAGCCGCGACGGGTTGGGCGCGCGCGACCCATCTGGCACAGAAGGCACGCACTGACGACACGTTTCGGCGATTCACGCGGGTGGAGCTCGGCTGAAAAGGGTGCATCGTACCAAACTCGCGCGGGCCGCCGGACGGCGATGGCCCGGTGGCGACCTACCCGGGGCGGCTGCGCGGGCGGTCCGCACGCAAAAAAGGCGCGCGCCCCGCAACGGGAACGGCGCGCCAAGCCTGGTACGACAAACGGGCGGCCGCGACTCAGCGCACGAGAAAACCGTAGGTCAGCGGATCGCGCTCGTCGACGATCCAGTTCGCGAACCCGCAGATATGGGCGCTGCCTTCGACTTCCGGAATCACGGCCGGGATGTCGCCGACCGTCGTTTCGCGCAGCACGCGCCCCTTGAAGACCGTGCCGACGATCGATTCGTTGACGAGCGTGTCGCCGGCCGCGAGCAGCCCGCGCTGGCAGAGCTGCGCGACCCGGCCGCCGGTGCCGGAACCCGTCGGCGAACGGTCGACCTCGCGATCCGCGAACACGCAGCAGTTCGCCTGCGTCGATCCCGGGTGGCGCGGCGCATTCGCGATGATCGTGCCGTAGATGTGGTTGATTTCCGGGATCTCCGGATGCACGACCGGGTACTTCGCGTTCGCGGCGGCCTTCACTTCCGCGCCGAAGCGGATCAGCCGTTCCACCGCCGCTTCGCGCACCGGCAGGTCGAACGGCGCACCGTCGACGTAGAAATAGAACGCGCCGCCGTACGCGATGTCACCGGTCACGGTGCCGAACGACGGCGTCTCGACCGACACGTCGCGCTGCCAGATGAACGACGGCACGTTGACGAAGCGCACCGGCCCCGCATGCTCGCCGTCCCATTTGACGAACGCCTCGATGAAGCCGCACGGCGCGTCGATGCCGACCCGCGTTTCCGGCACCGTGCGCTGCACCCAGCCGAGCTCGACCGCCGCGGTCGACAGCGCGATCACGCCGTGTCCGCAATGGTCGCTGTAGCCTTCGTTGTGCACGAAGATCACGCCGAAATCCGCGTTCGGCGACACCGGCTCGGTCAGGTAGCCGCCGTACATGTCGGCGTGGCCGCGCGGTTCGAACATCAGCGCGCGGCGGATCTCGTCGGCGTTGTCCTTGAGCCACGCGCGGCGCTGGACGATCGTGTCGCCGGGCGCGCGCGGCAGCCCGCTCGTGACGATGCGGAACGCTTCACCGCCCGTATGGACTTCGACGGTGGAAAGGGATCGGGAAATTTTCATGGGGGAATCGGAAGCGTTGAAACGAAGAACGGCGGCCGCGCCGCCGTCCGATGGCAGGCTGGCCGTTACTTCGCGTACGGTTCCGGCAGGCCGTTGCGGATCACGTAGACGGTGGTCGGCGCGCCCTTCAGGTCGCCGTTCGCGTCGAACGAATAGGTGCCGGCGACGCCCGTGTAGTTCGATTTCGCCAGTTGCGCGATCAGCTTCGCCTTGTCGGTGGTCGTGCCGGCCTTGACCATCGCGTCGGCGAGCAGCTTCATCCCGTCGTAGTAGTTCACGCCATAGACCTGCGTATCGGTGTGATACGTGTCGTGGTACTTCTTCAGGAATTCGCGCCCGGCCGCCGTCTTCTCGAGCGCGACGCCGCCCTGCGCGCAGTAGACGATCGACGCCGCATCGCCCGCGACCTTGCCCATGTCGGCCGAGCAGATGCCGTCGCCGCCGAGCAGCTTCGCGCGCAGGCCGCGCTGCTTCATCTGCTTGGCCATCGGCGCGCCCTGTGCGGCATAGCCGCCGAGGAAGATCACGTCGGGGTTGCTGGCCTTGATCTTGGTGAGAATGCCGAGGAAATCGGTGGCCGACGAACTCGTGAATTCCTGGTCGATGATCTTGATCCCGTTCGCCTTCGCGACGTTCATGAACTGCTCGGCCACGCCCTGCCCGTACGCGGTGCGATCGTCGATCACCGCGGCGGTCTTCGCGTTCAGCGTCTTCGCGGCGAAGGTCGCCATCGTGCCGCCGAGCTGTTCGTCGCTCGCGCCGATCCGGAAGATGTTCTTGAAGCCCTGCTTGGTCAGTGCCGGGTTCGACGCGACCGGCAGCATCGGCACGCCGGCAGTCGAGTACACGCGCGAGGCGGGAATCGCGACGCCCGAGTTGTACGGCCCGAGCACCGCGACGACGCCCTTGTCGACGAGGTTCTGCGCCACCTGTACGCCGGCCTTCGGATCGGCCTGGTCGTCGTCGGAGACCAGTTTGAAGGTGACGGTCTTGCCGGCGACCTTGATGCCGGCCTTGTTGAGTTCGTCGACGGCCAGGCGTGCGCCGTTTTCATTGTCCTTGCCGTTCGCGGCCTGCGGACCGGTCAGCGGCGCCGAATGGCCGATCATGACCGCTTCCTGCGCCTGCGCGGAAGTCAGCGCGCCGGCGGCGATGGCCACCGAGAGCGCGGTAACGAGGTGTCGCATGATGTCTCCTGATTGGTTTTGTGTGAAACCAATGTAGGATACGCGTGGTTACCATGCAAGCAATTTCAAAATAAAAATGTCGATTTTGGTCATTTTTCAGACCAGAACGAGCCCAGCACGGTCACTTGGGCGTGATGTCGCGCCGCACGCGGCGGATGTGCTGCTCGACATAGAACGCCGCCGCATCGGCATCGCCGGACACGATCGCCTCGTAGATCAGCCGGTGTTCGGACACGTACAGCCGGATCCGGCCCGCATCGTAGATGCCGTCGTCCTTCAGCCGCTTCCACAGCGGCTGGTCCATCGTCTTCGCGACTTCGTCCGCGATCTTCACGATCAGCGCGTCGCCGGTCATCAACGCCAGCTGGCGGTGGAACAGCCGGTCGCTCTCGTTCCACAGCGCGCGCTGATGCGGATCGTCGACATCGGTAATGGTCTCCATCTGGGCCAGATAGCGTTCGGCACCGGAGTCGGCGCGGCCGTGCGCAGCCGCGAGGCGCGCGATCGCGGGCTCCAGGATCAGCCGCACGTCGAGCGTCGACGTCGGGCTGAAATCGGGTTCGGCCGCCCGGTGCGTGTCGCCGCGCGCCGCGAGCACGTCGAGCGGCGACGCGACGACGTAGGTGCCCGAATTGCGCTTCGTGAACACGAGCCCTTCGTTCTGCAGTGCGCCGAGCGCCTCGCGCACGGCCGGCCGGCCGACCTGGAACAGCCCTGCGAGCTCGCGCTCGGACGGCAGCCGCGACTCGGCGGCATAGCGCCCCGCGCGGATTTCGTCGCGGATCTTCTCGGCCACCTGCTCGTAGATCTGCAGCGGCCTGAAACCGCCTTCGAGTGTGTCGGGACGCGCGGACATCATCGTATGGCTCCTGCCCGGTCGAGGGCGTGAATCGGGAATGGGTTCGCACTATACCGGAGCGCGCCGGCATCGAGGCCATGGCGGCCCTTCTGGACAGATATTAGAACCAAAACCGGCGAGGCGCTTTATTTTCTGGGTTGCGGCCGGGCCAGCAAGTGGTATAGATTCGATCCACACTGCCCTGTGTCACGGTATCCGGCAGCTCTTGGCGGGCGCGGCATGCGCCCGTCGTCCACGCTCACCGACGCATGCGACGTACACGATGACCGCTCTTTCCCCGATTCCCGTTTTCGATGCGGCCGACACGGCCGCGCTGCTCGACTACCCGGCGCTGCTCGCCACGCTCAGGCAGGCCGTCGCCGACTATGCGGCGGGCGAGATCGTCAGCCCCGAACGCCTGGTCGTGCCGCTGCAGGCAGGCGGCGTGATGCTGTCGATGCCGTCGAGCGCACCCGACCTCGCGACCCACAAGCTCGTGAACGTGTGCCCGGGCAACGGCGCGCGCGGGCTGCCGACGATCCTCGGCCAGGTCACCGCCTACGACGCGACCACCGGCGAGATGCGCTTCGCGCTCGACGGCCCGACGGTCACCGGGCGCCGCACGGCGGCCATCACCGCGCTCGGCATCCAGGCGCTGCAGGGCGCCGCGCCGCAGGACATCCTGCTGATCGGCACCGGCAAGCAGGCGGCCAATCACGCGGAAGCGCTCGCCGCGATCTTTCCCGAAGCGCGCCTTCACGTGCGCGGCACGCGCGCCGACAGCGCAGCGGCATTCTGTGCCGCGCACCGCGCGCAGGCGCCGCGTCTCGTACCGCTCGACGGCGACGCGATTCCCGCTGCGATCGACGTGGTCGTCACGCTGACGACGAGCCGCACGCCCGTCTATCGCGAAGCCGCGCGCGCAGGCCGGCTCGTGGTCGGCGTCGGCGCGTTCACCGCGGACGCGGCCGAGATCGACGCGAACACGGTGCGTGCCAGCCGGCTGGTCGTCGACGATCCGGCCGGCGCGCGCCACGAGGCCGGCGACCTGATCGTCGCGCAGGTCGACTGGCAGCACGTCGCATCGCTCGCCGACGTGCTGGGCGGCGCATTCGACCGCACCGGGCCGCTGCTGTTCAAGAGCGTCGGCTGTGCGGCGTGGGATCTCGCCGCATGCCGCACGGCGCGCGATGCGCTGGCTGCGCGCCAGGCCGGCTGACCCGGCAACGCCCCCCCTTCGGCCGCGCTCGCGGCATCGCCCCCTCGCAGCCGCGCCGGCGATTTCCCGTACGCGTTGTAGGAATCGCCCTACAACGCGTCGCAGCGGCCTACATCAACTTCCAATTCGGCCGATTTCATTTTCGGCGGCGCAACACGATACTGCCCGCATGAATGCCAGCCAGTTACCCGCCGCGCTCCGGGTATTTCTCGTCGATCATGCCGCTGCCGTCCGGCAGCGGATCGCGCTGCTCGTCGGCGCGATCCGCGGTGTCGCCGTCGTCGGCGAAGCGGAAGACGGCCAGGACGCGTGGGCCCATATCCGCAGCAGCCAGGCGGACGTGGTGATCGTCGACCTGCGGCTGGCGGACGGCAGCGGCCTCGAGCTGATCGGGACGCTGTCGAAGGCCGCGCCGCGCATCGTCACGATCGTGCTGACGAATCACTCGGCGCCGGCATTCAGAGAGGCATGCGCGTTGGCCGGAGCCGACTACTTCTTCGACAAGACCGTCGAATTCGACGCCGCATGCCAGGTCATCGAATCCCTGGCGCACGCTCGCGTGCCCCACCCCTGACGAGCCGGAGTGACTCATGTCCACAGCCACCCCCTGCGCCGCCGACGTATCCATCACGCCCCGGCCGACGATTCCGCTTCGCGCGGTCACGCGCGCCGACGCCGCCAAACATCCCGCCGCGCGCTGCTCGGTGTGCGCGATGCGCTCGATGTGCCTGCCGCCGCACCTGACCGCGGCCGAATACGGCCGCCTCGACTCGATCATCTGCACGACCCGGCAGGTGCGCCAGGGCGACGCGCTGTTCCGCACCGACGATCCGTTCCAGAGCATCTATGCGGTACGTGCGGGTTCGTTCAAGACGGTGATGATGCATCGCGACGGCCGCGAACACGTGACGGGCTTCCAGATCGCCGGTGAAACGCTCGGGATGGACGGCATCGGCGGCGGCCAGCATTGCTGCGACGCGATCGCGCTTGAGGACAGCGTCGTGTGCATCATCCCGTTCGGTGCGCTTGAAGCGGCGTGCCGCGAGATCAAGCCGATGCAGCACTTCCTCTACCAGATGCTGAGCAGCGAGATCGTCCGCGAATCGAGCCAGATGCTGCTGCTCGGCACGATGTCGGCCGAGCAGCGCGTCGCGCATTTCCTGCTGAACCTGTCGTCGCGCTTCGAGGCGCGCGGCTATTCGGCGACGGAATTCAACCTGCGGATGACGCGCGAGGAAATCGGCTGCTATCTCGGGATGAAGCTCGAAACCGTGAGCCGGATGTTCTCGCGGTTCCATCGCGAAGCGCTGGTCGAAACGCGCGGCAAGCGCGTGCGCATCATCGATTCGCAAGCGCTCGCACGGGTCTGACAACCCGGAACCCAGGCCGCGCCTGGCGGCGCCGCGCGCGGTGCATCATCGCACCGCGCCATCGGCCGCCGCGTTGCGCAGCCCCACCCTTGCACCGGCCGCCTGGCACGCGAGCAGCGCCTGTTCGGCCTGCATGAACGCGCGGCGCAGCGCGTCGTCCAGGTTGACGCCGACGCACGGCGGCAGCGGCCAGCGCGCGGTGTCGTGCATCACGAGGTCGAGTCGTACGTCGTACACGCGTGCGCCATCGGCGTCGGCGCTCGCTTCAATGGCGAGGTGACAGCCGTCGATCAGCGTGCGAAACCGTTCGAGCCGCACCAACTGCGCGCCGGCTTCGGCTTCGACCGCGGCGGTCCCCGCGAATCCCAGGCAGGCGATCTGCATGCCCACGCCCATGTCGTGTCTCCTGACGGGGCCGCCCGCTCGTCGACCGCCTTGCATGTGCCGCCCCCACCGAAAGGCGGCGGCACGCGTTGCCCGTGGCACGGCGCGATTTCTGCGATCGCTGCCGGCCGATAGTCTGCCCGCGCCGTCGCCGGCGCGGGTCCGTTCATACGTTGAAGGTCTGCGACGTCTTCATCTCGATCCACGTCATGCCGGCCCGCAGCCCTTCGATCATCGCCTCGCGTTCGGTCGGATACGCATGACTGTGCTCGAACGTATGATGAAAACGCGCGGCGCCGCTGCCGTGCTCGACCGACACGCGGCAGCGGAATTCGCCCGATTCGCACGGGCGCGTCTCGACTTCGACGGACCAGTCGCGTTCGTGAATGTTGCCCTGCAGTGTCATGCGCCCTCCTGCGGTATCAGTCTCCGAGCCGGAAGTGGCCGCTGTGCAGCAGCACCGGCCGGCCGCCGATTTCCTCGAGCATGCGTCGTGCCATCGCCTCGATCGCCGACCGGTGCGCGTCGAATGCGGCCAGCAGGTCGCGTTCGAGCAGCGACGGCGCGCCGAAATGATCCTCCAGCGCCTCGGCCGTGACCGCGCACTGCACGCACCGTCCGTCGACCAGCGCCGAAAACGCCACGACCAGGTCGCGTGCGCAATATTCGGGTGGTTCCGACGGGAAAACAATCTGCATCTGTCGGCCTGTCATCGTCGTGATGGCTCCATGACAAGAGCATAGTGGCGCGCGCGCCCGCACGCTTGACCCACGTCAACCGGTTCGCTGCGCCGCACGATGACGGCGCGGCGGCGTGCCGGCGCGGCTGCGCGATGCCGCTGCAAACGGCTTTCAGCCCGCGTCGGGCTCGATCGCCGCGCCGCGCTCCGCGAGCAGTTCGCGCAGCACGCCGCGGTGGCAATGGCGCTCGTCGTCGCAATAGCAGCCGATCGAAAACGCGGTGGTCGCCGACAGCGCCGCCAGCAGGTCGAGCACCTTCGGCGCATCGCCATGCGCCATCTCCGCGCGGAAGTGACGCCGGAACGCGTTCCATTCGGCATCGGTTTTGGCGGCCTGCGCCTGGGCGACGAGTTCGGGGCTCGGCGACAACGTCGGCAGCCATACATCATAGTAGTTGCGCGACGCGAATTCCGCCTTCGGCACGCCGCGCGGCGGCCGCCGCACCGTGCCGATCCGCAGGCCCTCGCCGGCCGCGCGCGGCGTGCCGAGCTGGATGATCCGGATGCCCATGTGCTTCCTTCCGAGTTGCGTGGGATGCCGTGATCGTACCGCCGTGCGTGCCCCCGCGTCAGCCGGGTGACGCACATTGCGGCCGCGCAACGAAAAACCGGCTGCCTCCTTGCGGAGACAGCCGGTTCGGCCAGCCGCGTGGCGCGCCGGAGCGCGCCGCGCTCAGACGCCGCTCTTCAGCACCTTGCCGATGGCATCCGCGACGATGGCGACGTTCGAGTCGTTCAGGCCCGCGACACACATCCGGCCCGAACGCAGGACGTACACGCCGTGCACTTCGCGCAGCGCGTCGACCTGCGATTCGGTCAGGCCCGTGTACGTGAACATCCCGCGCTGCTTCACGTAGCGCGTCAGTGCCTCGCCGCTGACGTGGTCGCGCAGGCCGTCATGGATCGACTGGCGCATCCGCGCGATGCGGCGGCACATCGCCGCCAGTTCCTCTTCCCACTGCTTGCGCAGCGCGGGCGTGCCGAGCACGGTTGCCACGACCTTCGCGCCGTAGGTTTGCGGGTTGCTGTAGTTCGAGCGCACCGCGCCGGCCAGCTGGCCGAGCACGCGGTCGGCCGCGGCGGCATCCTCGCAGACGACGCTCAGGCCGCCCACGCGCTCGCCGTACAGCGAGAAGTTCTTCGAGAACGAGTTCGCGACCAGCGCCGGCACGCCACGGCGGGCCAGTTCGCGCACCGCGAACGCATCCGCGTCGAGGCCCGCGCCGAAGCCCTGGTACGCCATGTCGACGAACGGCAGCAGCCCGCGCGCCTCGATCACGTCGATCAGCTTCTCCCACTGGCCTTCATCGAGGTCGACGCCGGTCGGGTTGTGGCAGCACGCGTGCAGCAGCACGATGCTGCGCGCCGGCAGCGCGTCGATCGCCGCGAGCATCGCGTCGAACTTCAGGCCGCCCGTCGCTTCGTCGTAGTACGGATACGTGTTCACCGTGAAGCCGGCGCGCTCGAAGATGAAGCGATGGTTTTCCCAGCTCGGATCGCTGAGCCACACCTGCGATTCCGGGAAATAGCGCTTCAGGAAATCGGCGCCCACCTTCAGTGCGCCGGAGCCGCCGAGCGTCTGCAGCGTCGCGATGCGGCCGGCCGCGCGGGCCGGGTGATCGGCGCCGAACACGAGCGCCTGCACGGCGTCGCGATACGCGGCCAGGCCGACCATCGGCAGGTACGGCTTCGCGCCGCTGTCGCGCTGCAGCGCGGTTTCGGCTTCGCGCACGGCGCCCATCACCGGAATCCGGCCTTCGGCGTCGAAGTAGATCCCGATGCTCAGGTTGACCTTCTGGTCGCGCGGATCTTTCTGGAAGTTCTCGTTGAGCGTGAGGATCGGGTCGCCCGGGTACGCGTCGATGTGTTCGAACATGGCTTGAGTCGGTCTCGTTTGGAAGAATGGTCGGTCGTGGCCTGTATCAGCGTGCGGATGCGCCGTCGTGCACCGCATAGCCTGCATTCTTCTGACGGAAGCGATACCCGACCGCGAGCACCGCGAGCCATACCGGGATCAGGTACACCGACAGACGGAGATCCGGCGTCAGGTACATCACGACGAGAATGCCGGCCATGAATGCCAGGCACAGGTAATTCGTGAAAGGATAGCCCAGACTGCGGAAGGAAGTCTCCTCCCCGGCCGCGCGCTTGGCCTGGCGGAACTTCAGGTGGATCAGCGTGATCATCGCCCAGTTGATGATCAGCGCCGACACGACGAGGCCCATCAGCACCTCGAACGCCTTGCCCGGCATGAAGTAGTTGACCAGCACGCACACGCCGGTCGCGAGCGCCGACGCGCCGAGCGCGGCGAGCGGAATGCCGCGCTTGTTCACCGAGCACAGCACCTTCGGCGCATTGCCCTGCTTCGCGAGGCCGAACAGCATCCGGCTGTTGCTGTACACGCCGCTGTTGTAGACCGACAGCGCGGCCGTCAGCACGACCACGTTCAGCACGTTGGCCACCAGGTTGCTGCTCAGCGCGTGGAAGATCAGCACGAACGGGCTGCCGCCGGTGACGACCTTTTCCCACGGATACAGCGACAGCAGCACGGCGAGCGCGCCGATGTAGAAGATCAGGATGCGATAGATCACCTGGTTGGTCGCGCGCGGAATGCTGCGCTTCGGATCGTCGGCCTCGGCCGCGGTGATGCCGATCAGCTCGAGCCCGCCGAACGAGAACATGATCGCCGCCATCGACATCACGAGCCCCGACACGCCGTTCGGGAAGAAGCCGCCGTGCTGCCACAGGTTCCGGACACTCGCCTCCGGCCCCGCATGGCCGCTCGCGAGCAGCCAGCCGCCGAAGCCGATCATCCCGACGATCGCGGCGACCTTGATGATCGAGAACCAGAATTCCGTCTCGCCGTACGACTTCACGCTGGCCAGGTTGAGCAGGTTGATCGCGACGAAGAAGACCAGCGCCGACACCCAGGTCGGCACGCCCGGCCACCAGTACTGCACGTAGATCCCGACGGCCGACAGCTCGGCCATGCTGACGAGGATGTACAGCACCCAGTAGTTCCAGCCCGACAGGAAGCCGGTGAAGTGGCCGACGTACTTGTTGGCGAAGTAGCTGAACGAGCCGGCGACGGGCTCGTCGACGACCATCTCGCCGAGCTGGCGCATGATGAAGAACGCGACGATGCCGGCCACCGCGTAGCCGAGCAGCACGGACGGGCCCGCCATCTTGATCGTCTGCGCGATGCCGAGGAACAGCCCCGTGCCGAGCGCGCCGCCGAGCGCAATCAGCTGGATGTGCCGGTTCTTCAGCCCGCGCTTCAGGCCGTCGCTCTCGTTTCCAGAAACCATGTCTTCTCCACTCTGTCCGCGCCCGCCTGCAGCGGGGTGCGGCGCGCCTCGGTGTGCCGGGCGCTGTTTTGGTGTGCCGGGGCCGTTCGTGGAGCCGCCGGGTTGGGGACTGCAATCTTCGCGTGGCGGCGCCCGATTCGCGTCGGCGTGCCCGCCAGACCGGCCGCCGACCGTCGCCGCGCCCGCCTTGCTGCGCTCGCACACGAAAATCCGGCGTCAGTTTAGCGTCGCGACGGCGAAATCGGGTTTCGTAACCCGTTCATGCAAACCCTACATTATGAGATAAGATTGCATCTGGGAGACGGATGAGGAAATAAAAATGCATGAACCGGTTCTGGATCGCCTCGATCGCCACTTGCTCGCGATCCTGCAGGAGAACGGCCGCGCGTCGAACCTCGACCTGGCGAAGGCCGTCGGCCTGTCACCCGCGCAGACGCTGCGCCGCCACCGGCGGCTGGAGGAAATCGGTGCGATCCGTCGCTATGAAACCCGGCTGTGCCCCGACACGCTCGGTTTCGGCGTGACCGCTTTCGTGCACGTGACGATGGAGCGCGGGCATATCCGCGACCTGTCGAAGTTCCAGAAACTGGTGTCCGATCTCGCGCAGATCCAGGAGTGCTTCTCGGTGACGGGCGACATCGACTACGTGTTGAAGGTCGTCGCGCACGATCTGAAGGGCTTGTCGCGGTTCCTGCTCGAGACGCTGATGCGCATTCCCGGCGTGAGCGGCGTGCATTCGAGCGTGTGCCTCGACGAGATCAAGTGCACGAGTGCGATGCCGGTAGAGGCGTAACGCCAGCGCGCCGGTTGCGATCAACGATTGCTCGGAAAACGTGGTCGGCTCCGTCCTTGCCCATATCAATAATTAACAAGACGCCCAAAAATCGTTGGCAGATTTCTCGAAAAATCGTACAAGTCTAATAGGCGACTTGTTTTCTATGGGCGATCGTCGTCCACTCCTTAATGCGCCTGGGACCGACGATAAAAAAAATATTGGCGGCAATTCATCCCGATGTGGTGAGTGGCAGAATGTGCAGCAACCTTTATCGCAATTGGCCTTAACGCGCATCGCGGTGGACGCTCACCGCGAATCGCCCACAGGCGATCGACGGCACCCTAGGCGCTAATGCCTTTGCCGGAAGCTAAGATACCCCATGGCAAATCGTTCATATTCACTCAAGACCATCAAAGTCTTGTTCGGCAGCAGCGGCAACCAATGCGCTCATCCCGATTGCACAAATCCTGTCATAGTTTCTGGGACTGAGCAGTCTCATGACGCTGTATTGGGCCAAATCTGCCATATATATGCCGCTTCCGATAACGGCCCACGAGGACAGCCCGGTCTCAGCGACGAAGAACGGAACAGCCCTGACAATCTGATCCTCTTGTGCGGGTTCCATCATCCAATGGTGGATACCCAATATCAGAACTACCCCGCTGACCTTTTGAAGCAGTGGAAACGGGACCACGAGGCAAAATTCCAGAGAGACACTGCTGAGGCCATACATCGCCAAGAACAAGTTCAGCAATTCGCCTTCACCGTGGCGCTTACGGATCAGCAAATCGACGCAGAGGTACGCCGTATCCGGCAAGCTCGACATCTCGCAGGATATTCCAGCGTTGACAAAGCCCGCGCTCTAGCGGCGAGTGTTGAGAGCACCGAGCTTGCCGGTGGCTCCAAGGAAGTTAGAGCCCGAGCATTAGCCTGGTGTGCCAGGATGCTCACCCAGGATGAGAATCTCGCGCGCGCCAAGGAACTGCTGGCGAAGTCGCGTGATCTTGGGGGATCTCCGGAAACCGACATTGCCAACGCATGTATCGTGGCCGCTGAGTCCTCGTCGAGCACCGCCGGCCTAGCGCTGCTTGCACCGCTGGGAACATCTGAATCCCGATCCGTCATGTTGCGTATCGTCAGCAATGAGAGAGGACACGAGGGCTCGCTTGACTGGGTACGAAGCGCTGGCTTAAGCCTCACCTCTTTCAGTGGTGACGGCAAACTGACACTCATCATGAACCAAGAGCTTGCTGGGTGCTGGAGCGACGCGTATGCGAATGTTCAATTACTTACTGCCGCCGACTTTGAAGAGACGCCAGTATTGAACTATGCAGCCGCTCAAGCCCATCTCGCTCAAATCGTTCCCGAGGAATTGCGGACACAGGCGCTCTCACAAGTTCCGCTCAATGCCGCACACTTCCCCATTGCAGATAATCGGCAAGCGCTGCACGATCGACGCTGCGCCATAGAATTCTATGAGAAGCAAGCGACCGTCGCCAAGGAATTCGGAGCCAACGAAGCTGCGCAGCTGAGTTCTGACATGGCTTTGTGGCTTCGCCTTCGCGACCCCGAGCTTCATGATCTTGCTTTGGCAGCTTTGCGCGAAAACATGTCTAACGATGCGCTGATGATCAGGCGCTTTCCACTTGCCGCGCAGTTCGGCCTCAAAATCGATCTCGAAACAGTAGAACGCCGCATAAATGAGCGGGTTGCACTGACCGGCAAAGGCACTGCCGACGAAGCCTTAGCTCGACTGGCGCTCGCAATGACGAAAGGAACCCCCGCGGCGGCCGTCGAATACATCGCCGCACACCGCAGCCAGCTAAGCGAGTTTCTCGAGCGCACACCACTCCTCGCCATAGAAATCGAACTACTGTGCAAATCGGGGCAGGTCAACACAGCGAAAACAGCTCTAGCTCAATTGATGCCGATAGAGATAGGCGCGCTGGAATATCAGCGCTTGCAACGCATGATCGCCGAGGCGGACGGAGCCGACCCGGCTTCCGAGCGCCGGAAACTATACGAGAAGACTGGCGAACTACGCGATCTCGTGAACCTCGTCGACACTCTTGAAGAAGAGAGTGCGTGGCAGGACCTATGCCCGTTGGTCGAGGTGCTATTCAATCAGACGCACTCGGTCCAAAACGCGTTGCGCGCAACCCGCGCTTTTAATGGCGCCGGCGAGCATAAGCGTGCTCTGGGGTTCTTGGAAAATATTCCTGACATTGTTGATCAGGATAACGATCTGCAATCGCTACTCGCTTGGGCGCTCTATCACGATGGCCAATTTAGCAAGGCGTCAGAGATTCTGACACTCTTGCGCACTGAGCGAGATCACATCAACGACCGCGCTCTTTTCGTCAACCTTGCTATCGCATCTGGTCAATGGAACACGCTGGTCGAACATGCGACGCGCGAGTGGGAACACAAAGGCGATCGTACTGCAGCGGAATTGCTGAATGCGGGTCAATTGGCTCAGGCAGTGAATTCTCCCCATGCGAAGGATCTAATCATTGCATCAACAGAAGCTGACCCTGAAAATCCCCACATTTTGGCTCCGGCATACTTCCACGCGTCAAATGCTGGATGGGAAAGTGATTCGATGGTCAGCGATTGGCTGCTGCGCGCGGCTGCAAAGTCAGACGATCACGGTCCTCTGAAATCGGTCACGATGAGAGAACTGTTTGACGAGATGAAGCCAAATTGGGATCGTCGCCAGACTCATTTCTCAACGGCGTTAAGGGCCGGTGAGATCACGATTTCCGGTGCGGCCTACGCCCTAAATCAATCGATGATCGAAAATTGTCTGCTGCGCCCAGCGGCCAATCGACTGGAGTCCGACGCGCGGCGGCGCAGTGTTGTATATGCCTTCAGCGGGGCACGACCGCCAACGGTCCAAACGGAGCCGAAGCGCATAGCGCTTGATCTCACGGCGATCTTTACCTTCGCGCAGCTCAGCATTTTGCAGAAAGTCATCGATCACTTTGAGCGCGTGCTCATTCCAGATCAACTGTTGGTATGGTTATTTCAGGAACGCCAGCGCGTCGCTTTCCATCAACCTAGCCGCGTCAAGGACGCGCAGGCCCTGAAGCGCTTACTCGCGAACAATTCTCTGAAAATCTTTGAATCTGAAGTGTCGGCGAACCCCTTCCTCGTCCAAGAGGTGGGAGTTGACCTGGCGTCTATGCTAGAAACCGCGACTCAATCGCCGAACCATGCCTACGTCGTCCGCCCCACACCGGTTCGGCGCCTTGGCAGCGTAATGGAAGAGGAGGTCGACCTTACACAATACGAGGCGCGTTTGTGCAGTTGTCATGCGGTAGTCGAGGCACTCCGCTTAAAAGGAATGATCACAGCAGCCGAAGAGCAACGAGCCCTTTCGCATCTCAAACTCCATGAGAAGCGCTGGCCGAGCGAACCACGCATCCGAGACGGCGCTAGCCTCTATTTGGACGATCTATCGACAAGCTATCTACGGACAGCGGGCGTCCTCGGGAAACTAAAGGGTTCAGGTTTCACGGTCTACGTTACGAAGTCGCTAGATGATCGAGACAATGAACTTCTGGCTTACGAAAGTTTTGCCGATGAACAACTCGCCGTCATCGAGAACATCCGGGCGATACTGGCCCCCGCAATAGCAGATCGCCAGATCGAAACGATCGCGTCTCCCGATCGCGATAGAGAGGATTCTCGGCCACAAGCCCAACTGAATTTCCTAGCTACAGATAAGTTAGTTGATGCTTTTGTCGTCGATGATCGCTTCGTAAATCGCTATCTTCATATGACGCGTGGCGACCAACAGACCCCCATTCTGACCAGCCTGGATGTAGTGGAACATCTAGTCGCTTCTGGCTACCTCAGTGTAGATGAGGGGCGAGAGCACCGAACGACACTCAGAAGATCCGGGTACACCTTTGTACCCGTGCTTAACGATGAGCTGGCACATCACGTGATGCAGGCGCCGCTCGAAAATGGATCACTGATTGAAACCGCAGAACTTCGGGCGATACGAGAAGCCGCCCAGCGTTTGAGGCTGGCAAAGGTGCTCCAAGCTCCCACCGAGCTCGCATGGCTCAATCAGTACATCGTCGCCCTGATTCAAGCCGTGAGCTCGGTGTGGGACGGAGAAAACGATCCAAAGGTCGCGGAAGCCCGTTGCGAATGGCTACTTGGGCAACTTGACGTTCGCGGGTGGGCGTCGATTGCTGACCCACGTGCCGCTACGCAGTTCTCCGTGATGAGCTACGCGGGAATACTTCACGCACTTTGTTGCGCTCCGACAATTGCCCTGAAGCAAAAGAACAGCGCCTATCATCAGTGGATCGACGAGCGAATTTTCAGAGAAATCAAAGAAACTGAACCGGAGATCTTTCGTCAAGTTGTCGCATCAGCGGCAGAGTTATTCGGTGAAGTAGTGAAGGAAAATTGGGAGAACGGCAAATGATCGCCGAAGATAAATACCTCCGGGCAGCTCGTGTCATGGTCTTCGCCAATAGCTACGCACCGCTGCTCAGGCACGAACTGCTATCAAGGCCCGACATTCTTGATCAGGATGAAATCGAGACAGATGCAACGATCACACTCGGTTCGGAAGATTTGTCGTTTTTACGATCCCAGCTTTTCCCAGCCATTGCTTCGGCCTATGACCGAGTCTCTACTCCAACCGTTAAGACTGTCACCGGTGATGAATGGATAATCGTGTTTGTTGGCGAATCTCAGCCGCCCAACGTTGCGCTCGTGCAAGGCGACAAACGGTTCATTGTTGCCCAGTTCGCTCTGCTTGCGCCTGAAGTTAAGATGCGCCTTCATGCTCTCGAACAGATTGCCGACCATAACCAGCTCCCAAGTGATGTGATAGATCGCTGGCGCGTACTGCTTGAGCAGAGAGTACCGACGGACCGCGAGATTACTGCACTCCGAGATGAGCTTCAAAACACACCTATTCGAGTAGCCGAAGCCATTCGCGAAAGCCTAGAAGCCGGAAATCTATCGCTTGATACCCTTGTACCCCGAGATGAGGCCTACTACCGCCAGCTGGTTGGCGGCATCGGTGGCGCCATTACGCTAGAAGAATATGTTGCCGAGGTGACTGCTCCGTTCCTAGCAAAACTACTCGCCGGCGGTCATCGACGAGCATTGAGCTTAGCGTGGCCTCTCTGCTCCCACCAATCTATCAGCCCGCTGATTGAACGAGAGTGGAAAGGCGACGAGCAAGTCCTAGTCACTGAAATCTTGCGACTGGCTGAAAGTGGCGATCCTATAAGCCGCACTGGCGCAATCGAAGTTGGCCTGCGGAGGGTACAAAAACACCCAACACTGACGCAGCCGCTAGCAGCGTTGATCAATGCGTTTCTCGACGGCGAACCAACTGACGAGATAGACACGTTCGGACTCCATTCAGCCCTGTTCACCTGCATCTACGCCCAAATGGCCAAACGCCGCATCCTTGCGACATGGCCACCCTTCGCTCGCCGACTGGCAGCTATCGCGCACGCGAGTTGGATCGGCAACCACTTTCTGACACTAGTCGCGGACCGAACCGAACTCGTCCGCTGGCTGCAGAACGTGAGCGATAGGTATTTCGTAATCCAGACTCTGCTCGACATGCGGATTGAGCCACGTTGGTTTCCGGAGCTTGGTTCAGCCGAACAATGGAAAAACGAATTGTTGGGTCGAGTCTGGACGGCCGCGAATTGTGCGCCGGAGGCTGCCAAAGACTTAGGACTGGAAGAACGACTCATTGGAGATGTCGCACAGGTCATTACACATCAGATCGATCGCGCGGCGGCACATCTACCAGGCCCGCTCGAGGGCGGAACTCGCTCACAGATTGAACTTTCGCCAGAGGTAACAGCTCGGCTAGCGGAGTCGCTGAAAGGAGCGATCGACACCGCGACATTCATCAGCTTGATCAACGCGTCCCTGTGGTTTCATATCCCCGATCATCTAGCTGGTCTCGTAGCTGACGCTCTTGAGCGCTACCACTACCAAATTCAGGCTGACGAACATGTCACCCTGCCCGCCTGCCTTCTAGGCTTAGCCTCCGTTGCGGCTGTCAGCCGTAGCACAAAGCTGTGCGAGGCTATCCGAACGACACTGCGCGTCAATTGGCGTGTCGCCCCCGGGCGACTTACTGCTGATGAAACGTTTCGGGTAGGAATATTGGGATGTGCAGCCCATGCTGATTTGGCCGATTGGGCTACGCACGTTGGTCAATTTCTGACTGAGCTTTCGCTACAAGACTTATCAGCGGAAGACGCCGACACTTTGCAGTCGCATGTGCAAACCATGTGCCATCTCGTGCCAGAGCTATGGGGGACTTGTGGGCAAGCTCACGCGAGCTTCGGTTTGATAGCCGGAAAGTAAGTTGACTACGCTCGTACCCGATGCGATTTCATGGCGCGATCTTCGTGATCGTGACGCGCCATGCCGGCCATGAACCTCATCGGGTCACGAATCGCTCTACCCCGAGTGCACACTCACGCCCTCTGCCACGTCATTCTGGCGGTTTCGCATCAGCGTGCGGTCCATGATCAACCCGCTCGATTATCTTCGGGGTCGACGCGGAAATTGGTACTTGGATCTGGTCGATTCGACAGAAATCCTTTTCTGGGAAATTGAGTGAAACGACTGGCTGCCGCCTTTGTCGGATTCATTTGGGGCTTGCTCGTCACCAGCGCATCCCGGTTTCCGTCAACAGTCTCCATCAGCGACAGTCCACCGTGCTGCGCGTGCAACGATTACTCTCGCACTCGCCGAAACCAACGGCTTTCGCATCGACTCACCGCACCGCTTCGAACGCACTGATCAGCAACGCCCCCGCCGCGATCACCATGCAACCGGCCGCCCGGCGCGGCGTCAGCCGCTCACCGAGATACACGCGCGCGATCAGCGCCGCGAACACCACGCTCGTTTCGCGCAGCGCCGACACCGGCCCCATCGGCGCGCGATCCATCGCCCAGATCACGATGCCGTACGCGAGCGCCGCGAACACGCCGCCGCACGCGGCCTTCGCCGTTTCGCCGACCTCCTGCGTCAGCCGCAGCGGCCCCGCCCGCAGCCGGTAGTAGGCCGCCATCATCGCGCCCGTCAGCACGAACATCCACGCGGTATAGCCGACCGTATTGCCGCTCTCCCGCACGCCGATCCCGTCGACCACGCTGTAGGCCGCGATCGACACGCCGGTCGCGAACGCGGTCGGCAGCACCTGCATCATCCGGTGCTTCGCGCCGCGCCCGCGCTCCAGGCCGATCGCCAGGATGCCCGCGCAGATCAGCACGAGCCCTGCCTGCGCGCCCGGGTTCAGCCGCTCGCCCGCGAACGCCGCCGCACCGAGCGTGACGAGCAGCGGCGCGGTGCCGCGTGCGACCGGATACGCGACGGTGAGGTCGCCGTGCTCGTATGCGCGCACCAGCAGCAGCGTATAGACGACGTGCAGCACGGCCGACGCGACGACGCACGCCCAGCTCGCGGGCGTGATCGGCGCCGCGGCCGGCAGGAACAGCAGCGCGAACAGCCCGATCGCGATCTGCAGCACCGTGGCCGACCGCAGCCGGTCGCCGCTG
The DNA here is from genome assembly GCF_002223325.1 of Burkholderia sp. AU15512. Lineage (NCBI taxonomy): Bacteria > Pseudomonadati > Pseudomonadota > Betaproteobacteria > Burkholderiales > Burkholderiaceae > Burkholderia > Burkholderia sp. AU15512. The sequence goes on from NZ_NKEX01000006.1 coordinate 1,278,556, forward strand.
CTGCGGACGAGCGCATTCCACGACGCGTGCAGGAACGCCGCACAGAGGACGGCAAACAGAACGGGGATCGGCACGGTGAATACTCGCTGACGGTCGGCCACGCGAATCGTCGCCGCAGGGCGTTCATCGTAGGAATACGTCATCCGATTGTCAAAAAAAGGGCGCTGCAGCGCACCGTGCGGCCACCGGTCGATCACGTCCTTTCGCCTGCCCCGCGCGGCATCCGCGGCAACCGACCCACGCACCGCGAGATGTGACGCGAAGGTGGCATGCGGGCAGCCCCTTTCCGTTCGCTTTCGCGTCGCATTCCGCCGTAATGAAATCGATACCGCAACGCAATCGCGACGAAACCACTCCGTCCCCATATCTTCATATGGGGCTGTTCCAATGCGCGTGCTCGCTCAAGAGCTTCGCGCCGAACCGACACGGCGACGGGGCCGCTCTCCACCATCGAAGACCTTACCTGGAGTTTCCCGATGTTCCGTCAAGCCTTGCTCGTCACCGCCTGCGCAGCCGCGGCGCTGGCGCTGTTCGCCTGCGGCGGCAGCGACGATCCCACGTCGACGCCTGCCGTGTCGTCGCAGGATGCGCTGCAGACCGCCACGCCGATCAAGCACGTCGTCGTGATCTACGGCGAAAACATCTCGTTCGACCATTACTTCGGCACCTACCCGAACGCGACGAACCCGTCGGGCGAACCGGCGTTCACCGCCCAGTCCGGCACGCCGACGATCAACGGGCTGACCGGCACGCTGCTCACCGCGAACCCGAACTTCACGAACACGGCCAACGGCACCGACGCGGCGAACCCGTTCCGCCTCGACCGCACGCAGGCCGCGACCGCCGACCAGAACCACGCGTACACGGCCGAGCAGCAGGCCGAGGACAACGGCCTCGCCGACCTGTTCCCGAAATACACCGGCAAGGGCTCGTCCGGCGGCGCCGGCGCGTTCGGCACGAAGGGCCAGGTGATGGGCTACTTCGACGGCAACACCGTGACGGCACTGTGGAACTACGCGCAGCGCTTCGCGATGAGCGACAACACGTTCACGACGGTCTACGGCCCGTCGACGCCGGGGGCGCTGAACGTCGTGTCGGGCCAGACCAACGGGATGCAGATCGTCAAGACGTCGAAGCAGCCGTCGACGCTCGCCGCGACCTCGTACTACATCAACGACGGCCAGGGCGGCTTCACGATGATCAACGACGTCGACCCGGGCTTCGACGTGTGCTCGAGCACGACCGACCAGGCGATGATGACGGGCAAGAACATCGGCGACCTGCTGAACGGCGCGAAGATCACGTGGGGCGGCTTCATGGGCGGCTTCAACCTGTCGACGACGAACGGCAACGGCACCACGGGCTGCGCGCGCAGCACGGTCGCCACCGCCGTGAACGCCGCGACGTCCGACTACATCCCGCACCACAACTGGTTCCAGTACTACGCGTCGACCGCGAACCCGCAGCACACGCGCCCGAGCTCGGTCGCCGCGATCGGTTCGAGCTTCCAGACCGACGGCAAGACCGCCGAACCGGCGAACCACCAGTACGACACGGACGACTTCTTCGCCGCCGTGAAGGCCGGCAACTTCCCGTCGGTCAGCTACCTGAAGGCGCCGGCGGCGCAGGACGGGCATGCGGGCTATTCGGATCCGCTCGACGAGCAGGCGTTCGTGACGAAGGTGGTCAACTTCCTGCAACAGCAGCCGGACTGGCAGAACACGGCCGTGATCGTCACCTATGACGACTCGGACGGCTGGTACGACCACGTGTACACGGCGCCGACGCACGCATCGTCGGACCCGGTCGACCAGGTCAACGGCAGCGGCAAGTGCGGCACGGGCGGCACCACCGGCGTGAACGGCGCGACCGTGAACGGCCGCTGCGGCCCGGGCGTGCGCATTCCGCTCGTCGTGATCTCGCCGTACGCGAAGCAGAACTACGTCGACCACACGATGCTCGACCAGGCGTCCGTCGTGCGCTTCATCGAGGACAACTGGCTCGGCGGCCAGCGCATCGGCGGCGGCTCGTTCGATGCGACGGCAGGCGACCTGCGCGCGTTGTTCGACTTCACGTCGAAGCCGAACACGACGCCGCTGTACCTCGACCCGACGCTCGGCACCGTATTGAGCTCGGCACCGGCGATCTGACCGGGACGTCGTGACCGCATGGCCGGCGCAGCACGCGCCGGCCGTTTCCATTTCAACGCGTCGCTTCGTGCGACGCCCGTTTTTCGACCGACAGCATGACAGCCCGCCCCGCGTTTCCGTCTCCCGATGCCGCCGGCACACCTACGCCGCGTGCCCCTTCCCGCCTGCTGCGCCGCGCGGCGTTCGTGATCGGCGCCGCCGTGCTCGGCTACGGCGCGTTCGCGATCGCGTTCCCCGCGCAGGTGCCCGCGGCGATCGGCACCGTCGTCGCCGACTGGACGGGCGCGAACCCGCATCCGGTCGTGCTGCAGCGGCCCGCTGCGCAACCGCTGTCGGCGGTCGCGCAGCTCGGCCGCGCGCTGTTCGCCGATCCGTCGCTGTCCGCGTCGGGCAAGCAGTCGTGCGCGTCGTGCCACAGCCCGGATCATGCGTATGGCCCGCCGAATGCGCTCGACGTGCAGCCGGGCGGCCTCGCGATGACGCAGCAGGGCTATCGCCCGCCGCCGTCGCTGATGTACCTGTACCGTCAGCCGAACTTCAGCATCGGCCCCGATGCCGGTGAAAACGACGCCGCGCCGAGCGTCGCGCAGCAGGCTGCATCCGCGGCCGGCGTCGTGAAGGCGCAGAAGGTGGCCGGCACGTCGGCCGCGCCGCAACTCGTGCCGCAGGGCGGGTTGTTCTGGGATGGCCGCGCCGATACGCTGCAGCAACAGGCGTTCGGCCCGCTGCTGAATCCGGTCGAGATGGCGAACGCGAGCGTCGCCGACGTCGCGCGCAAGCTCAAGCAGTCGTCGCACCGCGCGCAGCTCGAGCAACTGTTCGGCCCGCGCGTGTTCGACAGCCCGCAGCTCGCGGTGTCGGAGGCGATGTTCGCGATCGCGCGCTACCAGGTGGAAGATCCGTCGTTCCATCCGTACAACAGCAAGTACGACCGCTGGCTCGAAGGCCGTGCGCGCTTCACGCAGGCCGAACTGCGCGGGCTGCGCCTGTTCAACGATCCGGACAAGGCGAATTGCGCGGGCTGCCATCTGTCGAAACCCGGCAAGGACGGGCTGCCGCCGATGTTGACCGATTACCAGTACGAGGCGCTCGGCGCGCCGCGCAACAAGGAGCTGGCGCAGAACCGCAACCCGGCGTTCTACGATCTCGGCGTGTGCGGGCCGTTCCGCGACGACCTGAAGGACCAGACGCAGTATTGCGGGATGTTCCTGACGCCGACGCTGCGCAATTCGGCGACGCGCCACGTGTTCTTCCACAACGGCGTGTTCCACACGCTCGACCAGGTGATGGCGTTCTACAACGAGCGCAGCATCTCGCCGCAGAAGTTCTATTCGCGCAGCGCGGACGGCAAGGTCGACGAGTACGACGACATCCCGCCGAAATATCGCGCGAACGTCGACGTGACCGATGCGCCGTTCGACCGCAAGCCGGGCGACCAGCCCGCGATGACGGCGCAGGACATCAAGGATATCGAAGCGTTCCTCGGCACGCTGAACGACGAGCCGGTTCGGCATTGAGTGCGAGCCCGCGCGACGCGCGGCGCGGCCGGTTCGCGCTCGACCGATCGCCCGCGCGACGCATGCGGGCGAGCGCGAGCGTTTCCGGCGTCATGTCTCGATGCGCGAAAGATAAGTGTCCTGCATCGATTCCGTGTGATTTTCCGGCAGATATCGGCCCGGCATCGCGCGATGCCATTCGTAGTTGCCGCGCATGATTCCTTCCATCATCGCGACGTAGCGGCCCAGTTGCTCCTGTAGCGCGGCGTCCAGCCCCATGCTCTCGCACCAGGCAGGCATGCCGGATTTCAGTGCGATGAAATCCTGACAAAGACGCGCGACAATCTGCTGTGACTCCGCGATGGCATGGGCCCGGCTCATGCCGTGCCCATGCGTCAACTGGATCACGATGTTGTTGCGCTCACCTTCGCTCTCCTCGCGCTCCAGCGAGACGACATCGTTCACGATGCAGCATGCGGCAAAGCACACAAACGCCACGTCTTCGATGTACCCCGATCCGAGAAGCGCGGAAGGAAGTTCAATCGCGTTCCCGCGTTCGCCCAGATCGAGAAGCATATGGTAGGCGTAGCTCCTGACCCGTTTCCGCAGATAGGTCTGCACGTCCGGGTCCCAGGTATCCGCCGCGTGTTCTTCGGTTTCTTCCAGCAGGCGCTGGAAGTAATCCCCCAAATCCCGCAGGAAACGTGCGCGCCATTCGGACGACATGTCGCCCTCCCTCACCCGCGCCCATATATCCAGCCAGGCTGACTCGGGCCCTGACTGCGGGGCAAAAGCATCGGGGTCGCGCACGATCTCGATCACCCTCTCCAGCACCGGGCGAACCCGAGCAAGGTCGCCATTGTTGCGCACGCAATAATCGTCAAACACGGCCGCCCACATCATGGTGTCGCAAATGATCCGATTGTCCTCGAACGGGATGTTTCCCCACATCCACGCGACCGCCAAGGGCAGATCCGTCTTCATCAGGCTCTGCACGGCGGGCTCGCTGCCGGCGAGCCCTTTCTCCCGTAGCCACTGTTCATGAGCGTCCACCAATGCGGCAAGCTGGGGATGCAGGCTGGCGGAAAATGGCACATCGAAGTCAACAATTGGCATAACCGCTCCCGATTCATTTCTGCTTTGAAACTGCAATAGCCGCGTCACCCTGCACTTGCCGGTGCTCACGCGCAATGGCCGCAATACCCATTTTGAGTTATATGCGCAGGAAAATTCATTAACGCCCGAAACGACGCTGGCGAGAATGGAAGAATCGCATCGCCTCGTCAAAATCGGACCGTCTGAAATCGGGCCAGCATACCGGTGTGAAATACAGCTCGGAATACGAGCTTTGCCACAGCATGAAGTTCGATAGCCGCTGCTCCCCCGACGTCCGGATCACGAAATCCGGATCGGGCAGTCCGGCCGTATAGAGCCGGCTCGCGACCAGTTCCGGGCCGAGATCGGCCAGCAGGTGGTCCAGTGTGCCGGCCGCTGCGTATTCCGAGATTAGCGACCGGAACGCGTGCAGCAGCTCAAGACGCCCGCTGTAGGCAATCGCGACGTTCACGTCGATACCGTCAACGCCGACGGTGCGCCGCTCGGCCGTGCGTATGCGCTCCGTCACGGCCGTTGGCAGTCTGGTCAGATCGCCGATGACGCGCAGCCGGCAGAGGCCGCCGTCCGTCAGCGCGTCGAGCACCTCGACAATGACGGTCAGAAGCCCGTGCAGTTCATCGTCATCCCGCTTGAGGTTATCCGCGGAGAGCGGCCACAGCGTAACCATTGGAATACGGACATCCCTGCACCAGGACAGCAGTGCGTGGACGTTTTTGCCGCCGGCGCGGTAGCCATCAATCATCGGCAGTTGGCGTCGGCTCGCCCAGCGCCGGTTGCCGTCGAGAATGACCGCAAGGTGGTTGATCGCCGGCGCAGCGAAAGCCGCTCCATCGAGCTTGCCGATTGCCTGTTCGACCGCGACAGGCAGAATTGTCTCTTGACTCATCGAAACTCCTTTTCGACCAGGCAGACACCGGCGAGGGAAAACGGGCAGGCAATCAGATTCGGATTTGCCGTTCGCGACGATACGGTACGGCGCGGACTTCGGATTTTCAACAAATTTCAACCTCCATTATTTCTCTCCATGCGCAATTGAAATTGCAATTCAGGAAACTGAATAATGGTTGATATTGTTTTCTCATTCGTTCATTTCACAGGCGTCGCCATGCAAGGCGGCCGTGCATTCGGCGCGGCGCGATCCGCAGATCTGGCTCGCGATTTTCGAGTGGTTCTGCCACCAACTGATGATCTAAACGTTTCCCGCGTCGCAGCTTGCCGGCAGCGCGCTCGCGAGCGGGCTCGGGCTCGTGAATACCTGCTGGCTGCCGGGCGGCTCCGTCGGGCCGCCTGTCGCCGGCGCGATCGAACAGGCGACTGGCAATGCGAAGAACAGGCTCGCGCTGCTGGCGGCGCTAGTGGTCACTGCAATGGCCAGCCTGGCGCTGCCCCACGTAACTGGCGCAGAACCGCAACCCGGCGTTCTACGATCTCGGCGTGTGCGGGCCGTTCCGCGACGACCTGAAGGACCAGACGCAGTATTGCGGGATGTTCCTGACGCCGACGCTGCGCAATTCGGCGACGCGCCACGTGTTCTTCCACAACGGCGTGTTCCACACGCTCGACCAGGTGATGGCGTTCTACAACGAGCGCAGCATCTCGCCGCAGAAGTTCTATTCGCGCAGCGCGGACGGCAAGGTCGACGAGTACGACGACATCCCGCCGAAATATCGCGCGAACGTGGACGTGACCGATGCGCCGTTCGACCGCAAGCCGGGCGACCGGCCCGCGATGACGGCGCAGGACATCAAGGATATCGAAGCGTTCCTCGGCACGCTGAACGACGAGCCGGTTCGGCATTGAGTGCGGGATGACCGCCGCGTCGTATCAGCGGCGCGCGCGGATGCAGAGGAACGCCGGGGCCAGCGACAGCTCCGCATGAAGCCGCTCCGATGCGGCCTTCATCTCCGGCAGCGGCTTCGGCTCGACGAACCGGTCGAGCCGCCAGCCGCTGTCGGCCACGGCGTTCAGGATGTCGGCAAGCGGCCGCCGCCACGCTTCGACATAGGGTTTCGGTTCGCCGAAACCCGACCAGTGGAAGCCAAAGCGGGACGTATCGAAATAGGTGCCCTCGCCGCGCGTGCGTTCGTCCATCCAGTCGCGCATCGGATGCGCCATCGAAAACACGAGCGTGGCGCCCGGCCGTGCGACGCGCCGGAATTCGCGCAGCGTCGGCGCAAGGTCGCGCACGTAGTCGAACGCAAGCGAACAGACGATCTTGTCGAACGCTTCGTCGGGCAACCACGTGAGCGGCCCCTCCAGATCGCCCTCCACGACGTTGACCGCGAGGCCCTCGCAGCGCGTTTTCGCCAGCGCGACCATCTCCGGCGTGACGTCGAACGCATGCACAGTCGCGCCCAGGCGTGCGAGGTGTTCGCTGCAGATCCCGGGCCCGCAGCCGGCATCGAGCACCGCCAGGCCGTCGACGTCGCCGAGCAGCGCCATCGTTGCCGGACGTTCGTAGAGCGCGTTGTGCGCCTTCGTCGGCGCGATGTCGGCGTAGCGTTGCGCGAAGCTCGCGTATGCCTGGCGGCCGGGTGGTTCGTTCGGATCGGTCATGCGGACTCCGTCGATAGAAACTGGGGGGAGCCGATTCTGCCTGATCCGCCGGCGGGTGGCGACTCGACGTCTCGCCTGCCTCACGACAGGCCGTCGAGCAGCCGATACCAGGCCACGCCGGCCGCAATGTAGAAGCGCTGCAGCCCGTGAAACGGAATGGGCCGGATCGGCGTGCGCCGGAACGGCAGAGGCAGTTGCGCATCGCCCGACAGGTGCGCGGCCAGATGCTTGCCGAGCGTCGTCGCCATCGCGATGCCGCGCCCGTTGTAGCCGAGCGCGATCGTCACGCCCGGCGCGGGCTCGTGCACGTGGGGCATGAAATCCGCGGTGATCGCAACGCGCCCGGCCCACCGGTACTCGAACCGGACCCCCTTCAGTTGCGGATACAGCAGCGTCGTCGCACGCTCGAGATGGCGCCAGTCGCTCGTCGCACGCGGTTCCGCGAACGGGCCGCGGCCGCCCATCAGCAGGCGTCCCGCAGCATCTCGCCGGAAGTACAGCAACAGGCGCCGTGCATCCGATGCGACCTCGCCGCCGGCGAGGATGTCGCGACCGAGTTCCGGCGCGAGCGGTTGCGTCGCGACGATGAAGCTGTTCGCGGCGATCACCGACTGGCGCAAACCCGGCCACAGCCCGTCCGTGTACCCGTTGGTCGCGATCACGACGCGGTCCGCCGATACCGTCGCGCCGCCAGCCGTCGCGACCTGCCAGCGTCCGTCGGCACGCGTCAGCCCGACGGCGCGCGTCAGCCCGTGCACGATCGCCCCGCTCGCCTGCGCGGCGCGCACGAGGCCGCGCGTATAGCTGAGCGGCTGCACGCTGCCCGCGCGGCGATCGATCCAGCCGCCCGCATACACTCGCGTGCCGAGCCGGCGCGCGACCTCGTCGCGACCGAGCAGTTCGACCGGTGCGCCGCGCGCGGCCCATTGCCGCGCACGCCGGGCGACCGTGTCGAGCATCGCGGCGGTCGGCGCCGGCTGGATCCAGCCGTGGCGCCGCGCATCGCAGTCGATCGCGTGCCGCGCGATCAGGTCGAATACCGTGTCGGCCGCACCGCCGACCACGGCGGCAAGCTGCTCGCCGGCTTCGTCGCCGAACCGGCGGATCAATTCATCGGGGTCGTATTTCAGGCCGGGGATCACTTGCCCGCCGTTGCGGCCGGACGCGCCCCAGCCCGGCTGCGCGCCGTCGATCACGCGCACGCTCACGCCACGTTCGGCCAGGTGAAGCGCGGTCGACAGTCCCGTGAAGCCGGCGCCGACGATCGCCACGTCGCACGACGCGGAAGCGTCGAGCGCGGGCGTTTCGGGCGCCGGCGCGGCGGTCGCCGCCCACAGCGAATCCGGCCACTGGGCGTCGGGCCATCCGGGTGCCGCGTTCCTTGCACTCATGTTCGATCCGGGTTGGCGGCGTCGTCCGACGCCAGCAGTCGACGCAGGAATTCCTGCGTGCGGGGATGCTTCGGCTGCGTGAGCACGTCGCGCGCGGATCCGCTTTCGCAGATGGTGCCGTCGTGCAGGAAACACACGCGATCGGCCACCTCGCGCGCGAATGCCATTTCGTGCGTGACGACCACCATGGTCATGCCGTCGCGCGCGAGGCCGCGCATCACGCCGAGCACTTCGCCGACGAGTTCGGGGTCGAGCGCCGACGTCGGTTCGTCGAACAGGATCGCCTGCGGCTCCATCGCGAGCGCGCGTGCGATCGCGACGCGCTGCTGCTGCCCGCCCGACAGCTCGGACGGGTACGCATTCATCCGGTGCGCGAGCCCGACCTTGTCGAGCAGCGCGCGGGCCTGCTCGCGCGCTTGCGCGGCCGGCGTGCGCCGCACGTGGACCGGCCCTTCCATCACGTTCTCGAGCGCCGTGCGATGCGAGAACAGGTTGAAGCGCTGGAACACCATGCCGACCCGCATCCGCAGCTCGTGGATCCGTTTCGAATGCGCGTCGACCTTCACGCCGTCGATCGTGATCGATCCTTCGTCGTAAGTCTCGAAGCCGTTGATACAGCGCAGCACGGTCGATTTGCCCGAGCCGGACGGCCCGATCAGGCACACGACCTCACCTTGCTGCACGTCGAGGCTGACGCCCTTCAGCACCGCGTGCTGCTGAAAGCGCTTGTGTATCGCATCGATCCGGATCATGCGCTTCTCCTCAGCGAGAGTCGCTTGCCGAGCCGGTTCACGCCGAACATCAGCGGCAGGCCGAGCGCCAGATACAGCAACGCGACGAGCGTATAGACGCTCATGTTCTGGAACGTCGACGACGCGATCAGCTGGCCGGCGCGCGTGATCTCCGCGACCGTGATCGTCGACGCGACCGATGAATCCTTCAGCAGCATCACCAGCGTGTTGCCGTAAGGCGGCAGCGCGATGCGGAACGCCTGCGGCAGCACCACGCGCCGCATGATCATCGGCCCGCGCATGCCGATCGCGTGCGCGGCTTCGATCTGGCCGCGGTCGATCGCCTCGATGCCCGCGCGGAAGTTTTCCGCCTGGTAGGCCGAATACGCGATGCCGAGGCCGAGCACCCCGGCCTGGAATGCCGACAGCTGGATGCCGAGATCGGGTAATACGAAGTACATGTAGAACAGCTGCACGATGATCGGCAGGCCGCGAATCACGTTGACGACCGTGCTCCCGACCGTCGACACGGCACGGTTGGGCGACACCTTCAGCAACGCGAGGATCAGCCCGAGCACCGAGCTGAGCACGAACGCGCATGCCGTGATCTCGATCGTGACCACCGCCCCCTTCAGCAGGATCGGCAGGAAATCGATCGCGTTCTGAAAAAACATGAGGTCTCCTATGCGACGACCCTGCGGCACATCGCAGTGGGTGCCCGCGATGCGCGGGCGATACCGCTCGGGAATCCCGGGCGCGCGCTCAGCTCATGTGCCACTTCTGCAGGATCTGCTGCAGCGTGCCGTCGCTCTTCATCTTGCGGATCGCGCCGTTGAGCTGTTCGAGCGTCGCCGTGTCGCCCTTGCGCACGATGAAGCACACCTGCCCCTTCACGACGCTCTGGTATTCGGGCACGAGCCGGACCTGGCGGTTGACGCCGTGTTCGATCTGGTACGCGACGATCGGCTGGTCGGCGAAGCCGGCCTTGATGCGGCCGAGCGCGACGTCGCGCATGATGTCGGCGATCGAATCGTAGGTCCGGACTTCCTTGAAGATGCCCTTCTTGTTGAGCGCATCGACGAACGCCGTGCCGACCTGCGCGCCGACCACCTGGTCCTTGAAATCGTCCATCGACGTATAGCGGCCGGGGTCGTCCGCTTTCACGATCAGGCCTTCGCCGAACGTATAGACCGTGTCGGAGAAGTCGACGACCTGCTGGCGCGCCGGCGTTTTCAGCATCGCGGCCGAGATGATGTCGATCTTCTGCGTGGTGAGCGACGGGATCAGCGCCGAGAACACGGTCTGCTGCACGTCGACGCGAAACCCGGCCGACTTCCCGGCCGCGGTGATCGCATCGACCATCATCCCCTGGATCGAATTGCTCTTGACGTCGAGAAACGTGAACGGCACGCCGGTGGCCGTCGCGCCGACCTTCAGCGTGGGCTCGGCCGCACCGGCGCCGGCCGATGCCGTGGAGAAAGCGATGCAGGTGGCGAAACCGGCGGCCAGTGCGCCGAACCGCTTGATGAACGAAACCATGATGTCTCCTTCTCGAATACTTCGGTGCGCCGGCCGGTCGCGGATCGACACTGCGACGATGACTCGATCTTAAAACGAATCAAAAATATCGTAAAAAGATTTTTGAGTATCGATATGCGATACGGTATGATGCGATATCGAATCGCTTCGGCCCCTTGCACATGGAAACGTCGCCCGATCAGTCAAACGACCTGCTGTTCAACCAGTCGCTGGAGAAAGGGCTGAACGTGTTGCGCGCGTTCAGCGCGAAGCGGCGCACGATGACGCTGGCGGAAGTCGCCGACGCGGCCGGCATGACGAAAAGCTCGGCGCAGCGGATGGTCTATACGCTCGAGAAGCTCGGTTACATCCGCAAGCATCCAGTGACGCGGCGCTACCAGCTCACGCCGCACGTGATGCGGATCGGCTTCAACTATCTCGCGGCCGATACGCTGATCGACGTGGCGAATCCGTTTCTGTCCGAACTCACGAACCTGACCGGCGAAACCACCAACCTCACCGAGCCGGACGAGGACGAGATGGTGTACGTCGCGCGTTTCGTGTCGACGAAGTTCGTGCCGATCCACATGCCGATCGGCAGCCGCATCCCGATGTATTGCACCGGTTCCGGCCGTGCATTCCTGAGCGCGCTGCCGCCCGCCGACGCGCGCGCGCGTCTCGACGGCATGGCGCGTCCGCTGCACACGCCGCGCACGGTCACGGCGCTCGACGAACTCGTCGCGCTGCTCGACAGCGCGCGGCTCGAAGGCTATGCCACCAACCAGGAGGAGCTGTTCATCGGCGACATGTCGATTGCCGCACCCGTGCTCGGCAGCCAGGGGCAGCCGGTGGCCGCCGTGCACGTGGTGGCGCCGACGAGCCGCTGGACCTTCGACGACGCGCGCCGCAAGCTCGCGCCGGCCGTGATCGACTGCGCACGCGGCATCAGCAATTCGATCCGGACGCTCGAGTAGCACGCGCCACATGGCAGACACCGCGTGCGCCCTGTCGCGGCACGCCGGGTTGCACGACGCGCGAGTGCCGCTGCCAATAGCCTTGCCAGCGCCGGGCGCCTGCTCGTACGCGGTAGCCGGGCCCGTCGTGGTGCCGGCCTGGCCACCGCTTCAACCACCCTCCTCCGCGTTTTCCCCGATCCCGTTCGCCTTGACTCGATGCCTTCGATCGTCAACACTTTGCACATTGCAAGTGTGATCACACATCACAGATCAAACCTCGGAGAACCCCGTCTTGGCGCCTCGTATCGTCACGCCCGCACTGAAAGCCGTTGAACAGGAAACGATGGCCGACAAGGTCTACCAGCAACTGCGCGAAGCGCTGATGAGCGGCCGTTTCGCGCCCGGTCAGGCGCTGAGCCTGCGCAGCGTCGCCGAGGCGGTCGGCTCGTCGACGATGCCCGTGCGCGCAGCACTCACCCGGCTGCACGCCGAGCGCGCGCTGGTCGACGGCCCGAATCGCGCGCTCGTCGTGCCGCCGATGACGCTCGACATGCTCGACGAGTTGCGCGACGTGCGTATCGCACTCGAAGGCTGCATCGCCGAACGCGCGTGCGCACGCATGAGCGGCGCGCAGATCGCGGCCGTGCGCAAGACCTGCGAGACGATGCAGGCGCACGCCGAGGCAGGCCGCTCGCGCGCTTACCTGCAAAGCAATTTCGCGTTCCACAGCGGGATCTACGCGCACGGCGCAAGCGAAAGCACGCTCGCGATCGTCGAGAACCTGTGGATGCGCGTCGGCCCCTTCCTCAACATGGTCGCGCTCGACATCCCGCACATGCGGCGCTCGATGGATGCGCACCGCGCCATCGTCGATGCGCTCGAACGGCGCGACGGCGCAGGCGTGCGCGCAGGCATCGCGCTCGACATCGGCGGCGCGGCACACGATCTCGCCGAGACGCTGCGGGCGGAACAGACCCCGCGGACCGTGAACGCGAAGCCGTAGCGGCCGCCTGCCGCGGGCGCCCGGTCGCGAGCGTCCGCGATCCGACTACATCAACGATGGAGACAACCCGGTATGACAGCTTCCGACCTGCTGAAACCCTTTGACGGCCTGCGCGTCCTCGTGACGGGCGGCGCATCGGGCATCGGTCTTGAAATCGCGGACGCCTTCGCCGAATGCGGCGCACACGTGCATGTATGCGACGCGTCACAAGCCGCGATTGCAGCGCTCGCCGACCGGCCGCCGCGCGCCGGAGCCGGCGCGATCAGCGCGACGCTGGCCGACGTATCCGATCCGGCCGCCGTCGAACGCGTGTTCGCCGACGTATCGGCCACGCTCGGCGGCCTCGACGTGCTCGTCAACAATGCCGGCATCGCCGGTCCGACCGGCGGCATCGACGAAATCGACCCGGTGCAGTGGGAACAAACCGTCGCGATCAACCTGACCGCGCAATTCCAGTTCGCGCGCCGCGCGGTGCCGCTGCTGCGCGACGCGAAACACGGCGGCGCGATCATCGCGCTGTCGTCGGTCGCTGGCCGGCTCGGTTACGCGTTCCGCACGCCGTATGCGGCAACCAAATGGGCCGTGGTCGGCCTCGTGAAGAGCCTCGCGATCGAACTCGGCCCGCTCGGCATTCGCGTGAACGCCATTCAACCCGGCATCGTGCGCGGCCCGCGGATGCGCCGCGTGATCCAGGCCCGTGCGCAGCAGCTCGGCATCGGTTACGACGAAATGGAGACGCGCTATCTCGAGAAGATCTCGCTGCGGCGCATGACCGACCCGGCCGAGATCGCCGCGACCGCGCTGTTCCTGTGCTCGCCGGGCGGGCATGGCATCACCGGGCAGGCGATCTCCGTCTGCGGCAACGTCGAAGTGCTCTGACGCACCCTGCATCGTTCACCGAAAGGAATCCATCCGTGGCCAACGCTCGCAAAGTCATCATCACCTGTGCGCCGACCGGCGCGATCCATACGCCGTCGATGTCGCCGTACCTGCCCGTCACGCCGCACGAGATCGAAACGGCCGCCGTCGCGGCCGCCGAGGCCGGCGCAGCGATCCTGCATCTCCACGCACGCAATCCGTCCGACGGCAAGCCGACCCAGGATCCGGCCGTGTTCGCCGAATTCCTGCCGCGCATCAAGGCGCAAACCGACGCGGTGATCAACCTCACGTCGGGCGGCAGCCCGCACATGACGGTCGACGAACGCCTCCAGCCCGCGCTGCATTTCCAGCCCGAAGTCGCATCGCTGAACATGGGCTCGATGAACTTCGGGCTGTACCCGATGCTCGAGCGCTTTCGCGAGCTGAGGCATCCGTGGGAACGCGAACATCTCGAGAAGAGCCGCGACCTCGTGTTCAAGAACACATTCGCCGATATCGAAACGATCCTCACGCGCTGCGGGGCGAACGGCACGCGCTTCGAATTCGAGTGCTACGACATCTCGCACCTGTACAACCTTGCGCATTTTGTCGACCGCGGGCTCGCGAAGCCGCCGTTCTTCGTGCAAAGTGTGTTCGGCCTGCTCGGCGGGATCGGCGCACACCCGGAAGACCTGATGCACATGCGCCGCACGGCCGACCGCCTGTTCGGCAACGATTACGTGTGGTCGATCCTCGGCGCAGGCCGCAACCAGATTCCGCTGGCGACGATCGGGGCGGCCCAGGGCGCGAACGTGCGTGTCGGGCTCGAGGATTCGCTGTGGATCGCGCCGGGCAAGCTCGCGGAATCGAGCGCCGCGCAGGTCCTGAAAATGCGACAGGTGCTTGAAGGCCTGTCGCTCGAGATCGCGACACCGGCCGAGGCGCGCACGATGCTCGCACTCAAGGGCGGCGACGCGGTGAATTTCTGATCGCCGGGTAGCGCCCCAACACCAGAATCCGCAAGCGCAGTGACAAGGCGCCGGCCCGAGCCGGCCGGCGCCAGGACGCCCATTATCGCCCCGCTCCGTTCGAGCGCTGCCGGCGCGGCTCCGTCGTCTGCCCATCCGCTGCATGCATCGCAGCGGCATCTGCCGAACGCGGCGCACCGTGCTTGCCGTGCGCGCCGGTTCGCCCTTACCGGAGTCGTCCGCATGTCCACTCATCAGGCCCAGGCCCTGTCTTCCGCCGCCGGCGACGCGAGCGCGTCGCTGAACCGGCTGCTGTTCCGCAAACTCCTGCCGCTGCTGATCGCCGCGTATGTGATCAGCTTCCTCGACCGCACCAACATCGCGTTCGCCAAACATTCGATGGGGGTCGATCTCGGCATTTCGTCGGCCGCGTACGGACTCGGCGCGGGGCTGTTCTTCCTGACCTATGCGCTCTTCGAAATTCCGAGCAACCTGATCATGCATCGCGTCGGCGCGCGCTTCTGGATCACGCGGATCATGATCACGTGGGGTGCACTGTCGGTCGCGATGGCATTCGTCAGCGGCGAGACGTCGTTCTACGTGATGCGCCTGCTGCTCGGGGCCGCCGAAGCCGGCCTGTTTCCCGGCGTGATGCTGTACCTGACGTACTGGTTCGGCCGCGAGGAGCGTGCGCGCGCAACCGGCTATTTCCTGCTGGGCGTGTGCATCGCAAACATCGTCGGCGGGCCGCTGGCCGGCGCGCTGATCGAGCTCGACGGCACGCTCGGCTTCCACGGCTGGCAATGGCTGTTCGTCGTCGAAGGCATTCCGGCGATCCTGCTCGCATTCGTCGTGTGGACACGGCTGCCGGATCGTCCGAGCACCGCGCCGTGGCTCTCCCCGGAAACCGGGCGTGCACTCGAACGCACGCTGGCCGCCGAGCAGAATGCGGGCGCCGGCGCGCACGGCGGCCATGCGTTCGGCGCCGCGCTGCGCGATCCGCAGATCTGGCTCGCGATCTTCGTGTACTTCTGCCACCAGTTGACCATCTACACGGTGATTTTCTTCCTGCCGGGCATCATCGGCGCATCGGGACGCTTCTCGCCGTTCGCGGTCGGGTTGTTGACCGCGCTGCCCTGGCTCGCCGCCGCGTGCGGCGCCGCCACGCTGCCGCGCTTTGCGCGCGAGTCGCGGCATTCGCGCCGGATGCTGTGTGCGGGGCTGGTCGTGATGGCGGCCGGGATGGTCGGCGCCGCGCATGCGTCGCCTGCCGCGGGGCTCCTGTGCGTGTGCGTGGCCGCATTCATGTTCTTCGTCGTTCAGTCGATCGTCTTCACGTTTCCCGCGTCGCGGCTCGCCGGTAACGCACTGGCCGGCGGACTCGGACTAGTGAATACGTGCGGGTTGCTCGGCGGTTTCGTCGGACCGACCGTCGTCGGTGCGATCGAGCAGGCAACCGGCAATGCGAAGAACGGGTTGACGCTGCTGGCGGCCGCGCTCGTCATCGCGGCGTTCGCCAGCCTCGCGTTGCGGCACGGACACGAGCGGCCGGACGCGCGGTCGCACGGCTGACGGCCGGCCGGATTCGGGATCGCGAGAGGCGGACGTGTACGCCGCCCGTCTCTCGCGTCGCCCTGTCAGAACAGATACATCCCCGCGACGAACACGACGCCCGAGAACAGCAGCGTCGTCACGCAATACCCCATGATGTCGCGCACGCCGAGCCCGGCGATCGCCAGCGCGGGCAGCGCCCAGAACGGCTGCGCCATGTTGGTCCAGGCCTCGCCGTACGCAATCGCCATCGCGGCCTTGCCGAGATCCGCGCCGAGCGCCTGGGCCGCCGGCATCACGAACGGGCCCTGCACGACCCAGTGACCGCCGCCGGACGGCACCGCGAAATTGATCACGGCCGAGCTCAGGAACGCGAGCAGCGGGAACGTGTGCACGTTCGCGATATCGACGAACCACTTCGTGATCACGCCCGCGAGCCCCGAGTGATCCATCAGCGCCTGGATGCCCGCGTAAAACGGAAACTGAATCATGATCCCCGATGCGCCGCGCGCCGCGCCGGCCACTGCGCGTGCATAGGCCATCGGCGTACGGTGCAGCAGGATGCCGGCTGCGAGGAACGCGAGGTTCACGGTGTCGATGTCGAGCGCGAAGCCCTTCTGCACGAATTTCAGCACGAGGAACGCCGCACACAGCGCCGCGACGAAAACCGACAGCAGGCGGCTTTCCTCCAGCCGTTCCGCAAACGTCGCATCGGGCCCGAGCTGGCGCTCGACGCTCGGCGGTTCGGCCAGCAGCGCCGGATCGACGCTGACGACGTCACCCGGCTTCGGCATCATCATGCGCGCGAGGAACGGCAGCATCACGATCAGGCCGATCGTGATGAACGCGTTGTAGCCGGTGAAGATCGTCTCCGACACGGGAATCAGCCCGATGGTCTTCTCCATCGGATTGCCCTTCGTGGCCGCGACGAGCGGGACCGAGCCCGACAAGCCGCCGTGCCAGCTCAGGAAGCCCATGTAGGCGGACGCAACGAGCAGCCGGTAATCGCTGCCGGCGACACGGCGCGCCACTTCGCGCGCGAGCATCGCGCCGAGCACGAGGCCGAAGCCCCAGTTGATCGCGCACGCGAGCGCGCCGACGAACGCAACGAGCATCACGCCCTGCCCCGGCGTGCGCGCGGTGCTCGCGAGCGCGACGAGCATGCGCTTCACGGGCGGCGAACTCGCAAGTGCGTGACCGGTGACGAGGATCATGACCATTTGCATCGAGAACGCGAGCAGGTTCCAGAAACCCGAACCCCACATCGTCGTGAGTTGCACGGGCGTATTCGGCGTGAGGCCGAACGCGAGCGCGAACGTGACGATCGTCAGCAGGATCGCGAAAATCAACGGGTCGGGCAACACGCGGTGGACCACCTGCGTGAAGAATTGGGAAATGCGCTGTATCAACTTGAGCTCCTCGTTTCCTGATAGGGACGTCCGCGCGTGTCGTTGTTGGTTGAGGCGCGGAAACGCGCGGATTCTTGCACAGAACCGGCGCACGCGCTTTGGAGCACGCGGCTACGATCGCGTGCTGGCGCGGATGGGGAAACGGGAGAGGAAAACAGCGACCGGCGGTGCGATCGGCACCGCCGGTGAAAAGGACGGAAGCGTGTGCGTCAGCGCACGGCGGTCGCAGGTGTGCTCATGGTTGCAACCGGATTCGCCCGCCGCTCCGCCAGCCGCTGCGCGAACCGGTACGCAACGAGCGAGCCGGCCACCGCAAGCAGCATCGGCACGAGGCTGTCGTGATCCGCGCGCGTGAATTCGAGCAGCAGCACGACCGCCGTGATCGGCATCTGCATCGACGCGGCGAGAAACGCGGTCGCACCGATCAGTGCGCATCCGCCGATCGACGCGCCCGGCCATACAAGGCTCCACAACCCGCCGAGCACGACGCCGAGCAGCGCACCGTTCGCGAGGCCCGGTGTCAGCAGCCCCCCTTCCGCACCCGCCCGCAGGCTGCCGGCCTCGATCAGCACCTTCAGCACGAGCAGCGCCGCGGCGAGGCCGATCGTCAACGTGCCGTCGAAGCCCAGCGACGCCGGGCCCTTGCCGTTGCCGAGCAATGACGGAAACCCCATCGCGAGCACGCCGATCATCGCGAAGTTGATCAGTGCGAGCACCGGCAACCGCCCGTCTTTCGGCGCGTTCGCCCGGGCACGTGTGGTGAGCCGCACGAAGCCGTAAGCGGCAAGGCCGAACAGCGGACCGCAGACGATCGACCACGCCACCAGCGGCGTGCTCAGCACGAACGGCGGCACCGTGTACTGGTGCTCGTTGCCGAGGCCGATCCACGCAACGGCCGCGGCGATCGCCGACGTCGCGACCGCCACGACCAGCGCACGCAGTTCGAACGTGCCGAGCAGCACTTCGAGCACGAAGATCGCCCCGCCGAGCGGCACGTTATAGACGGCCGCGAGCCCCGCACCGGCACCGCACGCGACCATCAGCCGGCAGTCGTCGGGCGTGAGCCCCGCCGCGTGCGCAAACCGCCCGGCAAGCAGCGAACCGATCTCGCGCGGCGCGACTTCGCGGCCGAGCGGCGAGCCGAGCGCGACGGTGACGATCTGCAGCAGCGCGTGAACCGTCGTGCTGACGACCGGCATCCGCGGATCGGCTGCACGCACTGCGCGGCGAATGCTGACGAGCGGCCGGCCATACCGGTACAACGCCCACCAGCCGCCGCCGGCGACGATCCCGCAGACGACCAGCACCGCGAGGCGGCGCAGCGGATCGGCGCCGGTCACGCCGGTGAGGAAGCTCTCGGGGCCGATCACGTGCGCGACGCTGTAGCCGTACGCGACGTGCTGGATCGCATGCAGCAGCAGTGCGAGCAGCATGCCGCCGAGGCCCGCGCCGACGCCGGTCAGGATCGCGACGACGGCCACGCGCGCGAACGGGCTGGCGGCCGGCGAGGAGGATGCGGGGGCGGATGGGAGATCGGGGCGCATGGGATCGGCGAATGGAATCGAAAAGACGGCGCGCAACATGCACGCCGCCGTCAGGACCGCATCGTAGGCCGGCGCCCCATCATGAGACAAACGTATTTTTCGAATCGACTGATGCATTTTGTGAATACATGGCGTCTGACGGGCCCAAATCGCCCGCCGTTCACCTCAATCCGGATATATGACGCGCTCAGGTTCGCACCGCAGGATCGCCATCCGTTGACAGATCGACAGCGTGGCCTTGGCCTGTCGCCGCACCGCTTCGTCGTCGCTGTCCGCATCAAGCACGACGAGATTCGCCGGACGCGCCGATCAACCGCCGTACCGCACGGCGCGCATGTTGCAACGACGCGACAGGCGCGCCTCGATGAACGGATGCCGCCCGCACACGATCACGCAAAAACCGCCGGCGTCACGCGCGCGCGGCACATCGTGTCAGTTTTGTGAAGGACTCTTGCGGGATCCGGAAAGGTGCGCTCGCCGCCCCGGTGGCCTTGCGCGCGCGATGCGCCCCTACACTTGCGCCGAACTTTCGTTCCCAGTCCCACACGCAGGAGCCCTGACTTGAAAAAAACCCTCATCGCCGGCGCATGCACCGCCGCCCTGTTCGCCCCGCTCGCTCACGCACAGAGTTCGGTCACGCTGTACGGCCTGATCGACGCCGGCATCGTCTACACCAACAACGCCAACGGCGCGTCGCTGTGGCGCCTGAACAGCGGCACCGTCAACGGCAGCCGCGTCGGGTTTCGCGGCACCGAGGATCTCGGCGGCGGCCTGAAGGCGCTGTTCGTGCTCGAGAACGGCTTCAACGTGAACAACGGCGGGCTCGGGCAGGACGGCAAGCTGTTCGGCCGCCACGCGTACGTCGGCCTGAGCCAGAGCGGCTTCGGCACGCTGACGCTCGGCCGCCAGTACGACACGATGGTCGACTTCGTCGCGCCGCTGTCGGCCACGGCCGGCGATTTCGGCGACGCGAGCTTCGCGCATCCGTTCGACAACGACAACCTGAACCACTCGCTGCGCATCAACAACGCGGTCAAGTACACGAGCGAGACCTATGCGGGCTTCAAGGTCGGCGCGATGTACGCGTTCTCGAACGCGACCAACTTCGGCGCGAACCGCGCGTACAGCGTCGCGGCGAGCTACACGAACGGCCCGTTGAAGCTGGCCGGCGCGTACCTGCAGATGAACGGCACGAAGGGCTCGACGAGCGCGAGCCCCGGCGCGACCGATGCGGCCGAAGCGAAGAGCCTGAACCAGGGCGGCTGGTCGATCGGCTCGGACCGCATGCGTTCGTACGGCGGCGGCATCAGCTACGGGTTCGGCCCGGCCACCGTCGGCTTCGTCTATACGCGTTCGCAGTACGACAACACGGGCTCGTTCGGCTCGACCGGCCAGGTCGCGTTCAACAACTACGACGTGAACGTGCGCTATGCGGTGACGCCGGCCGTCAGCCTCGGCGCGGCCTACGTGTACACGGACGCCAGCGTGTCGAACCCCGACAGCAAGCACGGCACCGATCCGAAATGGCACCAGGTCGACCTGCAGGCCGTCTACAAGCTGTCGCGCCGCACGGACGTCTACGCGGAAGCGATGTATCAGCACGCAGCGGGCCGCGGCTACCAGGCGTTCATCAACGGCTCGGGCGGCGCATCGAGCACGGCGAACCAGATCGTCGGCACGATCGGCATGCGCACGCGCTTCTGACCGGCGCGATGCGTCGCCGCCCGCCGGCCACGAACCCGCGTTCGCACGCGGGTTCGCCGGCCGCGGGCGGCGTCGATCAATGTTGTGCCATCTGGAAGGCAGCCTGCCTGGAATCGGGGTTTTTGCGCGCGGGGGCGCTGCGTAGACTGCCTGCAAAGGTCGGGGTCACGCATCGCGCGTCGAACCGGCCGCCCACCCCGTCCCCAGGAGAACCTCGTGAAATCGCTCGTCGTTACCGCCGCCGCTGCCGTCCTGCTCGTTGCACCGGCCCTGTCTTTCGCCCAGTCGGCCCAGTCGCCCGTCACGCGCGCGCAAGTGCTGCAGGAGCTGATCGATCTCGAGTCGGTCGGCTACAACCCGGCGCGCGGCGAGATCAACAACTATCCGGACGACATCATGGCGGCGCAGGAACGACTCCACGAAAAGCGTCTCGCGGAACAGAAGGCAGCGCAGGCCGCCTACGGTCACGCCGGCGCACCGGCGACGGAATCGGGCGTGGCTACCAAGCCCGCGCTGTAACGGCATGACGAAGCGCCGCGCCCGCATGAACGATGTCATGCAGGCGCGGCGCGGTTGCGTTCGCTTGATTGGCTTTAAGAGAAGACGCCGGCAGCGTGGCAATGCGCCGGTACGCGCCTGCCGCTCAGGCGGCCTGCGGTTCGCGATCGATCGCGTTCAGCATCTCGACGTCGCGCGCGATCATCCCCGGCACCTGGGCCCGCAGCATCTCGACCCAGGTCCGCACCTTCGCATCGACGAAGCGGCGCGACGGATACAGCGCATACACGTTCATCTTCTGCAGGATATGCGCGGGCAGCACGCGGACGAGCGTGCCGTCGCGCAGCGCGTCGATCGCCGAGTACAGCGGCAGCATGCCGATCCCGATGCCGTCGCGGATGGCAAGGGCAAGCGATTCGGCCGTATTGGTCTGCACCGGCCCCGCGACGTGGATCTGCTCGACGCCTTCCGGCCCTTCGAGCACCCATTCGTGCGTCGGGAACGCTGGCGTGCACAGCGTCAGGCACGCATGCGCCGCGAGATCCTGCGGACGGGCCGGTGCGCCATGGCGTTTCACGTAATCGGGCGACGCGCACAGGATGCTGAAGGTCGAGCCGAGCAGGTGCGACACGAGTTCCGAATCGGGCAGCGACGACGCGGTCACGACGGCCATGTCGCTCGTGCCGTCGAACAGGTCGGGCATGCGCTGCGACAACGACAGTTCGATCGACACGTCCGGGAACTGCGCGTGATAGCGCGTCAGCGCGGGCAACACATAGTGATGGCCGACGCTCGCGAAGCTGTGCATGCGCAGCACGCCGGCCGGCCGTTCGTGCGCGCAACTTGCCTCTTCTTCCGCGCGGTCGACGTCGGCGAGGATCTGGCGGCAGCGCCGCAGATAGCTTTCGCCGGCCGACGTGAGCGCGAGACGGCGCGTCGAACGATTCATCAGACGGGTGCGCAGGCGCGCCTCGAGTTCCGACACCGCGCGCGACATCGCGCCCGTCGTCGAATTCAGCGATTGCGCGGCGGCGGTGAAACTGCCCGTCTCGACGACGCGCGAAAACACCCGCATGTTTTGTAGGGTATCCATTCCTGTGAGCAACCTGTAGCGGAGCCGCTATTTTCCTCCACGGGATGCGACAGATTGTTACTCCGGCTGCAACTATCGTTTCCCCGAAGCTGCGTTAATGCGCGGGCGCCGCACTCCTACAATCGGCGCCTCAACAGTCGAACGGACCCGTTCGGATGCGCCGCGCACCGTGCCGGCCCCGTACCGGCCCCCTCTTTTCATGAAGCCACAACCTGCGATCGAGCGCCCTTCCATCGAACCGGCACGATGGAGAACCTGGCTCGATCCACTCGGCGACGCGGCGCGCGACTGGGCCGCGAGCGACGGGCTGATCTGGCTGCACCTCGCGAAAACCGTGTTCGCGGCGCTCCTCGCAATGGGCATCGCGATGCGCCTGGAGATGTCGCAGCCGCGCACGGCGATGACGACCGTGTTCGTGCTGATGCAGCCGCTGTCGGGGATGGTGTTCGCGAAGAGCTTCTACCGCGTGCTCGGCACGGCGGCCGGCCTCGTCGCCGCGCTCGCGCTCGGCGGTCTGTTCGCGCAGCAGCCCGAGCTGTACATGGCCGGCATCACGCTGTGGATCGGCACCTGTATCGCGCTCGCGGTGCGCAACCGCCACTTCCGCTGGTACGGCTTCGTGCTGGCCGGCTATACGGCCGCGCTGATCGGCCTGCCGTCCGTGATGACCCCGCAGACGCTGTTCCAGTCCGCGCTCACGCGCGCCGCGGAAGTCGCGCTCGGCATCGCGTGCTCGGGTGCGGTCAGCGCGCTGATCCTGCCGCTCAGCTCCGCGAAGGCGCTGATGCGTTCGCTGGGCACCCGCCACGCGACGTTCGCGGCGTTCACGGCCGGCGCGCTCGCGGGCGACGTCGCTCGCGGCGATTTCGAACGACGCTTCGCCGATTTTGTCGACGACATCGTCGGCTTCGAGGCCAACCGTGCGTTCGCGTCGTTCGAGGATCCGCACATTCGCGCGCGCAGCCGTCGCCTCGCGCGGCTGAACAGCGAGTTCATGAACGCGTGCACGCGGCTGCATGCGCTGCACCAGCTCGTCAAGCGATTGCGCGCCAATGGCTCCGACGCGGTGCTCGATGCGCTGGCGCCGCACGTCGATGCGCTTGCGCAACGCTTCGCCGCGCTGCGCGACGAGCAGCAGCGCGGCATCGCGCCGGCCGCCGACGCACTGCTCGAGCTGCGCCGCTTCCACAGCGCGTTGCCGAAAGCCGCGCGGGCATCGCGGCGAACCATCGAGGCGCACGCTGCCGGCGGCCTGCTCGACTTCGATACCGCAATCGAGCTGCTGTACCGCTTCATCGGCGAATATCTCGGCTACGCCGACACCTATGCGTCGCTCGACCAGGACGATCACGCGTTCGAGCGCTCGGTCACGCACTACGCGGTGAAGACCAATTCGTTCTTCGTCGGGTTCGCGTTCCTGCGCACGATCGTCGCCGTCGGCGCGATGAGCGCATTCTGGCTCGCATCCGAATGGCCGAGCGGACCGCTCGCCGTGATCGCCACCGCGATTGCGTGCGCGCTCAGCTCGACGTCGCCGCGCGCGCCGAAGTTCGTCGCGCAGATGAGCGTCGGCGCGGCGTTCGCGACCGCGGTCGGCTACGTGTACCTGTGCTACGTGTATCCGAACATCGAAGGGTTCCCGCTGCTGTGCGCCGCGCTCGCGCCGGTGCTCGGCCTCGGCGCGTTTCTCGCGATGCGGCCGGGCTTGTCCGGCTACGGGATCGGCTTCGCGGTGTTCTTCTGCCTGCTCGCGGGGCCCGACAACGTGATCGCCTATACGCCCGAGCTGCTGATCAACAACGGGCTGGCGATCGTCGTCGCGATGCTCGCGTGCTCGCTCGTGTTCGCGGTCGTCTTTCCTACCCACATGCCATGGCTCACGGGCCGCATCGCGCACGACCTGCGCCGTCAGGTCACGCTGGCGTGCGAAGGGCCGACGGAGCGCCTCGCGCAGCGCTTCCAGTCGAGCACGCACGACCTGATGGCGCAACTGCGCACGCTGCTCGTGCGGCGCACGCGACAGCATCGCGACGCGCTGCGCTGGATGCTGTCGACGCTCGAGGTCGGCCACGCGGTGATCGACCTGCGCGACGAACTGAACGGGTTCTGCGCATCGAAACCGCCGCAAACGCTGCGCTGGACCGGCTCGATCGACGCGGTGCTGCACGAGTTGCCGCGCTTCTTCGACGACCCGACGCCCGGCCACCACGCGCGCACGCTGAAATCGGTGAACCTGGCGATCCGCGCGGCGCAGCACACGCTGCAGGCATGGTATGCGGTGCCCGACGAGCGGCACCGGATGCAGCGCATCGTCGGCTGCCTGCACTTCATGCGCAGCGCGCTGCTCGACAAGGATGCGCCGTTCAACCGGCACCGCCATTGACGATCGGTGCGCGCGCAACGGGATCCTTGTTCCGGATGGAAATAAGCTCTACAGCCGCGGTGATTAATCTTTAAGCAGTGCGAGCCTATAGTGTCCTCACTGCCAGCGAGACTGGCACCCACCCAGGAGAAACCCAAATGAAGCCGCTGCACCTCGCCCTCGTTGCCCTGTCGCTCACCGCTACTGTTGCTCACGCACAGCCGGCACCGGCAGACGTCGCACAGCAACCGGCGAACCGCGCTGAAGCCGTGAAGGCCGCCGGCCGCGTCGATCGTTCGCAATCGAAGCAGGAAGACCCGAACGCGTGTGTCGGCCCCGTCAGCTTCTGCAACATCTACTTCGGCAGCTGAGCATGACGCCGCGTCGTCACAGCCAGGCCCGCACCGCCCGCGTTGCATCCATGGGCGAGCGGCGGCCCGGCCGATCGCGGCCCGGCCGATCGCCGCATCGCCGCTCCCTTCCGCGCCGCTTCGATTGAAGCGGCGCATGCCGTTTCAGGCGCCGCGCCCCGGCCGCCAGCCCACCTCGCGCAACGCATCCAGCAAGCGCGCCTGCCCCAGCCCTTCGACCCGCGCCCCGCGCGACTCGACGTCGCCGCCCGCGACGAGCGCATTCACGATCGCTTCCTCCACCGCTTCCGCCGCCGCGACGAACAACGCGGAAATATGGTCGTTGTTGACCATCTTCACGCCGGTGGTCGGCGCGCCCTTGCTGCCGTAGTTCGCCGCCGGCAGGCCGTCGTTGCCGGTTGCAAACGCAAGGAAGATGTCGCCGCTCGAATCTTCCGTACCGCCGCCGACGCGCGCCAGCCCGACGCTCGCGCGCTGGGCGAGACGCGTGCACTGGTGCGGCAGCAGCGGCGCGTCGGTTGCGATCGTCACGACGATCGACCCCATCCCTGCCTCGCCTTGCGCGCCTGGCGCGCGGAACGGCGACGGCACGTGCCGCAGCACTTCGCCGACCGGATAACCCGCCACACGCAGCATCTCGCGCACGCCGTAGTTCGCCTGCACGAGCGCGCCGACGGTCCAGCCGCCCGCATCGGCCGCGAGCACGCGCGACGCGGTGCCGATGCCGCCCTTGAACTCGTGGCAGATCATCCCCGTGCCGCCGCCCACGCCGCCTTCGGCAACCGGCCCCGACTGCGCGGCGGCCAGCGCGCGCTGCACATGCGCGGCGCTCACGTGCTGGCCCCAGATGTCGTTCAGCAGCCCGTCGTAGGTTTCCATCACGACCGGCATGCACCAGTACACGCGGCCGGCCGCCGCTTCGCGCTCGTTCGCGACGAGCGCATCGCGCACCGCGCCGACGCTGTGCGTGTTCGTATAGGCGATCGGCGTGGTCAGCAGGCCGGCCTCGCGGATCCATTCCAGCCCCGTCGCGTCGCCGTTGCCGTTCAGCACGTGCACGCCCGCGAAGCACGGCGAATCGTGCGCCGCGCCCGCGCGCGGCTCGATGACGGTGACGCCGGTGCGGATCGACGCGTCGCCATTCTCGACGTTCAGCGTGCAATGTCCGACCCGCACGCCCGGAACGTCCGTGATCGCGTTGAAGCGGCCCGGCGTGCCGAGTCCGATGCGGATGCCGAGATCCCTCGTGCGCATGATGCAATTCCTCCAGTCTTTCAGTAGTTCGATGATTCAGTGTTTCGATGTTTCGGTACGGCAAGCTTTCGATCCCGCGCTCAGAGCGCGCGGAAGGCTTCGCTGTGGCGCGCCCAGACCGCATACATCACGAGCGCGGCGACCAGCAGCCCCGCGATGATGATCAGGTCGGTCGGCTTCGTGGCCGTTGCGAGCGTGGTGTAGAGCGTATACGCGGCGCCGATTACCGCGACGAGCGGCGTCACGGGCCACAACGGCATCCGGTAATGATGCTCGACATCACGACGCACGAAGCGGCTCGCGAGCGCGGCCAGCCCGACGACCAGATAGATCAGCAGCAGCAGGTCGACCGTGAACGCGGTCAATTCGTCGAGGCTCGACACGAACACGAGCCCCGCCGACGGCACCGCGAGCGCGATCGTGGCGAGCCACGGCGATTCGAAGCGCGGATGGATCGTCGAGAAGGCGCGGTTGCAGGTGCGCGACCAGAGCGCGTGCCGGCCGCTGCTGTACAGCAGCCGGCCCATCGTGATCACGATCGCGATGATCGCGTTGAACACCGACAGGAAGATCCCGCCGCTGACCACGCGCGACACGGCCGGGTTGCTCAGCGAACGCACGACATAGCCGATCGGGTCGGCGCTCTTCGTCAGCTCCGTCAGCGACGGCGCACCGAGCACGATCGCGGTGAGCGGAATCAGTTCGACGACGAGGATCACGAGCAGCGAGTAGATCACCGCCTTCGCGACATTGCGGTTGCCGCCGCGCAGGTCTTCCGCGAGATAGGCGGCGGAGCCGAAGCCGTTGTAGCAGAAGATCGCGGTGCCGATCGCCGGGACGATCGCGGCCAGCGTCGCCGGCACGAGCGCGTTGCCGCTCGCGACGACCGGCGCGATCAGCGCGTCGGCGCCGCGATGCGGCGAACCGAAGCCGAGGCCCGCGATCAGCATCAGCACGCCGATCTCGACGACGAGAAACGCGCCCGTGATCCACGCGTTCGTCTTGATGTTCAGCATGCCGAGCAGGTAGCTGAGCAGCACGATCGTCAGCGCGACCGACTGGTTGCTGAAATGCGTGCCGAGCGCGTTGTTCAGGTAGGGCGCGGCGCCGCTCGCGAGCACGGCGGGGATGAACACGCTGACGGACAGCACCGTGATGAAGGTCAGGTAGCCGGGCAGCGTGCCGAACACGCGCTTGGCCATCACGTACTCGCCGCCCGCGCTGCGGTGCGCGGCGCTGAGCTCCGCATAGCAGAGCGCGAACGCCAGCGCGAGCACGCCGCCGAGCAGGAACGACAGCACGGCGCCGCTGCCGGCCTGCTGGATCGCGAACGGCGCGATCACGAAGATCGAGCTCGCGGGCGTCACGCCCGAGACGGTGATCATCACCGCATCGCGCACGCTGAGCGTCTGCGACAGCGCGCGCGGCGCGTCTTCCGTTGCAGGCGCCGCTTGCAGCGTGCCCGTCGATTCCGACATCATCGCCATTTCGTTCTCCTGTGCTTGGGCCAATCCTTTGCCACTCTTTTTTGAACGCCCATACTCGGGCCCGATTGATTGCGTGGCAGTCTAGGAAGCCAATTTCAGGACCGCTATTCCCCCTTCGTGTTACGCCCTTCCGGTGGTGGTATGGATCGTCTCTTTTCCGAAATCGCGATGCACCAGGCGCTCGGCCGCGCAATCGATCATCTCGGCCAGCCGCGCTTCTGGCGGTTCCTGGTGCTGCTGCTCAATGAAATGGTGCCGTTCGACAACGCGCTCGCGACCGCGATCGGCCGCGACGGCGTGCCGCTCGTGCTCGACGAATACGACACCGGCGGCACCGATGTCGCATCGCCGGTGCCGCTCTACCTGAACGGCTTGTATCTGCTCGACCCGTTCCTGCAGGCCGCGCACGACGGGCTCGCCGACGGCTGCTACCGGCTCGAGGAAGTCGCGCCCGACCTGTTCCGGCAGAGCGAATATTTCCTGAGCTACTTCCGCGATGCGGTCGGCGACGACGAGATCCAGATCCTCGTGCGGCCGAACGCCGACGTGCTGCTGTCGCTGTCGCTCGGTGCGGGCACGCGGTTCGACGTCGAGCCGCTCGGCAAGCTGACGGCCGCGATGCCGTGGGTGCTCGCGGCGATCCGGCAGCACTGGCGGCTGGTGGGCGACGCGGCGCGCGCGACGCCCGATGCCGATCTCGGCGCACGGGTCGAGCAGGCGCTTGCCCGCTTCGGCGCGGGCGTGCTGACCGATCGCGAGATGTCGATCGCGAGAATGGTGCTGCGCGGCAATTCGTCGAAGGCGATCGCCGAGCGGCTGGCGATCTCCCCCGAAACGGTGAAGGTGCACCGGCGGCATTTGTACGCGAAGCTCGGGATTTCGTCGCAGCCCGAACTGTTTTCGCGCTTCATCCAGGCGCTGGGGGAAGACGCGGCCGGATGACGGCATCGGTGCCGACGGAGGGCAACCGGCGTGGAATCGGGCACACTCCGTGAAACGCCGCATGCCGCGGTCATCCGGTAAGGCCGATACGGACGCACCGTCGACAACAGGATTGCCCGACAACAGGAGCCCCGATTCATGTCGCTCATTCCGATCATCGGACTTGGCTGGCTGCTGCTGTGCGCGATCAGTGCCGCATCGATCGTGCTCATCCCGCCGGCGGTACTGGTCGCCTGCCTGATGGGCAAGCACGTCTGGTCGATCCTGACCCGCGGCCGGCTGCAGTGCGCGTTCCTGGCCTATCTCGGTTCAGCGCCGGTGCCGGCCATCTTCACGTTCCTGCTGGAGGCCGGCGCCTCGGCCGGGAGTCACGGCGGCGTGGCGTCCGACAGCCTGCGCCAATGGAACGAACAGTGCTTTTTCGTGTTCGTCGCGGCTGCGGCACTGAGCGGCCTGCTGTTGCTGGTGCGGCCGAAAGACGGGAAAACGGCGAACGCCGAACCGTCGCAGCCTGCGCGATAGCCGGCATGCGAACGACGGCGCGCCAAGCCGCCTGCCCGGGTCTCGAACAGGGGCATCGTCCTGCGCCGATTCCCGCAACGTCTATGTCGACTTCCACTTCGCGCCGATCTGTGCAAGCCCGGCGTGCTTGAGATCGTCCGGCAACATCACCACGCGGAACTCGCAGTCCGCATTCAGCATCAGGAACCACGGCTCCGCGAGCGCCGGGATCTGTGACGGATCATTCAGGTCGACGATCACGACCGCCCCGCGCCCGCCGTTCTGCTCAGTGAAATACACGGCCTCCGGCTTGACCGCTTCGAGTATTCGCCCGATCACGTCGCCGACGCTGCCGTCGCGCACCAGCGTGTTGAACGGCTCGTGAGGAATTCGTATGTTGAGAAGCATGCGCATGACCATCCTCCTTGGGCTGCGCCCGGCCTGGGCCCTTCAAGCATAGGTGCTGCGCGATGCCGCGCCAGTGGCGTCGAAGGCGGTTGCCGGCAGACATTCACATTTCGACGATTCGATTTCGTTGCGTGTCGCGAACGGCAAGCGTTCGCGACACGCGAATCAGCCGAGCCTGCCGTCGCGTTCGATATCGGTCGTCGACTCAGCGGCCCGCTCGCGCGGCCACGCCGGCCGCATCACATGGAACGCCCATCCGCCGCCGGCGCGATCGCGAGATGCAGCGGCCGGTCCGGCCGCAGCGTCACGTTCAGCACCGGCCGCGGCGGCACCCTGCCGGGCGGCGCCGACAACGCGTAGCGCTGCAGGATCATCGCCGCGACGACCGTCATTTCCGTCATCGCCAGATGCTGGCCGAGACACACGCGCGGGCCCGTGCCGAACGGCATGTAGGTTCCGCGCGGTGCGGCCGGCGCGTCGTCGGCAAAACGCTCGGGGCGAAACACGTCGGGCGCGTCGAACCATCGCGCATCGCGCTGCATGAGTTGCAGCGGCAGCATGAACAGCGTCCGCGCGGGAAACTGCCACGGGCCCAGCACGATCGGCCGCGACGCGCGGCGGCTGATCAGCATCGGCGCCGACGGATACAGGCGCAGCGTTTCCTCGAGCGTGTGCGTCAGGTAGCGTAGCGACGCTCGCGACTCGGCCGACGGTGCGCAACCGCCCAGCACGCGCGACACTTCATCGCGCGCGGCGGCCTGCGCCGCCGGATTCGTCGCCATGCACCACGCCCACCAGGTCAGTGCGCCGGCCGTCGTCTCGTGGCCCGCGAGGAACGCGGTCATGCATTCGTCGTGCACGGCCTGCAACGGCCATCGCCGCGCGTCGTCCCGATGCAGCCGCAACAAACGCGACAGCAGATCGTCGGGCCACGCACGCGCCGGCAGGTCGAGACGCGCATGCAGTTGCCGGTCGATCAGCCCGTTCAGCACGGCCATCGCCCGTGCCTTGCCGCGCTTCCACGGCACCCAGTCCGGCGTGCTCGCGGGCCAGTAAAAATCGGCGTTGGCCGCCGCGCTCACCGCGCGCACGGCTTCCTCGGCCGCACGTGCGTCGTCGCCGATCGCGTCGGAGAACATCGTGCGCATGATCACGTCCATCGCCAGCGACGTCAGCGCGCTTTCGATCGGCCAGTCCGGATCGCGCGCGGGCCACTGCGCGAGCGCATGTCCGGCCGTCGCCGCGATCGACGGCACGAACGTCTGCACCGCCTTCGGCATGAAATTCGGCTGCAACGCCTGCCGCTTGCCGCGCCACGCGTCGCCTTCGGCGATCAGCACGCTATGGCCGTGGACCTCCGCAAACACGCGGACGGCACGCTCCCAGCGCCCGAGCGCATCGTGATGCGTGACCAGGAGTTCGCGCACGAGCGCGGGATCGGTCACGACCACCGCATGCTCGGGCCACACGCGCACGTGCACGACGTCACCGTATGCGCGCTGCCAGCCGGCCAGCGTGCCGAGCAGGTCGCGCGACATCGCGCGCAGCAGCCCCCAACCCGTCAGGCCGGCAGGCGGCCCCGGCGGCCATACGCCGGGCGGGTGAAGCACGGGCGCCGCAGCAGCAGCGCCCGTATGGAATGGACATGAGGATGTGGATCGCGTGTTCATGGGCCGGATTGTCCGCACCGGCATGGCGGCGGTCTTGAACGCAAACGACATCGACACGCGTCGGGCCGCTCCCTATACTCCAGCGTCATGTTCTCCGACCCGTCATCGATCCCGCCGTCGTGCCCCGATCCGCTGGCGCGCGCCCCTCGCGCGCCGAGCGACGGGCGAGCGCCGCGTGGACGGCTGTACCCCGCGCCGGCTGCCCTGCAGGGCGCGGTGGTCGCGATCGTGTTGCACGATACGCGCGGGGTCGCCTTGAGCGACGCGCAGCGGCTCTCGCATTTTCCGGCCACGCCGCTCGTGTGCGTGTCGTGGTATCGGGATCTCGACGTGGGCTTCGTCGAACCCACGGCCGACGGGCCCCGGTGGCGCCCCTTCGGTGCCGCCGTGACGCTGTCGGGCAGCCATTCGGCCCCCACCGTGGCCTGGGCGCCGACGGGCGGACGAATCGGCATGATCTGCTTCACCGCCGATGCGGCGCGGGCGCTGTTCGGCATCGCGCTCGCGGACATCCACGATCGCGTGCTCGACGCCCATGCGTGCCTCGGCGACGACTGGCACCCGCTGCTCGATGCGCTGGCCGGCGCGGACCGCGATGCCGATGCGCTGGCGGCGATCGAACGTCATCTTGCACGTCGCTGGCAGGCGTTACGGCCCGCGACGCCGCTGTCGTCGCTACGCAATGCGGGACGCAGTTGGGTCGAGCGCCTCGCGCTGCAGGCGCGCGAATGGCGGCATACCCACAGCCCGCGCCAGGTCGAGCGGCGGATCAAGACCTACAGCGGCCGATCGCTGCGCGAATGGCAAACGCTCGTCAGGACGGAAAGCGCGTTCTTCGCGGCGCGCGACCGGTACGAAGCCGGCGCCGCGTTCAACTGGGCCACGCTGGCGCTGGACGAAGGGTTCGCCGACCAGGCGCACCTGAGCCGCGAGGTCAAGCGCATCACGGGGTTCTCGCCGAGCGAATTCACGCAACGCTTCATCGACGACGAATCGTTCTGGATGTACCGGCTGTGGGTGTAAGGCGCCGGCGATCGCGCTTCGGCCGCCGTTGCCGTACCGGTTCCCGGTTGCCCGATCCAACCCGAGCGGGCACGATGGGCGCGGACCCTGCGCATGCCTGTCGTCCGCGGTCCATCCCGCCCCTCATGTGACTTCACCCATGTCATTACGCGCATTCAGAACGCTGGTCGCCATCGCCCGACACCGTACATTCGCACGCGCCGGCGAAGCCATCGGCCTCACGCAATCGGCGGTGAGCCTGCAGATCAAGACGCTCGAAAGCGAATACAACGTGCAGTTGTTCGATCGCTCGCGCCGACAGCCGGTGCTCACCGAGGCCGGCAACATCCTGCTGGCCCAGGCCGAGCAGGTGCTCGCAATGGTCGACCGGATTCCCGACGCGCTCAGCGACGAGAAGAAGCTGGTCGGCCGCCTGCGGATCGGCGCGATCCAGACCGCGCTGTCCGGCCCGCTGCCCGACGCGCTGCTCGCGCTGCGCGCGGCGCACCCGCGGCTGCGCGTGCACGTGTCGGCCGGGATGTCGGCCGAACTCGCGAACCGCGTCGCGGCCGGCGAACTCGATGCGGCGATCACGACGCGCCCCGTGCGCCCGCATCCGGCGGAACTGACGTGGACCACGCTGTACGAGGATCGCTTCTGGCTCCTCGCGCCGCCCGACCATGCGGAACGCGACGCGGTCACGCTGCTCGATTCGCTGCCGTTCATCCGCTTCGATGCGCAGGCATGGGCCGGGCGCATGATCGCCGCCGAGCTGCGCCGCATCGGCGTGCGCGTGCGCGAGGAGATGGTGCTGGACAGCGCGGAAACGATCGCGCGCATGGTCGCGCGAGGGCTCGGCGCGGCGATCGTCGCGCTCCCCGATTCGACGCTCGCGCGGCTGCCGCCCGTCACGCGCTTGCCGTTCGGCCAGCCGCAGATGGGGCGCGCGGTCGTCCTGCTCGAACACCAGTCGCGTCCGGCCGAGCGTTTCGCACGTGCGCTGGCCGCCGAAGTCACCGCGTCACCGATAAGAATTGCTCATTGAACACCCGATAATTAACCATTATTCCTGTTGCTTGCGCGTGTTAACTTGGCGGCATCGTCACTCTTTCGATTGCGTGTCGCCATGGTGCCCGCCGGATGGATTCCCGCCTCGTTCCGCCGTTTTGCGTGCCAGCCGCTCGCGGCGGCCCGCA
The DNA here is from genome assembly GCF_002223325.1 of Burkholderia sp. AU15512. Lineage (NCBI taxonomy): Bacteria > Pseudomonadati > Pseudomonadota > Betaproteobacteria > Burkholderiales > Burkholderiaceae > Burkholderia > Burkholderia sp. AU15512. The sequence continues at coordinate 1,312,291 of NZ_NKEX01000006.1, forward strand.
CCGCCCGCACGGCTCGCGTGAAGGCGTGTCGATGATCGGCCCGATCCTGCTCGCGCTGGCACCGGTTGCGCTGCTGGTCGCGTTCGGCCACGGCCTGCGGCGCTCCGGCTTCATCGGCGATGCGTTCTGGCCGCAGGCCGAGCGGCTGTGCTACTACGTGCTGTTGCCCGCGCTGTTCGCGGACAGTCTCGCGAACGCACGGCTGCAATCACTGCCCGTTTTACCGCTCGCGGCCGCGCTGGTCGGTTCGACCGCACTCGCCGCGGCGCTTCTCCTGCTGGTCCGCCGGTTCGTGCGGGTCGACGGCGCCGGCTTCACGTCGGTATTCCAGGGCGCCGTGCGCTTCAACAACTATGTCGGCACCGCGCTGGCGGCCGGCCTGTTCGGCGCAAAAGGCATCGCGCTCGCGGCCGTATGCGTCGCGGCGATCGTCCCGACCGCCAACCTGATGTGCGTGCTGGTGTTCGCGCGCTACGGCGACACGCGGCTCGGCGCGGCGGCGCTCGCGCGCCAGATCCTGTCGAATCCGCTCGTCGTCGCGTGCGCGCTCGGGATCGCGATGCAGGCCGGCGGCGTCTCGTTCCCCGCGGCCGTCGCGCCGGCCGTGCGCGCGCTCGGCGTCGCGTCGATGCCGCTCGGCCTGCTGTGCGTGGGCGCGGCACTGAGATTCGATGCGGCGCGTGCGTGGCTGCAGCCGGTGTGTGTCGCGTCGGCATTCAAGTTCATGGCGATGCCGCTCATCACGCTCGCCGCCGGCCGGCTGTTCGGGCTCGGCGATGCGGCGCTGACGGTCGCGCTGCTGTTCCAGGCGCTGCCGACGTCGTCGGCGTCCTACATCATGGCGCGCCAGCTCGGCGGCGATGCACCGCTGATGGCCGGCATCACCGCGTTCCAGACGGTCGCCGCGGCGCTCGCGATGCCGGTCGTGCTGAGCGCGCTCGCGTCGGCGCCCGCGTTTCGCTGACGACGCAGCGCCTCCCTCCTTCCCCCTGAATCCAGACTGCCAGCCGGCCATCGCGCGATTCCGCATCGTCGGCCGCGCGCGGTCGCTCACGCGTTGCCGCAGGCGCTCACCGAGAAACCCTTCACATGAACGCTCCCGCCCCGCCCGCCGCCCTCGTCGCCCCCAGGCCGCATGCGGCCATCTACGTGAAGCTCACGCTCGTCGCGCTGTTCTGGGGCGGCACATTCATCGCAGGTCGGATCCTGGCCGCAACGATGTCCGCGACCGCCGCGGCCACCGGCCGCTTCGCGATCGCCGCGCTGCTGCTGGTCGTGCTGACGTGGAAGATCGAAGGCGGGCTGCCGAAGCTGAGCGGCCGCCAGATCCTGACGACCTTCGGGCTCGGCGCGACCGGCATCTTCCTGTACAACGTTTGCTTTTTCGCGGCACTGGCGCGGATGCCGGCGGGCCGCACCGCGCTGTTCGTCGCGCTGAACCCGGTGGCCACTGCCGTGCTGCTGTCGATCGTCGTGCGCGGGGAGCGCCTGTCGCTGTCGCGCTGGGCCGGCATCGCCGTCGCGCTGTTCGGCGCGCTGGTCGTGATCAGCCGCGGCGACTTGCTGCGGGTGCTGACCGATCTCGGCGACACGTTCGGCTCGGGCGAACGTTTCATGCTGTGCGCGGTGCTGAGCTGGGCCGCCTATACGGTGATCGGCCGACGCGCGCTCGACGGGCTGTCGCCGCTCGCGGCCACGACGTATGCGGCGCTGTGGGGCCTCGCGCTGCTGATCGGCGCGCACCTGTTCGGCTCGCCCGCCGTCAGCGGCACGCCGCTGACGTGGCAGGCCGTCGCGTCGATGCTCTACCTCGGCGCGATCGGCACGGTGGTCGCGTTCGTCTGGTATTCGCAGGGCATCCGCGAACTCGGGCCGGCCCGTGCGGCCGTGTTCACCAACCTGGTCCCCGTGTTCGGCGTGCTGCTGTCGGTCGCGCTGCTCGGCGAGCCGTTGTCGCCGTCGATGCTGGCCGGTGGTGCGCTCGTGATCGCGGGCGTCGCGTTGACCAATCGCGCGAGGCGCTGACGCATCGGCATGCGCTCCTCGCGCCCAAGGGGACGGATGTCGAATCTCGGCGCCGGAGCGTGACGGCCGTTGTGTCACGCCCACGCGCGGCCGATACGCCCCCCGATGTTCTCGCAGCCCCGCCAAAAACCGCCTATCGTGAATGGAGCGCCCCGTTCACCGCCACTCGACCCTGCGTCGCTCGCACCGGCGGTAACGGCACCGCGTTCCGGCACCATTCATCGCGATCCCGGCGCACGCTCGCCCGTGCGCCATCGCGGCCGCCCACCGGATTACAGGAGGCCCTCATGAAAGCCGCGCTGCTCGTCAGTTCCGCCCTGCTCGCCATTGCATCCGCTTCGGCGTCGGCCCAAGGCTCGATCACGAAAGTCGAAAACGGCGCGCTCGTCGCCGCAAACGGGATGACCGTCTACGCATTCGACCAGGACAAGCCCAACGCCGGCACCAGCGCCTGCACCGGCCAGTGCGAATCCTTCTGGCCACCCTACAAGGCCAGCGCGACCGACGTCCCGGTCGGCCCCTACACGATCATCAAGCGCGATGACGGCAGCCCGCAATGGGCGTACAAGGGCAAGCCGCTGTACTTCTTCTCGAAGGACATGAAACAGGGCGACCGCAACGGCGACAACTTCAAGAACATGTGGCACGTGGTGGCGCCGTAACCGTCCTTCCGACGTCTTCCGCGCGCGCCGCGCGGACGTAAAAAAAGCCCGCGCGGATCGTCGATCCGGGCGGGCCTTGTCGCGGTCACGCCGGCCGCATTGCATGGCGTTGCCCGCCGTCAGGCAGGCGGACGACGCATGCAGCCGGGTGGCGCGTCAGCGGTTCGACGGGAAGCTGAACACGGTGCCTTCGCGCACGCCGGCCGACGGCCAGCGCTGCGTGATCGTCTTGCGCTTCGTGTAGAAGCGCACGGCGTCCGGGCCGTACGCGTGCAAATCGCCGAACAGCGAACGCTTCCAGCCGCCGAACGAGTGGTACGCGACCGGCACCGGCAGCGGCACGTTGATGCCGACCATGCCGATCTGGATGTTGTCGCTGAAGTAGCGCGCGGCCTCGCCGTCGCGCGTGAACAGGCAGGTGCCGTTGCCGTACTCGTGCGCGTCGATCAGCGCCATCGCCTCGTCGAGCGACTTCAGGCGGATCACGCCGAGCACCGGCCCGAAGATCTCGTGCTGGTAGATCGGCATGCCGGGCTTCACGTTGTCGAACAGGCACGGGCCGAGGTAGTAACCGCCGTCGTGACCGTCGACCTTCACGCCGCGGCCGTCGACGACGAGCGTCGCGCCCGCTGCCACACCGGCTTCGACGAAACCCGTCACCTTCTCGAAATGCTGCTGCGTGACGAGCGGGCCCATGTCGATGCCCGCGCCGTTGCCCGGGCCGACCTTCATCTTTTCGATTTCGGCTTTCAGGCCCGCGACGACCTGGTCGCCCGTCTCGTCGCCGATCGCGACGACCAGAGGAATCGCCATGCAGCGCTCGCCGCACGAACCGTACGCGGCACCCATCAGCGCGTTCACCGCGTTGCCGATGTCGGCGTCCGGCATCACGACCGCGAAGTTCTTCGCGCCGCCGAGCGCCTGCACGCGCTTGCCGTGCGCGCAGCCGGTCGAATAGATGTATTCGGCGATCGGCGTCGAGCCGACGAAGCTCACCGCCTTCACGCGCGGGTCGGTCAGCAGCGTGTCGACCGCTTCCTTGTCGCCGTTCACGACGTTCAGCACGCCCGGCGGCAGGCCCGCTTCGAGCGCGAGCTCGGCCATGCGCAGCGTCGACGACGGCGTGCGCTCCGACGGCTTCAGCACGAACGTGTTGCCGCACGCGACCGCCATCGGCCACATCCACAGCGGCACCATCACCGGGAAGTTGAACGGCGTGATGCCGGCCGCGACGCCGAGCGCCTGGAACTCGCTCCACGAATCGATCGCGGGGCCGACGTTCTTGCTGTGCTCTCCCTTCAGCAGTTCGGGCACGTAGGTCGCGTATTCGACGTTCTCGATCCCGCGCTGCAGCTCGCCCATCGCATCGGCGAGCACCTTGCCGTGCTCGGCGGTGATCAGCGCGCACAGCTCGTCGGCGTGCTCCTCGAGCAGCGTCTTGAAGCGGCTCATCACGCGGGCGCGCTTCAGCGGCGGCGTATTGCGCCAGGCCGGGAACGCGGCCTGCGCGGACGCGATCGCGGCTTCGACGGTCAGCTTGTCGGCGAGCGCGACGCTCTTGTGCGATTCGCCGGTGGCCGGGTCGAACACCGGCTGGACGCGGCTGCCGCCGTCGACGCGCTTGCCGTCGATCAGGTGGCCGACGGTGGACGTTACGTTGCTGTCGTGTTTCATGTATCTGACTCTTTCGTGAATTCGGTTATCGCTCGGGGCAAGCCGCGGCTCAGTCCACTTCGTTCAGCGCGTCGGACAGCGCGTTGACCAGGTTGTCGATCTCGCGCTTCTCCGAGATGAACGGGGGCGCCAGCTGGATCGTGTCGCCGCCGTAGCGCACGTAGAAGCCCTTCGCCCAGCAGCGCATCGCGATCTCGTACGGGCGCCGTGCCGGCTCGCCCGGCAGCGCCGCGATCGTCAGGCCGGCAGCCAGCCCGTAGTTGCGGATGTCCGTAATGTGGCGCTGGCCCTTCAGCCCATGCACAGCGGCCTCGAAATGCGGCGCGAGATCGCGCACGCGGGCCACCGCGTCTTCCTTCACCAGCAGGTCGAGCGCCGCGACGCCGGCCGCGCAGGCCACCGGGTGCGCCGAATACGTATAGCCGTGCGGGAACTCGAGCATGTACTCGGGGCCGCCCGCGGCCATGAACGTGTCGTAGATTTCCTTCGTCGCGATCACGCCGCCGAGCGGCTGCACGCCGTTCGTCACCTGCTTCGCGAAGTTCATGATGTCCGGCACCACGCCGAACGCGTCGGCGCCCGTCATCGCGCCGGCCCGGCCGAAGCCCGTGATGACTTCGTCGAAAATCAGCAGGATGTCGTGCGCGGTACAGATATCGCGCAGGCGCTTCAGATAGCCCTTCGGCGGCACGACCACGCCCGCCGAACCGGAGAACGGCTCGACGATCACGGCCGCGATGTTCGATGCGTCGTGCAGCGCGATCAGCTCGAGCAGGCGGTCGGCCAGCTCGGCGCCGTGCTCGGGCATGCCGCGCGAGAACTTGTTTTCGGCGAGTTGCGTGTGCGGCAGGAAGTCGGCATCGAGGCCCTGGCCGAACAGCTTGCGGTTCGGCCCGATCCCGCCGACCGAGATGCCGCCGAAGTTTACGCCGTGATAGCCCTTCTCGCGGCCGATCAGGCGCGTCTTCGTGCCCTTGCCCTTCGCGCGCCAGTAAGCGCGGGCCAGCTTCAGCGACGTATCGGCCGCCTCCGAACCCGAACCCGTGAAGAACACGTAGTCGAGGCCGGCCGGCGTCAGGTCCTTGATCTTGTTCGCGAGCTCGAACGATTTCGGATGGCCGAACTGGAATGCCGGCGCGTAGTCGAGCTGCGCGACCTGGCGGCTCACGGCTTCGACGATTTCCGTGCGGCCGTGACCGAGGCCCGTGCACCAGAGACCCGACAGGCCGTCGAAGATCTTGCGGCCTTCGGCGTCCGTGTAATACGCGCCCTTGCCCGACACGATCAGGCGCGGATCGGCCTTGAACTGGCGGTTGGCCGTGAACGGCATCCAGTGCGCGTCGAGCCACGCAGCGTCGGTGCGGAGGGTGGTTTCGTCGTGCTGGGCGGTGGTGATGTCGGTCATGTCGGTCGGCGCGGGGCGCCCCTCCTCCTTATGTTGATATTGCGCATTGTCGGGAGGCCAATTAGTCTTTTGAATATCGCAATATCAATGTTCACTTGCGCATCTATGCAAGCAAAGCAACCGAAGAGTCGCGCGCTGCTCGGGCAGCTCAGCGACATGGATCTCCGCCTGCTGCGGGTCTTCAAGGGCGTCGTGCAGTGCGGCGGGATGGCCGCGGCCGAACTGGAACTGAATATCGGCATCTCGACCATCAGCCGGCACGTGAAGGATCTGGAAACGCGCCTCGGCCTCGTGCTGTGCCGGCGCGGCCGCGCGGGCTTCACGCTGACGCCCGAGGGCCAGACGGTGTACGAGGAGACGTTGCGGCTGCTCGCGTCGATGGAAGCATTTCGCAGCAGGATCGACGGCATTCACGACCGGATGGGCGGCGAACTGCACATCGCGGTATTCGACAAGACGGCCACCAACGCGAACGCACGGCTCGGCGACGCGATCCGCCAGTTCGCCGACGAAGCGCCCGACGTCTCGCTGAACCTGCATGTCGCGTCGATCAACGAGGTCGAGCGCGGGATCATCGACGGCAGCTATCAGGTCGGGATCATTCCCGCGCACCGCAACTCGGGCAGCCTCGTGTATTCGGAGCTGTTCGACGAACGGATGCTGCTCTACTGCGGCCGCCAGCATCCGCTCTACGATGCGCCGCACGGCAAGCTCACGTGGACGACGATTCGCAACCATGCGTTCGCGGGCCTCGGCTTCCATTCGCCGAACATGGAGCTGAGCCATCGCGCGAAGCTCACGCGCAGCGCGACCGCGTCGGACCAGGAGTCGATCGCGACGCTGATCCTGTCCGGCCGCTATCTCGGCTTCCTGCCCGACCATTACGCGGAAAGCTTCGAAAACAAGGGGCTGATGCAGCCGATCGCGCCGCATCGGTTCAATTACCGGTGCCGGTTCGTGAGCCTGCTGCGGCGCTCGCCGCGGCCGTCGCGGGCTGCGTTGCTGTTTCAGTCGTGCCTTGAGGCCGCGCATGCTGCGGCGCGGCCGGTCGCTTAACGGCCGTCGTGGCTGAGTGGCTGAGTGGCTGAGTGGCTGAGTGGCTGAGTGGCTGAGTGGCTGAGTGGCTGAGTGGCTGAGTGGCTGAGTGGCTGAGTGGCTGAACGGCTGAACGGCTGAACGGCTGAACGGCTGAACGGCTGAACGGTCGGGTAGCCTACGTCGGTTTCACTGCCGGTCAAGCGCCGTCGCCCGTGCCCGCCTGTGCATGCATCCGCTTCATGAAATGCGTCGCGACGAGCGCCGCGGCAAAACCGGACATCGCGCCGACGCCGAGCGCCCAGCGCGGGCCGAGATGATTCGCGACCCAGCCAGCCACCGGCGCGCCGATCGGCGTGCCGCCGAGCGCCACCGCGAGGCGCAGCGCCATCACACGCCCACGCATCGCCGGCTCGGTCGACAGCTGCACGAGGCTGTTGGTCGAGTTCATGAAGGTGATCGCGGCGATTCCGGTCAGCACGAGCGCGGCGCCGAACAGCCAGTAACCCGGTGCCAGCGCCGCCAGCGTGCAGCCGAGCCCGAGCAGCGCCGCGCCGATCCACAGATGCCGGAAACGCGGCCGGTCGCGGCGCGCCGCGAGCAGCGCACCGGTGATCGTGCCGACGGCCATCATCGACGACAGCACGCCGAAGCCACGCGCGTCGACATGAAACACGCTGGCCGCCATCGTCGAGATGAACAGCTGGAAATTGAGCCCGAACGTGCCGATCAGGAACAGCATCACGAGGATCGCCTTCAGGTCCGGGCGCTGCCATACATAGCGGAACCCGTCGAGCAGGCTCCCGCGCGTGCGGTCGGCCCGCGCATGCGCACGTAGTTCGTCGTCACGCAGCATCGACAGCGACGCCAGCACCGCGACGAAGCTGAGCCCGTTGAGCAGGAACGCCCAGCCGGTGCCGACCGACGCGATGATGAAGCCGGCCGCCGCCGGCCCGATCATCCGCGCCGCGTTGAACGACGTCGAGTTGAGCGCGACGGCGTTCGCCAGCTCCCGATCGGCGACCAGCTCGGCAACGAACGTCTGCCGCACCGGCGCATCGAACGCCGACGCACAGCCGAACAGGAACGCGAACAGATACACGTGCCACAGCTGCGCGACGCCGGTCACCGTCAGCAGCCCCAGCAGGAGCGCGAGCCCGCCCATCAGCGCCTGGGTCGCCATCAGCAGCTTGCGCTGGTCGAAACGGTCGGCCGCGTAGCCCGTCCACGGCAGCAGCAGAAGCTGCGGGCCGAACTGCAGCGACATCACGATCCCGACGGCCGACGCGTCGTGATGCGTGAGCTGCGTGAGGACGAGCCAGTCCTGCGCGGTGCGCTGGATCCACGTGCCGATGTTCGACACCAGCGAGCCGATCGCCCACACGCGATAGTTGAAGCTGCGCAGCGAGCGGAAGACGCCCGCCGCCGGCACGTTCATGGCCGCTCCCGGTCGGGCTCGTTGCCGCCGTGCAGCTCACCGAAGCGCCGCGCGAGGAACAGGCCGAGCGCGAGGATGCCGAGGCCGAACGCCGCCGCGTCGGCCGTGATGCGGAGATCGAAGTCGCCGACCCTGCACACCAGCACGTAGGCAATCACGAGGTTCGCGACGCCCCACAACACATTCACCGTGGACGACGACAACCCACGCCCGGGCGGATTCGCGAACGGGGTCTGGAACGGCTCGCCGCGCAACCCGCTGACGAGATGCGGCACGACGTTCGCGAGAAACGCACCGCCGAAGAAATACGACACGAGATGCGGGAAGTTCATGTTTAGGCTGTCCTTGCGGCAAACGGGGCGAGGCGGTTTACGGGTTTACGGACGCGCCGGCTCCTGGAATTCGGCGAGCCGCTGCAGCAGCTTCACGGCCGCCGCGAGCTCGGCCTGCTCCGCCGCCGACAGTTGCGCGTGCAACGCACGGAACAGCCAGTCGTCCTTGGCCGCGCGGTTCGCTTGCAGCACCTTGCGGAAAGCGGGCGTGAGCGCGATCAGCGTCTGCCGGCCGTCGGTGGGATCGGGCTCGCCGCTGACGGCGCCGAGCGTCTCGAGCGTCGCGACCGTCACGCGCATCGACTGCGGTCGCACGCTTTCGGCACGTGCGAGCGCCGACACGGTCGCGGGGCCGTCGCGGTCGAGCCGCAACAGCACCGACTTCTGCGATGACGTGAGGTCGTTCGGGTGGATTTGCTCCCGCATCCGCCGCATCAGCTTGCCGACCGAGATGCGAAGTTCGCCGGCAAGGCCGGCCAGCGGGAGCGCTTCGGAGGGAGGCAATGGCGTGTTCATGAATTCAAGATATCAGATATACAGGAAAACTGTACAGTTTAGCTGCATATTTCAAGCTGTAAGGATCGCGTCGTCGCGTGCGCTCGATTCGATGCGACATGTCCCGTTCGGCTGCGTGAGCCGGCTCTGCGATAATGCGGGCTCCCCATTTCCGCTCTGCCGCCCGCCATGACGCAGCCGTCCGCCCCGCTCTCCACCGACCTGCCGCCGATCTCGTGCCTGCCCGGCGACGCGCTGCCGTGGCTGCCGATGAGCGCCGACCTGCCGGGGCTGGCGATCAAGTACCTGCACATCAATGCGGCCGAGGACACACTCACCGCGCTGCTGAAGATGCCGGCCGGCGGCACGCTGCCGCGCCACCGTCATGAAGGCGAGGTGTTCGTCCATACGTTGCAGGGGGCGTGGCGCTACCGCGAATACGACTGGGTGGCGCACCCCGGCTCGACGGTGCTCGAGCCGGCCGGCTCGGTGCACACACCGGAAACGCTCGGCGCGCCGGGTGAGGACGTGATCACGCTCAACGTGATGCGCGGCGATCTCGTGCTGCTCGACGACGACGGCCGCGAGACCGCGCGCGAGAACTGCCGTGTCGCGCTGCTGCGCCAGCGCAAGCATGCGCGTACGGCGCCGGACGACGCCGCGCCGTTCGTCACGCGCTAAGGCAGGCGCTAAGGCAGGCGCCGCCGTCGCGTCACGATCCGCGTGGCGCTCGCGTTCCTTGTCGACCGGATGGTCGCCGGTGCGCTTCGCCGGCCACCCCGATCGTCACCGAAAGCGCCGGAAAAATGTCCGAATGTCGTCGGCCAGCCGATCCGGCTCTTCCATCGCCGCGAAATGGCCGCCGCTCGGCATGTCGGTCCACTGCACGACGTCGAACCCGCGTTCGAGCCAGCTGCGCGGCGGACGGCCGATTTCCTTCGGAAAGCGCGCGAACGCGACGGGCACCGTCACGCGTTGCCCGGCCGCGAAGCGCATGGGCTGCAGCCGGTTTTCCCAATACATCTGCATGGATGAGCCGATGCAGCCGGTGAACCAGTAGAGCGAGATGCCGGTCAGCAGATCGTCGTGCGAAAACCGCCGTGCGACGTCGCCGTCGCAATCGCTCCACGCGCGGAATTTCTCGGCGATCCAGGCGGCCAGTCCGGCCGGCGAATCGTTGAGCGCGACGGCCAGCGTCTGCGGCTTCGTCATGTGCACATGCGCGTATCCGCCTTCCAGCGCGGCCCACTCGCCGCGCTGCGTCACGAAGGCCCGTTCGTCGTCGGTCAGCGGCACGGCCGCGTCGGCCGGAGGTTCGTAGCTGCCGGGCAGGTAGTTCAGATGGATACCGTCCACCCGGTCGGCATGCCGCGCGCCGAGCGCGATCGACACGCCTGCGCCGAGATCGCCGCCTTGTGCGCCGAAGCGTCGATAGCCGAGGCCGGACATCAACGCCGCCCAGCAGTCGGCGACCTGCCATGCCGACATGCCGGGTGCCGTTGGCGCGGGCGAGAACAGGAAGCCGGGCAGCGACGGGACGACGACATCGAACGCGTCGTCAGGATCGCCGCCGAATGCCGCCGGATCGCACAGGCGCTCGATCAGTGCGGCAAATTCGAACACGGAGCCCGGCCAGCCGTGCGTGATGACGAGCGGATAAGGTTTCGATCCCGCCCCACGCCGATGGATGAAGTGCACGCGCTGCCCGCCTGCGTCCGCGACGAACTGCGGCAACCGGTTCAGCGCACGCTCCACCGCGCGCCAGTCGAAGCGCTCGGCCCAGTAGTCGGTCAGCTCGCGCAGCCACGCGCCGTCCACACCCTGCTGCCACGGCTCGGCGGGCGTGAGCAACGGCGGGCGGCGGGCGCGCAGGCGCCGACGCAGGTCATCCAGCGCGTGATCGGGTATCGCAATCTCGAACGGCTCGGCGTGCATGGTGTCTCCTCGCGAAACGTGCCGGAGATTCTGCGCGATTTTTCCGACCTTCGCTGGCGTCCCGCGCCCGCGGGCATCAGCCCGCTTCCCGCTCGTCCGCACGCGCGTCGCGCCGCATCGCCTGCGGCGGGACGCCGAACCCGCGCACGAACGCCTCGCGCATGTGCCGGCGGTCGCGAAAGCCGTTTTCCTTCGCGATCACGTCGAGCGAGTGGCGGCTTTGCTCGATCATCAGTCGCGCCCCCTCCAGCCGCAGCCGCTCGATCGCCTTCGCCGGCGACTGCCCCGTTTCGAGCGTGAACACGCGGCTGAACTGGCGCGGGCTCAGGTGGACGGCTTCGGCGAGATCCTCGACGGTCAGCGCGCGGCCGAGATTCTGCCGCGCGTAGTTCAGCGCGTTCTGGATCCGGTCGGATTTCGGTGCGAGTTCCAGCATTTCGGAATGCTGCGACTGGCCGCCGGCGCGCCGCTGGTGCATCACCAGCTTGTGCGCGACCGACCGGGCGGCATCGGCGCCGAGATCCTTTTCCACCATCGCGAGTGCGAGGTCGAGGCCGGCCGTCATCCCGGCCGACGTCCAGATCGGACCGTCGACGATGTAGATCCGGTCGTCCTCGACGCGGATCTCCGGATAGCACCGCTGCATGTCGCGGCCGAACGCCCAGTGCGTCGTCGCGCGGCGCTGCGCGAGCAGCCCGGCTTCGGCCAGCACGAACGCGCCCGTGCAGATGCCGGCGATCCGCCGCGCGCGTGCCTGGGTGCGGCGCAGGAACGTCACGACACCGGCCGGCGCCGGCGAAGCGAGCGGATCGTTGACGCCCGCGACGATCCACGTATCGACGGCGATCCGCCCGCGCAGCGCGTGCGTGGCGACCGGCAGCCCAAGCGACGAGCGCACGTCGCCGCCGTCGACCGAATAGTTGGCCATCCCGTAGAACGGCTCGCTCATGCCCATGTTCGCGTACTCGAACACCGATTGCGCGGCGAGCGCCATGATCTGGAAGCCGTCGCTGATCAGAAAGCCGATGCGGTGCATGTGAGTTCTCCCGTCCCGGGCGAAGGGGTCGACCAGATGTCCTGAATCATACCCATCTACGTCATTTGTGTCGCAGCGATTCGGGACCAGAATGGCTTCACGCCATCCGGCCATTTCCCTCGAAACGGAGCACATCATGACGCAAGCACATCGCGGTACCGCCCTCATTACCGGCGCCTCGTCGGGCATCGGCGCCGTCTACGCGGATCGCCTCGCGCGCCGCGGCTACGACCTGATCCTGGTCGCGCGCAACCGCGACCGCCTGGCCGCCCTCGCCGACCGCATCACGAACGACACGCAGCGCAGCGTCGAGATCATCGACGCCGACCTCAACGACCGCGCCGCGCTCGCCGCCGTCGAAGCGAAGCTGAAGCAGGATGCGAGCATCACGCTGCTCGTGAACAACGCGGGCATCGGCACGCACACGCCGCTGCTCGACAGCGACGTCGATGCGATGACGCGGATGATCGACCTCAACGTGACCGCGCTCACGCGCCTCACCTATGCGGCGGTGCCCGGCTTCGTCGCCCGCGGCAACGGCGCGGTGATCAACATTTCGTCGATCGTCGCGATCTCGCCGGAAACGCTGAACGGCGTGTACGGCGGCAGCAAGGCGTTCGTGCTCGCGTTCAGCCAGTCGCTGCATCACGAACTCGCCGACAAGGGCGTGCAGGTGCAGGCCGTGCTGCCCGGCGCGACCGCCACCGATTTCTGGCAAACGGGCGGCCTGCCGCTCGAGCACCTGCCGAAGGAAATCGTGATGTCGGCGACCGACATGGTCGACGCGGCGCTGGTCGGCTTCGATCGCGGCGAACTCGTGACGATCCCGTCGCTGCACGCGGGTGACGAATGGGCCGCGTACGAGGCCGCGCGCCGCACGATGGCGCCGCACCTGTCGGCCGACACGCCCGCGCCGCGCTATTCGACGGCAGGCTGACCACGCGGCATCCCGCAGGTCGAAAGCAACAGGCACGTCGAACCCGGGAGGTGCCGCGGAACACGGTGATACGTGGCGAGTCGCCCGCAATCATCCGCGGTTCCGCGGCACGTTTCCGGGCCGATGCGGATCGATGAATTCGTCTGCGGGAAGACGTGTCGGATTGCTTCCCGGTCGGCGTAAATGTCGCGCGCGGACCGACGATTCCGGTTCGCTTGCCACGCATTCCGCGCAACAGTAAGCTCTGCGATTGCAGCCCCCAAGCGACCTCGTTCGACCGGCATTCGTCCGATCACGAGGGCAATCGTCCGTTGCGGAATTCGATCATGCAGGCCCGTATGTTCATCACCGAGACCGGCGACGCGCCGGCCTCCGCACGCGGGTCGGCCGACCGTCTGCCCGCGCTCCCACCCCTGCCGGAACTGGACACCATCTGCCGTGTCGCGCGTGCGCATGTCGGTGCGGCCGGCGCGTTCATCGCGCGCACCGACGCCGGTGCGCCACGCGTGCTGGCCGCCGACGGAGCATTGCCCGATCGGCTTCCCGACCCGCTGCCCGCCGATGCCTTGCTGCCCGAAGCCGAGCCGACGCCGGCCGCCGATTCGCGCTTCGTCCCGCGTAGCACGCACGCCAACGGGCAACGCAACGACGGCCCGCGTCGCGCGCTGCGGGTCGTCGCGGCCTGCGAACTCACCGCGCCCGATGGCACGACATTCGGCATGCTGTGCGTCGTGGACGACAAGCCCCCGGTGCTCGACGCGACGCAACGCGCGACGCTGCGCGACCTCGCCGCACTGGCTGCAAGCACGCTTGCCCGCGCGATCGAAACGGTTACCTTGCGCGAACGCCTCGGCACCGTCGAGGAACACAGCGCGCTGACCACGCTCGCGCTCACCGAAAGCGGCACCGGTGTGTGGGATCGCAACGTGGAAACCGGCGAGATCCATTACTCGCCGGCCTGGAAGGCGCTGCTCGGCTACGCGCCGCACGAGCTCAGCACCCGGATCGAGGATGCGTACGAACGGCTGCATCCGGACGACGTCGCCGACGTGAAGGCCGCGATGCTCGCGCACTTCGAGCAGCGCACCGACCATTACGCGGTCGAGCACCGCATCCGCTGCAAGGACGGCTCATACAAATGGATCTGCAGCCGCGGCAAGGTGATCGACCGCGACAGCCGCGGCCGCGCGCTCCGGATGGTCGGGACGACCACGGACATCACCGCGCTGCGCGAGCTCGCCGCGCGATTGCGCGACTCGGCCGCGCTCGTCACCGATCTCACCGACCAGGTTCCCGGGCTCGTGTTCCAGCTGCGGCAGGCGCCCGACGGGCGCCGCTTCTTTTCCTACGCGAGCGCGGGTGTCGCCGACATCTACGAGCTGACGCCCGAGCAGCTCGCCGGCAGCGCGGAGACGGTCGAGACGCGCATCCATCCGGCCGACCTGGTCGCCTACCGGCTGTCGCTGCACGACTCGGCGGTGCGACTGACGCCGTGGCGCCTCGAATATCGCGTGCTGCTGCCGGGCCAGGGCCTGCGCTGGCGCGAAGGCGATGCGCGGCCGCAGCGCACGGCCGACGGCGGCACCGTGTGGCACGGCTTCATCACCGACGCGACCGACCGCAAGCACATCGAGGCCGAACTGCACCGGATGGCGACCACCGACCACCTGACGCAGCTGTCGAACCGCCATGCGTTCATGCGGCAAAGCGAGGCCGCGCTGCGCGCCGTGCGTACGACCGGCCAGGCCGCCGCGGTGCTGATGCTCGATCTCGATCACTTCAAGGCGCTGAACGACCGCTGGGGCCACCCGGTCGGCGACCGCGCGCTCCGGCATTTCGCGCGGCTGCTGCTCGCGGAAACCGGGCCGGACGGCATCGTCGGACGCGTCGGCGGGGAGGAATTCGCGATCGTGCTGCCGGGTGCGGATCTCGACCGCGCGCTGGCCTTCGCGCAGCGCGTGCAGCAACGCGCGATGCAGGCGCGGCTCATGCACGATGACCAGCAGGTCACGCTGACCGTCAGCATCGGCATCGACGCGATGCGGGCGTCGGACTTCGGCGCCTACCAGCCGCTGTCGCGCGCCGACAAAGCGCTCTATCTCGCGAAGGAGCGCGGCCGCAACCGGATCGAGGTGTATCGGGCGTAGCGTTCGGGCGCGCGACGTCCGCCCCCGCCTGGCGTCCCGCCGCCTCCATTGAGCGACATATTCGGGACCGATCGTGTAGGCTAGCGCTCCGGGCCCTACTGACCACGATTTGCCATGGACAATTCCAAACTGACCGCGCGTCTCGCGACAGGTCTTCTCGCCGTCGCGCTCATCGAGCTGCTGGCGCTGCTGTTCGGCTATGGGTTCGCCAGTTCGATGGACGATCCGTACATGGGCCTTCGCGTGTTCATCACCGCGCTCTTCTGGGCGGCAGGCCTGTCGGTCATCGGCGTCATGGCGGCAATCGCGTGCCTGTCGATCGACCAGCAGGCGCGCGGCGGCACGATCAACTGGGCGCTGGCGCTGCACGGCCTGATCGTCCTGCCCGGGCTGTTTATGTCCTTCCACTGAACCACACCGCCGAACCGCACCGCCGCCGCCCGCGTCACGCCGATTCCGCACGCGGCGCCGCCCGCACACCCGGCAGCATCGCGACCGCGCACGCGGCCAGCAGCGCCGCGATCATCAGCATCGCCAGGTCCATGCTGCCGGTTCTCGTGCGGATCAGCCCGACGAGCCACGGCGTGATCATGCCGCTCGACACGCCGATGCTGCTGATCAGCGCGATCCCGCCCGCCGCGCCCGCGCCGGAGAAATACACGGACGGCACGGCCCAGAACACCGGATGCGCGGCGAAGATCAGCATCGCCGCGACCGACACCGCGCGCCACAGGAACATGATCCGCGCAAACGTGCGGCGCGCGCCGAAGCGGCGCAGCAGCGCGTTGCTCGGCACCTCGAACAAGACATAGCCGACGAAGAACAGCACCGCGCCGAGGCTGTACATCGCATCAGTAAGGCCGAGATCCTGCCGCATCTGCAACTGCGCGAAGCCGATGTTGCTGCGATCGAGGATCGACACGATGTAGCAGATGAACAGGAACGGCACGATTCGCGCGCCGATGCGGCGGTACAGTGCGTCGTCGTCCGTTGAAGCGATACCGGACGCGACGGCACGCGCGGCGTCCGCTTGAAGAGGGGCTGACATCGATCGTCTCCTCGCTGGATTCGGGTGCGGGGCTCACACGTCGTGCCGGTCGCCGCCGCCCGCGAGCGGCGACCGGCCGTGGCTCGCTCAGTCGCGCGGCGCGGCTTCGCCCTTCACGCCGAGCATCAGCGCGATGCCGCTCGCCACCAGCAGCGCGGCCAGCAGATACACGGCGAGATCCATGCTGCCGGTGCGCGTGCGGATCATCCCGATCACCCACGGGCTGACGATCCCGCTCGTGATCCCGATGCTGCTGATCAGCGCGATCCCGGCCGCGGCCGCGTTGCCCGACAGGTAGCGGGTCGGCACCGCCCAGAAGATCGGCAGTGCGGCGAAGATCAGCGTCGCCGCGACCGACAGGCACGCGAGCATCGCCGCGAAGCTGTGCAGGTGCAGCGTCAGCGCCGCGAGCGCGAGCCCGCCGCCGATCGTGCAGCACGCGAAGTGCTTGCGCCGCTCGCCGGTACGATCCGAACGGCGCGCGATCAGGATCAGCCCCACCGCGCCGACCGCGTTCGGCACGACCGTGTACAGGCTCACGGCCACGACGTCGGTCACGCCGAAGTCGCGGATCATCAACGGCATCCAGAAGTTGAGCGTCAGCGACGCGCAGGTCAGCGAGAAATAGATGAACGCGAACAGGTACACGCGCCGGTTCGCGAGTGCCGCCATGAGGCTGCGCCCGTCGTGCGCGTTGCCGTGGCCGCGGCCATCGGCGCACAGCGCGGCGACCCGCGCCTTCTCATCGGGCGTAAGCCACGTGGCGTCCTGCGGCCGGTCGACCAGCAACGTGAACGCGGCGAACGCGAGCAGGATCGCCGGCGCACCTTCGATCGCGAACATCCATTGCCAGCCGTGCAGCCCGAGCACGCCGCTCATGTCGCGCATGATCCAGCCCGACATCAGGCCGCCGAGCACGCCGGCCACCGCGACGCCCGCGAAGAACACCGAGATCGCGGCCGCCCGCCGGTTCGCGGGGAACCAGTAGGTCAGGTACAGCACGATGCCGGGAAAGAAGCCCGCTTCGAACACGCCGAGCAGGAAGCGCAGCACGTAGAAATGCGACGGCTGCGACACGAACATCATCCCGGTCGACGCGATGCCCCACAGCAGCATGATCCGCGTGAAGGTGCGGCGCGCGCCGAAACGCGCGAGCAGCAGGTTGCTCGGCACTTCACAGAACACGTAGCCGACGTAGAACACCGCGGCGCCGAGGCCGTACATCGCGTCGCTGAAGCCGAGATCGTGCTTCATCTGCAACTGCGCGAAGCCGATGTTGATGCGGTCGAGGAACGAGATGACGTAGCAGAGGAACAGGAACGGCACGATCCGCCACGCGATCTTGCGGAACAGCAGCGCGTCGTCCGTGGCGGCGGATGCGGAAGCCGAAGCGCTCGCGTGCGCGAGCGTCGCTTCGGCGGGAAGCGATTGGGGCATGTCTCTCTCCAAACAGGTTGCGCGATTCGAGCGCGCAGCCGTCTCCCAGGGCGTACGTGCGCCCTGCTTTCTTGTGAGATCGGATACGGCGGACGGAAAGCCGGCGGGAAACCGTGGCCCGTCGCCGCGTCAGAAAAAAGGCGGAGCGCCCTGCCGGACACCCCGCCTGTGCAAGCCGCTCAGTCCTGCAGCGCGGCCCACATTTCCTTGTCGCGCTGCGCGGTCCAGATGCGCGGATGCGTGATGCCGCTCGCTTCGTCGAAGGCACGCGACACGTCGAACGGCAGACAGTGCTCGTAGATGAACACGTGGCCGAACTTCGGATCCATCGCTTCACGCGTGAGCGCCATCGACGCCTTCAGGTCGAGCTTCTGCTCGACGGCCTTGCGGCCCTGCGCGAGCAGCGTCGTGACGAAATCCTTCGTGTAGTCGAGGCCCTTGTTCACGTCGGCCGGGTTCAGCAGCGCGGGGCCGCGGCCCGGCACGAGCTTCTCGGCGCCGAGCGCGCGCAGCGCCTCGAGCGTGGCCGGCCATTGTTCGAGCTGCGCGTCGCCGCAGTAGCACGCAGCGTCGTATTCGACGAGGTCGCCCGAGAACAGCACTTTCTGCGACGGGATCCAGACGATCGTGTCGCCCTTCGTGTGGCCCGAGCCGACGTGCATGATCTTCACTTCGAGCTTGCCGAGGAACAGCGTGATCTCGCGCTCGAACACGAGCGTCGGCCAGGTCAGGCCGGGCACCGTCTCGACACCCGCGAACAGGCGCGGGAAACGCTCGATCTCCGACTTCATGTCGGCCTCGCCGCGCTCGACGATCATCTCGTACGTGCCGCGGCTCGCGATCACGTGCTGCGCGCCTTCGTCGAAATACGCGGACGCGCCGAGCACGCGCACCGCGTGGTAATGCGACAGCACCACGTGCTTGATCGGCTTGTCGGTCACGCTGCGGATCTTCGCGATCAGGTCCTGCGCCATCGCGGGCGTCGCGGTCGTGTCGACGATCAGCACGCTGTCGTCGCCGATGATCACGCCCGAGTTCGGGTCGCCTTCGGCGGTGTACGCGTACGCGTTCTCGGACAGCTTCGTCCAGGTGACTTTCTTCTCTTCCAGATCGGCTTGGGAGGCGAATGCTTTGGCCATGTTGCGTTCCGTGGCTGCGAGCCATGTGTTGAGGGGAGTGAGCGGATCTTCGTCCTGCGACGAATATTTGTCAATGGCAAAGTCACTTGCTATTGTTTAATACGGGTAAACCTGCGGGCTGGCGCGATAAATGGCGTCGGATACCATGCGGGGTTTCGTCAACGGAAGAATCATCGCGTGCAGAACCACGAAGTCAGCGCAGACGACGCGCCGCCCAAGGCGCAGCGCGGGATCCAGAGTGTCGAGGTCGGCGGCCGGCTGCTCGACGCGCTCGCGCGCCGGCGCAAGCCGCTCGGCCTGTCCGAGCTGGCCGCGGCGGCCGATCTGTCGACCGCGCAGGCGCACACCTATCTCGTCAGCCTGACGCGGCTCGCGCTCGTGAAACGCGATGCGCTCACCGGCAACTACGAGCCGGGCCCGTTGTCGCTGCGGCTCGGGCTGATGTCGATCGAGCGCCAGCCGGCCTATCGCGCGGCGCTGCCGCACGCGGCGCGGCTCGCGGAAGCGGTCGGCCTGAGCGTCGCGCTGTCGGTGCCGGGCGTGCCCGGGCCGACGATCGTGCGCATCGAGCACGGCGGCTATCCGCTGCACGTGAACCTGCATGTGGGCTCGGTGATGTCGCTCGACACGACGGCCACCGGCCGCGTGTTCCGCGCGTTCGGCGAGCCCGCGCAACTCGACGCGATGGCGGCCAGCCAGGCCGGCGCGGGCGCCACGCTCGCGGGCGCCGAGCAGCCCGCGCCGGACGCCGGCGTGCCGCAGGCGGAACTCGACGCGATCCGCGCACGCGGTATCGAGCGCGGCGTCGACCTGCCGAGCCCCGGCGTCAGCGCGATGTGCGTGCCGGTGTTCGACGCACAAGGCACGCTGCAACTCGCGTTGACGGTGATCGGTTCGACCGGCTCGATCGACGTCGACTGGGACGGCCCGATCGCGGCGGCGTTACGCGACGCGGCTCTTCAGGCAACCGCATCGCTCGGCGCGGCGCACGATGCGCTTCCGCAGGCTTCCACCTCGGCGCCGACAGCCCCGCGCGTGCCGCCCGCACTGGCCGACGATATGAAGACGCAGCGCGGAATCAATGCGCTCGACAGCACCGGCGAGCTGCTGCTCGCGCTGGTGTCGGCGGGCCGCGCGCTGCCGCTGCGCGATCTCGCGGCGGCCACCGGCATGCCGGCCGCGAAGGCCTTTCCGCATCTCGTCAGCCTGCAGAAGATCGGCCTGCTGAGCCGCGACGACGCTGGCTGCTTCGGCGGCGGCCCGCTCGGGCAGGCGCTCGGCCTGATCGCGATGCAGCGCGTGTCGCCGACACGCGACGCGGAAGCCGAGATCGTCGCGCTGGCCAGCGCGACCGACATGAGCGTGGCGGCCGCGACGCTGGGGCCGCTCGGCCCGACCGTGATCCGCCTCGAAGAGTCGGCGCGGCCGCAGCACGTGAGCCTGCAGGTCGGCACGGTGATGTCGCTCGTCAATACGGCGATCGGCCGGATCTTCGCGGCCGGCATGTCCGACGACGTACTGGCCGACCTGCTCGCCAACGAGCCCGTGCGCCTCGCGGGCCGCGCCGCCGCGCCGGCCGACGCGGCCTTCCGCGCACGGCTCGCGACGATCCGCGCGGACGAACTCGATTTCGCGTTCGACGCGCCGGTGCCGGGCATCGGGACGGTCGCCGCGCCCGTGTTCGATCACACCGGCAGCATCCGGCTCGTGATCGCGATCATCGGTTCGTCGCGCGGCTTCCCGCGCGGGCCGGACAGCGATCTCGCGCAGGCGTTGCTCGCCGCGACGCGACGGCTGTCGTGGCGGTTCGGGTGGATCGGCGGATAGCCGTCCCCTTTTTCCTCTTCTTCTCCCCTCTGCCAGACCGCGCCGCGAGGCGCAACCTCGTCACGCCTGCGCGCGGGGCCTTTCCGGGGCGGGATGGCCGTATCAAGTGACATCGATATGAAGCCGTGCGCGACCGTCATTCATGTTGCATCGCGGCAACACAAACTGTCAGGAATTCTCATATAACGAAATCGCATTTCACAAAGCGGAGGTGTTTCGCTATGATTAGGGTTATCCCTAACTCGCCACCTATACGGGGCTTCGTCATGCAAACGTCTAACCTTTCCGACCGTTCCACCGAATCCGCTGGCTGGCTCGCACGTATGGGCGAGCTGATCGCAGAAGCTTGGGCACTCCACCTCGATAACTGCGAAATCATCGCTGAAGCACACGCACGCCTGCCGCACTGAGCGCGGAATGGCCGGCCGCCAGCCGGTTGGCCCACGAAACCCTGCCTGATCCGCTTGCCCGGACGCGCGCCATGAGGTCGCGGCGTCGAGCAACGGGTTGCAAGGCAAGTCGTCGGAAACAGGCCGGGTAGTGCCGTTGGATGCGCGCGCTGTTTCAGGCGCGCGTTGAAGTCGCTCTGCAGTTGCTTTAAAGCCGATGCCGGCGCCGATCAACCTCGGCGCGGTTTTGTCTGCCGGTTGCCCGGGCAGGCAACAGTTATCTCGCCAGCGCGTAAGTCCGACGGATCACCACGGACAGAAGATTCATCCGCGTTGCAGACCCCGGCGCCGAACCGCGCCTCTGCCTGGCCCCTCTCCCGATTGCCGGCTTGCTCCGCGCACATGCGCGGCCCCAATGCGCCGTCGTTTCAACGACGGCCGCACCCGCTTCCCCGCCCCCATCACACCTGAATCGACGGCACGTCCTTCATGCAGCGCAGCGCGAACATCGAGCGGCTGTGACGAATGCTCGAAATCTTGTACAGCTTTTCGCGCAGGAACCGCTCGTAACCGGCCGTGCCGTCCACCGCGACCTTGATCCAGTAGTCGTACTCGCCCGACACGAGATAGGCCTCGAGCACCTCGGGCAGCGCCGCGAGTTCCTCGCCGAAGCGCGCGAGCGCGTCGTCCTCGTGGCGATCGAGCGTGACTTCGAGAATCACGATGTCCGCATAGCCCAGCTTGCGCTGATTGACGAGCGCGACGTAACCGTCGATGTAGCCGTCCACCTCCAGTTGCCGCGTGCGGTTCCAGCATGCGGTGGTCGACATGCCGATCTGTTCGGCCAGTTCGGCGTTCGACAGACGCGCATTTTTCTGCAGGGCACCGAGGATCTTGCGGTCCTGGCTGTCGAGCGTTTTCGGCGAGCGTTCACGTGTGGCCATGGCAAAAGGAATCTTCTCCTGAAAACCGGGATTCTATCTGAACGATATTCCGGATTTGTGTCGGTTTGTGTGGAAAAGCGGAAGCCTTTTAATCCGGCCCCTTGATATATTTTCACCCATGCCTGCTGTCCGGCACGTTCCCCGCGACAACCCCTTCGCACCGGGACGCACAGCCGCAATCACGAGTTGCGGTGCCGGCCGCCAGGCATGCGATTCCCCGCCGTCCGCGCGCCTATCCGGCCGCGCGGCCTCGGCGCCCGTGTTCCTGTTCCTGCCCTACCCGTCATGTCGTTCAGGCTTTACCTCTCGTTTCTCGCGGCTTCCGCCGTTCTCGTCTACGCTCCCGGCCCCGTCAACCTCCTCACCATGAACCAGGCACTACGCGCCGGCTGGCGCCGCGCGCTGCCGTGCGTCTGGGGCGGCACGCTCGCCGTGCTGCTGCAACTCGCGCTGACCGCGCTGTGCCTGAATTCGCTCGTGCATCTCGACGAGCGCGCGCTGACCGTGCTGCGCTGGGCCGGCGCGGCCTACCTCGTCTGGCTCGGCTGCAAGCAATGGCTCAGCCGCACGCCGGCCGGCGCACCCGCCGCCGCGGCCGGGTCGGCCACGCCGGACACCGACTCGCACCGCGCGCTGTTCTGGCGCGGCGTGGCAACCTCGGGCCTGAATCCGAAGACGCTGCTGTTCTTCCCGTCGTTCTTCCCGCAGTTCATCAGCCCCGGCGCCGACTGGAGCCTGAACCAGCAGTTCCTGCTGCTCGCGGCGACGTTCGCGGTGCTGTTCGCGGGCGGCGTCGCGTCGATGGCGCTGTTCTCGCACCGGCTGAGCCGCGCGCTGCAGCGGCCCGCAAGGATGCGCGCGATGAACCGCGTCACGGGCGGGCTGCTCGTCGGGATGGGCGCGATCATGGTCGGCTGGAACTGAAAGCGGCCGCGGGCGGCCGGCGTCGTCGCGGCCGCCGCCAACGTGCCTCTAAAAAGCAGCCGAGCGCCGAATGCTTTAGGGTAGCGGCTGTTTCGATGGACATGCCCGGCCAGCCGGGCGACTGGATGAAGCTTCTCACTTCCCGCCTGCGGCGCCTGTTCGCGCCGATCGGCCTGCACTGGTATCTCGCTCTCCTCCTCGCGCTCGACGCGCTCATGGTGCTGCGCCCCGTCGTCGAGCATGCCCGGCTCGGCGTGCATCACGCGTGGCTCGCCGACGCGCTGAACCTCGTCGACAACGCCGGGCTCGTCGTGTTGCCGCAAGTGGTCGTCGCGGCCGGCCTCGCGACGATGGCCATCGGCATCGTGCTGCGCGCCCGCGTCGCGTGGGTGCTGTCGATCCTGCTGCTGGTCGCGGCCGCCGCGATCAGCGTGCTCGGCGGCTATCGCAGCCACGCGGTGTTCGTCTATACGGCCGTGCTGGTCGTCGCGCTGCTGTATTACTGGCGGCACTTCGACCGCGCGAGCGTCGCCGCGAGCAGCCTGTTCGCGTTGCTGAGCATCGTGTCGCTGCTGATCTACGCGACCTTCGGCGTGCTGTATCTCGGCGACGAATTCACGCCGCCCGTCCACGATCTCGCCACGGCCGTCTATTTCTCGATCGTGTCGATGTCGACGGTGGGCTACGGCGACATCGTTCCGCACGCGCCGACCGCCCGCCTGTTCACCGCGTCGGTGATCGTGCTCGGCATCACGGTGTTCGCGACGTCGATCAGCGCGGTCGTCGGGCCCGTGATCGGCGGCAATCTGAAACGGATCGTCAAGGGAGGCATTTCGAACGTGATCCGCAAGCATCATTACCTGATCGTCGGCGCGACACCCGTCGCGCATGCGGTGCACGACGGGCTGCGCAAGCGCGGCTACGCGGTGACCGTCGTCGTGCCGGCCGGCGTCGAGCACAACTATCCGGCCGCGACCGACCTGATCGTCGGCGATGCGACCGACCACGCGGTGCTGGAACGCGCCGGCGCGGCGACCGCGCGCGCGGTGCTCGCGCTGCGCTCCGACGATGCCGAGAACGCCTTCATCATCCTCGCGATCCGCGAGATCGCACCGACGGTGCGCACGGTCGCGCTCGTGAACCAGCAGCGCAACCTCGAACGGCTGCGCCTGCTGAAGCCCGACATGGTGTTCTCGCCTCAGCAACTGGCGGGCGAACTGCTGGCCAGCACGCTCAACGACGAACCCGTCGACAAGTCGCTGATCTCGCACCTGCTGTTCGGCACGGCCGACGCCGCATGACCGCATGACCGTGTGCCCCGGATTGGCCGGTGCGTGCCCGGTACAATCGCGCGATGTCCGAATTGTTCACTTACGGCGGCCTGTTCGCCGTGTCGATGGTCGCCGCGACCCTGTTCCCGCTCCAGTCCGAAGCCGTGCTCGCCGGCCTGCTGCTCGCCGGGCGCGAACCCGTGTGGGCGCTGGTGCTCGTCGCGAGCATCGGCAACGTCGCCGGCTCGGTAATCAACTGGGCGCTCGGGCGCGGCATCGAGCACTTCCGCGAACGCCGCTGGTTTCCCGTCAAGCCCGCCGCGCTCGCGCGCGCCGAGCGCTGGTATGCGCGCTACGGCCGCTGGTCGCTGCTGCTGAGCTGGGCGCCCGTGATCGGCGATCCGCTGACGATGATCGCCGGCGTGCTGCGCGAGCCGCTGCCGTCGTTCCTCGCGATCGTGACCGTCGCGAAGGTCGCGCGGTATCTCGCGATCGCGTGGCTCGTGACGCACTGACACCCCGCTTCCCGTCGTCCACCCGCGCGATGGCCGCACTTGCCGGCGCCGCCATCGACGACGCGCTGCTAAAGATTTCGCCGAAGTTGCCGTATTAACCGGTCGACTAGCGGTGACGCGTGCGTTCCGCCCCCTCTCCCTCCCCACTCAGGATGTTCCATGAGATTGACCCAATTGGGCCGGGTGAGCGTCGGCGCGCGTCTTGCGGCGCTGGCGTGCGCGCTCGTTGCCGTGCTGTTTACCGTGTTCGCGTGGACGCTCGCCCATTTCGCCGGCCAGCAGCTGGCTGAAGAAGCACACATGCGGATCGTCGACAAGGAACAGTCGATCCGCGCGATGGTCGACCTGTTCGACAAGGCGCTGTCGGCCGAAGCCAACCGCTCGATGTCGCTGTTCGCGAGCTTCCTGCCGCCCGATTTCTCGCTCGACCCGGCGCGCACCGTCGACATCGGCGGCGTCGCCGCGCCGACCTTGCTCGCGGGCGGCCAGCCGCTCGACCTCGACTATTCGATTCCCGACCAGTTCCTGAAGAAAAGCGGCGCGATCGCGACGATCTTCGCGCGCGACGGCGACGATTTCGTGCGCATCACGACGTCGCTGAAGAAGCAGGACGGCGCGCGTGCCGTCGGCACGAAACTCGACCGTGCCGGCCCCGCGTACGCACCGCTCGTCGCCGGACGCAGCTACACGGGCCTCGCGAAGCTGTTCGGCCGGCCGTACATCACGCAGTACAAGCCGGTGACCGATGCGACCGGCCGCGTGATCGGTGCGCTGTTCGTCGGCCTCGACATCGGCGCCGAACTCAAGCTCGTCGAGGACGGCATCCGCTCGCTGAAGATCGGCGACAACGGCTACTACTTCGTGATCGATGCGTCGCAGGGCCCGTCGCGCGGCACCTTCGTCGTGCACCCGGATGCCGACGGCCAACGTGCCGACGACACGCGCGCGCCGTACGCGCAGATGCTCGCGGCCGGCCAGGGGCGGCTCGCGTACACGTCGACCGACCCGGCCGCGCACGACGGCGGCCCGACCGCGAAATTCGTGTCGTTCACGACGATTCCGCAGTGGCAATGGCTCGTCGGCGGCATCGCGCTCGACGACGAACTGCTCGCCACCATGCGCGCCACCCGCAACCGCTTCCTGATGATCGGCGCCGTGCTCGTCGCGGCGTTCGCGACGCTGTTCGTCATCGTCGTACGCCGCGTCGTGAGCCGGCCGCTCGATGCGGCGGCACGGGCCTCCGAACGCTATGCGGCGGGCGATCTCAGCGTGCGCATCCGCGATGGCGCGGCCACGCGCGGCCAGGCGGGCGACGACGAGATCGGCCGGCTCGTGCAGGCGGTCGACGGGATCGGCGACGGCCTCGCGCGGATCGTCGCGCAGGTGCGCAACAGCTCCGCCGACATCGCGCGCGGCACGGTCGACATTGCCGCCGGCAGCAGCGACATCGCCGCGCGGATCGCGACGCAGGCGAGCAGCGTCGAACAGACGGCCGCCAGCATGGAACAGATCACCGCCGCCGTGCAGCAGAGTGCCGAGCACGCGGCGCAAGCCAATGCGCTGGTCGCGGATGCGTCGGCCGCCGCGACGAACGGCGACGCCGCGGTGCAGCGCGTGGTCGCGACGATGGACGACATCGGCCGCGCGACGCGCCGGATCGCCGAGATCACGGGCGCGATCGAAGGCATCGCGTTCCAGACCAACATCCTGGCGCTGAACGCGGCCGTCGAGGCCGCGCGCGCGGGCGAACACGGCAAGGGCTTCGCGGTGGTCGCGGCCGAGGTGCGTGCGCTCGCGCAGCGCAGCGCGGCCGCGGTCAAGGAGATCGACGCGCTGAGCGCCGAATCGTCGACGACCGTCGAACAGGGCTACCGGATCGCGGAGGCCGCACGCGGCACGATGCGCGACATCGTCGCGCGCGTCGACCAGGTCCGCACGCTGATCGGCGAGATCAGCGCCGCGTCGCGCGAACAGTCGACCGGTATCGAGCAGGTGAACCTGGCCGTCACGCAGATCGGCGACGCGACGCAGCAGAACGCGATGCTGATCTCGGATGCCGAACGCGCGGCCGTCGCGCTGCGCGACCAGGCCGCGCACCTGTCGGACGCGGTCAGCGTGTTCCGGCTCGAACGGAAGGCGTGATGGAGAACGGCTGGCCGGCGACGGCCGGCCCATCGCCTACTTCTTGTTCTTGTCGTCACCTGCCAGATCGATCGCCTTGTCCGATCCCACCGCGTTGCGCAGCTGGAACTTCTGGATCTTGCCGGTCGATGTTTTCGGCAGTTCGCCGAACCGCACGGCCTTCGGCACCTTGAAGCCCGCCAGCAGCGCCTTGCAATGCGCGACGATCTCCGCCTCGGTCACGCTCGCGCCTTCGCGCAGCTCGACGAACGCGCACGGCACCTCGCCCCACTTCGGGTCGGGCATCGCGACGACGGCCGCGACCGCCACCGCGGGGTGCCGGTACAGCGCATCCTCGACCTCGATGCTCGAGATGTTCTCGCCGCCCGAGATGATGATGTCCTTCTTGCGATCCTTGATCCGGATATAGCCGTCCGGCATCAGCACCGCGAGATCGCCGGTATGGAACCAGCCGCCGTGGAACGCGTCGTCGGTCGCCTTCGGGTTCTTCAGGTAGCCCTTCATGCAGATGTTGCCGCGGAACATGATCTCGCCGAGCGTCTCGCCGTCGGCCGGCACCGGCGCCATCGTGTCGGGATCGAGCACCGTCGCGCCCGCCTCCAGGTGATAGCGCACGCCCTGGCGCGCGTTGAGCCGCGCGCGCTCGTCGTCGCTCAGTGCCTCCCAGTGCGACTGCTTCGCGCAGACGGTCGCCGGGCCGTAGACCTCGGTCAGCCCGTACACGTGCAGCAGATCGAAGCCGATCTCCTTCATCTTCGCGATCACGGCCGGCGCGGGCGCCGCGCCCGCGACCATCGCGTGCACCGTGTGATCGATGCCTTCACGGAATTCGGCCGGAGCGTTCGCGATCGCGCTCTGCACGATCGGCGCGCCGCAATAGTGCGTGATGCGTTCGCGGCGGATCAGGTCGAACACCGTCTTCGCATCGAACTTGCGCAGGCAGACGTTCACGCCCGCGCGCGCCGCGACGGCCCACGGGAAGCACCAGCCGTTGCAGTGGAACATCGGCAGCGTCCACAGGTAGACGGCGTGCTTCGGCATGTCCCATTCGAGGAGGTTGCTGACCGCCGCGAGATACGCGCCGCGATGGTGATAGACCACGCCCTTCGGGTCGCCGGTCGTGCCGGACGTGTAGTTCAGCGCGATCGCCTCCCATTCGTCGGCGGGCGGCGTCCACGCATAGTCGGCATCGCCGCTCGCGACGAACGCCTCGTAGTCGGTCGCGCCCGCGAAACGCGCGGGGTCGGCCGGCATCGCGTCGGCCACGCTGACGATTCTCAGGCCCGGCACCTCGAGCGCCGCGCGATGCGCGAACTCCGCATACTCGGTGTCGACGATCAGCACCTTCGCCTCGCCATGACGCAGCATGAACAGCACCGACGACACGTCGAGCCGCGTGTTGATCGTGTTCAGCACCGCGCCGGCCATCGGCACGCCGAAGTGCGCCTCGACCATCGCCGGAATGTTCGGCAGCATCGCCGCGACCGTGTCGCCACGTTCGACGCCGAGCCGCGCGAGCGCGCTCGCCAGTTGCTTCGCGCGCGTGTAGGTCTCGCCCCAGGTGCGCCGCACGTCGCCGTGCACGATCGCGAGGCGCTCGCCGTAGACTTCGGCCGTCCTGACCAGGAAGTCGATCGGGGTGAGCGGCACGTAATTGGCGTCGCGGCGGCCGAGTCCGGCCTCGAACATCTGCGTCATGATCCTGTCTCCCGTGTCCTGTCGACCGGGGCCCATCCACCCCGGATCGTTTTGATGTGGTTCAATTGCCGACAGCCTAACGGGCGCTATTGTGAGCCGTCTGTCATCGAAACGACAGAGTGCCTTTCACGCGCTGCGCGTTATCCCTATCCTCGCAAACCCGCACCCATGCACGACCCTCTCGTTGCCCCGCCCGACGCGCCCGCTCATCCCGCCGACGCGCTGCCCGAACCGGGCCCGCTGCCGGCGCTGGCCACGCTGTTCGGCCAGTGCGCGTGGTTCCGCACGCTCGCGCCCGAGCACCAGGCGCTCGTGCTCGCGCAGTCGCGCGTCGAGCACTGCGAGGCCGGCGACGTGATCGCGCATCGGCTCGCGCCATCCGAATACTGGATCGGCGTGCACCGCGGGCTGCTGAAGCTCGCGATCTTCAATGCGTCGGGGCGCGGCTGCACGTTCTCCGGCGTGCCGTCGGGCGGCTGGTTCGGCGAAGGCAGCGTGATCAAGCGCGAGCTGCGCAAGTACGAGGTCGTCGCGATCCAGCGCTCGACCGTGCTGTTCGTGCCGGTCGACACGTTCCATGCGCTGCTCGACACGAGCCTGCCGTTCACGCGCTTCGTGATCCACCAGTTGAACAACCGGATGGGCGAGTTCATCGCGTCGATCCAGAACAGCCGGCTGCTGGATGTCGATGCGCGCGTCGCGCAGGCGCTCGCGCAACTCTTCAACCCCGACCTGTACCCGGACACCGGCCCGTCGCTGTCGATCTCGCAGGAGGAACTGGGGATGCTCGTCGGCGTATCGCGACAGCGCATCAACCAGGCGCTGCAGCAGCTCGAGAAGCTCGGCGCGCTGCGGCTCGCGTACAACCAGATCGACGTCGTCGATCTCGGTGCGCTCGCGCGTGTCGGGATGGAGCAGATCTGAGCGCGCGCCGATGAACGGAATCGCCATCGAAGCAGCACGCCCATCCGGTATCGCAGCCGTTTTCCGGCCATCGCGCCGCGCGGCGTTTCCTCTGCTGAATCGGCAATCGGCCGCCCCGCCCCCACCTGACAATTCCGCCAGTTTCGCGACAGTAACCCGTTCCACGCCGACGCCTATCATTCGGGTGCCCTTTACCCACGCCTGATCACCGCCCGCCCCGCTGCCTCCATGTGGATCGTCAATCTCGCGCTCAAGCGCCCCTACACGTTCATCGTGATGGCCATCATGATCGTGCTGGCCACCCCGCTTGCGCTGATGCGCACGCCGGTCGACGTGCTGCCCGCGATCAACATTCCCGTGATCAGCGTCATCTGGAATTACAGCGGCTTCTCCGCGACCGAGATGACGAACCGCATCACGTCCGTGCATGAGCGGATCCTGACGACGACCGTCAACAACATCCAGCACGTCGAATCGACGTCGTTGCCCGGCATCGCGGTCGTGAAGGTGTTCCTGCAGCCGGGCGCGAACGTGCAGACGGCGATCGCGCAGACGGTCTCGTCCGCGCAGGCGATCGTACGGCAGATGCCGCAGGGCGCGACGCCGCCGCTCGTGATCACCTATTCGGCGTCGAGCATCCCGGTGATCCAGCTCGGGCTGTCGAGCAAGACGCTCAGCGAACAGTCGCTCGCCGACATCGCGCTCAACTTCCTGCGCCCGCAGCTGATCACGGTGCCGGGCGTGCAGATCCCGTTCCCGTACGGCGGCCGCACGCGCGTGGTCGCCATCGACCTCGATCCGCAGGCGCTGCAGGCGAAGGGGCTCACGCCCGCCGACATCGTCAACGCGGTCAACGCGCAGAACCTCGTGCTGCCGACCGGCACCGCGAAGATGGGCCAGACCGAATACCGGATCGACACGAACGCGTCGGCCGACACCGTCGCCGACATCAGCAGCCTGCCGGTTCAGACCATCAACGGCGCGACCACCTACCTGCGCGAGGTGGCGTCGGTGCGAGACGGCTTCGCGCCGCAGACCAACGTCGTGCGCCAGAACGGCCAGCGCGGCGTGCTCATCTCGATCCTGAAGAGCGGCGACGCGTCGACGCTCAAGGTCGTGTCGGACCTGAAGGCGCTGCTGCCGAAGGTGATCCCGACGCTGCCCGAAGGGCTCACGATCACGCCGCTGTTCGACCAGTCGGTGTTCGTCAACGCGGCCGTCCAGGGCGTGATTCACGAGGCGCTGATCGCCGCCGTGCTGACCGCGATGATGATCCTGCTGTTCCTCGGCAACTGGCGCAGCACGCTGATCATCGCGATCTCGATTCCACTGTCGATCTTCACGTCGCTGATCGCGCTGTCCGCGCTCGGCGAGACCATCAACATCATGACGCTCGGCGGGCTCGCGCTTGCGGTCGGGATCCTGGTGGACGATGCGACCGTCACGATCGAGAACATCGAGCGGCACCTGCATCTCGGTACCAACCTGCACGACGCGATCCTCGAAGGCGCGGGCGAGATCGCGGTGCCCGCGTTCGTGTCGACGCTGTGCATCTGCATCGTGTTCGTGCCGATGTTCTTCCTGACGGGCGTCGCGCGCTTCCTGTTCGTGCCGCTCGCGGAAGCCGTCGTGTTCGCGATGCTCGCGTCGTACGTGCTGTCGCGCACGCTGGTGCCGACGCTCGCGATGCTGCTGTTCCGCCCGCAGCAGGCCAGCACCGGCTCCGGCCATGCGACGTCGCGCTTCGCGCGCATCCATCACGCGTTCAACGCGGCGTTCGAGCGGCTGCGGGCGTGGTACATCGTGCTGCTCAGCATCCTGCTGGTGCGCCGCCGCTTCTACGCGATGTGCTTCCTCGGCTTCTGCGTGCTGTCGACGGGCCTCGTGTTCGTGCTCGGCCGCGACTTCTTCCCGAATGCGGATTCCGGCAACATCCGGCTGCACATGCGCGCGCCGACCGGCTACCGGATCGAGGAAACCGCGCGCCTCGCCGACCAGGTCGAGCGCGTGATCCGCGAGACCGTGCCGCCCGACGAGCTCGGCGCGCTCGTCGACAACCTCGGCCTGCCGGTGAGCGGCATCAACCTGTCGTACAGCAACGCGGGCACGATCGGCACGCTCGACGGCGAGCTGCTGATCGCGCTCAAGCCCGGCCACCGCGCGACCCAGCACTACGTGCAGGCGCTGCGCCAAGTGCTGCCCGAGCGCTTCCCGGGCGTCGAGTTCTTCTTCCAGCCGTCGGACATCATCACGCAGATCCTCAACTTCGGCCAACCGGCCGCGATCGACCTGCAGGTGCTCGGCAACGATCTCGCGAGTAACATGACTATCGCGAGCGGCCTGATGAAAAAGATCAGGCAAATCCCCGGCGCCGTCGACGTGCACGTGCTGCAACGTAACGACGAACCGACCCTGCTGGCCGACATGGACCGTACGCGCATGCAGCAGCTCAATCTCTCCGCGCAGAACGTCGCGCAGAACATGCTGATCTCGCTGTCCGGCAGTTCTCAGACCACGCCGTCGTTCTGGATCAACCCGCGCACCGGCGTCCAGTACCCGCTGCAGATCCAGACCCCGCAATACAACATCGCGTCGGTCGACGATCTGCTCGGCACGCCGATCTCGGCGAGCGGCCGCACGGGCATGCCGCTGCAACTGCTCGGCAACCTCGTGCAGGTGCGCAGCACCGCGAACCCGGCCGTGATCACGCACTACAACATCCGCCCGGCGATCGACGTGTACGTGAGCGTCGAAGGCCGCGACCTCGGCGCGGTGGCCGGCGAGATCGACCGCATCGTGTCGGATGCGCGCGCGACGCTGCCGCGCGGCACCGAGCTGACGATGCGCGGCCAGATCGAGACGATGCGCACGTCGTATATCGGCCTCGGCGCGGGCGTCGCGATGGCGATCGTACTGGTCTACCTGCTGATCGTCGTCAATTTCCAGTCGTGGCTCGACCCGCTGATCATCATCAGCGCGATGCCGGCCGCGCTCGCCGGCATCGTCTGGATGCTGTTCATCACCGGCACGCACCTGAGCGTGCCCGCGCTGACGGGCGCGATCATGACGGTGGGCGTCGCGACCGCCAACAGCATCCTGGTCGTGTCGTTCGCGCGCCAGCGCCTCGCGGACGGCGCGCCGCCGCTCACGGCCGCGCTGGAAGCCGGCGCGACGCGGATCCGGCCGGTGCTGATGACGGCGCTCGCGATGATCATCGGGATGGTGCCGATGGCGCTCGGCCTCGGCGAAGGCGCCGAGCAGAATGCGCCGCTCGGCCGCGCGGTGATCGGCGGGCTGCTGTTCGCGACCGTGTCGACCCTGCTGTTCGTGCCGCTGGTGTTCGGCGGCGTGCATGCGCGGCTGGCCCGCCGGCGTGCGCGCCAGGCCGGCCACTGACTTTCGTCCCACTACCCGGTTGATTTGGTTGAATTCATGGAAGAGAAACATCACAGCGCAGTCGGCATCCAGGTGGACGAACACGGCATGCACCTGCCGACACGGTCGTCGGTGTCGCGACGCGGGAAAATCGTCCTGGTCGTGATCGGCGTGCTGCTGGCCGCCGGCGCGGCGCGCACGATCGTCGTCAACGTGCTGAACCACAGCCGGCTCGACGCGGTCGCCGAGCAGAACACGCGCCAGTACGTGACCATCGCGCATCCGGTCGATGCGGCCACCGGCGGCAAGTTGACGCTGCCCGGCACGCTGCGCGGCTTCGTCGAGGCGCCGATCTATGCCCGCGCGAGCGGCTACGTGCTGCGCTGGCAGGCCGACATCGGCGCGCACGTGAAGCAGGGCCAGACGCTTGCCGAACTCGACACGCCCGAGCTGAACCAGGAACTCGCGCAGGCCACCGCGCAGCGCCAGCAGGCGCAGGCCGCACTCGCGCTCGCGAAGACGTCGTTCGACCGCGCGCAGCAGTTGCGCCAGCGCGATGCCGTCTCGCAGCAGGAACTCGACGACCGGCAAGGCGCGTTCAACCAGGGCACCGCGAACCTCGCCGCGGCCGATGCGAACATGCGCCGCCTCACCGAGCTGAAAGGCTTCCAGCGGATCGCCGCGCCGATCGACGGAATCGTCACGCAGCGCAACGTCGACGTGGGCGATCTCGTCAGTTCCGGCAACGCGGGCCGCTCCCTGTTCACGGTCGTGCAGGCCGACCGTCTGCGCCTCTACGTGCAGGTGCCGCAGGCGTACGCGCAGCAGGTGAAGGTCGGCCAGCACGTGAGCGTCGCGCAGGCCGAACTGCCGGGCCGGACCTTCGACGGGACGGTCACGCGCACGTCGGAGGCGATCGATGTCGCGACGCGCTCGCTGCAGATCGAGATCACGCTGCCGAACCCGGACGGCCGGCTGCTGCCCGGCGCGTACGTGCAGGCGACGTTGCCGATGACGCCGGTCGGCCGCCTGCAGGTGCCGGCCAATACGTTGCTGTTCCGCGCCGAAGGCCCGACGGTCGCGACCGTCGATGCGAACGGCCAGGTGCGCCTCAAGCAGGTGACGGTCGTGCGCACGATCGGGCAGACGCTCGAAGTCGACGGCCCGCTCACGCCGAACGACCGCCTCGTCACGAACCCGAGCGACGCGCTCGCGAACGGCGATCCGGTGATCGTCACGGCGCCGGCCGCGAAGCCGGCCTCCGGCGCCGCGGAGGCGAAGTCGTGATCGCGATGCGCCCCCGCCGGCGGCCTGCCGCCGTCTCCATCACGTCGATTGCGCTCGCCGCCGCGCTCGCCGGCTGCACGGTCGGCCCCGATTACAAACGGCCCGACGTCGACACGCCGGCCGCGTGGCGGCTCGACCCGGCGGATGCGTACTGGCACCCGGCCGCACCGGCCCGCGCGCCGCTCGACCCGGCATGGTGGACCGCGTTCGGCGATCCGCAGCTCGACGCGCTGGAAGCCGACGCGCTGCGCAACAACCAGACCCTGAAAGCCGTCGCCGCGCGCTACGACCAGGCGAAGGCGACGCTCGCGTCGGTCGCCTCGGCGCAGTATCCGGCCGTCGGCCTGAACGCGAGCGGCCAGCGCTTCAAGATCTCCGCCGACCGGCCGCAGACCAACTACGCGACGAAAAGCGCATCGACCGTGCAGAACGACATCCAGGTCGGCGCGGCCGTCAGCTACGAACTCGACCTGTTCGGCCGCGTGCGGCGCAGCGTCGAATCGGCGCAGGCGACCACCGAGCAGGCCGGCGACGATTTCGCGAACGCGCGCCTGGTGCTGACCGCCAATCTCGCGTCGAGCTATTTCGCGCTGCGCGAATTCGATACCGAGATCGACGTCGTCAAGCGCTCGATCGACCTGCAGCAGAAGGCGCTCGACTACGTGAGCGCGCGCCACGACCTCGGCGCGGTGTCGGGCCTCGACCTGCTGCAGCAGCGCGCGCAGCTCGACGCGACGCGCACGCAGGCGCAATTGCTGCTCCAGCAGCGCGTGCAGGTCGAAACCGCGATCGCGACGCTGGTCGGCACACCGGCCCCCGCCTTCTCGATCGCACCGCGCGTCGTGCCGATCAACGCGCCGGCGCTGCCGACCGGCCTGCCGAGCGACGTGCTGCAGCGGCGGCCCGACGTCGCGTCGGCCGAGCGCGCGATGGCCGCCGCGAATGCGCAGATCGGCGTCGCGCGCGCTGCGTATTTCCCGCGCATCACGCTGTCGCCCGATATCGGCTGGGACGCGACGCGCTTCGCCGGCCTGTTCACCGTGCCGGCGTTGCTGTGGTCGGTCGGCGGATCGCTCAGCCAGCCGCTGTTCGAAGGCGGCAAGCTGAAAGCCGGCGTCGATTTCGCGCAGGCCGGCTACGTCGCCGCGCAGGCCAGCTACCGGCAGACCGTGCTCACCGCGTTCCAGGAGGTGCAGAATGCGGTCACGGGACTGTCGGTGCTCGCCGACGCCGCGCAGCAGGCCGCCGCGGCCGTCGACGACGCGCGCAAGCTCGTGTCGCTCGCGCAGGATCGCTACGCGGGCGGCCTGACGCCGTTCATCGACGTGCTGACGGCCCAACAGCAGTTGCTGACGAGCGAGCGGCAGGCCGTGCAGATCCAGGGCCAGCGCGCGGCGCTCGTCGTGTTTCTCGCGAAGGCGCTGGGCGGCGGCTGGGATGGCCACACCGCGGGCGGCCCCGCTCCGGCCGAGGTCGCCACGGCAGCGCCGGTGCCAGCCCCGGCCCCGGCGCACCCGAGCCCTTAACCGGATTACCCGGACAACGGATTCGAACATGAAAGTCCTGATCGTCGAAGACGAACCGAAAGTCGTTGAATACCTGAAGAGCGGCCTGACCGAGGAAGGCTGGGTCGTCGACACCGCGCTCGACGGCGAGGACGGCGCGTGGAAAGCCGTCGAATTCGACTACGACGTGGTCGTGCTCGACGTGATGCTGCCGAAGCTGGACGGCTTCGGCGTGCTGCGTGCACTGCGCGCGCAGAAGCAGACGCCCGTCATCATGCTGACCGCGCGCGACCGCGTCGACGATCGCGTGCGGGGCTTGCGCGGCGGCGCCGACGACTACCTGACCAAGCCGTTCTCGTTCCTCGAGCTGATCGAGCGGCTGCGCGCGCTGACGCGCCGCGCGCGCGTGCAGGAATCGACGCTGATCTCGATCGGCGACCTGCGCGTCGACCTGATCGGCCGCCGCGCGACCCGCGACGGCACGCGGCTCGACCTGACCGCGCAGGAATTCCAGCTGCTCGGCGTGCTCGCGCGGCGCAGCGGCGAAGTGCTGTCGAAGACAACCATCGCCGAACTCGTGTGGGACGTGAACTTCGACAGCAACGCGAACGTCGTCGAAACGGCAATCAAGCGCCTGCGCGCGAAACTCGACGGCCCGTTCACGGACAAGCTGCTGCACACGATCCGCGGCATGGGCTACGTCCTCGAGGCGCGTGAGGACGGCGACACCGAGAGGCCCGCATGAAACGCTCGATCGTCCTGCGGCTGTCGGCGATGTTCGGCATCGTGTCGCTGCTCGTGTTCACGCTGGTGGGCTGCGGGCTGTTCGTGATGATGGAGCGCCAGCTGTTCGCCGAGCTGCGCGCGACGCTCGACACGCGCACCAAGGTGGCCGAGATGATCGTGTCGCATGCGACCACGGCCATGCGCGGGCGCCTCATGCAGGAAAAGCTCGCCGACCTCGAACCGCCCGACGGCTCCACGCACTACCAGGTCGACAGCCCGAACCCGGATTTCCGCTTCGGCACGCCCGTCGACGGCATGCCCGTCGGCGCGCCGTTCGGCGCGTTCCAGCGCTACGCGCTGAACCACAGCACCTACGACGTGATGACGAAGACCGTCACGGTGGCCGGCAACGGCGAGCGGCCGGCGCTGAAGCTGATCGTCGCCAGCTCGTGCGAGCGCACGCAGCGGATGCTGCGCCGCTTCGGCTGGACGCTCGCCGGGCTGATCACGATTGCCACGATCATCACGCTGCTGCTGAGCCGCGCGGTGGCCCGCTTCGGGCTCGCGCCGCTCGACCGCCTGTCGCAGGACGCCTCGGCAATCAGCCTCGCGAGCCGCCGCCAGCGGCTGCAGACCAACGCGCTGCCGCCCGAGCTGCGCGACCTCGCCACATCGTTCAACGGTGCGCTCGACCGCATCCAGCAAACCTACGCGCGGCTCGAGGCGTTCAACGCGGACGTCGCGCACGAGCTGCGCACACCGATCAGCATCCTGATCGGCCAGACCCAGGTCGCGCTGACGAGCCGCGACCGCACGGTCGAGCGGATGGAGCGGACGCTGCAGTCGAACCTCGAGGAATTCGAGCGGCTGCGCGTGATCATCAACGACATGCTGTTCCTGTCGCGCAGCGACCGCGGCGAACGCGCGACCGACCTGAAGGACGTGTCGCTCGCCGACGAAGTGCGGCGCATGCTCGACTTCCTCGAAATCCCGCTCGACGAAGCGCAGTTGCGCGCCGAGCTGCATGGCGATGCGCGCGCGGCCGTCGATCCGTCGCTGTTCCGCCGCGCGATGACGAACCTGCTGATCAACGCGATCCAGCATTCGGCGCCCGGCGCGACGGTCAGCGTGACGATCGTGCGCCGTGACACGCTCGTCGAAATGTCCGTCGCGAACCCCGGCGAGCCGATCGACCCCGCCCGGCGCTCGCACGTGTTCGAGCGCTTCTACCGGCTCGAGGAAGCGCGCGCGAACAGCAAGGAGAACCACGGGCTCGGGCTGTCGATC
Organism: Burkholderia sp. AU15512; assembly: GCF_002223325.1. NCBI lineage: Bacteria > Pseudomonadati > Pseudomonadota > Betaproteobacteria > Burkholderiales > Burkholderiaceae > Burkholderia > Burkholderia sp. AU15512. The sequence goes on from NZ_NKEX01000006.1 coordinate 1,349,850, forward strand.
GTCAAGGCCGTCGCCGAGATGCACGGCGGCAGCGTATTCGTCGCGTGCTCGGGCGGCATCAACACGTTCGGCTTCTCGGTATCGACGAAACCCTGCGCCGGCGGCCCGCTGCCCCCGGCCGACCGCCACGAGACCCGGCCGGCGCACGCGCCGAGCGCGCTGCACTGACGACGGCGGCCGCGCGGCCGCCCGACGAGGGCAGTTTTCTTCAATACGGGCCCGTGCGGCGCCCGTAGTCTCGATGCGACTTTCGACCTTTCGCATGGAGACACACCCAATGAGCATGCTGGTTTCGATGGCCGCGTTCGCGCTCGCCTCGTCGATCACCCCCGGCCCCGTCAACATCGTCGCGCTCAGTGCCGGCGCACGCCACGGCCTCGGCGCGAGCCTGCGCTATGCGGCCGGCGCGACGCTCGGCTTCGTCGCGCTGTTCCTGCTGATCGGCCTCGGGCTGCACGCGGCGCTCGCGCGCTGGCCGGTGCTGACGACCGCCACGCAGTGGTCGGGGATCGCGTTCCTGCTGTATATGGCGCTGCGGCTCGCGCTCGATGACGGCCGGCTGTCGGCCGACCCGGACGTGGCCGGCCCGTCGGCGGCGGCCGGCGCGGCGATGCAGTGGCTGAATCCGAAGGCGTGGCTCGCGTGCGTGGCCGCGATGGGCGCATATGCGGCCGATGGCGACCGCACGCAGGTCTGGCAGTTCGCCGCGCTGTACCTGGTGATCTGTTTCGCGTCGATCGCGTGCTGGTCGTATGCGGGCGCGTCGCTGCGGCACCGGCTGGCGAACGCGCGGCACATGCGCGTGTTCAACCGGCTGATGGCGCTGCTGCTCGCGGGCAGCGCCCTGTTCCTGCTCGACGTGTAGCGCGTGCCGTTCAGTTCGTCGCGCTGCGGTATTGCCCGGGCGTCGCCGCCGCGATCCGCCGGAACGCGCGCTGGAAATGCGCCTGGTCGGCGAAGCCCGCGTCCAGCGCGACGTCGGCGATCGGCCGGCCGCGGCGCAGCTCCGTGCGGCCGTACTGCACGCGACGATCGATCAGGAACGCATGCGGCGTCATCCCGTAGCGGGCGTTGAACGCGCGGATCAGGTATGACGGCGACAGATCGGCCGCCGCGCAGATCGCATCGAGCGTGACGCCCTCGCGGCAATGCGCGGCGATGTAGTCGGCCGCGCGTGCGAGCCGGGCGTTGTCGTCCCCTGCGCGCGGGCCGGGCAGGTCGCGATCGAGCGCGCCGTGCAGCGCCGTGAAGAACTCGACCGCCGCGCTCTCCTTGCCGAGGGGATCGACGCCGGATGTGACGAGCGTGCGGTAGAAGCCGCCAAATTGCGCGAACAGGTCGTGCCGCTCCGTCAATTTCTGCGAAAAGCCGTGAAAATCGCCGTTCGGATCGCGGCCTAGCGAATGTTGAAGCCGCGCGAGCCACGGCACGTCGACATAGACCATCCGGTACGCCCATGCGTCGGGGCCATACGGATTGCACGCATGCACCTGTTCCGGATCGATGATCACGAGCACGCCGCGCCCGACGTGCGCGTTCGTCGCGCCGTTCACGTAGGTGCTCGTGCCGCCGACGATCGCACCCACCGAAAACGTGTCGTGCGTGTGCTTCGCGTAACAGATCGCGCGGCCGTCGTCGACGGTGCGCGCCTCGATGAACGGCAGCGCGGCGTCACGCCAGAACGGCGACGGGACGACGGATCGGTTGGCGGTACGGCTCACGCGGCGGGCTCCCGGTTCGGATGGCGAACGCTCACCGTACAAGACTGTGCGGCGCCGCGCAACCGGAGCGGCGGATCGCAGCTTCCATACCGGATCGCGCCGTTTCGCCTAAGCTTTGAATTCCGTCCGCCGCGGCACCCGCAGCGATTCCGTTCATTCCTCTCCCGTCACGCACATGCATATCGATCTGAAAGGCAAGACCGCGGTCGTCACCGCCTCCACCGCCGGCATCGGGCTCGCGATCGCCGAAGGGCTCGCGCGCGCCGGCGCACGCGTCGTCGTCAACGGCCGCAGCGATGCGTCGGTGCAGTCCGCGCTCAAGCACCTGCGCGCCGCCCTCCCCGATGCGGACTTCGACGGCGTCGCGGCCGACCTGTCCGATGCCGCCGGCGTTGCGCGCGTCACGCAGCACACGAGCGCGGCCGACATCCTCGTCAACAATGCGGGCATCTACGGCCTGAAGGCGTTCTTCGACATCGACGACGCCGAATGGGAACATTACTTCCAGATGAACGTGATGTCCGGCGTGCGCCTCGCGCGGCATTACCTGTTGGGGATGATCGAACGCAATGCCGGGCGCATCGTGTTCATTTCGTCGGAATCCGGCCTGAACATCCCGGTCGACATGATTCACTACGGTTTCACGAAAACCGCGCAGCTGTCGATCTCACGCGGCCTCGCGAAGCTCGCGGCCGGCACGAACGTGACGGTCAACTCGGTGCTGCCGGGGCCGACGATGTCGGACGGCGTGCGGGCGCTGCTGAAGGAAACGGCCGACGAAACCGGCCGCAGCGTCGAGGACGTGGCCGTGGATTTCGTGCGCAGCCAGCGCTCGAGCTCGATCATCCAGCGGCCGGCGACGCCGGAGGAAGTCGCGAACCTGGTCGTCTACGTGTGCTCGCCGCTCGCGTCGGCAACGACGGGCGCCGCGTTGCGGGTGGACGGCGGCGTGGTCGACACGATCGCCTGACGGCAGGCGGGCAAGGCCGCCGCCGCGCTAGCGCGACGCGGCCTTGCCCGGCTGGAGCGTGCCCTTGCGGTCGGCGTTCATGCAGGAATCGAAGCCGTATTGCGTGACGACGCCGGCCCGGTCGAACACGACGAAATATTCGCGGTGATCGTTGCCGTGCTCGATGAAGTAGTTGTAGCAGACGCCGTTGCCGTTGCGGACCATCCACACGCTGCGCGGATTGCCGGCGGCCCGGACGACATCGGCGCGCGTCGCGCCGTGCCGCGACGCGGCCCTCGCGAGCGGCGTGCGCGAATACGAGAATGGCAGCCACGAATCGAACCACGCGCAACCGTGCAACATCAGGCAGCTGGCGGCCAGCGACAGCGTCGCTGCGGGACGGGACATCGTAATCAATCGCATGCTTGGTGAGATCTGCTGCGCCATGCCGGCGTGATCGAAAGCGCCATGCTACTCGACCTTTGGGTCCGGATCGAAAAGAAATGTAGAGATCTTTATCCGAATCCTTGCATTGCAGGATCCGGCACACGCCTGAGCAGCATCCGTCGCGGCGGCCGATGCGCGCTTGAACGCGCATCCGTACCGCCGCTTCATGCCGCCGCCTCGGCGCGCATCGTCACGCGATCCATTCGGCCCACAGCATCGTCAGCACCGTCATCAGCGCGGGGCCGACGAACAGCCCGATCAGGCCGAACGTCTCGGCGCCGCCGAGGATGCCGAACAGCACGAGCAGGAACGGCAGCCGCGCGGAACTGCCGATCAGCACCGGCCGCACGAAGTGCTCGGCGACGAACACGACGACGAACCCGAGCACGGCCACCACGATGGCCCACATGGTCGCGCCCTGCACGAACAGCCAGAGTGCGGCGCCGCAGAACACGACGGGCGCGCAGAACGGCAGCATCGCGGCGATGGCCGTGACGAGGCCGAGCAGCGCCGCATGCGGGACACCGGCCAGCGCGTACGCGATACCGAGCAGCGCGCCCTCGCCGAGCCCGACGACGACGAGCCCCGTCACCGTGCCGAACACGGCCGCGACCATCCGCTCGATCAGCTCCGCGCCGCTGCGCCCGAACGCGCGCCGTGCGCCCTGCAGCAGCGCCCCCGACAGCTTGTGGCCGGCGCGCAGGATCACGAACAGCGTGACGAGCATGAAGCCGAATTCGAGCAGCGCGTGCGCGAGCTTCGTGCCGAACTGCCGGCCGAACGCGAGGAATTTCTCGCTGTTGACGCCGTGCATCGCGGTGGCCGCATGCAGCGGATGGGCGAGGTTGGCCTGCCACCATTCGGTGACCTGCGCCGCGCCGTAAGGCAGCCTCGCGACCACGTCCGGCACCGGGATGCCGTTTTCCTGGATCGTGCGCAGCCACTCGCGCAGGTCATGCACCTGGCCGATCGCCTGGGTCGCCGCGACGGCCACCGGCAGCACGACCAGCAACGAGATCGCCGCCGTGATGACGACCGCGGTGAGCGTCGGGCGGTTGCGGAACAGCCGGTGCGATTCGAAGCGCTTCAGCATCGGCCACATCGCGATGGCGATCACGCAGGCCCACGCGATGGCGGGAATGAAATCGCGGATCACCCACAGCGCGATGACCAGCAGCGCCGCAACCAGCACGGCGCGGGAAACCTGCTGCGTGCGCGGCCGTACGGCGGGCTCGGGAGACGACGGGACATGTGCGGCCATGGCACCTCTGTCGAAAAGAAAAAATGGCGGTTCGCGCAGGCAACCGGCCTGCGCGAACCGCCATTCTATCCATCGGCGCCGGATCGGCGGCGCATGGGATGCGCGCGCCGCCCCGACATCCCGCCCGCTCAGGCCACCTTGTCGGCGCTCCGGTAACGCTCGAGCCAGTGTGCGTACGGCGCGGGCAGCGTCCACGACGGACGCTCGACGCCAAGTTGCTTGGCCGCGTAGTACGGCCAGTGCGGGTCGGCCAGATGCGCGCGGCCGACCATCACGAGATCGAGCTGCTCCTCCGCCACCACGCGGTTCGCCAGTTGCGGCGTGTCGATCCCCCACGCGGACGACACCGGCAGCCCGGCCTCGCGACGCACGCGCTCGGCGATCGGCGCGAGGAACGCCGGGCCCCACGGGATCTGCGCGTCGGGCGTCGAGAACCCGACCGACACGCTCAGCATGTCGAGCCCTTCCCGCTTCAGCCGCTGCGTGAGCGCGATCGACTCGGCGAGCGTCTCCTCGTCGCGACCGTCGTACTCGATCACGCCGAAGCGCGCGGTCAGCGGCAGATGCTCCGGCCACACCTTGCGCACGGCCGCCAGCGTCTCGACGAGGAAGCGGCCGCGGTTCTCGGCCGAGCCACCGTATTCGTCGTCACGCTGGTTCGCATGCACCGAGAAGAAGCTCTGGCCAAGATAGCCGTGCGCGAAGTGCAGTTCGAGCCATTCGAAGCCCAGGTCGCGCGCGCGCTTCGCCGCCGCAACGAAGTCGGCCTGCACGCGTGCGATGTCGTCGCGCGTCATCGCGCGCGGCGTCTTCGGCAGGTGCGCGCCGAACGGCACGGCCGACGGCGCGATGGTCTGCCAGCCGCGCGGATCGCCGTCGGCGATATGGTCGTCGCCTTCCCAAGGACGGTTCGCGCTCGCCTTGCGGCCCGCGTGCGCGATCTGGATGCCGGGCACCGCGCCGGCCGCCTTGATCGCCGCGACCGACGGCGCGAACGCTTCGGCCTGCGCATCGTTCCACAGCCCCGCGCAACCCGGCGTGATGCGCCCTTCCGGCGACACGGCCGTCGCCTCGGCGATCACGAGGCCCGCACCGCCACGCGCGATGCCGGCCAGATGCACGTGATGCCAGTCGTTGACGACGCCCTCTTCCGCGACGTACTGGCACATCGGCGGCACCGCGATGCGGTTGCGCAGCGTGACATCCTTGAGTTTGAACGGTTCGAACAGGGCAGACATCCACGGCTCCTTTGCTTGGTTCTGCAAAACGACGGGAAACGCGTCGTGCAACGTGCACGACGGATCGATTCGGGCCGTCGACGGGCCGGCCTGCGCCCGGCGACGGATACGGGATGGCGCCAGCCGGGCCGGCGCCCATGGCTCAACGGCGGCCGAGCTGCGCGAGCAGCGCCTCGGCGGCAGGCTCCGACGACGCGGGGTTCTGCCCCGTGATCAGCAGCCCGTCGGTGACGACATGCGGCGCCCAGTCGGCGCTGCGCTCGAACTCCGCGCCGTTGGTCTTCAGCATGTCCTCGACGAGGAACGGCACGACTTCCGTCAGTTCGACGGCCGCTTCCTCGCTGTTGGTGAAGCCCGTCACACGCTTGCCGCGCACGACCGATTCGCCGGTCTGCGGGTTCTTCACGTGACGCAGCACGCCCGGCGCGTGGCACACGGCCGCGACCGGCTTGCCGGCCGCCAGCGCGCGCTCGATCAGGCCGATCGAATGCAGATCCTCGGCGAGATCCCACAGCGGGCCATGGCCGCCCGGGTAGAACACGGCGTCGTAGTCGTCCACGGACACGTCGGCCAGCTTGCGCGTCGAAGCCAGTTCGGCCTTGGCCGCCGCATCGACGTCGAAGCGGCGCGTCGCGTCGGTCTGGGCCGTCGGGTCACTGCTTTTCGGATCGAGCGGCGGCTGGCCGCCCTTCGGCGACGCGAGCGTCAGCTCGACGCCCGCATCCTTGAACGTGTAGTACGGCGCGGCCAGTTCCTCGAGCCAGAAGCCGGTTTTCTTGCCGGTGTCGCCGAGCGTGTCGTGCGAGGTCAGGACAACCAGAATCTTCATGATCGGACACTCCTTCGAAAAATGGATGACGGGAACGGGGCCGCTCGACCGGCAAATCCGGCTGGTGGGCGCGGCACGCCTGTGGGTTAGTCAGCTGTGACGCGTCAACGTGCGACCCGTGTATCCGAATGCGGCTTGCGCCTATTAGACCAGTCGTCTAGAACAATTCGAAATGAAACGACGGCGTCTCGCTGCACCATCAGCATCGCAGGGCGAAATGGCATTCAAATGGCATTTTCGCGTGTTCGTTGCCTGCGCCGCGAACGTCGTCGCATTCATGGGAACGGATGATAGCCCCGGATTAGACCGGTCGTCTAGTAACCCCTGCCTTCGTCATGGCCTTTTCGGTGGAGCGCGATCCGCCGGCACCTGCCGTCGCTCGCGCCCTCACCTGCGCCGCCGCGGCTAGCCGCGCAACGGGCCGTCCGTGTCACCCGCCTCGATCGCCGGTGCTTCGAGCCGCTGCTCGCGAACCCCGTCGCCCAGCAGCCGCAGCATCAGTTCCGCCAGTGCGCGCCCCGACGCGTGGCCGGTCGGCTGCACGACCGCCGTCACGCGATACGGATGCGCGAGGTTCGGCGGCACGCCGTCGTAGACGATCAGCGACATGTCCTCGCCCAGGCGCAGCCCGCTGTCCACGAGCGCCCGAAACGCGCCGCCGCCCGCGATATTGTTGTCGACCAGCAGCGCCGTCGGCCGCTCGGCGCGCGCGAGCAGCGCCCGCGCCGCCTGCCACCCGCCGTCGTGCGTAAACGGACACTCGACCATCAGCGCCGGATCCGGCTCGACACCGGCTTCGCGCAGGGCCGACAGATAGCCTGCTCGGCGCTGCGCGGCGAAATTCAGCGCCAGCGGCGCGCTGATCATCGCAATGCGCCGGTGCCCGAACGCCGTCAGCCGGCGCACCGCGTCCCGCGCGCCGGCCTCGTTGTCGAAATCGAACCACGCATATGGCTCGGCCACCTGCGTCCGGCCATAGGCCACGTACGGAAACGCGCTCGCTTGCAAGTACGCGATGCGCGGATCGTCGACCCGTGTGCGCGCGACGATCAGCCCGTCGACGAGCTTGCCGTCGACGATGCGCCGATAGGTGTCCAGTTCCGCGTTCGGTCGCGCCGACGCGATGATGAAATCGAGGTTGCGTTCCGCGAGCCGCTCGGTGATGCCCGCGACGACCTCGCCGAAACGCGGATCGCCGAGATCGCCCGCGCCGAACGGGTAGACGATCCCGATCACGTCCGCCCGCCCGGTCGCGAGCCGGCGCGCGGTCGGATCCGCCACATAGCCCATTTCCCGCGCAGCCCGCGCCACGCGCTCGCGCGTCGCCTCGCTGACGTCGTCGTAACCGTTCAGCGCGCGGCTGACCGTCGTCCGCGACAGCCCGAGCGCGTCCGAGAGCGCCTTCAGATTCACCTTCACCGTCGTTCCTCGCATTCGCCGATCCGCCCGGCCGCCCGACGTGCGGGACGCGCCGACCGGGTAATTATTTCCAATTGGTAACGATTACCGTCAAATAAATATCTTTTGCGTTCCAAACCGGTTTGAAATAGCATCCAAACCGGTTTGGACATCGATGCCCACTCAGCCGTTCACTTTCACTTTCCCAGGAAACGACGACGAGATGACATACTTTTCCCTTTTCCGCCCGACGGCGGCCCGACGCTTGTTCCTCGCTGGCGGCGCACTCGCCGCCTTCGCGTCCGTCGCGCATGCGCAGTCCGGCGGCACGGGCGCGCCCCTGCCCACGCCCCATACGCAGCAGGCCTACGATCCCGAAGGCAACTTCACGATGCGCTGGACGCGGGCGGACATCCGTCAGATCGTCGCGCAGTCGCATACCGCCGGCGCCGACAAGAACTCGCTGCCGCAAGCGCTGACGATGCCGGACATCCCGCAGGATTTCCCGCTGATCAACTCGAACGTGTGGGTGTGGGACACGTGGCCGCTGGCCGACCTGCGTGCGAACCAGCTCAGCTACAAGGGCTGGGAGGTGATCTTCTCGCTCACCGCCGATCCGCATGCGGGCTACACGTTCGACGACCGTCACGTCCATGCGCGCATCGGCTTCTTCTACCGTCGCGCGGGCATCCCCGCGTCGCAGCGCCCCGCGAACGGCGGCTGGACCTGGGGCGGCCACCTGTTCCCGGACGGCGCCAGCGCCAAGGTGTTCGGCACCGCGCCGATGACCAACAACGCCGAATGGTCGGGCTCCGCGCGGCTCACGCACGGCGACAACGTCAGCCTCTACTACACCGCGACGTCGTTCAACCGCTCGGCGCCCGGCGGCGCCGACATCACGCCGCCGCAGGCGATCATCACGCGCGCCGACGGCCATATCCACGCCGACGCCACGCACGTCTGGTTCAGCGGCTTCGACGATCACAAGGCGCTGCTGCAACCGGACGGCAACTACTACCAGTCCGGCCAGCAGAACACCTACTTCTCGTTCCGTGACCCGTTCGTGTTCACCGATCCCGCGCACCCGGGCAAGACCTACATGGTCTTCGAGGGCAACACGGGCGGCCCGCGCGGCGCACGCACCTGCACCAACGCGGATCTCGGCTACGCGCCGAACGATCCGTACAAGGAAGATCTCAACGCGGTGATGAATTCGGGCGCAGTGTATCAAAAGGCCAATGTCGGCCTCGCGATCGCAACGAACCCGCAATTGACCGAGTGGAAGTTCCTGCCGCCGATCCTGTCGGCGAACTGCGTCGACGACCAGACCGAGCGCCCGCAGATCTACCTGAAGGACGGCAAGTACTACCTGTTCACGATCAGCCACCGCACGACGATGGCGGCCGGCGTCGACGGGCCGGACGGCGTGTACGGCTTCGTCGGCAACGGCATCCGCAGCGACTTCCTGCCGCTGAACGGCGGCAGCGGCCTCGTGCTCGGCAACCCGACGGACTTCTCCGCGCCGGCCGGCGCGCCGTATTCGCAGGATCCGAACCAGAATCCGCGCGAATTCCAGTCGTATTCGCACTACGTGATGCCGGGCGGGCTCGTCGAGTCGTTCATCGATGCGATCGGCGCGCGCCGCGGCGGCACGCTCGCGCCGACGGTGAAGGTCAACATCAACGGCACGTCGACGGCGGTCGACCGCGCCTACGGACGCGGCGGACTCGGCGGCTACGGCGACATTCCGGCGAACCTGCCCGCGACCGGCGGCGGCCACAACAGCGGCAACAGCCAGGGCAATCAGGATAACCAACAATAACGAACGCTGGTAAAGGCACGGGGTTAAGGAGGCGCGTATCGCGCGTGTCGCGTGCGCGCCTCTTTTTTTCTTCCATCCATCGCGCACATCGCCGCTGAAAGCGGCATGCGCCCTCCTTTCCCGCTTTGCACGACGAAGCACGAAACCCCGCATGATATCGACGTCTTTCCGCTTTTCCGTCCGCATCGCCCGGTTGCTGCTCGCCTGCGTGGCCTGCTCCCAGGCCGCTGCCGCGCCTTGCAACGTACCGGCCGAACATGGCACGCCGCAATGGCGGCCCGCGCTCCACTACACGCCGCAGCGCAACTGGATGAACGACCCGAACGGGCTCGTCTACGACAACGGCCGCTATCACCTGTTCTATCAATACAATCCGCTCGGCCGCGACTGGGGCAACATGTCGTGGGGCCACGCGACGAGCACCGACCTCGTCCACTGGCGCGAGCAGCCGGTCGCGATGCGCGCGAACGCGACGGAGGAAATCTTCTCCGGCTCGATCGTCGCCGACACGCTCAATACGTCCGGCCTGGGCCAACCGGGCCACACGCCGCTCGTCGCGCTTTATACGAGCGTGTACAAGGCAGGCGCCGGTCACGCGCCGGGCGTCCAGGCGCAGTCGCTGGCGTACAGCCTCGATCAAGGCGCGACCTGGCAGCCGTACGCTCGCAATCCGGTGCTGACGCTCGATCCGGAATCGAAGCAATTTCGCGATCCGAAAGTCTCGTGGTATGCGCCGGGCGGCTACTGGCTGATGACGACGGTCGTCGCCGACGCGCACGTCGTGAAGCTCTATCGCTCGGACGACCTGATCCACTGGAATTTCCTGAGCGACTTCACGCGGCCGGGCGTGCCGCACGACGGCACGCTGTGGGAAATGCCCGACCTCGTACCGCTGCCGCTCGACGGCGACCCCGCACGCATCCGGTGGGTCATGATCGTCAACGTCAATCCGTGGTCGATCGCCGGCGGCTCCGGTGCGATGTACTTCGTCGGCGACTTCGACGGCCGCACGTTTGTGCCGGACCGCATTGCGCCCGCCGGCTCCGATCCCGCGCAATTCCGCTGGGTCGACCATGGCGCGGACTTCTACGCAGCCGGCACCTTCTCGGGCGCGCCCGGCTCACGGCCGGTCGCGATCGCGTGGATGAGCAACTGGGATTACGCGGCGAAAGCGCCGACCACGCCGTGGCGCGGCGCGATGACGCTGCCGCGCGAACTGTCGCTGAAAACGATCGACGGCGAACCGACGCTCGTGGTCGCGCCGGCCGCCGCATTCGACGCCTGGGCGGACCGCAGGCCCGCCGTGCATGAAGGCGACCTCGCGGTCGATTCCACGACACGTGCGCTGTCGGCCGCGACGCGCGGCGTCGTCCAGCGCATCACGGTCACGCTCGCACCGCAGCATGCGGCGCGTGCCGGCCTGATCGTCCGGCGCTCGGCGGATGGCGCGGTCGGCACCCGGATCGTGTACGACACGGCAAAGCGCACGCTGACGCTGGACCGCTCGCAGTCCGGCGAATCCCATTTCGCCGACACGTTCAGCAAAGAGCACATCGTGGACCTGCCGCTCGAGCATGGGCAGTTGCGGCTCGAGATCGTCGTCGATCGCGGTTCGGTGGAAGTGTTCGCGAACGGCGGCCGGGTCGCGCTCACCGACCTGATCTTCCCGCCGCTCGACGCGGACCGCGTCGCCGTGTTCGCCGAACACGGCCGCGCGACGTTCTCCGGGCTCACGGTGACGCAGCTCGAAGCCGGTGGTGACAGCCATCACGCCTGTGCGGCGCGATAGATGCGATGGGCGGACGGCCATCGGTCCTGCATGTGGCGGGGGCTGCCCGCCCGGCATCTCGCCGGCCGGTTGCAGTCCCCGCCTGAGCCGCCCGATCAGAGCAAGCCCATTCCGCCCGACGCGATGATCTCCGCCCCGACGATGAACGCGGATTCCGGCGCGCTGAGGTGCAGCACCGTCGACGCGATCTCGTCCGGCGTGCCGAACCGGCCGACCGGCACGAGGCCCTTGATCTTCTCGGCCGTTTCGTCGAGCGTGGCCGCGTCAAATCCGAGCTTGCCGTAGAGCGGCGTCTGAACGGGCCCGGGGCTCACGACGTTCACGCGCACGCCGTGCGGCAGCAACTCCGCCGACAGCGTCTTCGCGAACGAATTGACGGCCGCCTTGCTCGCCGCATACACCGACGAGCCGGGCATCCCGATGTGCGCGTTGATCGAGCCGTTGATCACGATCGACGCGCCGCGGTTCAGCAGCGGCACCAGCGACTGGATCTGGAAATACGCGCCCTTCACGTTGGTGTTGAACACGAGATCCCACATGGCCTCGTCGCTGTCGGCGAACGGCGCGAGCTTCGCGACGCCCGCGTTGATGAACACGGCGTCGAGCCGCGCCCCCGCCGACGCGATCGCATCGGCCAGCGCGCGGGCCGACGCGACGCTGCCGGCCTCGTTGCGGATCGCCAGCGCGCCTTCGCCGAGCGTTTGCCGCGCGGCCTCGAGCGTCTGCGCATCGCGCCCGGTGATGATGACGCGTGCGCCTTCTGCCGCGAATGCCTTGGCGGCTGCCAGGCCGATACCGCTGTTGCCACCCGTGACGAGGACCGTCTTTCCTTCGAAGCGTTGCATGATGTTCTCCTGTGAACCGGTGAGTTGACCGTGAACACAGGATGCGCGCCGCGCCCGGTCATGCCGTACGACGGGCGTGACGAACACGTTCGAAATCGTCGAACGTGTTTGGGCGGGTGGATTCGAACGCCCGGTTCCGTCCGGTTCCGCGCCGCGTCAGCCAGCTACGTCGATGCCGTCGAGCAGGCGCTGCGCGAGCCGCGGTTCGCGCAATTGCTCGAGCCACCATTGCAGCGCGCGGCCGTCCCGGTCGCCGTGCCATGCGACATACAGCCGGTTCGGCTCGCGCGGATCGGCCGTCTGCCTTTCCACGAGTTCGCCGCGCGCGAGCAGCGACGCCACGCGCCGGCGCGGCACCCAGCCGACGCCGAGCCCGTCGCGCTGCGCGAGGATCTTCGCGCGCATCGACGGCACCGCCAGCACGGGTTGCCCGCCGAGCAGGCCATACGCGCGGCCGGCCGCGCGCCGCGACGAATCGGCGACGACGACGGCCCGGTGGGCGCCGATCGCGTCCCGCGTCAGCGCGCCGCTCACGGTGGCCAGCGGATGGCGCGGCGACACCGCGAACACCCACTCCATCGCGCCCAGCTCGAACCACTTGAAACCGGGAATCGCCGGCGGCTCGTTGGTCGCGCCGATCACCAGGTCCGCGCGCCCGTCGCGCAGCGCTTCCCAGGTCCCGCCGAGCACTTCGTGCGTGAAACGCAGCGACACACCCGAGTCGAGCGCATCGAACGCGCGGACCACCGGCAACAGCGTGTCGAACTCCAGCACCTCGTCGCTGACGATCCACAGCCGGTCTTCCCAGCCGCTCGCGACCTGCCGCACGCGCTGCGTCAGCCGCGCGACGTCCAGCGCCAGCCGCGCCGCTTCGTCGGTCAGTAACTGGCCGGCCGGCGTGAGCTGCAGCCGGTAGCCGCGGCGGTCGAACAGCAGCGCGTCGAAGCGCGTTTCGAGCTGGCGCGCCGCGTGCGACACCGTCGACGGCGCCTTGCCGAGCCGCGCGGCCGCGCGCGACAGGCTGCCGGTGGCGCGGATCGCGTCGAGCAGCGCAAGTTCGTCTTCGGACAGCATGGGCACGCTCCGGTGTGGGGTTGTCGTGGATCTGTCGTGGATCGTAAGGCAGCGGCGGGCCGAGGTCCAATCGCGCGACGGGGCCGCGTCGTCTGACGATGCCCGTCACCCCTGACGAATGCCCCCGGGCCGGCGTTGCGCGATGCACCGGTTCGCCGGCCGCCCGCGTCGCCCTGCCGGGATGCCTTGCACCGTGCGGCCGGTTCGTGCATCGAGCGAAACCCGCGAAGCCGTCACGTCGCGCGGAACCGCCCATTCTTTCGTCGCCTCCGGTATTCTGATCGGCACGAAATTTCAGCAATCGAGGTAACCACTGCGATGGACATCGCGATCCGCATCGAAGGCCGTCACGACCTGACGGGGCAGATCTTCCGGCAACTGCGCACCGCGATCGTCGACGGGCGGCTCGCCGGCGGCGCGCGGCTGCCGTCGACGCGCGACCTCGCGAAACAGCTCGGCGTATCGCGCAAGACCACGCTCGACGCATTCGAGCGTCTCGTCGCCGAGGGTTACCTGACCACGCGCGCGGGCGACGGCACGTTCGTCGCCGACGGCCTCGCGCGCGTGCCGCACGCCGCGGCCATGTCGGCGCCCTCCCTCGTCGAATACACGCCGCGCATCGACGCGGTCGACGCGCGTGCACTGTGGGACGACCTGCCCGACGCGCTCGCGATGCCCGCGCCGCAGGACACACCGGGCTTCGACTTTCGCGGCGGCATGACCGACAAGGCGCTGTTCCCGTTCGACGCGTGGCGGCGCTGCCTGCATCACGCGCTGCGTCAGCAGATGCGCGGCCCCGCCCAGTACCACGACCCGGCCGGCGATCCGCAATTGCGCGGCGCGATCGCGCGCTACGTCGCGTTCAGCCGCGCGGTCGCATGCGGCTGGGACGACGTGCTCGTCACGCAAGGCGCGCAACAGGCGCTCGACCTGATCGCCCGCGTCGTCGTACGGCCGGGCGATGTGGTGGCGGTCGAGGATCCCGGCTATCCGCCCGCCCGCGCCGCGTTCGCGTCGCTCGGCGCGACGGTGATCGGCGTGCCGGTCGACGCGCACGGGCTGGTGACGGAACGGCTGCCGGATGACGCGCGCCTCGTCTACGTCACGCCGTCGCATCAGTTCCCGCTCGGGATGCCGATGACGCTGGACCGGCGCGTCGCGCTGCTCGAATGGGCGCAGCGCCGCCGCGCGGTGATCATCGAGGACGACTACGACGGCGAGTTCCGCTTCGAAGGCCGGCCGGTGGAATCGCTGAAGAGCCTCGACCGCACGGGCCTCGTCGCGTACGTCGGCACGTTTTCGAAGACGATCTTTCCGGAGTTGCGGATCGGCTACGCGATTCCGCCGCGCGCGCTGCGCGGCGCGCTGACCAAGGCGAAGCAGATCGTCGACTGGCACACCTGCACGCTGACGCAGGCCGCACTCGCGCGCTTCATGCTCGAAGGCGATTTCGCGCGGCACCTGAAGCGCGTGCAGAAGCACTACGATGCGCGCCGCAAGATGCTGATCGCGCATCTGCGCGGCGAACTCGCGCCGTGGTTCGACGCGATCGTGCCGACCGCCGGCATTCACCTCGCGGCCTACCTGAAGCCGGGGCTCGACGAAGCGGCGCTGGTCCGCGCGGCCCGCGCGCAGGACATCGGCCTGTACGGCATCTCGGCGTTCCACGTCGGCGTGCCGGTCCGCGCGGGGCTGCTGTTCGGCTATGGCGGGATCGACACGCCGCGCATCGACACGGCGCTCGCGACGCTGGCCGGCCTGCTGGGTTCGGACGCCATTGGCGGCTCGGCACTGGTTACCTGAATTTACCGGAAATTGGCCATTCAAGCAGGCCAGAATGCGTCTTAAAGTGGGTCCTGTCGCGCCACCGCGCGCTCCAACCGAAAAAGGATCTGCCATGCAACCGCGCCTGAACTTCTACACTGCCAGCCCGAATGCGATCAAGGTGATGCGCAACGCCGAGGAATTCCTCGCGAAGAGCTCGATCGAGAAGCCGCTCGCCGAACTCGTCCGGCTGCGCGCGTCGCAGATCAACGGCTGCGCGTTCTGCGTCGACATGCACACGACCGACGCGCGCAACGGCGGCGAAACCGACCGCCGCCTGGCCACCGTCGTCACGTGGCGCGAGACGCCGTTCTTCACCGAGCGCGAACGCGCGGCGCTGGAATGGACCGAGGCGCTGACGCTGGTTGCCAGCAACCACGTGCCCGACGCCGTGTGGGAAGCCGTGAAGCCGCATTTCACCGACGAGGAGCTGTTCGACCTGTCGATGCTGATCGCGACGATCAACTCGTGGAACCGCTTCGCGATTGCGTTCCGCAAGATGCCCGAGTAAGGAGACGACGATGAGGGACGCCACGCTCCGTCGCGCCGCACTGTGCGCCTTGCTCGCGGCCGGCGTCGCGCTGCTGCCGGCCGCCGCCCGGGCGCACGACGCCGGCGACAACGTGCACACGATCCTGCAGCAGGCCGTGCCCGAAGCGCCCGGCAAGCTCGCGGTCGTCGCGACCGTCGACTACGCGCCCGGCCAGGCGTCCGAAGCCCATCGGCACCTCGGCTCGGTGTTCGCGGTCGTGTCGAAAGGCGAAGTGCTGTCGCAGGTGAACGGCGGCCCGCTGCTCCGCTACCGCGCCGGCGAAGGCTGGTATGAAGCGCCCGGCTCGCGCCACACGGTGTCGCGCAACGCGAGCGCGACCGAGCCGGCTCAACTCGTCGTATTCGGGCTGACCGGCGAACACGTGCCGCTGACGTCGCCGATCGATCAGTAACCGCTTTCCGGGGGGCGTGCGATCGTCCAGGCACGCGCCCCCCGCTTCGCGACCGGTTTTCCATACCGTGGGGCCGCCACGCCTCCGGTTTCTCCATTAGCTGCTCCCTACACTCCGCCACCGGCTTGCCGTACCGTGCCGCGTCACGTCGCCTCCTCGCCCACCCGCGTCCCCCTTCGACGCTCGCCTGATCGCCATCAACTCGGGCGGAAACCCTCCCTTGAAATTAACTAACTCATCAATTAGCGTCGATTTCATGAACGCGAAATCCACCGTCACCAAGCCGCGCGGGCGCCGCCCGTCGGTCGACGATTTCGACCTGCGCGACCACATGCTCGACGTCGCGATGCAGCTGTTCGCCGAGCGCGGCATCGCCGCGACGACCGTCGCGCAGATCGCCGCCGCCACCGGTGTCACGTCGGCGATGGTTCACTACTACTTCACGAATCGCGAGCAACTGCTCGACGCGATCGTCGAGGAACGGCTCGCGCAGGTCATCGCGTTCGTGTGGCGACCGACCGAGCCGCAGATCGAAAACGATCCGTTCGCGCTCGTCGCCGAACTCGTCGACCGCTTCTTCGACGTCACGCACCGCATGCCGTGGCTGCCGTCGATCTGGCTGCGCGAGATCATCCACGAAGGCGGGCTGCTGCGCGAGCGGATGGTCCGCCGCATTCCGCTCGAACATGTCGGGCGCTTCGCCGAACGCATCCGCGGCGCGCAGCAGGCCGGCACGCTGAATCCCGCACTCGAACCGGCGTTCCTGTTCCATTCGATCATCGCGCTGGTGATGCTGCCGCTCGCGACCGCAAAGCTGTGGCAAAGCGCGCGCGGCGGCCTGCCGCCGATCGACCGCGACGTGCTGCACCGGCACGTCCGCGCACTGCTCGGGTCGGGCATGCAGCCGCCGGCCGCCGCGCCGCGCGCACGGGCCCGCTCGCCCTCGCCGCGGAGGCCGTCATGAACGCGCCCCGCGCGCGGTCGCTCGCGCTGGCCGCCGCCGTCGCGCTGCTCGCCGGTTGCGAACGCCAGGCGAACAACGGCACGACCTACCAGGGCTACGTCGAAGGCGAATTCGTGTACCTGTCGTCGTCGCAATCGGGCACGCTGACGCAGTTGTCGGTCGCGCGCGGCCAGACCCTCGCCGCCGGCACGCCGGCCTTCTCGCTCGAAGCCGTCAGCGAAACGGCCGCGCTGCTGCAGGCGCAGCACCAGCTTGCAGCCGCCCGCGCCCAGCTTGCCGACCTGCAAACGGGCAAGCGCCCGCCGGAAATCGCGGTCACGCAGGCGCAGCTCGCGCAGTCCACCGCGCAGGCCGCGCGAGCCGCCGCGCAACTCGCGCGCGATGAAAGCCAGTACGCCGCTGGCGGCCTGTCGAAACAGCAGCTCGACGATTCGCGCACGTCCGCGCAAACGACCGCCGCGCAGAGGCGCGAACTGCAGAAACAGGTCGACGTCGCGCGCTTGCCGGGCCGCGCGCAGCAGGTCGCCGCACAGGCCGCGCAGGTCGATGCCGCGCATGCGGCGGTCGCCGAGGCGCAATGGAAGCTCGACCAGAAGCGCGTCGCCGCGCCCGCCGCCGGGCGCGTGTACGACACGCTGTACCGCGTCGGCGAATGGGTGCAGGCCGGCAATCCGGTCGTGCAGATGCTGCCGCCGCAAAACCTGAAGGTGCGCTTCTTCGTGCCGGAGGCCGCGATCGCATCGCTCACGCCGGGGCGCACGGTCGCGATCCACTGCGACGGCTGTGCGGCCGACGTGCCCGCGCGCATCACCTACGTGTCGAGCGAGGCCGAATACACGCCGCCCGTGATCTACAGCAACGAGAGCCGGACCAAGCTCGTGTTCATGATCGAGGCGCGCCCGGCCGTCGTCGACGCGTCGAAGCTTCATCCGGGCCAGCCCGTCACCGTGAGGGTGCAATGACCGCGCCGCCCGCACCGTACGCGATCGACGTCGATCGCCTGAACAAGCATTTCGGCGACAAGCACGTCGTGAAGGACGTGTCGCTGCGCGTCGCGCGCGGCGAGATCTTCGGCTTTCTCGGGCCGAACGGCAGCGGCAAGACCACGTCGATCCGGATGATGTGCGGGCTGCTCACGCCCGACTCGGGCAGCGGCACCTGCCTCGGCTACGATATCGTGCGCGACAGCGCGCAGATCAAGCGGCGCGTCGGCTACATGACGCAGCGCTTCTCGTACTGGGAAGACCTGTCGATCCGCGAGAACCTCGACTTCGTCGCCCGCGTGTACGGGATGCCCGACCGCAAGGCGGCCGTCGCGCGCGCACTCGACGGGCTCGGCCTCGCGAGCCGCGCGGACCAGCTCACCGGCGCGCTGTCGGGCGGCTGGAAGCAGCGCCTCGCGCTGGCCGCCTGCATGCTGCACGAGCCGGCGCTGCTGCTGCTCGACGAACCGACGGCCGGCGTCGATCCGGCCGCGCGCCGCGACTTCTGGGAAGAACTGCACCGGCTGGCCGCGCAAGGGATCTCGGTGCTCGTCAGCACGCACTACATGGACGAGGCCGAGCGCTGCCACAAGCTGGCGTACATCTCGTACGGCGAGCTGCTCGCGCAGGGCACGTCGGCGGAGATCGTCGCGTCGCAGGGGCTCGTGACCCGCGCGATCACCGGTGCGCATCTGAGCGATCTGTCCGCGCGGCTGCGCACGATGCCGGGCGTCGAGCAGACGGTCGTATTCGGCTCGGCGCTGCACGTGAGCGGCCGCGATCGCGCGCAGCTCGACGCGACGCTCGCGCAGGTCGCGGCACAAACCGACGGGTCTGCCGCGCTGCGGGTCGCGCCGATCGACACCGGGCTCGAGGACGTCTTCATCTACATGATGGGCCGCGCATCCGGGCCGCCCGCCGGGGCGTCGTCATGAACGCGTGGGCGCGCCTGCGCGATGCGTTCTCGGTCGCCCGCTGGTGGAGCATCGTGCTGAAGGAATTCCTGCAGCTGCGGCGCGACCGCGTGACGTTCGCGATGATCGTCGGCGTGCCGATCATCCAGCTCACGCTGTTCGGCTTCGCGATCAACACCGATCCGAAGCACCTGCCGACCGCGGTGATCATCGCCGATGCAAGCCCGTTCGCGCGCAGCTTCGTCGCGGCGATGCGCAATTCCGCGTACTTCGACATCGTCGCGACGCTGCCCGACGAGGCAGCCGGCCGGCACGCGCTCGCCCGCGGCGACGTGCAGTTCGTGCTGAGCGTGCCGGCCGATTTCTCGCGGCGGCTGCTGCGCGGCGAGCGTCCGTCGCTGCTCGTCGAGGCGGACGCGACCGATCCCGTCGCGACCGCGTCGGCAATCGGCGCGCTGCCGGGCCTCGTGCAGCCCGTCGCGGACAAGGACCTGACGGGCCCGCTCGCCTACCTGAACGGCCGCCCGACCGCGTTCGACATCGTGCTGCACCGGCTGTACAACCCCGAGGGCATCACGCAGTACAACGTCGTGCCGGGCCTGATGGGCGTGATCCTGACGATGACGATGGTGATGATGACGGGCCTCGCGATCACCCGCGAACGCGAGCGCGGCACGATGGAGAACCTGCTGGCGACGCCCGTGCGGCCGCTCGAGGTGATGACGGGCAAGATCGTCCCGTACGTGCTGATCGGGCTGATCCAGGTGTCGATCATCGTCGCCGCGGCGCGGTTCGTGTTCGAGGTGCCGTTCGTCGGCGGCGTGTTCGCGATCTACCTGTCCGCGCTGCTGTTCATCGCGGCGAACCTGACGGTCGGCATCACGCTGTCGTCGCTCGCGCAGAACCAGTTGCAGGCGATGCAGCTCGCGGTGTTCTACTTCCTGCCGAACATCCTGCTGTCGGGCTTCATGTTCCCGTTCGCCGGGATGCCGAAGTGGGCGCAGTTCGTCGGCAACCTGCTGCCGCTCACCTACTTCAACCGCCTCGTGCGCGGCATCCTGCTGAAAGGCAACGGCTGGAGCGACCTGTGGCCGTCGGTGTGGCCGGTCGCGCTGTTCACCGTCGTCGTGATGGGCGTCGCGCTGCGCTTCTACCGGCGTACGCTCGACTAGGGGCCGTACGATGAAACCGGCTTCGCGTCGCCCCTTCCACGCCGCCCGCGGTTGCATGCTGATCGTCGCCGCGCTGCTCGTCGCCGGATGCGCGGTCGGGCCGGATTTCCACGCGCCGGATGCGCCCGCCACGCAGCGCTACACGCGCGGCGAGCCGCCCGCGACGACGGCCGCCACTGCCGGCCCGACTGGCGACGCGCAGACGTTCGCATCGGCCGCGCATACGCCGCGGCACTGGTGGACGCAGTTCGGCTCCGAACCGCTGAACCGGCTCGTCGATACCGCGTGGCACAACAGCCCGACGCTTGCCGAGGCCCGCGCGCGACTCGACGAAGCGCGGCAGAACCATGCGGCCGAAGCCGGTGCGACGATGCTGCCGAAAGTCGATGCGAGCCTGTCCGCCACGCGCGAGCAGGTCGACACGACCGCGTTCGGCCTGCCCGCCAACGTGCCCAGCCCGGGGCCGTTCACGCTGTATGACGCGTCGGTCAGCGTGTCGTATGGTCTCGATGTGTTCGGCGGCAACCGGCGCGCGCTCGAAGCGCTGCGCGCGCAGGTCGACTACCAGGCGTACACGCTCGACGCGGCCCGCCTGACGCTCGCGGGCAACGTCGTCGCGACCGCGATCCTGCGCGCGTCGCTCGCGCAGCAGGTCGCGCTCACGCGGCAACTGATCGATGCACAGGCGCGCCAGTTGCGCATCGTCGAAGCGCGTTTCGCGGCGGGTGGCGTTTCGCAGGCCGACGTGCATGCGCAGCGCGAGCTGCTCGCGCAAACGCAGGCGTCGCTGCCAGCGCTCGAGGCCCGCCTCGCGCAGGCCGGCCACCGGCTCGCGATCCTGCTCGGCGTGGCGCCGTCCGATGCCGTGCTGCCCGACCTCTACCTCGATGCGCTCGCGCTGCCGCGCACGCTGCCCATCGCGCTGCCATCGACGCTCGCGCGCGAACGACCCGACATCCGCGCGGCCGAAGCCATGCTGCACCAGGCGAGCGCGAACGTCGGCGTGGCCACCGCGAACCTGTATCCGCGCTTGTCGATTTCGGCGGGAATCGGCTCGGAGCGCACGCGCATCGCGGATCTCTTGAGCGGGCTCAATGTGTGGAATGTCGGCCTCGGGCTGACGCAACCGCTCTTTCATGGCGGTGAACTGCGCGCGAAGAAACGTGCGGCCGAAGCGGCGTACGAAGCGGCGTTCGCGAGCTACCGCGAAACCGTGCTCGAGGCACTGCAGCAGGTGGCCGATGCAATGCGCGCGGTCGAGCACGACGCGGCGACATTGCAGGCGAGAGACACCGCCGCGCAGGAAGCGGCGGCCAGCAACCGGATTGCCGGCGCCCGTTACGCGGCGGGCGGGATCAGCACGTTCGACCTGCTCGACGCGCAGCGGCAGGCGCTGCAGACGGCGCTCGACCGGACGCGCGCGCAGGCCGACCGGCTCGCCGATACGGCGGCGCTGTTTCAGGCGCTGGCGGGGAGCTGGACGGATGACGCGGCGGAGTGATCGGATGGACGACATTGGCACGGGCCGGATGCTGCCGTCTGCACGCCGGGCACCGCGTGAGCGGTGCGCTTGTCAGGCACGGCTTTCGTCGCCGCCCGCATCCGGTCGATGTCGGCCGGCGACGGCACCGGAATACGCGCAATACGTACCGCAAACAAAAAAACCGGCCCGAAGGCCGGTTTTCATACCGCATACCGTAAGCGGCGCTCACGCGCCGCGTGGCACTTAGAAGCGGTGGATCAGGCCGACGCCGACGCCGATCTGGTTCTGCTTCGAACCTGCGCCCACGCCGTCGCCGATGGACGTCGTTGCAGCGATGATCTTGCCGCCGTTCAGCGTGTTGCCGCTCGAATGCTGGTAAGCCTCAACTGCGTACAGGCCCGTGCGCTTCGACAGGCTGTAGTACTGCGACAGCGTGACCTGGTGGTACTTGGCCGAGCTGGTGATGCCGTTCGACTGCGTTGCCGCCGTGTACGAGTAGCCCGCTGCGAAGTCCCACTGAGCGGCTGCCTTCCAGTGCAGCACGGCGCCTGCCGTGTTGAAGATGGCCGTGTTGCGGAACGCCGAACCCGTGCCCGGCGTGTACTGGACGTTCGAGTACGATGCCGAGATGTCCCATGCCGGCGTGAACTGGTAGCCCGCCGTCACGGCGATACGCTGTTGCGATTGCGCCGTGGCATAGCCGTTGTTGATCGACGAAACGGCCGGCTGGTTGCCGTCGCCCGATGCCGTCAGGCCGTTCTGGACCGTCGAGTTCGCGCCCCACACGCCGCCGCCGAGCGTCGCGTTGTTGACCTTCTGATAGCCGACCGCGATGCCTGCCGGGCCGTTCAGGTACTGGATCGCCGCGCTCCACGTCGAGCCGCGGTTCGTCGCGCCTGCGACGCCGCCGAACGAGTACGAACCGCCGACCGTGAAGCCGTAGAACTTCGGCGACATGTAGACGAGCGAGTTGTTCGCGCGGTAGCTCGTATCCAGCGAGTCGATATCGCCCGGGTGTGCGCCGTAATAGCCGGTCAGCCAGGTCGTCGGGCTGTACGGCGACAGCAGCGTGTAGTACGCGGTGTACTGGCGGCCGGCCGTCAGCGTACCGTACGTGCTGTTGGTCAGGCCAACCCACGCCTGACGCGTGAAGATGCCGTTGGTCCACTGCGACGAGCCGTTAGCCGTGTTGACGCCGGCTTCCAACTGGAAAATCGCCTTCGTGCCGCCGCCGAGATCTTCGCTGCCCTTCAGGCCGAAGCGGCTGCCTGCCCACACGCCGGTGGACATTTGCACCTTCGAGTGACCACCCGTGGTCGCACCGACGGCCGACGAATTGTTCTGCCAAGCCAGACCGTTGTCGACGATACCGTACAGGGTCACGCTGCTCTGGGCGTGGGCGGCGGTAGCGGCTGCGAGACCGACTGCCGTCATGGCGAAAGCGACGCGCTTTTTCATTGATTCTCCGTCCTCAAAGAATGATTTCTTTTCTGGTGTGGTTTTATGACTGACACATGTGCGAGTACATGCCGACGGGATTCTGACGGATTACCGATTATTTCCCAACACGTGCAGTCGGTCATCGTATGATCGACGCAACGCAGGGGTTCACCAAGCGGTTACATAACACCTGAAAACGCTTACGCGGCGGGCTTGCCCGGCATTTCCCGGTGAAAACCCTAGCTTTACATTTTTACGGGTGCAACGCGACCGTCGGATGTCGTCAGATGCCTTCGGCAAGATACATCTTACAAATGCGCGACCGTGACTGACGCCACGACTCACGCCGCCGCGAAGGATCGCTGACGTTCATGACACCCACGTTTCGCGACACGAAATAATGAAAACGTTTTTAGTCGAGGCGTGAAGAAGCGGACGATGATGGCCCGGCGAACGCGGGCCGAGGGGCGATGCCGGCCCCTGTCGCGCCGGCATCGTTCAGTGCGAATCAGCGCGTGGCCGGCTGCACGAGATGCGCGCTCACGGCATCGGCGAGCGCGGTCAGGCGCGCGCGAATCGCGGCGTTCGAGCCGACCAGCGCGAGCGACGACGCCATGATCCGGTAGACGCGCTTTCTCGGCACCTTGGCCGGCTTTGCCGGATCGAGCCACGCATCGTTGCCGGCCAGCAACTCGAGCGTTTCGAGGCCGATCATGATCGGCCACAGACACGCGAGCCGCAGCCGCACGAAGCGGCGCGGGATCGCGAGCGTATACAGGCCCGCGTCGCGATACTGGTCGAGCGTCACGCGCAGCAGGTCGACGAGCACGCCGCGCGCGCGCGCCGACGCCTCGGGCGCCATCAGGTCGGCGACGCCGAGCCCGTGCGCGCCCAGCACGTCGTCGGGCAGGTAACACCGGCCGATGCGCAGGTCCTTCCCGCAGTCGCGCAGGATGTTGGTCATCTGCAGCGCCTTGCCGAAACGGATGCCCTTCTCGCACATCTCCGGCAGGTTCCAGCGGCGCGCGGCCGGCGTGTGCATGCCCGTCATGTCGGTCCAGAACTCGCCCACGCAGCCGGCCACGAGATACGTGTAGCGGTCGAGTTCGCCGCGCGTCGGCAGCGACACGACGCGCCCCGACTGCTCGTCGGGGAACGTGCGCAGGTCGAATACCATCCCCGCCGTCAGCGTTGCGACGACCTTGCGGATCGATGCGCGGTCGGCGTCCGGCTGCGTGCGCAGCAGCGCGAGCATCGGCTCGATCGAGCCGAGCAGCACGTGCTCGTGCGAATCGGTCTGCATCCGCGTCACGTCCTCGAGCGCCCGCGACAGCGCGACGCCGTCGCCGAGCCGCTCGACCTCGTCGCGCAGGTCGGTCAGCAACGCGGCCCGGCGATCGGGTGCGACGAGCGCCGTGTCGGCAATCGTGTCGGCCGCGCGCGCAAGCAGGTACGCAAGGCCGACCGGGTCGCGCATGCCGTCGGGCAGCACGCGCAGCGTCAGGTAGAAGGAGCGGGAAACGTTCTTCAGCAGGTCGCCGAGCAGGAAAGCGGAATCGGTTCGAGTGGTCATGGGTCGGGAAAAATCGGCCGGCGCGGGCCCCGGACGCACACGGGCGCCGGGCGCCCGCGCCGGCCCGCGAGTCGCCGCATCGTCGCGCCAGGCGGGCGTCGGCCCCGGCGCGGCGATGCAAAATTCCCGCAAGTTTAGTGCATCCGGCGCGCAGCCTGCCCGAGGCGGCCGGAATGCGCGTCATGCCAAGCCGCATTCAACCGCCCTGCCACCGGCATCGCACCCCAAAAATAGAAAACGGAAAGGCGCAAGTAATACATATGTAATTATTCAGTGCGACGATCGCGTCCCATTCGACTCCGTGCGACACGCCACGACAGCCGCACCGTCGGATCGATCGCCCCTTTCCGACTCTCGTTTCGAAGGTTCATCGACATGCTCCTCAAGCACCCGACCTCCCTGCGCTACGTCCCGTTCGCCTGTGCCGCCGCGTTCCTGCTCGCCGCGTGCGGCGGCGACGACGACGTCGCGTCCGATCCCACCCAGCCGATTTCCGCGAAGATCCAGGTGGTCGGCCATCGCGGCGCGAGCGCGCTGCGCCCCGAACACACGCTCGCGTCGTACCGCAAGGCGGTCGAGGACGGCGCGGACGTGATCGAGCCCGACCTCGTGTCGACCCGCGACGGGGTGCTCGTCGCGCGACACGAGAACGAGATCTCGGGCACGACGAACGTGTCGACGCTGCCGCAGTTCGCGAGCCGCAAGGCGACCAAGACGATCGACGGCGCGGCGCTGACGGGCTGGTTCACCGAGGATTTCACGCTCGCCGAGCTGAAGACGCTGCGCGCCCGCGAGCGCATTCCGCAGGTGCGCCCCGCGAACACCGCGTACAACGACCAGTTCGAGATCCCGACCTTCGACGAGATCGTCGCGCTCGCGAAGCAGATGGCCGCGCAGACCGGCCGCACGATCCACCTGTATCCGGAAACCAAGCATCCGACCTACTTCCAGTCGATCGGCCTGCCGCTCGAGGACCGTCTCGTCGATGCACTGCTGAAGGATTCGTACACGGCACGCACGGCGACCGTCTACATCCAGTCGTTCGAGGTCGCGAACCTGAAGACGATCCGCAACCGGATCAAGTCGAGCCAGCCGAACTGGAAGCTCGTGCAGCTGATGGACGAAGCCGCCCAGCGCCCGTACGACTTCGTGAAGGCGAACGACAAGCGCACCTACGGCGACCTGTCGACGCGCGACGGCATGCGCGAGATCGCGACCTATGCGAACGGCGTCGGCCCGTACAAGACGTCGATCATCGCGGTCGCCGCGGACGGCACGCTGCAGCAGCCGACGCCGTACGTGCGCTACGCGCACGAGGCCGGCCTCGTCGTGCATCCCTACACGTTCCGCCCGGAGAACAACTTCCTGCCCGCATCGCTGAAGGATGGCGGCACGCCGGCCACGCGCAACCCGGCCGGCTCGGTGCGCGAGATCCAGGCATACCTGCGCGTGGGCATCGACGGCTTCTTCACCGACGATCCGGCCGTCGGCCGCACGGCCGTCGATACGTTCAAGCGCTGACAGGCGCGCTGACCGGGCGCGACGCACGACGCGCCGCGCCCGGGTGCACCGTTTCGGTCAGATCACGTTGAAGTGATGCGTGCCGTCCCGCTTCAACTGATCGACCAGTCCGTACTCCCAGTCGAGATACGCCTGCATCGCAGCCGCCGCGTTGTCGGTGCCTTCGTACGGGCGCCGGTAGCGGTCGACGCGCGGTGAGGCCAGATGCGTCTCGCCGCTTTCGAGCGGCAGCCCGGCGTCGATCCATGCGGCCGTGCCGCCGGTGAGCACCGAGATGTCGGCCGAAGCGGGCAGGAGCGCGCGGGCGTCGTCCGCCGCGAACCGCGCCAGCAGGCTCGACCCGCACGTGAACACGTAGCGCTTCGCGGGCGGAATCGCCGCGAGCGCGTCGCGCAGTTGCGCACGCACCGCGAACCACGCCCCCGGGATATGCCGCTTCACGTAGTTCGCGCTGGCCGTCACGTCGACGATCGCCAGCTCGCCCGGCGCGGCCTCCTTCAGCCATCCCGCGAGCGTCGCGGACGACACTTCCGCCACGGCCGGCGTCGCCGGCACGTCGCGCGGCGGCTGGCCGCGCTCGCCGAACTTCGCCGTGCCGTCCTCCGGTTCGACGACTCGCACGTCCCAGCCCATCTGCGCGAGCCACGACGCGGTCATGTCGGCGCGCACGCCGTCGTCGTCGGCGAGCACGATCCGCGCGCCGCGCACGGCCGCATGATGGTCGGTCTCCTGCACGAGCTGGCCGCCCGGCGTGCTCAGGAAGCCCGGCAGATGGCCGGCTTCGTATTCCTCCGGCGTGCGCACGTCGAAGCGGTACAGCGTGCGGCCCGGCACGTCGAGCGAGGCAACGTCCGCGAGCGCGATGCGCGGCACGCCCGCGCGTTCGGCCACCGCGCGCGCCGCCCGGCGTGCGTCGGCGCGCTGCGTCGCGTCGATGTCGTCCGGAAAGCGTCGCGCGGCGCCGCGTTCGAGCGTCTGGCCCGCGAGCGTCCAGCCGATCGTGCCGTTGCGCAGCGCGGCGACCGGATTCGGCAGCCCCGCGTTGACGAGCGACTGCGTGCCGATGATGCTGCGCGTGCGGCCCGCGCAGTTGACGATCACCTGCGTCGCCGGGTTCGGCGCGAGCGCGCGCACGCGCAGCACGAGCTCCGCGCCCGGCACGCTCGTCGACGTCGGGATGTTCATCGTCTGGTATTCGTCGAAACGGCGCGCGTCGACGATCACGACATCGGCCTTCGCGTCGATCAGCGCCTGCACCTCCTGCGCGGACAGCGACGGCGTATGCCGCTCGGCCTCGACCCATTCGCCGAACGACTTGCTCGGCACGTTCACGTCGATGAACAGTTCGCCGCCCGCGGCGAGCCAGCCCGCGAGGCCGCCGTCGAGGAGCCGCACGTCGGTGTAGCCGAGTTGCGCGAGCTTGGCGGCCGCGCGCGGCGCAAGGTCCTCGCCGCCCGCTTCGCCGAACACGACGATCGGCGTGTCGCGACGCGGAATCCGCGTCCACGCGTCGAGTTCGAGTTTCGACAACGGAAAGTTGGCGGCCCACAGCGGGTGGCCCTGCGCGTACGGATCTTCCTCGCGTACGTCGATCAGCGCGATCTCGTCGCGGGCAAGCAGGCGTGCGCGCACGTCCTGGTACGACGCGACGGGAAAGCGGGAGGTGGAGTCGGCGGATTGCGTCACGGTGTCTCTGTGTTGATTGAATGCGTTGAGGTTGGTGAAGAAAGCGGAACGGATGAATCTCGGGCCTGCCGGCGCGTGCCGGAAGCCGCCCGCGCGTGCGGGCGTTGCATCAGGCATCAGGCATTCGAATAACCCGACACGAACGGCTTCACGGTACCGTCGTCGAGGAACACCGCGCGCTCGACCTTGCCGATGTTCGCGCCGTACACGTGGATGCTGATCGATACCTGATCGTCGAACGCGTTGGTCACGCGATGGACGTCGCCGATGCGCGGCGACACGGCCTCGATTTCGCCGGGCTGCAGCCGCACGGCGTCACCCGCCGGCACCGGCTTGCCCGCCGCGTCGAACCGGTACGGCTGCGAGAACTCGCCGCCGCGCAGCATCCCGATCAGCCCCCACACCGTGTGGTTATGGATCGGCGTCGTCTGGCCGGGCCCCCACACGAAACTGACGACCGAGAACCGCTCGTCCGGGTCGAGATACAGCAGGTACTGCCGATAGCGCGCGGGGTCGGGCTGCGCGAATGCGTCGGGCAACCAGTCGTCGTGTTCGACGAGCGCGGCGAGCAGCGCACCGCCCTCGTCGAGGATGCGCGCCTCGTTCGCGCCGGACGCGAGCAGCGCACCCAGACCGTCGACGAACGGCCGCAGCGGCGTCTGATGCAACGAAAGCGTACTCATCGGCTGACTCCTCGAATATGATGCCGAATATGATGGATCGTCATGATGCACCCGAAAGACCATGCAGAACAAACATGAAAATTAGCGATATCGACGCTTTTGCAGCGGTCGTCCGCTGCCAGACCCTGAGCCAGGCCGCGGCCGAGCTCGGGATGACGCAGCCCGCGATCACGCGGCGCGTCCAGAATCTCGAGGAAGCGCTCGGCGTGACCCTGCTCGATCGCAACACCAAGCCGCCGCGCCCGACCGACATCGGCCGGCGGGTGTTCGAGCAGTGTCGCGCGATCCTGCGCGAAGTCGATGCGCTGCGCGAGCTGACGGCCGGCGAGCAGCCGCCGGCCGGCGAATTCCGGATCGGGCTCACGCAGGGCCTCGGCGAGCTGATGCTGCCCGCGCTGATCGCCGAACTCGCCGCGCAGTGGCCCGCGCTCGCGACGCAGGTCACGACCGCCTGGGGCGGCATGCTCGTCGAGCGCGTCGCCCGGCGCGAACTCGATGCGGCGCTCGTGTTCCTCGCACGCGAAATGGTGCAGCCGGCGCAGGTCGAAGGCGAACGGCTGCTGGCCACCCGGCTCGTCGCGGTCGGCCGCAAGGGTGACTGGCCGCGCCGCAGCTACCGGCTCGCCGATTGCCACGCGCGTGGCTGGGTGCTCAATCCGGACGGCTGCGGTTTTCGCGCGGGCTTGCGGCGGGCGCTCGACGCGCAGCGCCTGCCGATGCCGGTCACACTCGACACCTACGGCCGCGACCTGCAGCTGCAGAGCGTCGCGAACGGCTTCGGCATCGGACTGATGCCGCTGCCGCTCGTCGAAGGCAGCCCGCTGCGCGATGCGCTCGACATCGTGCCGCTCGCCGATTTCAAGCCGCAGATCGATCTGTGGCTGCTGCGCCGGCACGATGCGGCCCGCTTCGACGCGCCGCTCGCCGCCGTTGCCGCGCATGCGCGCACCGCGTTCGCGTTGCCCGAGCAGGCGCACGGCAAGGCTGCTTGACCGAATCGGGCGGCGAAGGCGTCGCGCCGCCCGATTGACGCCCGCGCCCGCCCGGCTCCCATCACGCATCGTTGCGGCCGCGTTCGATCCCGTTGACCGACGCCCCGCGCGTCTCCGTCTCGCCGTTCACTGCGCGCTTCGTCTCGCTGCGGCTCGCCGCGTCGAGCGCCGCGCGCCCTGCCGCCACCGCGATCGCATCGTCCTGCGGCGTATGCACGCGGCTGCACAGCACGTCGCGATAGTGGCGTTCGAGCGGATTGGCGCGACTCAGCCCGTGATTGCCCGACAGCTTCAACGCCTGCTCGACCACGCGGATCGCGTGCTCGGTCACGGTCCGCTTGACGAGGCCGCTCGTCGTGACCGTCGGTGCCTGGCCCGCGCCGGTGCGCGCGATGTGATCGTCGAGCAGCACACGGTTTGCATGCAGCCAGCCCTCGATTTCGCCGACCGCTTCCTGCACGCGCGGCAGCGTCGCCAGCGGCGCGCCCAGCCCGCTCGGCGCACGCGTCGTCGCGAACCCGACCAGCCAGTCGCGCGACGCACGCGCCACCGCGTCGTACAGGCTGCCGAGCAGCGCGACCATCCACGCCTGCTGGTCAGCCTGCGCGTCGGCATCCGCATGGGTCGCCGCCGACACGGCCCATGCGTCCGGTGTGCGTACGTCGACCGCGTGATCGGCCGGCAGCCGCACGTCGTCGAACACGACCTCGTGGCTGCCTGACGCACGCAGGCCGAGGTGATTCCAGCTTTCGATCACGCGGATGCGATCGCCGTCCGCGTCGCGGTCGCGCGGCACGAGAAACACGCCGACCCGCGGCGCCGGCTCGTCGGTGCGCGCCCACACGGCCAGCCAGCGCAGCGCCGGAATCCCGGTGCTGTACAGCTTGTGGCCGGACAACCGCCAGCCGTCGCCGTCGCGCCGTGCAATGGTTTCCGGCAGGCCGCCGCGCGACGGCGAACCGAGCGCGGGCTCGACGCGCAGCGCGTTGATCAGCGCTCCTTCGGTGACCGCGCTGTCGAATACCGCCCGCCGAACCTGTGCCGGCCAGCGGTTGTCGGCGCGGCCGAGCGCGCGATGCTGCAGGTAGGTCATCGTCAGCACCAGCGCGGTCGCCGGGTCGGCGCTCGCGACGGCGGCCACGATCCGGCTCGCCTGCGCGAGCGTCGCTCCGGCGCCGCCATGCTCGCGCGGCACGACCTGGGCGATCAGCCCCGCGCGATGCAGCCGCGCGAAGTTCTCGTGCGGAAAGCGGCCGTCAGCGTCGTTGCGGGCCGCGTCGGCGGCCAGCTCCGGCGCGAGGCGGTCGAGCAGCGCGGCGACGCGTGCGTCGTCGGCGTCGGCATCGTCGGTGGACAGGAGGCGCAGCGAACGCGGCTGCGGCGCTGGCGAGGAAGCGGCAAGGCTGGCGGACATCGAGACGGATTCCCTGGGCAATACGCAAAGTAATACGGACAGGCGGCAATCGCGGCAATCGATCGCCACGCGGCGCGGTTTCTGATGAAGCCGGCGATCCGTCACGCGCGGCGCCGGATTCGCTGGCGCCCGCGCGCCCGATCTTTCGTGAGCCCACAGCGTATGCGCAGCGCACCTTCGCCCAAACCATGCAAATCTGATATTCAATTCGGGATTGATTATTTCCGTTTCGCATGATCCCGGCGTTAACCTGCGCTCCATTCCTGCCCGGCCGCGCGCCGGGACGTCCCTGCACCGGAGACCCAGATGAGCGTCGAATTCATCGGCATGATCCAGAGCCAGAAGCAGTCGGAAATCCATCCGGCGTCCGGCCCCGTGGTCGATCCCGATTACGTGCGCGACTTTGCACGCGCCCACGAGACGGCCGGCTTCGACCGGATCCTCGTGCCGCACCACTCGACCGGCCCGTCGGCGACGCTGACGATCGCGTTCGCCGCGGCCGCGACCGAGCGCATTCACTTCATGCTCGCGCATCGCCCGGGTTTCACCGCGCCGACGCTCGCCGCGCGGCAGATCGCGACGCTCGACCAGTTCAGCCGCGGCCGGCTCGCCGTGCACTTCATCTCCGGCGGCTCGGACAGCGAACAGCAGCGCGACGGCGACTTCCTCGACCACGACGCGCGCTATGCGCGCACCGACGAATACCTCGGCATCCTCCGACGAATCTGGACCGAAACGCAGCCGTTCGATCACGACGGTGCGCACTACCGGTTCAAACAGGGCTTTTCGGAAGTGAAGCCGTTCCAGCAGCCGCATGTGCCGATCTATTTCGGCGGCGCATCGGAAGCGGCGCTCGAAGTGGCCGGCAAGCACGCGGACGTCTACGCGCTGTGGGGCGAATCGCTCGACCAGGTGCGCGACCTGACGACGCGCGTGCGCGCCGAAGCCGCGAAGCATGGCCGCCAGGTGCGCTTCTCCGTGTCGTTCCGCCCGATCCTCGCCCCGACCGAAGACGAAGCCTGGGCGCGCGCGCATCGCATCCTCGACGAAACGCGCCGGTTGCGCGAAGCGGCCGGCCTCGGCGCCGGCGGCCCGCAGCAGAGCGAAGGCGCGCGCCGCCTGCTCGCCGCGGCCGAACGCGGCTCGCGCGTCGACAAGCGGCTGTGGACCGAGATCGCGAAACTCACCGGCGCACGCTCGAATTCGACGGCGCTCGTCGGCACGCCCGAACAGGTCGCCGACGCACTGCTCGACTACTACGACCTCGGCGTCACGACGTTCCTGATCCGCGGCTTCGATCCGCTGGAAGACGCGATCGACTACGGCCGCGAACTGATTCCGCGCGTGCGCAGCGCCGTCGCCGCCCGCGACGCGGCACGCCGCGCGGCCTGAGCCCAACGGAGCCTACTGGAGCCATCCGCCATCATGTCCGCCGTCCTTGCCTCGCCCGTGCGCACCGCATCGGGTCTCGAATTCGCCGAAGCGCCGCGCCAGCATTTCTGGTTCGATCCGCCGGCACCGCGCATCGACGTCGCCGCCGAGCGCCGTCACCGTCAGGAACGGCTCGCGGGCGCATTCCGCCTGTTCGCCCGCTTCGGCTTCTCACAGGGGCTCGCCGGCCACATCACCGCACGCGACCCCGAGCTGCCCGACCACTTCTGGGTGAATCCGCTCGGCGTGCATTTCTCGCAGATCAAGGTGTCCGACCTGCTGCTCGTCAACGCGCGCGGCGAAACCGCGATCGGCACGCGGCCGCTGAACAAGGCCGCGTTCGCGATCCATGCGGCGATCCACGAAGCGCATCCGCACATCGTCGCCGCCGCGCACACGCACTCGACGTACGGCAAGGCGTGGTCGACACTCGGCCGCCTGCTCGATCCGCTCACGCAGGATGCCTGCGTGTTCTATGAAGACCACGCGCTGTTCGACGACTTCACGGGGATGGTCGTCGACACGAGCGAAGGCGCACGGATCGCGGCGGCGCTCGCGAAGCCGGACGGCACCACGCACAAGGGCGCGATCCTGAAGAACCACGGGATCCTGAGCGCCGGCCCGACGGTCGAGGCCGCCGCGTGGTGGTACATCGCGCTCGACAACGCCGCGCATACGCAGTTGCTGGCCGAGGCGGCCGGCACGCCGCAACCGATCGATCACGCGACCGCACGCCACACGCACGGCCAGATCGGCGGCCCCGACGGCGCGCTGCACGCATTCGACAGCCTGTTCGCGCGCGTCGTCGCCGACGAACCCGACCTGCTCGACTGAGCGCCTTTCCGCACGACCGGAGACCAGACCACATGACCCGAACCACCGCACCCGCACCCGTGCCCGCCGACGCGCACGACGACAAGCGCCGCAAGCTGCTGCGCGCCGCCGGCGCCGTCGCGCTCGCCGCGCCCGCGATCACGCTGGGCCGCAAGGCCTGGTCCGCGCCGCCGCTGAAGAAGCTCACGTTCGCGTGGAACCAGAACGCGTTCTGCCTGACGCCGATCGTCGTCGCGCAGGAGCGCGGCTTCTTCGAGAAGAACGGCCTGAAGGTCGATCTGATCAACTACAGCGGCTCGACCGACCAGCTGCTCGAATCGATCGCGACCGGCAAGGCCGATGCGGCGGTCGGGATGATCCACCGCTGGCTGAAGCCGCTCGAAGCCGGTTTCGACGTGAAGATCATCGGCAGCTCGCACGGCGGCTGCGTGCGGCTCGTCGGCGCGAAGGCGGCCGGCGTGACGACGCTGCAGGCGCTGAAGGGCAAGACGGTCGGCGTCAGCGATCTGGCCGCGCCCGGCAAGCATTTCTTCTCTATCCTGCTCGCGAAGAACGGGATCGATCCCGAGCGCGACATCACGTGGCGGCAGTATCCGGCGGACCTGCTCGGCGTGGCGGTCGACAAGGGCGAGATCCACGCGATCGCCGACGGCGACCCGAATCTCTATCTGCTCGAGAAGCGCAGCAACGGCGCATACACCGAGCTGGCGACGAACCTGTCCGGCGAATACGCGCGCAAGGTGTGCTGCGTGATTGGCGCGCGCGGCGACCTCGTGCGCAACGACCGGCCGTCGGCCGCCGCGCTCGCGCGCTCGATCGTGCAGGCCACCGAGTTCACGCACGACAACCCGAACGAAGCCGCGAAGGTGTTCGCGAAGTATTCGCCGAAGATCAACCCCGATGATCTGCGCAAGCTCTACGCGACGCTCACCTACAACCACCACCCGACCAACGTCGACCTGCAGCAGGAAATCGCGTTCTACGCGGACGACTTCCGCCGCATCAGCGTGCTGAAGAAGAGCACCGACCCGCAGCGCTTCGCGCAGCAGGTCTATGCGAACGTGCTGGGGTGACGCGATGTCGACGCTCGAACACGCGCCCGCCGCACGCACCGCGTCCGCCGCTTCCGGCGGCAGTGCCGCCGCATCCGCGCCCGCACCCGCGTCCGGCGTCGCGTGCATCGCCTGCGAAGCCACGTTGGCCGCCGAAGCCCGCCGCGCGCGCACCTGGCCCACCGGCATCGCCGCCGCGCTCGCCTGGGGCGTGCTCGGCGCCCTCACGCAACTGTGGCCGAACCGCGTCGTCGGTTTCAGCGACTGGGCGTACACCGGCGAATTCGCCGTCGGCGCATGGACGATCGCCGCGTTGTTGCTCGTCGCCGCGACGCTCGGCCATCTCGTTCCCGCGACGCGCACGCGGCTCGCGCGCGTGCGCCCGGCCGGCCCGTGGCTCGTCGCGCTGCCGCTCGTGCTCGCCGCGTGGGAAATCGTCACCGCGAAAACCGGCTGGCTGCCGACCCCGTTCTTCGCGCCGCCGCAGGCGCTGATCGAGGTCTACGTCGACGACTGGCCGCGCCTCGCCGGCAGCGCCGGCAACACGCTGAAGCTGCTCGCGCTCGGCTTTGCCTACGGCGTCGCGGTGGGCTTTGCCGTAGGCGTGTCGATTGGCTGGTCGCGCCGGATCGGCTACTGGGTGCATCCGGTGCTGCGCGTGCTCGGCCCCGTGCCGGCCACCGCGCTGCTGCCGCTCACGTTCTACTTCTTCCCGTCGAGCTATTCGGCGGCTGCGTTCCTGATCGCGCTCGCAACCGGCTTCCCGGTCGCGGTGCTCACGTGGTCGGGCGTCGCGAGCGTCAACAAGCAGTATTACGACGTCGCGCGCACGCTCGGCGCGAACGCGCGCTTCCTCGTGCTGCGCGTCGCGATTCCGGCCGCGCTGCCGCACGTGTTCGTCGGCATCTTCATGGGGCTGAGCGCGTCGTTCACGGTGCTGGTCGTCGCCGAGATGATGGGCGTCAAGTCGGGGCTCGGCTGGTACCTGAGCTGGGCGCAGGGCTGGGCATCGTACGTGAACATGTATGCGGCGCTGATCGTGATGGCGCTGCTGTTTTCCGGGCTGATCGCGCTGCTGTTCGCGGTGCGCGACCGCGTGCTCGCCTGGCAGAAAGGAACCGTCAAATGGTGAGCGCCGCCGTACTCGAATCGTCCGTTGCATCGTCCGTTGCCGCTACGCCCGCCGTCACGGCGCCGCGCGGCGCGCGCATCGACATCCGCCG
Organism: Burkholderia sp. AU15512; assembly: GCF_002223325.1. Lineage (NCBI taxonomy): Bacteria > Pseudomonadati > Pseudomonadota > Betaproteobacteria > Burkholderiales > Burkholderiaceae > Burkholderia > Burkholderia sp. AU15512. Next base: position 1,385,356 of record NZ_NKEX01000006.1, read on the forward strand.
CGTGAGCCATGCGTTCGACGGCCCCGGCGGTGCGCTGCCGGTGCTCGACGACGTCACGCTGTCGGTCGCGGCCGGCGAATTCGTCGCGCTGCTCGGCCCGAGCGGCTGCGGGAAGTCGACGCTGCTGCGCCTCGTCGCGGGCCTCGACGCCGCGCGGCAAGGCACGATCGCGCAGGACGGCGTGCCGATCGAGCAACCCGATCCGTCGCGCATCGTCGTGTTCCAGGACCCGACGCTGTACCCGTGGCGGCGCGTGCGTGCGAACGTCGCGCTCGGCCTCGAGGCACGCGGCGTGGCGCGCGCGTCGCAGCATCGCGTCGACGATGCGCTCGCGCGCGTCGGGCTGCAGGAATTCGCGAACGTGTTCCCCCATCAGTTGTCCGGCGGGATGGCGCAGCGGGTCGCGCTGGCCCGCGCGCTCGTCAACGATCCGCGCCTGCTGATTCTCGACGAGCCGCTCGGCAAGCTCGATTCGCTGACGCGGCTCACGATGCAGGCCGAGCTCACCGGGCTGTGGCAACGCGACGGCTTCTCCGCGCTGCTCGTCACGCACGATGTCGAGGAAGCGCTGTTCCTCGCGCAGCGCGTGATCGTGTTCGGGCCGCGCCCCGCGCGGATCGTCGCCGAGTTGCACGTCGACCTGCCCTATCCGCGCCATCGCGGCGACCCGCGCCTCGCCGAACTGCGTCACGACGCGCTGCGGCATCTCGGGCTCGATGCGAGCTGGTAGATGCGCGGTACCGTTCGACGAAGGGCCGCCGCGCGGCGCGGCCGTAGCCGATGAACGCGCCGACGTTCGCCGACTGGGCGCTCCTGTTTCTGCAAGGGCTGTATCGCGCGCAAATCGCGCTGGCGCGCGTGCTGCATGCGATCGGGCTGACGGGCGACGCCGACAGTCAAGCCGCGTGGCCGTGGGCCCATCGCATCGCGCTCGAAACGCTGCGCATCGACGCGGGACTCACGCGGCAGCTCGCGTTCGCCGGGGCGGCGACGGTGCTGGCGGTCGTGCTCGCGGGCATCGCACTTGCTTCGCGCAAGTGGCGTGTCGTATCGGCAGTCGCCGCGCTGGCCGTTGCGTGGTTCGCGCCGTGGCCGCCGTCTTCGCTGTGGCTCTCGCCCGCCGTGCCGACGAGTTTCCAGCGCGATCCCGCGCCGTTTTCGGTATCGAACGTGATGCGCGGCGCGCACCTGTATGCACAACATTGCGCGGCATGCCACGGCACGGACGGACGCGGCGAAGGGCCGCTCGCGGCCACGCTCCCGCACTGGCCGCCGACCTTCGCCGGCGCGCTGCTCGCCCGACGTCTCGACGGCGAACTGTTCTGGCGCGTGCGCCACGGCACGCGCGACGAACACGGCGCGTCGACGATGCCCGGCTTCGCCGCGACGCTCGGCCCCGAGGACACCTGGGCCGTGCTCGACTACCTGAAAGCGCTCGCCGCGGGCAGCGGCGCGCAGGCGGAAGGCGCGTGGCCCGTGCCGGTCCCGCTGCCGGCGCTCGACGTGCGCTGCGGCGCCGCCGCGCCCCAGCCGCTCGAACGCTGGCGCGACGGCCAGCGCGTGCGCGTCGTCGCGCTCGCGCCGGGCGCGACGCCGCCGCCAGAAGACGCGCGCTGGCAAACCTTGCTCGTCACGGCACGCGGCGCGCCCGTGGCACTGGCAACCGGCGCCGCGCGAGCCGATTGCGTCGCGTCGACGCCCGACGCGTGGCGCGCCTTCGCGACGATCGCCGGCGTGGCGCCCGACGCGCTCGCCGGCACGCAACTGCTCGCCGATCGGCGCGGCTGGCTGCGAGCACGCGCGTTGCCGGGCAGTGCCGGCTGGTCGGATGCCGACCTGCTGTGCCGCTCGGACGCCACCGCACGACCGGCCGGACCGACACCGACCGGCGATCCGCTGACCGCGCTGCTGCTGCGCGTCGACACCGAACCCGTACGCGATGTGCAGGCCGGGCTTCCGCATTGATTGAATCCCTGAACTTCTCTTCCGACCGAGCTTCACGATGAATCCGACCCGACGCCATTTCCTCGCACAGGCGAGCGCCCTCGCCACGATCGCCGCGGCCCCGGCTGCCCTGCACGCGCAATCGGGCTCGCGGCCGCTGCTGCGCGCCGGCGACCAGAAAGGCGGGCTGCGCGCGCTGCTCGAAGCGGCCGGCGAACTGAACGGCCTGGCGTACGACATCGCGTGGACCGAGTTCCCGGCCGCCGCGCCGCTCGCCGAAGCGCTGAACGCGGCCGCGGTCGACTGCGGCCCGATCGGCGATGCGCCGGTGATCTTTGCGCTCGCATCGGGCGCACGCATCAAGGTGATCGGCGCGAACCGCTCCGACCCGTACGGCACGGCGGTGCTCGTGCAGCCCGACGCGGCGCTGAAAGGCGCGGCCGACCTGAAGGGCAAGCGCATCGGCACCACGCGCGGCTCGATCGGCCATTTCGTCACGCTGAAGGCGCTCGATGCGGCCGGCCTGCCGCCCGACGCCGTGTCGTTCCGCTTCCTGCCGCCGGCCGACACGATGCTTGCGCTCGCAACCGGCTCGATCGACGCGTGGGCGACCTGGGAACCCTATACCGCGCTCGCCGAAACGAGCGGCCGCGCGCGCGTGCTCGTCAATGGCCGCGGGCTGTGGTCGGGCCTCAGCTACCTCGCGGCGACCGACGCGGCGATCGCGTCGAAGCGCGACGTGCTGCACGATTTCCTGCGGCGCGTCGTCCGCGCGCAGACCTGGTCGTACCGCCATGTCGATGCGTATTCCGCCGCGCTCGCGCGCATCATCGGCATTCCGCCGGCGGCCGCGAAGCTGCAGTTCGAGCGCCGCAACACGCGCTGGCTGCCGATCGACGCGACGGTCATCGCGGAGCAACAACGCACGGCCGACTTCTATCTGAAAGCGGGACTGCTGCGCCAGCCGCTCGACGTGCGCACGACGTTCGACTCCGGCTTTCCGCTCGCATGACCGGCTGCGCAACGGCGCGCAGCCGTCCAAACGGCTTCGGCATGATCTGGCACAATCGCAGTCTCGCCATTCGCCTCCAGCCAGCGTCATGCCAGCCATCGCCGAACTCTTCGTCTACCCGATCAAATCCTGCGCCGGCATCGCGCTGTCGCGCGCGCAACTGCTCGAAACGGGCCTCGCGTACGACCGCCACTGGCTGATCACCGACCCGGCCGGGCAAATGATCACGCAGCGCACGCACCCGCGCCTCGCGCTGATCCGCCCCGCGCTCGACAGCGATGCGCTCGTGCTGAACGCACCGGGCATGCGCGAGATCCGCACGCCGCTCGACGGCGACGTATCGCCCGCCACGCCGAAAATGGCCGCGACCGTGTGGCGCGACACCGTCGACGCGATCGACACGGGTGCCGAAACGGCCGCCTGGCTCACCGAATTCCTCGGCACGCCCACGAAGCTCGTGCGCTTCGCGCCCGACGCGCGCCGCGGCTGCAACCGCAAATGGACCGGCGAGATCGATACGCACACGCAGTTCGCGGACGGCTACCCGCTGCTCGTGATCGGCCAGTCGTCGCTCGACGACCTGAATGCGCGGCTCGCCGCGAAGGGCGCACCGGCGATCCCGATGAACCGCTTCCGCCCGAATATCGTCGTGTCGGATCTCGACGCGTTCGAAGAGGATTTCGTCGAACACCTCGACACGGAAGGCACGACACCCGTGCGGCTGCGCCTCGTGAAACCGTGCACGCGCTGCCCGATGCCGACGATCGACCAGGCCACCGGCGCGCCCGATCCGGCGTGGCCGCACGAGCCGACCGACACGATGCAGACCTATCGCGCGAACCCGAACTTCAACGGCGAGCTGACGTTCGGCATCAATGCGATCGTCGTCGAGGGCGCGGGCGCGTGGCTCGAAGTCGGCCAGTCGTTGGAAGCGGAGATCGGGTTCGGCGATTGAGCCGGGCGCGCGGAGCCGCTCGCCCCCTTTCACTGCCGGGAAGCCGCGGCTCACAGCCACCGCTTCCCGCCTCGCTGATCGCCATCACGCAGCGCGCGGCGCGGCGTCGTTCACCGCCGGCAACCAGATCGTCACGACCAGTCCACCGCCAGCCGCATCAGCCAGCGTCACGCTACCCTGATGCACGCGTGCGATCTCGCGCACGATCGACAGCCCGAGCCCCGTCCCTTCGACCGTCTGCGTCTTGCTGCCGCGATGGAAGCGCTCGAACACCGCGTCGCGTTCGTCCGCCGGAATGCCCGGCCCGTTGTCGATGACGTCGAGCCGCGCGTGTTCACCGTCGCGCGATACGCGCACCGTGATCACCGCGCGGTCGCCCGCATAACGGATCGCGTTGTCGATCAGGTTGCCGATCATCTCGCCGAGCAGGTCGGACTGCCCGTGCACGTCGAGGTCGGCCTCGTGCTCGAAACCGAGATCGATGTCGCGCGCGCGGGCGACCGGCGACCAGTCGAGCGTTACGCTGCGCGCGAGTCGGTGCAGCGCGACCGGCTTGTGCGCGACCGCATGGCCGCTGTCCGAATCGAGCCGCGACAGCGACAGCAGTTGCTGCACGATCTTCGCGGCCTGCCGCACCGCACCGTTCGCACGCCGCAGATGCCCGTTCGCGCGCGGCTGCTCGTCGGGCCGCAGCGCGAGCTCGACCCCGGCCTGCACGGCCGCGAGCGGCGTCTTCAGTTGATGGGCCGCATCGGCAAAGAAACGGCGCCGCGCGACCTGCATCCGCTGCGTGCGGCCGATGTACTGGTTGATCGACTCGACGAGCGGCGCGAGTTCGCTCGGCACCGCGCCGGTATCGAGCGGCGTCGTATCGTCCTCGCTGCGGGCGGCGACGGTGGCCGACAGCCGGTTCAGCGGCCGCAGCCCGCGCCCGACGCCGAGCCACACGATGCCGAGCGCCAGCACGACGAGCAACCCTTCCTGCAGCAGCGAGCCCACCAGGATCTCGCGCGCGAGCGCCTGGCGCGCCTCGATCGTCTCGCCGACCATCACCCACACGATGCGCGACTGTGCGGTCGGCACGTCGTGCACGGGGATGCGCAGCGCGGCCATTCGCAACTGCTCGCCGCGATAGACGACGTCGTAGTAACGCGTGACGAACAGCGCGCCGTCGCCTGCGTCGCGCCCGTGCGGCAGCGGCAGGTCCGGGTAGCCGGTGATCGTGTGGCCGTTGTCCTCGCGGATCAGGTAGTAGACCTTGCCGCCGTCGCTCGACTCGAGCATTTCGAGCGCGAGATACGGCAGGTCGACCTCGATCTCGCCGTCGTTGAGCCGCACGCCTTCGCGGATCGACTTCAGCGACGACGACAGCGTGCGGTCGAACGCGACGTGCGCGGCGCTCATCGCGCGCTGGTACGTGAGCCACGAGTCGAGCGCGAGCAGCCCGAGCAGCGGCAGCAGCAGCCACAGCGCGACCTGGGTGCGCAGGTTCGTGCGGGTCACTCGGCCTCCTGCCAGGCGGGCCCATGGGGCATGGCGGAACATGCACCCCGCACCACTCGGCGCCCGCGCGGCCGGCCGTGAAGGGCGTGCGTGTCGTTGGCGGGCCGCGAACGTGTCGATCCGGCATGGCGCGTCAACGTGCCCACCCGTTCCGCGCAAAGATCGTGAGCGCTGCGGCGGCTCATTCAGCCGTCTCCGCCTTCGCTTCCAGCAGATAACCGAGCCCCCGCAGCGTGACGATCGCGATGCCCGTGTTCTCGAGCTTCTTGCGCAGCCGGTACACGTAGATCTCGATCGCGTCGGCGTTCACCGACTCGTCGAGCCCGAAGATCTTCTCCGACAGCGTTTCCTTGTTGATCGCGCGGCCGTTGCGCAGGATCAGCACCTCGAGCACCGAGCGCTCGCGCGGCGTGAGCGACAACGGCTCGCCCGCAAGCTGGAAGCTGCGGTCGATACTGTCGTACGAAAGCGGCCCGCATTCGACCCGCGAATGCTCGTGGCCGAGGCTGCGGCGGATCAGCGCGCGGGCGCGTGCCTCCAGTTCGGTCAGTTCGAACGGCTTCGCCAGATAGTCGTCGGCGCCGAGATCGAGCCCCTTCACGCGATCCTCGACCGATCCGTGCGCGGTCAGGATCAGCACCGGCACCGGATTGCGGCGCGCGCGCAGCCGCCGCAGCACTTCCAGCCCGTCGAGCTTCGGCAGCCCGAGGTCGAGAATCACCAGCGCGTAATCCTGCGTGCGCAGCACGTGGTCGGCCGCCTCGCCGTCCGCCATGTGATCGACCGCGAAGCGCGCCGCGCTCAGCGCATCGTTCAGCGACTGGGCGAGGTTCGGATTGTCTTCGACGAGCAGCACACGCATGGGGATTCCGTAAGGTCAGCGACAGGCCGCTACATTACATGATCCTTTCCATCACGACGCCTCGCGGAAACACGGGTTGCGCCGCCCGTGCGGGCGCGCGTCGGCCGGCGCGCCGTCCGTCGCTCAGCGCTCGGCGGCGGGACGATTCCGCGTGGCGAAGCGCGAACCGTCGTCTGCCCGGCGCGGCTCGCGCAGGCCGACCGCCACCGCCAGGAATGCGGCGCTCGCGCCGGCCGTGACGACGATCATCGGGCGCGCGGTGCCGTCCGACAGCCATGCCAGCACGCCGCCGCACGCGGCCGTGATCGCCATCTGGATAAAGAAGAACAGCCCGGACGCCGTCCCGGCGATCGTCGTATACGGCTGCATCACCGCGAACTGGCAGGCCGGAATCGCGATCCCGACGGCGATCATCACGAAGAACATCGGGACGACCAGCGCCGCGACCGCCGTCGGCGCGATCGCGCCGCCGATCCACAGCACGGCGGCGCTGGCCAGATTGACGCCCGCCGCCGCCGCAATGACCGAATCGGCCTTCCAGCGCGTGCCGGTCCGCGCGAACAGGTTCGAACCGATCAGGTAGCCGAGCACGGTCAGGCCGAAGATCGCCGCATACACCGGGCCCGATACGCCGCGCTGCCGCTGGAACAGCGTCGACGATTCCGCGATGAACGGGTAGTACGTGCAGTACGCGAAACTGATGGCGAGCGAGTGGCGCAGGAAACTGCGCTCGCGCAGCAGGCCCGCGTACGTCCGCAGAAGCCCCGCGCCCGATGCTGGCCGTCCGTCGCGTTCGCGCGTCTCCGGCAGGTAGCGCAGCACCATCGCCGTTGCGATCAGCCCGCCCGCCGCCAGCAAACCGAACACGCCGCGCCAGCCGAGCCATTCGGCCACCGCGCTGCCGGCCAGCGGCGCAATCACTGGCGACAGCGCCATGCCCGCCGAGATGCGGCCCAGCATCGTGGCCTGCATCGCCGTCGGGAAGCGCTCGCGCACGATCACCCGCCCGATCACCGTTCCGCTGCAGCCGCCCAACGCCTGGAAGATGCGGGCGGCGACGATCGCCGTGACGCTGGTCGACCACGCGCAGGCAACGCTTGCGACCACGTAGAGGCACAGGCCGCCGAGCAGGACGGGACGGCGGCCATAGCGGTCGGACAACGGCCCCGACGCCAGCATCGACAGCGCGTAGCCGACCATGTACAGGGTGAGCGTGAGCTGCAACTGGGCATCGGTGCCGTGCAGCGCGTCCGCCATCGCCGGCAGCGATGGCAGGTATGCATCGATCGTGACCCGCGGCAGGCACACGACGAGCATCAACAGGAGCAGCCAGCCCCACTGGGGTAATGAACGCGTTTTCATGCGGTGAGCTCGTCTCCGGTCGGATTGATGGGGTCGACAGCAATCTAAGGTCAAAGTGATATAAGCTGAAGGGCCATTAAATCCGTGACTGAATAGACCACTATGCCGCGAGGCAAAGCCGCGATTCCGCTTGATCTGCCGTGCCCGGCCGGGCTGTCCGCGGGCAGTCCGCAGTCGAAGCAGGAATGCATCGCCGACGCGCTGCGCGACGCGATCCTGAAGCGCCTGCTGCCCGGCGACAGCCCGCTGCCGTCCAGCCGTACGCTTGCCGCGCGCTGGGGCGTCGCCCGGGGGACCGTCGAAGCGGCGTACGACCGGCTGTGCTCCGAGGGCTACATTGCCCGCACGCAAGGGTCGGGGTCGCGGGTATGCGCGGTGGTGCCGGACAGCTATCTGCGCGCGGCCGCGCAATCGCGCGACACCAATGGCTTTCCCCCTTCCGACGCACGCCCCGCGCCAGTGCGCCCGACCGACGACGCCGCGCCGGAACAAGGCGTGCGCCCGGGCGTCCCGTTCGTCGCGCGGCTTGCCGATCCCGGCCTGCTGCCGATGCAGCAATGGAAGAAGGCGCTCGGGGCCAGCCTGCTTGCCGCGACCGCGCACGACCTCGGGGCCACGCCGGCGCAAGGCGTCGAAAGCCTGCGCGACGAAATCGCCGCCTACCTGCGCGAATACCGCGGCATCCCGTGCGACGCCGGCGACATCTTCATCACGACCGGCATCCGCCATTCGATCGACCTCGTCGCGCGCACGCTGCTCGCGCCCGGCTCGACAGTGCTGATGGAGGATCCCGGCTATGCGTCGGCGTGGCAGATCTTCACGATCGCGGGCGCGACCGTGATCGACGTGCCGGTCGATCGGGAAGGCATCGACACTGCGTCGCTGGACCGCTATCCCGAGGCGCGCGCGGCGTACGTGACGCCTGCCCATCAGGCGCCGCTCGGCGTGACGATGTCGGTGTCGCGCCGGCTCGAACTGCTCGACTGGGCGCAGCGCACCCGTGCATGGATCATCGAGGACGACTACGACGGCGAATTCAGCTACCAGACCGCGCCGCTGCCCGCGCTGAAATCACTCGACGCGTGCAATCGCGTGATCTACTGCGGCTCGTTCAACAAGACGCTGTTCTCGGGCCTGCGCATCGGCTTCATGGTCGTGCCCGCGGAACTGCGGCCGGCGCTGTCGGCCGTGTGGCATGCGACCGCGCGCTCGGTCGGCGTGGCGCCGCAGCTGGCGCTGGCCCGCTTCATCGCGCACGGCGATTTTGCGAAGCACCTGCGCGCCGCGCGTCACGCGTACCGCCAGCGGCGCGACCTCGTGCTCGACCAGCTGGCGAAACACGCGGGCGGGCGGTACACGGTGTCCGGCGAGCATGCGGGCTTTCATTTCGTGCTGTGGCTGCCGCCCGGGATGGACGACGCGACGTACGTCGCGCAAGCCCAGGCGGACGGCGTCGAATTGCAGCCGATCCGCGGATTCTGTCGAAGCGCCCGGTGCGAAGCGGGCGTGGTCGTCGGGTATTCCGCGCTGACGGCCGCGCACGCGCGGCATGGCGGCCGGCTGCTCGGCAAGCTGCTCGCGCAACCCGCCTAGCCGCGCCTGTCATCGTTGCCGCGCCCCGCGGCAACCCGCCGCTCTCCCTTGTCCAGCCGTGCCGCGCGCTGCGAAACGCGCGGCCGCCGCCGCTTCGACCTCGGGAAATCCATGACACGAACGACACGATTGTGAACAGAAATGAAAGCGGGCTGAAAGTGCGCCGCAATTAACATCCGCTCCACTCGAACAACACCTAGACGTAACTGGAGGAAGACATGCCGTTTGCACCGAAGCACCTCGCCGCCGCGCTGGCGGTCGTTCTGGGCACTGCCGCCGGCAGCGCCGCCGCGCAGGTTCCGGCCGGGTATCCGGGGAGCTACCAGGGCGTCATCGACGCCGCGAAGAAGGAAGGCAAGCTGATCGTCTACTCGACGACCGACACGGGCCTCGTGCGCCCGCTGATCAAGGACTTCGAAAGCCTGTACGGCGTGAAGGTCGAGTACAACGACATGAACAGCACCGAGCTGTACAACCGCTACATCAGCGAGAACGCGGCGAGCAGCACCAGCGCCGACGTGCTGTGGAGCTCGGCGATGGACCTGCAGGTCAAGCTCGTCAACGACGGCCTGATGGCGTCGTACGATTCCCCCGAAAGCGCGAACCTGCCGCAATGGGCGCAGTACCAGAAGCAGGCCTACGGCACGACGTTCGAGCCGCTCGCGATCGTCTACAACAAGCGCCTGATCCCCGAGAACGAAGTGCCGAAGACGCGCGCCGAGCTGATCAAGCTGCTCGCGTCGCAACCGGACAAGTTCAAGGGCAAGCTCACGACGTACGACGTCGAGAAATCCGGCGTCGGCTTCAACGCGCTGACGCAGGACGCGCACCTGAACGAGAAGGTCACATGGGAACTCGTGAAGGCGATCGGCGCGACCGGCCCGAAGCTGCAGTCGAGCACCGGCGCGATGATGGAGCGCATCTCGTCGGGCGAGAACCTGATCGGCTACAACATCTTCGGATCGTACGCGTACGCGAAGGCAAAGAAGGACAAGTCGATCGGCTACGTGTTTCCGAAGGACTACACACAGATCGTGAGCCGCCTCACCACCATCTCGAAGAAGGCGAAGAATCCGAACGCCGCGAAGCTGTGGGTCGACTACCTGCTGTCGAAACGCGGCCAGACGCTGATCGCGAACCAGGCCAACCTGTACGCAATCCGCACGGACGTGACCGGCGAAACGTCGGCCGCGGGCCTCACGAAGGAACTCGGCGATTCGCTGAAGCCGATCCAGATCGGCACCGGCCTGCTCGTCTATCTGGACCAGTCGAAGCGGCTCGCGTTCCTGAAGCAATGGCAGCAGGCGATCAAGGGCTGATCCGCTGATCCACTGACCGGCTTCGGCCGGCCAATGGCCGCCCGCCACGTCGCGCGGGCGGCCCCTTCCCCATACCGACTTCCTAGAGGCGGCCATCCGGATGGCCGCAGGGGCGAACTCATGCTTTCAACCAGCACACGCGGATCGGTGCCTGCCGTTCCGCCCGCCACCGGCCCGCGCGACGCGATTCCCGCGCTGCCGGTCAGCAGCCTGCAGCCGCTCGCCGGCATGCTGCGCTGGATCGTCGTCGCGGTACTGACCATCGCGGTCGCGCTGCCGCTCGGCTTCATCCTGTTCCAGAGCCTGCTGTCCGCACCGTTCTTCGATGCGAACAAGACGCTCGGCATCGAAGGCTTCCGTTTCGTCTTCAGCGACCCCGATTTCTGGTCGGCCGTGAAGAACTCGTTCATCATCGCCGGCGGGATGCTGTTCATCTCGATCCCGCTCGGCGGCATCCTCGCGTTCCTGATGGTGCGCACCGACTTGCCCGGCCGCCGCTGGCTCGAACCGCTGCTGCTCACGCCGGTGTTCGTGTCGCCGATGGTGCTCGCGTTCGGCTACGTGGTCGCGGCCGGCCCGGTCGGCTTCTACTCGGTGTGGTTCAAGGCACTGTTCGGGGTGCAAAGCGTGCCCTGGAACGTGTACTCCGTCTTCGCGATCACTATGATCGTCGGCCTCACGCACGTGCCGCACGTGTACCTGTACTCGTCGGCCGCGCTGCGCAACCTCGGCTCGGACGTCGAGGAAGCCGCGCGCGTGACGGGCGCCCGCCCGTTCCGCGTCGCGCTCGACGTGAGCCTGCCGATGACGATGCCCGCGCTGCTGTTCGCCGGCGTGCTGGTGTTCTTCCTCGGCTTCGAGGTGTTCGGGCTGCCGCTCGTGCTCGGCGATCCGGAAGGCCACCTCGTGCTCGCGACCTACCTGTACAAGCTGACCAACAAGCTCGGCGTGCCGTCGTATCACCTGATGGCCGCGGTCGCGGTGTGCATCGTCGCGATCACGTTCCCGCTCGTGCTGCTGCAGCGCCGCCTGCTGAAGACCGCGAACCGCTTCGTCACCGTGAAGGGCAAGGCCGGCCGCGCGACCGTGCTGCCGCTCGGCGTATGGCGCTGGGTCGCGCTCGCGATCGTCGCGCTGTGGCTGATGCTGACCGTGATCGTGCCGATCTCGGGCATCGTGCTGCGCGCGTTCGTGACCAACTGGGGCGAAGGCGTCGCGCTCGCCGAGGTGCTCACGCTGTCGAACTTCATCGAACTGTTCGAGCAGGACAACCTGGTGCGCGCGATCGTCAATACGCTCGGTATCGGCGTGATCGGCGGCGCGCTCGCGATCGGCTTCTACTCGCTGGTCGCGTTCGCCGGCCACCGCCGCCCCGACTGGGCCACCAAGCTGCTCGATTACCTGGTGCTGCTGCCGCGCGCGGTGCCCGGCCTGCTCGCCGGTCTCGCGTTCCTGTGGATCTTCCTGTTCGTCCCGGGCCTGCGCGAGCTGAAGAACTCGATGTGGAGCATCTGGATCGCGTACACGGTCGTGTGGCTCGCGTACGGGATGCGGCTCATCCAGAGCGCGCTGCTGCAGGTCGGCCCCGAGCTCGAGGAAGCCGGCCGCAGCGTCGGCGCGACGCGCAGCCGCGTGTCGCTCGACGTGACGCTGCCGCTCGTGCGTTTCGGCCTGCTCGCCGCGTGGCTCCTGATCTTCATGATCTTCGAGCGCGAATACTCGACGGCCGTCTACCTGCTGTCGCCCGGCACCGAAGTGATCGGCGCGCTGCTCGTGTCGCTGTGGGCGACCGGCGCCGTCGACCAGGTCGCCGCGCTTTCTGTCATCAACATTGCGATGGTCGGCGCCGGTCTCGGCGTGGCCCTGCGTTTCGGAGTGAAACTTCATGGATAAGCTCATCGTCGACGACCTGCACCTCAGCTACGGCACCAATCCGATCCTCAAGGGCGTGTCGTTCGAACTGAAGGCCGGCGAAGTCGTGTGCCTGCTCGGCGCGTCGGGCAGCGGCAAGACCACGCTGCTGCGCGCGGTGGCCGGCCTCGAACAGCCGTCCGACGGCCGCATCCAGCTCGACGACCGCGTGTTCTTCGACGGCGCGCAGCGCGTCGACCTACCCGTCGAGCAGCGCTCGCTCGGCCTCGTGTTCCAGTCGTACGCGCTGTGGCCGCACCGTACCGTCGCCGACAACGTCGGTTACGGGCTCAAGCTGCGCCGCGTCGCACCGGCCGAACAGAAGCGCCGCGTGCAGTCCGCGCTCGACCAGCTCGGCCTCGGCCATCTCGCGGAACGCTTCCCGCATCAGCTGTCGGGCGGCCAGCAGCAACGCGTCGCGATTGCGCGCGCGCTCGTCTACAACCCGCCGGTGATCCTGCTCGACGAACCGCTGTCGAACCTCGACGCGAAGCTGCGCGAGGAAGCGCGCGCATGGCTGCGCGAGCTGATCGTATCGCTCGGGCTGTCGGCCCTGTGCGTGACGCACGACCAGACCGAAGCGATGGCGATGTCCGACCGCATCCTGCTGCTACGCAACGGCCGCATCGAGCAGGAAGGCACGCCGGCCGAGCTGTACGGCGCGCCGCGCTCGCTGTACACGGCCGAGTTCATGGGCAGCAACAACCGGATCGACGCGCGCGTCGCGGCCATTGACGGCGAACGCGTGACGCTCGCCGGCGACGGCTGGGAACTGCAGGCGCTCGCCCGCGACACCTTCGCGCCGGGCCAGGACGCGCAGGCCGTGATCCGCCTCGAGCGTGTGCAGGTCGCTGACGGCCCGGGTGCGAACCGGCTGCAAGCCGACCTCGTCACGTCGATGTATCTCGGCGACCGCTGGGAATACCTGTTCCATTGCGGCGAAATGCGCCTGCGCGCATTCGGTCACGTGCCGCGCGCAGCGGGCAAGCACTGGATCGAATTCCCGGCCAACGACTGCTGGGCGTTCGCGAAAGCGGGCTGACCCCGTCGCGGCGGCCCACGCGCCGCCGCGCATGCATTCGCGCACACATCCCTTCGCGCCCCGCATCGGCGCGACGCGTACCCGTTTTCTGTTTCAACCCGCCCACAAAAACCAAGGAGACACCGTCAAAATGAAGTCACGCGTAGAACGTTCGATTCGAACAGTAGTCCTCACCGGTTCGGCCGCGGCAGCCTGTATCGCCGTGCCGGCCGCGCACGCGCAGTCGTCGGTCACGATCTACGGGATCATGGACGCCGGCATCGAGTTCGCCAACCACGCGGCGCCGGAAGGCGGCAATTCCGTCAAGCTCAAGTCGGGCAACAAGAACACGTCGCGCTGGGGCTTGCGCGGCGTCGAGGATCTCGGCGGCGGGCTGAAGGCGGTGTTCCGGCTGGAAAGCGGGATCGACCTCGCGAACGGCGCGTCCGACGACGGCCCCGACTCGATCTTCGCGCGCCGCGCGACGGTCGGCCTGAAAAGCAAATGGGGCGAACTGACGCTCGGCCGCAACTTCACCGTCACGTACGACTACATGATGCCGTTCGACCCGATGGGTTATTCGCAGAACTACTCGTGGGCCTCGTCGTCGATGGCGACCGGCGGTCGCAAGGACGGCATGTTCACGCGCTCGTCGAATGCGGTGCGCTACGACGGTGAATTCAGCGGCTTCAAGTTCGGCGCGTTGTACGGCTTCGGCAACGTGCCGGGCAGCATGAAGACCAGCTCGAAATACGACTTCGCGGCCGGCTACGAAACAGGCCCGTTCGCCGCGGTGGTCGCGTTCGACCGGCAGAACGGCGCGGCCGACAGCGTCACGCCGGCCGATGCGGTCAACTATATCCAGGGGATTCATGCCGGCCTGAGCTACGACTTCGGCAACCTGAAGACGATGGCCGGCTATCGCAACTACAAGCGCACGTATCGCACGAGCGCCGCGAACCAGTTGAGCGACATGTACTGGGTCGGCGGCTCGTATCAGTTCACGCCGACGTTCTCGCTGATCGGCGCCGTGTATCACCAGAACATCAAGGGCGGCACCGATGCCGATCCGACGCTCGTGTCGATGCGCGCGCAATACGCGCTGTCGAAGCGCACGGTGCTGTACGCAGCCGGTGCGTTTGCGATCGGGCAGCATGGGCAGAAGGTCGGTGTATCGCGCGATGTCAACGGGTACGGCACCACGCAGGTCGGGGTGACGGCCGGGATTCAGCAGCGGTTCTGAGGCTGATGCGGCGGGTGGCGGCGCGTGCGTTGCGTCGCTGCGCCGCGTTGCCCGTTCGCTCGCGATGGGCCACCGTTCCCGTGGTTGTTGCACGAAGCGTGATCGCCGGACCCATCGGTATCGTGAGGAGATCACGCGCGTAAACGGTGCCCGCCGTGCGTTCAGCCACGCGGTGCACCGCCTCTTCTTCATCTGCCCTCGCCCATCGTGAACACCGATCGCACGAGGCTGCTCGTATCGCCCCAATGCACGCCGACGTCTGCCAGCGGCACTGCCCGCGTCTCGATCGCCAGGCCCGCCGGCCCGGCCGCGTCGAACACGCCGCGCACCGAGGCCAGCAGGCGCGGCAGCGATACACTGCCGAGGCCGCTGCCCATCAGCTCGATCGCGGTCGCGCGCAGCACCGCGCCCGGCAACAGCACATCCGCGCCGCCGATCGAGCCGATCTGCACGAAGCGCAGCCGGCGGCCTTCGGGCGTTGCCTTCGCCGCAGCAACCAGCAGCGTCTGCGCGCTGGCACCCCACAAATAGTCGAGCACAACGTCGACGCCTGCGCGGAAGTGTGGCTCGAGCGCACGCGCCAAATGCGCGTCGTCCTGCTGCAGCGACACGACGGCATCCGCGCCCGCGTTCAGCAATGCCTGCAGCGCGGCCGCGTTGCGGCCAGTCGCGATCACCTTCGCGGCGCCGAGATGCTTCGCGATCCGCACCGCCAGCCGCCCCGACGTACCCGTCGCGCCGTTGACGAGCACCGTCTCGCCCGCGACGAGCCGGGCGCGCTCGGTCAGCGCGGCCCACGACGACATTCCGGGAATCGCGATCGCCGCGGCCGTGATGTCGTCGAGCGCGTCGGGCAACGGCACGCACCGCGCATCGGGCACGATCGTGCGCTCGGCCATCGCGCCGAACGGTGCGGGCGCTCCGAAGAAATAGACGCGCTGCCCGTCGTCGAGGCGGCCCACGCCGTCGACGCCGACGACGAACGGATAACGCCCTTCCGATGAATAATGCGTACCGGACGCCCGCCCCTGCGCGATCCGGCTCAGCGCGGACGCCGTCACGTCGATCAGGCAATGGCCCGGCATCGCGCGCGGCGCGTCGAATTCCATATGGGCGGGACGCTCGCCGGCGCCCGTCACGACTGCTGCTTTCATGGTGACTCCTTGAATCGGGATACTCGATCGACAGTTCCGGCGCGTGTCAATGCGCTTCGAGCCACGCGCGCAGCGCGGGATCGCGTACGTCCAGCACGTCGAACAGGCCAAGTGCGCGCAACGCGGGCAACGCGTCGATCGTGTCGGCTTCCGCGCGCGCCCGGTCGGCAGGCGCGGCGTTCGGGTCGGTCAGCACTCGCGCGTTGACCAGGAACGCGCCGACGGTGCCCTTGCGGATCGTCGTTCCGTCGGCCTCGATCCGGTCGGCATGGTCGGGAAGCATCTGTTCGGCTCGCATCGTGTCGTACTCCGGTTGTCATCGATGGATGCAGTGTAGGCGTGCGAATTCGGCCGATCTCCGGTATAACGGCCATTCGATACCGCTATCCGGCCATGTCCGATCCCCTCCTGCCCGCCCGATTCGTCACGTCCGACGACGGCCCGTTCGTCGTCGCGGCTGTCCTGTCGCAACGCGATCCTCGCGTGACGCCACCCCACTCGCACGCGCGCGGCCAGCTCGTCGGCGCGCTGAGCGGGCTGCTGACGATCGGTCTCGACGATCAGGACTGGGTCGTGCCGGCGATCCATGCAATCTGGATTCCGCCGCATTGCCGGCATTCGCTGCGCTCGTTCGGACCGATTTCCGGCTGGTCGGCGTTCGTTGCCGAAGCACGCTGCGCGGCGCTGCCGGATACGCCGCGCGCGATCCGCACGACGCCGCTGCTGCGCGAGGCCGTGCAGCGGGCGGCGAGTTGGGAGGGTTCGGCGCTGGATGCCGCTCGGACGCGGATCGCCGACGTGATCCTCGATGAAATCGCGTCATCGGAAATCGAGGCGCTTGGGCTGGTGCGGCCGCAAGACCCGCGGCTGATGAAGATCACCGATGCGCTTGCCGCGGATCTCGCGGACAACCGGCGGCTGGAGGAATGGGCCGAATGGGCGGGCATCAGTGCGCGGACGATGAGCCGCCGCTTCGTCGCGGAAACAGGGCTGACGTTCGCGCAGTGGCGTCAGCAGGCGAGGCTGCTGAAGGCGCTTGAGCGCATTGCCGACGGCGTGCCGGTGACGACGATTGCGCTCGACCTCGGGTACGACAACGTGAGCGCGTTCATCGACATGTTCCGGCGGGCGTTGGGGACGACGCCGGGGAGGTATATGGCGGATGGGCCGCCGACTCCAAGCGCTGCATAGCGAGTAATTCGCGTATAGCATCGACCCAACTCATCGCACAACAGCTATCCAATGGATTTCCCGATAGGCTTTGAACACCTTGCAAGTCTGAGCCATGCCCGGGCGGTGCAGATTATCGAGATAATAACTGCATTGGGCATCCCCCGATTCATCAAACATGATGTCCGCTCGAGTTGCTCCGCGAGCAAATCGGAACGATTGCGCAGCAAACGTACTTGTCGAGAATGTGTCTGCTTTAGCGTCTAATCACACACGAAAATCGCGAATCGCTTTCACGGGCCCGGGACCGCTTCTTTGCCAGATTACCGACAGCTACGGCAACATCGCCGTGAATCGATCAAAATGTGTAGGCGGGAGTTTAATCTCTCCACCACTATCAACGGCAGTATCGAATATCAAGGATTCCTTAGTCCACACCAAGCGGACGGCATCCGGATACTCGTAAGTCCGCTCGGCAAGCAATCGCATGTCGGATGTCCGATAGAGTCGCAAAAGAATCCGATCTCTTCCCAGGTACGCATATTGCGCCGTGTAACGGCCCCCATCGTTCCTCGATCGCTCGGTATCAAAATGTGTTGCATGAGCACGTATGCGCGCATCCTGATAGTAAGAGCCGGCCCAGCACAGAAAAGTGACAAATGCCAGAGCAAAACCTAGCGTCTTCATTCGTGCTTTCATTCGCGTGAAACGCCCCTCTTTATGCGACATCCCATACAAAACAACCGTCAGAATACATGCAATTACTACAATCACCACAATTTCCGCGAGCACAAGAATTCCCGCCCCTTGCATAGCAGTGGCCAAGCCATTCATTCAAAATACACCGTTATTGGTTTAGCCAGCATGATTGGCTTATAGTCGGAAAAAATTATGAAATCTCCCCCTCGGCGGTACTTAGCTTGCCACTCTCTGAACGAGCGATTTCGAACCGGATAGTATGTTTTCCCGGGTTCATAGAGGTTCGCGGCCGTGCCGCCTGCCACTATGGGAAAATCAAACCAGGGCTGATCCGCAAGATTCGCCGCCGCGTAAATCGGCACGATTATCACGCCGCCTTTTCCCCAATGGCCTAGATACTGTGACCGCGAATCCTCAGGCCCTTCAAAGGAATAACCATCTCTCACGTATACGACGATATGCGTAACCGTCGCGCTATTATTCTCAGCATCGAAAGTAGCGCGAGCCACTGCCGCATAAAAATTGAACGCCCCCAATGCACCAGTAAGATCGTCGGGAACGCCACCTTCCGGAAACCGTCGAACAGCCTGCAATGCTTTCTGTTCAAATGAACTCTCCACCGCCGCTCGCTGGAACTGGAATTTCTTGTGTAGTTTTCGGATATCGTTTCCGCTTATTTCCCACGGTGATACGCCCCCGATACTGCTATATCGAACAAGAATATCCTTAAGTATTTCGTATGCGAGCGGACTATATATGGCGGCATTTATGAGATAATCATATTGCTTTTTTGCACGCACATGCCTAAGAACCCAATCTAGTTTAATGGTGGTTCGATCGACCATCGACTCAGGGTAGAGCTCGCCATTCTGGTTGATCTCGTTCTGCTGATCCTTTGGTGTGATCGAATAGTTAAGCTCTCCAGAAAACCATCGCTCCATCAGCTTCGCCGAAACCGGCATATGCTCCTTGCGCATAGCGTCTGGGATTTGCTGAATATCGAAAGGCGGCACTTCCCTTTCCTTCTCCGCCGGTTTCGGTCGCTTGGGCGGATCAGGCGCATCCAACCATTGCTTGAAGCGTGAAAATGCACCCGCAATTCTTTCGATGTCGTCCACCATCTTATCGAACGAATCCCGCTTGTCGGCCCGTGCGATGGGCGTAGATGGCTTTACTGGTGACGCCTTCACTGGGGGAGCCATTGCCATTGATAAACCGACATCGCACACCGGGATGCCTGCATCGTCCCCCTCACATCGCTTCCACGTCCAAACTAGCTTGTTGATCTTGAAGTATGGAATCCTATTGTTATAGCGCGTCATGCTTTCACTCGGATTGTAGAGTCGTCGACCTTACAATGCCGCACGAAACCCAACAATGCCGCGCACCACCACTCATCAACAGTGCCCCATCGAGCGAGTCACAGCAAACTTACAGAAGCACTTGTCGCGCTTGCCTGTCACGGGCCAGATAGTCGAACTAAATCCTTCCCGACCATTGTCGACAACTGCAAACGGCGAACTTGTCATTCGTAGACCATCCGCAACGCCTGAGCCCACCTTGCGTCGGCACTCGCCTGACCGCGCTCTGCCTTGTGATGCCTCAAATCGGAAAAGCGTATGCGCCGATGCTTGACTATGGCAACGCATCCGGTTCAAGCAGCGTGACCGGGTGGGGACGAGAAGCATTGAGAAATTTTGCCGCTTCCTGGGTCGTCAATTCCGCATGAATGGGTACACCTTGACCGCGTTTCGGTCGGCCAACTCCGCGAGGATGTTCACCAAAAGACCCAAAGCAGGCGTCGGAAGCTCAACCGGATGCTCGCGATTCTGCCGTCGAAGATCTGAATGGGCTGCAAATCGGTTCCCGTTGCGAGATAAACCGTCGGCATGCGCGGCCTTTCGTCAGTCGCCTGCATCCCGCGCTCGACGGGCAAGCCCACTTGGCTCAATACGTCCCATCCCCCTTCTTCACGGCCCCCTCCCCCTTGAACAGCGCAGCCAACCGCTCCGCGCCCCTTGCCAGCAGTGTCGTATCCACCCCGACCGCGACGAACAACGCCCCCGCCTCCAGATAGCGCCGCGCGGCCGCCTCATCGGCGCTCAGAATGCCCGGCGCCTTGCCGGCCGCCTTGATCGTCCGGATCGCGCCGTCGATTGCCGCCTGCACATCCGGATGCCCCGGATTGCCGAGATGCCCGAGATCGGCCGCGAGATCCGCCGGCCCGATGAACACGCCGTCCACATCTTCGACCCGCGCGATCGCATCGATCGCGTCGAGCCCCGCCCGCGTCTCGACCTGCACGAGCACGGCCATCTCGTCGTTCGCGCGATGCAGGTAGTCACCGACGCGATTCCACCGCGACGCACGCGCCAGCGCGCTGCCGACGCCTCGAATACCATGCGGCGGATAACGCGTCGCCGCCACCGCCGCGCGCGCCTCGTCGGCACTCTGCACCATCGGCACGAGCAACGTCTGCGCCCCGAGGTCGAGCACCTGCTTGACGATCACCGGATCGTTCCACGGCACGCGCACGACCGGCTGCGATGGATACGGCGCGATCGCCTGCAGTTGCGCGAGAATCGTCGGCACCGTGTTCGGCGCATGCTCGCCGTCGATCAGCAGCCAGTCGAAACCGGCGCCCGCAACCACCTCGGCGCTGTACGGATTCGCGAGCCCGAGCCACAGCCCGATCTGCGCGTCGCCACGCGCGAGCGCCGTCTTGAAGACATTCGAAGGAATCTGCATCGCTCGCTCACCTCACTCGAAGTAGCACTGGATCGTCCCGAGCGGGCCGTAGTCGACGCTGAACGTATCGCCCGGCCGCGCCGCGCACGGCCGCGTGAACGAGCCGGCGAGCACGATCTGCCCCGGCTCCAGCGCGACATCGAAGCGCGCCAGCCGGTTCGCGAGCCACGCGACGCCGTTCGCCGGATGGTTCAGCACGCCTGCCGCGACGCCCGTTTCCTCGACCACGCCATTACGCGACATGATCGCCGCGACCCAGCGCAGGTCGACGTCCTGCGGTTTCACCGGCCGCCCGCCGATCACGACGCCCGCGTTCGCCGCGTTGTCGGCGATCGTGTCGAACACCTTGCGCGGCCGCTTCGTGTCGGGGTCGATCGACTGGCTGCGCGCGTCGATGATCTCGAGCGCCGGCACCACATAGTCGACCGCGTCGTACACGTCGAAGATCGTGCAGTCCGGGCCGGTGAGCCGCTTGCCGAGCACGAACGCGAGCTCAACCTCGACGCGCGGCACGATGAAGCGGCCGGTGGGAATCGTGCCGCCGTCGGCGAAGAACATGTCGTCGAGCAGCGCGCCGTAGTCGGGCTCGTCGATCTGCGACGTGTTCTGCATCGCCTTCGACGTCAGGCCGATCTTGTGGCCCTTCAGCGTGCGGCCTTCCGCGAGCTTGAGGGCGACCCACGTGCGCTGGATCGCGTACGCGTCGTCGATCGTGATGTCGGGATGGTCGAGCGAGATCTGGCGGATCTGCTTGCGCTCGCGCTCGGCGTCGTGCAGACGCTGCGCGAGCTGGTCGATGATGGCGGGTTCGAGCATGGTCGGATCGGGAATGGGGTTCAGCCGGCCCGCTTGTAGCGGGCGTGAATGTTGTTGTGCTTGTACGAGCCGCTTTCGCTGAACTCGGTCAGCTCCATCGACAGCGCCAGGTAGCGTTTCGCGTACAACTCCGCGAAATGCGCGTTGATCGCATCGAACAGTGCGTCGCACGCGGCCTTTTTCTGCTCGTCGGTACGGCCCGAGCCGATCTTGAGCGTCACGTGGACGAACGCGTCGTCCTCCGTGCCGTCGGCCACGCAATAGTCCTGCAGCTCGATCGCGCGCGAGCGGATGCCGCCCGTCGGGAACACGCCGCCCTGTGCGATCAGCGTGGCGTTGATCGTGCGCAGCAGCGCGGGAATGCGCGCGTCGTCGCGAATGTTCGCGGTGTATTCGACGACGATATGGGGCATGGCGGGTCTCCTGTCGAAGGCGTGGCACAGCGCTCAGGCGAGCGGAAAGATCGCATTGATCTGCCCGGTGCCCGAACTCGCGAAATAGTCGGTGACGATCTCGACGGGCTTGTCGTAGCGATCCCAGCCGAGCAAGCCGAGCAGCATCGCGGTGTCGTGCATCCCGCCTTCGCCGTGGCAATGCGTGTTGTACTCGGGCAGCATCGCGCAGAAGGTCTTGAAGTCCCCCTGCTTCCACAGCTCGACCACGCGCAGGTCGACCTGCCGGAAGAATTCGCGGCTGATCTCGTGAATCGATTCCTCGGGACTGCCGTTGTCGTTGAATCGGTGCGACAGCGACCCGCTCGCGAGGAACGCGACGTTCGAGTCGCTCTTCTCGATCGCTTCGAGCAGCGCCTCGCCGAAGCGCCGGCTTTCATCGAGCTGATGCCACATGCACCAGCCGGCGATCGACACGACCTTGAAGTGCTGGTCGGCGTTCATGTAGCGCATCGGCACCAGCGTGCCGTATTCGAGTTCGAGGCTGTCGATCTCGTGCGCGCGGGTCGCGAT
Organism: Burkholderia sp. AU15512; assembly: GCF_002223325.1. Taxonomy (NCBI): domain Bacteria; kingdom Pseudomonadati; phylum Pseudomonadota; class Betaproteobacteria; order Burkholderiales; family Burkholderiaceae; genus Burkholderia; species Burkholderia sp. AU15512. The sequence goes on from NZ_NKEX01000006.1 coordinate 1,407,633, forward strand.
CCCGCGCTCGCTGGCCGTCTCGGCGATCAGCCGGCCGAGCGCCGGGTTGCCCGGATACGCGTACTGCATGTCGCGGATGAAATGCGGCAGCTCGTTGCTCGTGTACGTGCCCGAGAACTGCGCATTGCAGTTCACGTGATAGCCGGCGTTGACGAGCCAGTGCACGTCCGACACGACGATCGTGTCGACGCCGAGCGCGCGACAGCGCTCGCCGATCAGTTGATGGCCGCGGATCGCCGCTTCGCGGCAGCCGTGATGCCTGCCGGGCAGTTCCGACAGGTACATCGACGGCACGTGCGTGATTTTCGCGGCGAGGGACAGTTTGCCCATCGTTCAAGTCTCCGTATGGTTCTTTCGTGCTGCCGACGACCGTCGCCCGTCACACGCCCCAGCGCGGAATGTGGTGCGAACCCATCGAGATGCACACGTTCTTGATTTCCGCGAACACCTCGAAGCTGTATTCGCCGCCCTCGCGCCCGGTGCCCGACTCCTTCACGCCGCCGAACGGCTGGCGCAGATCCCGCACGTTCTGGCTGTTCACGAACACCATCCCGGCCTCGATGCCGCGTGCGAGGCGATGCACCTTGCCGACATCCTGCGTCCAGATGTACGAGGCAAGCCCGTACGACGTGTCGTTCGCGAGCCGCAGCCCTTCTTCCTCGTCCTCGAACGGGATCAGGCACGCGACCGGCCCGAAGATCTCTTCCTGCGCGACGCGCATCCGGTTGTCGACGTCGGCCAGCACGGTCGGCCGCACGAAGTTGCCGTTGCGCAGATGGTCGGGCAGGCCCGCCGGCTTGTCCGCGCCGCCCGCGACCACGCGCGCGCCTTCCTGCTCGCCGATGCGGATATAGCCCGTCACCTTCTCCCAGTGCTGGCGTGTGATCATCGCGCCGAGATTCGTGGCGGGATCGGACGGATCGCCGACCACCAGGTTGTTCGCGCGGCGCGCGAATTCCTGCACGAAGCGGTCGTAGATCGTGCGCTGCACGAAAATCCGCGAGCCGGCCGTGCAGCGTTCGCCGTTGATCGAGAAGATCGTGAACAGCGACGCGTCGAGCGCGCGATCGAAATCGGCGTCGTCGAAGATCAGCACCGGCGACTTGCCGCCGAGCTCCATCGAATACTTCTTGAGACCGGCACGCTCCATGATCCGCTTGCCGGTCACCGTGCCGCCGGTAAACGACACCGCACGCACGTCCGGATGGCGCACGAGTGCATCGCCGGCCGTCGCGCCATAACCCTGCACGACGTTGAGCACGCCGGGCGGAATGCCGGCTTCGAGCGCGAGGCGGCCGAGCTGGTCGGCCGTCAGCGGCGACAGTTCCGACATCTTCAGCACGGCCGTGTTGCCGAGCGCGAGACACGGCGCCGTCTTCCACGTCGCGGTCATGAACGGCACGTTCCACGGCGACACCAGCGCACACACGCCGACCGGCTGGTACAGCGTGTAGTTCAGCATCTGGTCGTCGACCGGATAAGTGCGGCCGTTCATCTGCACGCACACTTCCGCGAAGAAGTTGAAGTTCTCCGACGCGCGCGGAATCAGTTGCTTGCTCGTCTGCGCGATCGGCAGGCCGGTGTCCTGCGTCTCCAGCGCCGCGAGCATCGGCACGTTCTTCTCGATCAGCTCGCCGAGCTTGCGCATCAGCTTCGCGCGCTCCTTGGCGGGCGTGTTCGCCCATTTCGGGAACGCTTCCTTGGCGGCGCGCACAGCCGCATCGACTTCGGCCTCGCCGCCCGATGCGACTTCGGTGATGACCTCGCCCGTCGCGGGATTCAGCGTCGTGAACGTCTCGCGGCTCTCGACTTCGCGGCCGTCGATCCAGTGCTTGATGGTCATGCTCTCTCCTTGGGCGACGGGCTCAGCCGGCGCGATAGTAGTCTGCTTCGCCGACGATCGTGTTCACGAGCCGGCCAATCCCTTCGATCTCGGTCACGACCTCGTCGCCCGGCTTCGTGTCCGCCAGCCCCTCGGGCGTGCCGGTCAGGATCAGGTCGCCCGGCGAGAGCGTCATGAAGCCGCTGATGTGCTCGATCAGCGCGGGCACGTCGAAAATCATGTCGCGCGTGCTGCCGCGCTGCGTCTCCTGGCCGTTCACCGTCGTGCGCAGCGTCAGGTCGCCCGCATCGCCGATCTCGTCGCGGCTGACGAACCACGGGCCGAGCGGCGTGCAGGTGTCGCGGTTCTTCACGCGCAGGTTCGGGCGGTAGTAGTTCTCGAGATAGTCGCGGATCGCGTAGTCGTTCGCGACCGTATAGCCGGCCACGTAGTCGAGCGCCTGCGCGCGGCTCACGTTGCGCGCGGGCCGGCCGATCACGACGGCCAGTTCGCACTCGTAATGCATGTGGGTGGCATCCGCCGGGCGCACGGTGCGCGACCGGTGGCCGATGAACGTGTTCGGCCCCTTCAGGAAGATCAGCGGCTCGCTCGGCGCCTTGAAGGCGAGTTCCTTCGCGTGGTCGGCGTAGTTGAGGCCGAGCGCGAACGTCGTGCGCGGCGCGACGGGCGGCAGCCATTCGACCGCCTCTTCCGCGACGACGCGCCCCGTATCGAGGCGGATCGCACCGTCGCCGGCCGGTTCGGCCGCATGCAGTGCGCCGTTGTAGATCACGCGCGCCGTCTTCATCGTGCTTCCTCCGCGATCAGCGTGTGCCGCAACGTGCCGATGCCGGCGGCCGAAATCTCGATCGTGCTGCCCGCGCGGGCGCGCGGTGCGCCGCCGGCAACGCCGAGCAGCAGGACATCGCCCGCGTCGAAGGACATGAACGCCGTCACGTCGGCGATCAGCTCAGGCACGGGCCGAATCAGCGTGGCCGTCGAGGCAGACACGGCCACCTCGCCATCGATCCGCACGGTCAGGCCGATCGCGTCGACCTCGCCCAGCGCAGACGCCGGCACGATGGCCGGGCCCAGCGGGCAGAAACCGTCGCGGCACTTGAAGCGCACGGCCGGACGGTAGTAATCCGGGTGCGGCACCGACACATCGCTTGCGAGCGTGAAGCCGTGCACATAGTCGAGCGCGCGTTCGGCCGGCACGCGCGTCGCGCGGCGAGCAAACACGACGGCCATCGACGCACCGATCTCCAGCGCGTCGACGCCGGCCGGCACGACGACGGCCGCGCCGTCGCTCGCATGCGTGTTGGCGGGCTTGATGTACAGGATCGGCGCCTGCGGCGGGCGGCCGTAAGGAGGTGCGTTAACGGCATCGCCGAGCGCGTCGAGCGCCGCGCGCTCGTTGAGCAGCGCACCGTAGACGGTACCGATGGCGACCGGCAACGGCGGCGCCGCGGCGGTCGTGCAAGACAGCTTCATGCGTCATTCCCCTGCCGCGCGTCGCGGCGCATCGTCAATAGTTAATATCTTAAGTAAACAATCGAACGCTGGCAACCTCGATTACCCTGATACGCGAAATTCACTACCCGCGGCTGTTAAGATTGATGCGTCCCCGTCCTCCGCTCTCCCCGATGAACCGTACGCTCGACCACCGCAACCTGGCCATGCTGCTGCTCGAGGCCCGCGAAACGCTGATGGGTCTGTTTCGCCCCATTCTCAAGGAATTCGCGCTGACCGAACAGCAATGGCGGATCATCCGCGTGCTCGACGGCGAACCGGCGCAGGCGCTCGAAGCGGGACAGATCGCGCGGCGCTGCTGCATCCTGAGCCCGAGCCTGACCGGCGTGCTGGAACGGATGGAGCGCGACGGCCTGATCACGCGCACGCGCGCGCAGGAAGATCAGCGCCGGCTGCTGGTCAGCCTGACGCCGCAAAGCAGGAAACTGGTCACGGAAATCGGTCCGCGGATCGACGAGCAGTACCGGCAGCTCGAATCGCGGTTCGGCCAGGACGGCCTCGAAGACATCTATCGCGCGCTCGACCGGCTCATCGAGCTCGGCGGCAACACGTGAAAACGGCGCCCGTTCCCGCCAACCGCGGGAACGGGCGCCGGTGCGGCGCGGGCGATCAGTGCACCGCGCCGCGTATCAGTTCGGTCACGGCCACGCCGCGCGACGTGCGCATGCATTCCTCGACGTAATCGATGAACGGCAGCGGCTCGAAATCTATTTCGTCGCGCACGCGGCGGTTGTCGAACACGCGATCGACCGTCGCGAATTCCCCGCAGCGCTGGAGTGCCCGGCCGATCACGCGTTCGAGTGCCGGATCGGTCCGCCCCAGCACATCGCGCACCACGAGCGGCAACTCGGCCGGCGCACACGCCGCGTAGCGCGGCGCGCCCGTCATCCCTGCCGCCTCGTCCATCGCCCGCACGATCTGCGCGACCTGCGGCGCCTCGTCGCCGGCCGACACGTGATACAGGTCGTGCGCGAGCGTCGGCTTGACGGCCAGCAGCATCGTCGCACGCGCCACGTCGTCCACCGACACGATGTCGATGCGGGTCATCGGCCGCGCGGTGAAGCGGCGCGCGGCATGCGCGAGCCGGAACATCCAGAACGAATTCGGCGCGGGCCGCGTGCCGAGCACCGTGTGGCCGACCACATGCGACGGCCGCACCACGACGAGCGGCAGCCCGAGCGCCCGCAGCCGCTGCTCGGTCTCGGCCTTCGCATGCAGGTAGTCCGCCGCGAGCACCGCACCCGGCAGGCCTTCTGCGTCGCGCGCGCCGTCGTTCGCCGCAGCGGCCGCGGCTTCTTCCTGCACGATGCCGCCGCGGCCCGCATGCGCATAGGCTGTGCCGACGTACACGAAGCGCTGCAGGCGCGGCGCCCGGGCGAAGCGTTCGGCGAAGCGCACCGCATCGGCGATGTCGGCGCGCAGGTGCGCGCCGTCGGCCGGCGACGCATGGCCTGCACAATGAATCACGTGCGTCGCGGCGGCGAGGCGCGGCGCGTCGGCGCCCTGCCACACGTCGCCGAGCGCACCGACGATCACGTTCGCATCGGTCAGGCGCGACGCCCAGTACGGCGCCAGCCCCGCGCGCAGCGCCGCTTCGCGCAGCCGCGCGACGGCGTGGCCGCGATCCTGCGCCCGCACGACGCAGACGATGCGCTCGAGCAGCCCCGCATTGACGAGCGCCGTCAGCACGGTACTGCCGATGAAGCCGGTTGCGCCGGTCAGCACCAGCCGCCCGACGTTCGCCGCCGCGACCGGTGCGCTGGCCGGCGACACGAGGCTCGTCCGCCAGTTGAGCGACAACGCGGTTTTCCAGATCAGCACGATAGTCTCCTTCGAAGAGTCGGCCGGGCGGCGCGACGCCCGCGGTTGCGGGCTGCGCACGGCTCACCGGCCGGGCCGGGGCCTGACGCGCGCCCCGGCAGTCCCGATCGGGCGTGCGGCCCGCGATCGCGTCGATCGCGTCTCTGGCACGAGGCGGCGGCAGCCGCCGAGGACGGGCGTCCGCGGCAGTGGATCGGGAAGATCCCAGTGTGGGGCCCGACCGCAGGCAAGTCTGTCCCGAAAGTTTCGTGAAAGTGTGCCGATTTGTATGGGATTGTCGGAGTCTGTCGTACCGGGCGCGCCGTCAACCTGCCGCAACATCCGATCGGCCCGCGTTTCGACGACAGCGTGCCGCCCCGGTCGGCCCGGTTTCCCCGGCGGGTCCTGCGCGACAGATCGACGCGCCTCGCGGCCCTGTCATCCCATGTCTCGATGATCGGCCGCCCCCCATCGGCACCGCGATCGCCGGTACGCATGTGTTTGCGCGTGCCCGGCCGGAATAACCATGAATCGTCAGACGTCGTTCCATCTGAAATCGCAATGGACTCGCTATGAATTTATTGCGGATTATCACTTGCGTTTCACACCAGTCTATCTAGACTGATCAAGTCAAAACGGTCGAATGTGTCATTTTTTTAGGAGACGATCACAATGCGCCTCACCATTCGGATTAATGGCAGCGAATCGGCAACCCGGCATGCCTTCGCGGTACTGTGGGTCGATACCGACGAGGGCCTGTGGTCGCGCGAGGCACATCAGGGCATGGATCTTCCGACCTGGGGCAAGGTCCGCGACGTCGAGGGCGCAATGGCGCTCTGCGCGGCCGACAGCGGGAATGCCGTGTGCCAGTTGAAGGGACTGTCGTTCGATGCGACCCAGCGCGAACAGGGCCCCGCGGTGCTCGCCGGCAATCACCCCGGCGCGTGGCGACTGCAGGCTGTCGATCGTTGCACGAGCGAGCCGGAATACCGGGAATTCATTTCCGTCGCCCGATAGAAATTATCGATGTAATTCGTCTGCGGTTTTCGGGTTTATTCCGGTTTCAGCGATATTCATTTCGATATTCAGCATTAACGGCGCCCCACTTCGGGGCGTTTTTCATTTTCCGGTTTAAAGAAATAACCGCGGGCCGGTCAATTGATCGCACACCGGGGGACCGGCCTCGATCCATACCTGAAATCCCCGGCCGCCCCCCGTTCTGCACGTCGCAAGTCACCCGAGTTTCATCGTCACCTGCTTCGGGAAAATATCGCTCACTCCCCCTTTTTCACCCGGTGTCAGCGCGCCGATACCCGCGTTTTCTCGGGGCCGGAACATACTTTCCCCACACGGCGATTACTCATTTATTACAATCGCATTATTCAGACTGACTCGCCGCCCCCGGGCGGCCCGACCCGGCCATTGCATGAGCGTGAAAAAGAAGACCCACCCCGCCGATCCGTACGCGGCCGCGACCAAGCATCCGATGCTTGCGTCACGCCTGCCGATGTGGCGCTCGAAACTGATCGTGATCATCGTGTTCCTCGCGTTCGCCGCGCTGATCGGCCGCGCCTTCTGGGTGCAGGTCGCGAACAAGGAGTTCTACGTCGGCCAGGGTCAGAAACGCTACCAGCGCACGATCGAGCTCGATGCGACGCGCGGGCGCATCGTCGACCGCAACGGCGCGATGCTTGCCGTCAGCCTGTCGACCTATGAAATCTGGGCGAACCCGAAGCAGGTCGCCGACACCGATTACCCGCAGATCTCGAAGCTGCTCGACATGCCGCTCGTCGAGGTCAAGCGGCGCCTCGGCAACGACAAGACGTTCGTGCTGCTCAAGCGGCAGGTCGACGCGGACACCGCGGGCAAGCTCGACAAGCTCGCGATCGACGGCATCACGCAGATCGCCGATTCGAAGCGTTTCTACCCGGAAGGCGAATCGGCCGCGCACGTGGTCGGCTTCACGAACGTCGAGGACAAGGGGCAGGAGGGCGTCGAGCTCGCGGCGAATGCGCGCCTGGTGGGCACGTCCGGGCAGCGCGAAGTGATCCGCGACCGGCTCGGCCGTATCGTGTCGGACACGCGCCCGCTCGTCCCGGCGCAGCATGGCGCGACGATCGAACTGACGATCGACCGCCGCATCCAGCAGCTCGCGTTCAGCCAGCTCAAGGCGGCCGTGGTCGAGAACAACGCGGTGGCCGGCAGCGTCGTGGTGCTCGACGCGCAGAACGGCGAAATCCTCGCGCTCGCGAACTATCCGACCTTCGACCCGAACGACCGCGCGCGCCTCACCGGCCAGCAGTTGCGCAACCGCGCGGTGATCGACACGTTCGAGCCGGGCTCGACGATCAAGCCGCTCGTCGTCGCGCTGTCGATCGACGAGCGCAAGGTCACGCCGAACACGATCATCAACACGTCGCCGGGCACCTACAAGATCGGCCCGGCCGTGATCCACGACACGTCGAATCACGGGTCGCTGACGGTGTCGCAGGCGCTGCAGAAGTCGAGCAACGTCGCGCTCGCGAAGCTCGCGCTGAACCTGCCTGCCGAAACGATCTGGAACAAATACCAGGAATACGGCATCGGCCGCGCGCCGGAACTCACGTTCCCGGGCGTCGCGTCGGGCCGGCTGCGCGGCTACAAGCGCTGGCGGCCGATCGAGCAGGCGACGATGGCGTACGGCTACGGCCTGTCGATGTCGCTGCTGCAGATCGCGCAAACCTACACGGCCTATGCCGGCGACGGCACGCTGCACCCGGTGTCGCTGCTGAAGAACGGCACCGACCAGCAGACGATCGACGCGCATCGCGGCCACCGCGTGACGTCGCCGCAAACGGCCGCGGCGATCCGCTCGATGCTCGAGATGGCGGTCGGCGAAGGCGGCACGGGGCGCCGCGCGCGCGTCGACGGCTACCGGATCGGCGGCAAGACGGGTACCGCGCGCAAGCAGGTCGGCGCGACCTATGCGAAGGGCAAGTACCGCGCGCTGTTCGCCGGGATGGCGCCGATGAGCAACCCGCGCCTGATCGTCGCGGTGATGATCGACGAGCCGCGCGGCAAGGGCTACTACGGCGGCACGGTGGCCGGCCCGGTGTTCGCGTCGGTCACGAGCGGCTCGCTGCAACTGCTCGGCGTGCCGCCCGACGCGCCGGTCGAGCCCGAGAATACGCCGCCGGCGAAGGCCGTTGCGCCGCAAAAGACGGTGGCTGCACCGAAAGCGGCGGCGACGCAGGCCAAGACAGCCGCGGCGCCGAAAACCGCCGCATCCCTGAAGACTGCCTCGCCATCGAGCGCGCCGGCGCAGGCAAACACGGCGGCGGGTTGATCGGCGCAGCCCGCGCGACGTGCCGCCGTCCCGGCGCGCGCGTCACGCTCCGACGGCCTCGTCGCCGCCTCGGACTTCCCCGTCATCGGGCACCGTCATTCGATCCAGGAACGCAGCGCATCATTTGAGCGTTCCCGCCGTCGCCTCCTGCCATTTTTGCGCGCCTCGGCCCACCCGGGCCGCCGCGCCCTGCCCACGATGCCGCGCGCCGTCAATGCGAAGCTGCGACCGCCGGCTTCGTCATCCTGCCGAGCACGTGCTCGGTCATCCCGCGCGCGAGTTCGGTCTCGCCCATGAACACGGTGCCGATCCCCTCGTTCGACAGCAGCGACGCCTCGTCGCCGCTGTTCGTGCACAGCACGACCTCGAGCGCCGGATTCAAGGTGCGCGAGATCTCGACGATCTGCCGCACGTCGAACACGTCGGGCAGCGTGACGACCAGCATCCCGGCGCGCGCGATATGCGCCTGCACGAGCACGATCGGCTCGATCGCGTCGCCCGACACGGCCGCGACACCGTCCTCACGCAGTTTCTCGACGAGCTCGCGATTCTGCTCGACGACGACATACGCGATGCCGCGCTCGTCCAGCGCGTGCGCGATTCGGGTACCGACCTTGCCGTAGCCGACGATCACGACCTGCCCGGTCAGGTGCGTCTGCGGCGTCGACATCGGCAGCGCGGCGAGCGGATCGTCGCGCGCCTCGAGCTTGCGCGCGAACGCCGAATGCTTGCGGATCCACGCGAGCGCCGGATCGATCATCGCGAACAGCAGCGTGTTCATCGCGATCGAGATCAGCGCGACGGCCAGAATCAGGCTCTGCCCCTCGGCCGACAGCAGCCCGAGCGCGCGGCCGAGCCCGGCGAGGATGAACGAGAATTCACCGATCTGCGCGAGACCCGCACCGACCGTCAGCGCGGTATTCAGCGGATAGCGGAACGCGATCACGAGCGCGACCGCCGCGAGCGTCTTGCCGATCACCACGATCGCCGCGACCTCGATCACGTGCAGCGGCTCCGCGAGCAGGATCTTCGGGTCGAACAGCATCCCGACCGAAATGAAGAACAGCACCGAGAACGCATCGCGCAGCGGCAGCGTCTCGTCGGCCGCGCGCCGGCTGAATTCCGACTCGCGCATCATCATCCCGGCGAAGAACGCGCCGAGCGCGAACGACACGTCGAACAGCTTCGCCGCGCCGAATGCGATGCCGACCGCGGCCGCGATCATGCACAGCGTGAACAGCTCGCGCGAGCCGGTGCGCGCGACGAGCCACAGAATGCGCGGAAACACGCGCTTGCCGACCACCAGCATCAGCGCGATGAACGCCGCGACCTTCAGCATCGTGACACCGAGCGTGCCCCACACGCTGCCGCCGGCCGCCTGCGCGTCGCCGGGCGGCGTGCCGCCGAGCAGCCCCGCGACGGGTGGCAGCAGCACCAGCACGAGCACCATCACGAGATCCTCGACGACGAGCCAGCCCACCGCGATGCGCCCGTTGACCGTCTCGACCAGCCCGCGCCCTTCGAGCGCACGCAGCAGCACCACCGTGCTCGCGACCGATAGCGCGAGCCCGAACACGAGCGCTGCGCCGACGCTCCAGCCCCAGGTGAGCGCGAGCCCGCCGCCGAGCAGCGTGGCCACCGTAATCTGGACGATCGCGCCGGGCAGCGCGATCTTGCGCACCGCGAGCAGATCGCCGAGCGAGAAATGCAGGCCGACGCCGAACATCAGCAGCATCACGCCGACTTCGGCGAGCTGCTGCGCGAGCGACAGGTCGCCGACGAAGCCGGGCGTGCCGGGGCCGATCACGATCCCGGCAAGCAGATAGCCGACGAGCGGCGGCATTTTCAACAGCGACGCGAAATAACCGAAGACCATCGCGAGACCGAAACCGGCCGCGAGCAACGCAATCAGGCTGACGTCATGAGGCATCCCCCCTCCCGAAGTTCTTGTAACTATTTAGTAAGGTTCAAGAACGAAAGGATAAGGGATGAGGCGGAAAAATGGCGCGCCGCCGCGAAAATTTCACGCATCGGCGCGCCCTTGCGGGGTGCAACCCCCGGCGAAACAAAAGGCGCCGCGCGGAAACGGCGGCGCCTTGAAGCACATCCGACAGGCGGGGCCGGCGCCCCGCCGCCCCGTCAGCGCGACGCTTGCGGGAACCGCGCGCCCGGCGGCGGTTCGGGCCGGGTCGACGGCACGCTCTTGCGCACCTTCGCGACCTGCGCGGCCGTCACGGCAGCCCCCGTGTTGCCCCAGCTCGTGCGCACGAAGTTGGACACGTCCGCGACTTCCTGGTCCGACAGGCGCCAGCCGAACGGCGGCATCGTGAACGTCGACGGCGCGGTGCGCGTGCCCTGCAGTGCGCTGCCTTCCAGCACGACGTGGATCAGCGAGGTCGGATCGTCGCCCTGCACGACCGGGTTGCCGGCGAGCGCCGGGAACACGCGCGTGTAGCCGTGGCCGTCGCTGCGGTGGCACGCCATGCAGTTGTCGCGATAGACGGCCGCGCCCGGCTTGCTCGCGTCGCCGGTCTGCAGCGCCTTCGCGGCGGCCGCGTCGTACACGTGCGGCTGCTCGCCCTGCACGCGCGGCGGCAGCGTCTTCAGGTAGCGCGCGATCGCGTTCAGGTCGTCGTCGGTCATGTGCTGCATGCTGTGGCCGACCACGTCCGTCATCCCGCCGAACGCGGCCGTGCGCAACGTGCGGCCCGTCTTCAGGAACTGCACGATCTCGGTTTCCGTCCACGTGCCGAGGCCCGTGCGCGGCTCGCCGCGCAGGCTCGTCGGCACCCAGCCGTCGATCGCCGCGCCGCCGGCCAGGAAGTCCGGGCCGTCCGCGTCGGTCAGCCCGCGCTCCTGCATGGTCGGCGCGCGCGGCGTATGGCACGCGCCGCAGTGGCCGAGACCCTGCACGAGATACGCACCGCGCGCGACCACCGGATCGGTGTATGGCGCCGCGTCGAACGGCTTCGGGGTCGGCGCGAACATCTTGCGCCAGATGCCGAGCGGCCAGCGCATCGACAACGGCCACACGATGTCGACCGCGCGGTTCTCGTGCTCGACGGGCGCGACGCCGTGCATGAAGTACGCGTACAGCGCCTTCATGTCGTCGTCGGTCAGGCGCGCGTAGGACGGGAACGGCATGGCCGGATACATCGTGTCGCCGTTCTTGCGCACGCCTTCGCGCACGGCGCGCGTGAAGTCCTCGACGGTCCAGCCGCCCAGGCCCGTTTTCGGGTCCGGCGTGATGTTCGTCGAGTAGATCCCGCCGATCGGCGTGTCGAATTTCAGCCCGCCCGCGAACGGCTTGCCGCCGCTCGCGGTGTGGCACGCGATACAGTCGCCTGCCCGCGCGAGATATTCGCCGCGCTTGATCAGGGCCGCGTCGGCGGATTGGGCCGCGGGTGCGGCCGCCGGGCCGGAAGCCGCCGCGGGAGTTGCCGGCTGCGCGAACGCCGTCGAGCCGGCGAAGCCGAACGCGGCCCAGGCCGCACCGGCTGCCAGCGCGCGCGACATCCGGCGCGTGACGTTGTGGTTCATCGTCCTCTTCATGCGGTCACCAGCGGGGCGGGATTTTTCAGGTATTGCTCGCGGATCGCACGTGCCGACCAGTAGGCCAGCGCCGCGATGATCCCGGTCGGGTTGTAGCCGATGCCCTGCGGCAGCGCCGATGCGCCCATCACGAACACGTTGTGCACGTCCCAGCACTGCAGGTAGCGGTTCAGCACGCTCGTCTTCGGGTCGGTGCCCATGATCGCGCCGCCGACGAGGTGGGTCGTCTGGTACGCGCGCGAATCGAAGTGCTTGCCGAACTCGCGCGTCGACACGCCGATCGCCTTCGGCCCCATCGCCTCCGCGATCTTCTTCATCTGCCCGGTCACGTACTGCGCCATCTTGATGTCGTTGTCCTTCCAGTCGAACGTCATCCGCAACAGCGGCTGGCCGTACGAATCGCGATAGGTCGGATCGAGGTCGAGATACACGTCGCGGTACGACATGTTGGTGCCGTGCGCGTCCATCGAGATCGTGTGCGCGTAGTTGTCCTTCACCGCCTTCTTCCACGCCGAGCCCCACTGCGGCGTACCCGGCGGCGTCGCGATGCCGCTGATCGGCTTCACGCCGGCCTGGTTCACCCACAGCGGCGAGCCGCCGACGAAGCCGAGCGGGCCGTGGTCGAAGTTGTCCGCGTTGAAATCGTCCACCGCGACGCCGTTGCCGCCTGCGCCGATGAACGGATTCGTGTAGGTGTCCTTGTCGAAGAACGCCTTGATCGTCGACAGGTTCTGGTACGCGAAATTGCGGCCCACGACGCCTTCGCCCGAGATCGGGTCGTACGGCTTGCCGATGCCCGACAGCAGCAGCAGGTGCACGTTGTGGTACTGGAACGCGGCCACGATCACGAGATCGGCCGGCTGGTGCACTTCACGCCCGGCCGGATCGACGTAGGTCACGCCCGTCGCGCGCTTCTTCGTATCGTCGAGGTCGACGCGCAGCACGTGGCACTTCGAGCGCAGCTCGAAGTTCGGCGCCTGCTTCAGCGCGGGCAGGATGTTCAGGTTCGGCGACGCCTTCGAGTACATGTAGCACGCGTAGCCGCTGCAATAGCCGCAGAAGTTGCACGGGCCCATCTGCACGCCGTACGGGTTCGTGTACGGCCCCGACGTGTTCGCCGACGGCAGCCGGTACGGATGCAGGCCGAGCGACTTGGCGGCATCGGAGAAGCGCTGCGCCGAATAGGTATTGAGCTGCGCGGGCAGCGGGAAGTTGTCGCTACGGTTCGCTTCGAACACGTTGCCGTCGCCGACCACCTTGCCACCTACCTTGTACGCCTGCCCCGACGTGCCGAACACCTTCTCGGCGAAGTCGAAATGCGGCTCGAGCTCCTCGTAGGTCACGCCCGTGTCCTGGATCGTCATCCCTTCGGGAATGAACTTCTTGCCGTAGCGCTCTTCATAGTGGCTGCGCAGGCGCAACTCTTCCGGCGTGATCCGGAAATGCACGCCCGACCAGTGCAGCCCCGCGCCGCCCACGCCTTCGCCCGGCAGGAACGCGGCGAGCTGCCGGTACGGCAGCGCGGTGTCCTGCAGGCCGTGGCGGATCGACACGGTCGTCTTCGACAGGTCGAGGAACAGCTTCTTGCGGATGTTGTAGGTCAGCTCGTCGATCGTGTTCGGATACGCGCCGTCCGGATAGGTGTCGCGATACTCGCCACGCTCGAGCGCAACCACGTTCAGGCCCGCTTCGGTCAGTTCCTTCGCGAGAATCGCGCCGGTCCAGCCGAAGCCGACGATCACCGCATCGACATGCGGTTTTTTCTCTGCGGCCATCAGCTGCGCTCCCCGTTGATCGAGACGGGGCCGTACGGATACGACTTGCCGTTCTGGTTGACGAAATCCATGAAGTCCGCGCGCGCGCCCGGAAAGCCGATCATCTTCCACGCGGCCATGTCGTGATTGCCGCCATGCACCGGATCGCAGAAGTAACCTTCGCGCGTGTTCTGCAGCAACTGGCCGAAGAACACGCCGGGCGGCACGTCGTCGATCTGCGCGCCGCCCTTCTCCAGCGCGCCGAGCACGGTGTCGCGCGTCGGCGCGTCGAGATCCGCGAACGCCTTGCCGTGAGTCTTCTCGCAATAGCGGTTGACCGCCGCGATACCGAGCCGGTAGATGTCGCGCGGCACCAGCTTCAGCTGGTAGCCCAGCTCGGGCACGCCTTGCTGGAACGGACCCTGCATGTACCAGGTGGCGCCGTGCGCATACGGCGTCTCCATCTGGCGGTCGATGAATTCGGGCACGCCCGATTCGAGCGCACCGGGGCCTTCAGCGTCGGCCGGAATCAGCCGGTCGACGGCGGCCTGGACGAACGCCCATTCCTTCGCATCGAAGAAGGTCGGCTTGTATGGCGCGCGTTCGGCACTGGCCGATGCACCGGGCGCGTTGCCGGTCGTCGCGGAAGGCGACGACGAACGCAGGTCGCAGCCGGCGACCGACGCGATCGGCACGAGCGCGACCGACGTGCGCAGGAAACGGCGGCGCGAGTTGGGTTTGTCAGGTGGCGTGGACATGGTCGGATGTTGATCGTTGGGGATCGGGACCCGGACGCGCGCACTCCGCATGCGGCATGTCCGGCATGGCAGCCATGCCGCATGCGGCTGGCCGTCCTGTTCTTTCGTCTGTTGCGAACAACCTCGCTGCTGGCGCCGCCCATGTCATGCACGGCAGCGCCTTCAAGCAGCCGCGCATCGCGCCAATTCAGGATGCGCTGCACGGATCGGCTTCTTCGTGAGCCTTATCGTCTGACAAATACCGGCATTTGCCGGCATCTGCCCCTCATCGCTCATGACCCTCATTCAACTTAGACGCCGCGTTTGCCGACAGCAAGCGCAACGTGCACGACCCTCTTTCGGGCCCGGCGACAAGTGCCGCGAATTATAGATGGAACCGGTTCCATTGAGTGTCGTATCAGTGCAATTCAATGCATCGAAAATCGCAACAATTGAAAAATCGGGGAGTCGGAATCGGCAAGGATCGCGTGAACGCCGACTGATGAGGGGCGTCAGGTAGACGATTGTTGTGTGGCGAGCGGCGCCAAAGGTTGTCTCTTTCCAGCTACGCGGGGTACCGGGCGTGCCCTTTTGCGGGGTGCTCTGGTAGCCTCCGCGTCTGATGAAACCACACCAGAACAATGAACTGCCGGCGACCGACGCGACCGGCATCAGCCGATATCTCAGCTACCTGCTGCGCCACGCACCGCAGTCGATCGGGCTGCAACTCAACCCGGAAGGCTGGGCCGATATCGACGCACTGCTTACCGGCGCTGCCCGCCGTGGGCTCCACCTCGATCGTGCAACGCTCGAAACCGTCTGCGCGACCAACGACAAGCAGCGCTTCGCCCTTTCCGACGACGGCCGTCGCATCCGTGCGGTCCAAGGCCATTCGACGCCCGCCGTGCAGCGCCGCTATCCCACCGCGCAGCCGCCCGAGCGCCTGTATCACGGCACGGCGACGCGCTTCCTGGATTCGATTCGGGTGCAAGGGCTGAAACCCGGCGCCCGTCATCACGTGCATCTGTCGCCGGACATCCGGACGGCGCTGGCCGTCGGCACACGCTACGGCGTGCCCGTGATACTCGAAGTCGATGCGCTGCGCATGCATCGGCAAGACCACACGTTCTTCGTCGCGGAAAACGGCGTATGGCTGACCGACACCGTGCCGGCGGAATGCCTTAAAGAGATCGACGGGCCCGCGCGCTGAGACGCGCGCTCACCACGGCCAGAACATCGACGCGATGGACAGCGCCAGCGCCGCGCAAAGCGGCGAGTAATACAGCGTGTCCATGCGTGCGAAACGCGACCCGCGAATCCGCTTGAAGAAGCCGACGTAACGGAAATCGCCGACGGCCCGCACCGCGAAGATCAGTGCGAACGCAACGACCGCGAACGAGATCGTACCGGGATACGCGTTCGGCCCCAGCCAGCCGGCACGCGCGGCAACCACGCACGCGCCGCCCAGTAACGCCACCGCGACCGCGAGCGTGCCGATGGCGGTCGGCCGCAACAGCGGCTCGCCGTCCTGCTCCGGAATGGCCGCCCCCTTGCCGCGCCGCCCGCCCAACGCCCAGTAGACGTGAACGAGCGCGATTGCGCAAAGCGTCGGCACGCTGAAGTACGCTCCGGTCATGTCAGTCGATGTCCTCGTGTCGTTGTCTCGCTATCTCGATGGGTCGCCGGCAACGTTCCGGCGCGCGGCCCCGATCCGCGACACATGCGACGATACCGAAACCCGGCAGCTCGTGCATAGCG
This sequence comes from Burkholderia sp. AU15512, assembly GCF_002223325.1. Classification (NCBI taxonomy): domain Bacteria; kingdom Pseudomonadati; phylum Pseudomonadota; class Betaproteobacteria; order Burkholderiales; family Burkholderiaceae; genus Burkholderia; species Burkholderia sp. AU15512. The sequence goes on from NZ_NKEX01000006.1 coordinate 1,423,914, forward strand.
ACCTCCGGTCGCAACCCGCCACCCGCGACAGCGCATGTTGCGATGCAGTGCGCGCGCCGCTGCACGCGGTCCGGCCGCTTGACTTCCCTCCGCGCACTACTACCCTGATATTCCAGTACTGCGGTCGATACGCCTCTGCGCGATCGGCCGCACGTGCATCGTTCGCCGCGTTGCACACCTGCACGAAAACGATAACGAAGGCCATGGAGGCGACTCATGCTGATCGGTGTGCCGAAAGAGATCAAGAACCACGAATATCGCGTGGGCCTCACGCCGGCCGGCGCGCGCGAACTGACGCGGCACGGCCATCGCGTATTGGTGCAGCGCGGCGCGGGCACGGCGATCGGCCTGCTCGACCGCGACTATACGGCCGCGGGCGCATCGCTCTGCGACGGCGCCGACGAAGTCTTCGCGCGCGCCGACATGATCATCAAGGTCAAGGAGCCGCAGCCGGCGGAATGCGCGATGCTGCGACGCGGCCAGATCCTCTACACGTACCTGCATCTCGCGCCCGATCCCGACCAGGCGGCCGCACTCGTGAAGTCCGGCGCCGTCTGCATCGCGTACGAAACCGTGACGGGCCCGGGTGGCGGCCTGCCGCTGCTCGCACCGATGAGCGAGGTGGCCGGGCGCATGTCGATCCAGGTCGCGGCGACGCATCTCGAAAGCCCGCGCGGCGGGCGTGGCCTGCTGATGGCCGGGGTGCCCGGCGTGCCGGCCGCGCATGTCGTCGTGCTCGGCGCGGGCGTGGTGGGCACCGGCGCCCTGCAGATGGCGGTCGGCCTCGGCGCACGCGTCACCGTGCTCGATACCAACGTGAACCGGCTGCGCCAGCTCGACCTCGTCTTCGCCAACCGGATCGCGACCGTCTGCTCGAATACACACACGATCGACGAAGCCGTGCGCGATGCCGACGTCGTGATCGGCGCCGTGCTCGTGCCGGGCGCATCGGCGCCGCGGCTCGTCACGCGCGACATGATCGCGACGATGCGCACGGGAGCGGTCGTCGTCGACGTCGCGATCGACCAGGGCGGATGCTTCGAGACCTCGCATGCGACGACGCACGCGGACCCGACCTTCGTCGTCGACGGCGTCGTGCACTACTGCGTCGCGAACATGCCCGGCGCAGTCGCGCGCACGTCGACCTTCGCGCTGAACAACGCGACGCTCACCCATGCGCTCGCGCTCGCCGACAAGGGCTGGAAGCAGGCGATGGTCGACGATCCGCATCTGCGCGCGGGCCTGAACGTGTGCGACGGACACATCACGTACGAAGCCGTAGCACTGGCGCTCGGCCTGCCCTATGTGCCGGCGGCCGGCGTACTGGCATGACGCGACCGCAATCATGACCGGCCGGCCGCTGACGGCACGCGCCGGCGGCTGCGTTCACGCGCCCTTCGCGCCGCCGCTGCGCTTCGACGCGCCGCCCGCTCCCATCGTGCGTGCCAGCAGCGGCCTCAATTGCGCGAGCGTGCGCGTGTTGAGCACGTCGGGCCGCGTGAGCCAGCCCCGTCGCGCCTGATCGACGCCGTACGCAAGATGGTCGAGTTCGTCCGGGCTGCACGCATCCGAGCCAATCGCCACGGGCACGCCGGCCTTCGCGGCCTCGCGGCACCAGACGTCCGGCAGGTCGAGCCGCCGCGGCTGCGCATCGAGTTCGACGAAGCAACCGCGCGCCGCGGCGTGCGCGATCACGCGCGGCACGTCGAGTTCGCAAGCATCACGCTCGCCGAGCACGCGGCCCGTCGGGTGCGCGAGAATCGAGAAATACGGATGGTCCATCGCGCGCAGCATGCGCGCGGTCTGTGCGTCGCGCGACAGCTCGAAGCCGTCGCGTACCGCGCCGACCACGAGATCGAGCCGGCCGAGCATCGCATCGGGCACATCGAGGCTGCCATCCTCGCGAATGCCGGCCTCAACGCCCTTGAGCAGCACGAGATCGTCGAACGACGCGTTGAGACGATCGATCTCGTCGAGCTGCCGGGCAAGCCAGTCGAAGTCGCTGCGGCTGCCGCCGGCCTGCGGCGCCCGGTCGGTGATGGCCAGGTACGCGAACCCGCGTGCGCGGGCCGCATCGGCCATCGCACGCAGGCTGTCGCGGCCGGCCGACGCGTCGGTATGCGCGTGCAGGTCGCCGCGCACGTGCTTGCGCTCGACCAGTGCCGGCAGCGTGCCCGCGCGCGCGGCGTCGATCTCGCCGCGATCCTCGCGCAACTCGGGCGGCACGTCGTGCAACCCGATCGCCGCATAGACCGACGCCTCGGTCGCGCCGGCAATCCGTTCTTCGCCGCGAAACACGCCGTATTCGTTGATCTTCAGCCCGCCGGCCTGCGCGATCCTGCGCAACGCGATGTTGTGCGCCTTCGATCCGGTGAAGTAGACGAGCGCCGCGCCGAACGCATCGGCATCGACGACGCGCAGGTCGACCTGCAACCCGCCGGCGAGCACGACGCTCGACTTCGTCTTGCCGTGCGCGAGCACGCGCACGACCTCGCCATAGGCGACGAACGCGTCGGCGACGGCCACCGGATCACGTGCGGTGACGAGGATGTCGAGATCGCCGACCGTCTCGCGGCGGCGGCGAAAGCTGCCGGCCGGCACGGCCTTGCCGACGCCCGCGATCGCGCGCAGGCGTTCGAGCAGCGGCTGCAGCGCGTGCGTCGCATCCGGCAGCAGGAAACGTTGAGGTTCGCGTTTCAGCCGGTCGTCGATCGCTTCGAGCAGATGCGCTTCGGTTTTCGCGCCGAAGCCCGGCAACTCGCGCACGTGCCCGCTCTTCGCTTCCGCGCGAAGCTGCTCGAGCGAATCGACGTGCAGTGCGTCATGGAGCGCCTTCACGCGCTTCGCGCCGAGCCCCGGCACGTCGAGCAGCTCGACGATCGCGCCCGGCAGCGCGTGACGCAGCGTTTGCTGCAGTTCGCAGGTGCCGGTCGCGGCGATCTCGCGCAGCTTCGACGCGAGATCGGGCCCGATCGACGGAATCTTCCCGAGATCGTCGCCGTTCGCGATCATCGTCGGGATATCGCGCCCGTAGTCGGCAATCGTCCGTGCTGCGTTGCGATAGGCACGCACCCGGAACGGATTGGCGCCCTGGATTTCGAGCATGTCGGCGATCTCGGCGAACACGGTCGCACACTCGGCATTGTGGATCGGCATGATCGGCGTGGCTCCCTTCCACGTGGATGGCGCCGCGCATACGCGACGGCGTCTGCCCGCCCGGCGCCGCATGCTGACGCCGCCGGGCGCCCGTTCATCATCGTACGCCGGCCGCGCCGCGTGCGCGGCGCCGTGATGGCGACGATGTCGGCGTCAGAGGGAGGCGCGCGGCGTGGTGGCGTAGTGCCGCTCGTAGATCGACTGGCAATGCGTGCAGCGTTCGGCGGCCGGGCGCGCCAGCAGGCGCTCGTAGCCGACCGAGCCGTCGCAGTCGATGCACTCGCCGTAGCTGCCGTCACGTATCCGCTGCTGGGCGCGGCCGATCGCGCGCAGCTCAGTCAGTTTCATGCCGATCAACGCATGATCGACGTCGACGAACAGATCCGCATTGGCCTCGTCGCCCTCGTCCGGCGCCGCGCCGGCGAGGTCTGCGTAGGATTCCGACGCACGCTGGTCTTCGCTGGCGCGGATCTCCGCACGCAACGTCTGCTCGCTCTCGTTCAGCCGCTGTTTCAGCGTCTGCCGTTGTTGTGGGTCGAGCGCCATGGCCGTCTCTCCTGTTCCGGGTTCCGCGCGGCGCATGGCGGCGCGCGGTGTCGCACCGGTGCACGGCGAGCCGGCGTCACCGCCTGCCACCGTGTCCGAATGTGCACCCGGCGACACGAAGCGCCGGACGCATTCGACGCAGGATAAACCCATTGAACACGCGTGTGTTGACCGGAATCAGCGTGCCGGTCAGGCAGCGGCAGCCGTGCGGAAACTGGGGCCGGACGCGTAATCCGGACCTGCGGTGCACGCTCGGACGCTCGCCGGCACGACCGCAGCGCAGCAAATTCCGGCACGACCACAACACTTCGGCCGCGCGCACGAACCGGCATGACTCTGTCGGGACGATCGCTCGCGCGGCGCCTCCTCAATCATTCGTGATCCTCAGAATGCATTGCGTCCGATGAAGCCGCGCACGATCGTCAGCAGGATGATCTTCATGTCGAACCAGAAGCTCCAGTGCTGCATGTAGAACAGATCGAACTTCACACGTGCCTCCATCGCCTCGACTTTGCGCGTTTCACCGCGATAGCCGTTCACCTGGGCCCATCCGGTGATGCCGGGCCGCACGCGGTAGCGATACATGTAGCAGTCGATCAATTGTCGATAGAGGTCGTCGTGTTCGATCGCGTGCGGGCGCGGGCCGACCACCGACATCTGCCCGAACAGCACGTTGAAGAACTGCGGCAGTTCATCGAGCGACGTACGTCGCAGGAACGCGCCGACGCGCGTGATGCGCGAATCGTTGCGCGACGCCTGCTGCAGCACGCCCGGCTGGGCGCGATGCACGCGCATCGTCCGGAACTTGAGAATGTCGAACTCCCGGCCGTCGACACCCTTGCGGCGCTGCCTGAACAACACGGGCCCCGGCGACGACAGCTTGACCGCGATCGCCAGCAGCGACAGCAGCGGCAGCAACGGAATCAGCACGCCGAATGCGAACAGCCGGTCGAACGCGAACTTCGCCCACAGCTCCGGCGCCGAACGCGGCGTGGTCGCGAGGTTGATGGCCGGCATGCCGAGCACGTCGGTCGCCGAGCGATCGACCACCGCCATCTGCCGCACGTCGGGCAACAGCCGCAGTTCCACGAACTCGTCGCGCAACTCTCGGACGATGCGCTGGATCCGCCACTCGTGCGACATCGGCAGCGTGAGCCAGACCTCGTCGATGTCGCCGCCGCGAATCAGGTCGCGCAACGCGTTCCAGTCGTCGATCACCGGCACGCCACCGATGCCGCCGGAGGCAGCCTGGGCATCGTCGTCGAATACGCACGCCGCCACGAAAGGCCCCTGCGGCGCCAGCTGCATCCGCTCGACCGCGACACGCCCGTACGCCGTTGCGCCGACCACCGCGACGCGGCGCTGCCGCGCGCGCGGGTCGTCACGCGTCAGCGCAAGCGCCAGCAGCGCGGCGCGGCCGAGCAGCAACGCAACGTCGCCGGCCAGCACCGTGCGCACGATCCAGGGTGTCGTGATCGTGCCGCCGCGATTCATGATCCACATCGCGGCGGTCACCGTCAGCACGCTCGCGCAGACGAGCGCCACCATCGTCTGCGTCAGTGCATGCGTGCCGCCTTGCGGCGCCATGCCGCCACGCACCGTGCGCAGATAGCGCGGCAGCAAGGCCACGGTCAGCACGCACAGCAGCGCAATCGCGCCGCGCTGCGCGTCGGACAGCTCGCGCCACGCAAGGCCCGATGCCGCCTGCGCGGCAAGCGCGCCTGTCAGCACGAGCACGGCGTCGGTAACTGCGATCACAGAACGCCGCAGCGAATTCGTCCCACCGGACTTCGATAGCATCGTCACGCACCATGTGCCGGGAACCCGCGATGCGCGTCCGGCATGCGGGGCCGAACCGGTGTCGGTGTCGGCCTCGCCGTCCCGCGCGTGCCGAGCAGCCTGCGATAGTCCGCGCGAATCAGGTTGTAGCATTCGCACGCGTGATGTTCGAGGCCGTCGCGGTCGAGCACCGTGATGCGGCCGCGGCGCTGCCGGATCAGCCCGGCTTCCTGCAGGTTGCCTGCCGCTTCCGTCACGCCTTCGCGCCGCACGCCGAGCATGTTCGCGATCGTCTGCTGCGTGACGGCCAGTTCGTCGCCGTCGATGCGGTCATGTGCAAGCAGCAGCCAGCGGCTGAGCTGCTCGCTGACCGAATGATGCCGGTTGCACAGCGCGCTGCGCGAGATCTGTGCCATCGCCGCCTGGCAGTAGTTGAGCAGCAGCCGGTAGGTTTCCGGCGAGCGCTCGAATTCGGCACGCACCACGCAGCTCGGCACGCGATAGGCCATCCCGCCGATGCGGACCTCGACCCGTTGCGACGCCGCGGCGCCACCGACCATCGTCGCCAGCCCGACCACGCCTTCGCGGCCGACCTGTGCCACCTCGACCATCGCACCGTCCTCCATCAAATGCTGCACCGACATCATCGACGTCGTCGGGAAATGCACGTGGCGCATCGGCTCGCCGACCCGGTCGAGCATCCCGGCCTTGATCCTGACCAGTTCGAGATGCGGTGCGATGGTGCGGATGCTGTCCTCGGGGAGGGCATCGAGGATGGCATTCGCCGAGTAGCTCGAGTGAAGATGAAGCATGTCTGTATCCCTTTTATCGTCCGCACCGCCTGCAGCCGCGTGCACGGAATTCGTTATCGCGATGCGCGCCCGGACGTTGACTGGAGTTGCGGCCACAACCCTGATTCCAACCGACCATCGGCTTCTCGCCGCCGGATCGAGTCGACCGTCCCGTTTCAACGCGCCAGCCCGAATAAGCGATTTACGTGCCAAACCATGCCCGTCCTTAATATATGAATCACGCCGGAATTAGATCGACCGAATTACCGGCAAAAAGACAAAAAAAGCGTCTCATTTCCGGACACTCTTCCCGGCGGCGGACACTGCGCGCCATTTGACTGATCAATTCCCTCGCGTTGACCCAAGGCCGGTGCGACCGGGCTACCTGGCTTGCCGCTCATATACTTACAGTCGATTTTCAATTGTTTCCGTGATGTACCGGACACCGCTCCGCTGCGGCACCACGCCTCACACGGTCGTTTGAAACTGTCTCAAATCTGAATCGACGCACTAATTTTCCGCTTTGTACGCCACCGCACACTCCGTCGTCAAACCATTGATTTCCATGAGTAATATTGCTGGAACCATTTATTTGTCAAAGAGTGTTCAATGCCCGACAACCAGTTTCGTTACACGACGCACATCGCCGAAGAATTGATTCCCGGTTGACATCGAATGAATGACAGGCGCCCCATTCCATTTCCGGATGATTAATTCCACCGTAATGATTCACTAAAACCGGATAACGTCTGCAGCCGGTCTAAATCGTCAAACTTTGTGAAATGACGCAATATGCAATTGATCGATTTCAATGGCGTGCTAGCCTTTTTGCCAGTATCGTCACTCCATTTTTGACGAACACAAGTCCGCACGATCGTGCGAATTCCCCATTCCCGGGATATCGCCGCGACGACGCGTGACCGCCACCCTACGAGGATGCGCCGTGACTCACCAGGCCCCTGACGCCGTCGCATACGCGAACGGCATGATCGAGCTTTCCCACAGCTTCGACGCGAACCGCTTTCTCGCGGCCATCGACCGCGACGAACTCGCGACGCTGGCCCCGCACCTTCAACTCGTCCACCTGAAATCGGGGCAAGTGCTCTGCGAGCCCGGCGAAATGCTCACCGCGGTCTACCTGCCCGTCACGACCGCGATTTCGCTGCAGTACGTGTCGTCCGGCGGCATGACGCTGGAAGTCGCGGAGATCGGCAGCGAGAGCGTGGTGTGCGACGACGTGATCGGCGGCAGCGGCCGGATGCCCTGTCGCGCCGTGGCCTGCCGCGACGGTTTCGTCTACCGGCTCGACCGGCGCATGTTCGCCGCGGCGTTCGACGCCTCGCCGGTGATCCGTCATCTCGTGTTCATCTGCGTGCGGCTGCTGATGGCGCAGGTCTCGCAGATCACGTTCTGCAGCCGTCATCACGTGCTCAAACATCAGTTATGCAGATGGTTCCTGCTCGCGTACGACCGGACCCGCAGCATCGAGATCCAGGTGACGCACAGCATGCTCGCGCAGATGCTCGGCGTGCGGCGCGAAACGGTTACCGATGCCGCGGGCGAAATCCAGAAGCTGGGCCTGATCCGGCAGTACCGGAGCTCGATCGAGCTCGCCGATCTCGCCGGCCTCGAAAAAATGTCGTGCGGCTGCCGCGCGATCGTGCGCGACGAGATGAAGCGCATCCTGTCGGCCGATTCGGGCGTGCCGGCCGCGTCGCGCGCCTGATCGGCATGCCGCATCGGGCGTCGCTGTCGCGCCGCCTGCCTGCCGGGTCAGCCGTTTGTAGGGTGGCGAACAGAACGCCGTGTCTGCCAATGGTCTACTGATGCCGGACTGCCGGGGGGACGTCAGCGCGTGTCGCGCGTCTGCCCGAGCGGACGACACCACGCACGCCGGAGCAGCACGTGAAAAAAGAAATCAGAACCATCCTGAAACACGTCGCCCATCTCGAAGCCGCGATCGATTCGATCGGCGACGGGGACGACCTCTACGAAGCGGGCCTTTCGTCACTCGACACGATCCAGCTGATGCTCGCGATCGAGAAGCAATTCAACATCGAGATTCCCGACGAGATGCTGAACCGCAACCTGTTCCGCAGCATTGACGCGCTCGCGGACACGATCACCACGCTGCAACGCACCGAGCATTCGGCATGAGCGCGCTGCTTCCCGAACTCGCGAGCGACAGCGACACGCGTCGGCTCGACGAGGCCGCGCATGCCGTCGCGCAGATCGCCGCGCAGCACGCGGACGCGGTCGACCGCGACGCGCGCTGCCCCGTCGAGGCGATCGAGGCGATGCGCGCGCGCCGCCTGCTCGGCGCGATGGTGCCGACCCATCTCGGCGGCGCGGGTGCGTCGCTGGAAGACATCGCGTCGGCCTGCTCGATTCTCGGCCAGGCCTGCGCCTCGTCGGCGATGGTGTTCGCGATGCACCAGATCCAGGTCGCCTGCATCGTCGATCATGCCGCCGACCAGGGCTGGCACAAGCTGTTCCTGCAGCAGCTCGTGCGCCACCAGTGGCTGCTCGCATCGGCCACGTCGGAAGACGGCGTCGGCGGCAACCTGCGCGCGAGCCAATGCGCGCTCGAAGCCAGCGGTGGCGAGTTCCGGCTGCGCAAATCGGCGCCGACGATCTCGTATGGCGACTACGCGGACGGCATCCTCGCGACCGCACGACGCGATGCGGACGCGCCGGCTTCCGAGCAGGTGCTCGTCACGCTGCTGCGCGACGGCTACACGCTCACGCGCCGCGGCGAATGGGACACGCTCGGGATGCGCGGCACCTGCAGCAACGGCTTCGAGCTCGATGCGCAAGGCGCCGCCGTCCAGTGCCTGCCGGTGCCGTTCGCGACGATCGCCGAGGAAACGATGGTGCCTGTGTCGCACATCCTGTGGGCCGCGGTCTGGATCGGCGTGGCCGGCGACGCGTTCCACCGCGCGCACCAGTTCTTCCGCGCGCAGGCCCGCCAGACCGACGGCGCACCGTCGCCCGCGTCGCGGCGCATCGCCGAATCGCTCGCGCTGATGCAGGCGATGCAGGCCCGCGTCGACACCGTGCTGCGCCTTCATGCGAATCCGGCGTCGCGCTCGTGGTCGGCCGGCATGGCCCGGGCCGCCGAGATCAACACGCTGAAGACCTACGTGTCGACGACCGCGCTGGAAGTCGCGCACCAGGCCATGATGATCTGCGGGATGGCCGGCTACAAGCAGGGCACGCCGTTCAGCATCGGCCGCCACATTCGCGACCTGCATGCGGCGCCGCTGATGATCAGCAACGACCGCATTGCCGTCAACACCTCGAACCTGCTGCTCGCGCTGCGTCCTGCGACGCTGGAGAAACATACGTGAACGATCGCCTTGCCGTGCCCTCCGCCGCCTCCGCTCCCGCCGATGCACCGATCGACCGCGCGGGCGTCAACCCGCTGCGCGACGCACTGATCGACGCGGGCCTGCTGGTCTCGACCGGCATCCAGGGCCTGTTCGGCCGCAGCGAACGGTTCGAGCGCGTCGTCGAAGCGCTCGACGCGTTCGTCACGCGCCTCGGCGCCGACCAGCAGGCCGAAGTGCTGCGCTTCCCGCCGGCGATGAGCCGCACCGAGTTCGAGCGCAGCGAATACATGAAGAGCTTTCCGCAACTCGCGGGCAGCGTGCACGCGTTCTGCGGCGACGAACACCAGCACCAGCGCGTACTGCAGTGCCTCGATCGCGGCGACGACTGGACGGAAAGCCAGAAGCCGACCTACGTCGTGATGACGCCCGCCGCGTGCTACCCGGTCTACCCCGTCGTCGCCCGCGCGGGTGCGCTGCCGGCGGACGGCCGGATCGTCGACGTTTTCTCGTACTGCTTCCGTCACGAGCCGTCGCTCGACCCGACCCGCATGCAGTTGTTCCGGATGCGCGAGTACGTGCGGATCGGCACGCCCGAGCAGATCGTGTCGTTCCGCGAGACCTGGATCGAACGCGGCACGCGGATGATCGACGCGCTGCGCCTGCCCAACGCGATCGACCTCGCGAACGATCCGTTCTTCGGGCGCGGCGGCAAGATCGTCGCGAACAGCCAGCGCGAGCAGAACCTGAAGTTCGAGCTGCTGATCCCGATCGAGCACGACGATCGCCAGACCGCGTGCCTGAGCTTCAACTACCACATGGATCATTTCGGGCTGCTGTGGGATATCCGCACCGCGACGGGCGACGTCGCGCACACGGGCTGCGTCGGCTTCGGCCTCGAACGGCTCACGCTCGCGCTGTTCCGCCATCACGGCTTCGACATCGAGGCGTGGCCGCGCGAAGTCCGCGACGTGCTGTGGGGCACGCCATGAGATTCGTGTCCCGCGACGGCGAACACGCGTCGTTCGAGGATGTGCGCCACCGCGCGCGCCACTACCGGCCGCATCCGCTGCATAGCCAGGAGATGGTCTGGAAGCAGACCAACTGCTACGTCGACATGTGGCTCGAGGTGCTCCGGTGGTGGGGCTTCAATCCATACGCGGCGCTGCCGTTTACGATCGCGCTCGATTTCGAGGGCGACCAGTTCACGTTCTTCAAGTTTCCGCACGACGAACTGGAGCGGCTGTACGGCATCGTCGTGCAGGAGCACTCGATCTACGAACCGCTCGACCAGCACATCGAGACGCAGGTTGCGCGCGGCCATCTGATGATCGTCGAGGTCGACGCATGGTTCCTGCCCGATACGCGCGGCAGCAGCTACCGCACGCAGCATACGAAGACGACGATCGGCATCGATGCGATCGACCGCGCGAAGCGCCAGATCGGCTACTTCCACAACAGCGGCTATTACGTGGCCGAGGATTTCGACTACAACGGGCTCGTCGGCGGCAGCTCGCCGATGACGCTGCCGCCTTACGTGGAATGCGCGAAGCGGCGGTTTTCGCCGCTCGACGAACGTGAGCTGTGCGAAACGTCGCTCGCCGCGCTGCAGCGCCACCTGCGGCGCCTGCCGGTCGTCAACCCGATCGCCGCGTTCCGGCGGCAGTTGCAGACCGATGCGCGAACGCTCGCCGATTCGCCGCTCGAGCATTTCCACGCGTACTCGTTCAACTCGGTGCGCCAGCTCGGCGCGAATTTCGAGCTGTTCGGCCATTACGCGCGCTGGCTGCAGGCCAGCGGTTGCGTCGGGCCGTTCGCCGAGATCCGCGCCGCGTGCGACCGCATCGCATCCGAAGCGATGGTGCTCGAATTCCGGCTCGCACGCGCGTGCGCGCGCGGCAAGGAGGAGCGCGGCGACTCGACGCTCGAGGCGATCGAGGCCGCCTACGCGGACGTCGTCGCGTGCGCGCGGCAGATCTGCGCGCCGTTGCGGCACGTGACGCCCGTACGCAGCGAGTCCAGCGACATCGCGGCGCCCGTGCCGGCCATGCGGTGACGCGCGCGCGCGCCCTGCCCGCGTGGTCGATGCTGGCGACGGCCGCAGGCGCCGTGCGAGAACCGCGCGACCTCCCGGTCGACGGCGGCGACTGGATCACAGCGCCGGTGCCCGGCACGGTCGCGCAGGCGCTCGCGGTGGCCGGCCGGCTCGACGAAGCTGCATCGCTCGACGAGCGCGACCACTGGTACCGCGTCGAGCTGCGCGGGCGCGGGCCGCGCATCCTGCGCTTTCACGGCCTCGCGACGCTCGCGCAAGCGTGGCTCGACGACACGCCGATCCTCCGCTCCGACAGCATGTTCGTCACGCATGACGTGCCCGTGTCGCTCAACGGCACCCACCGGCTGACCCTCTGTTTCCGCGCACTCGCGCCGCACCTGCGCGACGCACGCGCACCGCGCCGTGCGCGCTGGCGCACGCGGCTCGCCGAGCCGGCCGGGCTGCGCACGATCCGCACGTCGCTGTTCGGGCACATGCCGGGCTGGTTTCCGCCGTATGTGCCCACCGGCCCGTGGCGGCCCGTCGACGTGCTCGATCCGGCCGACGGGCCGGTTCTGGCCGACTGCAAGCTGCAGGCGCGCGTCGAAGGCGACACGGGCTGGCTCGATGCGGAACTGACGTTCGCCGCGCCGCTGCCCGATACGTTCGCAGCGCGGCTGTCGTGCGGCGAACATCATGCGACGCTCGAACGTGACGGCGCCGACCGGCTGCGTACGCACGTCGCGATACCGAACGTACGTCGCTGGTGGCCGCATACGCACGGCGAACCGGCGCTCTACGACGTTGTGCTGCATATCGGCGATGCGCGCCGGCCGCTCGGCTCGACCGGTTTCCGCACGATCGAGATCGATTCCGGCGCCGACGGCAAGGGTTTCGGACTGCGCATCAACGGCGTGCCCGTGTTCGCGCGCGGCGCATGCTGGAGCAGCGCCGCGCCGCTCGCGCTACACACGGACGACGCGACCTACGGCCGCCTGCTCGGGCTCGCACGCGACGCCGGCTTCAACATGATCCGCGTCGGCGGCACGATGACCTACGAGGCCGACGCGTTCCACGCGGGGTGTGACCGGCTCGGGCTGCTGGTCTGGCAGGACTTCAGTTTCGCGAACTTCGATTACGCGCTCGACGATCCGGCGTTCGCGGCCAACGTCGATCGCGAAGCGACCCAGTTCCTGTCGCGTCACGGCGCTTCGCCGTCGCTGGCGGTGCTGTGCGGCGGCAGCGAGATCGCGCAACAGGCCGCGATGTCGGGGCTCGGGCCGAAGCAGCGCTTCCTCGAACTGACGGCCGACCGGCTGGCCGGCCACGCGGCCGCGCTCCGTCCCGATGTCCCGTACGTGCCCGATTCGCCCGACGGCGGCGTACTGCCGTTCACGCCGCGCGAACGCGTGTCGCACTACTACGGCGTCGGTGCGTACCTGCGTCCGCTCGACGACGCGCGACGCGCGGACGTGCGCTTTGCGAGCGAATGCCTCGCGTTCGCGAACGTGCCGTGCGACGCGACACTCGCCGGACTCGGCTGGCCCGGCGTGCACGAGCCGCGGTGGAAAGCGGCCGTGCCGCGCGACCCCGGCACGTCGTGGGATTTCGAGGACATTCGCGACCACTATTTGCAGACGCTGTACGACGTCGTGCCCGACCGGCTGCGGCGCGAGGATCCGGCGCGCTACTTCGAGCTGTCGCGCGCGGTGATCGCTGACCTGATGCGCGAAACGTTTTCCGAATGGCGGCGCACCGGCTCGCGCTGCGCCGGCGCGCTCGTCTGGCAGTTCCAGGACGTGATGCCGGGCGCCGGATGGGGCGTGATCGACGCCGCACACCGGCCGAAATCGGCATGGTATGCGCTGCGTCAGGTGCTGCAGCCGATCCAGGTGCTCCTCGTCGACGAAGGGCTGAACGGGCTCGACGTGCACGTCGTCAACGAGCGCCCGGCGCCGCTGGCGGCGTCAATCGAGCTGGTCGCGCTGCGCGACGGCCGTACGCCGGTCGCGCGGGCCGGCTGCCCGGTGCGGATCGCCGCGCACGACACGGTGCGGCTCGGCTCGGCCGAGTTGCTCGGCCGCTTCTTCGACTGGACCTATGCATACCGTTTTGGCCCGTGCGAACACGATACGGTCGTCGCGACCCTGCGTGCCGACGACGGCGCGCTGCTGTCGCAGGCGTTCCATTTTGTGTCGCGCACGCATCCGGCCGTGCTGGCACGTCGCGAACTCGGGATCGAGGCATGCGTGTCGCGCACCGGCGAGACCTGGCACGTCGACGTCGACACGCGACACGTCGCGCGCCATGTGCAGATCGACGCGCCGGGTTTCATGCCAGGCGACGACTGGTTCCATCTCGCGCCCGGCACGCCGGCGCGCATCGCGCTCGTTCCATTGCGCATCGACGGGAAGCCTGTGGCGGGCGGCGACAATGTCCCGCCCGCGGTGGAAATCCGCGCCGTGAACGCCGCGCGCGCGGTGCGAGCCACGCAGGCCGGCTGACACGACGCTCGCGGCCGCCGCGAGCGTCGTGCCGCCCTGGATCAATCGGACGAGCCCGTCCCGCGCGGCCGCTCGATACCGTACGCCTCCATCCAGCGATACAGTGTCGCGCGCGACACGCCGAGTTCGCGCGCCGAAGCGGCAACGCGCCCGCGCGTTCGCAGCAACGCGGTTTCGATCGCCTCGCGCTCGATCGACTTGCGGATGTCGGCCACCGACGGCGACGCCGCATCGAGACAGTATTCGAGCTCGAGGTCACGCGCGGTGATCAAGCGCCCCTCCGTCATCACGACCGCACGGCGCACGCGGTTGATCAGTTCGCGGACATTGCCCGGCCAGTCGTGCTTGTAGAGCGCGGTAATCGCATCCGTCGAGAACCCGCGCACGCGATGGCGCGCATCGCCGCGGAAGCGTTCGAGCATGTGGTGCGCGAGCAGTTCGATGTCCTTGCCGCGCGCGCGCAACGGCGGCTGGTCGATGCGCATCACGCACAGACGGTGGAACAGGTCGGCGCGAAAGCGTCCTTCTTCCATCGCATCGCGCAGGTCGACGTGCGTCGCCGACACGATCCTGACATCCACCGGCACCGGCTCGCTGCCGCCAAGACGGTGAATCGAGCGTTCCTGCAGAAACCGCAGCAGGCTCGCCTGGCTCTCGTGCGGCAGGTCGCCGATCTCGTCGAGCAGCAGCGTGCCGCCGTTCGCGGCTTCGACGTAGCCGATCTTGCGCGCGTTCGCGCCGGTAAACGCACCGCGCTCATAGCCGAACAGTTCCGATTGCAGCAGATGCGGCGGAATCGCACCGCAGTTGACCGCGACGAACGGGCCGTTGCGCCGCGCTGAATGGCGATGGATCGCGACGGCCGTGAGTTCCTTGCCGGTTCCCGTTTCGCCGAACACGAACACCGGCGCGTCGGTGCGGGCGAAACGACGCACCGTATCGAACAGCCGCAGCATCGCGCTGCAGGTGCCGACGATGCCCTTTTCCTCCGATTCGAGCTGTTCGCGATCGCGCGCGAACAGGCATTCCATGCCGTAGGCATGGCCGACCGTATCGGCGATCCGCTGATGCGACGCCGGCAACGTCACGTAGTCGAAGCAGTAGTCGCGCAACAGCGCGCGCACGTTCGGCGAGGTGGTCTGACCGACATCCACGAGCGCCACCCAGACGACATCGCGCATCGACGCGCAGGTCGACGCGATGCTGCCGATCGCATCGGCATGGCCGCCGCTCAGGTCGAGAATGCCGCAGGTAATTTCGCCGGACGTGTCGCGCAACTCGCTCGCATGCGCGACGACCGACACCTTCCAGTCGCGGCGCGACAATTCCTTTCGCAGCATCACGGACGGCGATTGCGTCCAGTAAATCAGCGGACGCTGCCCGTTACTGCTCCCCACGCCGGCGCTCTTATCGCGCGTTATTGGCATATTCATAACAAACCATCATTTTCTGCACTCCGCGAACCGTTCGCGTGCGCGGCGGCAGGCGGCGCATGGCCGCCTTTCCGCGCTGCGTTTCCGCAGCCTTGGCGAAGATCGAAACTGCACACGGCGAGAACCCCCGGAGATCGAGCCGGATATCATCCCGTCTCGTTGTCATCGAACTCGAACGGAACACGCGGCTACGGGAGCCACGACATTCCGGCTTTGAAGCAACCCGCCGCCAGGCGGGGCACGTCGGCAAACAAAAAGCCGTCCGCATGGGCATCGCGTCGTACACGACAATCGCGCCGATGCTGAACCGGAGGGCCGCCAAACCGCGCCCGGATTGACTACCCCATTTCATTCGCACCTGAATTTACACCCCGTTTCGGGCCGGTTTTGTTAGCAAAAGATAAACCTGAATCAAGCCGTTACGGCGCCGGCCGTTCCGCACCGCCCCCTTTTTGAACACTGAGATTTGATTATCTATGACCTTTCCCGTCAATCAGTGGCAAATACTACTTTTCCGCAAGATTGATACCGTCGATTACCCGCAATTTCCATCGAAATCTCGTCAAAGTGGCGGCACCGTTTCCCTCGCACCACATAATCGCGCGCGCCCCCGGATAACCCCATCCCATTGCGCCGGCGCGAGGGCCGCCCCGCCGTTACACGTCGTAATCACGCCGTAATCAACGGCATCGCGCCTGCTGGCGCTTTTCGCGCGAATCGCCGTCGACGAGTTTGAAATACGCGGGGCCGGCACGCGCGTCTCGCGGCGCAGCATGATGGCCATTCCCACGCGACCGGACACCCCCGCGGTTCGACCGGATGCAGGCCCAACGGTAGGTCGCGGCGGCCGTCCACGCATGCGGTCGGCAGCTTGCCGACGATACGGTACGCAAGCGGCCCGTCGGCGGCACGCGCAATCCTCGGTCCCGCGCCCCGCTGCCTCGTTCGCGTGCGATGCTGGCCAGTCGCACTTCATTGCAGCCCGCCACGATGAATCAATTATGAAAAGGCAGCGGCCCCGACGATGTGTGCTGTCGCACATTGCGACGCTCACCTGTCGCGCACACCGCCCCATAGCGCGCGCCGGACTTGCGAATCCGGAGCGTGAGTACGCTTTCGAACAGACCGCCGGAGCGCGCATCCGGATGATGAAGATCGCCACGCCGTACGGAACGATCGCGTTCGTGCAGCGCGGCATGCCGAAGGCATCACGCGAGGACAGCATCATGGAATGGCATTGTTGTGAATTCGAACATCTGAGCGCCGTCGATCTCTATGCAATCCTGCGCGCGCGCAACGCCGTGCTGGTGGTCGAAGACGCCCACACGCATCTCGACATCGACGGCAAGGACGCGGGCGCGCTGCACGTCTATGCGAGCGCGAGCGACGGCGACACGACGGAAGTCGCCGCCTACGCGCGCATCCTGCCCGGCGACGACATCGATCCGGACGTCATGATCGACAAGGTGCTGACGAGCGAAAGCTGCCGCGACGACGAGACGCTCGAGCGCTTGATCGAGCGCGCACTCACCGCTGCGCAGGCCGCATGGCCGGACACCGCGGTGCGCATGCACGTCCCCGCGCCGCGTCAGGCGTTCTACAAACGGTTCGGATTCCGCAAGGCCTACGGTCCGTATCTCGAACTAGGGGCGCCGTTCGTCGGCCTGATCCGGCCGGCCGACCGTACGGCCGGTGCGCTGCGTCACCTGCTGTCGCGCGCCGTTTCGTTCTCGCGCGACGACGATACGCGCGCCGACGGCCGCCCTCACACCCGGCTGCCCGCCGATACCGGAGCGAACCGATGACCCGCGCCCTTCACCCGGTTCCCGAACCCGATCTGCCGAATATCCTGCCGGTGATTCTCGCCGGCGGTTCCGGCACGCGGCTGTGGCCGCTGTCGCGCGAGCAGTATCCGAAGCAGCTGATCGAGCTGGTCTCGAACGAGTCGCCGCTGTCGGCGACGGCGCGCCGCCTGAACGGCATCGCGAACGCGTCGCTCGGCGACACGCTGCTACTCGTATGCGGCGAACAACATCGCTTCATGAGCGCCGAGCAGGTACACGGCCGCTCGGCGCCTGCCCGCATCCTGCTGGAGCCCACGGCGCGCAACACGGCGCCCGCGCTGACGCTGGCCGCGCTCGATGCGAACGCGCTCGCGAACGATCCTGTCCTCGCCGTGATGCCGGCCGATCACGTGATCGCGGATGTCGCCGCGTTCCAGGACGCGGTCGCACGCGCGGCGCGTTATGCGCAGGAAGGCGCGATCGTCACGCTTGGCGTGCTGCCGCGCCGCGCTGAGACGGGCTACGGCTACATCCAGGTCGGCGAGCCGCGCTCGGGCCGCCACGGCAGCCACGGCGGCTACGCGATCGGACGCTTCGTCGAAAAACCCGATGCGACGCTCGCCGAGCGCTACCTGCAATCGGGCGATTACTGGTGGAACAGCGGAATCTTCGTCACGCGCGCCTCGGTCTGGCTGAAAGCGATCGGCGCACTCGCGCCGGACATCCATGCCGCTTGCGACAGCGCGTGGCGCGCGGGCGTCGCCGACGATCCGTTCTTCCGGGTCGATGCGGCCGCCTTCGATGCGTGCCCATCGGATTCGATCGATTATGCGGTGATGGAGCGCCTCGCGGAACACACCGAACTCGGCATCGAAGGCATTGTGGTGCCGCTCGCGGCCGGCTGGTCGGACGTCGGCACGTGGGACGCGATCTGGGAAATCATGCCGAAGGACGATCACGGCAACGTCGCGCGCGGCTCGATCGTCTTCGAGGATACGCAGGACAGCCTCGTGCGTTCGGAAGGCCGCCTCGTCGCGTGCGTCGGGATGAAGGACGTCGTCGTGATCGAGACGGCCGATGCCGTGCTGGTCGCGAACAAGCACGACGTGCAGCGCGTGAAGAACATCGTCGCGCGCCTGAAGAGCGACCGGCGCCCGCAGGTGAGCGAGCACCGCAAGGTGCAGCGGCCGTGGGGCCATTACGATTCGATCGATCTCGGCGAGCGCTTCCAGGTGAAGCGGATTGTGGTCGAACCCGGCAAGCAGCTGTCGCTGCAGATGCACTATCACCGCGCCGAGCACTGGATCGTCGTGCGCGGCACCGCGAAGGTGACGCGCGGCACCGAGACGTTCCTGCTGTGCGAGAACGAATCGACCTACATCGCCGTCGGCGAAGTGCATCGGCTCGAGAATCCCGGCCGGATTCCGCTCGAAATCATCGAGGTTCAATCGGGCAACTATCTCGGCGAGGACGATATCGTGCGGTTCGAGGATCAGTACGGGCGGGCAGTCGTCGGGACCGCGCCGCCGCACCCGTCGCTCGCCTCGCGCGAACCGGACGAGGAAGCCGCGGAACGCGACGTCATCCGGTAAGTGCATGCGGATTGCGACGGCGTGTGCGACGCCAACACCTGCCGCCGCGCGAACAACGGGCGGCCGCCTGTTCTTCGCCTGGCGCCGCCGGCCCACGCAACGCATGATCAGTGGAGGCCGCCTTGCGGCCAGCGCGGCCGCCTGAGGGACTCGCGCACGCGCGGCAACACCGACGTGTCCGCGCCGATCGCGCCGCCTGCCGCCGACAGCGGCTGAAGCGCGGCGCCCGCACATGGCGTGCCCTTCGCCTGCTGTGCCGATGCCCCCACCTGCCGGCCGGCCGCGCAATCGTGCGCAGGGTCGATCCGGACCGGCATTCCGCCGATCCCCGACAGTTGATTGTCCGCGAGCCGCACGCCCGACACGTTTCCCCACAGGCGAATGCCGTCGAACCGCGCATGCGACACGCGATTGCCGATCACGGTCACGCGCGACACCGAACCCGACCACGTGCTGACCTCGATCGCCGCCTGCTGCGTGACCGGGCGAGCATCGGCCCGATCCGTCGCCGTCTGGATATCCGCGATCGAATTACCCTCGATGCGGATGTCGGACGAGCCGGCAGTGCGATTGCTGTCTTCCTGGGCGACCAGAATGCCGGAGCTCACCTGTACGTTGCGCACGACGTTGTTCGAGATGGTGACTTCCGCACCGCCGACTACCGTGATGCCCCGCCCCCACGGATTGCCCTCCAGCGAGTTGCCGGTAATCAGCACGTTGCGCGTCAGCACGCCTTCCGCCTGATAACTCACCACGGCGATCATGTCGTCGCCGGTGCCGCGCACGACGTTGCCCTGCACCAGCACGTTGCGCGAGCCGTGCGTCATGTGGATACCGTCCGCCAGCGTCGACAGCACCTCGTTGCCGACGATCGCGACATCCGCGCCGCCGAACACGAAGATCCCGCCTCCCGCGCCGCCGTCGATGACGTTGTCGAGCACCTGCACACCGCGCCCCGTCACCTCGACCTTCGACGACTCCGGCGTCGTGAGGCGTGTCGTGCCGGTTCCGGTGAGCCGGAAGCCGACGAGCGTCGTACCGTCCCCGCTCATCTCGATCGTCTGGTCGCCGGGAGTGGTCGCGATCAGCGTCGCGCCGTAGCCCGACAACACCACCTGCCGCTGCCGCACGACCAGCGACCGGCCGACCACATACCGGCCCGGCGCGAACACCAGTCGCTGGCCCGGCTGCAACGCGTCCAGCGCATGTTGCAGCATGTCGGCCTGATCGGCCGCGTCCGCGGCGGGACGAACGACCGCATCCGGTACAGTCGCATGAAGCGCACCAGGCGCGGACGTGCCGGATGCCGCCGCGGCACCGCCCGGCCCCGCCAGCCCGCCTGCCGCGCACATGGCGGCGAGCGCTGCGCGCACGAGAAACGTGCCACGTGATCTACGCATATCGAGTCGACTCCCTGGAATGACTTCGAACCTGCCGGCCCGCGCATCCGAATCGCTGCATGCCGACCGAGTTGTCCTCCGACGATACCGTCGATTGGACCATTCGAACCCGCCGCGCTTCAGTGCGTCAACAGACCAATACATCCTGCCCGCGCGGCGTATCGGGTATCCGGCTTGCCGTTGACGCTTCATCGCGCTTTCGCTGAAGCGGATCGCGAAACGGTAGGCTCGCGAACCGAATGCCGATCGACGACGCGTATCATGGCCGCCATGCGATGCGACCGTGCTCCGGGGCACCGCACCCCGCGCGCCGGGCACCCGGATCGTCCGCACTTCGCTCGTCCAGAATCCGTTCATGACCACCCTGACCATCGCAATCTGCAACTACAACCACGGCGCGTACCTGCGCGAAGCGATCGATTCGGCGCTCGCACAAAGCGCGCCCGGCATCCGCGTGCTGGTCGTCGACGACGGTTCCACCGACGATTCGCGCGACATCATTCGCTCGTACGGCGAGCGCGTGACGGCGGTGTTCCAGGAGAATCGCGGTCAGGTCGCCGCATACAATCGCGCGATCGAGCATCTCACGACGCGCTACGTGATCCTGCTCGACGCCGACGACCTGCTCTATGCCGACGCCGCGGCCCGCGTGCTGGCCGCGTTCGCCTCCGGCGACTTCGTGAAGGTGCATTTCCGGCTCGACGTGATCGCGCGGGACGGTGCGGTGACCGGGGCCAGCGTACCGCAGTCGGCCGTCGACACCGATTGCGGCCGCCTGTTGCGCGCAGGCTGGCTATACCCGTCGCCGCCCGCATCGGGCAACGCGTATCGGGTCGATGCGCTCAAGCGCATCTTTCCGGTGCCTGTCACCCCGGACAATCTGCACGGTGCGGATTTCTACGCGATCTACGGTATCGCGTTGCTCGGCAACGTGCACATGATCGATGCGACGCTCGGCGGCTATCGCGTCCACCAGCAGCCAGGGACGCGCCCGTCCGTCGACACGCCGGCGCTTGCGCTCACCAATTCGGAAGACGCCGCGACAGGCGCGCTGAAAGCCGAACGCCGGTGGGCGACGCTGCGCATGCTCGCCGCCACGCGGCTGCACGAAGCATTGCCGATCGCGCCGCTCGACTTCGCGATCGAGAAGGCCCGCTTCGCCAGCACGCTCTATCACGCCCCGCTCGTGCGGCGCTGGCGCTGGTTCCTGTGCGAATCAGGACGCTACTGGCAAACCGTGCTGCGCAACCCGTTCTGGGGCGTTGCCAAGAAAGCGGCCGTAGCCGGGCTGTCGCTCGCATGCTTGCTGCCGTCGGCAACGCTCAGCAACCGCGCGATTCGCTATATCTCCAATCCGCTCGCGCGCGTGCGGAAGTCATCCGGCCATCACGCCGACGCGCGATAGCGTCGCCGAATCGCGCATTCGGTAAGCCATCGCACCCAGTGGGTCGCGCATGCGCTGCACAATGATCCGGACCAGTGGATTCACGCGCACTGACCGGACTTCGTCGTTGTCCCGGCTCCAGTCGTCGTAGTCGAACGCCGGTTTCGATGTTCGGAGGAATCGCGCCTGCACGTATGTCGCGGTATGGATTCCTCACGCTGCATCGTGTCCGGCGCCCTGCGGCAAGGTCGGCTCGGCATTCCAGCGGCGGAAACCATCACGCTGCCTCGTCGGCGCCAACCAGCGACTGTGACAGCAGGATCCAATGGCCGCGACTGCCATGCATTTATCAATCAGGAATGCATAGTTTCACGAACCGGATATCGAGACCGCAAGATTCGCCGGCGACTCATCGTCACGACGTGCGATGAATCTGCGAGCGAATCGCTGGACCCACAGATGACCCAACAAAAGATCGTTCATATCGCCGAAGCATTCGGTGGCGGCGTGCTTTCGATGCTGACCCATCTCGCCAACCATGCCGCAGCGACCGGCGTCGACGTGACGGTTCTGCACTCGATCCGACCGGAAACCCCGACCGATTTTTCGACGCTGTTCCTGCCCGGCGTGAAGCTCGTGTACGTCGACATGGCGCGCGAGGTGAGCGTCAAACAGGATCTGCGGAGCGTGCGTGCGCTGGCCCGGAGCCTGCGCGACTGCAAGCCGACCGCGATTCATCTGCACTCGTCGAAGGCCGGCGTACTGGGGCGAATCGCCGCCCGGATCGCCGCCCCGAACGCGAAGGTGCTCTACTCGCCGCACGGACTCTCGTTCCTGCGTCGCGACGTGTCGCGCATGAAGCAGTACGCCTATCTGAGCTTCGAACGCATCGCGGCGCACATCGGCGGCACCATCGTCGCGTGCTCGGGCAGCGAGCTCGCCGAGATCAGGGGAAAGGTCCGCGCGAAATCGACGGTCCTGGTGGAAAACGGTGTCGATGTGGCGGAGATCCCGCCGCGTCGAATGCGCGACGATCGCAAGGTCGTCATCGGGATGAGCGGTCGGGCATCGTACCAGAAGAATCATCAGGCATTCGTGCGACTCGCCGACATGCTGCACGACGCGGACGTCGAGTTTCTCTGGATCGGCGGCAACGCGGCCGAGATTCCGGATCCCGGCCAGCGCGGAGCCATCGTCTGCAGCGGCTGGATACCCCGCGCACGTGCGCTCGCGCTGACCGCGGAACTGGACATCTACGTCCAGACTTCCCGCTGGGAAGGCATGCCGGTCGCGCTGATCGAAGCGCAGGTCGCCGGCATACCGGCCGTGGTGACGGACGTCGTGGGCAATCGCGACGTGGTGATTCACGGCGTGACCGGCTACGTCGCGTCGAACGCCGCCGAGATGGCCGCGTATCTAACGACGCTGCGCGACGACCGGCAGCTTCGCGAGCAAATGGGCGCGGCAGCGCGAAAACGGGCGATTCAGCGGTTTTCGATGAACGCGATTTTCCGGCAGTGGAATGCGCTCTACGGACTGGATACCGAGGAGCCGCGTGTCGACACGCGCGACTTCAAGCCGGTCGCACCGGATCACGTCAAAGCCTGATTCCGAATTCGATATCTTCTTGTTGACATGATCACTTTCAATAAACCGAAGCAACTCGTCTATAACGGCCGCTTCACCACGCAGAAGACGACCGGGGTGCAGCGCGTCGCGCGCGAGCTGATTGCCGCATTGATCAAGTTTCAGCCGCAGGATCCGGTGACCGTGCTGGTGCCTCCGCAACCCGGCGTCGAGGTCAGCGGCGCGAGGACGGTCAAGGTCGGCTTTTACAAGGGCGTGGTCTGGGAGCAGTTGGTGCTCCCGTTGTTCGCTCGCCGAGGCCGCATCGTCAATCTCAGCAATTCGGCATCCGTTTTCATCGGCAACCAGATCATCTACATGCACGATGCGGCGGTGTTCGACACGCCCGCACATTTCTCACGCCCGTTTCGCGTGTGGTACCGGATCATGTTCTGGATCCTCGCGCGAACCTCCGTTTGCGTGCTGACCAACTCCTATTTCTCACGGGATCGCCTTGCGCATCATTGCGGCGTGCCCGCGGAGAAGATCAGCGTCGTGCCGCTCGGTGCGGATCATCTCGATGCGCTGGAAGCGGACACGAGCGTGCTCGACAAGCATGCGCTGACACCCGGCCGCTTCGTGCTCGCGGTCAGCAGCATGAATCCGACCAAGAACTTCGGGCGGCTGATCGCGGCTTTCCGGCAGATCGACGATCCGTCGGTCGATCTCGTCATCGTCGGCATGCAGAACGCCACCGTATTCGGCAAGCAGGATCCTCTGTCGGCCGCCGAACCGAACGTCAAGTACGTCGGCTACATCAGCGACGAGCAATTGAAGGCGCTGTATCAGAACGCGGCGTGCTTCCTGTATCCGTCGATCTATGAAGGCTTCGGCATACCGCCTCTCGAGGCGATGCGCTGCGGCTGTCCGGCGGTCGTCGGCAAATCGGCCGCGCTGCCGGAAGTCTGTGCCGATGCGGCACTGTACTGCGATCCGTATTCCCAGGACGACATCGCACGGCAATTGCGGACCCTGCTCGATTCGGCCGAGCTCAGGGCCGAGCTCAAACGCAAGGGCAGCCTGCACGCGGAGAAATATCGCTGGCGCCGAAGCGCCGAGATGATGACGGAGATCTTCGAGGGGCTGTAGCGTTTCATCGCACGCCGGCGCCGCAACGGACGCCGGCGTGCCCGGCCGGCCGTACTGCTTATCCTGCGCTGATCGCGCTGCCGTTCGCGATCCGACCATTCGCAAACAAGCGCGTGCCCAGATACGACCGGATCGGTTCCTCGACGAATTTCGCGAGGACAGCGGCGGCCGCCATCGACAGCAACGCGGCAAGCATCGCCGTTCTGACAATGTGGCTCTCGGCCTGCGGCGCATACGCGAACACCAGCCTGCCGACCGGATAGTGCACACAGTAAAGCGGATACGAGATCCAGCCGAGGAACGCGCTGATCCGTGCAATCGTCTTGCCGCTCGGCGCGAGCGTCGCACCGCGATAGACCAACGCGGGGGCGACGAACAGCAGGATCGCCGCCGAATACGTTCCCTTGATCGACGTCGGAAACGCAATGACCAGCGCGAAGGCGACAAACAGCATGTAGTCGTTCTTGACGAGCCTGGCGATGAACCAATGCGGCTTCGCCGGGAGATTCGCCTCGTACATCTTTCCGATTGCCACGCCCAGGAGGAACCCGTAGCCGACCCGGAAGAATCCGCCCATGAAATTGTCGGCCGACCAACCCTGATTGAGGATGATCGAGACCTTGCCGTTGTCGAGGCCCACGAGCACGCCGTACACGACGAAAGCACCGAAGCACGCGTATGCCAGCCTCATCAGGCGCCGCTCGCTCATCCTGATTGCGGCGATCAGCGCGACGCTCGCCACCAGCTCGAAGAACAGTGACCACGCCGGAGGATTCAGCGGAAACGCGCCGGGATCGTCTACCGCCGGCAAGCCGTGACCCGCGGCGCCGGCAAATCCGGATACCAGGAAACGGCCGAAATACGGAACGAAAAAATAATTCTGCCCGGCGGCTGCCGCCAGGTTGCCCAACGAAAACGCCGCCGACGATTGAATTCGCATGACGACGAGACTCACCAGCCCTATCGTCATCCCGATGCCTATCATCGGATACAGACGAATCACGCGTCGCTTCAGATACGCGCCCTGCCACGCTCCCTGAAGCAGTCTTTCGCCGTAAGAGTACGTGAGGATGAATCCGCTCAGCATGAAAAATACGTCTACCGAAAGATAGGCGCTCTGCAGTATCGGAATCGGCAGATCCTCGAGGAAATGCATGAACATCACGCTGATGGCCGCGATACCGCGCAATCCGTCCAGCGTTTCGAATTTCTGTTTATGTGTAGCCATGGACGGTAGCGGCAACCGAAAAATGATCAAGCGACTCGATGATGTCGATTCGGCGCGGCATGCCCCGTCGCGCGTGCCGGTGCCCTGGCAAACCAGCGGAATACGCCGATCAACAGGACGACCGGCACGAAATTCCGCCCGCTGAACAGGTTCGGCGTTCGCATGATTTCCATGACCGAGACGAACAGCACCGCATGGATACAGCACCAGCACCCGTTTCCGGTCCGCCAGCCCGCATAGCTTCGGCCAATCGCCCAGCCGAGCACGATCGCATCGAGCAAACCTAACCATCCCCACTCGTAGAAGTGGACGAAAATTCCTGACGGATTGTTGAACTCGGGGTCGGCGTAGCTGTTCAGGAACAGGTTGATGCTGTCGCTCGAGTCGAGCCACGGCTGCAACGTCGCGCCGATGACGGGGAAGCGCAGCAGCCAGTCGAACGTGAACATCGGGTGGCCCTGGTTCCAGCCCAGCACACTCACGATTCCTGCGCCGTTGTTCAATGCAGTCGAGTAATACAGGCCCAGACGCTCGAGGGCAAAATCGAACAGGTTGTCGTAGATGTTGACGTAATAGGCTTCCCACGACCGGTTGTACTCGTTCGCGATGAACAGGCCGAACAGCAACGGAATCGCCGCATAAGGACCGAGCGTCAGCAGACGAGCATACCGTCCGCCGAGCCGGAACCGCACGACCATGAGCGCAAGCGGCATCACCATCTCGATCAGTGCAAGCCGTTCCGCGAAGATGAAGCTGCGCAGCAGCGTCAGCACCGCGAGCACGGCGAAATAGATCTTGTAGCGATTCAGGCCCTTTACCGGTGTCCTGAACACATAGAAATACAGCACGACAAACGGTGCCGTGGCCTGCGTGAACGTGCTGAGGCCCGTGATGCGCCCTTTCAGTTCAAGCATGTCATATGCATTCGCTTCGCCTCGCACGAACGCGATCAGCAGCGCCGGATGCAACAGGATGCCGCTCAGCAACAGCGCATAACCGAACAGCGCGAGCGCGAAGACGAAATCGAGCACGCGGGGCGACAGCGTCACTGCGGCGGGAGGCGGCCCGCGCCGCGTCCGAACCTCGGTCGTCGCGAGCCACGCCGCCGCCGTCAGCGCGATCAGGAACAACGCGCCGACAAACGCGTAGTAGCTGTCGAAATAGATCCGTGCGATCGATTTCTGGTCACCGAGCAGGCTCAGTGAAAGCAGGCCATACAGCGGCAGGATGAACATCAGCACGAGCCGCGCCGGATCTTCCCACCAATAGCCCGTATAACCGCCGGCGTGATCGCTCCTGCTTGCCGCTCTGCGCCGTGTTACCGCCCGCTCCCGCGGCCCGCCCCCCGTGCTGCCCGCTCGCCCGCTCACGACGCGCGCTCCACGCTTTGCCGCTGCGCCATCGCTCCGGCGTATCCGGACGCGGCCTGATGCGTATTCGTATCCGAGTAGCCGTAGTCGTACCGCCCCGGCGCGCCCTGGTAATCGTTCAGGATCACGCCGCGCACATCGATATGCGCGTGCTCGAGCCGTCGCGCGCTTTCGTCGAGCTCCGTCAGCGTCGTCACGCCGCTACGCGCGACGAGGAACACCGTGCCCGCCAGACGCCCCAGCACCAGCGCATCGGCGACCGGCAGCAGCGGCGGGCCGTCGAGCACCACCATGTCGTAGCGCGACGCGAGCTGCCCGATTAATTCGGCGAACGCGGGCTGCAGCAGCAGTTCGCCCGGATCGGAAACGACGCTGCCCATCGCGATGAAATCGAGGCCCGGTGTGACACCGCGCTTGATTGCCTCGTCGAGCGCATGGGTGCCCGCCACCACGTCCGACAGCCCCGGCGCGCGGCTATAGCGGAACCGGTCGTGCAGCGAACCCTTGCGCAGATCGGCGTCGATCAGCAGGACCCGCCGTTTCGCGGCACCGGCGAGCGACGCAATATTCGCAGCGACGAACGACTTGCCGACGCCCGTCGTCGGCCCGGAGATCAGCACGACCGGATTCGACGCGGCCGGCATCGCCAATTGCAGCGACGCGCGCAGACCGCGCAGGCTTTCGAGCGCGGCGTCCTGCGCGCCGACCGGCGCAATCGATGTGCGCGGACCGGGCCGGCCGGCCTTGGACCGCAGTTCCGCTGCCGCCGCGATCGCGCTGTGCGGGACGGTCGCGAATACCGGCAGCCCCGTCGCCCATTCGATTTCTTCCGCGTCGCCGATCGTGCCGACGACACGCTGCCGGGCGATCACGATCGCCGCGCCAGCCAGCAGGCCCACCATCAGGAGACCGACCACCGCAACCCCGCGATGCGGACCAATCGGCTGCTCGGCGATCTTCGCCGTATCGACGATCCGCACGGTGCCGGTCTTGCTGGCACGCGCGAGGACCATCTGCTGGCGCGTATTGAGCAAGTTCGTGTACAGCGCGGTATCCACGGCCACGTCGCGCTGCAGTTGCAGCACGCCCTGCTCCACGGTCGGCAGCTGCTGGATCTGCTTGCGTGTCGTGTCGAGCGAACGCTGCGCATCGGCGAGCTGCGCATCGACGGCGGCAACCGCCGGATGCTTCGGCATGAAGCGCGTCATCAGTTCCTCACGCCGCTGCTGCAGCGTCTGCACGCGCGTCTCGATGTCGACTGCCTGTTGCCGCAGTGCCAGCGCTTCGTCGCTCGTATTGACCGTCCCGTGCGATGCACGGAATGCATTGAAGCGGTTTTCCGCCGCCTCCAGTTGGGCCTTCAACTGCGGCAACTGGCCGTCCATATAGCGGATCAGCTTGTCGGCCGCCTCGGACTTGCGTTGCGTGTTCTGCGCCAGATACGCGTCGCCGATCGCGTTCAGCACGCGGCTATCCTGCACGGGATCGGTGCCGTCGAGCGTCACGCCAACCATGTTCGACTGCTTGCCGCGCTCCGAGATCAGCGCGTTCTTCTGCAGCCACGTGGACGCCTCCTCGTCGCTGTAACGCGTCAGGTCGAAGCGTGCACCGGGCTTGCCGGCCACACCGCGCACGAACACGTCGATCGCGCCTTCCGGCGTCTCGACGTGCAACGGCTGGCCGATACGGCCCTGCCACATCGGCCCTTTCCGGCCGAACAGGCCGGTGCGCTGCAGCGTATAGGCGCCGTCATCGCCGACGGTCAACGCGAAGCGCTTGCCAAGCAGTCGTTTCGGCACGTCGAAGGTCGGCACGTCGATGCGCTCGGTGCCGTACACGTATCCGCCCGGCAACGGCGACGACAACCCGTCGGCGGCATTCACGAATCGCCAGCCGATCAGCGGCAGGTAATGCGGTCGGGTGTCGAGCGCGAGGTTGGTGCTGTCGATCGCGCGATCGAGCACCGCGCGGGATTTCAGCACCTCGATCTCCGTCGATGCATCCGTCTTCAGATCGAACACCGACGATGGATCGCCAGGCGGCGACGTCTGCTTCGAGTCGGTCTGGCTTTGCTCGACCTGGAACAGGATGTCGGTGCGGTAGACGGGGGCCGCGCACAGCGCATACAGGCCTCCGGCAATCGCGCCCGCAAGCGCCGTGCAAAGGATCAGGCGCCGGCCGCCATACAGCACGCTCCAGTAGCGGCGCACCGAATGGGACGGCCGCGGAATGCGCCCGCTGTGCGAGTCAGGCAGGGTCGAAGTATTCATACAGCCTCAGTCCCGTATGGCGCGACGCACCGTCGCGGTCACAAAATCCGCCGCGAATATCACGGCGAAATGGCCTTCGCCGTCAGCGCACCTTGCGCGGACGATGGAATCAGCAGGTTCACGACGCGGCTCCAGCGCACGAGCGACGACGCATCGACGAACACGACGTCGCGCCGCTCGAGCGGAAACTGGTCGGCGAGCGCGAACGACGCGGGCGAACTGCCGTCGAGGTGGTACACCCGCGGTCGGTTGTCCGGGCCACGGCGCACGACGAACACCTGGCGCGCGTCGGACGTGTACTGACTGACGCCGCCCGTGTCGCCGAGCGCCTCGCCGAGGCTCATCCGGCCGTCAGTCAATGTCAGCGTCGCGGGGCGCGACACCTCGCCGAGCACGAACACCTTCGCGTCGCTCGCCGCGCGCACGCGCACGAGATCGCCGTCGCGCAGCAGGATGTTCGACGGATTCACGCCCGCCGAAATCAATGCGGGCAGGCTCACGTTCACGGTCTTGTCGCCGCGCGTCACCGAAACCTGAGAGCGGTCTGCCGTCGGGGTGAAACCGCCCGCACGGTCGATCGCCTCGGGCAGCGTCATCGGCATGTCGTTGACGATCTGCAGACCCGGCGTGCGCACCTCGCCGTCGAGATAGACGCGCTTGCTGCGGTAGCTCTGCACGCGCAGCGAGAGCTGCGGCTTGCGCACGTATTCGCCGAGCCGCTTCATCAGCAGCGCGCCTGCCTGCGCCTCGGTCAACCCGGCCACGTGAACGAGGCCCGCGTAAGCGAACTGCACGTTGCCGTTCGCATCGACCGTGTAGCCCGTCGCGACCGAGCTGGCGCCGACCCCGTCGCCGCCACCGACCGTCTGCGTCGTCGGCAGGTTCAACTCGGGGTGGTCCCAGACGACGATGCCCAGCACATCGCCAGGGCCGATCGTGTACGGCACCGGCTTGCCGAACAGCTGGCGGATCTCCGCGTCGACGTTGGCCGGCCGCCCCGCATGATGCTGCGCGACGAAGGCCGGCGTGATCTCGATCAGATCCTCGCTCGACACGTTCTGCACGCCGTCGAGGCCGCCCGATCCCGATGCGTCGGCGCTCACGCGCGCATTCGCGTCGCGCTCGGCCGGCGGGTGATAAGTCATGCCGGGCGACAGCGCGCATGCGCTCAGTGCGCACGCGGCGGCCGCGATCGCCAGGCGCGACCGCCACGATGCGCGACGGGCGATGGTCCGGCCTGGCCTCGGCGTGCCGAGCGTCGATTCCGGTTGCGTGGTGATTGACATGATGTCCTTCCAAAACTGTGCGGTAACCCGCCGAACGCGGCGAATTCCGGCATTACGCTTGCCCAGCGCGGCTCGCATTGCATCGCCGCACCGCCCTCTTCACCGCACGTCACTCCATACGATTCGTCATGAACTTCTCTTCATCGCTTTCGTCGTTCGTCTGCATCGTGTCGGCCGGCTTCGTCTGTACCGCCGGTGCGCAGACGCTGTCCAGCAGCCCCGCCGACACCCCGTCCTTTGCGTCGTCGACGCTACCGGGCCCGGTGCCGCCCCAGCGTTCGGCG
The DNA here is from genome assembly GCF_002223325.1 of Burkholderia sp. AU15512. Lineage (NCBI taxonomy): Bacteria > Pseudomonadati > Pseudomonadota > Betaproteobacteria > Burkholderiales > Burkholderiaceae > Burkholderia > Burkholderia sp. AU15512. The sequence continues at coordinate 1,454,800 of NZ_NKEX01000006.1, forward strand.
CAAGCGGCGGTCGCACGCGCGGCCGCCGAACCTGCCACGCCCGCATCCGCGAATGCCGCGCCCGCGCTCACGCGTCCCGCCGCGAGCGCCGCCGGTCAGCCCGACCCGCGCGCCCACAGCACGTTGCGCCGGCCGCTCGTACCGGCGCGCCCGCATCGCGCGCAGGTGGCCGGCACACCGGCCGACGACGCATGGGGCAGTGGCACGTTGTACGCATCGCCCTACGCGAAATCACCCTTTGACGCGCCAGCCGATCCGGACTGAAGCACCCGGCCGGGCATGCCTCGGCATGACCGCGCATGCATCGATAAGGGATTGGACACCACGGCAAACGGCGCGTCTGTGAGCAACCCCACCGAACGCCCATCTTCATACGCGGGCGCGATCGCACCCCGACGCGCCACTGCGAGCAACGCATGCGGCACAGCGCCCGTCACGGCCGGCCGACCGACACGCTCCCGTACGATCCTGCGGCCGCTTCGAGGGTGGCAGGATCGGAAACGCGCACGACCGGCCTCGCCGAATCACGGCCGAGCGCCTGCATGCAAAGCCCGATCACGATGTCCGTGCCGACCGCGCCGTACACCGCGTGATCGACCTGCGGCTCGAGATGCAGTCGCACGTGACGCGAGCGCCTGAACGCGCGCTCGATCGCACCGAAGTGGCGCCGCACGTCGTCGATGCCGGGATCGAGCGCGCCGTACACCAGCGTCGTCCGGACATTGCGTTGCGCCAGCACGTGCATCACGCCGCGTGGCGTACCGGCGCGCGGCTTCCAGCCGAAGCGCGCGGCGGCCTCTTTCATCGGCACGCTGACCCGCGCGATCGCATTGGCGGCGACGGCCCCCACGATCGGTCGCAAATCGCGCCGTTCGCGCACGAGGCCCTTCCACTTTTTCCAGTCGCGCACCGATAGCCAGTAGCCGCGCACCGAATTGTTCCGCTGCTTCTGCACCGCCTCCAGCGAGAGCCCGGCCGGCCACACGAAACGCGCCAGGTTGATCGCGATCACGCCGCCGAGCGACGGCGTCTTCACGGCCGCATGCAATGCCGCATAGGCGCCCGAACAGATGCCGGTTGCGATCACCTCCGGGTAGCCGAGTGCACGCAGCCAGTCCGCGGCGGCCGCCACGTCGTCGCTCGACTGCGGTGCATACACGACCGGCGCCTGGTCGTCGGGCGCGGCAGCCCCGCTGTCGCCCACGCCATGCACGTCGATCCTCAGCGTCGTCACGCCGGCGCGTGCGAGCGTGCGCGCGAGGCGCACGCTGAAGCGCCCTTCTCCGCTGCGCGGATTCGTCGACGTGTTCGCGATCACGAGTGCCGGAGCGACGGGATTTGCCGGCCCCGTATCGGCGGGACGGCACAGCACGCCGACCACCCGGTCCGGCCCTACCGCGACGACCTGCTCGGTCATGTCCGTCATGTCGAGCGCGACAGCCGGCGCTCCATTCCATGACGGGTCCAGCGGCCGCGCGGGGTCGATGCCTGTCGCCGCGCGCGGCGCCCGTTCGGCGATCCAGTTCGCGAGCGTGTCGATCGCCTCGAGCGGCAGGCGCGAGCGCGTACCGTCCAGCATCGTCGTCGACCATTCGCGGAACGAGTCGGTGGCCACGTCGACGCCGCGAGCGAGCAGTGCATCGCGCAACGCAGGGCCGTCCCCCTGATCCGGATCGATCAGCAGCACCGCGCCGGGCAACGTCGCTGCATCGCGCACGACGTCGCACAGATCGACCGCCTTCAGCGCATCGACGAAATCGTCGGGAAAGCGGTGCCCGAGCACGTTCATGCACGGTTCGTCGCGATGTGCGGCACGAATGGCCGGCGACGTGATGTCGAGCCACTGGCGATGCACGAACGACATCTCGCGCAGGTACGCGCGCCCACGCACGACGGGCGCGAAGGCCGCCAATGCGTCGACGCGCGGCGACGGACGCTGGCCGTTGCCCGCGGCGGCCAGCATCGCGAACAGCGCGCCCGCACGGATTCCGACGAGCGTCAGCGACGCGACACCGACCTGGTCGCGCAGCATGTCGATCGCATCGTGAATGCTGTCGATGCACGCGGCATAGCGACCGGCATCGAGATCGTCGCCCGCGGAGTCACCACTGCACGGATAGTTGAACCGCAGCACCGTGACGCCGTCGCCGGCAAGGCGTTCGGCGATCGCCCGCATGAGCTTGTGCGTCCACGATGCCTCGTGGCCCAATGCCTCGCACAGGACCACCCCTTGTGTCGTCTGTCCCTCGTGCAGCCACCCCACGCAGCTGCCGAATGTAATCGGCTTCAATCGGTACTCCTCGGATCGGTATTTTTATCGGACGCGGACGCGTGTTCCGGCGGCTCCACCGAAATGAGCGATTCCACGATCGTGCGACTGCTCGACGAACACACGGCGGCGCCCCCAGCCGCGCCCCTGCGCGGCCCGCCCTGTTTCGTTCGTTACCCTGCCCGCATGCCCGCGGGAGGTGATGTTGCGTGCCCGGCACGCCGTCACGGTTTGCGCCGGGAACCCGTGCAGCGTGAGCCAAAACTGTGCGCTCGATTAAAGCACCCGGTTCGAGCGTCCTTCGGTGCGCCAGCTTACAAATGGATTCATCACTGTCGCGATACGACGACGCGCGACGGTGTGCGCGGTGTCGGGATCCACGCATACGTGCGCACGGCATCCGCGAACGGTAGGCTCGCGAACACAGTCGTCTCGTGCGGCCGGTATCATGGCCGCCATACGATGATGTGGCCGTGCCCGGCGACGCCGGACGCGCCACCCACCCATGAATCCGGGTCAGCGCCGACCGGATGCACACACGCATCGCGGCCCCATGCCGCCGCACCGCGACACCCACGGCGCCGACCGAGCGAATGTCTAACCTCAAGAAGAACTTCCTGCTGCTGCTGACGTTGCAGATTTCGATGTACGCGGTGCCGCTGATGATCGCGCCGCTGCTGACGCACGCACTGGGGCCTGAAGGCTACGGCCAACTCGCGTTCTCGCTCGCGGTCATCGCCTACCTGACCAACTGCACGAGCTACAGCTTCGACCTGACCGCCACGCCGCGCATCGCGCTCGCCCGCGACGACCGCGCCGAGCGCTCCCGTATCTTCTGGGCGACGTTGTACGCCCAGATCGGCATCGCCGTCATCTGCTTCATCGTGCTGGTCGCGCTGACTTTCCTGTTCAAGCGCTTCGGCGAGGACCGCGATCTGCTGCTGATCGGTTTCGGCATGGTGGCCGGCGTGGCGTTTACGCCGGGTTGGTATTTCCAGGGCATGGAGAAACTGCGCGCGCTGAGCGTGATCCTGTTCATCGGCCGCATCCTGAGCCTGCCCGCGATGTTCGCGCTCGTGCACAGCCCGGCGGACATCGACCGCGCGATGATCGTCAACGCAGCCGTCCCGACGCTGTCCGCGATCGTGCTGGCCATCTACCTTTATGCGCAGCGCGAAATCGACTTCATTCGCGTGGAGTTCTCCGACATCGCGGAATCGCTGAAAGGCGGCTGGCAGGTGTTCCTCGCGTCGACGTCCATCGCGTTCTATGCGTCGACCAACACCGTGCTGCTCGGCTTCGTATCGGGCAACGTCGCGGCAGGCTACTTCGCCGCCGGCGACAAGCTGATCCGTGCGGCGCTCAGCATGCTGCAACCGCTGAAGGCCGCCACCTATCCGCGCATCAACTACCTGATGCGGCACGCGCGCAACGATGCGTTCTCGTTCCTGCGCAAGCTGTTCGTCGTGCAGGTTGCGATGGTGCTCGGCATCTCGCTCGCGATCTTCTTCGGCGCGCCGCTCGCCGTACGCATCCTGTATGGCCCTTCGTACGAACCGACGGTCCAGGTGCTGCGCTGGATGGCCTTCATTCCGTTCATGGCCGGCATGACCGACCTGTTCGGTGTGCAGACGATGCTGCCGCTCGGGATGAAGTCCGCATTCACGCGCATCCTGATGTCATCGGGCATTCTGAACATCGTGCTGGTACCCGTGCTCGCCAAGTACTTCGCCGAGCTGGGCGCAGCCGCCGCCGTGCTGACGGCCGAGGCGGCGGTCGCCGCAGCGCTCGCCACCGTCGTCTATCGCGCCGGGATTCCGCTTCCCGGCAGTCCGGTCGCGCGACGCGGCTAGCGCGAGGTGGCCGGCATCGGACGGTGTTCCGTTCGATGCGAGCGCAACGAACCGCACCGTGCCACACGCCCCCTGATTGCCCGCCGCCTCCGCACGCTCGCACACAGGTACTTCTTACTCCTCCGCGCACGCTCGATCGGGAACGATGACCGTCTTTCCGCCCCGCTACGCGCCCCTACGAAATAAAGATCACACGTATCGGTAGAAACACCGATGCTGTAGTCAAACTACATTTGTACGATTGGTCGCTGCAGAGAATCGCTACATCCGATTCGGCAGCGCCGGGCGGTCCGCGTCGCCGTCCTCGAGGTTCGATCGGGCCCAACCGGCCGTAACGATTCCCCGCCTGGCCCGGCATGCCGACGCGCAACCACCCAGCATCGCCGGCCAATTGCGTCCGGTGCGAATCCACCGGACGTGCGCAGCTCCAGACATCATCCGAACAACCGGCAATACGATCATGGAGAGCAACATGCGGGACACACTCTGGCCGGCCGTCGTGCTGGCAGCGACCCTCTGCACCACCGCCTACGCGGGCGACGCCGATTTCAACGCGCAGGGCGACGCGACCGACGCATTCGCGTCGGCCGCGGCGGCTCGGCGCGCTGACCTGCTCGTGCGCAAGATGACGCTCGACGAAAAACTGCAATTCATTCATTCGCAATACGAAATGTCAAAGGTGCCGGGCGGCGGCGCCGGCTACATCCAGGGGGTGCCGCGCCTCGGCATTCCCGACCTGAACATGGTCGATTCGGCGACCGGCTCCGGCAGCACGTCGCAGGCCAGCACGACGTTCCCCGCGACGATCGCCGTCGCCGCGAGCTGGGATCGCCGCCTGTCGTACGACTATGGCAAGCAGGTCGCGATCCAGTTGCGCGCGCAAGGATTCGGCATGGGCCTCGCCGGCGGCACCAACCTCGCGCGCGAACCGCGCGGCGGCCGCCTGTTCGAGTATCTCGGCGAGGATCCGCTGCTGGCCGGCGACCTGCTCGCCGAACGCACGCTCGCCACGCAGCGGCAGAAAGTCATCGCGACCATCAAGCACTACGCGGGCAACGAGCAGGAGCACGGCCGGATGGGCGGCAACACGCAGATCGACGAACGCACGCTGCGCGAGCTTTACCTGCTGCCGTTCGAGATCGCCGCGAAGCGCGGCCGGCCCGGCAGCGTGATGTGCAGCTACAACCGCTTGAACGGCACCTATGCGTGCGAGAACCCCCATCTCCTGAACGACGTGCTGAAGAACGAATGGGGCTTCCAGGGCCAGGTGCAGTCCGACTGGGGCGCGACGCACAGCACCGCCGCCGCGATCAACGCCGGGCTCGACGAGGAAGAAGACGTCGGGCCGAGCGTGTACCTGACGCCGGCGGCAGTCAAGCAGGCGATCGCGAACGGCTCGGTGTCGACCGCGCGCCTCGACGACATGGTGCGCCGCAAGCTCGCGGTGATGATCCGCGTCGGCGTGATGGACGATCCGGCCAAGGGCGGCGGCACGATCGATTTCGCGGCCGGCAACCGGTTCGCGCAGGCGGCCTCCGAGCAGTCGATCGTTCTGCTGAAGAACGACGGCAACCAGTTGCCGCTCGCCGCGTCGGCGCTGTCGCGGATCGCCGTGATCGGCGGCCATGCCGATGCGGCCGTGCTGTCGGGCGGCGGCTCGGGCAACACGCGCGACCCCGTATCGGGATCGTTCGCGGGCTGCGGCGGCCTGACGTTCGGGTCATCGACGGGGTGCAGCTGGTGGCGCAATCCGTGGCTGAAGGTGGACGTGCCGATCGTCGCGGCGATCCGCGCGCTCGCGCCGGCCGCGCAGGTCACGTATGCCGGCAACAGCGATCAGCAGTCGCCGTTCCGCGCGTACACGCAGCAGGAGATCGACCAGGCCGCGGCACTCGCGGGCCGCTCGGACGTCGCGATCGTCGTGGTCGCGCAGCCGGCCGGCGAGGATTTCGGCGATCTCCAGAGCCTGAGCCTCGCGAACCCGTCGAACCAGGACGCACTGGTCGAAGCCGTCGCCCGCGCGAATCCGCACACGATCGTCGTCGTCCAGAGCGGCAACCCGGTGCTGATGCCGTGGAAGGACAACGTGTCGGCCATCGTCGAGGCGTGGTATCCGGGCGAAGCCGGCGGCAAGGCGATCGCGAACGTGCTGTTCGGTGCGGTCAATCCGTCCGGCAAACTGCCCGTCACGTTCCCCGCGCGCGATCAGGATTCGCCGGCCTGGGGGCAAAACGGCGCGTTCGACAACGATCCCGTCTATGCGGAAAAGCTGAACATGGGCTATCGCTGGTATGACGCGCACAACATCAAGCCGATGTTCGAGTTCGGCTACGGGCTGTCGTACACGCACTTCGCGTATTCGGGGCTGTCGGTGTCGAAGCAATGGGACGGTGCCCTGAGCGTCGCGTTCACGGTGCGCAACGACGGGCGCGTCGCCGGCGCGGAAACGCCGCAGGTCTATCTCGGCGTGCCGTACAAGGACGAGCCGCCGAAGCGGCTGGTCGGCTGGGAAAAGATCCGGCTGAATCCGGGCGAGGCGCGGCGTGTGCACGTGACCGTGTCACCGCGGATGCAGAGCGTGTGGGATACGTCGCGTAACGGCTGGCGCGTGGTGCCGGGTGGGACGGTGTACATCGGTGCGTCGTCGCGGGATATCCGGTTGCAGGGGCACTGAGCGGTCATCACCCGACGGAAGCGCCGCGTGCGTCGTGCGCGGCGCTTCCGTATTCACTCATCCGCAAACGCGCACCTTACCGGAACAACAGCGCCAGCACCGTCGCGAGCGCGGCAATCGCGGCGATCCCCGCCGCCAGCCCGGCGAGATGCGCGACGACCACCAGGCCGGCCGGCAATCGCGCGGATGCCGAGCCGCAGGGCTCACCCGCCGACCCGGCCCGCGATCGGAACACAGCGCCGGCCATCACACCCCACTCCCTTCGAGCGTATCGAGCAACGGCCTGGCCAGATGCAGGACCTGGTACACCGGACCTGCGCCGCCGTCGTCCGGCTCCTGCTCCGATACGAGCACGCGCGTCAGCCGCCAGCGCAGCGGATCGAGGCTGACGGCGGCCGCAACCGTACCCTGCCGCGCCGCCACATCGCGATTGCGCTCGACTTCCCGTGCCAGCGTCGCATCGAGGTCGGCGTCCGCCGGAATATCGACGGCCTCCAGCCGCACGAAGCGTCCCGTCGACGCGCTGCCCTTGCGCGCATCGAGCGCGACCTGCACATCGATCGGCGCGCGCCCGAAACTGTCCGTCACGACCCGATAGCGGCCGTCCGTGACGAACCGGGCGAACGCCTGTTCATTGCGCCAAAGATAAAGCGACGCATAGCCGTTTTCCGTCGCACCGTAGCGGCCCGCCTCGCGCAGCAGAAACGCCTTGAACACGAGATCCGGCGTGTCGTCCCAGAGCCTGCCGCGCTCGCGCACGCGATTGCGGATGATGTCGAGGTCGTAGTCCGCCGGCAGGCGGTGCACGTAGTATGCGGTCAGCATGATCGACTCCTGGGATTGACAAGGTAGATTCCGAACGGCTCGAGAACAGCGTAGAAGACCTTGAATCATTTGAAAAGACGATGGCAGAATATTTCAATGATTCATTTTCTCAATGGATGAGTGCGTGATGAAAACGCTCGACATCGAAGCCGTGCAGGCGTTCGTGCTGACCGCCGACCTCAAGAGCTTCACGCGGGCCGCCGAGGCGATGGACACGACACAGTCCGCGGTGAGCCTGAAGATCAAGCGACTTGAAGACGGCCTCGGCCGCCGTTTGCTGGAACGCACGCCGCGGCAGGTTCGCCTGTCGGCCGACGGCTCCGCGTTCCTGGAACCCGCGCGCGAGCTCGTAGCAGCTCACCAGGGTGCGGTCGGCGCGTTCGGCGCCGGCCAGCGGCGGCTGGTGATCGGCGTGAGCCATCATGCCGTCGGCGCCGATCTGCCGATGCTGCTTCGGCGCATGAGCGAAGCGGAACCGGGGCTCGTGCTGGAGATCCGGGTCGCCGCGTCGCGCGACGTACTCGATGCGTTCGATCGCGGCCAGCTCGACGCCGCCGTCGCGCTACAGCACGGCAGCCGGCGGCTCGATGGGGAAACCCTGCTGTCGGAGTCGTTCGGCTGGATGGCCGCGACCGATTTCGACTACCATCCGCCGCAACCGCTGCGGCTCGCGACGCAGGCCGAGCCGTGCAGCGTGCGCCACATGGCGATCGGCGCGCTGGACGAAGCCGGTGTGGCGTGGACTGAAGTGTTCGTCGGCGGCGGCGTGGCGACGATCGGCGCGGCGGTGTCCGCGGGGCTGGCCGTCGCCGCGCTCGGGCATCGCGTGGCGCCCGTCGGGACGGTCGACGTGGGCGCGCGATACGGGCTGCCGCCGTTGCCGGCGCGCGACGTCGTGCTCTACTCGAACCTGACCGATGCGCGGGCCCGGCAGGCGCTGCGCACGCTGGGCGCGGCGCTGCGGTCGTCGGTCGGCGCGCGGTGAGGTTTCGCTCGAACAGCCCGCAGAACAATATGCACCCGCTGGACGAACTGGTAAACGAACGCGATTCAGCGCTCCCGACGTTGATCGAATGGGCGGCAGCAGCCCGTCACCGTTGCGAAATACTGCCCGCATCCGATCGGCGTGGCGAAGTGCTCTCAGCACTTCAGGTATCCACGCGTTCGACCCTGGGGGCAATCGCCTATTCGACCGGCGGCATCCTGGTGGACGGAGGCTACCTTCGTCTGCTTGGCTCACGCCATCCCAGACTGCTCAGAGACATCGTCGGCTGGAACACCGGGCGATCGTCCGGTTTCCTGTTGATCGCAGACGATGCCGTCGGCGGCTTCCTCGCATTGAACGGCGACGCACTCGGCGAAGACACCGGTTCGGTGTACTACCTTGCACCCGACACCTTGGGATGGGAGCCCCTCGAAATCACAGCGACTTCGTGCGCTGGTCGCTCGGCGAGACGCCGCATGACTTCTATACGAGCTCGCGCTGGCCCGGCTGGCAAGCCGAGGTTCAGCATCTGACGACGGATCAATGCTTCAGCTTTTATCCGTTCCTGTGGACAAAAGATGGATCAGTCGAACACAGCAGCCGCAAGGCGGTCAGCGAGTCCGAGCTGTACGCGCTCCATGTCGCCCCCGGATCCGCGAAGGTATCCAGGATTCGTGCGTGAGCCGGGCCAGGACTCGGGCCTCGACGTTGCATCGTCCGCGGTAACGCCGTGCAAACGCCGCGATCGGCTCAAGCGCGTCGGTCCGGACGGCAGATTTCGGCAAGCACGTCGAGGCCGCGCACCGGTTCCCGGACGAACGGGTTCGATTCGTCCCACGCGTAGCCAGCCAGGATCGAGCAGATCATCCGCTTCACGTCCGGTGCCTTGTCGTCGTAAAACACGATGTCCTGCAGCGCGCCCGAATACCAGCGTTCGACGAAAGCACGAAAGGTGTTGATGCCCTTGCGCAGCGCGGCATCGTAGTCGCGCGCCCAGTCGACCGTCTCGCCGCGCATCTGGCGCTCGAGCGTCGCGACCGCCAGATGGGCCGAGCACATCGCGATAGTCACACCCGACGAGAAGATGGGATCGAGGAATTCGCCCGCATTGCCGAGCAGCGCATACCCCGGGCCATGCAGGCGCTCGACGTTGGACGCATAGCCCGCGATGCGGCGCACCGGCATCACGAACGGCTTGCTGCCGACGAGACGCGCGAGAGTCGGTTCGCTCTGCAGCAGTTCGCGCAACCGCTGCTCGCGCTGCGCTTCCGGCACATCGAGAAAATCGGCGTCGGCAACGCAACCGACCGACGAACGCCCGTTCGTCAGCGGGATCATCCAGTACCAGACGTCGCACCGCTCGGGGTGCACGGCAATGCAGATTTTGTCGCGATCGGTCGAGCCCGCCGGCAGCCGGTCCTCGACATGCGAAAAGATCGCCGCGCGCGTCGGCAAGCCCGTCGGCGCTTCGAGGCCGAGCAGCCCCGGCAGCACGCGGCCGAAACCGCTCGCATCGAGGACGAACGACGCCTCCACGCGATATGCTCGGCCGGACTCCTCGACGACGTCGAGTCGCGGGCGCTCGCCGGGTTCAAATGCCCGCACCGTATCGCCGAATCGTACGTCAGCACCTTTCCCGGCCGCACAGCGGATCAGCACGTCGTCGAACGCCGCGCGCTCGACCTGATACGCGGTCCCCCAGCCTCCGGAAAATTTCTCGCGGAAATCGAACGACGACATCCGGTCGCGATGAACGAAATACGCACCGTTCTTGAACTGGAAACCGGCCTCGACGACCGCCTGCAGCATGCCCGCCTCTTCGAGATAGTGCATGCTCTGCGGCAACAGGCTCTCCCCGATCGAAAATCGCGGAAAGTGCTGGCGCTCGAGCACGAGCACGGAACGTCCCGCCTTGCGCAGCAATCCCGCCGCAACGGCACCGGCCGGCCCGGCGCCGATGATTGCGACGTCGACCGGGTTCGATTTCATTTCATTCATGTCTGCCACTTCATTCCGATTGATTGGGTGTCTTATGTTTCTCGCGCCACGTTTCGGCGTTGCAAACTACAATAGGCGCTCAAAATCCAAGATACCGCCGAGGGACCCATGACGTCTTACCGCACGCAAGCCCCTGCCTATGTTCCCGAAACCGCATTCGGCATCTGGTTTCTTCGCACGCATACCTGGGAACATCACGTGCTTCGCGTGGCCATCAACGATCTGAAACAGCTCGTCGCAGCGCCGCTGCCCGACGCCCCGGTCATCCTCGACGCAGGATGCGGCCAGGGCAATTCGTTTCGCCTGTTGAACGAGGCATTCTCGCCCGAAAAGATCATCGGCATCGATTGCCACGACGATTCGCTCGAGCACGCGTCCGCAGCCGCACGTCGCTGCACGGTGCCGGTCGAGTTGCACCATGCGGACTGCGCACGGATTCCGCTCGCCGACGCGAGCGTCGACATCGTGTTCTGCCATCAGACCTTTCACCATCTGGTCGAGCAAGAACGCGCGCTGGCCGAATTTCGCCGCGTGCTGAAGCCCGGTGGGCTGCTGCTGTTCGCGGAATCGACCGACGCGTATATCAAGTCGTGGGTCATCCGGCTGTTGTTCCGCCACCCGATGCAGGTCCAGAAAAGCGCCGACGGCTATCTCGCCATGCTGCGCGACGCGGGGTTCGTGTTCGACACCCGCAACGTGTCGTTGCCGTATCTGTGGTGGAGTCGTGCGAAAGACTTCGGCCTGCTGGAGCGCATCGGCCTGTATACGCCGCAACCCGGCAAGCGTCGCGAAACGCTCGTCAACGTCGCCGCGAGCAAGCCCGCCTGAACGAAGGAGCCGGCCGCACGGCCGGCTCCTGCCAACGAGCACGCCGCCGCTTACCGCTTCAGCATCACGACCTCGCCCGTGAGCGCCACGCCGGCTACGACTGCCCCGGCCCCGCAGGTGTACTCGGTCGTGCTCGACCGCGCAACGTTGCGGTAGTTGCTCTTGATGCCGACGACAGCGTTACCGCCCTCCTTCCGAGCCCGCGCCTGAAGCTCGATCACGGCCGACAGAAATACGTGTCGGCACGCCTCCTCGTCGCTCTTGCCGAACGCGTTGGTCTTCTTGTTGGTCGCAAACGAGCCGTACGACTTGGCGATGCCCGGAGGCGACTGGTCGCCGAAATAAAGCGCGACGTCTTCGCCCAGCTTGCCGTCCCCGCTCTTCAACGCGTCCGCGATCGGATAATTGCCGATCGTGTCCCGTGCATGCGCCGGCGACACTGCCAGCGCCGCACCCAGCAATGCCATCGCAATGCGGTATTTCACGTCGCCCCCGCCTTATTGCGCGTTCAGTTGCACGACGTCGCCCGACACCGCAATCGCGCCGGCACTGCCGCTTACGCCGCACGTGTATTCGGTCGTCGAGCTGGAGCGCTTTTCATGAAAGCGGGTCGTCACGTTGATGACCGCATTGCCGCCATGCCCCTTCGCATAGGTACGCAGACGGTTCAGCGCTTCGGTCAGCGCCTGGTCGCACGTCGGCTGCTCGGCTTCCGCACGCCGCACTCGCGCCGACTCCGAACGCGGTCCGAGATTCGTCTTGACCTCCGGATGCGGCTGTTCGCCGAAATAGATCGCGACACCGCTCGCGTCCGGCGCGGTTGCCGTCGCCGGCAACGGCAGCGAACGAACCACCGTCCCACACCCCGCCAGCAACGATGCCACGACCAGCATGCCGGCCAGATATCCCTTCTGCTTCATGGTTCTTGCCCTCTCATCTCAGTACGTTCACTTCAATCGCCCTTCCAGGCGTCCAACAACACACTTGCGCAACTGCCGCCAAACCCGAAGGACACCGACAGCGCACGCTCGATCGACGCTTCGCGCGCGGCATGCACAAGCGGCTTGCCGGCGACCGCCGGATCCGGTGCATCGCCCACGGCCGTCCCGGCGATGAAACCGTCGCGCATCATCAGCATCGTGTAGATCGCCTCGTGCACGCCGCTGGCCCCGAGCGGATGCCCCGTCATCCCTTTCGTCGACGAGAACACGGGCAGGTCGCCACCGAATACGTCGTCGAGCGCCTTCAGCTCCTCGATATCGCCCAGCGGCGTCGACGGTGCATGGGTGTTGACGTAGTCCGGGCGCCGCTCCGCCCCGTCCAGCGCCATGCGCATCGCGCGCGCGATTCCGGGCGCATGGGGCGTCGCCATGCCCGCGTTGTCCGTGCATTGACCGAAGCCGGACAACTCCGCGTAAATCCGTGCACCACGCGAACGCGCATGATCGAGCGATTCGAGTACGAGGATGCCCGCACCCGACGCGATCACGAAACCGTCGCGGCCGAGCGCATAGGGGCGCGACGCCTGTGCAGGCGTATCGTTGAAGCTGCCGGACAACGCGCCCATCGCGTCGAACATCAGCGTCATGTTGTCGTGCAGCGCCTCGCTCCCGCCTGCCAGCACGATGTCCTGACAACCGGACCGAATCAGCTGCATGGCCTGCCCGATTGCCAGGGTCGAACTCGTACAGGCCGACGACGGTGAATAGGAAATGCCTTCGATACCGAACAACTGCGCGACGCACGCCGATGCCGTGCTGCTCATCGCCTTTGGAACGACGTAGGGCGGCGTCTTGTCGACGCCGCGCTGATACGCGATCGCCATCGCATCGTCGTAATCGGCCATCGACCCGATGCCCGAGCCTACAATCGCACCCGCGCGCGGCGAGCGAAGGGCCGCGGGATCAAGCCCCGCATCGTCGAGCGCCCAGGCCGTTGCATGCGCGGCAAAGCGCGCCGTATCGCCCATGAAGCGCTCGTGCTTGCGCGCGAACGGTGTAGCGGAGCCCACGGATGCGACACCTGCAACCTGGCTGCGAAAGCCGCGCGTGCGCCATGCATCGACCCCGCTCACGCCCGAACGGCCGGTGCGCAGCGCGGCCGATACGTCGTCGAGCGAATTGCCGAGGCACGACACGATGCCCAGCCCCGTGACGACGACGCGCGTCCGCGCATTGTCGAATGCCCTCACGCAGCGACCCGCCTGAAGATCAGCGACGTGTTGATCCCGCCGAACGCGAAGTTGTTGCTCATCACGAATTCGGCATCGATCGCACGCGCATCGCCGACGATGTAATCGAGCGGCGCGCAGGCCGGATCGACGTTGTCGAGGTTGAGGGTCGGCACGTACCAGTTGCGCTTCATCATCTCGATCGTCCACCATGCTTCGAGCGCGCCGCACGCGCCGAGCGTGTGGCCCACATAGCTTTTCAACGAACTGATCGGCATGCGCTCGTCGAACACCAATGCCGTTGCGTGACTTTCCGCCACGTCGCCGCGATCGGTCGACGTGCCGTGCGCGTTCACGTAGGCGATCGCCCCGGCGTCGAGCCGCGCATCGCGAAGCGCGAGCCTCATGGCGACCGCCATCGTCTCCGCCGTGGGTTGCGTGATATGCGCGCCATCGGAGTTGCAGCCGAATCCGACGATTTCCGCATGAATGACTGCGCCACGCGCGATCGCATGCTCGTATTCCTCGAGCACGAGCGTCGCCGCGCCTTCCCCGACCACCAGGCCGTCGCGGTCGACATCGAACGGGCGCGGCGTCAGGTTCGCAGCATCGTTGCGCGTGCTGGTCGCATACAACGTATCGAACACCGCGACCGCCGGGCCGGACAATTCTTCCGCACCGCCCGCGAGCATCAACGTCTGCTTCCCGGTCGCAATCGCCTCGTACGCGTAACCGATCGCCTGGCTACCGGAGGCGCACGCCGACGACGTCGGCACGATCCGGCCCTTCAGATCCCAGAACAGGCTGACGTTGACAGCCGTGGTGTGCGGCATCATCTGCACATAGCTGTTCGACGTCACATCCCGCATCGATCCGGTCTCGATCATCGTGCCGAACGCGCGAATCGGCTCGACCGACCCCGACGACGACCCATAGGCAACGCCCATGCGACCGTCCCGGATCGACGCATCGTCGGCCAGCCCCGCGTCAGCCAGCGCCAGCTCGCTCGCCCGCACCGCATACATTGAGACCGGCCCCATCGAACGCGTCTTCTTGCGCGGATATGTGCCCGGCAGCACGAAGCCCGGCAGCGGACACGCGAGCCGCGTGTGCAGTGCTTCGTAGCAGTCCCATTCGGGCATGCGCCGCACCGCGTTCCTCGCGCCCTTCAGGCGCGCTTCGATTTCCGGCCAGTTGTCGCCGAACGCGGTCACGCCGCCCATCCCCGTTACGACCACGCGCTTCATCACACCATCCCGCCATTGACACCGATCACTTGCCGGGTGACGTAGGTCGCCGCGTCCGACATCAGGAAACCGACCACCGCCGCGACTTCGTCGGGCTGCCCGACGCGGCCCATCGGTACGGTCTTCAACGCGTGCTCGAGCGGTACGTCGTCGAGCATGCCGGTATCGACCAGCCCGGGCGCGACGCAGTTGACCGTGATCTTTCGCGACGCCAGTTCGACCGCCAACGCCTTGGTCGCGCCGATCAGGCCCGCCTTCGCCGCGCTGTAGTTGACCTGGCCGCGATTGCCCATCACGCCCGATATGGACGCGATCGTCACGATCCGGCCGCCGCCCCGCAGGCGCACCATCGGCATGGTCAACGGATGGACGACGTTGTAGAAACTGTCCAGCCCGGTCTCGATCACGACGTCCCAATCCTCTTCAGACAACGCCGGGAACGCACCGTCTCGCGTCACGCCCGCGCTGCAGACGATGCCGTAGTACGCACCGTTTGCCTCGACGTCCGCTTCCAGCTCGCGTCGGCAAGCGGCACGGTCCCGCACGTCGAACTGCAGCACGCTCGCCGTGCCGCCTTGCGCGTGAATCGCGCCTGCCACCGCTTCCGCATCGTCACGGCCGGTACGGCAATGCACCGTCACCGCGAAACCATCGGACGCGAGACGCAGCGCCACGGCCCGGCCGATGCCGCGGCTCGCGCCGGTCACGAGTACTCGCCGAGTCATGAATTGAAGCTCCCTTCGATAAAAGATTGAAAATCGTTCGGTTGGTACACCTTGACGATCGCTTCGGCGCAGCACACGCCGTCGGCATGAATCGCGCACTCGTACGCACCGTGCCCCTCGTCGCCGCGCAACAGTTCACGCGCGATGATATGCAGCACCGTATCCGCATCGAACGAGGAACGATGCGCGACATAGCGGTTGGCGCCGAGCAGCACGCCCGGCTTGGCTCGACCGCCTGCGTGGGCGGCGAGCAGGCCGACATGCGCGGCGATCGCCTGCGCCATCAACTCGATGCCGATCCACGCCGGCATCGCGCCGTTGCCGTCGGCGTACCATGCATCGCGGCGCGCAGTCGCACTCACCTCGATGCCGGCCTCGGAACAGCGCCCGATCGCGTCGAGCAGCAACATCGTGCCGCGATGCGGCAGCACGTCCCGCACGTCGCCGGCGGGAATATCCGCGCCGCTGTGCAGCGCGTCGATCAACGAACCAGTGTGCATGTCAGCGCCCCAGAATCAGACTGGCATTGCTGCCGCCGAAAGCAAACGAATTGCTCATCACGTATTGCCCAGCCACGCCGGCGGCCAGGCGTCGCTCGGTCTGCACGAGATCGAGCGCGGGCAGCGTGGGGTCGCGCTCGCCATCCCACACGTGCGCCGGCAACGCCAGCCCGCGGCCCAGCACCAGCCAGCCGAATCCGAGCTCCGTCGCGCCTGCCGCACCGAGCATGTGCCCTGTCAGCGGTTTGGTGCCGCTCGCGGGCACGCCGTCCGGAAAGACCCGCGCCGTCACGTTTGCCTCCATCTGGTCGTTCAGGCGGGTCGCCGTCGCGTGCAGATTCAGGTAGCCGATGTCGGCAGCCCGCACGCCGGCGTCCGTGAGCGCGGCGCGCAATGCCTGTTCCGCGCCGTCTCCCGCCGGATCCGGCGCCGAAATATGATGCGCATCGCTCGACTCGCCGACACCCGCCAACCGCACCGCGCCTTCGTCGCGGCACATCACGAACAGCGCGGCACCTTCGCCGATATTGATGCCGCTCCGGTTGACGCTCATCGGATTGGTCCGCGCCGGGCTGACCGATTCGAGCGACGCAAAGCCTTGCAGCGTCAGCTCGCACAGCGAATCCGCGCCGCCCACGACAACCGCGTCGCACAGATTCAGCCGCAGCAGGCGGCGCGCGGCCGCAAATGCCTTCGCGCCCGACGTGCATGCCGTCGACAGCGTATAGGCCGGCCCCGTGACACCCAGCGCGGCCCGCACGAACGGCGCAGCCGTGCCGATCTCCATCTGCCGGTAGTCGAATCCGTCGGGCATCGCGCCCGTTGCGGCGCGCTGTGCAAACGCCTGTTCGGCGGCCTGAATTCCGGAGGTACTGGTGCCGATCACGACGCCGATGCGGCGAGGCCCGTAACGCGCAACGGCGGCATCGACCGACGCGCGGATCTGCGCGAGCGCAGCCAGCAGCAGCCGGTTGTTCCTGCAATCGAAATGCGCCAGCGACGCCGGCGGCGCCACCTCGAGCGCCGACCGTACGCGCCCGACCCAGCCCCCGCCAGGGGCGTCCGGATACGCAGCCATACCGGGCGCGATGCCGGCGCGCAGCGCGTCCGCGATATCGTCGGTCGACGCGCCGAGCGCGTTGATCATGCCGGGCGCCGACAGATAGACCGCCACGCGTGTCGGATTCATGTCCGGCTCTCCTTCCCGAACGGCGTCGCGAGCGGTGCGAACAGCACCGAAAATACGATGCCCATTGCAAGCGTCGTGCCGAAACTGCGCAACGCGGGCATCGCGCTGGCACCCAGCATGCCGAACGACAACAGCGTCGTCGCAGCGGACAGCAGCACGCCGGTCCACACCGCACCGAGATCCGTCATGTCCCGCATGCACCCTTCCCGCAGGAACACCGCGTAGTTGGCGCCCACGCCGAGCACCAGCATCAGCGCAAGCCAGTTGAACAACGTGAGCGGCACCCGTGCGTAACCGAACACCGCCAGCGTCAGCCCGATCGCGAACACGACCGGCAGCGTCGTCGCGATGCCGCCGCGCACGCCATATCGCCACATCAGCAGCGCCGCGACCAGGATCAGCGCGCCGGCCAGCCAGAGGCCGCTATCGACGCGATACGCACCGAACAGGTTCGATACGCTGGCGGCCTTGTCGACCCACGACACGCCTGGCAGGCCGTGCGCTACTGCGGCAAGTGCAGCCGCATTCGCCGCATCGACCCGCTCGGGAATAGCCAGCGCCGCGTAGACCGGCCCCGCGGCACCGTCGACCCGACCGAGCCACAGATGCCGGAACGGCGCCGACCAGCGTGCCGTCAACCAGGCGTCGACGGACAACTTCGTCGCCGCGTGACGCGAAAAGGCCTGGATCCACGCATCCGCAACATCGTTGCGGAGCCCCGCGCGTTCCAGGGTCGCGCGCAACGCAGCAGGATCGGCAAACACACGTGCTTCCAGCACCGCACGATTGCGCGCCTGCTGCTGTGCCGAAGGCACGAACGTCGCGACCGACTGCACGCGGCCGACTCGTTGCGAATCGAGCGCCGCGACCAGCGACTCCGAGCGCTCGAGCACCGCTTCAGGCGTCGCCCCCTGAACGACGAAGAACTGCGCCGTATTCGCCAGCCCGACCGCCGCGCGGATGTCGTTTTCCTGACGCGCCAGACCAGTATCGCGCTGAATCAGCAAGCGAATGTCGTCATCGCTGCGCAACGCGACCCAGCCCGGGATCGCAACGAGCGAGACCAGTACGGCGACCGCCACCGCGCGCCGGCCGGCAAGCAGCGACTGCCATCCACGCAGCACACGCACTGCGCGGGAAAAAACGCGGGAGGGCACGCGCCGGGGCGCCTGTGTCAGCATGAGCGGCAAGAAGCCGGTCACGGCAGCGAACGCGCTCAGGATCCCGACGATCGCAAAGCACGCGATCTGCTTGAGCGCCGGGAACGGCACCCACATCAGGATCGCGTAACCGAGCAGGCTGGTTGCCAGCGCCACCACGAGCGCCGGCCTCACCGCGGCCGCTCCGCGCCGCGCGTCCCATTGCCGCCCTGCGGACAGATAGGCGACGAAATACTGAATCGAATAGTCGACGGCCTCGCCGATGAGACTCACGCCAAATACCAGCGTCAGCAAATGCAGCTTGCCGAACACGAGGAGCGTCACGGCCAGCGCGCAAACGATGCCGAGGGCCGTCGATGCGAATGCGAGCACCAGCAGGCGGGGCGAACGAAACACGCTCATCAGCAGCAGCGCGATGCCGGCCAGCGAAACCGCGCCGATCAGATGCACGTCGCGCTCCGCGCTGGCGCGCGCCGCCTCCGCATAGAACACGGCGCCGGCCCGATCGACCCGGACGCCGCGATAGTCGGCCGCGAGCGCATGCTCCGCGTCGGCCGTTGCGTCGCGCACCGCGCGCTGGACCTTCGACTCGTAGGCCGAGCCCGCCAGCGACGTCATCACGAGCACGCCCGTCGCCTCGTCGCGATGCGCGACCAGCATGCCGTCTTCGAGCGACAGATTCGATGTGGTCAGCGGCAGGTTCCCGAGCCAGTGCTGGAGCCAGCCGAACGGATCGTCCGCCACGCCGGTCTGCAGGCCATCGACTGGCGGCGCATAGAGCCGCCGGGTCAATCGATCGGCGAGCGTGGCGTCGCCGCGTTCGAGCGACGCACGGTCCGCTTCCGTCAGCAGACCGAAGCGGGCCGGCAAATACGTGGCCGCGATCCGCGACAGGTCGAACGGCGGCACCTCGACCGTCACCGAACGAAAGGCGCCGCTGCCCGCAAGCCGCGCGCCGAACGCCTTCGCGGCCGCCTTCGCGCGCGCGGCGTCCCGGTCGGTCACCAGATAGACGGTACGATTGCCGAGCGCTTCGCCCAGCATCTCGACGGCCCGTTCGGCGACGGGATTCGCTTCGGTCGCCGGCAGCAGCGCGAGCAGATTCGTCTGTAGCGGCGACGGTCCGCTGAACCGCCAGAGGTTGTAACCGGTGGCCACCAGTGCGACGAGCAACCACGCGGCGCACAACAAGCGTCGCCTGGCTCGCCCGGCGGATACGTCGCCCCCCTCGCTCATCGTGTTCATCAACGCGCCTCCAGCCACGCGCGCTCGACCGAGGCATGGCCGTCGACCGGCGTCGGCCGGGAAAATTCGAGCACGGTCACGTTGCCGTTCGCGAATGTCATGTCGAGCCGGCCCAGATAAGCGCCACCGCTCATCTCCAGCGTGCGGATCGCCTGCGCGAGCTGCGGTTGATTCGGCCGCAGGACCATCCGCCACCGTTCGCGCGTTCCGCTCGCGTCGACGTCGAATTGGGCATACAGCGCCGACAGGTCGCCGCCGAGCATGCCACGCATCATTCGCGCTACCTGTGCCACGCCACGGCTGCCGCCAGGTGCGACGAGCCGCCCGTCGGCACCCACTTCGCGCACGCCGTCATCGGTAATCACGTAGGTGGCCTTGTAAGGCGTTTCGACACGCCAGACGACGCCAGAGGCACGGTCGAACAGCATCGATCCGGTGCTGACGAGCGGCTGCTTCATCGCCGACAGTGTCTGGGTCTGGCGGAAATCTGCGCGAATCGCACCGACACGTGCAAGTTGAGCCGCGATTTCCGGCACCAGCGCGACATTCGCCGGGCTCGACGCCGGCGCGGCCGCCGCGTGACCGGCGGCGAGCGCCACGCATGCCGCCAGCATCGCGGTCAACCGTCTGCGGGATACGTTCAGGCCCATTGCGCGTGCACCCTTTCGATCAAGGCCGGCGGCGACACGAATTGCAGCTCGCGCGTCGTCGCGTCGATCGCCAGTTGCACCGTATAGCCCTTCGTCAAGCGCTCGCCCGAGCCTGCATCGACGATCTCGTAGCCGATCTTCAGCCGGTTTTCGAATTCGAGCAGCGTTGCGCGCGCGTCGAGCTGCTGGCCATACGTGGCCGGCCGCACGTACTTGAGATGCGCTTCGACGACAGGCCACATGTAGCCCGACGCGAGCATCGCCGGATAGTCGTAGTCGATCATGCGCAGCAACGCGGCACGGCTGCTTTCGAAGAACTTCAGGTAGTGACCGTGCCAGCAGACGTTCATCGCGTCGACGTCGTGGAACAGGACCTCGACGCGAGCGGTCGCCGTCAACGGCGAGCGGGATTCGTTCATGCCGCCTCCCCATGCCATGCACCGATCGGGTCGCACGCGGCAAGGCGCGCAGTCAGCGCGCGCAACTCCGCTTCGAGCGGCCGGTCCTCGATCACCGGTGGCGATTCGCGGCCCACTTCGTCGATGAACGACCGAAGCGCGGACGAAAGCTGCGTTTCCGGATCGTCGCGCAGCCGCAGGCGGACGGCCTGCACGGAGGCCAGCACGTGCGCGGCCGCGACCTGCTCGGTCAGCGTCAGCACGCGCAGGCAATCGCGCGCGGCAATCGTGCCCATGCTGACCTTGTCCTGGTTGTGCGACTCGGTCGAGCGCGAGAACACGCTTGCCGGCATCGTATGTTTCAGCGCCTCCGCCGTCCACGCAGACGACGAAATCTGCACGGCCTTGAAGCCGTGATTGATCGCGGCACGATCGGGCGCCGCGCCCGTCAGGTTGCGCGGCAGCCCATTGCTGAACTTGTCGTCGACCAGCAGCGCGAGCTGGCGATCCATCAGATCCGCGAGGTTGGCTACCGCGGCCTTCAGCGCGTCCATCGCGAATGCGATATGTCCGCCGTAGAAATTACCGCCGTGCAGGACGCAACCTTCGTCCGGATCGATCAGCGGATTGTCGTTCGCGCTGTTCAGCTCGTTCTCGATATCGCGACGCATCCACGACAACGCGTCGCGCACCACGCCGATCACGTGCGGCGCGCACCGCACCGAATAGCGATCTTGCAGCCGGCGCGCCGGCGATTCGTCGCGTCCGGCCAGATCGGCGCGTATCCACGCAGCCGCCTCGGCCTGCCCCGCATGCGGTTTCGCGTCGAACAGCCGCGCGTCGAAATGCCCCGCCCGCCCGTCGAGAGCCACGGTCGTCAGCGCTGTCAGGCGTGCGGCAATCCTCGTCAAATGGTCGGCACGCGCGAACGCGAGACAGGCCAACCCCGTCATGACCGCCGTGCCGTTCATCAGCGCAAGCCCTTCCTTCGGCGCGAGCGTCAGCGGCGCACGCGCGATCGCTTGCCAGGCCGCTCGCGCGTCGTGTTCGCCACCGTCGAACACGACTGTGCGCTCCCCGACCAGCGCAGCGGCGACGTACGACAGCGGCGTCAGATCGCCGCTTGCGCCGACCGAGCCTTCCGACGGAATGCGCGGCAGGATGCGGTAGTTCACCAGATCGGCCAGCCGCTCGAGCAACAGGAGCCTGACGCCCGAGTAGCCGAACGCGAGCGAATTGAGCCGCGCGACGATGATCGCCAACGTTTGCGTTGCATCGAACCGGTCGCCCATTCCGCACCCGTGATAACGGGTCAACTGCAACGGCAGCGCTTCAACCAGCGACGCAGGCACCTCGACGACGCATGCATCGCCGTATCCGGTCGTGACGCCATACAGCGTGCCCCCGCTCGCGAGATAGTCGCGCAGCCAGGTTGCGCCGCGCTCGATGCGCGCACGCCAGCCGGGCTCCCCGCTCAGCGCGACCGGCACGCCGTCGCGTGCGATCGCGACGACGTCCTCGATCGTCAGATGCCGGCCGCCCACTACGACGGCCGCCCGGCACGTCTGCGGGCCGGCGGCGGCCGGGATGTCCTTCAAATCATGCTCCGCCACGCGGGCCTCCGTCGGGCCGCGCCCAGAAATCGAAAAAATTGAACCACTGATAGGGTGCCTTGCGGCAATAGTGTTCGAGACGCAACGCATAGCGCTGCGCCCATTCGGCAACGTGGCCGGCACGCTCCCGGCGCGGCAGCTCGATCCGCTCGGCGAACGGTTCGAAATAGAGCCGGTAGCCCCGCCTTTCCTTCAGGCAGAAGAACAGATAGACCGGGCAGCCAAGTGCGTGCGCGAGCACATACGGACCCTGCGCAAACGGCGCTGCCGCGTCGAGAAAGCGGGCGTCGACCGTCTTGCCCGAGTCGCGAGGCGGCACACGATCGCCGACGATCACGAGCAGCTCGCCCGCATCGATACGCGACTGCATCATCATCGCCGTGTCCGGCCCGAAGTCCGTCACCTCGATCAGCTGCTTGCCGAAGTCGTCGTTCGTCCCGGCAAGCACGCCGGTGAAACGCTTCGCATGCTCGGTGTACACCACCGCGGTCACCTTCGTATGCGCGTCGCGCAATGCCAGCGCTCGCGTCATCTCCAGGTTGCCCAGATGCGCGCCGATCACGAGCGCCCCTCGGCCGCTCGCCGCGAGCGCGTCGAACGCGGACGAATCGTCGAAGCGCACGTCGAATGCGTCGAGCCGGCCCGACCACGCGACAAATTTGTCGAATCCCGATTGGGCGAACGCCAGCATGTGCCGGTACGCGCTGTGCCAGCCCGGCTTCGGCGCTGCCGCGTCCGTGTCTTGCAGTCGAGCGAGATACGCGTACGACGCGGTGCGCGCGGCGCGGTTCGTCAACACGAAATAGCCGACGATCGGATAAAGCCAGATCGACGTGAACCCGATGCCGAACCAGCGACAGCTGAGCGCCAGCAATTTCATGCCGACGAGACTGCCGCGTTCGGGCGTTCGCCACCATGCGCGAGCGTGCCCGGGCGCCGCCGCACCGCGCCGCCCGACTAGCCGTCTGGCCAGCAGCAGCGGCGCGCGTGCGAGCATCCCGGCGACGAGTCGCGTATGGCTCATGCTGATGCGCAGGTTGTCGCGCCATACGTCGAAATGCGACACGCCGTCGGGCGGATACACGACGCGCGTCTGGATCGTCCTGAAAGTCAGCCCCCGCCAGTGCAGCCGCACGAGGATCTCACTGTCGAACGCCATGCGCGTCGGTATCGATACCGCGTCGATCAGTTCGCAGACGGCGTCGACTGGGTAGAGGCGAAAGCCGCACATCGCGTCGGGAATGTCCATCGACAGCGTCTCGATCCATACCCATACGTGCGTAAGGTAGCGGCCGTACAGGCGGGCTTTCGGCACGCTGTCGTCGAAACGGGGCCGGCCGAGGATCACCGCATCCGGCTCGACCTTCGCGGCAGCGACGAACTTCGGCACGTCGGCGGCATCGTGCTGGCCATCGGCGTCGATCTGAATCGCATGCCGGTATCCGTGCGCACGCGCCGCGCGCAGTCCGGCCATCACCGCCGCCCCCTTGCCGCCGTTAGCGGGCAAGCGCAGCAGCGTCACGGCCTCCGCGTACCGCTGCGCCAGCCCGGCCAGCACTTGTTGCGTCGGAACGTCGCTGCCGTCGTCGACCACGATGATCGGCAGCCCGTGCACGACCAGGCGCGCGAGCGTGTCGCCGATCGCGTCGCGATGGTTGTAGATCGGGATGACGATGCAGGTGCCGCTCATCTCGCCGCCGCTCCATAGACCAGCGTGCCGGACGTGCATTCGCGGCCATTGCAGCGAAACGCGAATCGCGCGCATCCGCGCGCCGGATCGTACGCGATGCGCAGCGCCAGCATCGCGCCGGGCGGTACCGGCGCCTTGAACTTCAGGTGATCGATCGAACGGACCTCGTGCACGGTGGGAAGGTCGCGTGCGGCAAGGCGTGCCGCCCAGTCGATCTGCACGACGCCCGGCAGGATCGGCAGCCCGGGAAAGTGGCCCTCGAAGTGGGCGAGCGCAGGCGGCACGCGCAACTCGTAGTTCAGCGCATCGGCGCCGCGCCACGACGCGAGCAGTTCGAACCCCTCCGGCGCGACGTCGAATGCGGCGGCGAGCGCCGCAGCCGGCAACTTGCCGCGCGCATCGAACGGCATCGCATGCCGGAATCGCCAGTGTCGCGGCAAGGCGGTCGCATCGAAATACGCGGCCAGGTCATGTCGCAATGCCGCGGCAACGGCGATACGGCCGTCGGCGGCAAGCGCCGCATGGCCCACCTCGGTCAATACCGCGACCACGCCGACGTGCGCACGCGTCGCGCCGTCGACCACCACGGCCGCGGCCTGCTCGACGTACGGGTGGCGAAGTATCCGTGCCTCGAGTTCCGGCAGCGATACACGCTTGCCGTCGAGCTTGACGACGCGATCGCGCCGACCCGCGAGTTCGAAACGGCCATACGCATCGAAGTGCGCCGTGTCGTCGGTACGGTGCCAGTCGTCATGGCCGAGATGCGCGGAGCGCACGCACAGCGCGCCATCGTCGTCGCATCGCACGTCGATGCCCGTCAACGGCTGCCACGCCGACGAGACGTCCTGGCGCCGCCACGCGATGCCCCCGGTTTCGGTGCTGCCGAATATCTCGAATGGCGCCACGCCGAAGGCTTCCGAATAAGCCGTCGCGGCATCGGCAGGCAGCGGGCCGCCCGACGAGAAGAAAACGCACGGCGCGGGGGCGCGCATCGGGAAACCCGGCAACGCGGGCCAGCGCATCAATTGCGACGGCGTGGACACGACCGCTCCGGCGCCGTAGGCGGCAAGCCTCTGCTGCATCTGCAGCGGCTCGATCACCGTCGCCCGGTCGAACGAACGCCCCGCCGCCAGCGGCCACAGGATCCTGAAGAGCAATCCGTAGATATGGTGATGCGGTACGCTCGATAGCGTCACCGCCGCGCCGACGCGATCCGCCCATTCGCGCTGCAAGGTGCGAACCTCGGCATCGAACTGCGCGAGCGATTTCCGCACCGGTTTCGCGGTGCCGCTGCTGCCGGACGTATAAAGCGTGATCGCGGCAGCCTCGCAGATGGTGCGAGACGCGATCTCGGCACCGGATACCCGCTCGCACGCGGCCAGCGCATGCGCATCGAGAAGCAGGTCGTACGCATGGGCGAGATCGTCGAGATAACCGGGTGCGTTGCTGGCGGGAATCACGATCTCCCGCTGCGCCGCCGCCACCGCAAAGAATGCGC
This sequence comes from Burkholderia sp. AU15512, assembly GCF_002223325.1. Classification (NCBI taxonomy): domain Bacteria; kingdom Pseudomonadati; phylum Pseudomonadota; class Betaproteobacteria; order Burkholderiales; family Burkholderiaceae; genus Burkholderia; species Burkholderia sp. AU15512. The sequence goes on from NZ_NKEX01000006.1 coordinate 1,480,317, forward strand.
AGGCGAAGTCGTACGGATCATCGGTGGAGATCGCGACGCGCTGCGCGTCGGCCGCCTCGACGGCCCGGGCAATGGCGTCCGCGCGAGCGCGAAAATCGCCCAGCGTCAGCACGACGCCACCGTCGCGGCAGACGACCGTGCCGGCATCCACGCGAGCGGACAGAATCTCGTGCAACGCGATCATGCGGCACCTGCACGGTCGCGCCGGCCGGATACGACCAGACTGCGCCACAGCCATTCGCCGGCCAGCAACGTGCCGATCAGCACGTACGCGATCAGTCCGTTGTAGAGCGCCCACGATTCACGGCTCCAGTACAGCGCCGTATAGACCGAAAAACCGCCGTTTGCGATGAAGAACGCACACCAGACCTGAGTGACTCGACGCATGTATCGGACGATCTCCGCGCTTGGGTCGGGATGCGTGGACCGCGCGAATTTTTCGACCATCGTCGGGCCGCGCCGAAGCGTCGCACCGAACGCGACCAGCAAGCCGGCGCTCACGCATGCGGGATAGAGATGAAACAGTTGTTCGCTGTCGGTCACCGCGATCGCGAGCGACAAGCCGGTCAATGCGCTGGCTACGCACCAGTCGAGCACTGTCAGCCGCCTGAGCGCGTTCGCCAATGCGCCCTTGCCGACCGTGCGCTGAAGCCACAGCATCGCGATCAGCAGACAACCGATGTAGCGCGGCGTCATCCCCTGCCACGCAAACAGGATGACGAGCGGATAGGCGAGCGCAAGCATCACCCTGAGCGCGGCGCCTGTCCAGCGCGGCAGGATGATGCCGGTCTCTCGCATATGCATCACCGCCACGTCAGGCGCGCGCAAGCAGCGCGTGAACCGCGGCAATCACGTCGCCGACCGTTCGCACGGACTTGAACTCTTCGGGCTTGATCCGCCGGCCCGTCATTTCCTGCAGCTTGATGGCCAGATCGACCGCGTCGATGCTGTCCAGATCGAGTTCTTCGAACAGATGCGTGTCCGGCGTCACGCGCTCCGGTTCGATCGCGAAATTCTCGTGAAAAATGGCGCGGATGCGCTCAAGGATTTCTGCGTCGGTCACAACTCACTCCCCCTTTTCCAGCACGGCTTCTTGCGGTGCAGCCTGATGCGCCTGTTGTTCTGCAATGAATGCCGCCAGCGTATTGATCGAGCGGAAATGCGCCTTCGTGCGCTCGTCGTTCGCGGCGATCGTCAGGTGAAACTGCTTGCGCAGCATGATGCCGACTTCAAGCGCATCGACGGAGTCGAGCCCGATACCGTCGGTCGAAAACAGCGGTGCGTCGTCGTCGATATCGTCGACCGTCATGTCGTTGAGGTCGAGCATCTCGATCAGAAGCCGCTTAATTTGCAGTTTTAAAGTATCCATGCTGAAACAGGCCTTGGGTAATGTGCACTTCCACTTCGCGGGCAATACTACGAGCGGCGATCGACGGCGAGGTGACGCCGGAAGCCAGCCCGCTCATGTCCATCGGCTCAAGCACGTTGATGCGCATGCGAAATGCACGGGGCGGTACGTGATACCAGCGCAGGGTCTTGGTGAATACCGGCGGATCGCAATCGATCAGCACCGGCTGGATCCGGCTGCGCGACTGCAACGCCATATGGGCGAAGCCGCGGGAAAATGCATGCAGGCGATTACCGCCCGGGCTGCGCGTCCCCTCAGGGAAAACGATCATCGTGTATCCCGCGGCCAGTTGCCGCGCGCCGGCCTCGACCAGATCCACCGCATCGGCGTTGCTCACGTATTCGGCGGCCCGAACGATGCCCCAGAAGCAAGGGTTGCCCCAATGGCCGCGCTTGACGACGCAGCATGCTTTCGGCGCCAGTGACAGCAACACCATCACGTCAAGCCAGGTCGGGTGATTCGCGACGACGATCGCCGGATCGGCTTTGCCGAGCCGCTCCACGCCGGTCACCTCCAGCCGCATCACGCCGACGCGCTGCAGCACCGCAACCAGCATGCGGAAGAAATAATGGATAACGAGCGTCACAGCGCGTTGACGCGAACGCCGGTGCGGCCAGCACAGGCCGGCAGCGATTGCCAGCACCGAGAATGCCGATCCGCACAGGGCAAAGAAAGCGAGACTGGCGCCGGTCGCGAACAGGCGCCAGCCGTAATCAAGCCGCGCACTCATGCCAGCTCCAGCGCCACTGTGAATCGTCGCCGCGCCAGACCGTGGTCCCGCGCGTGGAAAGGCAACGCAGAACCGCTGCGCTTTGCGTTCCGGCCGGCTCGGTCGCACCCTGATCCAACGGGCCGATTGCCGCCATCTCGCATGCAAGATGACCCGCCGCCCCGTCGGAATCGACAAGAACGGCAAACCCGATACTGTCCGGATCGTCGTCGACGGCGGCATAAACGGAATCGGCCGGCTCATGTGCATAAACCAGCAACACCGGCGTTTCGGGCGACGTTTCGTACTGGGAAAAGGCTTCGAGCAATGCGAAGCCCAGGGTTTCACGCCCGGCCGCGATCGCCGTCGCGGCAGACCGGTCGCGTCGTGCGATACCGAATATGCCTGTCGCCGCATTCAGCACCGAGAGACTGAATGCGGTCGGAGACACCGGTTCGGCAGCTTGAATACTGTCGAGAATGGTCGTGGTACGGGTCAGCTCACCGTGCCGAGAAGCAAAAACCACGCGCAACGCGGCTTTTTCCCGGGCGCAGTCGAAAGCCGCCTGAAGCGCGAGCCGCGACAGCCGGCTCATACGACGGCGCACCATCGGATCGAGGGCTTCGACGCCCGGCACCTCCGCGGTCGAAATCGACGTCCACCTGGCGATTGGCATGGTCCAATGCAAATCAGCCATTTTTCTTCTCGTTGAGGTTATTTCACTGAAGGTGTTTTTATATTGTGCCGCCCTGTACCAGACAGTCACGCCGCGCTTCCGCCAACCCCATGCGCGCTCTCGAGCGCACCCCGCCAACCGCATGAATATATTAAGGAAAGCGAAAAAATGCCGGCCTTGCTCGATTCGCGAGCAGATTGTCAAACACTGTGACTTAATGGCCAGCGACTCCTACCGTCCCAGTGGGGCCGAACTGTAACAGGGATGTTACACAAGATCAACTTTGCGACGCTCGAATTCAGGATATTTGACGTTCATTCATCCCGCTCGAAAAAATATCCGCGTCGTCCATATCCCCGGCGACTCGAAGCACTGAGAATGACTGTCTGAAGTTCGAAAATCGGCATACTTCCGACGCCAATTGTTCCCCTCGCGCGGAATATGCCGGCCACACCGAAGCACATGCGTCCGGACGCGTCCGCCGAACCATTGAAACGAGCATCGCCGCCGGACGTCGCTCCACCCGTGTACCGGGATGGCCCATAATGCGTCCGACGCAGATTCTTCCGCCTTTCATTCAATGAGTTACTCGCTCGCCACCACCTACATCCGCGAACTCGAGATCCGCAAGAGCCGCTTCATCGCTTACGCGATTCCCGTCGACGACCGCGACGCCGCGATGCAGGCACTGCAACGCCTGCGCGACGAACATCCAGCCGCCACGCACGTGTGCTGGGCATTGCTGGCGGGCGGCCAATCGGGGATGTCGGACGACGGCGAGCCGTCGGGCACGGCGGGCCGGCCCATCCTGGAAGTGCTGCGCCATCACGATCTCGACGGTGTGCTCGGCGCGGTCGTCCGTTACTACGGCGGCGTGAAGCTCGGCGCGGGCGGGCTGGTGCGCGCGTACACCGATGCAATCGCGTCGGCGCTGCTCGATGCCGAGCGCGTCGAGCGGATCCGCTACACGCGGCTCGCCATCGAGATCGGCTACCCCGAGGAGGCGCGCGTGCGCCGCTGGATCGAACAGGCGGGCTACGAACTGGTGGACAGCGCGTACGGGATGACGGTCAAGCTCGTGATCAAGCTGCCTGAGACCGCCGACGCGAACGCGCGGACCGAGTTGTTCGACCTGACGCAAGGGCGATCGGGCTTTCCCGATCTGTAACGAGCGGCCGCTATCGTCCCCGCCCCGCCACCCCGCCGCCTGCAAATTCCGCCGAAAAATCAGATACGTCCGATAGAAAAACCGCGCACCGCCACTTAATCTCACCGAGTTCCCGGCGATTCGTGCCGTACACGTTTTATCCGCAGGCCGGCGCAGGCAGCACGCAACCGCTACCGGCCGAGGCGGCACGCCAAGGCCGGGCGTGCCGACGTGCGGTTCGTCACGCGTCGCCAATAATCAAAACTCGACTACGGGATAACGGACGCATGCATCAACTGCAGACACTGCAAGCCCAGCTTGCGGAACTCGATCGGCGCATCAAGGCGGCACGCAGCCGCGAACGCCGCGCGGTGCTGGCGCAAGTACGCGAGCTCGTCACCGGCTACGCGCTGACCGCGCGGGAAATCTTCGGGCAGGGTTACAGCGATCGCGCGAAGCTGTTTACGGTCGGTGCGAAGTATCGCGACCCGGCAACCGGCGCGACATGGAGCGGCCGCGGCCGTGCACCCACATGGATCGTCGGGCGCGACCGCACCGCGTTCCTGATCCGGGAGTAACGCGCGCCGCATTGCGCGGCGCGCCCGGTCATCGCATCGAATCCGCGCCTGCCGTTCAGTAAGTGTCCGGCACGATCATGTTGTCCGGCACCGGTCGACGGATGTAATCCTCGTGATGCTCACGCGGCGGCAGGTCGATCGGTGCGTGCGGCACCTCGTGATACGGCACCTGCTGCAGCAAGTGGTGAATGCAGTTCAGCCGCGCGCGCTTCTTGTCGACGGCCTGCACGACCCACCACGGCGCTTCCGGAATGTGCGTGCGCTGCAGCATCTCTTCCTTCGCGGCGGTATAGGCTTCCCAGCGGCGGCGGCTCTCGAGATCCATCGGGCTCAGCTTCCACTGCTTGAGCGGATCCTCGATCCGGCTCTGGAAGCGCACTTCCTGCTCGTGATCGGTGATCGAGAACCAGTACTTGACGATCTGGATCCCGCTACGCACCAGCATCTTCTCGAACTCGGGCACCGAACGGAAAAATTCCTCGTATTCCTCGTCGGTACAGAAGTTCATCACGCGCTCGACGCCCGCGCGGTTGTACCAGCTACGGTCGAACAGCACGATCTCGCCGCCGGCCGGCAGATGCGCGACATAGCGCTGGAAATACCATTGCGTGCGCTCGCGATTGTTCGGCGCCGGGAGCGCCGCCACGCGGCAGACGCGCGGGTTCAGCCGCTGCGTGATGCGCTTGATCGCACCGCCCTTGCCGGCCGCGTCGCGCCCCTCGAAAATGACGACGAGCCGGTGCCCGGTGCTCACGACCCAGTCCTGCAGCTTCACGAGCTCGCCCTGCAGCCGGAACAGCTCGCGGAAATACTCCTTGCGCGCCTCGCGGCGCTCCTGCGAAAACAGGAGGTCGTCGCTGTCGTCGAAGCGGCGATCGTCGAGCTCCATCTCGAGCTCTTCGTCGTAGGCGTCGACCAGATCTTCCTCGAAACGGCGCTGGCGCGCCTCCATCGATTCCATATCGGTGCGGTCGTCGGTCTCGGTGCGGGTATCGTTGTCGCCCATGGGGCCTCCTTCCATCATTGACGCAGCAAACGCAGACATTATCCCAGTGTCGCGCGTCAAATTCATGAAAAAGGGGCCGGCGCGCCGGTCAGAAGCGGAACGCGAGCAGCACGCTGGCCAGCACGGCGTTCGCGGAAATATCGAACGTGTTCGATGCGAGTTGCCGATTCGGCTGGTCGATGTCCAGCGTAATCTTCGTCCGTAACGGGATATAGGTCACCATGCCGGTGATCCAGAACTGGCGGGTGATCTGGTAGCTCGCGCCGACGGTGAACACCGGCTCCCACACGCTCTTCACCTTGGCGGACACGTTGGTCTTGCCCGACAGCAGCAGGTCGCCGCCGGCATCCCAGATCCGCTGGAACAGCGACGGGTCGAGCAGCAGCGACTGCAGGCTGCCGATGTCCGCGCCCGCCGCGAGCAGCCCGCCGAGCGACGCGAGCTTGCGCTGGAACACGGGATTCAGGTTCGTGTTCGTGAAGCGCGTATAGCTGACGCCGATGCCCGCGAACGGGCGAAAACGATCGTCGCGCTCGCCGAGGTAATACTTGAACACGACGGAGCCGAGCCACGCGCGCGTGGTCGCGAGCGGGTTGCTTTGCGTGTTCGCGAGGTCGATCAGCGGAAGGCGCCCCTGGACACCGGAAAAGATCCGGTCGAGCGGCAACGCGATGCTGCCGTGCCCGCGCAGCGTCAGTACCGGCGGAATGCCCCCGCCGAGTTCGGCCGCCCAGTTCTCGGAGAAAAAGTGGGTGAACGTGAAGGCCAGCGTGTTCGTATTGCTGAGCGACAGGCTCGAACCGGAGTTCTGGAAGCTGTTCAGCCCGAGTGCGTCCGTGTGCGTCGTCACCGGCGTCGATCGGCCGGTCGTGCCGACGAAGTGCCAGCCGAGGCCGACCATGTTGCGGTCGTCGCCCATCAGCTGCGTCAGCAGCGGCGGCGCCTGGGCGGCCGGCAGATCGGGCAGCCGCGACGGGTCGATCGGATGCAGTTCGTACGGCATCCGGTCGGCGTGGACGACACCGCCCGCCGGTGCGTCATCCGCCGTTGCATCGCGTGTCGCGGCCGGCTCGCAGCCGCCGGCTGCGCCGTTGTCGTCGAAGCCGATGCCGTCCGCGCCGTCCTCGCGTGTGGCCGCGCATGCGCGCCCCGCCCCGCGGGTCCGCTGGCCGAGCGTGATCTTGCGCGCCGTGAACGGTACGGCGTCGGGTTGCGGCGCATCGCCCGACTCGCCGCGGCCGCCGCGGGCCGGCCCCGCATCGGTCGCCCACGCGCTCGCATCGAACCCGTCCGCGTCGCCGCCCGGCCAGAAGCCGATCCCGTCGGCACCGGCCTGCCAGCGTGGCGCGGCGTCGCCGTCCGGCTGCGGCGCGCCGTGCGCGGCGGCCGCGCACGCGAACAGCGTCGCGCCGAGCCAGCGCGACAGCGAGCGCACCGTGCCCGGCCGCGCGCGGCGGCGGTCCTTGTCCCGGCTCGCCATCGGCTCAGGCCGGCACGCCGAACAGGCGCTGACGGATGCGGTACAGCGGCTCGAACAGCCATTCGAGCAGGCTGCGCCGCTCCAGCACGATGTCGGCCTTCAGCATCATCCCGGCGCGCAGCGACAGCGGCCGCCCTTCGAATGCCGGCGTGCGGTCGGCCAGCTCGACCCAGGTCTTGAAGTAGGTCTGCGGCGCGGCGGCATCGCCCGGCAGGTTCAGCTCCTTCGCCGAAAACGCGACCGGCGAGATCGACAGCACCTTGCCGCGATACGTGCCGAACTTCTCGACCGGATAGCTGGCGTACGCCACCTTCACTTCCTGCCCCTTCTTCACGAAGCCGGCCTTCGACGACGGAATGTAGACCTCGGCGATCAGCCCGTCGGCCTTCGCGGGCAGGATCTCGACGACGCGCGTGCCCGGCGGGTCGATCACGCCGCCCTGCACGACGTCGAGCCGCACGATCTGCCCGTCGGCCGGCGCGTACAGCACCTGGTTCACGTTCTCGTCGATGTTGTATTCCTTCGCGTTCAGCTCCTCCTGCTTGATCTTCAGTTCCGCGTTCGCACCGTCGTACTTGCTCTGCATCGTGTCGAGGTCGCCGCGCAGCTTCATCGCGTTCTTCGCGAGTTCGGCGCGGCGCAGCAGCAGGTCCTGGTACGCCTGCCCGGCCTGCAGATACTGCGTGTTGACCTGGTTGTACTGCTCGAGCGTCACGACCTGTTCGTCCAGCAGCTGCTTCACGCGCGCGCGCCGTTCGCCGTACTCGTCGACGATGCGTTTCTGGTCCTGGATCTGCCGGTCGATCAGCCCGCGGCTTTCACCCTGCGCGGCAATCTGCTGGTTGATCTGCTGCACCGACGACTTGTATTCGAGCCGCGCCGCGTCGATCTGCTGCATGACCTCGACGCGCTGCCGGTCGAGCGCCGCGCGCAGCCCCTGCACGTTGTTCGCCTGGCTCACGAAGCTCGTGTCGCGCGTCACCGCGAGCAGCCGCTGGCCGGCCTTAACGTGCTGGTCCTTGCCGACGTAGACGTCGCGCACGGCCCAGCCCGGCGGCGCGCTGACGCCGATCAGCCCCGAGCGCGGCGTCAGCATCCCCGACACGCTCTCGGTGTTCGCATAGCTCAGCTCGACGAGCGCGGTCACGAACATCGCGAACATCGCAAGCGACAGGTAGCAGAAGAACCGCATCGACACCGGCACGTCGACGACGCCGTGAATCACGGTGCCGAAGGTCGTGCCGCGCGCGAGCTTGCGCGACGGCTTCTGTTCTCGAAGGGCGGAATTCCAGGTCGGCATGGGGCGGGCTCGTCAGGAGCGACGCCGCGCGGCCGCATCGAGCAGCGGCGCCGGCATCAGGTAAGGCGTGAAGTGTTCCCAGAAATGCCATTGCTCGGGCTGACGCACGAGCGCTTGCTCGAGCCGGTCGACGATGCGCTGGTGCGTCGCGCGCACGGGCGACGCGTCGTCGTCCGCGCCGAGCATCGGCGCGAGCGGGCTGGCCGCGAGCTCGGTGAAATGCACTGCGCAGCGATCGCGGAACGGCACGCCGGTCGCATACGCGACGAGCAGCGGAATCTCCTGCTCGACCGCGAGCTTCACGCCGCCGCCGGCCATCCGCACCCAGCGGCCGCCGAGCCGGCAGCGGTTGGTCTTGCCGAACTTGCCGTGCAGGTCGGAGAACAGCAGGAATACCGGCGCCTCGCGCCGCAGGCTCGTAATCAGCCGGCGCAGATGCACGCGCTCCTCGATGTCGATGAACTCGACTTCGCCGGCACCGTATTCGGCGACGAGCCGCAGTGCATCGTCGAAGAACGCGCCGGGCGCATCGCGGTGCAGGATCACCATCAACTTGCGGTCGTCGGGAATCATGAAGCGCAGCTTCGTGACGAACAGCATCAGGTTGCCGAAGTGCAGCCCCGCGAGCATCAGCGGGCCGCCGCGCGCGAGCGCCGCCTGCAGTTGCGCGTCGCCTTCGCACGCCATTCCATCGATCATCGACTTCATCGATTCGAGGCTGTGCGACCGCAGCTTGAGCCCCGCGAACTCCGCTTCGAACAGCTCGCACACGATCGCCGCCGACACTTCCCGCACGCGCCGCGGATCGTCGTTCAGGTGCGCGCTCAGCATGAACGCGACCGCACGCTCGATCGACTCGCGAATGCATGGAAAGCAGCGCAGGCATGCGCCCGAGCACCAGCGCATCAGCCGCAGCCCGCGCGCGGGCGACGTGCGCAGCGCGACGGCGCGCACCACGCGCCGCACCAGGAACGCATACGAGAACGGATTGAGCAGAAAGAGTCGTCCGATCATCACCGCATCTCCTCGGCCGAACGCCACGCGTCGGTCACATCGGTCAGTACGCCGTCCTGCATCTCGTAGATCCGGTCGACCCGCGACAGGATCGACGCGTCGTGCGTGACGAGCACGATCGTGCACGGCAGCGTCAGCACGTTGCGGCAGATCTCGTGGGTCGTCGCCTGGTCGAGGTTCGACGAAAACTCGTCGAGGATCAGCAGGCGCGGCTCGCAATACAGCGCCCGCGCGATCAGCAGCCGCTGCATCTGGCCGGCCGACAGGAATTTCTGCGTATCGCCGAGTGGCGTGTCGTAGCGATGGTCGAGCCGCTCGATCTCGTCGTGGATGCACGCGAGCTTCGCCGCGTCGAACATCGCGCCGATCCGCGGCGCGGGCGCGAAGTTCGTGATGTTGTCGCGGATCGTCCCGCGAAACAGCTGGTCGGACTGCGTGACGGCCGCGAGATGCTTGCGGTACTGCCGCAGGTTCACTTCCGCGAGATCGACGCCGCCGACGAACAGCGTGCCGGGCTCGGGCCGCACGAGCCCGCAGATCAGGTTCAGCAGCGTCGTCTTGCCGCTGCCGGTGCGGCCGACGATCGCGATCTTGCTGCCCGCCGGCACATCGAGCGCGATGTCGCGCAGGATCGGGCGGTTACCGCCCTTCGGCGTATACGACAGCGCGCGAATCGCCAGCGCGCCGTCGAAACCGTCGACCGGCCGCACGACCGCGTCGGGCGCGGGCTCCTCCGTCTCGGTCTGCAGCACGTCCGCGACGCGGTCCATGTGCACCTGCAACACCTTGCGGCGCACGTAGAGCTGGATCGAGTCGATGAACTTGTCGGCGAACAGGTTCTTGTACTGGATGAACGCGTAGATCACGCCGATCGTGCTCTGCCCATGCATCACGAGCCACGCGCCGTACGTGACGATCGCGAGCTGCTCGACATGCACGATCCCTTTCGAGATCGCGTCGAACAGCAGCTGCAGCCGCTCCTGCTGGCGCATCGCCTGCAGCTTCTGCGTGAACGCGTTCACCCACAGGCTGCTGCGCGCGGTCTCGGCCGACAGCAGCTTGATCGAGTGCGCGGAGCGGATGTTCTCGATCAGCAGCGCGTCGGCTTCGGCGCCGCGCGTGAGGATCTGCGACATCGCGTCCTGCAGTTGCGGCTGGATCGCGAGCCGGCTCAGCGCGAACAGCACCATCCCCGCGAGACTGATGCCGGCCAGCACCGGGCTGTAGTACAGCATCAGCACGAGCGTCAACGTGCAGGTGACGATATTGAGCAGCCCGCCGACGAGGCCATCGACGAGAAAGCGCCCGACCTCCGACACCGACGACACGCGCGAGATCGAATCGCCGGTGTTGTGGAACAGGAAATAGCCGATCGGCAGCCGCGCGAGATGCCCGACCATGTTCGCCGACAACTGCTGCGACACGATGTTGCGCAGGTAGCTCTTGATGTTGCCGACGAGGTTCGAGTAGAGCGTATCGAACAGGAACACGATCGCGAACAGGATCGTCAGCAGGTACAGGATGTCGACGTCGGTCTTCTTCAGCGCCTCGTCGATCGTCAGCTGCACGTACGACGGGCCGAGCAGCAGCAGGAGCTGCGCGGCGACGCCGCCCGCGATGCCGATCGCGAGGCTCTTGCGGATGCCGGTCAGCCCTTCGAGATAGTCGCGCAGCCGGATCCGGTCGGCCTGCCCCGCCCGCGTGAAGCCGATGTCCGGATTCAGTTCGAGCGCGTAGCCGGTGATGTGCGTAAGCGCCTGCGCGAGCGGCAGCTTCGTCTCGCCGAGCGCGGGATCGACGATGTGCACGCTGCCGTAGCCGACCTTCGTCAGCACGACATAGTGGTTCATCCCCCAGTGCAGGATGCACGGCGTCTTGAGCGCGTCGAGTTCGCCCGCGTCGAACTGCAGCCCGCGTGCGCGCAGGCCGAGATCGTTCGCGATTTCCATCAGGTCGAAGAACGACAGCCCGGAATCGATCCGCACCGGATAGCGGTTGCGCAGCGTGCGCAACGTGGTTTCGCGCCCGTGCCACGACGCGATCATCGCGAGGCAGGCCAGGCCGCACTCCGTCACCTCGTCCTGCAGGACCGGACGGACTTTACGCGTATTGAAGAGCATGGTCGGGCACCCGGGGCGCGACGACGCGCCGCCCGGGCCTGCCGCTAGCGGGCCCGTGGCGGGTCGTGCGCGATACGCATGGGCGCAGCCGGCACGCTGCCGGCTGCGACGGAAGATCGGTGTTACCGGCTGCTGGGCGGGCCGCTCAGCGCGACGAACCGAGCGACATCCGGAACTGTTCGACGGCGCGGGTCTGGTACTGGGTCATCAGGCCCTGGAGCGTGGTCCCGATCGACTGGTTGACGAGATCGACCGTATAGGCGGCCGAATTGGAGTAAAGCGACGCGCCGCCTCGAATCTGGCGGGCCTGTTCTTCCGTGATGTCTCGCATTTGTCGTGGCCTTTATATTGTCGGAATGCCCGCCACCGTCAGCCAATTGCAATCTCAATGGCCGTTAACTTTATTACGGGGATAATCCGGCACTCCCGCCTCCTGATAATCGCCCGAACCGAAAATAACGCATTCGGATTCGCTTTATTTCCACTGCGGCGATCGATTCTTTTCCTTCTGTTTCGCAGCATTTCGCGCGGGGGGCGCCTCCCCGCGCACGGCGCTTACTTGCCGGTGTTATTGAACGTCTTCGGGTTCTGCAGGTAATTACCGAGGCTCGGCAGGAACTGGCCGAGCGCGGTCACCACCGGCGCGGCGTCAACGGCGAGGCTACCCAGCGAGCTGATCGCACCGCCGCCATGCACATTCCTGACCTGTTCCGTCGTCATGACCTTCATCATTCTCTCCTCGTAAAAAATAAAGATGACGCAAAGAACCTTCATTGAAAGACAAACGGCCTTTAATCCCTAGCGACTTGTTAATCTAATAATCACCGTGATTACGAGCCGAAATCAGGCTATCATGCGAGCGCATCGAAATTCAATGGAGGACACACTCTTACAGTGGTGTTTTCCGATGCACCACGATTGGCAGGCATTCACGCTGTTTGAATTTCAATTTCAATACGTTTAAATCCCGCCGCAATGCGTTGCGGCATGGGCAGGAGACGGAGACGGCCATGTTTGAAACGAGGCGCGCGAATCGCGGAGCGGCAACGCTGAATGCGGGTAATTCCCTATCAAGATTTTCGACTAGGTGGAATCCCCGACTTGCAACCATGACATTGTTCGCTGTAACGATAAGCAGCCTGTCCGCGAACGCGCATGCGTTCTGCCTCGACACCGCGTTCCAGTACGCGGTCGTGCACGATCCGCGCTACCTGCAGGCGCGCAGCGAATACGACGCGGCCCGCCAGAAATTCCCGGAAGCGCGCGCGCAGATGCTGCCGCAGGCCGCCGCGCAACTTGAATGGGGACGCTACGGGACGCACGCGAACCTGTTCGGCATCGACGTCAGCGGGTCGAGCAATGCCGCATACGGTTCCGCGCAGGTCACGCAGGCGCTGTTCAACGTGCCCTACCTGTACGACATGCGGCGCGCGACCGAGTACGAGGAATCGGCGAAACAGAAGCTCGAGGTGGCGCGTCAGGACCTGATCCTGCGCGTCGCGAACGCGTGCTTCGACCTGCTGAGCGCGCGCGAGAAACTGCAGTCGGCCGACGACGAAGTGAACGCGCTCAGCCGGCTCGAAAGCGACACGCGGCGCATGGCGCAGCTCGGGATGAAGACGATCGGCGATACGGCCGAAATCGAGGCGCGCCGCAGCCTCGCGCAATCCGACGAAGCCCTCGCGCAAACCGACGTCGACGCACGCCGTGCGCGCTACGAGACGCTGCTCGGTTCGACGATCGATTTCTCGCGCTGGCCGCGGCTCGCGATGCGCGGGTCGTCGCCGCGGATTCCGTCGGGCGACTACGCGCCGCAGGACAACCCCGCATACCGGCAGGCATATCGCGACGTCGAGGTCGCGCGGCTCGCCGCGAAGCGCGTCAGCGCCGAGCACTTGCCGACCGTCGACCTGTTCGCGTCGTATTCGCGCGGGCTCAACCCGAACCTGCGCGGGCTCACCGATCGCTCCGACTTCCATCAGAGCGCGGTCGGCGTGCAGGTGACGATCCCGATCTTCTCCGGCGGCAGCGTGTACTACCGGCAGGTGGAAGCCGAGCACGTGACCGAGCAATATCGCAACCGGCTGCGCGAGGTCGAGGAGCAACTGGGCACCGATCATCGCGAGGCGCTGTCCGCGCTCGAATCGGTCGGCAAGCGCATCCGCGCGCTGCAGCAGTCGCTGCAGGCCGCGCGGCTCGCGTACGATTCATCGATGAAGGCGCACCAGGTCGGCTACAGCACGACGTACGAAACGCTGAACCTGCGCCGTGATATCTCGGGCATCCGGCAGAAGCTGTTCGACAGCTATCTCGACGCGCTGAAGCTGCAACTGAAGCTGAAAAGCGTGCTGGGTACGCTCAACGAACAGTCGCTGATCGCGGTGGACAGCTTCCTCGAAAGCAACGCCGCGAGCGACCGGAGTTGAATGCGGCACGCGCCCGGTCGCCGCTCGTCAGTCGGGCGGCGGCAACACGACCGTGTCCTCCGGCCCGAGCACGCGCCCGTCCTGCGAACGCAGTTCGAGCTTCCTGACCGGCAACCCGCTCTTCCGGTCGACGAGCAGCACGTGTGCCTCGTCCGGTTCGAAGAAGAAATCCTCGCCCCACTGCCGCAGCGCGACGAGCAGCGGAAACAGGCCGCGCCCTTTCTCGGTCAGCACGTATTCGTGATGCGCGCCGCCGTCCGCAGCCGGCACGATGTCCATGATCCCGTGCGCGACCAGGTTGCGCAGGCGCGCGGCCAGGATGTTCTTGGCCAGCCCGAGATTCTTCTGGAATTCGCCGAAGCGGCGCAGCCCGTCGAACGCGTCGCGGACGATCAGCAGCGACCACCAGTCGCCGATCGCGTCCAGCGGGCGGGCTACGCCGCAAAGGGAATCTTCGTGCGTGGTTCGTCTGTTCATCGATGCATGGGGCGATGCCGTTCCCGGCATGCGGGCGGAACGGCGGTCGTTTCCGTTGAAATGAATGGTTGCAATATAAAACTCGTTGCACGAAAGATCAATCTCCCGGGGCCCGACTGTTCGCGATCGGCGAATTGAGCGGTCGATTCGAACGCGATTGGCATTCCAGCGCATACGTCCGCGTCAATGCTTTAATGCTGCGTTCCCTTCCGGCACATCATCGCGCACCCGTATTCCAGTCACGCGTCCAGCCGTCCAGTCACGATTTTGGTTGCAACTTGAAACCCAATATCCTACGCTTTTACTCGGTTTCAATTTGAAACCAAACTATCCGACTATCCGAAGGAGCGTTCGATGATCCGGTCCGATGCCACGTTCGACGGCACCTTTCCATTCGCCCCGCATTTCGACGACGCATCCGGCTTCCGGATGCACTACGTGGACGAAGGTCCGCACGACGGCGAAACCCTCCTGTGCCTGCATGGCGAACCCACTTGGGGTTATCTGTTCCGCCATCTGATTGCCGCGCTGAGTCCGACGCACCGCGTCGTCGTCCCCGATCACATGGGCTTCGGCAAAAGCGCGACGCCGCAGGACCGCAGCTACTGGCTGCAGGACCATGTCGACAACCTGGAGCGCTTCGTGCTCGCGCGCGGCCTCGATCGCATCACGCTCGTGATGCACGATTTCGGCGGCCCGGTCGGCATGGGGCTGGCTGCGCGGCATCCGGATCGCATCCGGCGGATCGTGTCCGCGAACGGGCCGACGCCGTTCGGCCAGCCCGACCTGGTCGAACGACTGAACGCGAACGGTCGCGCTGCGCCGTGGTTCCAGTGGATCATGCGTGCGGCGGCGAACGATACGCTGGAGACAGTGCTCGGTCAGCTCGGCTTCAACATCCTGAGCACGCTGAAGCTGAACGGGTTCGAAAATCACGCGGTGATCAACGACACGTGGATCGCCGCATACGGTGCGCCGTTCGCGCAACCGGAAGACTGCGTCGGCGCGATCGGATGGGCCCGCGGGTTTGCCGCTGGCACGCATCGGTTCGAGGCGCCCGATGCGGCGGCGCTGCGCGCGATACGCGAAAAGCCCGCGCTCGCGATCTGGGGAGACGCCGACCGAACGCTCGGCGCCGAACACTTCCTGCCGCTCTTCACGGCACTGTTTCCGTCCGCGCCCGTCGAACGGCTGACGGGCGTCGGGCACTACTGCTTCGAGGATGCGCCCGACGTCATTGCGTCACGCATCGCCGAATTCGTCCGGACCACCGGCTGAGTGTATTCCGCAGCCGGCGGCACGATGCCCGGCTGCGGAACACCGCGTGCGCGGTCGCCTTCGCCACCGCGCACGCGCAACTTCACGTCAGTGGATGATCCGCGTCACGCCACGCCCACGCGGGTCGGCCATCGCCTCCGGCGTCTTGCCGTCGATCTTGATCACCTGGATGTCGCCGCTGAAATCCTGCCCCTTCAGCGTATAGCCGCGCGCCTCGATCTGCTTCGCGAGTTCGCCTTCGATCGGGTGGTACGGCTCCCAGAAGATCGTGTTCGGCGGCAGCAGCTGGTGATGGAAGCGCATCGCGCCGACGGCCTCCTTCAACGGCATCTTGAAGTCGTAGATGTTGTTGATCACCTGGAAGATCGACGTGAAGATGCGCGAGCCGCCCGGCGTGCCAATCACGAGCGACACCTTGCCGTCCTTGGTCATGATCGTCGGCGACATCGACGACAGCGGACGCTTCTTCGGTTCGATCGCGTTCGCGTCGCTGCCGACCACGCCGAACATGTTCGCGACGCCCGGCTTCGCGGAGAAGTCGTCCATCTCGTCGTTCAGCACGATGCCCGTGCCGTCGGCGATCACGCCCGAGCCGAAATAGCCGTTGATCGTGTACGTGTTCGACACTGCATTGCCCCACTTGTCGACCACCGAGAAGTGCGTCGTTTCAGCCTTCTCCGGCATCGTCGTGCCGAGGCCCGGCTGCACGCTCTTCGTATCCGACGGCTCCTTCGGGTTGACTTCGCCCGCCCGCTTCGCGATGTAAGCGTCGTCGGTCAGCTGCGCGATCGGCACCTTGTAGAAATCCGGATCGCCGAGATACTGCGCACGATCGGCGAACACGCGCTTCTCGATTTCCGCGACGAGGTGGATGTACTGCGGCGAGTTGAGCTTCACGCCCTCGAAGTCCTGCTTGAGGTCGGCCTTCATCTTCAGCAGCTGCACGAGGCCGATGCCGCCCGAACTCGGAGGCGGCGCGGTGATCACGTCATAACCGTTCCACTTCGCCTGCACCGGCTGGCGCCACACCGCGCGGTACTGCGCGAGATCCTCGGTGGTGATCAGCCCGTTGCCGTCGCCGGTCTTCATCGACGCGGCGATCAGCTCGGCCGTCTTGCCCTTGTAGAAACCTTCCGCGCCGTCGTTCGCGATGCGCGTGAGCACGTCGGCGAGATCCGGCTGCTTGAAGTTCACGCCCGCCTTCAGCCCGGAGAAATACTTGTCGAAGTTGGTCTTGCCGCCGAACTCCTTCGATGCGTCGACGCCGCGCTGCGCGAGCTGCTCGTCGACGACAAAGCCGTCACGCGCATAGTGGATCGCCGGCGCGAGCACCTGCTTCCACTTCAGCTTGCCGAAGCGTTTCTGCGCTTCCCACATGCCCGCGACCGTGCCCGGCACGCCGACCGCGCGCGGGCCGTACAGGCTCATGCCCTTGACGACGTTGCCGTCCTTGTCGAGATACATGTCCTTCGTCGCGGCAAGCGGCGCGCGCTCGCGGTAATCGATGAAGTACGGCTTGCCGTCCTTGTAGATCGTCATGAAGCCGCCACCGCCGATGTTGCCGGCTTCCGGATACGTGACGGCGAGCGTGAATGCGATCGCGACGGCCGCGTCGATCGCGTTGCCGCCTTCCTTGAAGATCCGCTCCGCGGCATCCGCGCTGTACTTGTCGGCCACCGCGACCGCCGAACTCGTCAGGATGGCCGGCTGCGGCCCCTTCGCATAGACGGGCGCGTTCGGCAGGAAGCCGATGCCGGCCACCGTCGCGAGCACGACGGCGGATGATTTGAAGCGATTCAGCGTAGTCATTGCATGTCCCCCATGTGGATCTCCTTCAGGCAGGAAAAGCACCTGTTCCGCATGGCCGCTGGCGCGCCGACGGCCACATCCGGTCTCGTAGTATAGGGGGACAAAAAGGGTCGAACACGGGGCGTGCCGCGAAAGCGCATTCGTCATGTGCGCGACGTCATGTCGAGGCATCCGAACAGGGATGCGAATCGGTCGAAATGGCACGCGGTACACGTCATCACGCAATGCACAAAAAACCGAAAGTTGCGAACCGCGCGGAATGCCACACGGGACGTGCAAAAAAATCTGCAAACGTCCCTCCCGCTGCGTGGGCCGATCTGCGAAGATAGCGCCCCGCTTTCGCGGTGCATCATTTTTCGTGCACGCATCGCTTCACGTTTCTTCGTCTCGCTTCCTATGGCATCACACAATGCGCATCATGCGTCCGGCTTCGCGGCCGGTGTCGCCGCAGCCGTCCTCGTCGCACAAACCGGCGCAACCGGCCCGTGGCATTCGGGCCTGTTCGCCGCGTTCGCGGCCGGCGTCGCGGGCGGCACCGCGCCCGACTGGCTCGAAGTCGCATGGTGGAGCCGCAAGCGCCGTTTGTGGATCACGCATCGCACCGTCACGCACTGGGGCATCGGCTGGATCGCGCTGCTGGCGCTCGGATGGCACGGGCTCATCCATCATCCGCATCCGCTGTGGGCCGCGCCGCTGTTCGGCTTCGCATGCGGCGGCTTGATGCACCTGCTCGCCGACTGGCCGAACCCGCTCGGCGTGCCGTGGATCTGGCGGCGTCACTCGCTCAACCTGTGGAAGAGCGGGCATTGCGACCTGATCGTCGTAGCCGCCGCATGGGGCGGCACGCTGTGGCTCGCGCAGTCGCTGTGCTCGCGTGCACCGCTGCTCGAGCACTGGCTCGGCTGGCTCAATCGCGTTTAATTGCAATTCGACGCAATTCGGCACGCGATCGGCGTGCCGACGCGCATGCAACTTTCCGTTCGTTGAAAATGCGGTGACGGCCCCCATCTGAATGTGAATCGTCGCCACACGTGCCCGGCGCGCACGCGCGACGTCTGGCACACTGACGATTCGATTCGCACGCGCGCCCTCCGCGCGCTTGCACCCCATTTCAACGCTCCGATGGACGTCACCACTACCCGCCCTGCCGCCCGTGCGCTCGACGTGTTCCACCCGGCCGTCGCCGCGTGGTTCGGGCGCACGTTCGCCGCGCCCACTGGCGCGCAGGCACTCGCGTGGCCGCACATCAAGGCCGACCGATCAACGCTCGTTGCGGCACCGACCGGCTCCGGCAAGACGCTCACCGCGTTTCTGTGTGCAATCGACGATCTGGTGCGCGATGCGCTGGCGCACGACGGCACGCTGCCCGACGCGACGCTCGTCGTGTACGTGTCGCCGCTGAAAGCGCTGTCGAACGACATCCACGTGAACCTCGATGCGCCGCTGGCCGGCATCGCCGAATCGCTCGCGCAGCTCGGCCTGCCGGTGCCGGCGATCCGCACCGCCGTGCGCACCGGCGACACGACGCAGGCCGAGCGCGCCGCGCTGCGCAAGCGCGCGCCGCACATTCTCGTCACGACGCCCGAGTCGTTGTACGTGCTGCTGTCGTCCACGTCGGGGCGGCAGATGCTGTCGAACGTGCGCTCGGTCATCGTCGACGAAATCCATGCGCTCGCGTCATCGAAGCGCGGCAGCCATCTCGCGTTGTCGCTCGAACGTCTCGACGCGCTGGCCGGCCGTGCGCTGCCGCGCATCGGGCTGTCGGCCACGCAAAAGCCGATCGACGCGGTCGCGCGCTTCCTGGTCGGCGGCCCGGCAGACGCGCCGCGCGACTGCACGATCGTCGACACGGGCCACACACGCGAGCGCGACCTCGCACTCGAACTGCCGAACGTGCCGCTCGAACCCGTGATGGCAACCGACGTGTGGGAACAGGTGTACGACCGCATCGCCGGCCTCGCGGCCGCGCATCGCACGACGCTGGTGTTCGTCAATACGCGGCGCACCGCCGAGCGCATGGCGCGCCATCTCGCCGATCGGCTCGGCAAGGAAGCGATCGCCGCGCATCACGGCAGTCTCGCGAAGGAGCACCGCTTCGACGCCGAGCAGCGCCTGAAGCGCGGCGAACTGAAACTGCTCGTCGCCACTGCATCACTTGAACTCGGCATCGATATCGGCGACGTCGATCTCGTCTGCCAGGTCGGCTCGCCGCGCGGGATCGCACCGTTCCTGCAGCGCGTCGGCCGCTCCGGGCACCATGTCGGCGGCGTGCCGAAGGGCCGGCTGTTCCCGCTGTCGCGCGACGAGCTCGTCGAATGCGCGGCGCTGCTCGATTGCGTGCAGCGCGGCGAGCTCGACACGCTGCGCATTCCCGAAGCGCCGCTCGACGTGCTCGCGCAGCAGATCGTCGCCGAAGTGGCGTGCACGGAATGGCAGGAAGACGCGCTGTATGCGAGTTTCACGCGCGCGGCGCCGTATGCGCGGCTGACGCGCGAGCGCTTCGACGAAGTGATGAAGATGCTCGCCGAAGGCTTCACGAGCCGCCGCGGCGTGCGCGGCGCGTACCTGCATCGCGACGTGGTCGGCGGCACCGTGCGCGGGCGCCGCAACGCGATGATGACCGCCACGACGTCGGGCGGCACGATCCCCGACATGGCCGATTACGCGGTGCTCCTCGAACCGCAGGGCATTCAGGTCGGCACGGTCAACGAGGATTTCGCGATCGAAAGCCTGGCCGGCGACGTGTTCCAGCTGGGCAACCAGTCGTACCGGATCATTCGCGTGGAAACGGGCCGCGTGCGTGTCGAGGACGCGCAGGGCCAGTCGCCGAACATTCCGTTCTGGCTCGGCGAGGCGCCGGGGCGCAGCGACGAGCTGTCGGCGGCGGTCGGCCGGCTGCGCGCGCGGCTCGACGGGCTGTTCGCCGATGGCGAACGGCAAGCGCATGCCCGAGGCGCTGAAGGCGCTGTCGACGATATCCGCGGGAAGACGACGGCTGAAACAACGGCGACGACCAAAGCCAAGACCAAAGGCGGAGCAAAATCGACGCGACGTGTTGAAGCCGAAGCCGAAGCCGAAGCCGAAGCCGAAGCCGAAGCCGAAGCCGAAGCCGAAGCCGAAGCCGAAGCCGAAGCCGCGATCAGTGTACGAAACGACGTCGCCCGGGTCGCCCCTGCCAGCCCGGCCGACAGCCGCCTCGCGCCGGCGTTGCGCTGGCTCGTCGACGATCTGCACCTGTCGCCCGACGCCGCGCACCAGATCGTCGACTATCTCGCACGCACGCGCGCCGCGCTCGGCGCGCTGCCGACGCAGGACACGCTCGTGATGGAGCGCTTCTTCGACGAATCGGGCGGCACGCAGCTCGTGATCCATTCGCCGTTCGGCAGCCGCATCAACCGCGCGTGGGGGCTCGCGCTGCGCAAGCGCTTCTGCCGCAATTTCAACTTCGAGCTGCAAGCGGCCGCGACCGACGACGCGATCATCCTGTCGCTGTCGCTCGCGCACAGCTTCGCGCTCGACGAAGTGTGGCGCTACCTGCGCTCGGCGAGCGCCGAGCACGTGCTGGTCCAGGCCCTGCTCGACGCGCCGATGTTCGGCGTGCGCTGGCGCTGGAACGCGACCACCGCGCTTGCATTGCCGCGCTTCACCGGCGGCAAGCGCACGGCGCCGCAACTGCAGCGGATGAAGAGCGACGACCTGCTCGCGACTGTGTTCCCCGATCAGGTCGCGTGCCTCGAGAACATCGTCGGCGAGCGCGAGATCCCGCATCACCCGCTCGTCGACCAGACGCTCGACGACTGCCTGCACGACGCGATGGACACCGAGGGCTGGCTTGCGCTGCTGCGCCGGATCGAGAGCGGCGCGATCGAGCTCGTCGCGCGCGACCTGCCCGCGCCGTCACCGCTCGCGGCCGAGATCCTGAACGCGAAACCCTACGCGTTCCTCGACGATGCCCCGCTCGAGGAACGCCGCACGCAGGCCGTGCAGTCACGCCGCTGGAGCGATCCCGAATCGGCCGACGATCTCGGCGCGCTCGACGCCGACGCGATCGATGCCGTGCGCGACGAAGCCTGGCCGCTCGTGCGCGACGCCGACGAAATGCACGACGCGCTGCTCACGCTCGCATGCATCGCCGACAGCGAAGCACGCCAACACGAAGGCTGGCTCGACCGGCTCGCGGAACTCGCCGAACACCGCCGTGCGACGAAACTCGTGACACCCGGCGACGCCGCACTATGGGTACCGGTCGAACGACTCGTGTGCCTGCGTGCACTGCATCCCGACGCACGCATCGTGCCGGCGCTCAAGGTGCCGGTCGCGTGCGCGCAGCCGTGGGAAGCCGATGCCGCACTCGTCGACGTGATCCGCGCGCGGCTCACCGGCTTCGGGCCGCTTGCGCTCGACGCGATCGCGACACCGCTCGGGCTGCCGCCTGCGTCGATCGCGACGGCACTCGCGGCGCTGGAGCGCGAAGGCTATGTGATGCGCGGCCGGTTCACACCGGGCACGACGGTGGACGAATGGTGCGAACGCCACCTGCTTGCGCGCATTCATCGCTATACGGTGAAGCGGCTGCGCCGCGAAATCGAGCCGGTCGAGCGCGCCGATTTCATGCGCTTCCTGTTCCACTGGCAACACCTGACGCCGGACACGCGCGGCACGGGCCGCGACGCACTCGCGGCCGTGGTCGAACAGCTCGAAGGCTACGAGGCCGCGGCAAGCGCCTGGGAAGACGCGCTGCTGCCCGCGCGGCTCACCGACTACATGGCGGGCGGGCTCGACGAGCTGTGCCGCTCGGGCAAGCTCGTGTGGACCCGCATCGGCGCACCGGCGCGCGCGGCCGGCACACCCGTGAAGACGACACCGATCGTGCTGCTGCCGCGCCGCCACCTCTCCGCGTGGCAGGCGCTGCGCGATCCCGACGCGCAACCGGCGCTGTCCGCGCGCGCCACGCAGGTACGCGATGCCCTCGCCGCGCATGGCGCGATGTTCTTCGATGCGCTGCTCGACGACCTGCACATGCTGCCCGTCGAACTCGAACAGGCACTCGGCGAACTGGTGTCGGCCGGCCTCGTGAATGCGGACAGCTACGCGGGCCTGCGTGCGCTGTTGAAGCCCGCCGTCAAGCGCAGCGCGACCTATTCGCCACGCACCCGGCGCGGCGGTGCGCTGATCGGCGGGATGGATGACGCAGGTCGCTGGGCACTCGTGCAACGTCACGCGCCGCCGGACGATGCGCCCGTGCCGAAACGCGGCCAGGCCGCGACCGACCCCGGCGCGCTCGAACACATCGCCTGTACGCTGCTGCGCCGCTACGGCGTCGTGTTCTGGCGGCTGCTCGAACGCGAAGCCGACTGGCTGCCGAGCTGGCGCGAACTCGTGCGCGTGCTGCAGCGTCTCGAAGCGCGCGGCGAGATTCGCGGCGGACGCTTCGTCGCCGGGCTCGCGGGCGAGCAATTCGCGCTGCCCGAAGCGATTCCGATCCTGCGCGAACTGCGGCGGCAACCCGGCGACGGGCAGTACGTATGCGTGACGGGCGCCGATCCGCTGAATCTCGCCGGCACGCTGCTGCCCGGCGACAAGGTGCCGGCACTGGCCGGCAATCGCGTGCTGTTCCGCGACGGCGTGCCCGTCGCCTCGCTGGTTTCGGGCGCGTTCCACTACGCCCCCGAGCTGTCGCCCGCCGCGCGTGAGGATGCCCGCCTGCGGCTCGCACGCCACTGCTGACATCGGCTGACACGCGATACCGCACGGACTACTGATCGCCGGGCCGCGCTGCCGCCGTCGTTCGGGTAGCATCGAACGATTTTCCGCGCGAGCGCCCGCGCTCGAACACAACAAGACTTCCGGAGACTGCCGTCCATGCCCTCGCATGTCGAATCGCCCGCCGCTCATCACGCGGGCTCGCTGACGATTTTCCAGGGCGCCGCGCTCTATATCGGCGCGGTGCTCGGCACCGGCGTGATCGCGCTGCCCGCACTGGCCGCCGAAGTGGCGGGGCCCGCCTCGCTACTCGCCTGGGCGGCGTTGGTCGTGCTGTCCGGGCCGCTCGCGGCCACCTTCGCCGCACTCGGCGCGCGCTATCCCGACGCAGGCGGCGTATCGACCTATGCGCGGCGCGCATTCGGGCCGAAAGCCGCGGCGATCGTCGGATGGTGCTTCTACTTCGCGGTACCGGCCGGCGCACCGGCCGCCGCCATGTTCGGCGGCGCCTACGTCGCGGCCGTCACGGGCGGCGGGCACACCACGGTCATCGTCACCGCTGCCGCGCTGATCGCGACCGTGTCGGCCGCGAATGCATTCGGCGTCACGGTTTCGGGCCGCATGCAGCTCGTGCTGTCGGCACTGCTCGTCACGCTGCTGCTCGCCGCGGTGCTCGCCTCCGCGCCGCACGCACGCACCGCGAACCTGCATCCGTTCGCGCCGCACGGCTGGCTCGCGGTCGGCCAGGCTGCCGCGCTGCTCGTGTGGAGTTTCGCCGGCTGGGAAGCGATCACGCATCTCGCGGCCGAATTCCGCCGGCCCGCGCACGACATGCCGCGCTCGGCGGGAATCGCGGTCGTGGTGGTCGGGTTTCTGTATCTGTCGGTTGCTGCCGCGAGCGTGACGGTGCTCGGGCCGTCCGCGGGCGGAACAGGTGCGCCGCTCGCCGAACTGATCGCGGGCGGCATCGGCGGCCATGCGCAGGTGCTCGCCGCCGCAGCCGCAGTACTGCTCACGCTCGGTACGATGAACGCGTATTTCGCGGGCGCGGCGAAGCTCGGCGCGGCGCTCGGGCGCGACGGCGCATTGCCCGCGTGGCTCGCGCAAGGCAGCCAGGTCGGCGGCGTCCCGCGCCGCAGCCTCGGCGTGATCGCCCTGCTCGCCGTGGTCGCACTCGCTGCGACGACGCTGTCGGACGTCGGGCCGAAACCGCTCGTGCTCGTCACCTCCGGGTGCTTCGTGATGGTGTACGGGCTCGGTGCGGCCGCCGCGCTGAAACTGCTGCCGCGCGGCTGCATCGCACACCGTTGCGCATGGATTTCGCTGGTCGCGGTGGCCGCGCTGTTCCTGACGACCGGCTGGTACATCCTGTGCCCGCTGCTGCTCGCGGGCGGTGCGCTGCTCTATCTGCAGGTGGCCGGGCCGCGCCAGTGACCCGGCCACCTGCGCGCGGGCCGGCACGCGCCTGCTGGCGGCGACGCGCGAGCTGATCATCGCCGACCCGCTGGCCGGATTGCCGGCCACGCCGCCGCGCGCATCATGCGTAGGGGCGCAGCCTCGGCCGTCCGCCGCTGCTTCGCGCCCGTCAGGCAGGCACCAGCTCGAAGCTGAGCCGTTTGCCGAGCGCGGTGGCCGCGCTCGCGAGCGTCGCCAGCGTGAGGCTCGTGTCGGTTTCGTCGAGCAGACGGTTGAGCGCGGCGCGGCTGGTTTTCATCCGTGCGGCCATCGCGGTTTTCGTGATGTGCTGCGCCTTCATTTCCTGCCCGATCTGCCACGCGATCACGCGCTTGATCGCGGTGGCGGTGGCCGCTTCGAGATTGCCGTCCTCCTCGAGGAAGGTATCGAAATCGCTGCCGATATGCGGATTGTTCGTGGTCGTCATGGGTACTCCAGTACATGGCGTTGCCGGCGGCCTGACCGTCGAAGACGGCGCGTTCCGGCGCAACCGGGGAATTCAGATGGCGCGCCTCAGCGCTTTCAGGCGCGCGACGGTGACATCGAGATCGTCCGACGGCGTGGCCCGCGACTGCTTGAAGAAGCCGTGCAGCAGGACCATCGTGTCGCCGACGACCGTAAACAGCACGCGGGCGTTTCGCCCCGGCAACATCACGCGGATCTCCCACAGATCCTGCGCCATCTTCCGAACCAGCGGCATGCCGAGCGGCCAGCCGAGTTGAACGGTCTTGATCTCTTCGCCGATCGCCCTTCGCTCCGCTTGCCCGAGCGCCTTCAGCCATTCGCACACCGGCTCGTTGCCACGGGCCGTCTGGAAGAACCGCACGCCGAGCGTGACCTGGATCTGCTGTCTCGTCATCGTCTTGACACCAATCGTACCAAAATCGGTACGATATGCCAAGCACCCCGCAGCCGGCTACTGACCGGATGGCCAATCCGGCAGCCGGGAACGGCGGGCGGTCCGCCGGCTCAATCGTCGCGACGAGCCGGCTTGCGCGCCGCGCGAGACGCCCCCCGTTCACGCGTCTCGCCGAACCGCGACCGTGCGATGTCGCGCACGGCATCGATCAGCGTCCGCGCGACCGGCGACGGCTGCGCATCGGTGCGCAGCACCAGCCCGACCGGCTCGTCGGTACCTGCCGAAGGCAGCGGCAAGCGTGCCAGCGCCCCGGCCGACAGGTCGTATTCGGCCGCATAGAGCGGCACGAACCAGACCGCGTCGTTTTCGAGCGTCAGCGCACGCGCGACCGATACCGACAACACCTCGATGAACGCATCCAGCGGCGGCACGCCGCAAGCACCAAGCAGCTGCTCGGCCGACTGGCGGATCAGCGTGCCGAACGGCGGCAGCACGACCGGATAGCGCGCAAGCTCGGCCGCCGGCGCCGCATTCGAGAGCAGCGGATGCCCGGCGCGCACGACGGCGACGAGCGGCTCGTTGTACAACTGCTCGAACGCGAGCCCGATCATCCGCTCCGGCTCCGACAGCCGCCCGATCGCGCACTCGATCGCGCCGGACTTCAGGCGCTCGAGCAGATCGGCGTTCGCGGCCGTCGCGATCCGCACGACGACGCGCGGCCAGCGCACCGCGAGCGCCTTCATCAATGCGGGCGCGAGCGATGCCGCGACGGTCGGCAGCATGCCGATTTCCAGCGTCGCCGCGGCGGCCCCGCCTTCGCGCGCGAGCAGCCCGACACCTTGCCGCAACGCCAGCACGCACGCGTTCGCATGCGGCATGAACAGTTGCGCCTCACGGGTCGGCTGCGCGCCCTGCCGGCCGCGCTCGAACAGCTTCACGCCGAGGATCGCCTCCAGCTCGGCGATCGTTTTCGATACGGCCGGCTGCGTGATCGACAGGCTTTCGGCTGCCTTCTGCACGCCGCCCAGCTGGGCGACCGCGAGAAAGCACTGCAGGTGCCGAAACTTGACGCGGCCGTCGGCGATACGGTTATTCATAACGGGTGGTTATGCGATTGACGATGAAATGCCATTTTGCATAACTTTCCGGATAGTCCCAAGCGCTCGACGATACGTCACGCGTCACGCGTTGCGCCGCAGTGCCTGGAAGCCGGCCGGCTCCCACATCCGCTTCGCGATCAGCAAGCTGGTGCCGCGCTTCTGCGCGAGCGGGGCCGACGACGATTCCGCATGCAGCGCGGCCGCCTTGCTGCGCAGCCGGCGCAATTCCAGTTCGAGCTCGGCGGAAGCGGCCTCCGTCAGCATCCCCTGCGAGAACGTCATCGTCTCGCCTTCGCCGTCGAAGCGGCTGTCGAGGAAATCGCCGAGCGCGTGCGCATGGAAGTAACGGCGGATCGGCCCGCCCGGCAGCCAGTCGAAATCGCGCGCGACGCGCACGCGAATCCGGTCGCCCGGCAACAGCGCGACGACGTTCATCCGGTCGAGCATCAACAGGTATTTCACGCACTCGGCCTTCGTCACCTGATAGGCCGACACGATGTCCTGCACGGTCCAGTAGTTGATCGCGCAGACGGCGACCAGCAGCAGCTTGTCGTCCGACACGAGCAGCGCCTCCTGCTGCTCGGTCAGCACGTGCAGCCTCGGCGCCGACACGGACGCCTCCTGCACGAGCTCGGCCAGCGTATAGCCGAGCAGCTGGGAGATCTCCACGACGCGCTCCAGCGTGAAGCGGCCGCTGGCGAACAGCCGCTTCACGCTGGTCTCGGAAACGTCGAGCGCACGCGCGACGTCGCGGTAGGTCATGCCCTGCGCCTTCAGCTGGCGCTTCAGCATGTCGATGAGTTGGGCGGTTTCGGTCATTTTGGTATCGAAAAGTGATGCTCGAGGTCAGATATTAGGCTACCTGCGCGCGACGATGAACACATTCGGATACTTGTCTGCATAATCCGCTCCGTGCTGTCACTGAACGACGGAGCCGACATGACCACCCGAACCGACACCGCTGCCTACGAATCGCATCACCCCGCCCCGCGCGATGCCCGCGACACGGATCGCACGATGCCGCTCGCCACGGTCCGCACGCTGGCCGCCAGCGCGCACGTTGGGGATCTCGTGTTCATCCGCGTGCCGGCGAACGCGCCGCGCGACGCGGCAGGCGCGACGGGTGCGTGGGCCAATCGCTTCGGCATCGTCGTCGACACGTCGGGCGACGAGCCCGTGATCGCCGAATCCGCGTGGGCGTGGACGAAGCTCACGCCGCTGTCGCGCTTCGTCGCCCGCACCGACGGCGGACGCATCGCGCTGGCCCGTCGCGTCGCGGCGCCGAGCGCCGATGCGCAGCGCCAGGTGCACGCAACGGCCGAACAACGGATCGACGCCCTGCTCGGCAACCGCTTCAACCTGCGGACGCGGCGCGGGTTCTGCGCGCGCTACGTGAGCGACGTGCTCGGTGCCGACCGGGATGCGACGCCGGCCGCACTGCTGCGCAGCGGCGTGCTGTCACTCGAATTCGACGGGATCGTGTTCGATCCCGGCCGCCCGTCATAACAGGCGCTCAGGGAGACCGGATAACAACAAGAACGACAACACAAAAAAGCGGCGACGGGCTGGCTGGAGGGCCGTGCACGGGGTCGTCACCGACGACGCGAAGCCCGATCGCTTTTTCCGCCGGACAGGATGCCTGTCCGGCGGAATTTTCATTGGCGCATCGGACATAACGAACGGTTATGCGATTCGCGAAAAAAGGTCATTTTGCATAACTTTCCGGATTGGCTAAAGTCGTGCCATCCACTTCGCGAAAGACCTATCAGGAGACGCCCCGATGGATTCCCCCACGATCCTCACGCCGCGCGACTGGCCGTCGCATCCGGCCTATATCCACCCCGAGTACCGTTCGTCGGTGAAGCGCGGCCCGACGCGCCCGCTGATCCCGCTGAAGGAGAAGCTCCGCGACCAGTACGCACCCGTCTACGGCGCCGAAGATCTCGGCGCACTCGACCATGACCTGACGAAGAACGCCGTGAAGAACGGCGAGCCGCTCGGCGAGCGCATGGTCGTCACGGGCCGCGTGCTCGACGAAGGCGGCAAGCCCGTGCGCAACACGCTCGTCGAGGTGTGGCAGGCAAACGCTGCCGGCCGCTACGTGCACAAGGTCGACCAGCACGACGCGCCGCTCGACCCGAACTTCCTCGGCGCCGGTCGCTGCCTGACCGACGACGAAGGCCGCTACCGCTTCCTGACGATCAAGCCCGGCGCATACCCGTGGGGCAACCATCCGAACGCGTGGCGCCCGAATCACATCCACTTCTCGCTGTTCGGCGATTATTTCGGCTCGCGTCTCGTCACGCAGATGTACTTCCCCGGCGACCCGCTGCTCGCGTACGACCCGATCTTCCAGGGCACGCCCGAGGCCGCGCGCGATCGCCTGATCTCGCGCTTCTCGATGGACATCACCGAAGAAGGCTATGCGCTCGGCTACGAATTCGACATCGTGCTGCGCGGCCGCGACGCTACCCCGATGGAGCGCTGAACCATGACGACGCTGAAGCAAACCCCTTCGCAGACGGTCGGCCCGTACTTCGCGTACGGCCTGTGCCCGCAGCAATACGACTACGACCTGAAGAGCCTGTTCACGCCGACGATCGCCGCGGCACACGCCGAAGGCGAGCACGTGCTGCTGGTCGGCCAGGTGTTCGACGGTGACGGCAACGTCGTCGGCGACGCGGTGCTCGAATTCACGCAGGTGGACAGCGCGGGCCGCTACCCCGCGTCGCGCGACGACATCGCGAAATCCGGCTTCACGGGCTTCGCGCGGGTCGGCACCGGCACCGATGCGCAGCAGCGCTTCGTCGTCGAGACGGTGAAGCCGGGCCGCGTCGCCGCCGGCGAAGCGCCGCACATCAACGTGACCGTGATGATGCGCGGGATCCTCACCCACGCATTCACGCGCGTGTATTTCGACGACGAAGCCGCCGCGAACGCAGCCGACCCTGTGCTGAACGCCGTGCCGGCCGAACGCCGCGCGACGCTCGTCGCGAAACGCGATGCGCAGCCGGGCCGCCCGGTCGTCTACCGCTTCGACATCCGCATGCAGGGGCCGGACGAAACCGTGTTCTTCGACGTGTGACGCGCGGGCCGGTGCACGCCGGCTTCGCCCGCTACCGCACCGCCGCGTGGCGCGATACCGACAGGCATCGCGCCACGCGGCGTTTTTCCTGGTCCGTCGTCATCATTCGATGCTGCAGTGCATCGCGCCGCGTCACGGGTGCCGACGGCCTTGCCACGGGACTTCCGCCCCCGCATCGAACGCACGGTTGAAGCGCATGCTGCGAGAGCACACAAGTCGTTCGTCCGACACGATATCGTTTGCGCGTTACGTAGCGTATTCTTCGCTATCCGCAACGCTTCAATGAGATTGAATCGGAACAGGAAACAATTACGCATGTCATGCGCGACACCGCCCGGCAGGCCGTGCGCGCATTTTTTCTGACCGAGTGCCTTGAAACGCGTCTGACCGAAGTTGGCAGGCGCGTTTTTTTTGCGGCAACCGGCACGCCGACGTGGCATGCGCCACTTCGTTCCGGTCAGCGCCGAATCTCCAGATAGCGGCTCGGCGTATCGCCCAGAATGCGGCGAAACGCCGACGTGAACGCGCTGGCGCTCGCATACCCGAGATCGAGCGCGACCCGCGTCACCGGCTGCCCGTCGCTCAGGCGCGCGATCGCCGCGAGCATGCACACCTGCTGGCGCCATACAGCAAAACTCACGCCCGTCTGCGCCCGGAACTGCCGCGTGAACGTGCGGCGGCTCAAGCCCGCGTCCGCGGCGACCTGGTCGAGATCGGCCGCGATCGACGGCGAAGCAAGCAGGTGCCGGCACACCTTCGCCAGCCGCGCGTCGGCCGGCAGCGGCGCATGCAGCGACAGGCGCGGCATCGTCGCGATTTCCGCGACCAGCAGCGCCATCAGCTTGCCCGCGCGCCCGTCGACGTCGTACAGGGCCGGCAAGTCGATCGCATCGTCGATCAGTTGCCGCAGCAGCGCCGAAACGCCATACACACCGCACTGTTCGGGCAGGCCCGCCTCCTGCGCGGCGGCGCCGGACACGAACGTGTTGAGCATCGTGACCGGTCCGGTCATCGTCATTTCGTGCCGCACGCCGGCCGGCACCCAGCATGCGCGCTGCGGCGGCACCAGCCAGCGCCCGTGCGCGTGTTCCGGAAACGTCGTGCCCGCCGCATAGTCGTTCGCGGTCACCACCACGCTCCGGGGAATGTTTTCGTAGGGATCTAGCAGCGTATTTCTCACGGCCCGAATTCCATCATCAATGACCCGATATCGAAGGCGGGTCTCCTTCGCGCGATCTACGATCCGCTCCACCCTTGCGCGACCTGACGGCCGCAAGACCCGTCGGCCTGATCGGCCGGATTACCACTGCATCGGAGCGGACATGCCGAATACGTTTCATCGCGTGGGGGACGGCCCCCACCCTGTTCTTGTACTGCCCGGCTGGTTCGGCGACGCCCACGCGTTCGAACCCGTCGAAGCGTGGCTGTCACGCCAGCACTTCAGCTATGTATTCATGGACTACCGAGGCTACGGCCGCATGCGCGACGCGGTGGGCCACTTCACGATCGACGAGATCGCCGCCGACGCGCTCGCGCTGGCCGATACGCTCGATTTCGCGACCTTCAGCATCGTCGGCCATTCGATGGGCGCGATGGCGGCCGAGAAAATCGCCGTCATCGCGCCCGGGCGTGTGCGCGCTGGTACCGATCACGCCCGTGCCGTGCGGCGGCCTGCCGTTCGACGCGGAGAAACGAGCACTATTCGAGCGCGCCGCCGACCACGTCGCCGATCGCCGAACCATCATCGATCGCAGCACCGGCGGCCGCCTGCCCGCCGCCTGGGTCGAGTGGAAAGCGGCGTATTCGGCAGCCCGTTCTTCGTCGTCGGCGTTCGGCGCGTACTTCCGCGCGTGGGCCGATACGGATTTCGGCGACGAGATCGCCGGCATCCATCCGGTGAAAGTGCTGATCGGCGAGCACGATCCGGCGTTCGACGCGGCACTGATGGCCCGCACCTACCTGCGGCGTTATCCGCTCGCCACCGTCGACGTGCTGCGCAATGCGGGCCACTACCCGATGAACGAGACGCCGCTCGCGCTGGTCGCCGCGATGGAAGCGTTCCTGCTCGCCGTGACGGCGAACCCCGTCGGCAACTCCTGACGACGCGCGGCGCGCAACGGGCGTGGCGGTCATGCGCATCACCGCAGCATGAACGACATCGCCGACAAGCTGTTCAGCGTGCGCACCACATGCTCGACCGAAGGTCCGTCGAAGCGCAGCGTCACCGCATCGACGCGCTCCAGCGACGGCAGCACGCAGAACAGGTCGGCCAGCGCCGCCGTCTGCACGCGCAGCGTGCACGCGGCCGGCGCGGGCCGATGGGCGCCGGCGCGCACGCCTGCCGACAATGCGCGCGCAACCGCTTCGCGCGCAGCCGTGGCGATCCGCGCACATGACGCAGCAGGCGTGAGCGTATCGCCGCTCGACGCGCCGCCGGCCGTCTTGACCGTCTCGAAATGCGCATCCGGGAACAGCGGCTGCGTTTCCGCCGCGAACACGTCGTCGCCCGTGGCCAGCGCGACGTGCGCGCCGTATTCGCGCGCCAGCGCACCGTACAGCCCGGCTTCACCGAGTTCGACGCCGTTCAGCCAGACCTGCGTGAACGCAAAGCTGTTGATCGTGTGCGCGAGCACGCCGCGCGTCTGCGATTTCGCGTGATAGCCGATCATGAACACGAGATCGGGCTGCTGCTCGACGCCCGTCATCATCCCGAGCGTGCGCGGCTTGCCGAGGACGACACGCGCACGCGCATCGAGCCCGTCGGGCAGCAGGTTGCGGAAACCGCCGTGCGAATCGTTGACCCACACCACCTGCGCACCGCCCATGAACGCGCCTTCGATCGCCGCGTTCGCCTCGGCGGTCATCCAGCGGCGCGCGCGCTCGTATTCCGGATTGCCGGCGCGCGTCTGCTCGATGGCGAATACGCCGGCGACGCCTTCGATGTCGGTCGAAATCAGGATCTTCATGACTGGGTAAGACGTCCTTCGTGGCCTTCGTTGAACAGGCGATCGAGATCGGGCACCGCATCGCGCAGCGATTGCCGCACGTGGCCGTCGCGCCCGGCCACCGTCACGGCCTGCAGCAGCGCGTCGGCGATCGCATGCTCGACGCTTTCGGCCGCGGCCATGAACAACGGATCGAGCGCCGCATCGGCGACGAGGGCCGGCAGCGCGAGGGTCGATGCGTCGTGCGCGATCGTGTAGGCCGTGGAGAAGGCGAGCGCGATGTCGCCGCTGCCGTGCCCGTAGACCGAGCCGGTGCGGGCCAGCCCCGCCCCGGCGCGGCGCGCGAGCCGCGACAGTTGCCGCGCATCGAGCGGCGCGTCGGTCGCCAGCAGCAGGATGATCGATCCTTGCTCCGGCGGCGCCGCATGCGCGGCCTCGGCCGCACGCCGTTGCGCGACGATGCGTCCGACCGGCACGCCGCCGAGCGTCAGCATCGGCAGCCGGCCGAAATTCGCGAGCACGAGCGCGCCGACCGTATAGGGCCGCCCCGCCGCGACGGCGACGCGCGATGCCGAACCGATCCCGCCCTTCAGGTCGAAGCTCGACATCCCGCGCCCCGCGCCCACCGCGCCGCGTGCGACGTCACGCGATGCCGCGCGGCACGCGTCGTCGTAATGCGCGGGCGTGACCGCGAACGCCTGGATATCGTTCAGATAGCCGTCGTTGCACTCGAACACGAGCGGGTTGACGGTCGACCAGTCGCGGCCGACCTGCGGATTCGCCGCGATCGCCGCACGAATCTGCGCCTGCGCGAGCGCGCCGACGCCGAACGTATTGGTGAGCGCGATCGGCGTCTCGAGCGTGCCGAGCTCGTCGACCTGCACGAGCCCGACACTCTTGCCGAAGCCGTTGATCACCGCCGCCCCCGCCGG
This sequence comes from Burkholderia sp. AU15512, assembly GCF_002223325.1. Classification (NCBI taxonomy): domain Bacteria; kingdom Pseudomonadati; phylum Pseudomonadota; class Betaproteobacteria; order Burkholderiales; family Burkholderiaceae; genus Burkholderia; species Burkholderia sp. AU15512. Next base: position 1,513,824 of record NZ_NKEX01000006.1, read on the forward strand.
CACCTTGCTGCGGTACACGTCGCCCGGATGCGGCTTCACGACGGTCACGCCCGTCTGCACGTTGCCTGCGTCGAGCGTGCAATGGCCGACCGTCACGCCCGGCACGTCGGCGATCGTGCCGCGCGGCCCGGACGGCAGCGTCGCCGTCCACATCGGTGCATGGCGCATCAGCGGCGCTCCAGCTTCGGATCGAGCGCGTCGCGCAGCCCGTCGCCGAGCAGGTTGAACGCGAGCACGGTCAGGAAGATCGCCAGGCTCGGGAAGATCGCGATGTGCGGCGCCGTCACCATGTCCGCGCGCGCCTCGTTGAGCATCGCGCCCCACTCCGGTGTGGGCGGTTGCGCGCCGAGCCCGAGGAACGACAGGCTCGCGGCCGTGATGATCGACGTGCCGATCCGCATCGTGAAGTAGACGACGACCGACGATACGGTGCCCGGCAGGATGTGCCGCATGATGATCGTCCAGTCCGACGCGCCGATGCTGCGCGCGGCCTCGACGTAGGTCATGTGCTTGAGCATCAGCGTGTTGCCGCGCACGAGCCGCGCGAACGCCGGGATGCTGAAGATCGCGACCGCGCAGATCACGTTGACCATCCCGTTGCCGAGGATCGCGACCACGCCGATCGCGAGCAGGATGCCCGGGAACGCGAACAGCACGTCGGCCACGCGCATCGTGATGCGGTCCCACCAGCCTTCGTAGTAGCCGGCGAGCAGCCCGAAGATCGTGCCGATCACCGCACCGAGCGCAACCGAGAAGAAGCCGGCCGCGAGCGAGATACGCGTGCCCGCGATGATCCGGCTGAAGATGTCGCGGCCGAGCGAATCGACGCCGAACCAGTGCACGGCCGACGGCCCCGCGTTCAGCGCGTCGTAGTCGAAATAGTTCTCCGGATCGAACGGCACGATGTGCGGGCCGACGAACGCCAGCACGACGAGCGCCAGCACGAAGCCGCCCGCGACGAGCGCGACGGTCTGCTTGCGGAACTTGCGCCAGAATTCGCGCCATGGCGTGCGGATCGCGGCGGGTGCGGCCGGCGCCGCGGTCTGGACTGTCGCGTTCATGCGCGCCTCACTTGAACCGGATGGTCGGGTTGATGACCGCGTACAGCACGTCGACGGTCAGGTTGATCAGGATGAACTCGAGCGAAAACAGCAACACGATCGCCTGGATCACCGGGTAGTCGCGCATCGTCACCGCGTCGACGAGCAGGCGGCCGAGCCCCGGCCAGTTGAACACGACCTCGACGACGATCGAGCCGCCGAGCAGGAAGCCGAACTGCAGCCCCATCATCGTGACGACCGGGATCATCGCGTTGCGCAGGCAGTGCTTGAGCACCACCATCGGCTCGTGCACGCCTTTCGCACGCGCGGTGCGCACGAAATCCTCGTTCAGCACCTCGACGAACGACGCGCGCGTGAAGCGCGCCATCACGGCCGCGACCGCGGCGCCGAGCGTCAGCGACGGCAGCACGTAGCTTTTCCACGAACCGTCCGGCACGACCGGCAGCCAGCCGAGCTTCACCGAGAAGACTTCCATCAGCAGCATGCCGAGCGCGAACGCGGGAAACGAGATGCCCGACACCGCGAGCGTCATGCCGAGGCGATCCGGCCAGCGGTTGCGCCATACCGCCGACGCGATGCCGATCGCCATCCCGAAGGCCGTCGCCCACACCATGCTGACGAGCGTCAGCATCAGCGTCGGCATGAAGCGCTCGCCGATCTCGGTCGAGACCGGCCGCTTGCTGCGCGTCGACATGCCGAAGTCGCCGTGCGCGATCTTCGTGAAGAAGTTCACGAACTGCGCGGGCAGCGGCCGGTCGAGCCCGAGATCGGCACGCACGAGCGCGACCGTCGCGTCGTCGGCTTCGGGGCCGGCCGCGAGCCGCGCCGGGTCGCCCGGCAGCAGGTGAACGAACAGGAACACCAGCACCGCGACGATCGCGAGCGTGGGCAGCAGGCCGAACAGGCGTTTGACGAGAAAATTCAGCATGGGGCACCGATCGAATCAGCGTGCCGGCGGCTCGCGCCGCCGGCACCGCATGGCGGACGAACCGCCGTCATCACCACTGTCATTTCAGCGAGATTTCGTCGAAGTTGAACGAGCCGTCCGGCATCACGTACGCACCCTGCAGCCGCTTGCTGCGCGCATACACGATCTTCTCCTGGACGAGGAAGATCCACGGCGCATCGGTCCAGATCTGCTTCTGCGCATCGGCGTAGAGGTCGGTCTTCTTCGCGCGATCGACCGTCTCGAGCGCCTTCGTCAGATCGCCGTCGACCGTGTCGTTCTTGTAGTACGCGGTGTTGACGAGCTTCGGCGGCGCCGACGCGCCGGCGAGCAGCGGCGTGATCGCCCAGTTCGCTTCACCCGTCGACGACGACCAGCCGATGTAGTACATCCGCACCGGCGCCTTCGCCGGATCCGGCGCGCTCTCGACCTTCGCGACGCGCTCGCCGGCCTCCAGCGCCTGCACCTGCACCTTCACGCCGACCTGCGCGAGCTGCTGCTGCACGAACTGGATCGCCTTCTGCGATGTCGAGTTGTTATACGCGGACCACAGCGTCGTCTCGAAGCCGTTCGGATAGCCGGCCTCCTTCAGCAGCGCGCGCGCCTTCGCCGGGTCGTACGGCCACGGGCCCAGCTTCGTCGCGTAGTCGACACCCTGCGGCACCACGCCGGTGGACGGCGTCGCGAAGCCGGAGAACGCGACCTTCGCGAGCGCTTCCTTGTTCACCGCGTAGTTCAGCGCCTGGCGCACCTTCGGGTTGTCGAACGGCTTCTGCAGCATGTTCAGCGACACGTAGCGCTGCACGATCGACGGCCGCTCCACGATGTCGACCTTCGGGTTGCCCTTCAGGTCGACCGCCTGCTCGAACGGGATGCGGAACGCGAAATCGGCTTCGCCCGTCTTGATCAGCGCGGCACGCGTGTTGTTGTCGACCACCGGCTTCCAGTCGATCGCGTCGATCTTCGGATAGCCCTTCTTCCAGTAGCCGGTGAACTTCTTCACCTTCAAGTCGTCGGTCTGCTTCCATTCGACGAACTCGAACGGGCCGGTGCCGACCGGATGCAGCGCGATGTCGCGGCCCCACTTCTTCAGCGCGGCCGGCGAGATCATCACGGCCGACGGGTGCGCGAACGTGTTGATCAGCGCCGAGAACGGCTCGCGCAGCGTGATCTTCACCGTGTACGGATCGACCACTTCGGTCTTCTCGATCACGCGGAACATGTTGTAGCGCTTCAGGTGGTTCGCCGGATCGGTCACGCGGTCGAAGTTCGCCTTCACGGCCGCCGCGTTGAAATCGGTGCCGTCGTGGAACTTCACGCCCTGGCGCAGCTTGATCGTGTAGACCTTCGCATCGGGGCTCGCGTCGTAGCTCGTCGCCAGCACGTTGACGAGCTTCATGTCCTTGTCGAAGCCGAACAGGCCCTGGTAGAACGACTTGACGACGGCCTGCGACACCGTGTCGTTCGCGTCGTACGGGTCCATCGTCGTGAACGTCGAATCCACCGCCATCACCGCGGTCTGCTGCGCGAACGCGGGCACCGCGGCCGACAGCGCGAACGCGCCGGCAAGCGCGACGAAACACGCGCGCGGACGAAACATCGGGAACGGATGCTGCTTGGTCATGTTGCTGGGCTCCTATCGGTGAATCGGTGACGCCTCACGGGCGTTTCGGTTTCGACTTCCTGCACGCTCGCGCATCGCCATGGCGACGCATTGCTTCAGTACGCGCCGCCGACGCGATGCGTCGCGACGTAATGATCGGGGCCGACCGCGACGAGCGGTGCGACGACCGGGTCGTCGCCGACCGCGCGGATCGGGCTCGGGATTTCGTCGGCCGCCAGCTGGCGCGGCGCATGCCGGCGCGCCGGATCGGCCACCGGCACCGCGCTCATCAGCTTCTTCGTGTACGGGTGCTGCGGCGCCTCGAACACCGCGCGGCGCGGGCCGATCTCGATGATCTGGCCGAGATACATCACCGCGACGCGATGGCTGATGCGCTCGACCACCGCCATGTCGTGCGAGATGAACAGGTACGCGACGCCGAGCTCGCGCTGCAGGTCGAGCATCAGGTTGACGATCTGCGCCTGCACCGACACGTCGAGCGCCGACACCGATTCGTCGGCGATCACGACCTTCGGGTTCAGCGCGAGCGCGCGCGCGATCGCGATCCGCTGGCGCTGGCCGCCCGAGAATTCGTGCGGATAGCGGCGCGCGGCCTCGGGCGGCAGGCCGACCTTGTCGAGCAACCAGTCGACGCGCGCCTGCGCTTCGCGGCCGCTCGCGACGCCGTGCACGAGCAGCGGCTCCATGATCGAGAAGCCGACGGTCAGGCGCGGGTTCAGCGACGCGAACGGATCCTGGAAGATGAACTGGATGTTCCGGCGCAGCGCCTGCAGGTCCGGGCCCTTCAGCGCACTGATGTCGCGGCCGTCGAATTCGATCGAGCCGCTCTGCGATTCGACGAGGCGCAGCAGCGAGCGGCCGGTGGTCGACTTGCCGCAGCCCGATTCGCCGACCAGCGCGAGCGTCTCGCCCGCGCGCAGTTCGAAGCTCACCCGTTCCACCGCGTGCACGTATTGCGACACGCGGCCGAACACGCCGCTCTTCACCGGGAAGCGCGTCACGAGATCGCGCACGCGCAGGATCGGCGACGCGGACGGGTCGACGGGCGGCTGCACATCGTCGTTCGCCGCGGGGGCGGGCGACGCCGCCGGGGTTGCCGCACTCGCGCCCTCCACCTTCAGCAGCGGGAATTTCTCGGGTGCATCGGTGCCCTGCATCGAGCCGAGTTTCGGCACGGCCGCGAGCAGCGCACGCGTGTAGCGATGCTCAGGCGCCGCGAAAATGCGATCCGATTCGCCCTCCTCGACCTTCTCGCCGCGATACATCACGAGCACGCGGTCGGCCACTTCGGCCACCACGCCCATGTCGTGCGTGATGAAGATCACGCCCATGTTCATCTCGTCCTGCAGCCCGCGCACCAGTTGCAGGATCTGCGCCTGGATCGTCACGTCGAGCGCGGTCGTCGGCTCGTCGGCGATCAGCAGCGACGGCCGGCACGACAGCGCCATCGCGATCATCACCCGCTGCCGCATCCCGCCCGACAACTGGTGCGGATAGCGCGCGAACACGCGGCGCGCCTCCGGAATGCGCACGAGTTCGAGCAGCCGCAGCGTTTCCGCGCGCGCTTCCGACAGGCTTTTCGACTGGTGCAGCGCGATCGCCTCGCTGATCTGGTCGCCGACCGTGAACACCGGGTTCAGCGACGTCATCGGCTCCTGGAAGATCATCGCGATGTCCGCGCCGCGAATGCCGCGCATCGTCGCGCCGCTGGCCTGCGCGAGATCGACGATCGCGCCGCCGCGCCGGCGGAACGCGATCCGGCCGTTCGTGATCGCGCCGCCGCCGTGCTCGACGAGCCGCATCAGCGCGAGCGACGTGACCGACTTGCCCGAGCCCGATTCGCCGACGATCGCGAGCGTCTCGCCGCGATCGACGTGAAACGACACGTTGCGTACCGCGTCGAACGTCGCGCCTTCGCGGCGGAACGTGACCGACAGGTCGTCGACGGCCACCACGCGCTGCTCGGGCAGCACCAGGCCGGACGGGTTACGGCTCGAAGTCATCGTGGGTCTCCTCCTCGTGCGGGCCGGGATCAGGCCGTGTCGTCGTCGCGATAGATGCCGACCACCGGCGCTTCGCCGACGCGCGCATAGCCGCGGTACATCCCTTCGGTGTTGAACGGCATCGCGACGTTGCCCTGCGCATCGACCGCGATGATCCCGCCGCGGCCCGCGAGGCGCGGCAGCTTGTTCATCACGACGTCGTGCGCGGCCTCGGCGAGCGATGCGCCGCGATACGCGATCTGCGCGGCCACGTCATGCGCGGTCGCGAGCCGGATGAACATCTCGCCGGTGCCCGTCGCGGATACGGCGCAGGTCGCGTCGTCCGCATAGCAGCCCGCGCCGATGATCGGCGAATCGCCGACACGCCCCGGCTGCTTGTTCGTGATGCCGCCCGTCGACGTCGCGGCCGCGATGTGGCCGTGCTGGTCGCATGCGACCGCGCCGACCGTGCCGTGCTTGCGGTCCGGGTCGAGCGGTTCGGCCGGTTGCTGCAGCTGCTGTGATGCGCCGAACGTGAACGTCGCCGCGTCGTGGTCGAGCATGGCGCCCGCCGCTGCGCGCGCCTTGACCCACTGCGCGTGACGCGCCTCGGTGTGGAAGTAACCCGGTTCCGCGAGTTCGAGCCCCTGCGCGGCCGCGAACGCATCGGCGCCGTCACCGGCGAACAGCACGTGCTCGCTGGCTTCCATCACGCGCCGCGCGGCCAGCACCGGATTGCGCACACGCGTCGCGCAGCAGATCGCGCCGGCGCCGAGCGTCGCGCCATCCATCACCGCCGCGTCGAGTTCATGCTTGCCCTCGGCCGTATAGACGGCGCCGCGCCCAGCGTTGAACAGCGGACAATCCTCGAGCATCCGCACCGCGACGGTGACGGCGTCGAGCGCGCTGCCGCCATCGGCCAGCACTTGCTGCGCGGCCGTCAGGATGGCGGTCAGTTCGGCACGGTACTGACGTTCGGTGTCGGAATCCATCGCTTCGCGCAGGATCGTGCCTGCGCCGCCGTGAATCGCCACGATCGCGGGTGAAGTCATGTTTTTTTCGGACGGTGAGTAGAAGGGTTGGCGGCCGGTGGCGTCGCTTGCGGCTGGATGAGCCACGGCAGCAGGAATTCGGTCATCTCGGCCGCGGATTTCGCGGACCGGTGCGTGCGCAGCGCGACCGCGTCGATCAGCGCCTCGATCATCGCGAGCACGGCCGCTTCCGACGTCGCCGCGAATCGCCGCTCGGCCTTGACGTACAGGTTCAGCGACGCGATCGGCGCAAGCGGCGATTGCGGGCCGTCGGAGATACCCAGCACGCGTGCCCCGCGCGCCGCCGCGCGACGGGCGAGTTCGATCGTGTCCTTCACGTAGCGCGGAAACGCGAGCGCGATCACGAGATCGCGCGAGTCGGCCGTATACAGCCGCCGCGCCGCGTGCGACGGGCCGCCGAGCAGCGCGAGCGACTGCACGTTGTCGTGACAGACGGACAGCCCGTGCTCCATCAGCCCGGTGAGAAACGCGCTCGACCCCGCGCCGAGAATCAGCACGCGCCGCGCGCCGACGATCGCCTCGACCGCGGCCTCGACATCGGCTGCGTCCAGTTGCGCACGCGTGTTCTCGATGTTCGCGACGGCCTGGTCGAATACCGCGTCGATCCACGCGGCGCCGCGCACGCCCGGCTCCTGCTCCTGCGCGGAACGCAGCCGCTCGACCGGCCCGAGCGTCGCCTCGAAGCCACGCACGAGCGCCGCGCGCATCGCCGGATAGCCATCGAAACCGAGCGCCTTCGCGAAGCGGTTCGCGGTCGCGATCGACGCATTCACGGCCTGCGCGAGTTCGTCGATGCGCATCGTCGCCGCGCGGAACGGATTCGCGAGCACGAACTCGCCCATGCGGCGGTGGATCGGCGTCATCAACGGCATTGCCGACGCGATCCGCTCGGCGATGGCGGGTTCGTCGCGACTGGCGTCGGGCGGAACGAGAGGCGTCATGCGAAGGGTTGTTGCAAGGATGATGAAAATGAATTTACACAACTCCCGTCTCGAAAAGAAATAAATTTTCATCAGGGTTGTCACGTCCCGCCCCCATGCCGTTCGATCACCCGATGCGCGCACAGCCCCGCCGCACGGGCCTTCGCGCGCGATCGCCGTGCGTTGCCACGCATGCCGCGTGGCCGTGCTCCTCGGGAAAACCCCGAGCAAGTTCGTTCGAATGCATTTTCACGTTGACCGGATTCGAATTCGAACATAGGATGCTCGAAAATGATCAGTCGTCAGATAACATCGCAACTCGATGACGACAAAATGTTCGTTCGAATACCGTATTTTCGATATAAGGCGGCATGACCCGCGCCCATCAAGATCGGACATCGTACGAATAAAACGAATAAGCCATCCCGGGCGGATGGCCCTTACGGATCGGCGGGCGCTGTGCGCCCGCCCCTCTGACAGGAGACAGCAGTGAAGACAGTCAAGGCGTTGCGCTGGTGGATCATCGTGCTCGTATGTCTCGGCACGATCCTCAACTACCTCGCACGGAACTCCCTCGCGGTGCTCGCCCCCGAGCTGAAGCAGGTCTTTTCGATCTCGACGCAGCAGTATTCGTACATCGTCGGCGCGTTCCAGATCGGCTACACGATCATGCAGCCCGTGTGCGGCTTCGTCGTCGACCTGATCGGGCTACGGCTCGGGTTCGCGCTGTTCGCGATGCTGTGGTCGATCGTCGGCGTCGCGCACGGCTTCGCGTCGGGCTGGCTGTCGCTCGGCATCCTGCGCGGCTTTCTCGGGCTGTTCGAAGCCGCCGCGATTCCGTCCGGGATGAAGGCGGTCGCCGAATGGTTTCCCGATCGCGAGAAATCCGTCGCGGTCGGCTATTTCAATGCGGGCACGTCGCTCGGCGCCGCGATCGCGCCGCCGCTCGTCGTGTTCCTGTCGATGCGGTTCGGCTGGCAGGCCGCGTTCATGGCCACCGGCGCGCTCGGCTTCGTGTGGGCCGCGCTCTGGTACGCGCAGTACCGGTCGCCGGCCGATCATCCGCGCATCACGCCACAGGAGCGCGCGCTGATCCGCGACGGCCAGGCGACGATGCCGCCCGTGTCGAAGCGCCGCATTCGCGACGTCGTCACCGCGCGGCGCTTCTGGGCCATCGCGCTGCCGCGCTTCTTCGCCGAGCCCGCGTGGCAGACCTTCAGCTTCTGGATTCCGCTGTATCTCGCGACCGAGCGCCACATGGAACTCAAGCAGATCGCGATCTTCGCGTGGATGCCGTTTCTCGCGGCCGACCTCGGCGGCATCGCGGGCGGCTACCTGTCGCCGTATCTCGCGAAGCGGTTCGAGCTGCCGCTCGTGTGGTCGCGCGTTGCCGGCGTCGCGCTCGGCGCGGTGCTGATGCTCGGCCCCGCGATGATCGGGCTCGTCGCGTCGCCGTACATGGCCATCGCGCTGTTCTGCGTCGGCGGCTTCGCGCACCAGATGATCTCCGCACTCGTCAACACGCTGTCGGCCGACGTGTTCGATCCCGAGGAAGTCGGCACCGCGAGCGGCTTCGCCGGAATGGCCGCGTGGATCGGCGGGCTCGGCTTCTCGCTGCTGGTCGGCGCGCTCGCCGACAAGATCGGCTATGCGCCGCTGTTCGCGTGCCTCGGCCTGTTCGACATCATCGGCGTCACGCTGCTCGCGGTGCTGATTCGCGGGCAGTCGAAGCAGGAACGCCTGCTCGCCCGGCACGCCTGACCTTCGCCCTTACCAGGAATCGCATTCATGACTTCGCTTCTTCATCCGCCCGTGTTCCGCGTCGCCGGCCAGCACGCGAACCGTGTGCTGCTCGCGTCCGAGGCGGGCGCAACCCTTGAAATCTTCGTGCTCGAGGATGACATCGTGCGGGTGCGCGTGCTGCCCGATGCGACGGCGCGCAACCCGCGCACGTGGTCGATCGCGCCTGGCCTCGAGGACGTGCCGCTCGACGGGCGCGACCGCCTCGACTTGAGCGGCTTCGCGCTGCCCTCCTTTACCCTCGTCGAAGACGATGACAGCGTGTGCATCGAGACCGTACAGATCCGGCTCGCGGTCCGCCGGCAAAGCGGCCATTGCACGTGGTCGATGCGCGGTGCGGACGGCACGTGGCGCGTCGCACTCGCCGACCGTGCGACGCAGGCGTACAACTTCGGCTGGTGGGACGATCGCGCGTATCACTACGTCGCCCGCGAGCGCGGCGACAAGGTGTTCGGCCTCGGCGAACGCGCGGGCGACCTCGATCGCACCGGCGCGCGCTTCGAGATGCGCAACATCGACGCGATGGGCTACAGCGCGAAGCACACCGACCCGCTGTACAAGCACATTCCGTTCTACATCACGTGGTCGCCCGCTGCGTGCCAGGGGTTCGGGCTGTTCTACGACACGCTGTCGGACTGCGCGTTCGACATGGGCCGCGAGCTCGACAACTATCACGGCCCGTACCGCTATTTCGTCGCCGAGCATGGCGATCTCGACTACTACTTCATCGCGTCGCCCGACACGCCGCTCGCGGCCGCGCGGCGCTTCACGTGGCTCACCGGGCGCCCCGCGCGCACGCCGAAATGGGGGCTCGGCTACTCGGGATCGACGATGCGCTACACCGATGCGCCGGATGCGCAGCAGCAGATGAACCAGTTCGTCGAGCAATGCGACACGCACGACATCCTGTGCGATTCGTTCCACCTGTCGTCGGGCTATACGTCGATCGGCGCGAAGCGCTACGTATTCAACTGGAACCGCGACAAGTTTCCCGACGCAAAGGGCTTCGTGAAGCATTACCGCGACCACGGCATCCGCCTGTGCGCGAACATCAAGCCGTGCCTGCTGCGCGACCATCCCGCATTCGAAGACGCGGCCACGCGCGGGCTGCTGATCCGCTCGGCGTCCGGCGAGCCCGCATGGGTGCAGTTCTGGGACGAGGTCGGCGCGTATCTCGACTTCACGCAGCCCGACGCGTACCGCTGGTGGCGCGAGCAGGTCACGTCGGCGCTGCTCGAATACGGGATCGAGTCGACCTGGAACGACAACAACGAGTACGAGATCTGGTCGCCCGACGCGATCGCGCACGGCTTCGGCCAGCCGTATCCCGTGCGTGAAGCGAAGGTGCTGCAGACGATGCTGATGATGCGCGCGTCGCGCGACGCGCAGCGCGCGCATGCGCCGGCGCGGCGGCCGTTCCTCGTGTCGCGCTCCGGCGGCGCCGGCATGCAGCGCTACGTGCAGACCTGGTCCGGCGACAACTATACGTCGTGGGAAACCCTGCGCTACAACCTGAAGATGGGCCTCGGGCTCGCGCTGTCGGGCGTGTCGAACATCGGTCACGACATCGGTGGCTTCTCCGGGCCCGCACCGTCGCCGGAGTTGCTGCTGCGCTGGGTGCAGTTCGGCCTCTTCATGCCGCGCTTCAGCATCCACTCGTGGAACGACGACGGCACCGTCAACGAACCGTGGATGTACCCGGAGATCACCGCGCAGATCGCGTCGCTGATCAAGCAGCGCTACCGGCTGCTGCCCTACCTCTATCACCTGCTGTGGCTGTCGACGACGCGCTACGAGCCCGTGCTGCGGCCGACCTTCGCCGATTTCCCCGGCGATGCGCGCTGCTACGACGAATGCGACGACATGATGCTCGGCGACGCGCTGCTCGTCGCGCCGGTCGTCGATCCCGGCCTGACGGCGCGCACCGTCTACCTGCCGTCGGGCGCGCGCTGGTTGTGCTGCGCGAGCGCGCAAGCGTTCGACGGCGGCGCGAGCGTGACGCTGCCCGCGCCGCTCGACTCGCCGGTGAGGCTGCTGCGCGAGGGCCGCGTGCTGCCGCTGAACGTCGCCGAGCAACATTTCGGCGCGCGTGCCGACACGCGCGGCTTCCTCGTCGCGCCGCGCATCGAGGACGGCGTCGCCTACGGCGAATGCGTCGAGGACGATGGCGAGACGGAAGCATGGCGCGACGGCGAATACGGACTGTGGCGCATCGAGACCGGCCGCGAAGCGTCGGGCGCGCTCGGCGTATCGGTGCGCTGGGACGGCCGCCCGGCACGCCCGGCCGACCGCGTCGAAATCCTGTTGCCCGCGTCGCTGCACGGCGCGGTCGCCGTGCGCGGCGCGCATGTCGAGCAGGATGCGCAGGACGGCGCATGGCGCCGCCTCGTCATCGCATTCGACAGCTGAACCGCGTCACCCACGCCAGACGGGCCGTTCACACGGCCCGTCGCTCGCCACAGAGGAGGCGACCGAGCCTCCCGCTCACCTTGAAAAGATGAAGAGATCTGGAGATCGTCAATGAAAGCACCCGTCAACCGCTATGCAATCCTGATTTTATCGGCCGCCTCGCTCGGCACGACCGCCGCCCACGCGCAGAGCAGCGTGACGCTGTACGGCGTCGTCGACGATTCGCTCGCGTACGTGAACAACCAGCAGGGCCACTCGAACGTCTACATGCGCGACGGCAACCTGTATGCATCGAAGTTCGGGCTGCGCGGCGACGAGGATCTCGGCGGCGGCACGCATGCGATCTTCGACCTGCAGTCCGGTTTCAACCTGAACAACGGCGCGCAATCCGCCGCCGGCCTGATCTTCAATCGCCAGGCGTTCGTCGGCCTGCGCAACGATCGCTACGGCACGATGACGGCCGGCCGCCAGTACACGCCCTACTTCCTGTTCGTCGGGCCGTACGCATCGAGCAGCTGGCTGACCGGCGCGACGGGCGCGCATCCGGGTGACATCGACGGCCTCGACACGACGATCCGCGTGAACAACTCGGTCACTTATACATCACCGACCTTCGCCGGGCTGACCGCCAGCGCGATGTACGCGTTCGGCGGCATTGCAGGCGCGACCGGCAAGGGCAACACGTTCAGCGCCGCGCTGCGTTATGCGAACGGGCCGATCGGCGTCGCGGCCGGCTACCTGCGCATCAACAGCTCGGGCTCGTCGGCGGGCTTCCTGAATCCGGCGACCGCCGCGTCGGGCAGCTTCGCGGTGTCCGTGCTGAACCAGGGCTACCTGACCGCGAAGGCCGTCGAGCAGGTCGCGGCGGCCGGCAACTACACGCTCGGCGACCTGACGATGGGTCTCAACTATTCCAACGTGAAGTACCTGCCCGGCAACGGCTCCGCGTTCACGGACACGGCCGTGTTCAACACCTACGGCGCGCTCGCCGCGTACCGCTTCACGCCGGTGTTCTCGGTGGCCGGCGCGTTCGCATACACGCTCGCGTCGAAGGCGAACGGCATCAACAGTGCGGCCCGCTACCAGCAGTATTCGCTGAAGGAGTCGTACAGCCTGTCGAAGCGCACGACGCTCTATGCGCTGCAGGCGTACACGCATTCGAGCGGGCAGACGCTCGGTGCGCAAGGCGCCGGCCACGTGATCGATGCGGCGCCGATCGTCGGCGATTCGCAGCAGCTCACGCCATCGACGACGCACGGCCAGTTCGTCGGCATGGCGGGCATCGCCGTCACGTTCTGAACCCTCGCGGCAGCGCTTTCGGCGCGCTGCCCCTGCCCCGGACGACACGCGCATTTCCCGCATTCCACGCGCGCCGTCCGGGCGCCCGATACACATCCGCCACGGCGTTTGCAGCGCCCCGTCCGCCCGCCGGGCGAATCTCCCGGGTTTTCTCGATCTTCTCAATACCTTACAATTCGTCAGGTTTATCCCTTCTGCATGCCCCTTCTTGCAGTCCTGACACCGCGGTACACTCGACGCACGCCGTATCAGGGTCCGACGCGCGCCACGCGCGCCGGGCGGCGTCGCGCCTCGTTGCGCCCACAACTGGATGCCAGCCATGCCAGATTCCCGTCCCTCGCCCCGCACGACGTTCAAGCCGCAGGTCGTCCTGCCCGCGCTCGCGGTCATCGGCGCACTGCTCGTCGTGTGCGCGCTGCACCCGAGCGAAGCCGGCGCGCTGTTCTCCGCCGGCCAGCAATGGGTCATCGCTCACTTCGACTGGTTCTACGTGCTCGCCATCACCGGCTTCCTCGTGTTTCTCGTGCTGATCGCCGCGAGCGACTTCGGCAACATCCGGCTCGGCCCCGACGACGCCGAACCCGAATTCAGCTTCGTGTCGTGGACGGCCATGTTGTTCGCGGCCGGCATGGGCATCGGCCTCATGTATTTCGGCGTCGGCGAGCCGATGCAGCATTTCCTGAAGCCGCCGACCGTCGACCCCGGCACGCCCGCCGCCGCGCGCGAGGCGATGCTGATGACGTTCTTCCACTGGGGCTTCCATGCGTGGGCGATCTACGGGCTGATGGGGCTCGTGCTCGCGTACTTCGGCTTCCGCTACAACCTGCCGCTGACGCTGCGCTCGGGGCTGTATCCGGTGCTGCGCGAGCGCATCAACGGCTGGATCGGCCATACGGTCGACGCGTTCGCGCTGGTCGGCACGGTCGCCGGCATCGCGACGACGCTCGGCTACGGCGTGATGCAGATCAGCGCCGGCCTGCACACGGTCGTGGGCTGGGACACCAGCGGCAACACGTTCCGCATCGGGCTCGTCGTGCTGGTCGTGATGCTCGCGGGTGCTTCGGCCGCGAGTGGCCTCGACAAGGGCGTGCGGCGGCTGTCCGAGCTGAACCTGCTGCTCGCGTTCCTGTTGCTCGCGTTCGTGGTCGTCGCGGGACCGACGTCGTTCCTGCTGCGCGCGCTCGGCGACAACATCGGCCAGTACCTGTCGCATCTCGTCGACCTGTCGTTCCGCACCTATGCGTACGCGTCGCCGCGCGAGGAAGGCTGGTTCGGCGGCTGGACGATCCTCTACTGGGCGTGGTGGGTGTCGTGGTCGCCGTTCGTCGGCATGTTCATCGCGCGCATCTCGCGCGGCCGCACGATCCGCCAGTTCGTGATCGGCGTGCTGCTCGTGCCGACCGCGTTCAATCTCGTGTGGATGACCGTGTTCGGCAACAGCGCGATCTGGCTCGATACGCACGGCGCGGCCGGCGCGCTCGCGCAGACGGCCACCAACGTCGACGCGCTGCTGTTCCGCTTCTTCGACTTCCTGCCGCTATCGCAAGGGCTGTCGATCGTCGCGATCGTGCTGATCGCGGTGTTCTTCGTCACGTCCGCCGATTCGGGCGCGTTCGTGCTCGACCAGATCGCGACGCGCGGCAACGCACACTCGCCCGTCTGGCAACGGCTGTTCTGGGCCGCGCTGCTCGGCGTGACCGCCGCGGTGCTGCTCGTCGCCGGCGGGCTCGGCGCGTTGCAGGCGATGACGCTGATCGCCGCACTTCCCGTGGCGATCATCATGATCGCGCTCTGCTACGGGCTGTGGCGCGGGCTCGCGGCCGACCGCGTGCACTATTCTCAGGACATCGCGCCCGCGACGAGCTTCTGGACCGGCCAGCACTGGCGCCACCGCCTGACGCACATCCTGCGGCAGACGACCGAAGCCGAAGCGCGCCAGTTCGTCGCCGAGACGGTCGAGCCCGCGTTGCGCAAAGTCGCCGACGAGTTGCGCGCGAGCGGTGTCGATGCGAACGTGCAGCGCGACAGCGACGACGCCGTGCGGCTCACCGTGCCGACCGCCGACCACCGCGATTTCGTGTACGGCGTGCGCGTGACGGTGAAATCCGCCGCCGCGTTCCTGGTGCGCGAGGCGGCCGAGCCGGAAGCGGAACGGGCCCACGTGTACGGGATCGTCACGTTCTTCGAGGACGGGCGGCTCGGCTACGACGTCGAATATCTGCGCGGCGACGAAGTGATTGCCGATGTGCTGCGCCAGTACGAACGCTACGTGTCGCTCGCGGCCGACAAGCGCACGCATCTGCTGAGCCGCGCGCCGGGGCATGCGACGGAGGCCGAATGAACGCCGTCCTTGCCACGCCGTGGCGGTTCGCCATCCACGACGGAGCGGCTCGATGACCGGACTCCTGCAAAGCCGCGCCTCCGACGTCATCGCGCTCGGCACGCTCGCCGTGCTCTACCTCGGCGGCGCCGGCATCGCGCTGTGGCGAATCCGGGCCGCGGCGCCGCGCGGCAAGGTCTACTGGATCGTCTGCGCGGCGCTGCTCGCCGGCGGCGCCATCGCGATGGGCATCAACCTGTCGCCGGTGCCGGACACCGGGAACATGCCGCCCGGATTTGCGCTTGGCGTCGAAGCCGTGCTGCTCGGTCTCGCCCTGGTCGCCGGCGGATGCGCGTGGTTGATGTTGCGCGCGCGGCGACACTGACGCGCGTGCGTCACGCGGCCCGGCTTCGTCCCGCGCGAACGGCCACGCGCGGGGCGAACCGGCCGGCCCCTTCCTTGACCTGCCTCGTTACCGCGACGCGTTACACGGACGGTGCCCGCGCCGTCACGAGCCAGCACGCCGCGTCGAAGCGTACATCGGCACCCTCCACGTAACGCGCGAACGCGGCACGCATCGTGTCGACCACGCGCCGCCTCGTTGCCTCGTCCACCTCCAGCAATGCCAGCCCGACCGGGCCCAGCCGCGAGATGTAGTCGTCCAGCGCGGAAGCAGGCAGCGCGCACGCCAGATCGACCGGCTCGATCACGATGTCCGCCCAGCCGCTGTCCGACAGCACCGACACAACGCGCTGCCGGTCGCCGAACGCGAATTGCCCGGGCGCGCCGGGCCGCCGGGCGGGCAGGTTCGGCAGCAACGGCGCGGCGGCCCGCTCGGCGATCGTCATGAACGGATTGTCGGCCGCGCTGCGCCATGCGACGAACCGCATCCGCGCATTCGGCCGTGCCGCTTGCCGCAGATTCGCGAAGGCCCGCACCGGATCGTCGAAGAACATCACACCGAGGCGCGACACGATCAGGTCGACGCTCGCGGGCTCGAACGCGTGAGTCTGCACATCCGCGCACACGAAACGGGCGCGGACGCCGCTGCGTTCGGCGCGCGCCCGTGCGGCGTCGATCATCCGGGCCGAGATATCGATGCCCGTGCATTGCGCGTCTGCGCCGAGCCGCTGCGCGATCGCAAGCGTAACCGCGCCCGTGCCGCAGCCGACGTCGAGCACGCGGCGCGCGGACGACGTGGCCCCCGCATCCACGAGCAACTGCGCCAGCGGTTCGAACATCCGGTCGATCGGCGCCTGCGTGTCGACCCACGCGCGCCCCGACGGGCCGTTCCACAGCGCGGATTGTTCGTCGTTGGGCTGGCTGGTTTCCATCGTCGATTCCCCTTCTGGCTCATTGATCGTACATCGCACTTTGCTGCTTCAAGCCGGCTTGAAGTCAAGGCCCTCCGGCCGCGACCTGCCATCGCGATGTCGATGCCCGGCCTGTATGCAAGCGCCCCCCGTCATTTCACATTTCTTACATTCGCGCTGCGTATCGTTGACGACTTTCCTACGGTGCCTCCCATGCGACGACTCCTCACGCGCGCGCTGCTCGTGCGCTGCGCTCCCCTTGCTGCCCTCGCCGCGCTGTTCGCGTGCTCGAACCACATCGATTCGCCGGCCGATCCGGCGAGCGCGTCGGCCAACGTCCAGGCCGCATGGGTCGAGATCGGCGAATCGAACCAGGCGATCGCGCGCGTCATCACGAACTACACGCCCGCGTCGGCCGGCGATCCGCTGTGCCCGCAACTGACCGTCGACGGCAAGCTGTCGCGCATGTCCGTGCGCGCGGGCGCCGCGACCCTCGCCCAACGGCCGACCGCCAGCGATCCGGCCGATTCGAAGCCGTCGAGCTTCCCGGTGTCCGTCTGCGAGATGACGCTGCCGGCCGGCGCGCAGGCGGCAAGCGTCGCGGGCCGCACGCTGCCGCTGCCGAAGGCGCAGCCGCAACGCATCGCGATCATCGCCGACACCGGCTGCCGCATGAAGAAAGCCGACAACGCGTGGCAGGCGTGCAACGACGCGACGGTGTGGCCGTTCGACACGATCGCGGCCAGCGTCGCGAAGCTGTCGCCCGACCTCGTGATGCACATCGGCGACTACCACTATCGCGAGAACGCGTGCCCGCCGGACATCGCCGGCTGCAAGGACAGCCCGTGGGGCTATGGCTGGGATACGTGGCAGGCCGACCTGTTCCGCCCGGCCGCGCCGCTGCTCGCGAAGGCGCCATGGGTCGTCGTGCGCGGCAACCACGAGGAGTGCGCGCGTGCAGGCCAGGGCTGGTTCCGCTTCCTCGATCCGCGCCCGTATTCGGCCGCGCGCTCGTGCGACGATCCGGCCAACGACAACAACGCGAACTATTCGGAACCCTATGCGGTGTCGCTCGGCGGCGGCTCGCAGGTGATCGTGTTCGACACCGCGAAGGTCGGCCGCACGCCGCTCAAACCGACCGACGTGCAATTCGGCATCTACCAGAAGCAGTTCCAGACGGTCGCCGCGCTCGCGTCGAAGGCCGGCATGACGACGACGATCTTCACGAACCACCATCCGATCCTCGCGTTCGCGCCGATCGCCGGCAGCACGCCCGCGCCGGGCAACCTCGCGCTGCAGTCGGTGATGTCGAGCCTCAACGCGCAGGCGTACTACCCGCCCGGCGTGCACGTCGCGCTGCACGGGCACGTGCACGACTTCCAGGCAATCAACTTCTCGTCCGGGCATCCGGCGACGATCGTGTCCGGCAACGGCGGCGACAATCTCGACGTCGCGCTGCCCGACCCGTTCCCGGCCGGCCTGACGCCCGCACCGGGCGCCGTGATCGAACGGCTGTCGCACAACAACAGCTTCGGCTTCCTGATCATGGAACGCCGCGCCTCCCCGGCGACCGGCTGGGTGTTCCACGCGTATTCGGCGGCCGGCAAGCTGCTCGCGTCGTGCAACCAGTCCGGCACGACGCTCGCCTGCGACAAGACGGGGTTCATTGCGCCGTGAGTGAAGGGGTTCGATGTGACGGCCGCCGTGCGGGCGGCCTGCAAACGCTGCGCACGCTGGCCGCGGCGGCCGTATTCTCCGGCCTGGCGCTCGCGGCTCACGCCGCGCCGGCCGAAACGGTCCTGCTTCCCGGTGCGCCGCCTTCGCGAATCGTCGATACGATCGGCAACGGCACGCCGCAGGTGACGAGCAAGATCGATGCGGCGACCGCGCGCTTCGCGCCCGACCCGACGCTCGTCGCACTCGGCCGCCGGATCTTCTTCGATCCGCGACTGTCCGAGCCGCGCGGCATGTCGTGCGCGGGCTGCCACGATCCGGGCCGCGCGTTCGCGCCGACGCTGTCGGCCGCCTCGCTCGCGGGGCCCGGCGTGCCGGAAGGCAGCCGGCCCGGGCATTTCAGCCAGCGCAACGCGCCGTCGCTGCTCTATGTGCGTTACGTGCCGCGCCGCCACTTTTATCAGGATGACGACGCACCCGCGCCGTCGCCGTTCGGCGGCCTGTTCAGCGATGGCCGCGCGGATACGCTCGCCGAGCAGATCCGCGGGCCGCTGTTCGATCCGAACGAAATGAACAACCGGTCGCCGGCCGCGCTGCTGCGCAAGGTCGACACGACCGAACTCGCGCCCGATCTCGCCGCGCGCTTCGGTGCGCCGGTGCGGCGTGATCCCGAGCAACTGGTGCGTGCGATGGGCCTGGCCGTCGAAGCCTATCTGCAGAGCGACGAGATGGCGCCGTTCACGTCGCGTTTCGATGTTTTCCTGCGCACGCGCAAGCCACTGGCGCCGGCCGAAATGCGCGGCCTCGCGCTGTTCCGGAATCCCGACAAGGGCAACTGCATGAGCTGCCATACGCTGTCGGAAACATCGAGCCGACCGGAGCGTTCGCTCTTCACCGATTTCGGCTACGACGCGATCGCGGTGCCACGAAACCGCGCGCTGCCGGCGAACCGCGATCCGCGCCATTTCGACAACGGGCTGTGCGACACCGCAAGGCGGCTGCGCTGGCCCGAGCCGACGCAATGGTGCGGCTACCTGCGCACGCCGGGGCTGCGCAACGTCGCGGTCAAGCAGACGTTCATGCACAACGGCGTGTTCACGACGCTGCGCGACGCGGTCGCGTTCTACAACACACGCTCGACCGACCCGGGCTTCTGGTATCACGGGGCCAGAACGTTCGACGACGTGCCGGCCGCCTACCGCGGCAACATCAACGTCAACTCGACGCCGATGAACCGCCGGCCCGGCACGCCGCCTGCGCTGAGCGACGCGGAAATCGACGATATCGTCGCGTTCCTCGGCACGCTGACTGACGCGCGCTATACGAAGGTTGCTGCTTCTATGGCGCCCGCGGCCCCTGCTGGCCGGATCACGCGAACCGCCGTGCCGGCCCGCTGACCCTGGCCGAACGGCCAGCCGCACGCATACCCACTTGCGGTCACCGCAAACACTGGTTATATTTACAGTACTGTATTTATGAACAGTGAGGTGCGCGATGGAACATCTGGTCCGTATCGTCAACGAAGCCGATCGCCAAGTGCTGGCGTGGCTCCGCGCTCAGGTCGGTGATGCCCGCGTCGAGCGCGCGGCTCGCCAGCTCGGGCATACGCGCAAGCCGTTCCCATCGGCGGTATGCCGGTATCTGGGCATGAGCGCACCGGCCACGCTGCGCCAAGCCGAACGGCCGCGCGCCGCGCGCGATTTCTCGGTCGGTGATCGTTACCTGTCGCTGATCCGCCAGCACCTCGCCACGCACTCGGCCAGCCGATGAAATGGCGGCGGCTCGCCGCGTCGGTGGCCCGGAATGACGGAGGGCCTGCGCATTCGCTAGCCCGGCCGGCCGACACCGTGCTTACGTGGCCGCGGTGGCTTCCCGTACGAGGCGGCCGAGCGTTTCAAATGCCGCTTCGTGCGCCGCATCGAACACACGCGTGCAAGCGAGCCGGACATAGCCGTCGAAGCGGTCGCAATTCGAGAAGATCGAACCGGGCGCGATCCTGACTCCGTGCGCGAGCGCGGCGTCGAACAGCGGCTCCGAGCGCACGCCGTCCGGCAGCGCGATCCACAGCAGCATTCCGCCCGGCGGCTGGTTCATCCGCGTTCCGGCCGGGAAATACCGCGCAATTGCATCGATCGTCGCGTCACGCTGCACGCGCAACCGCCGCACCCTGCCTGGCACGCGGCGGCCCCGACATCACCGCACGCTCCTGCGCCGCTCGACCCATTCGAATACCGCCATCCCGGCCAGCATCGCGACGACGAACACGATCCCCTTCGCCGACCCGAAGCCGATCGACACGATCGCGGGCCCCGGGCAGAACCCGGCGATCCCCCAGCCGATGCCGAACACCGCACTTCCGGCAACCAGCCGCATGGTGATCGCCCGCGCGGCCGGCAACTGCATCGGCAAGCCGAGCCACGTCCGCGTCCGGCGCTTCGCCCACGCGAACGCGAACACGGCCACGCCCATCGCACCGGCCATCACGAACGCGAGCGACGGATCCCAGCGCCCCGCCAGGTCGAGAAAACCGAGCACCTTCTGCGGATTGGCCATGCCCGACACGATGAGGCCGACGCCGAACAGCAGCCCCGCCAGAAACGCGAATCCTGCCTGCATGTCAGGCTCCCAGCACGTGCCGTCGCACGAAGACGGTCACGAAGCCCGCGACCATGAAGACCACCGTCGCGACCACCGAGCGCAGCGCACCGCGCGACATCCCGCACACGCCGTGGCCGCTCGTGCAACCGCCCGCGTACCGCGTGCCGACGCCGACCAGCAGCCCGGCCGCCACCAGTTCGACCCAGCCTGCATCGACCTGCGGCGTCATACGATTCCCTGCGACGTACATCACAAGCGGTGCGGCGATCAGCCCGACGATGAACGCGGCGCGCCAGTCGCGCTCGCCCGCGCGTGCCGTGAACAGACCACCGACGATACCGCTGATGCCGGCAATCCGGCCGTTGAACGCGACGAGCCACGCGGCCGCGAGCCCGATCAGCACGCCGCCGGCCAGCGACAGCCACGGCGTGAAATGAAGCGCATCAAGCTGCATCGCGCCGCCCCTTCGCGGCCGGGCCGCAGAACTGTTCGTACAACACGCCCATCACCGCGATCGCGGCCGGGCTGTCGAGCGAATAGTGGATGTTCTTGCCCTCGCGGCGTGTGCGAACCAGCGCGTTGTCCCGCAACACGCCGAGCTGCTGCGACAGGGTCGGCTGGCGAATATCCAGCGCTGTCTCGAGATCGCTGACGCAGCGTTCGCCCTGAGACAGTTCGCAAAGCAGCAGCAGTCGGTCGGGATTCGACAGCACCTTGAGCAGCGCGCAGGCCGATTCGGCAGCCGCGCGCATCGAGTCGGGTTCCGGCAACCCGGCGGAAAGATCGTCGTTCATTGGCGCAGGGAGACAATTAACGAATCAATATTATATTAATTTATATAATATCGCTCCCCGCTGTTTGCCGGCAGGCGGCCTTGCACCGCCTCCTTCGCTCAAGTGGTCTGCTCGCCCGCCATCGCCTTCGCGGCCGGCATGCGCGCCGCATCGGCACGCACCACACCGAGCGCCAGCACCGCCATCCCTGCGATCAAGCACGGCGCCGCGACGACGGCAAACGCAGTCGACAACGGCACGCCCATCGCGAGCATCGCGCCGCCCGTCATCGATCCGACGACCGAGCCGCCACGGCCGATCCCGTTCGCCCAGCTCACGCCGGTGGTGCGACACTCGGTCGGATAAAACGCAGCCGACAGCGCGTTCGCGCCGACCTGAGAACCCGACACGCAGAAGCCGGCCGCGAACACCGCGAGCGCGGCGCCCCAGGGCGATGCGGCAAACACGCCGATCGCGGCGACGAATACGCCGGCCGCCGCATAGCTGCAGGCCAGTACGCGATGCGGATCGAAACGGTCCATCAGCCCGCCGAGGACGATCGCGCCGAGCGTGCCGCCGACCTGGAACATCGCGGTCACGCGCGCGGCCGTCTGCAGCGTCGCGCCGGTCGTGCGCAGCAGCGTCGGCAGCCAGCTCGACAGCAGGTAGATCACGAGCAGGCTCATGAAGAACGTGAGCCACAGCAGCAGCGTGCCGCGCAACAGGTCGGCGCCGAACAGGCGGCCGAGCGGCGACCCGGCCGGCTTGCTGGCGGGCGCGATGAACGACGCGTTCAGAAGATGCGGATCCGGCGCGATACGACCGAGCATCGCCGCGATCCGTTCGCGCGCCGCGCCTGTATTGACGAGATAGCGCACCGATTCCGGCAGCCGCCACGCAAGCACCGGCAGCAGCAACAACGGCGCGGCGCCGCCGACGACGAGCACCGCCCGCCAGCCGTGGTGTTCGATCAACGACGCAGCCGCAAGCCCACCGAGTGCGGAACCGATCGTGAAGCCGCAGAACATCGTCGTCACCAGCAGCGAGCGGCGTCGCGCCGGGCAGTATTCGGACGTCAGCGTGATCGCATTGGGCATCGCGCCGCCGAGCCCGAGCCCGGTCACGAAGCGCCACGCGATCAGCTCGGTCAGGCCGCCCGCGCTCGCCGACGCGGCGCTCGCAATGCCGAAGCATGCCACGCAGGCGAGCAGCAGCCGCTTGCGGCCGAACCGGTCGCCGAACGGCCCGAACACGAGCGCGCCGGCCATCAGCCCCGCGAGCCCCGCACCGAACACCGGTGCGAGCTGCGCGGGCGACAGCCCCCATTCCGCACGGATGACGGGGGCGATGAACCCGATCGATGCGGTATCGAAACCGTCGATCGCGACGATCAGAAAGCACAGGACGACGATCGCGGCCTGAAACGGCGCCACGCGATGCCGGTCGATCCATTCGCTGACGTCGATGGACAGCGTATCGGTCATGATGGTGTCTCCTCCAGGAAGGCGGTCGCGCGTCGTGTCGTTGAATTGCGCGCCGCCGGAATCGGGGCAACCGCGCCGCGTTACGCGACCGTCTTCAGGCAATCCTCCGCGCGCCAGCCGTGCAGCCAGTCGAGCGCGTCGTAGAACTGCGCCTGCGTGCGGCCGACCCAGAGCCCGTTGCGCACCTGCCGCTCGACGCCCTTCGCGTGGTAGATCCGCCCCATCTCGCGCGCCGAATACAGCACGCGTGCGGTGCGCGGAATCCGCACACGTTCGTACAGCGCGAACGCGGCCTCGAAATCGCCATCGGTGCGGGCCACGGCCGCACCGAGCGTCACCGCGTCCTCGAGCGCCTGGCACGCGCCCTGCGCGATGTATTGCGTCATCGGATGCGCGGCGTCGCCGAGCACCGTCGCGCGGCCCTCGCTCCAGCGTTCGACCGGATCGCGATCGGCGGTCGCCCAGCGCTTCCACGACGTCGGCCGGTCGAGCATCTGCTTCGGCAGCGGATGGACGCCGTCGAAGTACGACAGCACTTCTTCCTTGCTGCCCTCGCGCACGCCCCAGGTTTCCTGCTCGCGGCTGTGGAACGTGACGACGAGGTTGTACTGCCGTCCACCGCGCAGCGGGTAGTGGACGAGATGGCAATGCGGGCCGGCCCATACCACCGGCGCATTGATCTGCAGGTCCTGCGGCATGTTGTCGACGTCGACCACCGCGCGATACACGACGTGGCCCGTCACGCGATGCGCGTCGCCGATCAGCGCTTGACGGATCGCGGATTTCACGCCGTCGCAGCCGATCACCGCATCCGCGCGATAACGCTCGCCGTGCTGGTCGGTCACGGTCACGCCGTTGCCGTCCTGCTCGAAGCCGCACACCTGCGTGCTCGTCCGGAATTCGATCAGCGGGTGGTCCTTGACCGCCTCGTAGATCGACAGGTGAATGTCCGCGCGATGAATCACCGCATACGGATTGCCGAAGCGCTCGCGGTACGCGGCGCCCGTATCGACCCGCGCCACCTCGCGCGCATCGACCGCATCCATCAGTTGCAGCCAGTCGGTGAACACCGCCCGGCCGCGCGCGGCCTCGCCGACACCCAGCGCATCGAGCGCGTTGAATGCGTTCGCCGCGAGCTGGATCCCCGCGCCGATCTCGCCGATCTCATCGGCCTGTTCGAGCAGCTTCACGCGGATGCCCTGGCGCGCGAGCGCGAGCGCCGTCGCGAGCCCGCCGATGCCGCCGCCGATCACCAGCACGCGCCGGCCGTTGTGTTTTGTCTCGCCCATGTCTGTCTCCTGCTTCGTGTTACGCGACGTAATCCGGTTGCCGCTGCGGCTGTGCCGCGTCGAACGCCGGCTCGTGCCGCGCGTGTTCATAAACCGCGAGGCTGCGCGGATACGCGCTCAGGTCGCAATCCATCCGCAACGCGTTCGCGACCTGCGGCACGAGGCATACGTCCGCGAGCGTCGGCGTGTCGCCGAAGCACCACGGGCCCTCGTCCGCGCGCACGAGCAGCCGCTCGACGGCGGCCATCCCTTCCGCGATCCAGTGGCGGTACCACGCGGTCTTCTGCTGCGGCGTGACCTTCAACTCGGTGTCGAGATAGCGCAGCACGCGCAGGTTGTTGACCGGATGGATGTCGCATGCGATCAGCGTCGCGAGTTCCAGCACGCGCGCACGATGGTGCAGTTCGAGCGGAATCAGTCGAGGCGTCGGCTGGATCTGGTCGAGGTAATCGAGGATCGCGAGCGACTGCCCGAGACGAAAATCCCCATCGACCAGCGCCGGCACCGCGGCCGACGGATTCACGTTCGCGACGTACGCCGCCTCGCGATGCTCGCCGGTGCGGATGTTCACCGGCAGCGTGTCGTACGGCAGCCCTTTCAGCGCGAGCGCGATACGCACCCGGTAGGACGTCGAACTGTTGAAGAAGCTATGCAGTTGCACGATGTCGCCTTTTGATCAAGATGCGTCAGACCACGCGCACGGTCAGTTCGCCGAGCCGTTCGACGCCGACCTTCATCACGTCGCCCGCGACCACCGCGCCGACGCCTTCGGGCGTGCCCGTGAAGATCACGTCGCCCGGTTCGAGGCGGAAGAACTTCGACAGGTCGGCCACCGTTTCCGCGACCGACCAGATCAGGTGCGACACGTCGCTCCTCTGCTTCGTCGCATCGTTGACGGTCAGCCACAGGCCGCCCTGTTCGAAGTGGCCGACCTCGCTCGCCGGATGCACGGGCCCGATCGGCGCCGAGCGGTCGAATGCCTTGCCGATTTCCCATGGCCGGCCCATCTCGCGCATCTTCATCTGCAGGTCGCGGCGCGTCATGTCGAGGCCGACCGCGTAGCCCCACACGTGTTCGAGCGCGCGCTCGAGCGGGATGTCCGAACCGCCCTTGCCGATCACCGCGACGAGCTCGGCTTCGTAGTGATAGTTCTGCGTCTGCGACGGATAGGCGAGATCGAGCGTGTCGCCGTACGCGACCGGCACGATCGAATCGGCCGGCTTGCAGAAGAAGAACGGCGGCTCGCGATCGGGATCGAAGCCCATTTCACGTGCATGGGCCGCGTAGTTGCGACCGACGCAATACACGCGGCGCACCGCGAACTGCGCGTCACTGCCGACGACGGGGAGCGCCACGGGCGCTTCGGGCTGGAAAACGAAAGTCATGAATGGCTCCAGCATCAATACGAATGAAGGGGGCGCGCCGCCGCAGCGACGCACGGGAAACGGGAAACGGGAAACGGAAAACGGATCGTCGAAACCGGCCGGCGTCAGTCGCGCGCTTCGCGCAGCAGGTTCAGCGCGGAGAGCACGGGCCGGTCGGAATAGCTGAACAGCACGCTGTCGGACGACGCAGACAGCCGCACCGGCACCCACGACGGCGCGACGAAGATGTCGTGCGCCTCGAATTCGAAGGCGTTGCCGCCGATGTGCGCGGTGCCGCGGCCTTCGACGACGCAGTAGATCGTCGCGTCGGTGCTGCGGTACGTGCGGCCGTCGAAACCGGCCGGCAGGAACTGCATGAAGGTGGCGATCGTCGGCATCGGCCAGCCGCCCGTCGCGGGGTTCACATAGCGCAGCTTCACGCCGTCCCACGCATCGAGCTCGCCGTTCCGGTACAGCGCGTCGAGCGCTTCGCGGGTGCGGGCATACGGGTAGCTGAATACCGGCGACGTCGGATCGCTCGCGCGATGCCGCACCGGCACCATGTTGTGACCGAAGCGCGCGAAGCTGTCGCCTTCCGGGCGATTCACCGGCTGCACGGCTTCCGGGTAGTTCTCCGCGAAGCCTGCGTCGAGGTTCGCGAGCAGCGGGATGTCGAGCCCGTCGAGCCACACGACCGGCTCGCCGCCCGCTTCTTCCGGCGGGTTGCCGTGGTCGTGCCATGCCCACGACGGCGTGATGATGAAGTCGCCCGGATGCATCGTCGTGCGCTCGCCGTTCACGGCCGTCCACGCGCCACGCCCTTCGACGATGAAGCGCAGCGCCGACTGCGTGTGCCGGTGGCTTGGCGCGATCTCGCCCGGCAGGATCAGCTGCAGGCCCGCGTACAGGGTCGGCGTCATGCTCGACTTGCCGGGCAGCCCCGGGTTCTCCAGCACCAGCACCCGGCGCACGGCTTCTTCCGCGCTGATCACGCTGCCGGCCTGCATCACGAGGTCGCGCACCTGCGCGTATTTCCAGATCGCGGCCTGCGCGGCCGGCTGCGGGGATGTCGGCACGAGGTTGTGCAGCGATTCCCACAGCGGCGCCAGGCGTTGCTCGGCGATCCGTGCGTAGTAGGCGGCGCGCGACGCGTCCGGGTGGGTCGTCATGATGTCTCCTTGGAGTCGGCCGATCGGCGTCGGCGCTATGTCGGGGCGAGACCGTGCTGCAGTCCGTTAGCTGATTTATATTCGACCCAGACATACCCGGTAAAATGGTCAAATCATCTGATCCATATATTTCTGGATATACCTACTCGCGACGAGGCATGCGATGGACTGGACCCACCGGCTGCGACTGCGGCATCTGCAGGTACTGTTGAGTCTTGCCGGCACCGGCAATCTGAGCCAGTCGGCAGTCGCGCTCGCCACCACGCAGCCCGCGCTGTCGAAATGGCTGAAGGAACTGGAAGAGGATGTCGGGCTGCCGCTGTTCGAGCGGCATGCGCGCGGCCTGCGGCCGACGCCGTACGGCGAAGCATTGATCGAGCATGCGCGCCGCGTCGAAGCGCAGCTCGACATCGCACGCGACGACATGGCCGCGCTGCGGGAAGGCGGCAGCGGCCTCGTGACGATCGGTACGTCCGGCGTAGCGGCGGCCGACACGGTGCCGCTCGCGGTGTCGCAATTGCTGAAACGGATGCCGCGCGCGCAGGTCCGGATGACCGAAAGCACGATGAACCAGCTGATGCCTCAGCTCGCACGCAGCGAACTGGATATCGTCGTGGGCCGCTCGGGGTCGACATCCGTCGATCCGCTGCTGCATGCCGAAGCGCTGTATGTCGATCCGGTCGTGTTCGTCGCGCGGCCCGGCCACGCGCTCGCCGGTGCGACGTCGGTCGACTGGGACGACGTGCTCGCCTACTCGTGGATCGTATGGCCGTCGGGCACGCCCGTGCACAACGCGCTGGAGGCCGCGCTGTCGGCCGCCGGCCGCGCACGGCCGCCACACTGCGTCGAATCGAATTCGTCGATCCTCAACCTCACGCTGCTGAACAACACCGACCTGCTCGGCGTGGCATCGCACCGCGCTGCGCAGCGCTTCGCGCAACTGAACGCGATCCGGATCCTGCCGATGCAGCTCGAGGGCCAGGGTGCGGTGTCGATGTACTGGCATCCCGACAGCGCGAATCGCGCGGCCGTGGCCGCGACGATCGAGTGCCTGCGCGCCTGCGCGGCGCCGCAGGTCGGCGGATGGGAGAAAGTGAAGGCGGAATGAATGGCGCGGCCCGGTGTCAACCGGGCCGTGTTGCCGTGTTGCCGTGTTGCCGTGTTGCCGTGTTGCCGTGTTGCCGTGTTGCCGTGTTGCCGTGTTGCCGTGTTGCCGTGTTGCCGTGTTGCCGTGTTGCCGTGTTGCCGTGTTGCCGTGTTGCCGTGTTGCCGTGTTGCCGTGTTGCCGTGTTGCGGCGACGCGTCACGCGCCGTCGCAGGATGCCGTACCGTCCAGCATCAGCGTGCCGACCCGCGCGGGCACGAGCGGCGTGCGCGGCGCCGGCGGTGTCCAGCCGAACAGCGCCTGCGCAGCGGCGCCGCACACGCGGCCCTGACACGCGCCCATCCCACAGCGTGATTGCAGCTTCGCGGCCGTCCAGCCCGGTGCTTGCGCGACGGCGTCGAAACGCACGTCCTCGCAACGGCACAGCAACGTGTCGGCCCGCGCGAGCCGGCGGATCGGTTCGCGGATCGCGAAACGCTCGCGTACGGCATCGGCAAACACCTGCCAGTGCGCCCGCTGCGTAACCAGCGCGGCCAACCGCGCCGTCTGCCCGGTCGCCGCCAAACCGGCGATTTCGCCTTCGACCATCGCCAGTTCGCTACCGCCGACGCCCGTGCACTCGCCCGCCGCAAAAACACCATCGCGGCTCGTACGCTGGTGCACATCGACCGCCACCGCGCCATCGTCGATCCGGCAGCCGAGATGACTCGGCAGCGCGGTATTCGGCACGAGGCCGAAGCCGCACGCGAGCCGGTCGCAGTCGACGTCGAACTCACGATCGCCCTGACGAATCCGCACGCGTTCGAGCCGCTTGTCGCCGAACGCCTCGACGACATGCGCATCAGGCCGATAGGCGGCGGTGACGAGCTTCGCGGCCTGCGCAAGCTTCGACGGCCAGCGCCACAGCCCCGCCCCGAACCCGGCCACGTCGCCCCATGCGGCCTGTTCGAGCACGTGCGACACGCGCGCGCCGGCCTGCCGGGCCGTCGCCGCGCTCGCCAGCAGCAGCGGCCCGCTGCCCGCGATCACCGTGCGCTGCCCGCGCACGTCGAGGCCGTACTTGATCAACGCCTGCAAGCCGCCTGCGCCGGTGACACCCGGCAGCGTCCAGCCCGGAAACGGCAACAGCAGCTCGCGTGCGCCGCAGCAGAGAATCAGCGTGCGGAAATCGAGCAACAGCCCGCGTTCGTCATCCTCGAGCAGCAGCGTACCCGGCTGCGTTTCGGCGACGATGCGCGTCGCCGCGAGATGCGTGACGTTCGGCTGCCGCAACACGGCGAGCCGCTCGGCGGCGGCCGGCGTCGGCGTAGTCGCCGCGCCTTGCCGCCAGATCTGCCCGCCCGCGCGCGGATTGTCGTCGACGATCGCAACCGTCGCACCGCTGCGCGCGGCGGCCCGCGCGGCCGACAGCCCGGCCGGCCCCGCACCGACGATCGCGACGTCGACGCTCAGTCGTTCCTGTTTCATCGCGTGCGCTCCACCTGCATCCCGTCGCGGCACAGCGTCTGGCAAGCCAGCCGGCGACGGCCATCGATCGTCATCCTGCACTCCTGGCAGATGCCCATTCCGCAAAACGGCGCACGCGCCGCACCCGTGCACGACACGCGCGTCGTGTCGTCGCCGCTCGCCGCGACGGCGGCCGCGACGGTCGCGCCGTCGGCCACCGTCAGCGCGCGGCCGTCCAGATGAATGATCATGTCAGCCTCCGCCGGGCCGCCCCAAGGGGGCTGACTGCCCCCACGGGGGGCAGCGAACGAAGTGAGCGTGGGGGTCGTTTCATCTCAGCCTCCGCCGGGCCGCCCCAAGGAGGTTGACCGCCCCCGCGGGGGGCGCCGTGCATGGGACCGGAGTAAACGCTGAAGCGCCAACACCGGTCGACAGCGAACGAAGTGAGCGTGGGGGTCGTTTCATGTCAGCGCTCCGGCGACGAGGGACGCGCTCAGGAAGCGTCCCGGCAAATACGGTTCGATATCGATGGGCGGCCGTTCGCCGGCCATCAGCGCCGCGACGAGCCGCGCGCTGCCCGGCGCGGTCGTCACGCCGAGCCCTTCATGCCCGACCGCGAGCCACACGCCAGGCCGCGCCGGATGCTCGCCGAGCAGCGGCAGCCCGTCGGGGCTCGCGGAACGGAAGCCCGTCCATGCGCGGATGCCGTTCAGGTCGGCCAGGTCCGGCAGATAACCCACTGCGCGGCGCAGCATGCGCGCGAGCACCGGCGGGTCGACTTGCGCGTCCTCGGTGTCGAACTGGCGCGACGAACCGATCAGCAACTGGCCGGTCGGCCGCGGCTGCACGTTGAACGCGACCGACGTGCCGTCGCTCGCATGTGCGCTCGCCGCATAGCCCAGCTCGACGAGCTGGTGCGACACCTGGCCCGGATAGCGGTCGGTGATCAGCAGATGGCCCTTTTTCGGGCGCAGCGGCAACTCGGGCAGCAGCGTGCGCGCGGCCACGCCGTTCGCGACGATCACCCGCTCCGCGCGCAGCGTGTCGCCGCTCGCGAGCGTCACGCTCGGGCCATCGACCGCGACGGCCCGGTCGCGCCGCAACGTGATGCGCGGCGCGCGCTGCAGCAGCCAGTTCGCGGTGACGGGCGCATAGAGGATCGCGTCGCCGGGAATCTTCAGCGCACCGCCGAGGCCCGCGCGCAGCATCGGCTCCAGTCGCGCGAGCGTCGCCGCGTCGATCAGCTCGCCCGCCACGCCATGCGCGGCCAGCGTCGCCTGCTTCGCACGCGCCAGATCCATTTCGTGCGCATCGGCGGCGAGCCACAACGTGCCGCAGTTGCGGTACGCGCACCCTTCCGGCATCTCGCCGCTCAGCGCGCGCCACAGTTCGATCGAGTAATGGCTGAGCGCGAGTTCGGCCGCGTTGTCGTCCATCGCGACGAGGTGCCCCATGCCCGCGCCGGTTGCCCCGCCGCTCGCGTCGTCGACGACGAGCACGCGCAGCCCGCGCTGCGCGAGTTCGTGTGCGCACGCCGCGCCGACGATGCCGGCGCCGATCACGACGACATCCGTCTTCGTGTCGCTCACGGCGCAATGCCCCAGCCGAATGGATCATCTTCCTCGATCAGCAGCGTCGCTTCCGCGCTCAGGTGCGCGCTGCCACGAATCGTCGGCACGATGCCGCCGTCGGCCACTTCGTAGCTCGCCTGGAACACGCTGCCGATCACGCTCGCCTGCCGCCATACGGCGCCCGGTTCGAGCTTGCCGTCGGCCGCGAGGCACGCGAGCTTCGCGCTCGTGCCGGTGCCGCACGGTGAGCGGTCGTAGGCGAGGCCCGGGCACAGCACGAAGCTGCGGCTGTCGTGCTCGGGATCGTCGGCGAACAGCTCGATATGGTCGATCTCGCCGCCGTTCGCGCCGGTGATGCCCGCGCGTTCGAGCCCTTCGCGCACGGCCGACGCATACGCGGTGAGCGCCGCGACGTTGTCGCCGGCGACGCGCTGCCCATGGTCGCTGATCAGGAAGAACCAGTTGCCGCCCCATGCGATGTCGCCCTTCACGGGGCCGTAACCCGGTACGTCGAGCGCGACGCCCTTCGCATGGCGATATGCGGGTACGTTGCGCACGCTGACCGACAGGTCGTCGTGCAGCGTCGCCTCGACGGTGCCGACGGGCGTCTCGATCCGGTGCACGCCGGGCGCGATGCGCCTCATATGGTGCAGCGTACGCACGACGCCGATCGTGCCGTGCCCGCACATCCCGAGATAGCCGCTATTGTTGAAGAAGATCACGCCGGCCGCCGCCTCGGGCGACACGGGTTCGCACAGCAGCGCGCCGACCAGCACGTCGCTGCCGCGCGGTTCGAGAATGCAGGCGGTGCGGTAGCGGTCGTGTTCGCGCGCGAGCACGTCGCGACGCTCGGCCATCGTGCCGCTGCCGAGCGCGGGGAAACCGGACACGACGAGCCGAGTGGGTTCGCCGCCCGTGTGCGAATCGATGATCTGGATGCGCTTCATCATGAGCCGTCCGAAGTGGGGAAAGGAGCACAGCTTCCTCCGTCGCGCGTCCGCCCGCTTGTGGCTTTTCGATGAGGACGACGACGAAATCGGCATAGTGCGAAGCGCCCTTCCCGCGCCGTCCGGCCGCTATGCCGATTTCGTCATTTTGCTCCGCGATACGACTCAAGCGTGATGGGCATTTGCGCGGCGATACTGGTTGCCACACCGACACCTGTCGGCCGACCGATACAAACACGTAGGAGATTGAAGTGAGCCGAAACGCCATTCAGTGGACCGGGGTTTTCCCGGCCGTCAGCACCCAGTTCAAGCCGGACTTTTCCCTCGACATCGATGCCACGCACCGCGTGGTGAAGAACCTGGTGAACGACGGCGTATCGGGCCTCGTGGTCTGCGGCACGGTCGGCGAGAACACGTCGCTGTCGACGAGCGAGAAGCTCCAGGTGATCGAGGCCGCACGCGACGCGGCCGGCGGCAAGATTCCGGTGATCGCCGGCATCGCCGAATTCACGACCGAATTCGCGCGCAACACGGTGCGTGAGGCGCAGCGCGTCGGCGTCGAAGGCGTGATGGTGATGCCCGCGCTGGTCTATTCGGCGAAGCCGCACGAAACCGCTGCGCACTTCCGTGCGGTCGCGACGAGCACCGACCTGCCGGTGATGGTCTACAACAACCCGCCGATCTACAAGAACGACGTGACACCCGACGTGCTGATCGCGCTGCAGGATTGCGAGAACATCGTCTGCTTCAAGGATTCGTCGGGCGATACGCGCCGCTTCATCGACCTGCGCAACGCCGTCGGCGATCGCTTCGTGCTGTTCGCGGGCCTCGACGACGTCGTGGTCGAGAGCATTGCCGTCGGCGCCGAAGGCTGGGTATCGGGCATGTCGAACGCGTTCCCGAAGGAAGGCGAGACGCTGTTCCGCCTCGCGAAGCAGAAGCGCTTCGACGAAGCGCTCGCGCTATATCGCTGGTTCATGCCGCTGCTGCACCTCGACGCACGCCCCGACCTCGTGCAGTGCATCAAGCTGTGCGAAGAGCTGGTCGGCCGCGGCAGCGCGATCACGCGCCCGCCGCGCCTCGCGCTGCAGGGCGACACGCTCGCGGAAGTGAAGGCCATCGTCGCGAAGGCGCTCGAAACGCGCCCCGCGCTGCCCGACGTCGGTCTCTGATCGACTCCCGCTGCGGCGGCGCGCGGGCTTTCCCCCCTGCGCGCCGCCGTCTCCGGTCCGGCATGGCTTGCGGGCCCGTTCATACCGGCGCCCGAGCGCGCCGCGCGTGAACGCCCCGCAGCCCGCCCCGGTCGTTCGAACCGGGCGACGCCGGCCGGCAGGCTGGCGCCGCTGCTCCGTCGGAGCGCGGCGCACCTCGAGCCTGTGCCGATATTCCTCCAGGAGACACGCCCATGCCAGGCCAAGGCAACGCTCACCCGTCTGTCCCGCTTTCCCGTTCCGCGCACCCCGACGCGGGTCACGGCAAGTTCAAGAAACAGCTGTCGCTGACCGATCTCACGTTCATCGGTCTCGGCGCCATTTTTGGTTCGGGGTGGCTGTTCGCCGCGAGTCACGTGTCGACGATCGCGGGCCCGGCCGGCATCTTCTCGTGGCTGCTCGGCGGCTTCGCGGTGCTGCTGCTCGGCATCGTCTACTGCGAACTCGGCGCCGCGCTGCCGCGCGCGGGCGGCGTCGTGCGCTACCCGGTGTTCTCGCACGGCCCGCTGCTCGGCTACCTGATGGGCTTCATCACGCTGATCGCCTTTTCGAGCCTGATCGCGATCGAGGTCGTCGCCGCGCGCCAGTATGCGGCCGCGTGGTTTCCGGGCCTGACCGTCGCAGGATCGAGCGACCCGACCACGCTCGGCTGGCTCGTGCAGGCCGCGCTGCTGGGCTTCTTCTTTTACCTGAACTATTCGAGCGTGAAGACGTTCGCGAAGGCGAACAACATCATCAGCCTCTTCAAGTTCATCGTGCCGCTGGCCGTGATCGCGGTGCTGTTCACGTTCTTCAAGCCCGCGAACCTGACGATCCAGGGCTTCGCGCCGTTCGGCATGCCGGGCATCGAGATGGCCGTGTCCGCGGGCGGCATCATCTTCGCGTACCTCGGGCTCACGCCGATCGTGTCGGTCGCGAGCGAGGTGCGCAATCCGCAGCGCACGATCCCGATCGCGCTGATCCTGTCGATCCTGCTGTCGACGCTGATCTACGTGCTGCTGCAGCTCGCGTTCATCGGCAGCATCCCCACCGACATGCTCGCCGCCGGCTGGCATGACGTGAGCAAGGCGTTCTCGCTGCCGTACCGCGACATCGCGCTGGCGCTCGGCGTCGGCTGGCTCGCGGTGATGGTCGTCGCCGACGCGATGATCTCGCCGAGCGGCTGCGGCAACATCTACATGAACGCGACGCCGCGCGTGGTCTACGGCTGGGCGAAGACGGGCACGTTCTTCAAGGTGTTCACGCGCGTCGACGAAGCGTCGGGCATCCCGCGCGCGGGCCTGTGGCTCACGTTCGGCCTCGCGATCTTCTGGACGCTGCCGTTCCCGTCGTGGGAAGCGCTGATCAACATCGTGTCGGCCGCGCTGGTGCTGAGCTATGCGGTGGCGCCGGTGTCGGTCGCCGCACTCCGCCGCACCGCACCGGATCTCCCCCGGCCGTTCCGCGCAAGCGCGTTCGGCATCACCGGCCCCGCGTCGTTCGTGATCGCCGCGCTGATCGTCTACTGGTCGGGCTGGAGCACGGTGTCCTGGCTGCTCGGCCTGCAGATCGTGATGTTCGTGATCTATCTGGCGTGCCGCCGCTGGGTGCCGACCGCGCACCTGAGCCTTGCCGAGCAGGTGCGCTCGTCCGCGTGGCTGATCGCGTTCTACGCCGCGATGATCGTGCTGTCGTATCTCGGCGGCTTCGGCGGCACGGGCCAGCTTGCCCATCCGTACGACACGGTCGTCGTCGCGGCCGTCGCGCTCGTCATCTACTACTGGGGGGCGAACACCGGCGTGCGCTCGGAGAAGCTGCAACTCGACGACGACGAGGACTGACGCACTCGCTCCTTTTCCCATGATCCCTTCGGCCGGGCGCTCCACGCCCGGCTCCTGTTTTTTCCGAGGAAAACCATGCAACTCACAGGTCAGCTCCTGATCGGCCCGTCCGCCGTCGCCGGACAGAACGGCACCCTCCACGCGATCGCCGCCGCCACCGGCGAACGGCTCGAACCCGCCTTCGGCGGTGCGAGCCTGCACGACCTGGAGACGGCCTGCGCGCTCGCCGACGACGCCTTCGACACCTATCGCGAAACGTCGCTCGAAGCCCGCACCGCGTTTCTCGACGCGATCGGCCGCCACATCATGGCGCTCGGCGACGACCTGATCGAGCGCTGCGTCATCGAAACGGGCCTGCCGCGCGCGCGCATCGAAGGCGAGCGCGGCCGCACGGTCGGCCAGCTCGCGCTGTTCGCGTCGCTCGTGCGCGACGGCGGCTTTCTCGACGCGCGGATCGATCCGGCGCGCCCCGAGCGCAAGCCGCTGCCGCGCGTCGACCTGCGCCTGCGCAACGTCGCGGTCGGGCCCGTCGCCGTGTTCGGTGCGTCGAACTTCCCGCTCGCGTTCTCGGTCGCCGGCGGCGATACCGCCTCGGCGCTCGCGGCCGGCTGCCCGGTGATCGTCAAGGCGCATTCGGCGCATCCTGGTACCTCGGAACTCGTCGGCCGCGCGATCCAGCAAGCCGCGCGTGAATGCGGGATGCCGGCCGGCGTGTTCTCGCTGCTGTTCGACGCGTCGCGCGAGATCGGCCAGGCGCTCGTCGCCGATCCGCGCATGAAGGCCGTCGGCTTCACCGGCTCGCGCCGCGGCGGCGTCGCGCTGATGCACATCGCGGCCGCGCGCCCCGAGCCGATTCCCGTCTATGCGGAAATGAGCTCGATCAATCCCGTGCTGCTGTTTCCCGCCGCGCTCGACACGCGCCACGATGCGATCGCGCCGCAGTTCGTCGCGTCGCTCACGCTCGGCGCCGGTCAGTTCTGCACGAACCCGGGCCTCGTGCTCGCCGTCGACGGTCCCGCGCTGCGCGCG
Organism: Burkholderia sp. AU15512; assembly: GCF_002223325.1. Lineage (NCBI taxonomy): Bacteria > Pseudomonadati > Pseudomonadota > Betaproteobacteria > Burkholderiales > Burkholderiaceae > Burkholderia > Burkholderia sp. AU15512. The sequence continues at coordinate 1,550,030 of NZ_NKEX01000006.1, forward strand.
TTCGAGGAAACGGCCGCCGCCGCGGTGCGTGCCGCGCCCGCGCAAACGATGCTGACGCCGCCCATCCACGCCAGCTACGAACAAGGTGTCGCGGCGCTGCGCGATCACGCGGCCGTCGAGCTGCTCGCGCAAGGCGCCGAAGGCAATCGTCTGCAGGCCCGCGCGGCGCTGCTCGCGACCTCGGCCGACGCTTTCATCGCGCATCCCGAATTGCGCGACGAGGTGTTCGGCCCCGCTTCGCTGATCGTGCGTTGCCCGGACGCGGACACGCTGCATCGCGTGCTGAAGTCGCTCGAAGGCCAGTTGACGATCGCCGCGCATCTCGCCGATGGCGACGCGCCGCTGTTCGCCGCGCTGCGCCCGCTGCTCGAGCGCAAGGCCGGCCGCATTCTCGTCAACGGCTTCGGCACGGGCGTCGAGGTCGGCCATGCGATGGTGCACGGCGGCCCGTTCCCGGCCACGTCCGATACGCGCACGACGTCCGTCGGCGCGCGCGCGATCGAGCGCTTCCTGCGTCCGGTGTCGTATCAGGACCTGCCTGACGCGCTGCTGCCGGACGCGATCCGCAACGGCAATCCGTTGAACGTGCCGCAACGTATCGACGGCGTGCCCGCGCCGCGGGGGGCGTGAGATGACCGCATCCACCGACGAAATCGTCCTGTCGCTCGATGAAGTCCATGCGCTCGCGCTGCGCGTGCTGACGCATCATGGAATGTCCGACGCGCATGCGCATGCCATCGCCAACGTGATCACGCAAGGCCAGCGCGACGAATGCCATTCGCACGGCGTGTACCGGCTGCTCGTCTGCGTGCGTTCGCTGAAGAAGGGCAAGGTCGATCCGCAAGCCGTGCCGACGCTGCGCCGGCTGTCGTCGTCGATCGTCTCGGTCGACGCCCATCGCGGCTTCTCGCTGCTGAGCTTCGAGACAGGCCTGCCGGTGCTCGTCGAGATGGCGAAACAGCACGGCATCGCCGCGATGACGATCAACCATTGCTACCACTTCTCCGCGCTGTGGCCCGAGGTCGAGGCCATCGCGGCCGAGGGGCTCGTCGGCATTGCGATGAATCCGAGCCATAGCTGGGTTGCGCCGGAAGGCGGCAAGGAGCCGGTGTTCGGCACAAACCCGATCGCGTTCGCATGGCCGCGCCCGGGCGGCGTGCCGTTCGTGTTCGATTTCGCGACGAGCGCGATCGCGCGCGGCGACATCGAGCTGCATGCGAAGCAAGGCAAGGCGATCCCGCCGGAATGGGCCATCGACGCCGACGGCCGGCCGACCACCGATCCGAAAGCCGCGCTGCAGGGCGCGATGCGCACGTTCGGCGGCCACAAGGGTTCGGCGCTCGCGGCGATGGTCGAACTGCTCGGCGGCGCGCTGATCGGCGACATGACGAGCCGCGAGTCGATGGACTTCGACGAAGGCGTCGGCGCGACGCCGTGCCACGGCGAGCTCGTGATCGCGTTCGATCCGAAGGTGTTCCTCGGCGACGATCTCGACACGGGGCTCGCGCGCGGCGAACGGATGTTCGAATCGATCGTCGCGCAGGGTGCGCGGCTGCCGTCGCAACGCCGCTTCGACGCCCGCGCGCGCAGCATCGCGAACGGCGTGCGGATTCCGAAGGCGCTGTACGACGAGATCCTGACGCTGCTCGGCTGACGCGCGATCGAGCGGCGCGGCTTCGACGTCGGCAAGACGGGCGATGAAGCCGCTGCCGGGCTCCGCTGGCGATGGCCGGCTTCCGGCTTCGCGTGTTCCCGCCATGGCATCTTCGCGCCGCGCTTTGTTCGGTTCTTTCGGCTTGTGCGCCTACGCGCTGCCCGCCGCGCCCCACCCGCGCCGGTCGGCCTTGCCCGCCGGCGCCGCCCGCCCGGCGGCTGTGGGATAATTACGGAGTTTGCCCAGGGCGCAGCTCAAGAGGTTGTTCGCACGGGCGCGCGAGAGGCCTTTATTCCCCCTGCCTCCACCCTTTTCCCGCGATATTTCTTCTGCAACGACCATGCCCACTTACCGTTCCAAAACCTCCACCGCTGGCCGCAACATGGCAGGGGCGCGCTCGCTCTGGCGCGCCACCGGCATGAAAGACGACGATTTCTCGAAGCCGATCATCGCGGTCGTCAACTCGTTCACGCAGTTCGTGCCGGGGCACGTGCACCTGAAGGATCTCGGCCAACTGGTCGCGCGCGAGATCGAGGCTGCCGGCGGCGTCGCGAAGGAATTCAACACGATCGCGGTCGACGACGGCATCGCGATGGGCCACGACGGCATGCTGTATTCGCTGCCGAGCCGCGACATCATCGCCGACTCGGTCGAGTACATGGTGAACGCGCACTGCGCGGACGCGATGGTCTGCATCTCGAACTGCGACAAGATCACGCCGGGGATGCTGATGGCCGCGATGCGCCTCAACATCCCGGTGATCTTCGTGTCGGGCGGCCCGATGGAAGCGGGCAAGACGCGCCTCGCGAACCCGGTCACCAAGGCCATCGAAGTGAAGAAGCTCGACCTCGTCGACGCAATGGTGATCGCGGTCGACCCGTCGTATTCCGACGCCGAAGTCGCCGAAGTCGAACGCTCGGCCTGCCCGACCTGCGGCTCGTGCTCGGGCATGTTCACCGCGAACTCGATGAACTGCCTGACCGAAGCGCTCGGCCTGTCGCTGCCCGGCAACGGCACGGTGGTGGCCACGCACGCCGATCGCGAGCAACTGTTCAAGCGCGCCGGCCGTCGCATCGTCGAACTCACCCGCCAGCACTACGAGCAGGACGACGAACGCGTGCTGCCGCGCTCGGTGGGCTTCAAGGCGTTCGAGAACGCGATGACGCTCGACATCGCGATGGGCGGTTCGACCAACACGATCCTGCACCTGCTGGCGATCGCGCAGGAAGCCGGCATCGACTTCACGATGAAGGACATCGACCGCCTGTCGCGCGTCGTGCCGCAGCTGTGCAAGGTCGCGCCGAACACGAACAAGTACCACATCGAGGACGTGCACCGCGCAGGCGGCATCATGGCGATCCTCGGCGAGCTCGACCGCGCCGGCAAGCTGCACACCGACGTGCCGACCGTGCACACGCCGTCGCTGAAGGACGCCCTCGACCAATGGGACATCGTCCGCACGCAGGACGACGCGGTCCGCACGTTCTACCAGGCCGGCCCGGCCGGCATCCCGACGCAGGTCGCGTTCAGCCAGAACACGCGCTGGCCGAGCCTCGACCTCGATCGCGCCGAAGGCTGCATCCGCTCGTACGAGCATGCGTTCTCGAAGGAAGGCGGCCTCGCCGTGCTGACGGGCAACATCGCGCTCGACGGCTGCGTGGTGAAGACGGCCGGCGTCGACGAGAGCATCCTCGTGTTCGAAGGCACGGCTCACGTGACCGAATCGCAGGATGAGGCAGTCGACAACATCCTGAACGACAAGGTCAAGGCCGGCGACGTGGTGATCGTGCGCTACGAAGGCCCGAAAGGCGGCCCCGGCATGCAGGAAATGCTCTACCCGACCAGCTACATCAAGTCGAAGGGCCTCGGCAAGGCGTGCGCGCTGCTGACGGACGGCCGCTTCTCGGGCGGCACGTCGGGCCTGTCGATCGGCCACTGCTCGCCGGAAGCGGCAGCGGGCGGTGCGATCGGCCTCGTGCGCGACGGCGACAAGATCCGCATCGACATCCCGAACCGCACGATCAACGTGCTGGTGTCGGACGAGGAACTGGCGCGCCGCCGCGAAGCGCAGAACGCCAAGGGCTGGAAGCCGGCGCAGCCGCGTCCGCGCAAGGTGTCCGCTGCGCTGAAGGCCTACGCGAAGCTGGTCATGTCCGCCGACAAGGGCGCGGTGCGCGACCTGTCGCTGCTCGACGACTGATTGGGGTCACAACCAGCAAGACCGGCTGCTTGTAACACGTAGCCGGTCAGGCTGCGGGCCGAAGCCCGCTCGCCCGATCCAGAAGCCGCTCTCCGGAGCGGCTTTTTTTCGTCCTGCGCCGACCGAATGCATCGGCATCGTCAGTGACGGAATTCTTCCGGGCCGCCGCCTCCGCCACCACCGTGGCTTCCGCCGCCGTTCCCGCCACCCTGCGGTCGCCCGCCGCCGTAACCGCCGCCACCACCCCCACCGCCGCCCGGGTGCACCGGTACCGGCATCGCGCGGCCCTCACCGCCCGGCGCGGGAGGCGGACGCATGACGGCGGCCGGTGGCGGACGCATGACGGCCGGCGGCGGCGCTGCCGGACGCGGATTGCCGGCTGCACCCGGCATCGGCGCAGGCGCAGGCGCGGGTGCAGGCTCAGCCGGCGGCGGCGTGCGAATCGCGCCGTTCCAGCCGCCGCGAGCAGCGGACGGCCGCGTGTCATGCACGGGCGGCGGTCCGCCCGGTGCGGCCTGCGGCAGCCCGCCCGGTTGCGGGCGCCCCTGTCCCGGCGGCACGCGCCCCTGTCCCGGCGGCATGCCGCCCGGGCCGAGCCGCGGTTCCGCGCGGTGTTCCCACCGATCGCGGTCATGGAACCACGGCCGGTGACGGTAGTAGCGATCCCAGTACGCACCGATCGCGAACCCCGTGATCGGCACGCCGATGATCGCGCCATATTCGACCAGCGGCGCGTAACCGCCCTGGTACGGATAGTCGATCAGTTGCGCGTCGATCCAGCCGCGCACGCCCGGCAGTGCGACGTCGCACCATGTGTAGTCGCTCAGGCAGCCGAACACGTCCAGCGCGGTGCCCGGCGGAATCTGCGCGACGACCGGATAGTCGGGCGCGGGCCCGGCGAACAGTTCGGCCGGGGAATTCGTGTAGCCGGTGCTTTGTGCCTGTGTCATACCCGGCACGGCCGCCAGGCCGAGCAGAACGACGCACAGGCTTCGGACAATCGTGTTCCTCATGATGCTCTCCCGTGCGGTGCCGCCGCGCGCCGGTCAGTGCCGATGCCCGCCCCAGCCGCCACCCCAGTGGCCGCCGCCCCACGGACGATGCCCGTACCCGCCGCGTCCACGCCACCCGCCGCCCCATCCGCCCCAGAAGCCGACCGAGATCGCCGGTGCGCCCCAGCCGTACCAGCCCGGGTAATACGCGGGCGCATAGTACGGATACGGATAGGGATACGGTGGCGGATAGGCCGGCGCGACGTAGACGGGCGCCGGATCGACCACCGGCGGCGCGACCGCCGTCGCAGCCGGGCCCGGCGCAGTGGTGGCCGGCGCAGCCGGCGTGACGGGAATCTCGCGCTGCGTCAGCGTGGCCGGCGCCGGCGCGTAATACGGAGCATAGCCATACGGACTCGTGTAATAACAACCGCCGAGGGTCAGCGTCGTCAATGCGAATACCGCACACCTCGCGGCAGGAATCGGGGTCATGTGTTGCTCCGGCAGAATCCGCGCGTCGCCGCCAGGCGCGCGCCTGACTCTAGCTTACGTCCCCTGCAGATTTCCGCTCGGTATGATCGGTTACTTTTTGTTTCCTGCACCGGACGGCCGCGCGGGCACGCCGCGTGCTGGCCCGTCTGCCACGCTCGCGTTGAAGTTCGCGCAAATGCCCTCAACTTGAACGATGTCAGGCTGGCCGGCGCGGACGGGGTTCGCGAGCAACCGGCGGCCCGAAACCCGCGGACTTCGGCCCGCCCAGACAGGAACGCGGCTCGCGCCGCCATCGACATGACTACGCCACGCCCCACTCCCCGGGCGGACACGCCGCTCGATCCGATCATCCAGTTGCTGGCGCTCGCCGGCGAACAGGGTTATCTGACGCACGCCGACCTCGTCGACGCGCTGCCGCCCGAAAGCGACAGCCCCGACGCGCTCGACGTCGTGCGCGCCGCGCTCGCCGACATCGGCATCGCCGTGCTCGACGAGCCGCCAGCGCCTGCGCCGTTCGCCGGTTCGGCGCCTGTCGACGTCGATCGCGATACGCTCGACGAAGGCCGCGCGATGCTCGGCGACCTCGCGCGCGGCACGAGCGCATCGACCGATCCGCTCGCCCTCTACATGCGCCGCATGCAGGCGGTGCCGCTGCTCACGCGCGAAGGCGAAATCGTGCTGGCGCGCGAGATCGAGACGGGCCGCCACCAGATCCTGCACGCGCTCGCCGGCTATCCGGCGGCGGTGGACGCGCTGCTCGCGCGTCATCGCGCCACGGCTTCGACCCGCGCAGCCGGGTCGTCCGACGACGACGCCGGCGACACGCCTGCGCCCGCCAGCTACGACGCGCTGCAGGCGGCCGTCGCGGCCGTGCGCGGCGCATTGCACGCGCATGGCTACCGTTCAGACGAATACCGTGACGCCCGCAACCACGTCGCCGCCCTGCTTGGCTCGATCGCGTGGGTCGCACCGGCCGTCGACGACGCGAGCGGCGTCGTGCGCACGCTCGTGTCCGCGCCGCATCACGACGCGGCGGGCGAAGCCGCCTGCTTCGACGCGGTCGCGCGGCGGGCACTTGCCGCGGCGCTGGCAGACGGCCAGCAGAAAGTGCGCGACGCCACGCGCGCGATGCTCGAGGCGAACCTGCGGCTCGTGCTGTCGATCGCGCGCAAGTACATGAACCGCGGCGTCGACCTGCCCGATCTCGTGCAGGACGGCAGTCTCGGCCTGATGCGTGCGATCGAGAAATTCGAATACCGGCGCGGGTTCAAGTTCTCGACCTATGCGACCTGGTGGATCCGCCAGGCGATCGCGCGCGCGGTCGCGGATCGCGCCCGCACGATCCGCGTGCCCGTGCACGTCGGCGACCAGTACCAGCGGGTGCAGCGGCATGCGCTGCGTTTTCGGCAGCGCACGGGCCGCCGGGCGACGCCGGCCGACCTCGCGGCCGAAACCGGCCTCGACGAGGACAAGCTGCGCGCGGTGCTCGCGCTGCCCGCCGAACCCGTGTCGCTCGACGCGCCGCTGCCCGACGCGGACACCGGTCTCGTCGAGCTGATCGAGGACCAGGCGTCGGCCAGCCCGTTCGAGCAACTGGCCGACACGCGGATGCGCGAATGCGTGAGGTCGCTGCTCCGGTCGGTCACGCCGGCCGAGGCCGACGTGCTGCGCCGGCGGTTCGGGCTCGGCGGCGCCGAGCCCGACACCTACGACGCGATCGCGCAGGACGCGGGCATGTCGCGCGAACGCGTGCGGCAGATCGAGAAGCGGGCGCTCGCCGCGTTGCGCACGGCAGCCGAGGCCGAAAACGCGCAGTCGTTCCTCGACGCGTGACCGCATCACGCGACGCACGGTCGTGCCGCTTTCCGGCACGACCGTGCGCGTCGAACCTGTGCTACGTTTGCCATTGACGTGCGTCAAGCTTTCTTCGTCGCGTATCGCGACAATGATGAAAAGGCGACCGGCGCATCGTTCACCGTGTCCGTTCCGTTTGTGCTTCCCCGGGTCCCTCGCCATGCAGACGACCGTCAGCCAAACGTTCGAGGAAAACCGGCATATCGCGGCCTGCCTGCGCGAGGCGGCGCAGCGGCTGGCTGACCAGGGCGCGAATCCGTACCGGGTCGCCGCGTACCGCGCGTCGGCCGAGACGGTCGACGCACTCGACCTCGACATCCGCACCCTGTTCGAATCCGGTGGCGTCGATGCGCTCGGGATGCTGCCCGAGGTCGGCACGGGCGTCGCCCAGGCGATGGCCGAGCTGCTGGTGACGGGGCGCTGGCGCCAGCTCGACCGGCTGTGCGGCGACGCCGAACGCACCTCCGCGTTCGAAGCGGTGCCGGGCATCGGCCACGCGCTCGCGTTGCGCATTCACGACCTGCTGCACATCGATACGCTCGAGGAACTCGAACGCGCGGCCCGCAACGGCCAGCTCGAAACGATCTCGGGCGTCGGCCCGCGGCGCGCGGCCGGCATCCGCGCCGCGCTCGACGACGTACTGAGCCGCCGCCGGCGCTGGCAGGGCCACGTGCAGGACGCCGGCCCCGGCACGGAGCCGCCCGTCGAACTGCTGCTCTACATCGACCGCCTGTACCGCAACAAGGCCGCCGCCGGCGTGTTGCCGACGCCTGGCTTCGTGCAACGCGTCACCGCGCATCGGCGCCCGAATGCGGACGACTCCGTGCCGCGGCCCGTGATGCACATGACCAAGGGCGGCTGGCATTTCACCGCGCTGTGCCTGCATGCCGCGATGCGCACGCCGGAGGCGTCCCGCCCGACGGACTGGGTCTCGCTGTATTTCTACGACGCCTTGCAGCGCGAAAACCAGCGCACCGTCTTCACCGAAACGTACGGCTCGCTCGTCGGCAAGCGGATCGTGCGCGGGCGCGAGCAGGAATGCCGCGTGTACTACGCGGGCTGAATCAGTCGTCGCCGGTTTCGTCGATGTCGAACACCACGCCGAGCACCGACGCGGTCTCGCGACATGCATGGGTGAGCGCGCGCGATCGGCGGCCGGAATAGTCTGCCGCGAGATAGAACCAGGTCGAATGCGGCCCGCAATCGTCTTGACTGTTCCGTTTCGGTACGTCGAACCAGAACTTCACCATGTAGCCGCCCTTCCAGCGAACCGGAATCACCTGCGTGAGCTGCATTCTCGTGATTGCACCGTGGCGGAACCGGAAGCTGTCGTCGCCGACGCGGAACCCCGACCACGCGCCGTCGTTCGACACGAACACGGTCAGCATTTCGTCCGGCAGCACGACGGTCGGGGCGTCTTCCTGGGCCAGCTCGGCCGCCGACACCATCGCCGCCCCCGAACCGTCACGCCCCGTCTCGACGTCCACATAGGCTTCGATCGTCCGCTTCGCCTTATCGTAGAAACTGCGCGTGACGTCGGACCGCACGGCGTCGGCGATCAGCACCAGTTGCTTGAATCGTGCACGCTCGCCGTATCGAAACGGCACATCGGGTGCGTCGCCGGGCTCGTCATCCAGTTCGTCCTCCAGACTATCGGTCTGTACAGGCGGAGCGGTCGTGACAGGCGGTTCAATGCCTCCGCGCCGCCGTGTCACCCAATCGATTCCCAACGCCAGCAGCACTTGCGGCGTCACCATCACGACGGCCACCGTCGCGAGCCCGGCGAGCACCCCGTAATGCGGCGCGACCCGCGATGCCGCATACGCGGCAGGAAACACAAGCAAAATCCACACGCTGCAACCCCGTTGTTCCAGTTTGCGATGTCTGGCACCACATGACTCTGCGCATCACCCTGCCATCAGCCAACGCGCCAACCCACCGATGCATGCTCGCCGCCTACGCACCTTCCGTCTTCGTGCGGCGGGCCGGATGGCGATGCGCGGCGATGCGCAGCAGCTTCTGGAACGACGGGCATTCGAGATGGTTCGATGCCGGGCACACGGCCGCATGCCGCAACGCATCGCGCACGGCGCCGAGACGGCGGATCGTGCGGTCGAGTTCGTCGGCCTTGCCGTCGAGCTTCGCGCGATCGATCGCAGGCAGGCCGTCCGTGCCGACCATCGCGAGGATGTCGTCGAGCGAAAAGCCGGCCTCGCGGCCCAGTGCGACCAGCGCCAGGCGCTCCAGCACCGACTCGTCGTATTGCCGCCGCAGCCCGTGGCGGCCGATCGGCACGATCAACCCTTTTTCCTCGTAGTAGCGCAGCGTCGACGCGGGCAATCCCGAGCGTCGCGCCACCTCTGCAATGTCCAGCCGGCTCATGCTTGACCTCAAGTGAACTTGAAGTTGCAAGATAGTCGCTCGACTCGATGAAGACAAGCCCGGACTGCCATGAAACCGCTGAAACGATGCCGTATTCCGCTGCACCGCGCAGCCTGTTCCCTGCTTTGCGGAGGGACGCGATGAGCCTGCCCGACGTCCTGCCCGACGTCCTGCCCCACGTCCTGCCCGACCTGCTGCTGATCGGCACGGGCGCCACGCTCGTGATGGATCTGTGGACACTGTTCCGGCGGCGTGCATTCGGCGTGCCGTCGCTCGACTATGCGCTGGTCGGCCGCTGGATCGGTCACATGATGCACGGCCGGTTCCGGCATGCGTCGATTGGCGCCTCGGCGCCCGTGCCGGGCGAACGCGCGCTCGGCTGGATCGCGCATTACGCGATCGGCATGGTGTTTGCGGCACTGCCTCTCCTGATCGCCGGCCCGGCGTGGATCGACGCGCCGACGCCGCTCCCCGCACTCGTCGCCGGCCTCGCTAGCGTCGTCGCCCCGTTCTTCGTGATGCAGCCGGCGTTCGGTTTCGGCATCGCGGCGTCGCGCACGCCGAACCCGGGCGTCGCGCGGCGGCGCAGTCTCATCACGCATCTGTCGTACGGGGTGGGGCTTTATCTGGCGGCGCTCACGCTCGCGGCGCTGGCCCGTTGAGCACATGGACGCCCCAAGGCCGTAACAGCCAGCGTCGGCTCAACCGAGCCGACATCGAGACCCACGCAAGCGCTTCGTCGAGCACGGCGGGCGCATCGTCCCGTGCCAGCCCGACGAAGGCCACGCCAGGCATCGGCGCCCGCGCAACGGCGACGACAACGCCGCATGTCGGCATGGGGGCATACGCGGCGTGCTCGCGCGCTGCCACCCGGTGTTTTCAAGTCATTCATCCGGCCCGCCCGACCGGCGGGCCACGTCATTCCCCGCCGCAGTCGATCAGGTTGTGGCGCACGCGCCCGAGCAGCCGCACCAGCGTATCGCGCTCGTCGGGCGTGAAGCCGCGCAGCCCGTCGTCGGCGACGGTGTCACCCACCTCGAGCATCTGCGGAAAGATCTCGCGCGACTTGTCGGTCAGCCGGATCACGAATGCGCGGCGGTCGTCGTCGTTCGCGATGCGCTCGATCCAGCCATAGCTTTCCATCCGGTCGAGCAACCGCGTGAGCGAGATCGGCGCGATCTCGAGCCATTCGGCGAGGCGCGCCTGATTCATCTCGCCCTTCCACGTCAGGTACGCGAGCACGCGGCTTTGCGCCCGTGTCAGCCCGATGCGCTTCGCGCGTCGGTCGAACAGGCGTCCGTTCAGGCGCGCGACGTCGGCGATCAGATAGCCGATCCGGTTCTCGTAAGTCTTGTCCATGCGGCGATTATAGGGGTCAAGCCGGCCATGCCTCGGCGATAAGCGGATATATAATAAGCGTGCTTATAATTCCAGCCATACCGGATCGCCGCCCACGGCGACCGCCCCGTGGAGACACCCGCTTGAACGCCGCCGCCGACGCCCCCGCCTCGCCCGCCCTGAACCGGCCGATGCTGACCTTGTCGATCATGCTCGCCACGCTGATCCAGACCCTCGACAGCACGATCGCGAACGTCGCGCTGCCACACATGCAGGGCACGCTATCCGCGTCGCAGGACGAGATCACGTGGGTGCTGACCTCGTATATCGTCGCCGCGGCGATCGCGACGCCGCTCACCGGCTGGCTGTCCGACCGGCTCAGCGTGAAACGGCTGCTGATCGTGTCGATCGCGGGCTTCACGGTTGCGTCGGCGCTGTGCGGGCTGTCCGAGACGCTCGTGCAGATCGTCGGCGCGCGCCTGCTGCAGGGCGTGTTCGGCGCCGCGCTGGTGCCGTTGTCGCAGTCGATCCTGCTCGACATCAACCCGCGCGAGAAACAAGGCCAGGCGATGGCGATCTGGGGGATGGGCGTGATGGTCGGCCCGATCCTCGGCCCGACGCTCGGCGGCTGGCTCACCGACAGCTACAACTGGCGCTGGGTGTTCTTCATCAACGTGCCGATCGGCGCGTTCGCGCTCGCCGGCGTGATGACCTTCCTGCCCGCGCGCGCGCCGCGCCCGCACGTGAAGTTCGACGCGTTCGGCTTCGCGACGCTGGCGCTCGCGATCGGCGCGTTCCAGGCGATGCTCGACCGCGGCGAACAGCTCGACTGGTTCGGCTCGTATGAGATCCGCATCGAGGCGATCGTCGCGGCGCTCAGCTTCGCGTTCTTCCTCGTGCATACGGCGACCGTCGGCAAGGCGTCGTTCTTCAAGTCGGAACTGCTGCGCGACCCCAACTTCGCGACGGGCACGCTGTTCATCTTCGTGGTCGGCGCGGTGCTGTACGCGACCCGCGCGCTGCTGCCGCCGATGCTGCAGAACCTGATGGGCTACCCGGTCGCGACCACGGGCCTCGTCACCGCGCCAAGCGGCGCCGGCACGATGATCGCGATGCTGTGCGTCGGCAGGCTGCTGAAATACGTGGATGCGCGGATGCTGCTGCTCGCGGGGCTATCGATTTCCGCGCTCGCGCTCTGGCAGATGATGCAGTACACGGTCGTGCTGTCCGAAGCGGACATCGTGTGGCCCGGCGTGGTGCAGGGCTTCGGGCTGGGGCTCGTGTTCGTGCCGCTGAGCGCGCTGTCGTTCTCGACGCTGCCGCCCGAGCTGCGTGCGGACGGCACGGCCACCTACAGCCTGATGCGCAACATCGGCAGCAGTATCGGCATCTCGATCGTGCAGACGCTGATGACGCGCAACACGCAGGTCGCGCATGCCGACCTCGCGACCCACATCACGCCGTTCAACCCGGCCGTGCAGGCGATGGCCGGCAGCCGCGTCGACATCGCGCTGCTCGACCGCACGATCAACCAGCAGGCGTCGATGATCGCGTACCTGAACGACTTCAAGCTGATGTTCGTCGCGACGCTGCTGATGATTCCGCTGTTGCTGCTGATTCGCCCGCCGCAGAAGGCGGCGAGCGTGGAGATCGCGCACGCGGCGATGGATTGACGGGCGCACGCGCGGCGCGCGCCCGCCTCGCTTCGCGTCAGGCCTTCATCGTGCCCGTGCGCACGTAGCGCTCGTGCCACGACAGCGCCTCGGCGAGCAGGTGCGGCGTGTGCTTGCCGAAGCTGTCGCGCGACGCACGCTCGAAGTAATCCTCGAGCATCGGCCGGTAGTCGGGATGCGCGCAGGTCGCGATGACCTTGCGTGCGCGCTGCTTCGGCGACAGGCCGCGCAAATCCGCGAGGCCCTGCTCGGTGACGACCACCGCGACGTCGTGCTCGGTGTGGTCGACGTGGCTCGCCATCGGCACGATCCGCGAGATCGCGCCGCCCTTCGCGGTACTCGCCGACATGAAGCACGACAGGTAACCGTTGCGCGCGAAGTCGCCCGAGCCGCCGATGCCGTTCTGGATCTTCGTGCCCATCACGTGCGTCGAGTTCACGTTGCCGTAGATGTCGGCCTCGATCATCCCGTTCATCGCGATGCAGCCGAGCCGGCGCACGAGCTCCGGATGGTTGCTGATCTCCTGCGGGCGCAGCACGATCTTCTCGCGGAACGTCGCGATTTCGTCGGCGAAGCGCTGCACGGCGGCCGGGCTCAGCGACAGCGCGGTGGCCGACGCGAAGCTCAACGTGCCGTCCTGCAGCAGGTCGAGCATGCCGTCCTGGATCACTTCCGTGTACGCGGTCAGGTTCGAGAAGCCGGCCGAGCTGAGTTCCGCGAGCACCGCGTTCGTGATGTTGCCGACGCCCGACTGCAGCGGCAGCAGGTTTTCCGGCAGGCGGCCGCGCTTCACTTCATGGCGCAGGAAGTCGATCAGTTGCAGCGCGATCTGCTTCGACGTCGCGTCCGGCGCGGAGAACGCATTGCTGCGATCCGGCGCATCGGTCTCGACGATCGCGACGATCTTGTCGGCCGGGCAGCGCAGGTACGGCTCGCCGATCCGGTCGTCGCTCTTCGTCAGCGGAATCGGCTTGCGGTGCGGCGGCAGCGCGGTGCCGTAATAGACGTCGTGCATCCCGTCGAGGCCGAGCGGCTGGCGCGAGTTGACCTCGAGGATCACGTGCTTCGCGCGTTCGAGCCAGGTCTTGTTGTTGCCGATCGACGCGGACGGAATCAGCAGCCCGTCCTCGCGGATGCCCGCGACTTCGACGATCGCGACATCGAGATCGCCGTACAGCCCGAACCAGGCGTACTGCGCGACGTGGCTCAGGTGGACGTCCTGGTAGTCGACTTCGCCGCCGTTGATCTTGTCGCGCAACGTCGGGTCGGACTGGTACGGCAGGCGCATCGAGATGCCGTTGGTGCGGGCGAGCGCGCCGTCGAGTTCCGGCGCGGTCGACGCGCCCGTCAGCACGTTGATCCGGAAGTCCTCGCCGCGCGTGTGTGCCGCGTCGATGTGGGCGGCAAGCGCGGCCGGGACGGCCTTCGGATAGCCGGAGCCCGTGAAGCCGCTCATGGCGACGGTCATGCCGGGACGGATCAGCGCGGCGGCTTCGTCGGCGGTGCGGACGAGCGAACGCAGGGCGGGAGCGAGGATGCGTGATGAAGACATGGCTGGTTTCTGACGCTTGGGGTCTGTCGTTGACGTCGCGGGGGGTGTCTCCTGAGCGACATGAAGCCCTTGGGGCCGCGAGCGGCGGCCGGCACCACAGGCACGGTCGGAGTATCGCAGAGGCAATCGCCGCGAAATGTCCGCTAAATGCAAAAGATCCTTGCCGGATTTGCCGGGTATCGAACGACCGTTCTGTGACAGGCGGGCCGTTTAAAGCGGATGCACACGAAAGGTGCGCGAAAGCATCGGACAGAAAGACGGTTATCGATCGACAACTCACGCGCATCAATCGATGAATTTCCACTGCACTTTATCGCCTGCGGATCGGGAATGACCGACGCCCGTCCGGCGCGGCCAATTGTCACCCGATGCGGCGCGTTCCGACCTGACGCACGTCAAGTTCGCACGCGCCGCGCGACGCGCTGCGGGAAGCGCGAAACGCACCGCCGCACCGGCCTGTGAGGCCCGTCCGTCCTTGACAGTCGCGCGATGCGAACCACACTGGAATACGGATGCCGCCGCCCCGGTTGGCCGCCCTTTCGCGCACGCGTTTTTCGGCCGGCCGATCGCGACAAGACGCGGTAACACTCCTTCATGTCAGGACATTGATCGAATAAAAAGCACCAAATTACAATTCCGTATATATTTCGCCGATGGACCAAAGAAAAACCGCCACACGTTCCGAACCGCCCCTGCCACGCACCTGGGATGCGCGGCTGGCGCGCTCGCTTGTCCGACCGCTCGTCGACACGCCCGTCACCCCGAATCACCTCACTACCGTTCGCCTGCTGATCGGCCTCGCCGGCGCCTGGTGCCTTGCGCACGGCGGCTTCGGCTGGAGCAATGCAGGCGCGTTCCTGATCGTGCTGTCGAACTTCGTCGACCACACCGATGGCGAGCTCGCGCGCATCAGCGGGAAATCCAGCAAGATCGGTCATTTTTACGACCTCGCGGCAGACGCGCTCGTCACGGTCGCGCTGTTCGTCAGCATGGGCGTCGGCATCGTCGCCCAGGGCGGCCAGATGGCCGCGTCGCCGGTGCTGCTCGGCGCGGTGGCCGGCGCGGCCGTCGCGCTGATCTTCTTCCTGCGCATGCGGATCGAATCGTTCGCCGGCAAGGCCGGCACCAAGCAGGCATTCGCCGGCGGCTTCGAGACCGAAGACGTGCTGTACCTGCTGCCGCTCGTGACGCTGTTCGACGGCGTCGAGCCGTTCCTGCTCGCGGCGTCGATCGGCGCCCCGCTGTTCGCCGCGTGGGTCGTGTTCGACTGGTGGCGCATCGTGCGGCGCGGCAACCTCCCGCAGAACCCGGCCGCCACGCAGAACCCAACCGAAATCCAGGCTTCCAAATGACTCCTAGCACGCGCGACGACTCCGTGCTGAGCCCGGCACGCCCCGCGCCCGTGCGCGCGGCCGCGGCCGATCCCGATCGCACCGTGGCCGACCGCGTCGGCCAGCTCGACCTCGACCGCCTGCGCGGCGACTACACGCGCCAGGGCTCGTTCCTTTATCTCGACACCTTCCTGCCGGCCGACGCGCACGCGAAGCTGGCCGACGCCGCCCGCGCGATGCAGGCCGGCCTGAACCGCAATTACCTGCCCGGCCACAAGCAGGGCGGCAGCGTGAGCCGTCATACGATCGACGAGCAGGCGCCGTACATCGCCGAACTGTATCGCTCGAAGGCCCTGATCTCGTTCCTCGAGAAAGTCACGGGCGACAAGCTGATGCTGTCGCCGGACGACGATCCGCACGCGTACGCGCTGTATTACTACACGAAGCCCGGCGACCACATCGGCTGGCATTACGACACGTCGTACTACGACGGCCGCCGCTACACGCTGCTGATCGGCGTGATCGACGAATCGTCGTGCCGGCTCGACTACGAGTTGCACACGCGCAATCCGGACGTCGCCGACGAACCCGGCTCCGTGCAGATCGCCGACGGCGGCATCGTGCTGTTCGACGGCGACAAGCTGCGCCACCGCATCACGCCGCTCGGCCAGAACGAGATGCGCGTGTCGCTCACGTTCGAATACGTGACGAACCCCGGCATGCGGCCGTGGAAGCGCTTCATCTCGAACATGAAGGACGCGATCGCGTATTTCGGTTTCCGCCAGGTGTTCAAGCAACTGGCAACGCGACGCACGACCGGGTCATGACACGCGCGGGCCTCATCCTGCTGTCCCTCGGGACCGCACTCTTCGTCGCACTGCTGGCCTGGCAGGGCGTCGGCGCCGTGGCGTCCACGTTCCTCGCGGCCGGCTGGGGGCTCGCGCTCGTCGCGGCGTTCCACGTCGTGCCGCTCGCGATCGACGCGGTCGCAATCTCCGTGATGTTCCGCCCCGGGCAGCCGGGCGCCGAACTCGGCAACGCGCTGCGCGCGCGCTGGGTCGGCGAATCGGTGAACAGCCTGCTGCCCGCCGGGCAGATCGGCGGCCCCGTGCTGATGGTGCGCCACCTCGCGCAGCGCGGCACGCGGATGGCCGACGCGGCGGCAGCCGTCACGGTCAGTACGACGATGCAGGCGCTCGCGCAGATGGCGTTCGCGCTGATCGGCATCGCCGCGTTCAGCCTGTATGCGACGCACGAATCGGTCGCGCATCTGCGCACGCCCGCGCTGATCGCCACCGGCGTGCTCGGCGCCCTCGCCATCGCGTTTTATGCGGCGCAGCGGCGCGGGCTGTTCGGCCGCGGCCTGCGCCTCGCGTCGAAGCTGCTCGGCCCGCGCGACTGGTCGTCGCTGGCCACCCGCGCGGATGCGATCGACGACGCAGTGGGCGCGCTGTACCGCGATCGTGCGAAAGTCGCGAAGACGTTCGCATTGAGTCTCGTCGGCTGGATCGTCGGCACCGCCGAAGTGTGGCTCGCGCTGCACTTCCTCGGGCACCCGGTGAGCTGGCTCGACGCGCTGCTGCTCGAGAGTGTCGGCCAGGCCATTCGTGGCGCGGCCTTCGCGATCCCGGGCTCGCTCGGCGCGCAGGAAGGCGGCTACCTGCTGCTCGCGCCGCTGGTCGGACTGCCGCCCGACGCGGCGCTCGCGCTGTCGCTTGCGAAACGCGCGCGCGAACTCGCGCTCGGCCTGCCCGGCCTGCTCTATCTGCATTTCAGTGAAAGAAACTGGCAGCGGCGCCGTGCGCCGCAGCCGCTCGCCGACTGATCGTTCAGATCCGCCGGCTTTTTGGTTGGAGAACCCATGCGAGCCATCATTCTTGCGGCAGGCCTCGGCTTGCGCCTGCAACAACCGCCCGAGGCGCAGTTCCCGAAGTGCCTGCTGCGCTTCGACGACGTGTCGCTGCTCGAGCGCCATCTGCGCGTACTCGATGCCGCAGGCGTCGACGAGATCGTGCTTGGGCTGGGCTTCCAGCACGAGAAGGTCGAGCAGGAATTGAAGCGTCTCGGCCGCCAGGCCGAGATCGTGATCAACGACCGCTACGACCTCGGCAGCGTGCTGACCGTGCATACCGTCGCCGATGCGATGACGCGCGGCGGCGACGTGCTGCTGATGGACGCCGACGTGCTGTATGACGAGAACATCCTGCACGCGCTGGTGGCCGATTCCGACAAGGCGGTCGACCGCCTGCTGATCGATCGCGACTTCGAGGCCGGCGACGAGCCCGTCAAGCTGTGCCTGAAGAACGGCGTGCCGGTCGAGCTGCGCAAGCAGCTTGCAGTCGACCTCGACTACGACACGATCGGCGAATCGGTTGGCTTCTTCCGCTTCACCGAAGGCACCGCGCGCCGCCTCGCGACGATCGTCGCGGGCTACGTCGACAGCGGCCGCGCGAACATGCCGCACGAAGAAGCCGTGCGCGACCTGCTGCTCGAAGGCGGTCACTCGTTCGACGTCGCCGACGTCACTGGCTCGCCGTGGATCGAGATCGACTTCCCGAACGACGTCGCTCGCGCCACGCAAGAAATCCTCCCCCTGATTCAACGCACCACCGCAGGAGTCGCACGATGAACGCACGCGAACCCAACTTCACCGAATCGCGCAGCGCACGCCTGCGCCGCATGCTCGTCAGCAGCGACCTCGAATTCCTGATGGAAGCGCACAACGGCCTGTCCGCGCGGATCGTCCGCGAAGCCGGCTTCAAGGGCATCTGGGCATCGGGCCTCGCGATCTCCGCGCAGTTCGGCGTGCGTGACAACAACGAGGCGAGCTGGACCCAGGTCGTCGACGTGCTCGAATTCATGGCCGACGCGAGCGACCTGCCGATCCTGCTCGACGGCGACACCGGCTACGGCAACTTCAACAACGTGCGCCGCCTCGTGAAGAAGCTCGAGCAGCGCGGCATCGCGGGCGTCTGTATCGAGGACAAGCAGTTCCCGAAGACCAACAGCTTCATCGGCGGCGAGCGCCAGCCGCTCGCGGAAATCGACGAGTTCTGCGGCAAGATCAAGGCCGGCAAGGATTCGCAGACCGATCCCGACTTCTCGATCGTCGCGCGTGTCGAAGCGCTGATCGCGGGCTGGGGCATGGACGAGGCGCTGCGCCGCGCGAACGCGTACGCGGAAGCCGGCGCCGACGCGATCCTGATCCACAGCAAGCTGTCGCGCCCGGACGAGATCCTGCAGTTCGCGCGCGAATGGAGCGGCAAGGCGCCGCTCGTGATCGTGCCGACCAAGTACTACAGCACGCCGACCGACGTGTTCCGCCAGGCCGGCATCAGCACCGTGATCTGGGCGAACCACCTGATCCGCGCGTCGGCCTCCGCGATGCAGGCGACCGCACGCGAGATCCACGAGAGCGAAACGCTGATCAACGTCGAAGACCGCGTTGCATCGGTCAACGAGATCTTCCGCCTGCAGGACGCCGACGAATACTCGGCGGCCGAGCGTATCTACCTGTCGTCGTCGTCGCGCGCGTCGAACGCGGCGATCGTGCTCGCCGCGAGCCGCGGCAAGGGCCTCGAAGCCGTGACCGAAGACAAGCCGAAGGTCATGCTGCCGGTCGCCGGCAAGCCGCTGCTGCGCTGGCTCGTCGACGGCTTCAAGACGCACGGCGTGAACGACATCACCGTGGTCGGCGGCTATCGTGCCGACGCGATCGACACGTCGGGCATCAAGCTCGTCGTCAACGAACGCCATGCACAGACGGGCGAGCTCGCGTCGCTCGCCTGCGCGGCCGACCGCCTGACCGGCGACACCGTGATCTCGTACGGCGACCTGCTGTTCCGCAGCTATATCGTGCGCGACCTCGCGGAGAGCGAGGCCGAGTTCAGCGTGGTGGTCGATTCGTCGCCCACCGAGACCAACCAGAGCGTGCGCGACTTCGCGCTCTGCTCCGCCGCAGACGATCGCGGCCTGTTCGGCCAGAAGACGTACCTGCAACGCGTATCGAGCGACGTCGCCGCAGGCACGCCGCACGGCCGCTGGATCGGCCTGCTGAACGTGCGCGGCGCCGGTGTCGATCGCCTGAAGGCCATGCTCGCGACGCTGCAGGCGCGCCCTGATTTCGACACGCTCGATATCCCGTCGCTGCTCAACGAACTGATCGCCGCCGGCGAGAAGATCGAGGTGCAGTACGTGCACGGCCACTGGCGCGGCGTCAACGATCTCGAGGACTTCCGCCGCGCGGGCGACTTCGCGCACGGCCAGACGCCGCTGTCCGAACCGGGTGCCGGCAACGGGGGCGCGCAATGATCGAAGCGGCCCAGTTCGTCGAGGCCGCGCGCGCGCGTGGTTTCGACTGGTACGCGGGGGTGCCCTGCTCGTACCTGACGCCGTTCATCAATTACGTGCTGCAGGACCCGACGCTGAATTACGTGTCGGCCGCGAACGAAGGCGACGCGGTCGCGCTGATCGCGGGCGCGACGCTCGGCGGCAAGCGCGGGATCGCGATGATGCAGAACTCGGGGCTCGGCAACGCGGTGAGCCCGCTCACGTCGCTCACGTGGACGTTCCGGCTGCCGCAGCTGCTGATCGTCACGTGGCGCGGCCAGCCGGGCGTGGCCGACGAGCCGCAGCACGCGCTGATGGGCCCGATCACGCCCGCGATGCTCGACACGATGGAGATCCCGTGGGAGACGTTCCCGACCGACCCCGATCAGGTCGGCCCGGCACTCGACCGCGCGATCGCGCACATGGACGCGACGGGCCGCCCGTACGCGCTCGTGATGCAGAAAGGCAGCGTCGCGCCGTATGAACTGAAGGCCAACCCGGCGGCGAAGCCGCGCGTGCATGTCGCTGCGCAGTCGTCGTCGCGCGCCGCGTCGACCGATGCGTGGCCGACCCGCCAGGACGCGCTGCAGCGCGTGATCGCGCACACGCCGGTCGAATCGACCGTCGTGCTCGCGTCGACCGGCTTCTGCGGCCGCGAACTCTACGCCATCGACGATCGCCCGAACCAGCTGTACATGGTCGGCTCGATGGGTTGCGTGACGCCGATGGCGCTCGGTCTCGCGCTTGCGCGCCCCGACCTGCGTGTCGTCGCGGTCGACGGCGACGGCGCCGCGCTGATGCGCATGGGCGTGTTCGCGACGCTCGGCACCTACGGCCCGGCCAACCTCACGCACGTGCTGCTCGACAACGGCGCGCACGAATCGACGGGTGGCCAGGCCACCGTGTCGCAACATGTTTCGTTCGCGGGTGTGGCTGCCGCGTGCGGGTATGCGTCGGCGGTCGAAGGCGACACGCTGGACGTGCTCGATACGGCGCTTGCTTCGTCGGCCGACGGTGCACAGTTCGTGCGACTGGCAATCCGCACCGGCGTGCCCGACGGCCTGCCCCGCCCGACCGTCACGCCGGTCGAGGTCAAGACCCGTCTGATGCGGCACATCGGCGCCGCGCAGACCGAAGCCCACGTTGAAGGAGCCCATTGATGCTGCTGCTGAACCCCGGCCCGGTCACGCTCACCGAACGCGTGCGCCGCAGCCTGCTGCAACCCGACCTGTGCCATCGCGAAAGCGAATTCTTCGATCTGCAGGATGAGGCGCGTGCGCGTCTCGTTGCTGCGTATGAGCTTGATCCGGCTGAGTGGACGGCCGTGCTGATGACGGGCTCGGGTACCGCTGCCGTTGAAAGCATGATCGCCGCGCTCGTGCCGAAGGACGGCAAGCTGCTCGTGATCGAGAACGGTGTCTATGGTGAGCGGATCACGCAGATCGCGACGCAGTATGGGATCGCGCATGATGTGCTCAAGCACGAGTGGATGCAGGCGCCTGATCTTGCGCAGATTGGTGCGAAGCTTGATGCGGGCGGATATTCGCACGTTGCGGTGATTCATCATGAAACGACGACGGGTCGCCTAAACGATCTCGGCGCGATCGCGGAAGTCTGCCGTTCGCGTGGCGTGAAGATGCTCGTCGACGGCGTCAGCAGCTTCGGCGCGGAAGCGATCGATTTTGCCGGCGGCGATATCGATGCTGTGGCTGCCACCGCGAACAAATGCCTGCATGGTGTGCCGGGCGCAGCGTTCGTAATCGTGCGCCGTAGTGCGCTCGCCAAGGCCGCAAGCCGCACTTATTACCTCGATCTCGGTCGTCTCGCGAAGCTGCAGGATCAGCGCAATACGCCGTTCACGCCTTCCGTGCATGCGTATTACGCGCTCGTCGAGGCGCTGCGCGAGTTTGACGAAGCCGGCGGGTGGCGTGCGCGGCATGCGCATTACAAGGCGCTCGCCGATCAGGCGCAAGCCGGGCTTGCGGCGCGCGGGATGCCGTTGGTGCTGCCGGAAGGTGAATCGTCGGTTGTGCTGCGTGCTTATCGGTTGCCGCAAGGTGTGACGTACGAAACGCTGCACGACGGGTTGAAGGCACGTGGCTTCGTGATTTACGCGGGGCAAGGCGGGCTGTCGAAGGAACTGTTCCGGATTTCGACGATGGGCGCGATTCAGGCGGCTGATGTTGAGCGGTTGCTGGAGGGGTTTACGGCGTTGGCGCAGTAAGCGCTGCCCGCCCCCCTCATCTACAAAAGGCCCGCAAGGGCCTTTTCTTATTCTTCTCAGATTTCTAGAATCACGGGACGCAATGTCAGCATTCGATCAGAGAAGGGTCTTTCCAACTCACGGCACACGACATCGGACTGACAACTTGCATTCGAAACGCGGTCGCTCGTGCGCTCATCGTTGATCACCGTCTAGTCCTGCCAAGAGCGAAGCGTAGCGGCACCTCGGGGCGCACGGACATCGATGCGACCGCCCGTTGGCTTCGACATGTTCGCTCTACCTCGGCGTCTCAGGTGAGAATATGCCTTAATAAGGCCTCACCGAAACACAGCGCTCGAATACAATGCTTGCCACGATGAATCTATTAGATTGACAATAAGGTGGTACGCTTGCTTTTCGGGGGAGGGGATAAGGCGAATGCTCCATAGTTTTGATCCGGATTCGAATCCGTATGCAGAAGATCTTCTGCAACTCAGTCGCGCACCGCAATTACGTTACTCTGAAGCTGAGCGGCGGGCGTTAGCGCGAATCGTTGCCAGCAAGTTGTATCAGATTTCCCTCGTCGAACCCTATGAAACTGATTGGCGGTTCGGCGATTGGAAAAATGAAATTGCTTCGGAATCGTTTTTAGATATCGATGTACTCTTTGATTCCGATCTCATTGAGCTCGACCCCATGCGTTATCGTGACATCAAAAGTCAACTTATTGTATTGAGTGTCGGGCAAAATGGTGTGATCGAGCTATTTAACGGCAAAACGAACGTTGACGTCTTCGAGTGGGTGCAGCGAGCCATCCAGCGAATCGGTGACGACAAATGGAGTGGTGAAAGAACTGACGATGGCAGAATCCCACATCGCAGCGACGAAGCCGCAACCGCCGACTACAGGGGCGAGTCGGCCGTTGAAAACGGTTTTGATCGGAATGGCGGTGGCACTGGAGGCCGAAATGGCGGTGGCCGGGGCGGCAACGGTGACGGTGATTCTCCAGACGGGCCTCCCGGTAGTGGCAGGGGTGGTGTGGCAGAAGTGATCAATCACCCTGTTCTTTTTTCTGCCGACCCTGAGATTCTGGATGCCATCTTGAGGCAAATCTGATGTCAGAACTTAATACACCTGAAGACGCGATGCCCTTGCTCGCGTACAAGATCGCTCCGCGGCAATTTGATCTTAGCTACCGATTTTCCAATATTAGCTTGCGAGACCAAATCGTTCGCGCGCAAATGTTGATACGAACACTCGTTGAAACAAAATTGGTCAAAACCGAACCCAACGACGCCAATGCCAACAACAATTCTCGGACATTCCAACTTCTAATATGCGGCGCCGGCGCAGCGGGTCTGTCTGCCGCCAAAGAAGCCGACGCACATAACATCAGTTTTGTGCTCGTTGAAAAAGGACGATCTGTTCCTGGAGGAGTGCTTCGTAGCAAGGCACTGCGATACGTCAGCACTGCCATGTATGAGTGGCCGCATCCAAACCATCGCGAGCATACCTACCCTTTATCTGAGCCTGCACTACTCGGAGACGATGTTCCACCTCGGCCCACGTTGCCTCTTACATTCGATACACCAGTATTGATAAAGAAATTCGGCGACGAGTTGCGAAATAAACTTAAGACTGACATACGGCAGTGGAGGAGCAACTTTGCAGCTTTTCAAGCTACTGGACTCCCGACCAAGCGGAGTTTGCTTACAACTAACGCCAATATCTCCGAAGACAGCAAGAACGCCCTAAAAGACCTTCTTAAAGAAAGCGATAGTGTTCATGGCGCGACCCTTACAGACACCGAACTTCCCGAAATCGAGATCCACGCCCATTCAGACTTGACAATCGCTGCCCCTTACAAATTTTCCTATGTAATTTACGCTGTCGGCTTCTCGAAAGAATCGAAAACCTACGATGGAAAAAGACACCCTTATAGAGGATTCAAACATACACCCTTCTGGCAGCCTGACAATATCTTCGAGGACAAGATCCGTTTTGGTTTCCCACCGCGCGTTGGGATATTGGGGTCTGGCGACGGCGCTCTGCAGGATGCATTGCGTTGTCTGATAAAAAAGAATTATCAGCATCCGCTCGATATCTGGAACGGACTCATGCAGTGTGAGCAGGCCGACAATGTTCCACTAGAAAACTCCATCCATGTTCGAGAAGCGATGGCGAAAGTGGCCGCGGCGGATGGTTACACCACCGGCGGTGCAATATGGCATCACGAAACCAATCTATTCCAGTCTCTGGACAACGCATTTGAGAAAATCGCCAGCATCTTGATTAATAGCGAAGGCGTGAAGCTGCGGCACGCACTTAGCCTGATGGCTCGGGATGATGTGAAAAGCGTCACTATTGTGAGACTGCGCACGTATTTTTCAAAAGCGTATGCATTGAACCGATTTCTCGTTATTCTACTCAGGCAGTTAATGAAAGATCCAGATTATAATAATGGCCCAACACTAGAATTCATCGATGGCAAAGTCACTGAATTCCGGAAGCTTGACTCGCATTCTCGTGGTGGACACCTCGTGATCAATTCAGCGGCAGATGTGACGACCCAGCGGGACTTCGACCTAGTCCTCATTCGTGGCGGACTGGACAGAACCAACCCGACATTGCAGTTTGTTGGTTTGAAAGACAAGGACACTGGGCGAGTAGGGCTTGGACGCATTCCGCCACCGATTCGCCCCGTTGCCTCAGCAACGTAAAGCGCAGGGAACAGAGCCAAGCGCGGAGACGGCAGGCAAAAGCAGTTGCACTCACGAGTGGCTACACAGCGCTGATAACCGATATGACGAGGACGGAATAAAGCTCGAGAAACAACGTCAGCATACAAAATTGGCTGCGTCGGTCCCTAGTAATTGGCCAACCGGGGACGCTTTTCGATTCGATTGAAAGCTCGTGCACGTCTCGTTCATTGAACGGCAGTTATAGCCAACAGGCAGCCATACATGATCACTAGCGTTGAATGGCTGGTTCGTCAGCGGTAAGCGACACTCATGGAAATCCGTGAAGACCCTTTTTCCGTCATAACTGTGAAAATTCTCCGCTTCGCCCCGCTGCTGGCGCTCGTCGCCGCCTCCGCCGTTCAGGCTGCCGACAACCAGGCTTGCAACGACGATACCGTCACGGCCGTCGCGCGCTGGGCCGGCATCGCGAACGCACGTATCGCCACGCGCGACGCGGACCACGTCGTGGCCGCATCTGCGTGCAAGGTCATGCCGAATGCGCCCGAAACGACGATCGCGGCCGTCGCATTCGATTCGCTGCCAAAGAGCAAGAATCCCGACGATAGCGAAAAGCTGCAGGTCGTCGCGCTCGTCGAAGGCGGCAAGGTCGTGGCGGCAGAAAAGTCGATGGTCCAGGAAGATGCGACGACCGAAATCGGCGAGAACAGCTATCGCATCGATACGGCGCAGTACCAGTTGTCGCCTGACCTGCGCGCATTCGGCGTTGTGTTCACTAGCGGCGCGCGAGGGGCGAGTTGTCCCGATGCCGACGCGGACGGGGAACTGACGCTATGGGTACGTGAAGGCAACCGCATCCGTTCGGTATTCGGTACCAACCTTCGCGGGTGGGTCAGTGTCGAAGGCGAATCCTGTGGCCCGGGCGTCGGCGATGCGAGCAGCGAAGAGGCCCGAATGACAGTCGCCGTCGATAAAACGTCGAGCCATGGCTTCGCCGATCTGTCGATCACGGCTCACATCACGAAGTCGCAGCGCAAGAACGGCGAATACTCGGATACGGGAAAGCGTACCGCGCGCACGGTCGTCCACTACGACGGCAAGACGTACGGAATCGATATGTTCCGAAACTTCTGGTATTCGCCTGCCGCAATGAAGCGCTTCAAGTAAGGCCCAGGCGGGGCACCGCCCCGCCCGCCTACTCCGCCACCTTCGCCCCGATCGCCTCGCCCGACGCCGGCCTCCGCAGCGCATCGTCGCGCTCCCGCAGCATCTCGCGCGTCGAATACCGATCCTTCAACCGCAGGAACGGCTTCTCGATGAGGAAGTAGCTGGCCGTCGCCGCCATCAACGCCCACACGATCCCGAGCGGGAACGCATGCGGCACGGCCAGATCTGGATTCGCGAACGGCTGCTGCCACAGATAAAGACTGAACGAGATCGTGCCGAAGAACACGACCGGCCGCGTACGCAACCACCGCGCACACCAGAACTCGTGACGGAAATTCAGCACGACGATCACGATCGCGATCAACGCGGCTTCGAGCGTCACGCCATACGTCGCATTCCAGAACCCGCCGAGCCGATGTTCGGCGAGCGGCATGCCGATCAGCACGATGACGATGATCGCCGTCATGATGCGTGCCTCGCCGCGCCACGTACGAATCCAGGCTTCAAGCCGCTCACGATTGAGCGACACATAACAGCCGATCAGGATCGGATCGACGCCCGTGTGAAGCATCATCCCGAGTTGCCCGCGCAACGCGGGCGCAACGAAATACGTCACGGCACGCACCAGCGGCACGACCAGAATCAACACGGCCAGCCAGCGCGTGCCGCCCCGCCGCATCCCATACACGAACAGCAGCGGCCAGAACCAGTAGAACTGTTCCTCGAGCGCGAGCGACCAGAAATGACCGAGATACCACGCGCCGTCCGGATGCAGCGTGTTGTCGCCGGTCAGCCCGAACCACGCCGAGTAATTCCACAGGTGCAGCGCCGCATACAACCACTGCCGGCGATCGACGTCGAACCAGCCGGCGAAGGCCACGATCGCGACCGCCGCGAGATACACGTAGTAGGCCGGCCAGATCCGCAGTGCGCGACGCACGTAGAACGACGTCAGTGCGATGCCGCCCGTGCGCGCGAACTCGGCGCGCAGCACGTTGGTGATCAGGAAACCGCTGAGGACGAAGAAGATCAGCACGCCGAGCCGGCCGTCGGCGATCAGCCGCAACGGCGCGTACCAGCCCGTGTAGCCGCCGGGCAGCACGTGCTCGGCATGTCCGATCACCACCATCGCGACCGCGACGGCGCGCAACCCGGTCAACTGCGTGACGCGATGGTTCATCGGCTGGTTTCCGTTGGCACGGTGGATGGGCAGTGCACGCTCTACAACAATACTGTGGCCTTGATAGACCACCCTCGCTGCACAGTGCGGGCCACAAAGGTACCAAGAAAAAATCGCCGAAAAAATCGGACAAAATACGCTGACGATTTTTGATAGCACCTTCCATCAAACGCATTTATTCGCCGTTCAAAATTTTTTGAGCAAAATCCGACACCGCCCGCCTAAAATTCTGGTAGGACGCTAAATTCGTCACCGGTCCATTTGGATCCAAATCGAATGTTAGGCGAGCACGCATTTCCGGAAATTGGTTTTTAAATTTTCTCAACCGGGCCCCCTGAGTTTCGCTTGCCTCACACAAGGCCTCCAGCAAAACTTCCTTCGCCCCATGAACCCCCTCGAGGTTACGAACTGTCGGTATACAGTTCAAAGCACCGCCATAGCCAACATTACCTGCAACACGCTTTATCGCAGCCCTGTCAGTCAAAAGCCAGGTCTCAAACTCCGTCACTGGAATAACAGGAATTACCCTATGATTTTTAATCAACCCATTAGCTGCATCGAAAATCTCTCGTCTTCGAGCGTCCACCCCCGCCCTATCTGCATCTCTATGAACAAAAATTGCATCAACATTTGGATACAATTGCAATATAACATTTATTTTTTCCCGAACACCACGACCAACCGGATTGGGAAGCAATCCGAGATCAGGGGCACTTCCACTAACCTCCACAAAACCCTCTTCAATGAGAATACTCTCAATATGATCAACCAAATTGCGGTCAGACGGCCCTTCCCCTGTAAGCACGAAATTCACTTTCATTTATTATACCCACTCAATCAACCAAATCAAAGTCAATTTCAATCTGAGAATTTACCGGAAGATTCAAATACGCAATAATTGCCCCGCGATCTATATAACTACCCCCATCGATCTTGTTTCTCCAACTACCATCCAAGCTCTTACAGCGAATGGTTGACGCCGGCTTTCCATTAGGCCCACGAACTTTTACAATATCCGCATATATCAAATCACTAGGCGTCTCCAACTTCACTAAAACTGGCGAGTGAGTAGCAATAAATATTTGCCTCATTGGATTATCCTCACCAACAGACTCACCCGCATCAACAGCAATTTCCTTCAAGAGATTTAATATCGCGCTCATCTTAGCGGGGTGAATTCCATTTTCCGGCTCTTCAAAACAAAGCAACCCCTTAAAATCAGGATCCTCTGCCATAATACACAGAGTCAAAAATCGGAGTGTCCCATCAGACAATGAACGCGCTGGCAAAAATGCTCCGGACCGCTCCTTCACTTCAACGGTCAAGAGTTGTCTCACCTGATCGACATCAACTCTCACATCTGAGGTTGGCACTATCTCGGAGAGCCGACTCGCGATTCGAGAGCAAACATTTTGATCCTGCCTATACAATTTATAGAGAGTAGCAGCGAGATTGCCTCCATCAACTCCAACGCTATTGTGTTCATGCATCTTATTTGATCGACGCATAGCACTAGGCTCGAGGGACAAAAAGCGCCAGGACTGCATCTCGCGACGGGCAGCTAGCACCGTCGGCCAAACGGCGCTATTTGTATTCGCCACGACGGTTTTAGGGATGTGATGGGCAGGAATTTTCTGTGGCAACCCCCTACTACCACCATCTTGATGCAACTGAATTTCAGTCACCCCATCATCTGTGATTCTGGTAGAAATATACCCAACACCCTTTCTATTATTAACGACAACTTGATTTCTAAACTTTGATGCGTTTGCAGGGAAATTTATTCTACCAACCGCCTCCCCCTTATTAATATATGTCAGCCCTTCTCGGGCCAAATATATTCCGAGCGATCCTGACGATTCCTCGTTAGGATTTCTAGCCAACTCGATTTCATATCGAAGAAATGTGGATGTGGCAGTTGCTTTTCGCCCAAAATCATCAATTACATTAAGTGGAACCAGCATCTCAACCGCCATGGAAAGTCGCTCCGCACGAAACTCCCCATTGGTCCAAAATATATCCAGAGGATCAGATGCCTCAGACTCTCGCGCCGCCAGGGCGGCCTCAAGAATTGATTTCTCACTCAAAAGAGATAAGAATCTAATTGCATCAAATACATTTGATTTACCAACACCATTCAAGCCAGCGATACAATTAAACGCGCCGAATGACACGGAGAAATCAATTAAATTCTTAAACCCATTTACCTCAAGTCTTGTCAGCATAGTCTACCCAATCTCAACACCAACCAAAATAAAAGCAATCGATCATTAGATTACAACCCCGCCACCTCAAAATATTAAACAATTATCACTATTGTTTAAGATTCTGAGGCGCACATTGACGCCCCAAACGGCCCCAATCACGATAGCAAACATCGCTACGTCACAACTACTCTCAGCCAGCCGAGCCAGTGCCTTCTTTCGCCCACGTACGGGCGTGCATAACTAAACCGTATCAGCCACAATGTTGTAAAGTGTTTCTACAGAATTTATTTCCCAATTATGTACCCACCGATCGAACCCTACGCCCACGGCCACCTCGACACCGGCGACGGCCACCGCATCTACTGGGAGCGCTGCGGCAATCCGGCCGGCAAGCCCGCCGTCTTCCTGCACGGCGGCCCCGGCGCCGGCTGCAGCCCCGACCATCGCCGCCTGTTCGATCCGGAGCGCTACGACATCCTGCTGTTCGACCAGCGCGGCTGCGGGCGCTCGACGCCGCATGCGAGCCTCGAGAACAACACGACGTGGGATCTGGTCGCCGACATCGAGCGCCTGCGCGAGATGGTCGGCGCGGACAAGTGGCTCGTGTTCGGCGGCTCGTGGGGCAGCGCGTTGTCGATCGCGTACGCGGAAACGCATCCCGAGCGCGTGAGCGCACTGGTCGTGCGCGGCATCTTCACGATGCGTCGCGCGGAATTGCTGTGGTACTACCAGGAAGGCGCGTCGTGGCTGTTCCCCGACCTGTGGGAAGACTTCGTTGCACCGATTCCGGAAGCCGAGCGCGGCGACCTGATGGCCGCCTACCATCGGCGGCTGACCGGCAACGACGAAGCCATGAAGCTCGAAGCCGCACGTGCGTGGAGTATCTGGGAAGGCCGCACGATCACGCTGCTGCCCGACCCCAAACTCGCCGCGCACTTCGCGGACGGTCACTACGCGCTCGCGTTCGCGCGCATCGAGAACCACTACTTCGTGAACCAGGGCTTCGTCGAGGAAGGCCAGTTGCTGCGCGACGCGCCTCGCCTCGCCGGCATTCCGGGCGTGATCGTGCAGGGTCGCTATGACGTCGCGACACCCGCGCGCACCGCATGGGAGTTGTCGAAGGCGTGGCCGGATGCGACGTTCGAGATCGTGCCCGGCGCGGGGCATGCGTACAACGAGCCGGGGATTCTGGAAGCGCTGGTCGCGGCGACGGACCGGTTCGCCGCGTAAGCGCAATCAACGTGATGCAACGCGGTGCGTGCGGCCGTGCCTGCCGGCACGCTCACGCACCGCCCTGTCAAAGCGCCGCTTCGACGATCGCCCTGCCGCTGATCGCCCGCTCGACGAGCTGTTCGTCGCCGACCTTGCGGATCGCATCGTCGAGCAATCCTTCCGGCGCTTCGGTCGCCACCTTCAGCAAGCCCGACAGGCCGCGCGCGTCGAGTACCACCAGCGTCTCCATCGAATCCGCGCGGCTCACGAGCACGCGGCGCCACGCCGGCCCCGCGCCGAAGCTCGCGCAGAGCGCAATCGTGTCGCCGCCGAGTGTGTAGTCGAAGTTCTTGATCATGATCCGCCGCCGTTGCAAGGGAATGGCGATGCGCGACGGTGCGGCGCCGTGACGTCGACGCACCCGCGCGTGCCGCCGGTGCCCCGGATCGAGTCCGATCCGTTCGCCGGCATGACCATGCTAGGCGTGCAGTATTAACGAAGACTTAAACGGCATTCGCGCGGGCACACGGCATGCGGCACACGTCAGGGCGCGTCGAGCGGCTCCACCGTCACGCCGACCTTCAGCTCCTGATCCGCGCCGCCGCCGCGAATCACGCCGCGCAGCGGCGTCACGTCCGCATAGTCGCGGCCGATCGACAGCATCACGTAGTCGTCGCCGGGCGCGCGATCGTTGGTCGGATCGAGCTGCAGCCAGCCGTTGTCCTCGGGCCATGCCGGGTCGTACACCTCGACCCATGCATGCGACGCGTCGGCGCCGATCAGCCTCGGCTGCCCGGGCGGCGGCTGCGTGAGCAGGTAGCCGCTCACGTAACGCGCGGCCAGGCCGAGCGAGCGCAGCGCGCCGATCATCACGTGCGCGAAATCCTGGCACACGCCCTTGCGCAAGCGCAGCGCGTCGAGCGCCGACGTCGTGATGTCGGTGCTGTTCGGCGTATACGCAAAATCGGCATGCACGCGCCGCATCAGCTCCCACGCGGCCTGCACGAGCGGCCGTTGCGGCGTGAAGCTCGCGGCCGCATACGCGGCGAGTTCGGGATCGCACATGACATGCGGCGACGTGAACACGAATTCGCTCGCCGCGTCGTAGGGCTGCCCCGCGCGGAACCGCAAGCGGTCGCGCACCGCTTCCCACGCCATCGCCTGTTTTGGGTCGGGTTTCGCGATGGCGGGCGGCGGCTCGCCGCGCGCACCGCGCGACCACACCGGCGGCGTCACGCGTACCGTGCTGCGGCTGCGCACGAGCAGCGCATCGTGCGGCTGGTTCAACGCAAACGACGCGCGCGCGTTGCCGAATGCGTCGACCTCGGTCCCGACCGATTCCGGCGCGGGGTCGATGTCGAGCGCGAACGACAGCACCTGCTGGCGCGGCGTGACGAGTGGCTGCAGGCGTGCCTGGTGCTGCGCCGATTCGACGCGCGCCGCGTAACGGTATTCGGTGTCGTGCGTGACGCGCAGCAACCGGCCGGGCGCAACGTCGGCCTTTGCGGCCGGCGCCGATGGCGGTGCCGATGCGTTCCGCGCCGTGCCGGAACCGTGCGGCGCTTTCGCCGCGCCCTTCGTCGTCACCATAACGTCCTGCCCGCCTCGCGCACGTGGCTGAAATAGCGCTCGCCGATCCGGTTCGACAGTTCCCATACTGCCTTCACCGTCGTGTCGAGCGCCTCGAGCAGCTTGTCGTGCCGGCCGCCGTCGGCGGTCTCGCACAGCTCGTGCAGCGACCACGCGGGAACGTCGGGAATCGTCTCGGCCAGCTCGGACAGCGCATAACCTTCGCTGCGCTCGACCTTCGTCAGCCGGCCGCGCAGCGCCTGCACGACCCAGCCGAGCGAGCGCGGATTGTCGGTATCGAGCACGACGAGCGACAGCAGCGGCGCGACGTCGAAGCCGCGCTGGAACCGCGAACGGAACGTGATCGTGCTGTCGAACAGCTCCAGCACGAGTTCGAAGCCGTCCTGCCGGTGCACCGCGCCTTCGTCGAAGGCCGCCTTCAGCACGCTGCACAGGAAGTCCAGCCGGTCGATCTGCCGGCCGATCGACAGCAATCGCCAGCCGTCGTCGCGCGTCATGTTGTCGGTCTGCGCGCCCGTGATCGCGCCGAGCAGCAGGCCGAGGCGCTCCAGCAACTGCAGCGCCTCGTTGCCGATCTGCTCCTCGGCTTCCGGCTGGCCGGCGCTGTCCGCGAACAGCTGGGTCGCGTCGTCGATCAGCCGCCACTGATCGCTCGACAGTCGCTCGCGAATCGCGGCGGCCGCGCCACGCATGCCGAACAGGCAGGACGCAATGCCCGACGTGCGATCCGCGCCGCGCGTCAGCGACGTCGCGAGCGTGTGCTGGAACGCACGCGGCGCATCGACGGCGTTCGGCGCGTCGGCCGCGATCAGGCCCGTGTCGCGGCACAGCGTGTCGAGCAGTTCCAGGTGCGCGGGGCTGTCGACGTCGTCCTCGCCGCGCAGCCGTTCGAGCGCGGCACGTGCGAGGCGCATCAGGTTGGTCGCACGCTCGGTGTAACGGCCGAGCCAGAACAGGTTCTCGGCCGCACGGCTCGCGATCGCGCGCGGGCGTTCGACGAGATCGTCGGGGCCGAGGTGCGTCTGGAGCAGCGTCGTCGAATCGACGATGCCTTCGGTCATCACCCACGTATCGACGGTGCTGCCGCCGCGCGGCATCGGCGCATTGAACAGCGTGTCGCGCGTGCCGACCCGCGACAGCCCGCCGGGCAGGAGCCGCCAGCGCTGCGCGCCGTCGGCGAGTGCAAACACGCGCAGCAGCACCGGCTTCGGCACGATACGCGCGCCGCCGTTGCTGTCGGGTGCGTCGTGGCCCGGCCAGGTCGGCGCCTGCGACAGCGGCAGGTCGGCCTGCACCGTGTAGTGCTCGGGCCGCGCGAGAATCCGCGCGCGCCACTCGGCCAGTTGCGCCTGCGTGAGCCGCGCGCCGATCACCGGCTCGAATGCGCCGCCTTCCTGCACGTCGGGTGGATAGGATGCCTTGACGATGCCGCGCGCGAGCTGCGGCAGCGCGTCGTCGCACGCGGCGGCCTCGCCGCACCACCATGAATGCACGGCCGGCAGCGTCAGCGTTTCGCCGAGCAGCCCTTCCGCCAGGCGCGGCATGAAGCCGAGCATCGCCGGCGATTCGAGGAAGCCCGAACCCGGCGCGTTCGCGAGCAGCACGTTGCCCGCGCGCACTGCCTGCAGCAACCCCGGCACGCCGAGCATCGAATCGGTTCGCAGTTCGAGCGGATCGAGCCATGCATCGTCGACGCGCCGCAGGATGCCGTGCACCGGCTCGAGCCCGCTCAGCGTCTTCAGGAACACGCGGTTGTCGCGCGCGGTCAGGTCGCCGCCTTCGACGAGCGTGAGGCCGAGGTAGCGCGCGAGATACGCGTGCTCGAAATAGGTCGCGCTGTGCGGGCCCGGTGTGAGCAGCACGATCCGCGAATTCTTTCGGGTCGGGCTGAGCGCCTGCATGCTCTGCAGCAGCGCGCGATACGCGGACGCGAGCCGCTGCACGCGCAGCCCGCGAAACCCGCGCGGAAAGAGCCGCGACACGATCAGCCGGTTTTCGAGCAGGTAGCCGAGGCCGGCCGCGCCCTGCGTGTGCTGCGCGACGATCCGCCACTGCCCGTCCGGGCCGCGCGCAAGGTCGAACGCGACGACGTGCAGCCAGGTATCGCCCGGCACGCGCGCGCCGCGCATCGCGCGCAGGTAGCCGGGATGCCCGGTGACGAGCGCGGGCGGCAGCAGCCCGCGTTCGAGGATCGTCTGCGGCCCGTACAGGTCGGCCAGCGTCGCGTTGAGCAGCCGCACGCGCTGCAGCACGCCGCGCTCGATCGCGACCCAGTCCTCGGGCGTGACGATCATCGGCAGCAGGTCGAGCGACCACGGGCCGGCCGCGCCGTCGCCGGCGCGCTGCTCGTGCAGTTGATAGAACAGGCCGTTCTCGCGCATGCGGCGGTGCAGCGCGTCGGCGCGGCGATCGAGGTCGGCCACGCCGTCGCTGCCGATCGACGTGAAGAAACTGCGCCACGCGGGCGCAAGCGCGGGCGCGTTCAGGCCGGCCGCGCTACCGCGCAGTTCGTCGTAGCGGCCGGCAGCAGCCGGCGCCGCGAGCGCGGCGGCCAGTTCCGCGGCATCCGGCTGCGCGCCGGTATCGAAAAGCGTGGGCATCGCGTCGAGGGCGGCGAGATGATCGGTGTCAATGGGCGGCACGATGTCGTTCCGTCGTCAGGGCGCGGCCGCGCACGCGCGCCGCCACCCGGGCGGCGGGCCGCGGCGCGCGGCCGCAATCTGCCCGCATCCTAGCATTCCGGCGGGGCCGCCAGCGACCGAAACCGCCGGGTATCGCGAACCGCGCATCGTCATCCGCGTCGTCATCGTCCGGTCACGGCCGCCGCAGGTCGAGCGTGAACGGGAATTCGCGGCTCGGCGCGGCAGCCGCGACATCCATCCGCCCCGGCGTATGCCCCATCTCGACGAAGCGCGCGAGCCGGCGGCTCTCGGCCTCGTACGCATTGACCGGGAACGTCGCGTAGTTGCGCCCGCCCGGATGCGCGACGTGGTAGCGGCAACCGCCGAGCGAACGCTGCAGCCACGTATCGACGATGTCGAACGTGAGCGGCGCGTGCACGCCGAGGGTCGGATGCAGCGCGGACGGCGGCGACCACGCCTTGTAGCGCACGCCGGCGACGTATTCGCCGACGGTGCCGGTCGGCTGCAGCGGCAGCGCGCGGCCGTTGACCGTCACGACGTGCCGGTTGTCGTTCAGCCCCGTCACGCGCACTTCGAGCCGTTCGACCGACGAATCGACGTAGCGCACCGTGCCGCCGGGTGCGCCCTCCTCGCCCATCACGTGCCACGGCTCCAGCGCGCCGCGCAGCGACAGCTCCATGCCGTTCACCGCGATCTGGCCGAACAGCGGGAAGCGGAATTCGAAGTGCGGCGCAAACCATGCCGGATCGAACGCGAAGCCGGCGTCGCGCAGTTCGGTCAGCACGTCGTCGAAATCCATCTGAAGAAACGCGGGCAACATGAAGCGGTCATGCAGCGCGGTGCCCCAGCGCGTGAGCGGCGTCGTGTACGGCGCAGCCCAGAAACGCGCGACCAGCGCGCGCAGCAGCAATTGCTGCACGATGCTCATCCGCGCATGCGGCGGCATCTCGAACGCGCGCAGTTCGAGCAGGCCGAGCCGGCCGGTCGACGAGTCCGGCGAATACAGCTTGTCGATGCAGAACTCGCTGCGGTGCGTGTTGCCGGTCACGTCGATCAGCAGGTTGCGCAGCACGCGGTCGACGAGCCACGGCGGCATGTCCTGCCCGAACAGCAGCTTGTTGCGCTGGATCTCGGCGAACGCGATGTCGAGTTCGTAGAGCTGGTCGTTGCGCGCCTCGTCGACGCGCGGCGCCTGGCTCGTCGGCCCGATGAAGAGCCCGGAGAACAGGTACGACAGCGACGGATGGTTGTGCCAGTACGCGATCAGGCTCGCGAGCAGGTCCGGGCGGCGCAGGAACGGGCTGTCGGCCGGCGTCGCGCCGCCGAGCACGAAGTGGTTGCCGCCGCCCGTGCCGACGTGGCGGCCGTCGACCATGAACTTCTCGCTGCACAGCCGCGACTGCCACGCGGCGTCGTACAGGAATTCGGTGTGGTCGACGAGCTCGTCGAAGTTGCTGGCCGGATGGATGTTCACCTCGATCACGCCGGGATCGGGCGTCACCTGCAGCAGCTTCAGCCGCGCGTCGCGCGGCGGCGGATAGCCTTCCAGCACGAGCTTCACGCCCAGCGCGTGCGCGGTCAGCTCGATCGCGCCGAGCAGCTCGAGATAATCCTCGAGCGCGGCAAGCGGCGGCATGAACAGGTACAGGATGCCGTTGCGCACTTCGACGCACAGCGCGGTGCGCGTGATCCATGCGGCCGATTCGAAGCGCTCGGGCTGGCGACCCGGGTCGCGCGCGGCCGGCCGCCCGTTGCCGGCCGTGCCGTCGTCGCGCCACTGCATCACGGTCTGCGCGGACGCCTCGCGATGCACGCCGGACAGGTAGCGCGGCGCATCGGCCGGCCCCGCGTAGCGCGCGCGGATCGCGGCGGCATCCGGCAGCGCGTCACGCGGCGCGAACGGGTCGCGCTCGACGAGATACGGATAGTCGGCGCGGCTCGCCCACGGCAGCGAATCGAGCGGCAGCCGATAGCCCATCGGCGAATCGCCGGGCATGAGGTACATCCGCTCGTCGCGGAAGAACCACGGGCCCGTCTGCCAGCGCGGGCCGTCGAGACCCGGCGCGTTTTCCGCACGCTTGACCGGCAGCACGTAGCCGACCACGCTGTCGAGCTGCTGCTCGAACACCTTGCGCAGCCGCGCGCGTTCGAGCTCGTCGTCGAGACGCGAGTCGAACGGGTCGACGTTGACCGGCAGCCGGCGCTCGCGCCACAGGTAGTACCAGACGTCCTCGTAGCCGGGCCGGATGAATTCGCCGGTCAGGTTCAGCCGCGCGGCGAGCGCATCGATGAAGCGCTTCGCGTCGTCGGTCGTATACGCGGACGGCTCGCGTTCGTCGGCGAACAGCGACGGATCGTGCCATACGGGCTGGCCGTCCGCGCGCCAGAAGATCGACAGCGCCCAGCGCGGTAGTTGCTCGCCCGGATACCACTTGCCCTGCCCGAAATGCAGGAAGCCGCCGTCGCCGTATTCGGCGCGCAGCCGCTGCACGAGTTCGGTGGCATAGCCGCGCTTGGTCGGGCCGAGCGCGTCGGTGTTCCACTCGGCGCCGTCGCGATCGTCGATCGACACGAAGGTCGGCTCGCCGCCCTGCGTGAGCCGCACGTCGCCGGCCGCCAGCGCGCCGTCGACCTGCGTGCCGAGCGCCAGCACGCCGTCCCACTGCGATTCCGTGTACGGCTTCGTCACGCGCGGCGATTCGTACACGCGCGTCACGGTCATCTCGTGCTCGAACGACACCTCGCACTCGTCGATCAGCCCCTCGACCGGCGCGGCGCTGGTCGGCTGCGGCGTGCAGGCCAGCGGAATGTGGCCTTCGCCGGCGAGCAGGCCCGAGGTCGGGTCGAAGCCGATCCAGCCGGCACCCGGCAGGTACACCTCGCACCATGCGTGCAGGTCGGTGAAGTCGACCGACGTGCCGCTCGGGCCGTCGAGCGACTTCACGTCGGGCGTGAGCTGGATCAGGTAGCCCGACACGAAGCGCGCGGCGATGCCGAGATGACGGCACAGCTGCACGAGCAGCCATGCGCTGTCGCGGCACGAGCCCGAGGCCAGTTCGAGCGTCTGCTCGGGCGTCTGCACGCCCGGCTCCATCCGCACGAGATAGCCGATGTCGTGCTGCAGTTGCTGGTTCAGCGCGACGAGGAAGTTCACGGTGCCGGCCGGCGTGCGGTCGACGCCGTCGAGATACGCGCGGAACAGCGGCGACGCGCTCGTCTGCGGGTCGCACACAAGATACGGCGCGAGCTCGGTCTTCAGCGCGTCGTCATAGCTGAACGGGTATTGCTCCGCGCTGGCTTCGAGGAAGAAGTCGAACGGGTTGTACACCGACATCTCGGCGACGAGATCGATCGTGATCTCGAAGTGCTCGGTGCGCTCCGGAAACACGAGCCGCGCGAGATAGTTCGAGAACGGATCCTGCTGCCAGTTGATGAAGTGCTGCGCGGGCTCGACCGTCATCGAATACGCGAGGATCGGCGTCCGGCAGTGCGGCGCGGGCCGCAGGCGCACGACCTGCGGGCCGAGGTTGACGAGCCGGTCGTAGCGATAGCGGGTGGTGTGATGCAGCGCGACGTGGATGGACATGGGAGCTCGGTTCGGGTTGGGCCGGCCGCGCGCCGCGTCGCGCTCGATGCGACGCGGCACCCCGGCCTGGCGGATTCGGCGAAAACGTGCGCGAGGTCAGACGAGCTCGGGCGTCTGCACGACGCTGATCTCGACACCGACGGCCGTCGCGCCGAGCCCCGTCACCGGCTGCGCGTCGCGATAGTCGAGGCCGACCGCGATGCGCACGTAGCGCTCGTCCGGGCAGCGATTCATGAACGGATCGAACCCGACCCAGCCGAGCCCTTCCACATACGCCTCGGCCCACGCATGGCCGGCCGGCTGCTGCGTCAGCCCGGCCGCCTGCGACTGCGCGCCGTGCGCCGGCTGCGGCATTCCCTGCGACTGCGATTGCGACTGCGACTGGGACTGCGACTGCGCCCCATGCGACGCGCCGAGCACCTGCTGCATGCCCTCGCCGCTCTGCAGCGCGAGCGCTTCTTCCTGCTCGACGTCGCCCGCGTTCTGCTTCGCGTCGGCGATGCGCTGCATCGCGCTGTCCGCCAGCACGTAGCCCGAGATATAGCGCGCGGGAATCTTCAGCACGCGCGCGGCCGCGATGAACGCATGCGCATGGTCGCGGCTCGTGCCCTCGCCGCTTTGCAGCGCGGTTTCCGCGTCGACGGGTGCGTCGGCGGCCAGGTTCGGCGCATACGCGATGCGGTCGTGCACTTCCGTCATCAGCCAGTGCAGCGCGTCGAGGCTGTGCGGCGCGATCGGCAGCGCTTGCGCGAGCGCACGCACGATGTCGCCCGCCTTCGTCAGCGCCGTTTCGCGCTCGAAGATCCACGGCGGCGCATAGCCTTCAGGATGACCGAGTATGCCCGCGCGGTCCTGCGTCTCGACGACGCCGGCCGCGACGACGACGATCTCGGCCTTCGCGCCGCGGTCGTGCCGCACGAGGTCGATCC
The DNA here is from genome assembly GCF_002223325.1 of Burkholderia sp. AU15512. Taxonomy (NCBI): domain Bacteria; kingdom Pseudomonadati; phylum Pseudomonadota; class Betaproteobacteria; order Burkholderiales; family Burkholderiaceae; genus Burkholderia; species Burkholderia sp. AU15512. The sequence continues at coordinate 1,589,242 of NZ_NKEX01000006.1, forward strand.
GGTTGCCGAGCCCGTCGGCATAGGACAGCGACGGCTCGACGCCGTCGATCGTGACCTGCCACGCGCGCACCGTCTGCCCGGGGCCCGACTGCGGGCGCAGCCGCAGCCGTTGCAGCGCATGGGTGGCTTGATCGTCGAACTGATAACGCGAGATGTGTCGGATGGCGAGTCGCATGGCAAGTCTCAGTCGAAGTTGTAAGCCTGGGCGATTTCGAGCCCGAGGCTGTTGTTGCGGCCGATGAAGTCGGTCAGGAACTCGTGCAGGCCGCTCTTGAAGATCCGCTCGACCGAGGTGTCGGACAGCATTTGCAGGATCTTCGTGGCCGTGTCGTGACACGGGTGTGTCACACCGTAATCCTTTGCGAGCAGGTTCAGGCTCGACACGACGCGCCCGTAGCAATAACGCAGCGAACGCGGCATGCGGCCGTTCAGGATCAGGTAGTCGGCGATGTTCATCGGCTTGTACTGCACGTCGTACACCCAGCGGTACGAACGGTGCGCGGCGACGCAGCGCAGGATCGTCTCCCACTGGTAGTTGTCGAGGATCGTGCCGACGTGCGACACCGACGGCAGCAGCAGGTGGTATTTCACGTCGATGATCCGCGCGGTGTTGTCGGCGCGCTCGACGAACGCGCCGATCTGCGCGAAATCGAAGATCTCGTTGCGCAGCATCGTGCTGTAGAAGCTGCCGAGGATCAGCGCGGTTTCGCGCTTCACCTGGTCGAGCACGGCCGGCAGCTCGCTCTCCGGCACCGGCTGCGCGAGCGCGCGGCGCAGCGCGAGCCACGCACCGTTCACGCTCTCCCATGCCTCGCGGGTGAGCGCCGTGCGCACCATCCGCGCGTTCGAGCGCGCGGCGTCGATGCACGACAGCACGCTCGACGGGTTGTCGCGGTCGCGCAGCAGGTAGTCGGTCACGGTATCGGCCGCATACGCGTCGTATTTCTGCCGGTAGCCGTCGTCCGTGCCCGAGCTGACGAGCACCGACGACCATTCGGCCGGCGCGTCGGACGTGCGCGTGAGCGCCATCCGCAGCCCGGCATCGACGATGCGCGCGATGTTCTCCGCGCGCTCGATATAGCGGTACATCCAGTAGAGACCGCTTGCAGTACGTCCCAGAAGCATCTCGTGTCCACTCCGTCTTCGTTCGGTTGGCGCCCCGGTCGCGGGGCGCGCGGTCGCGTCCGGCTCAGTCGGCCAGCACCCAGGTGTCCTTGGTGCCGCCGCCCTGGCTCGAGTTGACGACGAGCGATCCCTCCTTCAGCGCGACGCGCGTCAGCCCACCCGGCGTGATGCGGATGCGATCCGACACCAGCACGAACGGCCGCAGGTCGACGTGGCGCGGCGCGAGGCCGGCTTCGGTCAGGATCGGCGTCGTGGACAGCGCGAGCGTCGGCTGCGCGATGTAGTTCGCGGGGCGCGCGCGCAGCTTCGCGGCAAAGGCTTCGAGCTCGGCCTTCGACGCGCACGGCCCGACCAGCATCCCGTAGCCGCCCGAGCCGTGCACTTCCTTCACGACCAGTTCGTCGAGATGGTCGAGCACGTATTTCAGGCTGTCGGCTTCGCCGCAGCGCCAGGTCGGCACGTTCTCCAGCAGCGCCTTGCGCCCCGTGTAGAACTCGACGATCTCCGGCATGTACGAGTAGATCGCCTTGTCGTCGGCGATGCCGGTGCCGGGCGCGTTCGCGATCGTGATGTTGCCCGCGCGGTACACGTCCATGATCCCGGCGACGCCGAGCACCGAATCGGGGCGGAACGTGAGCGGATCGAGGAACGCGTCGTCGACGCGGCGGTACAGCACGTCGATCGGCTGGAAGCCTTCGGTCGTGCGCATCGCGACGCGGCCGTCGATCACCTGCAAGTCGCTGCCCTCGACGAGATGCACGCCCATCTGGTCGGCGAGGAACGAATGTTCGTAGTACGCGGAATTGTGGATGCCGGGCGTGAGCACGGCGACGGTCGGGTTGTCGGCGTTGCCGCCCGGCGGGCACACGGCCGCGAGCGACTGGCGCAGCATCTGCGGATAGGTCTCGACCGGGCGCACCTTCACCTGCTGGAACAGCTCCGGGAAGAGCTGCATCATCGTCTCGCGGTTTTCCAGCATGTACGACACGCCGGACGGCGTGCGCGCGTTGTCTTCCAGCACGTAGAATTCGTTCTCGCCGGTGCGCACGATGTCCACGCCGATGATGTGCGTGTAAACGTTTCCGGGCGGCCGGAAATCGATCATTTCCGGGATGAACGCCTCGTTGTGCGCGATCAGGTGCTTCGGCACGATGCCCGCGCGGACGATTTCCTGGCGGTGGTAGATGTCGTCGAGGAACGCGTTGAGCGCCATCACGCGCTGCTCGATGCCGAGCGACAGCCGGCTCCATTCGGCGCCCGAGATGATGCGCGGGACGATGTCGAACGGAATCAGCCGCTCGGCGGCCTCCGCGTCGCCATAGACGGCGAACGTGATGCCCGTCTTGCGGAACACGCCTTCCGCGTCGTAGGCCTTCTGGGCGAGGCTCGCGGGATTCTGCGTGTCGAGCCACTGCTTCAGGCGCGCGTAGGGCGCCCTTACCATGTCGCCGGATTGCAGCATTTCATCGAATGGCTTCATCGATCTTTTCTCCATCGATCGTTTTCCCCGGCATTGCGCATGCCGGACCGGCGTAATGAATGCTTTGCAAGGAACGTGCCTTGCTCGACCCCTCGATATCCCCCCGTTTTTGCGCCGCGCCGGGCACGCCCGCGCGGCATTGCGCACCATCACGGTGCAGCGTCCGACGCGACGGGCGACGACGGTGCGTCGCCGGCGCGCACGGTTCATGCTGCGCCGCGTCTTTCGAACATAGTTCCCCCGCGTGTCACGAATGTGCAATCTGCACTGCACAAAAAACGGCCCGCCCCGGCATCGGGCCACCGGAACGAAAGAATGGGAAGGCGGGCCGGCACGCGCACGGCGCAACCGGCCCTGGGGAAGTACCGTCTGCGGCCGCACCGGCAGTTCGACGCGATGAACTGTCCGGTTAAGCCGGGTCCGGCACCTCAACGCTATGCAGCCGTAATCCCGCCGACAACGCCCATGCATATTTCGACTGACACCCATCGAAAAAAAACATCGGGTCGAGCGGCGCGAGGCGCGGTACGCTAGAACGTTCGTGCAGCACACGGTGCCGCCGCCTTTCAGGCGCCCGACTATAAAAAGCGAAGATCGAAATGGAAGCAAAGTGGCTGGAAGATTTCCTGAGCCTTGCGGATACCAAGAGCTTTTCCCGGGCCGCGCGTAACCGGCACCTCACGCAATCGGCATTCAGCAGACGAATAGCGGCACTCGAAACCTGGATGGACGCGAAGCTGGTGGACCGGAGCATCAACCCGATCACGCTCACGCCAGCCGGCCAGATGTTCCGCGGCCTCGCCGCGGACATCCTGCGCAGCATGTATGCGGCGCGCAATCTCGTGAACGGCTACGACCAGTTCGCGGCCAGCGACCAGGTCGTGCGTTTCGCGGTGGCCCATACGCTCGTCTTCACGCTGTTTCCCGAATGGCTCAAGCAGCTCAACGGCGAGGTCGGCCACGTCACCGCGCGCGTCAACGCGGTGAACGTGCCGGAAGGCGTGCAGCAGCTCGTCGAAGGCGAATGCGACCTGCTGCTCGGCTACCACCATCCGCAGTTGCCGATCGTGCTCGACCCGAACCACTTCCCGTTCGTCAGCCTCGGCGTCGAACGGATCCTGCCCGTGTCGACACCCGATGCGCGCGGCAAGCCCGTGTTCCAGCTGCCGGGCACCCCCGATGCCCCGCTGCCGCTGCTCGCGTATTCGTCGGGTGCGTTTCTCGGCAACATCGTCGAGATGCTGCTGCTGAATGCCACCGAGCCGTACGTGCTGCACCGCTGCTTCGAGACGCATATGTCCGAGGCGTTGAAGGGCATGGTCGTGGCCGGGCACGGGATCGGCTGGCTGCCGGAAAGCTGCGTCGCGAAGGAACTCGCGGAAGGCACGCTCGTGTGCGCGGGTTCCGGCGACTGGATCACCGAGCTCGAAATCCGCCTGTACCGGTCGGCCCGCAAGCGCGGGCTCGCGGCCGAGCAACTGTGGACCTACATCATGAACCGGCCGCGCACGGCGGTCGAAGATGCAGCCGGCGCGGCCGAACCCGCGGCCGCACCGGCGATGCGCATCGCCCGGCGCAGCGCGGGCGGCAGCCGCTGATCGTCGCGTTCGCGTCGCTCCCGCGGACGACGCGAACGCCAGTCCGGTTGGCGGCAATCCGGTGCGCGCATCCATTCGCGCCGCGCCGCTGCCCGATTTCACACCCCGCTCGCCGGTAGCAATCAACGATCCCGCTTTAGCCTGAAAAATGACCGCGCCGGACGCGTAATCGATATCAGACGAATCGCAATCGTTTGCATTCCGACGATGAACTTTTTACGTCCGACATAGCACGCCGGTATTTTCCGTCTGATTATCATGACAGCAATACCCTGTTACAGAACAAATTAAAAGTTTCGATTTACCTGTAACAATCTAAACTACCCACAACGCCTCCTTCGCATTTCATATCGCGCGACTTGTATCTGGATCGATTTCAATTCCCCTGGAACACAGTCGCAAAAATTCCTTTTATCAGTCGTTATTTTTCGGCACGAATGGCCATACGTCCGACGTGATTCAATGCGTGCTCGATCATCGCTACCGAATAGCAATATTCATATTCGGCAATATCGACTTTCTTCATAGTTAAGAGATTCATACGAATACGTCGCAATCCTATTTAAATAGGATATTTAAAGCCGTTCCATTCAGTCCACACGCGGTTGTTGGTTCAAAGTCCATCGTGTATCAATAGCGTGTCGCAAAAAGAACGCTGGCAAATCTGACTCGGAATAAATGCTCACCATTGATTCCGGACGGGAGGTTGCAATGTCTTCCTCGTTTCGACAGCATGCTCGCCCTTTCCTGAGCGTCTTCCTCTGCACGCTCAGCATGAATGCGATGGCCCAGACGCTCGCGTCCCAGCCACCCGCGTCCGCACCCGCCCCTGCATCCGCCCCGGGTGCGGATCGCTACGTCATCTCGTATATCTGCGGCGATGCGCGGATCGACGGTACCGCCCCGCTGCCGCCCGACGGCCGGCCGTACAACCTGGGCGTGTCGTTTGCTTCGGCCAAGACAGGGCAGCCGCTCGCCAACGTCCAGGTGCGCCTGCGGCGACATGGCCGCGTCCTCGTCGAATTCAATGCGGCAGGGTCGCGTTGCCTGTTCAGCGTGCCCGATGCGAGCTACCGGGTCGAAGGAACCTATCAGGGCGCGACCCAGTTCGCGATCGTCGAAACCGGTGCGCTGACCACGCAGTTGAAATGGTGACCGCCACCTGAGCGCACCCCAATCACGTCTTACACCAGAACGTATCGAATCGAGGAGACATGAATGACTCGTGCAGAACGACAGGACGGCTCGCCCGCCCACCCGCCGAAACCCTCCTGGGGTCCCGGAAAGAACGCGGCGCTCAGCGTCGCCGCATTCGCCGCGATCTTCGGCATCTTCGCGTACGCCGAACGGGACACGACGGTCGGCCATGCGAGCGTGACGCACGACCTCTCCGGCGCGATCGGCACCGCCGTCGGGAAAACCCGCAACGCGATCATGACCCTTGCCTCGCACGCAACCGCAACGGGACCGTCCGGAACCTCGGCCGAGCCCGGGGCAGCCTCGACACGCACGCCGGCCTCGCCGCCCGCGCCGCCGTCGCAGGTCGCGTCGACTTCGGCCGCGCCCGAGGTATCCACCGCGCCGCCCGTCTCGCTCGCGGTCGAACCGAAAGCCGCGCGGCAGCCCGCCCCCCAAGCCGTCGCGAAACAGCGGCAGTCGGCGCATGCGCCGCCCGTGACGCTCGCGGCCGGTACGCATGCGGCATCGGCCTACGGTCGCGCCGCCACGCGGCACGGCGCAGCGCACCGTGCGCAGCGTGCCGAAGCGCTGGCCGGCACGAGCAGGCGCCTGGACTTCGCGCCCAAGCCCCGGCCGGATGGCACCGACACCCTGCGCATGCAGACGGCCAGCATCACGCACGCGGAGCTGGAAAGCGCGCGTGCGCTGGCGAAGGCGCGCTCGTGCGCGGTGATCGACGAATGGGACTGTGTGGAACACAACGCGAGCCGGGCGCTCGCGATCGACCCCAAGAACAGCGAATCGCGCGCCTTGCTCGGTCAGGCGATCCGCAACCGGCTGTAAGTCGGGTCCGCATCGCCGGGCACTCGCAGCCCGGCCGCGCGACGTGCGACGACGTGCGTCGTCAGGCGGGCAACCGATGTGATCGTGTCAAAAGGAGGACACCTCGTGGACAACAATCGGAAACAACAATGCACCACCGTCGCTCCGTCCAGCCGACGGCTCCTCCTGCATGCGCCGCTGGTGTTGCTGCTCGTCGCGTCCGGCCCCTGCTTCTCCGCCGACGGCGATCCGGAAGCCGGCCGCGTCAACGAATTCGCCGGGACCCGCGGTGCCCCGGATGCGGTGCCGCGCGGTGCGCAGCCGACGGTCGTATCGATCCAGATTGCCCAGGCCGAGGTCCCCCCGCCCCCACATGCGCCGACGCCGATCGCGCAGGCTTCGGATGCGTCGATGCAGATCGCGCAGGCATCGAACCCGCAGCAGCAGCCCCTGCCGACCACGGTCGTGGTGGAACCGGAAGCACCGCCATCGAGCGCCGCGGTGCCGGGTGCGCGTTCGCCGGATACGGCGAATACGCCGGCACCGGTCGCGCAGACATCGACAGCGCCGATGCTGCTTGCGCAGGCCGAGAACGCCCGCCAGCCCGAAGCGCCGACGCCCGCCGCCGCGACGGGGTCCGACACGTCCGCCTCCCCTTCGCCGGCGCCGCTCGCGCCGCCTTCGGATACCCTGCCGAAGATCGAACAAGCGGCCCCCGCCACGCCGCCGCTTGCGCCGACGCAAACCGCGCAGGTATCCGGCACCCCGATGCCGAACTCGCCCGCGCCCGTTCCCCAGATGCCGGGCGCGCCGCCGCCGTCGTCCCCGGCGCCGAACTCGCAGACGCCCGGCGCCCAGTTGCCCGGCGAGCCGACCCAGCGATCGCAGGGGCCCGACGTCGAAACGCCGAATGCCCAGGCACCGAATCTGCGTACCGCCGACGTCGAGACCGTGCGCAACGACGTGTTCGGCCTCGCGGCGAGCGGCGGCGCGGTCAAGGCGCTCGATGAAGCGAAGGCCCGCCCCGATGCGTTCTCCGCCGTCGACATCGCGCAACTGGAAGAACTGTCGATTCGCCAGCAGGTGCGCGGCGGCCGCGACAAGTCGCGCTCGATGACGAGTGCCGACCGCTTCGACGGGATCGACACCGCGCTGCGCGCGGCAGACGATCTCGACAAGCGGATGCCGGCCACGCCCGAGTACACGCCGGTCAGGACTGCGCTCGCGGGCGACCGGACGGTCGCCCTTGCGGCGCGCGGCGACATGAAGCAGGCCGTCGCGACGTTCGAGACGATTCCGTCCAACGCGGAAATTTCGATCGACGCGCTGGCGGCCGTGGGCGACGCCTACCTGTACCTGAGCGAACCGGGCAAGGCGAATGCCGTGTACCAGCGCGCGCTGAAGCAGGCGACCGCGTCGCCGACGGATCGCGCGACCCGCGGCTTCCAGTACGGCGAGCGCACGCGTCCGATCGAACTGCGCGAAGGGCTGTTCTGGTCGTACATCGACCAGGGACGCGCGGCGGACGCAAAGCAGGCGCTCGACGACATGGGCGCGTCGCTGCCGCCGGCCAAGCAGGTGACCAACGTCGGTCCGGGAGAAAGCGACTATCTGCGCTACTACCGGCTGCGTGCGCAATACCTGATCTTCACGGGTCACCCCGATGAAGGGATCGCCGCACTCGAAGAGCTCGAGAAAGAGGTGCCGTTCAACGCGGAGGTGCGCGCCGCGCACGCCGACGCTGTGTCGGGCCAGGCGCATCCGCGCCAGGCGATCGCGATGTATCGCGCGTCGCTGACCGACCACCCCGACAGCGTCGAGATGCTCGCGGGCCTCGGCCGCGCATCGCTCACGGCCGACGACTACGCGACCGCGAAGTACGTCGACCAGACGCTGGACAACACATTCCCCGACAGCGGCGCCGTGCGCGGATTCAAGCGCGACTACAACGCGTACCGCAGCCCGGTGTTCACCACCGACCTGAGCTTCGAGCACGGCAACAGCGCACTGGCCGACAACAGCTTCACGTCGGACAGCTACCTCTATTCGCAACCGTTCGGCGACAACTGGCGGGTCTTCGCGCATACGTTCTACGGCCATGCGCAAACCGACGGCGGCAGCGTCAGCCGCACGCGCACGGGCATCGGCGGCGACTACCGGCACGGGCCGCTCACCGTGCAGGGCGAAGTCACGCGCTCGCTCGGCGGGGACGGACGCACGGGCGGCCGCGGATCGATCGCGTACGCGCTGAACGACTACTGGACCGTCAGCGGCGGACTCGATTCCAACGACAACTCGCTGCCGTGGAAGGCGTATGCCGCGCACATCTGGGGCCGCTCGGCGAACGTGTCGGTGGTGTATCGCCAGAACGACCGTCGCGAGGTCAAGCTGAGCTACGGCGTGAGCCGCTACAGCGATTCGAACTTCCACCAGGAGATCTCGGCGACCGCCACGCAACGCGTGTACACGACCGCCACCCAGCAGGTCAACGTCTCGCTGGATCTCGGCACCGACAGCAACACGCGCACGAACGCGCCCTACTTCAGCCCGGGCCGCGACTACGCGGCCGCGGCCACCGTCATGCACCAGCTGACGCTGTGGAAGAAGGGCGACATGGGGCTGCAGCAGCGCGTCTCGGTGTCCGGCGGCATGTACAACGAGCGCGGCTTCGGCACCAGCGCCCTGTGGAGCGCGCGCCTCGAGCACGCGTGGACCTTCAAGCACGACATCACGCTGAGCTATGGCGTGGAGGTCAGCAGCCACGCGTACGACGGCCAGCGCGAACGCTCCGAAACCGGCTTCATGTCGGTCAACCTGCCGTTTTAGCAAGGAGATCGAGCCATGCTGCAATCCAGACGGACCTTCATGTGCGGATGCATGGGCGCATTTGCCGCCTGTTCGCTGTTTCCGGGCGTGACCAATGCCAGGATGATCGACCTGCTTCCGCCGTCCGATCCGGCCGACGGCAAGACGTTTCGCGTGATCTGCATGCATGACGTGCGTGACAACCTGATGGCGACGTTCAACTCCGGTACGGCGATGGTCGACGCGTTCGCGGTCGATACCGGCACGCTGACCGCCATCTTCTCGTGGCTGCAGACCAACAACTACCACACCATCACGGTCAAGCAGATCGAGGAGTCGCGGCACGGCGGCAAGCCGCTGCCGCCGCGCTCGGTGCTGCTCACGTTCGACGACGGCTTTCGCAGCCACTACACGAAAGTGCTGCCGCTGCTCGAGCGCTTCAAGTATCCGGCGGTGATGGGCCTCGTCACCGCGTGGATCGACACCCCGCCGGATACGCCGATCCGCATCAGCGACAAGGTTCAGGTGCCGCGCGACTATTTCCTGTCGTGGGACGAGGTGAAGAAGCTCGGCCAGTCGCCGTTCGTCGAGCTCGGTTGCCACACCCACAATCTCCATCACGGCGCGGTCGCGAATCCGCAGGGCAACGAATTGCCGGCGACCACGTCGCATCTCTACCTGCAAGACCAGAAGCGCTACGAAACCGACGCCGAATTCCACGCACGCGTGCACGACGACCTGCAGACTTGTGTGCGGCAGATCCGCGAACGCACGGGCATCGTCGCACGGTCGATGGTGTGGCCATACGGCGCGGAAAACCAGCCGGTGCGCCAGATCTCGACGTCGCTCGGGATGGACATCCAGTTCAGTCTCGATGCCGGCCCGAATACGCCGGACGTGCCGCTGGACCGGCTGCGGCGGATCCTGATGATGTACGACATCGACATCGGCGGGTTCGAGCGCTCGATGCGCGAGCCGGCGTCGAACCGCGGCGACGTCGACGTGCCCGAACGCATCGTGCAGGTCGACCTGGACCAGGTCTACGATCCGGACCCCGCGCGGCAGGAAGCGAATCTCGGCAAGCTGATCGAACGCATCTACCGGATGCAGCCGAAATCGGTTTACCTGCAGGCGTATGCGGACCCGAAAGGCACGGGCGTGGCCGAATCCGTGTATTTCCCGAACCGGCACCTGCCGATGCGCTCCGACCTGTTCTCGCGCGCCGCGTGGCAGCTCAACACGCGCGCCAACGTGCAGGTGTATGCCTGGATGCCCGTGCTCGCGTTCCGGCCGCCGGCCGACAAGCTGCGCGGGCTCGAGGCCGTGAGCGCCTACGGCGGCGCGCCGGCCCGCGAGAACGGCACGCGCACGTTCCGGCTGAGCCCGTTCGATCCGGATGCGCGGCTGATGATCCAGCAGGTCTACGAGGATCTCAGCAAGCACGCCTCGTTCAGCGGCATCCTGTTCAGCGACGACGCGGTGCTCGACGACTACGAGGATGCGGGCCGGCACGCGCTGCGCATCTATTCGCAGTGGGGGCTGCCGGCCGACGTCGGCAAGATCCGCGAGAACCCCGACCTGCTGAAGCGCTGGACCCGCCAGAAGTCGCGCTACCTGATCGACCTGACCAGGCAGCTGGAACAGGTCGTGCTGGCCCACCAGAACGTGGGCGACGTGCTGACCGCGCGCAACATCTTCGCGATGCCGGTGCTCAAGCCCGAATCGGAAGCGTGGTACGCGCAGAACTACGACGATTTCCTCGCGACCTACGACTACGTCGCGCTGATGGCGATGCCGTACATGGAGCAGGCGAAGGATCCCGACGGCTGGCTGGACCAGCTCGTGAAAGCCGTGCACGCGAAGCAGCGCGGCCTGCAGCGCACCGTGTTCGAACTGCAGTCGTACGACTGGCACGCCCAGAAGCCGGTGCCGGCCAGCACGCTGCTCGCGCAGATGCGGCGGCTGCGCAGCGAAGGCGCGGTGAATTTCGGCTACTACCCGGACAACTTCCTGAACGGACAGCCGGAACTCGACGCGATGCGCGACGTGATGTCGCTGAAGTCCCGCCTCGACCCGACCTCGATCAACGCGCTGATGCAACAACATACGCAGGGGACGAAGACGCCATGACCACCCACAGCATCATCCAGCGCCTGCAGGATTTCGTCTTCTACTACCCGTTCTTCATGTCGTACCTGTGGATGATCGGCGGCGTCGTGCACTACTTCCTGCTCGAGGAAGGCCGCGAGCTGTCCACGCGGACGATCGCGTCGAGCGGTATTCCGAAGATCTCGATCGTCGTGCCCTGCTTCAACGAAGCCGCGAACGCGCGCAGCGTGATCAGCCACCTGGACCGGATGCAGTATCCGAACTACGACATCATCGCGGTCAACGACGGCAGCCAGGATCGCACCGGCGAGATCCTCAACGAGCTGGCCGTCGAGATCCCGCGGCTGCTCGTGATCCATCACGCGCGCAACGAAGGCAAGGCGGTCGGGCTCACGACCGCGGCGGCCGTGTCGAACGCGGAATACCTGCTCTGCATCGACGGCGACGCGCTGCTCGCGCATGACGCGATCGGCTGGATGCTCGAGCATTTCCTGACCGATCCGGGCGTCGGCGCCGTGACCGGCAACCCGCGCATCCGCACGCGCACGTCGCTGCTCGGCCGCATGCAGGTCGGCGAATTCTCGTCGATCGTCGGGCTGATCAAGCGCACGCAGCAGGTGTACGGCCGCATCTTCACGGTATCCGGCGTGATCACGATGTTCCGCAAGACCGCGCTCGCCGACGTCGGCTACTGGAGCTCGGACATGCTGACCGAGGACATCGACATCAGCTGGAAGCTGCAGTGCCGCGACTGGCGCGTCGTGTACGAGCCGCACGCGCTGAGCTGGATCCTGATGCCCGAGACGGTGAAGGGCCTGTACCGGCAGCGCTTGCGCTGGTCGAAGGGCGGCATCCAGGTGCTGATGAAGTACGCGGGCACGCTCGCGCGGCCGACGCAGATGATGATGTGGCCGCTGTTCGCCGAGTACCTGATCGGCATCGCATGGGCGTATTCGATGACGTTCATCCTGCTGCTCGCGCTCATCAATGTCGTGTACCCGCTGCCGCAAGACTGGCACGTATCGGTCGTGCCGCACTGGCACGGCATGCTGCTGGTCGCCACCTGCATCCTGCAACTGATCATCGGCAGCATGATCGATCGTCGTTACGACGAAAAACTCCTGATGTATTTCCTGGACACCATCTGGTATCCCGTCGCCTTCTGGCTGATCAGCATGATCACCACCGTCGTCGCCCTGCCAGCCGTCATGCTGCGGGGCCGCGGCAAGCGGGCCGTATGGGTCAGCCCCGACCGAGGCATTCAACATGAAGAACGCACCGATTATTGACCTTTCCCTGCGCACACCGCGCGAACTGATCGCCGAGCGCGGCCGCATCATCGGGTCCGTGCTGACCATCTGGTTCCGGCTCCTGCGGCCGGCGCTGGTGGGCGCCGTGTGGGCATCGATCTGCATCTACACGTACCGCTACCTGCTGCCATTCAATCCGGCCGAGATGCCGATCGAACAGATGGTGTTCTACGCGACCAGCATCGCGCTCATCGCGGGCACCATCGTCATGTGGCTGATCGCCGGGCGCGTCGTGCATCCGCTGGCCTACCGGCTGCGCGTGTCGAAGATGCTGCGGCGCTCGGCCAGCGCGAAGGTGCGCTCGGTGCCGCCGACCGTGCTGGCAAGCGCCCGCCGGCGCGGCGCGCGGCGCACGACGCGCATTCTCGTCGCGTCGCACGACGCGAACGGCTCGATTTCCGACATCGAATGGGTAGCCCACGCGGGGCCGCAGCCCCGCGAGTAGGTCAGCGGAGACGCGCCGTTGCGCACGGGGATGCCATTCGTGCGACGCGGCGCCACTCCAGATACCGCGCTGCCGCACTTCGCCGGCAGCCCGGCAACCTTTTGTGGACGAGGTGAATCATGTGCGGAATCGTCGGAGCAAGCGGCCTGAACAATCAGGTCCCGCAACTGGTCAATGCGCTGAGCAGGCTCGAGTATCGCGGCTACGATTCGTGCGGCATTGCCGTACAGGACGACGGCCGCCTGCGCAGCGAACGCACGTTGCGGCGCGTGACCGACCTGCAGGCCCGCGTGCTGACGCTGGGTCTCGAAGCGCAGACCTGCATCGCGCATACGCGCTGGGCGACCCACGGCGCACCGTCCGAAATGAACGCGCATCCGATCATGTCCGGCGACACGATCGCGGTCGTGCACAACGGCATCATCGAGAACCACGACGCGCTGCGCGTGGAGCTGCGGGAGCGCGGCTATACGTTTCGCGGCCAGACCGACACCGAGGTGATCGCGCACCTGATCCACAGCCTCTATCGCGACGATCTGTTCGACGCGGTCGTGCGCGCCGTCAAGCGGCTGCATGGCGCGTACGCGATCGCGGTGCTGAGCGCGAAGGAGCCGCAGCGCCTCGTCGCCGCGCGCGCCGGCTCGCCGCTCGTGATCGGCATCGGCGCCGAACAGAACTACCTCGCGTCGGACTGCGCGGCGCTCGGCGACCTGACCGACCGCTTCGTCTACCTGGAAGACGGCGACGTCGCGCTGATCACGCCGGACCGGATCGCCGTGGTCGACTCGGGCGGGCACGAGGCCCAGCGCCCGCTGTGCCATGTGAAGGCGCGCGAAGGCGACGCCGCGCTCGGCCCGTACCAGCATTTCATGCAGAAGGAGATCTTCGAGCAGCCGAAGGCGATCGCCAGCACGCTCGACGGTATCGACACGATTTCGCCGGCGTTGTTCGACGCGACCGACGACACGCGCGCGCTGCTGTCGCGAGTGAAGAACGTGCTGCTGCTCGGCTGCGGCACCAGCTACTACGCGGGGCTGACCGCGAAGTACTGGCTGGAGGCCATCGCGGGCGTGCCCGCCCAGGTCGAGATCGCCAGCGAATTCCGCTACCGCGAGACGGTGCCCGATCCGCGCACGCTCGTCGTCGGCATTTCGCAATCGGGCGAGACGGCCGACACGATCGGCGCGATCGAGCAGGCGCGCGACATGGGCCAGGCACTGTCGATGGCGATCTGCAACGTGGCGACCAGCACGATCGCGCGCAACGCGCCGCTGCGGTTCCTGACGCGGGCCGGCATCGAGCTCGGCGTCGCGTCGACCAAGGCGTTCACGACGCAGCTCGTCGCGCTGTTCGTGCTGACGCTGACGCTCGCGCAGCTGCGCGGCCGGCTCGACGCGAAGCAGGTCGCGCTGCACCTGAAGCAGCTGCATGCGCTGCCCGAGCGCATCGGCCACGCACTCGCGCTCGAAACGCAGATCATGGGCTGGGCCACGAAGTTCGCACGCACCGAGAACGCGCTGTTCCTCGGGCGCGGCATTCATTTCCCGATCGCGATGGAAGGCGCGCTGAAGCTCAAGGAGGTGTCGTACATCCACGCGGAAGGCTATGCGGCCGGCGAACTGAAGCACGGCCCGCTCGCGCTCGTCACGAGCGCGATGCCGGTCGTCACGATCGCGCCGGACGACCGCCTGTTCCAGAAGCTGAAATCCAACATGGCCGAGGTACGCGCGCGCGGCGGACGGCTCTACGTGCTGGCCGGCGACCAGCTCGGGATCGACGCCGACCGCGACACGCACCTGATCCGCGTGCGCGAATCGGGCGACGTGCTGTCGCCGATCGTCAACGTGATTCCGCTGCAACTGCTCGCCTATCACGTCGGCTGCGCGCGCGGCGCCGACGTCGACAAGCCGCGCAACCTCGCGAAATCGGTGACCGTCGAATGAAGGGGCGAACGCGCCCGGCACAGGCGGTCGCGCAGCGCGTCGCGGCCGCGCTGTGCGGCGCATGCGGCATCGTCACGGCGATGCCGCCCGCCTTCGCCGCCACACCGGTCGTGCATACGGTCACCGTGCAGGGCGGCCCTTCATCTCGCCCGGCCGTCGATCCGCGCAGCTTCATGCACGGCATCGGCGTGGCCGACGCCGGCAACGGCAAGCGCTGGGTGTTCTTCAGCAGCTCGGGTGTCGTGCCGCGCGGCGCGATGCGCGGCGGCAGCTGGCCGCATGACGTGTACGTCGGCGAATGGCTGCCCGGCAAGCCGAACCTGCTGCACGTCCGCACGTTCATCAGCCGCCCCGAGGCGCAGGAGCCCGTTTCGATCGCGCAGAACGCGCGCGGCGACATCTTCGTCACGTTCGAGGACGGCTGGAATGCGCCGCAGGAAGTCAGCCAGCGCTACGGCGTCTACCGCCGCGACCTGAAGCCGATCAAGCCCTACCCGAACGACGTCGAATCGGGCGGCCACTCGGGGCATGTCGCCACGGCGGCCGACCGCTTCGTCGTGTTCTATTCGGCCGACTGGATCGACGGCGGCGGCGTCGACAACCTCGGCACCGGCAACGGCGTGTACGTGAAAACCTACGACGCGGCCGGGCGCGTGCTGAACCATGTCGCGGTCGTGCCGCACCGCCGCGAGTGGTGGCCCGTCGTCGCGGGCTCGCCGCATACGGCGCTGCTCGTGTGGCAGAAATACATCGAGGGCAGCACGGACGCGACGCTCGAATACGCGATGTTCGACCCGGTCACGGCGAAGCTGGACAAGCTGGGGACGCTGAACGACGCGATCCAGTACTACGTGTATTCGTCGGCTTACGTGCCGGAGATCGACCGCTTCATCGTCGTCACGACGACGGCGGACGATCGCGGCGTCGCGATGCTGATCGCGCCGGACGGCCGCCGCACGGCGACGCTCGACTGCCTGCCGGCGTCGGTGCGCGAATCCGGTATCGGGGTGTCCGGCTCGCATGCGTACGTACCGATCCGCGACGGGCGGCTGCTGACTCTCGCGCTCGGGCCGTCGGACATTTCAGCGAGCGGCGTGCAGCGTTCGCCGATTCCGTGGGGTTTGACCGGTATCGCCGGCTTCCCGGGGAGCGGCACCGCGATGCATTTCGTGTCGCTGACGCCGTCGGGCACGCGCGAAGCCGATTTCGAACCGGCGCACGAAACGCCGTTGCCGAAGCGCGAAGTGCCTTGTTCTAGTCATTGACGGCGGGCTTGGTAACGGGCCGGCTCGCAGTGAGTGCCGCGGGCCCGCTTCTTCCGCTTCTTCCGCTTCTTCCGCTTCTTCCGCTTCTTCCGCTCCTTCCGCTCCTTCCGCTTCTTCCGCTTCTTCGTGCTCAAACCTCGCCCCGCAATGCCGCCTCCCTCTCGCGGGCCGGCCGCCAGCCGCGCTGCCGCCGGCCGGCCCGATCATGACTGGCCGCCCCATCCCCGCGCCGCAGTCGCCAGCGCCGCGCGTACCGGATAGACTGTCGCCCGATTCCTTCCATCGGCCGCGGCCAGCCACTCCGGTCGCCGCCGGAATGCCCTTTCCCGGAGAACGAATGCTGAAGCGCCGGTGGTTTTCGCTTTTGCTGCTGACGGTTTGCCTGATCGGACAACGCGCGTGGGCCCAGTCCGCGCTCGAACTCGAGACCGACGGCACGGCCCGCGCCCTCACCCGGCAGACGCTGCTCGCGCGCCCCGATGCCGCCGACATCCACGTGCCGCGCGACATCGCGTACGGCCGGCCGATGACGTTCCGCGCGGTGCCGTTCGCCGCGCTGCTCGGCGACACGCTGCCGGCCGACGGTGTGCTCGAAACCCGTGCCGCCGACGGCTTCGCCGCGCAACTGCCGCTGGATCTCGTGCGCCGCCGCCCGCAGGCGGGCGCCATCCCGTGGCTCGCGATCGAGGATCCGGCGCATCCGTGGCCGACGCTGCCCGGCAAACAGGTCAGCGCCGGGCCGTTCTACCTGGTCTGGCTCGGGCCTGACGCGTCGTCGGTGCGCGGCGAGCAGTGGCCGTACCAGATCGTGCGCGTCACGATCGAATCGTCGCCGCTCGCGCGCTGGCCGTCGCTCGCCGTCGATGCCGCGCTGCCTGCAAACGACCCGGCTCGCGCGGGCCAGCACCTGTTCGTCACGCAATGCCTCGCGTGCCACCGCCTCGACGGCGCGGGCAGCAGCCATGCCGGCCCCGACCTGAACACGCCGATGAACCCGGTCGACTACTTCCAGCCCGCCGCGCTGCGCCGCTATATCCGCAACCCGGCGTCGGTGCGCGACTGGCCGGGCCGCAGCATGCCGGCGTTTCCGCCCGACCAGCTGAGCGACCGCGAACTCGACCAGATCGTCGCGTATCTCGCTTATATGGCGCGGCGCAAGGCCGCTCAGTAACGCGCGGCTGAATCGAATGACTCGAGGAACGTTGATGACGTCAGGCGACACGCTGTTCACCATCGCGCCGATCGATGCCGCGCAGACGCGCCCGCTCCGCGCGATGATCCTGCTGAATGGCGATCTGGATGCGAGCGCGCTGGCCGGCGACCTTGCGCCGACGACGCTGCACGTCGGCGTACGTGATACGTCGGGCATCGTCGCGGTTGCGTCGATCTGCGAGGAGGTGCGCGAAGACGATCCCGCGCGACCGGCGTGGCGGCTTCGCGGGATGGCCGTCCACCCTGCCGTCCGTGGCATGGGCTTCGGGCGTGTGCTGGTGCAGGTCTGCGTACGGCACGCGGAAGCACATGGGGCCGCACTCGTGTGGTGTACGGCACGCGAATCCGCGCACCGGTTCTATGAAAAACTCGGCTTCGCAGCCGATGACGCGACGATCACGATTCCGGAGCGCACCGATCTCGCGTTCCATGTGATGCGGCGGTACATCGATCGGCATTCGCCGGGCGCCTGACGACGCAACCCACGCGTTCGCATCGTCAGGCATTGACCCGCGTAGCCTGGCGCAGATTCTCCCGCCGGACCACTACCGTCACACTCCGGTTCAGCTTTCCTGCGCGCTCCGCAGCACCGCCCGCAACAGCACGTCGGCACCCGCCGCCGCCCACTCGGGCGTAATCGCTTCGGCTTCGTTGTGGCTCAGCCCATCGACGCACGGGACGAAGATCATCCCCGTCGGCGCGACGCGCGCCACATAGCACGCGTCATGCCCCGCGCCGGACACGATATCCATGTGCGACAACCCGAGCGCCTGCGCCGCCTCACGCACCGTATCGATGCAACGCGGCGCGAACGGAATCGGCGCATACGTGAAGATCTGCTCGATCTGCGCACCGAGGCCCGTTTCGTCGGCCACCCGTGCGAGTTCCGCGCGCAGCGTCGCGTCGAGCTCGTCGAGCACCGCGTCATCGGGATGACGGAATTCGATCGTGAAGAAGCAGCCGCCCGGCACGGTATTCCGCGAGTTCGGCCGCGCCTCGATCATCCCGACGGTCGCCCGCGCGTACGGCGCGTAACGGCGGCCGAGCACTTCGACGAACGAGACCATCCGTGCGGCGCCAACGAGCGCATCGCGGCGGAATTCCATCGGCGTCGTGCCCGCATGCGCGTCGACACCGGTGAGCGTCACCTCGTACCAGCGCTGCCCCTGCCCGGCCGTCACGACGCCGATCGTCTTGCCGGCCCGTTCGAGAATCGCGCCCTGTTCGATATGCAGCTCGTACGCCGCATGCACCGGATAGCCGCCGACGGGCTCGGCGCCCGCGTAGCCGATCCGCGCCAGTTCCTCGCCGATCGTCCTGCCTGCGCCATCGGTGCGCGACAGCCCGTATTCGAGCGTATAGACGCCCGAGAACACGCCGGCCGACACCATCGCCGGCGCGAAGCGCGAGCCTTCCTCGTTGGTCCAGATCACGACGTCGATCGGGCGCTCGGTCTCGATGCCCGCATCGTTCAGCGCGCGCACGACCTCGAGCCCGCCGAGCACGCCGTAGATGCCGTCGTAGCGGCCGCCCGTCGGCTGCGAATCGGCGTGCGAGCCGGTCATGACGGGCGCGGCGTCGGGGTTGCGCCCCGCGCGGCGCGCGAACACGTTGCCCATCCGGTCCACGCGCACCGTGCAGCCGGCGTCTTGCGCCCATTGCACGAACAGGTCGCGCGACTCGCGATCGAGATCGGTCAGCGCGAGGCGGCAGACGCCGCCCTTCGGCGTTGCACCGATCTGCGCCATCCGGTCGAGCGACGCCCACAGGCGGTCGCCGTCGACGCGCGGCGCGCTCACGCTTTCGGCAATCGTGGTGTCGTCACGCATCGCCGTTCTCCGGCGCGGCCCGCAGCGCGTAACGGAAATCGCAGCGCTTGCCGCCCTGCATGATCGTGCTCGTCCGCGTGAGCGCGATGTCCGGCGCATAGCCCTGGATGAAATAGCTGTCGCGCGCGCAGCTCAGCAGGTGGCCGATCTCGCCGAGCCCCATCGCGTGATACATCTCCGCGTAGCTGCAGCGGTGCACGTCGTAGTCGTAATGCGCGTCGTCCGCGCGCCGCACCTCGACGTCGAGCGCGTCGTCCTTCTCCCACAGCACCTGCAGCGCGATGAACGACTTCACGCTCGTGCCACCCGGTTCCTGCGCGGCGAACGTGCGGCCGGCGTCCACTGCCGCGCCGCGCACGGCTTCCGCGATCACGGCCTGCGCGCGCTCGGCGCCGAACTCGCGCTTCATGATCTCGTAGATCGGCTTGATGATTTCCGCTTCGATGCGGCGCCGCGCGAGGATCCCGAGGCGCGTGTCCTCGGGTGCGGCGGCGGATGTCTGGGTGGCTTCGGTCATGGGGATCGTCTTGGTTGTTTTATCGCAGAGTCGTGCTGGGTCGTTTACTTGGTCGCGGTGCGCGAGCCGCCGAGCACGTCGACGACGGTCCACTTGCCGCCGCGCACCTGGTAGATCGTGAACGCCGGATCCTTCAGGTTGCCTGCGTTGTCGAACGCGATCCGCCCCGTCACGCCGGGCCGGTCGATCGCACGCACCGCCGCGACCAGTTTCGCCGGCTGCGTCGTGCCGGCCTTCTGCGCGGCCGCGATCAGCGTGGCGGCCGCGTCGTACGCGAACGGCGCATGCAGCTCGATCGGGGCGCGGAAGCGCGCCTGGTAATGCGTGTCGAACGCCTTGCCGCCCGGCATCCGGTCGAGCGGCAGGCCCGGTTCGAGCGCCGTCACGCCGTCGCCGTCCTTGCCGGCCAGCGACAGGAAGGTCTGGCTCACGAAGCCGCCCGCGCCGAGCAGCGGCGCGTTCACGCCGAGCTGACGCATCCGGCGCGAGATCGGCGCGGCCTGCGCATCGAGGCCGCCGAAGAACACGAGATCCGAGCGCTTGCCCTTGATCGCGGTCAGCACGCCGCTGAAGTCGGTCGTCTTGTCGTTCACGTACTGGCGATCGACGATCGTGCCGCCGTTCGCCTGCACGCCCTTGATGAACTGGTCGGCCAGGCCCGAGCCGAACGACGTGCGATCGTCGATCACCGCGATGCGCTTCGCCTTCAGCGTCTTCACCGCATACGCGCCGGTGAAATTGCCGCCCGCATCATCGTGGCCCATGATGCGGAAGGCCGTCGCGTAGCCCTGCTGCGTGTATTGATGGCCGGTGGACGCCGGCGCGATCTGCGGGATGCCCGCATCGCGGTAGACGCGCGACGCCGGCACGCTGCAGCCCGTGTTCCAGTGGCCGACGACGCCGATCACGTGCTGGTCGACGAGCTGCTGCGCAACCGCGACGGCCGTGCGCGGATCGGATTGATCATCGGCCGCGACGAGCTTGTAGACGACCGGCTTGCCGCCGATGGTCGGATGCTTCGCGTTCGCGTCGTCGATCGCGAGTTGCGCGCCGTTCTGCAGATCCTTGCCGATCCGCGCGGACGGGCCGGTGAGCGGCGCGGCGAGACCGATCAGGACGGTCTGCGGCGCGGATTGCGCGAACGCGGGAACGGAGGCGACCAGGGCGGCCGCCGAGAATGCGAGGCTGGCGGGGAGAAAGGCGATTTTCATGTGCGGGGGGATCGGTGAATTGAATCAAAACATGAAAAATATTAAATATTCAGCACCCAAACCCCAAATATCCAATTGTTGGATGCTTATGCCGTTCCCGCCACATTAACGCACCCCACTGTAAACACGGGATATTTTTGTGTTGTCGCTTACCCTGACTTTTCGATAAAATTCGATACATGAAAAATATCGAACAATTACCGCACGATCCGCCGCTGCGCGCGGTGCGTGCGTTCGAAGCTTTCGCGCGTCTCGGGTCGGTCACCGCGGCGGCGGGCGAGCTCGACATCACGCCGTCGGCGGTCAGCCATCAGCTGCAACTGCTCGAAGCGTTCATCCAGACGCCGCTGACGGTGCGCGAGGGCCGGCTGCTCGCGCTCACGGACGAAGGCCGCGACTACTACCGCTCGATCAGCGCCGCGTTCTCGGTGCTGCGCAGCGCGACGCGCTTCGCGCGCGACCGCTCGTCCCTGCGGCAGATCACCGTCAGCCTGATTCCGCTGCTCGGCATCGGCTGGTTCATTCCGCGGCTGCACGCATTCCTGGCCGACAACACGGACGTCGACGTGACCGTGCTGTACGCGCATCACCGCAACTACCGCAGCGATGCATCGGACCTGTCGATCCGCTTCGGCACCGGCGACTGGCCCGGCTACCGCTGCGAACGGCTGCTGCCGGGCGCGATGGTGCCGATGTGCAGCCCGTCGTTCCTGAAGCGCCACGGGCCGTTCCGCACGCCGGCCGATCTCGCGCGCGCCCCGCTCGTGCACGACGAGGATCGCAGCACGTGGGTCAACTGGCTGCAGGGCGCGGGCGTCAAGCATGTGTCGCATGCGGTCGGGCCGATGTTCGAGGACGGCCAGCTCACGCTGAGCGCCGCGCGCGCGGATCTCGGCGCGGCGTTGCTGCGCGCGCCGCTGGTCGAGCGTGAACTGGCGAATGGCGAGCTCGTGAAGCTGTTCGATCACGTGCTCGACGACGGCCGCGATTACTACCTGTGCACCCGCGAGGACGCGGACATGCCGGACGGCGCCAGGCGGCTGGCGGCGTGGTTGAGGAAGATGGCGGGGATTTGAGCGGAGCGCGAAGACGCCGCTCCGACAACCGGCGAATCGGGAAGCCGCATTCGCATGGGACGTGCCGCGCACTTGCACCTGGCCGACCGGATCGGCACGATGGTCGTGTCCCGTCACGGAGGTTGAGATGAGCAGAATTCCAGTCGATCTATCGGATGACCAGCATGCCGCGTTGACCCGCATCGCCACACACCAGAACAGATCCTCGGCCGAGGTCGTCCGGGACGCGATCGACGCCTACATCGCGCTACGGAACCGGACACTTGCTGACAATGTGTTCGGCCTCTGGAAGGGGTGCAATGCCGTCGCCCAGGAAGACTTGCGCTCGGAGTGGTGAACGCGCCCCCGAACGCCCATCGCTGCCGCCTGGAGTCGATCCACTGCGGCTTTTGACTTTCTGCGCATTCCCGCTCGCCGCATCTCCGCCCGGTTACCGCTCATCCACGCACCCGCGCGTCAATGACCTCCCCCGCCCCCCGCCAATCAAGGGCCGGAAGCAGATAGAAATTCCTGATGCCCCGGATTGAAACAAGCAATTTCACAAGCTCAGGGTGAACCCGGATACTGGCAACACTCCACTCACCACTGACGAAAAGGAATTGTCCAGATGCCGATCATCAACACCCAAATCAAGCCGTTCAAGGCAACCGCATACCACAACGGCGATTTCGTGCCCGTCTCGGAAGAGAACTTCAAGGGCAAGTGGTCCGTCGTCGTGTTCTACCCGGCCGACTTCACGTTCGTCTGCCCGACCGAGCTGGGCGACCTCGCCGACCGTTACGCGGAATTCCAGAAGCTGGGTGTCGAAATCTACGGCGTGTCGACCGACACCCACTTCACGCACAAGGCCTGGCACGACACGTCGGACACGATCGGCAAGATCAAGTACCCGATGATCGGCGACCCGACGCTCACGCTGTCGCGCAACTTCGACGTGCTGATCGAGGAAGAAGGGATGGCCCTGCGCGGCACGTTCGTGATCAACCCGGAAGGCGAGATCAAGCTGTGCGAAATCCACGACAACGGCATCGGCCGCGACGCAGGCGAACTGCTGCGCAAGGTGCAGGCGGCGCAATACATCGCGGCGCACCCGGGTGAAGTGTGCCCGGCCAAGTGGACGCCGGGTGCGGAAACGCTGACCCCGTCGCTCGACCTGATCGGCAAGATCTGACGATCGCGCCGCGCGCCTCGCACGAGGCGCGCGAGCCTCCCGATGACGGGCCGCCGCGGCATGCGGCCCGCGCCCTCCTCCGGCACGACGTGCCCGACCAGAATCATTAATACGGAATCCGAAACGCCATGCTCGACGCCAATCTCAAGAACCAACTCAAAGCGTACCTCGAAAAGATCACGCGCCCGATCGAACTCGTCGCCTCGCTCGACGACAGCGCGAAATCGCAGGAACTGCTGGCGCTGCTGAACGAGATTGCGTCGCTGACGGATCGCGTGACCGTGACCGAACGCCGCGACGACGCCGAGCGCAAGCCGTCGTTCTCGATCGGCGAGCCCGGCAAGCCGTCCGGCATCCGCTTCGCCGGCATCCCGATGGGCCATGAATTCACGTCGCTCGTGCTCGCGCTGCTGCAGACGGGCGGCCATCCGATCAAGCTCGACGACGACGTGATCGAACAGATCCGCGCGCTCGACGGCGACTACGCGTTCGAGACGTATTTCTCGCTGTCGTGCCAGAACTGCCCGGAAGTCGTGCAGGCGCTGAACGTGATGTCGCTGATCAACCCGCGCATCCGTCACGTCGCGATCGACGGCGCGCTGTTCCAGGGCGAAGTCGAGTCGCGCCAGATCATGGCCGTGCCGACGATGTTCCTGAACGGCGCGTCGTTCGGCCAGGGCCGCAGCAGCGTGAAGGAAATCCTCGCGAAGCTCGATACGGGCGCCAGCGCACGGGCCGCGAAGTCGCTCGAGACCAAGGCGGTGTTCGATACGCTGATCGTCGGCGGCGGCCCGGCAGGCGCGGCGGCCGCGATCTACTCGGCGCGCAAGGGCATTGCGACGGGTGTCGTGGCCGAGCGTTTCGGCGGCCAGGTGCTCGACACGATGGCGATCGAGAACTTCGTGTCGGTGCAGGAAACCGAAGGGCCGAAGTTCGCGACCGCGCTCGAACAGCACGTGAAGCAGTACGACGTCGACATCATGGACGTGCAGCGCGCCGATGCGCTGATTCCGGGCGACGTGCACCAGATCCGCCTCGCGAACGGCGCGGTGCTGAAGGCGAAGACGATCATCCTCGCGACCGGCGCGCGCTGGCGTGAAATCAACGTGCCGGGCGAGCGCGAATACCGCAACCGCGGTGTCGCGTACTGCCCGCACTGCGACGGCCCGCTGTTCAAGGGCAAGCGCGTCGCGGTGGTCGGCGGCGGCAACTCGGGCGTCGAGGCCGCGATCGACCTCGCCGGCATCGTGAAGGAAGTCACGCTGATCGAATACGGCGCGCAACTGCGCGCGGACGAAGTGCTGCAGCGCAAGCTGCGCAGCCTGCCGAACGTGACGATCGTCACGCAGGCGCAAACGACCGAGCTGACCGGCGACGGCAGCAAACTGAACGGGCTCGTCTACAAGGATCTGCGCTCGGGCGATACGCAGCGCATCGATCTCGAAGGCGTGTTCGTGCAGATCGGCCTCGTGCCGAACACCGAATGGCTGAAGGGAACGGTCGAACTGTCGAAGCACGGCGAGATCGTCGTCGATGCACGCGGCGCGACGTCGGTACCGGGCGTGTTCGCGGCCGGCGACGTGACGACGGTGCCGTTCAAGCAGATCGTGATCGCCGTGGGCGAAGGCGCGAAGGCATCGCTCGGTGCGTTCGACCACCTGATCCGGCAGGACGTGGCGCCGGTTGCCGCCGCGCAGCGGCAGGCCGAGGAAGCGGTCGCCGCGTAACGCGCGTCAGCCCGTCGGCACAACAGTTTGTCTCTCTTGGCCCCGCATGCTTTGGTCGGCATGCGGGGTCCTTTTTATTCCGGAAGCGATTGCGGTTACTTGGTCGCGGTCGGGCCGCCGTCCGCGGGCGCAGGCGCCGTCGACTTGAAGCTGCTCGACTGCCTGACCAGTTGCTCGGTCATCGCGGCCGCCACCGGATTCGCGCCGGACGACGAACCGCCCTGCCGGGTCGAACCGGTGTTCGCCGGCATCGACGACACCGATGACATCGACGGCGGCGGCAACGACGGGTCGAGCTTCGCCGATTCCCTGACGAGCGCGGCCGTCTCCGGCGTTTCGGATTTCGTTGCGGAGGGTGCTGCGCCCGCGTGGCGTTCGAGGCCGTCGCGCTTGCGCGGCGCGCGCTGCGTGACCTGCGCGGGCGCCGGTGCCGGTGCGGCCTGCTGCATAGGTTTGGCGGATGGCGGCGGTGCCGATGGGGTCGAATCCTGCGCATCGACGGTCACGACGTTGACCTTCGGCGGCGGCGCGTTCGGCTTCGTCACCGGCTGCGGTTTGTCGCTGACAACCGGCACGGCCGGCGCTGCGCTGACGCGCGCGGTTTCGGCCGGCGCAGCAGGCGCCGGTGCGGGGGGCGGCGGCGCGACAGCCGCCTGTTTCGATGCCATCGCGGCGGCCGGGGCCGGCGGCGCGATGGTGCCCTGCACCGCGTGATCGTTGCCCGCCGGCGCCGCGGCAACGGGCGCGGCCGAATCGCCGATGCCGGCATCCTCGATCGCGCGGTGATCCGCACGCAGGAGCATCACGTAGGCAGTGCCGGCGGCGGCTACCAGGAGCCCACCGGCGATCATCAAGGTCTTGCGGGTACTCGTCATGCTTGCTCACCGCTCATATCGACGTGAACAAGCCATCATACGCGGCGATGGGCCGTCGATCCCGCACGAATACATTTGGTTGCATTGTGCCGGAACAGGTCGGCAACACGTTCGTCAGACGTATCGCTTCCGTTGTTCCGGCACGATCAACGTTCGGGCATCACTCCGGAAACGGCAATTCGGTCTGCCCTTGCGCGCGCATGCCGAACGTGTTCAGCGTCATCGCGACGAGCGCGTAGTAGCCGAGCAATGCAACGAGATTGACGACGGTTTCGTGGCCGAAGCGCGCTTGCGCCCGTGCGAACGTCGCGTCGCTCACGCGCCGCGTGTCGTACAGCTCGCTCGCGAATGCATGAATCAGCGCATCGTCGTCCGACTCGAATGCGGGCGCGACGCCGCGCCGGATCGCGTCGGCCGTCGCGGCCGGCACGCC
This sequence comes from Burkholderia sp. AU15512, assembly GCF_002223325.1. Lineage (NCBI taxonomy): Bacteria > Pseudomonadati > Pseudomonadota > Betaproteobacteria > Burkholderiales > Burkholderiaceae > Burkholderia > Burkholderia sp. AU15512. The sequence goes on from NZ_NKEX01000006.1 coordinate 1,615,374, forward strand.
CGCCTCCAGTGCGATCGGATGGTGGATGTGCCACTCGGCCTGCGAGCGCCAGCGCGCGGCCGTCACGAGAATCGCGAGTTCCGACAGGCGCAGCGGCAGGCCCGTGCGATAGCGGCAGAACGCGCCGAGTTTCTGTGCGTGCTGCGCCAGCTCGGGGCTCGCGATCCAGCCGAGAAACGGCCCGTTCAGGTTGCCGCGCGGGCCGCTGAGAATGTCGGCCAGCACGGCCTTCTGTTCATCGGTGGCCGATGCGGGATCGAACGGAGGCAATCTGTTGGTCATGGCGAAGTCCTGACAAGGTTCGATGAATACGGTCACGCGCCGGCCGACGCGAGCGCCGCGCCGATCGCGCCCGACAGCCGCTCGACGATCGTATCGATCTGCTGCGCGGTGCAAATGAACGGCGGTGCGATCAGGATGTGATCGCCGTGAACGCCGTCGATCGTCCCGCCCATCGGATACACCATCAGGCCGCGCTGCATCGCCTCGCGCTTGACCGTCGCATGCAGCTTCAGCGCCGGATCGAACGTCGCCTTGCTGTCGCGATCGCGCACGAGCTCGACGCCGACGAACAGCCCGCGGCCGCGCACGTCGCCGATATGCGGATGCGGGCCGTAATGCTCGCGCAACGATGCGCGCAGTTGCTCGCCGCGTGCCTTCACGTTGTCGAGCAGCTTCTCCTCGGCGATCACGCGCTGCACTTCGAGCGCGGCCGCGCATGCGGTTGCGTGGCCGAGGTACGTGTGGCCGTGCTGGAAGAAACCAGAGCCGTCGACGATCGTCCGGTAGATGCGGTCGCTGACGAGCGTCGCGCCGATCGGCTGGTAGCCCGCGCCGAGCCCTTTCGCGATCGTCAGCAGATCGGGCGCGACGCCGTCTTCGTCGCACGCGTACAGGTAGCCGGTGCGCCCCATCCCCGACATGATCTCGTCGAGGATCAGCAGCACGCCGTACTTGTCGCACACCGCGCGAATCTTCTTCAGGTACGTGCGCACCGGCGGCACCGCGCCGGCCGTTGCGCCCACGACCGTCTCCGCGACGAACGCCGCGACGTTGTCCGCGCCGAGTTCGACGATCTTCCGTTCGAGTTCGTCCGCGAGGCGTTGCGCATACGCGTCGTCGGTTTCACCCGCCTGCTGGTCGCGATACGCATAACACGGGCTCACGTGGTGCGCCTCGATCAGCAGCGGCAGGAACGGCTCGCGCCGCCACGCATTGCCGCCGATCGCGAGCGCGCCGAGCGTATTGCCGTGATAGCTCTGGCGTCGCGCGATGAAATGGCGGCGCTGCGGCTCGCCCTTCTCGACGAAATACTGGCGCGCAAGCTTCAGCGCGGCCTCGACCGCCTCGGAACCGCCCGACACGAAATACACGTGTTCGAGGCCGGCCGGCGCGGCGTCGACGAGCCGGTCGGCCAGTTCCTCGGCCACGTCGGTCGTGAAGAACGACGTATGCGCGTACGCCAGTTGCTGCGCCTGCCGCTTGATCGCGTCGATCACGCGCGGGTTGCTGTGGCCGAGACACGAAACGGCCGCGCCGCCGCACGCGTCGATATAGCGTTTGCCGGTCGAATCGATGATCTCGATGCCGTCGCCTGCGACGGCAACGGGCAAGGTGGCGCGCGGAGCGCGATGGAAAACGGTCGTCATGCGTTGCCTCATGGATCAGGGCGCGTCGTGCGCGCGCCCGGACGGCACGATGCGCGTCGCGAAACGCTGCGTGCCGTGTTGGTGAAGAGTGAAATCGATCGATGCCGCGCCGATCGCGAACACGGCCGTGGCCAGCGTGTTCTCGTCGTCGGGGTCGGCCGGATCGTCGCGGTAGATCGGCAGCCCTTGCGGCGCGCGATCGCCGAGCACGCGCCGCAGCGCGGCTTCGTCGATCGCGTCGATGGCGGGCGTGAGCGCGTCGACGCGGCGCTGGCGGTCGGCCGACGATTGCGTGACGATCTGCGCTTCCGCGTCGCAGCCGGGATGCACGAGATGGTTCGCATGCCCCGCGAGCCGCGTGACGTCGATCACCGAACAGCGCGCGACGCTTGCCTCGATGCTCAGCAGCCGCGCATCGCCGGTCGCGCCCAGCGTGTGATGAAAGCCGCTTGCACGCGCATGGCTACGCAGCACGTCGGCCGCCGCGTCGAGCGATGTCGCATCGAGCACGGCACGCGCGAGGATCATGCGCGGCACGCCCGCTGCCGGCGTGCGGATCCGCAGGTTGTTGATCGCCTGCGCGATGCCCGCGCGGTTCGCCGCAAAGGTATGGCCGGGCAGCGAACCCGGGTAATAGAAGCTGATGAAGCCGGGCTTGCCCGCCGGCTGCACGTCGACGAGCAGGCAGCGCTCGCGCAGGTACGGATCGCCGTCCTCGTTGTGCGCGATCCAGCGCGTGCCGGCCGCGTCGCGCGCGGCAAGCGTCGTGCAGCCGTCCGGCGCGTTGTGGATCAGCTCGCCGCGGCAGTTCCACAAGAAGATGTCCTCGGCCGGCCAGCCGACACCCGCCGCGATCCCGTCCAGCTCCGCGACGAGCTCCGGATACGCGGCCAGCGCAGCCTGCCGCAGCGCGGCGACGAACGGATGGCCGCGCCAGCGGCGCACGGCCTGCCACGCGCTGCTCTGCTGCATATATTCATCGAATACGGGACGGGCAAGCTCACCGAGGCGCACGCCGATGTCGAACGGCGCGCCGGCGATGACGGGGGAAAGGGAAAGCGGCATGTCGGTATTTCGGTTTCGTTCAGGACACGTGTTTCAGGAATTCCTTCAGGCGCGGGGTCGGCGGCCGGTCGATCAGCTCGACCGGATGGCCGTCTTCCGCGATCCCGCCCTGATCCATGAACAGCAGCCGCGTGCCGACCCGCTTCGCAAAGCCGATCTCGTGCGTGACGACGATCATCGTCATCCCTTCGGTCGCAAGATCCTGCATCACTTTCAGCACTTCGTGGCGTAATTCCGGATCGAGCGCCGACGTCGGTTCGTCGAACAGCATCAGCCGCGGCCGGATCGCGAGCGCGCGCGCAATCGCGACGCGCTGCTGCTGGCCGCCCGACAACTCCGACGGGTAATGATTCGCGCGCGATTCAAGGCCGACCTTGTCGAGCAGCGCCATCGCCTGGTCGCGCGCGTCGGCGCGTGACGCGCCGCGCACCTGCATCGGCCCGAACATCACGTTCTCGAGCGCGGTCATTTGCGGGAACAGGTTGAACTGCTGGAACACCATGCCGGCTTCGAGCCGGATGTTGCGGATCGTCGTCGCGTTGCCGCGCACGCTCTGGCCGTCGACCAGTAGCTCGCCGCCGGTGATTTTCTCGAGCGCGTTGATACAGCGCAACATCGTCGACTTGCCCGAGCCGGACGGGCCGACCACGACGACCACCTCGCCCGCGTCGATCTTCAGGTCGATGTTCTTCAGCACCGGCACGTGGCCGAAGCTCTTCGACACGTTCTGGAATTCGATCATGCTCATAGAATCCTCATGCGCTTTTCGACGAGCCGCAGCGTCAACGTCATGGCGCCGGTCAGCAACAGGTAGATGACGGCCACCGCACTCCAGATCTCGACCGCCTGGAAATTGCCCGCGATGATTTCCTGCCCCTTGCGCGTCAGCTCGCCGACGCCGATCACGATGAACAGCGACGTGTCCTTCAGGCTCACGATGCACTGGTTGCCGAGCGGCGGAATCAGCCGCCGGAACGCGAGCGGCCCGACCACCTTCAACAGCACGCGCGGCATCGACAGGCCCATCGCGAGCCCCGCTTCCGTCAGCCCCTTCGGGATCGACAGCAGCGCGCCGCGCACCACTTCCGCGAGATACGCGCCGGAATTCACCGTGATCGCGATGATCGCGGCCGTCAGGCCGTCGATGCGGATATGCGCGAGCAGCGGCAGCGCGAAATACAGGAACATCACCTGCACGACGATCGGCGTGCCGCGGATCAATTCAATATAAACCTGGGCGAGCACGTTCATCGCCTTCGGCCCGTATGCGCGGAACATGCCCGCGACCATCCCGACGACGAAGCCGCCCACCAGCCCGAAAAATGCGATGAACACCGTCAACCGGACCCCGTCCATCAGGTCCGGCAACGCCGCCCAGATCGCCGACCAATCGAAATTCACTTGTCGCTCCCCGTTCGATTCAAGACCGGCGCGGCCATCCGGCCGCGCACTGTTGCGGCGTCACGCTCACATCTTCGGCGGTTCGGCCCCGAACCACTTCTTGTAGATCTGCGCGTAGCGGCCATCGGCCCGGATCTTCACGAGCGATGCGTTGACCTTCGGCACGAGCGGGCTGCCCTTCGGGAAACCCACGCCGTACTTGTCGCCACTGACCGGCTGGCCCGCGACCTTCACCTTGCCCTTGCCTTCGTTGTTCACGAAAAACAGCACGTTCGGCGTGTCGTGCATCGCCGCGTCGACGCGGCCGGCTTCGAGCGCGAGGTACGCCTGGTCGATGTTCGGGAACTGGCGGATCTCCTTCGGCTTCAGGTGCGCCTTGATCCAGTCGATCGTCGCGGTGCCCGTTTTCGCGGCGATCACCTTGCCGTTCAGGTCGTCGATCGATTTGATCGTCGTGTTGCCGGTCTGCACCATCGCCGCGAGGCCGCTGTCGTAGTACGGCGCGGAGAAGTCGATCGCCTTCTTCCGCTCCTCCTTGATCGTCATGCCCGACAGCGCGACGTCGATGTTCTGCGTCTGCAGTGCCGGGATCAGGCCCGCGAAATCCATCGGCTGGATCGTGTATTTCCAGCCCTGGTCCTTCGCGATCTCCGCCCAGAGGTCGAGATCGAAGCCGACGTACTTGTCGCCCTGCTTGAACTCGAACGGCATGAACGACGTATCGGTGCCGACGACGAGCGTCTTGGTATCCGCGTGTGCGAGGCTGGCGCCGAGCGCGGCAACGACCGCGACGGATTTCAGGAAGGAACGGCGACTCATGGTTTCTCTCCGCATGATTGAGCGATGTGACCGGCCAGGCGGCCGGCGGAACGACGACATCAAGCCGCACCGCAACATGCGATGTCGAATTAGACCTTAGTGCAACAAGTGTTGTCAATGGCGATACTACGACAACAAAAAAAACCGCAACGGGGAAATGCATCGTGACAAACCCGCGGCGCGGATAGATCGGAAGAAAGCGGCGGATGGAGGGCGAAATGCCCGGGCCGGGGCGTGCCGCGCAGCCCTCCCTAGGGCAGCCGTCCCCTTGGGCTTTCCGAAGCCCACCCGTGAGAGTTGCCAATAGCGCGCGATCGGGCGCGGGAATGAGGCGGGACCGTGTTCGGGCTCCACCGGCAGGGCCGCCCTAGAAGCGTTGTACGACGGTAATGGATGAACGGATGCGCGGGCGCTGCCCCCGAAAAAATCGGCGGATTGATGGGGAGCAAATCCGTCGTGGTTGATCGCATTCACAATGCTTGTAACGCGTAACGTTACAGGCTATACTTGCCTTGCGTCTTGTGCGAGACGCTTTGATTCACCGCGAAAAAAGGGAATCCACTATGCGTAATTTCTATGATCAAGAGCTTTCGCCATAAAGGCATTCAGCGCTTCTTTGAATCTGGCTCCACAGCGGGCATTCAAGCGGCGCACATGAGCAAACTCAAGCGGCTACTGTCTGCGTTGAACCGGGCGAAAAGCCCGAACGACATGAACCAACCGGGGTGGCGGTTGCACCCTTGGAAGGGAACCGGCGACGGTGTATGGTCGGTCGACGTGAACGGAAATTGGAGGTTGACGTTCGAGTTCGATGGGGAGGATGCAGTCCTCGTCGATTATCTCGATCCTCACTGACAGGCCGCCTCTACTACGGTTCCACAGTACAGCGTTCATTACAACGGCTATGTCCATCATGTTTGACCCGCCGCATCCCGCGGCAATCCTTCGGGAAGATGTGCTTCCTGCACTGAACCTGACGGTGACTCAAGCGGCAGAACAACTGGGCGTTTCGCGCGTCCAATTGTCCCGTGTTCTCAACGAAAGGGCGAGTATCTCGCCCGATATGGCGCTACGCCTCGAGCAGTGGCTTGGTGCGGAGCGCGGCGGCCGAGCTGATTTCTGGCTCGGCATGCAGTTGGACTATGACCTGTGGCAGGCACGAAAGCATGCGCCGACGAAGGTTAAGCCTGCCCCTTCAGAGACAGTGCATGCTTAACGAGAAACCGGCTTTGGTCCGGATCCCTATTCAGTTAAAGCCCGCCTTGCGCGGGCTTTTTTACTAATGACTCGTCGTCCACGTCTTCCGGTTGCACGTAAATGGCGCCCTCATCGATCGGCGCGACGTAGTAACCGCGTGTGGTCAGTTCGATCCTGAAGTCCCTGAATACCTGGAACAGCTCGTTATCGAACGGCAAAGACGTGAACTTGAGATCGACACGTTCCCCGGTTTCATACGACGTTCGGAAGAGTCATGCGCAGGCGGGCTCAAGGCAGAGGGCTGAAGGGAGGATCGCAGCGGCTGGTGCGGGCCGGCACGACGGCCGTCCAGTGCAACGCGCGCGGCAGGATGACGACCGCGCCATCGCCGCCACCCGCACATCGGTTTGCGCGGCGGCCGGCGATTCAACCAGGCGTCTTGTCGGGACGAACGTGCGCGCCAAGCCGGCAACCGCCGGCGCGGCTCAACGCAGGTTGCGGAATTCGCGCGGCATCGCCGAACGACGGTGCGCCGATGCCGCGTCGCTTACGCCGCCACCCCGCTCGCCTGATGCGACACGAGCCGCCCATACGCGCCCTGCCGCGCCATCAGGTCCGCATGCCGTCCGGCCTCGATCACGCTGCCGTGCTCCATCACGAGAATCAGGTCGGCATTGCGCACGGTCGATAGCCGGTGCGCGATGATGATCGACGTGCGCTGCGTCATCAGGTCTTCCAGCGCCGCGCGGATCTGCTGCTCGCTGAGCGTGTCCAGATGGGACGTCGCTTCGTCGAGGATCAGCACCGGCGCATCCTTCAGGAACGCACGCGCAATCGCGACACGCTGGCGCTGGCCGCCCGACAGTTGCACACCGCGCTCGCCGACGCGCGTCGCGAGCCCGTCCGGCAGCCGCGCGACGAAGTCGCCGAGCGCCGCATGGTCGATCGCGCGCTGCACGTCCGCGTCGGACGCGTCGCTCGCGGCGAGCCGGATGTTCGCTTCGAGCGTGTCGTTGAACAGGTAGGTATCCTGCGCAACCAGCGCGATGTGCTGCCGCAGTTCGTCGAGCCTAAGATCGCGCAGGTCGACGCCGCCGAGCGTCACGCGGCCCTGCTGCGGATCCCAGAAGCGCAGCAGCAAGCTCGCGACCGTCGACTTGCCGGCGCCCGACGCCCCGACCAGCGCGACCGTGCTGCCGGGCGGCACGTCGAAGCTCACGCGGTCGATCGCGGGCACGCTGCGGCCTGGGTACGTGAAGGACGCGGCCTCGAACCGCACCGCCGGATCGGCCGGCATCGCATGCGTGCCGTCCGTCACCGGCACCGGCTCCTTCTCCAGCGCACGCAAGCGTCGCGTCGACGCGATCGTGTCGGCGAGCTGGCGCGCGACCTGGCCGATTTCGGCCACCGGCATGAAAGCGGCCACGGCCACCAGCACCAGCAGCGGCAACGACTCGCGCGGAAACCAGCCGCGTGCGCACAGCAGCGCGCCGAGCGCCGCGACGACCAGCCCGCCGAGCCCGCTCGCGATTTCCAGCGCGGCACTTTGCGCCGACAGATCGTCGAGCAGCTTCGCGCGCTGCTTGCGGTACGCATCGACTTCGGCCACGAACGCCGCGCGCCGGCGCGCGACGGCCTGGAACGCGGTGAGTTCCGCGAGCCCCTGGATCGTTTCGGTCAGGTGCGCGCCGAGCTGGCCGAGCGCTTCACGTGCGCCGGTGCCGAGCCGGTCGACGTCGCGCCGCGCCAGCACCGGCGCGAGCCCGGCCCACAACAGGAACGGCAGCAGCACGAGCGCGAGCGGCCACGCGACCGACGCGAGCAGCACCAGCACGGCGGCCGGCACGAGCACCGCGACGAACGCGGGCGCCAGCGTGTGCGCATAGAAATACTCGACGGTCTCGACGTCCTGCGTCGCGAGCGACACGAGATCACCCGAACGGCGACGCAGCAGCCCGGCCGGCGCGAGGCGTTCGAGCGTCGCGAACAGCGCGATGCGCATCTCCGCGAGCAATCGGTACGCCATGTCGTGCGCGAGCCACGATTCGAGCCAGTGCAGCACGGCCGCCACGGGTGCGATCACGAGCAACGCGGTGACGAGCGCCGGGCTCACGTGGCCACTCGGTACCGCACCGACCACCAGCGCGCCGATCACGCCGACGCCGATGAAGGCGAGCACGCGGCCGATCCCGAACAGCACCGTCAGCACGACCTTGCCCGTCCACGGGCGCACGAAGCGCAGCAGCGTCCTCAGGGTTTCCGGCCAGCCGATCTCCGCCGCATCGTCGTTCAACGGCCGCACCTGCGGGCCCGACGACGCGCGCGCGGTCGCGCCGGCCGTTGCCGCCACACCGACCGATTCGGCGACCGCCTCCAGTTGCGGCCCCATCAGCCGGCGATACGGGCCGTCGCGCGAGATCAGCGCCGCGTGCGTGCCCTCGTCGACCACCTGCCCCTGGTCGAGCACCAGGATGCGGTCGGCGCCGATCACGCTCGACAGCCGGTGCGCGAGCACGAGCGTGGTCCGCCCGCGCGTGAGCCGGTCGAGCGCCTGCTGGATCAGCGCTTCGTTCTCCGCGTCGACCGACGACAGCGCCTCGTCGAGCAGCAGGATCGGCGCATCGCGCAGCAGCGCGCGGGCAATCGCGAGACGCTGGCGCTGGCCGCCCGACAACATCAGCCCGCGTTCGCCGATGCGCGTCGCGTAGCCGTCGGGCAGCGCCGAGATGAAATCGTGCGCATTGGCCGCGCGCGCGGCGGCGATCATGTCCGCATCGCTCGCGTCGGGGCGGCCGAGCCGCAGGTTGTCGGCCACGCTGCCGTCGAACAGCGTCGCATCCTGCGCGACGACCGCGATCATCTCGCGCACCTGGCCGGCATCGAGCGTGCGCACGTCGTGGCCGCCGATGCGGATCGCGCCGCCCTGCGCATCGTGCTGGCGCAACAGCAGGCGCACGATGGTCGACTTGCCCGCGCCGCTCGGCCCGACGATCGCCACCGTCTCGCCTTCGCGCACCGAGAAGCTCAGTGCCGCATGCGCGTCCGCGCGGCGCCCCGGATACGCGAAGCTGACGGCGTCGAACGCGATCTCGGGCCGCAGGCCCGCGACGCGCGGCGCGTCGGTGGCCGGTGCATGACTCTGCGCGTCGAGCAGCGCGTGGATCGCATTCGCCGCCGACTGGCCGATCATCCCCTGGTGCAGCACGGCACGCAGGTCGCGCAGCGGCCGGAAGATCTCGCTGCCGGCCATCAGCACGATCAGCAGCGCCTCGAGGCTCATGTCGCCGTGCCGCACGCGCCACGCACCGACGGCGATCGCGGCGGCCGCGCCGAGGCCCGTGCCGAGATCGGTGAAGAGCCGCGTCAGCAGGCCGAGCGCGAGCACCCAGAACGTGCTGTCGGACAGTGCGCGTGCCTTCGCGGCCAGCTTCGCGCCGAATGCCGTGCTTTGCCCGAACGCCTTCAGCGTCGGCAGGCCTTGCACCGCGTCGAGGAACTCCTCGCCGAACGCATTGAAGGCGGCCGAGCGCGCGAGCGCCGCGCGCTTGTCGGCGCGATGCACGAGTTGCGGCAGCGCGAGCGTGACGAGTGCCGCGACCAGCAGGATCGCGGCCGTCGGCACGTCCCACCACGCGAGCACCGCGAAGATCATCACCGGCGCGCACGCGGCGATCACGAGCTGCGGCAAATAGGTGCCGAAAAAGGTCTGCAGTTGCTCGACGCCGTCGACGACGGCCAGCATCACGCCGCCCGTGCGTTCGCCGCTGAACCACGCGGGGCCGAGTGCGGCGATCCGGTCGAACAGCCGCGCGCGCAGCGTGGCCTGCACGCGCCCGGCCGTGTGCTGCGCGAGCACCGTGCGGCGATGGTCGAGCCACGCGCGCAGCAGCACGCAGCCCGCCGTTGCAACGACGGCTTCGCCGATGCTGCGTGCCGGCGCACCGGCAAAGACCAGCGCCAGCACGCGGCCGAGAAAGACGAAACGCAGGATCCCGACACCCATCGCGAGCAGGCCGAGCGCGACGGCCGCGGCCACCCGCCAGCGCAGCCCCGCCATCATTGCCCATAGTCGTCGGTCGAAATACATGAAGCCCTCCGGTGGTGTCCGATGATGTTTTTTCTTGACCGGATCGAGGCTACCCGCGCGGCCCGCGCGCGGCAAAAGATGATTTTTCAACGGGTGTTGAGTCAACTACAATACCCCGCATGTCGCACCTCCCTCCCCTCAGCGCATTGCGAGCTTTCGAGGCGGCCGTCCGCCTCGGCGGATTCGCGCGCGCGGCGGCGGAGCTGAACGTGTCGACGAGTGCGGTCAGTCACCAGATTCGCGCGCTCGAGGAATCGCTCGGCGCGCGGCTGCTCGAACGCAGCACGGGGCTCGGCGGCATCAGCCTCACGCCGGCCGGCGCACGCCTGCTGCCGGCCGTCAGCGATGCGCTGTCGCGACTCACCGACGCCTGTGCCGACATTCGCGGCACCGCGCAACGGCTCACCGTATCCGCCAATGCGCCGTTTTCGGCGATGTGGCTCGCCCGCCGCCTCGCGGAATTCTCGTCGCGTCATCCCGACACGCCGCTGCATGCCGTCGTGCTCGACGACGAACCGGATTTCGCGCGCGGCGGCGTCGATCTGGCGATCGTGCACGTGCCCGCGCACCGGCTGCAGGCCGACGACGACATCCTGCTGCAGGAAACGGTGTTCCCGGTATGCAGCCCCGAACTGCATCCGTTTGCCTCCGTGAACGTGTGCCGCTCGCGGCTGCTGCAGGAGATGCACAAGCACAGCCCCGAGATCGACTGGCGCAACTGGTCCACGGAGTTCGGCCTGCCGGGCGACTTCGAGACGAAGATCGTCCGCTACAGCAGTTTCAGCCAGGTCATTGGCGCGGCGGTCGGCGGCGCGGGCATCGCGCTCGGCCGCGCGCCGCTGATCGAGCCCGAGCTGCGCAGCGGGCGCCTCGTGCCACTGCGGCCGGGCCTCGAACGCGCCGCGTCGTGGCGCTTCGTGCTGCGCCGCAACCCATCGACGCGGCACCGGCTGCTCGATCCCCTGATCGCGTTCCTGCGCCGCGAAGCGGAAGCCGACGCGGAAGCGGAAGCCCCGCCGATCGCGGGCCCGATCGTTGCGCCCGCATCCAACGACAGCCGCGTGCGGGGCACCGGCGGCGCGACCGGCAAATAACGCGCCGGCCTCGCCCGCATGCGCCGCTTACGGCGCAGCGAAGAACAACGCCACCGCGCACGCCATCCCGCCGAACCACACGAGCGAACGCAGCGACGCCCAGTTCAGCAGGTACATCAGCATGTAGACGACGCGGATCGCGACGAACGCCATCGCCAGCTGGTCGACGCGATGCACGTTCGCACCGTTGTGCCATGCCACCACCAGCGCGGCCGTGAACAGCGCAAGCGCTTCCCACCCGTTCTGGTGCGCGGCCTGCGCACGGGCGCGCCAGCCTTCGAGTTTCGCCAGGTAGTCGCGCGGCGTGCGGTTGTCGTAGCCCTTGCGGGCCTTCGCGAGAAACGTCATCGAGAACGGCAACAGCGCCACGATGAACAGGCACAGCTGGGACGTCGTCATCAAATGTCTCCTCCTTTATGATTACATTGATCAATGACAAGATCGCCGAGAGCTTAGCATTGCGTCGTGCTGTTCGTGCACCGGTTTTCTAGACGGGAGACTCGGCTGCGCGGCCCGCCAGCAGCCGCGACGCGCCTGGTTCGACACCAAAATTTCCACCAAATCGTCGCCAAAAACGTTAATTAAAACTGGTCGAACACCAATAAGATAGCGTTCAACACTGGCCCGACGCATTGTCGCGCCAGGCCGCCGAACCCGCGCCGCCGCGCGCGCCGAACGACATCCGATCCGAGACATCGCCATGCCCCGTCCCATCGTCGCCCATATCCGCCCTGACGCCGTCCGCCACAACCTCGACTTCATCCGCCGCACCGCCGCGCAATCGCGCGTGTGGGCCGTGATCAAGGCCAATGCGTACGGTCACGGCATCGAGCGGATCTACCCGGGCCTCGCCGCCGCCGACGGCATCGCGCTGCTCGATCTCGACGAAGCCGTGCGCGTGCGCGAACTCGGCTGGGACAAGCCCGTGCTGCTGCTCGAAGGGATCTTCGAGCCGGCCGACGTCGAGCTGGCCGATCGCCACCGCCTGACGGTGGCCGTGCACTGCGACGAGCAGCTCGACCTGCTGATCGCGGCGAAGCCGCAGCAGCCGATCGACATCCAGCTCAAGATGAACTCCGGGATGAACCGGCTCGGCTACCGCCCCGCCGTGTTCCGCGCCGCGTGGGAGCGCGCGGCGAGCGCGCCGTCGATCGGCAAGATCACGCTGATGATGCATTTCGCGAACGCCGACGAAGGCGAAGTCGACTGGCAGCTCGACCAGTTCGATGCGGCGACGGCGGGGATACCCGGCGAGCGCTCGACGTCGAATTCGGCCGCCGTGCTGTGGCATCCGCGCGCGCACCGCGACTGGGTGCGGCCCGGCACGATCCTGTACGGTGCGTCGCCGACGGGTGCGGCGCGGGGTATCGCCGACACGCCGCTGATGCCCGCGATGACGCTGACGAGCAAGCTCATCGGTGTGCAGACGCTGTCGCCGGAAGAGACCGTCGGCTACGGCCGCCGCTTCACGGCCGACCGGCCGATGCGGATCGGCGTCGTCGCGTGCGGCTATGCGGACGGCTATCCGCGCCACGCACCGACCGGCACGCCGATCGCGGTGGACGGCGTGATGACGCGCGTCGTCGGCCGCGTATCGATGGACATGCTGACCGTCGACCTGACGCCGTGCCCGAACGCGGGCATCGGGTCGAGCGTCGAGCTGTGGGGCGACCAGGTAAAGGTGGATGACGTGGCGGAAGCCAGCGGCACGATCGGCTACGAGCTGATGTGCGCACTCGCGCGCCGCGTGCCGGTCGTGATCGTGCCGCCGGGCGCGTCGAGCGAGCAGCCGACGCTGCGGACCGGGAGCTACGGGCGCTGACCGGCTTGGATGCGGCGCACGCGCTGTCGCGTCGCCTGACGTGCGCTTCGGTTGCGGGTCGCCTTCGGGCGGCCCGCTTGCTTTTCCGTGCGAGCGCAAGGCGCGGGTGACGGCCCTTCCGCTTCGCTCGCCGCGCTCCGCTAGTAACGCACTACGAACGCCACGTCGGCTTGCGCTTCTCGAGGAACGCGTCGATCCCTTCGCCGGCATCCTCCTCCATCATGTTGCGCGCCATCACGTCGCCCGCATACGCATAGGCTTCGTCGAGCGGCAACTCGCGCTGGCGATAGAACATCTGCTTGCCATACCGCACCGCGGCCGGGCTCTTCGCGACGATCTCCGCGACCTTGCGCGCGACGGCCGCGTCGAGCGCATCCTCGGGCACGGCCTCGTTGACGAGGCCCCATGCGGCGGCCGTTGCGGCGTCGACGAAGCGCCCGGTCACGAGCATGTCGAACGCGCGCTTCGCCGTGACGTTGCGGCTCAACGCAACGGCCGGCGTCGAACAGAACAGCCCGACGTTGATGCCCGATACCGCGAAGCGCGCGGTGTCGGCCGCGATCGCCAGGTCGCACGCGGCGACGAGCTGGCAGCCGGCCGCCGTCGCGATGCCGTGCACGCGCGCGATCACCGGCACCGGTAACGCACGCATCGCGAGCATCACGCGGCTGCACTGCGCGAACAGCGTGCGGTAGTAATCGAGTTCGGGCTGGCTGCGCATCTGCCGCAGGTCGTGGCCCGCGCAGAACGCCTTGCCCTCCGCGGCCAGCACGACGCAGCGCACGTGCGGATCGGCCGCCAGCGACTCGAACGCATCGTGCAGGCTCGCGAGCATCGCCTCGGACAGTGCATTGAATTGCTGCGGACGGTTCAGCCGCAGCGTGACGACGCCGTCGTGCGCGTCGCGCAACAGGATCGGCTCGGCCGTGTCTTGATCGGGTTTCATGATGTTCCGCTCGATGGGGTTCGGCAGGATTCGATGCGGCGCGAACGCGCGGCGATGATGCGTGCACGCTCACGGCACCGTGGTGATGAAATGCTCCTCCACATTCCGTGCGACGTCCAGTCGTGGTGCAGCAGGCTCGCACGGTCACATCCGCGTGCGCCCCCGGCGCCACGCGCGCACGCCCGAGCGTAGTTGACTGATGCCAGCGAGGAAAAAGACCGCGCCCATCCCGCCGAAGGTCAGTACGCCACCCCAGATCGCGCCGAACGTATTCATCCGCGCCGTCATATGGGGCGCGTCGGGTGCGTAGCGCACCTCGACCGTCGCGCCCTCCTCCACGCTGACGTCGCCGCCCTGCGGGTATTCGACGTGCTCGCCCGCGAGCGTCGTGAACGCGATCTCCGGATGATGCGGGCCCGCGTTCAGCTTGATGACGCGCCCCGGCACGACGACCGATGTCCGCAGGAATTCGCGCGTCGACTGCGCGTACAAGGCAGTGCCGATCAGCAGGCACGTACCGACGATGGTAAAGACGATGCCCTTCGCGATCAGCGTTTCCGTCTGCTGCGCGTCGGTGCGGCCGGATCCGGACACCATTGCGCTCACCTCAAGGTCGCGACTGATGGAACGACACGTCGATCTTCGACTGCGTGTTGCAGCGGCACATCACGCCGCGCCCCGTTTCGTCGGTCACGCGTTCATACGGGCCGTTGCATGCGCCGCGCACGCGCGCCGCCCGATCGATCCTGATTGTCATGGGAAGGTGTCCCGTTCCTGATTGTCGTGGATGCCGTGCGTGCTGCGCAGGTCGCGCAGACACGCCGCCCTCGGCATCCGGCAGGATACGGAGATCGCGGTGCGCTGTAAATTGCGCGCGCGATCGTCTGCGTCGTCGCCGGGCAAACGCTCGCGTCGCTGCTGATCGACCACTACGGGCTGATGGGGCTCGCGCCCCCCGGCCGCATCGCGGGCGTCGCGCTGATCTTCGCGGGGATGATCGTCGTGCAATGGCAGATGCCCGCGCCACACGTGCCGGCCGCGACCGGCGACGCGTCGGCCGCGCAACCGGAACCGCAGCGCCGAATGCGCGGGCGGCAGCGGGCGCGCTAAAGCCCGGAGTGCGTCAGCCCGCGAGCTTCTTCAGCGCGTCGAGCACCGCATCGCCCTTGAACGGCTTCACGATCCAGCCCTTCACGCCGGCGGCCTTGCCGCGCTCCTTCATCGCCGGGCTGCTTTCGGTCGTCAGCATCACGACGTTGACCGTCGCGTTCGCCAGTTCGCCACGGATCTTCTCGACCATCGTCAGGCCGTCCATGTTCGGCATGTTCACGTCGCTGATCACGAGGCGCACGCCGGGCGTCGCCTTGAGCTTCGCGAGCCCGTCCTTGCCGTCGACGGCCGTCGCGACGTCGAGCCCGTGATTGCGCAGGAAGCCCGCGACTTCGTCGCGCACCGTGCCCGAATCGTCGACCACCAGAATCTTTGCCATGTCGTCTTCCCCTTTCCTTTCCTTGTTGCTGACTTCAGTCTTCAAAACAGTTCGAGTTCGCCCGATTCGACCATCGGCCCCACGTCCTGCACCGATTCGCGGAAATCCTCCGGCGACCAGCTCAGGCTGAACACGAAGCGCTGGTCGAGGCACACGGAGCGCCCCGAGGCCGGATCGGTCATCCGGTACTTGAAGCAGAGCTGCGGGCAATCGCCGCCGAACGAGATGAACTTCTGCTTGTGATTGACGACGAGCGGCACCTGCACCGGATGGCGCGCCAGCGCCTCGGCGTCGCCGAGATAGCGGTTCTTGAACGCGCCCCATACGAGGTTGGTCAGCTCGCCGAGCACGCTGTTCACGTCGCGGAAATCCGGCGCGCGGCCGTCTTCGCGCGTGCCGCCAATCATGTCGAGCAGCGGCTGCTCGCTCGTCTGCAGCAGCATGTAGCCGCGGCACCACGCGCTTTCGAGCGCGATCAGGCTGAACACTTCGCCGAAGATGATCTGGTCGCGCACGATGCACGGCGTTTCGTGCTCGATCGTCATGCCCGGGAACAGGCTGTCGATGCGCGCCTCGGTGATCTCCGAGATGCCGCGCACGAGCGCGTTCGGGTAGTCGCGACCGAACAGGTATTCGTCGATCGCGCGCTTGAGCGGCGTCATGTCGTCCGCGACGTAGGCCGCGCACGCGACGCGCGCGAGCGCCTCCGGCAGCCCGTCGCGCGACGCGAGCGATTCGCGGCGCAGGATGATCGGCAATTCGGGGCGCAGCGCATCGATCTGCGTCGCGATAATCGCGCTCTCGGCCGGCGAACCGCCGTAATCCTCGGCCAGCAGGATCGCGCCCAGGTCGATGTTCGAGCGCAGCACCTTCAGCAACCGGCTGCGCCGCACGGTCAGGCCGACCAGGTTGTGCTCGTCGCAGAAGCGCTTGATCGCGTCGGCGTGCGCGCGACTGTCGTCGAGTACGAGCACCTTGCTGACGGGTTTGTCCAGGGTCATCTCAAGGTTTCCTCATGGTCGGTCAGGGTCGGTCAGAACAGTTCGAGCTCGCCGCCGGTATCCACCGTGGCCGTTGCCGGCACATGGAAATCGACCGGCGCGTTCGCGCACACGCACAACGTCGCGCCGACCCGCACGTCGCCATCGAGCGTCAGGTCGTAGGCGGCCACGTAATCGGGCGAGAGCGCGTGCATGAAGTCGATGCTCGCGCCGCTCAGCAGGTAAGGCGTCGACATCCCGAGGTCGGGAAACGACGCGGTCAGCGCCTGGTTGATCGCGCCGCAACACAGGTTCGCGACTTCCATGAACGCATCGGTCAACGATCGCTGGCTGTTCGCGCCCGCTGTCGCGCCGGCGAAATGGCGGCGCGTCGCGTCGTCGTCGCTGAAGCGCAGCGCGAGCAGCAGGCGGAAATTCAGTGCGGAGATCGTCAGCACAACCACATGTTCGGGCGCCTGCGGCTTCGATCGCGACCTCGCGTGCGTGCGATCCGGCGCGTCGTGTTCTTGCCCGGCTCGCGGCCGGATGTCGCACGCGCCGCCTGCCGCGAGCCGCGTGCGCGCGGCATCGAAAAAGATCCGTTCGAACCCGGCCCTCGCCTGCGCACTGATCACGCGGCTTCTCCCTCGATCCGCGCGTGCAACTGCCCGGCCAGCGTCTCGACGGTCGCGAGCGCGGCCGTGATCATCTTGCCGCCGGCCTGGATGTCCTGGAACGTCGCGGCCGTCACGAGATCGTTGCGGTTCAGGCTGTCGCGATAGCTGTTCGACAGCTGCTGCGAGCGCGCGGCCAGCCCGCGCACCTCGCTCGCGACGATCGAGAAGCCGCGCCCGGCCGTGCCGGCGCGCGCGGCCTCGATCGACGCGTTCAGCGACACGATCGACACGTGCGCGACGATCGCCGACAGCTCCTGGTTCTTCGTGCGCATGTCCTGGTTCTGCGTGGTCAGCGAGATCATCTGCTCGTGCCAGCGCTCGAAGGTGCCGGCGAGCCCGCGCAGGCGCGCCGCTTCGTCGGCGATCTTCATCGCGTGCTGCGCGAGCGCCGCGCGATCGGCCGACAGCGCCTGCATCGCGTCGCGCTGCGAGCCGGCGGCGGACGTCTCGCGCGCCAGCGCATCCTCGAGCTGCGCCTCGCGCTGCGCCCATGCGTCGGCCGCCTCCGCATGCGCCGACGCGGCGTCGGCGACGCGCGCGTCGGCTGCGTCGAGCGCGCCGCGCAACTGCGCCGCATCGCGCTCGAGCGCCGCGACGAGCCGCATGCGCGTCACGCGAAACACCACCGCCGCCACGATGGCGACGACGGCACCGCCCGCCAGTGCGGCGGCCATCTGGATCATCCACGCCTGCCCGGTCACGTCGTCACTCCGCCGCGCCGATGTCCGCGCTGCGTGCACGCTCGTGCGCGACGCCCTGGGCGGCGCCGTCGGCCGCGAAGCGGGCCGGCAGCGTCACGATCGTCTCGAACGCGCGATACGGCGCGCCGACGCGATCGTCGGTAAAGCGCAGCGCGATATCGCCGCCGTCGCGCTTCAGGAAGTTGCGCACCGCGTCCATGCCGACGCCGCGCCCCGACACTTCGGTCACCGTGCTCGCGGTCGAGAAACCCGGCCGGAAGATCAGCTCGGCCACATCCTCGTCGGACAGCCCCGCGTCGTGGTCGGCATCGATCCAGCCGCGCTCGCGCGCGATGCTACGAATCCGGTCGAGCGCGAGGCCGCGGCCGTCGTCGCTCAGCACGAACCACAGCTCGCCGCCGCCCACGCCGACCGCGATGTCGATCGTGCCGGACGCCGCCTTGCCGGCCGCGCGCCGCTCGTCGGACGATTCGATCCCGTGGTCCATCGAATTGCGCAGCAGGTGCATGAACACGTTCTTCAGCGTCGCGGCGATTTCGCTGCGCACGCGGTGGCCGTGGCTGTCGATATGCACGACCGGCGCCGGCTTGCCGAGTTCGGCCGCGAGCGACGGCAGCGACTCGATCACGCCGCCGAGCGCATCACCGATGCCCTGCGTGCCGAGCTGGCTCAGCATGCGGCGCACGGCGTCGCGCGCCGCGTGCCAGTCGGACGCGTTCGCCGGATCGGCGCCGTCGAGCACGCGCAGGCTCTCGCTGATGTGCGCGCGTTCGACCATCAGGAAGTCGGCGCCCTGGACCGCTTCGCCGCTGCGGCCGAGCGTGACCGCGTTGATCGTCGCGTAGTGCTCGACCGCGTCGCGCACGCGGGCCAGGTCGTCCATCAGCGCGTCGCGGTTCCACTCCGGGCCGCCGTCCGCGCGGCGCAGCGAGTCGTACGCCTGCTCCGCTTCATGGACGATGTTGGTCAGGTGCTGGAGGCTGTACGTGCGCGCATTGCCCTTGATCGTGTGCATGTTGCGGAACAGCGCCGCGACGATCGAGTGATCGGCGCGCTCGTGCTGGCGGATCATCCGCTCGTTCTCGCTGAGGAAGCCCTTCGCGCTGTGCACGAAGTCGTGGAACTTGTCCTGGCTGATCGACAAAATCTCGCCGATCATTTCGAGGCGGCGCTGCTGCTCGCCGGCCTGCGCGGTCAGCTCGCGAATCTCGGTCACGTCGCGCACGCACAGCATCAGGCGCACGACCGTGTCGGTCTCGTCGGTGATCGCCGACCAGCTCAGGTCGAGCCACTTGTCGCGGCCGTCCGGCATCCGCTTCGCGACTTCGTTCACGAGCAGGTGCTCGTTGAACGCGAAGTTCATGCTGTCTTCGCCGAGGCATGCGTGCACGGCCGCATCGACCTGCGAGCGCGCGTCGGAACCGATGTTCGAATCGTCGAACACGAGCGCCATCAGGTCGCGGCCGGCGATATCGTTCGTCTCGAAGATGGTTTCGAGGTACGCCGAATACTCCGCATGCACGACGCCGCCCTCGACGACGGTCAGGATCCCCTGCTGCATGTTCTGCAGCATCGCCTGGATGTCGGCCGTCTTCTGCTTGAGCTGCGCCGAGTTCTCCTGGATCTTCTCGATCATCCCGTTGAACGCGACGATCGAATGGCCGATTTCGTCCATCCGGCCCACCGGCACGCGGCGCGTGAAATCCTGGCTCGTCGCGATCTCGCTCATCGCCGTCTGCATCCCGATCAGCGGGCGCGTGATCTGGCGATACAGCAGCAGGCCGAGTGCGGTCAGCAGCACGATCACCGTGCCGGCGACGCCCGCGATCGCCGTCGCCGTGGTCGACAGCATCCCGTTCAGCGCGCTGATCGCGTCGTCCTTCTGGCGGTTCTTCTCGACGCGCAGCGTGTCGACGATGCTTTCGAGTTCGTCGCGATACTGCGCGACGTTCGCGAACAGGTACGCCTGCGCCATCTCGGGCTTGCCGTCGGCCTTCATCTTCACGGTGTCGTCGATCGCCGCGAAATAGTTCGTGGCGCTCTCCTTCGCCTGCGAGACGAGCCCGACCTGCGCCTGGCCGACCGCCGACTTCGCCTGCACGTCGAGCGCGGCGCGCAGCGCGCCCTGCTTCGCCTTCAGCTCGTCGCGCGCCTGCGCGGCGGTGTTCGCGTCGGGCGCATAGACGAGCGTCATCGTCGCGATCTGGATGTTCTTCACATCGGCGACGAGATCCGCCGACGCGAGCGCGCTCGGCACGATTCCCTGGGTGACCTGGCGTACCTCGGACGCGCTCTTGCGGGTCTGGTACACGGCATAGATGCCGATCGCGGACAGCGCGAAGAACGTCAGGACGACTAGCAGCGTAATGCGATGACGGATGGTCATGAGTACAGCTCCCCGCAGCGATCCGGCTTCGACCGCCGTTTGGTCTATTGAAAGAATGTGAGCGCCGAATTATCGGGGATGGTGTATGACGCTCCGATGACCGGAAATCAATCATTCATTGATAAAAATGAAATGAATAATTGCGACGAAAGCGCCCTAAAGGTTTGCCGGGATCTGCCGTTAACCTCATGCCACAAGGCTTCGATCGGCGATCCTGCGCGGCCTTTGAATTCCAGGTTCGGATATTTTATTTTTATTTATTTAATCCGCGAATTAGCCGCAATCGGGCTTTCGTAAAACGTTTGCGCATTATCGACGAATTCAGTCGAGTTCGCGATTTTTTATTGCCGGGCGTGATTCTACGGACGGATGAAAACGATTCCGCCCGCCCCGGAGCGACGATACATGGACTGCATCGTCGGCCCCGGTGCGGGCTTGAGCGGCTAACGACCGGTCAGTGGCTGCTGGCGCGCGTCGCCCCCAGCCCCGTTTCCGAACGCACCTGCTGCGCGGCGAACGCGCCCTTCTCCGCCTTCGCGCGCAGGCTCGTGTCGAGCACCGAGAACAGCCACACGCCGACGAAGCCGATCGTCATCGAGAACAACGCGGGCGACGTGTACGGGAACCATGCCGAACCCTTCGGATAACCGAGCGTCGCCTCCCACACCGACGGCGACACGATCGTCAGCCCCACCGACGAGACCAGCCCGAGGAAGCCGCCGATGACCGCGCCACGCGTGGTGCAGCCCTTCCACATCATCGACAGGAACAGCACCGGGAAATTGGCCGATGCCGCCACGGCAAACGCCAGCGACACCATGAACGCGACGTTCTGCTTCTCGAACGCGATGCCCAGCAGCACGGCGATCACGCCGAGCACCAGCGTCGTGATGCGCGACACCTTCAGCTCGTCGGCACTGTTGGCCTTGCCGTTCTTGAAGACGGTGGCGTAGAGATCGTGCGACACCGCGGACGCGCCCGACAGCGTGAGCCCGGCCACCACCGCCAGGATCGTCGCGAACGCCACGGCCGAGATGAAGCCGTAGAACACGTCGCCGCCCACCGTCTTGGCCACCAGCACCGCGGCCATGTTGGCCGTGCCCGCGCCGCCCTTGATCACGCCCTTGGCCACGTCGGCCAGTTCCGGATTGGTCAGCACCAGCGTGATCGCACCGAAACCGATGATGAAGATCAGCACGTAGAAGTAGCCGATCCACGTGGTGGCCCAGAACACGGATTTACGCGCTTCCTTCGCATCCGGCACCGTGAAGAAGCGCATCAGGATGTGCGGCAGGCCGGCGGTGCCGAACATCAGCGCCATGCCGAACGAGATGGCCGAGATCGGATCCTTGATGAACCCGCCCGGCGACATCACCGACAGCCCGATGCGGGTCGCGTCGTCCGGCGACTTGCCGGCATTCGCGGCGATCGCGGTCTTGACTTCGACGGCATGGGCGAACAGCGCCTCCGGGCTGAAGCCGTACTGCGCGAGCACCATGATCGCCATGAAGGTCACGCCCGCGAGCAGCATGCACGCCTTGATGATCTGCACCCAGGTGGTGGCCGTCATGCCGCCGAACAGCACGTAGACCATCATCAGCGCGCCGACGATGACGACCGCCACCCAGTAGTCGAGACCGAACAGCAGCTTGATGAGCTGCCCCGCGCCCACCATCTGCGCGATCAGGTAGAACGCCACCACCACCAGCGTGCCGATCGCGGCGAAGCTGCGGATCGGCCCCTGCTCGAAGCGATAGCCCGCGACGTCGGCGAAGGTGAACTTGCCGAGGTTGCGCAGCCGCTCGGCCATCAGGAACGTGATGATCGGCCAGCCGACCAGGAAGCCGATCGAGTAGATCAGGCCGTCGTAGCCCGACGTCATCACCGCCGCGGAAATGCCGAGGAAGGATGCCGCCGACATGTAGTCGCCCGAGATCGCCAGGCCGTTCTGGAACCCGGTAATGCCGCCGCCGGCCGTGTAGAAATCCGCCGCGGAACGCGTGCGCGACGCCGCCCACTTGGTGATCCACAACGTCCCGGCCACGAACAGCGCGAACAGGACGATGGCCGTGGTGTTGGTCGCCTGCTTGGCGGTCTGCCCGACATCGCCGCCGCCGGCGACAGCCGCGCCGCATACGCCCGCAGCCAGCAGCGCGACCAGCGTCATCGAAAGTGTCTTCTTCATTGGGCGACGTCCTGCAGGATGTCCTGCGTCAGTTGATCGTATTCGTTGTTCGCGCGGCGCACGTAGATGCCGGTGATGACGACGGTGAACACGATCACCGCCATGCCCACCGGTACGCCGACGCTCGTCACGCCGGTGCTCACCGGCTTCGCGAGGAACGACTTGTCGAATGCGATCAGTGCGATGTAGCCGTAGTACACGATCAGCATCAGCACGGTCAGGCAGATGCCGAGCGTGTTGCGCCGTCGCTTGAGCTGCGCATACTTCGGATGCGCTTCGATTTTTTTCACCAACCCATCATGCATCGCCTGTCTCCTGGTTTGCCTTTTGAATGAGTGTGGCGATTCTGAAGAGCGAAGCTGACTGCGGGCTTACTCGGTCTTTCGCGAGTGGCATCGCGAGGACTATGGTTTTCCCTAGCGGTACGGGCGCTGTGGCGCTGTCGCACGCGAGCTGCTTATCACGTGTTCTCCACCGTACATCGGGCACGCCTCAATGGCGATGCCATTTCGGCGTCGCGATGCGGGTTGGTCGAGACGCAATTTCTCGACAGTCGTCAATCAATGGATATTCGCGCGCAGCAGGCGTCACTCACATCGATCGAGCGATGGTGGGGACAGGAGTGTCGACGGAGCATGCCGTCGGTGCGGCGTGAAGAATCTGAAGCCTTTTTTTGCCGTCGGCCCGTTGACATCCCGCCCCCGCCGGCCGCGCTTGCGTAGTGGTCGACAAGATCGAATCGCGGATCTTCATGCTCTTATTCGTCGTCCGCGAATCGAATTGCTTGCGAGGGGTTTCCGCGAGATGGCGGATTCGCTGCGCCGCCAGCGCATCCCCCGCTGCACGCGCTGGGGAAAAATACGGAGTTGAAGTCGACGGTGATTCGGTTGCGGTGACGCGAAACGGGCACCCGCGCGCCGGACGATTCCACTCCCGTTGCAGCCTGACAGCCATGCGATCAGTTTTCACGCGCGTCGGCGAGCCAATCCTCGACCTGTAGCCCCGGAACTCGCGCAAACTCGCGCACGTTATGCGTGACGAGCACCAGACGCCGCGCGCGTGCCTGCCCGGCGATCAACGCATCGTACGGACCGATCGGGGTGCCCGCCGCGGTCAGATGCGCACGAATCTCGCCGGCGTGCTGAGCATCTTCGACATCGAACGCCACCCCCTCGAACTGAAGTGCCTCGACACGTGCCACGTTCGCAGCCGCTCTCTGGCTCTTGTAGGCACCGTAATAGAGTTCATGCGCGACGATCGCCGGCATGCCGAAATCGGCTGGCTGATACGTGCGCAGCCGTGCCAGCATGGCCGGCTCGCCTTTCAGGATGGCGATTACCGCGTTGGTATCCAGCAGAAATTTCATTCGAATACGTCCAGATCCGGTCGCTCCTGAGCACCAGGCTCGGTCGTGGCGGCGGCTTCGAAATCGGCGTCCACCGGGCCGATCAGCGGCGTGAGCCAGGCCCAGTCTTGCGGCACCGGCTCGAGAATCACGGATGAACCGTGGCGACGAATCCGGACCTCGGTCGTGTCGAAGCGGAAATCCTTCGGCAGACGGACAGCCTGCGATCCGCCATGCTTGAAAATCTTGGCAGTATCCATCCTCGCCCCTCGTGTATCTACGAAATGTATCTATTTTAACCATTCCGGGCGCTGATGACGAGTCACCCGATCGGTATATGAACAACGAGCAACGGGGCATCGCGGGACACCCGATTCATTCCCGCAAGGAAACAATCAATCGCACGGCGGCGATTCACGTCGCCGCCCGCACGCCCTAGACTGTCGCATCGCTCCCCTTTCCGGACCCCACGCAATGCCCGACGTCCTGCCGCTGACCACCGATCCCGAGTCGGGCCTCCAGTACCGGCTGCGCCCGGCCACCGGCCGCCCCGCTGCCCGCCTGTTGCTGCTGCATGGCGTCGGCGGCAACGAAACCAACCTGCTGAACCTGGCCGACGTCATCGATCCGCGCATCGAGATCGCCTTCCTGCGCGCGCCGCTCGCGTTCGGGCCCGACCAGCACGCGTGGTTTCCGGTGCGCTTCGGCCCGAACGGCCCCGAAATCGACGCGGCCCGCGCGGACGCGAGCCGACTCAAGCTGATCACGCTGCTCCGCAGCTTCCGTGGCAACGATGACGCGGGCGCCGCGCTGCCGACCGTGATTGCCGGCTTCAGCCAGGGCGGCATCATGAGCGCGAGCGTCGGCCTCACGTCGCCGCAGGACGTCACCGCATTCGCAGTGCTGTGCGGGCGCATCCTGCCCGAAATCGATCCGCTGATCGCGCCGCGCGATGCCCTTCGCCCGCTCCACGCGCTGATCGTGCACGGCCGCGCCGACGACAAGCTGCCCGTCGCGTGGGCCGACACCGCCGACGCGAAGCTCACCGCGCTCGGCATCGCGCACGAAACGCGGCTGTATGCGGCCGGCCACGAGCTGACCGCGGAGATGGCCGGCTCGTTCGCCCGATGGGTCGGCGAACGAGCCGGTTTGAACTGACCTTGGCGGCAAGCCGGGGCGCCGGCCGCGAACGACCCGGCGCGCCCGGCGCATACCGTCTTCAGGCGCCCCGCACCGGATCGGCAACGGCGCGCGTGGCCGAAGATGCAAGCGCATCCGCCGCCTGCTCGCGCGCCGCACCACGCTTCGCCAGCTTCCAGCCGACCACCAGTGCGAGCACGACGACCGGAATCGTCGCGATGGTCCACGTGCCGCCCGGATAGTCGAATGCCATCAGCACCAGCACGCCGACGAGGAAGGCCAGCGTGAGCCACGACGTGAACGGCGCGCCGGGCATCCGGAACGACACGGCCTTCAGCTCGCCGCGATCGACCGCACGACGGAACAGGATCTGGCACATGACGATGAAGCCCCACGTCGTGATGATCCCGAGCGACGCCATGTTCAGCACGATCTCGAACGCCTGCGCCGGCACGATGTAGTTCAGCGGCACGCCGATCGCATTGATCGCGACCGTGATCAGGATCCCGCCGTACGGCACGCCGCGTGCGTTCATCCGCGACACGAAGCGCGGCGCCGATCCGCCCATCGCGAGCGAGCGCAGCACGCGCCCGGTCGAATAGAGGCCGGAGTTCAGGCTCGACAGCGCGGCGGTCAGCACCACGACGTTCATCACGGTGCCGACGTACGGCACGCCGAGCTTGCTGAAGAACGTCACGAACGGGCTTTCGTGCGCGCTGTACGCCGTCCACGGCAGCAGCATCGTCAACAGCACGACCGAGCCGACGTAGAACAGCGCAATCCGCCACATCACGCTGTTGATGGCTTTAGGCAAGACCTTGCGCGCATCGGCCGTCTCGCCCGCCGCGACGCCGACGAGCTCGATGCTCGCGTACGCAAATACGACGCCCTGCACGATCAGCACGGCCGGCAGGATGCCGTGCGGGAAGATCCCGCCGTGATCCGCGACCAGGTGAAGCCCCGGCATCTGCCCGGCGACCGGATGGCCGCTCGCGAGAAACACGGCGCCGACCGCGAGGAACACCGCGAGCGTCCCCACCTTGACGAGCGAGAACCAGAACTCCATCTCGCCGAACACCTTCACGCCGATCATGTTCATTACCGACACGATCCCGAGCGCGCCGAGCGCGAACACCCACTGCGGCACGTCCGTGAACACGGCCCAGTACTTCATGTAGATCGCGACCGCGGTGATGTCGACGATGCCGGTGGTCGCCCAGTTCAGGTAGTACATCCAGCCCGCGACGAACGATGCGCGTTCACCCATGAACTCCCGCGCATACGACACGAAGCTGCCGCTGGTCGGCCGGTGCATCACGAGCTCGCCGAGCGCGCGCATGATCAGGAACGCGAACACGCCGCAGACGAGGTACACGAGCGCGAGCGCCGGCCCCGCGTGCTGCAGGCGCCCGCCCGCACCGAGAAAGAGTCCGGTGCCGATCGCGCCGCCCATCGCGATCATCTGCACGTGCCGGGGCTTCAACTGCTTCGCATAGCCGGCTTCGTGCGACGCGAACATCGCATCCGGGTCGGCATGTCGGGAATCCGCGCCACCGGCCGGATCGGCCGGGCGCTCGCTGCTGTGGGTCATCGTGTGTCTCCGTTGTTTCTTGATGTGTCGCGCCCCGCGCGGGGGCGCGTCGGATGCAGTCGCATGCAAGCCGCCGGCGTCACGCACCGACGGCCCGCGCAGCCGGCGTCAAAGCACGCGCGGCCGGATCAGTGCTTCGGGTTGCAGCGCTTCCTCGACCTGCGCAGCGGTCATCCACTCGCGCTCCAGCACGACCTCGCGGATCGACTTGCCGGTCGCGTGCGCTTCGGCTGCCACGGCGGTCGCGCGCTTGTAGCCGATGTACGGGTTCAGCGCGGTCGCGAGCGCGACCGAGCGTTCCATCGTTTCGCGCAGCCGCTCGGGATTCGCGGTGATCCCGCTCACGCACCGCTGCGCGAGCGTCGTGCAAGCGGCCGTCAGGTGGCTGAAGCTGCGGAACAGCGCGCTGGCGATCACCGGCTCGAACGCGTTCAACTGAAGCTGCCCGGCCTCGGCCGCGAAGGTCACGGTCAGGTCGTTGCCGAACACCTCGAAGGCAACCTGGTTGACGACTTCCGGGATCACCGGATTGACCTTGCCGGGCATGATCGACGAGCCGGCCTGCACGGGCGGCAGGTTGATCTCGCCGAACCCCGCGCGCGGGCCGCTCGACAGCAGCCGCAGGTCGTTGCAGATCTTCGACAGCTTCACCGCGATCCGCTTGAGCACGCCCGACACCTGCACGAACGCGCCGCAATCCTGGGTCGCTTCGATCAGGTTCGGCGCGGTGCTCAGGTCGAGCCCGGTAATGCGCCGCAGCGCCGCGAGCGCCTTCTCCGCGTACTGCGGATGCGCGGTGATCCCCGTGCCGATCGCGGTCGCGCCGAGATTGATCTCGCGAATCAGCCAGCCGGCTTCCTGCAGGCGCGCGATGTCTTCCGTCAGCATCACCGCGTAGGTCGAGAATTCCTGGCCGAGCGTCATCGGCACCGCGTCCTGCAGCTGCGTGCGCCCGAGCTTCAGCAAGCCGGCGAACGCGTCGGCGCGCTCCGCGAACGCATCGCGCAGGCGTGCCATCGCTTCGAGCAGGTGCTCGACCGCGAAGCAGGTCGCCACGCGGATCGCGGTCGGATAAACGTCGTTGGTGCTCTGCGCGAGGTTCACGTGCTCGTTCGGATGCAGGTATTCGTACTGCCCGCGCGCGTGCCCCATGAGTTCGAGCGCGCGGTTGCAGATCACCTCGTTCGCGTTCATGTTGGTCGACGTGCCGGCCCCGCCCTGGATGATGTCGACGACGAACTGGTCGTGCAGGCGCCCTTCGCGGATCTCGACGCACGCGGCGGCGATCGCATCGCGGTACGGCCGCGGCAGCAGCCCGAGTTCGCAGTTCGCGTCGGCCGCGGCCTCCTTCACTGCAGCGAGCGCCATCACGAAGTACGGCAGCGACGCGATGGTGCGGCCCGAAATGTCGAAATTCTCCTTCGCGCGCAGCGTATGGACGCCGTAGTAGGCCTCATTCGGGATGCTTCGCTTACCTAAAAGATCCGCTTCGACGCGGAAGCCGTTTTCTGTCATCGTGCCCCTCCTGGATGTCTCGTGCCGCTCGTCGTGCACCGCTTCCCGACGCGACGGGTTCGCATTCTATGCCTTTGCAAAAACAACCTCACTTCTGTATTATCGAAAGCGGTTTTGCGTGGCACGCAACAATGAGAATCGGATGAAAAAAGGCGCGAGGGAAACCGGCATCGATCACATGGGCGCGATGCGCGCGTTCGTCAGGGTGGTCGAAACGGGGAGTTTTTCGGCGGTCGCCAAGGAGATGCACGTGTCGACGTCCACCGTCGCACGCAAGGTCACCGCGATCGAGGAGGCGCTCGGCGTCGCGCTGCTGCACCGCTCCACGCATAGCGTGACGCTCACCGAAGCCGGCCATATCTACCTGGAACGCGCCGTCACGCTGATCGCCGATCTCGACGACACCTTGCGCGTGGTCGCCGAGCTGAATGCGCAGCCGAGCGGCCCGCTGAAGCTCACCGCGCCGGTGGCGTTCGGCCGCCGCCATCTCGCGCCGCTGGTCGCGCCGTTCCTCGCGCGCTACCCGACGATCCAGCTCGACGTGCGGCTCACCGACAACCACAACGACCTCGTGGCCGGCGGCTTCGATCTCGACATTCACGAAGGCGAGAACTACCTGGACAACCTCGTCGTCCACCGCCTGTCACGCAACGACAGCATCCTGTGCGCGACGCCCGGCTATCTCGACCGCTGCGGGCGCCCGGTCACGCCGGACGACCTCAAGCAACACAACTGCCTGCGCTACGTGCATCCGGAAGGCGATCCGCGCTGGGATCTCGTGAACGGCGACGCGCATCACAGCGTGCTGCCGGCCGGCAACCTCGTCACCGACCATTCGGAGCTGCTGCTCGAAGCGACCTGCGCCGGGCTCGGCATCGCGGAGTTCGAGATCTGGCTGGTGCGCGACCTGCTCGCGAGCGGCCGGCTCGAAGCCGTGCTGCCGCGCTACCGGCTGCAGAACCGGCTGACGGGCGAATACATCTACATCGCGTACCTGGCGAACCGGCGCAGCTCGGCGAAGCTGCGCGTGCTGAAGGACTTTCTCGCGGAACACCTCGCGCATATCGGCGAGTTGTCGGCGCTGGAGCTGACGAAGATTCGCGGCGCGAGCGTGTAGCGCACGCGCCCTGGGTCGGGTTCGCGCCGCCGCGCACGGCCCGCGTCGCGGACCACCGGCAGCAGCGCATCCGCGCCGTTCAGGCCGATCAAGCCGCCTGCAATTCGAACGGGAACGTGGCGTGCCCGATCTCGACACCCTGCGTGTTGAGCATCCGCGGCCGATGGAAGCCGGCCAGCGGCGCGCGCTGCTCGGCCGTGCCGATCTGCAGCCGCTCGAGCAGCTCGCTGACGACCATGTAGAGCACGTCGAGATTGCCGTCCTCGATCTTCACCGAGATGCCGAGCGCGCCATCGGCGCCCAGCGCCCGCGTGCGCTCGGACGCCCGCACGCCGATCCCGTAGCACGCATCGGCGCCGAGCTTGCCGACCACCTGCCCGCCGAACGCGTTCATCAGCACCGTGCAGTAGCGCCCTTCGCCGGCAACCAGCTCCGGATACGCGGTCATCGCATGATGAATGCGCGCCAGCGCGCGGACGCGATCGGTGATGGCGTCACCGCCCGCTTCCACCGTATCCGCCCCGTCGGCCAGCGATGCGTAAAGCCGCGCGAGCCGGTCCAGCGAAAACGCCGGCGTCGGCAGGTTGCACCCGTCGATGCCCCACTCGACCTCGTCGTCGCGCAGCCCGCACGCGTCGGCCACCACGTGCTTCACGCGCACCTGCATCGGATGTTCGGGCAGATGGTAATCGGCGATCGCGGCGCCGATCGCCTGCGCGCCGGCCAGCATCCCGACGTGCTTGCCCGAACAGTTGCTGCACACGCCGGTTGGCGTGTAGTCGCGCTTGATCCACGCGCGGTACACCGCGTCCGACAACGGCGGATGGCCGCCGCACCGCAAGTCCGATTCGTGCGCGGCGACCTTGGCGAGCATCGCGCGCGTGCGTTCGATGTGCCGGTCCTCGCTGCTGTGCGACGCGCACATCAGCGCGATATCCGCATCGTCGAAGCCGAAACGCTCGGGCGCGCCCGTCTCGAGCACCGACAGCGCCTGCGCCGGCTTGGCCGCCGAGCGCGCGAGCGTCATCCGGAACGGATCGCCGAACCGGGCCAGCAACCTGCCGCGTGCATCGACCACCGCCACATGGGCGACGTGCGTGTTCTCGATCGCATCGCCTCGGTACGTGACGACTGCTGCGCGTTGGGTGTCCATCGTGTGTTGTCTCCATGCTCGGGGCCTGCTTGCCGGGGCCCGTCCAACCGGTACGGCAGTGTATCGAGTCGCCGCCGCCGCGCACCGGCCGGTGATGGAAAGTGGTGTTGCACGCCACGCAAAGGCAATCCGCCCCCCACGAAAGCCTGACCGAATTAGTACAAAAACCATTCGATCGTTTACAGAATTAGTACTAATCCGTACAATTGCGACCGCAAACGCGAATCATACGCATTTACATTGACGTTTTCCGATGTTCCGTGCGGCCCGCCCGGCATCGAGAAGACGCACCTGCTCACCGAACCTTCTGCTGCCTCTCGATATGCCCGCCCAGTTCAAGACGAGGCCTCGCGCCCTCGTGTCGGCGCTGACCTGCTCCGTGTTCCTGACCCCGCTGCTCGCTTCCGCCGAAACCGCCCCTGCTCCCGCACCCGCCGCCGGCCAGCCCGCCCCGGCCGCCGACGTGCAGGCGACGCTGCCGACGATCCACGTCCAGTCGACCGCGCCGTCGGACATGCAGGTGAAACGTTCGCCGTCGTACAAATTCACCGCACCGCTGCTCGACACGCCGCGCTCGGTCACGGTGATCCCCGAGCAACTCATCAAGGAAAAGAACGTCACGTCGTTCGCGGACGCGCTGCGCTCGGTGCCGGGCATCACGTTCCTCGGCGGCGACGCGGCCGCGAACCCGTCGGCCGATCGCCCGGTGATCCGCGGCTTCGAATCGCGCAACTCGATCTTCGTCGACGGGATGCGCGACTCGGGGTTGCAGAACCGCGAAACGTTCGCGGTCGAGCAGATCAGCGTGATCAAGGGCCCCGATTCGGTCTACGCGGGCCGCGGCTCGGTGGGCGGCAGCATCGACATCGTCACGAAGACGCCGAAGAACGACAACTTCATCAACAGCAGCATCGGCTTCGGCACCGACGGCTACAAGCGCGCGACGGTCGACGCGAACCACAAGATCAACGACACGACGGCGGTACGCCTGAACGTGATGGGTCACGACGCGAACCAGGCCGGCCGCAACGACGTGTACAACAAGCGCTGGGGCGTCGCGCCGTCGATCGTGTTCGGGCTGAATACGCCGACCACGGTCACGGTCAGCTACTACCACATGAACTCGTACGACATGCCGGACTTCAGCGTGCCGTTCCGCGCGTCGGGCGGCACGCCGGTGCCGACCGATCGCGGGCAGTTCTTCGGGCTGAACACGCGCGACTACCGCTACGGGCAGACCGACACCGCCCAGGTGCGCGTCGAGCACAAGCTCAACGACGACTGGAAACTGAAGAACACGACGATGTTCGGCCGCTCGACGCTCGATTACGTGGCGACGAATCCGCAGATCCTCGCGTCGAATCCGACCATGCTGAGCCTGCAGGCGAAGAGCGGCAAGTACGCGCTCAACGGCTTCTCGAACCAGACCGAAGTGACCGGCAGCGCAAGCCTGTTCGGCATGAAGCACACGATGACGGCCGGCGTCGAGTTCAGCCATGAACAGGCACGCTACGAGGGCTACCTCGTGTCGGATGCGGCCGGCAACAACATCCGCTCGGGCGGCCCCTGCTCGGTGGCCGGCAACTGCACGCCGCTCGCGGGCGGCTGGAACCCGAACATGCCGTGGACCGGCAGCATCGTGCTGAACGGCGACAAGGGCTTCCCCGGCGCGACGACGAACACGCGCACCGACACGGTCTCCGCGTACCTCTTCGATACCGTGAAGCTGTCCGAGCGCTGGCAGTTCAACACGGGGCTGCGCTTCGACCGCTACGACACGACCGGCAAGCAGGCCGGCGTGGCCGACCTGTCGAACACGTCGAACCTGTTCAGCTACCAGTTCGGCCTCGTGTTCAAGCCGGTGAGCAACGTGAGCCTGTATGCGTCGTACGGCACGTCGTCGAACCCGCCGGGTTCGAACGGCGGCCTCGGCGGAGGCACCGACCAGATCACCGCGACGAACCAGGATCTCGCGCCGGAACGCTCGCGCAACATCGAGATCGGCGCGAAGTGGGACGTGCTGCAGGATCAGCTGTCGCTGACGTCGGCGCTGTTCCAGACCGAGAAGACCAACGCGCGCGTGAGCGACGGCCTCGGTCACACGGTCAACGCGGGCAAGCAGCGCGTGCGCGGCGTCGAATTCGGCTTCGCGGGCAACTTGACGCCGAAGTGGCACGTGTTCGGCGGCTACTCGTACCTGAACGCGATCACGACCGATGCCGGCCCCGGCAGCCCGGGCGCATCGGGCCTGCCGATGGTGATGGTGCCGAAGCACAACTTCACGCTGTGGACGAGCTACGACGTAATGCCGAAGCTCACGCTCGGCGCGGGTGCGACGGTGATGAGCCAGACCTATGCGTCGGTGTCGGCGACGACGAAGAAATGGACGCCCGGCTACGCACGCTTCGACGCGGCCGCGACGTGGCGCGTGAACAAGACGATGGACGTGCAGCTCAACGTGCAGAACCTGTTCGACAAGAAGTATTACTCGAGCGCGTATCCGATCTACGCGACGTGGGCGCCGGGCCGTTCGGCGATGGTCACGCTCAACTTCTATCAGTAACGCGGTTGGCGGCGGGCGGGCGCGATGCACCCTTCCCCGCCGCGCTCACCACGGCAGCGAATACGTCTTCACGTTCGTGAAGCTCTTCATCGCTTCCTGCACGCCTTCCTTGTAACCGAGCCCCGAATCCTTCACGCCGCCGAACGGCGTCACTTCGAGCCGGTAGCCCGGCACTTCACGCACGTTCACGCTGCCGACTTCCAGCTCGGTGATGAAGCGCGTGATGTGGTCGAAGCGGTTCGTGCAGACCGACGACGACAGCGCATAGTCGGTGCTGTTCGACATCCGGATCGCGTCGTCGATGTCGCGGAAGCGCATGATCGGCGACACGGGGCCGAAGGTTTCGTACTTCACGAGCGGCATGTCGGGCGTCACGCGATCGATCACCGTCGGCGAATACAGCGCGCCGCTGCGGACGTTGCCGACCAGCAGCCGCGCCCCGCGCGCGATCGCGTCGTTCACCTGCTGCTCGCAGAACTTCGCGGCGGCCTCGTCGATCACCGTGCCCATGTCGACCGACGGATCG
Organism: Burkholderia sp. AU15512; assembly: GCF_002223325.1. Classification (NCBI taxonomy): domain Bacteria; kingdom Pseudomonadati; phylum Pseudomonadota; class Betaproteobacteria; order Burkholderiales; family Burkholderiaceae; genus Burkholderia; species Burkholderia sp. AU15512. The sequence goes on from NZ_NKEX01000006.1 coordinate 1,648,822, forward strand.
GACGGATTGCCGTACGACCACGCACGCGTTTTCTCGACCACGAGTTCGGTAAAGCGATCGGCCACCGACTCGTGCACAAGCATCCGCTTGATCGCGGTACAGCGCTGCCCCGAGTTTTTATACGAACCCGACACCGCGAGCGTGCTCGCTTCATCGAGATCGGCGTCTTCCATCACGATGATCGGATCGTTGCCACCGAGTTCGAGCACCGCACGTCGGTAGCCCATGCGCGACGCAATCGACTTGCCGATCGACACACCGCCCGTGAACGTAATGAGATCGATCGCCGGGTTCGTGATCAGCTCGTCGGCAATCTCCTCCGGGTCGCCGGTGAGCACTTGCAGCATCTGTGGCGGCAAACCGGCTTCGTACAGGATGTCCGCGAACAGGTAGCACGACAGCGGCACCTTCTCCGACGGCTTCACCACGATCCGGTTGTTGGTCGCGACCGACGGCACGATCTTGTGCGCGACCTGGTTCATCGGATGATTGAACGGCGTGATCGCCGAGATCACGCCGAGCAGCGGATCGCGCTGCGTGTACACGCGGCGCTTCTTGCCGTGCGGAGTCAAGTCGCACGAGAAGATCTGCCCGTCGTCCTTCAGCACTTCACCGGCGCCGAACGTCAGCACGTCGGCCACGCGGCCGGCTTCGTATGTGGAATCCTTGATGCACAAGCCGGACTCGGCCGTAATTAGCGCTGCAATCTCGGCGGTGCGCGAACGCACGATGTCGGCCGCGCGGCGCAGAATCGCCGCTCGATCGTAACGTGTGAGCGTCGGCCGGTAAGCGCGTGCGACCGCAAACGCACGCCGCACATCGTCCAGTGTCGCCTTCGGCACGGTGCCGACCAGCGCGCCGTCGTACGGGTTGCGCACGTCGATGACCGCGTCGCGCCACACGCGCTGCCCGTCGATGCGCAGCGCTTCGTGCCGCACGTCGGATGCGGGAATCGGCTTCAGGACCGTGCTCATGTCGTCTCCGTCTTTGTGAAGCGTGATCTTGGTCACGCTTCCGGTTAGCGCACCACCACCAGCCCTTCGTATTCGAGGCAGCGGCACAGCGTCGCCCAGGCCGGCGTATCGGGCCATTCCCGTGCGTGGGCATCGATGCGGATCGGCCGCCCGAATTCGCGCGACGCACACGCCAGCAGCGTGTGCGCGATGCCGCTGCGCCGATACGCGGGTTCGACATACAGCCGCGTGAGCGACGGCGATCGCACCGCACCGCCACTGTCGTCGTCGATGCCGAGTTCGCCGATCGCCTCGTCGTCGCGATACGCGACCGCCGTCGCGCGTGCGTCGTCGAACACGATGCGGATCACGCGCTCGCAGCGATCCCTGAACACGACGACGTGCATGGTGCGCCTCTCCTTGGCATCACGTTGCAGGCGAACGCGATGCGCGCACGCCTCCCTGCGCCCGCGAACCGGGGACTAATCCGGATCGTCCAGCGGCGACGGTTTGAGTATCGTCTTGCCACGTCGGCGCGCAGTAGTGCCAGACGGCACCTTTCATTGAGTCCACATCCGCGGCGCGGCGCGCGTATTCTCGCGACATCGCGCCCCTCGCGGGCCGCACGCACGCCACGCGCACCGCCTCGCGTTTCCCGTACCGATCACAGGAGGAAGCATGCCGAGTCGTACCCCGACCGCCTTATGGGCCCAGCAGTTCCGGCGGTCGTCGGCGTCGAGCCTGCAGGACCAGATCCGGCGGATGCTCGTGGCCGCGATCCTCGACGGCCAGCTCGCGCCCGATGCCGCGCTGCCGTCGAGCCGCGAGCTCGCCGACCAGCTCGGCGTCGCGCGCAACACCGTCGTGCTCGCGTACCAGATGCTCGTCGAAGAGGGCTACCTGATCTCGCGCGAACGCAGCGGGCACTTCGTGAACCCGAAGATGCTCGAGGGCGTGCCTGGCTTCGCGGCCGCCAAGCCCACTGTGCAGCCGGGCGGCAGCGAAGCAACACCCGGCCGCCCCGCATGGGACAAGCGCATCGCGTATCCGCCGTCGAGGCAGCGCAACATCGTGAAACCCGCGAACTGGCAGCATTACGAATATCCGTTCATCTACGGGCAGTTCGACCAGTCGCTGTTTCCGACCAACGACTGGCGCGAATGCTGCCTGAAGGCGCTGTCGGTGATGGAGATCCGCAACTGGGCGCCCGACCTGATCGAACGCGACGACGAATCGCTGATCCAGCAAATCCGCACGCGCGTGCTGCCGCGGCGCGGCGTGTTCGCGATGCCCGACGAGATCGTCGTCACGAACGGCTGCCAGCAGGCGCTGTACCTGATCGCGGACCTGCTGTGCGGCAAGCACACGACGGTCGGCTTCGAGAACCCCGGTTATCCGGACGCGCGCAACATCTTCGAGAACCGCAACGCACGGCTCTTGCCGCTGCCCGTCGACGGCCACGGGATCGCACCCGACGCGCTCGGCGCGACGCTCTCGCGCTGCGACTACGTGTACGTGACGCCGAGCCACCAGTGCCCGACCACCGCGACGATGCCGGTCGAACGCCGCCGCGCGCTGCTCGATTGCGCGCAGCAGCATGACTTCGTGATCATCGAGGACGACTACGAGAGCGAGAACACGTTCTCCGGCACGCCGCATCCGGCGCTGAAGAGCCTCGACACGGCCGACCGCGTGATCTACGTCGGCAGCCTGTCGAAGACATTCGCGCCGGGGCTGCGGCTCGGCTACGTGGTCGGGCCGCGCGAGCTGATCCGCGAACTGCGCGCGCTGCGGCGGCTGATGGTGCGCCACCCGGTTGCGTATATCCAGCGCGCGTTCGCGACCTTTCTCGCGCTCGGTCATCACGACGCGTTGCTGCGTCGGCTCGCGCATGCGTACAGCGAGCGCTCGCAGGCACTGATGGCCGCGCTCGATGCGCACTTGCCGGAAGCGCGCTACGTGCCGGTGACGGGCGGCGCGTCGTGCTGGGTCGAGGGCCCGCCGTGGCTGGATGCGACGCGCCTCGCCGCCGATGCACAGGAAGCCCGCATCCTGATCGAGCCGGGCAGCGTGTTCTTCATGAACGATGAAGGCGACGCGCGGCGCTGCTTCCGGATGGGGTTTTCCGCGATCCCGCTCGAGCGGATCGAGCCGGGTGTGCGGGCGCTCGCGCAATGCGTGCGTTCGCAACGACCGGGGGCCTGACCGGCGGCGAAAAGGCGTCGTGCGCCGGTGCGGCGGAGTCACCTCGAAGCCCGCATGTTTCGCGCGCTGCAGCTCGAAAAACCGCTTCAACGGTCGGCCGTGAGTCATCCTGCAGCGTGACTCACGGACACATGCGTGCTGACCGCCTCGTCGGGTATCGATGAACCGCAGGCGTGAACGCATGACGCATCGGTTCGACCGGCAGGCGATGTTCCGTTTCCTCATCGGACACCGTGTGCGTCGCTCACGCCCGCACACCGCTACCGCGCGACTTCAACACGACGTCGTCTGAATTCATTGCGTTTCGATTCGTTTAGTAAATCCAATAAAAACATTACAACTCTCCAAATCCGATTGACAACGGATTCGTCCAAATCCTAGTGTTACGACGCTGAAAGACGGCAACAAGCGACGACGCAGCAACGGTTCGATCGATTGGATTGCCAACGAAAAAAATGCGTGGACAACCGGAGGGGCGATCATGATTCGATTCACGACGCTCGCGGCAATCCTGGCCGCGGCGTGCGCATTGAGCGGGTGCGGAGGCGGTGACGGCAGCGACGGAACCGCGGCGTCGGTGTTGGCGGCACGCCCGTCGGACGCCTCGGCCGATACGACCAATCTCGATGACAACCGCAACCTGTCGTTGACGCAGTACGTCGATCCCTTGATCGGCACGCTCGCGAGCAATTCGCCGAACCCGGTGCCGGCGGGACAGGCCGGCAGCGTCGAACCGGCCGCCGGCCTGCCGTCGGGCATGGTGCAGTGGGCGCCCGACACCAACACCACGCCGGCGCCGAGCAACAGTCAGGAGCCGAACTCGCCCGCCGGCTACTACTACGACATCCACTCGATCCAGGGTTTCAGCCTGACGCACATGCCGGGCGCCGGCTGCAGCGGCAACAACGGCGAATTTCCGGTCATGCCGACCACCGACCCGACGCAGCTCTCGCCAACCTTCAGTCATGCGAATGAAACGGCCAGGCCCGGCTACTATTCCGTGCTGCTCGACTCGCAGATCAAGGTGGAGCTGACCGCTACGCTGCGCACCGGCTTCGGCCAGTTCGCGTACCCGGCCGGCAAACCCGCGCTGCTGGTACTCGACGCGACCCGCACCAACACCAAGACCTCGACCACCGGCGCCATCACGCAGGTTTCCGACAGCGCCATCTCCGGCAGCACGATCGGCGGCGGCTTCTGCGGCAACTCGGTGCCAGTGCCCGTCTACTTCTACGCCGCCTTCGACCAGGCTTTTACGTCGGCGTCGATTACGCACGGCGTGGCCCAACTGGGTTTCCGCCCGGGCCAGACGGTCAGGATGAAGATCGGCATCTCCTACGTCAGCGTCGCCAACGCGAAAGCCAACCTCGACGCGGAAAATCGCGGCTGGGACTTCGCGGGTGTCCGCACACAGGCCGACCGTATCTGGAACGACCGCCTCAATAGCATCCGCGTGGCGGGCGGCACGCTCGACGCGAAGAAGAAGTTCTACACGGCGCTCTATCACGCGCTCTGGGCACCCAGCATCTTCAGTGACGTGAACGGCCAGTACATCGGCTTCGACAACACCGTGCACCAGGTCGCCAAGGGCCAGCAGGCCCAGTATTCGTCGTTCTCGGGTTGGGACATCTACCGCTCGCTGATCCAGCTGAAGTCGATCCTCAACCCGTCCGAGACCAGCGACATGATCCAGTCGCTGATCAACGACGCGGATCAATGCGGCGCGATTCCGCACTGGGTCAACGACAACGTCGAGGACGGCGTGATGCCGGGCGACGCCGGTTCGCTGATCGTCTCGAACGCCTATGCGTTCGGCGCGCGGCGCTTCGATACGCGGTCCGCGCTGCAGCACATGGTGAAGATGGCGAACATCCCCGGCACGGCCTGCAACAACGTGACCACCAACGGCGGTCGCGCGAGCTACCTGCAGACCGGCTACATCACCAGCGGCGAGTGGGGACAGGCTTCGTCCACGCTCGAATACACGAGCAGCGATTTCGCGATCTCGCGCTTCGCCGGCGCGCTCGGCGATACCGCCACGCAGCGCATGCTGCTGAGCCGCTCCGCTTACTGGCAGAACCTGCTCGACACCACGCTGACGCCGCCGCTGATCGCGGCGCGCCAGTCGAACGGCACGTGGATTCCCGAGACGCCGAGCAGCGGCGACAACTATGTGGAAGGCAATGCCGAGCAGTACACGTGGATGGTGCCGTACAACGGCGCCGGCCTGTTCGCGCAGCTGGGCGGCAATGCGGCAGTGACGTCGCGGCTCGACCAGTTCTTCACGGTGCTCAATGCGGGCCTGAGCCTGCCCAACTTCTACATGGGCAACGAGCCGACCTTCGAGGTGCCCTGGCTCTACAACTGGGCCGGACAGCCGTCGGGCACGCAGCGCGTGGTGCAGCAGATCCTCGCCAGCGCGTTCGGCACCGGCCCCGACGGCTTGCCGGGCAACGACGACCTCGGCGCCGTGTCGGGCTGGTATGTGTGGGGCGCGCTGGGCCTGTATCCGCAGATCCCCGGCGTCGCGGGCCTGGCGATCGGCAGTCCGCAGTTCCCGCAGATCGATGTGCGGCTCGGCAACGGCCGCACGTGGCGGATTCGCGCCGAGGGCGCGCCTGCGTCCAGCTATGTGCAGTCGCTGTCGATCAACGGTCGCGCTCACGATATGCCGTGGGTCGCCTACGACGACATCGCGAACGGTGCGACGCTGCACTTCGCGATGGGCAGCGCGCCGTCGCAATGGGGCAGCCGGAAGCAGCCGCCGTCGTTCGGCGTGCCGGTGGCGCTCAACGCGGTCGACAGCTACAACAATCGCGGCTTCAGCGCGGACGGCGCGACCAATGCCGACGGCCAGGGCGCGGACTTCGACGGCAGCCTGTTCAGCTACTCGCTGAATGCGCTGGCAGCGGCGGGCGTGCAGCCCGGCAAGCCGTTCGCGGTGGCCGGCGCGAGCGTGGCAGTGGCGGGCGGGCCGCTCTCGCTCGACAACACCGTGACCGTCGGCCAGACCGTGATGCTGCCGCCGGGATCGGCCGGCACCGGCGTGGTGGTGCTCGGCTCGGCCAACAATGGCCCGAGCAGCGGTACGGCGCAGCTGAATTTTGCTGATGGATCGAGTCAGGCTGTGACGCTGGCGTTTGACGACTGGACGCTGAATGGCGGCAGCGCGCACGCCAGCGCGGCGATCGCCGTAACTATGGCTTACCGCAATTCGGGCAGCGGCCAGCAGGACAACGTCAAGACCTATATCTTCGCGCAGAAGATTCCGGTGCCGCCCGGCAAGGTGGTGACGAGCATCGTGCTGCCGCGGCAGGTGAGCGCCGGCAAGATGCATGTGTTCGGGATCGGGATGGCGGCGTCTTGATGCCCGCTTGACCGTCGGGGATGCATCGGGCCTTCCGATGTATCCCCTCGCCGGCCGGCGCTGCTGCCGCGTGCGCGTGCGCGCCGTGACTCATCGCGCAACAGCGACGGATTCGCGATACTCCCCTGCGGCAGATCTTTTTACCCATTGCTCCGCACCGATGCTTTCTGTCGATGCGCGTCACCGAACTCGCCGTCGGGCATCCACCGGGCGCCGGTAGCCAGGCGCACCGGCCCGGCTTCTCCCGCTGGCCCAAGCGAATCCCCCCCACTGGCGCTACCGCCAACAACGAGCGCTCACTAACGTGTCGATACCGCGTGCCGCATCCGCGCCAGCGCCTTGCGCACCGCTCACCATTCGACAGGAGACACGTTATGGCAGATACGCTCACCGCCCCCGTCACGGCCGCCACGCTCGCGGCATTTTCCGACGCCTTCAACCGGCACGACGCCAATGCGTTGATGGGCTTCATGACCGAGGACTGCGTGTTCGACGCGGCCGGCGGCCCCGACATCCACGGCACGCGCTTCGTCGGCCGTGACGCGGTACGCGCCGCGTTCGAAGCCGTGTTCAAGACCTTCCCCGACGCGCACTGGGGTCACGGCCGCCACACCGTCGCCGGCGAGCGCGGCGTCTCCGAATGGGTGTTCACGGGCACGCACGCCGAAGGCTGGCGTATCGAGGCCGAAGGCTGCGACCTGTTCGAATTCCGCGACGGACTGATCGCCGTCAAGCGTGCCTTCCGCAAGGAACGGCCGAAGCAGCCGGCCTGAGCGCACCGCCCGGGCCACCGTGCCCGGCGCGCATTTTGAAACGAATCGATTCATTTCATTCCACATTCCCCGGCAGCGGGCGGAATGACTTGACCGGCCTTCCCCGGCAAATAGCATCTGGAACAAGACGTTCCGTTAATTGAACAATCGGAGACAACCCATGAGCGAACAATCCACTTCCCTGCGTGCATCGGCGAACGGTCCGCAGGACATGACGCCGTCCGAAGCCTTCGTCGAGACCCTCGCGGCCAACGGCGTGACCGACATGTTCGGCATCATGGGCTCCGCGTTCATGGATGCGATGGACATCTTCGCGCCGGCCGGCATCCGCCTGATCCCGGTCGTGCACGAACAGGGCGCGGGCCACATGGCCGACGGCTATGCGCGCGTATCGGGCCGCCACGGCGTCGTGATCGGCCAGAACGGCCCCGGCATCAGCAACTGCGTGACGGCGATCGCGGCCGCGTACTGGGCGCATAGCCCGGTCGTGATCGTCACGCCGGAAGCCGGCACGATGGGCATCGGCCTCGGCGGCTTCCAGGAAGCGAACCAGCTGCCGATGTTCCAGGAGTTCACGAAATACCAGGGCCACGTCACGCACCCGGCGCGGATGGCCGAATTCACCGCGCGCTGCTTCGACCGCGCGCAGGCCGAGATGGGCCCGACCCAGCTGAACATCCCGCGCGACTACTTCTACGGCAAGGTCAAGGTCGAGATTCCGCAACCGCGCCGGCTCGATCGCGGCGCCGGCGGCGAACAGAGCCTGGACGACGCAGCCGCACTGATCGCGCAGGCGAAGTTCCCGGTGATCATCTCGGGCGGCGGCGTCGTGATGGCCGACGCGATCGAGGAATGCAAGGCGCTCGCCGAACGGCTCGGCGCGCCGGTCGTCAACAGCTACCTGCACAACGACTCGTTCCCGGCGAACCATCCGCTGTGGTGCGGCCCGCTCGGCTACCAGGGCTCGAAGGCCGCGATGAAGCTGCTGTCGCGCGCGGACGTCGTGATCGCGCTCGGCTCGCGCCTCGGGCCGTTCGGCACGCTGCCGCAGCACGGGATGGACTACTGGCCGAAGGACGCGAAGATCATCCAGATCGACGCCGATCACAAGATGCTCGGCCTCGTGAAGAAGATCTCGGTCGGCATCTGCGGCGACGCGAAGGCCGCGGCGGTCGCGCTCACGCAACGTCTCGAAGGCCGCACGCTCGCGTGCGACGGCTCGCGCGGCGAGCGCGCCGACCAGATCGCGACCGAGAAGGCCGCGTGGGAGAAGGAACTCGACGACTGGACGCACGAGCGCGACGCGTACAGCCTCGACATGATCGAGGAGCAGAAGCACGAGAAGCCGTTCAGCGGCGGCCAGTACCTGCATCCGCGCCAGGTGCTGCGCGAGCTCGAGAAGGCGATGCCCGAGGACGTGATGGTGTCGACCGACATCGGCAACATCAACTCGGTCGCGAACAGCTACCTGCGCTTCAACAAGCCGCGCAGCTTCTTCGCGGCGATGAGCTGGGGCAACTGCGGCTATGCGTTCCCGACGATCATCGGCGCGAAGGTCGCCGCGCCGCACCGCCCGGCCGTGTCGTATGCGGGCGACGGCGCGTGGGGCATGAGCCTGATGGAAACGATGACCTGCGTGCGCCACAACATCCCGGTCACGGCCGTCGTGTTCCACAACCGCCAATGGGGCGCGGAAAAGAAGAACCAGGTCGACTTCTACAACCGCCGCTTCGTCGCCGGTGAACTCGACAACCAGAGCTTCGCGGCGATCGCGCGGGCGATGGGCGCCGAAGGGATCACGGTCGACCGCCTCGAGGATGTCGGCCCGGCGCTCAAGCGCGCGATCGACATGCAGATGAACGAAGGCAAGACGACGATCATCGAGATCATGTGCACGCGCGAACTCGGCGACCCGTTCCGTCGCGACGCGCTGTCGAAGCCGGTACGCATGCTCGACAAGTACAAGGACTACGTGTAACGCCGCGTCGCCGACGCAACCCGTTGCCGGCCGCGCGCCCCTCTCGCGCGGCCGGCCCTCCGGCCGGACGCCGTGCCCCGTGCGGGCCGCCGCATCCGGCCGTTTTTTCTTTTCCTACCCGAGCGAACGATGAAAGCCCTCGACCGCATTCTCGACGCCGCGCGCCGCCAGCCGATGCGCATCGCACTGTGCGAAGCCGACGATCCGCGCGTGCTGCAGGCCGCCGCGCGCGCGACGCGCGACGGTATCGCCCGCATCGTGCTCGTCGGCAACCGTGCAGCCATTCACGCGGCGGCCGCGCGCGACGCGATCGATCTCGCCGGCATGACGCTCGTCGATCCGGCCACCGCCACGCAGCGCGATGCCTATGCCGACACGCTGCACGCGCTGCGCAAGAGCAAGGGCATGACGGCCGATGCCGCACGCGACGCGGTGCTCGACCCGCTCTGCCACGCGAATCTGATGGTGCGGCTCGGCGACGCGGACGGCTCGGTCGCGGGCGCCGTGCATGCGACGGCCGACGTCGTGCGCGCGGCAATCCAACTGATCGGCGTCGATCCGGCGTTCCGGATCGTGTCGAGCTTCTTCCTGATGATGCTGTGCGAACCATTCCACACGATCAAGGGCGGGCTGATCTTCTCCGACTGCGCGCTGGTCGTCGATCCGGACGCCAGTCAGCTCGCCGAGATCGCGATGGCCGCCGCCGACAGCGCGCACGCACTGCTCGGCGAGGAACCGCGCGTGGCAATGCTGTCGTTCTCGACGAGCGGCAGCGCGCATCACGCGGCGGTCGACAAGGTGACGGCCGCGACCGCGCACGTGCGCGAACTCCGCCCCACCCTCGCGATCGACGGCGACGTGCAGCTCGACGCGGCGATCGTCGCGGAAATCGCCGAGCGCAAGATCGCGCATTCGCAGGTGGGCGGCCACGCGAACGTGCTCGTGTTCCCGAGCCTCGAAGCCGGCAACATCGGCTACAAGCTTGCCGAGCGGATCGGCCGCGCGAAGGCCGTCGGCCCGCTGCTGCAGGGGCTGCGCCGGCCCGCGAACGACCTGTCGCGCGGCTGCAGCGCCGACGACGTGTACCACGTGATCGCGGCGACCACCGTGCAGGCGCAGGCGGCCGCGCAGCGCGCCGCAACCGGCGAGGCTGCGCACGCATGACCGCCGACAAACTGGCGATCCTGATCGCGGTGATCGGCGCCGGCAGCTATTTCCAGACCGTCACCGGCTTCGGGCTCGGGATGATCGTGATGGGCGCGACGAGCGGCTTCGGGCTCGCGCCGCTCGCCACCGTCGCCACGCTGATGAGCGTCGTATCGCTCGCGAACGGCGCGACCGCGCTGCCCGGCCGGCTGCATCACATCGACTGGCGCGCGGTCGGCGCGGCGACGCTCGGCATCCTGCCGTCCGTCGTCGCGGGCGTGCTGCTGCTCGAATGCCTGAGCCGCTCGGCGGCCGACCTGCTGCAACTGATCCTCGGCGCGGTCGTGCTGTATGGCGGACTGAGCGCGGCGCTGCGGCCGACGCCGCTCACCGAGCGCTCGGACAACCGCAGCTTCTTCGTCAGCGGCCTGTTCGGCGGCTTGCTGAGCGGGATGTTCGGCGTGTCGGGGCCGCCGCTGATCTTCCAGTTCTACCGGCAGCCGCTGACGCTCGTGCAGATCCGCTGCGCGCTGATCGTGCTGTTCACGACGACCTCGGCCACACGCGTGCTGTACAGCGCATGCGAAGGCCAGCTCGATCGCGACATCTGGCTGCTGGCCGCGATCGCGACGCCGGTCGTGATGCTGACGACGGTGGCCGCGCGCCAGTACCCGCCGCCGCTGTCGCCGGTCGCGCTGCGCCGGCTTGCGTTCGGCGTGCTGATGGCGATCGGTCTCGGGCTGATCGCGACGTCGTTGCCGCCGTTGCTGCATCGTGCTTGATGCCGCGCGGCGTGCGCCACGTCGAACCGCCTTGGTCCCGGCAATCGATTCGGGCTCGACGCATCCGAGTCGAACGCAGTCGCCCGCGTCACCGCCGCGCGCCGATCCATCCGACGATTTCGACGAGCCGCTTCATATCGGGCGCCGACGCGAGATCGATCGCGAGCCGGTGCCGATAATACGGGCCGAGATCGAGCCCGACGCCCAACCCTAGCACTTCGACGCGGCCCGCCGACTCCTGGCGCGCAACGACCTGCTTCAGATGGTTGTCGAGGTAGAACGGATCGTTCGCGAGCGCCGTCGCGCCGTCCATCGGGCTGCCGTCCGAGATCACGACGAGGATCTTGCGCGCCTCGGGCCGCGCCGCGAGCCGCGCGCACGCCCATTCGACCGCTTCGCCATCCACCCCTTCGCGGAACAGATCGGCCTTGAACAGCGCGGCAATGCCCGTGCGCGCATGCCGCCAGCGGGTATCCGCGTCCTTGAACACCAGGTGGCCGGTTTCGTTGAGCCGGCCCGGATGACGCGGCTTGCCGCGCGCGAGCCAGTCCTGCCGCGCGCGCCCGCCGTTCCAGGCGAGCGTCGTGAAGCCCAGCACTTCGGTTGCGAGACCGGCGGCATCGCCCGCGCGGGCCAGCGTGTCGACCATCAGCGCGACGCCGTCGATCCACGTCTTCATCGACCCCGAGCAGTCGATCAGGAACGCGAGCGCGCAGTCGGCATGCGGCCGCACGCGTTCGAGCCGGAACAGCCGACGTTCAGCCGGCGAGCTGACGAGTTGCGCGAGCCGGCGGCCGTCGAGACGGCCATGCTCCTCGCCGAACGACCAGCCGTCGGCCTGCGGCACGACGAGCGCCGCGCGCAGCACACGTGCGAGCCGCGTGACGTTGATCCGCTGCGCGGCAACCTGGGCGTCGAGCCGGTCGCGGTACTCGCGCAGCAGTGCCGTGCGGATCTGCGCGGCCGGTCGAAGCTCGCGGTCGTAGCGCGTCGTATAGGCACGATAGACGGCATCGCCGCCCTGCAGCACGACGCTGTCGCCCGTCTCCACGAGCGCCGGCAGGTCGATGCCCGTTTCGTCGAAGTCGACCCACAGCGAGAAATTCGTCAGTGCGTCGTCCTGCTCGCGCGCGTCTTCCGTCGCCGTTTCCGCGACGGCTGCACGCGCATCTCGGATCATCGCCGCAATGCATTTCGCGAGCGTCAGCGCGTGTTCCGCGAAGGCCCGCTGATCGTGCCGGCAGCGCTTGAGCCCGGCAAGCTGCACGCCGATCTCGGGCACGATCGCCGCGCGCGACGCTTCGATCAGGTCTTCCGTCTCTTCGAGCACGGGCCAGCCCGTCAGCCGCGACCACGCGATCTGCGCGACGGTGTACACGAGAATCCCGACATGCGTATCGGCCTGACCCGATCGATGAAACGCGCGTGACCAGGACTCGAAGCGATGACGCAGGTTCTGCACGACACCGCGCATGGCGGGCGGCGCGAGCGATTCGCAGCGCAGTTGCTCGAGCATCTCGAACAGCACGCGTTCGACCAGATCGTCGCCGGACAACGCGCGATGCAGGTCCGCATCCGAATGCAGGATGCGCAGCGCGACGCCGTCGGCCGCGCCGCGCCATGACGTGAGATCGTCGTCGGCGGCCTGCGTGCGCAGGTGCGGCGCATGGATCGGCAACGGCCGCAAGTCGCGGCACACGCGGCCCGCCCGGTAATGCAATGCGGCGTCGCGTGTCAGCGCGCGTACCGTCGACGCGCCCAGCGCTTCGCGCGCCGACGCGCGGCGCGCGGCGTCGCGATCGGCGCTCACCGCCCTGCCCCCGGCTCGCCGCCGCCGGCCCGCGACGCAACCGCCAGCCCCTCGCCGAAACAGCGCTGGTAATACTCGGCGACGACCGGCCGTTCGGCGTCGTCGCACTTGTTCAGGAACGTGAGCCGGAACGCGAGCGCCGGATCGCGGAAGATCTGGCAGTTCTCGGCCCAGTTGATCACCGTGCGCGGCGACATCAGCGTCGACAGGTCGCCGGTCGCGAAGCCGTTGCGCGTCAGCTCCGCGAGGCTCACCATCGATTCAAGCAGCGGGCGGCCGGCTTCGTCCGCGAGTTCCGGCACGCGCGCCCGCACGATGCCGATCTCCTCGTCGCGCGGCAGGTAGTCGAGCGTCGCGACCACGTTCCAGCGGTCCATCTGCGCGTGGTTGAGCATCTGCGTGCCGTGGTAGAGCCCGTTCAGGTTGCCGAGCCCGACCGTGTTCGCGGTCGCGAACAGCCTGAACGCCGGATGCGGATGAAGCACGCGGTTCTGGTCGAGCAGCGTGAACTTGCCGTCGCGCTCCAGTATCCGCTGGATCACGAACATCACGTCGGGCCGCCCCGCGTCGTATTCGTCGAAGATCAGCGCGACCGGGCGCTGCAGTGCCCACGGCACGATCCCTTCCTGGAATTCGGTCACCTGCACGTCGTCGCGCACGACGATCGCATCCTTGCCGACCAGATCGAGCCGGCTGATGTGGCCGTCGAGGTTCACGCGCACGCACGGCCAGTTCAGCCGTGCCGCGACCTGTTCGATATGCGTCGACTTGCCGGTGCCGTGCATCCCCTGCACGAGCACGCGGCGGTTACGCGCGAAGCCCGCGAGGATCGCGAGCGTGACGTCCGGGTTGAAACGGTATGCGTCGTCGATATCGGGTACGTGGTCGTCGCGCGTGCTGAACGCGGGCACCGTCAGGTCCGAATCGAACCCGAACCGTTCGCGGACCGACACCATGCAGTCCGGCTTGTTCGCCACCCCATCCATTGCGTTGCGCTCCTGTCGTTGCTGTCGTTGCTGGCCGCATTTATGGAACGATTCGTTCCATCGCTGAAAATGCGTGCCGGATTGCCGCGCCCACCGCCCCGCGCGGCCGGCCTGCCCGGCCGTTCGGCACAATGGCCGCCATCCAGTTTCCGGAATGCCTGCCATGCTGCCCGCGGATACGCCCACGCTGCGCGCCTTCGCGCTGCTCGAACATCTCGTCCAGGCCGGCGACGCCGTGTCGCTCGCCGATCTCGTGCGGGAAGTCGATCTCCCGAAGGCGTCGCTGCACCGGATGCTCGCGTCGCTCGAAGCCGGCGGCCTCGTGATCCGCGAGCCGGGCCGCAAGAACGCGTATGCGATCGGCCCGCGCCTCGCGCGGCTCGGCACCGGCGTGATGCTGCATGCGGGCGCGCGCCGGCTGCGCCACGCGATCCTCGAACGGCTCGTCGCCGATCTCGGCGAAACCTGCAACCTCACCGCGCTGCACGACACGGAAGTCGTCTATCTCGACCGCGTCGAAGCCGACTGGCCGCTGCGGCTCGACCTGAAACCGGGCTCGCGCGTGCCCGCGCACTGCAGCGCCAGCGGCAAGCTGCTGCTCGCGCTGCTGCCGCGCGACGAACGCACCGCGCTGGTACGCGCACTGGCGCTGCCGCACTACACGCCGAACACGATCTCCGACCCCGAGCTGCTCGAAGCCGAACTCGACCGCACCGCGCACAAGGGCGTCGCGATCGACAACGAGGAATTCGTCGCGGGCATCGTGTGCATCGCGGCGCCGATCGTCGGCGACGACGGCGCGTGCATCGCCGCGGTCGCCGTGCATGCGCCCGTGTCGCGCGCACCGCTGTCGCAGCTGCTCGACCACGTGCCGCGTTTGCAGGAAGCGGCGCGCGCGCTCGCGGAAACGTTCTAGTTCCCGCGCGGCGTGGCGGCGCACGCGCAACGTCATGACGCGCGCTGGTAGTAGAGGTTCTGCGGATGGCGCGCATCCGCGAAGAAGAACCAGCGTTCCGCGACCAGCCCCGCGTACTGGATCACGAACGCCGCGCCGAGCGCGACGGCGGCCGCGACCGACGTCGGCGCGAGCGCGCCCGCGCCGGTCAGCACGAACGGCACCGCGAATGCGCCGATCAGGAAGCCGGCCTTCACCGCGCGCAACGTGCCGTTGCCCTGCCCGTGAAAGAACTCCCGCGTATTGAACGCGCTGGCCGTGAAGCCGCGCGATTTCTGTTCGACCTTGTCGCTGCGGATCCCGGTCGCGCTCTGCACGGTCGACTTCGGCCGCAGCCGCGCATTGCGCGCGAGCGACGCGAGCCGTGTCGCGCCGCCCGCGAGCGTCAGCACGCAGGCGGCCACCGCAAGCCGGCCGACCAGCGCCGGCGCGAGCCACGCGGCGCACGCCGTCGCCAGCGTGCAGCCTGACGCGCAGCCGAGCAGCACGAAGTTCACGAGCGTCAGCGGGCTTGCCCATTCCTGCAGGAAGCGCAGGCACGCGTAGATCATCGCGGTGCACACGAACAGCGCGACGCTTGCAAGCGCGCCCACCGCGCCGATCAGCAACGTGCCGGGCCAGCCGAGCAGGTGCGCCGCGCCATACGCGAATGCGCAGGCGAGAAACACCGGCAGCGCGATGCATTCGCGTGACAGCCACGACGTGCGCCACATCGCGATCGCACGCCACGCGCGTTCGGGGTGGCCGAGATGGAAGAACGACGCCAACAGGCCGAGCGCGCCGAGCGCGACCGACAGCGCGGCGCCCGTCACGTAGAACGACGCGGCGATATCGACGCCTGCCGCGCGCGCCAGCGTCTCGACGATCACGAGCGTCAGCAACAGACCCTGTGCCGCACCGCACAGGGTGGTGAGGAAAACGACCGAAAAGGCTGGGCGCATGGGGACTCCGGTTTTTCGTATGAGTGAAGGGCTTGGCGTTCAGCGCTGCGTCGCGAGCGACACGAGATCGATGTCGCCGCGTGCCGCGCGGGCCTCGAATGAATCGTCTTCGCCGATGCCGTTCGATGCACTGCCGCACCCGCCGCTACTCCCGCACCCGCACGAGGCTTCGGTCTTCACGCGCGGCAGGTAGTGGTTCGACGGCCGCGTGCCCCATTCGGGCATCAGCTGATAGCCGCCGCGTTCGCGGATCGCGCGCGACACGTCCGACTCCGGATCGTGCACGTCGCCGAACAGCCGCGCCGACGTCGGGCACGCGAGCACGCAGGCCGGCTTGCGGTCACGCTCGGGCAACGCCTGGTTGTCGATGCGGTCCGCGCACAGCGTGCACTTCGTCATCTCCTTGCGGCCTTCGTCGAGCTCGCGCGCACCGTACGGGCATGCCCACGCGCAGTACTTGCAGCCGATGCACTTGTCGTAGTCGACCAGCACGATACCGTCCGACTTGCGCTTGTAGCTCGCGCCGGTCGGACATACCGGCACGCATGGCGGATCCTCGCAGTGCAGGCACGACTTCGGGAAGTGAATCGTGTCGGTCATCGGGAACACGCCCGCTTCGTAGGTCTGCACGCGGTTGAAGAACGTGCCGGACGGATCGTCGTCGTACGGGCGCATATCCGCGAGACTGCCGGCTTCGCCCGACGTGTTCCATTCCTTGCAGCTCGTCACGCAGGCATGGCAGCCGACGCACACGTTCAGGTCGATGACGAGGGCCATCTGGGTCATGGGGTGCTCCTTCGATCAGCGATCTTCAGACTTCGGGCCGGCGGACGCCGCGCGCCGCAACCGCGCGGCGAATGCGCCGGTTCCCGCGAAATACGCCTGCACGCGCTGCAGCACGCGCGGCGTGCCCGGCAGCGCCGGCATCGGCGCGAACTGCGGCAAGGTCGTCGCCGCATCGGCTTCGGCCGGATAGATCCGCACCTGCACGTCGTACCAGCCGGCCTGCCCCGTGACCGGATCGGAGTTCGACATCCGCGCACCGCCGCGCGCCGCATCCGGCAGCTCGTCGGTGATCACGTGGTTCAACAGGAAGCCGCGCTGCGATTCGCCCGCCTGCGGCCCCAGGTTCCACGCGCCGGCCGCCTTGCCGATCGCGTTCCAGGTCCACACGGTGCCGGGCTCGACCGCCTCGCTGTAGCGCGCACGGCAACGCACCTTGCCCCACGGCGATTCGACGTAGATCCACGCGCCGTCGTCGATCTGCTGGGCGGCGGCCGTGACCGGGTTCACGAACAGGTGGTTCTCGCCGTGGATCTGGCGCAGCCACGCGTTCTGCGAATCCCACGAGTGGTACATCGCCATCGGCCGCTGCGTGATCGCCGCGAGCGGATAGCGGCCCGCATCGGTCAGCCCGCTTTCGAGCGAGCGATGCCAGAACGGCAGCGGATCGAAATAGCGCGCGATGCGCTCGCGCAGATGGTCGGGCGGCTGGCGGCCCGATGTGCGGCCCTGCGCGGCGAGCCGGAATTTCTGCATCACGTCCGAGTAGAGCTGGATCACGATCGGCACGCCGAACTTGCGCATCCCGTTGTCGACCGCCCACTGCATGTACGGCCCGTTGCAGTTGCGCATGTACTGCAGCGGCTCCGGCAACCGGTGGTGGTACACGCAGTTGTTCTCCGCGTAGCGCTTCCATTGCTCGGGGTTCGGCTCGCCGACGACGGCCTTGTCGCCGTCCTTGCCGCGCCAGCCGATCAGGAAGCCGGTGCCGGAATCGGGCGCGGTCTGGAAGTTGATGACGAAATCCGGATAGTCGCGGTACTTGCGCCGCCCATCCGCGGTCGTGAAGGCCGGAAACTTCAGCCGGCTCGCGAGCTCGATCAGCACTTCCTGGAACGGCTTGCATTCACCGGTCGGCGGCACCACGGGCACGCGCACCGAGTCGACCGGCCCGTCGAATTCGGAGATCGGCCGGTCGAGCACCGACATCACATCGTGCCGCTCGAGGTAAGTCGTGTCGGGCAGGATCAGGTCGGCGAACGCCGTCATCTCCGACGCGAACGCATCGCACACGACGAGGAACGGGATCCGGTATTCGCCGTCGTCGCGCTTGTCGACCAGCATCTTGCGCACTTCCGTCGTGTTCATCGACGAATTCCACGCCATGTTGGCCATGAAGATCAGCAGCGTGTCGATCGGATAGGGATCGCCGCGCCACGCATTGGTGATCACCGAATGCATGAGCCCGTGCACCGCGAGCGGGTATTCCCACGAGAACGCCTTGTCGAGCCGCGCGGGCGTGCCGTCCGGATGGACGAACAGATCCTCGGGGCCGGCGGGCCAGCCGAGCGGGCCGGTGGCGAGCGGCGTGTTCGGCTTGATCTGCGCCGGGTCGTTCGGCGGTTTCGCCGATGGCGGCACCGCGCGCGGATACGGCGCCTTGTGCCGGAAGCCGCCCGGCCGGTCGATCGTGCCGAGCAGCGACATCAGCACGGCAAGCGCGCGGATCGTCTGGAAGCCGTTCGAATGCGCGGCGAGCCCGCGCATCGCATGGAACGCGATCGGCACGCCCTTCACCGATTCGTGTTCCTTGCCCCACGAATCCGTCCAGCGCACCGGCAGCGCGATCGCGTGGTCGCGCGCGACCGTCTCCATCTCGCGCGCCAGGCGGCGGATCGTGTCGGCCGCGATGCCGGTGATGTCGGCCGCCCATTCGGGCGTGCAATCGGCCACCTGCTCGCGCAGCAGCGTGAACGACGGCGCGACGGGCGTGCCGTCGTCGAGCGTATAGCGGCCGTCGAGTGCAGGCTCGGCGCCTTCCGTGTGATGCAGCACCGCGCGGTTCGTCTTCGTGTCCCACCACATCCGGTTCTGCGGATACAGCGCGTTGACCTCCGGCGCGCCGGCGTCGCGCACGAACAGCCCGAACGTGTCGGCGCCGTCGCGCTGGTCGACCAGCTCCGCCGCGTTCGTGAAGCGCGACACGAATTCGTGGTCGAATGCGTCGCGCGCGATCAGCTCGTGCATCAGCGCCATGAACAGCGCGCCGTCGGTACCGGGGCGAATCGGAATCCATTCGTCGGCAATCGCCGCGTAGCCGGTGCGCACCGGATTGATCGCGATGAAGCGCCCGCCCGCGCGCTTGAACTTGCCGAGCGCGATCTTCAGCGGATTCGAATGGTGGTCCTCGGCGGTGCCGATCATGAAGAACAGCTTCGCGTTGTCGAGATCGGGGCCGCCGAATTCCCAGAACGAGCCGCCGATCGTGTAGATCATCCCGGCCGCCATGTTCGCCGAGCAGAACCCGCCATGCGCCGCATAGTTCGGCGTACCGAACTGTTTCGCGAACAGGCCGGTGAGCGCCTGCATCTGGTCGCGGCCGGTGAACAGCGCGAAGCGCTTCGGGTCGGTGGCGCGCAGGTGCGCGAGACGCTTTTCGAGCACGTCGAACGCGACGTCCCACGACACCGGCTCGAACTGCGCATCGCCACGCTCGGCGCCCGGCTTGCGCATCAGCGGCTGCGTGAGCCGCGCGGGCGAATACTGCTTCATGATTCCCGACGAACCTTTCGCGCAGATGACGCCCTGGTTCAGCGGATGCGCGGGATTGCCGTCGATATAGCGCACCTCGCCGTCGCGCAGGTGCACGCGGATGCCGCAGCGGCACGCGCACATGTAGCACGTCGTCGTCTTGATCTCGGCCTGCTCGTCCCGCTCGCGTGCCCGATGTTCCATCGTCTGTCCTCGTTCGCGGATTCGCGGATGAGGGCGCGCCCGGCGGGGCGCACCCGTGAATCGGTTCATGCATGCTATGCCGGCACGCGGCCGACATAAAGTCGCATCCTCTGATCGATGCTATCGGTCGTCCCGATAGTTGCTCCGGCGATCAATCGGCTCGGGCCGGCATCCGCATGCACGAAGGCCCGGCACGCGGGCCGGGCATTCGGCGTCAGGCGTTACCGCGCATTACCGTGCATCACCGCGGCGGATAGGCGAGCAGTTCGCTGTCGTCGAGAGGCTCGCGGCGGCTGCGGCGCGTGAGCCCGTAGGCGACGACCAGTACGCCGAGGCTGGCGACACCGAGCCACAGCGGCTTGCGCTGGTCGGGGATGAACGCCATCGCGACGAGGATGCCGACCATGCCGGTGATCGCGACCCAGGTGAGGTACGGATACGCCCACATCCTGACGCGCAGCTTGCTGGCGGCCACCGGGTCGAGGCGCTTGCGCAGGCGCAGTTGCGAGAACGCGATCAGCACGTACACGAACAGCGCGACGGTGCCGTACGAATTGACGAGGAACGCGAACACGGTATCGGGCGACACGTACGACATCACCACCGACACGTAACCGAACACCGTGCCGAGCAGGATCGCGCGCACCGGCACGCCGCGCTTGTTGACCTTCGCGAGCGCGGCCGGCGCGTCGCCGTGGCGGGTCAGCGCGAACAGCATCCGCGACGCCGCATAGAGGCCCGAGTTGAGCGCGGACAGCACCGCCGTCAGCACGATCGCATTCATCACGTTGGCGGCAGCGGGCAGGCCCATCACTTCGAGCGCGCTCACGTACGGCGTGGCCATCTGATGCGAATTCCACGGCACCAGCGCGACGACGAGCGCCACCGAGCCGACGTAGAACACCAGCACGCGCGTGATCACCGAGTTGGTGGCCTTGGCGACCGCTTTCGCCGGTTCCTTCGCCTCGGCCGCCGCGATCGTGACGATCTCGGCGCCGAAGTAGAAGCCGGTCGCCGCGACCGCCCCGCTCATCACCGGCCCGATGCCGAGCGGCATGAAGCCGCCGTGGCCGAGCAGCGTCGGCAGCACCGACGTCGTGTGCATCGACGCGGGCCACAGGCCGAGCACGTAGAGGCCGCCGAGGAACAGGAACACGATGATCGCGCCGACCTTGATCGACGAGAACCAGAACTCGAACTCGCCGTAGCTGCCGACCGAGATCAGGTTCGTGAGCGTCAGCACGACCAGCAGCGCGAGGCTGATGATCCACGCGGGCGTATCGGGTAGCCAGAACTGGATCAGCTTCGCGCCCGCCACCGCTTCGAGCGCGACGACGATCACCCAGAAATACCAGTACATCCAGCCGGTCAGGAAGCCCGCCATCTTGCCGGGCCCGCGCCAGTTGCCGAACGCGAGCCGCGCGTATTCGTAGAACGAACCGACGGCCGGCATCGCGCATGCCATCTCGCCGAGCATCCGCATCACGAGCACGACGAGCCCGCCCGTGATCAGGAACGACAGGATCGCGGCCGGCCCGGTCTGCTGAATCACCACGCCGCTGCCGACGAACAGCCCGGCACCGATCACGCCGCCAAGCGCGATCATCGTCATGTGGCGCTGCTTGAGCCCACACTTCAGGTCACTCTGATTCGAGGGTTGCATGTCTTCTCCATATCCAGTTGTCCGGGCGCCGCCCGCTCGCCACCATCGGGTGAGCGCGGGCGCCGCCGGCGACGGCGCGTGCAGGGGCGCCTGCCGCCCCGGCCGCACGG
The DNA here is from genome assembly GCF_002223325.1 of Burkholderia sp. AU15512. Lineage (NCBI taxonomy): Bacteria > Pseudomonadati > Pseudomonadota > Betaproteobacteria > Burkholderiales > Burkholderiaceae > Burkholderia > Burkholderia sp. AU15512. Next base: position 1,670,229 of record NZ_NKEX01000006.1, read on the forward strand.
ATTTCTATTGCTTTTATTGTGTTCGACCGCCCGGCGCGCGTTGTGTCACGCCGGGCGATATGCACTACGTTCAGGGCTTTTCGTCGTTCCTGAAGTAAGACAGGTAGAGCATCCGTTGCCCGAGGCGCCGGAACGGCGCGAACGGGTGGCCAGGCAGCGGGGACGTGAAGATCGGCAGCGTCTGGCGGGCGCCCTTCCCCGCGATCTGCTCGGCCAGCCGGCGGCCGGCCTGCTGCGAGTACGACACGCCGTTGCCGCCGTAGCCGAGCGCGTAGTACACCGACTGCCGCGGGTCGGGCTGGCACACGCGCGGCATCATGTCGTGGCTCACGTCGACCCAGCCCCACCACGAATAGTCGATCTCCACGCCGCGCAGCGCGGGAAACTTGCGCGCCATCCCTTCCTTCAGCAATTCGAAGTGACGCGGGTTCGGCGCATCGTCCCCGGTGATCGCGCTGCGGCTGCCGATCTGCAAGCGGCGATCCGGCAGGAAGCGGTAGTAGAAACGCAGCGTGCGCGTATCGGTCAGCACCTGTGTCGTGCGGAAATTGCATGCGTCGATCTCCGCGTCGGTGAGCGGGCGCGTGACCATCGAGTTCGACAGGATCGGCATCACCTTGCTGCGCAGCGACGGATGCAGCGTCTGCGCGGTGTACGCGCCGGTTGCGATGCCCACCGCCCGGGCCCGCACGACGCCGCCGGGCGTGCGCAGGTGATGCACGCCGTCGATCGTCTCGAAGCCGAGCACCGGGCTGCTCGTATGCACCTTCGCGCCGGCTTCGCGCGCGAGGCGCAGATAGCCGAACGCGAGCTTCAGCGCGTGGATGCCGATGCCTTCCGGCTCGTGCAGCGCGCCGGCCGCTTCGTGGTCGTTGATGAATTCGCGGCGGAAGGTTTCCGCGCTCAGCAGCTCGGACGGATAGCCGAACACGTCCTTCCACACCTTCGCCTCGGCCGCGAGCTTGGCCATGATGCGCGGACGATGCGCGATCAGGAAATGGCCGCCCGGCTGCGGGTCGCAGTCGATTTCCGCGACAAGCGACTTGAAGTGCTCGAAGCCTTCGAGGATCTCGTCGTGCATCTTCAGCGCGACGTCCTTGCCCCAGCGCTCGATCCACTGCGAGCGCGACAGCCGGCCCGATGCGTTCTGCCCCTGCCCGCCGTTGCGGCTGCTGCAGCCCCAGCTCGTGCGGTTGGCTTCCAGCACGACGGCCTTGATGCCGTGGTCCCGCGCGAGGCACAGCGCGGTCGCGAGGCCCGTGTAGCCGGCGCCGATGATCGCGACGTCGACATCGAGATCGCGCGTCACGGGGCCGTCGTCGGGCGGCGGGGTGCCGGCCGTCGCGACCCAGTAGGTCGGCGCGTACTGCCTGCCGCACCCGGGCCCCGGCGACACGAGCGGATCGTAGGTCGGGTCGTAACGCGTATCGTTCGGCCGGCCGCCGGCGAAGCCGCTCGTGGTGCGTTCGATGGAAGGGGTCGACATGCTCAGACCTCCGACGCGGGCTGGCCTGCCGCGCCGCAACGGGCGCACGAGGCGATTCGACTGACTGATGCGGGGCGCGCGCTCGCCGCACGGGCGAATGCTGCCGACTGCCTGTTGGTCATGCCTGTCTCCTGATCGTTCTCTTCGGGTCGATCGTGTGCAGATGCTTCAATGCGGCGATCTGTCGAGGAAAGTGTAGGCAGGCCGATTTGTCGCAGGTAGGGCCAGTGGGCCGGATTCGCTTGGACCAGCACGGGGGCGGCGAACGGCGTGCGGCAGCGGGCGAGAGGGGGACCGTGACGGTCAAAAAGGATCAGCGGCGCGGGCGCGACGCCGCCGAGCGACCGGGACGCCGGATGGCGAGCAACAGCGGGCAGACGGTGTGGGTCGCAATCGGCAGGGGTGCACAGCGTGGGCCTGACGCCACCGGGAGACCGAACAGCCGGCAGCATCGGACGACCGGCTGACGGCAAGGGTCAGAGGCACGGCATAGGCATAGGCATGGGCGTCGGCGTGGCCGTGGCGGTGGCCGTGGACTCGGGTATGGGCACGGCACCGACCGACGACCGCACCGCCGATACGACCCGGCCCCCCACCCCACCCGCCGTCACATCGCGCGCACCGCGACGCCGTCCACGCCGCCGCGCTTCTCGATCGCCCGCGCGGACACGATCGACAGGAGTGCAGACAACATCACGTAAACCCCGACGAGCCACGGCGCCCCGCCGTTCACGCGCAGCAGCGCGGTCGCGACGATCGGCGTGAGCCCGCTCGCGAAGATGCCCGACACCTGGTAGACGAACGAGATGCCCGTGTAACGCACGTTCGCGTCGAACAGCTCCGCGAACAGCGCGGCCTCCGGCCCGTACGCCATCGCGTAGAAGATCCCGAACGGGATCACCAGCGCGAGCCACACGGCGAGCAGGTGGGTCGACTGCGTCTGCAACAGCCAGAACGCGGGCAGCACCGACAGCCCGCACAGCGTCGCGCCCCACCGGTACACGCGTGCGCGGCCGAGCCGGTCGGACAGCCCGCCGAACACCGGGATGAACACGCACATCACGACCGCCGCGCTCATCACGCCGAGCAGCGCGTCGCCGCGCGAGATCGACAGGTTGCGCGTCATGTAGCCGATCGAGAACACCGCGAACACGTTGAAGAACACGCCGTCGATATAGCGCGCGCCCATCCCGAGCAGGATCGCCCGACGATAGTTGGCGAGCAACTCGACGACCGGCAGCTTCGTCGCGCGCCGCTGGCGCTTGAGCGCGACGAACTCGGGCGTATCGGCCACGCGGGTGCGGATGTAGAAGCCGACCGCGACCAGCAGCAGCGACGCCGCGAACGCGACGCGCCAGCCCCACGCGAGAAAGGCGGCATCCGGCAGCGCACGCGACAGCGCCGCGACCACGCCGGCCGCGAGGCACAGCCCGATCGCGAGCCCGATCTGCGGCAGGCTCGCATACAGCCCGCGCCGGTGCGGCGGCGCGTACTCGTACGCCATCAGCACCGCGCCGCCCCACTCGCCGCCGAGGCCGATGCCCTGCAGCACGCGCAGCGTCAGCAGCAGCACCGGCGCCCACATGCCGATCTGCGCATAAGTCGGCAGGAACGCGACGCCGGCCGTCGACACGCCCATGATCAGCATCGTCAGGATCAGCGCGGACTTGCGCCCGACGCGGTCGCCGAGATGGCCGAACAGCAAGCCGCCGAGCGGGCGCGTGATGAAGCCGACCGCGAACGTCGCATACGCGAGCATCGTCGACACGAACGCGTCGCCGGCCGGAAAGTACTGCTTGTCGAACACGATGCCGGCGACCACGCCGTACAGGAAAAAGTCGTACCACTCGACGGTCGCGCCGATCACGCTGGCCGCGGCCACGCGTCGGACGACCCGGGAATCGATTGCCATGCGAGCTTCTCCAGGTAAGGATGCGCCGCAACCTGCCCCGACGCCGTACCGGCGGGGGCATCGATGAACGCGCGGCGGCCGTCCGGGCGCAGGCGCACGGGCCACGCGAGTGATGCGTGGCGACGCGCTACGCGAGCGCCTCGGCGGCCGGCGCGACGCTGTGGCCGCGATCGGCCTCGCGCGCGTCCTCGAGGATCATGTCGGACGCCTTCTCGGCGACCATCACGATCGGCACGTTGGTGTTGCCCGATACGAGGGTCGGCATGATCGAGCAGTCGACCACGCGCAACCCGCGCGTGCCGTACACGCGCAGCCGCTCGTCGACGACCGCGAGCGGATCGCTCGCGACGCCCATTTTCGCGGTGCCGGACGGATGGAAGATCGTCTGCCCGTATTCCCGGCAGAACTCGAGCAGTTCGTCGTCCGTCTGCGCGTCCGCGCCCGGCCGCACCTCGCGCTTCATCAGCGGCGCCATCGGCTCGGTGGCCGCGACGCGGCGCGCAAAGCGCACGCCGGCCACCGTCGTGCGGCGGTCGCGCTCGGTGTCGAGATAGTTCGGCTGGATCGACGGCGCGTCGCGCGCATCGTCGGTGCGGATGCACACGGTGCCGCGCGATTCGGGCCGCAGCTGGCAGATCGAATACGTGCAGCCGGGAAACGGATGCACGCTGCCGCCGGCCGAATCGGCCGACAGTGTCGAGAAATGGAACTGGATGTCCGGCGTCGCCGATTCGTCCGGCAGCGCACGGCAGAACATCCCGCCCTGGTTGATGCCGATCGCGAGCGGGCCGCCGCGGAGCAACGCCCACTGCAGCCCCATCTTCGCGCGGCCGATCCACGAATGCAGTTCGTCGTTGGTCGTGATCGGCTTCGTCACTTCGTAGATCAGACGAATCTGCAGGTGATCCTGCAGGTTCTCGCCGACGCCCGCGCGATCGGCGACGACCGGAATCCCGTGCCGGTTCAGGAGCGCGGCCGGCCCGACGCCCGACACCTGCAGCAGTTGCGGCGACTGCAGCGCGCCGGCCGCGAGAATCACCTCGCGCAGCGCGCGCACCTCGTGCACCTTGCCATGCTGGACGTACCGCACGCCGGCCGCCTGCGCGCCGTCGAACAGCACCTTCAGCGCCTGCGCATCGGTTTCGACATGCAGGTTCGGCCGCCCGCGCGCGGGCTTCAGGTACGCCACCGCCGTCGAGCAGCGCAGCCCGTTGCGCGTGGTGAGCTGGTAATAGCCGACGCCTTCCTGGTCGCCCGTGTTGAAATCGTCGACCGTGCGCACGCCGAGCCGGTTCGACGCGGCCACGAACGCATCGACGAGTTCGTGCCGCTGCCGGATCGCGGACGCCCACAGCGGGCCGCCGGTGCCGCGCGTGGGCCCTTCGCCGAGCGTGTTGTGTTCGAGCTTGCGGAAATACGGCAGGCACTCGCGCCAGCTCCAGCCGCGATTGCCGAGTGCGGCCCAATGGTCGTAGTCCTGCTGCTGCCCGCGCACGTAGATCAGCCCGTTGATCGAGCTGCAGCCGCCGAGCGTGCGGCCGCGCGGCCAGTACAGGCGGCGGTTGTGCATGTTCGGATCGGGATCGGTGTGGAAGCCCCAGTTGTACACGGGATGAAACATCGTCTTGCCGTACCCGATCGGCACGTGGATCCACATGTAGCGGTCGGCGGGGCCCGCTTCCAGCAGGCACACCGTATGGCGGCCGCCGTCGGACAGCCGGTTGGCGAGGACGCAACCGGCCGATCCCGCGCCGACCACGACATAGTCGAAGCTGCGTGTCATTCGTGTCTCCGTTCCGGGGTTTTGAAAAAATCCGGTATGTTTCGTCCAAATTTATTGAGCCCGCGGAACGCGTACAAGCCGATTTATTGTCCACGCCGCGAATGTGGTACAAAAACCGTTCAATTCGTTTCATTTCCCTCGCACACACCATCCCGGGACGCACGCCGATCCCGACGGAGGAGACACATGCGCGACACCGCCCCCGCGCCGCCCGATGGCGCGCCCGCCGACGACGCGCGCGTCCTGCGCGCGCTCGCGGTGCTCGAAGCACTCGCGTCGGCCGGCCAGCCCTACACGCTGTCGCAGCTCGCCGCGCGGCTGCACATTCCAAAGGCGACGCTGCTGCGCCTGATCGAATCGCTCGAAACGCGCGGCTACGTGATCCACCTGCCCGACTCGCGCGGCCACGATCGCGGCATCGCGCTCGGCCCGCGTGCCGCGCAGTTCGCGCTCGCGGCGCTGTCGAACAACACGTTCACGCGCGGCTGCCGCTCGGTGCTGCGCTCGCTCGTCGACGTGCTCGGCGAGACCTGCAACCTCACCGCGCTCGACGGCGACACGGTGCTGTACGTCGAACGCGTCGAGACGACCGAGCCGTTGCGGCTCGAGATGCGGCCCGGCATGCGCGTGCCGCTGCATTGCACGGCGAGCGGCAAGCTGTTCCTGTCGCAGCTGAACGCGCTGGAGCGCAACGCGATGCTCGCGCGGCTCACGCTGAAGAAGATGACCTACCGGACACTGACCGATGCGCAGTTGCTCGCGGCCGAGCTCGACCGGCTCGCCGCGCGCGGCGTCGGGATCGACAACGAGGAATTCGTGCGCGGGATGGTGGCGGTTGCAGTGCCGGTGAAGGAGGCAGCAAGCGGCCGCGTGCTCGCGGCGCTCGCCGTGCATGCGCCGACCGCGCGCGCGACGCTCAACGACCTGCTGGAGAACGTGCCGAAGATGCGGGAAGCGGCTACGCGGCTCGCGCCGCTGCTGCATGCGGCCGAAGGCGCGCCGCCGGGTTGATTGCCGTGATGCGCCAAAGCGTCGAAACGTTCACGCGAGGTGGTAGCGCAGCCAGAAAGTCTCGCGGCACGCGTTGTCGAACGTGATCCGCGTCGGGCCGATCGGTTGCGCATCGGGATGACGAAGCACGTCGTAGTCGATCCAGCATTCCGCGCACAGCAGGTCGGACGGCGCGCGATCCTGCTCGACCGAGCGGCGCACGATCGCGCCGTTGTCGAAGCGGTATTCGGTTTCGTCGCGCGTGACTTCGACCTCGTCGTCGGTCCAGCGGTCGTGCGACGTCGTGTGCGACACGATCGCCACCGGGCCCGGGAGTCCGTGAATCGCGGCAACGTAGGAAATGAGCTTGTCCATGGCGAGGCGGCAAGGAAACGAATGGCCGCATCGCGCAACGCGTGCTGCGCGATACGGCCCGAGCGGCGAGTATAGCCGCGTGCCGAAGACCTTGCCGCCGGCGGGGTTTCGCGCGCTACGCCTCCAGCGCGAGCAACGCGAACGTCGCGAGCCAGTGCTCGCCCATGTAGTCGCCAGCCACGTGCGCGAGTGCGCTCGCAAGATGCCGGTCGGCCGCGTCGAGCAGCTTCGCGCGCCGCGCATCGCCTTCCGGCAGCGCGCCGGCCAGCGAGCGCTGGCACCACGCGCGGCTCAAGTTCAGCCCGTCGAGGTGCGCGATCTTGCCGTCGCTGCGGTCGCTGACCGTCGCCGGCTCGAACAGCGTCGCCGGTTCGCCGCGCGCGAGATCGGGCAGGAAGCGCGCGAACCAGCCGTCGAATTCGGCAGCCGGCAGCACGCGCCGCATCAGCTCCGCCTCCATCAGCGCGGGCGACAGGAATTCGTCGCCAGACGGCTCCCACGCCTGGCATGCGACATCGTTCAGGTGCCAGCGCTTCGCGGTATCGACGATCAGCGCCGCGAGCCCGTCGCGCTGCGTGTCGCGCGCGAAGTCGAGCGTGAGCGCCAGCGCGAACGCGGTGTTGAAGTGCGTGCCGACGCGCAGCGGATAGGTCGCTTTCGGCAGGAAGGTCTCGAAGCGCGACACGAACAGGTCGGTCAGCGGCGCCATCGTCTTCGCCCAGCGCGCGGCCTGCGGCATCGCCCCCTTCAGCGCGAGCCGCTCCAGTTGCGCCGACAGCGCGAGCAGCCACGCCCAGCCGTACGGCCGCTCGAAACCGGCGTTGTGCGGCCGCGCGAGATACGCGCGCTCGCCGGCGACGTTCGCGTCGGTGAAGTGCGCGTCGACGATCGCGACGATGCGTTCGGCCTCCGGCAATGCCGGGTAGCGTTCGAGCACGCGCAGCACGAGCCAGTAGCCGTGCACGCACGAGTGCCAGTCGTAGCTGCCGTAGAAGATCGGGTGCAACGCGCGCGGCCCCTGCACGTCGTGCGGGCCTTCGAGCGCATGCGTGAGCTTGTTCGGATATTCGCGGGTCAGGTGCGCGAGCGCGAGCGACGCGAATTTCGAGGCGAGTTCGGGGGTCAGTCGGTCGGTCATGGGGATCTCGTCAGAAGCGGAATGCGAACGCGTACATCAGCAGCGTGTTCACGGCGAGCAGCAGCAAGGCCGTCGGCCACTGCACCTTGATCACGCCATTCTTGTCCTTCAGTTCGAGCAGCGCCGCCGGCACGATGTTGAAGTTCGCGGCCATCGGCGTCATCAGCGTACCGCAGAAGCCGCTCAGCATCCCGATCGCGCCGACGATCGCCGGGTTGCCGTGGAACTGGTGGACGATCAGCGGCAGGCCGATGCCGGCCGTCATCACGGGAAACGCGGCAAAGCCGTTGCCCATGATCATCGTGAACAGCGCCATGCCGACCGTGTAGGCCGCGACCACCGCGAACGGCGAATCGATCGGCACCCACTCCCTTACGAGCCCCGACACCACGCCGCCGACACCCGCGACCGCGAACAGCGCGCCGAGCGCCGCGAGCATCTGCGGCAGGATCGCGGCCCAGCCGACCGCGTCCATCGTATGGCGTGCCTCCTTCACCGCATGCACGGGCGAATCGCGCAGCATCGCGAGCGCGACGGCGAACGCGACGAGCGTGCCGAGCACGAGCGAGATCAGCGTCACGCTCTTCTGCTCGACGAACGGCACGAGCTTCAGCGCGAACGTGCCGATCAGCGTGACGACCGGAATCAGCAGCGCGGGCAGGAACAACTTGTTGCCGAAACGCTGCGCGAGCGTCTCGCGCCGCACGGCCGCGGCCTCCCCGGCTTCATCGGACTTGCCGCGCCCGAGCTTGCCCGAGCCGGCAATGACCGCGAGCGCGATCGCAAGGCAGCCCGTCACGAAATGCGGCAGCAGCGCGCCGAACAGGAACGTGAGCGCGTAGATCGCCCAGAACGCGAAATTGACGATGCGGCGCGGGTTCGTGCGGTCCGTCAGGTTGAAGAAGGCGAACGCGGCGAACATCAGCCCCGCGAGCGTGTACAGCGATTCGAGGCCGATCATCGCGTGCCCTCCTGCCCCACCAGGCCGAAACCGCGCGTGAGCCGGCGGTCGAGCAGCGCGAGGCGCGTGCAGTGGATCACGAGTGCGGCGATCGCGGTCGGGATCGCCCACACCGACAAATGCAGCGGCTCGATGGAGATGCCGTTCTGTTCAAGAAAGCCCTTGATCAGCAGGATCGACTGGATCGCGATGAAGATGTCCTCGCCGAAGAACACGGCGACGTTGTCGGCGCCCGATGCATGCGCGCGGATCTGCTGGCGCGCCGATTCGGGCAGCTCGCCATGCCGGTTGACCGCGGCGGCCTCGGCCATCGGCGCGATCAGCGGCCGCACCATCTGCGCATGGCCGCCGAGCGACGTGAGACCGAGCGCGGCCGTCGCCTGGCGCAGCACGAAATACAGCATCAGCACACGACCCGTGGTGGCCGCCTGCACGCGCGAGATCATCCGTTTCGCCTGCTCCTTGAGCCCGTTGCGCTCGAGCAGCGCGATCACCGGCAGCGTCAGCCAGATGAGCCCCATGTAGCGGTTTTCGGTGAACGCCTTGCCGAACGCGCTGACGATGTCGACGAGATTGAGCCCGCCCGCCAGCCCCGTCGCGAGCCCCGCGATCGTGACCACCAGCAGCGCATTGAAGCGCAGCGCAAAACCGATCACGACGATCGGCACCCCAATCAGCACCAGCATTGCTCCTCCTTGTGTCGAATGCACGGCGCCTTGGCAACGCGCCGCCTGCCCGGTTTCGACCGGATTCAGTCGGCGCAATCTAACACGAGACTTTATCGATAAATAGTCGACAATTTGCTGCTTCGGGTAAACGTTGAACGGCGTGAACACCGTGCCCGGGCCAGGTGTCGTCAATGTTTCATCCGGGGAATCGGTGGCGGATCAGTGGCCGGCCTGCCCGTGCGAATGCGCCGGTCGCGGCACGCGGATTGGATTGCCCCTCCGGGCCCGGGCCGCCGCGCGTGGCGGAGCCCCGGTGCGCCGACTACACTGGAAAGCATCGGCAACGGACGGGAGAGCCGCCATGATTGACGTATTCCAGACCATCGGCAGCCGCGCGTTCTCCGCTCATCTGGCGAAGGACGGGATGGTGACGCTGATGGAGCAGCGCCATGAGGTCGATCGCGTGACGCTCGCGACCGCGTATGCCGCGCTCGTCGAGGAATCCGAGCAGGAAGCCGACCTGCTCGACGCGACGGTCGAGGGGATGATGCGCGCGCTGATCCAGGGGTACGCGCGCAGCCATTGACGGCACGGCCGCACATCGGAGCGGATGACGGGCAGCCCCGGGCGCTACGCGGCCGGCGTACCGGCGCCCATGTCGAACCACCGGCCCGCGCGCAGTTGCCGGTAGTCGGCCTGCGTGAAGATCCTCAGCAGGTTCGCGACCGCGCCGTTGCTGGCGCGGTCGAGTTCCGTCATGAACGCTTCGACCTCGTCGCGGCCGGCAAACAGGATCGTGCGAAAGTAGCGTTCGCGTTCCGCGTCGGACAGGTTCGTTGCGCGCAGCTGGTACGGATGGTGAAGCGCCGCGAACAGGAAGTAAAACCGCTCGGCATCGTCGCGCAGCACGCGCACCGCTTCCGGATCGACCGGAAAATCGCGGTGGAACGACGCATGCCCGCTCTCGATGGGGATCCGGTACAGCAAGCGGCCGTCGTGCTCGGTCACGATCGGCGCATACGGATCGCGGCTGACCAGCAGGGTGTCGGGCACGGTCATCCGGCATTCTCCCGTCATTTTTATCGAAGCCGCCACGGTAACATGCCGGCTTCCGCGGCCGGTCGTGCCGAAACCGCCGGACCGGCATGCGCGGGCCGACCCGGCTCCCCTGCTGTCGGCAAACACCGCGCCGTCATAGAGGAAACGCACTGAAACGGCACCATGCGCGAATTTTTCGATTGCCGCCGCCCGCGCCGCATGACAGCATGCGGGCGTCGCCAACCGAAAAGAATGCCGTGCCGTCCGGCCGCCGATGCCGTCCGGCGGCGCCGAACAGGCAGCCCCTTCCATGAACCCGGCCTACCTCCAACACTACGAACCGACCGGAGAATTCCGCTTGTGAACATCGGCATCGTCAACGACCTCCCGCTTGCCGTCGAGGCGATGCGCCGCGCGATCGCGCGCCGGCCCGAGCACCGCGTGCTGTGGGTCGCGACCGACGGCGCGCAAGCCGTCGAGCTGTGCGCCGCGCAGCCGCCCGACGTCGTGCTGATGGACCTGATCATGCCGAAGTTCGACGGGATCGAAGCGACGCGGCGGATCATGCGATCCGAACGACCGTGCGCGATCCTGATCGTGACGAGCTGCATCGGCGCGAATGCCTGGCGCGTGTTCGAGGCGATGGGCGCCGGCGCGCTCGACGCGGTCGATACGCCGCGGCTCGGCGACGGCGCGGCCGGCGACACGACCCGCCTGCTGCTCGCGAAGATCGACCAGATCGGCCGCCTGCTCGACGCGCCCGGCGGCACGCGCGTCGCCGGCACGGCCGCCCGCGCCGGCGGCGGCACGCTGATCGCGATCGGCGCATCGGCCGGCGGCCCCGGCGCGCTCGCGTCCGTGCTCGGCGGCCTGCCGGCCGATTTCAGCGCCCCGATCGTGATCGTCCAGCACGTCGACCGCGCGTTCGCCGAAGGCATGGCGCAATGGCTCGACGGCCAGACGCCGCTCGCGGTGCGCGTCGCGCGCGAAGGCGACCGCCCGCAGCCGGGCGTCGCGCTGCTCGCCGCGACCGACGACCACCTGCGCATCACCCGCGCCGGCACGCTCGAATACACGCGCGAGCCGGCCGCCACGCCGTATCGCCCGTCGGTCGACGTGTTCTTCAACAGCCTGACCGAGCACTGGCCCGGCCGCGTGATCGGCGTGCTGCTCACCGGGATGGGCCGCGACGGCGCGATCGGCCTGAAGGCGCTGCGGATGAAGGGCTACCATACGATCGCCCAGGACGAGGCGACGAGCGCCGTGTACGGCATGCCGAAGGCGGCCGCGACACTCGGCGCGGCGCGCGCGATCCTGCCGCTCGGGCGCATCGCGGGCGAGCTGGCGGCGCTCGCGAAAATCTGAGCCCGACGATGAACACGCGCAACACCCATGCCGGCCCTGCAACAACCGCAACAACCCGCATCGACCATGACCATTGACCTGACTCGCCCGCCGGGCGGCCCCTACACGCCGCCCGTCGACGTGCCGGCGATGGTGCTGCTGGTCGATGACCAGACGATCGTCGCGGAAGCCGTGCGGCGCGCGCTCGTCGACGAGGAAGGCATCGATTTCCACTACTGCCCGCGTTCGGACGACGCGATGGCCACCGCGATCGAGACGCGGCCGACCGTGATCCTGCAGGACCTCGTGATGCCGGGCACCGACGGGCTGAGCCTCGTGAAGGCGTACCGCGCGAATCCGGCGACGCGCGACGTGCCGATCATCGTGCTGTCGACGCAGGAAGAGCCCGTGATCAAGAGCGCCGCGTTCGCGGCCGGCGCGAACGACTACCTCGTGAAGCTGCCCGACCGCATCGAGCTCGTCGCACGCGTGCGCTACCACTCGCGCTCGTACATGAACCTGCTGCAGCGCGACGAGGCCTACCGCGCGCTGCGGCAATCGCAGCAGCAGTTGCTCGAAGCCAATCTCGAGCTGCGGCGCCTCACGCATTCCGACGGCCTGACCGGGCTGTCGAACCGGCGCTATCTCGACGAATACCTCGCCGCCGAATGGCGGCGCGGCACGCGCGAGCGCAGCGAGCTGTCGCTGCTGATGATCGACGTCGACAACTTCAAGCTGTACAACGACACGTACGGCCACGTGTCGGGCGACAGCGTGCTCAAGCAGATCGCGTCGACCATCGAGCGCTGCCTCGGCCAGTCGGGCGATCTCGCCGCGCGTTTCGGCGGCGAGGAATTCGCGGTCGTGATGCCGGCCACGTCGCCGGGCGCCGCGCGGCTGCTCGGCGAGAAGATCCGCCTCGCGGTCGAGGCGCTGCGGCTGCGGCACGCGCATTCGTCGACCGGCGACACCGTGACGATCAGCATCGGCGGCGCGACCATCGTGCCGATGCCCGGCCTGCCGACGACGCTGCTGATCGAAGCGGCCGACCGCGCGCTCTATCGCGCGAAGCATGAAGGCAAGAACCGCGTCGAGATCGATGCGACGCCGACGACGCCGGTCCCCGGCGGGTTCGGCGGGCCGCGCGTCGACTGAGCGCCGAACGCCGAACGCGCGCCGCGCTCACACGGCGCCGAGCCGGCGCGCGTAGTCGCCCGGGTCCAGCGGGCGGCTGAACAGATAGCCCTGCTGCATGTCGCAGCCGATCTGCTGCAGGAACCACGATTGCGCCTGCGTCTCGACCCCTTCGGCCGTGACCTTCATCCCGAGCGAATGGGCCATCGCGACCACCGCCTGCGTGATCGCCACCGAGTCGTGATGATCGGGCACGCCCGACACGAACGAGCGGTCGACCTTCAGGTTGTGCAGCGGAAAGCGCTTCAGGTACGCAAGCGATGAATAGCCGGTGCCGAAATCGTCGACCGAGATCCGCACGTTCATGTCCGTGAGCGCCTCGAGCATCGGCAGCACGGTGTCCGTGTCGTTCATCAGCAGTCCTTCGGTAATCTCGAGTTCGAGCGCGGACGGATCGAGCTGAGCCTGCGCGAGACAGCGACCGACCGATTCGACGAGCCCTTCGTGGAACTGCCGCGGCGACAGGTTGACGGCCAGCATCAGGTCGGGCGCGATCGTGCGGCGCCATTCGGCCGCCTGCCGGCACGCGGTTTCGAGCACCCACTGGCCGATCGCGACGATCAGCCCCGTATCTTCCGCGACCGGAATGAACTCCGCCGGCGACATCGGCCCGAGCTCGGGGCTCGTCCAGCGCAACAGCGCCTCGGCGCCGACCGTGCGGCCGCTGCGCGCGTCGACGACGGGCTGATACGCGAGCCGCAGCATGTCCGACGACAGCGCGCGCCGCAGCGACTGCTCGATCGCGAAGCGGCGCTGCAGCCGCAGGTTGAGCTGCGCGGTGAAGAACGTGAAGTGGTTGCGGCCGCGCTGCTTCGCGTCGTACATCGCCGAATCGGCATTGCGCATCAGCGTGACGGCATCGTCGCCGTCGCGCGGCGCGACGCTGATCCCGATCGACACGCCGAGCCAGTATTCGTTGTTCGCGATCGCGAACGGCTTCGCGATCGCGTCGATCACCTCGCGCGCGAGCACCGCGAGCCGGTCGGGATCGTCGCAGTCGTCGACGAGGATCACGAACTCGTCGCCGCCGACCCGCGTCAGCGCGTACTGGCCGCCGCCGCACGCGGCGAGCCGCGCGGCCACGCTGCGCAGCAGCGCGTCGCCCGCGTCGTGGCCGGCCGTGTCGTTGACCTTCTTGAAACCGACGAGATCGATGAACAGGATCGCGACGCGTGCGGGCCCGCCCGCCGCATCGTGTCCGCCGAACAGCTCGCGCATGCGGTCGCCGAGCCAGCGGCGGTTGTAGAGGCCCGTCAGCGCATCGCGCGTCGCGAGGTAGCGCAACTGCTGCTGCGCTTCGCGCACGGGGCCGATGTCGTTGAACGACACGAGCACCGAATCGGCCTGCGTCTCGCCCGGCCTCACGATCGGCACCGCGTTGCCGCGCACCCAGATGATGTCGCCGTCCGCCAGGCCGAAGCCGACCGTGTAGCCGAGCATCGGCGTCGCCGTCTCGAGCGCGCGCCGGCTCGGCCAGTCGTCGGGTGCGATCGGCGTGCCGTCCTCGTGCAGCTTGCGCAGGATCACCGTCGACAGCCGGCGGCCGACGAGGTCGCCCTTCACGCGCATCATCCGGTTCGCACTCGGATTGCTCGCGACCACGACGCCGTCGCGCGACACCACGAGGATCCCTTCGTTCAGGCTGTTGACCACGAGCCGGTGATGTTCCTCGCTGCGCGCGAGCTGTCGCGCGATCCGGTCCTGGTGCACCGCGAGGCCGACGCTGTTGCCGATGTCGCGCAACAGTTCGGTGGCCTCGTCGCCCGGCCGACGCGGTGTGCGGTAATAGACGGCGAATGCGCCGAGCACGACGCCCGCGTCGTCGAGGAACGGCACCGACCAGCACGCGCGCAAGCCAAGCGGCAATGCGACGGCCCGGTAGTCGGCCCACAGAGGATCGGTTTCGATGTCTTCGACGACGACCATCCGGCGCAGGTACATCGCCGTGCCGCACGAGCCGGCGGCAGGCCCGATCGACGCGCCTTCGATCGCCGTGCTGTACCGCACGGGCAGCGATGGCGCGGCACCGACGTGCACGTGCACGCCGTCGGTGTCGAGCAGCAGGATCGTGCATGACGCGCCGTCGCCGAGCAACGCCTCGGCGCGCCGGCAGACCTCGACGAGCAGTTCCGGCAGCGGTGTGTTGCGCGTGATCAGCCTCAGCACGCTTTGCTCGGATGCGAGCACTTCCGCCGCGAGCCCGGGACTGTAACGAGAACTTTGCGGTTCGGTATTCAAGATGAATCCTGCCGTCTGTCCGATCGGGTCTGATGCGCCCGATTCGTTTTCGATCCTTCGTGCCGTATTTCGCTCCGGGTTTACGCCGATGCCCGGTGCGCCCCGTATTGCGCGCGGTGCCAACACGCGCCGAAATATATTTAACACCAATCCGTGGCAAGCGGCGCGTCCACGTGCATCAGGGGTTACGCGTGGTCGGCGCGGCGGTTGCACGCGGTAGTCAGCTCGCCGAAAGACTTGCGCGCGACGCGACGGCCCGGGGCACGGCCGCGTGGGGTGCGCGGCGGGCATGCAAACCGTTCGTCAGATTGTGGCGGCGCGCGGCTCCGTTCGCCTTCATGGCACCGCGCCGGGTTCCGTGCGCGTCACGGCCTTCAATGCATCGATCGCGGCCGCGACCGACACGCCCGCGGGCGCCGAATACAGCGCGCCGACCGTTTCCGGCATCGTCGACAGCTTCAGTGGCAACCGGCCGACCCGCTCCCCCGCGCGCACGGCCAGCTCGAACGCGCGGGCCGACTGCACGAACAGGCACGGCGACTGCCCGGCCACCACGCGGTTGGTCTGCCATGACACCGATTCCATCAGCACGGGCGGTGGCGGCAAGCCCGCATTCGCGAACTCGGCGTCCAGCGCCGCGCGCGCGGGCGAGCCGAGCGGCGGAGCGATCCACGGGAACGCGGCCGCGTCGCGCCAGCCGATCCGCGCGCGCCTGAGCAGCGGATGGCGCGGCCCGCACACGACGATCATGTCGTCGCGGTACAACGGCGCGACGTCGAGCCCCGCGCTCAGCGCCGACGCGTCGAGCCGGCACACGAGCAGGTCGAGCTCGTGGCGCTGCGCCTGCGCGAGCATCCGGTCGAGCGTGTCCTCGCGCACGTTGAGCTGCACGGGACGGCCGGCTTCGCGCAGCCACGCCAGCGCGCCCGGAATCAGTTGCGGCGCCATGTTCGGCAGCAGGCCGATCGACACCGGGCGGCCGGCGCCGGTGCGCAACGCGTCGAACGCGGGCGCGACGCCGCGCATGTCGGTCAGCACGCGGCCGATGCATTCGAGCAGCGCATCGCCGTAGACGGTCGGCGCGACGCGCCGCGACGTGCGTTCGAACAGCGGCAGGCCGAGCGCGTCCTCGAGCTCGCGCAGCCATTTCGACAACGCGGGCTGCGTGATCGACGCGGCCTCGGCCGTGCGCGCGAAGCTGCGTGTGCGCCCGAGCGAGTCGAGCGTTTCCATGTCGCGCACGCGCAGCCGGCGCAGCGCCTGCGCGATGCGCTGCTCGTGGGCCGGCGCGCCGGGCGGCGCGAGCGGTTCCGGCCGCGTGCGGCGGGCCGGGCCGCGTGGATCGTAGGTCACGGGCGCCTCCGTCATTCATATTCGTCAGGTTATCGATCGACCCTGATCTTTCATCGATCGATACACGATCCTGCCGCATAGTCGTCCGCATGAAAACCCCCGGCACGAGCCGGCATGACCAGGAGACAGCCGACGTGAAAGACGATCAGGACACCCCCGCCGCCGAACCCACCCCGCGGCGCCAGTTCCTCAAGCGGGCCGGCGCGGCCGTCGCGGCAGCCGGCTTCGGCGCCGAAGCGCTGGCCGCGAGCGCGCCGCCGGCCGCCCCGGTCGCCACCGGCGCGGGCGTCGATCCCGCGCCCGCGTTCCACGGCGCAACGACCGCGCCCGCCGCGCCGCCCGCCGGCTACAACATCCTGTTCATCCTGACCGACCAGGAGCGCCACTTCGATCGCTGGCCGTTCCCGGTGCCGGGCCGCGAAGCGCTGCGCCGCGACGGCATCACGTTCATGCACCACCAGATCGCCGCCTGCGTGTGCTCGCCGTCGCGCTCGACGGTCTACACCGGGCAGCACATCCAGCACACCGGCGTGCTCGACAACGCGGGCGTGCCCTGGCAGAAGGACATGTCGCCGGACGTGCGCACCGTCGGCCACATGCTGCGCGACGCCGGCTACTACGCCGCGTATCTCGGCAAGTGGCACCTGAGCGCGTCGATGCACGAAACCGCGAGCCCGTACACGGCCCCCGTGGCCGACTACAACCGCACGATCCGGTCGTACGGCTTCGACGACTATTTCGGCGTGGGCGACCTGATCGGGATGGTGCGCGGCGGCTACCAGTACGACGGGATCACGGCCGAGGCGGCGGTGAGCTGGATGCGCAACCACGCGCCGCGTCTCGCGAAGGAAGGCAAGCCGTGGTTCCTCGCGGTGAACCTGGTGAACCCGCACGACGCGATGTTCGTGAACACCGACACGAACGGATCGACGGTGCAGGACGCGAACCACCCGATGCTCGGCAACGCGCCGCCGCCGAACGACGCGCTGTATCGCACGTCATGGCACGACGTGCCGCTCGCGGCTTCGCGGCGGCAGCCGTACGACGAGCCGGGGCGGCCGCCGGCGCACGGGATGTTCAACGCCGCGCATGCGAACCTGGTCGGACGCTATCCGTTCACCGACGAACGCCTGCGCATCTATCAGGACAACTACTTCAACTGCGTACGCGACTGCGACACGCATGTCGTGCGCCTGCTGCAATCGCTGCAGTCGCTCGGCCTCGACGAACGCACGATCGTCGTGATGACGGCCGACCACGGCGATCACGTCGGCGCGCACCAGCTCGTCGGCAAGGGCGCGACCGCATACCAGCCGCAGAACCACGTGCCGCTCGTGATCCGCCATCCCGCGCATCCGGGCGGCATGCAGTGCGATGCGCTGACGTCGCACATCGACATCGCGCCGACGCTGCTCGGTCTCACCGGTCTCGACGACGCGCGGCTCGCATCGATTCGCGGCAGCGCGCTGAAGGGGCACGACCTCACGCGCTGGCTCGCGAAGCCGGCCGACGCGAAGCGGCACGCGGCCCGTTATGCCACGCTGTTCAACTACGCGATGCTGCTCTACTACGACAGCGAATGGATGCTGAAGGAACTGGGCACGATGCGCCAGAAAGGCGTGCCCGAGGACGAGCTGCTGCGCCGCGCGCTCGCGCAGCAGCCGGATTTCCGGTTGCGCGGCACGATCCGCAGCGTGTTCGACGGCCGCTACCGGTTCACGCGCTACTTCTCGCCGCTCGAATTCAACCGGCCGACGACGATGGAGGGCTTGTTCGCGCGCAACGACGTCGAGCTGTTCGACATCGCGAGCGATCCGGGCGAGATGCGCAATCTCGCGATGGACCGGAAAAAGCACGGCGAACTGCTGCTCGCGATGAACGGCCGCCTGAACGACCTGATCGCGAGCGAGGTGGGCGACGACAGTCCCGACGTCATGCCGATCCGCGACGGCAAGGTGCAGGTGCAGATTCGCAAGGGGCATTGAAGGCGGCCACCTGCCCTCCCGAACCGGCAATCGTCGGATGATTCCGCCTCCCGTGATCCGCTGCCGTGCGGTCGCGTCATGCGATCGCACGCGGGGCGTCTCTTTTCGTCATCGGTCGGGACAGGTAAGCATCGAGTAAGCATGACGCCCTACAGTGTGCTGATTCTCCAAGGCGGATCATCGCGGCGAGCGCGCGCTTCGCCCGGATCCGGGCTACATGAAGGGAAACGGCATGCAG
Source organism: Burkholderia sp. AU15512 (assembly GCF_002223325.1). NCBI lineage: Bacteria > Pseudomonadati > Pseudomonadota > Betaproteobacteria > Burkholderiales > Burkholderiaceae > Burkholderia > Burkholderia sp. AU15512. The sequence continues at coordinate 1,688,932 of NZ_NKEX01000006.1, forward strand.
AACCGGCCAGCGTTGAACTATGTATGTGTGAAACATCCCGACGGACGCCGGTCGAACTGGCAACCGCCCGCGAGCTGGAAACGGCAGCTTGCGACGCCGTCGCGCGGCGTCGTCGCGATCGATCACTACATCGCGAATGCGTCGGAGGTGATCGATCTCGAGACGACCGAGCCCGTCTTCACACTGCACTTGCGCGCACCGACGGGACTGGAGATGCGCACCGACGGCAACGGCTGGGCCGCGCACGTGATGCGCACGCCGTTGACCTACGTGCCGCCCGGCTTCGCGTGTTCCAGCCGGTGGTCGAACGATATCGAGTGGCTCGCCGTCCACTTCGACGTGGCCTGGCTGTCGCGCTCCGGCCTGCTGGCCAGCACGCCGACCGTGCCGGCCGTGCCCCGCTTCGACGTCAGCGACGATCTGCTCGTGCAGATCATCCGGAGTATTCATGAAGATGCGGTCGCGGGGATGCCGTCGGGGCCGACCTACGTCGAAACCCTCGGCGCGGCCGCGCTCGGCCGCATGTCGTATCTCGAGTCGACGCGCAAGGCCCGCGAGTACACGCATGCGCAGGGCATGCGACGGGCCGTCGAGTACATCCGCGACAACTTCCGCGATCCGCTGACGCTCGTGACGCTTGCCGAAGCGGTCGACTACCCCGGCGACCTGTATTCGTTCATCCGGAACTTCAAGAAGGCCAACGGGATGACGCCGCATCAGTACATCGTCGAAACCCGGCTGCAAGCCGCCCGCGACCTGATCGAACGCGGACGATGCGATGTGACCGAGGCCGCGCTCGCGTGCGGCTTCTCGACCACCAGCCACTTCTCCGCAACCTTCCGCAAACGGTGGGGATGCTCGCCGTCCGGGCTCAAGCCGCATGCCGCGAACGTCACGCGAGCGGCAGCGACAGGATCCACAGGCCGCTGATCGTCAGCGCGATCGTCAACACCAGCAGCGGCAACTGGTTGAGCACCACGGTGCCGGCCAGCACGCGATGACGGACGGCGATCGCGTGCGTGACGACCACGCTCAGCACATGGCCGGCGAGAATCAGCAGGACCTGCGCGTGCCAGATGGTGCCGACGTTGATCAGGAGCGCGGTCGGCGCGACCTGCGCCGGTTCGATCGACAGCAGGTTCCAGCCGATGCCGAGCGGATCGGACAGCAGTGAAACGACCTGCCGCCCCTGATCGATGAACAGCGTGAAGTAGTGGCACACGTTGTAGAACAGCGCGATCGGCAACAGCAACAGGCAGAACTGCCGCGCAAACGGGCCGCCATCCAGCCCTGAACGCGACCCCGCCGCGCCGAGCGCGCAGAAGCCCCGGAACAGCCCATGGTAGGCCAGCCCGACCGCGGCAAACGTGGCCCACTGCCCGGCGAGCACGAGGTCTCCGGCAATCGCGTAGTTGTTCTTGAGCGCCGGAAACACCGCGACGATCAGCGGATAGATGCCGCGCCAGAAGAACGTGTTCCACACGGCCGTATCGCGCAGGCCGTCGTAGGCCGTCGACGACAGCATGAACGACAGGAAGATCACGACGCTGGTGTCGAACGGCGGCTCCGCTGCCATCGCGGCGACCGGATTCCTCAGCCTGATGCCGATTTCGCGCGCCGACCCGCGACGCCATTCGAATGGCGACAGTCGTGCGCACAATCCGCACAGGATGCCGAATGCATCGCAATGCCTGAGCCACACGTCGCGGCCGAAACAGAATGCACCGCCCAGTGCGTAGATTGCATAGCCGGCAAGAAACAGGCTGGCGTCTCGCGGCCGTGCCGCGCCGAACAACTCCAGCGCGATCAGCGCGACATACACGAACAGCGCGGGATACGATGCGAGGCCACGCGGATAGCGATACCGGCCCCGGTCGATTGCCGGGGCGCAGCGCGCCGCGATCCGCAGCATCAATGCGAACGGATTCGTGAACGCGTAGAGGTCGCCGAACACCGCACTGACATAGATCGACCCCAGGTAGAACCACAGCCAGAATCCCGACATGCCGAGATTGACGAACGGATTCTGGGTGCCGAAGAGGCCCGACACGATCAGCAGGATGACGAAGCTTAGGCTGACGGCCTGCACCGCAGCGAGCGCCACGGCCGGTATCCGCCATGCCCGCCACCAGCGGATCGCCGGCGCGCGCGTGACCGGCACATGCGCGCCCGAGCCCGATGCGAACGCCAGGATCATGAAGGACACCACGAGCGTGCCGGTCGCCGCGTATGCATAGAGCCACAACGGCACCGGCAGGTAGTAGGGAATATTCCATGCATGCGCGTCGGCATCGGTCGGCGCGCAGGCGAGGAGCGCGGCCGCCCCCGCGGCCCGCCACGCGTTACGGCGCGGTGCGTGGAGGCTGGGCGGGTGGCTCGCACCGGATTCGAAGTCGTCGTGCATGTCAGTAATCGGATGACGCAATCAGTCCCGTGACCTTCCAGCCGGCCCCGCTTCCCTGCTCCGACACCACGCCGATCGTGTCGTACGGTGCATCGAGCAGCTTGATCAACGCGACGGCGCGCTTGTTGCCGTCCGCCGAATCGGGCAGCGGAAACACCAGGAACGGCAGGATCGGCGACGGCTTGTCGCCCTCCACGATGAGCGGCAGCACCGCATCGTTCAACGACTTGAAGACCGCGAACGACACACGGTTGCGCAAGATCGCGCTGGCGCTTGCCGTCGGCTGCGACGGGGTTCCGATGGCGAGATAGGCACCGTGATCCCGCAAGCGCCAGCCGGTCAACTGCTCGACCAGCGCGCCGTCGGGCTTGCCGGCGCGGCCGGTAGCCAGGGCGGGCAGCCAACGCCTGTCCACCGGCGACGTCGTGACCCAGTCGCTGAAGAAGCGCGCGTAGAAATCGGCGAGCCTCTTGTCGACGCCGGGTTGCGCGCCCGGCGAGGCCGGCTTCGGCACGTCGCGCCGGCCGTGCCAGCGGACCGCCTGCCAGGCGGGGCCGTCCGGCAGGCTCGTGCCGTCGAGAAACGATGTGTCCTTCACGCCGTTCGAAGCGAACCAGCCCGCTTTCGCCTGCTTGGTTCGCGCGTCGATGAAACCGGCGAGCATCGGCCGGACCTGCTCCCACGGCAGCGCATTTCTCGACGCGCCGTTGATCTCCGGATAACGAATCATCTGCAGATACGTCGACTTCGCCATCGCCTCCGTATCGACGGGCCAACGCCAGGTCATCTCGGCGGCGTGGCCGGGCGGCCCACCGCGCTCGACCGGCGCGGCCATCGCCAGACCGGCGTCGCATTCGATCCCGTAGCGGCGCCAGTCCGGTACGGACGGCGTACCCTGGTGCGCCCACGCATCCTGCAGCGCATGCAGCGCCCGGCCGAACTCGCCCAGCATGAATCCCGCGTTGCGCCCCTCCGCACGCCGCAGCGCGGCGTCGACCAACGACCGCGGCGCCGGGCCGTCCGGCACCACGACCCGGGCTGCCGCTGCGGCCGGCACCCGCGTCTCGCTCGGATAGTGCGCCACCTGGGTGTCCCGCGCATCGGGCGCGAAGCGCGACAGGCACGCGAACTGCAGCGGCGACGTCATGTATTCGATCGAGCCGGCATCCAGCCGCTGGTCGGCGAGCGCAATCGCGTCGGCTTCACCGGGCGCGAACCCCGCCTGCCGCGCGAGCCAGAACGTGAGGCCGAAGTGCACGTCCGCTTCGAACCCCGAGCACGTCAGCGGCATGGCAAGCGCCGCCAGCAGGGCCAGCCCGGCCACGCCCGGATTTCTCCGGGCGCGGCCTCGCACGCCGGCCCTGCCGGTTGCGATCGCTTCACGCGACGACCCGCGAGCAACCTGTCTGCTGTGCATCAATTGCCGATCTCCGTCGCTTTGGTGCTTTCGGGAAACGGCCACGCGCCGTTTTCGAACGACAGCACCAGCAGGCCGTTGTCCTGGCACGCCGTGGTCAGCAAATGGCGGTCGAAGTCGAAATCGAGGCGCGACGCACACCAGTCCGGGCCGCCCGGGCGGTACTGGCCGAACATCAGGTGCGCGGAACCGGCGCCGGGCGACTTTGCCGAAGGCGGGTTGTAGTACGCGATTTCCTTCGGCTTCGCCGGATCGCGAATGTCGAACACGCGCACGCCGGAGTTGAAGTAGCTGCACGCGAGCGCGGTGGCGTTCTCCCGGTTGTCGACGCTGCAGTAGTGCGATCCGTACGTGAAGGTGGAAAGGCCGAGGATGTCGGGCATCACCTTGCTGCAGTTCTGCACCGCATGCGTTTCGAGCCGCAGCTCGGACACGAGCTCGGGCGCCGCCTCGTTCGACATGTCGTAGATATGGCCCAGCGGGAACGGCGTCATCCCGGCGTTGCACGCGGCCTTCACGCCCGCCGCGCCCGGATCCTGGATCCCGCCCGAGCCGCCTTCATCCACTTCGACCAGATAAGGCTTGCCGCCCACCTTGAACGGAATCGTGTGCTGCCCCGCACTGCCGTCGCGCACCGGCACCGTCGCGATCCGGTGCATCTGCGCATTGGGGCGCCGGCTCTGCACTTCGCTGGTGTCGATGACGAAGAACCCGTTGTCGCCGTTCGAGTTCGCGTTGTCCAGCGGCGGTGCGCCCGCGCCGGCCGCCGCGCCCGTGTTGCCGAGGCCGATGAAGTACGCGCGGTTGCCGTCCTGGCTCACCGACAACCCGTGCGGAACCGCCCCGAAGCCCAGGTCGGCCATCGTGATCGCCGAGATCAGCTTCGGCCGCGTCGGGATCGTCACGTCGACTGCGTAGTAGGACTTCGAATAGGCACCGCCGATGTAATACGTGAAGCCGTCCGGCGAGAAACCGCCTTCATGGCCCATCGGCTTGGCACTCGGGAGAATGCCGCCGTCGGCGCCCGTGCCGATCGGTACGCTCGCGAGCAGTTGCGGGTGCGTGCAGTCGGTCGCCACGTCGTACAGGTCGACTTCGGGGCCGGCGCCGCCGCCGAGCCCGTTATCGGCGGCGAGAATCCCGCGCGCGACGTTCACGCGCAGCGATTCCCACGGATCGATCATCGCCGTGGACGTCAGCGAACTCACCCGCACCGGCTTGGCCGGGTCGGTGATGTCGATCACCGGCACGCCCGGGTTCACGCGCGGCGGCGCATCGGGGTTGTTGAATGCCGGCGTGGCGCCCATCGTCGCATGGTAGAAGCAGGTCTTGCCCTGCCGGTCGGTGTAGGTCGCGGCCGACCACGACGCGCCTTCGCCCTGCACCTGGCTGACCCGCTTCAGGTTGCAGTTGAAGCCGCCGAATCCCGATTGACGCAGTGCGGCGGGCACCTGCCCTTGCAGCGCCGTCTCGGGCGTATCGCCGGGGCTGCAGCCGGGCACGCGCGGCACGACGTAGTCGGCCACCGATACGGCGGGCGTCGCGCTCGTCGTGACGTTATCGTCCCCGCCGCAGCCGGCGAGCATGAGTGTGCCGAGCGATAGCGTGATCGCCAGGCGATTCAGTGCGTGCATCTTTGCCTCCTCCTGTTTCGAACTTCGTTTCGAGTTTCGTTACGTTCCGTTCCATCTTTATCATTAGTTATCCGGATAGATCTCGATGACCGCCACCTCGATCTGCTCGCCGGTCCGGCTGTGAAAGTGCAGCGAAAAGCGCCCGGTGATCCCGACCGGGAGAATGTCCATCGACTGATCGGTTCCGGATGTGCAGGCCGCGAGCGCACCCGGGATTTCATGCGCCATCAGCACGCCCGCCTCGCGCGAACGCACGCGGATATGCGCCGGCACGCCTTCGCGAATCGCAATCACGGATCGCTCCCAGGGTGCCTTGTCCCGATCGACGTCGACGGAAAAAACCTGTTGATCCGGGGGGCGTGTCGACGCGTGCGACAGATGTCGTGCCACACCGTAGGCGAACACCAGCGCCGACACGGTCGCGATCAACGCGACGAGTCGACGCCGCGGTCGCGGATTCCTCTCCTCCATGGCGGCGCTCCGTTTCATCGGCTCTCACGCTGCGCGGTGTGGTTTTGCCCGCAGGCCGGCCATCGGCGCGGCGCTCAGCCGTTCGACAAATGGTAGAGAGCGGCCCGATGCGGCGATATCTGCTTATTGCGGGTTGTCGGAAAATTGCGTCCGGAGTAACCCGAGCCGGGGCGGCGAGACGGGAGTTGCGCGCAGGATGCCAGGTGCGTCACCCGCGAATCTCGCGGGCCGCCGGCGTCCAGGGAACAGTTCACGCGCGACGCGGCCGGGCCGTTCGACCTGGCGATCGTCCCAACCCACTTTCCGTATCCGTGATTCAATGACGATCGAACCGGCGCCGCGCAATCGGGCGGCACGGCGATTCACCACCTCATCGATCGACCCTCACGGGATCACCATGACGAACCCTGCCGAAATCAAGGCGCTCGTTTTCGATGTCTTCGGAACGATCGTCGACTGGAGAAGCGGCGTCGCACGCGGCGCCGCCGCGTTCCTCGACCGCCATGCCCCCGCGCTCGACCCGCTCGAATTCGCCGATGCGTGGCGGGCCGAATATTCGCCGTCGATGGAAGAAATCCGCAGCGGCCGCCGCCGCTACGTGCGCCTCGACGTCCTGCACCGCGAGAACCTGGTGCGCACGCTCGACCGCTACGGGATCGACGACGTGCCCGACGCCGACATCGACGCGCTCAACCTCGCGTGGCACAGCCTCGACCCGTGGCCCGACGCCGTCGCGGCGCTGCAACGACTGAAGCGACGCTTCATCATCGCGCCGCTGTCGAACGGCAACATCCGGCTGATGGTCGACGTCGCGAAACGCGCGGGGCTGCCGTGGGATGCGATTCTCGGTGCGGAGGTCGTCCGCGCGTACAAGCCGTCGCCGCAGGTGTATAGCGATACGGTCGAGATTCTCGGCGTCGAACCGGCCGAGCTGTGCCTGGTCGCCGCGCACAACGGCGATCTTGCGGCCGCGCGCCGGCAGGGGCTGTCGACCGCGTTCGTGCTGCGGCCGACCGAACACGGGCCCGGCCAGACGACCGACCTGAAAGCCGATGATGCGTGGGACTTCGACGTCAGGGATCTGAACGAACTCGCGGACCGGCTCGAGTGCCCGGGTTGAAAACCGGGTTCCGGTGCGCGATCGCGGGGTGACCGGCGGCTCGTCGGGCGCCGGCTCCAAGGGCCTAACGCGCCGGCGCCATCTCGGCCGCCCGCCCCTGCGCCGCCATCGCCAAGCGCCGCCAGTTGCGGGCCGCATACCGGTGCGCCTGCTGCAACGCGAGCCACAACCCGATCTGCCGAACCGGCTTGAAAAGGCCGCGTGCGCGAAACACGGTGCGCCGCTCGACGCGGGTCCTGCCGCCTTCGACGGGCGTCAGCGTGAATTCGTCCTCGAGCAGCCCGACCCAGTCGCGGCACCACACCGTCGACGCCACCATCCGGTAACGCAGCCGGCGGTGCTCGTCGAGCACGAGAATCCGCTGGTCGATGGTGCCGCGATCGGTCGTGCACTGCCGCGTGTTGCCGACGGCCGGCACGCCTTCCAGCACGCGGCAACTGACCGGCTTCGGCACGCCGAGGCGGAACAGCAACGGCCGCGTGTCGTCCATCCGGGCATGGAGAAAATGCGGCCAGACATGCTCGGGCCGGCAATCGAACGTCCACTGCGAATGAATTTCCACGACCGTCTCCTGGCGGCTGTCGGTGCGGCCATGATGGCACAACCGCGCCGCCGCCTCCGTTACTTCACGACCGCGCGCCAGGCCGTTCGCGCGTAGATGAGCAGCAACGGCAGCAGCGCGAGCGCGAACAACAGGCTGAGCGCCAGCACCCACACCGGCCAATCTTCCGGATTCCCGCGCGCCCAGTAGCGGTAAGGCACGCTCAGGAACCCGATTTCCATCAGCAGCGCGCCGAGCGGCACGAGCCCGTTCATCACCACCGCCACACCGAAGCGGGCCGCGCGGTCGAGGTTCCGGCCGGCGCCGTACGCCGCGATCAGGTAGAGGAAGTACCCGATCATCGCGACCATCAGCCCGCCGCCGGCCAGCAGGCCAACACTGCGCACGCTGCGTTCGTGCCATTGATCCGCACCGGGCGGCAACACGACATCGATCCGCTCGCCGATTTCCGGCGCACCGCCGGAACGGACGTTACCCGGCATCACCACGCGCTTGCCCTTGGGCAGCGCGGCTTCCAGGATCGGCGTGTATTTCAGGCACTGATACCGTTCGGTCCGCCCGTCGCTATCGTGGCGCTCGCAGGTATCCCACTCGGACGTGTAGGACACGACCGTCGCCTCGTATTTCGGCGAGACGGTCAGTACGTAGAGTTCGTCGCCGATCCAGTACGCGAACGGGAAGAACAGCGACAGCAGGCAAAAGCACACGAGCCACCAGAATGCGACCGCGCCGCGATTCGGCGCCCCCTTCGCACCGTGCCTGGCGCCGGACTGGCGGCGCACCATGCGCGACGCGAGCCAATAAGCGGCCACGGCAAAGACCGCCACACACACCACGAAGACCTTGCCCGCATGCGTCAATGCCATCTGTCTTGCCCCCGATTCCCCGATTCTTCAATGCTTCGCTTGCCGGCCGGTTCGCCGCCGGGTCGTGTTCACGCAATGAACCGCACAGCCGCCTTCGCCGCGGCCACGTCACGCACTATTCCGGCTCGCCGACGAACCTCAGCTTCCCCGACTCCCCCGACAGCAGCGCGCGATTCGCGTCCGCCGCCGCGCGCAGGTAATCCCACAGCGCGGTCACGCGCCGCAGCTTGCGCAGATCCTCGCGGCAGGTCAGCCAGAAGCACCGCGTGACGACCACGTCGTCCGGCAGCACCGGCACCAGCGCCGGCTGCGTGGCCGCCATGAAACACGGCAGGATCGCCAGCCCGCCGCCCTGCAGCGCCGCGAAATACTGCGCGATCACGCTCGTCGTGCGCAGCCCGGCCGTCGCGCCCGGCACCGCGCGGTCCAGGTACAGCAGCTCGTTGCTGAACGCGAGATCGTCGACGTAACTGATGAACGCGTGCCGCGCGAGATCGTCGGTGCAGGTGATCGGATCATGGTTCGCGAGATAGTCGCGCGTCGCATAGAGCCGCAGCTGGTAGTCGCACAGCTTGGTGACCACGTAAGGCCCGCGCTCGGGCCGCTCGAGCGTGATCGCCAGATCGGCCTCGCGCTTCGGCAGGTTGACGAAATGCGGCACCGGCAGCAGGTCGACTGTCACGTGCGGATGCTCGGCGCGAAACTGCGCGAGCTGCGGCGCGAGGAAAAAGCAGCCGAACCCTTCCGTCGACCCGATCCGCACATGGCCCGACAGCGCCTCGCCCGTGTTCGCGACCTGGTCGCACGCGGACTGCACGGTCGTCTCCATCGCGTCCGCATACGCGACGAGCCGCTGCCCTTCGGCCGTCAGCGTGAAGCCGCCGGAGCGCGACTTGTCGAACAGCAGCGTGCCCATCGCGGCCTCGAGCGCGCGAATGCGCCGCGCGACGGTCGTGTAGTCGACGCCCAGCCGCTTCGCGGCGCCGCTCGCGCGCTGCGTGCGCGCGACTTCGAGGAAAAAGCGCAGGTCGTCCCAGTTCAGGTTGCCGGAAACCGGCTCGGTGGCAGTTCGCATCGACGAGGGAAAAAGGGGCTGGAGTCTCCGGGCCGGCCGTCGATATGCAGAAATGCACATCCAACCGGTTTCTTTATCGGTACATGATGAATCTGCGCATAACTATACTCGACCGTGACCTGCGGACCACGAGCCGCGGCACCACCACGGAGACACCATGCAGACCCGATCCACCCTCGATGAGCATGCGACAGTCGCGGCGCCGGCGCCCGCGCGCACCGCGAAGCACTACCTGCTGGCCGGCTGGGCCAGCATGGCCGGCACCACGATCGAGTGGTACGACTTCTTCCTCTACGGCACCGCCGCCGCCCTCGTCTTCAATCGCATCTTCTTCCCGTCGCTGGACCCGGTCGTCGGCACGCTCGCCGCGTTCGGCACGTTCGCGGTCGGCTTCATCGGCCGGCCGATGGGCGGCATCGTGTTCGGCCACTTCGGCGACCGCATCGGCCGCAAGTCGATGCTGATGATCACGCTGCTGCTGATGGGCGTGCCGAGCATGATCATCGGGCTGATCCCGTCGTACGACCGCATCGGCTACTGGGCCGCCGCGCTCTTGATCGCGATGCGCTTCCTGCAGGGGATGGCCGTCGGCGGCGAATGGGGCGGCGCGGTGCTGATGGCCGTCGAACACGCGCCGAAGGGCCGCAAGGGGCTGTTCGGCAGCCTGCCGCAGACGGGCGTCGGGCTCGGCCTGATCCTGTCGTCGGTCGCGATGGCCGCGGTGGCCGCGCTGCCGGAAGCCGACATGCTGTCGTGGGGCTGGCGCGTGCCGTTCCTCGCGAGCATCGCGCTCGTCGGCCTCGGCTGGTTCATCCGCGCGAAGGTGCCCGAATCGCCCGACTTCGAGAAGATGCAGCGCCAGGGCAAGGCCGAGAAGTCGCCGGTGACGGCCGCGCTGCGCCGCCATCCGCGCGAGGTGCTGACGATCGTCGGCGCCCGCGCCGCCGAGAACACCTGGTTCTACATGGTCGTCACGTTCGCGCTCGCCTACGCAACGCAGCAGCTGCACCTGCCGAAGGCCGAGATGCTGCATGCGATCACGGCCGGCGCGGCGCTGTCGCTCGTCACGATGCCGCTGTGCGGCCACCTGAGCGACCGCATCGGCCAGCGCCGGATGTTCGCGATCGGCCTCGTGCTGATGTGCGCGTTCGCCGCGCCGTTCTTCATGATGCTCGGCACGCAGCAGGTGTCGTACGCGTGGTGGGCGATCGTGCTCGGCCTCGGCGTCGTGTTCCCGATCCTCTATGCGCCGGAATCGCTGCTGTTCGCGCAGCAGTTCCCCGCGGAAATCCGCTACAGCGGCATCTCGCTGTCGGTGCAACTCGCCGGCGTGATCGGCGGCGGCTTCGCGCCGATGATCGCGACGTCGCTGCTCAAGGCCGGCGGCGGCCAGCCGCATTACGTGATCGCGTACCTCGTCGGCTTCGGCGTATTCGCGCTCATGTGTACCGCGTTGATGCGACCGGCACGCGCGTGAGCGCGCCGGCCCGCATTCGATCGACTTCAGTTCAGCCTGCCGCCCGCCGCGCATGCACGCGCGGCGCAAGCAGACACCCTTTTCGTCGTCACACCGCTTTACGGAGACATCCATGAACGCCGCAGTTCCCCAGACCACCCTCGCCCTGCCCACCGCCAAGCTGCTGATCGACGGCGCGTTCGTCGAATCGCAAAGCGCCGAATGGGGCGACATCGTCAACCCGGCGACGCAGGAAGTAATCGGTCGCGTGCCGTTTGCGACGCTCGACGAGGTCGATGCCGCGATCGCGTCCGCGCAACGCGCGTTCCAGACCTGGAAGACGACGCCGATCGGCGCGCGGCTGCGCATCATGCTGAAGTTCCAGGATCTCGTGCGCCGCAATCTCGAACGGATCGCGCACACGCTGACGGCCGAGCAAGGCAAGACGCTGCCCGACGCGCAGGGCGACATCTTCCGCGGCCTCGAAGTGGTCGAGCATGCGTGCTCGATCGGCACGCTGCAGCAAGGCGAATTCGCGGAGAACGTCGCGGGCGGCGTCGATACCTACACGCTGCGCCAGCCGATCGGCGTGTGCGCGGGCATCACGCCGTTCAACTTCCCCGGCATGATCCCGCTGTGGATGTTCCCGATGGCGATCGTGTGCGGCAACACGTTCGTGCTGAAGCCGTCGGAGCAGGACCCGCTGTCGACGATGCAGCTCGTCGAGCTCGCGATCGAGGCCGGCGTGCCGCAGGGCGTGCTGAACGTCGTGCACGGCGGCAAGACGGTGGTCGACCGTCTCTGCACGCATCCGGACATCAAGGCGATCTCGTTCGTCGGCTCGACGCGCGTCGGCACGCACGTGTACAACCTCGGCAGCCAGCACGGCAAGCGCGTGCAGTCGATGATGGGCGCGAAGAACCACGCGGTCGTGCTGCCCGATGCGCACCGCGAGCAATCGATCAACGCACTCGTCGGCGCGGGCTTCGGCGCGGCCGGCCAGCGCTGCATGGCGACGTCGGTCGTCGTGCTGGTGGGCAAGGCACGCGACTGGCTGCCCGAACTCGTCGCGAAGGCGAAGGCGCTGAAGGTCAATGCGGGCGCTGAAGCCGGCACGGACGTCGGGCCGGTCGTGTCGAAGGCGGCGAAGGAACGCATCCTGTCGCTGATCGATGCGGGCGTGAAGGAAGGCGCGACGCTGTTGCTCGACGGCCGCAACGTGAAGGTGCCCGGCTACGAGCAGGGCAACTTCGTCGGCCCGACGATCTTCTCGGGCGTGACGACCGACATGTCGATCTACACGGAGGAAATCTTCGGGCCGGTGGTGGTCGTGCTCGAAGCCGACACGCTCGACGAAGCGATCGCGCTCGTCAACCGCAATCCGATGGGCAACGGCGTGGGCCTGTTCACGCAGAGCGGCGCGGCCGCACGCAAGTTCCAGAGCGAGATCGACATCGGCCAGGTCGGCATCAACATCCCGATCCCGGTGCCGGTGCCCTACTTCAGCTTCACCGGCTCGCGCGGCTCGAAGCTCGGCGATCTCGGCCCGTACGGCAAGCAGGTCGTGCAGTTCTATACGCAGACGAAGACGGTCACCGCGCGCTGGTTCGACGACGACGCGACGGCCGGCGGCGTGAACACGACGATCGCGCTGCGCTGACCCGGAGAGCCTGCACATGGAAATCGCATTCATCGGACTCGGCAACATGGGCGGCCCGATGGCCGCCAACCTGCTGAAAGCCGGCCACGCGCTGACGGTGTTCGACCTCGACGCGCACGCAGTCGACGTCGCGGTACGCGCCGGCGCGACGGCCGCCGGCTCGCCGCGTGAAGCGGCCGCGCGCGGCGCCGTCGTGATCACGATGCTGCCGGCTGCGCAGCACGTGCGCGCGGTCTACCTCGGCGACGACGGCGTGCTGGCCGGCGCACGCGCCGGCGCTGCGCTGATCGACTGCAGCACGATCGATCCGGGCACTGTGCGCGCGGTGGCCGAGGCCGCCGCGCAGCGCGGCTTCCCGCTCGCCGACGCGCCCGTGTCGGGCGGCACGGGCGGCGCGCAGGCCGGCACGCTGACCTTCATGGTCGGCGCCGACGCCGCGCTGTTCGAGCGCATCCGCCCCGTGCTGCTCGACATGGGGAAAAACGTCGTGCAGTGCGGCGGCACGGGCACCGGGCAGATCGCGAAGATCTGCAACAACCTGCTGCTCGGGATCTCGATGATGGGCGTATCGGAAGCGATGGCGCTCGGCGCGGCGCTCGGGATCGATCCGGCCGTGCTGGCCGGCATCATCAATACGTCGACCGGCCGCTGCTGGAGCTCGGACGCGTACAACCCGTATCCGGGCGTGAGCGACACCGCGCCGGCCGCGCGCGGCTACGCGGGCGGGTTCGCGGCGAACCTGATGCTGAAGGATCTCGGGCTCGCGACCGAAGCGGCGCGCAGCGCCCATCAGCCGGTGTGGATGGGCGCGCTCGCGCAGCAGCTCTATCAGTCGATGAGCCAGCAGGGGCTCGGGACGCTCGACTTCTCCGCGTGCGTGAAGCTGTACGAGGCGCAGCCGGCGTAACCGCCGCCGCCCGCACCGGACGTGCGTCGACCCGCGATGTGCCGGAACGGCATCGCGGGTCGTTTTGCATGCGGGGGAAGGAAAACGTGCGGCACGGACGCGGCGTCAACGCCGCCGGTCGCTCAACCGCGCGGGTTCGACGCCGTCTCGAAGGTCGGATGGCACTCGAACGCGAGTTCGGAGCGCGCGCCGACACGGCTGCCGCTGGTCAGCGATTCCTGCTTCATGCTCGCGCGCATGCCGCGCTGCGTGCAGTAGTTGGTGGCTTCGTCGACGGCCTTCGTATGGGCGTCGGCCCACGTCGTCGACACGCCGACCGTGCGCGTCGTCACGGTAAACACGTTCGGGTTCGACGTCGCGGTCACGTCGGAAGCGGTCGAACACGCGGCGAGCAAGCATACGGCAGCCGCGACGGTCAACCATCGCAAGGTTCGAAAGGATACTGGAATGGACATGGGGGGCAGGCGCGCGCCGTTCGACGCGCATTGAGCAACATAGGCGACAGTATGCCTGCTCGATCGCCGGAGATCATGCCCCTTTCAGTGAACACATTGTTTCGAATGGTTAAACGATGATGAAAATGGGGCAATATTTCCGCCCCCGTTCCGGGTCGGATCGCGCCAACGGGTAGTTTTGCCCGGTTGCCCGGTTGCCCGGTTGCCCGGTTGCCCGTCGCCCGTCGCCCGTCGCCCGTCGCCCGCAGCCCGTTGCCTGGCAGCCGATCAGTGTGCAACTTCCTGGCGGATTCGTGCCGACGCCTCCGCCAGGTTCCGCCACGCCGGCTGCCCCGGCGCGTAGCGGGCACGGATGTACGCGGCCAGCTCGGCCATCTGCCGGTCGTCGAATGCGTCGCCGAAGCCCGGCATGTAGCCGAGTTCGCCGGTGGCCGGCTGGTCGATCCCGTGATGCAGCACGCGCAGCAGGTTGTCCGGCGCGGCCTGGCTGACGCTCGTGTTGAGCCCCATCAGCGGGCGTACGCCGAAATGCCCGACGCCGCCCGATTCCGCATGACAGACCGCACACGCGGCGTCGAACGCCCGGCGACCGTTCTCGAGGCCGAGCGTCGCGACGGTTTCCGCGCCGCGCGCCTGCCGGGCGGCCGCGTCGGCGGCGGCCGCTGTGTCGACCGGCGGCGACAACGACGCGAGATAGTGTGCGATCGCCTGGACGTCGGCCTCCGGCAGCGACGCGAGCCCCGCGACGACGGGCGCCATCGGCCCGGCCGCGACGCCATGCTGCGCGGAGAAGCCCGTGCGCAGGTAATCGAACAGCGCGCCTTCGGTCCACGGCACCGGCGAAGCCGGCGACGCGACGAGCGGCGGCGCGACCCAGCCCTCGGCCTCGCCGCCCGACAGGTACGCCAAACCGCCCTTCTCCGCACCCAGCGCATTGCGCGGCGTATGGCACGCGCCGCAATGCCCGGCGCCGTCGACCAGATACTTGCCGCGATTCCACGTCGCGGAGCGTGCCGGATCCGGCGCGAACGGCCGCGCATCGTGAAACAGCCAGTTCCAGCCGGCGACGAGGCGCCGCTGGTCGAGCGGAAACGGCAGCTTGGTCTTCGGCGGCTCGTGCTTCACCGGCGGCTGCGACATCAGGTACGCATAGAGCGCGAGCAGGTCGGGTTCGCTCAGCTTCGCGAACGCCGTGTACGGGAACGCCGGGTACAGGTGCGTACCGTCGCGCGAGATGCCTTCGCGCATCGCGCGCGCGAACGCCGGATACGACCATGTGCCGATGCCGGTGTCCGGATCGGGCGTGAGGTTCGTCGTGTAGATCGTGCCGAACGGCGTATCGAGCGCGAGCCCGCCCGCGTTGGTCGCACCGCCGGGCGCCGTGTGGCACACCGCGCAGTCGCCGGCGAGGGCGACCAGGCGGCCGCGCTCGAGCGTCGCCGCGCTCCACATCGCGCCGTCCGCGCCGCCGGGCGCAACGGGTGCGATGGACGCAGGGCCCGGCAGGATCGCGCAGGCCAGGCCGATCAGCCCGCCGACCACCCCGCCCACGCCGCCGCCGGCCAGCCAGCGGCGCCAGCGTGAGGCGCGACGCGGGTCGCGGCGCCCCGCTTCCGCGGAATCGGCCGCCACCGGTCGCGCGAGCGCCGCGCGAATGCGCGCGGCGTCGAACGGCGGTGCGCGAAACCGCACACCCGTCGCGTCGTACAGTGCGTTCGCGATCGCCGCCGCCGCGGGCGCCGCCGCCTGCTCGATCCGGCGCGCGTCGTGCACGGACAGCTCCCCGTGCGCGCGATGGGCCGTGTCCGTGCCGTCGAACGCAATCAGTTCATGAGCGACCGCATCCGGCTGCGCACCCATGCCGGTTTCGTCGTGCGCGGGCCGCGCGGACAGGCGCGCCCCCATCACGCGCGAAATCGCCGCCTCGATCTGCCATGCGGGCAAGCCGGCCATCGACGCGTCGCCCGGTGCGCCGGCACCCTGCCCGGCCACGACGCGCCGCACCGCGACGTCGCCCGTCGCGCGGTCGACATCGAGATCCACGACCCATGCGGACCAGCGCGCATCGTCGTCGCCTGTTGCGTCGGCGGCCGACTGCGGGTTGCCGGAAGGCGCCGCGGCGCCATCGAAAGCGAAGCCGCGCCCGCTCAGGCGCGCATGAGCATCCGGGTCGACCGCGGCCGGTGCGCCCCATGCCGCACGCTCGCTGACCATCCGGATGATCTCGCGCGGCCCCGCGTCCCGCGCGGCATCGAGATGCTGCAGGCGCAACGCAACCGGATCGCGCCGCAACGCGCCTGCGAGTTCGTCGACGAAGGATTCGCGCGCGAACACGTGCGCGTGCCCGGGAATCGTGTGGCCGGCATCGGCGAGTTCGATCGACGTCTGCGCGTGCCGGTAGACGAACGGCTCGGTCGGGCCGGAATCCGCGCGTTCGGTCTGCGCACCGTGCGGCGCGTGACGATCGTCCGTGGCCGCCTGCGCGCGATAGCGCCAGGTCGTCATCCGCCCGTCGGCCGCGGTCCGCGTTTCGACGTCGAGCGATACCTGCGCGTCTGCGTGTGTATCGCCGATCGGCCAGCTATAGCGCGCGTGGTGCGCGCGCCATGCATCGGCGCCGACTTCGTCGCGCGGCTCGGCGCCCGTCACGCGCTCCGGTGCGACGGGCAAACCCGCGTCAGGCTTCATCGCCGCCTCGCAGGTAGCGTGCCGCGCGATGCACGGCGCGGATGATTTCCAGGTGCGTGCCGCAGCGGCACAGATTGAAGCGCAACGCATCGCGGATCGCCGCGTCGTCCGGCGCGGGATGGCGGTCTAGCAGCGCCTTCGTGCTCATGATCATCCCGTTCAGGCAATAGCCGCACTGCGCGGCCTGCTCGTCGATGAACGCGCGCTGGATCGGATGCGGCGCGTCGTGCGACCCGAGCCCTTCCAGCGTCGTGACGTCGCGCCCGTGCGCGGCGGCGGCCGGCACGACGCACGAACGCGTCGCCTGCCCGTCGACCAGCACCGTGCATGCGCCGCACTGCCCGAGCCCGCAGCCGTACTTCGGGCCATTGAGCGCGCAGTCGTTGCGCAGGACCAGCAGCAGCGGTGCGTCGGGCGCGGCATCGTCGAAGGTGTGCGGCGTGCCGTTCACGCGAAACGTCAGCGGCCGCGATGGGGAAGCGGGATGGGACATGAAGGGATCCGGAATGCGGCGGGCGACCGGCAGCGGGCACTGCCGCCGGCGCGCGCCTGACATATAACACGCCGAAAAACACACGGCCCGGCGCATCGGCGCTCGCGACGCCGACGGCTCAGCAGCGGCCGGCGCGGGCACCGCGTACGCGTCAGGCCACGGCCGCGACGATGTTGCGCGACGGCGAGACGAGCGGCACGTCGAACACGTCGTAGCCGAACACCCACGAGGGATCCTCGTTCGTGCGCAGCCACGTGTTGTTGTGCGACACGAGCTGCACCTTCGACGCACGCGCCGCGCGATTCGCCTCGTACAACGCGAACGCACCCGCGTAGTCGCTGACGCCGACTTCATCGAGGCAGCGCGCGAGCATCGCCGCATCCTCGATCGCCATCGCGGCGCCCTGCGCCATGTGCGGTTTCATCGGATGGCACGCGTCGCCGAGCAGCACGAGGCGGCCGCGGCTCCACAACGGCAGCGGATCGCGCTCGAGCAGCGGCCACTTGGTGATCGACGGCGACACGTCGATCAGGTGCTGGATGTCGGCATGGAAACCCGCGAACGCCTCGCGCATTTCATCACGGCTGCTGTCGACCATCGACACGCCTTCGGGCCATTCGGCCTGCGGCACGCCGGTCACGTAGTAATACTCGTCGCGCTTCTCGGTCACGTAGTAGACCATCATGTGGCGATCCTCCGACCACCACTTCACGCACATGTCGTACGGCTTGTTGCCGAGCAGCGACGCCGGGAACACCGCGCGGTGCGCGACGTAGCCCGTATAGCGCGGCGGTTCCGCGCCGAGCAGGTGCTCGCGGATCCGCGAATTCACGCCGTCCGCGCCGATCACGATGTCGGCCGTCTCGACGCTGCCGTCGGTGAACGTCAGGCGCACCGCGTCGCCGGTGTCCTCCACCGCCGCGAGCCGCTTGCCGAAGCGGATCGTGCCGGGCGTCACCGCCTGCGTCATCAATGCATGGAAATCGCCGCGATGCACGGTCAGGTAGCGCGCGCCGTAGGCGTTGCGCGCGTAGTCGCCGAGCGGGATCTGCGCGAGCACGTCGGCCGTCTTCCAGTCGCGGCTGTACCAGTAATCCGGATGCGAACCCATCGTCTCCAGCGCGTCCTCGCAGCCGATGCGCCGCATGATCTTCATCACGTTCGGGCCGAGGTGGATGCCCGCGCCGAGGCGCGAGAACGCCGGCGCCTGCTCGTACAGCGCGACGTCGTAGCCGCCGCGCTGCAGCAGCGCCGCGGCGGCCGTGCCGCCGAGACCGGCGCCGATGATTGCGATACGGGGTGTGCTCATGCGGATCTCCTGATCGTGGGCCCGTGGCCGAGCGCGGCGCGAGAACGGGCGGATTGAATGGCGTTTATGTAGCGTACACACTCAATTTATTCAGGACAAGCGGATTGTCGTCAGCGGCAACTGCATTCGGGAAAACACCAATAATTCCATGAATAACCGCACCACAAAGCGATACACGCAAGATCGACGTCATTTTGATCCATTGCCATTTTAAAATGTACACACTAGACTTTGCTCGACATCCGGCGATCCCGCACCCGCGTGCCGCCCCACCCTTACCGACACGGAGCCTTCCGTCATGAGCAAGACCTACCGCATCGGCCAGATCGTGCCGAGTTCCAACACGACGATGGAAACCGAGATTCCCGCGATGCTGCGGCTGCGCGAAGCGATCCGCCCCGAGCGCTTCACGTATCACTCGAGCCGGATGCGGATGAAGAAGGTCGTCAAGGAAGAACTCGCGGCGATGGACGCCGAATCCGACCGCTGCGCGGTGGAACTGAGCGACGCGCGCGTCGACGTGCTCGGCTACGCGTGCCTGGTCGCGATCATGGCGATGGGGCACGGTTATCACCGCGTGTCACAGGCGCGCCTGACGAAGCACACGGCGGACAACGGCGCGCAGGCGCCGGTGCTGACGAGTGCGGGCGCGCTCGTCGACGCACTGAAGGTGATCGGCGCGAAGCGGATCGTCGTCGTCGCGCCGTACATGCTGCCGCTGACCGAACTCGTGGTCGACTACATCCGCAACGAAGGCTTTGACGTGCTTGCGTACCGCGCGCTGGAGATCCCCGACAACCTCGACGTCGGCCGCCACGATCCGGCGCGCCTGCCCGACATCGTGAAGACGCTGCCGTACCAGGACGCCGATGCGATCGTGCTGTCCGCCTGCGTGCAGATGCCGTCGCTGCCGGCCGTCGCGAAGGTCGAGGCGATGACGGGCAAGCCCGTGATCACGGCCGCGATCGCGACGACCTACGCGATGCTGCGCGAACTCGACCTCGAGCCGATCGTGCCCGGCGCCGGCGCGCTGCTGTCCGGCGCGTACTGAGCACGGCCCTTTAGACGGAGTCCCTTCATGCCCTCGACTTTCCTGTATGGCGCGAACATCCGCGCGAACGGCATCCGCCAGCACTACCTGCGCTACGGCGGCGCGACCGGCGCGCGCGCTTCGCGCCCGGCGATCGTGCTGATTCCCGGCATCACGAGCCCCGCGATCACGTGGGGTTTCGTCGGCGAAGTATTCGGCGCGGCGTTCGATACCTACGTGCTCGACGTGCGCGGCCGCGGGCTGTCCGACGCGTCGCCGTCGCTCGACTACAGCCTCGACGCACAGGCCCACGACGTCGCGGCGCTCGTCGCCGCGCTCGGCCTGCCGCGCACCAGCCTCGTCGGCCATTCGATGGGCGCGCGGATCGCCGCGCGCGCCGCGCGGCGCGGCATCCACGGGCTCGAATCGGTCGTGCTCGTCGATCCGCCCGTGTCGGGCCCGAACCGCCGCGACTATCCGGGCAAGCTGCCGTGGTACATCGACTCGATGGCGCTCGCGCGCGCCGGCACCGACGCCGAAGGCATGCGCGCGTTCTGCCCGACCTGGACCGACGCCGAACTGCAGTTGCGCGCCGAATGGCTGCACACCTGCGACGAGCGCGCGGTGCGCGCGTCCTACGAAGGCTTTCATACCGACGATTTCCACGCGGACGCCGCGCAACTGGCCGTGCCGTCGCTGCTGATCACGGCCGAACGCGGCGACGTGGTGCGCGACGACGACGTCGCCGAACTGCAGCGCGCGACGCCGTCGATGCGGCACGTGCGCGTGCCCGACGCCGGCCACATGATTCCGTGGGACAACGCAGCGGGCTTCTATGCGGCGTTCGGCGACTTCCTCGGCGCGCCGCTCGCGGCCTGACCCTGACCTCCCTTCCCCTCACGCCTTTACCGGAGCCGACGATGCCAGTCAGCGATTCCCAACTGATCGACGCGTGGAAGCAGGTGCTCACGCTGTCGCGCCTCGAACCGGGCCAGACCGTCACGATCCTGACGAGTGCGGCCACCCATCCGCAGACGCTGTCGTGCGCGCTGATCGCGACGCAAACGATGGGCGCGATCGTCAACCGCCTCGACTTGCCGCCGGTGAACGGCGACAAGGCGTTCAGCCGCGACCCGCTCGCGTATCTCGGCACGACGCCGCTGACCGGCAACAAGGCCGCGATCGCCGCGCTGCGCGAGAGCGACCTCGTGCTCGACCTGATGACGCTGCTGTTCTCGCCCGAGCAACACGAGATCCTCAAATCCGGCACGAAAATCCTGCTCGCGGTCGAGCCGCCCGAAGTGCTCGTGCGGATGGTGCCGACGCTGGCCGACCGCACGCGCGTGCTCGCCGCGGCGAAACGGATCGCCGCCGCCCGCGAGATGCGCGTGACGTCGGCGGCCGGCACCGCGCTCGTGTGCCCGCTCGGCGAGTTCCCGCCGACGGCCGAATACGGCTTCGTCGACGCGCCGGGCCGCTGGGACCACTGGCCGAGCGGCTTCGCGCTGACCTACCCGAACGACCGCACCGCGCGCGGCACGATCGTGATCGACCGCGGCGACATCCTGCTGCCGCAGAAGCACTACGTGCGCGAACCCATCGCGCTGACCGTCGAAGGCGGCTATGCGACGCGCATCGAAGGCGGTGTCGACGCCGATCTGCTGCGCGACTACATGGAGACCTTCGCCGACCCCGAAGGCTATGCGATCTCGCATATCGGCTGGGGGCTGCAGCCGCGTGCGCGCTGGTCGACGCTCGGGCTGTACGACCGCGAGGCGACGATCGGGATGGACGCGCGCGCGTTCGAGGGCAACTTCCTGTTCTCGCTCGGCCCGAACAACGAAGGCGGCGGCAACCGCACGACCACCTGCCATATCGACATCCCGCTGCGCCGCTGCACCGTAGAACTCGACGGCGCGACCGTCGTGCGCGACGGCCGCGTGATCGATCGACCCGCTCAACCCGCCTGACCAACGAGTGCCCCACACCATGAACGATCTTTCCCGTCACGCCGAAGCGAACGTCTATCGCCAGCAGGGCTTCGGCACGCCGCTGCCGCCGCACGGCAACCTCGGCCTGCTGATCGTCGACTTCGTGGTCGGCTTCGCCGATCCCGCGACGTTCGGCGGCGGCAACATCGCACCGGCGATCGCGCGCACGACGCGTGCGCTCGCGCTCGCGCGCGAACGCGGCTGGCCCGTCGCGCACAGCCGCATCGTGTATGCGGAAGACGGCAGCGACGACAACGTGTTCTCGCTGAAGGTGCCCGGCATGGCGACGCTGACCGAGCACCATCCGAACAGCGCGATCGTGCCGGAGCTCACGCCCGCGCCCGGCGAACTCGTCGTGCGCAAGACGGTGCCGTCGGCATTCTTCGGCACGCAACTGGCGCCGTGGCTCGCGCAACGTGCGGTGCAGACGCTGCTCGTCGCGGGCGCCGTGACGAGCGGCTGCGTGCGCGCAAGCGTGGTCGACGCGATGTCGCACGGGTTCCGCCCGCTCGTGCTCGCCGACTGTGTCGGCGATCGCGCGATCGCGCCGCACGACGCGAACCTGTTCGACATGCAGCAGAAATACGCGGCGGTGATGCCGCTCGACGATGCGATCGCGGCGATCGATGCGGTGCAGGCACGCGCACGCTGAATCGTCACGGCGGGCCTACGGCGTGACCAACCGACGCCCGCCCGCGCGATTGACGCTGCGCTTTTGGCGGCCTAGATTGGGGACGCGCGCGCTCGCGACGGTCACCGTCATGGCGCTCGACGCACACCGCGAACAGGACACCCGGGCCGCCGCCCGCCTCGCCCCGCGTACGCTGCATCCGGCCGCGCGCCGCCTCTCCCTCGATAGGATCCTTCATCCGTGAACCGCTCCGAACTGCTCGCGCGCAACGGCTGCCTTACCGTGATCCGGCCGCCCGCGCCGCCCGTCACGCCGGCGCCCGGCCAGCCGGGCAGCCTGTCGTCCTACGTGCCGGCGCTGCCGGAAGTATTCGTCGCGATCCTCGACGACGGCCGCATCCTCGCGTTCAACGGTCACGTCGATCTCGGCACCGGCATCCGCACGTCGCTCGCGCAGATCGTCGCCGAGGAACTCGACGTGCCGGCCGCGCGCGTGACGATGGTGCTCGGCGACACGGCCGCGACACCGAACCAGGGCCCGACCATTGCGAGCGCGACGATCCAGATTTCCGCGACGCCGCTGCGCTGCGCGGCCGCGCAGGCGCGGCATGCACTGCTGGCGCTCGCGGCCGAACGCTTCGGCGTCGCTGCAGAACGGCTGGCCGTCGACGATGGAACGATTTCGTCCGATGGACAGGCGATCACGTTCGCCGCGCTCGTCGCCGCGCACCGGATCGCGCTGACGCTGGACCTGAACACCCGCACGAAAGATCCCGCCCTGTACCGGATCGTCGGCAAGCCGTCGCCGCGCGTCGACCTGCCCGCGAAGGCAACCGGCCAGCTCACGTTCGTGCACGACATGCGCGTGCCGGGCATGCTGCACGGCCGCGTCGTGCGGCCGCCGTATGCGGGGCATGACAGCGGTTCGTTCGTCGGCACGTCGCTCGTCGACGTCGATCGCGCATCGGTGGCCGACGTGCCGGGGCTCGTGGCCGTCGTCGCGATCGGCGATTTCGTCGGCGTGGTGGCCGAGCGTGAGGAACACGCGATCCGCGCGGCGCGCCAGTTGCGCGTGACATGGCGTCCGCTCCCCGCGCTGCCGCCGCTCGACGAACCGTCTGCCGCGATCGCCGCCGCGCCGGCCAGACGCCGCGTGCTGCTCGACGAAGGCGACGTCGACGCGGCGCGAGCGCAGCCCGACACGATCACGCTGTCGCGCACCTATGCGTGGCCGTTCCAGATGCACGGCTCGATCGGCCCGTCCTGCGCGCTCGCCGACTATCGCGAGCCGGGCAACGGCCGGATCACCGTGTGGTCCGGCACGCAGAATCCCGTATCGCTGCGCTACGACCTCGCGACGCTCGTCGCGCGCGACGAAGCCGATTTCGACGTGGTGCGGATGGAAGCGGCCGGTTGCTACGGCCGCAACGGCGCGGACGACGTGTGCAGCGACGCGCTGCTGCTGTCGCGCGCGGTCGGCCGCCCGGTGCGTGTGCAACTGTCGCGCGCCGACGAACATCTGTGGGAACCGAAAGGCGCGGGCCAGCTGATGCAGGTGACCGGCACCGTCACGCGCGACGGCCGCCTGCTCGGCTACGACTTCACGACGCGCTACCCGTCGAACGACGCGCCGCTGCTCGCGGCGCTGCTGACCGGCACGATCGCGCCCGCGCCGCGCGTGTTCGAGATGGGCGACCGCACGGCCGTGTCGCCGTATGCGAGCCCGCATCGCCGCTTCGTCTGCGAGGACCTTGCCCCGCTCGTGCGTGCGTCGTGGCTGCGCGGCGTGTCGGCATTGCCGAACTCGTTCGCGCATGATGCGTTCGCCGACGAATGCGCGGCGCTGACCGGCGTCGACCCGCTTGCGTTCCGGCTGCGCCACCTGCAGGACGCGCGCGCGACCGAACTGCTGCAGGCCGTGGCCGATCGTGCGGGCTGGACGCCACGCGTGCGGCGCACGCCGCATGAACCCGAGCCGTCGCGGCTGGTGCGCGGCCGCGGGATCGCCTACGCGCGCTACGTGCACAGCCGCTTCCCCGGCTTCGGCGCGGCGTGGTCGGCATGGGTCGTCGACCTGAGCGTCGATCGCGTGTCGGGCGAGGTCCGCATCGAACGCGTCACGGTCGGCCAGGACACGGGCACGATGATCAACCCCGACGGCGTGCGCCACCAGATCCACGGCAACGTGATCCAGGTATTGAGCCGCACGTTGAAGGAGCGCGTGCGCTTCGCCGACGGCAAGGTCGCGTCGCGCGAATGGGCGAGCTATCCGATCCTGACCTTCGCGGAAGTGCCGGACGTCGACGTCGTGCTGATGCCGAGGCAAGGCGAGCCGCCGCTCGGCGCGGGAGAATCGGCGTCGGTGCCGGGCCCGGCCGCCGTCGCGAACGCGTTGTTCGATGCGACCGGCGTGCGGTTCTACACGCCGCCGTTTACGCCGGAGACGGTCCGGGCGGCGTTACGCGACGCAGGCAGGTTGATGACGGCCGACGCGGCCGGTACGCACGCGGCAACCCGCACGGCTTGAAGGCGGCCCGCTGCATCGCGGGATCAAGCCGGCCGACGAACGGGCCAACAAGCGGGCGGGCCAGACGGGCATGCCGCCCCGCGAGCGACACGCATCACGCGTCGCCGTCTTCTTCCATCATCTTGCGCAGCAGGAACTGCAGCGCGACCCGCTCGCCCGGATTGAGCGCGCCATACGTGCGCTCCGTCACCTGCCGCGCGAACGGCACCGTGCGGTCGATCAGCGCGAGGCCGCTCGCGGTGGCGCGCACGATCAGCTTGCGGCCGTCGTTCGGATCGGGCAGCACCTCGATCAGAGCGCGCGCCTTCAGCCGGTCGACCACGCCGCGAATCGTCGCCTGGTCGATCGCGGTCGCCTTGACGATGTCGTTCAGCGAGCACCCCTGGCGCTCCTTGACCGCGCACAGCGTGACGAACTGCGCGGCCGTGAGATCCGAATCGGGGATCGCTTCCTGGAAGATCGACACGTGCCGCTGATACGCGCGGCGCAGCAGGTGACCGACCTGGTCGTGAAAGTCGTAGGAATCCTTCGAAGACGCCATGAAAGTGCAGGCCCGCGCCGCATGTAAGGGAAAGACAAGCAGTGTACACCCTCAATTTGGCCCGACCGGCAGCCGGGGGGCCGCTTCATTGCGGTGCATCAGGATTCGCGGCACCCGGCGCGCCGCGTGCCTGACGATCGCCGGACGGCTGCGCGTTGCCCGCCGAGTACCGCGCAGCGACGGCAGGCAATGCGCGTTCGAACCCGCTGCCGCGCACGTGCTTGCGTGCATCGGCAGCTTTCCGTGCACACGCTGTATTTTTAAGCGCATACGCACGAATTTTGTGCATGACCTTGCGCGTTGGCCCCTCTTTAAAACCGCGTTCATTTCCCCAAAAAACCTCATCAAACACGCGGCTTTTCTCACGCAAACGCTTGCCTTCTCGCGGCCGGAATCGTGCCTGTGCGATTCGGTATTTTCTAGTGTGTACGCTATTTAATTGCCGTGATATACAGACTCCAGAGCGCAGCGGAGCGTCCGCTCGCGTCGATCGGCCACCCATTCATCCGTCACATTCGAACAGGGGCAATCCCATGTCTACCGCACACCCGAGCGCCGCCGTTTCCCCCGACGACGCGCTGCACGGCAATCTCTATCGCAAGGTCACGCTGCGCCTGATTACCCTCTTCTGCCTGTGCTACTTCGCGGCCTATCTCGACCGCATCAACATCGGGCTCGCGAAACTCCAGATGCTCGACGCGCTGAAGTTCAGCGATACCGTGTACGGGCTCGGCGCCGGCCTGTTCTTCGCCGGCTACATCCTGTTCGAAGTCCCGAGCAACCTGGTGCTGCAACGCGTCGGCGCGAAGCTGTGGATCGCGCGGATCATGATCACGTGGGGCCTGCTGTCGGGTGCGACGATGTTCGTGCACACGCCGACGCAGTTCTACCTCGTGCGCTTCCTGCTCGGCGCGGCCGAGGCCGGCTTCCTGCCCGGCGTGCTGCTGTACCTGACGCAGTGGTATCCCGATGCGCGCCGCGCGCGGATCGTCGCGCTGTTCATGGTCGGGCTGCCGTTGTCGAGCATGATCGGCAGCCCGATCTCCGGGTGGATCATGCGCGCGTTCGACGGCACGCACGGGCTCGGCGGCTGGCAGTGGCTGTTCCTGCTCGAAGCGCTGCCTTCGGTGCTGCTCGGCTTCGCGGTGCTGCGCTGGCTGCCGAACAGCATCGAATCCGCACCGTGGCTGAACGCCGACGAGAAGCACGCATTGCGTGCGAACCTCGACGCCGATCCGTCCGGCAACAAGAGCCATGCGCTCGGCAAGGCGTTCTCCGATCCGAAGGTATGGGCGCTCGGCCTGATCGACCTGTGCGTGCTGCTCGGCCTCTATGCGGTGAGCTTCTGGCTGCCGACGATCCTGCGCGACACGGGCGTCAAGGATGCGTATCACATCGGCTGGCTGATGGTGATCCCGAATGCCGCGGCCGTGCTCGCCACGCTGTACTGCGGCGCCAGTTCCGACCGCGCGCGCGAACGCCGCTGGCATATCGTCGTGCCGTTCATGGTGTCGGCCGTCGCGCTGGCGATCGCGGCCTCGTCGTCGCACGGCACGTTCGGCACGGTGCTGCTGTTCTCGCTGATCAACGCGGGCGCGGCCGCCGCGATGCCGGTCGTCTGGGCACTGCCGTCGACGTTCCTGAAGGGCTCGGCCGCCGCCGGCGGGATCGCATTCGCGTGCTCGATCGCCAACCTCGGCGGGTTCGGCAGCACCTACTTCATCGGCTGGCTGCGCGACACGTTCCATTCGCAAAGCGCGGGGCTGTACGGTTTCGCCGCGTGCATGGTGATCGGCTGCGCCCTCGCGCTCGCCTATCCGGCCCGGCTCGTGAACCGCTGACGCAGCGCGTCGCGCACGCGACGCGGTCATTTTTACAACCGGCAACCGACAACCGCGCCGAGCGCGCGGTTCGCCCCGCGCCCCCTCTCACCCGCGCACGCCGCCCCTCCGGCGCGTGCGCGCCACCCGCCGCCGCTTCCCGCCCCCTTCCCGACGCCGTTCGCCGCACAGGCACATCGCTTGCGTCATGCACGCGCCCGCCGCTCCGGCGGACGGCATCCTTCCCTCAATCGGCGCTGCGCACCGCGCGACCCTTCGCGCGGCGATCCCGCATCGCAAGCAGGTTCCCTGAACGAGAGGACAACATGAAATCAATACGAACGCTGGTCGCCCTTTGCTCGGTCGTTTCCGTGCTCGCGGCGTGTGGCGGCGGCGACGACGCCGGGACCGAACTCGGCATCTCGAAGCCGCAGGCGCGCTTCATCAACGCGGTGCCGGCCGGGCCCAACCTCGACTACTACCTGAACGCGAAGCTCGACCAGGGCAATATCGCGTACAAGGGCGTGACGCGCTATCACGACGTCGACTCGGGCACGCAGAACGCGAGCTACGACGTCTCCGGCACGACGTCGACCATCGCCGCGCAATCGTTCAGCGCGGCAAACGGCCATCACTACACGACGATCGCGCTGCCGAGCACGACGTCGCTGATCTCCGTGATCGACGATCCGTACGCCAAGGGCCTGCTGTCCGACAAGGCGCGCGTGCGCAGCTTCAACGCGTCGCCGAATGCGCAGAACGTCGACGTGTACGTCGTCCCGCCCGGCACCGACATCACGACGCAAAGCCCGACGCTCGCGGGTACGGCTTACCAGAACGCGGTGCCGGCATCGACGCAGGATTCGATCTACCTGAACGGCGGCAGCTACCAGGTGATCGTCACGACGGCCGGCAGCAAGACGCCGATCCTCAAGACCGCGCCGGTCACCATCAACAACAACGCCGACTGGCTGCTGCTGACGATCCCGTCGGGCGGGGTCGGCGACGTGACGCCGAACGACATCCACGTGCTGGTCGCGCAGGGCAACGACGCCGATGCGTCCGCGCAGGAACTGGGTCCGCAATAAGGACCGCTCATGATGGCGGCGGGCGGCGCGATCGTGCCGCCCGTCGCCTCTTCCCGTCACGCGGTCAGTTGTTCCGCTCCAGGACGATCACATGCTCGGCGCGCGTGCCGTCGCCGTGCTCGACGTCGACATCGCCGACATGGCGTACGCGCCAGCCCGGCCGCGTCGCGATCTGCGGCATGTTGCCGGACGGACGGCTCTCGATCCCGCCGAGCCCTTCGTCGGGCGTCTCGACCGCTTCGTCGAGCGACGCGTTCGAATAAATCACGTTGTCGTGCCACTTCGACGCGCCCGCGGCGGCTTCCATGCCCTTGCCGTCGACGTCGACCGTGTTGTCGGTCATCGCCATGTTCGCGTTGTCGAGCGTCGGGATCCGGGCGGCCGCTCGCCGCACGGGGTCGGCGCTGTCGGGCGCCTGCGTGCCGCGCTCGATCGGCGGCAGGCCGGTCGGCATTTTCCCGGCGATCCTCTCGGGCGTCAGCGGACGCTGCGCGACCTGGGCCGCCTGGGTTGCCGCATCGGGCATGTCGCCGGCCGCGGGCGTCTTCACCGGGCTCTTCTCGATCTGTTCCCGCTGCTGTTCCGGGGTCGGGTTCGATTCCGCGTTCTGCATTGCACCTCCTTGTCCGGCCGGCGCGCGCCGGCATCAGGGCTGCCGCCGCCGGTCCGGGAATCGCTACAACGGTCCTTGCAAATCTTTCATGGGCTTGGCCCGACGCGCACGCCTCCAGGCGCACGTGCCAGGCCGGCCCGGTACCCTTCATACGGACGGCGCGCCCGCGCGCAGCCGGCGCGAGGTCCGCCCCACGCGTGAGCCGCGCGTGAGCCGCGCGTCAGCCGCCGCTCGCGCCGCCCGGCGCGGAAGCCGCGCCCGGCATGCTCGCGCCGCTGTCGCCGCTGCTGCCGGCCGCCCCGCTGCTCGGCATACCCGACGGCGCGGTGGACGGTGCGGCCGACATGCCGCCCGTGGCGCTCGATTCCGAGCTTGCGCCGCCGTTGTCGCTCTTCTTCTGGCAGCCCGCACCTGCCGCCAGGCCCGCAATCAGGATGCCGGCGAAGACGGCTCGCGATACAAGTCGAAGTGAATATCGCTGCATGACACCTCCGCTGATGTCGATGTGGATGGAGCCCGCAGGCGCGCAATTCGCGTGCCGCACCCCGCCGCCACGGCCGCCCGCTTCCATTCATTTTTCAAATGACACCCAACCGAATATTTAATTTCCCATCGCGTTGCCGGCCTTCCATACTCGCGAACAAATCCGAGACATAACGTCCACGGCGGCCGGGCCGGCGCAGCGTTCCCACGTTGCCGGTCACGCGCCCCGCACATGGAAGGAGACAACGGCGTGCAACTGGAAGCCACCCACCGCCCGGGCATCGTGCCCGGCGCGGACGACGCATCGCATCGAACCGGTTCGGCCGCGCGCGACCCCGCGCTGAGCCCGCGGCTGCACAACGCCGACCTCGCGCCGACCCAGGCCGAGGGCCGGACGTGGGGCCGCTACAGCATCTTTGCGCTGTGGACCAACGACGTGCACAACATCGCGAACTACTCGTTCGCGATCGGGCTGTTCGCGCTTGGCCTGTCGGGCTGGCAGATGCTCGCATCGCTCGCGATCGGCGCGGTGCTCGTCTACTTTTTCATGAACCTCACCGGCTACATGGGCCAGAAGACCGGCGTGCCGTTCCCGGTGATCAGCCGGATGAGCTTCGGCATCTACGGCGCGCTGCTGCCCGCGATGATCCGCGCGGTGATCGCGATCGCATGGTTCGGAATCCAGACCTATCTCGCGTCGGTCGTGCTGCGCGTGCTGCTCACCGCGGTCTGGCCGGGCCTCGCCGCATTCGACCAGAACGCGATCTTCGGACTGTCGACGCTCGGCTGGGTCACGTTCGTCGCGATCTGGCTCGTGCAGATCGGCATCCTCACGTACGGGATGGAAATGGTCCGCAAGTACGAGGGGCTCGCCGGCCCGGTGATCCTCGTCACGACGCTGTCGCTCGCCGCATGGATGTATAGCCGCACCGGCGGCCATCTCGCGATGTCGATCGGCAAGCCGCTGACCGGCTTCAGGATGTGGACGGAGATCTTCGCGGGCGGCTCGCTGTGGCTCGCGATCTACGGCACGCTGGTGCTCAACTTCTGCGATTTCGCGCGCTCGTCGCCGAGCGCGAAGACGGTGCGCGTGGGCAACTTCTGGGGCCTGCCGGTCAACATCCTCGTGTTCGCGACGATCAGCTTCGTGCTCGCCGGCGCGCAGTTCAAGCTGAACGGCCACATCATCCACAGCCCGACGGAAATCATCGCGACGGTGCCGAACAAGCTGTTCCTCGTGCTCGGCTGCCTCGCATTCCTGATCGTGACGGTCGCGGTGAACATCATGGCGAACTTCGTCGCGCCGGCCTTCGTGCTGACGAGCCTCGCGCCGCACCGCCTGTCGTTCCGCCGCGCGGGCCTGATCAGCGCGACGGTCGCCGTGCTGATCCTGCCGTGGAACCTGTACAACAGCCCGATCGTGATCGTCTACTTCCTGTCCGGCCTCGGCGCGCTGCTCGGCCCGCTGTACGGGATCATCACGGTCGACTACTGGCTCGTGCGCAAGCAGCGCGTGAACGTGCCCGACCTCTATACCGAAGCGCCGACCGGCGCCTACTTCTACACGCGCGGCGTGAACCGCAAGGCGCTCGCGGCGCTGGTGCCGTCCGCGCTGATCTCGACCACGCTCGCCCTCGTGCCGGCCTTCAGCGCGATGACGCCGTTCTCGTGGCTGCTCGGCGCGGCCATCGCGGGCAGCGTGTACTGGCTGCTGGCCGATCGCAACCGGCATTACGAGGCGCGTTCGGGCGAATCCATCGCGGTCGCCTGCGCGCAACACTGACACACCTGCATACGGAGTCGCAATGAGGATCCTGGTAGTCAACGTCAACACGACCGAGTCGATCACCGACGCGATCGCCGCGCAGGCGCAGGCCGCCGCGTCGCCGGGCACGGAGATCGTCGGGCTGACGCCGCGCTTCGGCGCCGAGTCGGTCGAAGGCAACTTCGAGAGCTACCTCGCGGCGATCGCCGTGATGGATCGCGTCATGCACTACGACGAGCCGTACGACGCGGTGATCCAGGCCGGCTACGGCGAACACGGCCGCGAAGGCCTGCAGGAACTGCTGACGGTGCCCGTCGTCGACATCACCGAAGCGGCCGCGAGCATCGCGATGCTGCTCGGCCATCGCTACTCGGTCGTCACGACGCTCGACCGCACGGTGCCGCTGATCGAGGATCGCCTGAAGCTCGCCGGGCTCGACGCGCGCTGCGCGTCGGTGCGCGCAAGCGGCCTCGCGGTGCTCGAGCTCGAGGAGAACCCGGCCCGCGCGATCGAGTCGATCGTCGGCCAGGCGCAGCGCGCGGTGAAAGACGATCACGCGGAAGTGATCTGCCTCGGCTGCGGCGGGATGGCCGGCCTCGACCGGCAGATCGAGGAATGCACGGGCGTGCCGGTCGTCGACGGCGTCTCGGCCGCGGTGGCGCTCGCCGAGTCGCTGGTGCGCCTGAAGCTGAAGACGTCGAAAGTCCGCACGTACGCGCCGCCGCGCCCGAAGCGGATCGTCGGCTGGCCGGGCACCTTCGCACAATGACGTACGGCCGGCCCGCTGCTGCGTCGCACGCGCGCATCGGGGCGCCGGGAGGCGGATCGGCATGTGGGACCCACTAGACCCGAACACCCTGCCCCGCGGCGCGTCCGACGCCGCGGGCGCGCTCGACGTGCTCGATGCGCGGCTGATGCGTATCCTGCTCGTGCTGCTGACCGAGCGCACCGTGTCGCGTGCGGCCGTGCGCCTGAACATGTCGCAGCCGGCCACCAGCGCCGCGCTCAAGCGCCTGCGCACACTGCTCGGCGATCCGCTGCTGGTGCGCAGCCGCTACGGGATGGTGCCGACCGAATTCGGCGCGCGGCTGATCGAACCGCTGCGCAACGCGCTGCGCGTGATCGACTTCATCCGCATCCAGCAGCCGAGGTTCGATGCGCGCACGTCGGTGCGGACCTACCGGATCGGCTGCCCCGACTACCTGAACGTGCTGTTCGTGCCGAAGCTCGTCGCGCTGTTTCGCGAACGCGCGCCGAATGCGCAGCTCGTGTTCCATCCGCTCGGCGACGGCTTCGACGACGAGCGCGCACTGGCCGACGGCGAGCTCGACGTCGTGATCGACAATCGCCCGGCGCGCGCGTCGCGGTTCCGGCAGGACGACCTGTTCGACGACCGCGTCGTGTGCCTGATGCGCGCGACGCATCCGCTCGCACGGCGCGGCACGATGACGGCGACCGAGTTTGCCGACGCGCCGCAGCTGTGCCCGACACCGTCGTGGCTGGAGGCGTCCGGCGCGATCGACCGGCAACTCGAACGCGTGGGCCTGCAGCGGCGGATCGTCGTCACGCTGCCGCACTTCGAACTCGCCGCGCATGCGCTCGTGCGCACCGACATGCTGCTGACCACCACGTACCGGCTCGCGCGGCACTATGCGAAGCTGCTGCCGCTCGCCGCCGTCGCGCTGCCGGCCGAACCGCCGGACATCGTGTACCGGATGACCTGGAACGAATCGGGTGAGTGCGTCGAGGGCGTGCGCTGGTTACGCGGGCTGATCGCGGAAGCGACGCGTGCGTGGCTCGATGTGGAGGCGATGCAGCCGGCGGTGGCGGCGGTGGCGGCGGTGGCCGCCGGTGCAGTCGTGGACGTGGACGCACGAAATAGCACGCCGGTCTCGGCCGATACCCCCGAACCCGCGCGACGCACGCGCCGCAGGCAGGCGACGCATTGCCATGCGTCGCATCCTCGGCATGTCCCCCACGCAGCACGCATCCATCGCCTCGCGACGAAGCCGCATTGACGGGCGCGATCGATACGCGCGACAACCGGCCGATACGTCGTTCAATCTCCGTCGACCAGCCGCACGGCCCGACGACCGATCAAGCGGTTGAGTTCCGAAGCCGCGGCCGGCCCAAGCACCCCGCGCCGGCGGCACGGGAACCCTGCCGCGATCAGCCCGAACACGGGCAACAGCATCTCGTTCGTCGATGACATCTTGAACACGCTGCGGGAAACCGGAACGCGCCCGCTTGATGGTTCCGCCGGGTCGCGTCCGATACGCGGCGCGGGCTGCGCCGTGCGTCACGCACCGTCGCGCATCGGTTGCGCAAGCAACTTGCGGGCGACGACGGCCGCAACCAGCGCGAGCCCGCCGCTCACCGTCAGCGCATCGGCGAACCCGCTCGCGAACGCGACGGGCGCCGCCTGCGCGAGCGCACCGGCGGCCGACGGCGGCACACGCTCGAGCGCCCGCGCCAGGTCGCCGGCCAGCAGGCTCGACATGAACTGTGCATCGGCGAACGCGCGCAGGCCGGGCGCGGCGGACAGCAACCGGTCGAGCCGCGCTTGCGTGCTCGCCGCCAGCACCGCGCCGAGTACGCCGACGGCCGTCACGATCGCCGAGAAGCGCGTCGTCGTGCTGATGCCCGATGCCATGCCGGTGCGGTTCGGCGGCACGCACGCCATGATCGCCTTCTGCGTGTCGCCGTTCATGATGCCCGCGCCGCAGCCCGTCACGAACATGCCGAGCGCGACGAGCCGGTAGTCGCCGCTGGCCGTCAGCGCCGCGGTCGCGAGGTTGCCCGCGCCGATCAGCGCGAGCCCGCCCGCCAGCACGCCGCCGGACGACACGCGCGCGGCCAGCGCCGCGCCGAGCGACGGCCCGGCGATCATCGCGAATGCAAACGGCAGCATCCCGAGCCCCGCGTCGATCGCCGACATCCCGAACGCGTTCTGCAGATACAGCGGCAGGAACGTCATCATCACCTGCGCGCACGCCGCATAGCCGAACATCGCCAGCACGGCGCCGACGAAGCGCGGCTGGCGGAACAGCGCGAGATCGATCATCGGCCGCGCCTGCCAGCGCTCCGCGCCGATGAACGCCGCGACGAGCGCGGCGGCCAGCGCGAGCCGGCCGAGCGTCGCGGCCGACACCCAGCCGTGCGACGGCGCGCCGATCAGCGCCGCGATCGCGCACGCGAGCGCCGCGCCGAACAGCAGGCTGCCGGCCGCGTCCACGCGCTTCGCGTGCGGATCGCGCGACTCGTCGATCGCGACACGCGCACCGGCCGCCAGCAGCAGGCAGACGGGCAGGTTCAGCAGGAACACCCAGCGCCAGCCGATCCACTGCGTGATCGCGCCGCCGACGAGCGGCGCGATGGCCGTCGCGATCCCCATGCACATGCCCCAGATCGCCCACGCGCGCGCCCGTTCGCGCCCGTCCGGAAAGCGGTTCGCGATCACGGCGAGCGCGGCCGTCAGCAGCAGCGCGGCGCCGCCGCCCTTCACCGCCCGCGCGGCGATCAGCCAGCCGGCCGTCGGCGCGACGCCGCAGCCGAGCGACGCGAGAAAGAACAGCGCGAGCCCCGTGAAGAGCATCCGCTTGCGCCCGAAACGGTCGGCGAGCCCGCCGGCCGGCAGCAGGCAGGCGGCGAACGCGGTCATGTACGCGCTCACGACCCATTCGATCTCGGCGAAGCTCGCGTGGAAACCGCGCGCGATGCTCGGCAGCGACACGGCGACGACGTTCGTGTCGAGCACGATCAGCGAGCAGGTGGCGGACGCGACGGCGAGCGTCGCGGCGGCGGGCAGGCGGGCGCCCGTGCGCGGGGCGGCAGCCGCGCCTGCGCGCGACGCCGGGGAAGGCTGGGACATCGGTTACTCCGGAACAGGATCGACGAGCCGTATGCTAGGCTTGACCGGTATTGACTGTCATTGACACACGGATGCTGTTTTATTGACGAAAATTGCAATCATGGACCGGCTCGAATTCCGCCACGTGCGGGCGTTCCTCAGCGTCGCGCAGCACCTGCACTTCGCCCGCGCGGCCGAAGCGCTCGACATGGCGCCGCCCGCGCTCACGCGGCAGATCCAGGAGGCCGAGCGCGTGCTCGGCGTGCGCCTCTTTCACAGGTCGCGCCGCGCGGTCACGCTGAGCGCGGCCGGCGAGGCCTATCTCGCCGAGGCACGCGCCGCGGTCGAGCACCTGCAGCGCGGCCGCGAACTCGCTGCGTTGGCCGAGCGCGGCGAACTCGGCCGGATCGAGATCGGCTACGTGTCGTCGGCCGTCTATTCGGGCACGCTGCAGCGCACCGTCGGCGCGTTTCGTGACGCGCACCCGCGCATCGAGCTGAACCTGCGCGAAGTGCCGATGGACGACGTCGCGAACCAGCTCGACACGGGCCGGCTCGATCTCGCATACGTGCGCCCGCCACTGCCGCTGCCCGGCGGCCTGCGGGTCGTCACGCTGCAGCGCGACGTGTTCGTCGCGGCCGTGCCGGCCGGGTCGCGCTACGCGTCGATGTCGGCCATTCGCGCGGCCGACCTCGCCGACGCGCGCTTCGCGGTACCCGAACAGGAGCGCGGCACGCTCGACGTCGCGCGCCGCGGCCGCTTCGCACCGCTGATCGCCGCCCGCCCGGGCGGCCTGCTCGCGGTGCTCGCGTGCGTGTCCGTGAATGGCTGGGTCGCGGTGATTCCCGATGCGCTCGCCGGCTGCGTGTCGCTGCCGGGCGTCGTGTACCGGCCGATCGCCGGCAAGCCGATCACGTCGGAACTGGCGCTCGCGCACCGGCGCTTCGAGAAGGCGCCGGCGGTGCGCGCGTTCCTGCGGACGGTTCCGTCTGCCGCGTAAGCCCCGCCTCACGCCCCCGCGCGGCGAGGGCGACGATGCCGGCCGTCGCCGCGCGAATATGCATTGCACGATTCGATGTTTGTCGGCCGGAAACCGATTCCGTAACCTGCCCGGCAGCCGCGCCGCCTGCGCGCGGATCACCGAGGACACCCTGCCGATGAATCCCGCCTCCGCCCCGCCGCGCCGCCGCGTGCTGCAGCGTCTTGCCGCCCTCGCCGCCGCGCCGCTCGCCGGCGCCATCGCACGGCCCGCCGAGGCGGCCGGCGCCGACCTGTCGGGCGTGACGCTCGTGCTCGGCGACCAGGCCGGCGGCCTGCGCGCGCTCGCGGAAGCCGCGCACGTGCTCGACGGCACGCCATACCGGTTCCGCTGGGCCAACTTCCAGGGTGCCGCGCCGCTGTTCGAGGCGCAGCGCGCGGGCGCGATCGATCTCGCGCCGGCCGGCGACCTGCCCGTGCTGACCGCCGCGCTCGGCGACCCGTCGTTGCGGATCGTCGCGACGCGCGTCGGCTCGCCGACGTCGCTCGGCATCGTCGTGCAGCCCGATTCGCCGGTCCGCACCGTCGCCGACCTGAAAGGGCAAACCGTCGTCGTGTCGTCCGCGCGCGGCAGCATCTCGCAGTACCAGTTGTACGGCGCGCTGCGCGAACACGGCCTCGCGCCGCGCGATGTCGACGTGCGCTTCGTGCTGCCCGTCGATGCGTTCGCCGCGTTCGAGGCGAAGCGGATCGGCATCTGGGCGACGTTCGATCCGTACTACGGGCATGCGGTCCGGCGCGGCGCGCGCATCGTCCGCGACGGCAGCGGCATCAATTCCGGGCTGGCGTTCCTGACGTCGCCGGTCGAGACGCTCGACGATCGCGCGAAGCGCGCGGCGCTCGCCGACGTGCTGGCGCGGCTCGCCCGCGCGGGCCAATGGGCGCTCGCGCATCCGGCCGACTATGCGAGCGTCTATGCGTCGCTCACGCGCCTGCCGCCCGACGCGGCCACCGACATCGCGCGCCGGGCCGCGCTCGCGCAGCGCAGCCTCAGCGGCGCGGACATCGACGTGCTGCAGCGTGTCGCCGACCGCGCGGCGGCCGACGCGATCCTGCCGCGGCGCGTCGATGTCGCATCGATCGCGATCCGGAGCGTATCGGCCTGAACGATGACGCGCGTGGGTACGATCAGCGTGGGCGCGCCATGTCGAGGTCGGGCACGTCGTCGCCGAACGTCGCCGCGACGAGCGTGCGCATCGCGGCGATGGCACCGCCGCGCGCTGCCCTATCGCTGAAATCCCTGCCCCGAGCAAACCCGCGCACGCTGTCACCGCCCCGTCATTCGTGCGTACAATGATCTGACCGCTTGCCGCCGCGGTTCGCGGCAAGCGGACGAGGACATTACAAACAGAAAACACACAAGAATTGCGCCGATCCGGACCCGTTTCCGCAAGGTCGGCGACAACCGGACCAGACCATGCGGCGCAGACCGGATTACACGGGGGGACATATGTCCAGGCACACCCGAAAGCCACTGGTATCGCTCGTCGTACCCTTCCACGACGAGGCGGAAGCGATCGACGCATTCTTCGCGACCACCCTTCCCATTCTCGAATCCATCGACACCACGCGCTTCGAAATCGTTTGCGTGAACGACGGCAGCCGCGACGACACGCTCGACAGGCTGATCGACGTCGCCGCCGGCGACCCGCGCGTGCGTATCGTCGATCTCACCCGGCGCTTCGGCAAGGAAGCCGCGCTCACCGCCGGCATCGACGAAGCCGCCGGCACCGCCGTGATCCTGATCGACGCCGACCTGCAGGATCCGCCCGCGCTGATCCCCGCGATGGTCGAGCGCTGGCTCGCCGGCGCCGAGGTCGTCGCCGCCAAGCGCACCGACCGCATGTGCGACCCGCTGATGCAGCGCGTGGCCGCCGCGCTCTACTACCGCGTGCACAACCATCTCTCCGAAGTCGAGATGCCCGAAAACGTCGGCGATTTCCGCCTGATGGACCGCCAGGTCGTCGACGCGCTGCGCGCGCTGCCCGAGCGGCGGCGCTTCATGAAAGGCCTGTTCGCGTGGGTCGGCTATCGCATCGAGCTCATCGAATACACCCGCGCGCCGCGCAGCGGCGGCCGCTCCAAATTCTCCGGCTGGCGCCGCTGGAACTTCGCGCTCGAAGGCATCACCAGCTTCAGCACCGTGCCGCTGCGCGTGTGGACCTACATCGGCCTCGCGTTCGCCGCGCTGTCGTTCGTCTACGGCGCGTTCATCGTCATGCGTACGCTGCTGTTCGGCAATCCCGTGCACGGCTACGCGTCGCTGATCTCCGTGATGCTGTTCGTCGGCGGCATCCAGCTGATCGGCATCGGCGTGATCGGCGAATACCTCGGACGCATCTATCACGAATCCAAGCAGCGGCCGGTCTATCTCGTGCGACGGCGCTACCGCGCCGACGCGCTGGTGGGCCAGCACCCGGCGCGGCACGCCGCGCAGCCGGACGCCGCGAAACTGCTGCCGTTTCCGGTCCGGCGCGCCGCCGCGGCCCGCCGACGGCAGCCGGCCGTCGCGAGCGCGGCGGTCGCGCGCAATCTGTCGATCAAGTAGCGCCGCATGGATATTTCCACCTCATCGATCCAGGCCGACGAACGTCCTGTCCGCGTCTGGCTGACGCCCGGACGCGTCGCGCTGTACAGCACGGTCATGCTGACGGTCGGCGTGCTGTTCATGACGATCCTGGTCTGGATCGGCACCCACTCGACCGACCCGGGCGTGTTCCGCCCCGGCTCGGGGTTCATGGTGTTCTGGTCCGCGTCCCATCTGATGCTCCACGGTTCGCCGTGGCAGATCTACGACGTCCCCGCGTTCTCGCGGGTGCTCGTCGGCCTGTTCCCGACCGCGGCCCGCTATGCGTTCCTGCCGTGGCTGTATCCCCCCACGTATCTGCTGGTGGTCGCCCCCTTCGCGCTGCTGCCCTATGCGGTCGGGTATCCGCTGTTCGTCGCGCTCGGCATCGTGCTGCTCGGGGTAGCAGCCTGGCGCGTGTCGGGGCTCGCGGCGACGCCCGGCGCGAAACGCGTCGGCTGGCTCGCGCTGCTCGCGTGCCCGGGTGTGTTCGTCACCGCGATGTACGGGCAAAACGCGATGCTGACCGCGGCGTGCGCGGCGCTCGCCGTGCATTTCGTCGACCGTCGGCCGATGCTGGCCGGCTTCTTCATCGGACTCCTGTCGGTCAAGCCGCAACTCGCGTTGCTGTTCCCGTTCGTGCTGATCGCCGCGCGGGCGTGGCGCGCATTCGCGTGGGCCGCGGCATTCGCGACCGCCTTCACCGCGCTGGGCATCGCGACGGGCGGCATCGCATCGCTCCATCTCTTCACGCAGAACACCGGCGCGCTGCGTTCACTGATCATCGAGCATGGCGTTGCGTTCTGGTTTGCATCGCCGACGCCGTTCGCGGCGTTTCGTCTCGCCGGCCTGCCGCTGACGCTCGCCTATGCCGGGCAAGCCGCCATCGCCGCGATCGCGATCGCGGCCGCGTGCGTCGTCTGGCACCGCCATCGGGATGCGCGGCTGCGCGGCGCCATGCTGGTCATCGCGACGCTCGCCGCGAATCCCTATCTCTGGCACTACGAACTGTCCTGGCTGTGCATTCCGATCGCGTGCATGATCGCCATCGGCTCGCAGGACGGCTGGCTGCGCGGCGAGCAAAGTCTCTTGGCCGTCCTGTGGGCGCTGCCGTTGTACGAGTTTCTGAATCCGTGGTTGCATCTGCCGCAGATCGGGCCGCTCGTGACGACGATCGCGTTGCTCGTGCTGCTGCGGCGCGCCCGGCTTGCACGCCGCGGCACATGCGCCGCGGTCGTTCGCGCCTCCTGAGCCGGTCGCCGGGCGCCACGCCCTGCACTCTGCCCGTGCCGGCGGCTGCGCCCGGCAATCGCACCGGTCGCGCTCGCGCGGCACGACGCCACCAGCCTCAACGTCCGGCCAGGCGACCCGGCGTCCGCGCGTGCATTGCCGCGCCGGCATCGATTCGTGTTACGAATCCCCGATTCCTGCCTACAATGTTCAGAACGCCAGTCGTCCGGCCTGCCGCCGGCGACGACCGGATCCATACGGCGCAGCGCAGGCCGGATCTCTCGGGGGACGTATGTCCGCGCATGCCAGAAAACCACTGGTCTCGCTCGTCGTGCCGTTCCATGACGAGGACGAAGCCATCGACGCGTTCTTTGCCACGACGCTGCCGATCCTCGAATCGGTCGAGTCGGTCCGTTTCGAGATCGTCTGCATCAACGACGGCAGCCGCGACGACACGCTCGGCAGGCTGATCGACGTCGCCGCCGGCGACCCGCGCGTGCGCATCGTCGATCTCACCCGGCGCTTCGGCAAGGAAGCCGCGCTCACTGCCGGCATCGACGAAGCCGCCGGCACCGCCGTGATCCTGATCGACGCCGACCTGCAGGATCCGCCCGCGCTGATCCCCGCGATGGTCGAGCGCTGGCTCGCCGGCGCCGAGGTCGTCGCCGCCAAGCGCACCGACCGCATGTGCGACCCGCTGATGCAGCGCGTGGCCGCCGCGCTCTACTACCGCGTGCACAACCATCTCTCCGAAGTCGAGATGCCCGAAAACGTCGGCGATTTCCGCCTGATGGACCGCCAGGTCGTCGACGCGCTGCGCGCGCTGCCCGAGCGGCGGCGCTTCATGAAAGGCCTGTTCGCGTGGGTCGGCTATCGCATCGAGCTCATCGAATACACCCGCGCGCCGCGCAGCGGCGGCCGCTCCAAATTCTCCGGCTGGCGCCGCTGGAACTTCGCGCTCGAAGGCATCACCAGCTTCAGCACCGTGCCGCTGCGCGTGTGGACCTACATCGGCCTCGCGTTCGCCGCGCTGTCGTTCGTCTACGGCGCGTTCATCATCATGCGTACGCTGCTGTTCGGCAATCCCGTGCACGGCTACGCGTCGCTGATCTCCGTGATGCTGTTCGTCGGCGGCATCCAGCTGATCGGCATCGGCGTGATCGGCGAATACCTCGGACGCATCTATCACGAATCCAAGCAGCGGCCGGTCTATCTCGTGCGGCGGCGCTATCACGCGCAGCGGGACGCCGCCGCGCATCCGGCGTCGCAGCTGCTGCAGTTTCCGCTCAAGCGCACGCATGCGGCCCGCCGCCGGACGGCGCAGCCCGCCGCCGCCGGCCACGGCGCCGCGCGGAAAGCGTCCGCCAAGTAACCGCGCGCACGACGCATGGATCTCCCCCGACAAGCGATCCGAGCGGCGGCCCCTCCCGTCCGCGCATGGCTGACGCCCCGGCGCGTCGTGGCGTACAGCGCGGTCGCGCTCGCGTGCTACGCGCTGTTCGTCGCGATCTGGATCGCCGTCGTCCGTCACGCGCCCGCCACCGCGCCGTCGCGCCCAGGCCCCGACTACGCGGTGTTCTGGTCGGCGTCGTACGTGATGCTGCATGGCTCGCCGTGGCAAGCGTACGATCTGCCGACCTTCTCGCGGCTGGCGGCCGAGCTGTTCCCGCAGTTCCGCCGCGAAGACCTCGTCGCGTGGCTGTACCCGCCCACCAACCTGCTGCTCGTGACGCCGTTGGCACTGCTGCCCTTTGCAGTCGGCTACCCGCTGTTCGTCGCGTTCGGCATCGTCGTGTTCGGGTTCGCCGCAGCGCGCGTATCGGGGCTCGGCGCGCTCCCCGGCTTGCGGCGCGTCGGCGCGTTCGCGCTGCTCGCCGCCCCGTGCGTGTTCGTCACCGGGATGTTCGGGCAGAACGCGTTCCTCACCGCGTCGTGCGCGGCGCTGGCCGTCTGCTGGGCCGACCGTCGGCCGATGTGGGCCGGCCTCTGCATCGGCCTGCTGTCGGCCAAGCCGCAGATGGCGCTGCTGTTCCCGTTCGTGCTGGTCGCCACGCGCGCCTGGCGCACGGTCGCGTGGGCCGCGCTCGCCACCGCCGCGTTCACCGCATTGAGCGTCCTGATCTGCGGCGTCGAATCGCTGCGCCTGTTCGTCGCCGGCACGGCGCTCGCGCGCACGCTCCTCCTCGAGCAAGGCATCGTGTTCTGGCTCGCGTCGCCGGCGCCGTTCGCCGCGCTCCGCCTCGCGGGCCTGCCGCCTGGCGCCGCGTATGCCGCGCAAGCGTGCGTCGCGGCGCTGGCGATCGCCGCCGCCTGCATCGTGTGGACACGCTCGCGCGACATCCGCTTGCGCGCGGCGGTGCTGGCCGTCGCCACGCTCGCGGCAAACCCGTACGTGTGGCACTACGAGCTCGCCTGGCTCGGCATCGCGATCGCGTGCCTGCTGGCGATGGGCTGGCAGGACGGCTGGCTGCGCGGCGAGCAGACCGCGATCGCGCTCATGTGGCTGCTGCCGGCCGTCGAATACCTGAACCCGTGGCTGCAAGGGCCGCAGATCGGCCCGGTCGTGACGCTGTTCGCGCTCCTGGTGCTGCTGCGCCGCGCCGGCCCGGAGGCTCAGAACGCGAGCCGCGGCGGCACGTAGATGCCGTAGTACGGCCCGACGCCGGTCGCGACGCCGGTCATCTTCACGCCGGCGACGAAATGGCCCTGGATGTATTTGTACGAGCCGCCGAGCGACACGTCGATATG
Source organism: Burkholderia sp. AU15512 (assembly GCF_002223325.1). Classification (NCBI taxonomy): domain Bacteria; kingdom Pseudomonadati; phylum Pseudomonadota; class Betaproteobacteria; order Burkholderiales; family Burkholderiaceae; genus Burkholderia; species Burkholderia sp. AU15512. The sequence goes on from NZ_NKEX01000006.1 coordinate 1,731,369, forward strand.
GAACGGCGCGAACGCGACGATCGGCACGGAGGTGCTGGTCGCGGTCTGCGTGACGACCGGCAGCACCACCGTCGCGCCGACCGGCACCGACGTATAGAGCGTCGCCTTCACGCCGGTCGCGAGATTGATGGTGTCGCCGATGTTGAGCGTCGTCGGATTGCCGGTTGTCATCAGGCCGCCCATCGTCGTCGTGTCGGTCGCGCTCGACTGGAACGACGTCCACTGCCCGCCCATGCACAGCAGGCCGTAGATCTGGCCGTTCGTGATCGAGAATTCGAACGGCTGGCCCGTCAGCGGATTGATCAGCGGCTGGTTGGTCGACGCGTTCCAGTACAGGTTGTACACGCACTGGTCGATCGCGACCGGAAACAGCCCGCCTGCCCCGACCCCGCCCGGCGCCGCCAGCACCGCCACGGCGGTCGCGCTGTCGGATGCGCCGGAGATCCCCAGCAGCCCGCCGAGCAGCAGCGGAATCGAACCGCCGTTCACACCGGGCGCGCGCGACACGGTGACCTGCACCGCCGGCACGTCGTACTGGCCCGGCGTGATGGTCGTCGGCTGCATGGAGGCGGGGTTGCGCGTCACGTTCCAGTATCCGGTGGTCACCGTGCCGGTCGACAGCGCCGCGCCGGCCGCCGAGTTCTTCGCGATCACGCCATTCGCGGCCGGCGCGGCCTGCGACCAGTTCACCGCGCCGCCGCTCGGCGACATCATCGCATCGGCCCCCGCGAGCGCGGCCGCGTCGGCCGCGTTCTGCAACTGGTTGTTCACCGTGATGATCCACGCGATGTCGATCGCCAGGGCGCCGAACGACAGCAGCGGAATCAGGAACAGCAGGAAGAACAGCGCGACCGAACCGCGCTGCCGTTCGGCGTCGACGGGTGGCGTGGCGGTCACGTCATTCATAGAGCATCACCGACGTCGCCGAGACCGTCACCGGGCCCGTGAGCGCACTGAACGCGGAACCCAGCACGAGCCCCGAATACGTGTAGGTCACCGTCACCGTCAGCGCGGTGCCCGACGTCGTGCCGTTCGCCTGCGTCACGGTCACCGCCGGTGTCGTCGCGGTGCCGCCGGTGATCAGGCTGTTCTGCATCGCCGTCTGCGCGATGTTGGCGATCTGCGTCGTGGTCAGCATCGGCACGCGCAGCATGACGCCGGCGCGCGCCGCCTCGCGGCTCGCGTTCGTGATGACGGCCTTGTCGCACAGGAGCAGGCTCGTGTCGATGATGCCGATCAGCACCATCAACAGGAACGGCAGCATCAGCACGAACTCGAGGGACACGACGCCGCGCGCGTGGCGGGCGCCCGTCGCCCCGCGTGTCATTTTGCGGCCCCCGCACCCGGTGGTACGACGCCCGGCTCCAGCGCCGCGCCGGACAGCGGCGGCGGGCTGCCGGCCCCGCCGGCCACCCCGGCGCCCCCGCGCGACGCCAGCCGCGCGCGCACCGCCTGGTAGAAACGCAGGTTGTCGGCCACCGCCGACGCGGGCAACTCCGCGGACAGCAGCTTCTTCGCCGAATCGGTGTTGCCGAGCACGCCGTACGCGAACGCGAGGTTCTGGCGCGCCTGCCACGGCGCGGACGGCAACCCGGCGACGTCGAGCAGCACGTTCACGCCTTCGCGCGGCCGGTTGCTCAGCACGAGCGACAGCCCGAGGTCGACGCGCAGCCCCTGCGCGTCAGGGTGCGCGCGCAGTGCGTCGCGATACACGACCTGCGCATCCGCATGACGCCCCTGCAGGTCGAGCACGGTGCCGAGCCCTTCCGCCGCGAGCGGATGGTTCGGCTGCGCGGCGAGCAGGTCGCGGTAGCGCTGCGCGGCTTCGTCGAGGCGCCGCTGCCGCAACGCGACGCGCGCGAGCCCGAGCCGAGGGCCGAGCTCGGCCGGTGCCTGCCGCTGCGCTTCGTCGTACAGGATTCGCGCACGCTCCAGGTCGCCCGCGCGGTAGTTGACGTCGCCGAGCCCCAGGCGCGCCGCGAGCGAATCGGGATGCTTCGCGAGCACCTTCTCGTACAGCGTCGACGCGAGATCGACGTTGCCGCCGGCCAATGCGCTGTCGGCGATGCGCAATTCGGCCTGCGGGTCGTCGCTCCTGTGCGACAGCACCGGCCGCGTCTGGACGCCCGGCGCGCCGCAGCCGCCGGCCAGCACCGGCAGCACGGCCGCGAGCGCGAACGCGCGTATGACGGATCGTGTCATCTGAACACCTCGAGCAGGCGAATCGCCGCCGGGCCCGCCGCGATCAGGCAGACCGTCGGCAGGATGAACAGCATCATCGGCAGCGTGATCTTCGGCGCAAGCTTGGCGGCGCGCTCCTCGAGCGCGACGATCTGCTCGGTGCGCTCGGTGCGCGACAGCGTGCGCAGCGCCTGCGTGATCGGCGTGCCGAACCGTTGCGACTGCGTCAGCGTCGTCGCGAGCGAGCGCGCCGACGTGAAATCGACACGCATCGCGAAATGCGCGAGCGTCGCGGACACGTCGCCGCTCAGCGTCAGCTCGTCCGCGCATACGGTCAGCTCGTCGGCGAGCGGCGGGCAGATGCGCGCCAGTTCGTGCGCGACGCGCCGGATGCCCGACGCGAGACTGTTGCCGGCCATCGTGCAGATCACCAGCAGGTCCAGCGCATCGGGAAAGCACGCGGCGATGATCCGCCGCCGCCGCCGGATCATCACGCCGAGCACGTATTCCGGCACGATCACGCCGATCACGAAGGCGGCGATCATCGCCAGCGCGCGGATCACGAAGTATTCGCCGAAGCGCGGAATCAGCGGGCTGAACACGATCGCGCCGCACGCGAACAGCACGCCGCAGCTCAGCTTGATCCCGATCATCACCGACGCCGCGCGGCGCTCGCGAAAGCCCGCGCGCGTCAGCTGCAGGCCGAGCTTCACGCGCTGCATCGGGTCGAGCACCGGCAGCCGTTCGCCCAGCTGCGCGAGCCGGCGCGTGAGATCCAGCCGGACGCCGCCCGGCTGCAGCCACCCCGCCACCGGCGCCGGCGGATGCTGGCCGGCAGCCTGCCGCACGCGCGCGGCGATCCGCTGGCGGGTGCCGCCGCCGGGCGTGGCGAGCGCCACCGCGACACAGCCGAGCAACAACAGCAACTCGAGGCCGCGGGCGGCCAGTATCGACATCGTCATCGCGCGGTATCCAGTTTCGAGATCTTGCGGATCACCAGCAGGCCGACCGTCAGCAACCCGGCCGCGATCGTCAGCATCGTGTGTCCCGGGTGCGTCGTGAACAGCAGCATCACGTAATCGCGGTTCACGAGGAACAGCGCGCCGATCATCACGAACGGCACCGCCGAAATGATGTTCGTCGTGATGCGCCCTTCGGCGGTCAGCGCGCGCGTCTTCAGGCGGATGTCGCGACGCGTGCGGATGATGCTCGACAGCTCGTCGAGCGTCTCGCCGAGGCTGCCGCCGGTCTCGCGCTGCAGCAGCAGGTAGACGGTGAAGAACGAGAAGTCCGCGATCATCAGCCGGTCGGCCGCCTGCGTCAGCACGTCCTTGAGATCCGCGCCGACGCGCAGGCTGTCGCCCATCGAGCGGAACGTCGCGCGCACCGGCTCGGCCGCGCCGTCGCCGACCATGCTGATCGCCTGCGTGACCGGAATGCCCGCGCGCACGGCCCGCACGATCACGTCGATCGCGTCGGGGAATGCTTCGAGAAAACGCATCCGGAAGCGCTCGACCAACGCACGGTAGCTGGCGCGCATCGTGACCAGCGGCAACCCGACGTAGATCAGCGGACGCAGGAAGCCCGGCGGCCCGATCAGCTTCACCGCGACGATCGCGACGATCGCGCCGGCGATCGTGCTCGCGACGACGATCCTCACGCCGCCCTTGCCGCCGACGGCACGCACACGCGTCACGCGGCGCTGCAGCCACGCGCGCAAGCGGCCCTGGCGGCGCTCGAGGTTGAACAGCGCGACGCCGGGCGTGGCGGAGGCGAGCCCGTCGCGCCCGCCAAGCGACGGCGACAGCCGGCGCATCCGCGCGCGGATGCGCTGGGCCGGCGTGCGGCTCGCGCGATCGAACCACGACGACAGCACGAGCCCGATCGCGAGGATCATCACGAACGCGCCCACCGCGAACAGGTCGGCGGCCCTCATTGCCGGAACACCTCGGCGAGCGCATCCTCGACGCCGTAATACGCGGCGCGCGCCGCGAATGACGGCCGCAACGGCGACGCCTCGAACACGCCCTTTACCGCGTCGCGCGTCGTGTCGCCTTCCTGGCGGAACGCGAACAGGTCCTGCGTGATCACCACCTCGCCTTCCATCCCGACGATCTCGGTGATCCGCGTGACGCGCCGCACGCCGTCGCGCATCCGCTCGATCTGCACGAACAGGTGCACGGCGCTCGCGATCTGGCGCCGGATCGACAGCAGCTGCAGGTTCGCGTTCGCCATCATGACCATGCTCTCGAGCCGGCTGATCGCATCGCGCGGCGAATTCGCGTGGATCGTCGTCATCGAGCCGTCGTGCCCCGTGTTCATCGCCTGCAGCACGTCGAACGCCTCGGGGCCGCGAATCTCGCCGAGGATGATGCGGTCGGGCCGCATGCGCAGCGCGTTGCGCACGAGATCGCGCTGCGAGATCCCGCCGAGCCCCTCGGTATTCTCAGGCCGCGTCTCGAGGCTCACGACGTGCGGCTGCAGCAACTGCAGCTCGGCCGCATCCTCGATCGTCACGATCCGTTCGTGCTGCTCGATGTGCTGCGACAGCGCGTTGAGCAGCGTCGTCTTGCCCGAGCCGGTACCGCCCGAGATCACGATGTTCAGCCGGCACGCGCACGCCACCTTGAGCACCTGCAGCATCGGAGGCGAGATGTTGCCCTGCTGCGCCATCCGCGCGAGCGTGATGTCGCGCTTCGCGAACTTGCGGATCGAGATCGACGGGCCGCGCATCGCGATCGGCGGCAGCACGACGTTCACGCGGCTGCCGTCGGCGAGCCGCGCGTCGACCATCGGGCTGCTCTCGTCGACGCGGCGCCCCACCGCCGCCGCGATCCGCTGCGCGACGCTCGCCACGTGCGCGTCGTCGCGGAACTTCAGCGACGTGAGTTCGAGCCGGCCCGCGCGCTCGACGTAGACCTGGTCGGGCCCGTTGACGAGGATGTCGGTGACCGAATCGTCGGCGAGCAGCGGCTCGATCGGCCCGACGCCGAACATGTCGTTCAGGATCGCGTCGACGATCAGCACCTGCTCGCCGGCCGTGATCTTCAGCCGCTCGCGCTCGACCGTGTGCGCGGCCACCTGCTCGATGCCCGCGCGCACTTCGTCGCGCGTCTTCATCAGCGCCGCCGACATGTTCATCGACGCGAACACCGCGCTGCGGATCGCGTCGAACTTGCTCGACCGGATCAGCGCCTCGTGGGTGTCGGCTGCCACGGGTGTACGGGCCGGAGTCGGTGCAGGCGTGTCCGCCGCGGTCGGGGCCGCGGCCGATGGTGCGGCCTCGCGCGCCACGGCGGGCGTCGCGGCCTGTGGCTCGACCGGCACCGGATCCGCCGGCGGCCGGTTGCGGGTGCCGAACGTCACGTTCCCTTCCTCCACTTGACGAGCCGCGCATACCACGGCTCGGCGACGGCCATCGGCTCGCCGGTGATGCCGTTCGCAAGCTGCCGGATCTGGTCCAGGAAGCCGTTGCGCTTCGCGCCTTCGATCGGCTCGCCGAGGTTCTCGGCGACGGCGAGCGTCTGCGGCTCGTGCGGCAGCTCGTGCAGCGTCGCACCGCCGAACGCCGCCTCGAAATCGACCGGCTCGACGCGGCCCGCGACCGGGGCGAGCGGGTTGTTCAGCACCATCGACAGCAGCCGCTCGCCGGGCAGTTCCCGCACGAAGCGCACGAGCCGCGCGGCTTCGTACGCGGCGTGCACCGAACGGTCGACCACGACGTGGACGAGATCGGACGCCACGAGCGCGTCCTCGAGCAGCTTGCCGGCGCCGCTGCCGACGTCGAACAGCACGTAGTGGAAACGGTCCTTCAGCATGTCGACCAGGCGCGCGACGGCCTGGTCGCCCAGCGTGACGTCGGCGCCGTAGGCCAGCTCGGCGGACAGCACGTGCAGCCGGTCGCCCTTCGTCACGAACATGCGCTCGAACAACGCGTCGTCGGGACGCTGCCCCATGTTCAGCAACTCGATCAGCCCGTTGTTGCTGGACAGCCCGAACATCGAGTTCGCGCCGCCGCCATGCAGGTTCAGGTCGACGTAGGCCACGCGGCGGCGCTTCTCGCTCGCCAGGAAGCGCGCGAGGCTCACCGTGATCGTGGTCGCGCCGACGCCGCCGCGCGCGCCGACGAAGCTGACGACCTTGCCGGTGCGCGCCTGCACGACCGATTCCGTCGCGGTCAGCGCACGCCGCATCAACTCGACCGTCAGCGGCTTGACGATGTAGTCCTGCACGCCGATGCCGAGCAGGTTGCGAAACAGCCCGACGTCGTTCTGCGTGCCGATCGCGATGACGCGCACCGACGGGTCGCACACGTCGGCGAGCCGCATCAGGTCCGACACCGGCAGCACCGAATCGGACACGTCGATGACGAGCTGGCGCGGCGAACGTTCGTACTGCTGCAGCAGCCGGATCGCATCGTCGCAGGTGCCAAGCTGCAGCTGGGTGCGTGTGATCGCCAGCTCCTGCGCGACGCGGCGTATCACGTCCTCGCTGCCCGAATCGGCGACGACCGCGACAAGATCGGCCGCGCCCGCGGACGCGGCGCGCCGGGTGGGCTGACGGTCGAGGAGGTTCATGGGCGGCATCGTGATGGCATCCGGGCGGTCAATGGCTGGGCGAGCCGGTCGTCTGCGTCTTGCCGGGCGTCGGCTGCTTCACGCGATCCTCGACGTAGCGGCGCACCGCGTCGGCGGCCGTCTGCGCATCCGCGCCGCCGTACGGCACGGGCGCGACGAGATCCTCCGGCCGCGCGAGCATCGCCGCGAGGTTCGAATAGGTCGCGCAGCCGAACGGCACGCCGGGCCGCGCGAACCCCGCGTCGACGAGATGCGACGGCTGCATCAGCTTCGCGCAATCGGGCGCCACCGCATGCGCGCCGTCGAAGCCGATCGACCGCGCATCGGGCAGGTTGACCGGCGGCGGCGCCGACAGGCAGCCCGCCCACACCAGCGGCAGGAGTGCGGCAACGATCGATCGGGTTCGCATGTGCGCCTCCGGTTCAGTACACGAAGCCCGCGGCGCCGACGAGGCGCGGCGTGTCGCCCGACAGCAGGTCGAGCCCGAGGTTGCGCTGCACCGCGAACTCGAGGTCGCTGCTCGGCCGCGCGACGGTGTCGATCGCCTGCTCGAGCTGGCCGGGCCCGGTCGGCTGCACGATGTACGGCGTGACGATCACGACCACCTCGGTCTTGTTGTCCTGGAAGTTCTTCGACGAAAACAGCCTGCCGATGATCGGCAACCGGCCGAGCCCCGGAATCTGCGACACGGTGTCGGCCGTCTGGCTCTGCAGCAGCCCGCCGATCGCGAAGCTCTGCCCGCTCGACAACTCGACCGTCGTGTCGACGCGCCGCACCGTGAGCCCCGGCACCTTGACGCCGCCGGTCGTCACGCTGTTGTTCGCATCGACCTCGCTCACTTCCGGCCGCACCTTCAGGCTGATGCGGTTGTCGGCGAGCACGGTCGGCGTGAAGTCGAGCGACACGCCGAACGGCTTGAACTCGACCGTGATCGCGCCGGTCGACGAACCGGCCTGCGCGACCGGGATCGGAATCTCGCCGCCTGCGAGGAAGCTCGCGGTCTCGCCGGACATCGCGGTGAGGTTCGGTTCGGCGAGCATCGTGATCAAGCCCTCCTGGTCGAGTGCGTCGAGCACCACGTCGATCGACCAGCGCCCCGCGCGGAATCCGCCGAGTACCGAAAAGGCGCCCGTCGGCGACAGGTTGAACAGGCCGTTCGTCGGATCGAACAGCGTGCGCCCGTTGAACAGCCCGCCGACGAAGTTGCCGGCGCCGCCCAGCGCGCTCCAGTTGATGCCGAGCTGCTGCGTGATGTTGCGGCTCACCTCGGTCACCCGCACGCGCAGGTTCACCTGGATCGGGCGCGACAGCGCGAGCCGGTTCACGACCTTTTCCTTGTCGTGCAGGTACGGCGTGAGCGACTGCATCACGGCGTCCGCGTCGGCTGCGCTCGGCACCTTGCCCGACACCATCAGCGAACCCGGCGCGCCGGACACCGACAGCTTCAGCTGCGGAAAGCGGCTGTCGAGCACGCCCTGCAGCGACGCCGTGTCGACCTGCACGATCACCGTCTTGCGCAGGATCGGGCGATGGTTCGCGCCGAGCGCGATCAGCGTGGTCGTGCCCGCCTTCTTGCCGAACACGAACACGGTGCGCGGGGACGGCACCTGAATGTCGGCGACGGACGGATCGGCGACGAACATCGCGGCCGCGGGTTCGGGCAGCGACAGCAGTTCCCCCTTGCCGGTCGCGATCGACAGCGCCGCGCCCGCGTCCGGCACGCGTGCGACCTGCGCCAACGCGCCCCCGGACGCGACGATGCAGGCCAGGCACCCGAGAGCGATCCAACGAACCATGCGCACCATGCGTGTTCCCGTCAAATGCCGGCCGCCGGGCGGCCGGCCCGAATCGTCAATCCGTCACTGCGCCGCCATTGCCGGCGGTTGCGCAGTCGCCTCCGCCGCGACGTTGGCGCCGCCCGTCGTCGTGGGCATTGCAGGCACTGCAGGCATCGCCGGCCAAGCCGGCAGCCCGGCCGGCAGCGGCGGCAGGCCCGGCGTGCCGGTGCCGCCGCCACGCGATCCGTCGTCCACCGACGAACCGCGATAGATCACGACCGCGTTGCTCCGCCATGCCGGCCGCGCGCCCGGCTCCGGCCTGGCGGACGGTTCGCGTGCGGCCTCGCGGGCCGCGCGCGACACGTCGCCGGCCCACACGGGCTGCGTATCGGGCTCCTGCGCGTCGCCGCCTGCCGGCTGCCGCCGGTCGCTCGTCGCGAAACTGCGCAGCGCGAGCGACAGCGAGCCGAGGCGGGTCGCCACCAGCACGACCTGCGCGGTGCGCGGCGCGACCTCGAGCGTGACCGTGCGGGCGCGGGCCGTCGCGTCCGGTGCGCTCGCGGGCGCCTTCGCGCGCTGGAATTCGGAGCCGACCGCGAGCACGCGCGCACGCCGCACCACGGTCTCCGCTTCGAACGTGCCGGGCGACGTCGCCGAGCCGCCGATCTGCTGCGTCAGCAACACGTCGACGAAGTCGCCCGGCTGGATCAGCCCCGCGTTGCCGGACACGTCGTCGACCGGCACCGAGATCGCGCGCATGCCGGGCTGCAGCGCGGCCGCGAGAAAATCCGGCGCGCCGGCCGGTATCACGTTCTCGACGCGAATCGGCGCGCCCGCGCCGACGTGGTTGCGCAGCAGCGCGCCCTTCAGGTCCGCGCCCGGCTGCGACTCGACGAATGCGCCGGCCGGCACCTGCGCGCGCGGCATGCGCTTCCACGCGAGATCGTTGTCGCGCAGCAGCAGCCCTTCCGGCAAATCGGCGGCGGCGACCCGCACGCGCGCCTGATCCGTTTCGGCGGGCACCGACGGCGTCGACGCGGCGACGTACAGCTCGCGCAGGATGAACGCACCGATGCCGGCGGCAACGACGAGCACGGCCAGTCTCAGCGGTTTGGGCATGGCGGCGTGCGTCCCCCCGGCTAGGTAAGCGAAACCGTGTGTGGAAACGACGCCCAGACGGCCAGCGTGCCGCCGAGCGCGAGCGCGACGCCGTACGGCACGCCGCGCGCGGCGACCGCGCGAACCGAGCCTGCGCGCCACGGCCGCGACGCCAGCAACGCGACGCCGCACAGCGCACCGCCCGCACCGACGCCCGTCAGCACCGGGAACGCCAGTGCCGGGCCGGCCCACAGGAATACCGCCGCCGCCAGCTTGACGTCGCCTCCGCCGATCCAGCCCGCGTGGCGCATGCCGCCGAACAGCAGCAGCATCGCCGCCCCGGTCGCGACATGGCCGGCCAGCGGCGCGAACCCATCGCGCACGAGCGCCGCCGCGACGAAATACAGCGCCGCGAACGCGAGCACCGCGCGATTGGACAGGCGCCGGTCGCGCAGATCCTGCGCGGCGAGCGAGGCCAGCAACACCGTGGCCACCGACTGCACGAGCGTGAGCATGGGAGAGCCGTCCGTCGACACGCCCCCGGCCGGACACGTTCTACCGCTGCGGATCCCGGTGTTCGTCGGTGGCGCGCGGGTTCAGGAGATCAGATCAGGCTCGTCACCTTGTTGATCAGTGTCGTGAACACGCTCGGCAGGCCGCCGCTGGTGCTGCTGAGGATCACGCCGACCGCCGCGAGCGCGACCACGACGATGCCGGCCAGCACGGCGTATTCGAGCGAGCTGACGCCACGTTCGTCACGCAGCAGGGACTTGACGTATTGCAGCATGGCAACCTCCGTGTAACGGGGCCGATAACCGACCGTTGAACGCAAAGATGCTCCGTTGCTCCGGCGGTTGCGCAGGGCCTTCGCCCGTTGCGACGCATGCGCGCGACCCTGGCACGAGGCCGCCCGCATCCCCCGGAATCCTCTCGATGACTGCAACACGCGGCGTGCAACGACATCTTCGATCGTTGCGTGCCTGCATCCGTGGTGCGGTCTTCCCGCACGATGCAACCGCGCTGATTCGTCTAGGGTATAGACAATTTTTCAGGCGAATTCAAATTATTTGGCGTCGGATGCATTTATGGATTTCATCCTGCAACGATGAAATCCATACGGTTCATTTACGGTCATTTTTTCTCGATGCATGTCGAATGGTTCGCCTATCGGCACAGGCGTGGCGGCTGTTGCAGTGCGTAATTGATCGGCCCTGTTTTCATTCGATTTATCGGCCTGCCGGGTCGATCCGAATGCGTGCGCCTTGCCACGCCCGGCCCGCCATCCCGGCAAGCATGACGGGCTCGCATCCTATTTCCCCGGCGATCCGTCCGCGCTTTTCCGCCCTGATTCAGCCAGTGATCCCCGTGCAAATCTGCGCTCGCCTTTAGCGCGACTTTTCAATCGGCCATTGCCTGATTCCGCATCTGGGTTCAATCGACTTGATTGGAATGCGCGTCAAACCTCGTCCTTCAGGGCGGGGAAGGATAGCGCGGACACCGTAGGCGTCCTTTCGGGCGGCTAGTGGGGCGTTTTCTGTTGGTCGATGTATTTGCGAACGATTTCGACAGGCGCTCCGCCACAACTTCCGGCAAAGTAAGGCGGAGACCACGGCGCGTCGCCTCACAACTTTTTACGAATGCTCGAGTAGTACTTGAAAGACGTAATAGCGACCACGTCGAATGGCTTGACTCGCTCTTGTGAGCTAGACATACAATCGTCCGATGCGACGACTCCAGGCCTTCAAGTTCGAACTGATGCCGAACGGCGAGCAGCAGCGCGATATGTGCCGCTTTGCCGGATCGTGCCGGTTCGTCTACAACAAGGCACTGGCGTTGCAGAAGGAGAACTACGAGGCGGGCGGCAAGTTCATTGGCTACGTAGCAATGGCCAAGCATCTGACGGAGTGGCGTAACGGAGGCGAAACGCCATGGCTCAAGGACGCCCCCGTTCACCCGTTGCAACACGCCCTCAAAGACATGGAGCGGGCCTACAAGAACTTCTTCGCCAAGCGAGCGGCGTTTCCGAAGTTCAAGAAGCGCGGCCAGCGCGACAGTTTTCGCTACCCGGACCCCAAGCAATTCAAGCTCGACCAGCCCAATGGGCGCATTTTCCTGCCCAAGCTGGGCTGGATGCGGCTGAGGCTGTCGCGTCCCGTGCTGGGCGAACTGCGCAACGCAACGGTCAGCTTCAACTCGGGCAAGTGGTGTGTCTCGATCCAGACCGAGCGTGAGGTCGAGCAGCCGGTGCCCCATGCCACCAGCGTGATCGGCATCGATGTGGGCATCGCCCGCTTCGCCACGATGAGCGACGGCACGTTTGTCGCACCGCTCAATAGTTTCAGGAAACATGAGGCTCGTCTGCGCCGATGCCAACGTGCGATGAGCCGCAAGGTCAAGTTCAGCAATAACTGGAAAAAAGCCAAGGCCAGAGTCCAGCGCATCCATGCGCGCATCGGCAATGCTCGCCGCGACTACCTGCACAAAGCCACGACCACGATCAGCAAAAACCACGCGATGGTGTGTATCGAGGACTTGCAGGTTCGGAATATGTCCAGGTCGGCGGCAGGCAGCACCGATGCGCCTGGCAAGAACGTCCGGGCCAAGTCTGGGCTGAATAAGGCCATCCTCGACCAGGGGTGGTTCGAGTTCAGGCGGCAATTGGAATACAAGCTGGCCTGGATTGGCGGCTGGCTGGTGGCGGTGCCGCCCGCGAATACAAGTCGGACGTGTCCGGCTTGTGGATACGTGAGTGCGGAAAACCGGACCACGCAGGAAAAATTCGCCTGTGTCGAGTGCAGTTACGAGGAGAACGCCGATGTCGTCGGCGCTCTGAACATTCTGGCGCGGGGACACCGCGTTGCAGCCTGTGGAGAGCCGGTGCAGTCGGGCCGCTCAATGAAGCAGGAACCCGCCGAGGCGATCTGAGATAAGCATTATCATTTCAGACGCGGTAGGAATCCCGTCTTCAGGCGGGGGAGGATGTCAATGGAATCCTGATTGAATGTCGGATGCATGTGAATACCGTTCTCATCCGGATGGAATGAATCGCCCGGCGCACCAACCGGGAAAACGGCGATAAGCATAGTTCAAATCGTTTCTTGTCCGGCCCCGGGCCGTCATCGAGAATGCGCTGACGGGCTGAGGCCCGGCCTCGCTTCCCCTCAACGTTCCGGAACCATCGATTCATGCTTCCACTGCGCCTGCTTCGCTCGCTGCTGATCGCGTCCCTCATTGCGTTGCCGGCCGCCGCCGCGCATGCCGACAAGCCCGCCACCATCCGCATCGGCGTCGCCCAGCAAGGCGCCGGCGATCCGCCGACGTTCGGCGGCTCGAGTGCGGCCACCGCGCAGTTGCAGCAGCTGGTCGAAAAGGAGTTCGCGGCCGACGGCATCAAGGTGGAGTGGCTGTTCTTCAAGGGCGCGGGGCCGGCCGTCAACGAGGCGATCGCCAACAAGGCGCTCGACTTCGCGTACCAGGGCGACCTGCCCGCCGTGCTCGCGCGGGCGAACGGGATCAAGACGCGCCTGCTGCTCGCCGCGAGCGTGCGTTCCGGCGTCAAGATCGCGGTACCGCCCGATTCCCCCATCCGCTCGATCAAGGACCTGAAGGATCGCCGCGTGTCGATCTTCCGCGGCACGAACCTGCAGCTCGTCGCCGACAACGCGCTCGCGAAGAACGGCCTCGGCGAACGCGACTTGCGCGTGATCAACCTCGACGCCGCGAGCTCGCTCGCCGCGCTCGCGTCGAAGGGCATCGATGCGTCGGTGGGCGACTACCAGCTGTACAAGCTGCGCGACGCGGGGCTCGCGAAGATCATCTACGAATCGCAGAACGACGGCCCGCAACTCACGCGCCAGACCCACCTGCTCGTGCTCGACGATTTCGAGCGCGCGCATCCGGACATCGTGCAGCGCGTCGTCACCGCCGTCGTGAAGGGCGCGCAATGGTCGTCCGATGAAGCGAACCGCGACGCGCTGTTCAAGCTGTGGGCGAAAAGTGGCGTGCCGGTGTCGTCGTGGCAGGCCGACTATGCGAACCAGCGCCTGAAGGACCGCCTGTCGCCGCTGATCGATCCGTTCTTCGTCGCGCGCTACAAGTCCGTCGCGCAGGATGCGCTGGCGCTGAAGCTGATCCGTCAGCCGGTCGACGTCGATGGCTGGTTCGAGCCGAAGTATCTCGACAATGCGCTGCGCACGCTGAAGCTCGAAAGCTACTGGCCACGCTACGACGCGGCCGGCAAGCCGCTTTCCTGACCCGGATCCGCCACGATGAGCGACACCGCGTTTTCCATTCCGTCATCCGGGCGCCACGCGCTCGCCGCGCCGCCTCGCCGTGCGGCGGCCGTGAAGCGGTGGTCGTGGCGGCTCGCGCCGTGGCTGCTGCCTGCACTGCTGTTCGCGCTGTGGAGCGTCGGCAGCGCGCGCGGCTGGATCGCGCCGCAGATCCTGCCGCCGCCCGAACGCGTGTTCGACGCACTCAAGGATCTCGCGACGAGCGGCGACCTCGTGCGCCACACGCTGATCAGCCTGCAGCGCGTGCTGGTCGGCTTCGCCGCCGGCACGCTGCTCGGCTTCGCGACCGGCGTCGCGCTCGGGCTGTCGCGCACGCTGGAAGCCTACGTGCTGCCGAGCTTCAATGCGCTCGTGCAGATTCCGGTGCTCGGCTGGCTGCCGTTCCTGCTGTTGCTCGTCGGTGTCGGCGAGCCGCTCAAGTACCTGCTGATCGCGCATGCGGCGCTCGTCCCCGTCACGCTGAGCACGTTGCAAGGGTTTCGCCAGACGCCGCCCGCGCTCGACGAAGTCGCGCGCGTATTCGGCTACACGCGGCGGCAACGCATCGTGCACGTCGTGCTGCCCGCCGCGATCCCGACGCTCGCGACCGGCGTGCGGCTCGCGTTCACGAAGTCGTGGCTCGCGCTCGTCGTCGTCGAGCTCGTCGCATCGTCCGAAGGGCTCGGCTACCTGATCGTGTACGGGCGGCAGCTGTTCCAGCTCGACCTCGTGATGGCGGCCGTGATCGTCGTCGGCGCGGTCGGCCTGTTGATCAACCGGCTGCTCGATGCGCTCGAAGCGCGCTTGCGGCGCGGCGTGCCGTCCGCGTTCCGCGGCTGAAGCGCCGCCCCTGCCCGTGCAACCGAAGGAGTCCCAACCTTGACGTATCCTGCTGCCGCGCCTGACGCCCCCCCGCCTGCTGGCGCAACCGCCCGTCGCCTGCACACCCCCGACTGGCGCGGCTTCGTGCTGCCGCTCGTCGCGTTCGCGCTGTGGTGGGCGATCGCTTCCGCGCACCTCGTCAGCAGCGGGCTGCTCGTCGGCCCCGCCGACGTGCTGCGCACCGCATGGGCGCAAGCCACGAGCGGCGCACTCGGCCGCGCGCTGTCCGCGTCGCTCGCGCGTGAAGCGTGCGGCTTCGTGCTCGGCGCGACGGGCGGGCTGCTGCTCGGCGCCGCGCTCGGGCTGTCGCGCGTCGCCGCGCGCATGGTCGGCCCGAGCTTCGACACGTTCAAGCAGGTCTCGCTGTTCGCGTGGATTCCGCTGATTTCCGTGTGGTTCGGCCTCGGCGACGTCGCCAAGGTCGTGTTCCTGTCGCTCGCCGCGCTGCTGCCCGTCGCCGCGCACACCTGCGACGGCATTCACGCGGTGCCGCGCGCGTATGTCGACGTCGCCCGCGCGCTGCGCTACTCGCGGCTCCAGCTCGTGCGCCACGTGATCCTGCCGGCCGCGCTGCCGTCGATCTTCACCGGGCTGTATCTCGGCCTGATCTATTCGTGGCTCGCGACGCTCGGCGCCGAATACCTGCTGGTTGCCGGCAGCGGGATCGGCAACACGCTGATCGACGGCAGCGAACAGTTCCGGATGGATCTCGTGCTGTTCGGGATCATCGTCGTCGGCGTGACCGGCTGGGCGCTGAACGCGATCGCGCGTGCGATCGAACGCAAGGTGCTGGCCCGGCGCGGCGACCTGGCGCGCTGATCGCCTTTTCCTTCCTCGTCACCCTTTTCCTCGCACCGCCATGACGACCCTCGCCTCCGATTCGCTCGACATCCTCCACGTGAGCAAGCACTACGCGCAACGCGGCGCCGCGCTCGCCGTACTCGACGACGTGTCGCTGCACGTGCGCGCCGGTGAATTCGTCACGATCGTCGGCTCGAGCGGTTGCGGCAAGTCGACGCTGCTGCGGCTGATCGCCGGGCTCGATACCGATTATGCGGGCGAGATCCGGGCCGGCACCGAACGCGTGTACGACACGTCGTTGCAGCGCGGGATCGTGTTCCAGGATCACCGGCTGTTCCCGTGGCTGACCGTCGCGCAGAACATCGAAGCCGCGCTGCGCAACGCGCCGCTCGACGCGGCCGCGAAGCGGCGCGCGGTTGCCGATCACGTCGCGCTCGTCGGGCTGAACGGCTTCGAGCACGCGTATCCGAACCAGCTGTCGGGCGGGATGGCGCAGCGCGTCGCGATCGCGCGCGGCCTCGTGAACCGCCCGCGCGTGCTGCTGCTCGACGAACCGTTCGGCGCGCTCGACGCGCAGACGCGCGCGCGGATGCAGAACGAACTGCTGCGCATCTGGGAACAGGAGCGCATCACGATGATCCTCGTCACGCACGACGTCGACGAAGCCGTGTATCTCGGCGACCGCGTCGTGACGATGGCGCCGCGCCCGGGCCGTATCGAACGCATCGTCGATGTCGCGTTGCCGCGCCCGCGCCGGCGCGATTCGCCGGAATTCGCGCGATTGCGCGACACCGTGCTCGCCGATTTCGACGACCACGAACCGCCGGGCGACGATCGCCCGGGCGGTAAGCGCATCAACCCGCCGCGCCCGCACCGGATCGGCGAATGGCGGCTTGCGTGGTAGCACGCATGTCGCACCGCATTGCTCAGCATGACGACGCATATCGATCATCGCTGCGCACACGCTAAGGTTGTGACGATTCATCGGTTCCGATTGCGCGCGGTCCCTGCTTGAATGGAGACTCGCCCGACCCGACTCCAGGAGACTCCCGATGTCCGAAGTCCAGCACGCCGCTCACCCGTCTTCGCATGCTTCGCACGCCGCACCGCGCACGGCCGCCACGCCGCTCCAGCTTCGCCAGGTCGCCGGCCGGATCGGCGCCGAGATCGCCGGCGTGCGGCTGTCAGGCACGCTCGACGACGCGACGTTCGACGCGATCCAGGCCGCGCTGCTGCGCCACAAGGTGCTGTTCTTCCGTGGCCAGCAGCATCTCGACGACACCGCGCAGGAAGCGTTCGCACGCCGCTTCGGCAAGACCGTCGCGCACCCGACCGTGCCGTCCGTCGACGGCAGCGCAGCCCTGCTCGAACTCGATTCCGCGCACGGCGCGCGCGCCAATTCGTGGCACACCGACGTGACCTTCGTCGATGCGTATCCGAAGATCTCGATCCTGCGCGCCGTCGTGATTCCGCCGTTCGGCGGCGACACCGTGTGGGCCAACACGGCCGCCGCGTACGCCAACCTGCCGGACCCGCTGCGCGCGCTCGCCGACACGCTGTGGGCGCTCCATACCAACGCATACGACTACGCGTCGACGCACGTGCATGCCGACGATACGCAACTGAAGCGCTACCGCGAAGTGTTTACGTCGACCGTCTACGAAACCGAGCACCCGGTCGTGCGCGTCCATCCGGAAACCGGCGAACGCACGCTCGTGCTCGGGCATTTCGTGCAGCGGCTCAAGGGGCTGTCGGCGCAGGATTCCGCGCACCTGCTGCAGGTGTTCCATGAACACGTGACGCGTCTCGAGAACACCGTGCGCTGGAACTGGCAGGAAGGCGACGTCGCGATCTGGGACAACCGCGCGACGCAGCACTACGCGATCAACGACTACGGCGATGCGCGCCGCGTCGTGCGCCGCGCCACCGTGCACGGCGACGTGCCGGTCGGCATCGACGGCCGCCAGAGCGTCGTGCTGAAGGGGCCGGGCGCGACGCTGCAGTAACGCCCGCGTCGCGCGGCGGCGGCGCTCCGTGCGCCGCCGCGCCTGCCCCGCTTTACGCTACCGGACACAGACCATGCCCTTCCCGCCTCCGGACCGACGCTTGCACGCGCAACGATGTCGGCCCTCCGCCCCGTCCACTCCCGCCAGGAGCGTCGCATGAGTGCCCTACTCGAACCCGCCGCCCAGCCGGTCGACGTGATTCCGCTGTCCGCCCATATCGGCGCGGAAATCCGCGGCGTCGATCTCACGCAACCGTTGACCACGCCGCAGATTGCGGCGATCCGCGCCGCGCTGCTGAAATGGCGCGTCATCTTCTTCCGCGAGCAATTCCTCACGCACGAGCAGCATGTCGCGTTCTCCGCGCAGTTCGGCGAGCCGACGGTCGGCCACCCGGTGTTCGGGCACGTCGACGGGCATCCGGCCGTCTACTCGATCGCGAAGCACCGCAAGGCGACGCGCTTCGAAGGCGAACCGGTGCGCCGCCCGTGGACCGGCTGGCACACCGACGTGACGGCCGCCGTGAACCCGCCGTGGGCGTCGATCCTGCGCGGCGTGACGATCCCGCCGTACGGCGGCGACACGCACTGGACGAACCTCGTGCGGGCGTACGAAACGCTGTCGGCGCCGCTGCGCGGCTTCGTCGACGGCCTGCGCGGCATTCACCGCTTCACGCCGCCGGCCGGCGCGCGCGCCACCGGTGCGTTCGACGACGCGGTCGAGCGCCGCCCGCTCGTCACCGAGCATCCGCTCGTGCGCGTGCATCCGGAGACCGGCGAACGCGCGTTGTACGTGAGCCCGAGCTTCCTGAAATCGATCGTCGGGCTGACGCCGCGCGAAAGCCAGGCGCTGCTCGAACTGCTGTGGGAACACGTGACACGGCCGGAATTCACGATCCGCTTCAAGTGGGAACCGCGCAGCATCGCGTTCTGGGACAACCGCGCGACCGCCCACCTCGCGCCGGTCGACATCTTCGATCTCGACTTCGACCGCCAGCTGTATCGCACGACGCTCATCGGCGACGTGCCGGTCGGCCCGGACGGCCGGCCGTCGGTCGCACTCGAAGGCTCGCCGGTCGAAGCCGCGGCGGCGGTCGCGCTCAACTGAACCGAACCGCTCTGCCGGCAGCCGGCGCGCACTGCATCGCGCCGGCCTTTCCCTTCATCGCACCGCGCGGACGAAAACGCTTGTCCGCGCGGCCCGCCCGTCAATCCAGCCACACCCCGTCGAAGCGATGCCCGCCGAGCGGCGAGAACGTCAGCCCGTGCACGCGCTTGGAGACCGGCAGCGACACGATCGACGTCGCGATCGGCGTGAACGGCACCTGGTCCTTGAACACGACCTGCGCCTGCTCGTACAGCGCCGTGCGCTTCGCGACGTCCCCATTGGAACGCGCCGCGTCCACCAGCTTCTCGAAATCCTGGTTGCACCACTTCGCGAGATTGCTGCCGTGCACCGCG
The DNA here is from genome assembly GCF_002223325.1 of Burkholderia sp. AU15512. Classification (NCBI taxonomy): domain Bacteria; kingdom Pseudomonadati; phylum Pseudomonadota; class Betaproteobacteria; order Burkholderiales; family Burkholderiaceae; genus Burkholderia; species Burkholderia sp. AU15512. Next base: position 1,750,420 of record NZ_NKEX01000006.1, read on the forward strand.
TCGCAGCCGAGCAGCGTGCCGAGCCAGTTGTCGGGGTCGCCGTTGTCGCCCGACCAGCCGTACAGGATCGCGTCGTGCTGCCCGTCGTGCTTCGCGCGGCGATTGTATTCGCCCCATTCGTAGCTGACGATCTTCGCGCGCACGCCGATCTTCGCCCAGTCCTGCTGGATCAGCTGCGCCATCAACTGCGCATTCGGGTTGTACGGGCGCTGCACGGGCATCGCCCACAGCGTCAGGTCGAAGCCGTTCGGGAAGCCGGCCTGCGCGAGCAGCGCCTTCGCGGCCGCCGGGTCGCGCGGCGCATCCTTCAGCCGCGGGTTGTACGACCATTGCGCGGGCGGCATCGGGTTCGTCGCGATCTTCGCGTCGCCGTTGAACACGGTCTTCACGATCGCCGACTTGTCGATCGCGATGTCGAGCGCGCGCCGCACGTCGACGCGATCGAGCGGCGCATGCTGCGTGTTGTACGCGACGAAGCCGACGTTGAAACCCATCCCCGAGAACAACGTCAGCTTCGGGTCGCGCCGCACCGTGTCGAGATCGGCCGGCCGCGGGAACGCCGATACCTGGCATTCGCCGGCCACCAGCTTCTGCAGGCGCGCGGCCGGATCGGGCGTGATCGCGAACACGAGGCGCGCGAGCTTCACGTCGTCCGGTTTCCAGTAGTCGGGATTCGCGTCGTAGCGGATCAGCGCGTCCTTCTGGTACGTGCGCAGCAGGAACGGCCCCGTGCCCACCGGGAACTGGTTGATGTCGGCCTCGCGGTGGCGCGCCGCGAGCTGCGACGCATACTCGGCCGACAGGATCGACGCGAACGCCATCGCGAGATTGCGCACGAACACGACGTCGGGTGTCTTCAGCACGAAGCGCACCGTGTAGTCGTCGACCTTGTCGATGCGCTCGATGTTGCGGTCGAAGCCGAGGTCGCTGAAATACGGGAAGCTGACCGGATAGGCCTTGCGGAACGGATCGTCGGGATCGAGCATCCGGTGGAACGTGAAGACGACGTCGTCGGCCTGGAACGGCCGCGTCGGCGTGAACCAGGCGGTGGTCTGGAATTTCACGTCGCGCCGCAGGTGGAACGTGATCGTGCGCTGGTCGGGCGACACGTCCCAGCTCGTCGCGAGCGCCGGCTCGAGATCGAGCGTGCCGCGCCTGAACTGCACGAGCCCGTTGTAGACCGGGTACGTGCTCGCATCGAAATCGGTGCTCGTCGTATGCTGGCCCGGATCGAAGCCGGCCGGGCTGCCTTCGGTGCAATACACGAGCGTCTTGCCGGATGGAGCGGCAAGCGCGTGCGTGGCCGCGCCGGCGAGCAGCAGCGACGCCACGAGACAGCGCAGGGCGATCGCGGCATGGGGGACGCCACGCGCACGACGCGCGGCTGACGAAACGAAAGCGTTTTTCATGGTGACGGGGACAGGAGAGCGCTGTCATACAAATGAAGACGGCCGATCTTCGCGCGCCTCCCGCCGATCGCTTACCAATTAATTTCGCGTTGCTTATCGTCGTGGATGCATCCCGCTGCCCGTGCATGAAAACGTCCACGCGAACGTCGGGCGGCCGTCTCGCGCCGCCGTCTTCCGGCCCCCTGCAGACTCGCCCGAAATGGCGCATCGTATCGGCTGGCCAACGCCGGCACGGGCGCGCCGGGATTCGCCCGGACGCGCCGCGCCGCCGATTCCAGGAGGACACACGATGCCCGTCAGCTCCGAAACGTCTGCTCGCCCGGTGAAGACGCCGGGCCCCGATCACCCGATCACGGTCGAACTGCACCCGCGGCGCGTCGTGGTCAAGGCGGCCGGCAGGGTCGTCGCGGATACGCGCCGCGCGCTGGCGCTGCGCGAGGCCGCCTACCCGGCGGTGTTCTACATCCCGCGCGAGGACGCCGACCTGACGCTGCTGCAACGCACCAACCACGCGACGTACTGTCCGTACAAGGGCGACGCCGCCTACTACTCGATTCCGGTCGGCGGCGAGCGCGCCGTGAATGCCGTCTGGACCTACGAGGCGCCCTATCCGGCCGTCGACGCGATTCGCGGGCACCTCGCGTTCTATCCGGATCGCGTCGATTCGATCGAGGAAAGCCCCGCCGGCTCCGATTGAGGGTCGAGGCAGCCGTTCATCGACCGCCCGGCGGCGGCGCGTGCGCGTGTGCTCGCCGACGCGGCCCACCGTGCCGGCGGGTTCGCGTGCCGATCACCGGCCCGAACCCGTCCACCTGGCCCGCCGCTGATTTGCATATGCGGATTCGTTGGTTGGCCGCCGGCCTGCGCGGCCGTATCGTCCTGAATCCGGCGCGGGCCGGCCCGTGGCGCGCATCGCCCGCATCGGGCCCGCCCTGCGCCGGCCGCGCCGTCTTTCGCGCGCGGCCCGTGAACCCGCACGCAGGACGCCTCGATGAACGACACACCCCACGCAGACGTTGAACCGACACCGGCGAACCCGCATCGCCGCCAGTGGCTGCAAGGCGCGGCCGCCGGGCTGGCCGGGCTCGCGCTCGGCCCGCTCGCGGGCCTGCCTGCTCATGCGCAAGACAGCAGCACGCGGCTGCGCGTCGGTTTCCAGAAATACGGCAACTTCGTCGTGCTCAAGGCGCGCGGCACGCTGGAGAAACGGCTCGCGAGCCAGGGCGTCACCGTGCAGTGGCTCGAATTTCCGGCCGGCCCGCAATTGCTCGAGGGCCTGAACGCCGGCGCGATCGACGTCGGCACGGTCGGCGAGACGCCGCCGATCTTCGCACAGGCAGGCGGCGTCGACTTCGTCTACATCGGCAACGAGCCGCCCGCGCCGCAGGGCGAGGCGATCGTCGTGCTGCCCGATTCGCCGATCCGCAACGTCGCGCAATTGCGCGGCAAGAAGGTCGCGTTCAACAAGGGTTCGAACGTCCATTACCTGCTCGTGAAGGCGCTCGAACATGCAGGGCTCACGTATGCCGACATCCAGCCGATCTACCTGACGCCCGCCGACGCCCGCGCCGCGTTCGTGCAGCGCAACGTCGACGCATGGGTGATCTGGGATCCGTACCTGGCCGCCGCCGAGCGGCAGATCGGCGCGCGCGTGATCGCGAACGGCGAAGGGCTCGTGCGCAATACGCAGTACTACCTCGCCGCGCGCAAATACGCGGCGGCCCACCCGCAGGTCATCCGCGCGCTGCTCGACGAAGTCGACGCGGTCGACCGCTGGGCGCGCGACCATGTGCCCGAAGTCGCCACGCAACTGTCGCCGCTCGTCGGCCTCGATGCACCGACGCTCGAAGTCGCGCTCAAGCGCGCCGGCTACGGCGTGCAGCCGATCAGCGACGCGACGCTCGCGTATCAGCAGAACATCGCGGATTCATTCAGCGCGCTGAAGCTGATTCCGGGCAAGCTATCGGTCGCGAGCGCACGCTGACGCGCCGGCGCCGGTGCCGCTAACGCGCGGCGCGGTACGCGCGAATCAGCGCGCGGTAGCCGCGCCGATGCGCCGCCATTCGTCGTAGTCGGTGACCAGCCCCGCTTCGTCGACCGCGATATCGGCCGCATACGTGCCGCTTTCGTAGCGGTACACGCGCTCCGCCGTACGCGTATAGCGCTGCTCGCCGCGCACGAACACGACATCCGGAAAACGCAGCCACGCGGTGTGAATCACCGCCGCTTCGCCGACGGCCAGCCCGAGCCGCCGGATCGGCAGCGTATTCGTCGACGGGCTGAAACCGAGATCGAGGTCGGTCGCGCCCGCGAGCGCCGGGACGTCGACGCCGTCGACCGTCCATCGCCCTGCGTCACGGCGGATATCCCACTGCCGCGGCGGCTGCGTGCCGTCCCACTGCGTGATGCGTGCCGAGCGCGTGAGCCAGTCGGCGCCGCATGCGATCGCGTAATCGATGCGAAACGGCGAGCCGTCGATCGCACCCGACACCGATCCCGACAGATCGATTCCCGTTCGCGATTCGACGAGCCGGCACCATTCGGCTGCCTGCCACGTCTGCACGATCTGCCATGCGACGCAGCGCGTGCGCACCGCGTCATCCTGCTGCGTCATGTCGTCGTCTCCCGTCGATCGCACGGATGCCGATTGTCCCCCATCGCACCGGCGAACACACGCGGCTTCGCCGACCGATGGTCAGTATCGGTTCGACGCGTACCTTCGGGCAGCCCTGCTTTGATACCATCCGTCGATCGGCATCAACCGGAACCGGACAAGGGGCGCGACTTCATGGATTTGCTGGCGACGATGCGCATCTACGTGAGGGTCGTCGAGCGCGGCACGATGTCCGGCGCGGCGCGCGATCTCGACATGGGCCAGCCGGCCGTCAGCGAGCGTATCGAGCGGCTCGAGAAGCATCTCGGCACACGGCTGCTGTTGCGCAGTGCGCGCACCCTCACGTGCACGGAAGAAGGCCGGATCTTCTACGAACGCAGCAAGGAACTGCTCGAAGCGGCCGACGAAGCGGTCGCGTCGGTGTCGAAGACGGAGAACGCACTCGACGGCACGATCCGGCTCGCGGCGCCGCAGTGCATCGGCGAGGTCGTGCTGCCGGGTGTGCTGATGCATGTCCGCAGCGCGTATCCGAACCTGCACATCGACCTGGTCCTGAACGACGACATCGTCGATCCGGTCACGGAAGGCGTCGACATCTCGATTCGCGTCGGCCAGCTCGGCGACGGCGGGTTCGTCGCGCATCCGGTCGGCACGGTCGGCCGCCGGCTCGTGGCCGCGCCGTCGTATCTCGAGCGGCACGGCCCGATCGACACGGCGGCCGATCTCGCGAACCATCCGTTCGTCCGCGTGAAAGGCGTCTTCGCCAGCGAGCGGCTGCCGCTGCGGCGCGACGGCGACGCGCTCGACTACGCGCGCATCCGCACGATCATGACGACGAGCCACTGGCGCCCGATGTTCGACACGATCGTGGCCGGCGGCGGCATCGGCGTGGTCCAGCAGCCGGCCTGCGCCGACGCGCTCGCGTCCGGCACGCTCGTCGAGCTCCTGCCGCACTACGTGATTCCCGACTTCGCGCTCAACGTGCTCGTGCATGCGCAGCGGCCGCTGCCGCCGCGCGTGCGGGCCGTCGTCGACCTGCTGAAGCAGGACCTCCCGCCGCTGCTGGCCCGCGCTGCCCGATAACGGGCGGCGCCCGCCGCCCCCGTCACGCCTGCAGCGACTTCCCCGGCTCCTTCACGTGGGCATCGACTTCCATCTGGTAGAAGCGCGCGCTGACGAAACCGAACAGCGTCCAGCCCAGGAACACGCACAGGCCGCCGAGCATCAGCGCCTGCTCGCCCGAGCTGAACAGCGCATAGAAGCTGTATGCGGTGGCCACCATCGCGATCGCGTTGGTCAGCAGCGCCTTGGCCGGCGGCACCTTCGCGACCTTCTGGATCGTGATCAGCGCGGCCATCGACATCACGTACGGCACGAGGTTCGTGACGACCGCGAGATCGACGATCTTCTGGAACTGGCTGCTGAGCTCCGGGCTGATCGTCATCAGCGCCAGCGCGACCTGCGCGACCAGCAGGATCACCATCCCGACGATCGGCGTGCCGGTGCGCGTCGCACGCGCGAACACCGGCAGGAAGTAGCCGACGTCCGCCGAGCTCTTGAACACCTGCGCGACCGTGAACTGCCAGCCGAGCAGCGAGCCGATGCACGCGATCACCATCAGCGCGGTGACGATCGTGCCGACCGTCGGCGTGAACATCGTCGCGAACGCGATGCCGAACGGCGCATTCGACTTCGCGAGGAGCGCGTTGGGCACGATCCCCGCGATCACGTTGGTCGACACGATGTAGAAGATCGCCGACGCGATCGTGCCGCCGAGCACGGCGATCGGCACGTTGCGCTCCGGATTCTCGACGGCGTCCGAGTTCGCGCACGCCGATTCGAGCCCGAGGAACGCCCACAGCGTCACCGCGATCGAGCTGCCGACGGCCGGCCCGAACGGCAGGTTGTTAGGATTCCACGCGGCGCCCCAGGTCGCGCCGCTGAACCAGAACCAGCCGATCAGCGACACGACGACGACCGGAATGATCACGCCCCACACCGTCACCGCGCCGATCCGGCCGGTGATGCGCGAGCCGCCGAAGTTCGCGACCGTCGTCAGCACGAGCAGGAAGATCGTCCACAGGCCGGTCTGCAGCGGCGACAGCGTCGCGTCGAACAGCACGGTGCCGTAGCCGACCGCCGTGACGCCGATCGCGACGTTCGCGATCACGAGCGACAGCCCGTACGTGTAGTTCGCCATGTAGTTGCCGGCCTTGCCGAACGCGTATTCCGCGTAGCCGCCCATCCCGCCCGGCTTGCGGCTCAGCATCCCGCAGCGCGCGAACGCATAGGCCAGCGCGAGCGAGCCGCCGGCCGTGACGATCCACGACAGCAGCGAGATCGTGCCGACCTGCGCGAGCTTCGACGGCAGCAGGATGATGCCGGAGCCCATCATGTTGACCGCCGTGAGAATGGTCAGCTGCCAGACGTTCATCCGGTTCTTCGGCGCGGCCGCGGCGGCCGCGTCGGACATGCGCGCTGTGTTTTCCATGATGTCGATCCCTCGATGTAAGGCCGTTGCACGGCCGGTCGCGCGTTCAGGCCGTCAGGCAATACACGCGGTACGTGCCGTCCTCGACTTCCACGCCGTGCGTATCGTGCGCGAAGCCCGGGAAGCGCTGGTCGTACGCTTCGAGCGCCTTCAGGTAACCGAGCACCGGGCCGTCCGCCGGCCCCGCGTTCTCGCCCGGCATCAACAGCGGAATGCCCGGCGGATACGGCACGACGCCGGTGGCGACCGTGCGCCCGGCCAGTTCCTCGAGCGTGACCTGCTCGACGCGGCCCTGCACCAGATGCTCGTATGCGCGCACCGGGCTCATCTCCGGCTTCGGCAGGATCGAGAACGCTTCCGACATCAACCGCGTCGTGCCGAGCTGCTCCATTGCCGCGAACATCGTGTCGGCCAGGTCCTTCAGCCCCATGCCCGCATAGCGCGAGCCATGCGCCTTCGCGAGCGACGGAATCGCCATGTCGAGCGACAGGTTCGCGTCGTAGTCGCGCTTGAAGTCGCACAGCGCGCTGACGAGCGAGCCCCACTTGCCCTTCGTGATGCCGATCGAGAACAGGAACAGGATCGTGAAGTCGGTGGTTTTCTCGACGACGATCCCGCGTGCATCGAGATACGCGGTCACGACGCTCGCCGGAATGCCGACCGGCATCAGCCCGCCGGCCGGCGCGACGCCCGGCGTGACGATCGACACCTTGATCGGATCGAGCATGCAGTAGCCGTCCTCGATATTGCCGAAGCCGTGCCATTGCGCGCCGGGGCGTAGCACCCAGCACGACGGGTCGCTCGCGAGCAGCTCGGGCGGCGCATCGTGGAACGGCAGCGTGCGGCCGGTGCGCGTCTCGAGCACGGTGTCGGGCTGCCAGCACTCGAAGAACCAGTCGCCCTTCGCGCCGAACTCGCTGTTCATCCGCGCGATCATCTGCCGGAACGCGACGGCCTCCTCGATCGACTCGTGCGTGAGCGCCGCGCCGCCGGGGCCGTCCATCATCGCGGCCGCGACGTCGTTCGACGCGATGATCGCGTAGTTCGGCGACGTCGACGCGTGCATCATGAACGTTTCGTTAAACTGACCATGCGGAATCGGGTTGCGGCCGTCGCGCACGTGGATGTACGACGCCTGCGACAGCGCGGTCAGCAGCTTGTGCGTCGACTGCGTCGCGAACACCGTGGGGCGGTCCGCACGATGGTCGCGCGGGTCGCCGTGCATCGCATGGCGATCGCGGTAGATCGGGTTGAAACGCGCGTAGCCGTACCACGCTTCGTCGAAATGCAGCCGGTCGACGCTCGCGCCGAGCAGCTCCTCGACGCGCGCGACGTTGTAGCACAGGCCGTCGTACGTCGAGTTGGTGACGATTGCATGCTTCGGCTGGCGATCGGCGAGCCCGGCCGTGAGCGGATTCGACGTGATCGCCTCGCGGATCGCCGCCTGCGTGAGGCGCTCCGACGCGATCGGCCCGATGATCCCGTAGCGGTTGCGCGTCGGCACGAGGTAGGTCGGGATCGCGCCCGACATCGTCATCGCGTGCTCGGCCGACTTGTGGCAGTTGCGGTCGCACAGCGCGATCTGGTCGCGACTCACGCTCGCCATCAGGATGATGCGGTTCGACGTCGACGAGCCGTTCGTCACGTGATACGTGCGATGCGCGCCGAACACGCGGGCCGCGTAGCGCTCGCTTTCGCCGATCGGGCCCGAGTGGTCGAGCAGCGAGCCGAGTTCGCCAACCGAGATCGACAGGTCGGAACGGAACAGCGCTTCGCCGAAGTATTCGAAGAACGCGCGGCCGACCGGCGATTTGAGGAAGCCCGTGCCGCCCGTGTGGCCGGGCGTATGCCATGAGTATTCATAGACGCGCGAGAATTTCGCGAGCGCGCCGAACATCGGCGGCAACACGGTGGCGCGGTAGCGCTCGATCGCCGCGTGGATGCGCCCGCCGATGAAGTCGGCCGTATCTTCGAGCAGCCACACGAAATCGTCGACCTTGCCCATCACCGCGGACGGCACCGACGATGCGACGCTGCGGTCGGCCAGCAGGAAGATCGGCACGTTGGCGTTGCGATGCCGGATCGCGTCGACCACGGCCTCGGACGGCCCGTGGCCATCCACGCCGAGATCCCAGTCGAGCAGCACGCACTGGATCGACGGATCGGAGCGGATCAGCATGATCGCGTCGTCGGCCGAGGTGGCCGTGAGCACGTCGATGTCGCGCTGCACGAGCTCCGCGCTCAGCGTGCGGACCGCACGCCCGGTCGCGGTTTCCTGCGTGATCTCGTCGTCGACCAATAACGCGCGCAGGCCGAGACGACGAATGCCACCGACGGACGTATTCATGTTTTTGCCCTCGTTGTTCCGATGCTTCGTTGGGTTTAATTCGTCTCACGAGCACGCGGACAGCAGGCCACGGGCAGCGGCATGAGACGCTCGCAAATCCGGTTTGATTCGCCATCCAATTCGGAGCCGACTATGCCATAGATGCCTTTTGATGAAAAGCAGACGAATCGGCGAAACGGTCGAACGTTTTCAAATCGCCTTTCACAATCGGTTCATTTTTATGTGCATTGCAGCACGCCGATTTCCGATTATCGGATCGGTTTCGCCCACCCATCGGATTGCCGATTCCGCTCGATTGAATTCGCCGGGTTTTGTTGCTACGATCGGCTGCGCCGTGCATTGACCGGCGGCGGCTGCGCCGCGCCGCGCAAGGTGTTTTCGTGCGGCGCGCCATGCGGCATTCAGCATTCGCGGGAGCGTTTCAATCGGCGGCGGCGCGTGTCGGATGACGCGGATTGCGCGCCCGTGCGAATGCGGCTCTCGTTTTCCGCACATTTACGGGAGAGTTCGCGTGAGCCTGTTGAAAATCGCAGTCGAGCCGGCGCTGATTGGCGCCTTCCTCACCACGCACGAACAGGTCGACGTATTCCAGACCGATTTCACGAATATCGCGGCAATCGTCGTCGGAATCGATTCGGCGCAACAGGTGCTTGAAACCGTCGAAAGAACCGGATTCGCGATTCCGTTTTTCGTCGCGGTCGAGCCCGACCAGGAAGTGCCGCCGTCGATCCTGCCGAGCGCGAGCGGCGTGATCCAGCTCCGCCATGGCGGACGCCACTACTACGGCCGGCAGATCTCCGCCGCCGCCGACATCTACAGCGAGAACCTGCTGCCGCCGTTCTTCAAGGTGATGCGCGAATACGTGCAGCGCGGCTATGTCGAATTCGACTGCCCCGGCCATCAGGGCGGCCAGTTCTTCTCGAACCACCCGCTCGGCCGGATGTTCTTCGACTTCTTCGGCGAGACGATCTTTCGCGCCGACCTCTGCAACGCCGATGTCCGGCTCGGCGACCTGCTGATCCACGAAGGCCCCGCGCTGGAAGCGCAGCGCAATGCCGCGCGGATCTACAACGCGGACAAGACGTACTTCGTGCTGAACGGCACGTCCACGTCGAACAAGGTCGTCACCAGCGCGCTGCTCGCGCCCGACGATCTCGTGCTGTTCGACCGCAACAATCACAAGTCGGTGCACCTCGGCGCGCTCGTGCTGTCGGGCGCGCGGCCGGTCTACCTCGAAACCGCGCGCAACGCGTGGGGCCTCATCGGCGGCGTCGACAGCGCGGCGCTCGACGAAATCCGTATTCGCGACGCGATCCGCGACGTCGCACCGGAGCGCGCCGGCCTGCCGCGCCCGTTCCGGCTCGCCGTGATCCAGCTCGGCACCTACGACGGCACGATCTACAACGCGCGCGAGATCGTCGACCGGATCGGGCATCTGTGCGACTACATCCTGTTCGATTCGGCGTGGGTCGGCTACGAGCAGTTCATCCCGATGATGCAGGACTGCTCGCCGCTGATGCTCACGCTCGGCCCCGACGATCCCGGCATCTTCGTCACGCAGTCGGTGCACAAGCAGCAGGCCGGTTTCTCGCAGACGTCGCAGATCCACAAGAAGGACAGCCACATCGAAGGCCAGAAGCGCTTCTGCGATCACCGGCGCTTCAACAACGCGTACATGATCCATGCGTCGACGAGCCCGTTCTATCCGATGTTCGCCGCGCTCGACGTCAACGCGCAGATGCACGCGGGCCCGGCCGGCAAGCGCCTGTGGCGCGATTGCGTCGCGCATGGCGTCGATGCGCGCAAGCTGCTGCTGAAGACCTGCCGCCAGATTCGACCGTTCGTTCCCCAGAACATCGACGGCCGCCCGTGGGCCGACTACCCGACCGAGCAGATCGTCGACGACCTGCGCTTCTTCCGCTTTCATCCGGCCGACACGTGGCACGGCTTCGAAGGCTATGCGGACGACCAGTATTTCGTCGATCCGTGCAAGCTGCTGCTGACGACGCCCGGCATCGATCGCGACACGCACGAATACGCGGCGTTCGGCGCACCGGCGCCGATCCTGGCGCGCTACCTGCGCGAGCACGGCGTCGTGCCCGAGAAGGCCGACCTGTACACGATCCTGTTCCTGCTCACGCCTTCCGAAAGTTTCGGCAAGCTGCAGCATCTGGTCGCGCACCTCGCGCAGTTCGAACGCCATCTCGACCAGGACACGCCGCTGCGCGAAGCGATTCCATCGCTGTGCGAAGCGTATCCTGAGCTGTACGGCAACATGCGCCTGCGGCAGCTGTGCCAGCGGATGCACGACTTCTACCGCAGCCACGACATGAAGCATCTGCAGAAGATGATGTTCCGGCGTGCGCAGTTCCCGAAGCAGGCGATGCTGCCGCAGGCCGCGAACGCCGAGCTGATCCGCAACAACGTCGAACTCGTCACGCTCGATCGCATCGAAGGCCGGATCGCGACGGAAGGCGCGCTGCCCTATCCGCCCGGCATCTTCTGCGTGGTGCCCGGCGAAAGGTGGGGCGGCCCGGCGCTCGACTACTTCCGTGCGCTCGAAGCGGGGATCAACGCGCTGCCGGGTTTCGAGCCGGAAATCCAGGGCGTCTATCTGCAAACGCGGCCGGACGGCACGAAGCAGGCTTCGGCGTACGTGGTGGCGGCCGGCGCCGACGCGTCACGCGCGTAACGGCGGCCTGGCGGGCGGCCACGCGCCGCTCGCGGTCCTGAGCGCATCGTGAACGCATGACGGGCGGCGCGCCCGCCGCCTCACCACGCCTGCCGGTAGATCTCCAGCGCGTCGGCCTCCGTCACCTCGCGTGGATTGTTCACGAGCAGGCGCGTCTGCAGCATCGCATCCGATGCCATCCTCGGCAGGTCGCCCTCCCCGATGCCGACCTCACGCAGCGTGCGCGGAATGCCCGTCGCGACGATCAGCCGGTCGATCTCGGCGATCAGCGCGTGCGTGCGCGCTTCATCGCTGCCCGTCGCCGACGGCGCGACGATCGACGCGAGTTCCGCATACAGCGGCGCGGCGGCCGCCGCGTTGAAACGCAGCACGTGCGGCAGCACGAGCGCATTCGACAACCCGTGCGGCACATGGAAGATCCCGCCGACCGGATAGGCCAGCGCGTGCACGGCCGCGACCGGTGCATTCGCGAACGCCTGCCCCGCGAACATCGCGCCGACCAGCATCGCCTCGCGCGCGTGGCGATTCCGGCCGTCGTCGCACGCCGTGAGCAGGTTGCGCGACAGCAGCGTCAGCGCGTGCACGGCCAGCATGTCGGATATGGGGTTCTTCAGCCGCGCGGACGTGTAGGCCTCGATCGCATGCACCATCGCGTCGATGCCCGTCGCGGCCGTGGCCACACGCGGCAGGCCGAGCGTCAGTTCGGCATCGAGGATCGCGACGTCCGCGAACAGCTGCGGCGACACGACGCCCATCTTGCGCGCCTCGCCGACCGTGACGATCGACACGGCCGTCACTTCGGAGCCGGTGCCGGCCGTCGTCGGCATCTGCACGAGCGGCAGCCGCGCGCTCGTCACCTTGTCGACGCCGTACATGTCGGCCAGCGCCTGCTGCCCCGGCGCGAGCACCGCGATCAGCTTCGCGACGTCCATCGACGATCCGCCGCCTAGGCCGAGCACGATCTCGGCATCGGCCGCGACGGCCCGTTCGGTCGCTTCCAGCACCACGTGCTCCGGCGGATCGGCGATCACGTCGTCGATCACGGTGACTTGCCAGCCGTGCGCGGCGAGGCTCTCCAGCGCGGGCGCGAGCACGCCGCTGCGATGCAGGAACGCGTCGGTGACGACACAGAGCCGCACGAGCGCCGGAAAGCGTTCGCGCAACAACACGCCGAGCCGGCGCGCGGCGCCGAATTCGACGACCTGCGTCGGAACGGTACGGAATTGAAACGGGTTCATCGGGCGCCTCCCGGTGGCGTCGCCGCGCCGGTGCCCGGCTGCACCATGTAGCTGGACACTTCGCGGCGATCGAGCAACGGAATGATCGCGCCGAACCCGATCCGCTGGAAATGCGGCGTTTCCCGATGCACGTCGAGACCGTCCGCGTCGCGGTAGCGTTCGAGGATCACGATGTGGTCGGGGTCCTCCGGCGACCGGAAATACGCGTAGTCGAGATTCTTCGGCTCGGCGCGCGTCAGCGGCGCGAGCTCCGCGAGCAATGCGACCACGCGGTCGCCGTTGCCGGGCTTGGCGTGGAAATGCGCGATGACTTGCAGGTAAGGTTCGTTCATGTTGCGCTCCGGGTTCGACTGGGGGCCGTCACGACGGGGACGCACGCAATGCGCGGCGAACCGGAAGGATTCGAACGCGACGGCGCAACGCAGTGTCACTGGCGGGTCGTCGCATTGTATTGAATCGGCGCGGCCTTCGCAGTGACGCCACCGCGCCACGAACAACAACGCCGATCGCCATCGGCCTCTACTCGTGCGACGCGCCGACTACCACGGCACCGTCCGCCCCAGATAGTCGAGATACTCGAGCCCCGGGCGCCCATGCTTGGCGATCAGCACGTCGACGAGACTCGGCACGCTTTCCTCGATCGTCAGGCGCGCATCGGGCCCACCGAGTTCCGTGCGGACCCAGCCGGGCGCCATCAGCACCATTGCACGCCGCGTATCGGCCTGGCGCACCGCGAAGCTGCGCATGAACTGGTTCAGCGCGGCCTTGCTGCCGCGATAGACCTCGCGCATCCCGCTGACGTTGTTCGCGACGCTGCCCTGCCCCGACGACATCGCACCGATCAGGCCATCGTCGGTCACGAGATCCTGCAGCGTCTCGATCACGCGCATCGGCGCCAGCGCATTCGTGATCATCACGCGCACGAACTCGTCGGTCGTCACTTCGCCGATCGTTTCGGTGGGCTCGTTCGTCGTGCCCGCGTTCACGAACAGCATGTCGAAGCGCCGACCCGACAGCCGCTCGCGCAGCACGGCCAGTTGCACCGGTTCGCAGATGTCGAGCGTCTCGATGTCGAGCCGGCCGTCGAACCGGTCGGCGAGGTCGTGCAGCTTCGTGCGCCCCGATCCTGCGCGCACGGTGCCCGTTACGTGCCAGCCTTTGTCCAGGAACGTCTCCGCCATCGCGAGCCCGAGGCCGCGCGAGGCCGCGACGAGCAGGATCGTAGGCACATTCGCGTTCGATACTGTTGATTGCATGGTTTCCGCCTTTGCCGGGTTTCGTCATGCAGCCACTATAGGTGCGCACCACGACAGGCGCCAGACGCACCAGATTCAACTTGTAGTTGCATCGCACGCCATGTCAAATCGCACGGAGGCGTATCCTGTCGCCATGGAAGACATCGACCTGAATCTCGTCACCGCGCTCGACGTGCTGCTGTCGGAAGGCAGCGTGACCGGCGCCGCGCGCCGGCTCGGCCTGAGCACATCGGCCATGAGCCGCACGCTCACACGGTTGCGGATGGCCACCGGCGATCAGCTGCTCGTGCGCGCCGGGCGCAAGCTCGTGCCGACGCCACACGCCGCCGCGTTGCGCGACCGCGTACACGCGATCGCCAGCGATGCGCGCGCGGTGCTGCGGCCGGCGACGGCCGACGTCGACATGGCGACGCACACTTCCACGTTCACCCTCCGTGCGGCCGCCTCGTTCATGGAAATGCTGTCCGGCCCGGTGGTCGCCGCACTCGGCGAAATCGCGCCGCAGGTGCGCGTCCGCTTCGTCCCGAAGCCCGACCGCGATCCGCAAGCGTTGCGCGACGGCACCGTCGACCTGGAAATCGGCAAGCGCGGCGACGATGCCCCCGAGTTGCACACCCGCATGCTGTTTCACGACTGGCACGTCGCCGTGGCGCGCGCCGGGCACCCGCTGTTCGCATCGGGCCGGATCACGCCCGCGCGCTATGCGGCCTGCCGTCACGTGATCGCGTCGCAGTTGGGCGATTTCGGCGGTCCGGCTGGCGACTCGACCGACAGGGCCGGCCCAAGCCACTCCGTGCACGTCGTCGTACCGGGCTACCCCGATGCGATGCGGGTCGCGGCCAGCACCGACCTGATCGCGCTCGTGCCGCGCTCGAGCCTCGGCAACGCGTTCTCGCCGGGCCTCACGGAGGCGCTCGGGCTGCGCAGCTTCGAGATCCCGGTGCGCCTGCCCGAGATCCTCGTGTCCGCGCTGTGGCATCCACGCATGCACGGCGACCCCGTGCACCGTCGCTTGCGCGATGCGGTCATCGCCGTCTGCCAGCGAGCGTATCCGGAGGGCCGCGCGCCGCGCCCGCCGGCACGTCGCACCGGCACGCGCGCGGCAGGCTGACGCGCGGCTCAGACCAGCCGCCCGCCGCCGTCGATGTGCAGGATCTCGCCGTTCATGAAGCCGTTGCCCAGCAGGAACGCGATCGCTTCCCCCACTTCATCGGCGCGCCCGACACGGCCGCCGGGCAATGCCGCCGCCGCGCCCGCGAGGATCGCATCGCGCGCTTCCGGACCGAACGCGTCGTAAAGCGGCGTCTCGACGAAACCGGGCGCAACCACGTTCACGCGAATGGGCTTCAGTTCCAGCGCGAGCGACTGCGCCAGTGCCTCGACCCCGCGCACGGCGGCGGCAATGACGGAAACGCCCTGCGCGGCCGGACGATCCGACAGTTGCCCGCCGGTCAGCACGATCGAGCCGGTCGCGGGCATCAGCGGCAACGCGGCGCGGATCGCGTAGACCGGCCCGGCGATACGCTCCTGCCACGCGGCGAGCAGGTGATCGGGATCGGTCTCGTTCAGCTTGCCGGCAATGAACCGGCCGGCCGTGACGACCAGGTGATCGACGCGCGTGATCGTGTCGAACACGGCCTCCACTGCCAGCCGGTCCGCGATGTCGGCCACCGCGACGCGTGCGCCGCAGATCGCCTGCGCGGCGGATTCGAGCTTCGCGCGGGTCCGGCCGACCAGCGTGACGCTGGCGCCTTTCGCCTTCGCGGCGGCCGCCGCCTCGAGGCCGATGCCGGAACTCCCGCCGAATACCACGACCTGCGCACCGTCCAGTGCCGAAGATTGCGTTGCCTCGTTCATGTCGACGCCTCGTCAGGGATTGAAGGTTCGCGAACGTTAGGTCATTCTCCAATGCGCAGGAACGTGGGAGACTTGAATAAGGTTCATGCCCTAAGGGAATAAGATGGATTCACTGCGATCCATGCACGTGTTCGTCCGCGCCATTGAGCTCGGCAATTTCTCGGCAGTCGCGCGGGAGGAAGGCACCGGCCAGCCGACGATCAGCAAGATCGTCGCCGCATTCGAGAAGGAACTGGGCGTTCGCCTCCTTGAACGCTCGACCACGAGCCTCGCGCCCACCGACGAAGGCCGCCGGTTCTACGATCGCTGCAAGCGCGTGATCGACGAGTACGCGAGCGCGGTGGCCGAGGTGCGCGGGCAAACGGTGCGGCCGGTCGGCAAGCTGGTCGTCAATGCGCCGCTGGGGCTGGGCGAGCTGAGACTGAACGCGCTCGTGCTCGAATTCCTCGCCGCGTGGCCGGAGATCGAGGTCGAGCTCCAATTGACCGACCGCGTGATCGACCTCGTCGAAGAAGGCGTCGATGTCGCCATTCGCCTCGGCCAGCTGCTGCCGCCGGATGCCGTGGCGCGCCACATCGCGTCGTCGCCGCGCCTGCTGGTCGCCACGCCGGCGTACGTGGCGCGGGCGCCGAAGCTCCGCCGGCCGGACGACCTCGCGAAGCACGAGTATGTCGGCTACGCGCGCGCGGACATCGGCAACGAACTAGCCTTCGCGCGCGGCGGCGAACAAGTCGTCGTTCCGGTGCGCGGCCGGTATCGCGTGAACAGCTCGATGGCGCTGCGGGAATGCTTTCTTGCCGGAAACGCGGTGGGCAGCGGGCCCGCGTGGCTCGTTCAGGACCTGATCGACAGCGGCCAGCTCGTCCGGTTGCTACCGAAGTGGGACATGGTGCCGCCACATGCGCTGCACCTCGTCTATGCGTCGCGCCGGTATCTGCCGCTGCGGACCCGCACGTTCCTGCAGTTCATGGAGCAGCGGATTCCCGGGCTGCCCGGGTTCCATGCGATCACCGCCCCGACCCGTACCCCGACCGCGCCCACACCGCGGCAGGCCCGCTAGTCGACGCTCGCCGCGGCCACGGCCGGCCCGGGCGTCGATCCGCCACCGTTTTCCCGCTCCGCCGAATCCCCGCTATTGCAGCGGCGCCGGCGGGCCGTTCGGCTAAAATGCCGCACTTTCCACCTCGTCCGGCCCGCTCGCCATGCAACCCGCCTCCCCCGCCCAACCCGCCGCCCACGGCGCCGACGCCGCAGATTCGGCCCGCGACCTCGTCTACGGCCCGAACGACCGGCCGGCGCCGATGGTCGCCTTCGTCGCCGCGCTGCAGCACCTGCTGGCGATCATCGTGCCGATCGTCACGCCCGGCCTGCTGATCTGCCAGGCGCTCGGCGTGTCCAGCCGCGATACGACCCTGATCGTGTCGATGTCGCTGGTGATTTCCGGCATCGCCACCTTCGTCCAGTGCAAGCGCTTCGGCCCGCTGGGCGCCGGCCTGCTGATCGTCCAGGGCACGAGCTTCAACTTCGTCGGCCCGCTGATCGCCGGCGGCAGCCTGATGGTCAAGCAAGGCACGCCGGTCGAGACCGTGATGGCCGCGATCTTCGGCGTCGTGATGGCCGGGTCGTTCGTCGAGATGGGCGTGTCGCGCATCCTGCCGTTCGTGAAGCGCCTGATCACGCCGCTCGTCACCGGCATCGTCGTGCTGCTGATCGGCCTCACGCTGATCAAGGTCGGCCTGATCAGCATGGGCGGCGGCTTTGGCGCGATGGCCAAGGGCACCTTCGCGAGCGCGGAGAACCTGACGCTGTCCGGTCTCGTGCTCGGCACGATCATCCTGCTGAACCGCGTGCCGATCGTGTGGGTGCGCAGCACCGCGCTCGTCATCGCGCTCGTGATCGGCTATCTCGCGGCCGCGTTCCTCGGCCGCCTCGATTTCACCGGCATGCACCAGGCCGCGCTGTTCCAGGTCCCGACGCCGCTGCACTTCGGCATCGGCTTCTCGTGGGCGTTGTTCGTGCCGATGCTGATCATCTACCTCGTCACGTCGCTCGAGGCGATCGGCGACGTCACGGCCACCAGCAAGATCTCGAACGAGCCGGTCGAAGGCCCGGTGTGGATGCAGCGGATCAAGGGCGGCGTGCTCGTGAACGGCGCGAACTCGCTGCTGGCCGGCGTGTTCAACACGTTCCCGAGCTCGGTATTCGCGCAGAACAACGGCGTGATCCAGATCACCGGCGTCGCGAGCCGCTACGTCGGCATCTGGATCGCGGGGATGCTCGTGGTGCTCGGCCTGTTCCCGGTCGTCGCCGGCGTGCTGCAGGCCGTGCCGGAGCCCGTGCTCGGCGGCGCGGCGATGGTGATGTTCGGCGCGGTGGCCGCATCGGGCATCAACATCCTCGCGGGCGTCCATCTCGATCGTCGCGCACTGCTGATCATCGCGGTGTCGCTCGCGCTCGGCCTCGGCGTGTCGCAAGTGCCGGACATCCTCAACAGCCTGCCGCACGCGCTGAAGAACGTGCTGGAATCGGGCGTGGCGACGGGCGGCATCTGCGCGCTCGTGATGAACTGGTTCCTGCCGGAAAAGAAGTAACGGCGCGACGCCTGACCGGCGCCCCCCTCAAGCCGCGCTTCCGGTGCATCGGGATGCGCGGCTTTTTTCATGACGGACGCGGTATCCCGCACCGAGAGATAGCCTCGCCCGATTCGAAGCGAAGGGCGAGCCCATCGCGCACTTCATGCCGACGCCCCGCCCCCCTGGGCGCGGACGACCGCGCGCCGGCCTGACACGAATTCGAACCTGCGAAACGCAGCGGCGGCCTGGCCGGACACGCGACGGTGACGATCGATCGTCAAACCACGTCAGACGCGCTTTGCCGATCGTTCCGCGATGGTTAGAATTGCTTCATGCCTCAAACCCTAGCGCCCAATACCGCCCCCGAAGCGAGCACCGTCCCGGTCAAGGAACGCGCGACCATCGTCTGCTATCGCGGCGAACAGGTCTTGCTCGTTGCCCGTGCGGCGTCGCGCTGGGCGCTTCCCGGCGGCACGATCAAGCGTGGGGAAACGCCGCTCGACGCCGCACATCGCGAGTTATGCGAAGAAACCGGCATGACCGGCCAGCCTCTCGTCTACTCGATGCAGTTCACCGGCCTCGCCAAAATCCATCACGTGTTCTTCGCGGAAGTCGGCCCGGATCAGACGCCGCAAGCAAACAACGAGATCGAGAAATGCAAGTGGTTTCCGATCGACAGCGTCGACGGGTTGCGCGCCAGCATTCCGACGAAGCGCATCGTCGAACTCGTTTATCAACACGAAATCCGCAAGACGTAGCCCGCGGCGGACGAGCGTATTCACGAGCCGGCGGACCGGCCCGGATCGTCCTGCGTGGATCGGCAGCGCGTAAGCGCTCAGTGCGGGCGCCTTCTTCGCAACTCGTGCGCGGCATAGACGACCAGGAAGATGCCGAGCATCGCAATACCGGACGCCATGAAGTCGTTCGCGCTTCCCGAGCTTTGCAAGGACGTCGGGAAAATGCCGAGACTCAATCCTGCGACAGCAAGAAGCAATCCTGCAGCCACGCCCCAGATCGGTCCGGCGGTCTTGTCGATTTTATTTTTCATACAGCCCCCGTCTACAGTCATTACCTGAACGGTATCGGCAAGGGACGCCGCGTCTACCTTCAGTGATTCGACTATAGCCCGGAAAAAAATAGCAAACTTTTAGTGCTTTTCCCGATCAAGTTTTGGCGATTGCAATCGCCGGTGATGTCGTGCAATTGCACGTTGATTGAAGCGCGTCGAGTCGACAAGAAATACGGGGTGGCGGAAGGCAGCAGGAGTCGAACCTACCCGGGAGTGTCTGACACCCCCAACTGGATTTGAAGTCCAGCCGTACCACCGGATACGAATGCCTTCCGTGGGGGGAAGAACACCTGGCAGACGGCACATTTACCGGAGTGGACGTAACCGGCCCAGACAGGACGCCTCAGTGATCGAACCAGCCTGACAGGCGTTCGGAATGGCCCGCTACGTGCGCAATCCAAGCACGCCGAGGTAGGCGTCGAGCGAGCGCTGCACTGACTCGGCCGCCAGGCGCGTGATGCCGCTGTAGTCGCCGGTCGTGCACGCCTCGTCCAGCGTATCGTAGTAAGCCAGCCGGTCTTCCTTGCGAATGACCGCTGGCGGATAGCCGGACTTCATCAGTTCGAAATTCAGGAGCAGCCGCCCCGTTCTTCCATTGCCGTCGACAAACGGATGGATCTTCACGAACCGCGTATGCAGTTCGGCGGCCCGTGCCACCGGATGCATCGCGCCCGCCTGCGTATCCCAATCGATGAGCGCGGCCATTTCAGCCGGCAAATGCAGGAAATCCGGGGGCGTCGTGCTTGCGCCTGCGATCACGACGTTCTCCCGGCGATACCTGCCGGCCTCGCCGTCGTCGATCCCCTTCAATACCAGCCCGTGAATATTCCGGATCTGCCACTCGGACAGCGTCTCCTGCTTGCCGACGATTTCTTCGACATAGAGAATCGCGTCGCGATGATTGGTCGCCTCGAAATGCTCGCGCAGCGACTTTCCGCCGACCGTAATGCCTTCGAGTACGACCTTCGTTTCCCGCAACGTCAGCGTGTTGCCCTCGATCGCATTCGAATGATAAGTCCACTCCAGCATCAGCTTTTCGCGCAATGACGCCAGCGTGTGCGGCGGAAGCGGACGCGCCGCGTCCAGCTTTGCCTTGTCGGCATCGACGGCTTCCAGCAGAAGCGATACGGACGAATCCATGAAATCACCAAAATCGACCAATGCGCGCCATTTTACTCCGCGTCTGGAATGGCGAATGGCAAATGGCGGAAGGCAGCAGGAGTCGAACCTACCCGGGAGTGTCTGACACCCCCAACTGGATTTGAAGTCCAGCCGTACCACCGGATACGAATGCCTTCCGTGGGGAAAAGAACCCAAAGAACAACGAGCGCCTACGCCTGAATACCCGCCCAACCGCTGTCAGGCCGCAGGAGGTGAAGATCGCGGTGGAAGCGAGTATACCCAACCCGGTCGAAGAACTCGAGAATCTGGATCGCGCGCTTGCGGCCGAGCCCCGTCGCATCGCGGAACGTCGCGGCATCGAGCCCGCCCTCGCGCGACGGCGCGAGGTGCGCGACCAGTTCCGCCAGCTCGCGCACCACGCCCGCGTGATAGAACAGGTCGCGCACGACCTGGTGCACGTCACCGCGCCGCGCGAGCTTGCGCAGCAACGCGCGCACCGCGTCCTCGGCCGCGCCCGTGTCACGGGCCAGGTCGCGCACCCACGGCGGATCGAAGCGCCCTGCGTGAATCAGCGGCAGCAGTTGCTGCGCCAGCGCCTCCTCGCGCGGCTCGAGGCTCACCGAATGCGACGGCAGATGCAGCCACGGCCCGCTTCGCGCGACTTCGCCGCCGGCCACCAGCGCATCGACGAGCGCGCGCCACAGCGCATCGCCGGCGAGCGGCGCGGCCATCCGCCGCAACCGCGCGGCGTCGAGCCCCTGCTCGTCGGGCATGCGCTCGTGATACGCGCGCAGCGTATCGATCGCCCGCGTCTGCAGTGCGCGCCAGTGCGCCTGGGCAATCACCGCGCCGTCGTTCGACGCGGCGTCGCGCGGCCCGATCGCCAGCGCGTCTTCCGGCAAGGCCAGCGCATTCGGCGCGAAACCCGTCAGATGCGTGAGCATCGCGCGCGGGATGCCGAGCGGCGCCTGCGCGAGCAGCGCATCGAGGCGGCCCGCGTCGAGCCATTCGGCCAGCGCGTCGAGCCATGCGCGGCGCGCAGGCGTACGACGCTTGCGCGCCGGCCCGAACGGATCGAGTACGCGGCCGCCGCCGACCGTGCGCGTCGCCTGCGGATTGCGGACGATGAACCGGTCGCCCGGCAGCGCAAACACCGGCTCGTCGAACACCAGTTGCACGCGCATCCGCTGGCCGGCCGCGAGCGTATCGCCGTCGAGCAGCGCGACATGCGCGACGCGATGCAACGTGCCGAGATGCACGTGCAGCGGCGCCCAGTGCGTCAGCGTGAGCCCCGCATCCGCGAGCAGCGTCAGCTCGACGTCGAGACGCGGCGACGTCGCGACGAGCCGCGCATCGGCGACGGTGTCGCCTCGCTCGACATCGGCCTTGTCGACCCCGGCCAGATTCAGCGCGCAACGCTCGCCCGCGCGGCCGGCCTCGACCGGCCGGTTCTGCGCGTGGATGCTGCGCACGCGCGCCGCGCCGCCCGTGCGCACGATCGCGAGCGTGTCGCCGGTCGCGACGCGGCCCGCGAACGCGGTGCCCGTCACGACGGTACCCTGCCCCGCGAGCGTGAACACGCGATCGACCGCGAGCCGGAACAGCCCGTCGTCGCGGCGCGCACGCCACGCGATCGCCGCGTCCGCCAGATAACGCTTCAACGCGGCGACGCCCGGATCGTCCGCAGCCGTCGCGCGCGTTTCGAAAATCGGCACGCCGGCCAGCGTCGAGTCGTTCAGCCACGTGGCGATCTCGTCGCGCACTTCGGCCACGCGTGCGGCATCGACGCGATCGCACTTCGTCAGCGCGACGGCGCCATGCGTGACGCCGAGCAGTTGCAGGATCGCGAGATGCTCGCGCGTCTGCGGCATCACGCCGTCGTCGGCGGCAATCACGAGCAGCGCGAAGTCGATCCCGCATGCGCCGGCCGCCATCGTATGAATCAGCTTCTCGTGGCCCGGCACGTCGATCAGGCCGAGCACGTCGCCGTTGTCGAGCGGCGTATACGCGTAACCGAGCTCGATCGAGATGCCGCGCGCCTTCTCTTCCTTCAGGCGATCGGTATCGACGCCCGTCAGCGCGCGCACCAGCGTCGTCTTGCCGTGGTCGATGTGTCCCGCGGTACCGACGATCATGCAGCAGGCCCCGCGAGCGGCACGCATTGCGCGACGAACACCGCCTCGTCGGCGGCTTCGAGGCAGCGCAGGTCGAGCCGCAGCGCATTGTCGGCGACGCGGCCGATCACCGGGCGCGGCCATTCGCGCAGCCGTTTCTCGAGCTGCGCCAGTGCACGGCCGCCGCGCTTGCCGTCCGCCGTGCGTACGACGAGCCCGGCGCTCGGCAACTGGTCGACCGGCAGCGCGCCGCTGCCGATCTGGCTGAACATCGGCTCGACCGTCACGTCGAAACCGCTGCCGAGCGCGGCCTGCAGCGCCGGACGCACGCGCTCGGCGGCCTCGGCGATCTCGCGCTGCGGGCGCGTCAGCAGCCGCAGCGTGGTGAGCCGGTCACGCAGGAACTCGGGTGACTGGTAGAGGCGCAGCACCGGCTCGAGCGCCGCGAGCGTCAGCTTGCCGACGCGCAGCGCGCGCTTGAGCGGATGTTTCTTGATCTTCGCGATCAGCGCGCGGTCG
Source organism: Burkholderia sp. AU15512 (assembly GCF_002223325.1). NCBI lineage: Bacteria > Pseudomonadati > Pseudomonadota > Betaproteobacteria > Burkholderiales > Burkholderiaceae > Burkholderia > Burkholderia sp. AU15512. Next base: position 1,773,721 of record NZ_NKEX01000006.1, read on the forward strand.
CCGACGATCAGGCCGGCCTGCGGCCCGCCGAGCAGCTTGTCGCCGCTGAACGTGACAACGTTTGCGCCGGCGGCGACGGTTTCCTGCACGGTCGTCTCGTGCGGCAGGCCCCATTGCGACAGGTCGGCGAGCGTGCCGCTGCCGAGATCGACGGCCACCGGCAGCCCATGCTCGCGCGCGAGCGGCGCGAGTTCGGCGAGCGTCGCCTCTTTCGTGAAGCCGCTGATCGCATAGTTGCTGCAATGCACCTTCATCAGCAGCGCGGTACGCGGGCCGATGGCTTCCACGTAGTCGCGCAGATGGGTGCGGTTGGTGGTGCCGACCTCGCGCAGCCTGGCGCCCGCGCGGCTCATGATGTCGGGAATGCGGAATGCGCCGCCGATTTCCACCAGCTCGCCGCGCGACACGACGACTTCCCGTTTCGTCGCCAGCGCCGACAGCGCCAGCAGCACGGCCGCCGCGTTGTTGTTGACGACGGTCGCGGCTTCCGCGCCCGTCAGTTCGCACAGCAGATCGTCGATCAGGTCGTCGCGATCGCCGCGGCGGCCCGTGGCGAGATCGAATTCGAGGTTGACCGGCCGCGTCAGCACGTCGACCACCGCGCGCACCGCGTCGTCGGGCAACAGTGCGCGCCCGAGGTTCGTGTGCAGCACGGTGCCGGTCAGGTTGAACACGGCGCGCACCGCGCCCGCGCTCTGCGCGGCCAGCGTGCGCGCGACGGCCGCGGCGATGCGCGGCTCGTCGAGCGGCTCGGCCGCCGCCGGATCGTGTTGCGCGGCGGTACGCCAGCGTTCGAGCTCGGCACGCACGGCGTTCAGCACGCGCGTGCGGCCGTAGTCCGCGATGAGCGGTTGCAGCGGCGCCGACGACAGCACGCGCTCGACGGACGGCACGCGCGCCAGTACCGCATTCAGTTCATTCACACCCGGTTCGGTCACGTCGTTGTGGCTCCAGTCTCATGCTTCGCAGCGGGCCGGCGCCGGTGCTCGCGCACCGTCCCGCCGGCCCGTGCCGTCAATTCGCGTCCCGCGAGACATCCGGCCACAGCAGCGGGTTCGGTGAACTGCGCTGGTAGCCGGCTTCGTTCATCAGCAGGTCGAGCGTGAGGCTCGCGAGATCGTCCGCCAGCGGCTCGAACTCGTAGTCCTTGTCCTGATAGCCGATCTTGCGATAGGTCTTGCACTCGTCGCACGATTCGGCCTTAACGGCTTCGCTGCCGCCCTCGATCCCGTGATAGGCGATGCCTTTCGTCGAATCGCAGTGCGAGCACTTCGTGCGCACCATGTGCCACTCGGTCGTGCACAGCCCGCATTGCAGGAAACGGTAGCCCTGGTACTGGCCGCCGACCCGCACGACGCTCGCGACCGGATGCGTGCCGCACACGGGGCACAGCCCCGGCTGATCGAGATACGGAACGTCGGCCGGCGGAACGCGGCTGGCGAGGTCCGTCCACACGACCTGCAGCGCGGCCATCAGGAACGGCGCGATAGCCGGGTCGACTTCGGCGAAACGCAGCGCGAGAATCGCGTCGGCTTGCGCGTCGAGTTCGGCGGGCGCCATCAGGCGCAGCCGGTCGAGCAGCTTCGCGAGCTGCGGGTTGACGAGCCCGGCGCCTTCGACGCGGTCGAGCAGTTCGTACAGCACGGCACGCCAGCGCGGATCGCGCTCGCCGTCGAGCGCCGGCACGAGCGGCATCGAATGCTCCTGCGCACGCGCGATCGCTTCCTTCGACGGCAGCGGCAGTTCGAGCGTTTGCAGCGTCGCGTGCTGCGCATCGGCGACGGTGGCCATCAGCCGCAGGTAGCCGCTGATCGGGTTCAGGTCGGCCAGCTTGCGCAGCCGCGCGGCGCGCGCCGAGAACGCGGTGGCGCGCTCCGGCAGGCGAAAGCGCGGGATGGCCGAATGATCGAGGGTCGAGATCTCGGTCGGTTCGAGGATGCGTTGTGTCACAGATATGTCTTCCAAATAAACAAGCGCCGACAAGTCGGCGCTTCAGGCGGTTCCGACGGCTGACGGAGCGGCCACCGCGATCGGCGAGCCGCCCCGCTCCGGTGCGTTATTTCACGCTTTCACGGAACCACTTCGGGTGATGCTTGCGAGCCCAGCCCAGCGTGACGGTGCCGCGCACCATCGCGCCGATCGAGCCCTTCACCCACAACGCCGCGTAAATGTGCACGATGATGCTCGCGATCAGCACGAAGGCCGCCACGGCATGCACGACAGCGGCCGCGCGGATCACCCCGATCGGGAAGTAGAACGAGAAGTAGCGCCGCCAGATCACGACTCCCGACAGCAGGAGCAGCAGCAGGCACGCGACCAACGTAAAGAATAGCAGCTTCTGCCCGGCGTTATAGCGCCCGACAGGCGGCAGCTTGTCTTCCTGGTTGGTCAGCACGTCGCCGATCTGCTTGAGCCACTGGCGATCGTCCGCGTCGAGCGCGTTGTGGTGCCAGAAGCGCACCACCAGGATCGCGAACGACACGAACATCACGAGGCCGACGAACGGATGCAGGATCCGCGTCCACTGGCCGCCGCCGAACAGCGCGGTCAGCCAGAACATCGACGGATGAAACAGCGCGAGCCCGGACAGCGCGAGCAGCACGAACGTGATCGCGGTGATCCAGTGGTTCGTGCGCTCGTTCGGCGTGTAGCGGACGATCAGGTTGGGGTCGTCGTGGTTCATTTCGCGTCCTCCTTGATGCGTCGCGCCTCGTCGCGCGCGGCCTGTTCCTCTTCGTCGCTCACCTCGTTCGGACCGACCCGGACATAGTGGAAGAACCCGGCAAGCGCGGTCAGCGCGATGCCGGCCACCGCGAGCGGCTTCGCGATGCCCTTCCACAGCTTCACCATCGGGCTGATCGACGGATTGTCGGGCAGCCCGTGGTACAGCGACGGCTTGTCCGCATGGTGCAGCACGTACATCACGTGCGTGCCGCCGACGCCCTGCGGGTCGTACAGCCCCGCATGCTCGAAGCCGCGCTCCTTCAGGTCCTCGATCCGCTCGGCCGCGTGCTGCTTCATGTCCTCCTTGGTACCGAACACGATCGCGCCCGTCGGGCAGGTCTTCACGCAGGCCGGTTCCTGGCCGACCGCGACGCGGTCGGAACAGAGCGTGCACTTGTATGCGCGATGATCCTTCTTCGAGATCCGCGGAACGTTGAACGGGCAGCCGGTCACGCAATAGCCGCAACCGATGCAGTTCTCCTCGTGGAAATCGACGATCCCGTTGTTGTACTGCACGATCGCGCCCGGCGACGGACACGCCTTCAGGCAGCCCGGATCCTCGCAGTGCATGCAGCCGTCCTTGCGGATCAGCCACTCGAGGTCGCCGGCCGGGTTCTCGTATTCGGAGAACCGCATGACCGTCCACGAATGCTCGGTCAGGTCGGCCGGGTTGTCGTACACGCCGACGTTGGTGCCGACCTCGTCACGCAGGTCGTTCCACTCCATGCATGCCGTCTGGCATGCCTTGCAGCCGATGCACTTCGATACGTCGATCAGCTTCGCGACACTCCCGGTCACCGGTTCGCGCACCGTGGGCGGTGGCGTCGTGGTGGCCGAGACGCGCTTGATATCCAGCGATTGCAATGCCATCTCTTTCCCCTTACGCCTTTTCGACCTTCACCAGGAACGACTTGAATTCCGGTGTATAGGAGTTGCCGTCACCCACGGACGGAGTCAGGGTATTGGCGAGATAGCCGGGCTTCGTCAGACCCTTGAAGCCCCAGTGCAACGGGACGCCGACCGTCTGGACCTTCTTGCCGTCGACCGTCAGCGGCTTGATCCGCTTCGTGACGAGGGCGACCGCGATGATGTAGCCGCGCTTGGACGACACCTTCACGCGCTCGCCATGCGCGACGCCGACTTCCTTCGCGAGGTCTTCGCCGATCTCGACGAATTGCTCGGGCTGGATGATCGAGTTCAGCCGCGCATGCTTGGTCCAGTAGTGGAAGTGCTCGGTGAGCCGGTACGTCGTCGCCACGTGCGGGAACTCCGCCACCTTGCCGAACGACGCGCGGTCGTCCGGGAACACGCGGGCGGCCGGGTTGTTCAGCGCCTGCGGGTTGTTCGGGTGCAGCGGGTTCGCGTCGAGCGGCGTCTCGAACGGCTCGTAGTGCTCGGGGAACGGACCTTCGTTCATCCCCGCCCGGGCGAAGAAGCGTGCGACACCTTCCGGGTTCATGATGAACGGCCCCATCCCGTTTTCGGGCGCTTCGTCCGCCTTGAAGTCGGGAATGTCGGCCCCCTTCCACGCGCTGCCGTTCCAGCCGATCAGCTTGCGGGTCGGGTCGAACGGCTTGCCGGCAACGTCGCACGACGCACGGTTGTACAGGATCCGCCGGTTCGCCGGCCACGCCCACGCCCAGTTCAGCGTCTGGCCGATGCCGGTCGGGTCGGCGTTGTCGCGCCGCCCCATCTGGTTGCCGGCCTGCGTCCAGGCACCGCAGAAGATCCAGCAGCCGCTCGCGGTCGTGCCGTCGTCCTTCAACTGCGCGAACGCGGCCAGCTGCTCGCCCTTCTTCACGAGCGTCTTGGTCGGATCCTTCGGATCGGGCAGATCGGCGAGCGCCTTGCCGTTGAACTCCATCGCGAGCTCTTCGGGCGTCGGGCTTTCCGGGTTCGCGTACGGCCAGGTCAGGTTGACGATCGGATCCGGATACTTGCCGCCGTCCGTCTGGTACATCTTGCGCATGCGCAGGAACAGCCCCGACATGATCTCGAGGTCGCTCTTCGCCTCGCCCGGCGGCTCCGCGCCCTTCCAGTGCCATTGCAGCACGCGGCTCGAACTCACGAGCGAACCGTTTTCCTCCGCGAAGCACGTGGTCGGCAGACGGAACACCTCGGTCTGGATCTTCGACGAATCGACGTCGTTGTAGTCGCCGTGATGCTTCCAGAACTCGGAGGTTTCGGTCGCGAGCGGGTCCATGATCACGAGCCACTTCAGCTTCGCGAGCCCGGCCGCCGTCTTCACCTTCGACGGCGACGCCGCAAGCGGGTTGAAGCCCTGGCAGATGTAGCCGTTCATCTTGCCGGCATTCATCAGCTCGATCACCTGCAGCAGGTCGTACTGCTTGTCCAGCTTCGGCAGGTAGTCGTAGCCCCAGTTGTTCTCGGCGGTCGCCGCATCGCCCCACCACGACTTCATGAAGCTCACGTGGAAGGCCTTGTAGTTCTTCCAGTAGCTCAACTGGTTCGGCCGCAGCGGCAGCTGCACGCGCTTCTTGATGTAGCCGTCGAAATCCTGCTCGGCCTGCATCGGCAGCGTCATGTAGCCCGGCAGCAGGTTCGACATCAGCCCGAGGTCGGTCAACCCCTGGATGTTCGAGTGGCCGCGCAGCGCGTTCATCCCGCCGCCGGCGATGCCGATGTTGCCGAGCAGCAACTGCACCATCGCGCCGGTGCGGATGATCTGCGCGCCGATCGAGTGGTGGGTCCAGCCGAGCGCGTACAGCACCGTGCCGGCGCGGCCGGGAACGGCCGTGGTCGCGAGCATCTCGCACACCTTCAGGAATTTCTCCTTCGGCGTGCCGCACGTCTGCTGGACCATGTCCGGCGTATAGCGCGCGTAGTGCTGCTTCAGCAGGTTGTACACGCAACGCGGATGCTGCAGCGTCGGGTCGACCTTCACGAAACCGTCGTCGCCGCGCTCGTAGTCCCAGCTCGATTTGTCCGGGTACGCGTGCTTCTCCGGATCGTAGCCGGAATAGATGCCGTCGTTGAACGCGAAATCCTCGCGCACGATGAACGAGAAGTCCGTGTAGTTCTTCACGTACTCATGCTGGATCTTGTCGTTCGTCAGCAGATAGTTGATGACGCCGCCCAGGAAGACGATGTCGGTGCCGGTGCGGATCGGCGCGTAGTAGTCGGCCACCGAGGCCGTACGCGTGAAGCGCGGGTCGACGACGATCAGCCGCGCCTTGCGGTGCGCCTTCGCCTCCGTTACCCACTTGAAACCGCACGGATGGGCCTCGGCTGCATTGCCGCCCATCACGAGAATCACGTCCGCGTTCTTGATGTCGACCCAATGGTTCGTCATCGCTCCACGGCCAAACGTCGGGGCAAGACCTGCCACCGTCGGGCCATGTCAGACACGCGCCTGATTGTCGAATGCGAGCATCCCGAGACTGCGGATGGTCTTGTGCGTCAGGTAGCCGACCTCGTTGCTGCCTGCCGACGCGGCCAGCATGCCGGTGGTCAGCCAGCGGTTGACCTTGGAGCCGTCTTCGGCCGTCTCGACGAAGTTCGCGTCGCGGTCGGCCTTCATCAGCTTCGCGATGCGGTCGAGCGCGTCATTCCACGAAATCGGTTCCCACTTGTCCGAGCCGGGCGCCCGATACTCCGGGTGCGTCAGGCGGTTCGGGCTGTGGATGAAGTCGATCAGGCTCGCGCCCTTCGGGCACAGCGTGCCGCGATTGACGGGATGGTCGGGATCGCCTTCGATGTGGATGATGCTCGGCTGGGCGTTTTTCGCGCCGTCTCCGAGGCTGTACATCAGGATGCCGCAACCCACTGAACAGTAAGGACAGGTGTTGCGCGTTTCGACGGTGCGCGCCAGCTTGTACTGTCGGACTTCGGCAAGCGCTTCGGACGGAGAGAAGCCCATCAGGGCTAGACTCGATCCGGCAAGCGACGTAGCCGTCACCTTCAGGAACTGGCGCCGGGACATTTGTAGCATGGCTGGTCTCGGCGTTATTGTGGGGGTGAGGAAACTGAAAGGAATTATAGACAGTTCGCGCAACTATGTTCGAATCCTCGGATCAATACTGAATTGTCTGATTACCAACGATGATCCGCGTTCCCCGCGCCACCGAACCGTCATGAAACGACAGATCACCTCCGAAGCCACCCGTCTCGCGCAAGAACAGGCCAACTGGGCCCTCACCGCGTTCAAGCGCTTCTCGTCCGACCGCTGCTCCGCGATGGCCGCGGGCATCGCCTTTTTCTCCGCGTTCTCGCTCGCGCCGATGCTCGTGATGGTGATTGCCGTGGCCGGCTGGTTCTACGGCGACGATGCCGCGCGCGGCCAGGTGTTCGAACAGGCCCACCAGCTGATCGGCGACGACGCGGCGGCCAGCATCCAGACGATCGTGCAGAACGCGCACCGCGCGGGCGAGCGCGGCGGCCTGGCCACCCTGATCTCGTTCGCCGCGCTCGCGATCGGCGCGTCGGCCACCTTCGCGTCGCTCAGCGCCGCGCTCAGCGTGATCTGGCCGGCCACCGAGAACCGCTGGTCGAGCATGCTCGGGCTCGTGCGCGTGCGGCTGATCTCGTTCGGGCTCGTGCTCGGCGTCGCGTTCCTGCTGATCGTGTCGCTCGTGCTCGACACCGCGATCACGTTCGTCGGCACCTGGCTGCTGGGCAATTCGCCGTACGTGATCGTCACGAACCTCGTGCAGTTCTTCGTCGGGATCGCGGTGCTCGCGGGCGCGTTCGCGTCGCTGATGAAGTTCCTGCCCGATGCGCGCGTCGCCTGGCGTGACGCCGCGATCGGCGGCATCGTGTCCGCGATCCTGTTCTCCGGCGGCAAGAAGCTGTTCGCGCTGTACCTCGCGCATGCTGGCACCGCAAGTGCATTCGGTGCAGCGGGATCGTTCGCGGTCCTGCTGATGTGGCTGTACTTCTCCGCGATCGTGCTGCTGCTCGGCGCGGAATTCGCGGCCGCCCGCGGCAACGCGCATCGGCCCGCCGCGACCACCCCATCGGCCGTTACTGCTCAAGCCGATCGCGCCATCGATCGCCCCACCGACGGCATGCGCGACGACTGACGCACCGCTGTCGCCACGCCGCCGCACGCCCCCGCACACCCGTCCGCCGCTTTGCAACCACGCTGCCCGCCGCGCATTCGCGCGGCGTTGACACGTTCTTTGCATGCCCGCGCATTCGTTGCCGCAACCGCAAACGTTTGCACGCTTCAGTTTCCGTGCGTGAACGAGCCGAAACAGGCTTCCTGCCGCGATGCGCATCAACGAGCGAAACAATCGCATCGCAGCAATTGTCAACTTTTTCAAAAACAGAAACAGTCGTTGATGTGCTTGATATATATGGACTTTTTCTCGCTGTTACCTTTTCGAGACACTTTATTTTTTAAGCTTTCTTGCGTCGATGGCACTGAGCTATTCTCCAATCCGCAACAAATAACGATGAATCACTTGCGTGGAGATATTCAACGATGAAGAAACTTGCTCTCTCGACCCTCTCGCTCGCCCTGCTGGGCGCCGCTGGTGCCGCACAGGCCCAGTCGAGCGTGACGCTGTACGGCGTGATCGACACGTCGATCACCTATGTTCACGGTAACGACGGTCAAGGTAACAATGCGTGGTCGATGGGTAGCGGCAACCTGCAAGGCAGCCGCTTCGGCCTCAAGGGCGCAGAAGACCTCGGTGGCGGCCTGAAGGCGATCTTCCAGTTGGAAAACGGCTTCGACTCGACGTCGGGCGCACTGGGCCAAGGCAAGCGCATGTTCGGTCGCCAGGCTTTCGTCGGCCTGCAAAGCGATCAGTACGGCACGCTGACGCTCGGCCGCCAATACGATCCGATCGTCGACCTGGTCCAGGGCGTGACGGCTGACAACTATTTCGGCAGCGTGTTCGCCACGCCGGGCGACGTCGACAACAACGACAACAGCCTGCGCGTCAGCAACGCAATCAAGTACACGTCGCCGGTGTTCGCCGGCTTCCAGGTCGAAGGCATGTACGCCCTCGGCGGTGTCGCTGGCAAGACGGGCGCCGGCCAAACGTGGTCGGTCGCGGCCGCTTACAACAACGGCCCGGTCGGCGTTGCTGCTGGCTACTTCTACGCGAACAACCCGACGCCGGCAGCCGGCGCGCGCGCGGGCTGGGGTTCGACGACGTCGGACAATATCGTCGACGGTCCGATCAACGCGGGTTACGTGTCGGCGAAGTCGATCGGCATCGCGCAAGTGGCAGGCCAGTACGCATTCGGCCCGGTGACGTTCGGCCTCGGTTACAGCAATGCACAGTACAAGCCGGACGCATCGTCGGGCTTCGGTTCGACCGAAAAATACAACACGGGCCGCGGGTTCGTGACGTATCAGGTCACGCCGCCGCTGCTGCTGGGCCTCGGCTACTCGTACACGAAGGCGAGCGGCAACACGAACGCCAAGTACCATCAGGTTTCGCTGGGCGGCGACTACTCGCTGTCGAAGCGCACGGACATCTACCTGGTCGGCGCTTACCAGCACGCGAGCGGCACGCAACTCAACGCGGATGGCACGACGTCGGCAGCGCAAGCTTCGGTCGGCTCGTACGGCATCGCCGGCACGAAGTCCCAAGAGCTGGTCGCACTCGGCCTGCGTCACAAGTTCTAAGAAGTACGTTTCCGGCGTGCATGGCGTCTCCGACGCCTTGCCGCCGACCTGGAAAGCCAGTCCCGGTTTCGGCCGCGACTGGCTTTTTTTCGTCCGTCTCCCGCGTGCCCGCAGCGCCCGCACGGGCCGGGAACCGGAACCCGCGCCCCGACCTACGCCCGCCGGCCGGCAGCGGCGCCTGGGGGCTGCCACGCGCCGGGAACACCGTTTTCGAAGCGCCGCACCGGTCGCCATCCGTCCGCCGAGCGACTACCATCCGCACTGCCGGCACCGCTCGTCCGGTGCGATCGCAATGTGCCGAGGCGTGTCGATTTCGGCAATCGTCGTCCGTCGTCTCGATGGCGGCACGCGGTTCGCGCATCGCCCCATTCACACAGGAGATACGCCATGACGATTCAGAAGATCACGCCTTTCCTCTGGTACGCGGCGCAAGCAGAAGAAGCCGCCGCCTTCTATGCCGGCATCTTTCCGGATTCGCGCGTCGTGCGCGTCACGACGGTGCCCGGCACCGACGGCACGCGGATGGTCGAGTTCGAACTGTTCGGGCAACCGTTCTTCGCGATGAGCCACCCGCGCACCGATACGTTCAACCATTCAATTTCGCTGCTGGTCAGCTGCGCCGACCAGGCGGAACTCGACCGCTACTGGCATGCCCTGCTCGACAACGGCGGCACGGCCGACGCCTGCGGCTGGCTGAGAGACCGCTACGGCGTGTCGTGGCAGATCGTTCCGGAAACGCTGATCCCGATGGTGTCCGACCGGGACACGGTCAAGGCCACGCGCGTGGCCGCCGCGATGATGCAGATGATCAAGCTCGACGACGCCGCATTGAAGGCCGCCTACGCCGGTACGGCGGGCTGACGAAGCAGCACGTCGCACGGCGCATGCGCGATGACGCGCCGGGTCACCGACAGGCATCCGGCTCGACCGCATGCGCGTGCGACTGCCGCGCCAGTGCCGATGATCTTCCTCGGCGTCGCCCCAAGCCCCGGGCACGCGCGCGGTATCCGCCGCTACGTCGACAGCATCGATTCGACCGTTCGCCGCGCGTAGCCGATGAATGCGGCAAGGGGTTCGCCCGACAGGATCGCCGCGTCCTCCTCGCCGCCAAGATAGGCGGCACGCGCCGCCGCGGCGACCGGCCGGCAGGCTTGCGACAAGCGTTCCAGAACCCATGTCGCCGCGACGTCCTTCGGCGCGATCCTGCCGGTCGCGGCGCTGTACCAGATGCGCGCGAGCGCGAGCACCACGTTGCACGCGTCGCCGCGCCAATCCGGTTCGGCATTCCACTGCGCAACCGTCGCCAGCAGCCCGGCGACAAAATCCCGTGCGGGCACTGGCTCGAAAAGCGCCGCCGCCGGCGCGCCAACCAGCACGACACTGTGTTGCCGCACCTTCGTCAACAGGATCGCCAGATCGTGATCGACGCGCGCCGGTTCGACGATGCCGGCCTCGAGCTCGTGACGCAGCCACTCGCCGAACTGCAGTTCACGACGCGCCGGATGACGCCACGGCACGACCGCATCGTGCGCGACGACGGTCGCTTCCAGGGCGCGCATGCCGCCGGCACGACCAGGCGGCGCCGACACGGCCAGCAGGTCGAGCATCAGTGCGTGCCGCGTCGACTCGTCCGGCCGGGCCGACACCGTCACCAGCAGGTCGATGTCACTGCGCGGCTTCAGTCCGCCGTCGAGCGCCGATCCGAACAGGTGAAGCGCCGTGAGCGTCGCGCCGAGATGCCGCTCGATCGTGTCGCACGCGGCGGTGACCTGGGCTGCGATTTCGTCGGGAATGCATTCAGTCACGATGCACGTGCCTCGCGAGGCGCACGCTACCGGCACAGCGCGCGCGACGGGCAGCGGCGGATCTGCTGCAAGCGCGCGGAGGATTGCCGTTCGTCATCGCGCGTGCGCGGCGCGTCTTCCGTCGTGCGTCACGCGTCGAACCGGACCTTCCGCCATTTCACTGCTTCGCTGCCGCGCGATTTGCGCAGCGCAATAAAAATCCCCGCACGCTTTCGCGTGCGGGGATCGTCGGACATCGCAGCGGCTGCCGACATGCGTTCGGCAGCCACTGCGCAGCATTACGCTGCCGCGTCCTTCAGCTTCTTCAGCGCACGTGCCTTCACGCGCACGCTGGCCGGCTTCGCCGGGAACCAACGCTCTTCGCCCGTGAACGGATCCTTGCCGAAGCGCTTCTTCTTCGCCGGCACGACTTGCGCCGTGATCTTCAGCAGACCCGGCAGCGTGAACTCGCCCGCGCCCTTCTTGTGGACCGAGCCCAGCACGACGTTCTCGAGTGCGACGAGCACTGCCTTGACAGCCTTCACTTCGACAGCTGCGCGCTCAGCGATGTGCGTTGCGAGCGATGCCTTCGTGAACTTGTCCTTCAGCGGCGTCGGAGCAGCCGGTGCCGCCTTCGCGACAACCTTCTTGGCCACTACTTTCTTCGCGGGCGCAGCCTTTTTGGCAGCCACTTTCTTGGTGGCCGGTGCGGCAGCCTTCTTGGCCACCTTTTTTGCGGAAGTCGCCATGTTTCTCCTACCAGGTGTGGTCGTTGGATACACGAAGCGTGCAACGCGCGCGCTTCAACGCCGGATTCTACAAGCGCCTTGACGCTTCGTGCAGTACTTTTATGCGTTTTCACGGGGTTTCCCGCAGGTTTTTTTGCATGCGACCGATTTCATCGACGCTCCAGCATCAAAAAACGCCTTCACGTAGGCACCCGAATGCGAATTACGTTCGATATTTGCGCACCTATACTGGGCTCGCTCAATGCCCGGATGCCTCCATGCGCGAAGCCAGATACGTCAAAGGACTCGACGGCCTGCGAGCCCTCGCCGTCATCCTCGTTTTCCTGTCCCACAAGGGCCACGTCCTTGCCGTCGACGTCGGCAAGCTTGGCGTGTGGACGTTTTTCCTCATCAGCGGATTCCTGATCGTCGGCGAGCTGCATCGCAACCGCCAGGCGGTCGAGCGCGGCACCATGACGCGCCGCCACGCGCTCGCGCTGTTCCTCGCGAAACGCGCGCTGCGGATCTTTCCCGTCTATTACCTGCTGCTCGCCGCGCTCGCGATCGCGCACGCGCTGTTCTACCAGCGCGGCGTCAATCTCGGGCTCGCATGGCACGCGGTGTTCCTGTCGAATTACTGGATCGGCGCCGTCAAGGACGGCTGGCCAGGCTCCACGTCGCACTTCTGGAGCCTCGCGGTTGAACAGCAGTTCTATCTGATCGCGCCGCTCGCGCTGCTCGCGGTACCCGCCGCGCGACACGTCGCGCTCGGCATCGGGGCCATCGTACTGGGCGCGCTCGCGCATCTCGCGCTCTACCTGTGCGACGCGTCGCCGGTGCTGATCTATGCGTTTTCCCCGTGGAATTTCGCGCTGATCGCGCTCGGCGGCGTCGGCGCGATGGCGCTCGCCGATCGCGGCACGGCCGCCGTGCGCCGCGTTCCGCCCGGCTGGCTCGGCGCGGCCGGCGTCGTGTTCTTCCTCGTGCTGCCCGCCTGCACGCCCCTGCCCGATGCGATCGCGGGGCTCGCGGATCTCGGCCTGTCCGCATCGCTCGGCGCGCTGCTGCTGAGGATCGTCAGCGAACCCGAGCATCCGGTCGTCGCTTTGCTCGACTGGGCGCCGCTCGCCTATCTCGGCACGATCAGCTACGGCTTCTACCTGTTCCACAACCTGATTCCGGCGCGCTTCGGCGTGCTGCCGGCGCACGTCGGGCACGTGGCCATCCCTGAAATCGTCCGCGACACGCTACCCGAACTGCTGCAGTTCGCGCTCGCCGTGCTGCTCGCGCACCTGTCGTGGCGCTATCTGGAAAAGCGGCTGCTCGATTTCAAGAAGCCGGTCGCCGCGATGCTGGCCCGGTATTTCGTCGCACGGCCGAGTACGTCGGCGCGTTGAACACGGCACGAACGCGGCAACGGTTGAGCGGGGAAACGGTGCTTCACGCCACACTCTGGCGCTGACGCGCAACGCTCGAGCCGTCGCGTCGTCGACCGGCGCCGGCAAAACCGATGCGGTCACGAACGTCGATACGCGTCGCGCCATCGAGCCGCCGATCCGGTGATCCGGGCGCCCGTCGCGGCACCGGTTTCAGCCATGACGTCCGTTCTCGTCGGCGCGCCCCGCTCCACACGCAGCCCCGATCCTGACGCCGAGCTGCCACGACTCGCACCCCGACGGCCCGCATGGCGCAGTGGCGCATCCGCACACGCAAAAAAGCCCCGGCGCGCGAGCGGCCGGGGCCAACGGAACAACCACCACCTGAAACAACGGAGCGCGCGGCTGCTTAGGCGACAGCAGCCAGCGCGGGCAAACAGGTACGCAGGTAGGCCTCGAATTCGCGGCTCACTTCCGGATGCTGGAGCGCGAGCTCGACGGTGGCCTTGAGATAGCCGATCTTGCTGCCGCAGTCGAAGCGCGTGCCGAAGTAGCGATACGCGAGCACCTGCTCGTTCGCGAGCAGCGACTGGACCGCGTCGGTCAGCTGCAGTTCGCCGCCGGCGCCCGGCTTGAGCTTGCGCAGGTGATCGAAGATCGTCGGCATGAACACGTAGCGTCCGACCACGCCGAGATTCGACGGCGCATCCTCGGGCGCCGGCTTCTCGATGATGCCCGACAGCTTGATGATGTCCTCTTCCCATTCGCGGCCTTCGACGACGCCGTACGAACGGCTGTCCTCGCGCGGGATCGTCTCGACCCCGATCACCGAGCTGTGATAGTGGTCGAACACGTCGACGAGCTGCTTCAGCACCGGCTGTTCGCCATGCAGCAGGTCGTCGGCGAGGATCACCGCGAACGGCTCGCCGTGCACCAGCTTCTCCGCGCACAGCACCGCGTGGCCGAGGCCGAGCGCTTCCGGCTGGCGCACGTAGAAGCAGTTCACGTGGCTCGGCTTGATGCCGCGCACCAGTTCGAGCAGCTTTTCCTTGCCGCGCGCCTCGAGTTCGGCCTCGATCTCGTAGGACTTGTCGAAGTGATCCTCGATCGCGCGCTTGCTGCGCCCGGTGACGAAGATCATCTCGGTGATACCGGCGTTGATCGCTTCCTCGACCGCGTACTGGATCAGCGGCTTGTCGACGACGGGCAACATCTCCTTCGGGCTCGCCTTCGTTGCCGGGAGGAACCGCGTGCCGAGACCGGCGACGGGGAACACGGCCTTGGTGACTTTCAACATGTTCGCATCCTGATTGCGTTGACTGCGCCGCGTCGACCCGCGACCCGGCGCGATTGTGTTCCGAACGGCATATCGAGAATCGACGGTACTGCCAATTCGACTCCGCTCATTTTCGATATGGACTGATTGCCCAATGATTCCGGAAAAAATATAATCCTTTCAACCCGGTCGATATTGCCGAACCGAGTGCCGAGGCAGAAACAAATTACCGATTTTCCAGATACAAATTCTTACGATTCGAATTCCTCGATATAGGGCACGCCGCCCCGTTCGAGACCCGGGCGAATCGGTTCGTTCTTCAGCGCCTCGCGGTACGCCGACAGCATGGCCATGACCAGCAGTACTGCAGCGCTCGCGATCCAATGCATGTCCATCTTGCCGCTCCTTGCATCAATCAACTGGAGCTTCAAACTATCAGAAAAAAATCGGTAAATAATTGACCCGCCTCGCGGAACCGCTTTCCGAACGCGATAAACCCATGATGTGGAATTCCGATATTTCCCGGTGAGATTTTTTTATTCATTGATCGAATTCTTGCGCATTACGATTGGATGAAACTTCCCGTCCATCCGTCGCAAGGAATCGAATCGCATGCAAGCTTTCAGCGGATCGTCTCTGGCCGCGCCGCCCGTCGCCGATCACAAGGAACACGTGATCGACGCGATGCGCGGCTTCGCGGCGCTGCTCGTCGCCTATTTCCACTGCCGCCAGGTCGTCTGGGTCGGCATGCAAAGCTTCCATCACGCTTACGGCCATGCGCTCACCCCGAGCGCGATCGCCGGCTACCTGACCTTCCCGTTCGCGTGGGGCTCCGCCGGCGTGCCGATCTTCTTCGTGATCAGCGGCTACTGCATCCATCGCAACGCGGCGCTCAAGCTCGCGGCCGATCCCGCGTACCGGCTCGACGCGCCGAACTTCTGGGTGCGCCGGTTCGCGCGCATCTACCCGGTGCTGCTCGCCGCGCTGCTGTTTACGCTCGCACTCGACTCGGTCAGCCTGCAGATCGAGCCCGTCAGCCACAAGATCCGCGACGCCGGCCTCGTCGCGTTCCTCGTGAACCTGTTCTCGCTGCAGGGTGTCGCCGGCTACACGTACGGGTCGAACGGCGCGCTGTGGACGCTGTCACTCGAAGTGCAGTTCTATGCGATCTACCCGCTGCTGTTCGCGATCCGCCGGCGTATCGGCATGCCGGCGGTCGTGGCCGCGGTCGCGCTCGTCAACGTCGCGTCGGCGTGGCTGCTCGAACGGCACGACCTGCAGTTCTTCACGTCGTACTGGCTGTCGTGGACGATCGGCGCGTGGATCGCCGACGTGCGCGCGCAGCCGGCCCGCGGCGCGGCCGCCGTGCCGTCGCGCGCGTGGTACGGTACGGCCGCCGTGCTGCTGGCCGCCGGCTGCGGCGCGTTCCATTTCGGCCAGTACGGCGCGTTCCAGCTGTGGTCGGCCGGCTTCGCGTGCTTCCTGTACCGCGCGCTCGCCCGTCCGCCGCGCCCGACGCCGCCGCTGCGCGTGCTGAGCTGGTTCGGCGACTTCAGCTACTCGCTGTACCTGATCCACCTGCCGCTGTTCGTCTGTCTCGGCTCGGTGCTGTTCCATTCCGAGCTGCAGCTGTCGATCTGGCCGTCATTTGCGTTCATGGCCGCCGCGATCCCGGTCGCGTATGTGTTCTACCGGATGTTCGAACGGCCCGCGATGACGTGGTCGGCCAGCTTCAAGCCGGCTCGACCCGCTCGGGTCGTTACGCCGGCGCCCGAACGGGCCGTTTGATCCGGCCGGAACGCCTTTCCGAGCCCTCGCGCGGCGGTGCGCTGCGCGGGGGCTTTTTCATGGCCTGAGCGCGCCGGCATACCGGGTTGACGGGGGTGGGTTAGCCTTCCGGCGTCGGGCCGCGCTACGGCCCGCGTGAGCCGCCCTCGACCGCCTTTCACCATCGGGACTGCCTGGGCGCGGCCTTCTCGCGTCACCTTCTCGCGTCACCTTCTCGCGTCACCTTCTCGCGTCACCTTCTCGCGTCACCTTCTCGCGTCGCCTTCTCGCGTCGCCAACCACGCCCTCCCAATCAACAATCGGCCAAGCACGCGCCCCACGCAACGCACAACAACCTGCCCACCACCCGCCCGACGAAGGCCCGGGCGCTGAAAAACAAAGCCCCCACGCAGCACACCGCCGCATGAGGGCCCGTTTCCCGCCGGCTCGCGCCGCTTACCGCTTCTTCGCCTTCGCGGCCTTCGCCGTATCCGCGAGGATCTTCTCGACCCGCTCCACGTAGGTTTCGGTGCCGAACCGGCGCACCGCCGTCGCCCGCCCGCTCGCGACGAGCCGCTCGCGCAGCGCGCCGTCGCGCTTCAGCGTAGCCAGCGCATCGGCCAGCGCGGCCGCGTCGCCCGGCGCGCAGAGCAGCCCGTTGTCGCCGTCCTCGATGATCTCGACGACGCCGCCCGCGCGGGCCGCCACGACCGGCCGGCGCGCGAGCATCCCCTCGACGATCACGCGCCCGAACGGCTCGGGCGTGATAGACGTGTGCGCGACGACGTCGACCGCCGTCATGCAGGCGGCCACGTCGCGCTGGAACCCGAGGAAATGCACGCGCTCGTCCATCCCGTGCCGCGCGACGTATTCGTGCAGCTGCGCCGCGTATTCGTCCTCGCCGAACAGCGGCGCGCCGACCAGCACCACGTGCATGTTGGGATGCCGCGCGGCGGCTTCCAGCAGCACGTGCTGCCCCTTCCAGTGCGCGAGCCGGCTGAACGAACCGACGAGCCACGCGTTTTCGGGCAACCCGAGGCGCGTGCGCAGCGCGGCCTGGCTGACGCCTTCCAGCGCGTCGAACGGCTCGGCCGAAATGCCGTTGAACACGACGTCGACGTGCTGCGGCGTGAAGCCCGTCAGCGTCCGGAACGCCTGCGCGGACGCATCGGAATTCGCGATCACGCGCGTGACGCCGAGCCGCGCGCAGTACTTGATCGCCATCAACTGCTTGCTGCCGAAATGGTCGGTGCTGACGATGTCGCGCAGGTGCCACACCACCGGCTTACGCGCGAGCCGCCCGGCCAGCGCGGCGACCACCATCGCGCGCTGCGTGTTCGCGTAGATCACCTCGGCGCGGCGTGCGCGGCGCGCGACGTCGCGCACCAGCCGCACGAGTTGCTTCAGCGCGCCGGCCGATACGCCGCCCTGCTTGCGCACGCCCGCGAGCGCGCCCTGGTCGACCACGTCGACGCGCGCGCCGATCTCGTCGAGCGCCGCGCGGAACGGGCCGTCGTCGAACAGCAGCACATCGGCGTTCGCGCGCATGTGCTTCATGATCTCGAGCAGCGACAGCTCGGCGCCGCCGAGCACGCCGCTCTGGTCGAGCACGAGCGTCGCCGGGCCGCGCGCGGCCGGCATCGGCGCGATCGCCGTGCCGCGCTGCGCGGTCGCGCCGGGCAGCGCGGCTTCCACATAGTCGAGGAAGCGCCGCCGGAACGTATCGGCGGAAAACCGCTCCGCGTTCGTGCGGCAGGCGGTCGGCGTGAAGCGCTGCGGCGCACGCTCGAAATCGTCGACGGCCGCGACGATCGCGTGCGGCGTCTGTTCGTCGAAAAAGAGCCCGGTCGGGTTCAGGTCCGATTGCGGATCGAGCACGGTTTCGAGCGCGCCGCCCTTGCCGTACGCGATCACCGGCGTGCCGCACGCTTGCGCCTCGACCACCGAGATCCCGAAATCCTCCTCGGCCGCGAACACGAACGCCTTCGCGCGCCGCATCCGGTCGTGCAGCACCGCGAACGGCTGGTAGCCCATGATCTCGACGTTCGGGCCCGCCTTCGCGCGGATCTTCTGCATCTCGGGGCCGTCGCCGATCACGACGAGCTTGCGCTCGGGCGTGCGCGAAAAGGCTTCGACGATCAGGTCGATCTTCTTGTACGGCACCATCCGCGACGCGGTCAGGTAGAAATCCTCCTTCTCCGCGTTCAGCGAAAACGCGTCGACGTCGACCGGCGGGAAGATCACCGCCGCGTCGCGGTGGTAGACCTTCTTGATGCGCCGGGCGATGAACGCGGAGTTCGCGACGAAACCGTCCACCGCGTTCGCGGTGCGCGTGTCCCAGTTGCGGATGTAATGCAGGATCATCCGCGCGAGCAGCGACTTCGGCCCGTGCGTGAGATTCGACTGTTCCAGATACTGGTGCTGCAGATCCCACGCATAGCGGATCGGCGAATGCACGTAGCTGATGTGCACCTGGTCCGGCCCCGTCAGCACGCCCTTCGCGACCGCGTGGCTGCTCGAGATCACCAGGTCGTACTCGGACACGTCGAGCTGCTCGATCGCGAGCGGCATCAGCGGCAGGTAGCTGCGGTACTTGGTGCGCGCGAACGGCAGCTTCTGGATGAACGACGTCGTCACCGGCTTGCCGCGCACGAACGCGCGATCGTCGAGGAAGTCGACGAGGCTGAACAGGTCCGCGTCGGGAAAGCACGCGACGATCTGCTCGAGCACGCGCTCGGCTCCGGCATAGGTGACGAGCCAGTCGTGGACGATCGCCACGCGCAGCGCGCGCGTCGGATGGCGCGCGCTGGCCCGTTCGGCCGGCAGCGCCCGGCGCAGCGCGGCGGCGTCGCCCGCTTCGGCCACGGCCGCATCGGCGGTGGCGAGATTCAATACGGCGTGTTCCGCCAGATCGCGATTCATGCGGTTTTCCTCGCATTGAGACGGACAAACAGGTCGCGCACGAGTGCGCGCAACCCCGGTGTCATCGTGAGCGACCACGCGACGTTCAACAGCAGCACGACCGCGCAGATACCGATCGACTCGACGAGCCCCGGCCACGCCTGCGCCAGGAACAGGCTTGCGAGCAGGAAGGCCAGGTGCGCGAGCATGTCGAGCACGATCGCGCGCATCCGGATCGCCGACAGGTACAGCAGCACGCCGTAGTCGACGAGCGCGCGCGCCGCGACGACCACCGCCGCGCCGATCAGCCCGAAGTGATGGATGCCGAACCACAGGCCGCCGACGAAGAACGGCATCTCGACGAGCCCGGCGAACGCCGCGCGGGCCGGGTTGACCTGCGACTGGATCAGGATTCGCGTGACGCTCGCCTGGCCGACGAGCCACACGCTGATCACCAGCACGCGGCCGACCGGCGCCGAATGCGCGGCGAGATCCGCGCCCACCCACAGCGTGAGGAACGGCGCGAGCGCGAAGATCGCGACGATGCCGACCGGCGTGAACACGCCGTTCAGGAATTCGAGCGACTGGCGCGCGAGCGTGTCCGCATGGTCGCGGCCGACCGCCGACAGGCGCGGGAACAGCGTGCGCACCAGCGCGTTCGGCAGCATGTTCAGGCGCGTGACGAGGTTCTGCGGCACCGTGTAGTAGGTGACGAACTTCGCGCCCATGCCGGCGCCCAGCATCACGCGGTCGAGCGTGTCGGCGATCATGCTCGTCGTACTCGCGATCAGCATCCAGCCGCCGAAGTTGAACAGCCCTTTCGCGGTGCCCCACTGCGGCGGATCGATGCGCCGGATCCCGAGCACCTTGATACTGGCCTGGCCGAGCATCACCGCGGCGATCAGCCGCGCGACGACCGCCGCGGCGAGCACCGTCTGCAGGTTCGGCGCGATCCACCACGCGGCGCCGAGTGGCAGCAACTGGAACAGGAACGTGCCGATCGTCTGGTTCGTGTTGAACACGCCGAAGCGTTCGGCGCCATTGATCGCGCCGGCGAACACCCACGACACGTTCGCCAGCGGAATCGCGAGCGCGAGCCACGGCAGCGCGAGATACACCTCGTGCTGCATCGCCGCCGACACCTTCGTGAAGTACGCGGTGTAGACGAACGCACCGAAATAGATCAGCAGCCCGCCGACGATGCCGGTGCCGAGGTTCAGCCAGAACGCGCTCCAGAACACGCGCGCGCTTTCGTCGGCGTTACCGCTCGCGAGCGCCTTCGAGATGTGGTTCTGCGCGGCCATGCTCATCCCGAGATCGAGGATCCCGAAATAGCCGATCAGCGTCCACACGAGGCTGACGACGCCGTAGCGTTCGACGCCGAGCGCGTGGATATAGGCGGGCACCGTCACCAGCGACACGAAGGTCGGCAGGATCAGCCCGATGAAGTTGATCGAAACGTTCTTGAGTATGCCTTTGTCCATGCTTCTGCCTTGTGTGACGTCGCCCGTCACGGTTTCCAGCGATACATCAGCACCTTGCCGCGTGCGTCTTCCTCGACGAACACGAGGTACTCGCCGTTCTCGCGCCGGAACGCGCTGATGCCGAACGGCACGTCGACCCAGCCGGAGGCCTTGCCGACCTCGGCGCCCGGGCTCATCACGCCCACTTCCTTGCCGGTTTCCTTGTCGTACACGTGGATCTTGCCGACCGGCTCCACCCCGAACAGGTAGCGGCCCTCGGCCGTGAGCCCGATCAGGTCGAAGATCGGCTTCGCGTCGAGCTGCCACGGCAGCGCGACCTGGTAGCGCACGACCGGCGAACCCGTCGACCACTTGTCGAAGCGGATCAGCACGCGCCCCACTTCCTTGTTGATGCCCGGCTGCGGCGGCGCGTCGGCCGTGTAGCCGGTCACGTACAGCGTGTCCGTCTGCGGCTCGTAGATCGCGCGGCGCAACTGCGTGAACGGCTGCGGCATCGGGTAGGTCGTGACCTTGTCGTACGAGTAGATCGGGTTGCCGGCCTTGTCGACGCCGCCGTACTGGAAGCGGTGGATGCCGCGCACGTCGCTGGTGCGCCAGATGTCGCCCTTCGTGTCGACCCACCAGCCCCAGCCGCCCGCCTTCGCCTTGCCCGTCGTGTTGATCTCGGCCTCGTCGGCATCGATCCGGCCGTTGCCGTTCGCGTCGCGCCACAGCCAGTCGCCGCCCGGCGGCTTGTTCGGCACCTTGTCGACCGGTCGCGCACGCCCCGCGATCAGGCCGGACGGAATCGCGACCTCGCCGTCGCGCTTCGCGTCGAAGCGGTAGATCTTCAGGTGATCGGCGTACATGTCGGTCAGGTACAGGAACGTGCGGCCGTCGAGGCGCCGTGCGAACGGCATGCCGGGATACTGGTCCGTGTGGAACACGGGATCGTCCGGATACTTGAAGCGGTTCGACAGGAAGCCGACGTATTTCCAGTCCTGGCCCGGCGGTTTCGACAGGTCGAGCTCGAAGCGCTTGTTGCCCGTGTACACGCTGTTTGGCCGCGCCGGGTCGAGCCACGCGCCGTCGACGAACAGCAGCCCCTGCACCTGCCAGCGCAGCTTGCCGTCCGGCGTGTAGCTTTCGAGCACCGCGCCGAGCCCTGCGCCGATCGTGTCGTGGCGCGGCCCGATGCCGTTCATCGACACGTAGATGTTGCCCGCGTGGTCGACACCGACGCCCGTCAGCCCGTTGAAACGCTGCGGCCCCGGCCGGCCCGGCACCGGGCCCGCGAAGATGCCGCCGCGCTCGCCGAGCGTGCCCGACTGCGCATAACCCTTGCCGCCTTTCGAGAAGATCAGGATCTGCTGGCGCGGCCCGTTGTCCGCGACGAGCACGCGCCCTTTCGCGTCGACGGCCACGTCCACCGCCTCGGTGCCTTCCGGCAGCGCGGGCGCGTCGTCGAGCTTGCGGCCGTCCGCGCGCACGTGCACGAGGTGCGCGGGCCCGTTGAGCGTATCCGTGAGCAGCCACAGCGTGCCGTCGCCCGCGAGCGCGAGGCGGCCCGGCTCGTGCGCGCTCCACGTGCCCTTCTGCTGCATCGTCTCCGCGTCGTACACGTTCACCGCGTCGCGCGACGGATTCGTCGCGAACAGCGTCTTGTCGTCGGCTGCGAGGCCGCCGACTTCCGCCTTCTGCTCGCCCACTTCCGAGCGCGCGGGCGCCGCCACCTCGTTCATCATCATGAAGCTCGCGGCCATCCGTGCGCGGCCGGTGTCCGCGCGGCCGCCCGGCGCGACCTGCGGCGCCGCGCGGAACGGCGCGGGCTGCTTCAGGTCGCCGATCGTGCGACGCGAGATGCCGAACCACTGCTTGCCCTTGTCCGGCCATATGCCGGGCGACTGCAAGTGGCCGCGCTCGTTGCCGACACCGATCGCGACATACGCGTACTTGCCGTTCACCGCGATCGCGCTGCCGCCGAGGTTGCCCCAGCCGTGCGTGCCGCCGGCGAAGCCGAGCATCTTCCCGTCCTGGTAGACGCTCGCCTCGGCCCCGCTCTCGTCCCACGGCGCATTCGTATACACCTTGCCTTCAGGCGTCACCGCGATCGCGCGGATGTCGATCTGCGTCCAGCTGCCGTCGCCATAGCCGAACGTATTGCCGATCCACGACGTCGTCGCGGGCAACACCGTTTCGGCCGGTGCGGCGCTCGTCAGCAGCGTCGCGCACACCGTCATGCCTACCAGAATCAGACGTCGCAATGCGCTCTCCAGACTTGATGCAACAGCGACCGGGCCGCCGGGAGAACTGCCGCCGGCGCACCCTGTCGCTAAATGGGTTTCAAACGTCGCGATGCAGGTTACAAGCAAAAATAATCACAAGAAATTTGGAAATATTTGGGGATGTTTCCGCGTGAAATATCGAACCGGAACAGCGCCGAAAAGGTGCCCGAAAGCGGCAATAACGACCGCCTTTCGGTTTCCGCCCCGTAGAAAATGCCGCCTTCCACCGCCCGACGGGGCCGTCCGGGCGCCGACCTTTCATCCCACGACAGAAATAATCGGCATTTGAATATTTGCCGTCAGATAAATGACGCGCGTTTTTTTGCCGATTTCTTTTCCCTAGAATCGATTTCGATTCGATATTTCATTTAATGGCATGCATTACGTTCACGTTTACGCATCGGATGTGCGACACGCCCCGGCTCACGCCGCGCGTCGCGAAGGAGCGGCGCGATGACGGGCATCTCGCGACCCGCTGACCTCACCCCGTCGCAACACGGCCGCATCGTGCAGCTCGACGGGCTGCGCGCGATCGCGGTCGGCGCCGTGTTCCTGCAGCACGCGCTGAAGGCGCCGCTCTGGATGGGTGTCGACCTGTTCTTCGTGCTGAGCGGGCTGCTGATCACCGGCATCCTGCTCGATCGCAAGGCGCGCGGGCAGTCGTACTTCAGCCACTTCTACGCACGCCGCGTGCGTCGCATCCTGCCGCCGTACGTGCTGCTGCTGGTGGTGTCGACGCTCCTGTTCGGCGCGGGCTGGCTGCCGCACTGGCCGTGGTTCGCGTTCTTCTCGACCAACATCGGGCTGTCGCTCGGCAGCATCGGCCATGACAGCCTGAACGTGCTGTGGTCGCTCGCGGTCGAGGAGCAGTTCTATATCTTCTGGCCGTTCGTCGTGCTGTGGTGCTCGGAGCGCGCGCTGCTGTGGGTCGCCGCCGCGCTGATCGTCGCGGCCCCCGTGCTGCGCGCGATCGCGACGCCGTGGTTCGACTCGTTCTGGCCGATCTACTACCTGACGCCGTTCCGCATGGACCTGCTCGCCGCGGGCGCGCTGCTCGCGATCGTGCTGCGCCGCGACCGGCGCGCGCTCGAGCCGTTCTATCCGCTCGCGATCGTCGGCGCGCTCGTGTCGCTTGCGATCCTCGGCTGGCTGCACCTGTCGTTCCCGCGCTTCCGCGCCGCGAACACGCCGCTGTCGAATGCGGCGCTCTACAGCATCTCGCTGCTGCTGTGCACGTCGATCGTCGTGATCGCGCTGCGCGGCCGCGGCCTCGTGCAGCGCGTGCTGACGAACCCGATGCTCGTCTACGTCGGCACCGTCAGCTACACCGTGTACCTGATCCACCTCAGCGTGCTGTACGCGCTGTGGCCGCTGCACCTGAACCGCTTCGTCACGGCCGCGCTGGCGCTCGCGATCACGCTCGCGTACGCGACCGTGAGCTGGTACGGCTTCGAACGGCGCCTGACGCGCGGCCCCGCACGCCGCGCGCTGCCGGCCGCCGCCGGCACGACTGCCTGAACTCTCTCCACTCATCGATTTCCACAAGGACAACGCCATGACCCAAACTCGCAAGAAGGCCATCATCACGGGGATCACGGGACAGGACGGCGCCTACCTGACCAAGCTACTGCTCGACAAGGGCTACGAGGTCACGGGGACCTATCGCCGCACCAGCTCGGTCAACCTCTGGCGCATCGCCGAGCTCGGCGTCGACACGCACCCGAACCTCACGCTCGTCGAGCACGACCTGACGGACGCCGGCTCGAGCATGCGCCTGCTGGAACGCACACAGGCCGATGAGCTGTACAACCTGGCCGCCCAAAGCTTCGTCGGCGTGTCGTTCGAGCAGCCGTCCACGACCGCCGACGTCACCGGCCTCGGTCCGCTCCACTTGCTCGAGGCGATTCGTCTCGTGAGCCCGAAGACGCGCTTCTACCAGGCGTCGACCTCCGAGATGTTCGGCAAGGTGCAGTCGATTCCGCAAACGGAAGCGACCTCGTTCTATCCGCGCAGCCCGTACGGCGTCGCAAAACTGTTCGCGCACTGGATGACCGTGAACTACCGCGAGTCGTACGGCCTGTTCGGTTGCAGCGGGATCCTGTTCAACCACGAATCGCCGCTGCGCGGCCGCGAATTCGTCACGCGCAAGATTACTGACACCGTCGCAAAGATCAGGCTCGGCAAGGCAACGCGCCTCGAGCTCGGCAACCTCGACGCGAAACGCGACTGGGGTTTTGCACTCGAGTACGTCGAAGGAATGTGGCGAATGCTGCAGGTCGACGAGCCCGATACCTATGTGCTGGCCACCAACCGGACCGAAACCGTGCGCGACTTCGTGCGGATGGCGTTCGCGGCGGCCGGCTATCAGATCGAATGGACCGGCAAGGGTGAGCAGGAACGCGGTCTCGATGCGGCAACGGGCAACGTGCTCGTCGAAGTGAATCCGAAGTTCTATCGTCCCGCGGAAGTCGATCTGCTGATCGGCTGCGCGGACAAGGCCAAAAGCAAGCTCGGCTGGGCACCGGAAACAACGCTCGAACAGCTTTGCCAGATGATGGTCGAGGCGGACCTCACGAGGAACCAACACCATGACACGTTCTGATATCGAACACGCACCGCGCCGTGCATTCGTCACGGGCTTGACGGGTTTCACCGGTCGCTACATGGCGCAGCATCTCGAAGCCGCCGGCTACGAAGTCTGGGGCACGGTCGCGCCCGGTTCGCCGCCGTCCGACGATCCGGTATTCGCGAACTGCACGCTGCTGCCCGTCGACCTGCTCGACGCGGATGCGGTACGCGCGGCCGCGGCCGACGCGCGCCCCGATGCGGTCGTGCATCTCGCCGCGCGTGCGCATGTCACGCAAGACGACCCGTCGCAGACCTACGCAGTCAACGTCGTCGGCACGCGCCACCTGCTGGCGGCGCTCGCGGGTCTCGACCGCCGCCCGTCGGCGGTGCTGCTCGCGAGCAGCGCGAACATCTACGGCAACTCGACGGCTGGCGTGCTCGACGAAAGCGTCCCGCCCGACCCCGCGAACGACTACGCGATCAGCAAGCTTGCGATGGAATATGCGGCGAAGCTGTGGGCCGACCGGCTGCCGATCGTGATCGCACGGCCATTCAACTACACGGGGGTCGGCCAGAGCGATGCGTATCTGCTGCCGAAGCTCGTCGCGCACTATGCGCGCAACGAACCGCGGATTTCGCTCGGCAATCTCGACGTGCGCCGCGACTTCTCCGACGTGCGCGACGTAACGGCCGCTTATCTGAAGCTGATCCAGACCGCGCCGGCCGGCGAGATCCTCAACGTCTGCTCGGAGCGCGCGTATTCGCTGAAAGAAGTGCTGGCGATACTGTCCCGCATCGCCGGCTACGTGATCGACGTGACGATCGATCCGCGCTTCGTGCGGCACAACGAGGTGAAGAGCTTGAGCGGGTCGCGGGACAAGCTGCGGCGTGCAGTGGGTGAACTGCCCGTCACGCCGCTCGACGAAACGCTGCGGTGGATGGTGAGTGCGGTACGCGACGACGTGCCGGCACGTCCGCTGAACGGATCGCGCACGCGCGAAGGCGTGCGCCGCAGCTACGTCGCCGATGGCGACAGGGCGTCCTCGCAGGCACGCCCCGTCGCATCGTTATGAGGGCGCTTGTCCGTTCGCTCAACCTTCGAGGCCGCGCGCGAGATCCTTGCGCAGGTCGCCCGCGTCTTCGAGGCCGACCGACAACCGGATCAGCCCTTCGGTGATCCCTGCCGCCGCGCGTGCTTCCGGCGTGATGCGGCCGTGCGTGGTCGTCGCCGGATGGGTAATGGTCGACCGCGTGTCGCCGAGATTGCCGGTGATCGAGATCAGCTTCGTGTTGTCGATCACGCGCCATGCATTCGCGCGCTGCTGCTCGGGCGTGTCGCCCTTCAGCTCGAACGACAGGATCGACCCGCCCGCCTTCTGCTGACGCTTCGCGAGTTCGTGCTGCGGGTGCGATTCGAGACCCGGGTGAAACACGCGCGCAACCGCCGGATGCGTATCGAGCCAGCGTGCGATTTCCAGCGCATTCGCCGACTGCTTCTCGACGCGCAGCGACAGCGTCTCCATCCCCTTCAGCAGCACCCACGCATTGAACGCCGACAGCGTCGGGCCCGCGCTGCGCACGAACGGGAACACCTTGCCCATGATGAATTCCTTCGAGCCGACCAGCGCGCCGCCGAGCACGCGGCCCTGCCCATCGAGGAATTTCGTCGCCGAGTGCATCACGACATCCGCGCCGAGCTTCAGCGGCTGCTGCAGCACCGGGCTGCAGAAACAGTTGTCGACGACGAACAGCGCGTTCGATGCCTTGGCGATCTTGCCGATCGCCTCGATGTCGGCGAGTTCGGTCAGCGGGTTCGACGGCGTCTCGAGGAAGAACATCTTCGTTTCCGGACGCACGGCTTCCTTCCACGCGTTCAGGTCGGTCGGGTCGACGAAGGTCGTCGTGATCCCGAACTTGTTGAATATCTGCGAGAACATCCCGAGCGTCGAGCCGAACAGGCTGCGCGAGCTGACGAGGTGGTCGCCGGCCTGCAGCGCGGCCATCACGACCGACATGATCGCGGCCATCCCCGACGCCGTCGCGATGCACGCCTCGCCGCCCTCGAGCGCCGCGAGACGCTCCTGGAACATCGTGACGGTCGGGTTCGTGAAGCGCGAATAGGTGAAGTAGTCTTCCGAATTCGCGAAGCGCTCGGCCGCGTCGGCCGCGCTCTGGAAGCAGAAGCTCGACGTGAGGAACAGCGCTTCCGAGTGCTCGTTGAAGTCGCTGCGCAGCGTGCCCGCGCGCACGGCAAGCGTGTCGAAGTTGAGGGAGTCGTCCATGTTCCGTTTTCCGTATTCGATGGTCGCGCGGGTGGCGCGAACCCAGTCAAAACCAGGCCAAAACAAAAAGCCCGCTATGCGTCGGCATCAGCGGGCTTCGGTGCGGTACGACAGCGATCGACTCGGGCCGGTTGCCACCGGCCTTCGCTTTAGCTGTTTTGGGAAGTCGCCCCGCGTCCGCAAGCTGATATCAAATCGACGCAAGGCCACATCCTATCACGCCTCGTCAAAAGCGTGCGCCGGTGTCACTCGACCGACAACTGCAGGTTCATCTGCGAGCGTTCGGTGTCGCCAGCCGTGTCGCGATCGGCCTGCGATGCCGGCGTGAGGCGCGCGCGCTCGATCGCATCGAGATACTCGGGCGTCACGTCGCCGGTGATGTAGTTGCCGTCGAAGCACGACGCCTCGAAGCGTTCGAGCTTCGGGTTGATGTCGCGCACCGCGCGGCGCAGATCGTCGACGTCCTGATAGATCAGGTGGTCGGCGCCGATGATCTTCGCGACTTCTTCGTCGGTGCGGCCATGCGCGACCAGTTCGCCGCGCGTCGGCATGTCGATGCCGTACACATTCGGGAACTTCACGGGCGGCGCGGCCGACGCGAAGATCACCGACTTCGCGCCCGCATCGCGCGCCATCTGCACGATTTCATGCGAGGTCGTGCCGCGCACGATCGAATCGTCGACGATCAGCACGTTCTTGTCCTTGAACTCGATGCTCATCGCATTGAGCTTCTGGCGCACCGACTTCTTGCGCACGGCCTGGCCCGGCATGATGAAGGTACGGCCGACGTAGCGGTTCTTGAAGAAGCCTTCGCGATACTCGACGCCGAGCTTCGCGGCGACCTGCATCGCAGCCGGGCGCGACGAATCGGGAATCGGCATCACGACGTCGATCGGCACGTTCGGCAGCTCGCGCTTGATCTTCTCGGCGAGATAGTCGCCCATGCGCAGGCGCACGTTGTAGACCGGCACGCCATCGAGGCACGAGTCCGGACGCGCGAGGTACACGTATTCGAACATGCACGGATTCAGCGTCGGCTGCTCCGCGCACTGCTGGCTGTGGAAGTTGCCGGCCGGATCGATGAAGATCGCTTCGCCCGGCTGCACGTCGCGGACGAATTCGAAACCGATGCCTTCGACGGCCACCGACTCCGATGCGACCATCCATTCGGTGCCGTTTTCGGTCTCGAGCTTGCCGATGCACAGCGGGCGAATGCCGAACGGGTCGCGGAACGCGAGCAGGCCGTAGCCGGCGATCAGCGAGACGATCGCATACGAGCCCTGCAGGCGGCGATGCACGCCCGAGACGGCCTTGAACACCGAGGCCGGATCGAGCTCGAGGCCCGTGGTCGACAGTTGCAGCTCGTGTGCGAACACGTTGAGCAGCACTTCGCTGTCGGAATTGGTGTTGATGTGCCGGCGGTCGATCCGGAACATCTCGTCCTTCAGTTGCTGCCAGTTCGTCAGGTTGCCGTTGTGCGCGAGGATGATCCCGAACGGCGCGTTCACGTAGAACGGTTGCGCCTCGGCTTCGCTCGACGCCGAGCCGGCGGTCGGGTAGCGCACCTGGCCGATGCCGTAGGTGCCGGGCAGGCTGCGCATGTTGCGCGTGCGGAACACGTCGCGCACCATGCCGTTCGCCTTGTACATGTGGAAATTGCTGCCGTCCGCCGTCGCGATGCCCGCCGCGTCCTGACCGCGATGCTGCAGGAGCAGCAGGCTGTCATAGATCAGCTGGTTGACCGGGGATTGGGAGATAACGCCTACGATGCCGCACATGGCATGTCCTTCAGAATGACAAAATCGGTTCCGTCCTGCCCGGCCGCGTCGTCACACGCGTACGTACTGGGCCATGCCGTCGGGCAGGAGCTGCTTCAGCTCGTGCACGCCCTGTTCGGCGAAAGGACGCAATAGCGCATTGCGCCAGAAATCCTGTTTGGGCAGCTCGGTCAGCCCGGCCGCCGCGACCAGCAGCACCACCAGCACGCAGCCGCGGACGAGCCCGAACATCATGCCCAGCGAGCGGTCGACGCCGCCCAGGCCGCTCGCCTGCGCGATCCGCGACAGCAACGCGTTCGCCACGCCGGCGACCAGCACCACGCCGATCACGACCAACGCGAAGGCGATCACCCACTGCGTCAGCGCACCGCCCGGCCAGTTCGCCGGGATATACGGCACGACCAGTCCGACGTAGCGGCCCGCGATCACGATCGCCGCGATCCAGCCGATCAGCCCGAAAATCTCGGACACGAAACCGCGCCACGCGCCACGCAGCGCAGACAACGCGATCACCGCCAATACAGCGTAGTCGAAAGCCGTCAGCATCGTGCGTTACTGCGTCAGACCGGCTTCGCGCACCTTCGCGATCGCGGCGGACGCCGCCGCACGATCCGCGAACGGGCCCGCACGCAACAGTGTAGCCGTGCTGCCGTCTGCCTGCTTGCGATGCTCGACATATGCGGGCACACCCGCGGATTTCAATTTGGTCGCCCACGAACGGGCCGTCGCGTCGTCCTTGAACGAACCGAGCTGCACCGCGAAACGCGCACCAGCCGGCGACGACGGCGACGAAGCGTCGCTGCTGTCCGGGCTGGCGGCGTCGGTATGCGCGACGGCCGCGGGCGCGGGGGCAGGCTTCGGCGCGGCCGGCTTCGCCACGGGGGCGGCCGGTTTCGGCGCGGGCTTCGGCGGCGTCACGCTCGCCGTGGTCGTGGTATCGGGTTTCGCGGCCGGCTTGTCGGCATCCTTCGGCGCGGGCGCCGGTGCAGCCGCAACGGCGACATCGGATGCCGGCGGTTCGTCGTGCGCGACGCCTGCCTGTACGTCGGAGGCGTCATCGTCGCGCGGTGCGACCGCCTGGTGCGCGGGCCGGTTCGGAATGTCGATGGCGATGTCGTCCGTGACCGGCTTCGGGTGCGAGTCGAGCACCATCGGCAACACGATCACGGCGGCGACGACGAGCGCGATCGCGCCGACGAGGCGACGGCGCGCGCGTTGCTTTTCTGGAAGGGTCGGATCGAGGAGCAGTGCGTCCGATTCCGGACGCTCGGTGCGGCGCGAGCGTCGCTCGACGCGCTCAGTGGTGCGCTCCGTGCGCACGTTCCGGGAGGTCCCGGTGCGACCGCCGCGCCGCGGGGGCGCGTCGTCGTCTTTCTTGCCGAACGAGAAAATTCCCATGAATGGCTGAGTCCGAAACTGCCCGTCAGTCAGTGTTGCTGCGATTTACGGTAGGCCAGCACGCCGGCAACCGTATGGAAACTGCCGAAAACCACGATTCTATCATTCTCGGATGCTCTTTTTAGTGCATCGCGAAACGCTTCGGCCGGCGACGTGTAACGCGTGACGCTCGAATCGGGCCCCTCCTCCACGCCGGCCTTGCGCAGCGCGGTTTCGAGCTGCTCCGCGGAGGCCGCGCGCGGCAGCGGCAGGTCGGTCACGCACCAGTGGTCGATCTCGCCCTTCAGGTGCTGCAGCACGCCGTCGATGTCCTTGTCGTGCATCGCGCCGAACACCGCGTACGTGTACGGGAAGAAGCCCATGTTGCCGAGATTCTGCTCGAGCACGGCCGACGCATGCGGGTTGTGCGCGACGTCGAGCACGATCGCCGGCTTGCCGGGCAGCACCTGGAAACGCCCCGGCAGCTCGACGTTCGCGAGGCCGAGCCGGATGTCCTGCGCGGACACCGGCAGCACCGGACGCAGCGCTTCGAGCGCGGCGAGCGCGGCCGACGCATTGATCAGCTGATTCGCCCCGCGCAGCGCCGGGTACGCAAGCGCCGGATAGCGCTTCTCGCGGCCGAGATAGCTCCACTGCTGCCGCTCCGCGCCTGCCTGCGCCTCGTAGCGGAAATCGCGGCCGACCAGCCACAGATCGGCGCCGATCGCTTCGGCGTGGTCGATCAGCGTTTGCGGCGCGGCCGGATCGCCGCAGATCGCCGGCTTGCCGGCGCGGAAGATCCCGGCCTTCTCGAACGCGATCTTCTCGCGCGTGTCGCCAAGGTATTCGGTGTGGTCGATGTCGATGCTCGTGACGATCGCGCAATCGGTATCGATGATGTTCACCGCATCGAGCCGGCCGCCGAGGCCGACTTCAAGGATCACCGCGTCGAGCCCGCGCGATGCGAACAGGTGCAGGATCGCGAGCGTCGTGAATTCGAAGTACGTGAGCGACACCGGCTCGGGCAGCGACGTGCGCGCGGCTTCGACGGCCTCGAAGTGCGGCAGCAGCTCGTCATCGGTGACGTTCTGCCCGTTCACGCGCGCGCGCTCGTTGAATTCGAGCAGGTGCGGCGACGTGTGGCAGCCGACCTTGTAGCCGGCGCGCACGAGGATCGTCTCGAGGAACGCGCAGGTCGAGCCCTTGCCGTTCGTGCCGCCGACGGTGATCACGGGGCACGCGAATTCGAGCTGCAGCGCCGCCTTGACCTGCCCGATGCGGGTCAGGCCCATGTCGATGCCGACCGGGTGCGCGCGTTCGAGATGCGCAAGCCACGCGTCGAGAGTGGGAAAAGTGCTCATCGGTTCAAATCTGGATCGGGACCGCCACTACGCCAAAAAACGAAGCGCGCCGCCTGACGCTGAAGCCAGGCGACGCGCAGTGTTCACAACCTCGCGCCGGTCAGGCCAGCGCGTCGGCCGGTTGCCGCTGCAGCAGCGCGAGCAGCTGCGCGATCTCGTCGCGCAGCTTGCGGCGGTCGACGATCATGTCGATCGCGCCCGTCTTCAGCAGGAATTCGGCGCGCTGGAAGCCTTCCGGCAGCTTCTCGCGGACCGTCTGCTCGATCACGCGCGGGCCGGCGAAGCCGATCAGCGCCTTCGGTTCGGCGATCACGACGTCGCCGAGGAACGCAAAGCTCGCCGACACGCCGCCCATCGTCGGGTCGGTCAGCACCGAAATGAACGGCAGCTTCGCTTCCGACAGCTTGGTCAGCATCGCGGTGGTTTTCGCCATCTGCATCAGCGACAGCAGGCTTTCCTGCATCCGCGCACCGCCCGAAGCGGTGAAGCAGATGAACGGCACTTGCTGTTCCAGCGCGTTCTGCGCGCCGCGTACGAAGCGCTCGCCCACCACCGAGCCCATCGAGCCGCCCATGAACGAGAACTCGAAGCAGGCCGCGACCACCGGCAGCGTGTGAATCGCACCGCCCATCACGACCATCGCGTCGGTCTCGCCCGTGTCGTCCATCGCTTCCTTCAGACGATCGGGGTACTTGCGGCTGTCCTTGAACTTCAGCGTGTCGACCGGCACGATTTCCTGGCCGATCTCGTAGCGGCCTTCCGGATCGAGCAGCCCGTCGAGGCGCTCACGCGCACCGATGCGCATGTGGTGATCGCACTTCGGGCACACGTGCAGGTTCGCGTCCACGTCGTTGCGATACAGCACGGCCTCGCAGGACGGGCATTTGACCCACAGGCCTTCCGGAATGCCCTTGCGGCTTTTCGGGTCGGTCTGCTTGATCTTCGGCGGCAACAGTTTGTCGAGCCAGCTCATCGTATGGTTTCCTGTTCCGTGGCGGGGCGGGCCAACCGGCCCGTTCCCGCTTCCTGTGTTGTGTTTATCGCGCCGCCTTGCCCGCGCCGTCCAGGGCGGCACGCAGCTCGGCGATGAACGTCTTCAGCGCGGCGGCGGCACCCTCCGGCGCAGCGCTTTCGAGCAGCTGCACGAGGCGGCTGCCGATCACGACGGCGTCCGACACCTCGGCCACCGCGCGCGCCGTTTCGGCGTCGCGGATCCCGAAGCCGACGCCGACCGGAACCGGCACGCGCGACTTGATGGCCGGGATTTTACCCGCAATGCTCGAAACATCCAGATTTCCTGCACCGGTCACGCCCTTGAGCGACACGTAATACACGTAGCCGCTCGCGATCTTGCCGACGTCGGTGATGCGTTCATCGGTCGACGTGGGCGCGAGCAGGAAGATCGGATCGATCTGCGCGGCGCGCATTTTCTCGGCGAACACGCCCGCCTCTTCCGGCGGATAGTCGACGACGAGCACGCCGTCGACCCCGGCCGCCTGTGCTTCGGCCGCGAACGCGTCGACGCCCATCCGCTCGATCGGGTTCGCATAGCCCATCAGCACGACGGGGGTTTTGGGGTCGGTTTCGCGAAAGCGCTTCACGTCGGCGAGCACGCTCTTGAGCGTGACGCCGCGCGCGAGCGCGCGTTCCGACGAACGCTGGATCACGGGGCCGTCGGCCATCGGGTCCGAGAACGGCACGCCGAGCTCGATCACGTCCGCGCCGCCTTCGGCGAGCGCGTGCATGAATTCGACGGTTTTGGCCGGATCCGGGTCGCCGGCCGTGATGAACGGGATCAGGCCCTTACGGCCTTGTTCGGCGAGCGCGGCGAAGGTCTGCTGAATACGGGACATGGCAATTTTCCTAAATGCGGTCGGCGATGCGGCGGCGCGATTCACGCGCACGCCGGCGCAGCGAGCGCGTTCACGCGCTCGTGCGCGATCGCACAATAGCTTTCGTTGATCTCGTAGCCGACGAAGTCGCGCCCCTGCCGTGCGCAGGCCACCGCGGTCGTGCCGCTGCCCATGAACGGATCGAGCACGCGGCCGCCCGGCGGGCAGCTTGCGAGCACCATCCGCTCGATGATTTCCAGCGGCTTCTGGGTCGGATGATCGACGCGCTCCGCGTGCTGCCGATGCAGGCGCGAGACCGACCAGACGTCCTTCGGGTTGTAGCCCATCTCCAGCCACTTGCTGCCTTCGAACAGCTTGCGCGAGCGGGCCTTCTTCGTGTCGGCGTCGTACGGGATGCGGACCGGATCGAGATCGAAGTAATACGCCCTGGAAACCGCGAAAAAGCCGATGTTGTCGTGCACCGACGTGAAACGGCGCGTCGTGCCGCCCATGCTCGGCACGCGCCGGTCCCAGATGATCTCGTTGACCATCGTGAGCTGCGTCTTCAGAAAGCTGAAGATTTCCGGCGCGTACTGCCACGTGCAGAAGATGTACATCGACCCGCTCGGCTTCAGCTTCGGAATCGCGAGCTCGAGCCACTCGCGCGTCCATGCGAGAAAGTCGTCGCCCGAACGCTTGTCCGAGTCGTTGCCGTAGTCCTTGCCGAGCCCGTACGGCGGATCGGCGACGATCAGGTCGATCGACGCGTCCGGCAGGTGCATGGCATGGGTCAGGAAATCGCGGTTATGCAGTTCGATACCGGACGGCAGCGCGCGCGGCTCGGCAGCGGCGGGCTGAACCGCCCCCGCCTCGCTCGCGGCACCGCCGCCCGGTTCTTCGATCAGGTCACGCATCGGTCGGGGTCAGAGCTCGATGCCCGATCGCTCGGCGACCGTATGCATGTCCTTGTCGCCGCGGCCCGACAGGTTGACGAGCAGGATCTTGTCCTGCGGCAACGTCGGTGCGAGCTTCACGCCATACGCGATCGCGTGGCTCGACTCGAGCGCGGGAATGATCCCCTCGATCCGGCAGCAGTCGTGGAACGCCTTCAGCGCTTCCTCGTCGGTGATGCCGACGTACTGCGCACGGCCGCTGTCCTTCAGCCACGCGTGCTCGGGGCCGACGCCCGGATAGTCGAGGCCCGCCGACACCGAATGCGTCTCGATGATCTGGCCGTTGTCGTCTTGCAGCAGGTAGGTCCGGTTGCCGTGCAGCACGCCCGGGCTGCCGGCGATCAGCGACGCCGCGTGATGGCCCGTGTCGAGGCCGTCGCCGGCCGCTTCGACGCCGATCAGCTGCACCGAGGTGTCGTCGATGTACGGATAGAAGATGCCCATTGCGTTCGAACCGCCGCCCACGCAGGCGATCACCGCGTCAGGCTGCCGGCCGGCGAGCTCGGGCATCTGCACCTTGCACTCGTCGCCGATCACGCGCTGGAAGTCGCGCACCATCATCGGGTACGGGTGGGGGCCCGCGACCGTGCCGATGATGTAGAACGTGCTCTCGATGTTCGTGACCCAGTCGCGCATCGCTTCATTCAGCGCGTCCTTCAGCGTGCGCGAACCCGACTCGACCGGCACGACCGTCGCGCCGAGCAGCTTCATCCGGTAGACGTTCGCGGCCTGGCGGCGCACGTCTTCCGAACCCATGTAGACGACGCACTCCATCCCGAAGCGCGCGCAGATCGTCGCGGTCGCGACGCCGTGCTGGCCGGCGCCCGTCTCGGCGATCACGCGCTTCTTGCCCATGCGCTTCGCGAGCAGCGCCTGGCCGATCACGTTGTTGATCTTGTGCGCGCCGGTGTGGTTCAGGTCTTCGCGCTTCAGGTAGATCTGCGCGCCGCCGAGCGTCTCGCTCCAGCGTTGCGCATGATAGATCGGCGACGGGCGGCCGACGAAATGCTTCAGCTCGCGCTCGAATTCGGCGACGAAATCGGGATCGTTCTGGAATTTTTCATACGCCGCGCGCAGTTCGTCCAGCGCGTGAATCAGCGTCTCGGCGACGAACGTGCCGCCATACGGGCCGAAGTGGCCGCGATCATCAGGAAGGTTGTACATGGTGTCTCTCTCGATCGGTCGGCGCGCCCCGCTTGTCGGGCCGCACCGGCTTGCATCACCCGGCGTCCGCTTCGCGCACCGCGCGTACGAACGCCGCCATCCGGGCGTGATCCTTCACGCCCTTCGCGCCCTCCACTTCGATGCCACTCGAGACATCGACAGCAAACGGGCGCAACTGGCGAATCGCATCACCGACGTTTTGCGCGCTCAAGCCACCACTCAAAACGGCCCGATGCGCGAGCTCTGCGGGAATAAGAGACCAATCGAAGACCTTGCCGCTACCACCGTAATCCGGCACCAGGGTGTCGAACAGGAGGCCGCGCGCTTTCGAATAATGAAGCCCCGATTCTACCAAATCGGCCGATTGCGTCGAGGGGCCTACGCGCACCGCACGCAGCCACGGCAGGCGTGCCGCGCGGCCAAGTGCGTCGCACTGCTCGGGCGTCTCGTCGCCATGGAACTGCAGCAGCGTGAGCGGCACGTCGCGCACGACGGCCTCGATCTCGGCCTCGGTCGCGTTCACGAACAGCCCGACCACCGACACGAACGGCGGCGCGAGGCGCGCCAGCTCCGCCGCCTCCGCGATCGACACCGCGCGGGGGCTCTTCGGATAGAACACGAGGCCGATCGCATCGGCGCCGAGCGCGGCCGCATGCAGCACGTCCTCGGGCTTCGACAGCCCGCACAGCTTGATGCGCGTGCGCGGCGGCAGGCCGGCCGCGGCGGGAATCGAGGAAGACACGGCGTGATCCGTCATGATTGCGGGTCCAGATCGGCCCAGACGCTGCTCCACGGCACACTGCCGAGCTGCGCGGGCGGGACGGCGAATTCCGCCGGGTAGCCGACGTGGGCGAGGTACAGCCCGTCGGCCATGAACGTGGGCGCCGCAAGCTTGCGATCGCGCCCGGCCAGCACATCGGCGAGCCAGTCGGCCGGATAGCGGCCGCGACCGACCGCGACGAGGCAGCCCATCAGGTTGCGCACCATATGGTGCAGGAACGCGTTGGCGCGGAACCGGAAATGGATGAAATGGCCCACGCGCCGCACGTCGATCTGATACAGGTGTTTGACCGGCGTCTTCGACTGACATTCCGACGACCGGAACGACGAGAAGTCATGCTCGCCGATCAGGTGCGCGGCGGCGGCGCGCATCGCGTCGTCGTCGAGCGGCGTATGGATCCAGCCCGCGCGCCCCGCCAGCATCGGCGAGCGCACGGGATGCACGTACAGCGTGTAGTAATAGGTGCGCTCGAACGCCGAGAAACGCGCGTGGAACGTGTCGGGCATCGGCTTCGCCCATTGCACCGCCACGGTCGGCGGCAGGAACGCGTTGGTGCCGCGCACCCACGAAAAAACCTCCCGATCGAGGTCGGTATCGAAGTGCACGACCTGCCCGAGCCCGTGCACGCCCGTATCGGTCCGCCCGGCCACCGTCGTATGCAGCGGCACGCGCGCGAACTCGGCCAGTGCGCGCTCGAGCCGATCCTGCACGGTCTTGCCGTGCGGCTGCGCCTGCCAGCCGCAGAACGCCGCGCCGTCGTACTGAATGCCGAGCGCGATCCGCATCACGCCTCGTCCGCCAGTTTCGCGAGCAGCGCGCGCGCATCGTCGCGCGTCGCGGCGTCGTTCGCGTCGACCACTTCCTGCAGCAGCGTCCGCGCGCCGGACAGGTCGCCCAGCTCGACATACTCGGACGCGAGGTCGAGCTTGTTGCGCGCGATGCGGGCGAGTTCGTCCGGCGTCAGCGCCGGCAACGCAGCCCCCGGCGCGGACGGCAGGTCGAGATCGAAATCGAGCTTCAGCGCGCCGAACTGCGCGCCGCCTAGCGGCGGCAGCGACGACGTCGCGAACGGGCTGCCCGCCTGGCTCGCCGGCGTCGCTGCGTCCGGATCCCAATCGAACTCGTCGTCCTGGTCGGCCGGATGTTCCGGGGCCGGATCGATCGAGCCAAACGGGAGACGCTGGGCGACTTGACCGTTAGTTGCGATTTTATCGATGTCGGACTGCCCTGCTTGCGCAGCCGGCTCATCCGCCGCCAGCGACGGCTCGTCCGGCGTGCGCGGCGGCAGCGGCATGTCGAGGCTGCTGAGCGCGCTGATCGCGTTCTGCATCAGCGCCGCATGCTGCGCTTCGGTGGCCGCGGGTGCGGCCGGCGTCTCCACCGGCGTCGCTACCCGTGGCTCCACCGACGTCTCGATCGGCGTCGCTGACGACGTTTCGACCGGCTTTTCGGCCGCAACCTTTTCGATCGGCTCGGCATCGTGCGAAACCGGAGCCGTCTCGCTCGCGGCCGGCACTGCCGCGTGTGCGGTCGGCAATTCGGGCTGCTCGACATGCGGCTTCGCCACATTCGACGACGGCGACAGATCCGCATCCGGTGTCTCGACCGGCTCCGCCGCGGCGGCAGTCGCCGCGGCAAGGTTCAAGTCGGAAGCGGCATCACGCGCGACCGGCATCTCGGGCCGAATCGGCAGTTCAGGTTCGACAAAAGGCGCCGCTTCGGCTTGCGCAGTGGCAGCGGCAGCCGTGACACCGCCCGCTGCCGTAGCGGCCGCCACCGTGTCCGCCCCCGCATCGTCCGTGCGGCGGCTCTTCCTGCGCTTGCGCCACGCGAAACCTGCGGCGAGGACGATCACGGCCGCACCGGCCACCGCGGCCGGACGCCAGTCCATCTGCTCGTGACTACGTGCAGGCGCCACTACCGGCGCGGCCGGCTGCGCGGGCGCCGATACCGATGCCGGCGGCACTGCGCTGGCAGCAACGCCGGATGCCGCTTCGCCGGTCGCTGACGCAGCCGCAACCGCGGACGCGCCCGCATCGCTCGCGGCCGGACGCGGCGCGACAGGTGCCGGCGCCGGCGCCGACGCCGGCTTGACCTCGTTCGTCGTGGCCGGCTTGCCGATACCGTGCTTCTGCAATTCCATCAGCACGCGGTTCTTCAGCGCCAGCAGTTGCTGCAGGCTCGACGGCCGCGGCTGCGACGCGCCCGTGACCGGTGCCGCGCCAGCCGGTTCGTTCATGCCCGGAACCTGGCTGCCCGACGCAGGCGGGATCACAGCCCCGCTCGCGGACGACGGCACCGACTGGATCGTGCCGCTCCACACATGCGGACCGCTTGCACCGGCAACGGGTGCCGCCGGCTGCATGCTTTCGACAGCCGATGCGCCGTGCGCAGCCGAAGCACCGATCGATGCCGACGCACCGGCGGCCGCCGCGACGCTCGCACCGCTGACAGGTGCCGCATGCACGGCCGGCGCCACCGGCGCGGATTGCACGGTCGACCCCGGATGCGGTGCGGACGCACCATGCTGCGCGACTGCCGTGCCGCCCGATGCGGCTGCGGGTGCGGACGCTGCCGCCGCACCGGATGCACCGGATGCAGCGGATGCAGCGGATGCAGCGGCCGGGACGACTGCCGCGCCTGTCGCATCGAGCGCCGGCACGGTCAGCGTCGCGCCGACTTTCAGGCGGCTCGCGTCGCGCTTCATGAACGCCTGCGGATTGGCGTCGAACAGCGCGCGGCCGGCGCGTGCGAGCACCCCGGGATCGCGCGACTGCGTGGCCGCCTTCGCGATGTCGTTCAGCGACTGGCCCGGCTGGACCGTCACGGTAAGCGGGGCCGCGCCGTCGGCAGCGGACGCCGGCAGTTCGCCGGTGCCGGCCGCCCAGGCCGATGCGGTTGCGCCGAGCGCCAGGATCGCCAGCGCGCCACGCACGGCGCGCGACAGACGGGACTGCCGCGGAAACAAGGAAATTCGGGACATCGTTGGCTCTATCGCCGCGCGCGGGCGCGGCTCGGATTCGCGGTTGAAAGCGTCAATAAAGTTGCCGCAGAAATGCAAAAGCGTCGCGTGGAACGCGACGCTTTCGGCGGGTCTGTGCGTCGTAACCGCGTAGTTTACTTCACGTGATCAGGTTCGGGCCGAATTCATCGCCGACAGGTGCAACCGATTGCGTGCGCGCGTCGGTGCGCCCCGTGATCGGGCCGCGTGGGGTATCCGGTTGCGCACGCTGCGGCCGGCGCCCCCGATCGACCGGAAGTGCGCCTCGCTCAGATGCCCAGATGCAAAGCCATCCGGCCGCATCGCATGCCGAACGCATCCCGCATGCCTTTGCTCACTCAACGATGCGGTTCGCACAACCCGGGGGCCGACACGTAACCACGACCGGGGAATCAGGTGCGTTTGCTCAATAATTCGCGTTGCTTGCCGTTAATGGATTAACAAGCGCCAATCAAAATAAATCCAGTCGGCCATCACCCCATTCAAATGAATTTCAATTGATCGATAAGAGGCCAATTCCCCTCTCTGATCGTCGAATTGAACACCCTCGCCGCCAAACCCCCGCCCCACAAGGCTCTACCGCCTCGCCCCAGCTTCATTGCTCATACGAAATCGATCATTTCGACAACAATTCAATTTCATTACACAAAATTACACAGATCAAATAATTGCCGTCGCTAGGATCGTCCTCAAACAAGAATCGGCGCAGTTCGACCATCGCGCCCGCACCCGCCGGAACAGCGGAACGCGGTCGGCCTGACTGACGCCGTGAGATGTCAGGGAGGCATCGCGCAGTCGCACGACTGCATTTACTCACCAGCTCGTTACGGGGATCGAACATGGGCTATCAACAAGGCTTGAGCGGGTTGGCCGGCGCGGCGAACCATCTCGACGTGATCGGCAACAACATCGCGAACGCAAACACGGTTGGCTACAAGCAGGGGCGCGCGAACTTCGCCGACATGTACGCGAACTCGGTCGCGACGTCGACCAACACGCAGATCGGCATCGGCACGCGACTCACGTCGGTGCAGCAACAATTCGGCCAGGGGACGATCAACTCGACGAAGTCGTCGCTCGACATCGCGATCAACGGCAACGGCTTCTTCCAGATGTCGAACAACGGCGTGACGACGTACTCGCGCGACGGTGTATTCCACCGCGACAAGAGCGGCGCCATCGTCGACGCGCAGAACCGCAACCTGATGGGCTATGCGGCAGGGCCGGGCGGCGCGATCAACACCGCGGCGACCGTGCCGCTGCAAGCGCCGACCACCAACATCGCGCCGCAGGCAACGACGAAGATCACCGGCCAGTTCAACCTGAATTCGCAGGACAAGGTGCCGGCCAAGACACCGTTCAACGCGGGCGACAACACCACGTACAACTACAATTCGTCGATCCAGGTGTACGACACGCTCGGTGGCTCGCAACAGGTGTCGATGTATTTCGCGAAGAACGCGGCAGGTACCTGGCAGGCCTACGCGGGCGTGCAGGGCCAGACGCCGACGAATCTCGGCACCGTCACGTTCGACGCATCGGGCCGGATCAGCTCGACGACGTCGGCCGCAACCGGCCAGCCGACGCCGAGCCTCGGCCAGTTCGCGTTCTCGATCCCCAACGCGTCGGGCGGCGCCAATCCGCAAAACCTGACGCTCGACCTGACCGGCACGACGCAGTTCGGCGGGAAAAGCGGCGTGAACAACCTCGCACAGGATGGCTTCGCGAGCGGCACGCTGACGACGTTCTCGATCGGCACCGACGGCAAGCTCACCGGCAATTACTCGAACGGCCAGAGCGCGGTGCTCGGCCTGATCGCGCTCGCGAACTTCAACAACCCGAACGGGCTCGAGAACATCGGCGGCAACCAGTATGTGGAAACCACCGCGTCGGGCGTGCCGCAGATCTCCGCGCCGGGCAGCACGAACCACGGCACGCTGCAGGGAAGCGCGCTGGAAAACTCGAACGTCAACCTGACGACCGAGCTCGTCAACCTGATCAAGGCGCAGCGCGATTACCAGGCGAATGCGCAGACGATCAAGACGCAGCAGGCCGTCGACCAGACGCTCCTGAACATGCGCTGACCCGCACATGAAAAACGCGCCGCGCCCGCCTTGATATCGTCAAGGCAGACGCGGCGCGCAATCTCGTGCACCGCGGCCCGCGCATCGCGGGCCGGACACGCCACCTACTTGTCGAGCAGGATGCGCAGCATGCGGCGCAGCGGCTCGGCCGCGCCCCACAGCAGCTGGTCGCCGACCGTGAACGCCGACAGGTATTCACCGCCCATCGCGAGCTTGCGCAGGCGGCCGACCGGCACCGTCAGCGTGCCCGTGACGTTCGCCGGCGACAGGTCGCGCATCGACGCTTCACGCTCGTTCGGCACGACCTTCACCCAGTCGTTCGCCGATGCGAGAATGCCGTTGATCTCGTCGAGCGGCACGTCCTTGTTCAGCTTGATCGTCAGCGCCTGCGAGTGGCAGCGCATGGCGCCGATTCGCACGCACAGGCCGTCGACCGGAATCGAACCCGGCTCGCCCATCGCCGGCTTGCCGAGGATCTTGTTGGTTTCCGCGCCGCCCTTCCACTCTTCCTTCGACATCCCGTTGCCGAGATCCTTGTCGATCCACGGAATCAGCGAACCGGCGAGCGGCACGCCGAAGTTGCTCGTCGGCATCGCGTCGCTGTTCATCGCGGCCAGCACGCGGCGGTCGATGTCGAGGATCGCAGAAGCCGGATCGGCGAGTTGCGCCTGAACCGCGCCGTTCAGCGTGCCCATCTGCGCCAGCAGTTCGCGCATGTTCTGCGCGCCCGCGCCCGATGCGGCCTGGTAGGTCATCGCCGTCATCCAGTCGACGAGGTTCTCGCGGAACAGGCCGCCGAGCGCCATCAGCATCAGGCTGACCGTGCAGTTGCCGCCGATGAAGTTCTTCTGGCCCTTGACGAGCGCGTCCTTGATCACGTCGAGGTTGACCGGATCGAGGATGATGACCGCGTCGTCCTTCATCCGCAGCGACGATGCCGCATCGATCCAGTAACCGTTCCAGCCGGCCGCGCGCAGCTTCGGGAACACGTCGTTCGTGTAGTCGCCGCCCTGGCACGTGATGATCACGTCGCACTTCTTCAGCTCGTCGACGTTGGTCGCGTCCTTGAGCGTAGTCTCGTTTTTCGCGAACGACGGCGCTTTGCCGCCCGTGTTGCTGGTGCTGAAAAACACCGGTTCGATCAGGTCGAAATCGCCCTCTTCCTGCATGCGCTGCATCAGGACGCTACCGACCATGCCGCGCCAACCTACGAGACCTACGTTCATGACTAACCCTTTGATGGAGCTTCCCCGCCATTCCGTCCCCGGTGTGACCGCGCGGGGAAATAGGCGGGCACGACGGACGATCAGCGTTTAATGATCGTTTTCGTGGTAATGGTTTTCGTGATGACGATGGCGCGCGCACCCGCACGGGCTGTGTTGCCGTGGAGTTTCAAGACCGGGGAGATCAGGGAAAGATGCGCCATCGTTCGAGTCTACACAAAGCCGGTGGCCCGCACAACGGCCAACCGCACGCGAACCGGCCGATTTCGCGGCCTGTTCGCGCCCTTTCTACATGATCGCGTTACAGCGCCGCGACCACCGCGTCGCCCATCGCCGTCGTGCCGACCTGCTGGCAACCCGGCGTCGCGATATCGCCCGTGCGGTAGCCCTGTTCGAGCACCGTTTTCACCGCACGCTCGATGCGATCGGCCTGCTCCGCGCGATTCAGCGAATAGCGCAGCATCATCGCGGCCGACAGGATCGTCGCGAGCGGGTTCGCGATGCCCTTGCCCGCGATGTCCGGCGCCGAACCGTGCGACGGTTCGTACAGGCCCTTGTTGTTCTTGTCGAGCGACGCCGAAGGCAGCATGCCGATCGAGCCCGTCAGCATCGACGCTTCATCCGACAGGATGTCGCCGAACATGTTGCCCGTGACGATCACGTCGAACTGCTTGGGCGCCTTCGCGAGCTGCATCGCCGCGTTGTCGACGTACATGTGCGACAGCTCGACGTCCGCGTATTCCTTCGACACGTCGATCATGATGTCGCGCCAGAACTGCGACGTCTCGAGCACGTTCGCCTTGTCGACCGACAGCAGCTTCTTCGCGCGCTTGCGGGCCGCCTGGAACGCGACGTGCGCGATGCGGCGCACTTCCGGTTCCGAATAGCGCATCGTGTCGAAGCCTTCGCGCTCGCCCGCGAACAGGCCGTCCGGTGCGGCGCGCACGCCGCGCGGCTGGCCGAAGTAGATGTCGCCGTTCAGTTCGCGCACGATCAGGATGTCGAGGCCCGCGACCAGCTCGGGCTTCAGCGGCGACGCATCGACGAGCTGCGGATAGCAGATTGCCGGGCGGAAGTTCGCGAACAGCTCGAGGTGCTTGCGCAGCCCGAGGATCGCCTGCTCGGGGCGCAGCGCGCGCTCGAGCGAGT
The DNA here is from genome assembly GCF_002223325.1 of Burkholderia sp. AU15512. Classification (NCBI taxonomy): domain Bacteria; kingdom Pseudomonadati; phylum Pseudomonadota; class Betaproteobacteria; order Burkholderiales; family Burkholderiaceae; genus Burkholderia; species Burkholderia sp. AU15512. The sequence continues at coordinate 1,818,182 of NZ_NKEX01000006.1, forward strand.
CGTACTTCCAGTCGCCTACGGCACCGAACAGGATCGCGTCGGCGTCCTTCGCGAGCTTCAGCGTCGCGTCGGGCAGCGGATGGCCGCTCGCCTCGTAGCCCGCGCCGCCGACCGGCGCCTGTTCGAGTTCGAACTTCTCGTCGAGTGCGTTCAGCACCTTCACCGCTTCATTGACGATTTCCGGACCGATGCCGTCGCCGGGCAGCACTGCAATCTTCATGCGAAATTCCTGACTGGGTAGGTTTTTATGGAGGCAGGCCGGCGAACGCGCCGCCGGCGCGCCCGCCCGAAAGGCGATCTCAGCCGACCAGCTTGGTGTTGAGCCACGGCTGCTTCACGAGGCGCTCGGCCTCGAACTGGCGGATCTTGTCCGCGTGGCGCAGCGTGAGGCCGATGTCGTCGAAGCCGTTCAGCAGGCAGTACTTGCGGAACGCGGCGATCTCGAACGGATACTCGCGGCCGTCGCCCGTGCGGACGACCTGCGCGTCGAGATCGACCGTCACCTCGAAGCCGTTGAACGCGACCGTCTCGTTGAACAGGTGATCGACCTGCTGCTCGGCCAGCACGATCGGCAGCAGGCCGTTCTTGTAGCAGTTGTTGAAGAAAATATCGGCGAAGCTCGGCGCGATGATCGCGCGGAAGCCGTACTGTTGCAGCGCCCACGGCGCATGCTCGCGCGAGCTGCCGCAGCCGAAGTTCTTGCGTGCGAGCAGCACGGATGCGCCCTGGTAGCGCGGCTGGTTCAGCACGAAGTCGGGATTCAGCGGGCGCTTCGAGTTGTCCTGGCCCGGCTCGCCGTGATCGAGATAACGCCATTCGTCGAACGCGTTCGGACCGAAGCCCGTGCGCTTGATCGACTTCAGGAACTGCTTCGGGATGATCGCGTCGGTGTCGACGTTCTCGCGATCGAGCGGCGCCACGACGCCGGTATGCACTGTGAATTTTTCCATGATCCGTCTATCCGGTTGAAGGGCCGGCGTTCAGCCGGCGCACATCGACAAATTCTCGGTGGGGGACGTCACTCCGCGGCGCGCTTCAGCGCGCTGCCGGCAGCGTTGACGTCCTGCCCGAAGCCCTGGACGGTATTGCAGCCCGCCAGGCCGAAGCCCAGCCCTGCGAGCGCCAGCGCGGCAACCAGCCGCGCAATGATCTTCGATGCCGTCACGCGTTACCCCAGCTGGCGAATGTCGACGAAATGGCCTTCGATGGCCGCGGCCGCCGCCATCGCGGGGCTCACGAGGTGCGTGCGACCGCCCGCGCCCTGCCGGCCTTCGAAGTTGCGGTTCGACGTCGATGCGCAGCGCTCGCCCGGCTCGAGCCGGTCGGCATTCATCGCGAGGCACATCGAGCAGCCCGGCTCGCGCCATTCGAAGCCGGCGTCCGTGAACACCTTGTCGAGCCCTTCGCGCTCGGCCTGTGCCTTCACGAGGCCCGAGCCCGGCACGACCATCGCGAGCCGCACGTTCGACGCGACGCGACGGTTCAGCTTCTTCACGACATACGCGGCTGCGCGGATGTCTTCGATTCGCGCGTTCGTGCACGAGCCGATGAAGATCTTGTCGACCTTGATCGATTCGATCGGCGTGTTCGGCTCGAGCGCCATGTAGGCCAGCGCACGCTCCATCGCATCGCGCTTGACCGGATCCTTCTCGCGCTCGGGATCGGGCACGCGGCCGTCAATCGACGTGACCATTTCCGGCGACGTGCCCCAGGTGACCTGCGGGACGATTTCGGCGGCGTTCAGCTCGACCACGCGATCGAACTGCGCGCCGTCGTCCGACTTGAACTGGCGCCAGTATTCGACGGCCTGGTCCCATTCCGCGCCGGTCGGCACGAACGGGCGGCCCAACAGGTAATCGATCGTCGTGTCGTCCACCGCAACCATGCCGGCGCGCGCGCCAGCCTCGATCGCCATGTTGCAGACGGTCATGCGGCCTTCCATCGTCAGCGCGCGGATCGTCGAGCCGCCGAATTCGATCGCGTAGCCCGTGCCGCCGGCCGTGCCGATCTTGCCGATGATCGCGAGCACGATGTCCTTCGCGGTACAGCCGCGCGGCAACGTGCCCTCGACCTTCACGAGCATGTTCTTGCTCTTCTTCTGCAGCAGGGTTTGGGTGGCGAGCACGTGCTCGACTTCCGACGTGCCGATGCCGTGCGCGAGCGCACCGAACGCGCCGTGCGTCGACGTATGCGAATCGCCGCACACGATCGTCATGCCCGGCAGCGTCGCGCCCTGTTCCGGCCCGATGATGTGGACGATGCCCTGGCGCACGTCGTTCATCTTGAACTGCGTGATGCCGAACGCATCGCAGTTCGCGTCGAGCGTGTCGACCTGGAGCTTCGAGACGGGATCGGCGATGCCGTGGCTGCGATCGGTGGTCGGCACGTTGTGGTCCGACACGGCCAGGTTCGCGCTGATGCGCCACACCGGACGCTGCGCCATCTTCAGCCCTTCGAACGCCTGCGGGCTCGTGACTTCATGCAGCAGCTGACGGTCGATGTAGAGCAGGGTCGTGCCGTCTTCCTCGGTGTGGACCACGTGGGTGTTCCACAGTTTGTCGTAGAGAGTCTGTGCCATGGGTATGCGGGGTCGTTGTGACTACAAGCCTTGCGGATGTGATCGATTATGCCACGCAAAATCCGCCCACGGAGTACCACGATAACGAAAAAAGTGAATAAAAACAGTGGGTTGGGTGGTACACGCGATACCCGGATAAGCATTACCCGGCAACGCGGGCACCACGGCGCGGTGGCCACTGCCGCCACCGCGCTGCGCATGTCACGGCGACACGCGAAAGGACATGACGGTTCCGGAATGGAAGAGGTCGATGAACGGGAGATGTTCCGCGAACGCCCGGCAGTGTCAGCCGTTCGGGTACTCGCGGTTGATCAGGTCGAGCCGCAGCATGCCCAGTTGCACGCCGACGTTGCTCAGCAGGTAGAGATCGCGGCGCCGCAATGCCGGCATCTGCGCGGACGCGTCGTAAAGCGACGGTAGCGCCAGGCCCGCCGGCACCGCGGCCTGCATCCCCGCGGCGTTCGACACGCGCACGGCAAGCGACGCCTGATCCGTATGGGTGACGACCCCGACGTTGCCGAGTGCCGCAGCCGAGCCGGCCCGCTTGACGATCGCGGCAGCGACGCCGTCTGGCGTCGGGATCGGGCTGCCGGCGGCCAGGGCCGGGGTCGCGATCGACGTCACGCCGGCCGTCAGCCCGTATTTCGACGCGAGCACGCTCGCGACTTCCTGCTGCGCGAAGATCCGCACGGCAACTGTCTGGCGCAGCAGGAACACGGCGTCGGCAATCGCCTCGTTCACCGGGCCCGGCACCGCCGCGGCGCGACTGCCGAAGCTGAGGGCGACAATCGTGTTGATGGCCGTGTTCTGGACGGTCGGCGGCAGCCACGAGAAAAACGGTTCGAACAGGTAGCCGGTCTCGTCGGTGGCGGCAGCGCGGTCGTTCAGTTCGTTCGTCAGCTTGCCGAGCATCTGGCGTTGCAGTTCGGCGTCTGAAACGGGCGCGTCGCTCGCGAAAGCCGGCGTACCGGCGGCGCCGGTCGCGGCCAGCGCGGAAGCGGAAACGGAAGCGAGAAAATGGCGGCGGGTCTTCATGGTCATCGGAATCGGGAAAGAGAAAATGCGTCAGCCCTTCGGGAACGCCTGCATCGTCGCGCCGATCGCACGGCCGAGCATCTGCGCATACATGTCGTGCACGAGGTACAGGCTGCGGTTACGCGTCCACGGCTGGCCCGACAGCGGGTCGTAAAGCGTCGGCAACGACACCTCGGCAACCGCGGCCGCCTTCATGCCCGCCTGTTGCGAGGTCTGGATGCAGCGCTTCGCGTGATCCCGATGACCGACCACCGCGACGCTGCCCATCGCAGCCGCGCCGCCCGCGCGCGACACGGCCTCTGCGGCCACGCCCGCCGTACTGAGGTACACGATCGTGCCGTCGCTCGCGATCACGGGCTCGATCGACGACAGCACGTCGGTGCCCATCCCGTATTTCGACACGAGAAAGCGCGCAATCTCCCACTGCGCGTAGACCTTGACGGGCTTCAGTTGCCGAATACGGTAGACGGCGTCCGCGAGCGCTTCGTTGACGGGCCCCGGATCGGGCAGCGCGGACTGGTTGCCGCCCGTGCTCGACGTATTGCCGCTTGCCGCGTTCGGGCGATTGCCGAAGCTGTATGCGACGATCGCGCCGATTTGCGCGGCCGGCACCGTCGGCAGGTCCCACGTGAAGCCGACATCGGTCAGCGCAGGCACGATCGCGTTGACCGTCGCGGCATCACCGAGCTGCGCGTTGAGCTTCGCGGACATTTGCGCGGCCAGCGCCTCATCGGTGACGGGCGCCGACGTGACGTCGTCGCCACCGCAAGCGCTCAACAACGGCGCCACGGCAACCGCGGGTGCGGCAGCCAGGAATTTTCTGCGTAAAGAAGCCGACGGGGTTCGATTCATGAGAAATACGAAATGATGCGAGCAACGCCAGCAGCCGATCACGACGTTGCAAATCGCGGGTTCACGGGAATGACAACCTGTTGCGTCGCACGGTTGGGCGATGGATGGCAGGGTCGACGCTCGAATCGAATCGCTGCGCATCGGTCGATCGACGATGCGGGATCGTAGTGGGCGTTTATTAAATCGCGGTGAACCTGTCGATCGAATGCGGACGATCGTCACGCTGTTTCATCGATGGACGCACGCGTTTCATCCATGGCGAGCATGTGCGGCCACCGTTTCATCGGTGGCGAGCGACGTGATTCGCCCGCCTCGTCGGGCGCTGCACATCGCGCTCCTGATTTCGAGATACGATGGCGCAACGCGCATGCCCCCCACGATCCGGATCCGGAGCCCCCGCCATGAAGCTCGGCCTGAACGAATCGCTCGCCCGCCTCGACGAAGATGGCACGCTGTTCACGACGCTGTTTCGCCACGGTACGCTCGACGTCGAGCTGTACCGGCCGCGCATCGAGGACAAGCAGAAGCCGCATACGCGCGACGAGGTCTACGCGATCGCCACGGGCACGTCACGCGTCGTCGTCGCCGGACGCGAATACGAAGTCGCGGCCGGCGACGTGCTGTTCGTCCCGGCACACGCGGAACACCGCTTCATCGGCTTCTCCGACGACTTCTCGACGTGGGTGTTCTTCTACGGCCCCGAAGGCGGCGAGCGCGGCGCGTAACGCATGTACGACGCACGCGGCACTTTTCCTGCGATCGCCTAGACTGTCTATTCGCAGCGGGTGGCGCGCGACGCGCGGCCGCCCGGTCGTCACGATGCCGGCGGCAGCCGGTTCAACGAACGGGAAGACAGCATGCGATACGAACTGTATTACTGGCCCGAGATCCAGGGCCGGGGCGAGTACGTGCGGCTCGCGCTCGAAGCGGCCGAAGCCGATTATGTCGACGTCGCGCGTGAATCGGGGCGCGGCATGGGCGTGCCGGCAATGATGCGGATGATGGACAGCTCGAAGGCGGAATGCGTGCCGTTCGCGCCGCCGTTCCTGAAAGCCGGCGACGTCGTCATCGGGCAAACCGCGAACATCCTGCTGTTTCTCGGCGCGCGGCTGGGGCTCGCGCCCGCCGACGAAGCCGGCCGGCTGTGGGTGCACCAGCTTCAGTTGACCGTCGCCGATTTCGTCACCGAGATCCACGACACGCACCATCCGATCGCAAGCGGCCTCTACTACGAGGATCAGCAGGCGGAAGCCGCCGAGCGTGCCGCCGATTTCCTCGAAAACCGGCTGCCGAAATTCCTCGGATACTTCGAGCGTGTACTCGCACAGAATCCGCACAAGAGCGGCTACCTCGCCGGCAACGCACTCAGCTATGCGGACCTGTCGATGTTCCAGTTGATCGAGGGCCTGCGCTACGCGTTTCCGAAAGCGATGAAGCGTGCGGAGCGGCAGATCGCGGCGCTGGTTGCACTGCACGACCGCGTTGCACTGCATACGCCTGTTGCGCTCTATCTCGAGTCGGAACGCCGCATCCCGTTCAACGACATGGGCATCTTCCGGCACTATCCGGAGCTGGACAAGTAACGCAGGCACGGCATCCGCGCCGCTTCCCTCATGTAGGGCAGCGGATGCCCCCTGCTCACGCGGCGACCGGCGTCTCGTGCAGATGACGCCGCGCGCCAGCCGCATGCATCGGAGCCGGCCGGACAAAACATGCCGGCTCCCGTTATCGCGCTTTCCGTACCAGGCAGTCAGTGCGACTGCCCGTGCTGCGTGGTCGCTGCATCGACGGCTTCGACCGAACGCGTCAGCCACGGCCCGATGTCCATCTCCTCGTAGCGCACGAGCCGGCTCTTGCGCGCACGGCGATACGCCCACCAGATCGCGACGAACAGCGGAATCCACACGTAGATCGACAGCACTTCCATCCAGTCGATGCGGGCCGCGAAGAACGCCTGGTAATCCTGCCCGAGCGAGATCACGATGCAGATCGCGATCGCGAACAGCGGCCCGAACGGGAACCATTTCGCGCGGTACGGCAGCTGATCGAGCCGGTAGCCCTGCTTCAGGAACCCCTTGCGGAACCGGTAATGGCAGACCGCGATGCCGAGCCACGCGATGAAGCCGGTGATGCCGACCGTATTCAGCAGCCACAGATAGATGCTCTGGTTGTTGGCCAGCGACGTGAGGAAGCACAGCCCGCCGACGGCCATCGTCGCGTACAGCGCGTTGCGCGGCACGCCGCCCGGCGACAGCGTCGCGAACATCGCCGGTGCGCGCCCTTCCGCCGCGAGGTTGTACAGCATCCGCGTGGCCGCGTAAGTCCCGGAATTGCCGGCCGACAGCACGGCCGTCAGGATCACGAGATTCATCGCGCCGGCCGCGAGCCGGAAACCCGCGTGGCTGAACACCAGCGTGAACGGGCTCACGCCGATGTCGGTCACGTCGCTCTTCAGCAGGTTCGGGTCCGTGTACGGCACCAGCAGCCCGATCACGAAGATCGCGAACACGTAGAACAGCATGATCCGCCAGAAGATCTGCTTCACCGCACGCGGGATCGTCTTGCGCGGGTTTTCCGATTCGCCGGCCGTGATCCCGACCAGCTCGGTGCCGAGAAACGAGAAGCCCGCGATCAGCGCGACGCTCATCATCGCGTGCACGCCGCCGACGAACGGCGCATCGCCCGTCGTGAAGTTGCGCAAGCCGACCGGATGCCCGTTCCCGATCAGGCCGGCGGCAATCAGCAGCCCGGCCGCGATGAACGCGACCACGGTGACGACCTTGATCAGCGAGAACCAGTATTCCGATTCGCCGAAACCGCGCACCGACAGCGTATTCAGCAGGAAGATCAGCACGAGGAACCCCGCGCCCCACCAGATGCCGGGCAGGGTTGGAAACCAGTAGCGCATCACGATCTGCGCGGCGACCAGCTCGATCGCGATCGTCACGGCCCAGCTGTACCAGTAGGTCCAGCCGAGCGCGACGCCGAAGCCTTCGTCGACGTACTTCTCGCCGTAGATCGCGAACGAGCCCGATACCGGCATCAGCGCGGCCATCTCGCCGAGGCCCGTGACGACGAAGTACACCATCAGCCCGATCGCGATATACGCGGCGATCGCCCCGCCCGGCCCCGCCTGCGCGACCGACGCCCCCGACGCGACGAACAGCCCCGTGCCGATCGAGCCGCCGATCGCGATCATCGCGATGTGGCGGCCCTGCAGACGGCGTTTCAGCGTCGTCCCGGACGGTGCGGCCGTCTCCGCTGCCGCTTGCAAAGCATCCATAGTGTTCACCCTGATTGGATTCAGGCCCGACGATTTGATTCGGAATGCAAATCGTCAGGCCGGGTCATTCGCGTCGAAGCCGGTCCTTCCCGGCCGCATCACACGACGCTGCGCTTGATCGCCTGCAGTTCGGCCGTCGTCACGATCTTCTCGATCCGGAACCGCGGGCTTTCCAGCCACAGGTTCGCGATCCGCCGGTACTCGTCGAGATCCTCGCACGCTAGCCGCACGAGAAAATCGAACGTGCCGCTGACGAGCCAGCAATCGAGCACGGCCGGATTCGCCCGCATTTCGTCCTCGAACGGCGCCTGCGAACGCCCGTGGTCGGCCAGCGTGATCTGCGCGATCACGACGATCGGCTTGGTCGCGCGCGGCGCCTTGATCACCGCGCGGTACCCTTCGATCACGCCGAGCGCCTCGAGCCGCTCCACGCGCGCCTGGCACGGCCGCGGCGTGAGGTTCACGAGCTCCGACAGCTTCCGGTAGGAAATCCGCCCGTCGGTGCGCAGGATGTCGAGGATCCGGAGATCGATCTTGTCGAGCTGCATCTTCTTGTCGGTCATCCGCGTTCGCTCCGGTCGGGTCGTGGCTGGTGCGCGGAACGTCTCCGGTTCCGCGCGGGGGCCACATTATCCGGCCGAAGCGGCCGCGCGCCAATCGGCTAGAACCGCAGCGACAGGCAGGTCAGGCCGCCGTCCATCTTGCGGAACTCGCTCGTATCGATCACGTGCAGCGGCAGCCCGAGCGACGCGATCTTGTCGTGCACGCGCGGGTAGCCGGCTGGCGTGATCAGCGTGCCGTTCACGCGCAGCGTGTTGCCCGCGTATTCGTCGGCGGCCGAGATCGCGATCCGGCGATAGCTGGCGAAGGCCGGATGCGCGGCCAGCGCTTCGGTGACGAGCAGCGTGTCGTCGCCGAGCGCGTTGACGACCGACTTGAGATGCAGGCCGGCGCCCACCGGCACCGCGACGACCGAGTAGCCGTAGCGCGACACGAGCGACTCGAACGCGGCGATGCCTTCGGCGTCGGTGCGGCCCGTCAGGCCGATGTAGAAGCGCTTGCCGACCTGCATCACGTCACCGCCGTCGAGCCGGCCGTCCTGCATCGGCAGCAGGTCGCGATGCGCGGCCAGCGCCGCTTCGATGTGCACCGTCTCGCCCCGCCGCGCCGGCGCACCGGGGCGCGTGATCACCGCGAATTCCGGCGTCACGACCGCGGTGTCCTCGACGAAGTGCGAATCGGGGAATGCCTCCAGCGGCGGCAGTTCGGTCAGCGCGACGCCGAGCGTGCGCAGCGCTTCGCAGTAAGCGTGGAACTGGGTGAGCGTCTTGTCGTAATCGGGTGCGCCGAGCTCGGCGGTGGTCAGGCCCGCGCCACAGGACGGCGCGGGGCGGCGAACGATCGCTTGCGTGAATTGCATCGACTCCTCCATGGTCAGCGCCACATCCGTGCTTCACACGGAGCGGCTGCGTTGTGTCCGGACCATTATCGGAAGCCAAATTGCGCAATTCGCGTCGATTTCGGCTGCGCCGGCAGCCGATTGCGTCGAATTGCGCGCGGCGCGCAGCCGATTCGGCAGCCTGCCGTGCGCCGCCCGGCGAGCCGCCGCCTTCTCATGCGGCATGCTTGCTACACGCCCGCCCCGAACCCCATCTGCGAACGGCCGAGCGCCGTGAGATCGCCCTCTCGGCCCCGCCCGTCGAATTCGACCTCGAAATGATCGGCCGGGAAATCGGGCGGGCTCTCGCCGCGCAGGAACGCAGCGCGCTGGCGCTGCAGGTATGCGTCGTTCTTCGCGCAACCGGGAGCGGCCGCGATGTACATCACGTTGCTGTCGCCGCTGCCGCGGTGCGCATCCTCGACCGCGTGCACGACGTCGCCGTGCCAGAACACCGCATCGCCCGGCTCCATGTGCGGGATCGGCACCAGCGCGTCGAGCAGCAGCGCGTGCCATTCGGGCCGGATCGACAGCGCGCGGCCCGGCCGCGCGCCGCACAGGTCGTCGTCGGCCACGTCGTCCTGCAGCGCACGCAGCACGACGTAGGCCATCGCGTTCGCCACCGGGATCAACTGCAGCGTGCCGTCGCCGGGCCCCTGCGGCGTCAGTGCGGTCCAGCCCTGGAACGTGCGGAACATCGAACACACGGCCGGCGACGGAATCTCCTCGACGTCGGGACGGAACGCCGCATCGTACGGATCGTAATCGCGCCAGCGGCCGGCCAGCACGTGACGGTAGACCTTGCGGAAATTCGCGCCGAGCCAGCGTTCGACGGAACCGCCGTCGACATGCGGCGACAGCCCGAGCGACGTCGAGCCGGGCGGGCGGCGACGAATCCGGTCCGCATAGGCCGGCACCTGGTCGGGATCGAAGTGCGTGCGCCCGCCGTCCGCGTGCCGCCACAGGCGGTTCAGGAACACGCGCGCCTGGGTCAGGGCCGGCGACTGGCGCGCAGCCACCTGCGGCTTCGACCAGTAGACGCCGTAGATCTGCGGCTTGCCCGACGCGAGGTTGCCGAAATAGCGGTCCTCGGCACGTGCGTGCAGCCGGTCGGCGAAGCGGTTCGCGTCCAGGTAGGCACCGATCTCGTCGTTCCAGTCGCGCGCCTGCTGCGCATCGAATACGCCACGGATCACGACCGCGCCATGCGTGCGGATCGCGGCAACCGCATGCGGATCGACGCTCCCTCTCGCGATGTCCGCAAACGGCACCACCGGAATCACGTCATGGCCATGCGCATGCGCACGCCGAATCGCGTCGACCTGCCGCGCAATCTCGCCCTCCAGTTCGCGGAACGTGGCCGCATAACCGGGCAAGTCGGCGCGCAGCGCCCGTTTCGCGTCGCGAATCGCGGCAGGCAGGTCGTCAATCGTCAGTTGCATCGTGGTCTCCTCGCTGACAGGTGTCGTGATGTGCTGTCAGCGTACGGCCGGCGCGCGGTCGCGATTACCACTATCCGGCCAACTATCGATACAATCCTGACAACCGGGCGTCACGCCGGACGATGGCAGACCACGCACAGCTTGTTGCCGTCCGGATCGCGGAAATAGGCGCCGTAGTAGTCGCGGTGATAGTCCGGCCGCAGGCCCGGCGGCCCTTCGCAAGTGCCGCCGTGGCGTAGCGCGAGCGCGTGGCAGCGATCGACGTGCGCGCGGGTCGGCGCAACGAACGCGATCGTGTGGCCGTTGCCCCGCTCGGGCGCGCGGCCGTCGAGCGGGTGGCCGAAGAAGAACAGCGGCCGGTCGGTGTCGGCCGGCATCCAGCCCGACCAGCCGTCCGGCTCGCGGAATTTCAGGCGCAGCCCGAGTTCCGCGAACAGCGGCGCGTAGAAATCGTAGGCGCGCGCGGTGTCGGCCACCCCCACGCAAACATGTGAAAACATGGCATCGCTCCGTCGTGACGATCGCTCACGATCATGCCACGGCGCGATGCCGGCGCTCCCCCGGAGGCCGCAATGAAACCGCAGTACGAGCACGTGACGTTCGCCCCCGGCTGTTCGATCCGCGTCTATCACCGCCAGCTCGCGCGCATCCCGTTCGAATGGCATCGCCATCCCGAGTACGAACTGACGTTGACGCTCAACAGCCGCGGCCGGCGCTTCATCGGCGATCACGTCGCGCACTACGCGGACGACGACCTGGTGCTCGTGCCGCCCAACCTGCCGCATACGTGGTCGTCGAATGCACGCATCGATCGCGACGCGCCTGAAGTCGCGCTCGTGATCTGGTTCGACGGCGACTGGGCGCGGCGTCTGGCCGACTGTTGCCCCGAATACGCACCGCTGCGCTCGCTGCTGCGGCGTGCCGCACCGGGCCTGCGCTTCGACGCGGATGCAGCCCGCGCGATGCGCGTGCGGCTGCCGCAGTTGCTCGATCCGTCGCCGCGCACCCGGCTCGCGGCCGCGCTCGACACGCTCGCCGATCTCGCGGAAGCCGGCGGCGAACCGCTCGCCACCGCGCACGCGTACGAGCGCACCGACGGCACGACACGCCAAACCGACGCAGCCGCCCCCGAAGCCGAACGCCTCGACCGCGTGCTCGACGCGATCGACCGGCACTTCCACGAGCCGTTGCGCATCGACGCACTCGCCGCCACCGCGCACATGTCCGAACGCACGTTGCAGCGCCTGTTCGTCCGGCATCTCGGCGAAAGCGTCGGCCGCTACGTGCAGCGGCTGCGGCTCGCGCACGCGTGCCGTCACCTCGTCGGCACCGACTGGCCGATCGCGACCGTGGCCGCGCGCTGCGGCATTCCGAATGCCGCGAACTTCAATCGGCAGTTCCTTGCCGCACGCGGGATGACGCCGGGCGCATACCGGCAATTCTTCGTGCAGCACGGCCACGCGCCCGATCACGACGCGCCCGCACTCGACACGCGCCCGCCGTCGCTGGAACGCCACGCGGGTCGGAGCGAACCGCGGCCGCCCAAATGAAAACACCCCGACAGGATGACCCGTCGGGGTGTCGTGGCGTTGCGATCGCCCGACGCGAGCGGCCTGCCGGCCGTTCGCGCCGCGCACGACTTAACGTGCGTTGAGCGGCTTCGCTTCGCGCGGCGTATCGCCGATGAACAGCTGACGCGGACGGCCGATCTTCTGTTCCGGATCGCCGATCATTTCGTTCCACTGTGCGATCCAGCCGACCGTACGTGCCATCGCGAAGATACACGTGAACATCGACGTCGGGATGCCCAGCGCGCGCTGGACGATGCCCGAGTAGAAGTCGACGTTCGGGTACAGCTTGCGCGACACGAAGTATTCGTCTTCCAGCGCGATCTTCTCGAGCTGCATCGCGAGCTTGAACAGCGGGTCGTCGTGCAGGCCCAGTTCGTTCAGCACTTCGTAGCACGTCTCGCGCATCAGCTTCGCACGCGGGTCGTAGTTCTTGTACACGCGGTGACCGAAGCCCATCAGCTTCACGCCCGAATTCTTGTCCTTCACCTGCTTGATGAATTCGGGGATGTTGTCCGGCGAACCGATCTGCTCGAGCATGTTCAGCGCGGCTTCGTTCGCACCACCGTGCGCCGGGCCCCACAGGCAGGCGATACCGGCAGCGATACACGCGAACGGGTTCGCGCCCGACGAGCCGGCCAGGCGGACGGTCGACGTCGATGCGTTCTGCTCGTGGTCGGCGTGCAGGATCAGGATACGGTCGAGGGCGCGGACGAGCACGTCGTTGACCTTGTACTCTTCGCACGGGTTCGAGAACATCATGTGCATGAAGTTCGCGCTGTACGACAGCGAGTTCTTCGGATACACGAACGGCTGGCCGATGCTGTACTTGTACGCCATCGCGACGAGCGTCGGCAGCTTCGCGATCATGCGGATCGCCGACACTTCACGGTGACGCGGATCGTTGATGTCGAGCGAGTCGTGGTAGAACGCCGACAGCGCGCCGACTGCAGCGACCAGGATCGCCATCGGGTGCGCGTCGCGACGGAAGCCGCGGAAGAAGAAGTGCATCTGCTCGTGCACCATCGTGTGCTTCGTGACGGTGTCGACGAATTCCTTCTTTTGCGCTGCGTTCGGCAGTTCGCCCTTCAGCAGCAGGTAGCAGCTTTCGAGGAAGTCCGCGTTTTGCGCGAGGTTGTCGATCGGGTAGCCGCGGTACAGCAGCTCGCCCTTGTCGCCGTCGATGTACGTGATCGCCGAATTACAAGCTGCCGTCGACATGAAGCCCGGGTCGTACGTGAACTTGCCGGTCTGGCCGTACAGCTTGCGGATGTCGATCACGTCCGGGCCCATCGTGCCCTTGTAGATCGGCAGTTCGACGCTCGGCGAGTTGTCGCTGAACGATAGCGTGGCTTTAACATCAGACGGAGTCATGGCACATCCTCAATCGAAATAAAGAAACGGGATTCGATAACGGGCACAGCGTGTTACACCTTGGCGTTACACGTTGCGCAGCATCTCCAACAGCCGGTGAATATCCGGGCTGTCTAGGTCGCCTTCTGGTTCCTTGCGCGCGAGGAGCAAGTCCATCAGGTCGTTGTCGCTCAGATCGAGCAGGCGCGACAACGCGCCTACGTCTGCATCGGTGAGGTCATGCTCGTATCTGCTGAAGAAACGCTCGAAAATGATGTCGTTCTCCAGCAGACCCCGCCGCGCACGCCAGCGAAGGCGTGCGCGACGGTGCGGGTCGGATTGATGCGAATCGTCGCTCATCACAACCTTAAACCGCGCGGCGAACCATCAGTTCCTTGATCTTGCCGATCGCCTTCGTCGGGTTCAGGCCCTTCGGGCAAACGTCGACGCAGTTCATGATCGTGTGGCAACGGAACAGACGGTACGGGTCTTCCAGGTTGTCGAGACGCTCGCCGGTGGCCGTGTCGCGGCTGTCCGCGATGAAGCGGTAAGCCTGCAGCAGGCCCGCCGGGCCGACGAACTTGTCCGGGTTCCACCAGAAGCTCGGGCACGACGTCGAGCAGCTTGCGCACAGAATGCACTCGTACACGCCGTCGAGCTCGTCGCGCTCTTCCGGCGACTGGAGGCGTTCCTTCTCCGGCGGCGGCGCGTCGTTGATCAGGTACGGCTTGATCGAGTGGTACTGGTTGAAGAAGTGCGTCATGTCGACGATCAGGTCGCGCACGACGGGCAGGCCCGGCAGCGGACGCAGCACGATCTTCTGCGGCAGGTCGTTCAGGTTCGTCAGGCACGCGAGACCGTTCTTGCCGTTGATGTTCATCGCGTCCGAACCGCACACGCCTTCACGGCACGAACGGCGGAACGACAGCGTTTCGTCCACGGCCTTCAGCTTGACCAGTGCGTCGAGCAGCATGCGCTCGTGCTCGAGCTCCAGCTCGTACGTCTGCATGCGCGGCGCTGCGTCCTTGTCCGGATCGTAGCGGTAGACTTCAAAAATGCGTTTTGCCATTTCGGATTCCTTTGACTCGGCTTAGAACGTGCGCGGCTTCGGCGGCACGGATTCGACCGTCAGCGGCTTCATTTGAACCGGCTTGTAGTCGAGGCGATCGCCTTCGCTGTACCACAGCGTGTGGCGCAGCCAGTTCTCGTCGTCGCGGTGTTCGTAGTCGCTGTGGGCGTGTGCGCCACGGCTTTCCTTGCGTGCTTCCGCCGACACCATCGTTGCGCGAGCGACTTCGATCAGGTTCTCCAGCTCGAGCGCTTCGACGCGCGCGGTGTTGAACACCTTCGACTTGTCCTTCAGGTGGATGTTTTCCACGCGTGCCTTCAGGCCGGCCATCTGGTCGACGCCTTCCTTCAGCAGCTCCGACGTGCGGAACACGCCTGCGTGCTTCTGCATCGTCGAGCGGATGTCGTTCGCGACGTCCTGCGTGTATTCACCTGAGGTCGACTTGTCGAGCTTCGCCAGACGTGCCAGCGAGAATTCGCCCGCATCGGCCGGCAGCGGCTTGTGTTCCTTCTGGTTCTTCACGTGCTCGACGATGTGGTTGCCGGCCGCACGGCCGAACACCACGAGGTCCAGCAGCGAGTTCGTGCCGAGGCGGTTCGCGCCGTGCACGGACACGCACGAGCATTCGCCCACTGCGTAGAAACCGTTGACCGGATCCTTGTGACCGCCGCGCGTCGTGCCGACGACCTGACCGTGGATGTTGGTCGGGATGCCGCCCATCTGGTAGTGGATCGTCGGGACGACCGGGATCGGTTCCTTGATCGCGTCGACGTTCGCGAACTTCAGCGCGATTTCGCGGATCGACGGCAGACGCTTCATGATCGTCTCGGCGCCGATGTGCGACAGGTCGAGCAGCACGTGATCCTTGTTCGGACCCACGCCGCGGCCTTCCTTGATTTCCTGGTCCATCGAACGCGACACGAAGTCACGCGGCGCCAGATCCTTCAGCGTCGGCGCGTAGCGCTCCATGAAACGCTCGCCGTTCGCGTTGCGCAGGATACCGCCTTCGCCGCGCACGCCTTCGGTGATCAGCACGCCCGCGCCGGCCACGCCGGTCGGGTGGAACTGCCAGAACTCCATGTCCTGCAGCGCGATGCCCGAACGCGCAGCCATGCCGAGGCCGTCGCCGGTGTTGATGAACGCGTTGGTCGATGCCGCGAAGATCCGGCCTGCGCCGCCCGTCGCGAACAGCGTCGTCTTGCCTTCCATGATGTAGACGTCACCCGTCTCCATCTCGAGGGCCGTCACGCCGAGCACGTCGCCTTCCGCGTCGCGGATCAGATCGAGCGCCATCCATTCGACGAAGAATTGCGTCTTCGCTTCGACGTTCTGCTGGTACAGCGTGTGCAGCAGCGCGTGACCGGTACGGTCGGCGGCCGCGCAGGCGCGCTGGACCGGCTTCTCGCCGTAGTTCGCGGTGTGGCCGCCGAACGGGCGCTGGTAGATCGTGCCGTCCGCGTTACGGTCGAACGGCATGCCGAAGTGCTCGAGTTCATATACGACGTTCGGCGCTTCACGGCACATGAATTCGATCGCGTCCTGGTCGCCGAGCCAGTCGGAGCCCTTGATCGTGTCGTAGAAGTGGAAGTGCCAGTTGTCTTCGCTCATGTTGCCGAGCGACGCACCGATACCGCCCTGCGCGGCCACCGTGTGCGAACGGGTCGGGAACACTTTCGACAGCACGCCGACCGACAGGCCCGCGCGCGACAGTTGCAGCGCTGCGCGCAAGCCGGAGCCGCCTGCGCCGACGATCACGACGTCAAATTTGCGGCGCGGGAGGTTAGTTTTGATTGCAGCCATTCTTTACACTCTCCAGAGAATCTGCGCGGCGTAGCCCGCACATGCGAGCAGCCAGACGATGGTCAGCGATTGCAGCAGCAGGCGCACACCGACGGGCTTCACGTAGTCCATCCAGATGTCGCGCACGCCGACCCATGCGTGGTAGAAGAGGGAAAGCAGCATCACGAAGGTCGCGAGCTTCATCCATTGCGCGGCGAAGATCGATGCCCAGCCTTCGTACGAGAAATCGTGCGCGCCGAAGAACAGGACGAGCAGGATGACCGTGTAGACCGCCATGATCGTGGCGGTGATACGCTGCGCGAGCCAGTCGCGCAAGCCGTAGTGAGCGCCGACGACGAGGCGCTTCGAGCCGATTCGGTTATTGGCTGCCATTTTCTTAGAATGCTCCGAACAGTTTGAGTGCCATGGCGATCGTCAGCGCGATCGAGACGACAAAGACGACGACTGCCGTCCGCTTGCCGCCTTCCTTCGTGACGGCGTCGTGGTTGACGTCCATCAGCAGGTGGCGAATGCCGGCGCAGAAATGGTGGAAGAAGGCCCACGACAGTGCGAGGACGATCAGCTTGACGATGATGTTGGAGAGGAAAGCCTTGAAGACTTCGAAGCTGAGCTCGGACGTGAGGCTCTGGTCGAAGAGGAACAGCAGGAACGGCAGGAACAAGAACAGCAGCGCGCCGCTGACTCGGTGGAGAATCGACAATATCGCTGCCAGCGGCATGCGATATTTCATCGTGATATCGCCGAATCCGATGTTCCGGTATTCCGGCCTCGGCTTTCTTACTGCATCAGTCATGCTAGACCCCTACTATGTTGTCACACTAATCCGCGATTTTAGCGCCTTTTTATATCGCGCTGCAGCGAAAGTCTGCTCTGGATAGTTGCGCGAACAAGAACAAAGGCGGCCCGAAACGTGCTTCGCGAACGTGGGGAACGCGAACGCACTCGGCTTGAGCCGATACACCGTCAACTCAAGTCATTCTGATAGTAGTACCCGGTCGTGACATACCAGCCGCGACGCACTTCCACCGGCCGGTCTCCGTATGTATAGGACACGCGCTCGACCGACAGCAAAGGGAAACCTGCCGGCACGTGCAGCAGGTCGGCCACCGCCGGCTCCGCCGCGACCGCGCGGATCTTTTCCGTCGCGCGGATCATCCGCGTACCGAACTCCGTCTCGAACATCGCGTAGAGCGGCCCCTTGTACTCGCTCAGCCGCTCGAACGTGAGCCCGCGGAACATCGCGCCCGGCAGCCAGATCTCGTCGAGCACCGTCACTTCGTTCTCGAACTCCAGCAGGCGGCGCACCTGCACGACCGGATCGGCCGGCTTCAGGTCGAGCTGCCGCGCGATCTCGGCCGGCGCGCGCAGGCGACGGCATTCGAGCAGGCGGCTCACGTGCGGATGCTCGGCACCGTCGTCGGCCAGCAGCCGCAGGAAGCGGAACTGCGCGCGATCTTCATTGTGCGTCGCAACAAAAGTGCCCTTGCCCTGCCGCCGGACCACGAGGTTTTCGGCGGCCAGCTCGTCGATCGCCTTGCGGACGGTGCCCTGGCTGACCTTGTAACGGGCCGCCAGCTCCACCTCGCTCGGGATGATCTCGCCCGGCTTCCACTCGCCGGTTTCGAGACTTTGCGTGATTAATGACTTAATCTGCTGGTATAACGGGCTGAACGTCGGCGACGGAGCCGCCGCGGGCGAAGGTGCGGGATCGCTCGCGCCCGGCTGCCCTGGGCCGCCTGCGCCGGTCTGATTCGCGGTATTCGCCTGGTTCGATGTCATGGCGCGCATTTCATCACAAACCGCACTTTTAAGTCCACTCAATTTCCGCAAAACATCTGTCTTATATAAGACATATGATACCGTTTGACTTTGAGCCGGACGGCTCCTACACTCCGGGTCGAGCAAGGGTTCGCGGGTGCAAAAGCGCGTCCCCGGCTACGTGCCACGGCCGTCTCCAGGTTCACCGCGTCTGCCATCGCGAGTCCTCCGCCCTGCTTCAATGCAACACTCCGCACAACGCGCATAGAATGGCGTTTTCGCGAGTGTCCAACGCTTTACCCGTCCTGGAGATTTTCAATGGCTAAGCCCGCAAAGCGTGTTGCCGTCACCGGCGCCGCAGGTCAAATCGCTTACTCCCTGCTGTTCCGCATCGCGAACGGCGACCTGCTCGGCAAGGACCAGCCGGTCATCCTGCAACTGCTCGACCTCCCGCAAGCCCAAGGCGCCGTCAAGGGCGTCGTGATGGAACTCGACGATTGCGCGTTCCCGCTGCTCGCGGGCGTCGTGATCACCGACGATCCGAAGGTCGCATTCAAGGATGCCGACGTCGCACTGCTGGTCGGCGCACGTCCGCGCTCGAAGGGCATGGAGCGCAAGGACCTGCTGTCGGCAAACGCCGAAATCTTCACGGTTCAGGGCGCTGCGCTGAACGAAGTCGCGAGCCGCGACGTGAAGGTGCTGGTCGTCGGCAACCCGGCGAACACGAACGCCTACATCGCGATGAAGTCGGCACCGGATCTGCCGAAGAAGAACTTCACGGCCATGCTGCGCCTCGACCACAACCGCGCGCTGTCGCAGCTCGCAGCGAAGTCGGGCAAGCCGGTCGCATCGATCGAGAAGCTCGCCGTGTGGGGCAACCACTCGCCGACGATGTACCCCGACTTCCGCTTCGCGACCGCCGAAGGCGAATCGCTGCTGAAGCTGATCAACGACGACGTGTGGAACCGCGACACGTTCATCCCGACCGTCGGCAAGCGCGGCGCGGCGATCATCGAGGCGCGCGGCCTGTCGTCGGCAGCGTCGGCAGCGAACGCAGCGATCGACCACGTGCGTGACTGGGTCCTCGGCACGAACGGCAAGTGGGTCACGATGGGCATCCCGTCGGACGGCTCGTACGGCATCCCCGAAGACATCATCTACGGCGTGCCGGTCACCTGCGAAAACGGCGAATACAAGCGCGTCGAAGGCCTGGAAATCGACGCGTTCTCGCGCGAGAAGATGGACGGCACGCTGGCCGAGCTGCTCGAAGAGCGCGATGGCGTCGCCCACCTGCTGAAGAACTAAGCATCAAGCACCTCGCCGGGCGGCCCTCGGGCAGCCCGGTTTCGGCCCGGGCCGGCAAGCCGCCGGCCCGGCCGACCGATCCGATCCGCGCACGTTTTGCCGCCCCGCGCTTGCCGCGCCCCCGCCCAGAACGCGTCCGAATCCGATTTTCTCCACGTTGACCCGCTTCCCTGACGTAGACGAGATGGCCGCGCTCACTCCCGCACAAGTGCTGTACGACGGGGCGTCCCCGCCCGCGATCCTGCCCTGCTGTGATCACTACGCGGGCAGCGAAAAGCTGATGCGCAAGTCGCTCGCGCTGCAGGCCGAGCTGGGCCCCGTGTTCGACATCACGCTCGACTGCGAAGACGGCGCCGCCGTCGGCCAGGAAGCCGCGCACGCGGCACTCGTCACCGACATCCTCGGCAGCGACGAGAACCGCTTCGGCCGCGTCGGCGTCCGCATCCACGACTTTTCCCACCCGCACTGGCGCGACGACGTCCGCATCGTGCTGCGCGCATCGCGTGCACCCGCCTACATCACGCTGCCGAAGATCGCCAGCGCCGCCGATGCCGCCGAAATGACCGCGTTCATCGAAGGCACGCGTCGCGAGCTCGGCATCGCGCAGCCGATTCCGGTCGACGTGCTGGTCGAGACGCACGGCGCGCTCGCGCAGGCGGCCGCCCTCGCCGCGCTGCCGACGGTCGGCACGCTGAGCTTCGGGCTGATGGATTTCGTCTCCGCGCACCACGGCGCGATTCCCGAATTCGCGATGCGCTCGCCCGGCCAGTTCGAGCATCCGCTCGTGCGCCGCGCGAAGCTGGAAATCGCCGCGGCCTGCCACGCGCACGGCAAGACGCCGTCGCACAACGTGACGACCGAGGTGCGCGACATGAGCGTCGTCGCCGCCGATGCACGCCGCGCGCGCGACGAATTCGCGTTCACGCGGATGTGGAGCATTCACCCCGCGCAGATCCGCCCGATCGTCGACGCGTTCGCGCCGCGCACCGACGAAGTCGCGCTGGCCGCCGAGATCCTGCTGGCCGCGCAGGCCGCCGACTGGGGCCCGACGCGCCACGGTGATACGCTGCACGATCGCGCGAGTTACCGCTATTACTGGTCGGTGCTGCGCCGCGCACGGGCCACCGGCCAGCCGGTGCCGGCCGAGGCCGCGCCGCTGTTCGGCCCGACCGCCGCGGGCAGCGCGCGGTAAGCGCGCGCCGCCGGCCGATACACGAGTTTCATGCATTCGACGACGCGTGAACCGGATAGAGGTTTGCGAAACGACAAAAAACGTAACGGAGCCCGAAAACCTGATATACACGCGGCCAAATAGGTGAAAATAGCGGCCGCTGCGCGCTTTCGGGGCGCGTGCAGTTTCAACCCGGCCGGCGGCGCAGATTGCCGGCCCTTGTCAACTGATTATCGAAAGGTTCTGACTCCATGAAGAAACTCCTGATCGCTACCGCCATCGGCGCCTTGTCCGCCACGATGCTGGTGTCGGCTCCGAGCGCGTTTGCCCAGGGTACGACCACGACGACCGCGAAGAAGGCAGCGGCCAAGCGCCCGGCGCCGGCCAAGCGCATCATCCCGCGCAGCAAGAAGGCACAGGCACGTGCCGCAGCGAAGGTCGATCCGGTACCGGACGGCGCAGTCAAGTGGTCCTGCAAGGAAGGTCTGTCGTTCGACCTCGCCGGTGACATGAAGCGCGACCAGGTCGTCACGGTTCACTGGGCGAAGAAGAACTACAAGCTGCCGCGTCAGGCCACGACGACGGGCGCCGACACGTTCTACGATCCGGCCGCAGGCTTCAAGCTGGTCGTGATCCCGACCAAGGCGATGCTGTTCTCCGACGCGAACGGCGGCGAACGCCTCGCGGACGAATGCGTGACGCCGGAAATGGCGCAAGGCACGCCGGCACCGACGCAGTCGAACGAGCTGAAGCCGGCAACGAACTAAGCGCGTTCCCATCGGCCCCTCGATGTCCGCCCCGGTCTCCAACGTCCGCCCTGCTCCGGATACGGTACTCGTCGATATCGTCGACTACGTGCTGAATACCGGCATCGACAGCGCGCTCGCGCTGGAGACGGCGCGTCATTGCCTGATCGACACGCTCGGATGCGGACTCGAGGCGCTCTCCTACCCTGCCTGCACCAAGCTGCTCGGCCCCGTCGTGCCCGGCACGATCGTACCGAACGGCGCGAAGGTGCCCGGCACGTCCTTCCAGCTCGATCCCGTCCAGGCCGCCTTCGGCATCGGCGCGATGATCCGCTGGCTGGACTTCAACGACACCTGGCTCGCCGCCGAATGGGGTCATCCGTCCGACAATCTCGGCGGGATCCTGGCGACGGCCGACTGGCTTTCCCGCACGGCCCGCGCGGCCGGCCGCAAGCCGCTCGCGATGCGCGACGTGCTGGTCGCGATGATCCAGGCCCACGAGATCCAGGGCTGCCTCGCGCTCGAGAATTCGTTCAATGCAGTCGGGCTCGACCACGTGCTGCTCGTGAAGGTCGCATCGACGGCCGTCGTCGGCCGGCTGCTCGGGCTCGCGCGCGACGAGCTGATCAACGCTGTGTCCAACGCGTTCGTCGACGGCCACGCGCTACGCACCTACCGCCACGCGCCGAACACGGGTTCGCGCAAGTCATGGGCGGCCGGCGACGCAACCTCCCGCGCGGTGCGCCTCGCGCTGATCGCGAAAACGGGTGAAATGGGCTACCCGTCGGCGCTCACCGCCAGGACCTGGGGCTTCTACGACGTGCTGTTCGACGGCAAGCCGTTCCGCTTCCAGCGCCCGTACGGCACGTACGTGATGGAAAACGTGCTGTTCAAGATCGCGTTCCCCGCCGAATTCCACGCGCAAACGGCCGCCGAGGCCGCGCTGCAGCTGCACGCGCAGCTCGCCGCCGCGGGCCGCACGACCGACGACATCAGCCGGATCACGATCCGCACGCACGCGGCCGCGATCCGCATCATCGACAAGCAGGGCCCGCTCGCCAATCCGGCCGACCGCGACCACTGCATCCAGTACATGGTCGCCGTGCCGCTGCTGTTCGGCCGGCTGACCGCGGCCGACTACGAGGATTCGGCCGCCGCCGATCCCCGCATCGACGCGCTGCGCGCGAAGACCGTGTGCGTCGAGGATCCGCAGTTCACGCAGGATTACCACGACCCGGACAAACGCTCGATCGCGAATGCACTGACGATCGAGTTCACGGACGGGTCGACGCTTGCCGAGGTGGCGGTCGAATACCCGCTCGGCCACCGGCGGCGCCGGGCCGAAGGCATCCCGCTCTTGGTCGAGAAGTTCAGGACCAACCTTGCCCGCCGCTTCCCGGCCAAGCAGCAACAAGCGATTCTCGACGTGTCGCTGGACCAGGCAAAGCTCGAAGCGATGCCGGTCGATGAGTACGTCGATCTGTACGTGATATAGCCGTCATTTACAGGACACGTAGTTTCCTAGCCTTAAACCCAGGAAAATCACCATGGCCCACAATCTCCACAAGACCCTCAAGGAATTCGACAGCGGTTCCGGCAAAGGCAAGTTCTACTCGCTGCCGCAGCTCGGCAAGGAACTGAAGACGAAGATCGAACGCCTGCCGGTGTCGATCCGTATCGTGCTCGAGTCCGTGCTGCGCAACTACGACGGCAAGAAGATCACCGAAGAGCACATCCAGCAGCTCGCGAACTGGAAGCCGAACGACAAGCGCGTCGACGAGATTCCGTTCGTGGTGTCCCGCGTCGTGCTGCAGGACTTCACGGGCGTGCCGCTGCTCGCCGACATCGCGGCCATGCGCGGCGTCGCGGAGCGTACCGGCAAGAACCCGAAGAAGATCGAGCCGCTGGTCCCGGTCGATCTCGTCGTCGATCACTCGGTGCAGATCGACTACTTCCGCCAGAAGGACGCGCTCGACCTGAACATGAAACTGGAATTCCAGCGCAACAACGAGCGCTACCAGTTCATGAAGTGGGGCATGCAGGCATTCGACACGTTCAAGGTCGTGCCGCCGGGCGTCGGCATCGTCCACCAGGTGAACCTGGAATACCTCGCGCGCGGCGTCCACAAGAAGGCGGACGGCGGCGACACCGTGTACTACCCGGACACCCTCGTCGGCACCGACAGCCACACGACGATGATCAACGGCATCGGCGTGGTCGGCTGGGGCGTGGGCGGCATCGAGGCTGAAGCGGGCATGCTCGGCCAGCCGGTGTACTTCCTGACGCCGGACGTCGTCGGCGTCGAGCTGAAGGGCAAGCTGCGCGAAGGCGTGACGGCCACCGACCTGGTGCTGACGATCACCGAAATGCTGCGCAAGGAGAAGGTCGTCGGCAAGTTCGTCGAGTTCTTCGGCGAAGGCACGAAGTCGCTGTCGCTGCCGGACCGCGCGACGATCGGCAACATGGCGCCCGAATACGGCGCGACGATGGGCTTCTTCCCGGTCGACGAAAAGACGATCGAGTACTTCGAAGGCACCGGCCGCACGAAGGCCGAAATCGCCGCGTTCGAAAACTACTTCAAGGCGCAGAAGCTGTTCGGCATCCCGAAAGCCGGCGACATCGACTACACGAAGGTCGTGACGCTCGATCTGACGACGGTCGCGCCGTCGCTGGCCGGCCCGAAGCGCCCGCAGGACCGCATCGAGATCGGCCACGTCAAGTCGACGTTCACCGACCTGTTCTCGAAGCCGGTCGCGGAAAACGGCTTCGCGAAGAAGGCGGACGACCTGGCCGCGCAATACACGACGAGCAACGGCGTCGACGTGAAGAACGGCGACATCCTGATCGCCGCGATCACGTCGTGCACCAACACGTCGAACCCGAGCGTGCTGCTGGCCGCCGGCCTGCTCGCGAAGAAGGCGGTCGAGGCCGGCCTCACGGTCGATCCGAAGATCAAGACCTCGCTCGCGCCGGGATCGCGCATCGTCACCGAGTACCTGACGAAGACGGGCCTGCTGCCCTACCTGTCGAAGCTCGGCTTCGAAGTCGCCGCCTACGGCTGCACGACCTGTATCGGCAACGCGGGCGACCTGACGCCGGAACTGAACGAAGCGATCACGAAGAACGACATCGTCGCGGCAGCCGTGCTGTCGGGCAACCGTAACTTCGAAGCGCGTATCCACCCGAACATCCGCGCGAACTTCCTCGCGTCGCCGCCGCTGGTCGTCGCCTACGCGATCGCCGGCAACATCACGCGCGACCTGATGACCGAACCGGTCGGCAAGGGCAAGGGCGGCCGCGACATCTACCTCGGCGACATCTGGCCGACGAGCGAAGAAATCCACGCGCTGCTCAAGTTCGCGCTCGACCCGAAGAAGTTCGAGGACAACTACTCGAAGCTGACCAAGAAGGGCGACCTCTGGAGCAAGATCGAGGGCGAATCGGGCCAGGTCTATGACTGGCCGAAGTCGACGTACATCGCCGAGCCGCCGTTCTTCGGCAACGACTTCTCGATGGAACCGGCTGCGTCGATCCCGACGGTCAAGGGCGCGCGCGCACTGGGCATCTTCGGTGACTCGGTCACGACCGACCACATCAGCCCGGCAGGCTCGATCAAGGAAGACTCGCCGGCAGGCAAGTGGCTGAAGGAAAACGGCGTGCAGAAGGCCGACTTCAACAGCTACGGCTCGCGCCGCGGCAACCACGACGTGATGATGCGCGGCACGTTCGCGAACGTCCGGATCAAGAACCTGATGATCCCGCCGAAGGCGGACGGCACGCGCGTCGAAGGCGGCCTGACGATCCACCAGCCGAGCGGCGAACAGCAGTCGATCTATGATGCAGCGATGCAGTACGTTGCCGCCGGCACGCCGACGGTCGTGTTCGCAGGCGAAGAGTACGGCACGGGCTCGTCGCGCGACTGGGCCGCGAAGGGCACGCAACTGCTCGGCGTGAAGGCCGTGATCGCACGCAGCTTCGAGCGCATCCACCGCTCGAACCTGGTCGGCATGGGCGTGCTGCCGCTGCAGTTCAAGGGCGCGGACAGCGTCCAGTCGCTCGGCATCACCGGTGAAGAAACGTACGACATCGAAGGCCTCGGCGACGACTTCAAGCCGCAACAGGACGTCACGCTCGTGATCCATCGCAAGAACGGCGAATCGCAGCGCGTGCAGGTGCTGCTGCGCATCGATACGCCGATCGAAGTCGACTACTACAAGCACGGCGGGATCCTGCCGTTCGTGCTGCGCTCGCTGCTCGCAGCGTAAGCGCCCTGCACCTTGCAGGTGCCGCAGCCGCCTCGCGGGCGGTTGCGGCCGATTTGGATGCCCGACCTCGTGTCGGGCTTTTTTTGCCTGCGCGCTACGCCGCGTGACCGGTCGTGCGGCGCGTCACGCCGCCTTGTCGGCCCGCGCCTTCGTGCCAGCGCCCGCTCGCCGGGTGTTCTTCTTCAGATGCGTGCGGTTGTAGTCGATCGCCGCGCGTACCAGATTCTTCAGTGCCCGCTTGTCGAGCTTGTCGCCTTCGAAGAAATCGATCGCACGCCGCGCATTGCCGTCGAGGCCGTCGTTAAAGAGCTTGTCGGGATCGGGCAACTGCGCGCCGTGCATGAAGGTCAGCTTCACCTTGCCCTTGTGCGCGTTCGCCACCGCAATCATCCCGTCGCACGACCATACGGGGCTGCCCATCCATTTCCATTCCTCGACGATGCCCGCTTGCGCGTCGAGGATCGTCTGGCGCAGGTCGGCGAAGGTCTTGCCGCGCCAGTCGGCGATGCCGGCGATCAGCGCGTCGATACGCTCCGACGGCGTGAGGTCGGTTGGGCTCATGCGCGGGCCTCCGTGCCTTCGTCGGGGCGGGCCAGCACCTGTTCGAGCGAGTCGAAGAAGCGGACCCAGCCGTGCTGCGCACCGCGGTACGCCTGCTCCTGGTCGGTCCGGAAGCCGACCTGCTCCATCCGCAGGTGCGTGCCGTGCGGTGTCGGCGTGAGCGTCCACGTGACGACGCTTTCGAGGCCGTATGCGGCCCACGTATAGGACAACGCATGCGGCGGCTCGATCGTCAGGACCGTGCAGTCGACCGAGCCCCAGTCCGCACGGAAGCTGAAGGCGCGGCCCGCGACGGGCTCGAAGTCGCTCTTCATCAGCCACGCCTCGATCAGGTGCGGCTGCGTGAGCGCGCGCCAGATCTTCTCCGGCGGATGAGGCAGCTCCCGGTCGACGACGACGGAGCGCGTTTCGGTGGTGGCCTGGTTCATTACTGGTCCATCCTTTTGAGAAGATCTTCGAGGGCATCGAACCGGGTCTGCCAGAAGCCGGCCATCTGGCTCGTCCAGTCGATCAACGGGGCCAGCGCTTGAGGCTGCGCGCTGTAGTGCGTCTGCCGGCCTTCGTGACGGTCGCTCACGAGCCCGGCCTGCTTCAGGACGCCCAGATGCTTCGAGACGGCCGGCTGCGAGACGCCCGCATGGGCCGTCAGCGCGGCAACCGTCAGCTCGCCGTCCGCGCACAGCCGCTCGAAGAGCGCGCGGCGCGTGGGATCAGCCAGTGTCCTGAAAAGCATGTCGTGTGCGTTCTGCATGTCCAAATCCATAACCCGATGGTTATGGATTGAAGCATATCCGCTGATCGACGCACGTCAAGGCGGAATCTCGCGAACGACGCCACGCGATCTTGCGCGTGCCCGCTATCCGCCGCGCCGGGGCGTCCACGCCACCGAATTCGAAGCTTTCCTCTAATCCGCAATTGCCGCATGCGATCCGAAAGACACCCGCAAGACTGCCGGAAGCACCGTTCCACAGTTCGGGAAACGTTTGCGCTCGAGCGACCCCAATTTTGTGCACGCGCGAATCCGTTCCTGCCGTGTCGCGGCGTTTGACCACATAGTGCGACGCGGCATGCGACAACGACCGGTCGCGTACGATGCGTTCACACGGCGATTCGCTCCGCGATCGCGCACGTTCCGGCGTCGCGGCGAGCGACTCGTGCGCGCGAGCGTCGCGCGCCGCTGCGCCGCCGTATCGCGAACCGGTTCCGCTCGCCGCTGCCGCAATTCGCATACGCGCATGACGCAGCACCGGCGTGCACCCGCGCCGATGTCAGAACTGACAGCTATGGAAAATGGCAGCTACCCGAACGGCACCGACGCCCTACGCTCGTCACCGCTCGCGGCCCCACAAGGGCCGGGGGTTCCAGTAACGTCGCCTCTCCTAAAAAAGGACTCCCGATGAAAAGGAACACCTGGTTTGCCCTTCCCCTTCCGTCGCCCCGCCGCCTCGCGTGCGTGGCACCGTTCGTGTTCGCCGCCGCCGCGGCGCATGCGACGACGGATTGGGTCGATACGCATACGAAGGCCTTTCTGACCGGCCCGCAGTTGATGGCGCGCAGCGCGGCGCCGTCGCTCGAACTGGCAGGCGGTGAAACGACCAACGTCGTCGTCAGCCTGAAACTGCGCAACGCCGCGCAGCTCAAGCAACTGGCACGCGACGTGAACCGGCCCGGCAGCGCGCATTACCGCCAGTACCTCACTCACGAGCAGTTCCTCGCCAACTACGCGCCGACCGATGCGCAGGTCAAGTCGGTCGTCGACTATCTGCACAAGAGCGGCTTCGTGAACGTCGAGGTTGCGCCGAACCGCCTGCTGGTCTCCGCCAGCGGCACGGCCGCCACGGTGAAGACCGCATTCAACACGTCGCTCGTGCACTTCGACTACGCGGGTCACTCGGGCTTCGCGAACACGTCGACTGCGCAGGTGCCGCGCGCGCTCGGCGACGTCGTCGGCTCGGTGCTCGGGCTGCAGAACGTTGCACACGCGCGGCCGCTGCTGCGCATCGGCAACGTGTCGAAGCCGCAGGCGCTCGCGGCCGGCACGGCGACCGGCCACTATCCGAAGGAATTCCCGGGCCTCTACAACGCAACCGGCGTGCCGACCGCAGCCGGCGTCACCGTCGGCATCATCACGATCGGCGGCGTGTCGCAGACGCTGCAGGACCTGAAGCAGTTCACGTCGAGCAACGGCTACGGCACGGTGTCGACGCAGACCATCAAGACCAACGGTACCGGCGGCAGCTACACCGATGACCAGGAAGGTCAGGGCGAATGGGATCTCGACAGCCAGTCGATCGTCGGCTCGGCCGGCGGCCAGGTCGGCAAGCTCGTGTTCTACATGGCCGATCTCAATGCGAGCGGCAACACGGGCCTCACGCAGGCGTTCAACCGCGCGGTGTCGGACAACACCGCAAAGGTGATCAACGTATCGCTCGGCTGGTGCGAGACCGACGCGAGCGCGGACGGCACGCTCGACGCCGAGGAACAGATCTTCACGACTGCCGCGGCGCAAGGCCAGACGTTCTCCGTTTCGTCGGGTGACGAAGGCGTGTACGAGTGCAACAACCGCGGCTATCCGGACGGCTCGAACTACACGGTGTCGTGGCCGGCATCGTCGCCGCACGTGCTCGCGATCGGCGGCACGACGCTCTACACGACGTCGTCGGGCGCGTTCTCGAGCGAGACGGTGTGGAACGAAGGGCTCGACGGCAACGGCAAGCTGTGGGCGACGGGCGGCGGCGTCAGCACGATCCTGCCCGCGCCGTCGTGGCAGTCGGGCAGCAACCGCCAGTTGCCGGACGTCGCGTTCGACGCCGCGCAAAGCACGGGTGCGTACATCTACAACTACGGCCAGTTGCAGCAGATCGGCGGCACGAGCCTCGCCGCGCCGATCTTCACCGGCCTCTGGGCGCGCCTGCTCGCAGCGAACGGCACGGGCCTCGGTTTCCCGGCCGGCAAGTTCTACGCCGACATTCCGTCGAACCCGTCGCTCGTGCGCTACGACGTGGTGTCGGGAAACAACGGCTATCAGGGGTATGGCTACAACGCAGGCACCGGCTGGGATTACACGACCGGCTTCGGCAGCCTGAACATCGCGAACCTCAACCAGCTGATCAAGTCGGGCGGGTTCTAAGCGAAGCGTGAAGGCCGGCGCGTGGCGGTGGTGGGCCGCGCGCCGGCTCGAGACGTTCCCGCGATCGTCGTTCGGTCATCGGCTTGCGCCGCAACCGAACCCCGCCCGCTACTCCGTCGCCCGCTCGCCTACGCGCTCCGACGCGGCCGGCACACCGGCCCGATGCGACGGCGCAAAGAGCCGCAATCCGCTCGCGATACTCGCGGCCCCGGCGAAGCCCGCGCCGAGCATCAGCGCGAGCGTCGGCCCGTGGCGCCCCGCGATCCCGAACGACAGCGCGACGAGCGCCGCGCCCGTCGCCTGCCCGATCAGCCGCGCGGTCGCGATGATCCCGCTCGCGCCGCCGCTGCGCTCGGGCGGTGCGCTCGACATCAGCGCCTTCAGGTTCGGCGACTGGAAGAAACCGAAGCCCGCGCCGCACAGCATCATCCGCCAGCCGATGTCGATGACGCCGGGCGCCGCCGGCAACGCGGCAAGCGACACCATGCCCGCGCTCAGCAACGCCAGACCGATCGCGCCGAGCAGGCCCGGCGGATAGCGATCCGACAGGCGCCCTGCGATCGGCGCGGCAAGCGCGACGATGACCGACCACGGCGTCATCAGGAACCCCGTCTCGACCGCGTTGCGATGCAGGACGGTTTCGAAATAGAACGGCAGCGACACGAACGCGAGCCCCTGTGCCGCGAACGCGCACACTGCGGTCAGCGCGGACAGCGTGAACACCGGCCGGCGAAACAGATCGACCGGCAGCATCGGCGCCGGGTGCCCCGCCTGACGGCGAATCAGCAGCCAGCCGAAGGTGAGCGCGACCGCCGCCGCCGCGAACACGATGGAAAGCGGCCCGCGCTGCGCGAATTCGCCGAGCGCGAAGATCAGCGATGCAAACGTGATCACGTTGAACAGCGCCGCGACCGGATCGAACGCATGCTTGCCGCGCGCCGTCTGCGGCAGCGACGGAATCGCCACGGCAAGCGCGAACACGCCGAGCGGCACGTTCACCGCGAACAGCCACGGCCATGCGGCGACCGACAGGATCAGCGACGCGATGGTCGGCCCCACCGCGAACGACACGCCGACGACGAGCGCGTTGAAGCCGACGCCACGCCCGAGCCGGTGCGCGGGAAACAGGCCGCGGATAAGCGCGACGTTCACGCTCATGATCGCGCTCGCACCGAAGCCCTGCACGATCCGCGCGGCCGTCAGCATCGGCAGCGTCGACGCGAGCGAGCAGCCGAGCGACGCCACCGTGAACACCGCGAGCCCGGCGACATACACGCGCTTGTGGCCGACGATGTCGCCGAGCGACGCGAACGGCAGCAGCGTCGCGACCATCGCGAGCTGGTACGCGTTGATGATCCAGACGGACGCGGCCGGCGACGCATGCAGGTCGGCGGCAATCGCGGGCAGCGCGGTGTTCGCGATCGCGGTGTCGAGCGTCGCGAGCGCGACGGCCAGCAGCACGGCGGACATCGCGCGCCAGTTGACGGCCGGCTCATGCGCGCCGGCGGGGGAAGCGAATTCGGACAAGATGAGGCTCGGCTGACGAGCGACGCGTTGCGCCGCGTCGCGGATTGGACTCGCGGCGGCGTTCCGGACGCACCGCACGGAACGCGCGCCGCCGCGCCCCGTATTGTTGCAGAGCCGCATCGAACGTGCAGGCGGCCACCTCGTCAGTCAGCGAAATGAAAGCAAATGCGTGGCCGCGCAGGATGCACGGCCACGCAGGCTCGCCGCGTCAGCTCACCGCGCGCCGCGCATTGCGACCGCGCAGCCATTCGAGCGCCAGCAGCAGGCTCGTCGAGAAGATGATCAGGATCGTTGCGAGCGCAGCGATCGTCGGGCTGATGTTCTCGCGGATGCCGGTGAACATCTGGCGCGGCAGCGTCGTCTGGTCCGCGCCCGCGAGGAACAGCGTGACGACGACTTCGTCGAACGACGTCGCGAACGCGAACAGCGCGCCGGACATCACGCCCGGTGCGATCACCGGCAGCGTCACGCGGAAGAACGTCGACACCGGATTCGCGCCGAGCGACAGGCTCGCGCGCACGAGGTTCTGGTTGAAGCCCTGCAGGGTTGCCGCCACCGTCGTCACGACGAACGGGACGCCGAGCGCCGCGTGCGCGGCGATCAGCCCCGTGTAGGTGTTCGCGAGCCCGAGCGGCGCGAAGAACAGGTACATGCCGACGCCGACCACGACGACCGGCACGATCATCGGCGACAGCAGCACGGCCATCAGCAGCCCCTTGCCGCGGAAGTCGGCCTTCGTGAGGCCGATCGCGGCGAGCGTGCCGAGCACGGTCGCGACGACGGTCGCCGACGGTGCGACGATGAAGCTGTTCTTCGCGGCCATCCGCCACTCGTCCGATGCGATCAGGTTCTCGTACCAGCGCATCGAGAAGCCCGGGATCGGATAGACGAGGAACGTGCTCGACGAAAACGACAGCGGCACGATCGCGAGCACCGGAAGGATCAGGTACAGCAGCGTCAGCACGACGAGCACGCGCAATGCGACGTACCACGCGCGCTCGACGAACGACATGTGCGGCGCGAACAGCGGCCTGGCGAGTTTCATGGTTCGAATCCCCTTCCCGTTTCGTTGCACGCGGCGCTCAGCCGAGGCTCACGTTGGTGCGCGTGAAGCGCCCGTACACCGCGTACAGCACGAGCGTCGCCGCGAGCAGCAGCCCGCCGAGCGCGCACGCCATGCCCCAGTTGATCGTCACGTTCGTGAAGTACGCGACGTAGTAGCTGACCATCTGGTCGTTCGGCCCGCCGAGCAGCGCGGGCGTGATGTAGTAGCCGATCGCAAGAATGAACACGAGCAATGCGCCGGCGCCGACGCCCGGGTAGGTCTGCGGCACGTACACGCGCCAGAACGCGGCGAACGGATGGCTGCCGAGCGACACGGCCGCGCGCTGGTAGGTCGGCGGGATCGACTTCATCACGCTGTAGAGCGGCAGGATCATGAATGGCAGCAGGATGTGCGTCATCGAGATATACACGCCGACGCGGTTGAACAGCAGCGTCAGCGGATGCGAGATCAGCCCGCTGCCGATCAGCGCCGTATTGATGAGCCCTTCGCTCTGCAGCAGCACGATCCACGCGGCGACGCGCACGAGCACCGATGTCCAGAACGGAATCAGCACGAGGATCATCACGAGGTTCGCGCGCCGCTCCGACAGCGTCGAGATCCAGTACGCGAGCGGATAGCCGAGCAGCAGCGCGAACAGCGTGACGGCGACGCCGATCACGAACGTGCGGCCGAAGATCGCGAGATAGATCGACTGGTCGGGCTCGGCCTGCACGATGTGGCCGAAGCCGTCCTGCTTGTGGTCGAGCGCGGCGAGCAGGTAGAACGGCGAATACGCGCTACCGTTCTTCGCGATCGCCTGCCAGTAGGCGGCGTCGCCCCAGCGCGAATCGAGCTCGACCAGCTTGTCGCGCGTCTGCGCGGGCGTCAGTGCCGCGTCGCCAGCCCCACCCTCGCCCTTCAGCGGCATCGCGCGCGCCGTCTTCGCGACGAGCGAGCGATAGCCGGGAATCTCGGTGTTCAGCCGCCGCGCGAGCGCACCCATTGCCTCGCTGTCGGCCACCTTCGTCATGTCGGCCGCGAGTGCGACATACGCGGCGTCGGCCGGCGGCGTCTTGCGGTCCCAGCCCGACAGCGCCCTGACCGTGTTCGGCAGCGCTGCGGCGATCTCGGGGTTCTGCACCGCGCGCGTGAGCAGCGCGCCGATCGGCACGACGAAAATCAGCAGCAGGAAAATCGCGAGCGGCGCGACCAGCAGCAGTGCCATCGTGCGCTTGCGGGCCTCGGCGGCCTTCAGCTCGCGCTTGAGCGCGGCGTTCGACGGCGAGGAAGGCGCGATCGTCATCGTATTCAACGGTTCTCTCCGGCCGGGCACGATCCGGCGGAAGGCCGCGCGACACGATCGACGTATCGCGCGGCCGGTTGCATCAGGATGCCTGAACGACGGTTACTTCGTCGCCCACGCGGCGAAACGCTGCTCGAGCTCGTCGCTGTGGTCGGTCCAGAAGCCGATGTCTTCCAGCACCGCGTTCTTGCCGTTGGCCGGCGAGTTCGGCAGGTTCGCGAGCGTCTTCGCGTCGAGCGACTTGATCGCCGCGATGTTGGTCGGGCCGTACGCGATGTGCTGCGCGTAGCCCTGCTGCGGCTTCGGCGTCAGCGTGTATGCGATGTACTGCTCGGCCAGCGCCTTGTTCGGCGAGCCCTTCGGAATCGCCCAGTAGTCGAGGTCGTAGATACTGCCGTTCCACACGACCTTCAGGTTCTTGCCTTCCTTCTGCGCGGCGTCGATGCGGCCGTTGTACGCGGTCGACATCACGACGTCCCCGGCCACGAGGAACTGCGGCGGCTGCGCGCCCGCTTCCCACCACTGGATGTACGGCTTCAGCTCGTCGAGCTTCTTGAACGCGCGATCCTGGCCGGCCTTCGTGCCGAGCACCTTGTACACGTCCTTCGGCGCGACGCCGTCGGCCATCAGCGCGAATTCGAGGTTGTAGCGCGCGCCCTTGCGCATGCCGCGCTTGCCGGGGAATTTCTTCACGTTCCAGAAATCGGCCCAGCCGGTCGGCGCCGATTTCAGCTTGTCCGCGTTGTACGACAGCGCCGTCGACCACACGAAGAAGCCGACGCCGCACACCTGCGGCGACTCCGGAATCAGGTCGGATTTCTTCGCGATCTTCGACCAGTCGAGCTTCTCGTACAGCCCTTCGTCGCAGCCGCGGTTCAGGTCGCCCGATTCGACTTCGACCACGTCCCAGTTGACGTGCTTCGCCTCGACCATCGCCTTCACTTTCGCCTGCTCGCCGTTGTATTCGACGGCCGTGACCTTGTTGCCGGTCGCCTTCTCGAACGGCTGGTTGAACGCGGCCTTCTGGGCGTCGCCGTTCGCGCCGCCGAAGTTGACGACCGTGAGTTCGGCAGCCGATGCCGATGCGCCGACGACGGCGAGCGCCAATGCCAGCGCGGTGCGCCGTGCGGTAATGCGTGCTCGGTTCATGGTGGTTCCTCTCCTCTCGTGGTGGAAGTGGGCAGTTGTTGTTGACGACGTGCTACGGAAAATCGGGAAAACCCTGCTCAAGCGAACACGCGCAGGTGTTCGGGCGAGAACGCGAGCGCGACCGGTGCGCCGGGCGAGAACGCATCGAGCGCGCCGGTGCCGAGCGGCACCTTCACGAAGCATTCGTCCTGGCCGGGCAGCGCGCAGCGCATGCGCACGTGGTCGCCGAAATAGATGAGGCTGCGCGCCTCGCCGCTCAGCTGGTTGGCGGCCGCGCCGTTCGCGTGTCCGTTCGCGCCGTGCGCGGCGAGGCTCATGCGTTCGGGGCGGATGCACGCGACGGCCGGGGCACCCTCGGCTGCATCGCCGATGCGGCGACCGACGAGCTTGGTGCCGTCGTCGAGCCGGAATTCGCAGAATTCGCCGTCGACGCGCGCGATGGTGCCGCGCAGCCGGTTGCTGTCGCCGATGAAGTTCGCGACGAATTCGTTGCACGGCGATTCGTACAGGCGGTCGACGGTGTCGAGCTGCTGTACGATGCCCTTGTCGAACACGGCGACGCGATCGGACATCGTCAGCGCCTCGCCCTGGTCGTGCGTCACGTACACGAAAGTCACGCCGAGTTTTTCGTGCAGCGCCTTCAGTTCGTACTGCATGTGTTCGCGCAACTGCTTGTCGAGCGCGCCGAGCGGCTCGTCCATCAGCACCAGCTTCGGCTCGAACACGAGCGCGCGCGCCAGCGCGATGCGCTGCTGCTGGCCGCCCGACAACTGCGCCGGGTAGCGCTTCGCGAAGCGCTCCATCTGCACCATCTTCAGCGCGTGCGCGACGCGTTCCGCGCGCTCGGCCGCCGGCAGCTTGCGCACGGTCAGCGGATACGCGACGTTCTGCTCGACCGTCAGGTGCGGAAACAGCGCGTAGTTCTGGAACACCATGCCGATGTTGCGCTTGTGCGGCGGCACGTTGTTCAGCAACTCGCCGTCGAGGCGGATCTCGCCGCCGGTCGGGAATTCGAAGCCGGCCAGCATCATCAGGCAGGTGGTCTTGCCCGAGCCCGATGGCCCGAGCAGCGTCAGGAATTCCCCGCGGTGGATATCGAGGTCGAGCGATTTGACGACCAGCGTTTCGCCGTCGTAGGTCTTCCGCACGCCGCGAAAGCTGACGATCACATCATCGGACTTCATCGTGGCTGTCCCCTTGCTTCGCGACAATTGATTTTGAGATGCGAGCCACTATACGGCGCCCACGGTTCTACAATAGGGAACCATTTCAATATTACTAGTAGGACCACTTTGGATACCGTGATCCTCGCCGACTGGCTCTCTGCCCGCCTCGACCGCAGCTCGCCCGAGCCGATGTACCGGCAGTTGCTGCAGCAGATGCAGCAGGCCATCCTGACCGGGGAATTGGGGCCAGGGACAAAGCTGCCGAGTTCGCGCACGCTCGCGGCCGACCTGTCGATCGCGCGCAATACCGTGCTGCACGTGTACGACCAGCTGACGGCCGAAGGCTACGTGCTGACGACCACCGGCAGCGGCACCTATGTGGCCGACACGCGGCCGGACGCCGCCGCGATCCACGTGCCGGGCTCCGCGCCGCCGCCGTCGAGCGCCGATGAACCACCGCTGCCGGACGCGCAGGGCGGCCTGTCGATGCGGGGCCGGCAACTGATCGAGCATGCGGGCGTGTCGCGGCGCCAGTGGGGTGCGTTCATGCCGGGCGTGCCTGACGTGTCGGAATTCCCGAGCCGGACGTGGAGCCGCCTGCAGGCGCGGCTGTGGAAGGAGGCGAATCCCGAGCTGCTGACCTATGCGCCGGGCGGCGGCTACCGGCCGTTGCGGCGGGCGCTCGCCGATTACCTGCGCGTCGCGCGCTCGGTCAAATGCTCGCCGGACCAGGTGATCATCACGACGGGCATCCACCAGTCGATCGATCTCGCGGTGCGGCTGCTGTCCGACATCGGCGATCGCGCATGGGTCGAGGAGCCGTGCTACTGGGGCGTGCGCAGCGTATTGCAGGCGGCCGGCCTCACGCTGACGCCGGTGCCGGTCGACCAGGAAGGGCTCGACCCGCGTGCCAGCGACATGCAGCATCCGCCGCGGCTCGTGCTCGTCACGCCGTCGCATCAGTACCCGCTCGGGATGGTGATGAGCCTCGCGCGACGCCGGATGCTGCTCGAATACGCGCGCCAGCACCGCTGCTGGATCATCGAGGACGACTACGACAGCGAGTTCCGCTATGGCAGCCGCCCGCTCGCATCGCTGCAGGGGCTCGACGACGGCGGCCGCGTGATCTACGTCGGCAGCCTCGGCAAGATGCTGTTCCCGGGGCTGCGGATGGGCTACATGGTCGTGCCCGAGCATCTGGTCGACACGTTCCGCACCGGGCTGTCGGAGCTGTACCGCGAGGGCCAGCTGATGCAGCAGGCCGTGCTCGCCGAATTCATCATGGACGGCCACCTGACTTCGCACGTCAGACGAATGCGCACGCTGTACGGCGAGCGCCGGCAACTGATGATCGATGCGATCCGCGCGCGCTTCGGCGACGCGCTGCCCGTGATGGGCGACGAGGCAGGCCTGCATCTCGTGCTCGGCCTGCCCGACGCCTGCGACGATCGCGCGGTCACGCAGAGCGCGTTCGATGCGGGCGTGATCGTGCGCCCGCTCACCAGCTACTACAGCAGCCTCGACACCGCGCGGCGCGGCCTGTTGCTCGGCTATGCGTGCGTCCCGCACGAAGGCATCGGCCCCGCGTTCGACACGCTCGCGAACACCATCGAGCGACACCTGCCGCGGGACCTCACGCGCGCGGCATAGCGGCGCTCATGCGCCGCGCCGCCCGCGCTTCTCACCTTACCGCGCGCTGCCCGCCCCGCGATCGAGCGATGCCGCGCGCACGGCTTCGCCGGGCTTCGTGAACACGCGCTGCCGCAGCGCGGCGATCTGCGCGTCGCGATCCTGCGGCGACAGGCCCGCCGACTCGATCTGCGCACGCTGCGCCGCATAGTCCGTATAGCGGCTTTGCCACGATGCGTCGTCCTGCTGCAACTGCGCGACGCGCGCGGCGGCTTCGGCGCCGAGCGTCTGCGTCAGTTGCGCGCGCATCGCATCGGGCGTCGCCCCGCTCTTCTGCAATTGCGCGATCTGGTCGATCGCGGCGCGCTGCTTATCGATGCGCTGCTGCGCGGCGCGCTCGTCGGCCGGCATCTGCTGTTCGAGCGCCGCGAGTCGTTCGGCCTTCTGCACATCCGTCAGCGTCCGATCCTGCGTGATCTTCAGCCGCGCGAGGTCGTAGCGCTGCCGCCACTGCTCCGCGCCGAAAAACGGCTGGCTCCAGTCACCGAGCGTGCGATATGCAATCGACGCACGCTGGTCGAGCGCGAGCTGCAGCGCGCCGAGATCGGACTTGTCGACCGCGCCGGCATCGCGCAGCTTCGCGAGTGCGTCGAGATAGGCGCGATAGCGGTGCCATACGTCGAGCGCCTCGGCCTGCGCCACGGTGCCGTCGAGTTGCGCGGCAATCTCCCGCGCGACGAACGCATCGAGCGCGGTCGCACTCAGGTCGCTCTGCGCGGTCAGGCAGTAGTCGAAGAAGTCGCGCACCGCACGCGACTTCGCGAGATGGCCGCCGACATCGAGCGGCAACCGGGGCGCGCTGGAGCCGGCGAGCGACGGCGGCAGGCCCGCGCTTGCCGGCATGGCGGCCTGCGGCGGTGCGGCAGCCACGCTACCCACCGCCGCCGCATCCGGCGACTCGCCGCCGGCGCCTGTCCCTCGATGCCAGCCCGCGCCGCTCCACATCGCCACACCGGCAATCGCCGCCAGCCCCACGACACCGTAGACCACGGCACGCCGCGCCAGCGGCGCGCGTCCTTCACGTGCCGTCATCGATTACACGCCCGCCAGCTTCAGACGGTTCGCATGCGTGCGGATCACCGCGACCGGATCTTCCGCATACGCGCCGCGCACGCCGAGCAGCTGGTTGATCTCGTCGAGATGGTTCCACTTGTAGCTCGTGCTCAGCACCTTGCCGTACAGCGCACTGCACTTCGACACGACCCCGTCGTTCTGCCCGGAGCCGCGGTTGATCATCACCGTGCCCGTGCCGAGCAGCGCGAGCGTCGACAGATCGAGTGTGTTCGCCGGATCGACGACCGGAAGGGTGCTCGTGTCCGTGGCGCCCGTGACACCCAACACGGAGAGTGTCGGCTGGATCGCCGTGCCGGCCCACGAGTACAGCAGGTGCGTGTTGCCGCCGACGGTTTCGGTCGGCGCGCCGGTCTGGCAACTGCCCGGCGCACCCAGGCCCGCACTCGGGTAGTTCTGGTTATACGTGGCGGCCCGTGCGGTGGTCAGCGTCTGCAGTGCGGCGAGCGCGTCCTGGTTCGTGTTGTGGGTGCTGCTCGTCAGGATCCCGAACACATTGACGAACGCGGCGATCACCGATGACGAAAGTCCGGTCGGATCGTACGCAAGCACGTTCTGCACGAAGTCGGCGAACTCGGAGCCGCGATGCGGCGTGCCGATCGTCGTCACCGACGCGACGAGATCGGGCGCGACGGCCGCGACATAGCGCGACGAGAGGCCGCCCTGGCTGTGGCCGACGAGATTGACCTTGGTCGCGCCCGTCGCCGCGAGCACCGTCTTCACGTAAGCGAGCAACTGCTCGCCGCGCCCGTTCGGGCCGTCATCGCTCTGGAAACCCGACAGGTTCGCGACGTAGACGGACGCCCCGTTCTGCTGCAGGTCTTCCTGGATGCCGTACCAATAATCGAGCACGCCGGCGTACTTGTCGGTACCGGTGAGCCCGTGCACGAGGATGATCGGATAACGCGTCGCCGCGTAGCCGTCGGCGGGCGCGGTCGCCGCCATCGCCGCGTGCGTCGTCGCGAGCGTCATTGCCGCAGTCGTCCCCGCGAACGGCGCGATGCTCATCGCGCATGCCACTGCCCCTGCCACCACCCTGGAACGCGTCGTATTGGCCATGCATGTTCTCCTGATTATTGTGCTGCCGGTGCGAATGAAGCCGGATCGATACGCACTATGCGTCGCCCACATCGCGACCACCGTGTGCGTCGAATGCGGGAGTGAATCACGAGTCGCGAACGTTTGCGCCCTGACTAGACACGGTTCTCTAATCGGTTGACGCGGCCCACCGGTTCGGGCGGGGCCGCGTTCATGCGTGCGCATGCTGCAATGCACACGCGCGATGCGTCAAAGCTTCGCACTCACACGCACCCATGCGGTCCGGCCCGGCTCCATCACCGGCGAGTTCGCCGGATAGCCGAAGCCCGCGTTGCCGGCGAGATTCAGGTGCTCGGTATAGGCCTTGTTCAGCACGTTGTCGACGCCGACCGAGATCTGCACGGTCTTGCTGACGTTGTATTGCGTATGCAGCGAGAGCACACCGAATCCGGCGCTCGGGCCGAAGTCCTTGCCGACCACGTTGCCCTCGTTCAGGGCATAGCGATGCTGCGGCGCAACGATGCGCCACAGCCCCCCTGCCGACCACGCACCCCGCGTGTACTCGAGCCCGATGCGCGCCTCGAGCGGCGGCATCTGCGGCAACGGATCGCCGGTTGCGACGTTGCGCCCCCACGCATACGCGAGCGACGTCTCGACGCGCAGCGGCGAAACCGGTTTCCACGACACGCCCGCTTCGCCACCCATGATCTGCGCGTTGACGTTGGTTGCCTGCGTGGTCGGGCCCATCATGCCGGCCGCGTAGTTGAACAGGATGAAGTCCTGAACATAACCCGCATACGCCGACACCCACGCATCGAGCCGTTCGCTCTTGTATTGCGCGCCGATGTCGAGCTGCGTGGTCTTCTCCGGTTGCACCGCCGAGAACGCGTTGATCGAACCGGCCGGCCCGCGCTTCGCGGAAAACAGCTCCCAGTAGTCGGGATAGCGTTCCGTATGGCCGACGCCCGCGTACCACGTGACCGGCAGCGACGCGAGATCGCGCTCGTAGCGGACGAAACCGCTCGGCAGCACGCGCGTGCGATCGTCGTCGAAGGTCGGGTTCGGCATGCGCTTCATCATGCCGCTCGTCGTCGCGCGCTTGTCGCGTGCGCTCGCATAGTCGATGCGCGCGCCGCCGATCACGCGCGACACGTCGCTCGCGTACCACGTCAACTCGCCGAACACGCCCGCGTTCCACATCGTCGCCTGCGCATCCCACGGCTTGTCGCCGTAGTTCTGCCGCCCCATCGCCGAGCGCGAGTCGAGCCGGTTCGATTGCGCATCGACGCCCGTCACGAGCTTGAAGTCGTCGGCAAAGCGGAACGTCGCGGCCGCGCGCGCGCCGAACGTGCGCCGCCGCACTTCCGACGCCATCCGCATCGGCATGCTGCTGGTCGGGTCCGGTTGCCGCAACGTATAGTTGTCCATCACGTGATCGGCTTCGTTGTAGTACACGCGCGCTTCGATCCGGTCGAGCACGTCGCCGAGATGCTGCTTGTCGAACGACAGGCCGAACGTCTCGCGGCGGAAATGCGCGCCGTCCATTCCGCGTCCCGCGTAGCGCGCATAGCCGTCGCCGGTGCCGGCGGTCAGCTCGACGCGTGTATGGTCGTCCGGCGTCCAGCCGAGCGCCGCATCGGCGTTCCACTTGTCCCACTGCGACGGCACGGTGTTGCCGTTGCCGTCCTTGTAGTCCTGCGAATGCGCGTGGTTCGCGGTCACGCGACCATAGACGTCCGGCGTGCCGGCCGTCACGTCGATGTTCTGGTCGTTGCGGCCGAACGACCCGCCGACCAGGCTGCCGTCGAAGCGCATGCCGGGCTTGTCGAAGCGCGGCGTCACGCGCTCGAACATCACGGTGCCGGCCGACGCGCCGGGACCGTACAGCACGGTCTGCGGCCCCTTCACGACGGTGACCTTGTCATGGCTTTCCGGCGCGATATACGACGTCGGCGCGTCCATCCGGCCCGGACATGCGCCGAGCGTCGACATCCCGTTCGCCAGGATGTTCAGCCGCGAGCCGAACATCCCGCGCAGCACGAGGTCGCCGTTGGTGCCGCCGCTGCGGATCGACGTGAAACCGGGGATCGTTTTCAGGTAATCCGCGCCGTCGCTGGCGGGCAGCGGCTGACGCGGAGTCTTCGGATCGGTGACGACGACGAGCGGCGTCGACAGCGGCGATGCGACGACTTCGATGGCCGGCAGCGGTGCGGCCGTATCGCCGGTCGGCGCGCCGGATGCGCGCGCCGTTTCGGCGGCCGCGGCGCTCGCGGCCAATGCGCCGACAGCGAGCGCGGGAACGGTGAGTTTCAGCACGCGCGGCATGCGCCGCGCACCGGCATTGCGTGACGCCCGCGGCGTACGCAACTGGAAAATGGTCATGATCGAAAGCCCGAGTGACGCCCTCCACGCGGCCTCGACGGGCCGCACGGATATCGGCGATGAATGGAACGGAAACAGCGCGTCAGGCGCGCTCGGGCGGGGCGCGCGGGTACGCGCGCGGATAGCGGTCGGCGCGCGCCGCGACGGCAGGCGGCGCGACGGCGGAAACGGAAACGACGGGAATGGAAGCGAGTGCCGCGGCGGCTGGCGCGCCGATCGCGGGGCTGTGCGCGAAGAAACCGCAGTAGCCGCACGCATCGAGATGCAGCGCATGATCGTGCAGGCGGCCCGCGTCGGGCGACGGGTGCGCGCCATGCTCCGTACTGCAGACGATTGCGTCGGGCGTGGCCGCCTGCGCGACGCGCCACTGCGACACCAGCGGCGCCGCGATCGCGAACCAGATCGCGAGCACGCCAAGCCAGGCGGTCAGGTGACGATGTCGGTGCAGCATGCTCGGCAACGAGTAAGCGGAATGTAAAAACAGCCGAGATGTTACAGAATGTTCAACGCGATGGCCAGCGCGGATGGCGGTAAACGAACCGGGGGCGCATGGTTGTCAACACAACCAAGCGCCCCCGCCTGCTGCATGCTTGCGGAACGTGGCGTTCAGGGCGCCATGCGCCGCAGCACGTCGTCGCGCCGGATGAAATGATGGTAAAGCGCGGCCAGCGCGTGCAGGCCGATCACGAAGTAGAACGCGTTGCCGATCAGCTCGTGCGCTTCCTTGATCGTCGGCCGCAGCGCCTTGTCGGGGCCGAACAGCGTGAACGAGATGCCGAGCCAGTCGAGCGACACCGGCTTGCCGCCCAGGTTGATCATCATGATGCCGAGCAGCGGCTGCGCGATGATGAACACGTAGAGCGCGACATGCGCGAGCTTCGACAGCCAGCGCAGCAGCGCCGCTTGCGCAATGGCCTGCGGCACACGGCTAACGGCTCGCCACAGCACGCGCAGCACCGACAGCACGAGCACGAGCGTGCCCGCGGTGAGATGCACGTTCATCCAGAACACCCGGCTGTCGCTGCCTTTCGGCCCGCGGATCTCGATGGCCAGGTAGGCCAGCGCCACCAGCAGGAAGACGGCCCAGTGGAAGAAGATCGCGGGCGAGCTGTAGCGCGTCTGTTTCGCGAGGATGTTTCTCATGCTTCGTCTCGTGTTGTATGCGGGGAGGAGCGCATGCAGCCACCGGCCGGCGCCCGGCAAAACTGCCCCGATTGTAGCCGCACGGGCGTCCGGTTTTGCACGACGCGCGCAAATATCCGACGAATCGTCCACGCGCGCCGAGCGGGGCTTCATATGGAAAGTCCGCATCGCGCGCCAGAACGGCTGTGGCACGATGAAGCTTTGGTGCGACGGCGCGCGGGCATCATGAGCAAGGCGTTCTTCGTTGCGGCCTATCGGCTGACCGCCGCGTTGCTCGCGGTATCCACCACGCTGCACAGCGTCGCCGACTACTGGCACCTGCCGGGCTTTCATCTCGGCAACTACCTCAGCTACTTCACGCAACTGAGCAGCCTCTACGCGGCCGCGATGCTCGCCGTCGGGCTCTGGCGCATCGCGCGCCCCGGCTCGGCCCGCTACGAATCGATGCGCGGCGCCGCGGTGCTGTACGTATTGATCACCGCGATCGTCTACGAACTCCTGCTCGCGCGGCTCGATGCGCTGCACCACGTCACGCCGGCGTTCAACAACTGGGTGCTGCACCGGATCGTGCCGCTCGTCGTGCTGTGCGACTGGCTGTACGTGGAGCCGCGCCTGCCGATCCCGTGGCGCAGCGCGTTCGCGTGGCTCGCCTTCCCGATCGTCTATCTCGGCTATACGTTCGTGCGCGGCTCATTCGAGAACTGGTATCCCTACCCGTTCGTCGATCCGCGGCCGCACGGCTACCTGCCGGTCGCGATCCAGTGTTCGCTGATCGCGCTGGGCGCGGTGGCGCTCGCAATGGGTATACGCTGGCTCGGCAATCACGCGAGGCAATCCGGTGCGGTGACGCTCAGGAAAGGATGAAGGCGGGAGCGTGTGCGCCGCCCGGCGCACACGGGATGAAGCGGACGATCAGCCGCCGTTGCGCGGCAGGAAGTTCATCGGATCGA
This sequence comes from Burkholderia sp. AU15512, assembly GCF_002223325.1. NCBI lineage: Bacteria > Pseudomonadati > Pseudomonadota > Betaproteobacteria > Burkholderiales > Burkholderiaceae > Burkholderia > Burkholderia sp. AU15512. The sequence goes on from NZ_NKEX01000006.1 coordinate 1,861,999, forward strand.
CGACCTTGCCGTTCTGGCGGACTTCGAATTCGAACGTCGAGCGGCCGCTCGCGTCCGTGCCCATTTCGGCGACCGGCTGGCCCTGGCGTACCGCGTCGCCTTCGTTGACGAGCAGCTTGCCGTTGTGTCCGTAGGCCGTGATGAGCCCGTTCTCATGTTTGAGGATCACGAGCGGGCCGTAAGCCTTGACGCCGGACCCGGCGTACACCACGCGCCCGGCCGCCGCTGCCCGCACCGAATGGTCGGGCCCGGACGCGACGATCACGATGCCGCGCGTCTTGCCGGCCGAGAACGGCGTCGCCACGGCACCGGTGGCCGGCCAGGCGAGCGAGCCCGGCTGTGCGGCCGCCGCGGGCGGCTGCCCGAGCGACGTCGCGGCAGGCGGCGGCGCGACACGCAGCACCTGGCCGGGATACACGGCATCGGTCGGCGCCATGTGGTTCCAGCTGGCCACGTCCTGGACGCGCTGCCCGTAGGCGTTCGCGACGCCCGCGAGCGTATCGCCCGGATTCACGCGGTAATAGCCGGCGATCACGCCCGGCGTCGCGGCCGACGTGGGTGCCGGCTGACGCGCCGGCTGCCAGCTGTCGGTCCACGGCGTCATCGTGCAGCCCGTCAGCGCGATGGCTGCGCCAACGAGCGCCGCCTGCGGCAGCCAGCGCGTCAGCGCATCGTGGATGGGAATAGTTTCTCTCAAGGGTCCTCCCGGATTTGCGTCGTTGCGCCGCCCACCGCCCCCCGGCGCGCGACGCACGATGTCCGGCCGAACGGCCGGATCAACCAGTATCCGACCGCGCTCGCGGTCGTCAGTTTCCACAGCGGGACGTGGGTGCGAATGAGCTCACCGGCCCCTTTTTCGCTTCGTCCCGACCGGCAAAGATACCATTTGTGGCGGTCGAGGCCGCGTCAGGTGCCTGATCCGGCAACAATCTTGCGGGGTCGCACCGGCGTGCCGGTGGCCTGCAAGCCGCGCCGCGCGGGCCGTCGGGCGGGGCTGTGGCGGCGCTTCCGCACGCCGTGCCGCCGTCGCGGGCGGTATCGATTCCGTCACATTCTCCCCGTCGTTCGCCACCTATACTCGGTGATGCACTGCGCGATCCAACGACAACGAGGAGCATGACAATGAACAACGCGACGTTTCTTTCCGTGCAGCTCAACGCCGACGACTTCTCCGGTTCCAGCGGCCTGGTCGAATTGCTCAACCGGCACCTGCTGTTCGCGACCGACGTCGCCGAGGCGGCCGATGCGCTCGTCCAGTTGGCGAGTGTCGCGCATATGACGGGCGCCACGCGCCACAGCGTCGAGCTGCCGGTCCTCGCGATCGAGCGGCTGCGCGACGCGCTCGACACGTTGAGCGGCTACGACGAAACGTGGCTGCAGGTACTGGAACCGGCCGAAGCGCTGTTCCGGGATATCGGGCACCGCCGGCACGCGCTGCACTGAACTGGCGGCTGGCACGATAGGCGCGCCGCCAATGAAAACAGCCCGCCGTTCCGCATGACGGAACGACGGGCTGTTTGTACTTCCAGGGTCGGATCAGGCCGCCGATGCGGCCGCACCATTAACGACCCTTGTAGATCGGGGCGTCGTCAGCGATACGCTTGACTTGCCAGCCGGTCTTGGCCTTGGCCGGCGCGCCGGATTCTTGCGCGGCAGCCGGTTGCGCGCCGTAGCCGGTCGTGTCGGCAGCGGCGACGTTCTGTTGCGGGTTCAGGCGGGCTTCAGCAGCCTGGATGCCTTCCGGGTAGTTCGTACGGTCGCTGCCCAGCTTGTAGCCGGCCTGTTGCACGGCGACCAGATCGGCCTTCACTTGTGCACGGGTGACGGGCGCGTTCTGTTGGGCGAACGAGACGGCGGGAACGGCGAGGACGGCAGCTGCGGCGAACGTTGCGATCAGCGATTTCATGATTACCTCCGGGATTTTTTTGCTCCGCCGCACACACCATGTCTGCAGCGATGGAACAGAGTTTAGTCCCGGCAGCACCTAGGGAAAACCATGAAACGACGAAAACACTATTTCCCAGGAACCAACAATCCCGGCATCCGGTATCGAAAAACCCTATCGATAGAATAGATTTTCGCAACAATGCCGCCCTCGCCAGCCGGTTACGACCAGTTCGCGTGGAAGCTGCCCGGCTTGTCGGTACGCTCGAACGTGTGCGCGCCGAAGAAATCTCGCTGCGCCTGCACGAGGTTCGCCGGCAGCCGCTCGGAGCGGTAGCTGTCGAAGTACGCGACCGCCGACGCGAACGCCGGTACCGGCACGCCGGCCTTCACCGCGGCGACCACGACGTCGCGCAGCGATGCCTGGTAATTCGCGGCGATGTCCTTGAAGTACGGGTCGAGCAGCAGGTTCGCGAGCGCCGAATCCTTCGCGTACGCGTCCGTGATCTTCTGCAGGAAACGCGCGCGGATGATGCAGCCCGCACGGAAGATCTTCGCGATCGTGCCGAGATCGAGGTTCCAGCCGTACTCTTCCGACGCCGTGCGCAGTTGCGCGAAGCCCTGCGCGTACGAGATCACCTTGCTCAGGTACAGCGCGCGGCGCACCGCTTCGACGAACGCGGCGCGATCGCCTTCGAACGGTGCGGCGGCCGGGCCCGCTAGGACCTTGCTGGCCGCGACGCGCTCGGTCTTCAGCGACGACAGCACGCGCGCGAACACCGATTCGGTGATCAGCGGCAGCGGCACGCCGAGATCCAGCGCATTCTGGCTCGTCCACTTGCCGGTGCCCTTCTGCGCGGCGCGATCGAGGATCACGTCGACCAGGTGCTTGCCGGTTTCCTCGTCCTTCTTGCCGAAGATCTTCGACGTGATCTCCATCAGGTAGCTGTCGAGCTCGCCCTGGTTCCACTCGGTGTACACCGCGCCGAGTTCGTCGTTGGTCAGGCCCGCGACGTCCTTCAGCACCGCATAGCTTTCGGCGATCAGCTGCATGTCGCCGTATTCGATGCCGTTGTGGACCATCTTCACGTAATGGCCCGCACCGTCCGGGCCCATGTACGCGACGCACGGCTCGCCGTCCGACGGCGCCTTGGCGGCGATCTGCTTGAGGATCGGCTCGACGAGGTCGTACGCATCACGCTGGCCGCCGGGCATGATCGACGGGCCGCGCAGCGCGCCCTCTTCGCCCCCCGACACGCCCGTGCCGATGAAGTGCAGGCCCGATTGCGCGAGCTCCTGGTTGCGGCGGATCGTGTCGGTGAAGTGCGTATTGCCGCCGTCGATCAGCACGTCGCCCTTCTCGAGCAGCGGCTTGAGCGACGCGATCGTCGCATCGGTCGCCTCGCCGGCCTTCACCATCATCAAGATCCGGCGCGGCGTTTCGAGCGACGCGACGAATTCCTCGAGCGTATAGGTCGGCACCAGATTGCGGCCGGGGAATTCGGCGATCAGTTCGTCGGTTTTCTCGCGGCTGCGGTTGTACACCGACACCGCGTAACCGCGGCTCTCGATATTGAGTGCGAGATTGCGGCCCATCACCGCGAGCCCGATCACACCGATTGCTTGTTTGCCCATTAGTCAATTCTCCGGAAAAAACGGGGCGCGACCCGAGCCGGGTCGCGCGCACAGGCGAAAGGATAGTGGAAACCCGGCGGCGATGCGCGCTTGCCTGTCATTGCTCCGCGTGCGGCAGCCGCCGGAACACGACGCTCAGGTTGTTCGCCGGCATCTCGACCACCTCGATGCAGTCGAGCCCGCGATCGAGGCCGAGCGCGACGACGGTCTCGAGATCGCGCACGCCCCACGACGGGTCGCGGCCGCGCAGCTGCAGGTCGAACGCTTCGTTCGACGGCGCCGTATGCCGGCCCTCGCGGCGATACGGCCCGTACAGGAACAGCACGCCGCCCGGCCGCAGCAGGCGCGACGCACCCGCGAACAGCGCGTCGGTGCAGGCCCACGGCGAGATGTGAATCATGTTGATGCAGACGATGGCATCGAGCGTGTCGACCGGCCAGGACGCGTCGCGCACATCGAACGCGAGCGGCCCGGCAAGGTTGGCGAGGCCGGCATGGGCAACCCACGCGGCGATCGAGCGCCGCGCGTGCGCATCGGGATCGCTCGGCTGCCAGTGCAGGCCCGGCAGCGCCTGCGCGAAGTGGACCGCGTGCTGCCCCGTGCCGCTCGCGATTTCGAGCACGCGGCCGCTCGCCGGCAGCACGCGGCGCAAGACGTCGAGGATCGGCCCGCGATTGCGTTCGGCCGCCGGCGCCGACAGCCGCGCGGACGGATCGGGCGAAGAGGTCGGATCGGTCACGATGCCTGCTCCGGTGCGTGGTTCGCGAGGCCCAGCCGCGCGGTCAGCGCGTCGAGCGCGGGTGCGCAGCGCGCCTCGACCTTCAGCGTCAGCATCGGATCGGCGCGCGTATGGCCGAGATTGAGCGCGGCGACCGGCTTGTTCTGTGCCTGCGCCCACACGCAGAAGCGATAGCCGGAATACACCATCAGCGACGAGCCGACGACCAGCAGCGCATCGGCCGCCTCGAGCGCCTGCGACGCGAGCGCCACGCGCTCGCGCGGCACGTTTTCGCCGAAGAACACGACCGCCGGCTTCAGCAGCCCGCCGCACGCGGGGCATGCCGGAATGCGGAAGGTGTCGAGCGCGGCCCATTCGAGGTGCGCGTCGCCATCCGCGGCCGGCTCGGCCTGCGCGCCCAGCAGTTCGGGATTGTCGGCCTCGAGCATGACCTGGATCGTCGCGCGCGCATGATGCGCGCCGCAGCCGAGGCACGTGACGCCGTCGATTCCGCCGTGCAGTTCAATCACGTCGCCGCTGCCCGCGCGCTGGTGCAGGCCGTCGACGTTCTGCGTGACGAGCCGCTCGATCCGTCCCGCGCTGCCGAGCCGCGCCAGTGCCACGTGCGACCCGTTGGGCTGCGCGCGGCCGACGACCGGCCAGCCGATCATGCTGCGCGCCCAATAGCGCCGCCGCGCGGCATCCGAGCCGAGGAATTCGTGGAGCTGGATCGGCGGCGAGCGCATCCATTGGCCGTTGCGGTCGCGATAGCCGGGAATGCCGGAGTCGGTGCTGATGCCCGCGCCGGTCAGCACCAGCAGGCGCGGATGACGCTCGACGAACGTGTGCAGCGCATCGAGTGCGGCCGGTTCGAGGCCGGCGGTTGAAGGGTCGTGCAGGGCTTTGTCGTTCATGTTGGCAACGCGTGATCGGGCGCGCCGGCAAGTACCGTGCGCCCGCACGGGCAGCCAGGCACGCCAGCACATGATACAGAACGCCGCGCGATCGGGCCGATGGCTCGCGTCGCAAACCTGCGCACAAAAAAAGACGCCCATCGCCACGTGGCGATGGGCGCTTCAACAATTGATCCATCGGGGTAGTGGATCAACTGACAGCACAATTTCGCGGCGTCCGCCTTGCTGCGGCGGGTGAACGCTTCCCCTGGACTCCATGTGTTCCGCGATGCCGAATGCATCGATGCGCTGCCGGCTTTCCGGTGCGTTCCGGTTCGGCCCCGTCGCGCCACCGCAATGCACGGCACGCACACGTCTACGCCGCACGACGACTTGCGTTGCGCGCGGCAGATTGACGATCCGGGATCCGGGCCGGGCCATCCGCAGGCATTCACGGTTCATCCCCGACGGCCGACCGGCACCAGTCGGCCTCGTGCGTCATGCCTGCACGTCGTCGTTCAGAACAAACCCGATTGCGCGGATGGAACGGAAAGCCGCGCGCTCACGTCGCCTCGATAAACGGCGAAGCGAATGGCCCGGCAGGTCGGCGATTCATGTTTGCAACACGACACGTTGCGATTCGGTCTGTTTTCATTCTCTTGTCCCCGTCTCCGATACGTCCGACCCACTGAAGCGATCGCCGGACCGACTGCGTCCGCGACCGCGCTCACGGCCTGCACAGATACGCAAGGAGCGCACCATGCTTCACGCCGCAAGGCCGCGCGGGTCAAAACGGGGCCATCGACGCGCATCGCGCACCGGCAAACAGCGCGAACGTTTCGAAACTGAAACGCCTGCCGGATCGGCTGCCGTCGGCCGGGCGAGCCGTCACGCCGCACCCGCCCGGCCCCGGCGGACAGCGCGACGTTGCATCGACGCGCGACCGCCGAACGGCTTACAATCGCCCCACAGTGCCGCATGAACCGGCGCGCGGCGCCGTCCTGGCCTTCCTCGCGCGGCGCGCACCACCCGACCGGAGCCCACTACCCGACGCATGCCTGACGCACACGACTGGCTGGATACCGACTACCGCACGCTGTTCCGCCTGCATCCGGATCGCCGGATCGAACGCGAGAACGATCCCGACTGCTCGCCCGGGCCGCGCTTCTGGCTCGGCCGAAGCGCCGACGGCAACCTGGCGGGCATACGCGCCGACGTGCCCACTGCTGTTGCAGACGAACTCGCGCACCTGGCCGGCAGCGAACCGCCGTTGGCGGACCACATGCAGCCCGCGCACCTCGATCGCTATCTCGCGCTGCTCGCCCCTGTTCCGCACTGGAATATCGGCCTTGTCTAACCGCTGCCGCACGCGCTCGGTTTCGACACCGACGCGCGCGTCGCGCTGATCGACGGCGACAGCGACGCGGGCCGCCATCTGCTGCATGCGCTGTCCAAGCACGGGATGCCCGAAGGCCTGTACTCGATGGGATTTCGAAGCGCCGCCGATCTGTGGGCGCCGTGGTGCGCGGCTGTCGTCGATGGAGAAGTCGCGTCGGTCGCGTTTGCCGCGCGGCTGTCCGAAGTCGGTGCCGAACTCGGTCTCGCGACGGCCCCTGCATTTCGTGGGCGCGGGCTCGCGGCGGCGGTGACCGCGGCGTGGTCGCGACTGCCGTCGCTTCAAACGCGCACGCTGTTTTACAGCACCGACAGCGACAACCGCGCGTCACGACGCGTGGCGTCGCGCCTCGGCCTCACGCTGCGCGGCACGACGCTGCGAGTGGCATAGCACTGGAGCCGGCGCGACACCTCAACGAAAGGCGTCGATCACCTTGATGCGACGCTCGGTTTCGTTGACGAAGCAACTGTCGACCTCCACGAGCCCGAGCGTGCCGCCCGCATCGGGCTGCCGCGATTCGGCGCACTTCGCGTCCCGCGCCTTGAGCCAGCGGCGCTCGTCGTTGCGCAGTCTCGCCTGGCCTTGCGCATCCAGGTTCGCCATCTTCGTCTTGTAGACCGCATTCAAGCGCTTGTCGGCTGCTTCGTATTTCAGTCCGAGGCAATTGCGGATGTCGGCCGTGTAGCCCGTTTCCTCGGCGGTCTTGCAAATAGCGGCGCGCTGCGCATCGTCCGCGAGCGCGTCCGACGCGACCGCGAAAAGCATCGCGCTTGCCGCCAGACCGATCGCCATGTGTCGAAGCATGTTCATCCGGATTTGTTGTTTTCAATGACGGAAGGCCCCGATTATGCCCGGCCCGCAGCCCGCATGACCTGCGTTGCCTCGACGTCAACCGGTCACCGCGCATGCCATACCGGGCAACCGTCGTGCAAACACGCTAGCATTCGAACACGCAACGTCGCGCGTTCGCTTCGCGCTGCCTCCAAGGACTCGACATGACCACGCCCGCCCCTGCCCGCCCCGATGTCGCGCATCGCGTCTTTTCGGACGGACGGTTGTCGATCGGCCTCACGCTTCCGCTGCTTCGCACCGGCCATATCGTCGCCGACTTCGACGAGCAGCTCGAACTCGCGGCGCTGGCCGACGCGCTCGGCTTTCGCGCGCTGTGGATTCGCGACGTGCCGCTGAACAGCGCCGACTACCCCGATCCGGTCGGCCACCTCGACCCGTGGGTCCTGCTCGGCGCACTGGCGGCACGCACGCGCCGGATCGCGCTCGCCAGCGGCGCGATCGTGCTGCCGCTGCGTCATCCGCTGCATATCGCGAAAGGCGCGTTGTCGGTCGCGACACTGTCGGGCGGCCGCTTCATCCTCGGGCTCGGCTCCGGCGACCGCCCGCCTGAATATGCAGCGTTCGGTGTCGATGCGGAGACGCGGCGCGACCGCTACCGCGCCCACTGGGACGTCGTCGCGGCCGCGCTCGGCGTGCCATCGCGCGTGCTGCCCGACGAAGCGCCGCCCGATGCGCCCGAATTCACGCTGCTGCCGCGCGGCACCGACGCCGTGCCGATGCTGGCGGTCGGCTCCGGCGGACAAAGCGTCGACTGGATCGCACGGCACTCGCTCGGCTGGATGACGTACCACCGCGATCCGGACACGCAGCGCGCACGCTATTCGATGTGGCGCGCGGCGGTCGACCGGCTCGCGACGCCCGCCTTTCGCGCGTTCGGCGTCTCGATGCGGCTCGACCTCCTCGCGGATCCCGATGCGCCCGCCACCGCGTTGCCGCTCGGCTATGCAACCGGACGCCGGGCATTGATCGACATCCTGCGGGACATGCACGCGGCGGGCACGCACCACGTCACGCTGAATCCCGGCTCGGACCGGCCCGTGCGCGAAGTCATCGAGGAAATCGCGGAACACGTTCTGCCGGTTTTTCACGACGAGCCCGCGTGATTCGGCAGGATTCCAGATTAATTCGATCCGATGCGTGCGTGGTGCATCGTAGTCGACGAGCCGACATTACAAATGTCTTGCGCGCCGACAATTGAAACGCCCGACCTGTCTGGCGACCCACAGTCCGCGTCGGACACATGACTGCGCAAACGCGCCGCAAACGCCCGCGCCGCGTCGGGTATGCCCGATTCGAATGATCGTCGACGGAACTATTCGGTTCCAATCGCAATCATGTTAACTTCCGTCCATCGTTCAGCCTGGCGGGCCGCGCGCCGAAGCGCGCCCGCATGCCTACTCCATGCGACATTTCCTCCTCGGCTGGCTGCTGGCCGCCGTCGTATCGGCCGCCCATGCGGCCGCTCCCGCCCCGGCCGCCGCGTCGGCCGCTTCCGGCACCGCGCCCGCGTTGACGCCGCAACAGGCGCAGCAGGCACTCAATGTGCTCGAAAATCCGCGCGATCGCGCGCAGGTCGAAACGACGCTGCGTGCGATCGCGGCCGTCGGCGCGTTGAGCGCACCCGCGATCGCGGCGAGCGATGCGGCTGCGGCCAGCGCCGCGTCGGCCGCCGCGGCTCCGGCGGCACTGACGTCGAACGGGCTCGCATCGATGCTCGTCCGGCAGGGATCGCGCTGGACCATCGAAATCGGCGGTGCGCTGAAGGAATCGCTGCACTCGCTGCTCGATGTCGGCTCGGTCGGCAACTGGTGGCACGACAAGCTGGTGCGCGCCGACGAGCGCGCGGATCTTGCACACGCGCTCTGGATCATCATCGCCGTGCTCGTCCCCGCGCTCGTCGTCGAATGGTTCGCGAAGCGGCTGCTGCGACGTGCGCTGGCCGCAGTGGCTGCTCGGCGCGCCGACACGTCGCGCCGCACCGAGTCCGAGTCCGAGTCCGAGTCCGAGTCCGAGTCCGAGTCCGAGTCCGAGTCTGAATCCGTTACGCCCGACTCCGCGACGCTCGACGACGGCAACGCACCACCGGGGGCAGCCGCCCCACCAGACGCTTCCAACGTCCCCGACGCCGCGCCCGCATCGTCGCAAGGCCGCGGCCACGCGCGCCGCCACACCACGCTGCTGCACCGGATGCCGCGCGCGCTCGTCAGCCTTGCGTTACGTGCCGTGCCGCTGCTCGTGTTCGTCGGCGTCGCGAGCCTGACGATGTCGGTGATCGGCGATACGGGCGCCCCGGTCGAATACGCACTCGAAGCGCTGATCGACATCTACGTGATCTGCCGGCTCGTCACGATCGTCAGCCGGCTGTTCTTCCAGCCGGATGCGCGGCAATTGCGCTTGCTGCACATCAGCGACGCGTGGGCCGACTTCGCGCAACGCTCGATCGCGCGGATCGTGATCGTGGTCGGCGCCTGCACGGCCGCGGTCGAGATCGCCGCGAGCTTCGGCCTCAGCGACGCCGGTCACGTCGCGCTGCTGAAAGCCGTCGCGCTCGTCGGGCACCTGATGGTCTCGGCGCTGATCCTCCAGTGCCGCTTGCCCGTCGCCGCGCGGATCCGCGCGGCCGGCGAGGATCGTCCGTCCTTCGCGATGGTCGCCAACGCGCTCGCGGACGCGTGGGCGCCCGTCTCGGTCTTCATCGTGATGGCCCTGTGGTTCGTGTGGGCGCTCGACGTCCACAACGGCTACCGCGTGCTGATCACGCTCGGCGGCCGCTCGATCGCCGTGATGATCGGCATGCGGATCGTGTCGATCGTCGTGTTCGGCGCGCTCGCGCGGCTGTTCCAGGGCCGCGACGAAGATCGCACGATCGTCCATGCGCACGCGTACCGCTACTACCCGCTGCTGCGCCAGATCGTGTCGGGCGCGATCGGCATCGTGACCATCGTGCTGCTGCTGCAGATCTGGGGTATACCGATTTTCCGCGCGTTCGAGACCGGCACGATCGGCCACCGGCTCGCGTCGGCGCTGGTGACGATCGCCATCGCGGCCATCGTCGCGCTCGTCGTGTGGGAAGCCGCGAACATCGCAATCGAGCGCCGCCTGCAGCGCTGGACGCGCGAAGGCAATCTCATGCGCGCGGCGCGGCTGCGCACGCTGCTGCCGATGCTGCGCACGCTGCTGTTCGTGATGATCGCGCTCGTCGTCGTGCTGACGGGCCTCAGCCAGCTCGGCGTGAACGTCGGCCCGCTGCTTGCCGGCGCCAGCATCTTCGGTGTCGCGCTCGGCTTCGGCTCGCAGAAGCTCGTGCAGGATTTCATCACCGGGATCTTCCTGCTGATGGAAAACGCGATGCAGGTGGGCGACTGGGTCACGCTCGCCGGTGTGTCGGGCACGGTCGAGTACCTGTCGATCCGCACCGTGCGGCTGCGCGCCGGCGACGGGTCGTTGTACACGATTCCGTTCAGCTCGGTGACGACCGTCAACAATACGAATCGCGGGCTCGGCAACGCGGCCGTCAAGATCAGCATTGCCTACGGCGAGGATATCGACCGCGCGATCGCGACGCTGAAGGAGATCGGTGCGGCATTGCGCGACGATCCGAAGTACCGCGACGGCATCCTGTCGGACTTCAGCTACTGGGGTATCGACCAGGTCGACGGCGCGACGCTCGCGCTGGCCGGGCAGATGCAATGCACGGACTCGACGCGCTGGAGCGTGCAGCGTGAATTCAACCGGCGGATCGCGGAGACGTTCCGCGAACGCGGCATCCGGATCGCCAATCCGCAGCGCAGCGTCGTTGCGTACGCGGACGGATCGCGGACGGTGGTCGATGACGAAAACGGCACCCCCGGCGACAGCAGCCATGCTGCCGAAGTGACGGCCCGCCCGCCGTCGCCGGCCGCACCGGCGCGCAAGCCGGGTTGACCGGCCGGGGCCGACGGCGCGCCGCGTTCAACGCGCGGCGGGCTTGCTCCCGCGCCGCGGGCCTTGCGCGGCGGGCGTCGACGCCCCCGCCTTCGCCGTGCGTTTCGCCGTCGCACCCGGCTCCCGCTTCGAGCCGGCTCCAGATTCGGCCGCCCATGCGTCGCGCTGCACGTGCCATTGCTGGAGCAGCACCCGAGTCTGCTCGGCAATCGTGTCGATCAGCAATTTCGCGCGCTCGCCTTCGAATGCCTCCCATTCGAGCAACTGCAGCGCCGAACGCTGCGCGATGTGGAACACCGTGATCTGCCCGAACAGGCTCAGTGCACGCAGGCGCGTGACGGGATCGTTGGCCGGCCGCCCCGAGATGCGGCCGATCAGCTCGGCGCTCACGTCGTTCAGCGGCTTGCGCATGCGCTTCATCAGGATTTCGCTCGCGCTCGCCGGCTCCTGGCCGCCTTGCTCGCGTGCAAAGAACATCCGCTGGTTCATCGTCTTCGGCGCCGTGAACATCCGGTCCGACAGCGCGCGCAGCAGCCCGACGAACGCATCGATCAGCACGTCGACGTCCGCGTCCGCATCGAGCATCGCCCACGCATGGCCGACCGCCGGCGCGAACACTTCCCAGCCGTGCTCCGCGATCGTCTCCACGCACGCGCGGTACACGCCTTCCTTGTTCTCGAAGTAGTACTGGAGCGCCGGCGCGTTCACGCCGGCCATCGCGGCGATCTCGCGTGTCGATGCCCCCGCGAACCCGCGCTCGCCGAACAGTTCGATCGCCGCCTCGATGATCCGCTGGCGCGTTTCGTCGCCGCGGGCGTAGCCGCCCGCCGACGTACGGCGCAGCTTCTTCGCTTCGTTCATGCCTTCCTCGTCATTCGATCGATCGACATTCTACTTGACACAATTTTATCAACTGGAATAATTCTTCCACTTGGAATAAATTGGATGCCAGCATGTCGACGCCGCAAGACCCGCCACAGAAAGCAGATCGTCAGGAAAACGGAACAACCCGGCGCAACGGCAACGGATCGAAACGGCGCATCCTGCTCGTCGTCGCCGTGCTTGCGGCGATCGGCGGCGCCGTCTGGCTCGGCCGCTGGTGGACGGTCGGCCGCTTCATCGAAAGCACCAACGACGCGTACCTGCAGGCGGACAGCATGACCGCCGCGCCGAAGGTCGCCGGCTACGTGACCGACGTGTACGTGCGCGACAACCAGGCCGTGAAGGCCGGCGATCCGCTCGTGCGGCTCGACGTCCGCCAGTACCAGGTCGCGCTCGCGCAATCGCTTGCGACCGTCGACGCGCGCCGCGCCGACATCGCACGCGCCGAGGCCGACATCAGCCAGCAGCATGCGAATCTCGAACAGGCCGATGCACAGGCGAAGGTGTCGCGCATCAATGCGCAGCACGCCAGCGACGAATACACGCGCTATGCGCCGCTCGCCGCGACCGGCGCGGAAACGCACGAACGCGTGGCCGACCTGAAGAGCACGCGCGATCAGGCGGCCGCGACGCTCGCCGCGAACAATGCGTCGATCGCTGCCGCCCGCACGCAGATCGCGTCGTACACAGCGCAGCTCCAGCAGGCGCGCGCGCAGCTCGAAGCCGCGCAGGCCAGCGCCGCACAGGCGCGGCTCGACCTCGACAACACGATCGTGCGCAGCACCCTCGCCGGCCGCGTCGGCGATCGCACCGTGCGCGTCGGTCAATACGTGCAGCCCGGCACGCGCCTGCTGACCGTCGTGCCCGTCGACTCGATCTACCTCGTCGCGAACTTCAAGGAAACGCAGATCGGCAACATGCGCATCGGCCAGCCCGTTGAACTGCACGTCGACGCGCTGCCGGACGGCGCGCTGTCCGGCGTCGTCGACAGCTTCGCCCCCGGCACGGGCGCGCAATTCGCGCTGCTGCCGCCCGAGAATGCGACCGGCAACTTCACGAAGATCGTCCAGCGCGTGCCGGTACGCATCCGCCTCGCCGCGGACGCCCGCGCGCAGCGCATGCTGCTGCCGGGGCTGTCGGTGACGGTCGACGTCGATACGCGCTCGGCCCGCGACGAGACGCATCATGGCTGAACCGTCCGCCACGATGCCGATGCCGCCGCACGAGGGCCGTGCGAGCGCGACCGACTGGATCGCGGTCGCGGCGGGCGCGCTCGGCGCGCTGATGGCGACCCTCGACATTTCGATCACGAACTCCGCGCTGCCGCAGATCCAGGGTGAAATCGGCGCGACCGGCACCGAAGGCACGTGGATCTCGACCGGCTACCTGATGTCGGAGATCGTGATGATCCCGCTCGCCGCGTGGCTCACGCGCGTGTTCGGGCTGCGCAATTTCCTGCTGACGAACTCCGCGCTGTTCATTGCCTTCTCGATGATGTGCGGCTGGTCGCATTCGCTGCCGATGATGATCGCCGGCCGGATCGGCCAGGGCTTCACCGGCGGTGCGCTGATCCCGACTGCACAAACCATCATCCGCACGCGGCTGCCGCTGTCGCAGTTGCCGGTCGGCATGACGCTGTTCGGCCTGATCGTGCTGCTCGGGCCGCTGTTCGGTCCCGTGCTCGGCGGCTGGCTCGCGGAGAACGTCAGCTGGAGCTGGTGCTTTTTCCTGAACCTGCCGGTGTGCCTGTTGCTGATGGCGTTGTTGATATTCGGGCTGCCGTCGGACCGCCCGCAATGGCATGCATTCCTGAACGCGGACTGGCTCGGGATCTTGGGTCTCGCGATCGGTCTGAGCTCGCTCACCGTCGTGCTCGAGGAAGGCCAGCGCGAGCGCTGGTTCGAATCGCAGATGATCGTCACGTTGAGCCTCGTATCGCTTGCCGGAATGATCCTGATCGCGTTGTCGCAGCTCTTTGCAAAGCGGCCGATCATGCGGCTGTCGCTGATGCGCAACCCGCGCTACGCGAGCGTGATCGTGATCGTGTCCGCGGTGGGCGCCGGGCTGTACGGCGTGTCCTACCTGCTGCCGCAGTTCCTGGCGATCGTCGCCGGCTACAACGCGGAACAGGCAGGCGCGATCATGCTGCTGTCGGGGCTGCCCGCGTTCCTCGTGATGCCGATCCTGCCGCGCCTGCTCGGCAAGGTCGATTTCCGCATCCTCGTGATCTCGGGGCTGTTGCTGTTCTGCCTGAGCTGCATGCTCGACATCAGCCTGACCGCGCAGAGCGTCGGCCACGACTTCGTCTGGTCGCAACTGATCCGCGGCGTCGCGCAGATGCTCGCGATGATGCCGCTCAACCAGGCCTCGATGGCGGCCGTCGCACGCGAAGACTCGGGCGATGCGGCCGGGCTCTACAACATGGCGCGCAATCTCGGCGGCTCGATCGGGCTCGCGATCATCGGCACCGTGATCGACCGGCGCACGACCTTCCATACGGCCGCGCTCCGCGAATCGGTGACGGCGAACTCGCTGATCGGGCAGGACCGGCTGTCGGCCTACGCGGCCAACTGGTTCTCGCACACCGGCGACCTCGCGTATTCGAACATGCGCGCGCTCGGACAGCTGGCGCAGCAGATCCAGATCCAGGCCGTCGTGATGACCTATTCCGAAACCTTTTATCTGCTGGGCCTCGCGCTGCTTGCCTGCGTGCCGCTCGCGCTGCTGCTGAGAACGCCGCGCGGGCCGCAGCCGATGTCGTCCGGCCACTGAACCGTCTTACGCGATGAAACCCTTCTCCCTGCCCCGCCGCCCCGCGCTCACGCTGTGCGCGGCCGCGTGCCTGCTCGCCGGCTGCACGGTCGGCCCCGACTATCGCGGCGCGCCCGCCGCGCCGGATGCGCCGACCTTCGTGCGCGCGCCGGCCACCGGCGTCGACCCCGCGGCGCCCGCGCCGAGCGCATGGTGGCACGCGCTCGACGATCGCCAGCTCGACGACCTGATCACCGCCGCGCTCGCGTACAACCCCGATCTGCACGCGGCACAAGCCCGCTTGCGCGCATCGCGCGCGCAGCTCGCGCAACAACGTGCGGCCCAGTTGCCGAAGTCGTCTGCCACCGTCGCCGCCATCCGCATGCGCGAGCCGGACGTCAGCGCACTCGGTTCGCTGCTGCCGTCGAACGGTTCGAGCCAATCGGGCGGCACCTCGCCGTCGCTGGGTGGCTCGGGCCCGCTGCAGCTCTATTCGGCAGGCTTCGACGCAACCTGGGAAATCGACCTGTTCGGCGGCACGCGCCGCGCGGTCGAAGCGGCATCTGCGCAAGCGGAAGCGGTCGACGCCGATCTCGCCGACACGCAGGTGTCGATCACGGCCGAAGTCGCCAACGCGTACATCGACCTGCGCGATCAACAGCGGCGGCTTGCGCTGTCGCGGCGCACTGCCGAGCTGCAGCAGAAGATGCTCGAACTCACGCAGCAGCGTCGCGCGCGTGGCGTTGCCGCCGATGCCGACATCGAGCGCCTGACGACGCAAGTCGAAAACACGCGCGCATCGCTGATCCCGCTCGACGCGCAGGTGACGGAATCGCTCGACCGGCTCGCGATCCTGACGGGCCGCGCGCCCGGTGCGCTCGACGCGGCACTGTCGACATCGGATGCGACGCTGCCGACGCTGCCCGGCAGCGTCGCGATCGGCGATCCGGCCGCGCTGCTGAAACAGCGCCCCGACATTCGCGCGGCCGAGCGCCGGCTCGCATCGAGCAATGCGCAGATCGGCGAGCACGTCGCCGACTATTTCCCGAAAGTGACGCTGCTCGGCGATCTCGGTTTCAGCGCGACGGACCCGGGCCACCTGTTCCGCAAGCAGAACTTCACCTGGGTCGGCGCGCCGTATCTGCAATGGAACATTCTCGACTTCGGGCGCACGCGCGGTGCGGTGCGCGCGGCCGAAGCATCGCGAGACGAGGCGGAAGCGAACTATCAGAAGGCGGTGCTCGGCGCCCTGCAGGATGCCAACACGGCATTGCAGCGTTACGGGCACCAGCGCGAACACGTCGTTGCGCTCACCAAGGTGCAGACCTCGGCCGTGCATTCCCGATCGCTGATGGACGAGCGCTATCGCGCGGGCGTCGCATCGATGATCGACCTGCTCGATACGCAACGCGAAGCGTTGGCCGCGCAGCAGAACGTGATCGCCGGGCAGGCCGAGCTGATCAAGGACTACGTGTCGTTGCAGAAGAACCTCGGGCTCGGGTGGCAGGCGGGCGCGGGTTGATGTCCGGTTGATCGGTGCCGCTCGGCCAGGTTTGTCGAGACTGCGGCGGCGCCGATGCTCGAAATGTGGATCGCAAGTCCAAAGCGCCCGCGTTCGATACTTGTGGATCGCCTCACGGCGCGCGACGCAACAACTCATTGCGCACGCAACAATATTCATCGCCTGCGTCGATGAGAGCCGCACCCACGCCGCATCGACGCCGTCGCTATCGGAAACATATCGAATATCAATTAGCCAATCGTCTGACGATCTCTTCTAATTCAGTCGGCTTCCCCACCACCGATCGGATTCAAGGAGTTCCATCGTCATGTCCTCATCCTCCCATCGCGTGCTGAGACACGCGGTCGCCGCGATCTGCGTTGCACTTTCCGCGTCCCCCATGCCGCCGAACTCACGCGAGACACGGGCGCCCCCGTCGGCGACAACGAGAATTCGCAGACGGCCGGCCCTGCCGGCCCCGTGCTCCTGCAAGACTCCGCACTCATCGAGAAACTGCAGCGCTTCGATCGCGAGCGCATTCCGGAACGGGTCGTGCATGCACGCGGCACCGGCGCATTCGGCGAGTTCGTGCCGACCGCCGACATCTCGAACCTGACGAAAGCGAAGGTCTTCACACCCGGCACCCGCACGCCCGTGTTCGTGCGCTTCTCCACCGTGATGGGCTATCGCGGCTCGCCTGAACAGGCGCGCGATCCGCGCGGTTTCGCGGTGAAGTTCTATACGCAACAGGGCAACTGGGACATGGTCGGCATCAACTGGCCCGTGTTCTTCATTCGCGACGGCATCAAGTTCCCCGACTTCGTTCACGCGAACAAGCCGAGCGCCGTGACCGGCGTGCAGGATCCGAACCTCGCATTCGACTTCTTCGCGCACACGCCCGAAGCGACGAACATGCTGACGATGCTGTACACGAATGCGGGCATGCCCGATTCGTATCGTCACATGGACGGCTTCGCGGTGCACGCGTTCAAGTTCGTCAATGCGCACGGCGACGTGCACTACGTGAAGTTCCACTGGAAGAGCCAGCAAGGCGTGCACGGCCTGCGTCCGCACGACATCAATGCATCGATCGGGCGCGACTGGAACATGATGACGAACGACCTGTACGGCGCGCTGAAGCAAGGGGACTTCCCGAAGTGGGATCTGTACGTGCAGGTGCTCACGCAGCAGGACCTGAACCGTTTCGACTTCGATGCGCTGGACGACACGAAGGTGTGGACCGGTGTGCCCGAGCGCAAGATCGGCACGATGACGCTGAACCGCGTGCCCGACAACTACTTCCAGTCGACCGAGGAATCGGCGTTCGCGCCGTCGCGACTCGTGCCCGGCATCGAGCCGTCCGAAGACCGGATGCTGCAGGACCGACTGTTCGCGTACGCCGACACGCAGATGTACCGGCTCGGCGCGAACTACATGGACCTGCCGATCAACCGGCCCGTCGTGCCGGTGGTCAACAACAACCAGGACGGCAAGATGAACGCCGGCGACCGCAAGGGCGAGGTGAACTACGAACCGTCGACGCTGCATGAACTCGCGCCGGATCCGCAATACAAGTCCGTGCGCATGACGCTCAACGGCACGACGCAGCAGGAAGCGATCCACAATAAGCTGCGGTTCCGTCAGGCGGGCGAGTACTACCGCAGCCTGTCGCAGCAGGACAGGGACGACCTGATCACCGCGCTGTCCGGCGACCTCGGCAAGGTGACGAACGCGCACAACCAGTACGCGATGCTGTCGTACTTCTACAAGGCCGATGCCGACTACGGCACGCGTCTCGCGCAGGCCGTGCACGCCGACGTCGGGCAAGTGCAGGCGCTCGCCGCGAAGCTGAGCGAGAACTGATCCCGCGACTCCGGTCGCCGTCGACGTGCGGGGTTGCGCCGCGCACGTCGACCTTACCCACCCATCAGGACATCCTCATGCAATCCGAACGCCTGACGCGCGCGATCCGCGCCACCGCAGCAGTCCTGGCGCTGGCCGCGCTCGCCGGTTGCGCGCACCTTCCCGAGCAGCCGGCGTATGCGCCGGCCGACCCCGCCGCGCTGCGCCGCTACGACGGCGACTGGTTCGACGCCGCCCGCGTCGGACGCGTCGACATCCTGCGCGCATTGCACGACGCCGGCTATCCCGTCGATGCCACCGACAGCCATGGCTTTACGGCCGTGATACTCGCGTCCTACGACGGCCGGCCCGCCGCGCTCGACTACCTGCTGTCGGCCGGCGCAAACGCATGCGCCGGCGACCGCCACGGCAACACGGCGCTGATGGGTGCCCTCTTCAAGAACGAACCCGATATCGCACGGCGCCTGATCGACACGCCATGCCCGATCGACCAGGCGAACGGCGCCGGGGCAACCGCACTGGGATTCGCCACGCTGTTCAATCGATTCGACCTGATTCCGCTCCTCGTCGCGCGTGGCGCGAATCCGAATCATGTCGATCGGCGCGGTCAGTCGCTGCTGCAGCTCGCGCGGTCGCACGACAACACGGAAGCCGTGGATGCGCTGCGGCATGCAGGTGCGAGGCAGTAGCTTCATGCCCCGCTTCCTGATGCCCGCGGACTCGCCTCGCTTCACCGCGTCCGGCGATTCGAGTCCCGCCTCGAATACGATCGGCCAATTGCCCCATTACGCATCAAACCGGAAACGATCGGCAAATCGCATTCCGCATTACTTTCTTTAGCGGCCCTGGACATTACAAAACACTGCCAATATTTTCAAAAACATTGCACCTATTCGCTTTAATTTAGTTTCATATAATCAAAAAAAGTTTGACACCTCGCTTTCGTTCTTGATACCGTCCGATGCAAGCAATCTGACGAATTGCTCACTACGCAATCGCTTCCGCTCTACGATTTTTGCTTCCGCCGTACCGCAATGCTCGCCGCCGGCCACATCGTTCGCGCGCCGACGGATGCAACATCCCGATGCATCTCATTGGACAACTGCCATCCGGCAGCGGGCCGAAGGATCGAATCAAATGAGCAGGACAACGAAACTGTTGCTCTAGCAATCTCGCCCGCGCCCCGTCCGGCGCAGTTGCGTCGTATCGCGGCGCAGCCTTCCCGTTACCGCGTTTTCCGTATTTCGCTCCCGGAGACAAGACACCTTTCCGGATCGGGCGAAAGGCCCTGTCGCGTCCGTGCCATCCGCATGCGCGCGACAGAAATCGGCGGTGCATGACCCGCACCGCTGTCGACCGTTGTAGTTCGTGCTGTTCGATGTTCAACCGGAGGGGTAATTCAAATGAATCAGGTTGCAGACAAGAATCAAAAGCACAATCGCTTCGTCAAACTCGCCTTCGCCGCCGCAGCCGCATCGTTCGGCATGGCGACGGCCCACGCCGCGCCTGCGGCCGGCTGGACGGAAACGCACACCAAGGGTTTCCTGCCGCTCGTGCAGCAAAGCGAAGCCGGTACGGCCGGCGCGCCCGCCGCGAGCACGGCGGCGGCTGCAGCAGCAGCCGTCGAGATGGCGCCGGGCGAGTCGGTGGACATCGTGCTCGGGCTGAACCTGCGCAACGAGGCGCAACTCGACCAGTATCTGCACGACCTGCATACGCCTGGTTCGCCGCACTACCGGCAGTTCCTCACGCCGGCGCAGTTCGCGTCGCAATATGCGCCGACCGACCAGCAGGTCGCCTCGGTCGTCGCGCATCTGCGCAAGGCAGGCTTCGTGAACATCGTCGTCGCGCCGAACCGTCTGCTGGTCTCCGCGTCCGGCACCGCGGCCACCATCAAGTCCGCGTTCCGCACGACGCTCAAGCGCTTCACGCGCAACGGCCGCAGCGTCTACGCGAATACCGACGCCGCGCAAGTGCCGAACGCGATCGGCGGCGTCGTGGGTTCGGTACTGGGCCTGCAGAACGTCGAGCTGATGCACACGGGCGCGGGCAGCCAGCCGCAAGGCAACACCAGCAACCTGACGATTCCGGCCGGCGCATCGGCGGTGCCGCACAACCCGACCGAATTCTCGTCGATCTACGGCGGCGACGGCACGCCGACCGCCTCGCAGACCACCGTCGGCATCATCTCCGAAGGCGACCTGTCGCAGACGGTAAGCGACCTCAATACGTTCGCCGCAAACAACAGCCTCGGCACGATCAGCAGCAGCATCGTGAAGACGGGCCCGTCCGGCAGCTCGTACACCGACACCGACGGCACCGTCGAATGGAACCTCGACAGCCAGTCGATCGTCGGCGCGGCCGGCGGCAGCGTGAAGCAGGTCGTGTTCTACGTCGCACCGTCGATGACGCTCACGGCGATCACCGCCGCGTACAACAAGGCCGTGACCGACAACGTCGCGAAGGTGATCAACGTATCGCTCGGCGTGTGCGAATCGTCCGCGAACAGCACCGGCTCGCAGGCCACCGACGACACCATCTTCAAGCAGGCAGTCGCGCAGGGGCAGACCTTCTCGGTATCCGCCGGCGACCATGGCGCGTACGAATGTGCGAGCGGCACGCCGTCGCGCTCGACCTACACGGTGAGCGAGCCGGCAACGTCGCCGTACGTGATCGCCGTGGGCGGCACGACGCTGTTCACCAATACGTCGACCAACGCGTACAACAGCGAGATCGTCTGGAACGATCCGAGCTGGCAGCCGGGCACCGTGTGGTCGACGGGCGGCGGGTACAGCAAGTACGAAGCCGCGCCGTCGTGGCAATCGTCGAGCCTCACGGGATCGACCAAGCGCGCACTGCCTGACGTCGGCTTCGACGCGGACCTGCGCACCGGCG
Source organism: Burkholderia sp. AU15512 (assembly GCF_002223325.1). Taxonomy (NCBI): domain Bacteria; kingdom Pseudomonadati; phylum Pseudomonadota; class Betaproteobacteria; order Burkholderiales; family Burkholderiaceae; genus Burkholderia; species Burkholderia sp. AU15512. The sequence goes on from NZ_NKEX01000006.1 coordinate 1,883,193, forward strand.
CGATTCTCGTCGTCAACGGCCAGACGTCCAACACGCTGTGGGGCTCGGGCTACCTCAACAACGAAGGCGGCACGAGCCTCGCCGCGCCGATCTTCACGGGCATCTGGGCGCGCTTGCAGTCCGCCAACAACAATGCGCTCGGGTTTCCCGCGTCGAGCTTCTACAAGTACTTCCCGAGCAACGCGGCACTGCTGCACGACGTCACGTCCGGCAACAACGGCAGCGGCACCTACGGCTACAAGGCAAAGGCCGGCTGGGACGCGACGACGGGCTTCGGCAGCGTGAACATCTCGAAGCTGAACACGTTCATCCAGAGCACGTCGGATTTCGCACGCTGATGGATCGATGACTGCCCCGGTTCCGCGTGCGCACCGCAACGCATGCATGGAACCGGATGTGATCGCTTGAACAACCCGTGGGGGCCGCAAGGCCTTCGCGGGTTTTTTGTATTCCGCGCAGTCTCGAGGCGCAGCCTTCGGCGCGGCGATGCCCTCGCCAACCTTGCAATCGTTGCGCAAGCAACTTTCATGTCCATTACCCGGGCAGCATCGACCCGCTTACGGACTGCAAGGTACACACTGTTACACAACACGCAGACAACTTCCGCGCGTGTCGTGCGTTTAACTGGATATATCGATTCGTCGCGGGACAACCACCCTGCGAGCACGACCCTGCCGCCGGCCCCGGCCGATGCCCCCGGAGCATGCGCTGACGGCCGCGGCACAGTGCTCAAGCCGATCGCGCGGCCCGCGTGCCTGCCAACGCCGACACAACCCTGAACGAACAACATGAACAACACACGTGCACACCGCCCCGTCAGAACGCTGCTCGCGTCGTCCCTCATCGTGTCGCTGCTCGGCCTCTCGGCCTGCAACAAGAACGGCGACAGCAGCGCCGCCGCTCCGGCCAGCGACGCAAGCGCGGCCGCCGCGGCCCAGCCCGCCTCGACGCCCGTCGCCTACACGCCGCCGACTGCCGACCAGCTCTACCAGATGGTCGCGCCGATCGCACTGTTCCCCGACAAGCTCGTCGCGCTGGTGCTGGCGGGTGCAACGTATCCGGACCAGGTCACGGCCGCCAATAACTGGGTCATGCAGAATCCGTCGTTGAAGGGACAGCCACTCGCCACCGCCGCCGATACGCAGCCGTGGGATCCTTCCGTCAAGGCATTGACCGCGTTCCCAGCGGTGCTGTCGCAGATGGCATCGAACCCGGCCTGGACCACATCGCTCGGTCAGGCCTACTACAACGACCCCACCGACGTGATGAACGCGATCCAGGTGATGCGCCAGCGCGCGCAGACGTCCGGTCATCTCCGCTCGGGCGGCCAGATGCGGGTCACGCAAGTCGCGCAGGCCGCACCGACCGGCTATACGCCGGCCAACGATGCGCCCGTGGTCTACGCCGGGCCGGCGATCGTGCCGCCCCCCGCGCAGGCCATCGAGATCGAATCGGCACAGCCCGACGTCGTCTATGTCCCGTCGTACAACCCGACGGTCGTCTACGGCGAGCCGGTTTCGGCGTACCCCGGCTACGTGTACCGGCCGCCTTCATACAGCACGGGGGAAGTCGTTGCGGCCGGCGTGATCACGTTCGGCGTCGGCATCGCCGTCGGCGCGGCGATCTTCGGGCACCACGACTGGGGCTGGCATGCATGGGGCATGAACTGGGGCGCGCCGCGTCCGGAAGGCCCCCGCTGGAACGACGGCTGGGAGCGCCCGGCCGTGGTGTACAACCACACCACGTACGTGTCGAAGTCGACCACCGTGATCAACAACATCACCAACATCCGCAACACGCGAATCACGAACAACTACGGCGGCAACGTCACCAACAATACGACGAACACGACGATCGAACGCAATACGATGCAGCCGGGTGCGGCGCCGATGCGCAGGCAGGCCATGGAGCAACGCCCGGGCGCCGTGCCGATGACGATGCCGCACTTCGGCGCGAACGACGCGCGCCCCGGCACGCGCCCGTCGCCTGGCGCGTTCGCACAGAACCGTGTGAGCGAACCGCATGCCGAGGCACCCGCGCAGCATGCGCCCGGCGCGATGCGCGAAGAGCGGCAGCAGGCCATGCAGCAGGCACACGCCGCGCAGGAAAACCGTGCGGCCGCCCAGCAACAGCAATTGCAGCAGCAACAGCGCAACGAGGCTCAGCAACAACGCGAAGCGATGCAACAGCACAACGCAGTACAGCTGCAGCAACGCGAGGAAATGCAGCAACACAACGCAGCGGAGCAACAGCAGCGCGAGGCGTTGCAGCAACACAATGCGGAACAGCAACGGCAGCGCGAAGCCATGCAGCAACGCAACGAGACTCAGCAGCAAGTGCGCAAAGAGGCGCCACCGCACAACGAAGCGCAGCCGCAGGAACACGCGGCAGCGCAGCCGCGGCAACCGGCCCCCGAGCACGCACCGGCACCGCATCCGCACCCTGCGGCGTCGCATCCGCCACACGAGACGCATGAGCATCGCGCCGAGTGAAATGCACGCCAGCCGGCAGCGCGGGTTTCGCACTGCCGGCTGGCGACACCGCGTCTCGTTGGCGTGCGAACCCCGCTCGGCACGACATTCCGCGCGCCACCGTTTTCAGCGAAACCGCACGGCGGTGCCGTGCAACTTACTCCTCCCAGTTCCGGACATAATCCGGCACCGGCACGCTGCCCTCGGCATGGACCGGCGCACCGCGCGTCATCTTCAGCGGCAGGATCCCCGTCCAGACAGCAAGCGCGAGATCTTCGTCCTTGTCGGACGGCATTGAGTCGCTGACCTTCACGGCTGCTTCCGCAAGCGCAATCCGCAGCACGCTGGTCGCATTGATTTCCTTGTCGTTGCCGGGCCGCGCGTCATGCTTGCGACCCGGAGCGATCTTGTCCATCAATGCATCCAGCGCCGCCAGCTTGTCCGCACTACGCTCCACCATCTCGAACCGCCCGTAGATCACCGCGGATCGGTAATTCATCGAATGGTTGAAGGCCGACCTGGCCAACACGAGACCGTCCAGCAACGTCACCGCGACGGAGGCCGGCATGCCCGCCGCCAGCGCCTTGATCATCCGGCTGCCGTTCGACCCGTGAATATAGAGGTAATCGCCCCGTCTCCAGTGCGCGGTCGGGATGCAGTGTATGTCCTCGCCCGAACCGAATGCGATGTGGCACACGTAAGCCTCGTCCACGATGCGATGAAGCACCTCGCGATCGCGGCTTGCCAGCTCCGGCAGGCGGCGAATGGTGGTGCGGGATGTGGGGGAGATGACGGTCTGGTCTTGCATGTTTCGTTTTCCTGTTTGCACGCCCTTGCGCGCATCGAGCGGCCCGCGTTTCGGCAACGCGCAGGCGTTCACTCCAAATATATTGGCACTACGAAGTTAACGACATCGAACACTACAGCTTGCACGCGCGAATGACCGGTCGATCGGCCCATCGACAGTCGCTTTCCAAATCGATCAAAATACGCACACGCGCCTATCCGTGACGATCGCTGCACATGCCCGCGCACCGACTGGCGCCACGGGAACGTGAACGATACGACGCGCATCGGATCTTCAAAAGAACCAGCTCACCAAAAAATTCTGGAACCAGCCCATGGATCTCGCGCTGCTCGTCTCATCGCTTTCCAGACAGGACGGCACGACACGCCACAGCCAGCAGGAAGCCCTGTACCGGAGCCTGCGCAACATGCTGCTGGACGGGCACATCCCGCCCGGCACGCGGCTCGTGTCGACGCGCGTGCTCGCGGCCGAGCTGGGCATCGCGCGTAACTCGGCGGTCTATGCGTACGAGCGCCTTGCCGAAGAAGGCTTCGTGGCGGCCACGCGCAACGGGACGATCACACTATGGGACGGGTGCGACCGTTCCAGCACAGAGCCCGAACGCGGCCCGGCCTCGGTTCGATTGTCCGAGCGTGTGCACGGGCTGGAGAACGCCGACCCCGAACCCGAATGCATGCTGCCGTTCGTGCCCGGCCTCCCTTCGCTCGATGAATTCCCCGTCGCCCAATGGCGCCGTTGCATCGAGCGCGCATGGAAAGTCATCAAGCCCGCGCAGCTCGCCTACGGCCCGGTCGAAGGGCTGCCCGAATTGCGGCGTGCCGTGGCCGCCTACATCCGGGTCTCGCGCGGCGTGCGCTGCGAAACAGGCCAGGTATTCATCACCGACGGCACGCAGAGCAGCCTCGAACTGTGCGCGCGCATGCTGGCGAATCCCGGTGAATATGGCTGGCTAGAGAATCCCTGTTACAACGGCGCCCGAACCGCATTCCGGTCGACCGGCCTGGATCTCGTGCCGATCGAGGTCGATCACGAAGGCATGGCGCCAACCGACGAACAATGGCACACCCGGCCGCCCCGGCTGATCTATACGACACCGTCGCACCAATACCCGCTTGGCGCACTGATGAGCCCCCAGCGGCGCACGGCGCTTGTCACGCGCGCACGTGCGTGCGGCGCGTGGATCATCGAGGACGATTACGACAGCGAGTTCCGCCACGGCGGCCAGCCGCTGCCCGCGATCCAGGGCCTCGATGCCGACGCACCGGTCTGCTATCTCGGCACCTTCAGCAAGACGATGTTTCCCGCCCTTCGACTCGGCTTCATGGTGGTACCGCCGACGCTGGTCGACCGCTTCACCCGCACGCTGCGCGAACTCGTCCATCGCGGCCACTCGGCCGATCAACTGGCGATGGCTGAATTCATCGACACCGGCCTCTTTGCACGACACCTGCGCCGAATGAGGACGCTGTACGCCGAGCGGCGGAGCAGCCTCGAAGCCGCACTCGCCTGCCACCTCGGCGCCGTGCTGAGCGTTCGCGAAAGCCCGGGCGGCATGCATCTGTCGGCGGATCTCGCGATGCCGCTGCAGGATACCGACGTCGCCCGCGCCGCAGCCGCGCATGGCCTGCTGCTACAGCCGCTGAGCCGCTATCGGGTCGGCGACGGCCGGCCGTACAACGGCTTCGTGCTCGGATACTCGGGGCTGAGCGACACGACGATCGAGACCGCGACGAGGCAGCTCGCGGCCGTCATCGAGCAGCACGGCCGCACGCGTTGCTGAATGGTGCGCGCGGCATCGGTGCTCACAGTTGCGACTCGAGCGGAAACAGCCCGAGGAACCAGACTTCCATCCGCCGCGCCGCGGACACTTCCGGTTCGTGATCGAGCTCGGTGACCTTCCCGTCCGAATCGGTCTGCATCCACTTGAGCCGCCCTTTGCCCGCCGGATCGGTCCTCGGCTCTACCCGCCACGCGATGCGATCGAGCCGTGCCTCCAGATCGTTGGCCACCTGCGACGCAATCGCCGGACTCTCGCAGTAAACGCCGATCTCCGTATTGAGGTTCAGCGAGCGCGGATCGAGATTCATCGACCCGATGAAAATACTCTTGTGATCGAACACGTAGGTCTTCGCATGCAACGACGCACGCGACGACCCGATGATGACCTGCTTCGAAATGCTCTTGTCACCCGACGGCCGCCGCTCGTAAAGCCGCACGCCGGCGGCCACGAGATCGCTTCGGTAGTGCCGGTAGCCCGCATGGACGGCCGCTACGTCGGTCGACGCGAGCGAGTTGGTCAGCACCGTGACGCGCACACCGCGCGCCGTGAGCGCGCGCAGCCGCTCGACGACCTCCTTGCCCGGCACGAAGTACGGCGACACGATCAGCAGGTCATGTTCGGGCTGCAATGCGAGCGCCCGCAATTGCGGCATCAGGTGTCCGTCGCTGTCCTTCGGCGCGTGTGCGATCTTCGACGGATCGTCGTACAGCACCGTCGCGTGCCCCCACGACAGTTCGGTGCCCTGCCCATGAACGATCCGGTCGAGCCGCTGCCTGGCCTCGAGCACGTACGGATTGTCTTCCATGGCTCTCAGGTAGTCGCGCAACCGTTCGCGCTCGCGGTCCAGCCCGCCCGGCGCCGCATCATGCCCGACCAGCGCGCTGATCGGATACGCGTACGGGGAATTCCAGAACGTATCGAATTCGGTCGAGATGTCCTTCACGACCGGGCCGTGAACGACAACGTCGAGATCGCCGAACTCCAGCATCGACGATGCGCCGAAATACTCGTCGCCGATATTGCGGCCACCGACGATCGCCGCCTGGTTGTCCGCGATCATCGCCTTGTTGTGCATGCGCCGGTTGACGCGCGAGAACTCGAACACGGTGCCGATCTTCTTGAACCGGCGCGTGGCAACCGGGTTGAAGAGCCGGATCTCGATGTTCGGATGTGAACTGATCTCGAGCAGCTTGCGGTCGTCCGCGTTCGTGCCGAGGTCGTCGAGCAGCGCGCGGACGCGCACGCCGCGATCGGCCGCGCGGATGATCGCGTCGGCCAACTCGTGCCCGGTCAGGTCGTCATGCCAGATGTAGTACTGAAGGTCGAGCGAGCGGTCCGCGCGATCGGCGAGCAGCACGCGCGCATCCAGCGCATCGACCGGATCGGTCAGCAGATGAAACGCGTCCTGCCCGGGGTGCACACGGGCCTGCTTCTGGAACGCGACGCCCAGCCGAGTATTGTCCGTATCGGTGTACGCGTGCGTCGGCACGCGCTCGGCCTGCGGGGGCAGGCTCGCGCATGCAACGAGCGCCAGCAACGAAAGAAGCGCACCCCACGAACGCAGCATGGTCATGATTGCCGTCCCACTCCCGGCCGAAGTCTGTTTGTTCTCGCCGCCGGATGGATCGCGGGGCCGTTTGGCTTGCCTTGGGCCGCAATCGGTATCGCGTGTGAAACGGCCGCGCTACAGCATACTTCGATTGACGACGACGCGGCACCCTCTCGGTACTTTCCTGATTACGACGTTCGTCTCGCATCCGCACAAAGAAAAACCCGCGACGCATGAAGCCATCGCGGGTTTTCAGCATGCCGCGCGAACGCGCGCATGAAATCTGGTGGGCCCGGCGGGGTTCGAACCCGCGACCAATCGATTATGAGTCGACTGCTCTAACCGCTGAGCTACAAGCCCTGATGAGAAGCGAAGCGTGTCACACGCTGCCCCGACGAAGAAGCCGGGCCGGCATTGTAACAACAAAGGAGAGAAACGCCACCGGCATCACGCGGATGCCGGCGGCGTTCGCAGCAGAGACGCTGGAAATCAGTTCCCTTCGAGGAACGACTTCAGCTTGTCGGAACGGCTCGGGTGACGCAGCTTGCGCAGCGCCTTGGCCTCGATCTGACGGATCCGCTCACGCGTGACGTCGAACTGCTTGCCGACTTCCTCGAGCGTGTGATCGGTGCTCATCTCGATACCGAAGCGCATCCGCAGCACCTTCGCCTCGCGCGGCGTCAGCGAATCGAGCACGTCCTTCACGACGTCACGCATGCTCGCATGCAGCGCGGCATCCGCCGGCGCGACCGTGTTGGTGTCCTCGATGAAGTCGCCGAGATGGGAATCGTCGTCGTCACCGATCGGCGTTTCCATCGAGATCGGCTCCTTCGCGATCTTCATGATCTTGCGGATCTTGTCTTCCGGCATCTCCATCTTCTCGGCGAGCGTTGCCGGATCCGGCTCGAGACCGGTTTCCTGCAGGATCTGCCGCGAGATCCGGTTCATCTTGTTGATCGTCTCGATCATGTGAACCGGAATACGGATCGTGCGCGCCTGGTCCGCGATCGAACGCGTGATGGCCTGACGGATCCACCACGTCGCATAGGTCGAGAACTTGTAGCCACGACGGTATTCGAACTTGTCCACCGCCTTCATCAGGCCGATGTTGCCTTCCTGGATCAGGTCGAGGAACTGCAGGCCGCGGTTCGTGTACTTCTTCGCGATCGAGATCACGAGACGCAGGTTCGCCTCGGTCATTTCGCGCTTCGCCTGGCGCGCCTTCAGTTCGCCGGCCGCCATCTGACGGTTGGTTTCCTTCAGGTCCTTCAGCGGCAGCACGACGCGCGCCTGCAGGTCGAGCAGGCGCTGCTGCTGTTCGCGGATCGCCGGGATGTTACGCGACAGCACCGCGCTGTACGAATGGCCTTCGGCCATGATCTTCTCGGCCCAGTCGAGATCGGTCTCGCTGCCCGGGAAGCGCGCGATGAATTCCGAGCGCGGCATGCCGCACTTGTCGACGACGATGTGCAGGATCTGGCGTTCGACCTGACGCACTTCGTCCACCTGCGCACGCAGCGTGTCGCACAGGCGTTCGACGGTACGCGCGGTGAAGCGGATCGTCATCAGTTCGGTCTGGATCGTTTCCTGCGCCTTCAGGTAGGCCTTCGACTTGTAGCCTTCCTTTTCGAATGCGCGGCGCATCTTGTCGAACCACTCGCTGATCTGCGAGAACTTCTCGAGCGACGCACGCTTGAGGGCTTCGAGCTGGGCGGCGTTGGCCGATGCCTGCGCGGCACCGTCATCTTCCTCCTCTTCCTCTTCCTCCTCTTCCTCTTCGGCTTCCTCGTCCTCGTTCTCGATGGCTTCCGCTTCCTTCGCGGAGAAGCCGTCGGTATCGGCGGAGTCCGAAGCATTCGGATCGAGCAGGCCGTCGACGAGCTCGTCGACGCGGATCTCTTCGTTCGCGACGCGTTCGGCCATCGCGAGGATGTCGGCGATCGTCGTCGGGCACGCGGAGATGGCCATCACCATGTGACGCAGGCCGTCCTCGATCCGCTTCGCGATCTCGATTTCGCCTTCGCGCGTGAGCAGCTCGACCGTGCCCATTTCACGCATGTACATCCGGACCGGATCGGTCGTGCGGCCGAATTCCGAATCGACGGTGGACAGCGCGACTTCCGCTTCCTCTTCGACTTCATCGTCCGACGACGCGGCGGGCGCGTTGTCGTTCAGGAGCAGCGTTTCCGCGTCCGGCGCCTGCTCGTAGACCGCCACGCCCATGTCGTTGAACGTGCCGATGATGCCCTCGAGGGCTTCGGTCTCGGTGAAGTTGTCCGGCAGGTGGTCGTTGATTTCGGCGTACGTCAGGAAGCCGCGCTCCTTGCCGAGCTTGATCAGCGCGCGCAGTTTCACGCGGCGCTCTTCGAGCTCCTCGGCCGTACCCGGCGTGCTCGTCGCGAACGCTTCCTTCAGCAGCGCCTTTTCCTTGGCGCGACGATCGCGCACCTTGGATTTGCCCGGTGCAGCCGCCGCTGCTGCGGGCTGCTCGTCGCTCTGATTTGCGTCGTCTTCGACGGATACTTCGTTCAGCTTTTTGGTCATGGAGTTCGCCGTACCGGCTATATCGACTCGCGGCTGCTGGACGACAGCCGGTTGAACCGTGGGTGCATGAGTAGTACGTACTGCCGTTTCGTCCGCGGCGGCAGTCGTGTCCCTTGCGCTTTTCGCACTTGCCCGCTTCGCCGCCGGCTTGGCCGGCCCGGAGTCGGGTCTGGCGGCAGCCCGTGTTCTGGCTGCCGGCGCCGGCGCAGCCTGAGCAGTGCCGGCCGCGGTTTTCTTTCCTGCTGGGGCTGACGTGGCTGAAGACGTTGTCCTGGTGGAAGAAGCAGACTTGGCCGCTGTGACCTTTTTGGTCGGCTCCGTCGAGCCCTTGCCTGTTGCTTTCTTTCCGCCTGTCGTCTTTGCCATCGCGATTCTCGCCTCTGCTTAGAAAACAAACCGCTGGAAACCTTATATTATAGCACGCTGGGGAGCCCTCTCTAAGCTCTCCAGCCGCCTACAGCCCGAGCCGACGCTTCATGTCGGTCCGCTGCTGGTTCAATTCCGTCAATTCGGCCAATTCCTCGGGTGTGAAGGCAGATTGCCGCGCCAGCCTGTCAAGCCGGTCGCAGCAAGCGTCGTAACGCATCTTGAGTACCGCCGCCTGCAGTTCCTCCCCCGCGATCCGTTCCTGTTCACGCTGCCGCTCGGGCACCGTCTCGTCTTCCGGATTCTGTAACAGCAAGTCGCGGACGTTTTCATCATAGTCCAGAATTTCGCGGAAGATTTCCTCGTAAGTCGCTCCATTCGAGGACGTCCGCAGGACATCCGACAGCAGCCGGAACTCCGCGCCCTCGCCCAGCGCGCGCGCATGATCGACGACTTCCGCGAACAGCTCACCGATGCGCGGCAATGCGCGCAGGGTCGCCAGCTGCTCATCGTCGAGCTGCGACGCGATGCGCGGATGCATCACCAGCGTGCGCAATGCCCGCTTTTCACTGTCCGTCACGCGGCGCCGCTCGCTGCGCGGGGGCGCCTGGCGCGGCGGTGCCGCGATCCGCGTATCGACGTCGGACAGCGCCGCGACCTCTTCGAACGGGATGTCGAGGCGGTCGGCGAACATGTGCATGATCTGCGCGCGCAACGCGTTCGCGGGCAGCGCCTGCAACAACGGCTTCGCATCGAACAGCGCCTTCGCGCGGCCTTCCGGCTGATCGAGCGCCTTGCCGGCAATTGCTTCGTTCAGCAAAAATTGCGACAACGGCATCGCGCGCTCGACCTGCTCGGAGAACGCCGCCTCGCCGAACTCGCGCACATAGCTGTCCGGATCGTGCTCGGCCGGCAAAAAAAGGAACCGGATCGTGCGGTTGTCCCCCGCATGCGGCAAGCAGGCCTCGAGCGCTCGCCGGGCCGCTCGCCGCCCGGCCGAATCGCCGTCGAAGCTGAAAATGACCGTATCGGTCTGGCGCAGCAGCTTCTGCACGTGAATCGGCGTGCACGCGGTGCCGAGCGTCGCGACCGCGTTCGGGAACCCGAGCTGGGCGAGCGCGACGACGTCCATGTAGCCTTCGACGACCAGCACGTACTTGCGCTCGCGAATCGCGAGCCGCGCCTCGAACAGGCCATACAGTTCGCTGCCCTTATTGAACAGCGGGGTTTCAGGCGAATTCAGGTACTTCGGCTCGCCGCTGCCGAGCACGCGCCCGCCGAAGCCGATCACCTGGCCTTTCACATTGCGGATCGGGAACATGATCCGCTCGCGGAACCGGTCGTAGCGGCGCGCGACGCCCTGCGCATCGGTCTTCTCGCTGACGATCACGAGCCCCGACTCGACGAGCGACTCGTCGCGATAGTCAGGGAACGCGGCTTCGAGGTTCTGCCAGCCGTCCGGTGCGTAGCCGAGCCCGAAGCGCGCGGCAATCTCGCCGGTCAGGCCCCGGTTCTTCAGGTACTGGATCGCGACGGTCGCGCCGCGCAACTGCTTGCGGTAGTAATCGCACGCGGCGGTCATCGCATCGGACAACGCAGTCGCGACCGATTTCGACACGGGCGCCGGATAGTCACCGCCACCGCCGCCGCTCCCACCGCCGCCGCGCATCGACGGCTCGTGCGGCACGGTCAGCCCGACGGACTGCGCGAGATCCTGCACGGCCTCCGGGAATGTGAGCCCCGCGTGTTCCATCAGGAAGCCGATCGCCGTGCCGTGAGCCCCGCAACCGAAGCAGTGATAGAACTGCTTGGTCGGGCTGACGGTAAACGACGGGCTCTTCTCGTTATGGAACGGGCACAGCCCCATGAAATTGGCGCCGCCCTTCTTGAGCTGCACGTACTTGCCCACCACGTCGACGATATCGACGCGGTTCAGCAAGTCCTGCAGGAACGAATGCGGAATCACCGTGGGATCGAGCGAAAAAAGACAATACGACACCCCCGCGCATGCATCGCACGCGCCGGGGAAACAGGTGTTACTTCGTGAGCGCGGCCTTGACCAGCGCGGAAATGGCCGTCATGTCGGCGCGGCCGGCGAGCTTGCCCTTCAGCACGCCCATCACCTTGCCCATGTCCTGCGGGCCGGCGGCGCCCGTCTGCGCGACCGCTGCCTGGACTTCGGCGGCCACCTCGGCCTCCGACAGCTGCTCGGGCATGTAGCCGCTCAGCACGACCAGTTCGGCCTGCTCCTTCGCGACGAGGTCGTCACGGTTGGCTGCCTGGAACTGGCTGATCGAATCCTTGCGCTGCTTGATCATCTTGTCGATCACGGCCGTGATGCCCGCATCGTCGAGGGTGATCTGATCGTCGACTTCGCGTTGCTTGATCGCGGCCATCAGCAGGCGAATCGTTGCCAGGCGCTCGCTGTCCTTCGCGCGCATCGCGGCCTTCATGTCTTCGCTGATCTGCTCTTTCAAACTCATCTTTCACCCGGGAAGGAAACGTGAATCCGACGCCCGCCAAGGGCGTCAACACAAAAACCCGCTTGGGACAATGTCTCAAGCGGGTTGCTCGAATCCGGCATCGGCGGCTCGCCCGATCGGTCGCACGATCATGCTCGATCTTTCGCGATCACCTGATCGCACGGAGTCGCCGGTGCGCCGCTCAGCGAACCGCGCGGCGCCCAATCGTTCAGTACAGCTTCTTCGGCAGTGTCTGGCTACGGATGCGCTTGTAATGACGCTTCACTGCAGCAGCCTTCTTGCGCTTGCGCTCCGCGGTCGGCTTCTCGTAAAACTCGCGCGCACGAAGCTCGGTCAACAGACCATTCTTCTCGATCGTACGCTTGAAGCGACGCATTGCAACTTCGAACGGCTCGTTCTCTTTAACGCGAATGATCGTCATGATCCGACACGAATAAAGGTTTGCAAGGAAAGACTACCGAGTATAGCAGAGCGATTGCCTAAAGGCACGGGGCCCGGCCCCGCCAAAACGGCGTCGGCCCAGCCCCGTCAGGCGCCGCGCGCATACTCCGCCGCGGCCTGTCCGGCCGCCGTGCCGGACGCCCACGCCCACTGGAAGTTGTAGCCGCCGAGCCAGCCCGTCACGTCCACCGCCTCGCCGACGAAGAACAGCCCCGGTACGCGCGCGCTCATCATCGTCGTCGACGATAGATCACGCGTATCGACCCCGCCCTTCGTTACCTCGGCCTTCTTGTAGCCCTCGGTGCCGTTCGGCGTCAGCGTCCAGCCGGACAGCGCATCGCCGATCTGGCGCAGCGTCTTGTCGGGCAGATCCGCGAGCCGTGCGTCGGCCGCGACGCGATGCGTGTCGAGCCACGCATGCGCGAGGCGCGACGGCACCCAGTCCGCGAGCAGCGAACCGATCTGGCGCTTCGACGTGCGTTTCGCGTCGAGCAAGTCGGCCACCGTGTCGCGCTGCGGCAGCAGATCGACGCGAATCGGGTCGCCAGGCTGCCAGTAGCTCGAGATCTGCAGGATCCCGGGCCCGGACAGGCCGCGATGGGTCAGCAGCAGATCCTCGACGAATTCGCCGCCGCGCTTCCTGTCGCCGGTCGAGACGCGCACTTCGAGCGACACGCCGGACAACGCCGCGAACGGCTCCCAGTCCTGCTGCGCGAACGTCAACGGCACGAGCGCGGGCCGCGTATCGATGAGCTTGTGACCGAACTGCTTGGCGATCCGGTAACCGAAGTCGGTCGCGCCGATCTTCGGGATCGACAGGCCGCCGGTCGCGATGATCAGTGCGCGCGCACCGATCGTCCCGGCCTGCTGCGTGTCGAGCGTGAAGCCGTCGGACGGCGCGTGGCGCACCGCGTCGACGACGACGGGCCGGCGCCACGCGATACCGCCCGCGTCGCACTCATGCTTCAGCACGTCGATGATCGCGTCGCTGCCGTGGTCGCAAAAGAGCTGGCCCTTGTGCTTTTCGTGCCAGGTCACGTGATGGCGCTTGAGCAGCCCGAGGAAGTCGCGCGGCGTATAGCGCGCCAGCGCCGAGCGCGCGAAATGCGGATTCGACGACAGATAGTTGTCGGGGCCGGCGTACAGGTTCGTGAAGTTGCAGCGGCCGCCGCCCGAGATGCGGATCTTCTCGGCGAGCCGCGGCGCGTGATCGATCAGCACGACGCGGCGGCCGAGCTGCCCGGCCACCGCGGCGCTCATCATTCCGGCGGCGCCCGCGCCGATCACGGCGATGTCATAAGTTTCCATGGCGCGGATTGTACCTGCCCGGCATGCGGCCCGGGCCGCTGCCAGCGGGGGCGGGCCCTCGCCTGCTATACTTTCTGGTTACGTTGACCTTCCCGCGGCGCGCCCGATACGGCGTGCCCTGCCCGTACCCATGCTCGTTCTCGGCATCGAAAGCTCCTGCGACGAAACCGGCCTCGCGCTCTACGACACGCAGCGCGGCCTGCTCGCGCACGCGCTCCACTCGCAGATCGCCATGCACCGCGAATACGGCGGCGTCGTGCCCGAGCTCGCATCGCGCGACCACATCCGCCGCGCGCTGCCGCTGCTCGAGGAAGTGATGGCGCAAAGCGGCACGCGCCGCGACGACATCGACGCGATCGCGTTCACACAGGGCCCCGGCCTCGCCGGCGCGCTGCTGGTCGGCGCGAGCATCGCGAATGCGCTCGCGCTCGCCTGGAACAAGCCGACCGTCGGCATCCACCACCTCGAAGGCCACCTGCTGTCGCCGCTGCTCGTCGACCAGCCACCGCCGTTCCCGTTCGTCGCGCTGCTGGTGTCCGGCGGGCACACGCAACTGATGCGCGTGACCGACGTCGGCGTGTACGAGACGCTCGGCGAAACGCTCGACGACGCGGCCGGCGAAGCATTCGACAAGACGGCCAAGCTGATTGGCCTCGGCTACCCGGGCGGCCCGGAAGTGTCGAAGCTCGCCGAGACCGGCACGCCGGGTGCGGTCGTCCTGCCGCGCCCGATGCTGCATTCGGGCGACCTCGACTTCAGCTTCAGCGGCCTGAAGACGGCTGTACTCACGCAGATGAAGAAGTTCGAAGCGGCCAGGCTCGAAGGTGAAGCACTCGAACGCGCGAAGGCCGACCTCGCGCGCGGCTTCGTCGACGCGGCCGTCGACGTGCTCGTCGCCAAGTCGCTCGCCGCACTGAAGAAGACAAAGCTCAAGCGTCTCGTGGTCGCGGGCGGGGTCGGCGCGAACCGCCAGTTGCGCGCGGCACTGTCGGCCGCCGCGGCCAAGCGCGGCTTCGATGTGCATTACCCCGATCTCGCGCTCTGCACCGACAACGGCGCAATGATCGCGCTCGCAGGCGCGTTGCGGCTCGGCCGCTGGCCCGAGCAGGCGAATGCCGACTACGCATTCACGGTGAAGCCGCGCTGGGATCTCGCGTCGCTCGCGCGCTGAGCCGCGCCACGCACGCGACGCAACGTCGCACCGGCAAACAGAAAGGCCGCTCAAAAATGAGCGGCCTTTCTTCATCGACGCAACAAAACGCCGCGGCGTTATGCAGCCAGTCGCTTGTCGCGTTCGATCAGCGCATACGCGCTGTGATTGTGGATCGACTCGAAGTTCTCGGCTTCGAGCACGTATGCCACCACACGCTCGTCCGCATCGAGACGCTGCGCGACGTCACGCACGAGATCCTCGACGAACTTCGGGTTCTCGTAAGCGCGCTCGGTGACGAACTTCTCGTCCGGACGCTTCAGCAGGCCCCACAGCTCGCACGACGCCTCTTCCTCGGCGATGCGGATCAGCGCCTCGACCGGCAGGTCGGCCGCGAGCTCCGCGTCGATCGTCACGTGCGAACGCTGGTTGTGCGCGCCGTACTGCGAGATCTTCTTCGAGCACGGGCACAGGCTCGTCACGGGCACGAGCACCTTCAGGAACAGGCGCGTATCGCCGTTGCGGCTTTCGCCCGCGAGCGTCACTTCATAATCGAGCAGGCTCTGCACGCCCGACACCGGCGCCGTCTTGTTCACGAAGTACGGGAACGTGACTTCGATGCGACCGGCTTCGGCTTCCAGCTTCTCGAGCATCGATGCGAGCATCGCGCGAAAACGCTCGACCGTCAGCGGTGCACGGTTCTCTTCGAGCAGCGCGACGAAGCGCGACATGTGCGTGCCCTTCTGGTCGGCCGGCAGGCGGACATCGAGGTTCCAGACACCGACGGTCGGCTGCACGTCGCCGCTTTCAGTGCACACCGTCAACGGATGCCGGACCGCCTTCACGCCCACACGCTGAATCGGAATCTGGCGGGTATCCACCGTGCTCTGCACGTCGGGCATCACGAAGGCGGGATTCATCTGGTTCATCTTGTTCAATCCTTGTAAGCCGCGCGTTCGACGACGCGCACGCCGCGTCATGCGGCAGCCGGAAAAGCAACATGGGCCCGCAGGCCCATGTTTTCCGCATCAATGAAGACCGGTTGCGCCAGTCGCACCGACATCGCCCGCGGGCGGCGCCAGCTTATGCGACGCGCTTCGCCTGACCGGCGACGTCGGCCGCCGGATTCAGAAAGCGTTCGCGAATCGATTTCGCGATACCCGCGCCGTCGAGGCCGCATTGCGACAGCAGCTTCGCGGGGTCGCCGTGATCGATGAACAGGTCAGGGAGGCCCAATTGTAGTACGGGCCGGATAACCCCACTCTCCATCAGGGCTTCCACGCAGGCCGAGCCCGCGCCACCCATCACGCAGCCTTCCTCGACCGTGACGAGGTAGTCATGCGTCTCGGCGAGTTCGCGCACGAGCGCCGCATCGATCGGCTTCACGAAGCGCATGTTCGCGACGGTTGCGTCGAGCTCCTCGGCCGCGGCGAGCGACGGCGCGACCATCGTGCCGAACGCGAGGATCGCGACGCGCTTGCCTTCCGGCTGCGACGTCTGGCGACGCACTTCACCCTTGCCGAGCGGGATCTCGGTGAATTCCTTCACCGTCGGCACACCCGTGCCCGCGCCGCGCGGATAGCGCACCGCGGTCGGGTTCGGCTGCTGCAGCGCCGTGTGCAGCATCTGGCGGCATTCGTTCTCGTCGGACGCAGCCATGATCGTCATGTTCGGGATGCAGCGCATGAACGCGAGATCGTACGCGCCCGCGTGCGTCGCACCGTCCGCGCCGACGAGGCCCGCGCGGTCGATCGCGAACACGACCGGCAGGTTCTGCAGCGCGACGTCGTGGATCAGCTGGTCGTATGCACGCTGCAGGAACGTCGAGTAGATCGCGACGACCGGCTTGAGGCCTTCGGTTGCCATGCCGCCCGCGAACGTCACCGCGTGCTGCTCGGCGATGCCGACGTCGTAGTAGCGATCCTTGAAGCGCTTCTCGAACTCGACCATGCCCGAGCCTTCGCGCATCGCGGGCGTGATGCCGACGACGCGCGTATCGCGCTCGGCTTCGTCGCACAGCCACTCGCCGAACACCTGCGTGTACGTCTTCTTCGCGGGCGTGGTCGACGGCTTGATGCCTTCGGCCGGGTTGAACTTGCCGGGGCCGTGGTAGAGCACGGGATCGGCTTCGGCGAGCTTGTAGCCCTGGCCTTTCTTCGTCACCACGTGCAGGAACTGCGGGCCGCGCAGTTCGCGGATGTTCTGCAGCGTCGGGATCAGCGAATCGAGATCGTGACCGTCGATCGGGCCGATGTAGTTGAAGCCGAACTCTTCGAAGAGGGTAGCCGGCACGACCATGCCCTTCGCGTGCTCTTCGAGCTTGCGTGCAAGTTCGAGCACCGGCGGCGCGACGCTCAACACGCGCTCGACGCCCGCGCGCGCAGCCGCATAGAAGCGGCCCGACATCAGGCGTGCGAGATGGCGATTCAGCGCGCCGACCGGCGGCGAGATCGACATGTCGTTGTCGTTCAGGATCACGAGCACTTTCGCATCTTCCGACACGCCCGCGTTGTTCATCGCCTCGAACGCCATGCCGGCCGTCATCGCGCCATCACCGATCACGGCGATCGAGAAGCGGTCGTCGCCGTTCAGCTGACTGCCGATCGCCATGCCGAGCGCGGCCGAGATCGACGTGCTCGAGTGCGCGGTGCCGAACGTGTCGTATTCGGATTCGCTGCGGCGCGGGAAGCCCGAGATGCCGTCCTGCTGGCGCAGCGAATGCATCTGGTCGCGGCGGCCCGTCAGGATCTTGTGCGGGTAGGTCTGGTGGCCCACGTCCCAGACGATCCGATCGTTCGGCGTGTTGAACACGTAGTGCAACGCGATCGTCAGCTCGACCGTCCCGAGGTTGGACGACAAATGGCCGCCCGTCTTCGACACGCTGTCGAGCACGAACGCGCGCAGTTCATCCGCGAGCGGTTGCAGTTGGCGACGATCGAGGCGGCGCAAATCCGCCGGGTCGTCGATGGTTTTCAGCAAGTCGTACATCGTCGTTCCATTGTAGGAAATCAAACGCGCCCGCATTCTGATGCACGCACCGTAGCATGTGCGCGGCGGCGGGCTTTCGCGTCAGCTGACCCGGTTCACTACCAGGTCGGCAAGTTCGGCCAGACGCTGTGTGCGCGCGCCGAACGGTTTCAGCGCGTCGTGCGCTTCGGCGCGCAGTTGTGCTGCGAGCTCGCGCGACGCGTCGAGGCCGAGGATAGATACATAGGTCGGCTTGTCGTTCGCCGCATCCTTGCCGGCCGTCTTGCCGAGCGTCGCCGAATCGGTCGTGACGTCGAGAATATCGTCGACGACCTGGAAAGCCAGACCCACGGCCCCCGCGTATACATCGAGCGCCGCCATCGTTTCCGCGGACGGCGCCTCGCCGGCCAGCGCGCCCATCCGCACGGCCGCGCGCAGCAGTGCGCCGGTCTTCTTCCGGTGCATCGTCTCGAGCTGCTCGAGCGTCAGCTTGAGGCCGACGCTCGCCAGGTCGATCGCCTGCCCGCCGGCCATGCCGATCGAGCCGCTTGCCAGCGCCAGCTCGCGCACGAGCGCGGCCTGCTGCACCGGCGACAGCGCGGCGGCATCGGTCAGCGCAACGAACGCCTGCGACTGCAGCGCGTCACCGACGAGCAGTGCCGTCGGCTCGTCGTACTGCACGTGCACGGTCGGCTTGCCGCGACGCAGCGCGTCGTCGTCCATGCACGGCATGTCGTCGTGCACGAGCG
Organism: Burkholderia sp. AU15512; assembly: GCF_002223325.1. Classification (NCBI taxonomy): domain Bacteria; kingdom Pseudomonadati; phylum Pseudomonadota; class Betaproteobacteria; order Burkholderiales; family Burkholderiaceae; genus Burkholderia; species Burkholderia sp. AU15512. Next base: position 1,901,809 of record NZ_NKEX01000006.1, read on the forward strand.
AGTAGACGTGGATCATCTCCAGTGCGGCCGCCGCCGCATTGCGGGCCGCTTCGGTCGCGCCGGTCAGTTCGCCTGCTGCATGGCACAGCAGCGGGCGAACGCGTTTGCCGCCGCCGAGGACCGCATAGCGCATCGCCTCGTGGAGTTTCTCCGGCACCGCGGTTTCAGCGGGCAAATAGTGGCCGAGTGCGTCCTCGACACGGTCAAGCACGGACCGCATCCATTGTTCGAATGTCATAGATCGTCGTCTTCGCCGTCCGTGGCGGCCGTTCCGGACGAAAGCGGCTTCAGCGTCGCGCCGTCGAGCACGCGAACCTGCTGCTCCACTTTCTCGAGCTGCTGTTGGCAAAACGCAACGAGGGTCGCACCGCGGCGATATGCCGTCAGTGAATCCTCGAGGCTCAACGCGCCGCCTTCCATCCGGGCAACCAGCGTCTCGAGTTCCGCGAGCGCCGTTTCGTAATTGTCCGGCAACGGTTCGGTACCATTGCCGGGCGGCGTGGCGCCTGGGGATGCGGTTTTCGCCATGGACGAGGGTGTCAAATTTCAAAACAAGTCGGACATTCTACGGCAAAAGAGAATTTTCCGACCTGCCGTCGTGGCACGTGGGTACATATTCCGGCCCCACCTTCGACACACATTGTGCGCCTGCCGATTGTCGCCCGACAAAAAATTGACACAAATCAGGCACTTAATCCTAGCCTTGCGAGGCGAACCGGGTATAATTCCCCGTTTCCCTAAATCGATTTTTCGATGGTTGGGTTGTTCACTGCTTTCACGCTAACACCGGGAGTGGGAATGTCCAATCTGAGCGATGCGCTTCAGTTGAAGTCGGCTCACAGCCAGCTTCCAGTCACTGCATACTTCGATGAGGCGCTACTCGAGCGCGAGATCGAAACCCTCTTCAAGAAAGGACCTCGTTACGTCGGGCACGAATTGATGGTGCCCGAGGCGGGGGATTATTTTGCGCTGCCGTCCGAGCAGGAAGGCCGCGTGCTGGTCCGCAACCAGGCGAACCAGATCGAACTGCTGTCGAACGTCTGCCGCCACCGGCAGGCGATCATGCTCAATGGGCGCGGCCACACGCAAAACATCGTGTGCCCGCTGCACCGCTGGACGTACGATCTGGAAGGCGAGTTGCTCGGCGCGCCGCACTTCCCCGACAAGCCGTGCCTGAACCTCGGCAAGAGCCCGCTGCAGAACTGGCAGGGGCTGCTGTTCGAGGCCGAAGGCCGGAATGTCGCGCGCGACCTCGCCCACCTCGGCACGAAGCATCACTTCGACTTCTCCGAGTACCACTTCGATCACGTCGAAGTGCACGAGTGCGATTACAACTGGAAGACGTTCATCGAGGTCTACCTCGAGGATTACCACGTCGTCCCGTTCCACCCGGGCCTCGGCAGCTTCGTGTCGTGCGACGACCTCAAGTGGGAGTTCGGCGACTGGTACAGCGTGCAGACGGTCGGCGTGCACAACGCGCTCGCGAAACCGGGCAGCGCGACTTACCAGAAATGGCACGAGCAGGTGCTGAAGTTCCGCAACGGCGTGCCGCCGGAGTTCGGCGCGATCTGGATGGTCTACTACCCGGGCCTGATGATCGAGTGGTATCCGCACGTGCTCGTCGTGTCGTGGCTGATTCCGCAAGGCCCGCAAAAGACGACCAACATCGTCGAGTTCTATTACCCCGAGGAAATCGCGCTGTTCGAACGCGAGTTCGTCGAGGCCGAACGCGCCGCCTACATGGAAACGGCCGTCGAGGACGACGAGATCGCGATGCGGATGGACGCAGGCCGCCGTGCGCTGATGGCACGCGGCGAGTCGCAGGTCGGCCCGTACCAGAGCCCGATGGAAGACGGCATGCAGCACTTCCACGAGTTCCTGCGCCGCCACCTCGGCGACATCTGATAACCGGTGCGGCGCTTTGACGCCGCACGGTATCCGGCAGACGAAAAGACGGGCTTCGGCCCGTCTTTTTTTGTTTAGACTTGGAATGTCAGGCCATTCGCACTCCAGGGAGCCGTCATGCCACACACTCACTACACCACGCTCATCTCCGCCGCCAATCTCGCCGAGCGCCTGGCGGCGGCGCCCGGCAGCGTCGCGCTGTTCGACTGCCGCTTCGATCTCGTCGATCCCGCCGCCGGTGAGGCCGCCTATGCGGCCGGCCATCTCCCCGGCGCCCAATACCTCCATCTCGACCGCGACCTGTCGGGCCGCAAGACGGGCACCAACGGCCGCCATCCGCTGCCGACCCGCGACGCACTCGCCACGCTGCTCGCGAGCCGCGGCCTCAAGCAAGGCCAGCAGGTCGTCGCGTACGACGCACAAGGCGGCGCCTATGCGGCGCGCCTGTGGTGGCTGCTGCGCTGGCTTGGGCACGATTCGGTTGCCGTGCTCGACGGCGGCCTGCAGGCCTGGGAAGCGGCCGGCCAGCCGCTGACGGCCGACGTACCGCACCCGGCAGCCGGCGATTTCCGTGCGGCCGCGCCGCTCGAATCGACGGTCGACGCGGCAGCCGTGCTCGCCAACGTGAACGCACCCACGCGTGTCGTGATCGATGCGCGCGCACCCGATCGCTACCGCGGCGAAAACGAAACGATCGATCGCGTGGGTGGCCACATTCCCGGCGCACGCAACCGCTTCTTCAAGGACAACCTCACCGCCGACGGCCGCTTCAAGACCGGCCATGAACTGCGCGAGGCGTTTTCCGCCGTGCTGGCGGGCACCGAACCGAACCGCGTGATCCTACAATGCGGCTCCGGTGTGACCGCATGCCACAACGCACTGGCGCTGGAAGTTGCGGGCCTGCACGGCGCATCGCTGTATCCGGGCTCGTGGAGCGAGTGGAGCGCGGACCCGTCGCGGCCGATCGCGACCGGCCCGACACCGTAAGCGCCGGCGCGGCGCAGTCGCAACGAAGCGGCGGCCCATGCCGCCGCTTGCCGTTTACATCACGCCGTACTTGCGGAGCCACGCGATCGCGCGCTTCCAGCTCTCCTCCGCGTCGGCCTTCACATAACTCGGCCGGTAATCGGCAAAGAACGCGTGACCGGCATCCGGGTACACGACGATCTCCGATTCGCGCGCGAGCTTCGAATCGCTCGTCTGGATTGCCTTGCGCATGTCGGCGAGCGACGCCTGCGTGATGTTCGCATCCTTCTCGCCATACAGCCCGAGCACGGGCACCTTCAGCAACGATGCATGATCGACCGGGTTGAACGGCGTCATCTCGTCGGTCTTGCCTTCGACGAACCCGTACCATGCGACGGCCGCACGCACGTGCGGATTGTGCTCCGCATACAACCAGCTCTGGCGGCCGCCCCAACAGAACCCGACCACGCCGAGACGCGACAGGTCGCCGCCGTTCTTGCCGGCCCACGCGACGGTCGCATCGAGATCCTCGGTCACCTGCCGGTCCGGCACCTTGCTGACGATGTGCTCGACCAGGTCCTTGATCGTCGGATACTTCTCCGCATTGCCCTGCCGCGCGAACAGGTCCGGCGCGATCGCGAGATAGCCGAGCTTCGCGAAGCGGCGGCAGACATCGGCGATGTGCGCGTGCACGCCGAAGATCTCGTGGATCACGATGACGACCGGCAGGTTCGTCTTGTCCTTCGGCTGCGCGCGATACGCGGGCACGCTCGCGTCGCCCGAGCGGATCTCGACGGTGTCGACGTCCAGCCCTTCGCTGTCGGTCGTGACCGTCTGCGCCGACACGGGCAGCACGGCCGCCGCGAAGGCACCGCCCAGCGCGGCCTGCATGAACTTGCGGCGCGAGAACGGAACGTGGGGAACCAGGCTGTCGACTTCGGGTTTCAACATGAATGCACTCCTCGATTGGGGGCCGCCGTCACGATCACGGACACGGCATGACGGGGCATCGCGCCGGCGCACGGCGCGGATGTCGCAGCGGTTGGCACCCCGCCGCGAACGGAAACCCGGACAAGATGCCCAATAATCCGTTGTCGCGTCAACTGTCGGATATGTAAGACTCGATTACGGCGTGTTGAATCGCCACGTCGATCGTCGCGCCAAACACCGCGGGCACCCCGTCGAATCGCGATGCAACAGGCCGCATGCCGATCGCCGTTGCGCGATCGGATGCTTGCCGATTGAATCGAAAAACACGCGGTCGATGTTGCCCGTCACACGCCGGCACGACAGCCCGGCTGCCCGCAAGGAACAACGGGCGGAGAACGACGCCCGACCTGCGCGCTCCCCGCCCGCCTCACGCGCGAACGCGCGCTCAGTGCAGCTTGACGCGCGGCAGCGTCGTGCGCCGCAGCCAGTGCGCGACCGTGTCGAGCATCATGCGCGGATAGCCGTGCAGCGCGGCGATGTGCATCCGGTACAACGACATGTACATGAAGCGCGCGAACAGCCCTTCGATCAGCATGTTGCCGCCGATCAGCCCGCCCATCAGGTTGCCGACCGCGCTGAAATGGCCGAGCGACACGAGCGAGCCCAGGTCGCGATAGGTGAATTCGGGCAGCGGACGCCCATCGAGCCGGCAGCCGATTGCCTTCAGCAGGAAGCTCGCCTGCTGGTGCGCAGCCTGCGCGCGCGGCGGCACGTTGCGCTCGTTGCCGGGCCATGCGCATGCCGCACAATCGCCGAGCGCGAACACGTTGTCGTCGGTGAAGGTCTGCAGCGTGCGGCGCACGTCGAGCTGGCCGAGCTTGTTGACCTGGAGGCCATCGAGATTGGCGAGCACGGCCGGCGCCTTGATGCCCGCGGCCCAGACCGTCAGGTCGGCACGTATTGTCTTGCCGCTCGCCGTATGGACGGCCCCGGGCGCCACCTCGGTCACGCGCTCGGCGAGCATCAGCCGCACGCCGATCTTTTCGAGCAGTTCGGCCGTCGCCGACGACACGCGCTCCGGCAACGCCGGGAGGATCCGCGGCCCCGATTCGATCAGCACGATGCCGACGTCGTGCCGCGGGTCGAGCTTGTGCAGCCCGTAGGCCGACAACACCTGCGCGGTGTTGCGCAGCTCGGCGGACAGCTCGACGCCGGTCGCGCCGCCACCGACGATCGCGACCTGGATGCGCGGCTCGGCCGCTTCACCCGGCGCGGTCGGCGCCGGCGCCTGATGCTCGGCGCGCATGCACGCGGCGATGAGCCGCTTGCGGAAGCGCTCGGCCTCGCCCACGGTATCGAGCGCGATCGCGTTTTCCGCCGCACCCTGCACGCCAAAGAAGTGAGTCGTGCTGCCGATCGCGATCACGAGCGTGTCATATTCCAGCTCGCGCGCCGGCAACAACTCCTCGCCGTCGCTGTCGTTGACGGGTGACAGCGTGATGCGCTTCGCCGCGCGATCGAGCCCGGTCAACCCGCCCTGCTGGAACTCAAAGCCATGCCAGCGCGCCTGCGCCGCGTATTCGAGCTCCTGCGTGAACGGGTCCATGCTGCCGGCCGCGACCTCGTGCAGCAGCGGTTTCCAGATGTGGGTCGGATTGCGGTCGACGAGCGTGACAAGCGCACGCGCAGAACGATTGCCGCGCGCGCCGTAACGGTCGCCGAGCCGCGTCGCCAGTTCCAGGCCGCCCGCGCCTCCACCTACGATGATGATCCGATGCATCTGTTCCCCCTTTGCGATTCGAAACTGCTGCCGCCGGACGATGCGAACGCGATGCATTCGCGCGACCCGGTGGATTAACCGGTTCGGACATCATCGATGTGCAGTTCGAAGCACTTCGATTCGCCCAATCCGGAACGCGGGGCGCGCTGCCCCCGCGTCAATGACATGCATTGTCCGGGAGCTTGCGCGTTGACCACAAGCAAACCATCTCGATATTCAGCATCCCTGCAACAATATGCCGCAGGAATCGGGAACCGCGCAACGGTGCGTCAGTGTGCCTCTTCCCAGTTCGCGCCGGCGCCCACTTCGGCCACCAGCGGCACCTTCAGCTTCGCCACGCCGCACATCATTTCGGGCAGTTTTTCGCGCACCAGCGACAGCTCGCCGTCGGGTACCTCGAGCACCAGTTCATCGTGCACCTGCATGATCATCCGCGACGCGAGCTTGTCGCGCGTGAGCCAGTCGTCCACCGCGATCATCGACAGCTTGATCAGGTCGGCCGCCGTGCCCTGCATCGGCGCATTGATGGCCGCGCGCTCCGCCGCCTGGCGGCGCGGACCGTTGCCGCCGTTGATCTCGGGCAGCCACAGGCGGCGGCCGAAAACGGTTTCGACGTAGCCCTTCTCCTTCGCAACCGAGCGTGTGTCTTCCATGTACTGCGCGACACCCGGGTAGCGGGCGAAATAACGGTCGATATAGAGCTTCGCCGCATCGCGCGTGATACCGAGGTTCGACGCAAGCCCGAACGCGCTCATCCCGTAGATGAGCCCGAAGTTGATCACCTTCGCAATCCGGCGCTGGTCGGAATTGACCTCCAGCGGCGTCACGCCGAACACCTCGGCGGCCGTCGCGCGGTGGATGTCCTCGCCCTGCGAGAACGCGCGCAGCAGCGACGCGTCGCCCGAGATGTGCGCCATGATCCGCAGTTCGATCTGCGAATAATCGGCCGACACGATCCGGTGGCCCGGCGAGGCGATGAACGCCTCGCGGATCCGCCGCCCCTCGGCCGTGCGCACCGGAATGTTCTGAAGATTCGGATCGTTCGATGCCAGGCGGCCCGTGACCGCGACGGCCTGCGCGTAGTTCGTGTGCACGCGACCCGTTGAAGGGTTCACCATGCGCGGCAGCTTGTCGGTATAGGTCGACTTCAGCTTCGACAGCCCGCGATGCTCGAGCAGCAGCTTCGGCAGCGGGTAGTCCTCTGCCAGCTTCTGCAGCACTTCTTCGTCGGTCGACGGCGCGCCGCTCGGCGTCTTTTTCACGACCGGCAACTGCAGTTTTTCGAAGAAGATCTGCCCGATCTGCTTCGGCGAGCCGAGATTGAATTCGCCGCCCGCCAGTTCGTATGCCTGCGCTTCGAGCTCGATCAGGCGCGTCGCGATTTCGGTGCTCTGCGCCTGCAGCCGCGCGTCGTCGATCAGCACGCCCGTGCGCTCCATCTTGCGCAGCACGAGCGACACGGGCATCTCGATCTCGCGGTACACGCGCAAGAGGCCCGGTTCGCGCGCGACCTGCGGATACAGCGCGTGATGCAGTTGCAGCGTGATGTCCGCGTCTTCGGCCGCGTATTCGGCGGCCTGCGTGAGCGCGACTTCGTCGAAGCCGATCTGCTTCGCGCCCTTGCCGGCCACGTCTTCGTACTTGATCGTCTTGACACCGAGATGACGCAGCGCGAGGCTGTCCATGTCGTGCGTGCGATGCGATTCGACCACGTACGATTCGAGCAGCGTGTCGTGCTCGATGCCGTTCAGCGCGATGTCGTAGTTCGCGAGCACCTGCGCGTCGTATTTCAGGTGCTGGCCGACCTTCTTGCGATCAGCCGATTCGAGCCACGGCTTCAGGCGCGCGAGCACTTCGTCGAGCGGAAGCTGTTCGGGCATGTCGGGGCCGCGATGCGCAACCGGCAGATACGCCGCCTTGCCCGGCTCGACCGAGAACGACAGGCCCACGAGCCGCGCGAGCATCGGGTCGAGCGCGGTCGTCTCGGTGTCGAATGCGGTGAGCTCGGCCGCGTCGATCTTCGCGAACCACGCGTCGAATTGCGCCCAGGTCTGGATCGTGTCGTATTCGCGCACGATGTCGGCCGCCACCACCGGCGCCGGCTCGCCTTCCGGCGCGTCGGCGCCGCCGCCTTCCGCCGGCGCGCTGTCGACTTCGCGCAGCCAGGTCTTGAAGCCGTAGCGCGCGAAGATGTCGCGCAGCAGGTCGCGTGCCTCGCCGTCGGTCTTCAACGACGCCTCGATCGATTCGAGATGCGGCGCGAGATCGCAGGCCGTCTCGACGGTCACGAGCTTGCGGCCGAGCGGCAGGAAGTCGAGCGCGCGGCGCAGGTTGTCGCCGACCACGCCCTTTATCTCGCCCGCGTGCGCCATCACACCGTCGAGGCTGTCGTATTGCGCGAGCCATTTCACGGCCGTCTTCGGCCCGCACTTCTCGACGCCCGGCACGTTGTCGACGGTATCGCCGATCAGTGCGAGGTAGTCGATGATGCGCTCGGGCGGCACGCCGAACTTCGCGATCACGCCATCGCGGTCGAGCGTCTCGTTGGTCATCGTGTTGACGAGCGTGACGTGGTCGGTGACGAGCTGCGCGAGATCCTTGTCGCCGGTCGACACGATCACGTTCATCCCATGCCGCTCGGCTTCGCGCGCGAGCGTGCCGATCACGTCGTCGGCCTCGACGCCTTCGACCATCAGCAGCGGCCAGCCGAGCGCGCGCACGGCGCCGTGGATCGGTTCGACCTGCAACGCCAGGTCGGGCGGCATCGACGGACGGTTTGCCTTATAGTCGGCATAAAGGTCGTCACGGAACGTCTTGCCCTTTGCATCGAACACGCAAGCGCTATACTCTGCACTGACTTCCTTGCGCATACGGCGCAGCATGTTGATGATTCCGTAGAGCGCTCCGGTCGGCTCCCCGCCAGGGCCACGCAAATCAGGCATCGCATGGTAAGCCCGATACAGATAGCTCGAACCGTCAACCAATAGCAGGGTCTTACCTTCCAGATTTCGTTCTTCAGGCATTATGAACAAGAGAAAAGTGATTCCGAGTCTGCGTTCGCTCGCAGATCAAGAACGCGCGACGGCCAAGAAGGCGCGCGCATCGTGGCAGATGTTCACGATTATGGCAGAGTTTATCGAGGCGACCGAGTACCTGTCGGAGATCCGCCCGGCTGTCAGCATCTACGGTTCTGCCCGCCTCAAACCCGACACGCCGCACTACAAGCTCGCCGTGCAGATCGCACGCAAGCTGTCCGACGCCGGCTTCGCCGTGATCTCCGGCGGCGGCCCCGGCATCATGGAAGCGGCGAACAAGGGCGCGCACGCCGGTAAAGCACCGTCGGTCGGCCTGAACATCGAGCTGCCGCACGAGCAGGCCGGCAACCACTATCAGGACATCTCGCTGCGCTTCCGCCACTTCTTCACGCGCAAGGTCACGTTCGTGAAGAATTCGGATGCGGTGATCGTGATGCCGGGTGGCTTCGGCACGCTCGACGAACTGTCGGAAGTGCTCACGCTGATCCAGACGAAGAAGTCGCGCCTCGTGCCGATCATTCTCGTCGGCAGCGAGTTCTGGAAGGGGCTGCTGCAGTGGTTCCGCGACCAGTTGATTCCGATGGGCCTCATCAATCCGGAAGACATGGACCTGATGCAGGTGATCGACGATCCCGACCAGGTGCTCGACGCGGTGCTCGCGTTCTACGAGGACAGCGGCGAGGAAGAAGGTTCGGACGATGAAGGCCATCCGCCGCGCCCCGAAGAAGACCGGATGTTCTACCTGTAATCCATCCATGACGACCGCCGGCCCGACGGCCGGCGCGCCCCTCCCGCGCGGCAGACGTGGCGATTCCGCCGTCTGCCGCGTGTCACTTTGTAACGCGCCATTAATCGCGCTTCGTGGCCTCGCGCCGCCGAATGTCAAATCCGCGCAGCCGGTGCCGTGCGGCGCGCGCCGTCTTCCGCACACGCAGGCCGCCATTGTCAAATGACACGGCCCGACGCCCGCATCCGGCGCCTGCCGACCGCCAATCCTCCGTAACAACCCCGCCTCGCATTTTCCGTCGCGCGCCAGCACACTGCATGTGTCGGTGCGGCGTTCCCCCGGTGGAACGGTCCCCCTCGCTTCCATCGCGTCGCGCCGGCCTTTTATAACGACACCACGGAAAAGAACATGCAACGCTCGCTGATCGCCCTTGCCTTCGCCGGCCTCGGCCTTTCGCTGTCCGGCCTCGCCCACGCCGTCAACGTCGACGTCAATATCGGCACGCCCGCACCGGTCGTCGTCGCGCCCGCGCCCGTCATGGTCGCTCCGGCACCCGCGGTGATCGTCGGCTGGCATGGCGACCGCTACTGGGACGGCCGCCGCTACTGGGAACGCCGCGAGTGGGAAGATCACGAACGTCATCACGGCCACGGCGATCGCGGCTATCACTGCCCGCCGGGACACGCGAAGAAGGGTGAATGCTGAGCGCATGACCGCCGGGCCGTTCGGCCCGGGCACTGAAGCACTGGCAAAAAACAAAAGGCCGCACGCGAACCAACGTTCGCGTGCGGCCTTTGCCGTTGCGGGCGCTACGGCGCGGTGCCGTCGACGTTACTGGAACGCCACTTCCGCAAAGCTCCGCAACTTCCGGCTATGCAGCTTGTCGAGCCCGTTCGTGCGCAGGATCTCCATCGCCTTCACACCGATCTGCAGATGCTGGTCGACCTGCCCGCGATAGAACGTATCGGCCATGCCCGGCAGTTTCAGCTCGCCGTGCAGCGGCTTGTCCGACACGCACAGCAGCGTGCCGTACGGCACGCGGAAACGGAAGCCGTTCGCGGCGATCGTCGCGCTTTCCATGTCGAGCGCGATCGCGCGACTCTGCGACAGACGCTGCACGGGTTCGCGATGGTCGCGCAGCTCCCAGTTGCGGTTGTCGACGCTCGCGACCGTGCCCGTGCGCATCACGCGCTTCAGTTCGACGCCATCGAGCTGGGTGACCTCGGCCACCCCGCGCTCGAGCGCGAGCTGCACTTCGGCCAGCGCCGGAATCGGCACCCACAGCGGCAGGTCGGCATCGAGCACGTGATCCTCGCGCACGTAACCGTGTGCGAGCACGTAGTCGCCGAGACGCTGCGTGTTGCGCAGCCCCGCGCAGTGACCGAGCATCACCCACGCGTGCGGACGCAGCACCGCGATGTGATCGGTGATCGTCTTCGCATTCGACGGGCCGACGCCGATGTTGACCATCGTGATCCCGCTGCCGTCCGCGCGCTTCAGGTGATACGCGGGCATCTGCGGCAGGCGCGGCGGCGCGTTGCCCTCGGCCGGCTCGCTGCCGAGGTTCGCGTTGTAGGTGACGACATCGCCCGGCTCGACGAACGCACTGTACTGGCTCCGGTATGCACGCACCTCGGGATCGTCGCTCTCCGTCATCACCGTGCGGCCCAGCTTCACGAACTCGTCGATGTAGAACTGGTAGTTCGTGTAGAGCACGTAGTTCTGGAAATGCGTGGGTGACGTCGCCGTGTAGTGGCGCAGCCGGTGCAGCGAGAAGTCGACGCGCGCGGCCGTGAACAGCGCGAGCGGGTGCGGCTCGCCCGGCGCCGGCTCGAACGTGCCGTTGACGATGCGATCGTCGAGATACGACAGGTCGGGCGTGTCGAAGATGTCGCGCATCGCGAGCAGGCGGTCGCGGTCGAGCTCGCCCTCGAGATGGATGCCTTCCGGAAACGCGAAATGGATCGGAATCGGCTGCGACGACACGCCGATCTCGATCTTCACATGGTGGTTCTTCGCCAGCAGGCGCAGTTGCTCGCGATAGTAGTTCGCGAAGAGATCGGGGCGCGTGACCGTCGTCTCGAATACGCCGGGGCCCGCGACGAAACCGTACGAGCGCCGCGAATCGACGTGCGTGTTGACGTCGGTGCGGATCCGCACGAACGGGTAGCACGCGCGCACGTGCTCGGTAATCGATTCGTGGCGGCGATAGCGTGCGAACGCATCGCGCAGGAAGCCCGTGTTCGTGTCGTAAATGGCGGACAGCCGCGCGACGGCGGCGATCGGATCGTCGAAAGCCTCGACCGACGGGCTTTCGGGCGTCAGCACACGGTGCCGGCGGCTCAAGTCGTTCTTCATTTTGATTACCTCGTCTGATCCGACGACATTACCACGGAACCCGGTCGCCTTTATGGCTGCCCCTACGCACGCGAGGGCCGGATGGGGCGCAGTATTTGCTAAAATCGGTGGGTTCACTGGAGACTCATCATGAAGCCGCTCATTCTCGTCGTCGCTGCCGCCGCGTTTGCCGCCGCCAGCGCCGCTTACGCCGCCGGCGGCACGCCTGACGCCGACGCGCAGGCTCGGGCCGAGGCCAACGAGGCCGCCGGCCTGCCCGATCTCCGCAAGATCAACCGGCCGGGCGCCGAAGTCACGTCGAAAGTCGACTTCGCCGACATCCGCCGCACGCCGAGCTTTCACGAAAAGAGCAAGAACGGCACCGAAGTCACCGAGTACCGCGATCGCGGCAAGCCGGTCGAGATCGACGTGAAGTCGAACTTCGGCACGCGCTACCAGATGAGCTCGACGCCCGACACGTCGCCGAAGCCGCACGACGCGGGCATCCCGATCACGCGCCTGCCGTCGCTGAACCTGCGCTACTGATTCCGTGGCGCGCGGCACCGAACGCCGCGCGCCGCCTCCCTTCACCCGATGTCGCGACGCACGCCGCCCGCGTGCCGACACCCTGACCTGACGCATCCCGCATGGCCGTTTTCACTGCTGTTTCCGACTCCGATCTCGCGCAATGGATGCGCCACTACGAACTGGGCGACGTGCTTGCGTTCCGCGGCATTCCGTCCGGTATCGAGAACAGCAACTTCTTCCTGACGACGACGCGCGGCGAATACGTCCTCACGATCTTCGAAAAGCTCACGGCGGAACAGCTGCCGTTCTACCTCGACCTGATGCGCCACCTCGCCGGCCATGGCGTGCCGGTGCCGGATCCGGTCCCGCGCGACGACGGCGCGCTGTTCGGCATGCTGCACGGCAAGCCGGCCGCGATCGTCACGAAGCTCGACGGCTCGGCCGAACTGGCGCCGGGGGTCGAACACTGCATCGAGGTCGGGCAGATGCTCGCGCGCCTGCACCTCGCCGGCCGCGACTATCCGCGCAACCAGCCGAACCTGCGCAGCCTGCCGTGGTGGCAGGAGAACGTGCCGGCGATCGTGCCGTTCATCACGGATGAGCAGCGCGCGCTGCTGGAAGGCGAACTCGCGCACCAGGCCAGCTTCTTCGCGTCGGACGACTACGCGGCGCTGCCGGCCGGGCCGTGCCATTGCGACCTGTTCCGCGACAACGTGCTGTTCGCGCACGCGGCGCCCGGCACCGGCCACGCCGTGCGGCTCGGCGGCTTCTTCGACTTCTATTTCGCGGGCTGCGACAAGTGGCTGTTCGACGTCGCGGTCACGGTCAACGACTGGTGCGTCGACCTCGCGACCGGCGTGCTCGACGTCGCGCGCGCCGACGCGCTGCTGCGCGCGTACCAGACGGTCCGGCCGTTCACGGCCGAGGAGCGCCGCCACTGGAGCGACATGCTGCGCGCGGGCGCGTACCGCTTCTGGGTGTCGCGCCTGTACGACTTCTACCTGCCGCGCGCGGCCGAGATGCTCAAGCCGCACGACCCCGGCCATTTCGAACGCATCCTGCGCGAGCGTATCGCGCATACGCCCGCGCTTCCCGAGATCCACACCGCATGCAACTGATCGAAGTGCCCGCCAAAACGGGCTATGTCTGGTTCCGTCAAGGCGTCTGGCTGTTCCGCCGGAACCCGCTCGCGTTCATCACGCTGTTCTTCACGTACCTGCTGGCGATCACGCTGATATCGATGGTGCCCGTGATCGGCTCCGCGCTGCCGCTGGTATTCATTCCCGGCGTCGCGGTCGGCTTCATGGCCGCGTGCCGCGACACGGTGGCCGGCAAGCCCGTGATGCCGACGATCCTCGTCGACGGCTTCCGCTCGTACGGCACCGTCGCAACCCAGCGGCTGCTCGTGCTCGGCGTGATCTACGTCGCGTCGATGGTGATCGTGTTCGCCGCGTCGTCGTTCGTGGACGGCGGCGCGCTGTTCCACGTGATGATGGGCGCGGCCGACGAAGCCAGCACGACGCCGGAAGCGCTTGCCGCGCAAGGCACGCTCGGCGCACTATTCTTCGCGACGCTGCTGTACCTGCCGGTCGCGATGCTGTTCTGGTTCGCGCCGGTGCTGGTCGCGTGGCATGACGTCCCGCCCGCCAAGGCGCTGTTCTTCAGCGTCGTGAGCTGCTGGCGCAATCGCGGCGCGTTCGTCGTGTACGGCGTGCTGTGGTTCGCCGTCGCGCTCGGCACGTCGCTCGCGCTGTCGCTGCTGCTGCAGGCGCTCGGCGCCGGCGCCTATGCGCTGACGATCATGATGCCGGTGACGATCATCATCGTCACGATGCTGTACTGCTCGTTCTACGCGACCTATCGCGGCTGCTTCGGCGTACAGGAACCCGGCGCGACGACCACCACGTCGGGTCGCTGAAGTCTCTCCGGCCGGCGCGCGGCGCCGGCCCGCCGTTCTCCGCAGCGGGTGGCCTCCCGGCGCCCCCGCCCTTCCCCCGCCTCCGGCAGCCCCCGCTCGCCCCTGTTCATCCGGATCTTTTGCGCGCAAAATAATTTGCGTACAAATTGTTCGCGCGTTCGCCGCGCCGCCCGAATCATGGACCGCCTGCCTCCGCTGCCTCAGACACTCGACGAGCAACTCTGCTTCGCGCTCTACTCGACTTCGCACGCGATGACGAAGGCGTACAAGCCGCTGCTCGACAAGCTGTCGCTGACCTATCCCCAATATCTCGCGATGCTCGTGCTGTGGGAACGCGACGACATCGCCGTGAAGGACATCGCCGCGCGGCTCGACCTCGACCCGGCCACGGTCACGCCCCTGCTGAAGCGGCTGGAGGCGCTCGGCTACGTCGAGCGTGTGCGCAGCGCAGCCGACGAACGCATCGTGAACGTCCTTGTGACGCCGGAAGGCCGTGCGTTGAAGGAGCGCGCGCGCTCCGTGCCCGCCGATCTCTTTTGCGCGATGCAGCAATCGCCCGACTTCCTGGTCAGGCTGCGCGCCGATCTTCAGCAGTTGCGCGACGCACTGTCGGCTGCCAACGAACGCTGACGGCCGAGCCTCGATCAACCGGCCCGACACTGTCGTGCCTTTTCTTCAAAAATTCATTTGCACACAAATGATTTGTGTTCTATTGTTTGTGCGTGGCCGGCGACACCCCGTTCGACCGGGCCGCTTTTCCTCCCTTTTCCAGACAGGAGCTGCACGATGAACATTCTGTACAAGACCAGCGCCACGAGCACGGGTGGCCGCGACGGCCGCGCGGTATCCGCTGACAACAAGCTGGAAGTGAAGCTGGCCGCACCGCGCGAACTCGGCGGCACGGGCGCGGAAGGCACGAATCCGGAGCAGCTGTTTGCCGCAGGTTACTCGGCCTGTTTCCTGAGCGCGATGAAATTCGTTGCCGGCCAGGACAAGAAGGCATTGCCGGCCGACACGCAGGTCACGGCGGAAGTGGGCATCGGCCCGAATGACGCAGGCGGCTTCGGTCTCGACATCGAACTGCGCGTATCGCTGCCAGGGCTCGACAAGGCCGACGCGCAAGCGCTGGTCGAAAAGGCGCACCACGTGTGCCCGTACTCCAACGCGACGCGTAACAACGTGCCGGTGCGCCTGACGGTCGTCTGACGCGACACACGGCCTGGAATGCAAAAAGGGCGCGTGCGGCATGGTGCCGCACGCGCCCTTTTCTGCTGCGTGACTCGCCGGAGCGGCGGACCTGACTGCCCGCCCCGCGCTCCTTAGCGCGAACCGAACGTGTACGGGCGGTTCATCGCCGCTTCGCGATCGATCTTGCGCATGCGGAATTCGAGATCATAGATGTCGGTGGCTTCGGCCAGGTACGCGTCGGCGCGCTCTTTCGAGGCCTTTTCAGCGTTCTTGGTCAGCATCAGGAAGAGGTGGCTCAGCAGGTACATGGTTGATCTCGCAATCCAAAGGTTCTTTGACTAGGGTTTTCCCGAATTATAGGGAAAACCCTAGGCTTTGGCCAGCGTCGATCAGACGGTGCGTCGTTCGGTCGCCACAGTGCGGCGCTGGGTCTCGAAAAAGGCCCAGATCATCGCGCTCGCATCGGGGCCGACCGCCGCGTGGAACGGCACGGCTTCGTCGCCGCCGGCCCACGCATGGTCGAGCCCTTTCACATGACAGAGCCGGACGACCGGCTCACCGTCGCGGCAGACATCGGTGATCTGCGCGCCCGCGTCGCGCGTCTCGACCCGTTCGCCGCCGCGCAACGCGCCGCGGCTGTCGGCAAGCCCGTTCAGGCGCATGAACTGCACCGTCAGCTGGTCGGCATTTTTCGGCGCGACCACGTGGTCACCGTCGCCCTGGACGACCAGCGCCGGCATGCCCGGATACGCGGCGGCATCGACCAGCGCGTCGACGGCCGCCGCCGGGTTCTGGCGCACGCCGCGCCGCATCACATCCATCGCGGTAATGCCCGAGGTTGCCTCGCCGAGCGCCGGGCCCGAATGCAGCGCCACCGCCGCGAAACGATCCGGACGGTGCAGTGCAAGAAGCGACGCGAGACCCGCGCCGGCCGACAACCCCGCGACATAGACACGCGACGCGTCGAAACCGTGTTCGTCGACGAGGGCGTCGACGAGCGACGCCACCGCGTTCGCCTCGCCGCGGCCCGCGCGGTCGGTGTCTTCATACCAGTGCCAGCAGCCGTGCGCGTGCGCGCGCAGCGACTGCTCAGGGTACAGCACCGCAAAGCCGTGCTTGTCGGCCAGCAGGTTCATCCGCGTGCCTTGCACGAATTCGTCGACGGACTGCTGGCAGCCGTGCAGCATCACCACGAGCGGTATCGCGCCACGCCGGCGGCCGGGCGGCACATAAAGGCCGTACGCGAGATTCTGGACGAGGCGCCCGAGCGCGGGCGCCATCGGATGTTCGCCGCGCGTCCATTCGCCGGCCGCCCATGCGGCCGCGCGCGGTCGCACGCGCGATTCGCGCGGCGGGGACGGATCGGGTACGGCGGCGGAGGCCGCGGCCTCGAGTGCATCGCGTGTGATGCGCTGCGCATCGCGCGCCGAGCGCTTGGCGACAGGAGACAGCATGCGTTTCATGCCGCCCAGCCACACCTTGGTCAGACTTTTGGTCATCGATCGGGCTCGCAGTCAGGAAAAATAGGGGCACCACAGCGGATGCATCGTTCGTCTTTGTGCAATGCACCATAACATTGTTTCTCGGACTTTTCCTGCATGCGGATCGTTCCCGGCCGCGCAAAAAACGGGGCTCATGCGCACGCGGCGCTATACTGGGGCTTCGCCGCTTGTATCCGTTGTAGTCGTTCTTTCCGGCTCGCGCGTTGATTTAAGCATCCTCCCGCCTTCGTTCGCCCCCTTCCCGATGTTCGACCTGTCGTCTCACCTGTGGATCATGATCACCGCGTTCGGCGGCGCCGGCCTGACCTTGCCGCTCGCGATCACGATCGCCGTCTGGCTCGCGCTCGGCTATTCGTGGGAGCGCGCGGCCGCGTGGCTCGGCGTGCTCGCGGCCGCGATCGGCGTGGTCGCGCTCACGAAGATCGCGTTCCTCGGCTGGGGGATCGGCATCCGCAAGTGGGATTTCACGGGGTTCAGCGGCCATGCGATGCTGTCGACGTCGGTTTATCCGGTCGCGATTTTCCTGGCGCTGATCCGCACCCGCACACCGGTGCGACTCGCCGGCATCGCGCTCGGGCTCGCGGCCGGCGTCGCGGTCGGCGTGTCGCGCGTCGCGCTCGATGCCCATTCGCCGTCCGAATCGATCACCGGCTGCATCGTCGGCGCGATCGCCGCGATCGCGTTCATCGCCGGTTCGTGGCGCGCGGTGCCGCACCGCTGGTCGGTGCCCGCGGTCGTCGCGAGCCTCGCGCTCGTCACCGTGGCGCTGCACGGCATCACGGTGCCGTCACATCGCTGGGTCACCAAGGTGGCGCTGCAACTGTCGGGCCACGAGCGTCCGTTCGTCCGCGCGCGCTGGAAGGCCAACCCGAACTACCGCCCTGCTTCGCAGCCGTCGTCGCTGCAGCGCACCCAGTCGTCGCCGCACACGCTCCGTACGTGACCGGCCACCCGGCCGCCGCGTTCGCCGCTTTTCACGTCTGACCATTACATGCGCGCCGTCGCATGAGCGGTATGTCGAGCGTTATAACCCGCCCTATATTACGATTACGGTTTCCACCCATTCAACACGAATCCACCATGCGCTCAACCGTCCGCTCGCTTCGCCGCACCCTGCTTCGCCTGCTGCCGATCGCCACGCTTGCCGCTGCCGGTATCACGGTCAGCGCGCCCGCGTCCGCTGCCGACGAACTGGTCGTGTCGGCCGCCGCCAGCCTGACGAACGCGTTCAAGGCCGTCGGTGACGCGTACGAGAAGCAGCATCCGGAGACCAAGGTGCTGTTCAACTTCGGCGCGTCGGACGTGCTGATGCAGCAGATCGCCAAGGGCGCGCCGGCCGACGTGTTCGCGTCGGCCGACCAGAAGGCGATGGATCGCGCGGCGGACGAAAAGGTGATCGTGCCCGCCACGCGTCGCGATTTCGCGGCGAACTCGCTCGTGCTGATCGTGCCGGCGGACAGCAAGGCCGCCGCGCCGACGGCGCTGAACGACCTGACCGCGCCCGGCGTGAAGCGCATCGCGTACGGCGACCCGGCATCGGTGCCAGTCGGCCGCTACACGGAAGGCGCGCTGCGCGCGGCCGGCGTGTGGGATGCCGTCAGCGCGAAGGGCGTGCTGGCCGCCAACGTGCGCCAGAGCCTCGACTATGTCGCGCGTGGCGAAGTCGATGCGGGCTTCGTGTTCGGCACCGACGCCGCGATCATGCCGGGCCGCGTGAAGGTCGCGCTGACGGTGCCGACGAAGACGGCCATCACCTATCCGATCGCCGTGGTCAAGGACAGCCGCCACGCCGCGCAGGCGCAGTCGTTCATCGACTTCGTCGCGTCGCCGCAGGGCCAGGCCGTGCTGTCGACGTTCGGCTTCAAGCCCGCGGGCAAGTGAGCGTAGCGCGATGCAAGACGCCTGGGTACCGCTGCTGCTGTCGCTGAAGGTTGCCGGCTGGGCCACCGCGCTCGACATCGTGCTCGGCGTCGCGGCCGCGTTCATGCTCGCGCGCTGGCGCTCGCCGCTGCGCGACGTCGTCGATTCCGTGCTGACGCTGCCGCTCGTGCTGCCGCCGACGGTGCTCGGGTATTACCTGCTCGTGCTGCTCGGCCGCCGCGGCGTGTTCGGCGCGTGGCTCGACACGCTCGGCATCGAACTGGTCTTCACGTGGCAAGGCGCGGTGATCGCGTCGATGGTCGTTGCGTTTCCGCTGATCCTGAAATCGGCGCGGGCCGCGTTCGAAGGCGTCGATCCGCATCTCGAGCGCGCCGCGCGCACGCTCGGGCTCGGCGAAGTCGCGGTGTTCTTCCGCGTGACGCTGCCGCTCGCCACGCGCGGCATTCTCGCGGGCGCGCTGCTCGCGTTCGCGCGTGCGCTCGGCGAGTTCGGCGCGACGCTGATGATCGCGGGCAACCTGCCCGGCCGCACGCAGACGCTGTCGGTCGCGATCTACGCGGCCGTGCAGGCCGGCGACGACAGCACCGCCAACTTCCTCGTGCTGGTGACATCGATCACCTGCGTGCTCGTGCTGCTCGCGACCGGCTGGCTCGTGCCGTCGCGTGCCCGGCGGGGCCAGCTGACATGATGCACTCGCCTCGTTCATCGTCTTTCGTTATCGGGCGGCTTCGACGGAGGCACGCATGAGCCTCGTCGTCGACATCCGCAAGACCTACGCGAACGCCGAGCGCCGCTTCACGCTCGACATGTCGTTCACGGCAACGACGCAGCGCGTCGTGCTGTTCGGGCCGTCCGGGGCGGGCAAGAGCATGACGCTGCAGGCGATCGCCGGCCTGCTGTCGCCCGACGAAGGCACGATCACGCTGAACGGCGAGCCGCTGTTCGACGCCGCGCGCCGCATCGACGTGCCGACCCGCGAGCGGCGCGTCGCGTACCTGTTCCAGGATTACGCGCTGTTTCCGCATCTGAACGTGCGCCAGAACATTGCATTCGGGCTCACGTCGGGGCTGCGCAACCCGCGCGCGAAGACGGTGCCGCCGGAAGTCGCGTACTGGCTGCAGGCGTTCGATCTCGAGGCGCTCGCGGGGCAGTATCCGTCGCAATTGTCGGGCGGGCAGAAACAGCGCGTCGCGCTGGCGCGCGCACTGGTCGCGCAACCGCGGATCCTGCTGCTCGACGAACCGTTCGCGGCGCTCGACGGCGCCATGCGCCAGCGCATGCGTCACGAGCTCGCCGAGCTGCAGGCGCGGCTCGATATCCCGATGGTGCTGATCTCGCACGATCCCGACGACGTCGCCGCGTTCGGCGACCAGGTCGTGCAGTTGAGCGAAGGACGCGTGCAGGCGGCTCCGCCGCACGCCGAGTGGCCGACGCGCGTCACCTGAGCGCGCGAGGCCGTGGTCGTGGCAGGCAGGTTGGAGCCTGGGAGAAGCCGCGCATAGCGGCATTTGCTGAAAGCGGAAACGAAGCCGGTGCCGTGCGAGCGCTGTGCGATGCCGGCTTCGCCCCGCCCGTCACACGATCGTCGACGCGCGCCGCCCGGCCTGCCTCGTCAGCCCGTCACCGCAAGAATCACGCTCGACGCCTTGAACAGCGCGATCGCCCGCTCGCCGGCGTCGAGTTGCAACGCCTCGACGCTGTCGTTGGTCACGACGGCCGTCAGCGTCCCGCCACCGTCGAGCGCCAGCGTCACCTCGCTGTTCACCGCCCCCGCCGCGACGGTTTCCACACTGCCGCGCAGTTGATTCCGTGCGGACACCTTCAACTCGGGTTCGCCATCGTCGACCGCGAGCACGACCCACGATGCCTTCACCAGCGCGCAGGCGTCCGCGCCGACCTGCAGGCCGAGCGCATCGGCGCTCTCGTGCGTCAGCACGGCAACGATCGGCTGCCCGCCGGGCAGCGTGAGCGTGACCTCGTCGTTGACGGTGCCGCGCACGATCGATGCGACCTTGCCGAACCACTGGTTGCGGGCGCTGGTCTTCATCCCGATCCGGCCGATCAGCGCCCAGTCGACGTCGAACCCGGCCACGGCCGCGCTCGCGGCCTCGATGAACCGGCGGTGCTCGCGCTCGATCGTGCGGAACGCGGCGATCAGCGACGTCGCACGCTGCGTCAGCGTCGTACCGCCGCCGCCCTTGCCGCCCGTCGAGCGCGCGACGAGCGGTTCGCCGGCCAGATTGTTCATCGTGTCGACCGCATCCCACGCGGCCTTGTAGCTGAGGCCGACGGCCTTCGCCGCGCGCGTGATCGAACCGGTGTCGCCGATCGCCGCGAGCAACGCGATGCGCGTGGCGCCGCCGAGCGTCTGCTCGCCGGCGCGCAGCCACAGCTCGCCGCCCAGTTCGAGCGGTTCGGCGGACGGGAAGGAATGCGGTGCGTCGGTCATCGGGATGCGTAGGGAAATCGGGCGGCCATTATAGTCAGCGCGTGCGGCTCAACCCGGCTTGCCGTCGAGCTTCGGCGGCCGCAGGCTGGCCAGCAACGTCTCGGCGTCGCGCGCCGCGCGCTGCTCGAGCGCCGCGCCGTAGCCGCGCACGAACCCGAGCTGGTACGGCGGCGCAGCCAATTTTTCGAGGTGCTGCAGCGCGACCATCGTGTCGTTCGCTTCGCCGAGCACGCTCTGCACGCGCGCGAGTGTCTTGACCGTGTCGGTGCGCGTGCGGCGCGACGCCAGCGACGCGAAGAATTCGAGCGCATAGCGCAGCCGCTTCGCATCGATCCGCACCTGATGGCGCGCGGCCGTGTCGAGCGACGTCAGCGACGGTGACGCGTACAGATGACCGAACAGCCGCCGCACGCGCTTCGTCGCGTGGCGCCGCAGCGAAGGCGCGTCGCCGTCCTCGGCCGGCGGCAGCGCAAGCGAGCTCAGCCACTCGAGCCAGCCGAGCGTCAGCCGCGCATAGCGAGCCGAATGCAGCGCCTGGCGCAACTCGGCCCGCGCGGCCGCGCACTGCGCACGCGCGGCGTCGAGCGTACCGTTCCACTCGCCGTCGCCGCCGTCGGCCGCGATCAGCGCGGGCAGGCTTTCGGTCGCGAACACGTCCCAGTCGCGCACCGTGCCGAGCAGCGACGCAAGCCAGCGCAGGTCGACACCGAGCGTGTCGCGCCACTGGCGGTCGGTAAAGCGCGGAAAGAAGCGCATCAGCGTACGCAGGCGGCGCAGCGCGACACGCATCTGGTGCACGAATTCGGGATCGTCGTGCTCGAGCACCCCGCCCTCGTTGCCGAGCCACTGCGCGGTGATGTCGCCGGCCAGCGCGAACAGCGCGGTGCGCTGCGAGCGCACGCCGGTCAGGTCGACGGGCTTGGCCTTGACGGGCCCGTCGGCGGCCGGCTCGGCCGCGCATGCGCGATCGATCACGCTCGTCAATTGCACGAATGCGGGCCACGCGCCGCTCAATTCGCGCGCGGCGGCAAACAGCGCATGCAGCGCGGCGGTACGCGCGGGCAGCGTCTCCCAGTCGGGCGCCGCAAGGCGCAGCTCGACGAAGCGGCGCGGCGGCTCGCTGCCGCGATGCAGCGTGACGTCGTCGAGCGTCATCTCGACCACGACGCCGCTGTCGTCGGCCCAGCGCCCGCGCCGCCGTTCGCTGACGACACGCAGCGCCGACGATTCCGGCTGCACGCTCGGGGCCGGGGGCACTGCGGCGTCGGGCGCGACGGCATCCACTTCATCTGCCGGTGCATCGGCAGCGGCCGCCGCGGGCACGGGCAGCGGCATCGCGACGGCGATACCCGCATGCTCCGCGTCGAACAGTTCGCGCGCCGTGACGCCTGGCGCAAATGCCGTCGTGCGCGACGCGACCACCCGCCTGCCGTGCGCATTCGACTCGACCCACGTCCACCAGCTCGCGCCGGGGCTCGACTCGGCCTCCTCGATCTGGCACGGCTCGATCGTCACGCGCTCATGGCCGCGGCGCATCCGGACCTGCGGGCAGATCCGCCACGCCCGCACGAGTTCGGCGCCGAAATCACGCTGCGCCCCCCGGGCGCGACTCGCGGCCTTGACCGGCCACCCTTCCAGCGACAGCGACAACACGATTTCCAGCACACGCGACATGGAGGCTCCTGCACATGAAGAATCGCCGGCGCATCATCCGCGCCGGCGTCGACCGTGAAGCTGCTTCCATAGTACACGTCGCCCAAACTCGCCGGCGACGATCCGGCCCTGTCGTGCTGTCGCAGGTCAAACGGCGTATTGCGCGAGGCCGTTGCCGAACGACCAGTCCTCCTTCAGCACCTCGACAAGACTGATGAATACGTCCTGCTGCCGCACGCCCGGTTGCTGCGCGAGGTTGTCCGCGATCGCCCGGTACAGCGCCCGCTTTTGCTCGAGCGTACGCGTGTTGTTCGCGGTGATCTGGATCATCACGAGATTGTCGCTGCGTTCGATATCGAGGTAGTGACGACCGAACACGAAGTTCTCGGCCGCATGCTCGGTGACGACCATGAAGATGTCGTCCTCGGGCACGTTGAACGTGTGCATCAGCGCGCGATGCACGCCGTCGACGAGCGCCGCACGATAAGCGGCCGGCTTGCCTTCGCGCACTGCGATACGGGTGAATGGCATGGTCCTGCTCCTGTCGGTGAAGTTGACGTTGAAGAACGGAAACACAGCGTCAGGCTAGGCGCGCCGAACTATAATGAACAGTCATCGATGAATATTTCATCCATTTACATCGAAAATGAAAGTCCTTGATCTCGATGCCGTCCGTGCGTTCGTGCTGGTCGCCGATCTCGCCAGCTTCACGCGCGCCGCCGATGCGCTCGGCACCACCCAATCGGCCGTCAGCCTGAAGCTGAAGCGGCTGGAGGCCCACCTCGGCAAGCCGCTGCTCGCGCGTACGCCGCGCGTCGTCAAGCTGGCCGCCGACGGCGAGAATTTCCTGCCGGCCGCCCGCGCGCTGCTCGATGCGCACGATCACGCGCTGGGCGCGATCTCGGCCGGTACGCACCGGCTGTCGCTCGGCGTCAGCGAGCACGTCGCCGTGCCCGACCTGCCGGCCGTGCTCACGAGCCTGCATCGGCAGGATCCCGGGTTGTCGCTCGAAATGCATCTCGGCACGTCGACGAACCTGCTCGCGCAATACGACGAACGCCGGTTCGATGCGGTGATCGTGCGGCACGAGCCGGGCGAAGACCCGCCGCGCGAAGACGGCACGCTGCTGTTTTCCGAACCGCTGGCCTGGCTCGCCGCGCCGGACTGGGTGCCGCGCGCGGGCGAGCCGCTGCCGCTCGCGGTGCTGGCCGGCCCGTGCGGCGTGCGGGCCGCCGCGCTGCGCGCGCTCGACCATGCGGGGCGGCCGTGGCGCGAGCGCTTTACGGGCGGCGGCGTGGCGGCGGTCACGGCCGCCGCCGCCGCGGGGCTCGCCGTCTGTCCGCTGGCGCGGCGGGTCGCGCCGCGCACGCTGGTCGACGTCGGCGCGAAATTCGGGCTGCCGCCGCTGCCGCTGTCGCAGGTCGTGCTGTATTCGCGGGTACGCGACGCACGTGCCGGCGCCGCGTTGCGCAGGTTTGCCGACAGCCTTGCAATCTCGGCGTAAACTAACGGGTTTCGCCGCCCGCAATCTCCAGAAGAATTCCGATGACGCCCGACGCCCGCAAGCACCTCCGAGCCAACCTGCTGATGCTCGCCGCCGCCGCGATCTGGGGTTCGGCGTTCGTCGCCCAGCGCCTGAGCCTCGACGTGATCGGGCCGTTCCTGTTCACGGGGCTCCGTTTCCTGCTCGGCGCGCTGGTGCTGGTGCCGCTGCTGATGCTGAACACGGCGTCGCGCACGCAACTCGTGGCGATCCGCCGCGAGCCGACGCTGCTGCTGCCGGGCCTCGCGCTCGGCGGGCTGCTGGCGGTATCGATTTCGCTGCAGCAGATCGGCCTGCAGTACACGCGCATCGCCAACGCGGGCTTCATCAGCTCGCTGTACGTCGTGATCGTGCCGCTGATGGGCGTGTTCGCCCGTCACCGGATCGGCCCGGGCACGTGGTTCGGCGCGCTGCTCGCGGCGATCGGCCTGTATTTCCTCAGCATCAACGAGCAATTCTCGGTGCTGTACGGCGACTGGTTCCAGCTCGCCGGCGCCGTGATCATCGCCGCGCACGTGATGGCCGTCGGCCATTTCGCGAAGCGCCACAATCCGCTCGTGCTCGCGTTCATGCAGTTCGTCGTGTGCGGCGCGGCGTGCCTCGCGATCGGCCTCGTCATCGAGCCGGTCAGCGGCACGATGCTGCGCAACGCGCTGCCGACGCTGCTGTACGGCGGCCTGCTGTCGGTCGGGGTCGGCTATACGATGCAGGTCGTCGCGCAACGCGACGCGGCGCCCGCGCACGCGGCCGTGATCTTCAGCATGGAAGGCGTGTTCGCGGCGATCGCCGGCTGGGCCGCGCTCGGCGAAACGCTGACGCTGCGCGCGCTCGTCGGCTGCGCGCTGATGCTGGCCGGCCTGCTCGCGTGCCAGCTGCTGCCGAACGGCGACGCCCGGAAAAAGGACGAAGACGCGCTGCCGGCGTGACACGCACCGTCCCTATAATGACGGTTCGCGTGACTTCCACGCCAACCGCTTCCGACAGGCCAGCTCCGTGACGTCCACTACCGTCGATCCCGCCGCCGACCTGCTGCGCGAACGCGCAGCGCATTACGCCACCCAGGCGGCGCTGTTCCTGCGCGACCAGGCGCTCTCCACCGCCTCGCACGACCTGCGCAGCCCGCTGAACGCGATGCATAGCTGGGCGTACGTGCTCGAGCGCCAGCTCGCCAACGCCGATCCGAACCTGCAGCGCGCGCTCGCGGGGATCCGCACGGGCATCGACCAGCAGGTTGCGCTGATCGACGACGTGCTCGACGCGCCGCGCGCCGAAACGCGCACGCTCGCCGTCAGGCCGCAGCCGTTCGCGCTGCGCGCGCTGCTCGACGACACGATCGCGCTCGCCCGTTTCACGCTCGCCGACGCCCGGCAGGTCGCGCTCGACGCGACGCTGCCGGCCGGCGACCTGCCGCTGACCGCCGACCGCGAACGCATCGCACAGGCGCTCTGGACGATGCTCACGGCCGCGGTCGAAGCCAGCGCCGCCGGCAGCCGCGTGACGTTTGCGTGCGCGCGCGACGGCCTGCAGTTCACCGCGCGCGCCACGTGTACCGTCAACGCCGACGCGCTCGCCGATCCCGCGCAACCGCATGCATTCGAATCGTTCGCGCGGCGCGAGATGCTGCGCGAGCGCGACGCCAAGCGCGTCGCCTGGACGCTCGCGCTTTGCCAGCGCGTCGCGCTCGCGCACGGCGGCACGTTCGCGCACGACGCGTTCGCCGATGGCGCCACGGCCACCATCACGCTCTCCGTTTCCGGTGAGGCGCCGGTGTAAGCAATCGGCCGCCCGACACATTACAAATTCCTTTCTGGCTCTATACTGACGGGCCTGTCATAACCGGAGTGCTTCTTTGTTACAGATCTTCGCGCTCATCGGCGCGTTGTTCCTGGTGGCCCTGAACGGGTTCTTCGTCGCGGCCGAATTCGGCCTCGTCAAACTGCGCGCCACGCGCGTCAAGACACTGGCCCGCAAGCACGGCCTGCGCGGCCGCATCCTCGGCATCGTGCACGGCCGGCTCGACGCGTATCTTTCCGCGTGCCAGCTCGGCATCACGCTTGCGTCGCTCGGCCTCGGCTGGGTCGGCGAACCGGCCTTCGCGCAACTGCTCGGCCCGTTGCTCGACCTGATCGGCGTGGAATCCGAACGCGTCGTGCACCTGATCTCGCTGGTGTTCGCGTTCTCGCTGATCTCGTTCCTGCACATCGTCGTCGGCGAGCTGGCGCCGAAATCGATGGCGATCCGCCAGCCGGAAAAGATCGGCCTGTGGGTCGCGCTGCCGCTCTATGCGTTCTACTGGGCGATGTACCCGGCGATCTGGGTGCTCAACAACAGCGCCAACGCAGTGCTGCGGCTCGCGGGGCTCTCGGCCGACCACGGCAGCGACGCCCACTACTCGACCGACGAGCTGAAGCTGATCCTGCGCAGCCGCCGCAGCACGGCCGGCAATCCGGCCCAGCCGGCGCGCGGCACGTACAGCAACGACGAGTGGAACACGCTCGCGCATTCGCTCGATTTTTCGTCGATGACCGTGTCGGACCTGATGCGGCCGGCCCATGAAATGATCGGTCTGCGCCGCGACCTGCCGCTGCCCGACAACATGGAGATCGTCGCGCGGCACCGCTTCAGCCGCTATCCGCTGTTCGAGGATGCATCGCGCGAACAGGTGAGCGGGCTGATCCACCTGAAGGACCTGCTGCTCGCGCGTCACGCGGGCGCGGCGCTGGAAGACCTGTCGGACTACGTCCGCCCCGTGCAGTACGTGAGGCCCGACACGCCGGCGCTCGACCTGTTCCGCCGCTTCCGCAAGGGCGCGCCGCACTTCGCGCTGGTCGGCAACAAGGGCGAGAAGCCGATCGGCTTCCTGACGCTCGACAACCTGCTCGGCGCGCTGGTCGGCCAGATCCACGACGAATTCCGCCAGGGCGACGCCGACTGGAGCCGCCTCGACGACGGCACGCTGATGGGCAAGGGCAGCCTGCCCGTCGTGTCGCTCGAGCAGGCGCTCGGCATCGACATCGACGAAGGCCGCGCGGAATCGGTCGGCGGCCTCGTGATCCAGGCGCTCAGCGACCTGCCGACCGAAGGGCAGCGCGTGTCGTTCGACCGCTTCGACGTCGTCGTGAAGAAGATGAACGGGCCGCGCATCGTGCTCGTGCGCGTCTACCCGAAGATCTCGAAAGAGGCCGACGAATGACGGCCGCGCTGCGCCGCACGCGATGAACGCCACGCTGCCGCGCTGCTGCGTGATCACGCCGGAGCCGGCGTCTGCGTCGGCGGCCGATTGCGCGGCGTTCCTCGACCGGCTGTCGGCCGTGCTCGCGCGCGGCGAGACGCTCGTGCAACTCCGCGTGAAGTCGCTCGATGCAGCCGCGTTCGCGCGACTCGCCACCGAAGCGCTCGCGCGCTGCGACGCGACCGGCGCGCACCTGATGCTGAACGGGCCAATCGATGCGGCCGGCGTGATGCGACTCGGCGGCGCCGGCTGGCATCTCGACGGCACCGCGTTGCGCGCGGCCACGCAGCGGCCGTTGCCGGCCGGAAGATGGGTGTCCGCCGCCTGTCACACGCGCGACGACCTGCTGCTGGCCGCGCGCGCCGGTGCGGATTTCGTCACGCTGTCGCCCGTGTTGCCGACGCTCAGCCATCCCGGTGCGCCGGCGCTCGGCTGGACACGGTTCGGCGCGCTGGCCGCCGAGGCCGCCATGCCCGTCTTCGCGCTCGGCGGCATGACACGTCTCCACCTCGACGATGCACGCCGCCACGGCGCCTACGGCATCGCAGGCATTCGCGGGTTCTGGTAGTTCGGAGATTGCCCTGCGGTGCAGCCGGGCGCAGATGCGCCCGGCTGCTCAAACGCTTGCCCGCTCACGTCGTCATGCGTTCAGGTTCGGACGCATGCCGCGCCAGGCACCGTCATCGATGCGGCGCGCGTCGTGCGTGAGCGCATACCGGTTGACGTCACCCGTCAGCCACGCGACGAGCGCATACGGCGGCAACACGCCTTCATCGACCCGGTCGCGCGCACGCGCCGGCGTCTCGAACACGACTCGCCCGCTCGGCGCATCGAACGGCACCGCGTCGGGCGACAGGTTCAACGCGATCGTCAGCGTCTCGTCGTCGGCGAGCCGCCAGGATGCGAGCAGCGCGTCGGCATCGCCGTCGCCGTCCGACTTCAGCGCACGCGCTTCCTGCGGCCGGCAATCGGACAATCGCGGCGCGATCAGCTTCGCGCGCACCGCGAGCGCCGACTGCACGAAATGCGCGCGATCGGCATCGCGCGCGGTTTCGTCGAATATCAACGGGATCTGCGGCGTGAGCAGCGACAGCGCCAGTGCGGCCAGACCGGCCGCCTGCCCGTGGTCGCCCTGCCCGCAGTCGCGCCACGCGCCATCGGACAGCACCAGCGACGTCAACGACAGCCCGCTGTCGGCGGCCATGCCTTCCCCCGACCCGGCCGGCTGGAATGCGGCTCCGGCCGCGGTCAGCGCGCGGGCGAGCGTGTGGATCGACTGGTGCGTGGAAATGCCTTCGTGGGCCGACGTATCGCGCCCCGTCAGCCGGTGCAGCGCGCGTTCGCCGCACCCGTTCCACTGTGCATCGAAATGGGTATCGGCAAGATGCGCCGGATGCCGCTCGCTGCCGAGGACGAGATGGATCAGCCGGTCGGCCGGCACGGCCGCGCGCACGCGATCCGCGATCTCGCGCAGCCAGGACACGCCGATCCGGTCGGCTTCGCGCAGGCGCAGCCCGTCGCAACGGTATTCGTCGATCCAGTACAGCGCGTTGTCGCAGAAGAAATCGCAGACTTCCGGATGATCGAGCGCGAGCGGCGGCGCCTGGAGCGGATCGTCACGCGTATGGAAGAACGGCGCCGCGTAGTGGCGCAGCGCCTCGGTGCCGCTGCCGAAGCGCGCGTAATCGAGCTCCAGCAGCACCGCGAGACCGTAGCCGTGCGCGTCGTCGATCAGCGCCTTCAGCGCGTCGGGGCCGCCTTCCGCCGCGAGCGGCGCGAACGGCAGGCTGTCGTGCGGCGACGCGAGCAGCTCCAGCGCGGTCACGCCGAGCCGCGCGAGTTGCGGCAGGCGCCGGCGCACGCCGTCGAAGCCGCCCACCGCGTGCGGGCGAATCGCATAGAGCGCGATGTCTTCCCATGCGCGCCCGTGCCAGAACGTGTTGCGCCACGTGAACGCGCGCGGATCGATGACCTCGCTCGGGCCGTTGAGCCCTTCGGGTTGCGAGCGCGACGCGGGATCGGGAATCGATACCGCATCGTCGAGGCGATAGCGATAAAGCGCACCCGCACCACAATCGGCAAAGACTTCGAACCAGTTCGTGCCGGCCGCCGTCATCGGGACGAGCAACGGGCCGAAGCCGGTATCGAGTTCGAGCTGGACCTGCGCGCTGCCCGGCGCCCACACGCGAAAATGCGTGCGCGGCGTCGCGCAGAGCGCGCCACAGGGCTGGGCGCCGAACGGCAAGCAGTGAATGTAGTGCTGCGCATACGGATCGTGCGGACAATCGGACATCATGCGCTCCTCGTGCGTGCCGAGCGGCATGGCCGCGCCAGCGGGGCGCGGCGCATCGGGGCCCGGCATGCGACGGCCAGGCGGGGGGAGAGAAACGAGTATGCGCCGGATTCGCTACCGCGATGCATCGCACCCGGACATTTTTAAATACGAATCGACCCCGGGAAAACCCGTAATCCCGCCGGTCCCGACGAGTCGGGTAGCCGCCATACCGGAATGGTTGCTCGCCTTGTTGCACCGGCCGCGCACGCTTACGCTCTGCGCCATGCTCGCGGACACGACGTCCGCGCCCGACCCGAGGAACCCGCCATGTCGCTTCCCGCCAGCGCCGCCAAATTCGATCCGGCACGCGCGCATGAATACGCCGAGCAATCCCGCATCGCACTCGCCGGCTACGATGCCTGCCACGAACTCACCGCGTGCATGCTCGCGTCGGCGATCGCGGCGCCCGACGCGCGGATCCTCGTCGCCGGCGCGGGCGGCACCGGGCAGGAAATCTGCGTGGCGGCCGCGCTCGAGCCGGGCTGGCAATTCACGGCCGTCGACCCGTCCGCGCCGATGCTCGCGCTCGCGCGCTCGAACGTCGAGGCCGCGGGTTTCGGCGCACGCACGGCATTCGTCGAGGACAGCGTCGAGGCGTTGCCCGACACGCCCGCGTTCGACGGCGCGACGCTGATCGGCGTGCTGCACCACGTCCCCGGCGACGAAGCGAAGGCGGCGCTGCTGCATGCGATCGCGCGGCGCCTGAAACCCGGCGCGCCGCTCGTGCTCGCCGGCAACCATCGCCGCTACGCGGACCACCCTCGCCTGCTCGGCGCGTGGCAGCAGCGCTGGCGCATGAAAGGTGCGACGCCCGACGCGGTGCGCGCGCAACTCGCGAAGATCCTGCAGGGCGCCGATCCGCCCGCGTCAGAGGAAGCCGTGTTCGGCCTGCTGCGCGATGCGGGCTTCGATGCGCCGCTGCGCTTTTTCGCGAGCCTGTTCTGGGGTGCGTGGATCGCGGTGCGGGGCGGCTGACCAGACGCGGTCGTCTAGACGCCGTTCGTCACGGCGCGCGGCGCGTTTCGCGTACGCGCCCTATGCGCTGGGTATGATGTCGTTCCCGCCCCCACTCCCAGCGTCGACATGCTCACCGTCCATCACCTGAACAACTCGCGCTCGCAGCGCGTGCTCTGGCTGCTCGAAGAACTGGATGTGCCGTACGAGATCGTGCGCTACGCGCGCGACCCGAAAACGATGCTCGCGCCGCCCGAATTGCGCGCGATCCATCCGCTCGGCAAGTCGCCGGTCGTCACCGACGAAGGCCGCACGTATGCCGAATCGGGCGCGATCATCGAATACCTGGTCGAACGCTACGGCAACGGGCGCCTGGCGCCGCCGCCCGGCACGCCCGAGCGGCACGACTTCACGTACTGGCTGCACTACGCGGAAGGGTCGGCGATGCCGCCGCTGCTGCTCAAGCTCGTCGCGCTGCGGATCGCACACGCGCCGATGCCGTTCTTCGCACGGCCGATCGCACGCAAGATCGCCGACACGCTGCAATCGAGCTTCGTCGATCCGCAGATCGCGCTGCATCTCGGCTATGTCAACGACACGTTGAGCCGCACCGGCTGGTTCGTCGGCGACGGTTTCAGCGCAGCCGACATCCAGATGAGCTTTCCGCTCGAAGCCGCGACCGCGCGCGGGGGCGGCAGCCGCTATCCGGCAATCGCACGTTTCCTCGATGCGATCCACGCGCGGCCCGCGTACCAGCGGGCGCTGGAACGCGGCGGCCCGTACGACCTGCTCAAGTAACGCGGCGAATCGCCCTGGCCTGCATCAGCTCAGCAGGCCCGCCGCGACGTTGATCGACAGCCCGAGCACGGCCATGTTGAAGTAGAACGACAGGATCGACTGCGCGAGCACCGAGCGCCGCGCGGAGCGGTTCGTCATCGACACGTCGGCCGTCTGCGACGCGACCGCGATCGTGAACGCGAAATACAGGAAATCCCAGTAATCGGGCTCCGGGCTCCGGTCCGGGAAACGAAGCGCGCGGTCGTTGCCGGGCGAGCCGTAATAGAGGCGCGCATAGTGCAGCGTGAAAATCGTCGGAATCATGAACCACGCGCCGAACAGCGTCGCGCCCGTGATCGCGTAGTGGCTGAGCCCCGCGCGAAAGCCGACGCTTTTGACGGTCGCGAGCTCGATCGCGATCGCGGCCACGCTCGCGACGGTCGCAAGGGACACGATGGTCAGCACGGTCGTCGCGTTTTCGTCCTCGCGAATCGCGATGTCGCGCACCTGGTCATGATGCGCGGTGACCATGCGCACCCACATCAGCGCGAGATACAGCCAGACCGCGCAATCCCAGCCGATCAGCGCCCGTACGGTCGGACGCAGCGGAAACGGCAGCAGTACCGCGCACAGCAAGCCGGCGACGAACGCCGCGACCATGCGCGGCCGGTTGCGTAATACCTGCGGATAAATCGTCATCATGTGATTCCGAAAGCAAATGGAAAGGGTTCGGCCGGCGCGCGGGACTGCCCGCCGCGCCGCACCGGCGGGTATTGTCCCGATTATCGCCATTCCATCGTGACGTGGCGATGGGGACGCAAGCGCCTAAGATATTGGGATGACTGCCATCGCCCCCCTCTGCCGCCATCCGGCGAACACGGTCGGCCGCGACTTCGTCGTTGGCGACCTGCACGGCTGCGTGGATGTGCTGCGCGCGCTGCTGCACGACATCCGCTTCGATCCGGCCCGCGACCGCCTGTTCTCGGTCGGCGACCTCGTCGACCGCGGCCCGGCCTCCGAAACCACGCTCGACCTGCTCGACCGCCCGTGGTGCCACGTCGTGCGCGGCAATCACGAGGAAGTGCTGAGCCTCGTGGCGCGCGGCAAGCTGTCGCCCGACGCGTGGCGCGGGATCGGCGGCGACTGGGGTGCCGACCTGCCGCCGGAACGGCTGCACGCGCATGCGGCACGCATCGACGCGCTGCCACTGGTGCGCGTGATCGGCGACGGCCCCGGGCGCTTCAACGTACTGCACGCGGAATTCTTCGGCTCGGACGCCGATCTCGACACCGGCAGCTATGCGCACGACGTGCGCGAGCGGCTGATCTGGGGCCGCGATCTCGTCCAGGGGCTCGCCGATCCGGCGCGGCAGGCCGGGCTGTCGCTGACCTGCACCGGGCACACGCCGGTGCGCGCGCCACAGCGGATCGGCGCGCAGTGGTTCATCGACACGGGCGCGTTCGCACCGGCCGGGCGGCTCACGCTCGCCGAGCCGCGCACCGGGCGCACCTGGTCGATGACGCAGGCCGAGGCACGCGAGCGCCATGCGGGCGACTGGCCGCTGCCTTGAGGCGGCTGATATGCGCTGATAGATGCTAATAGGTGCTGACGCCCGCGAGCAGGCCCTAGCCCACCTGGTTCAGTTCGAACACCGCATCGACGGCCGAGCCGTTCCAGTTGTATTCGAGGTAGGCCGCGTGATGGCAGTCGCGCAGCAGCGCGGTGCGGAACGCCGCCAGGCACTCGCCGCGCGGGTCGCGCACCGACGGATAGACGATGCCCGCGCCGCCCGCATTGCGCACCGCGCGACCGAGCGCCTGCCCGGCGCTGTAATCGAGCGGATGCAGCAGCGCCGGATCGCGTTTGGGCCACACGCGTATGTCGGCCACGTCGCCCTGCGCGATCACCGTATAGAGCCGCATTTGCTGGCGCATCGGCGGCTCCCTCGTCGCTTCCAGGAACAACGCGCTGTGATACCGCGTTTCGGCGATCGCCGTATCGCGCGAACGCGCGCAGTAGAACACGCCGTAGCTGCCGTCGGAAAAGCGGCTGCCCTGCGGATTCAGATGCGTGAACGCGGCCATGATCGGTCCCCAGCCCTGCCCGTAGCGGCGCTCGGCGGGCGGCACGAGGTCGAGCGTGCCGACTTCGTTGCGGATGCGGTCGTTGGTCAGCGATTCGAGTGCGTAAAGCGCGTCGAAATCGTCCGCCGAGGCCACGCGGTCGAAGAGGTTGATCGCCGGGAAACGGGTGGGGATCACGCGATAGGCTGGCGCCCAGTCGACCGCGGTCGTGGGCCATTGTTGTGCTTGGATCGGCATGGTCACGCCCAGCCACCTCGCATCGCGTCGAGATATTGCCGGACGGCGACCAGATCGCCGACGTTGCCGGCGAGCATCCGGTCGAGTGCGCGCTTGCCGCCGAACGGCGCCGCGTCGTTGGGCCGCTTGACCCACGCATCGGCCGCGGCCGGCTGCGGCAGCAGGATCTGCAGTGCCTTGTAGATGCCGAGCAACAGCGATAGCCGTTCGAGCGTATCGCGCGGCAGCCGCGCCGATTCCGGCGTGGCCTTCCACTTGAAGAACGTCGAACGGCCGGGCGACCCGAGCAGCACGATCTGCTCGTCGATCGTCAGTTCCCAGTCGCGCGCGATGTTGAAAAACGCGCGCAGGCCGGCCGCCGACATCTGCGCGACCGAGGCCTGCGGCGGGGCGGAGTGCGATTCATAGGCGGGCTGTGACATGATCGTTAGTCTCGAAACGAATTTACTAACAAGATTAGTCCATTTTCGTATTTTTGCAAGGGTCGACACCCGCCGATCGATCCGCCCATCCGACAAAACGATATTTTTTGTCCATTCTGGACTCTTATTTTATTTTCTGCGTTAATGGCCGTGCGGACACCGCGCGCAGACGCGGTTCGTATCCGTGAAACCGTGTCGCACAGAAACCGGAAGCACCCCGCCAAGGAACGCACCATGAAGAGACTGATTGCCGCTGTTTCGATCGCCCTGCTCGCGGTATCCGCAGGCCCCGCCGTCGCGAAGGACTGGACCACGATCCGCTTCGGCACCGATGCCAGCTACGCGCCGTTCGAGTCGAAGGCGCCCGACGGCAAGCTCGTCGGCTTCGACATCGACCTCGGCAACGAGATCTGCGCGCGCCTGAAGGCGAAGTGCGTGTGGCTCGAGAACGATTTCGACGGGATGATTCCGGCGCTGAAGGCGAAGAAGTTCGACGCGGTGCTGTCGTCGATGTCGATTACGCCGCAACGTGCGCAGCAGATCGGCTTCACGACGAAGATCTACAACCAGCCGACGCGGCTCGTCGTGAAGAAGGGTTCGCCGCTGCTGCCGACGGCCGAATCGCTGAAGGGCAAATCGATCGGCGTCGAACAGGGCACGACGCAGGAAACGTATGCGAAGGCGTACTGGGGCAAGCAAGGCGCGAACGTCGTGTCGTACCAGAACCAGGACGGCGTGTACGCGGACCTGACGTCGGGCCGCCTCGACGCGGCGTTGCAGGATGAAGTGCAGGCGGCCATCGGGTTCCTGAAATCGCCGCGCGGCGCGAACTACACGTTCGTCGGCCCCGAGCTCGTCGACGAGAAGGTGCTCGGCATCGGCGCCGGCATCGGGCTGCGCAAGGAGGACACCGACCTGAAGGCGAAGATCGACGGCGCCATCCTCGATATGGTCAAGGACGGCACCTACAAGCGGCTCGCGTCGAAGTACTTCGACTTCGACATCTACGGCGGTTGAAACGGCGTCGCGCGCGTACGGGCGCCACTCCCGTCG
Source organism: Burkholderia sp. AU15512 (assembly GCF_002223325.1). Classification (NCBI taxonomy): domain Bacteria; kingdom Pseudomonadati; phylum Pseudomonadota; class Betaproteobacteria; order Burkholderiales; family Burkholderiaceae; genus Burkholderia; species Burkholderia sp. AU15512. Next base: position 1,937,245 of record NZ_NKEX01000006.1, read on the forward strand.
CGCGCGTCCGACCGCCCCTCCCCTCACCACCGGACGGCACCGGCGCTACACCGTTTGCCGTCGCATCGAATGCTTCATCCGTCGCACACATCGCACGACGCTGCGCATTTCATTCGGATTGCAGATCGATCGTTCACGGGGACGATGCCTCGCGCGAACGGATATCGTGCGGCTTCAGTCAGTAGGCGAAGACCGGGCGTCGAGGGACCGGCGCCCGTGTGCACATGCCCTTGCGAATCGGGTTCGGGTGCAGGAAAGTGCCGACCCGGCGCGGATGACCGGCAATCAGCCGGATCCGCCTCGCACCGGGCGCGGAGAGATGGCCTGTCGATGCATGCCGGCCGGCTGCAAGAACGGCGTTCGACCGGCGATGCTCCGACTCACTGCGATCGCGGCCTGCCGGCCGCGGCGTGTGGCGATCGATCATTTTTCTTCCCCGTTTCAATCTGATGGTTGTTCCGGCAACCGGACGAGACCGGTGCCCCGACGATCAGGCGACGACACGCCGTGCTCGCCGGAACGCAGCTGTCGTGCCGCGCTCCGCCGCCGCATCCCCGCGGACCGTGTCCAGGCCGGTACTGACAGGGTTCGCTGCCGAACCGGACGGACCGTGCATCGTCGACTTTCGCACGCTCACTATTGCAAGGAGCGGGCCAGCGTCGCGCGAGCCCGTCCGGACAAGGGGTTGACCCGGCAGCGTGGTGGCCGGAACGGGTGCGGAAGGCGGGAAGTTACGAAACTGAAACACACGGCGCGCGGCCTGCGCTGGCCGTGTCGCGGCGCTGCCTTGCCGGATAAGGCTGAACAATGCGCCGCGACATTTTTACCGACGGGTAGCCGGCCGTTCACCCCGATTTGCCGCGCCAATTTGCGTGACTGCCGAGGCGAAAATGTTTCATGCGCTTTACATGGCGCAGGCGGCACGGGAGCCGCAGGTTGTCCGCACATCCATCGGCCGACGGCATCGCTATACTGCGAAACCGGCGCGCGTCATGTTTGCGCCGGCGCCCTTCGCCGGCGCGTGACGCACCTCACGACACCGCCCCACACGCCGCCCCATCACCCGAACGACCGCCCCCGATGATCCGCACCCTCTATACCGCCGAACGCGCCAGGCTGATTCGCTTCGGGGTGTCGGGCGTCGGCTCGACCGCGCTGCATGCGCTGATCGCGGCCGCGATGTTCGCGCTGTTCGACGCGACGCCGGTGAGCGCGAACGCGGTCGCGTTCGCGTGCTCGACCGCGTTCTCGTATCTCGCCAACACTCTGTGGAGTTTTTCGTCGCCGGTGACGTGGGGCAACTTCGTGCGCTTTCTCGCCGTCGCACTGGCCGGCCTCGGCATGACGATGCTGCTGGCGCACGCCACCGAGACGCTCGGCCTCGCCCGCGCGTGGAGCATCGTCGCGGTCGTGCTGTGCGTGCCGCCGGTCACGTTCGTGCTGCACCGGCTCTGGACCTATCGCTGAACCGGCTCACGCGTCACGCATGCGCCGCTCAGCCGACCCGCTGATGCCCCGCGTCGCCGGACGGCGTGCCGTCGTGGCCGCCGTTGTCGCCGTTCCCGCCGTTGTTGTCGTGATCGTTCAGCCCGTGCTCGATCATCATCCGGTAGAGCGTCACGCGTGAAATGCCGAGTTCGGCCGCGGCCTTGTTGATGCGGTGATCGTTGCGCAGCAGCGCATTCTCGATCGCGGTGCGCTCGGCGAGCGCCCGCGCCTGTTCGAGCGTCACGGGTTCGGTTTCGCCCGGCGTCTCGAGCCCGAGATCGTGCGGCGTCAGCAGCCGGCTCTCGGCCATCACGATCGCGCGCCGCACGCGGTTGATCAGCTCGCGCACGTTGCCCGGCCATTCGTAGCGGCGCATCGCATCGAGCGCGGCCGACGTGAAGCCGCTGATCTTGCGGCCGCTGTCGGACTTGAATTTCTGCAGCACGTAGTGCGCGAGGATGTCGATATCCTTGCCGCGCGCGCGCAGCGGCGGCTCGTGGATGCGCAGCACGCACAGGCGGTGATACAGGTCGGCGCGGAAGCGCCCGGCCTCGACCGCGCCGTCGAGATCGACGTGGGTGGCCGAGATGATCCGTACGTCGACCGGAATCGATTCCTGCCCGCCGAGCCGCTCGATCTTCCCTTCCTGCAGGAAACGCAGCAGGCTTGCCTGGCTTTCGACCGGCATGTCGCCGATTTCGTCGAGAAACAGCGTGCCGCCGTTCGCCGATTCGATCCGGCCCGCGCGCCGCTGGTTCGCGCCGGTGAACGCGCCGCGCTCGTAGCCGAACAGTTCCGACTGCAGCAGGTGATGCGGAATCGCGCCGCAATTGATCGCGACGAACGGCCCCTTGCCGCGGCCGGAGCGCTCGTGAATCGCGAGCGCCGTCAGCTCCTTGCCGGTGCCCGACTCGCCCGAGATGAACACGCTCGCGTCGGTCTTCGCGACCTTGCGGATCGTGCTGAACAGCTGCTGCATCGCCTCGCAGTTGCCGATCATCCCGTGTTCGCCGATCGACGCCGCATAGGCCGCGCCATCGACGCGATCGAGCGCGGCCATCCCGCGCGCATGGCCGAGCACGTGCGAAATCCATTCGTAGGGCAACGGAAGGGTCACGTAATCGAAGCAATAGCTGCGGATCAGTTCGCGCACCGCGGGGCTGATCGTGATGCCGGCCTGCGCGATGGAAATCCAGCCGATCGACGGCTGGCTCAGGCACGCCTTCAGCGCGGGATAGTCGCGCGACGTGAACCCGGTGAAATCGACCAGACCGGCGGCGACGCTTACGCCGGAGGTCATGTTCTGCGCGGCGCCGGCCGTCTTCGCGACGGCGATTTCCCAGCCGAGACCGCGCAGTTGCGCAAGCAACGGCTCATCGGGCGAACGCATGATCACGAACAGCTTGCGTCCGTCCTCGGGCGCGGTGACGGACACATGCGACATCTCGGGCACCGCATGCCCGTTTGCGTCAGGTGACCTAGCAACCATCGTTGTTCCCCGCTTCGCGTTGGTATCGCGCCGGCTCGCCGTCTCACGCGACGGACCTTGGTCGAACCGACATATTGGCCGCATTTCCGTCCGAATAAAATCCCCCCGTGCAGGAATCGCGCGTGAGGTGGACATTGTCATGAACGGTATATCGATGCGGCCGGCGCGCGGCTAGATGGGTGTTATCCCGGTGGCGTACGCGGCGGGCCCCCTGAAAGGATGGCTGCGCGGCGCGCAAAGCCGCGCCGGTGCTGGCGCATGGCGTTCCCGGGCGATGCCGCGCACGCCGGATCGGCTCGCTCGCGCATGCGTGCGCAACCGGTCGACGGGCCCGCAGGGCGCCCGTGCTGCCGGTTCGAATTGATTTCGGTCAATCGTCAGAAGAAGCCGGCTGATGCACGAACGCAACATGCGCGGCCCGATGCCGCGCATGCCGGCGCAGCGGCGATCTCAGCGGCCCGATGCGAGCGGCGCCGGCGCGTTGGCGCGGCCGCGGCCGGCCGGTGCGTCGCCCTGTTCGCCATAGGCGGCGGCGAGCGCATCGACCCGCGCCAGATGGTGGTGATTGTCGTGATCCCACGGATGGAAGCCCGGCCGGAAAAAGCTCAGCCATTCGCCGGCGATGCGCGGGAACAGCCCCCGGCGCGGCCCGTACAGGAACGCGATCATCCGCAGCATGCCGCGCACGTGATGGCCGGCGCCGCGATCGCGCCACAGCAGCGTCGCATGCATCAGGAATACGGTCGGCCAGAACGTCAGCGTCGTCAGCAGATACACGCCGATGCGGATCAGGTAACGGCGCAGGCCCGGCTCCATCGCGGTGTTCCATACGTCGAACGACACGGCCTTGTGCTCGGTTTCCTCGAGCGCGTGCCAGATCCACATCTGGCGGTAGCCCTCGACCGAGCCGTCGAGGCGCGTCGGGTCGCGCAGCAGCCAGTCGGCGAGCATCGCCGTGTAGTGCTCCGCCGCGACCGTATGCGCGAGCTGCACCGAATGCGGCAGCTTGCGCTTCATGTAGCCGAGCACCGTCCACACGCGCTTGTCGAGCTTGCGCGCGGGCAGGTGGTTCGCCTGCATCAGCTCGTTGTACTCGATGTGCTCGCGCGTGTGCATCGCCTCCTGGCCGATGAAGCCGAGCACCTGCTGCTTCAGCACGGGATCGTCGATCCGGTCGCGGTAGTTGCGCACCGAATCCATGAAGAAACGCTCGCCGGCCGGAAACAGCAGCGACAGCGCGTTGAAGAAATGGGTCACGTGCGACCCGAGGCCATGCCAGTCCTTCGCGCGTTCGACCGGCAGGTCGAAGCGCAGGTCGCGGCGCACCGGCATGATCCCGGCTGCGGTGGCGGAAGCGGCTGACTTCATGTTGATCGTTCTCCTGGTTCCGGAGCGGCCCGGCGCGTCGTCCGACGCAGCCGGCGCAGGCCCGGGCGGCGCATCGCGCACCGCCAAAATCTTGACATCGGCAGCTGTAAAGATAGGCCGCCCGCGGCGGCGCACGCAAGCCGCGCGGTAGATGCGCGCTTCCAAACAGGGCACGGTCGAAAAGGCGGAAAAGACGGCGCTCGAACAGCGTCCGGACGGGGCGGGATTCGAACGCGCGCGGTGGCTCGCGAGCGCTACGCGCCGCGCCGTGCCGCGTCACGTCGACAGTCTGAAAGCCCCGTGCGGCGGGCGTTTCACGGAAGTCGGCGACACCACGCGGCACGCAGCGGCGCGCCCCGGTAGCACCGATTCATACACGCGTCGCACGCGCACGGTGCAACCGCGGTCGCGAGGCGCGCGAAAAATTCAAACGCGCGTTCCATTTGCGTTTCGGACGATCGCGGCCACGGTGGCCCGGTGCCGCCCGCGACACGCGTGCGAGCGGCCGACAGCCCCGAGCGCCGACCCGTTGCGCGCTCGCCTACAATAGCGGTTTTACCCATCCTTTTTCAGGAGAAGTCATGTCTGTCATCACGACCGAATCGGGCCTCAAATACGAAGACCTGACCGAAGGCACCGGCGACGTAGCGCAAGCCGGCCAGACCGTCAGCGTCCACTACACGGGCTGGCTGACCGACGGTCAGAAATTCGATTCGAGCAAGGATCGCAACGACCCGTTCGCGTTCGTGCTCGGCGGCGGCATGGTCATCAAGGGCTGGGACGAAGGCGTGCAGGGTATGAAAGTCGGCGGCGTGCGTCGCCTGACGATCCCGCCGCAACTCGGCTACGGCCCGCGCGGCGCAGGCGGCGTGATTCCGCCGAATGCCACGCTCGTGTTCGAAGTCGAGCTGCTCGACATCTGACAACGCACGCGAGCCGCCTGACGCCTGCCCCATGGCACACCTTGCGTCCCCCACCATCGCACTGCAACGCTACGACACGCTCGAAGCGTCGGACGTGCACGACTTTCACCAGATCGTGCTCGGCATCGACGGTGCGATGGTGATGGCGGTGGACGGCGTCAGCCAGCGGCTCGACCGGCACGGCGCGTGGCTGGTTCCGGCCGGCGCGCGCCACGATTACGCGGGCCTCGGCGAGAACCGCCAGCTCGTACTCAATCTTCCCCTCGCGTCGCTCGCGGTGCCGCAGCGGCTGTTCGACAGCGCGCGCGCCGTGGCGATCGATCCGGCACTGACGTCGCTGGTCGCGCAGATCGCGGCCGCCGCCGCGCAACTCGACGCCCCCGCCGACGACGCGCGGCACGCGGCCGCGCATCGTTTCCAGTGGCAGGCCGCCGCGCGGCTGTGCGGCGCGCTGCTCGACGAACGCGCGATCGCCGCGCCCGCCTCGGGCCTCGATTTCGCGCGCATCGACCGCTGGCTGCGCGCACGGCTCGAGGAGCCGCTGCGCATCGCCGATCTCGCCGCGCACTGCGGCTACGGGATGCGCCGCTTCCATCAACTGTTCGTCGACGCGTTCGGTGAAACGCCGCATCGCTACCTGCAGCGGCTCAGGCTCGACGCGGCCGTGATCCTGCTCGCGGACGGCCGGTATCCGCTCGTCGATATCGCCGGGAGGGTCGGCTTCGCGGATCAAAGCACGTTCACCCATGCGTTCACGAAACGCTTCGGCGTGGCGCCCGGACGCTGGCGCGGCGAGCGGCATTGAACGCAGCCGCTGGCCCGCGCTGAGCGCGCATCCCGGCACGTAGCGGCACGCTTCTTCGATAAATGGCGTTCGCGACGGCCCGGACGCAGCCTGTTCCGTTCCCGCTTCGCGCCCCCTGCTCCGCATCCGGCGTTTCGACGTTTCACGTCCCGCTGAAACATCGCGGGCCGGCCGCGTCCTACGATTGACGCATGGATACGACCACCCCCACGCCCGCCTTCCCGTCCGCGCTCGCCCGCGTCGTCGCGACCGTCAGCACCGGTTTCGTCGTGACGCAGCTCGACGTGACGATCGTCAACATCGCGCTCGCGCATCTCGCCGGCGACCTGCGCTTGCCGGTCGCCGGCCTGCAGTGGGTCGTCGACGCATACACGCTCGCGTTCGCGGTACTGATGCTGTCGGGCGGCGCGCTCGGCGACCGCTTCGGCGCGCGGCGCCTGTACATTGCTGGCCTCGTGCTGTTCGCGCTGGCGTCGCTCGCGTGCGGCGCCGCGAGCGCGCCCGCGATGCTGATCGCGGCGCGCGCGCTGCAGGGCGTCGGCGCCGCGGCGATGCTGCCCAATTCGCTCGCGCTGCTCAACGACGCGTGCCGGCACGACCCGCACCTGCGGGCGCGAGCCGTGGGCGGGTGGACGGCGGCCGGCTCGATTTCGATCGCCGCCGGCCCGGTGGTGGGCGGCGTGCTGATCGCGGCATGGGGCTGGCGCGGCATCTTCCTCGTGAACCTGCCGCTGTGCGCGGCCGGGCTGGCGGCTGCGTTTGCATGGATCCCCGCGCGCCGTGCGGCGGCGCCGGCCGCGCCCTCCCGTTCCATCCGCGCACTCGACCTGCGCGGCCAGTTCATCGCGATCGCGATGCTGACCGCGCTGACCGGCGCCGTGATCGAATGGCGGCCACTCGGCTTCACGCATCCGGTCGTCGCCGGCGGCTTCGCGCTGGCCGCCCTCGCCGCGCTCGCGTTCGTCGCCGTGGAAACGCGCACGGCCACGCCGATGCTGCCGCTCTCGCTGTTCCGCCATCGCACCTTCAGCGCGGCCGTGCTGTTCGGGATCTGCGTGAACCTCACGTACTACGGCACCGTGTTCGTGCTCGCGCTGTACCTGCAGCGCGCACGCGGCGAAACGGCGTTGCAGGCGGGCCTTGCGTTCCTGCCGCTGACGGGCGGCTTCCTCCTGTCGAACCTCGCCAGCGGCCGTGTCGTGGCGCGTCACGGCCCGCGTGCGCCGATGCTGGCGGGCGCGCTCGTCGCCGCGCTCGGCTACGGGTCGCTGCATGTCATCGACGCGTCGACGCCGCTGGCCGTCCTGCTCGTGCCGTTCCTGCTGATTCCGACCGGCATGGGCTTCGCGGTGCCGGCGATGACGACCGCCGTGCTCGCGTCGGTCGCGCCCGAACGGGCCGGCATCGCGTCGGCCGTGCTGAATACCGCGCGGCAGGCCGGCGGCGCGATCGGCGTGGCTGCGTTCGGCGCGCTCGCCGGCGGTGGCGGCGCGGCGCAGGTCGTGGACGGGTTGCGGATCGAAACGGCCGTGTCGGTCGCGCTGCTCGTCACCGCCGCGCTGCTCGCGACGCGGGTGCGGCCCGATGCGGATCGTGGCGCGTCGTCCGCGCGTCAGGCCGTCAGGTCGTGACGGCGGCCGATTGAACCACGCGTGCGGTCACGCGTCGCCGATCTTCCTCACGACCGTCTCGGCCGCCTTCAAAGGCCGGCCGTCGTCATGCCGCAGCGCGAGCTTGCGGACCGCCCGCCCCGTGCTGCGGTCGACCAGCACCGAATGCGGCTCGCCGCGCGCGAACAGGTTCGCCTCCCCCCACTGCCTCAGCATCACGATCACCGGAAACAGCCCTTCGCCCTTCTTGGTCAGCACGTACTCCTGATACGCGGTGCCGTCGGATGCCGGCACGACGTCGAACACGCCGGCGTCCACCAGCATCTTCAGCCGGTCGGACAGGATGTTGCTCGCGACACCGAGGCTCGCGCGGAAATCGCCGAACCGGCGCACGCCGTCGAACGCATCGCGCACGATCAGCAACGCCCAGCGATCGCCGACGATATCGGTCGCCCGCGCCACCGGGCACGGCGAATCCGCAAGACTTTTCTGCCTGGCCATGTTCCTCTCCGCAATCTTGCCGGCCGCCTCCGCGGCAACGCCGGCCATCCGTGCGCGGACATTTCGCCTGCCGCACAACAGGTTGCATTTTAAAACTACTTTTCCTACACTCCACGCTAGTTTCAATTTGCAACTACATTGCACGAGGGAACCCATGGCGTCTTCCTGTCATTCCGGCACCGTTGCGTCGACCGCGCCAACACATGCCGCGCATCCGCCCGACGGCGGCCGCCTGTCCGCGGCGCGCGTCGCGTTGCTGGCCGTCTGCTGCGCGGCCAGTGTCGCGAACGTCTACTATGCGCAGCCGCTGCTCGATTCGATCGCGCGGGATTTCGGCGTGTCGCAGGCGGCCGTCGGCGGCGTCATCACCGCGACGCAACTCGGCTGTGCGCTCGCGCTGCTGTTCGTCGTGCCGCTCGGCGACCTGCTGAACCGCAAGCGCCTGGTCACCGTGCAGCTACTGCTGCTGACGGCGGCCTGCATCGGTGTCGCCGCCTCGTCGACGCGCGTCGCGCTGCTGGCCGGGATGGTCGCGGTCGGGCTGCTCGGCACCGCGATGACGCAAGGGCTGATCGCGTGCTCGGCCGCGCTCGCGGGCGCCGGCGAACGCGGGCGCGTGGTGGGTGCCGCGCAAGGTGGCGTCGTGGTCGGGTTGCTGGCCGCGCGCTCGCTGGCGGGCGTCGTCACCGACATCGCGGGCTGGCGGGCCGTCTATCTGGTGTCGGGTGCGCTCGCGATCGCGATGCTCGTCGTGCTGTCGCGGCTATTGCCGGACGAGATCGGCCCGCGCGAGCGCATCGGCTACGCGGCGCTGCTGCGATCGATGGCGTCGCTGCTGCGCGATGAACGCGTGCTGCGCGTGCGTGGCGCGATCGCACTGCTGATGTTCGCGGCCTTCAGCATCTTCTGGAGCGCGCTGGTGCTGCCGCTGAGCACGCCGCCGCACGCGATGTCGCATACGCAGATCGGCGCGTTCGGCCTCGTCGGCGCACTGGGCGCGGCGGCGGCCGCCCGCGCGGGCCGGCTCGCCGATCGCGGGCGCGGCGAAGCGACGACCGGCGCCGCGCTCGCGCTGCTCGCGTGCGCGTGGCTGCCGCTCGCGTTCGGCGCGACGTCGATTGGATGGCTGATCGTCGGCATCGTGCTGCTCGATGTCGGCGGGCAGGCCGTCCACGTCGTCAACCAGAGCATGATTCTCGGCGCGCGGCCCGATGCGCATGCGCGCCTCGTCGGCTGCTACATGCTGTTCTATTCGGTCGGCAGCGGACTCGGCGCGATTGCGTCGACGATGATGTATGCGCGCGCCGGATGGATGGGCGTCTGCGTGCTCGGCGCGGTCGTGAGCGTGGCGGCGCTTGGCGTGTGGGCCGCCACGCTCAGGCGCGCGTGACACGTGCCGGCGCCACATATCGGAGGGAGAAGGCCCGCCTGCCCTTCGCGGGCGCCGGCTTGCGAACCGGCCGCGAACGCGCCGCCGGTTCGGCTTTCGGTTCGGCTTTCGGTTCGGCTTTCGGTTCGGCTTTCGGTTCGGCGCGCAGGTCGCGCGCCGCGGCACACTCAACCTGCCGCCTGGATCGCCTCTTCGTACACGCCGGCCACGCGCCGCGCGATCACCGCGTTGTCGAAATGGTCACGTGCATAACGCTTGCACGCGGCTTCGTCGGGCAGCGTGATCGCACCCGACAACGCGGCACCGAGCCCTTCCGCGATCGCGTCCGCGCCCGTGGACGGCAGCACGAGATCGTCGGACAGCCCGGCCACCGCCTCCGGCAGCCCGCCCACCGGCGTGACCAGCACGGGCGTGCCGGAGGCGAGCGATTCGACGGTGATCAGCCCGAAGCCTTCGAGCGCGACCGTCGGCACGACGCTGACCGTCGCCGCGCGGTACAGCGCCGCGAGATGGTTGTCGGGCACGAAGCCGAGCAGCTTCACGTTGTCCTGCAGCCCGGCGGCATCGATGCGCTGCTGCAGTTCCTCGCCGATCTTGCCCTTGCCGGCGATCAGCAGCAGCACGTCCGGGTGGCGGTGCTTGAGGAGGCCGATCGCGTCGATCAGGTCCTCCAGCCCCATGCGCCGCACGAGCCGGCGCACGGCCAGCACGATCGGCCGGTCCTGCGGCAGCTGCAGCTTGTGCCGCGCCTCGGCCGGCGTGAGCGGCGTATCGAACTGCGCGGTATCGACGCAGCCGGGAATCACGCGCACGCGCGACGGATCGATCCCGTAGCGGTTCGTCAGGATCTGACCGAACGCCTGCGACAGCACGATCAGCCGCGACGAACGCGTATAGACGGCCTGTTCGAGATAGCGCTTCGCGCGCTGGCCCAGCGACGCGGCACCCTCGACCTGGCTTTCGTCGGCCCACGGCCCCTGGAAATGCGACACCTGCGGAATCCCGCGCGTGACGTCGAGGCCCGGGAACGTGTACAGCGCGAAGTGCGACGAGATCACGTCCGGCCGCTCGCTGCGGATCTCCTCGCGCAACGCGCGCCGCGCGGCGAGCATCCGGCGTGCAAGCGACTCCGATGCGGGGCCGAAGCCCTGGATCGCGCCGTCCGTGTCGTCGGCGACCTTCGGCGAGCCGGCAACGAGCCCGCGCACCTCGACGCCCGCGCCCGGCAGCGCGCCGACGAGCGAGTAGTACATCCGGTCGAGGCCGCCCGCGCGTTCGGGGAACCAGTGCATGCCGATCTGCAACGATTTGATCGGCCGGGAAGAGTGGGACATCACGTTTGCTCCTGCGTGACTGCATGCTCGGCCCGCTCGAATGCGGACGGCTGCGTGGGTTGGCCGATGCGCCGGTAAAGCGCGACATACTGGGCGCCCATGTGCGCCCAGCCAAAACGGGTCATCAGTTCGCGGGCGGCTTCGCCCATCGTGCGACAGGTGTCGCGCGATGCCGCGAGCGAGCCGATCGCCTGCGCGAGCGCCGCCGGATCGTCCGGGTCCTCCAGCACGATCCCGCATTCGCGCGTGATGATTTCCGCGCCGCCCGCCGTGCGCGCGGTGACGACCGGCAGCCCGGCCGCCATCGCCTCGAGCAGCGACAGGCTCATCGCTTCGTAGCGCGACGGGAACACGTACGCGTCGACCGAGCGCATCAGCGTCGGCATGTTTTTAACGAGGCCGAGGAAATGCACGCGCGAATCGATGCCGAGCGCGCGCGCCTCCTCCGGATACGGGCTGCCGGGCAGGTAGCCTGCCACCGCCAGGTGCACGTTCGCCGGCAGCTTCGTCAGCGCCTTCAGCACGGTGCCGAGGTTCTTGCGCGGCGTGCGCAGGTCGCCGACGAACAGCAGCAGGAACGCATCGTCCGGCAGCTTGAATGCCGCGCGGTCGGCCTGCGCCCCCGCGAACGCGCTGGCGTCGACACCGTTGTAGATCACGCTGATCTTGCGGCTGTCGATGCCGAGCCCGGCGATCTCGTCGGCCACCTTCTGCGACACGGCCGTGATCGCGCGCGAACGCCGGTACGCCCAGCGCTCGAGCGTGGTGTTCACGCGCGTATAGACGTACTGGTAGGCCGACCACAGCCCCTTCGTCGGCCCGAACGGATAGTACGGACTCTTGAACCAGCCGCCGTGCACGAAGTGCGCGGTATTCACGTCGGCCTTGATCCACGAAATGAAGCCGTTCACGTGCAACACGTCGTACTCGCTGCGGTGCGATCGCAGCCAGGCCGCGCTCTTCAGCGCGAACACCTGCTGCTTGACGAGATTCGACGGCCAGAAGCCGCCGACCTTCACGGGCACCCAGCGCACGCGCGGGTCGGCCAGCAGCTCGGGCGCGACATGCGACGCGACCAGCGTGACCTCGTAGTTCTCGGCCAGCGCCGCGCGCGCGATTTCGTAATTGACGCGGCCCTGCCCGTCGTTATGTCGCACGACGTGCGTGACGATCGCGATTCTCAATGGTCGCCTCCCCGTAAACGCGCGGCGGCCAGCAGGCGTTGCGCCTTTTGCCAGTGCGCCGCGGAAAGAATCGAAAAAATGGCTGTGAACATCAGCAGGCCGCCCGTGCCGATCAGCGAGTTCGTGAACACGAGCATCGCGAAGGTCGACAGGCACAAGCTCAGGCACGCGCCGACGAACTTGTCCTTGCGCAACTTGAACGCCGCGCGCAGCGTGCGGCCGAACAGCATCACGACGCCCGAGAGGTACAGCAGCGTGCCGGGCCAGCCGAGCACGAACGGCACGTTCATCACGCCGCTGTCGAAGCTGCCGTACTTGCCGAGCTCGCCGCTGTCGCTCGACAGCTTCGTGGATGCACCCGTCGCGCCCATCCCTTCGCCGGCGACGTCGGTGAACGCCGTCTGCGCGAAGGTGGCGTAGAACTTGTTGCGGTCGTCGTAGCTGCGGTCGTCCTTCAGGTTCGTGATCGACTGCAGGCGCGCGCCGAGACGGTCGGCCACCGGCCCGACGGTCAGCAGCGGCACGCACAGGCCGACCAGCACGACGCCGCTGATCAGGATCCGCATCCGCACGCGGTTGTTCGACTGCGCGAGCTGGATCGCGAGCGCGATCACCCAGCCGCCCCACGTCGAGCGCACGAGACACAGGGCGAACGACACGAAGCCGGCCGCCCCCGCGAACCAGCGGATCTTCTGCGGCGCGGCGAACACGAACACCAGCGCGCCCATGATCGCGAACGCGAACGGCCCCGACGAGTTCATCGTGCTGAACACGCGCACGCCGTACGGCACCGGCTCGCCCTGCGAGCCCATGTCGGAGCCGATCATCCACAGCACGTCCCACTGCGGCATCACGAAATACTGGACGACGCCGTACAGGCCCATCACGAGCATGCCCCACATGAACGTGGACAGCAGCACGTCGCGGTACTCGGGGTAATCGCGCGCGTTGACCATGATGTGAAAGCCGATCAGCACCGGGTACACCCAGTTCGCGAGGTCGTAGGTCGCGGCCATCACGCCGCTCGACACGATCCCGACGAGGTATGCGTACGCGAGCCCGAACAGCATCAGCAGGATCGGAATCCCGCGTCGCTGCGCGAGCACGCGGTAATGCCGGATCAGCCCGAGGCCGGCGATCATCGTCACCGCGAGCGGCGCGACCTGGATCAGGCTCGTCGGCGTGAACGCACCCTTCGACCAGTCGGCGAGACGCCGCACTTCCGGGCTCAGGAACCACACCCACCACATGAAGCCGACGTAGCGCGCCGGACTCTTGAAATACAGCCAGAGGCCGACCGCGATGGCCAGCACCGGGAACGCGAGCGTCAGCACCTTGCCCTGGTGAATGGCGATCAGCGCGGCCGTGAACGTCCACAGCCCGGCCTGCCCGACCCAGTGCTTCGGCTCGGGAAGCCAGTTGCGTTTGCGCGACGGTGCGCGTTCGGCGGCAATCGTACTCATCGATCCGCTCTCACCGCGACGACGGGCGCGAATCCGCGAGCGGCATCGCGAGGCCCGCGGCGGACGGCGTGCGGCGCCGGCGCAGCATGTCGCGCGTGATCCGCACGTGCTGCTCGGCGAACGCCTGCGTGGTCAGGTCGCGGTCGCGCAGGCACGCGGCGGCGGCCTGCGCGCAGGCGAGCGCCGCGACCGGGTCGGCCACGAAGCGATCGGCGGCCTGGCGCATCGCCTGCGCGTCGAACGCCGGCACATAGGCGGCCGTATCGTGCGGAAAGTAGTCGCTGAGCCCGCCGACATCCGACACGATCATCGGCTTGCCGACGGCGGCGGCCTCGAGCATCACCGTGATGCCCGACGCATGGAAGTTCGGCCGCAGCGGCACGACGATCACGTCGGCCCACGCGTACAGCTCGTGCTGCTTCGCGAGCCCCGATGCCGAGCCGATCTTCACGTTCGGCGCATGCCACTCGCGCGGCACGCGGCGGCGCGTCGCGAGCCGCACGTCGTAGCGCTCGTCGCCGCCGAACGCGGCGAGGAACGTGCGCCAGTCACGGTCGCGATCGTTGCCGATCGCCGCGATCCGCAGCGGCCGGTTCGGTTGCCATTGCCGCGGCTCGGCGATCGGGAAATCCTGCGTGTTCAGCCCGTAGTAGACGAACTCGGCGTCGCGGCCGAGATAGCGGCGGCACAGGTCGGCGTTGGCGCGGGCCAGCGTGGTCAGCGCGTCGGCGCGCGAGATCAGCTTGCGGTACAGCCAGCGGCGCGGGCCGCCGAAGCTGTTCCACTTGTCGAACAGCCATACGCTCTGCGCGAGCAGCAGCGGGCGCTTGCCCTGCGCGCCGGCCAGCTTCAGGATCAGCGCAGCGGCCAGATGCTCCTGTTCCGTGTGCGTCCAGATCACGTCGGTGTTCAGCAGCGCGGCGCGGTTGCGCCACGCATGCACGACGTCGAAGCCGAGCGCCGCCTTCAGCGCGCGGCGCGCTAGGCTGGCGACGCGGTTCTCGCCGCCGTCCTGCGAATAGGTCAGCCGGAATTCGTCGGATTCTGCATGGTGATAGCCGTACAGGCAGCCGATGTTCTCGCCTTTCCGGTAGGTACGCGGATCGGCGCCATAAAACAGGTGAACGTGGACGTTCGTCGCAGCTTTCGTTGCAGTCATGCGAGCCCTCCGTGGGGGGTCGCGCGCGAGGCGCGCAGACCGTTCAAGACGTCACCGGCGGCATCGCCGCACGATGGGGGGCAAGGTTCGCGCGGCGGGCATCGCGCGCGCCGCGGCGCACCGCGCGCCAGTGCTCGCGGATCCGCTCGCGCTGCGCCGTATGCAGCGACAGCAGCACGTGCGCGAGGCCCGGGTAGACGCGCGTGCCGACGAGCGTCCACCACCACCACGCGATCTCGCGCCGGACCGGCGGCAGATGCTCGCGCAGGATCAGGTGCATGTTGTACGCGCCGTTGCTGATCGCATTCAGCGACGCGGCATCGCGCCGGTCGTCGTCGAAGCGCTCGGCCGGGAAATGATCGACCGCGATCGCCGGGTCGTAGACGAGCTTCCAGCCGTCGCGCTGCACGTGCATGCTGAAACCCATGTCGTTGTGCATCTGCGCGCCGGCGCCGCGCAGCCGCGTGTCGAAGCGCAGCCGCTCGATCGCCGCGCGGCGGTAGCTCATGTTCGCGCCTTTCAGCATGTCGACTTCGCGCAGGCCGCCGACGCCGAGATGATGGTTGCCGACGATCTTGCCGGACAGCGTGAGCTGGCCGACGCGTTCGCGCGATTCGTCGAGCACGCGGCCCTTCTCGTGCACCCAGTCGCGCCCGCCAACCGCGCCCACGCGCGGATCGGCCTCGAACACCGACTCGACGCGCGCGAGCCAGTCGGGGTGCGGCGCCGCGTCGTCGTCGGTGATCGCGACGATGTCGCCGTTCGCCGAGTCGAGCCCCTTGTTCAGCGCGGCGACCTGGCCCGGCACCTCGACCGGCACGATGCGCAGCGGCAGCGTGCCGCCGACCGCCGGATCGGCGAGCCGTTCGTGCGTGGCGTCATCCTCCGGGCGCGCGACGACGATCACCTCGTCGGGCAGCCGATGCTGCCGCTGCAGCGCCAGCAGGCAGCGCGCGAGGTCGGCGGGCCGCCGATAGGTCGGAACGAGCACGGAAATTTTCATCGTTGATTCTCCTGTCGGCCGGGCAGGCAACACGCGCTGCCCGCCCGGTTACGTGCGATGCGGATCAGGCGCTCAGGTATTCATGCACGGCCGCATAGCCGCGGCCGTAGCCGCGCGCCTTCGGCGGCACGCCGTTGAAGATCCCGCCTTCCAGGTCGACGCCCGCGGTGCGCAGGCGCTTGATCGCGTCGGCGATCTCGCCTTCGGTATGCATGCCCGAGCGCAGCACGAGGAACGTCGAGCCGGCCATGCGGCCGATGATGGTCGCGTCGGTCACCGCCAGCACCGGCGGCGAGTCGATCAGCACGACGTCGTAGCGCTTGCCGAGCCCTTCGAGGTATTGCGGCAGGCGCGTCGACATCAGCAGCTCCGACGGGTTCGGCGGGCGCGTGCCGGCCGAGATGAACGACAGGCCCTGCACCGGCGTCTCGCGCACGGCGTCCTCGAGCGCCGACTGGTCGCTCAGCAGCTCGGACAGGCCCGGCTGCGACGTGAGGCCGAAGTAGCGGTCGAGCAGGCCGCGACGCATGTCGGCGTCGATCAGCAGCACGCGCTTGCCCGAATGGGCGAGGAGCACCGCGAGGTTGACCGTCAGGAAGCTCTTGCCGATGCCCGGCGTCGGGCCCGTCAGCACGATCACGCGGTTCTTCGCATCCATCATCGCGAACTGCATCGCGGTGCGCAGGCTGCGCAGGCTCTCGACGCTGAGATCCTTCGGACGCAGGCTCGCGAGGATCGGCCGGGTACGGCTGCCGCTCTTCTCGGCCTGCGCGTCGAGCTTCACCTGCTCGGCGCTTTGCGGCACCAGCCCGTACAGCGGCAGGTTGAACGCGCGCTCGATGCGGTCGGGATCCTCGATACCCTGGAACATGTTGCGGCGCAGGAACACGACGCCCGTGCCGAGGATCAGCCCGAGGAACACGGCAGCCGACAGGATCAGCACCTTCTTCGGCTTGACCGGATCGCCCGGACGCAGCGCCGAATCGACGAGGTGGATGTTGCCGCCCGTGCCGGCCTTCTGCACCGACAGCTCCTGCACGCGGTTCAGCAGCAGCACGTAGATGTCCTCGGCCACCTTCGCGTCGCGCTGCAGCTGGACGGCCTTCACTTCGGTGGCCGGCAGGCTGCGGAAGCGGTTGCTGAACTTGTCCTTCTCGCCCTGCAGCTCCGCGAGCTGCTGCTTCGCGGCGATCACCATCGGGTGCGAATCGGTGAAGCGCTGCGCGAGCGACGCGAGCTGCAGGCGCTGCGCGGCGATCTGCTGCTCGTACTGCACGCTGCCCTCGAGGTAGACCTTCGCCTCGTCGCTCGCGTTGATCGAGCCCGACGTGCGCTGGTATTGCGTCAGCGCGGCTTCCGCGCGTTCGAGGTCGGCCTTCAGGCGCGGCTCCTCGCCCTTCAGGAAGTCGAGCATCTTGGTCGCTTCGGCCTGCTTCGCGACCACGTGCTGGTTCAGGTACGACTGCGCGAGCGCGTTCGCGATCGCGGCGGTCTGGTCCGGGTCCTTGCCTTCGAGCGAGATCTGCACGACGCCCGTCTGCTTGCCCTGCTCGGTCACCTGGATGCCGGTCTGGAAGCCGCTGATCGCGTCGAGATCGTTGTAGCGGACCACCGTGAACTGCGTGCCGGGGCGCGCGACGAGCTTCGACACGAGCAGCGTCACGCCGCCGCCCTGCGCCGATTCGCCGACATGGCCCGACAGCAGCCGCATGCCGTTCGGGTCGACGATCGAATAGGTGCCGTTCGGGCCGGCCGTCAGCGTCAGCTTCTTGCCTTCGAGCGCGGGCACGACGTTGATCGAATCGACGTCGGCCACTTCACCGCCCCATGCGTACGACTTCAGGCCGAGCCACGGCTTCGCCGGCTCGCCCGGCGTCGCGATGCGCGCGGCGAGGCTGCCGATCACCGGCAGCGTCTTCGGCACGATCGAGAAGTTCAGCTTGAACTGCTCGACCACCGGCGCGACCACGCCGCGGCTCTTGATGATCTCGATTTCCGCGTCGGTCGGCGCCTGCTGCGGGCCGCTGTTGATCATCGCGCCCGTCTGCGTCTGCGTGAGCGCCTGCGACGTGTTGTCGTTGCCCTCGACCCGCACGTGCACGTCGGCCTGGTAGACCGGCTTCGCGATGTAGCAGTAGAGGCCGGCGAGCGCGACGACCGTGACCGCGATGCCGAGCAGCAGCCAGATGTCGTCCATGATCACCTGGAGCAACTGGCCGAGGACGACGTCCTCTTCCTCGGTTTTCGCGGACAGATCCGCGTAGGAGTGTTTCGCTTGCGTGTTCACCATTCGTTCCCGCTTGAGTGGTGCCGGGGGGCAGGCGCCGCCCCGGCGGGCTATCAGCGCGTGATTTGCCGCATGTAGAAGATCGTCTGGATCGTCGGCAGCACCTGCTGCAGCACACGGTTGAACTGCACCGAGCTGGCCGTGCTGACGTAGACGACGTCGAGCGGTTGAAGCGGGAAGCGGCTCGACAGCATCAGCGCATCCGGCTGCGTCATGTCGAGGCGGAACACTTCAGGCTTCGTCGGGTTGTCGCGCATCCCGCGCATCACGTAGATCTTGCGCGGGTTCGCGTCGGTGTCGAGGATGCCGCCGCCCGCGGTCAGCGCGTCGGCGATGGTCAACTTGCCCTTGAGCATCGGCACCGTGACCGGCGTCTTGACCTCGCCCATGATGAACACGCGGCTGTCGCTGCGGTCCGGCACGTTGACGATGTCGCCCGGCTGCAGCATCACGTTCTGCTTCACCTCGCCGCGATCGAGCACGCCGTTCGCGTCGAGCGTGTAGAGCTTGCCGTCGCGCGTCAGGCGCACGCGCTGCAGGTCGGCCTCGTTGGTCGAGCCGCCCGAGCGCGAGATCGCGTCGACGAGCGTCAGCGGCACGTCGCTCACCGCGAGCGGGCCCGGCTGCTTCACCTCGCCCGTCACCTGCACCTTCTGGCTGCGGAACGACAGCACGCGCACGTCGAGCTGCGGATTCTTCACGTAGCGCGACAGCGTGGTGGCCATCTGCTCGCGGATCTGCGCGACCGTCTTGCCGGCCACCTTGATACGGCCGACGAACGGGAAGAAGATCGTGCCGTCCGAGGCCACCGTCTGGCCGTACGGATCGGCCTGGCCCGGCAGCGCGGTCGTATACGGCTGCTGCAATGCACCCGCGACCGACTGCGTCGTGTTGCCGCCGCTCGAGAACGACTGGCCCTGCGGCGTCGTCAGCTCGGGGTGGTCCCACACGGTGACGCCGAGGATGTCCTGCGGGCCGACGCGGTACACGTACTCCGACGGATCGGTATAACGTCCGGGCGGCAGCGGATGGTCCACCTGCGCTTTCTGCAGCTGGTCCATCACCACTTTGGCGTCGATGTAATGAACCGGATAGGTTTCGGCCGCTTGCTGCCGGCCTTCGTCCTTCAGGTTCGACGAGTCGAGGTAGTTGCCGGGCGCGGTTGCACAGGCTGACAGGAAAGTCGTCAGCGCGACGGCAAGCGCCACCGGGCGCATCGGGCGTTTCAGCATAGTTTCTGTAGCCATCCTTGAACCAGACGTTCGATCAGTGAGTAGCTCTCGCGGTAATCGGCCTCGGGGCCGCCGTGCGGGTCGGCAATCTCGGCCCCTTCCCACTTGCCGAGCAGGTGGACCTTGCCGCGCGCGAACGGATCGACCGATTCGACGGCCTTGATCTGTCCGCGCTCGCTGACGAGAATCAGGTCGGCGTCGCGCACGATCCGGCGCGACAGCCGCCGCGAGCGGTGGGTCGTCGCATCGACGCCCCGCTCGGCGAGCAGCTGACGCATCACCGGATCGATGCCGTCGCCGTCGTTCGCATGCACGCCCGCCGAGTGAAACGTCGGGCGCGGGCCGCCGCGCGACGCGGCGTGCGACTTGAACAGCAGTTCCGCTGCCGGGCTGCGGCAGACGTTCGCGTGGCAGACGATCAGGATGTTCCGGAACATGGCGTCTCGTAACGAGTGACGGGAAACGGGTTACGCGCTCGCGGGCGCGGTGCCCGGCACACGGGCGGCGACGGCCTGGCGCGAGCCCGGCCGGCCGATCGGGTGGTATTCGATGCCCTGCTCGCTCATCGTCTCCGGCTCGTACAGGTTGCGGCCGTCGAAGATCACGGGCGTCTTCCACAAGCGGCCGAGCGCGACGAAGTCGGGGCTCTTGAAGATCTTCCATTCGGTGACGATCACGAGCGCGTCGGCATCGCGCGCGGCCTGCGCCTCGTCGTCGACGAAGCTCAGGCGCTCGAGCCAGCTCGGGTGATCGGCGAGATCGAGCGCGATCACGCGGCGCGCTTCCTCCTGCGCGACCGGGTCGTACGCGGCGATGCGCGCCCCGCGCGACAGCAGCTCGGCGATCAGCTCACGGCTCGGCGCTTCGCGCATGTCGTCGGTGTTCGGCTTGAACGCGAGGCCCCAGAGGGCGAACGTGCGGCCGCTCAGGTCCTCGCCGAAGCGCGCGACGATCTTCTCGGCGAGCACGCGCTTTTGCGTGGCGTTGACCGACGACACCGCCTTCAGGATCTGCAGTGCCTGCCCGTGCTCGTCGGCGGTGCGGATCAGCGCCTCGACGTCCTTCGGGAAGCACGAGCCGCCGTAGCCGCAGCCGGCGTACAGGAAGTGATAGCCGATGCGCGGATCGGAGCCGATCCCGCGGCGCACAGCCTCGATGTCCGCGCCGAAGCGGTCGGCAAGGTTCGCCAGCTCGTTCATGAACGAAATGCGGGTCGCGAGCATCGCGTTCGCCGCGTATTTCGTGAACTCGGCCGAGCGCACGTCCATGTACAGCGTGCGCTCGTGGTTGCGGTTGAACGGCGCGTAGAGCTTCTTCATCAGCTCGCGGGCGCGCTCGCCCGGCACGTCGTCGTCGCAGCCGATCACGATGCGGTCAGGCCGCGTGAAATCGTCCACCGCCGCGCCTTCCTTCAGGAACTCCGGGTTCGACACGACCGAGAACATCTGGTCGCCGCCGCGCTTCGCGAGTTCTTCCGCCACCGCCGCGCGCACGCGCTCGGCCGTGCCGACCGGCACCGTCGACTTGTCGACGATCACCTTGAAGCCGGTCATGTAGCGGCCGATGTTGCGTGCGGCCGCGAGCACGTATTGCAGGTCGGCCGACCCGTCTTCGTCGGGCGGCGTGCCGACCGCGATGAACTGCACGTCGCCGTGCGCGACCGCGGCCTCGATATCGGTCGAGAAGCGCAGGCGGCCGGCCGAGCGGTTGCGCGCGATCACTTCCTTGAGGCCCGGCTCGTGGATCGGCACGCCGCCGTTGTTCAGGATGTCGATCTTTGCCTGGTCGACGTCGAGACAGAACACGTCGTGCCCGATGTCGGCCAGACATGCGCCGGTGACCAGCCCTACGTAACCGCTGCCGATGATAGTCAGATTCATGATGTGTCGGACCTCTTGACCAATGATTCGAAATTCGTAAAACCGGAATGCCTGCGCCGCGCGATCTCGGTGCTCAGTACGCGTTGCTGCCGGTGAAGCCTTTCCAGAGCGTCAGCACGACGATCTTGATGTCGAGCCAGAACGACCAGTTCTGCATGTAGTACAGATCGAGCTTCACGCGTCCCATCATCTTCTCGATCTGGTCGGTCTCGCCGCGAAAGCCGTTGATCTGCGCCCACCCGGTGATGCCCGGCTTGATCCGGTAGCGGAACATGTAACCCTTGACCAGATCCTTGTAGATGTCGTCGTGCGCGAGCGCATGCGGGCGCGGGCCGACGACCGACATCTCGCCCTTCAGCACGTTGATGAACTGCGGCAGCTCGTCGAGGCTCGTGCGGCGCAGGAACCGGCCGACCGGCGTCACGCGCGAATCGTTCTTCTTCGCCTGCGTGACCTGCCCCGCCACTTCCTGGTGCACCTTCATCGAGCGGAACTTGTAGATCTCGAACTCGTGCCCGTCGATGCCCTTGCGCTTCTGGCGAAAGAACACCGGCCCGCGCGACGTCAGCTTGATCAGGCACGCGATCAGCAGCATCACCGGCGCGAGGCCCGTGAGCGCCACCAGCGCGAACGCCCGGTCGAACACGAACTTCGGCAGGATCCGCACGTCGGTGATCGGCGACGCCGCGAGGTTGATCGCCGGCACGCCGAGCACCTCGACCACTTCCTGGTTGAAGAACGACAGCGTGCGCACGTCCGGGATGAAGCGGATATTCACGAAGTCGTGGCGGAACACCGTCACGATCTGGTGAATCCGGCGCTCCTCCGTGATCGGCAGCGTGAGCCACAGCTCGCTGATCGCGCGGCTGCGCACCAGCCACACCAGCGATTCGAACTGCCGCTCGATGCGCACGTCGTCGAGCGCGACTTCGCCCGGCGCTTCGTTTTCGTCGTACACGCACACCGGGTTGAAACCGGCTTCCGGCCGCGCCCGCATCTGGGCGATCAGCCGCCGCGCCGCCGGCGTCCCGCCGACGATCGCGACCGCCTTCAGGTTGTAGCCGCCGCGGCGCAGTTGCCGCAGCACGACGTGCACGCAGGCCTTCGAGCCGGCGAGCAGCGCCATCGTCACGAGCGCCCAGTACCCTAACCACAGCCGCGACAGGTCGCCCGACTGGTGAAAGCTGAAGCTCAACAGGATGCCCGCGAGCTCGACCACCAGCCATGCGAACGCGACCCGCCCCACCAGCCCGACGAGACGCTTGCCGCGCCACGACTGGTAGATGCCGAACGCGGGAAAGCACACGACGACGAGCAGGCAATCGAACAGCATCATCGTGCGCTGCAGGTCGTTGAGCCAGATGCCGCCACCGTGCAGCGCGGCGGCGATCAGCGCCCCCGTCACGACCATCGCGATATCGATGACTCTCGCCAGCACGCTCAACATGTCTGCTTCCTCTTTGAACAGGCGTTTGCCGAACAGCTCCTTGTGCGACCCGTGCCGCACATTCGATTCAAACGTTGCATGACGCTATTGAAGCGGTAAGAAATTGTCGCCTCAAGCGTACAAGTATTTCGAAAAATAATCGGAAATTCTTGCCGAGATGTTTTTGAATTAATTCGGCACGTTTTCCCGAAATACCCGGGAATCGGGAATTTTTCAGAAGCTTTACGATTTCCGCTCACCCTTTGCGGGCGGTCAAGACCAGCCGATTCACCGATTTATTTCTTATTTTTTTATTTGCATCGGATGCCGGCGCGGAAAATTCTTCCCGATGAATGCGTGGCAAATATCCGGCAATGGATCCGGTTTTATTGTCGATTTACTTCATGCTACAACGACAGGCATTGACTTCAACCGTGGAGAGTGTCCTCATGAATGCTCCGGCCGTGGCTGCCGAAACGCGCCATTCTTCTTCCACCGCGCCCGCCGCCGGCACGCGCGTCGCCGTGCAGCCGGTGATTCTCGCCGGTGGGTCCGGCACGCGCCTGTGGCCGATGTCGCGCGAACGTTTTCCGAAACAGCTGATCGGCCTGCTCGGCGAACATTCGCTGCTGCAGTCGACCGCGCTGCGCCTCGACGGCCTGGCGGCCGACCATCCGCTGAACGACGACGTGCTGATCGTATGCGGCGAGGATCACCGCTTCACCACCGCCGAACAGCTGCGCCTGACCGGCAAATCCGCGTCGATCATGCTCGAGCCGATCGGCCGCGACACCGCGCCCGCGCTGACGCTCGCCGCGTTTCGGCTGGTCGCCGGCGGCAACGATGCGGTGATGACCGTGATGCCGGCCGACCATGCGGTCGCCGACCTGCCGCGCTTCCATGCGGCCGTCGCGGCCGGCGTGCACTGCGCGATGCAAGGCAAGATCGCGACGATGGGCATCGTGCCGCAGCACGCGGAAACCGGCTACGGCTACATCCGTGTCGGCGCGGCGCTCGGCGACGCCGCCACGGGCTCACTCGACGTGCGCCGCCTCGACCGCTTCGTCGAGAAACCGCATCTCGAACTCGCTCAGCAGTACGTCGCATCGGGCGAATACTGGTGGAACAGCGGCATCTTCATCGTTCGCGCGTCGGTCTGGCTGAAAGCGATCCGCCAGCTCGAACCGGCGATCTACGCGGCCTGCGAACAGGCCGTCGCCCAGGGCAAGGCCGATGGCGATTTCTTCCGCATCGATCGCGAAGCGTTCGCCGCGTCGCCGTCGAACTCGATCGACTACGCGGTGATGGAGCCGCTCGCGAGCCTGCCGCAACTGTGCGAAAGCGTCGTCGTGCCGCTCGACGCGGGCTGGTCGGACGTCGGCTCGTGGGACGCGATCTGGCAGATCTCGCCGAAGGATGAGGCCGAGAACGTCGGCCGGGGTCACGTGCTGTTCGAAGGCGCGGAGTCGACGTTCGCACATTCGGAAAGCCGGCTCGTCGCCTGCGTCGGCACGCAGAACCTCGTCGTCGTCGAAACGCCGGACGCCGTGCTCGTCGCGGACAAGTCGCGCGTGCAGGACGTGAAGAAAATCGTCGGGCGCATCAAGGCGCAACGCGGCGCGGAAGCGACCGATCACCGCAAGGTGCATCGCCCGTGGGGCCACTACGACTCGGTCGACATGGGCGAGCGCTTCCAGGTGAAACGCATCGTCGTGAAGCCGGGCGCGCAACTGTCGCTGCAGATGCACCACCATCGCGCCGAACACTGGATCGTCGTCTGCGGCACTGCGCGCATCACGCGCGGCGATGAAACGTTCCTGCTGTCCGAAAACGAATCGACGTACATCCCGCTCGGCGTGTCTCACCGCCTGGAGAACCCGGGCAAGATGCCGCTCGAGTTGATCGAAGTGCAGTCGGGCGCGTATCTCGGCGAGGACGACATCGTCCGCTTCGACGATACCTACGGCCGGCAGTAACGCACGTGCATAGCGAGGCGCCGCTTCGACAGCGGCGCCTCGGGCAAGACAGGCATGGAACGACGGGACTTCCGCGCGGGCGTCGTGGCACACGACGGCCCGCGCGTTTCACCAGGTCGGCGATCAGCCGACGCGGTACACGTACTCGCGGCGCTCCGGCTGCACCGGATCGTTGCGGCTTTCGGACAGCGCGCCCGCATGGCGCTCGGCGATGAAGCGCTGGATGTCCGACTCGGCACGCGCGAGCGCGGACAAGCCGGCCAGCACCTCGCCTTGCGGCTCGCGCGCCGGTTCGTCGCTCGCGCCATGGCGATCGATCCACTGGCGTGCCCAGTCGAGCGCGAACTGCTCGGCTTCCTCGGCATCGGTGAAGCGCGGGCCGATCAGGCCCGAGCGTTCGACGCGCCGGTCGTCCTGCATAATCTCGGCCCACGCGCGATACATCAGGTTCTGCACCGGCTGCGCAATGCCGCAGATCGTATAGCCGCGATATCGGTCGACTTGCGGTTCGGCCGCGGCGAAGCTCGCCGACGACGCATGCGCATGGCGCAGCGTCGTCGACGACGCACCGGGCACCGCGAACGACACGGCCGACGGATCGACCACTTCGTCGACCGGCCGCGCGCTCATCGACGCGCCCTCGCCCTCCCAAACGTTTGCCTGAGCGACCGGCAATTGCCACGACTCGGGGTTCTGCCAGAACACGCCGCGCAAGCGATCGTTGTCGGGCACGGGCTCGGCACGGCGCGCGGGCACGACCGGCACCGGCGGCGGCGGGATATACGCGAACGTGCGCCCGCTGAACTGGGTCAGCACGTCGATCATCTGCAGCAGCGTGCCGGACGCAAGCCACTCCTCGTAGCGGCGACGGCACGTCGGCCCGGACGGATAACGACCGGGCAGCTTCGACCAGGCTTCACCGGTCGTCAGGATCCAGAGCACCGCGTTGGCAACGACGCGCGGTTCGGCTCGTGGACGCCCACGGCGGTTCAGCCGGATGGGTTCATCGGCGATCAGCGTTGAAAGACGAAACCACTCTTCATCGGTAAGCTCATCGAAGAACATAGTAGATCTCTCCACGCAGCCAGGCCGGGGCTGCGATTGGCGGCGCCGTCGCGACACATCGCGTCGCGGGGCGGCCAGGTTGCACATTATGGTTATCCGCTGTTGTGCATGCCGGTGCGGCACCGCACTTTCACGGTGCCGAGATTCCCGGCAATGACGCACAAATCACGGTCTCACTCCAATGTGGGAATTTTTGTGCACGAAGCATACCATCCCTAGGGTTTATCTCAATATGACAATGACTTAATGTTACGCACTGAAACAACCTGCCATGGGTGCGTAATGTATTTACGCTTGAATTTTTTTGCGGGATCTTTATGCCCGTCGCTGCAAAGGCCCGTCTGGCGGGGCTCTGCAGCGTATGAAGAATGCCTTTTGATGGGCATTTTCGGGCTGCCCCGACCCCGGCCGGCAACAATCCCGCGCATTGCTTCCCGATATCGGTAAATCAGGGAAAAAAGCGTAACAAGATATTCACGAATCGGTAAATCATTCAAATTCGGCCGATTTAAATTATCTCCATGCACAATCTTTTTATTGTTTCTCTGCGAGTGATGAAAGCACGGTGACGTGCGATGCACATTTTTCGCCACGCGCAAACTCGTGACGTCTGTTACATCTTCGGGGGCGACGCGCGGGCGATCGCGCCGCATCGGGGGCGGGAATTGTGTTTCGGGTCGGAACGGAAAAAGGAAAACCGGTGACTGGGAGTGCCGGACGTTGCAGCGGACGCGTCAGCGCAGATCAGCAGCCAGCGACGCGGTCACGTCCGCGTCCACGCGCTGCGGCGGCATCGTGTACGCCGGGTGATCGCAACCGATCGACAGCGCCGCCCCGCCCTTGAGCGCCGCGCGCATCGGCGCGTCGAGCTCGAAGCGCACGAAGTGCACGGCCGACGTCTTCTCGGCGGTATCGCGGTCGAGATCCTCGTCGGCGATCGCGTAGACGCGCGCGTGCCCGTCGACCTGCAGGTACACGCGATCCTCGACCCCGATCAGCCGCGCGAGCGCCGCGCGCCGTTCGATCTCGTGCTCGTACTCGATCTGCATCGTCGCCTTCAGGTTCGTGCCGTCGGGCACGAGCGGCAGATACGCGTCCAGCTCCCCTTCGATGCCGGCCTGGTCGAAGATCTTCTCGATGTGCAGCATCTCCTGGATCTGGTAGCGGATCGTCGTCTCGTCCTCGAACAGGAAGCGCAGGTGGTTGCCGAGCGCCACCGCGCGGCGGCGCTTGTATGCGACCAGCCGCGCGTGTTCGGCCTTGCGGATCTTCGCGTACGCTTCGAGCGTCAGCAGGGAGTCGCGGGTCAACGTCATGGGAGGTCCTCGTGAGTCGGCCGGCGGCGGCTCAGATGCCGTACGCGCGGCGCAGCAGCGTAAGCGGATGCGCGAGCGGCGCGGACGGCAGCCCCTTCTCGTCGATCCCCTGCACGATGTGATGGCCGGCCAGCGCGCAGTCCGACGACACGACATCCGGCCGCGGCTCGGCCATCGCCTTGAACACGGGCCCGCCGATCCGCATCGCGTCCGCGTGAAATGCCTTCTTCACGCCGAACGTGCCCGCATGGCCCGAGCAGCGTTCGACGACGTTCACCCGCGTATCGGGCACGAGCGACAGCGCGTCGGCCGTCTTGCGGCCGATGTTCTGCACGCGCGCATGGCACGGCACGTGATACGACACGGTGCCGAGGCCGGTCTTGAAATCGGTCTTCAGCAGTCCGTCGCGATGCCGCGCGATCACGTATTCGAACGGATCCCAGAATGCGTCGGCCACCGCGCGCACCGCTTCGTCGCCGGGGAACATCAGCGGCAGCTCGCTCTTGTACATCAGCACGCAGCTCGGGATCGCACCGATCAGCGCATAGCCTTCGCGCGCGTAGCGTTCGAGCACGGGCAGGTTCACGTCCTTCTTCGCGGCCACGCCGGCGAGATTGCCCTGCTCGAGCAGCGGCATCCCGCAGCAGGCTTCGCGCGTGACGAGTTCGTACGGGATGTCGTTGTGCGCGAGGATCGCGAGCAGGTCGTGGCCGATGCCGGGCTCGTTGAAATTCACGTAGCAGGTTGCATAGATCGCGACCTTGCCGGGCGTGCGTTCGCCGTCGCGCACGGGCAAGCCGTCCGACGGCCTCGCCGTGCGCCGGAACTTGCGCGGCGCGAATTCCGGCAGCCACGCGTGGCGATCGACGCCGAGCGTCGCCTCGAGTGCATGGCGCGCGGGCGGCGTGCGGTTCACCGCGTTCACCGCCTGCGTGACGATCGGAATGCCGGCGAAGTGGCCCAGCGCGTCGGTGTTCGACAGCACCTTGTCGCGCAGCGTCGCTTCGCCGCGCTTGTAGCGCGCGGCCTTGCCGCGCAGCATCAGGTGCGGAAAGTCGACGTTCCATGCATGCGGCGGCACGTACGGGCATTTCGTCATGTAGCAGAGGTCGCACAGGTAGCACTGGTCGACGACCTTGCCGAACGCGGCCTTCGGCACTTCCTCGAGATCGCCCATCGGCGTGTCGTCGACCAGATCGAACAGCGTCGGAAACGCGCCGCACAACGACACGCAGCGCCGGCATCCGGCGCAGATGTCGAACACGCGCGTCATTTCCGCATCGATCGCGGCCTGGTCGTAGAACGCATCGGACTGCCAGTCGAGCGGATGCCGGGTCGGGGCTTCGAGACTGCCTTCCTTGTGGGGCATGGAGCGCTCCATCCAGCGTGGCGCGCATGCGCGCCCGCGCCGCCCGCGCGATGCGGGCAGCGATGAACGAACAGCCGGCCGCTTGCCGGTCGCACGGGCTGCCGTGCGGCCCGCGGCGGCCCGTCAGTCGACGAGACTGTCCAGCGCCTTCGTATAGCGGTTCGCGTGGCTGCGTTCAGCCTTCGCGAGCGTCTCGAACCAGTTCGCGATTTCGTCGAAGCCTTCCTCGCGCGCCGCCTTCGCCATGCCCGGATACATGTCGGTGTATTCGTGCGTTTCGCCGGCGATCGCCGATTCGAGATTCTGCCGCGACGAACCGAACGGCAAACCCGTTGCCGGATCGCCGACGGCCTCCAGGTATTCGAGATGGCCGTGCGCATGGCCGGTTTCGCCTTCGGCGGTCGAGCGGAACAGCGCGGCGACGTCGTTCTGGCCTTCGACGTCAGCCTTCGAAGCGAAATACAGATAACGCCGGTTCGCCTGCGATTCGCCCGCGAATGCGGCTTTCAGGTTCTCTTCGGTTTTGCTGCCCTTGAGTTGAGCCATTTGCGCCTCCGTTCGAGTCGGCGCGGCCGCGTGCGACGCCGGGCCGATCAGGTATGTGGGGAACGATGCGCTTGCCGGGGCGCGCGCGTCGTGCTCTTCAATCTAGGCGCTCGCGTTCACATCCCCCAATAGGCTTTTTCAATCCGGGCGATAGTGCTTGGGGGGCGGCGCGCCGGCGGGCGCGCTCGGTACTCGGGGGCTCGGTACTCGGGGGCTCGGGGGCTCGGGGGCTCGGGGGCTCGGGGGCTCGAGGGCTCGAGGGCTCGGTACTCGGGTACTCGGGGGCTCGGTGCCCGGCATTCACGCGTGCCGCGTGCGTCACGCGTCCGTTGCGCGCCTGAGCAGTAATTCGCGTTCGCGCTCGTTGCGCGTCAGTTCCGCCGCGCGGCGGAATTCGGCCTTCGCCTCGTCGGCGCGGCCCAGCTTCGCCAGCAGGTCGCCGCGCACGCTCGGCAGCCAGTGATAGCGCGCGAGCGCGGGATCGTCGCGCAGCGCGTCGACGAGTTCGAGCGCCGCGGCAGGCCCGAACGCCATCCCGACGGCCACCGCACGATTCAGCTCGACGACGGGCGACGGCGCGACTTCGGCGAGCGCGTCATACAGCGCGACGATCTGCGCCCAGTCCGTATCCGACGCGTGCCGCGCACGCGCATGGCAGGCTGCCAGCGCGGCCTGCAGCGCATACGGCCCGCGTACGCCGCCGAGCTTCGTCGCGCGTTCGAGCGCCGCGAGGCCGCGCCGGATCAACAGCGGATCCCAGCGGCTGCGATCCTGGTCGAGCAACAGCACGGGCCGACCCTGCGCATCGGTACGCGCATGCATGCGCGACGCCTGCAGCTCCATCAACGCGACGAGCCCGAGCACCTCGCTCTCGTCCGGCGCCAGCCCGGCCAGCACGCGGCCGAGCCGCAACGCCTCGTCGCACAGCGCCGGGCGCGTCCAGTCGTCGCCCGAGGTCGCCGCATGGCCTTCGTTGAACACGAGATAGATCACTTCGAGCACCGACGCGAGCCGCGCGGGCCGCGCGTCGGCCGCCGGCACCTCGAACGGCACGTGCGCCGCCGCGAGCGTGCGCTTGGCGCGCACGATCCGCTGCGCGATCGTCGGCTCGGGCGTCAGGAACGCGCGCGCGATCTCGCCCGTCGTCAGCCCGCCGAGCAGCCGCAGCGTGAGTGCCACGCGCGCATCGGTCGACAGCACCGGATGGCACGACGTGAAGATCAGCCGCAGGAGGTCGTCGCCGATGTCGTCGCCGCTCGCGTCGGCAAGCGCCTCCGCGATGTCGGGGACGACATGCGTTTCGAGCGCGTCCATCTCGTGGCCGAGCTGGTCGCGCTTCGCCGCGTGGAGCGACTCCTGCCGGACCCGATCGAGCGCGCGACGCTTCACGGCCGTCATCAGCCATGCGGCCGGATTGTCGGGCACGCCGTCGACGGGCCAGTGCTCGAGCGCCGCGACGAGCGTGTCCTGCGCCAGCTCCTCGGCCACGCCGACGTCGCGCACCACGCGCGCCGCGCGCGCGATGATCTTGGGCGCCTCGATCCGCCAGACCGCTTCGATCGCACGGTGAGTCGCCTCACGCGTCACGACGCCTGCCCCTCGGCGGACGCGTCCAGCGGCATGGCCATCAGCTCCCATGCATGGCCGTCCGGATCGTCGAACCCGTGGCCATACATGTTCGGGTACTCGCGCGGTGCCTGAGGCGCGGACCCGCCCGCCGCCAGCGCCTTCGCGACGATCGCGTCGACCTCGGCGCGGCTGTCGCACGACAGGCACGACAGGACCTGCACCTGCGTCGCCGGATCGATGATGGTTTTGCCGGTGAACGTCTGGAAGAACGGCCGCACAAGCAGCATCGCGAAGATCGTGTCGCTGATCTTGATGCAGGCGGCCTGGTCGTTGGTATAGGCCGGTACGACCTCGTAGCCGAGCGCCTGGTAGAACGCCTTCGAGCGCGGCAGGTCGGCCACCGGCAGGTTGATGAAGACCATCTTGTGCATGTCGGGTACTCCCGGTGAGGGTGGATTCAGGTGGGCAATCAATCAGGCGACGGTGCGGCCGACGTGGAGTTCGCGGAACCGCTCGACCGCATCGCTCGGCGTGAGGTCGTCGAGCTCGAACAGCGGCCGCACCTCGATCTCGCAATCCATCTCGGCGCCGAACGGCGCGGGGAACCGGCGCGTCCATTCGAGCGCTTCATCGCGCGAACGCACCTGGATCAGCGTATAGCCGGCAATCAGTTCCTTCGTTTCGGCGAACGGGCCGTCGACCACGGTGCCCTTGCCGCCCGTGTAGCGCACGCGCCAGCCACGCGCGCTCGGCCGCAGCCCGTTCGCGTCGAGCAGCACGCCGGCCCTGGCCAGTTCCTCGTGATAGACGGTCATGGCCTCGACCAGCCGGTTGTCCGGCAACGCGTCGGATTCGCTGACGGCGTTCGCCCGGATCATGATCATGAATCGCATCGTTCACTCCTTGTCGTCGGTGGAAGGCAGCGCCCGTTCATCGGCGCCTTATCCGGACGACGGCCGGAAGACGGCCGGATCGACATATTCCGCGACATGCCAGGGTAAACACCGAGTCGCGACCTTCACAGGAAGCACGGACCGACCGCCCGAACCTCGACCGTGCACCATTGCGCGGCCGGGCACTGGCGCGCGATCTCGATCGCTTCCTCGCGCGTGGCGACGTCGACGAGGAAAAAGCCGCCGACCATCTCCTTCGCCTCCGCGAACGGGCCGTCGAGCAGGCGCGTCTCGCCGTCGCGCACCTGCACGCGCGTCGCGCGCTCGGCGCGCTCCAGCGACTCGACGCCGCGCAGCACGCCGCGCGCCTTCAGCGTCTCGGCGAAATCGACCATCCGCGCGTACAGCGCCTGACCTTCGTCGAGGGTGCGTTCGGCGCGCTGCTCGGTCGGCTCGACGATCAACAGCATGTAAGACATGGATGACTCCTGTAGGAACGGGGCGCGGCAGCGTTCGCTGCGCGATCGGGATGCGCCGGCCGATGCAAAAGCGTAGCAGCCGCCGTGCGGCTTGCATCGTCGGCCGATCGGCAACTGGCCGGACGGCCATTTCGGCCGCTTCCTGACATTTTGCCGTCAAGATGCCTTCCCGAACCGTCGGATTTTCTTCCTGTGGACCGCCCCATGTCACGCCTGCTTGTGCCGCTTGCCGTTGCACCGTTCATCACGCTCGCCGCCCTCCCTGCCCGGTCGGCCTCGGCCGCGCCGCCCGTCAGCGCCGGCTGCGGCGGCGCAACCACGCCGATCGCCGACCTTCGCGGCGCCAGCGGCCCGTCGCCGCTGGCGGGGCAAACGACCTCGATCGAAGCGGTCGTCACCGCGGCATTCGGCGGCGCCGACGGCCTCGGCGGCTTCTTCGTCCAGCAGGCCGACGCGCAGCGACGGCACCGGCCGGGCGTCCCCGAAGGCGTGTTCGTGTACGCGCCGAGCGCGCGAGCGCAGGCCGGCGATCGCGTGCATCTCACGGGCCGCGTCGACGAGCGCTACGGTCGGACGCAATTCACGCTGTCGGGCGGCGTGACCGTCTGCGCCCGCGGGCAACAGGTCACGCCTGCCACGCTCACGCTGCCCGTCGCCACCCCGGCGGTGCTGGCCGCGCTTGAAGGCATGCGGGTGCGCCTGCCGCAAACGCTGACGGTCAGCGATACCCGCGAACTCGGCCGCTACGGCAGCGTCGTCCTCAGCCACGGCCGGCTGCGCATCCCGACCCACGTCGCTCCGCCGGCCGAGGCCGCCGCGATCGCGACCGCCAACGCACGCAACCGCATCGTGCTCGACGACGGCTCGACCCGCCGCGATCCCGCGACCGTGCGCTATCCTCCGCCCGCGCTGAGCGCCGCGAACACGCTGCGCGCGGGCTACACGGTACGCGGCGTCGAAGGCGTGCTCGAACTGCGCTACGGCGCGTGGCGGCTCCAACCGGTCGCCGGCGCGGCGCCGGTGTTCGATGCCGCCGCGAACCCGCGCACCGAGGCGCCGCCCCGGCACCCCGATGCCGACGTGCGCATCGTGTCGTTCAACGTATTCAACTATTTCAACGGCGACGGGCGTGGCGGCGGTTTCGATGCCCCGGCCAACCGCGGTGCGAAAACGCCTGCCGCGTTCGCGCGACAGGAGGCGAAGATCGTCGCGGCGTTGCGCGCGCTGCGTGCCGACGTGATCGGGCTGATGGAAATCGCGAACAACGGCCACGGTGAAACAAGCGCCGTACGCCGTCTCGCCGCGCAACTTGGCGACGGCTGGCGTGCGGTCGAGCCCGGCACCGCGCGTCTCGGCCGCGATGCGATCGCAGTCGCGCTGCTGTACGACAGCCGCACGGTCGAGCCGGCCGGGCGCGCCGCGACCGTCTCACTCGGCGGCCGGCACCGCCCGCCGCTCGCGCAGACATTCCGGCGCGCCGGCGGCACGCGCGCCTTCACGGTCGCGGTCAATCACCTGAAATCGAAGAACTGCCCGAACGCGACCGGCGCCGATCGTGACCAGTCGGACGGCCAGGGCTGCTGGAATGCGGCGCGCACGCGGGCCGCCGCGCGCATCGCCGACTGGCTCGCCGCGTCGCCGACCGGTGCCACGGCCGATGGCGTCCTGCTGATCGGCGACCTGAACAGCTACGCGAAGGAAGATCCGGTGCGCGCGCTCGAGTCGCGCGGCTACGCGAACCTGGTGGCCCGCTTCGTCGGCGATGCTGCGTACAGCTACGTATTTCGCGGCGAAGCGGGCAGCCTCGACCACGCGCTGGCCACGCCGGCGCTCGCCGCGCGCGTGAGGGCCGTGCACGTCTGGCACATCAACGCCGACGAGCCGGTCGCCCTGCAACCGTTGCCTGATTACAAAACGGCCGCGCAACGGTCGATTTATTACGCACCCGACGCGTACCGGTCATCGGATCACGATCCCGTCGTGATCGACGTCGCGCTTGGCGATGGCCGCACGTCAGCCACCCCGGGCACGAACCATGCTTCTCGACCAACGGTTGATTAGTGCATTTGCATCAGCACAAGGCCTGCAACGGCACTATTTACCTGATGGCCCCGGTGACGCGATATTTACCGGGCCTTCACCGCGTACCGCAGCCCGATACGCCGCTTCGCCCGGAATGCGAATTTTTTTCAATCGCCGCGCAGCCCCGTGCGGCGGGGCTTCGCGGCAATCCTGCCGACGAATTGAAAATTTGTCTCGAAACAAAATCGGGCCAAGTGAATCACACAGGTTGCTGGGATTCGTCTTATCTTCAAATTTGCCTTGAATCGAAGGAGGATAAACACCATGGCGCTCACTGACTCGATCGAACACAAGCTGGACCGCGGCCTGTCCGACATTCGTCGCACGGGCCGGCGCGTGGGACGCACGACGCGCTCGGCCGCCCGCGACCTGCATGACGACGTCACCGACGATCTGCGCGGGCTGGTCGACGAACTGGAAGATCTGCTGAAAAACGACGGCGACGGCGATATCGCCGCGCTGCGCAAGCGCGTGCAATCCAAGCTGGATGAAGCGCGCGGCGCACTCGACCATGCGTCGGGCAGCGCGGCCGCCCGGCTGCGCGATTCGGCCGAACGCGTGTCGCAGGTCGTGCAAGACAACCCGTGGCAAACCGCCGGCGTCGTCGCCGGCCTCGCGTTCGTTGCGGGCCTGCTCCTTGCCCGCCGTTGAGCGGAGCCGGCCGCCACGCGCCCGCCCCGTCCGTCCTCAATCAGACAAACGAAGGAGAAACGCCATGCAGAAGACCTTTGCCATGAAAGCCGCCGCCGCCGTCCTGCTCGGCAGCCTCGCGCTCGCCGGTTGCACGACCACCCCGGACAAACCGGAAGGCGCCGCGGCCAGCGCGTCGAAGCGCCAGTCGATCGACGCCAGCGTCAACGCGACGCTGTCGCGCCTCTATTCGACGGTGCCGGGTTCGCGTGAACTCGTCGCGAAATCGCGCGGCGTGCTCGTGTTCCCGAACGTGCTGCAGGCCGGCTTCATCGTCGGCGGCCAGTCGGGCAACGGCGCGCTGCGCGTCGGCGGCAGCACGGTCGGCTACTACAACACGTCGTCGCTGTCGGTCGGCCTGCAGGCCGGCGCGCAGTCGAAGGCGATCGTGTTCTTGTTCATGACGCAGGATGCGCTCGACTCGTTCCGCAAGTCCGAAGGCTGGGCCGCGGGCGCCGACGCGTCGGTCGCGGTCGTGAAGGTCGGCGCGAACGGCGCGGTCGACTCCAACACCGCCACCGCCCCGGTCGAGGTACTGATCCTGACCAACGCGGGCCTGATGGGCGACCTGTCGGTGAACGGCACCAAGGTCACGAAGCTCAACATCTGACGATGCGGCACGCGGCATCGCGCCGCGTTTGCTTCCCGGCAGCGCCGCGGCCCCGGCCGCGGCGTTTTCGCATGGGCCGCGCGCAGCGGCTATGATGGCGGCGCCTTTGCGGGCATACTCCGCATCGGGCCGCCCTGCGTCGCATTTCGCCGCGAACCCGTGACGATCGAGAACCGATCGCGCGCGGGGCAACGAGATTCAATCAAACCACGCATCAATCTGCGCGAACGTCATCCATGGAAAGCGGACACGACCACCAAAAATTCTTCTATTTCCTGCTGGCCGCGGTCACCGTCGGGCTCTGCTGGATCCTCGCGCCGTTTTCCGGAGCCGTGTTCTGGGGCACCATTCTCGCGATCCTGTTCCAGCCCGTGCAGCGCTGGCTCGCCGCACGCTTCGGCAAGCGGCGCAACCTGGCCGCGCTCGTGACGCTGTCGCTGATCGTCCTGATCGTGATCCTGCCGCTCGTGTTCGTCGCCGCGACGCTCGTGCAGGAAATCGCGTACGTGTACCAGGAGCTCAAGGACGCCCAGCCGAACTATTCGCAGTATTTCCACGACATCATTCACGCGCTGCCGACGTCGATCCAGAACCTGCTGCAGAAATACGGGCTGACCAACATCCCGGGCATCCAGAAGAAGCTGACCGACGGCGCCGCGCAAATCAGCCAGTTCGCGGCCACCCAGGCGCTCAGCATCGGCCAGAACACGTTCCAGTTCGTCGTGAGCTTCGGCGTGATGCTGTACATGGTGTTCTTCCTGCTGCGCGACGGCGGCGAGATCGGCCGCCGCGTGCGCCGCGCGCTGCCGCTCGACGAGGAGCACAAGAACCTGCTGCTCGCGAAGTTCACGACCGTCGTGCGCGCAACGGTGAAGGGCAACATCGCGGTCGCGCTCGTGCAGGGCGCGCTCGGCGGCCTGATCTTCTGGATCCTCGGGATCGAGGGCGTGGTGCTGTGGGGCGCGCTGATGGCGTTCCTGTCGCTGCTGCCCGCGATCGGCGCGAGCCTCGTCTGGGTGCCGGCCGCGCTTTACTTCCTGATGATCGGCGCGGTCTGGAAGTGCGTGATCCTCGTCGCATTCTGCGTGGGCGTGATCGGCCTCGTCGACAACCTGCTGCGCCCGATCCTCGTCGGCAAGGACACGAAGATGCCCGACTGGGTCGTGCTGATCTCGACGCTCGGCGGGATGGCGCTGTTCGGCATCAACGGCTTCGTGATCGGGCCGCTCGTCGCCGCGCTGTTCATGGCGAGCTGGGACATCTACGCACGATCCGAACAGGGCGAATGACGCATCGCGTGGCCGCGTGCCACGCACCTGCCGGCACGCGCCGTCACGGATGGCGAATGCGGATCACGACGGGCGCCTCGGCGCCCGTTGCTTCATCCGCCGCCAGCGACATCACGCCGCCATACGGACCCACGCGATACGTGCGGCCCGATACCAGCGGCACGCTTCGATCGTCGTGCGCATCGCGCCACGTTGCACGCACGCGCGAAGCGACATCGGGCGAGAACGGCGCACCGTCGGGCCCGATCAGCGCCACCTGGGCGCCCGGCAAACGCCGGCCATGGGCATCGAATCGCAGTGTTGCCGCCGCCCCGCCGCTCGCCACCGCTCGTCCTTCGACCACCACGCCCGACGGTGCGTCGAGCGTCACGTCGTAGAGATCGACGAGCGCCCCCGTGAACCGTACGATGCCGTCCGACGCGGCATGCCCGGCCGCCACCGCATTCGACATCGCGAACGCCACGCCAAGCCCGATTGCGATCTGCCGTACGGCACCGGCACACCGCACCGTTCGATTGCGCATCGCCACCGATGCCGCCCGCTTCGCGTCGTTTCGCATGCTCCCTCTCCTCTGCCGTGACCAGAAAAAAAGGCGGCGTGACGCGTCGGTCACGCCGCCTGTCTGCTGGCAATCACTTTAGGGAGAGACGTCCGGACAAGATATGGGACTAGTCCGAAACTAAAGCTCGGTCGTTCGAACGCACCGCGTTCGGCACCCGCTCGCGGCAGCGTACGAACGGCATCGCACGCTGCGCGGTGGGCCGGTCACGCGCCGGGATCGACGCGCAGCACGAGCTTGCCGCGATGGTCGCCGTCGAACAGGCGATTCAGCACGTCGGGCGCATTCTCGAGACCGTCCGCAACCGTCTCCTCGGCCTTGAGCCGGCCGTCGCGCAGCCAGCCCGCGAGCGTCTGCACGGCTTCACGGCTCTTGCGATAGTCGAGGATCAGGAAGCCGCGCATCGTCAGCCGCTTCGAGATCAGCACGCCGACGTCGTCTGCCGCGCGCCCGCTGTTGTAGTTCGAGATCACGCCGCA
The DNA here is from genome assembly GCF_002223325.1 of Burkholderia sp. AU15512. NCBI lineage: Bacteria > Pseudomonadati > Pseudomonadota > Betaproteobacteria > Burkholderiales > Burkholderiaceae > Burkholderia > Burkholderia sp. AU15512. The sequence goes on from NZ_NKEX01000006.1 coordinate 1,974,709, forward strand.
CAGCGCGACGCGGCCGCCGATCACCATTCGCGACAGCACCGCGCGCATCACCTCGCCGCCGACATTTTCGAAGTTCACGTGCACGCCGTCCGGCGTCGCCGCCTTCAGTTGCTGACGGAAATCGTCGGCCTTGTAGTCGACGGCCGCGTCGAAGCCGAGCGTCTCGGTCAGGTAGCGGCACTTGTCCGCGCCGCCCGCGATGCCGACCACGCGTGCGCCGTGGATCTTGCCGATCTGCCCGGCGATCGAGCCGACCGAGCCGGCCGCCGCCGATACCACGAGCGTCTCGCCCGGCTGCACCGGCGCGATATCGGTCAGCCCGTAATACGCGGTCAACCCGCTCATCCCGCACGCGCCGAGCAGCGTCGGCAGCGGCAGGCCCGACGCCGCGGGCAGCTTCACGAGCTGCGCGGCCTGGTCGGCCGGCACGACCGCGTAATCCTGCCAGCCGACGAGCCCCTGCACGAGATCGCCTTCCGCGAACCCCGCGTTGCGCGACGCCACCACGCGCCCGATGCCGAGCGCGCGCATCACCTCGCCGATCGCGACGGGCGGCAGGTACTGCGGCACGTCGCTCATCCACACGCGGTTGGTCGGGTCCATCGACAGATACAGCACGCGCACGAGCACCTCGCCGTCCGCGAGCGCCGGCACCGGCGTCTCGACGAGCGAAAAGTGTTCGCGGCCGACCCGCCCTTCCGGGCGCGTTTTCAGCAGCAGTTGGCGGTTCACGGGTGTGGACACGATGTTCTCCTCCGGTCGTAGTAGTTCGGGATGCGCGTCAGACCGCGCACATGCCGCCGTCGATCACGAGTTCGGCGGCCGTCACGAAGCGGCTCTCGTCGGACGCGAGATAGACGGCCGCGTGCGCGACGTCGTCGGGCTCGCCGAGCCGGCGCAGCGGAATGCCGCGCGCGAGCTTGCGCGTCGCGTCGCGTTCGCCGAGCGACTGGAACAGCGGCTCGACGATCCCCGTGCGGATGAACGCCGGGTGAATCGAGTTGCAGCGCACGTCGATCTCGCGGCGCGCGCAGTCGATCGCGACCGACTTCGTCAGCGACGCGACCGCCGCCTTCGACGCGTTGTACGCGGTGAAATCCGGCTCGACCTTGAACGCGGCGACCGACGAGATGTTGATGATCGACGCGGGATGGCTCTCGGCCAGATACGACAGCGCATGCTTGCAGCCGAGCACGATGCTCTCGACGTTGATCGCCATCACGCGCCGCCATTCGTCCAGCTCGATCTGCGCGGGCGAGCCGATCGAGCCGACGCCCGCGTTGTTGACGAGCACCGACAGCCCGCCCATCGCGTCGACCGCCTGCGCGAGCAGCGCCTGCCAGCGTGCTTCGTCGCGCACGTCCTGCGTCGCGGCGAACGCGACCGGCGTCGCATGGCCCGCGTTGAGTTCCTGCGCGAACGCGTCGAGCACCGCCGCGTCGGCGATGTCGGTCACGAACACGCGCGCGCCCTGCTCGACCATCCGGCGCGCGATCGCGCGGCCGAGGCCGCCCGCGGCGCCCGTGATGTATGCGCACTTGCCGGCAAGGCGCGAAGAAACGACTGTCATGTGACCTGCTCCTATCGTGAATCGTCGTCGCGGAACGCTGCCGCGACGGGTGGGCCGTGCCTGTTCCGGCCGACGCGGGCCGGTCGACCGTGCCTCGACATCACGAGGCGCCGCACGGTTTCGACGAGTATATCGAGATGAACCTGACGCGTGCCGGACGCGCCGGGCAGCCTGCCCCGGTTGAACGACAGCCAGCGTACGCGAATGCCGCCAATCGATGAAATGAATAATCGTTATGCCCAGTCATAGGCTTTGTTCATGACCTTAGCGTGCCGGCGCACAGGCGCGGGCCGGTGGCACACGCGGATCATGCAGACCGGGCGGATCGTGGATTCAGGCAATGACGAAGCGCGGCGTTCCGCGCGGACGCGAAAGCACTCGGGAAGATGAGCGGTGTGAAATCGTGCAACCGCCGGGCGAATGCCGGCGGCAAGAAGGCGGCGCCGGGGCGCGGCGACGGCTACCGTCAGAATCCGTCGCCCGACGGCGCGCGCACGAACGCGCAGAGTTGCGGCGAATGGGTGTCGATCATCTGCTGGAACGGCGCACGGTGCCCGTACGCGATGCCCGACACGAGCAGCAGGCAGGCGGCCGCGACGCGCGGCGAGAAGGCACGCTGCCGCGCGCTGTCGTAGCCGCGCAGGAACACCAGCGCGACCAGCGCGCCGAGCATCCAGCCGACAATTACCTCCGGCACGGTATGCGAATGATCGAACACGCGCGCGACGGCCGTGATCGCGCCGACGGCCAGCCCGGCCGCGATGCCGGGCGCCTTGCCCGGCCGGAACGCCTGCCAGAGCATCGACAGCGCGACGGTCCACACGGACGTCGACAGCATCGTATGGCCGCTGATCACGCGGAAATCGAATTGCGGCAGCTCGATGCCGCACCCGGCATACAGGATCTTGGTGGCGCCGACGAGGCCCATGCCGGCGGCGAGCAGCACGCCCCACCGGACGGCGAGGCGCCAGTCGGTGAGCGCGAACCATGCCGCGCAGGTCAGCGCGATCGGCAAGGTCAGCGCGGCATCGCCGATGTTGCTGATTTCACTCCACATAACGGACTTCGGACGACGATCGAAAGGCCGCAGTTTACCGCATGCGCGCCGCGCGGCTGTGTCAGCCTGTGTCAGGCTGTATCAGCCCGCGACACCGGTAATCAGCAGCAGGTTCGTGCCGGTGATGACGGCGAACAGCGCCCACGCGGCAATCTGCATCCCGCGCCCGATCGTGTGCTCGCCCATCGTGTTGCGATCGCTGACCGAGCGGATCAGCGGCCACATCGCGAACGGCAGCTGCAGGCTTAGCAGCACCTGGCTCCATACGAGCAACTGCCCCACCGAGCTGTCGCCAAGCCACAGCACGCCGATCAGCGCCGGCACGAGCGCGAGCCCGCGCGTGATCAGCCGGCGCTGGTAGCAGGGGATCTTCGTATGCAGGAAGCCGTCCATGATCACCTGGCCGGCGATCGTGCCGGTCAGCGTCGAGCTCTGCCCCGACGCGAGCAGCGCGATGCCGAACAGCAGTGCCGCCGCGCCGCCGGCGATCGGCGTAATCAGATTGTAGGCCTGCTCGATGTCGGTCACGTTGTGCTGGCCCGTCGCATGGAAGGCCGCGCCCGCGACGATCAGGATCGCCGCGTTGACGAGCATCGCGACGAACAGCGACACGCAGGTATCGATGCGCACCAGCGCGAGCGTGTCGCGGATCATCCCGCGCGCGCCGCCGACCACGTGCCGCGTCTGCACGACCGACGAATGCAGGTACAGGTTGTGCGGCATGATCGTCGCGCCGACGATGCCGAGCGCGAGCACGATCGCGTCCTTGCGGTCGTGGTCCGGATCGCCCGGCACCAGCCCGCCGACCACCGCGTGCCAGTCGGGCGGCGTGATCGCGACCTGCGCGACGAAGCAGAACGCCATCGTCGCGATCAGCGCGAGCACGATCGCCTCGATCTGCCGGAACCCCTTGCCCTGCAGGCCGAGCACGATCACCGTGTCGAGCGCGGTCAGCACGATCCCCCACGCGAGCGGCACGCCGAGCAGCAGCTTGAACGCGAGCGCGCAGCCGAGGACTTCCGCGATGTCGCACGCGATGATCGACACTTCGGCGGTCACCCACTGCACGATGCGGCCGAACCGGCCATAGCGGTCGTAGCTGGCCTGCGCGAGATCCCTGCCGGCGACGAGGCCGAGCCGCGCCGCGAGCATCTGCAAGAAGATCGCCGCGAGGCTCGAGAACGCGACGACCCACAGCAGCGAATAGCCGAACTGCGAGCCGGCCTGGATGTCGGTCGCCCAGTTGCCGGGATCCATGTAGCCGATCGCGACCAGCAGGCCGGGGCCGAAGAAGCGCTTGAGCTTCTGCCAGCGCGGCGCGCCGGCATCGATCGTGATGCTGCCCTTGACTTCCGACGGGCAGAACGGGGCGGTGGCGGTGGTGGGGAGGAAGGACATGGAAACCGGGGCTCGAGATCGGGACAGGACGATTCTACGGGTATCCGCCCGATTTTCTCCCGCATGGCCTGTCACGCGGCGCGATGCCCCTCGGTGCCGTCGCCGGCGCCTTCGCCCGCATCGGCCGGCCTCGCGCCGCGGGTGAGGATCCTTTCGCGCTCGGCGATGCGAAATTCGGTCGGCGACATCAGCATGCGCTGGCGAAACAGCTTCGCGAGCCGCTCGCCGCTGCCGAACCCGGTGCGGCGCGCGACCTTGTCGGCCGGCAGCGTCGTGTGGACCAGCATGTGGCACGCGCGCTCGAGCCGCACGTGCTGGACGAATTCGGTCGGCGTCACGCCGATTTCCTTCTTGAAGCGCCGCAGGAAGTTGCGCTCGCTCATCGCGGCGGCCTGGGCCGCGTTCGCGATCGAGATGCGGTTCACGCTCTGCGCGCGCAGCCGCTGCGCCGACATCCGGATCGACGGGCTCGCGCTCAGCTCGCGAAAGGCCCACATCGACTGCGCATAGCGCTGCTCGACCGGCCGCAGCAGGTTGCTGGCGATCTCCTGCGCGGCAATGTCGCCGAGCTCGACGCGGAACAGGTCGAGCACGGCGGCGAACACGTCGGTTTCGCCGGCCTGCAGCTCGACCGTCGCGGCGACCCGTCGCCCGCCCCGGCCGGGCCGCCCGTCGAGCGCCGCCGACGGACGCTGCATGGCCGCGAGCGTGGGCAGGTCCATCCCGTCGACGATCCAGCGCGCATGACGGCGAATGTCGGCGAGGCGACGCTGCAATGCGTCGTCCCAGTTGACGACCGCGCGGTCACCGTGAAGATGAAAGAACGCGAGCGCGCGGCGGCCGTGCTCGTCACCGAGCGGATCGGCCGCGATGCTCACGCCGGAGGACGACTGCACCAGTCCCCCGCTTTCGGATACGTACTTCAACTGGTAGTCAGCACTGTATGCGTGCAGGCGATTCGCCAGGTTGAAAGCCTCGCCAAGACGCGCGGCCTGGGCCAACGAAAATCCCGTACTCAAATAGATAACGACCCATCTCTGATCTGCTGCATTCACTGGCCAAGCCCCCGACTTGTTCGACTTCTTCTAATACCGTCGAACTGTCAGGCTTATATTTGGTTTGAATGCGTGCGACAGGACGGCTATCCCGAAATATGAAGCGACGGCATCTTAGCCGAACGGGTCGCGCCTTTGGCGCGAAATGGCCGACGTGGACAGCATGATGGCGGATTACTACAGGCTGTCACGGTTTGCCGGCGGCCCCGTGTGGAATTGCCCGGGCCGATATTGCTCATTATTACGATTGCATGCAGCGCAATCCGCGCATTTTCATTGCGACTTATTGCGTCGGATATCCGGATAAATGCACAACCGAATATCGGCTCAAACGATATCGATTCGTATCCCGTGCCATCGATCGCCACGCAGGAAGCTCGCCGTATCCGTTGCCTGCGCATCCTTTAGAATCGGTCCACCCTTCACCACGCCACCCGCGCCCCGTGCCCGCCGATCACCGTCTCGACCTGAACCTGTTTCGCGTGCTCGACGCCGTCTACGTGCATGGCGGCATCGGCGCGGCCGCCCGCGCGCTGCACCTCACGCAGCCGGCCGTCACGCATGCGCTCAACCGGCTGCGCGCGCATTTCGACGATCCGCTGTTCGTGCGGCAGGGCAACCGCGTCGTCGCAACCGAGCGCACGCGCACGATCATCGCGGACGTGCAGTTGCACCTGAAGGGCCTGCAAGGCACCGCGCGCGCGCCGTCGGCATTCGATCCCGCGACGCTCGACCTGAGCATCGCGGTCGGCATTCGCGACGTGCTGGAATCGATCGCGCTGCCGCGGATCGTCGCCGCGTTCGCCGACGAAGCGCCGGGCCTGCGGCTCGTGAGCCGCCGCATCGCGGTGGCCGACATCGAGCGCGAACTCGCATCGGGCAATCTCGATCTCGCCGTCGATCGCCGCGTGCCGACCGGCCCGCGCATCGCCACCGACCACCTGCTCGACGATTCGCTCGTCGTCGCGCTGCGCTACGATCATCCGCTTGCGCACGAACCGCTGCGGCGCGGCGACTATTTCGCGGCGCAGCATGTCTCGGTGTCTTCGCTCGGCGAGCCGCAATCGCTCGACGTGCTGCTCGGCAACGACGGCCGCTTCCGCGATATCCGGCTCACCTGCCAGCACTATTTCGCCGCCTGCCAGATCGCCGCGACCGGCAACCTGCTGGTCACGCTGCCGCACACCTATGCGGTGCGGATGGCCGCGCTGCTGCCGATCGTCGTGCGGCCGCTGCCGTTGCGGCTCAAGCCGTTCCCGCTCCTCGCGTACTGGCACGAATCGCGCGACGCCGATCGCGCGCACCAGTGGGTGCGCGAACGTATCGCCGCGCTCGTGCGCAGCAGCGCCGGCGTCACCGACGCCTAGCCGCGCGGCGCACGCCGTCCCGATCGGGGCGGTATGCTGGCAGCTGCGCGCCGCCACGCGGCACCCGCTTCCTTTTCCCTCTTTCCGCTGACCGGAGACTTGCCATGTCGCTCATCCATGCCGCCGCCGTCCTCGACGCCGATGCACCCGACTACGTCGTCCAGCTGCAGGCCGGCACGCACGCGTTGACCGGCGACGAAGCGCCCCGCGAAGGCGGCAAGGATCGCGGGCCGGCGCCGTACGAGTTCGTGCTGGCCGGCCTCGCGCAATGCACGGCCGCGACGCTGCGGATGTACATGCAGCGCAAGACGTGGCCGGCCACGCGCATCGACGTGCGCACCGAGCTGCATGCCGATCGCGACGGCACGCAATACGTGCGCCGCGTCGTGACGCTCGACGGCCCGCTCGATGAAGCGCAACGCCAGCGCCTCGCCGAAATCTGCGAGAAAACGCCGGTCACGCAGTTCATCAAGCGCGGCACGCGGATCGACACGACGTTGAACTGACACGCCACGCACGAAAGCACACGGCGCACGATCGCCGCGCAAAAGGAAACGGGGGACCGCGCACGATGCGCGGCCCCCCGTTTCGTCGACCCCGTCAGGCGCTTACAGTCCGAGCGCGGACAGGTCGAGCTTGCCGTCCTTCAGCGGCGGGCACCAGAAATACGCGCCCGTCAGCGGCCGCGTGAAGCGAAACAGGCCGTCGACGATCCCGTCATCCGCGCCGCTCATCCGGCGCATCTGCACGTCGAACGCGCGGAACGAGCAGCCGAACGCGACGAAGTAGAGGCCCGCGCGACGCGCGTCCGACCACGGCGACGAACGGCGCAGCATGAACGCCTCGGGCTCGAAGCTTTCCTGCGCGGTGCGCTTCACGTGCGCGAATTCGGGCGCGTCGTCGAGTTCCTCGTTGTCCGAGCGGCGGCGCCCGACGATGTTGTCCATGTCGCCCGACGGAATGCGTTCCATCTGGTCGAAGTCGTGCAGCCATTGCTGGACCGCGACGAAGCTCGCCCCGTCGAGCCCGGCACCCTGCCCCGTCACGATCGCCGCGGCCACCGCGTCGTCGCCCTCCGGGTTCTCCGTGCCGTCCTCGTAGCCGGACAGGTCGCGATCGTTCGAATAGCGGAAGCCGTCGACCGCATCCTGCAACGCAAACGCCGGCGCCAGCGCGCGTTCGATCGCCCGTGCGCGCAGCACGAGCTCGCCGCGATCGTCGCCGCGCAGCCAGACCCACACGTCGGCCGGCGTCGCCGGCAGCGTGCGGTCCTTCACCGCGAACGCCGGGAATTCGGTCAGGCCCGGCACCGGGCGCCCAAGGTACGCCGCCAGCGCATGCCCGAACCCGACCACCGTGTCGCGTCCGTCGACGATCCCGCGCAGCGCGGCCAGCGCCGCCGCCACATTGCCGTCATTCGACATCGTGAAAGTGAGGTATCGGGCCGCCGAATCGATCGGGGTCAGGATGCCTTGCTGAACGTCGCTCATCGTTTCCTCAGGAATGTATCGTGGTGAATCTGCGAGGGCCGCGGCGGCGCGCGCCGCAGACGCCGAAGTGCAATCGACGCGCGTGCCGGCTGCCGCACTGCGGAAAGGCCGCAAAAGAAGGGCCGAAACCCGGAATATTAACCGTATCGACGCTGCCACGCCGCATTCGTCAGACGTTGCGGCGCGCCCTTCACTGCTGATAGAATCTTTTCACGTCTTTTCGGCGTCCTTTCAACCGTTCACTTCAGGGGAGGTGCAGATGTTCCGAATGCCAGCCACCTTCCCGAACGTGGTCCCACGGCGCGGCTGATCCAGCCCGCCGTTCGCGCCGGCTCCCGAGTTTTCCGCTAACCCGTCAGCCGCGCCGTTTCCCGACAGCCCGTTTCGTTTTTCCGCCCGCGATGTTCGCGCGGTCCGGCTGTTGCGTTTTCGATGTTCTCCGAACCGGAAAGTCCCGTCGCGCGATGCGCCGGGCAACGATAAATGACCAGAAAAACCTCCCATCTGGGCGGCCAGGCATTCCAGGCCGTCTTCGGCTTTACCTTCCGCTACTGGCGCAAGCAGCCGGCGCGCACCGCCACGGTCGCGAGCCTGGCCCTGCTCGCCGCGCTCGCCGACGTGCTGACGCCGCTGTTCGCGGGCCGCCTCGTCGACGCGCTGTCGACCGGCCTGACCGACCGCGCCGCCGCGTGGCATGCGGCCCTCGTCGCGTTCGGCACGCTCGCGGCGCTCGGGCTCGGCGCGACGGTGCTGCGGCAAGGCGTCTACCTGAACATCATCACGCTCACGTTGAAGATGATGAGCGAGATCGCGGCCGCGTCGTTCCATCGCGTGCAGCGCTTCTCGACCGACTGGCACGCGAACAGCTTCGCGGGCTCGACCGTGCGCAAGATCACGCGCGGCATCTGGGCGCTCGACCTGCTGAACGACACCGTGCTGATCGCGTTGCTGCCGTCGGTCACGATGCTGGTCGGCGCCACCGTGCTGCTCGGCACGCACTGGCCCGTGATGGGGCTCGTCGTCGGCGCGGGTTCGCTGCTGTACATCACGGTGACGGTGGCGGTATCGCTCGGCATCGTCGCGCCGGCCGCGCGGCTCGGCAACCTGTGGGACACGCGCATGGGCGGCGCACTCGCCGATGCCGTGAGCTGCAACGCGGTCGTGAAGGCGTTCGGCGCGGAAACCCGCGAGGAAGCGCGGCTCGCGCGCGTGATCGGCAAGTGGCGGCAACGCACGCGCCGCACGTGGGTGCGCGGCACGCTCAACGGCGGGTTGCAGGGCGCGATGCTCGTCGCGATGCAGGCCGCGATGATCGGCGTCGCGCTGCGGCTGTGGGTGAACGATGAAGCGAGCGTCGGCGACATCGCGTTCGCGCTGACGATGTTCTTCATGCTGCAGGGCTACCTGCGCGACGTCGGCATGCACATCCGCAACCTGCAGCGCTCGGTGAACGACATGGAGGAACTCGTCGCGCTCGAACGCCAGCCGCTCGGCATCGACGATCGTCCCGGCGCGCCGGCGATCCGGATCGGGCAAGGCGAGATCCGCTTCGAGCACGTGACGTTCCGCTACGGCAACCATCCGGTGCCGCTGTACGACGACTTCTCGATGCGCATCGCGCCGGGCGAGCGCGTGGGCCTCGTCGGCCACTCGGGATCGGGCAAGACGACGTTCATCAAGCTGATCCAGCGCCTGTACGACGTGTCGGGCGGCCGCATCACGATCGACGGCCAGGACATCGCGCAGGTCAGGCAGGATTCGCTGCGCAGCCAGATCGCGATCGTCCAGCAGGAGCCCGTGCTGTTCCACCGCACGCTGGCCGAGAACATCGCGTATGCGCGCCCCGATGCAAGCCGGGCCGACATCGAGCGCGCCGCGCGGCTCGCCAGCGCGCACGACTTCATCGCCACGCTGCCGGACGGCTATGACACGCTCGTCGGCGAACGCGGGATCAAGCTGTCGGGCGGCGAACGCCAGCGGGTCGCGATCGCACGCGCGTTCCTCGCCGATGCGCCGATCCTGATCCTCGACGAAGCCACGTCGAGCCTCGACAGCGAAAGCGAGCTGCTGATCCAGCAGGCGATGGAGCGGCTGATGGTCGGCCGCACGACGCTCGTGGTCGCGCACCGGCTGTCGACCGTGCGCGCGCTCGACCGGCTGCTGGTGCTCGATCGCGGCAAGGTGATCGAGGAAGGCAGCCACGACGCGTTGATCCGGATCGAAGGCGGCATCTATCGCCGGTTGTTCGAGCGGCAGGCGCTGGAGCTGGCGAAGGGCTTGATCGAGACGCCGCGACGCATGGTGAACGGTGACGCCGGCCCGCTGGGGGAGCCGGCGGAGGCTTGACGGAAACCCCATCGCATCCGGGCGCGCGGCACACCGCCACCGCGCGCCCGGATGCGCTGCACGGGACATCGATGCGATCGTCAGGAATTCACCAGTCCGGTGCGTCCGTCATCGGCTTCGTTGCGGGGCGCCACGCGTTCCACCGTACGCTGGCTGGCAAACCACTTGCGAACGAGATAAATCAGCAGTACGCCGATCACGATCCCCGACAACACATCGCACAGGTAATGGCCGCCCTGCGTCGGCGTCGACACGATCATCATGCCGTTCAGCACGATGCCGACCGGGAAGACGAAGCGCACATGCCGCAGCGAATACGCGAAGCACAACGCAAGGATCGTGTGAAGCGACGGAAAGGAAATGAGCCCCTGGGACGACGCGAATGCCAGCTCCCGGACGACTCCGCTTCGCAACGGCGCGAAGTCCGATACGGTGGAAATCGTTCCGGGATCGCGAACGTCGAAGTGGAGAAACGCACTCTCGGCCGGCAGCCAGGCAGCAATCAGGATCGACATGATGACTGCGACGATAAATTGCACCGCAAACTCGGCGTAGTCTTCCGAGTTCGACGTCAGCGTAAGGATGATCGGGATCGCAAGAAGCTGGACACTGCCGGATGCATACGCGAATTGGAGCACGGCATGCCAACCCGGATTTGCCATCACCCATCCATACGTTTGCAGCCAGTGAAATCCGAGCGCGGCATCGATCGATACCAGCGCATCACTCACGAGCGGCAGATCGGTTGCTACAGCCAGATACTGAAGGAGCGCGCCGGCATGCATGAATACCGACATCAACGCGATCCACTGGATCGATTGCGCGACATTCTCGTAGAACGCCTTTCTGGCCGGCACTTTGTATGATGGGCGCGATGCGAGCCCGGACGCGACGGCGACGGCGAGGACAGCGGACAGCACTTGGGCGCTTTGCACCAGACTGCCCTTCGCAATCCGGAAATCGACGCGGCATGCCCAGATCACGTCGACGATTATCAGGCTGATGGTCACCAGCCACGCGGTCACGTAGATTTTCCGCATATTGTTCGACATACCCCTTTTCTCGTTCTATTCTGCCGACCCTCGCAATCGCTCGCCGCGGCTTCGTGCCGTATTCCAGCGAGCGCTAGAGAATGACACGCCGCCGTCCGTCAGGCGACGCCGACCCATCCGGCCCCCGACGCCCCCTCTCCGGATCACTTATCATACCGGCTAGGCAATTTGCGACGAAAGGCAGATCATGTTTACAGGCATTGTTCAGGGTGTTGGCGTCATCAAGGCCATCAAGGATCACGGGGAACTGAGAACCTTCAGCATCGAATTCCCGGAGCGCTTTACCGACGACATCGAGATCGGCGCCAGCGTGTCGGTCGACGGCGTCTGCCTGACGGTGACGACCATCCATTCGCCGGAGCTGATCGACTTCGACGTGATGCTGCCGAGCCTGCGGATCACGACGCTGGCCGATCTCACGACGGGCGCGCACATCAACGTGGAGCGGGCCGCGAAGGACGGCGCGGAGATCGGCGGGCATCCGCTGTCCGGCCACGTCGATTTCACCGGGACCATCCGGCACATCGCGGTGTCCGAACACAACCGGATGGTGCGCATCGGCGTGCCGGAGGCGTTCAAGCGGTATGTGTTCGCGAAGGGCTATATCGCGATCAACGGCTGCAGCCTGACGGTGTCCGACGTCAACCGCGACGAAGGCTGGTTCGATGTCTGGCTGATTCCCGAAACGCGGCGCGCGACGACCTTCGATGCGAAAGGCGTCAACGACACGGTCAACATCGAGATCGAGCGCAGCACGCAGGTGGTCGTCGATACGATCCGGGAAGCGGTCAAGGAGACGCTCGGCGAACTGAACGGTGTCGTCACCGCGCTGCTGGCGGAGAAGGGCATCGATATCGAGGAACTGCTCGCGCGGAACGTCGCGAAGCTGCCGAAGGCGTGACGGAGCGGGAGTTTCAGGTCCGTCGCCGAAGCACCGGGATCAGCCGCCCGCTCGCGACCGGATCCGGACGGCCTTCACTCGACGGCATCGACGCCACGAAATAGCGTTCGATGTCGGCCGCCACGTGTTCGGGTGGGCCGTCGCTCGCAAACCGCCTGCAGTTCAGGCGCATGAACGCGGGGAACCGATCGCGGATCTTGCGCATCTCGTCGGCGTCATTCGCATTCAGATACGGCCGAGACATTTGCCGGCCCACGATCAGTTTCGCGCAGCGTTCGAGATCGAACGAAGGCAACAGGAGCGCGGTGAACCGGTCCGCCTCGATGCAATGGCGAAGCGCGGGATAGGCCGGCGCGACATCGTCCGGATACAGCATGAAACCGGACGAAACCGCGCAGATCGTGGGCACCGAAGTACTGCGCTTGAGTTGCTCGTACAGCCGAACGTTGTGCGACGCGTACGCGGCATAGCCGCGGTCCCGGATGAAATCGGCGATGTTCCCGTGCGCGGCCAGGAAGCATTGATCCACGTCGACGAACCGCCAATTCAGGCGCGCCGCGACGATCGCCCCGACCGTGGTCTTGCCGGCGCCGCCCGGCCCGATCAGATGTACCAGCAACGACACGCCCTCCCTCCGACATCGCATGCATCGCGCGCCCGGAGGAGCCGCGACAAATCCGCCTTCCGCGCACGCATCACTCCACCTCCACCCGCGCCCCCTTCCCCACCGCCACCCGCTGCGACCGGTAAATCCCCGCGTGCCCGGAAAACAGATAAGCGACGACACACGCGACGATCGCATACACGCCGATATCCGCGCCGAACAGTTCGATCGCCATGATCGTCGACGCGATCGGCGTATTGGCCGCGCCGGCGAACACCGCGACGAAGCCGAGCCCCGCGAGCACGGGCACCGGCAATGCCAGCACCTGGCCGAGCGCGTTGCCGAGCGTCGCGCCGATGTAGAACAGCGGCGTCACTTCGCCGCCCTTGAACCCCGACGCGAGCGTGACGACGGTGAACGCGAACTTGCCCGCGAAATCGTAGAGCGGCAGCGGGCCGTGAAACGCGGCCTCGATCGTCAGGATGCCGAGGCCGAGATACTGCGGCACGTTCAGCGCGGTGGCGGCCGCAGCCACCAGCAGGCCGCCGAGCACCGGCTGCAGCGGCGCATAGCGAACCACGCGCCTGAACCCCGCCGTCAGCGCATGCGTCGCAAACGCGAACAGCCGCCCGACCACGCCGAACGCGATGCCCGCGACGACCGTCACGGCCAGCCCCGTCGCCGACACGGCCGGCACGAATGGAATCGCATAGGCCGTGTGATGCACGCCCCACGCGCGACAGACGACGTCCGCGACGATCGCCGATGCAACGCAGGTCAGCAGCGCGTCGTACCGCACGCGTCCGATCGCGAGCACCTCGAGCCCGAACACGGCGCCCGCGAGCGGCGTGCCGAACACCGAGGCGAAACCGGCCGCGATGCCGCCCATCAGCAGCACGCGGCGATGTTCGCGATCGAGGCGAAACACCTGCGTGACGCGATCGGCGAGCGCGCCGCCCATCTGCACGGCCGTGCCCTCGCGGCCGGCCGAGCCGCCGAACAGGTGCGTGACGACGGTCGCGACGAGCACGAGCGGCGCCATCCGCTTCGGCACCAGCGCCTTCGGGTCGTGAATCTCGTCGATCAGCAGGTTGTTGCCGCGCGCGACGGACTGGCCGAAGCGATGGTAGATCCAGCCGGTCGCGAAACCGGCGGCCGGCAGCCCCCACAGCAGCCACGGATGCGCGACGCGCGTGCCGGTCGCCCAGTCGAGCGCGATCAGGAACAGGGCGGAAGCCGTGCCGGCCAGCGTGCCGAGCAGGGCCGAGAGTGCGAGCCAGCGGCACACATAGCGCACGGTCGCGAGAAGATCGGCAGAAGTCGTGAAAAACATGATTTCCAGATTCGACGGAACATCAAAACCTGGGCGGCAGAAATCCGCATGGACGGCCTGCGACCTCCTGACGACCCAGGAACACGCAGGCATCATCAGCCGGGCGAACCGGCGGTTGAGGGCCGCACCGTGCGCAACAACGCGCCGAATACGACCGCAGGGAGGTATGCCATCTCCGCTGGCCGCCATTGTACGCGACGCCCCGCGCCGCCCGCAATGCGACTACGGCACGGGACGGCGCCGCCCGCCCCTCGGCGCCGTCAGTCGCGCAGCGGACGCGCGATGCGCGAGATCAACTGGGGCGCGATCCGCTCGAGCGGCAGGATCGCCGACGCCGCGCCGATCGCCGCGGCCGCCTTCGGCATCCCGTAGACGGCGCTGGTCGCCTCGTCCTGCGCGATCGTGTAGCAGCCCTTCGCGCGCATCGCCTTCAGGCCGAGCGCGCCGTCGCGCCCCATGCCCGTCAGCAGCACGCCGAACGCCTCGCCCTGCCAGCCGTCGGCGACGCTGTTGAAGAACACGTCGATCGACGGCCGGTACGGCGTCTCGACCGGATGCCGCGTATAGCCGAGCACGCCGCGCGGCGACAGGGTCAGGTGATCGTTGGTCGCCGCGAGCAGCACCTCGCCGGCCTGCGGCATGCTGCCCTGCCGCGCGACGCGCACCGGCAGCCGCGTATAGCCGTCGAGCCACTCGGCCATCCCGAGCGCGAACGCCTGGTCGACGTGCTGGACGATCACGATCGCCGCCGGAAAATCGGCCGGCAGCGCCCGCAGCAGCGCGGTCAGCGCGGTCGGGCCGCCCGCGGACGCGCCGATCGCAACGAGCGTCGGCTGGCCGCGCTCGGGCGCCGGCCCCGGCGGCACGAGCGCCGCGGTGCGGCTTTCGAGCAGCCGGCCGATCTGGTCGATCTTCGCGAGCAGAGCCTGCGGCGACGCATCGGTCGACAGACCGAGCGCGAGCGTCGGCGTATCGACCGCATCGAGCGCGCCGGCGCCCATCGCTTCGTACACCGACGATGTATTCGCGCTGACGCTCGCCGTCACGATCAGGATCGCGCACGGCGCGCGCGCCATGATCCGGCGCGTCGCGGCGACGCCGTCGACCTTCGGCATCACGAGATCCATCAGCACCACGTCGGGCGGATGCGCAACGCAGAAATCGACCGCCTCGTCGCCGTCGGTCGCGACCCACAGCACGCGGTGGTCCGCGCGCAGCGCGATCACGCGGCGCAGCGCCTCCACGGCCAGCGGCAGGTCGTTGACGATGCCGATGTTCATCCTCGCGCGTCCCCGATCAGGTCATGCACGGCGTCGAGCAACGCCTCGTCGTGGAAGCTGCTCTTCGCGAGGTAGTAGTCGGCGCCCGCATCGAGCCCGCGACGGCGATCCTCGTCGCGATCCTTGTACGACACGATCATCACCGGCAACCGCTTGAGCATCGGATCGCCCTTGATCAGCGTGACGAGCTCGATGCCGTCCATGCGCGGCATGTCGACGTCCGTGACGACGAGATCGAACCCATCGCTGCGCACCGCGTTCCAGCCTTCCATCCCGTCGACCGCGACCGTCACGTCGTAGCCGCGCTTTTCCAGCAGCTTGCGTTCGAGCTCGCGCACCGTCAGCGAATCGTCGACGACGAGCACGCGGCGGCGCCGGTCGGCGAGCGCGAGTTGCGGATCACGCGTGAGCCGCGCGAGCTGCCCGCCGCGCACGAGCTTGTCGACCGAGCGGATCAGATCCTCGACGTCGACGATCAGCACCGGGTCGCCGTTCTCGAGCAGCGCGCCGGCCGCGATGTTCTGGATCTTGTTCAGGCGGCTGTCGAGCGGCTGCACGACGAGCATCCGCTCGCCGAGGAAGCGGTCGACCGCGACGCCGTACAACTCGGGCTCCCCGCCGACGACCACGACCGCCGTGCTCGTGCGCGCGACGTCGGGCTCGCCCGCGTCCAGCAACTGGTGCGCGGCGACGAGGCCCGCGCGCCGGCCGTCGAACGGGAAATGCGGCTGCCCTTCGAGCACGTCGATGTCGTCGTGCGCGAGTTCGAGCGTGCGGCGCACGTGCGCGAGCGGAAACGCATACGGCTCGCCGCCCACTTCGACGAGCAGGCTGCGGATCACCGACAGCGTGAGCGGCAACTGCAGCACGAAGCGCATGCCCGCGCCCGGCTCGTTGAAGATCCGCACCGCGCCGCGCACGCCGCGCACCATCTCCTGCACCGCGTCGAGCCCGACGCCGCGGCCCGACACGTCGGTCACCGCATCGCGCATCGAGAAGCCCGGCAGCAGCAGGAATTCGAGCAGTTCCGGATCGGACAGCCGCGCGGCCGTCTCGTCGTCGGTCAGGCGCTGGCGCACGACGGCCGCGCGCAGCGCGTCCATGTCGACACCGGGCCCGTCATCGATCACGCTGACCAGCAGCGAGCCGGCGCTGTGGCGCGCCTCCAGCGTCACGCTCGCCTCGGCCGGCTTGCCGCGCGCACGCCGTGCGTCCGGCGAATCGACACCGTGGTCGATCGCGTTGCGCAGCAGGTGGCCGAGCGGCGCGTCGAGCAGGTCGAGGATGTCGCGGTCGACCTGCGTGCCCTCGCCGACGATCGAGAAACGCACCTGCTTGCCGAGCGAGCGGGCGAGATCGCGGACGATGCGCGGATACGCGCGTGTCGCGTCGCCGAACGGCCGCATCCGGCACTGCAGCGCTTCGTCGTACAGCTGCTCGGCGATATGCGTGCTGCGCCGCTCAAAGCGGTCGAATTCGTCCATGCGCTCGGCGAGCGAACGCTGCAGGTCGTTGAGCATGTGCCGCACTTCGTTCATCGACGCGAGCATGCCCGCGTCGAGATCGTCGGCGAATTGTTCGTACATCAAATCGAGCGACCGGGCCGCGTCGCGCTGGGCGCGCTTCACGCGCAGCATCGATTCGGCGAACGGCTTGAGCCAGCGCGATTCGACCAGCGATTCGCCGGACAGGCTCAGCAGCCGGTTCAGCGTATCCGCACGCACGCGGCGCATCGCGCCGGCGCCGGCCACGCGGCCGGCCTGGGCCGGATCGGGCACGCCGCCCGATACCGCAAGCGGCGGCACCGCGGCGCTGGCCCCGACGGGTTCGTTCGCGGCACCGTCGTGCTCCCGAAACGGCACGACCGACGGCGGCACCGGCGGCGGGGCCGCGACCGCCGCCTGCATCGCCTGCGCGCCGTCGGCGCCGGTCAGCGCCGCCGCGAACACGTCGATCTCCGTCTGCGTGACGGGCTGCCCTTGCGGATCGCCGACGCGCACGAGCAGATCGACGCCCGCCAGCAGCACGTCGACGTGCGTGGCCGTCAGCGCGATCGTGCCGGCCTGCGCGGCGACGAAGCACTCTTCCATCCGCCCCGCGATATCGACGCCGAGCGGCACGCCGACGATGCGCGCGGCGCCCTTCAGCGAATGCGCGGCGCGCATGCATGCCTCGAGCGCGACGGAATCGGGTTCGCCCGATTCGAGCGCGAGCAGCCGCTCGGACAGCGCCTGGGTCTGCGTGCGCGTCTCCTCGCGATACAGCTCGAGCAGCGACAGGTGGCTCAGGTCGTCATCGCCGCTCATCGCATGCTCCGTGTGACTGCGTCGAACAGGCGGTCGTCGTCGAGCAGGCCCACCGACTTGCCGCGCCACGACAGCACGCCGCGCGACAGGCCGGCGCTCGCGCGCCCGACCGTCGCCGGCACCGGCACCCAGTCGGCGGCGCCGAAGCGCAGCACGCCCTCGACTTCGTCGACCGGAAACACGACCGGCTCGCCCTGGTGCGCCGCCACCAGCAGCCGCGTGAAGCGGCCGTCGTCACCGTCGCTGCCGCCCTTGCCGGCATCGAGGCCGAGCAGCGCGCCGATCGAGATCGCGATGCGCAGCGTGCCGCGGATATTGACCACGCCGCGCACGGCCGAATGGCGGCGATGCGGCAGCGAATGAATCGGGCGCGTGCCGGCGATCTCGCGCAGCACGCCGATCGGCAGCGCGAGCCATTCGTCGGCCACGCGGAACGCCAGCGCCGCGTGGTGCGTATCGGCATCGGCGTCGTGCACGTGCGGCGCGCCGGGTGCGCTCATCCGGCGCGTGGTGTCGGCCATCTCGGCGCCGTCGAGCGGGCGCTCGAGCAGCTTCGCCGCGTGATACGCGTACACCGGGCAGTTCAGGCAGCGCAGGCAGTCGTTCAGCCGCTCGCACGTGCGGTCGCCGCGCGTGCCGATCCGGTTCCAGCAATCGTCGACGTCGATCGTCGTCTCGTCAATGGCAGCGGCGGCGCGGTTCATGGATTCCTCTGGTCATCGCGGTATCGTTCCCAACCCATCGTCTTGTCAGCCGGCCGAGCGCCGTGCGCGCTCGAGCAGCCATTGCGCGCCCGCACGATCGCCGCCGACGTCGAGCAGCGTCGCGAGATGGGTCAGCGCTTCGTGGTGCGTGGGCCGCAGGTACAGCGCCTTCCGGTAGAAGTCGCCGGCTTCGGCGGCGCGTCCGCGCGCGTCCGCGATCAGCCCGTTCAGGTAGAACGCATCGGCATGCGGCCCGACGCGCGCCGAGAACTGCGCGAGCACGCGCTCGGCCTCGTCGAACGCGCCGGCATTCGCCAGCGCCTGCGCGTCTTCCAGCGTCGGCGCGGCGCGCTCCGCAACCGGTGCGTTCGACGCGGCCGGTTCGGCCGCCGTCACCGGCAAGTCGCCCCGTGCGTCGAACGCGGCCGCGTGCATGGCGGGCGGCGGCGCCGCGAACGGCTGACGCGTGTCGCCGAGCCACGCCGGCGGCGCGACCGCCAGCACCGAGCGCGTCGCCGCGAGCGGCGCGACCGTGAAACGCTCCGCGCGCCGATACGGCGCGGCCGCCGCCAGCGGCGCCGCCGGCCGGGCCGCGAATACATCGCCCGCCGCCGCGGCGGGCTCGCGATGAAACGCGAACGCCAGCGGCACGCGCGCCGAGCGCATTCCGTGTCGCATCGCGACGCCCGTTTCGGCGGGACCGACGAACAGCATGCCGTCGTCGGCCAGACGCGCGTCGAGCGAGCGGATCACGCGATCCTGCGCGTCGCGATCGAAGTAGATCAGCACGTTGCGGCAGAACACGAAATCGTAGCGAATGCCGGTATCCAAGGCCGGTTCGACGAGATTCGACTGACTGAACTGCACGCACGCGCGCACGCGCTCGTCGAGCAGCCAGCCGTCGCGGGTCGGCGTGAAGTGCCGCGCGCGAAACTCCGTCGCGGTGCCGCGGAACGCATTGCGCCCGTAGCAGCCGAGCCGCGCCTGCTCGATCGCGCGCGTGCTGAGGTCGATCGCGTCGATCGTGAAGCTGGCCGGGTCGAGCCCCGCGTCGAGCAGCGCCATCGCCGCCGAATACGGCTCCTCGCCCGTCGAGCACGGCGCGCTCAGCACGCGGATCACCCGGCCCGGCAGCGCGGCGAGCCGCTCCGTCGCGAGCCGCGCGAGCGTCGCAAAGGCCTCGCGGTCGCGGAAGAACCAGGTCTCGGGCACGACGAACAGCTCGATCAGCGCACGCCGCTCGTCGGCCGACGCATTGAGCTGCTGCCAGTAAGCGTCGAGCGCGTCCTGCGTGACGGGCGGCCGCGCCGCCGACGGCAGACGCTCGCCGTCCGCCTGCAGCGCGTGCACGCGTTCCGTCAGCGCGCGGGTCAGGAAATCGTTGCCGAGCGAATCGGGGTCGATGCCGGTCTCGCGCAGCAGCCAGCCGCGAAATCGCGATTCGGACTCTTTCATGCGGACTCTCCCCCGTGGCCCGGCAGGCCGTCGAACAGATACAGGCGCGCGACGTCGTCGATCAGGTCGGACACCGATACCTGCTGCACGACGCCATCGGGCGTATTCGCGACGGGCCCGAGCCAGCGCGTGCGTGCGGTCGAGATGCCGCTCGAGCGGAACGCCGCGCGGTCGATCCGCATCGTCTGCGTCGCGCGCTCGACGATCAGCCCGATCGTGCGCTCGCCGCCCGCTTCGTCCGCTCGATAGCGGACCATCACGAGCCGCGTCGAGCGCAGCGCATGGGCGCGGCGCCCGAGCGCCAGCATCGGCACGTCGATCACCGGCACCGGCTGGCCGCCGCGCATCAGCAGCCCGGCGATCCAGTCGGGTGCGCCGGGCACGGCCTTCGTGACCGCGAGCGGCAGCACCTCGTCGATGCCGGCTGCGTCGAGCGCATAGCGCCCGCCATCGAGCTCGAACATCAGGAACAGCGCGTGGACGCCGTTCTGCGGGTCGGCGCGCGTCACGCGTCGACCTTGAAGCGCGACACGCTGGTGCGCAACTGGTTCGCGACGAGCGTCAGGTCGTCGATCGCCTGCGACGACTGGCGCAGCGACTCGGCCGTCTGCTGCGCGGCCTCCGACAGCTGCGACAGCGCCTGCGTGATCTGCTCGGCGCCGTTCGCCTGCGTCTGCATCCCTTCGTTGACCATCTGGAAGCGCGGCGCGAGCGTCTGCACCTCGGCGATGATCTGCGACAGCTGCCCGCCGACCTGCTGCACGTCGAGCATCCCGCGGCGCACTTCCTCGGAGAACTTGTCCATCCCCATCACGCCCGCCGACACCGCCGACTGGATTTCCTTCACCGTCTGCTCGATGTCGTAGGTCGCCACCGCCGTCTGGTCGGCGAGGCGGCGGATCTCGGTCGCGACGACCGCGAAGCCGCGGCCGTATTCGCCGGCCTTCTCGGCCTCGATCGCCGCGTTCAGCGACAGCAGGTTGGTCTGGTCGGCCACCTTGGTGATCGTCGCGACCACCTGGTTGATGTTCAGCGCCTTCTCGTTGAGGATCGCGAGCTTCGCGTTCACCGAACCGGCCGCGTCCATCACGCTGCGCATCGTCTCGCCCATCCGCGTGAGCCCGCTCTGGCTCACGCCCGCGAGCGTCGCCGACTGCTCGGCCACGCCGGCCACCTCGTTCATCGTGCGCAGCAGGTCGCGCGACGTCGCGAAGATCTCGCGCGAGGTCGCGCCGATCTCGGTCGTCGTCGCCGCGGTTTCGTTCGCGGTCGCCTGCTGCTCGCGCGACGTCGCCGCGATCTCGGCCACCGACGTCGTCACCTGCAGCGACGATTGCTGCGCGCGGGCGACGAGCTCGGTCAGCTCGTCGGCCATCCGGTTGAAGCCCGTCTCGAGCGTGCCGAATTCGTCGCGGCGGCGCAGGTCGAGGCGGCGCGTCAGGTTGCCGGTGCGCATCACGTCGTGCACCTCGACGAGCCGCGCCATCGGGACGGTCACCGACCGGTACAGCAGGTAGCCGAGCCCGAGCGCGGACAGCAGCATGATCGTCAGCGCGCCGACGAGCACGACCTCGGTGTCCTGCACGGATTCGCGGATCAGCTTCGCGGACTGCTCGGCGAACTTGCGGTTTTCCTGCACCAGCACGTTCGCGTTGCGCACGACCTCGGTCCACGCGGGCAGCACTTTCCCGTACGCGGCGACGGCCTCCTCGCGCGACACGCGGCTCTTCTGCACGGCATCGTTCAGCAGCGGCACGTAGTGGTCGAACGCGCCGCGGAACGCCGCGAAGCGCTGCCGGTCGTCGTCGCGGAACGTCGTGCTCTGATAGTCGACCGACAACGCCTCGACTTCCTTCAGCGCATCGGCGATTTTCGCTAGATCGCGATGCACGCTGTCGGGATCGGTTTCGACGAACGTCGCCTGCTGCAGCAGCATGAACGATTCGTTGACCGAACCGCGCAGCGACGATGCAAGGTAGACGCCGGGCAGCGAGTCGCGCTCGATGCTGACGGCTTCGCTGTTGATCGCGCGCAGTCGCTCGTAGGACACGCCGGCTGTCACCAGCATCAGCACGAACAGCACGCCGAAGCTGAGCAGGATGCGATTGCCGAGCGTCAGCCGGGCAGCGCCGATCGTCGGATGCAGGCTTTCATTGGTCGCGCGGGGCGTCACGGTGGCCATGTTCGTTATGGGCTTTATAAAATCAGCGTTGAAAAAATCCACGCCCGCCGGCGCGCCGGACGGCGCACCACGAGCACATCAGGGTCTCTCGGGCAGCACGGCGCCGGCAGGCCGCGCCGCGACATCACCGCTCCGCTTGCGCCGGCAGCCGAAGCGCGACCATGAAGCCGCGCGCGGTATTGCGCATCAGGATCTGGCCGCGATGCCGCGCCGCCGTCGCGCGGACGAACGCGAGCCCGAGGCCGAAGCCGCCGCGCGCCGCGCCATGCGCGGATTCGAGCTGCACGAACGACTCGGTCGCGGCCGTGCGCTGCGCCGGCGCGATTCCCGCGCCGGTGTCCTCGACACCGATCAGCCAGGCGCCGTCCTCGCTGCCCAGCGTGCAGTGCACGTCCGTGCCGGCCGGGCCGTACTTCAGCCCGTTGTCGATCAGGTTCGCGACCGCGCGCGTCAGCATCATGCGGTCGCCCATCGTCACGCATTCGGTATCGGGCACGTGCGCGGCGACCCGGCTGCCGAGCCCGGCCGCCTTCTCCCACAGCTGGTCGACGGCGTCGAGCACGATCTCGTTGAGACTCACGACCTCGTGCGCGCGGCGCTCGGACTGCGCGCGGGTCAGGTGGATGAAGCCGTCGGCGAGCGCGAGCGCGCGCCGCGCATGGCCGGCAATGCGCTCCATGATCGCCGGCATCTCGCCGTGCTCGGTCCGGTAGACGTCGAGCAGCGCGAGGATCGACGTCTGCGGCGAACGCATGTCGTGCGACAGGAAATCGAGCGCCTCGTCGCGCTGCCGGGACATCAGGTAGGAATTCGAGTGATAGCGGATGCGGGCAGCCAGCTCCATCGCGTCGGGGAGCTTCACCAGATAGTCGTTCGCGCCGGCGATGAACGCCTCGCGCTTGACGATCGGCTCCTCCTTCGCGGACAGCACGATGATCGGCACGCGAGCGGTGCCGGCGTCCGCACGCCACGCGCGGACCAGATCGAGGCCGTCGATCTCCGGCATCACGAGATCCTGCAGGATGACCGTCGGCTTCACGTCGCGCGCGACCGCCATCGCCCGGTGCGCGTCGGTGCACACGTGCAGGTCGATGTCATGTTCGCTGCGCAGCGCGCGGCGGATCACCTCGCCGACGAACGGTTGATCGTCGACGAGAAGGACCGATAACCCCGATTCAAGACAATCCGAGGCATTATCACCGCTCGATTCTTTCATAAATACAGTTTCAAACGCCGATTCTCCAATCGATTCTTTCATAGGAGTTGCTTATCAGACTTGGACGCTATCTTATTTCAGCGGTTGAAAACCCCGCCTGATTCCGCCGAATTGGCCTGTCGGCACCGCCTTGCAGGGTTTTGGACGCCGATTTCTCCCCGTTGGCGGCCGTATTACCTCCGCATCCTTTCTCTCAATAAACATAACCGGCTGATTCTAAATGAAATTAGAACACAGCATCTATCTCAATCCGGTTTAGTTTTGCCAAATATGCAGAAAGAGACGGAAACAGTTAAATCGGATCATTTCCGCATTCGAAACACGATAACGTTTGCGAGACCCGCGCGATAAGGCTTGCATGCGCTGCAAGGCTGCCTGCCGCCGCATTTGAGGGCCGGATGAATATCCGTCGAATCGGCGGGCGCGCGAAAGAAAAAAGCGCGCCGGGCAACGATCGACCGGGCGCGCTTCGGGCCGGCTGACGCCGGCCGCTCGATGGCGACGTGACGAAGGTGTGCGGCCCTACCCGCGCGCGTGCTGCGCGGACACTTCCTGCAGGTCGAGGTCGCGTTCGAGCGCGTGCAGCATCTCGTCGTGGATGCGCCCCGAACGGTGCAGGCGCAACAGTTCCGCGCGCCCGGCCCGGATCGCGGCCAGCACGACGTCGTAGTGCGCGGCACGCACTTCAGCCGGATACGTGGGCTCGTTCTTGGTCCTTTCCGTCAATTCCGCGCGATACGTGTACTGCTCGAGCAGGCGCGGATGGATCACGACCCCGTTCTCGTCGCGCACGAGCGGCTGGATCGCCGCGAGCTGCGCCGCCTCGACGTATGCCCACGTCTGCGGCTCGGTCAGGTGGTGCGACGCGCGTTCTTCGCGCTGCGGCAGGCGCAGCAGCCGGATCAGCGGCCCGATCGTCGTGCCCTGCAGCAGCACGGTGACGAGGATCACCGCGAACGACGCGACCAGGATCACGTCGCGGCCGGGCATCGCCTCGGGCAGCGACAGCGCGATCGCCAGCGTGACGACGCCGCGCATCCCGGCCCAGCTCATGATCGTCGCGGCCTTCCAGTCGGGCGCTTCGCCGCGCCGCGCGATCCCGCGCACCGGCCACTTCAGCGCCTCGACCGCGTAGATCCACACGAAGCGCGATACGATCACCGCCGCCAGCACCGCGAGCATCGGCGGCACCATCGTGGCGAGCACCTGCTCGAAACCGCCGAGCCGGTGGATCGCGCCGCGCAGCGACAGCCCGATCAGCACGAATACCATCGCTTCGAGCAGGAACACGATGACCTGCCAGAACGCGGTGCCGCGCGTGCGCACCGCCGCCGAGAACACCTCGTGCTGATGCCAGCCGACGATCATGCCGGCCGTGACCGTGGCGATCACGCCGGACACTTCGACCATTTCCCCGGCGATATACGCGATCCAGCCGGCGATCACCGCGACGGTGATCACGAGATAGTCGTCGTCGAGCAGCTTGAGGAACCACACGACGAGCTTGCCGACCGCGAAGCCGACCACCACGCCGCCGAGCCCGAGCTCCGCGAAACCCACGACCGCGTGGCCGAGGCTGAAGGTGCCCGACAGCGCCGCGACGACCGCGAAGCGGAACAGCACGAGGCCGGCCGCATCGTTCAGCAGGCTTTCGCCTTCGAGCAGCACCATCAGCCGGCGCGGCAGCGCGACGCGCTCGAGCACGGCCTTCGCTGCCACGGCGTCGGGCGGCGACACGATCGCGCCAAGTGCGAAGCACGCGGCCCACGGCAGCGACGGCGCCACCCAGTGCACGGCGAAGCCGACCGCGAACGTCGTGAACACGACCGCGCCGATCGCGAGCAGCAGGATGCCGCCGACGTTGCGCTTGAACTCCTCCCACACCGAGAAGTACGCGCCGTCCATCAGCAGCGGCGGCAGGAACACCAGCAGTACCAGTTCCGGATCGAGATTGATCGGCGGCAGGCCGGGAATGAACGCGATGCCGATGCCGCCGATCAGCAGCGCGGCCGCGGGCGGCAATCGCAGCCGCTTGGCGATGCATTCGAGCGCGACAATCGCGAGAAATGACAACAAAACCAGCTTGAATGCCGAGACGGGGGACATGAATCGACCTCGTGAAGAATGAATTCGCGCGTTCCGGTGTCGTACCCCGGTCGGCAGTTTCGCGCGATTACATCACGAGGCGAGGCCCGCAGTCGAGCGCGTTCGGGCCGCCCGCCGTGCGCGGCGGTCACGGTGCGGGCCCGGCGCCTGCCCAATGCGCGCGGCGCCATGAAAAACGGCACGCGGGCCGGCCCGATCGCCCGCCCGCGTGCCGTCGCGGCACCGCGCCGCCTGCCCGCGCGTTACCGGCGCCGCACGACCATCAGCCGCGGCTCGGTCATGTCCTCGATCGCGTAGCGGATCCCTTCGCGGCCGAGGCCCGAATCCTTCACGCCGCCGTACGGCATGTTGTCGACGCGGAACGACGGCACGTCGTTGATCACGACGCCGCCGACCTCCAGCTCGTCCCACGCGCGCTGCGCATGCGCGAGCGAATCGGTGAACACGCCGGCCTGCAGCCCGAAGTCGCTGTCGTTCACGCGCGCGAGCGCCTCGTCGAAGCGGACGAACTTCTCGAGGATCGCAACGGGGCCGAATGCCTCCTTCCGGTACAGGTCCTGCTCGTGCCCGACGTTTTCCAGCAGCGTCGCCTCGAACATCGCGCCATCGACCTTGCCGCCGGCGACGATCTTCGCGCCCGCCGCGACGGCCGCGTCCATCCAGCCCGACAGCCGGCGCGACTCGGATTCCGAGATCATCGGGCCGACGAACGTCGACGGATCCTTCGGGTCGCCCATCTTCAGCGAACGCGTCTTCGCGATCAGTTTCTCGCGCAGCGCATCGTACAGGTCGGCATGCACGAGGATCCGCTGCACGCCGATGCAGCTCTGGCCCGACTGGTAATACGCGCCGAACGCAAGGCGCTCGACCACGTAGTCGAGCTGGTCGCGCTGATCCGCATCGACGATCGCGGCCGCGTTGCCGCCGAGCTCCAGCACGACTTTCTTCTTGCCGGCCTTCTCCTTCAACGCCCAGCCGACGGCCGGCGAACCCGTGAACGACAGCAGCTTGAACCGCTCGTCGGTCGTGAACAGGTCGGCGCCGTCGCGATGCGCGGGCAGCACCGAGAATGCGCCCTTCGGCAAGTCGGTTTCCGCGAGCACCTCGCCGATGATCAGCGCGCCGATCGGCGTGCGGCTCGCCGGCTTCAGCACGAACGGACAGCCGGCCGCGAGCGCGGGCGCCACCTTGTGCGCGGCGAGATTCAGCGGGAAGTTGAACGGCGAGATGAACGAGCACGGGCCGACCGGCACGCGCTTCGTGTAGCCCGTATAGCCCTGCGCACGCGCGGAGATCTCGAGGTTGATGATTTCGCCGTCGATACGCACCGATTCCTCGGACGCCACGCGGAACGTGTCGATCAGCCGCGTCACTTCGCCCTTCGAATCGTTGATCGGCTTGCCGGCCTCGATGCACAGCGCCTCGGCCAGCTCGTCGAAGCGCTCGCGAAAGCGCGCGACGCAATGGTCGAGCACGGCCTGCCGCTTGTAGGCCGGCAACTCGCGCATCGGCTTCGCGGCATCGACCGCCGCGCCGATCGCCGCGTCGATGGCCTTCGCGTCGGCCAGCGCGACGCGTGTCGCGACCTTGCCGCTGAACTTGTCGGTCACCTCCAGATCGGTGTTCGCGTAGACGGCCTCGTTGGCGAGGTAGTACGGATAGGTTTCCTTCAACATGGAACGACTCCTTCCTGTGAACGTGACATTCAGAGTTGCGCCGACAGGCGCTTGATCTCGCGGTTCAACACGCGCTCGTTGTCCGAATAGTCGATCGGCACGTCGATCACGTGCACGCCCGGCGACGAGAAACACTCGCGCAGCAACGGCTCGAGATCGTCGGCCGATTCGACGCGGTGCCCGTGCGCGCCGTAGCTTTGCGCATACGCGACGAAATCGGGGTTCTGCAGCGTCATCGCGAAATCGGGGAAATTCATGTTCTCCTGCTTCCAGCGGATCATCCCGAACGCGTCGTCGCGCAGGATCATCACGACGAGGTCGAGCTTCAGCCGCACCGCGGTTTCGAGCTCCTGCGAATTCATCATGAACCCGCCGTCGCCGCACACGGCGATCACCTTGCGCTGCGGATGCACGATCTTCGTCGCGATCGCCGACGGCAGCCCCGCCCCCATCGACGCGAGCGCGTTGTCGAGCAGCAGCGAATTCGGCTCGTGCGCGCGCCAGTAGCGCGCGAACCAGATCTTATACATCCCGTTGTCGAGACAGACGATGCCGTCGACCGGCATCGCGCTGTACAGATCGTTGACGATCCGCACCGGGTACATCGGGAAGCGCGAGTCGTGCTGCCCTTTCTGCAGATGCGCGTCGAAATGCGCCTTGATCATCCGGAAGCGCTCGAAATCCCAGTGCGATTGCGGCGTCACCGCTTCCTTCATCTGCCACACCGCGTTCGCGATGTCGCCGACCACCTCGATCTGCGGGAAATAAACAGGATCGACCTGCGCGCCGAGGAAGTTCACGTGGATCACGGTCTTGTCGTCGGTACGCATGAAGAACGGGGGCTTCTCGATCACGTCGTGACCGACGTTGATGATGCAGTCCGCATGCTCGATCGCGCGGTGCACGAAATCGCCGTCGGACAGCGTCGCGTTGCCGAGCCACAGCGGATGCGTCTCGTCGATCACGCCCTTGCCCATCTGCGTCGTGAAGAACGGGATGCCCGTCTTGTCGACGAATTCGAGCAGCATCTTGCAGGTGGTCTTGCGGTTGCCGCCCGCGCCGATCATCAGCAGCGGATGGCGCGCGGCCTGGATCGCGTCGACCGCATGCGCGACCGCCTTCTCCTCGGCCACCGGCCGCCGGCTGTAGCTGCGCGGGATCGGCTTGCCGTCGCCCTCCTCGTGCGCGATGTCTTCCGGCAGCTCGAGGTGCGCGGCGCCCGGGCGCTCTTCCTCCGCGCGGCGGAACGCCTCGCGTATGGCCGACGGGATATTGCCGATCGACACGATCTGCCGCGTGAACTTCGTGAGCGGCTGCATCATGTCGACCACGTCGACGATCTGGAAGTGGCCCTGCTTGCTGGACTTGATCGGCTTCTGCCCGGTGATCATCAGCATCGGCATGCCGCCGAGCTGCGCATAGGCGGCGGCCGTCACGAAGTTCGTCGCGCCGGGCCCGAGCGTGGCGATACACACGCCGGTGCGGCCCGTCAGGCGGCCGTAGGTGGCGGCCATGAACCCGGCCGCCTGCTCGTGCCGGGTCAGCACGAGCTTGATCTTCGATCGCCGCAGCGATTCGAGCAGATCGAGGTTTTCCTCGCCGGGAATGCCGAACACGTACTCGACGCCTTCGGCTTCCAGCGCCTTCACGAACAGATCCGATGCTTTCATGGGGGACTCTCGGTTGATGCCGCCTGCCCGGCCTACGGACACGCAGCGTTCAGAACGCGCGCCGGCCTACGGCACGCGGACGCTTTACCTACTGGACACAAACCACGGCACTGCCCGCCGCGCAGCGCGCGCTGCACGGCGGCGCCTCCGGCTACCGGAGGACAAACGGATCCACCCGCGCGCGGCAAACACGCACGGGCGGCAAGAACGTTTTTGATTGTAGACGGATTCGGAAGATCCCGACTTCGGCCGAACGGCCATTTGGCACACAAGCGAAGCGCGTGGCCCTACTGTGGCGGCATCGAAATTCGACCCATCAGACTTGTGAACCATGGTTGACACACTGCAATCCATGCCCTACAGTGCGCCTACGTTCAGCATCCGGACCACCGACGTCTTCGACGCCTGGTTTGCCGGCCTGCCGGATCGCGTCGCGAAGCGCCGCATCCAGGCACGCATCGACCGCCTCTCGATGGGCAATCCGGGCAACTGGAAGTCCGCCGGCTCGCCGGTCGTCGAGATGCGGATCGACCACGGCCCCGGCTATCGCGTCTACTACGTCCGGCGCGGAACGATCTGGGTCATCCTGCTCTGCGGCGGCGATAAATCGACGCAACAGGCCGACATCCGCGCCGCGCACGCGATGCTCGCGCATCTCGACATGGAGTAACCAATGGACAAGATCAGCACCCGGCCGTGGGATTCGGCCGATCATCTGAAAACCGAAGACGACATGGCCGACTACTTCGAAGCGTGCCTGCAGGAAGGCGGCGACGATCCGGCCTTCATCGCGCATGCGCTCGGCGTGATCGCACGGGCACGCGGCATGTCGCAGGTCGCGCGCGATGCGGGCCTGTCGCGCGAAGGGCTGTACAAGGCACTGTCGCACGACGGCAACCCGAGCTTCGGCACGATCCTGAAGGTCATCAAGGCGCTCGGCCTGCAGCTGCACGGCTCGAAAGCGCACGCATGATGCGCGGGCGCGGCCCGTCTCGCCCGCCGCGCGATACCCATGGCCGCGTCAGTGCAGCCAGCCGGCCGCCCAGCGCGGCACCAGCGACACCAGATACAAGCCGAGCCCGATCAACCCGCCGACCAGCGTGCCGTTGATGCGGATGTATTGAAGATCCTTGCCGATGTTCAGCTCGATCTGCCGCGACATCTCGCGCGCATCCCAGTTGCGCACCGTGTCGCGGATGTGACGCATCAGGAAATCCGCGAAATCCGGCGCCATCTCGTGCACGGCCTTCTCCACGTGCTCGTTCAGCGACGCACGCAATGCCGGGCTCTCCGCGAGCCGCGCACCGAGCCAGCCGCCGAGCATCGCGGCCTGCCGGTGCAGCGCCGAATCGGGGCGCGCGAGATCGGCCTTCAGCCACGCGCGCAACTGATCCCACAGGTCGCGCACATAGTCGTTGAACGCGGCGCCGTCGCGGACATAGCGCTTGATCTCCTCGCCCTTCTCGATGAACGCGGGATCGTGCTTCAACCGCTCGGTCAAGCGCAGGACCGTCCGGTCGAAACGTTGCCGCAGTTCGTGCTCGGGATCGGCCGCCACGCCTTCCAGCACACGGCTCACCGCGCTCGCGAGCATCCGCGCGCCGTTCTCGCCGAACCACTGCGTCGGCATGATCTTCTCGACCTTCGGGTACTGCGTCTTCAGCCATTCGACGATGAAGCCCGCGATCACCTCGCGGTTCTCCTCCTTGTCGAGCACGTCGACCACCTGTTCGATCGCGTCGTCGAGCAGCACCTGGTGGCGGCCGTCCTTCGTCAGCGTGTCGAGGATCGCGCCGGCCGATTGCGACAGGTCGATGCGGTCGATCACCGCGCGAAACGCGTCGTGCACGAACGACTGGATCCGCGCGTCGTCGGTCATGTCGAGCGCGAAACTCATCAGCTTCGTCACGTAGCCACCGAGCGCCTCGGTGTTCGCCGGCTCGCCGAGCCACGCGCCGAGTTTCTGCGCGGGATCGTGCTGGCGGATCTGCGCGGCGAGTGCGTCGGGGCCGAGGAATTTCTCGCGCACGAACACCGCGAGGTTGTCGGCGATCTTGTCCTTGTTCTTCGGAATGATCTCGGTGTGGCGCGACACGAACGGGATCGGCACGCGGCGGAACAGCGCGACGACCGCGAACCAGTCGGCGAGCGCGCCGACCATCGCAGCTTCGGCCACGGCCTTGACGCCGTCGACCCACGGGCCGCGCGGCAGCAGGATCGTCGTGACGAACACTGCGACGGCGGCCAGCAGCAGCCACAGCGCGCGGCGCTTGCTGCGTTTCAGTTCGAGGGCTTTGTCTGGCGTCATGGGCAACCGGTCGGGCGAACGATGCCGCTAATATGCACCGGTTGCGGGGCTGCCGACAAACATTGCTGCCCCCTTCGCGCGGGGCAGCGCCCCGCCGGAGCCGACCGACGGAGCGCGCACGACGCCGGCCGGCATCGCTGCCGTAAGCCGCCCCGGACGACCGAACGCCCGCTACATGAACGTCTTCAGGTTCACCCCCGGATCCGCAAGCTTCACCGGATCCGGCACCGCCCCCGCCGCGATCAACCGGCGCGATGCGCCGATGTCGCGCCCCAGGTTCGCCGCCGCCACCGCGACGATCCTGCCGTCATCCCCCAGGCCGAACACCGTGAACGGCCCGCTCGCCGGATCGCCGCGCACGACGATCGTGCGCTCGCTGCCGAACAGCCCGAGCATCTGCAGGTTGCAGTCGTACTGATCGGACCACAGCCACGGCAGCTCGGCATAAGTCTCGTCGGCGCCGAGCAGGTTCGCGGCCGCAACCGCCGGCTGGTTTTCGGCCACCTGCCACGATTCGATCCGCACGTGACGCCCGAGCAGCGGATTGAAGTGCATCGTCACCTCGCCCACCGCGAAGATCGCCGGATCGGCCGTGCGGCAGCCCGCGTCGACGCGAATCCCGTTGTCGACATCGAGCCCCGCTGCTTGCGCCAGCTCGACATTCGGCACCACACCGATGCCGACCACGACGAGATCGGCCGGCACGTCGCCGTGATCGGTCTCGACGATCGCGCCGCCGCCCGGTGCGCGACGGATCGCGCGCGGCAGCGTCGCCATCTGGAAGTCCACGCCGCGCGCATCGTGCAACTGATGCGCATACGCGCCGACCACTTCCGGCAACGCGCGCTGCAGCAGGCGCGGCGCCGGATCGATCACCGTCACGTCACACCCGAGCTGGCGCGCCGCCGCCGCGACCTCCAGCCCGATGAACCCGCCGCCGAGCACCGCCACGCGGCGGCCCGGCGCAAGCTGCGCGCGCAACGCACGTGCATCGTCGACCGTGCGGACGTAATGCGGCGTGACGCCTGCGTCGATCTCACCACCGAACATGCGCACCCGCGAGCCCGTCGCGAGCACGAGCCGCGCATAAGCCAGCGTCGTGCCGTCGTCGAGCCGCACGCGCTGCGCATCGCGCTCGATCGCATCGACACGCGTACCGAGCCGCAGCTCGATGCGCTGCACGTCGTACCACGCGGCGTCGCGCACGAACGCACGCTGCTCGCCGCCGTCCGTCAACAGCGCGTCCTTCGACAGCGCAGGCCGGTCGTACGGCAGCGCGCGCTCCGCGCCGATCATGACGATGCGCGCCGCCGCGTCGCGCTCGCGCAGCGCTTCGGCCGTGCGCCGCGCGGCATGCCCGGCGCCGACGATCACGAACGGATCAGCCGACATTGACTTCCACCTGCCCGTCGACGATCCGGATCGGATAGGTCCGCACCGGCTCCGTGATCGGCGCGCATTTCGGCGCGCCGGTGCGGATGTCGATCAAACCCTGGTGCAGCGGGCATTCGACGCAGCCATCCTCCACATAGCCTTCGGACAGCCGCGCGTGGCCATGCGTGCAGAGATCGTGCATCGCGAACAGTTCGTCGCCGATCCGGAACACGGCGATCGGTTTCTGGCCGGCGACGCGCGCCGCCGGTTCGTCTTCGGAGAATTCGTCGAAAGCGCCGAGCGGATGCCACTCGGCGAGCGTTGCTTCGGTCATGTCGGTTCCTTGCTTCCGTATCAGATCGGGGTGGCGAGCAGCGTCTGCACGCGCGACGTGTCGTAGATCACCCGCTTGGTCTTGTAGCGCAGCCCGTCCGGCGTGCGCACGACCGTGTCGTAGTACTTGCCGGCCTGGTACACGTTCGACTCGCCGTTGCTGCGCGTCTGCACGACGACGTAGTTGCTCTCGGTATCGATCTCGCCGTCGCGTTCCGCGACGATCGTGAGGCCCGACGTCATGTGCCGGTACGTGTGCTCTTCGTAGATGTTCGCGTGCCGCAGCGACACCACGCGGTCGCGCAGCATCCGCTGGTTCGTGCAGTGGACGATCCCGACCGGCAGCCCGAGGTCGGCGTTTTCCTTCGGCACGATTTCGTACGTGCAGTCCTCGGTGAACATCGTCGGCCATGCTTCGAGCCGGTCGTTGTCGAGGTGCCCGATATAGCGGTTCTGGAGCATGTAAATCTCGAACCACGTCTTCATGTCTTCCGTCAGGTTTTCCATCGTTCCGCGCTCCCGCTTCAATAGCCCATCAGCTTCTGGTAGCCGACCCAGAACTTGCGGATCAGGCTTTCGGTGATCACCGTGTCCTGCTGGTCCGGATTGCCGCGCGACATCTCGATCACCGACGTCGCGTCGCCGTCGCGCACCGTGCCGCGCTGCACGAGCTCGGTCGCCTCCGTGTCCTCCATCGAGATGTAGCCGGCCGGCCCGACGAGGTTCGCCTGCTTGATGCGCAGCGCGCGCAGCTCGGGCGTATCGTCCGCGTAGCCGAAGAAGTGGAAGATCAGTTCGAAGTTGTCGGGGCCTTTCGGCAGGATCTGCCGTGCGACCAGCGTGTTGTGGATCTGCTGGATCACGAGCTGCGGGAAGATCGGCTGGATATGGTTCGTGCAGTCCTCGTCGTATTCCGACACGAGGTCGAGAATCGATTCGTCTTCCAGATGAAAGCCTTCGTCGAACGAACGGATGTTCTGCTGCTTGTACGCGGCCGACGTATCGTCGCACGTCTTCGTCACCGTGATGATGCTGTGCAGCCCGTGGTTCGCATCCGGGATCGAGCGCGCCTTCATCCCCACGCGGAAGATGTTGAAGGTCGTATGGAACAGGTGCAGCATGCTCGCGTGATACGGATCCTTCACGTTCTCCATGTACAGCTTCCAGTTCGACTTCGAATACTGGCGCGTACAGCCGAGATACTCGATCGGCTTGTGGAAGATCCGGTCGATCCACGGGCGCATCTGCTCGCCGAGATAGTCGGGCAGCGGCATCACGTCGTCGCTGAAGGTGGCGAACACGAGCCCGCGGTAGCTGTCGACGCGCAGCTTGCGCAGCCCGTGCTGCTTCGGGTCGAAGTCGGCCGGCATCCCGGACATCCCCTTCTGGCCGCGCCGGAACGGCACGCCGAGCAGGTTGCCGGAATTGTCGAAGCTCCACTGGTGATAGACGCAGGTGTGCGAGCTCGCGTTGCCGCGCGACTTGCGGCACACCTGCGCGCCGCGATGCGCGCAGCGGTTCACCCAAGCGGACAGCGCGCCGTCCTCGGTGCGCGTGACGACTACCGGCGTGTCGCCGACGAACGTGCTCTTGAAGTCGCCGGCGTTCGGGATTTCCGCTTCCAGCGCGACGAAGTTCCACGTCGGGCCGCGGAAGATGCGTTCCTGCTCGCGATCGTAGACCGCGCGCGAGCTGAACACCTTGTACGGCACGCGCGAGCCGTCGTCGTGCGGAAAATCCACGTCGGACGCGTCGCCGCGCGCGGCGAAAACGACGGGCGATTCTGTCTGCTCCATGTCGGACTCCTTGTCGATCCGTTGCGTTGAATGCATGGAGCCGATTTTT
Source organism: Burkholderia sp. AU15512 (assembly GCF_002223325.1). Classification (NCBI taxonomy): domain Bacteria; kingdom Pseudomonadati; phylum Pseudomonadota; class Betaproteobacteria; order Burkholderiales; family Burkholderiaceae; genus Burkholderia; species Burkholderia sp. AU15512. Next base: position 2,009,337 of record NZ_NKEX01000006.1, read on the forward strand.
GAAAAGCTAATATTCGCCGTCTATCCGGAAAGTGCGATTGCGGCGGTGCAATATCCACTTTCGGCGGATTTCTGCGCTAGCATGACGGCACACACGACCCGGCGCACGATCGCGACCCATTGATCGGATCGACGCGCACGCCGTCCACACCAAGGCTGATGCCCATGTCCCCAACGTCGTTCGAGCCGCTCGCGCTGCGCGCGCACCGGCTGTTCGAATCCCGCGATCTCGACGAGACGCGCGAGCGGATCTCGCGCGTGATGCAGCCGCATGCGCTGCTGCCGAGCGGCCGCACGCGGGGTGCGTCGCACATGGATTTCGTCAGGCTCGGCGGGCTCGGGATCGGCACGATCGCGTTCGGCGATGCAATGCGCGTGCAGGTCGACGCGGTCGACGGCTACTACCTGCTGATGTTCTGCCTGTCCGGCCAGGCCGAGGTGCGCGCGATGGGGCGGCAGCTCGGCGTCGACGGCCAGACCGGCGTGCTGTGTGCGCCCGGCGAACGCTTCGACGCGGTGCTGTCGGCCGATTGCGAGCAGTTCGTGCTGCGCATCGACGCGGCGACCGTCGGCTCGCTGACCGGCGACCCGCGCGCGACGCTCGATCCCGTGCTGCACGTCAGCGACGCCGCGCTCGCCGCGTGGCGCCAGCAACTGATGCTCGTCGCCCGCTCGCCCGAACTGCTCGAACGCGCGAGCGCGAACCCGCGCGTCGCCTCTCAGCTCGAGCACCTGCTGATCGACCTGCTGATCGAAGGCCACCCGCCGTCCGTGCTGCAGGCGTCGCACCGCGACCCGGCGCCGGGCTTCGTACGGCGCGCGCAGGAGTTCGTGAACGCGCACTACGCGCAACCGCTGCAACTCGCCGATATCGTCCAGGCCGCCAACGTGCCGGAACGGACGCTGCGCGACGCGTTCCTGCAGTTCCGCGGAATGAGCCCGATGCAATACCTGCGCGCGACGCGGCTCGACCACGCGCGCGAGCTGCTGCGCGGCGCGGTGTCCGACCGGCGGATCGCCGATGTCGCGCTCGATTGCGGGTTTACGCACCTGGGGCGGTTCGCGATCGCGTATCGGGAGAAGTTCGGGGAATCGCCGTCGGAAACGCTCGACGGGAAGCGGTGACGTCGTCGCGCATGCGCGCGCGGCCGGCGTGCTTGCACGGCTGGCCCGCGACGTTGAACGAAACGGCATGAGATCACGATGCCCTCTCGGCGTTTGCCGGCGTTCGCCGAAACCGACCGTTAGTTGCGATTTATAGCGGCGACGACGATCGTCACCCCACCGGCACGATCATCTCCCGCGCAATCGCGCAAAACGCGGCCGTCGCCGCGCTTTCTCCGTGCAGCCGGCGGCTCATGATGATCGGCGACGTCGCGGCCGGCTCCGGCAACCGCCGGTAGACCACGCCCCTCACGCGCACGCCCTCCACGCTCTCCGGCACCAGCGACACGCCGACCTGCGCGGCCACGAGCCCGAGCGCCGTCTGCAGCTCGCGCACCTCGTGAACGGCTGCCGGCACCAGCGCGCCGTCGCGCAGCGCCGACAGCTGTTGATCCGCGAAGCTCGGCCGCGGCGTGCTCGGATAGACGATCAGCGTCTCGCGCGCGATATCCGCGAGCGTCAGCGGCCGGGCCGGATCCGCGAGCCGATGCCCGACCGGTAGCGCCGCGATCAGCTTTTCCTCGATCAGCGCCTCGCGCACCAGCTGATCGTCGTCGAAGCGCAGCCGGCCGAAGCCCACGTCGATCCGCCCGCCCTTCAACGCGCCGAGCTGCTCGAGCGTAAACATTTCGATCAGCGACAACTCGACGTCCGGCTGCGCCTCGCGAAACGCGCGGATCACGTCCGGCAGCGCGCCGTACAGCGTCGACGGCACGAAGCCGATCACGATCCGCTCCGACAGCTGCGCGAGCCGCCGCGTCAGCGGGCCCAGTTCGTCGGCCTGATCGACGAGGCGCTTCGCCTGCGCATAGAACACGCGCCCCGCATCCGTCAGTTTCAGCGGCCGCGCGCCGCGCTCGAACAGCGGCAGTCCGATTTCGTCCTCGATCGCCTGGAGCTGGCGGCTGAGCGGCGGCTGCGTCATGTGCAGCCGCTCCGCCGCCCGCGTGATGTTCATTTCCTCGGCGACGGCGATGAAGTAGCGGAGCTGACGCAATTCCATTTCATGCCTCAAAGGTATGGAAGTAGTCGGAAAGAGTGTTGGACGACGCGGGGCGGGAATTCCTACCATGTGCACCAACAGGAGGAATCGCATGATAGCAACTGCCGCCACCATCGAACGCATCGAGACGCTGCTCGTCGACGTGCCGACGATCCGGCCCCACAAATTGTCGGTCGCGACGATGAATTGCCAGACCCTCGTGCTGGTGCGTGTTCGATGCACGGACGGTATCGAAGGTGTCGGCGAGGCGACCACGATCGGCGGTCTCGCGTACGGCGAGGAGAGCCCCGAAAGCATCAAGGTCAACATCGACACCTACTTCGCACCGCTGCTGCAGGGCATGGACGCGACCCGCCCGGGCGCTGCGCTGGCGCGCGCCCGCAAGCTGTTCCAGGGCAACCGCTTCGGGAAGTGCGCGATCGAGACCGCGCTGTTCGACGCGCAGGCGCGCCGCCTCGGCGTGCCGCTGTCCGAGCTGTTCGGCGGCCGCCGGACCGATGCGGTCGATGTCGCCTGGACGCTCGCGAGCGGCGACACGCAGCGCGACATCGCGGAAGCCGAGGCGATGCTCGACGCGCGCCGCCACCGAGCGTTCAAGCTGAAGATCGGCTCGAACGCGGTGGCCGACGACGTCGCGCACGTGATCGCGATCAAGCGCGCGCTCGGCGAACGCGGCGATGTGCGCGTCGACGTGAACCAGGCATGGAGTGAAACAGACGCGATCTGGGCCGGCGCACGCTTGGCGGAAGCCGGCGTGAGCCTCGTCGAGCAACCGATCGCCGCGACCAACCGCGCGGGGCTGAAACGCCTCACTCAACTGGCGCAGGTGCCGATCATGGCCGACGAGGCGCTGCACGGCCCCGTCGATGCATTCGCGCTCGCGCAGGATCGCGCGGCCGACGTGTTCGCGGTGAAGATCGCGCAATCGGGCGGGCTGCAGGGTGCGGCGAGCGTCGCGTCGATCGCGGCGGCGGCCGGCATCGAACTGTATGGCGGCACGATGCTCGAGGGCGCGGCCGGCACGATGGCGTCCGCGCAACTGTTCAGCACGTTCGACTCGCTGAAATGGGGCACCGAACTGTTCGGCCCGTTGCTGCTCACCGAGGAGATCCTCGTCGAGCCGCTGCGCTACGCGGATTTCAAGCTGCACCTGCCGGCGACGCCCGGCCTTGGCATCACCTTCGACTGGGCGCGCATCGAACGGATGCGACGCGACGCCCGCTGACCCCACACGACAACCGAAACCGGAGACACAGATGAACAAGCAAGCTATCGACGCACTGCTGAAGACCTTCGACGACGCCGCCGAAAAGCCGGGCAATCCGCGCGTGCGCGCGATCGTCAACCGGATCGTGAAGGACATCTGCTACACGATCGAGGACTTCGACGTGCAGCCGAGCGAATTCTGGACGGCGCTGAACTACCTGAACGAAGCCGGCCGCGAATTCGGGCTGATCGCCGCGGGCCTCGGCCTCGAGCGCTTCCTCGACGTGCGCATGGACGAAGCCGAGGAAAAGGCCGGCATTCAGGGCGGCACGCCGCGCACGATCGAAGGGCCGCTGTATGTCGCCGGCGCGCCGGAATCGGTCGGCCATGCGCGTCTCGACGACGGCACCGATCCCGGCCAGACGCTCATCATGCGCGGCCAGGTGCTGGGCCAGGACGGCGCACCGATCGCGAACGCGCTGGTCGAGGTGTGGCACGCGAACCATCTCGGCAACTACTCGTATTTCGATCAATCTCAGCCCGCGTTCAACCTGCGCCGCTCGATCCGTACCGATGCCGAAGGCCGCTACAGCTTCCGCAGCGTGCTGCCGGTGGGCTACAGCGTGCCGCCGGGCAGCAAGACCGAGCAACTGCTCGACCAGCTCGGCCGCCACGGCCATCGTCCGGCGCACATTCACTTCTTCGTTTCGGCGGACGGTTATCGTAAGCTGACGACGCAGATCAACATCGATGGCGATCCGCATCTGTGGGACGACTTCGCCTTCGCGACGCGCGACGGGTTGATCCCGCCGGTGAAGCAGGCCGAAGGCGCGGAAGGCAAGCCGTATGGCGTCGACGGGCAGTTCGCGCTGATCGACTTCGATTTCTCGCTGCTCAAGGACAAGCAGGACGTGCCGGGCAGCGAAGTCGAGCGGGCCCGCGCGCAGGCGTGAGTGGCCTGCCGATTCGACGAACCGATAACGCAAGGAGTGCAGGATGCTGTTTCATGTGGAAATGACCGTCCGTCTGCCGACGGACATGGATCCGGTCAAGGCGGCCACGCTGAAGGCGGAAGAAAAGGCGATGTGCCAGCGGCTGATGAACGAAGGGACCTGGCGGCATCTGTGGCGGATCGCCGGGCAGTATGCGAACGTCAGTATTTTCGACGTGGAAAGCGTGCAGCAGCTGCATGACCTGCTGAGCCAGCTGCCGCTGTTCCCGTATATGGAGATGGAAGTGCGGGCGCTGTGCCGGCATCCTTCTTCGGTGCGGGAAGACGATCGGTGATCCCAGTGCGCCCCATGCCGCCGATTGTCCGGCGCATGGGTCGCAGAACATGGCGTCGTAGTGACGCCACGCACCCCAGCATTGACGACTATTCGACACTCGGCAGCGACCGGGAAAACTCGAAGCCGTCGCCAATCTGGTCCAGCGTCCAGCGACGCTGCGTATGCAGCTTTACCCATCGTGTACGCTCGCGGTCGTCGGACACATTTCCGACCGATATCTTGGCCTTGCCTGTCGAGTAGTTCACACTGAGGTTTCGTACGACGCCCGTATTGCGCATCGTCGAGAAGTTGTCATAGCCGATCAGCATGAAATTCCGGTCTTGCCATCGGAATGTATAGGTGGTGGATCCCATTTCCCAACTCCCTGCACTGGAAAAACGACCCAGCGTGACCCGCAACGCGCCTCGGTCGACAATCACGCTCCCTTCTTCCAGAGCATCCGCGAGACAGGGGGATTCCCGGGCCGGTATGAGCGTATCGTTTCGCAACGCGACAGCGTACCGGCCATCCAGCTGCGCAAAGGCAACGACAAGAACACGCGGATTCGCGTCGAACGGGTTCTCGCACATGCCGTCATGCGATATCACGTTCGCAGGATCATTGCCACGCAAGACCAGCATAAGATCGTCGCGGCCATCACCGTTCAGGTCACCCTTCGTCTGAAATTCCAGCTTCCAGCCTTTGGGAACGAAACCGTCCGGCTTTCCAGCGAGCGGCGCAATGGATGGAGACTGCACATCTCGAGCCACCGCGTGAGCGGACACGATAATGCCAAGCAAAACTGCCAGCCTGAGTCGTTTAGATAGCGTGAATGGCTTGTTCCCGCTCCGAATGGGTTGCACGACTTTCATTTCGACCTATCCCCCGCCATCTGCAATCCATTCGACGTCAAACCGAGACGTAGAGGCTTATCCGGATCGAGCTTCTTTTTCTCGACGACCCGCTTCCAGCCTGCCGGAGCTCCGGGGACGCGGTACCACGCGACGATCGCCACATATTCCGTCTCGCGTTGCATCGGTTGAGACAAGCTCGACGAAGCGCCGGGGTTCACGACGGCCGACATATCCGCCCGCAAATCCTGGGCCAGCATGGTCCGATCGTTCTTCAGCAGATCGTCGTACGACGCCGCATCGAACGCCTTGCGATCCTTCAGTTGATAGACGCGCACGGCGACCGACGTGGGCCGTCCCAAGTCGTCCGGATTCAATGCGGCGCGCGCAGCCAAATCGACATCAAGCACCTTCACCTGCTTGAAAAACACCGCCCGATACGCATTCGACGAGGCATCCGACACGGATTGCCACGCGCCGCAACCCGACAGCAGCAATACGGCAGCGGCAGTGGCCGCACTCATTCGATAGAACATAAACACTCCGGAGTCAGATCGTGCGCGGCACGAGATGCGGATTGGGTCGCGGCGCGGGCAACGCCTCATAGACACCCAAGGCGATATCGATCAGTCGTTCATCGACTGACGGCAACACAGTCGTCCAGCCGAGACGTGGCGCGGGGGCGGCACGTTCGACTCCCACGGCCAGCTTCGGAACGAACCGTGTCGACACTTTCATCCGCAAATGCACGTCAGCCTTGATGCCGACATACAGCTGGATGAATGCCATCACCTCTCGATGCAGCCACGCACCCGGCAGCAGGTCCTGAGCCTGCTGCGCATCAACGGGCCACAACGTCAAACGCACGGCTCGACTGCGATACGCGAGACGCCTGCCGAGCACGTAACCACCGCCGAGCCCGCTGCGCTGCCCGTTCGACAACACGCCGGCATCCGGCTTCGCCGACGTCAACGGTGTCGGTCGACCGGTACTCGTCGTCACCGCCCAAAACTCGTCGACACGAACATCGGCTCCCGGTGCGGCAAGCGCCACCACGCCGGCCAGCCCTTCCGACGTGCGTGTCCGCTGAATCAACAGCCCCAGCAACGCAAGCATCCGTGAATTCGGCAAGCCCGCCCGATACGGCTTGTCACCCCATCCAAATCCCGCCAGGCACAACAGACTCTGCGAATAATCGTCGACACCGCCGGCCCGGAAGCGCTCCGGATAACGATATTTCTTCCACGCGCGATAAAGCAGCGTCGCCATCCGGTGGTTGAACGGATCGAGAAACGCCTCGACCGCTTCATGTCCCTCCTCCCGCAACACGATCTCGTCGATCATGTGCGACGGCATGGCCGCATCGACGCCATAGAGACCCATGAAGGTCGTGCGCACAGTCGGCGGCGCATCGAGGTGCTCGTCGTCGAACTCTACTGCGGCCACCTCGCCCGCCGGAAAACCCAACCTGGGACGCGGCCGGAACCGCACCGGCTCATGCTCCGGCGTATCACATGTGCCGAGGCCGGGGCGTCCGGGCACACATGCCTCCAGCAGACGACAGAACTGCATGAATGTCATCCTCGGCGCTCGCTCGAACAATTTCACGGCCACAGCCGGCAGGCTTTTCGGCTCACCGGCTTCAGCACTCATCCGATCGATCGAAAGACTCATAGCGGCGCCCGCTGAGCCTTGCTGCGCGGCCACTCCGTCCGCGAGCGGGACGGCAGGCTGACGATCGCCAGCTTCGTGAACAGATTGATCTCCGCGTATGCGCCAAAGAACCGGTGCAGCAGTTCGCCGAACAGCATCACGTCGCCTTCACCGGAAAACGCATGCGCATCGAGCGTGACTTCGATCAAGACACCTCTCTCGACCGCTCCTCCCGACACCTCCTCGATCATTTCCTGCGACACATGCAGGATGCCGGCGAGCCGCCGCCGGTTCAGCTCTTCGTTCGTCCAGTCATACAGCGCCAAAGCGCCGCGCAACACCTCCGCATTCATCATCGACAGGTAGTTCGGCGCGAGATGCGACAGCACGCGCCACTGGAAGCGGTCTTCTGTCGGTGGATACAGCGGCAATGTCGGCGACACGAGATTGCGCACGCGTGCAACGTTCGGCGTGCTGGCCGCCAACTCGTCGAGACTCGCTTCGCGCAACCCCTTGCGCGGCAGCAACCCGTTCGTGCCCGTCACACGCAGCGACAGGCTTTCCTCAGGCAGCGTATCCATCGTTTCCCACGCATGCCCGCCGAGAATCACCCACATTTCGTGCAGCCCCGATACGCCCGCACGCACGCGCGTATGGAAATAGCGCTCCGGCGCCTCGTGCCGCAGCATGCCGCCGCGGTGCCGGAACGTCGCGAACGGCACGTATTCGTACCGCTCGGCCGAGTCGTGATCGAACGTCGCGATCGCATCGACCGAATACGTCTCGACATGCTCGCCCTGATGGCCGGCCGGCACCACGCGATATTCGGTTTCGTGATGGTCGATCTCGATCGGTTCGGCATCCAGTTCGAACAGGTTGATGACCGGCGAACAGAACAACCGCACGTTCTCCGCGTTGAAACGCTGATCCGACGGATACGCTTCCGTCAGAAGGATCTCCAGCTCGAAGCGAGTCGATTTCTCGGGCAGTGTCGAGATATCCAGTCCGCATAGATCGACGAACAGGAATTTCTCACGGAACGTGAAGTATTCGAGCAGCAGCTGATATCCGGAGAACGCCGCATCGGCCTTGGGCCACAGCCGTTCTTCCGTCGAAAAACCCGCCGGCTCGATCGTCACGCCCGTAAGCGCCACTGGTTCGCCGTCGCGGACTTCCGGGACACGCCAATAAATCGCATCGACCTGCCGCGTCAGCGCAAGATGCATAGCGAATGCGGTCGGCAGATCCGCATTCAGATGCAGCCGAAGCCGCGACAGGTTCGTTTCGCTACGCAGCGCCGACCCTTGCAGCGAGAAGCCGAGACGGATCACCGAGCGACCGTCGTGGCGCACGGTCGGCCCGGCATGCGTGATCGACACGGGCTGCAGCGCAACGGCCTGCGTCGTCCGATACAGACATTGCACCGTCCGCGGCGTCATACCTTCCGCGCCGCCGGGCGACGGCACGTTGATCGGCGCGGACCGCACCGGCACGCCGGCTGGTACGACTTCCGTCTTCTGCAGTTTCTCCGAGAACGGCGTCAACTCGACGATCGACAGCGACGGAATCATCCGAAGATAATGCGGCCACAGCAGGCTGACGAGCCCTTCAGTCAGTTCGGGCAATTCGTCGTCTAGTTTCTGCCTGAGCCGGCCCGTCAGGAAAGCAAAGCCCTCGAAAAGACGTTCGACGTACGGATCGCGATCGCCGACGCGTTCGAGATTGAGCAGGCGCGCGCGGTCGGGATGCGCCTTCGCGAATTCCTTGCCGGACTCGCGCAGGTAACGCATTTCCGCTTCGTAGTAGCGCAGGATGGGATCGTTGTTGTCCATGGGAATCCGTTACGAAAGGGTCAGTGCGCGCGCGGGATCGAGTACCGTGAGTTCCGCATGCAGTTCGCCGATACGGCGGGCGAGTGCCGGCTTGTCGGCATCCTTGCGGCTGCTCATCGCTTTCAATGCCTTGACCAGTTGATGCTTGACCTCGAACGTCAGCGCCGGCTCCCAGCGCATAAGCGGCAGCGAGCGTGACGCTCCGTCGAGTTCGGCGAGCAGTGCGAGCGCCGCATCGTGACGGCCGGCATGATCGGCCAACCGGGCCATCACGAGCCGCTGCAAGTAGCGATGTCGATCGGTTTTCATGCCGGGCAGCGCTTCAAGCCACGCGAAAGCCGTCTCAATGCCCTCACGGGTAGCCAGTTCGCGAGCCTGGACTTCGATCTCCGGCCAGTCGCCGGTCGAATCGCTCTCGCTATCCGCCGAGACCGGCAGTGGCGCAATCGTCTCGCCCGCGTCCAGGTCGCGTACAACCGCATGGCGAGCAATCCATTCGAGTGTCGTGTCGTCGGCAAATGGCGTACCGTCGTTGAACGCCAGCCGTTCGATGCCCGGCAATCGTTCGAGAAACAGTGCAAAGTCGGCACGCAGCAATTCTCGCCACGCGCTGTACGGCGTACCGACGTGATCGAGCGCCGCGTGCTGGAAGTACTGCAGATCGAACCATAAGTGATTCACGCCTTCCATGAAGGCCCCTTCGACACGCTCCAGCAACTCGTGCCAGTGCTTCTGCAGCACGAGGCGCTTCATCTGCTGCCGCAACTCGGCGCGTGGCGGCGCCAGACGCGTGTGCGACGCGGTGTCTGTAGGCGGCACGTCGTGCAAGGTGTCCCACCGAACGCTTCGCACGAGGCGTACCGACGGCAAGTAGCCGTTTTCCTGATCCCGGAGCCACGCCGACATCGCGCGTGCCTGATCGAGCAAATCGCGTGTGGACGCAATCGACCCCGCCGACGTTCTGCCCGGCGCAGTCGCTGCCGGCATCGCCTTGCCGGAATCGACGCTGCGCGCTGGCGCTTCCTTTGTCTCGAAGCGAGAAACGAGTGGCTGCAGATTCGGACGGGCAGCATCGGGCCACGCGGCCGTATGCGCCACGAGCACGTCGAGCGCGGCCAACGTACGTTCGAGATCAGCGGGCACAAAGTCGCCACGACTATCCAGCGTCTCGATCACACGCGCAGTCGCCAGCATTTCAAGCGCAGCCTTCTTGGCTTCGTGACGGACGGGCAAAGCCGCTTCGCCAAACCGGTCGACGAGTGCAGCGGCCAGCTCAAGTCCGTCGGCGAACCCGGCCGGGCCGTCCTGCCGCAGGCGTGCGAACGCGTAGTAGCCGGCGAGCCGCAAATCCTTGCCGGTCTCCTTGAGCAGGTGTTCGCATGCACGGACGATCAACCCGTCATCGATTCCCGACAGCTTTCCGGCTTCGTCCTTCAGTTCGAAGAATGCGTCTTCGTAGCCGGGATCGCGTCCGTATGCATGCTCGCCCGGTATCGGTGCAATCCATGTGGCCCAGGTATCCGTCCGTGCCCGCTGAAGCGAATCGATACGGGAGCCGCCGACGAGTGTCTTCACAAAATTAGCAAGCGTCATGGAGGATCTCAAAAAACGAATGCGTCGCCCAGCAGGCTGAGGGCGTGTCCGAACGGACTGGAGGAGGATTCGGAACGTCCCGACGTGGTCGCCAATGGCGAAATCGCGACCTTCGGCACAGTCGTTTGTTTCGCCATTCCACGCTCCGTGACCTGCGCTTTCGCCTGAGCAAGTTCGAGCGCGGTACGCTGACCGGATGCCTGCTCCGTCGTCGCCTGCATGACGGCGTCCGGCAAGGCGCCTCCGACCGGCACCCCCGGTGGCAATGGCACGGCTGCATGCTTCGCGGCCTCGATCGCCGACATCGGCAGCGGCGGCGGGCCGCTTGCCGATACCCGACCCCCGGCATTTGCCGATCCCGTCACGAAAATACGTGCCGGCAACACGAAATTCCGCAACTGGAGAACATCGAGCGGACCACCGCCGGCTTCGCTGCGCAATTGCACCTTGAGCGGGATACCCTGGCTCGTGTCCGGCGTCCAGGTCAGCAAATAGCGCGCGTTGTCCTGCTGTACGACCTTCGCGCGCTCCAGCAACCGAACGAGACCGAAGCGCCCCTGCGAATCGAGTGCGGTGCGCAACCCGCCCTGCTCCGTCTGCCATTCGATATGTGACAGGTTCTCGAGCGATTGTCCCGGCCATTCGAACGGCGTCCACTCCTGTTTCTGGTTGAAGTAATGCAGTTCGCGGCCGGACAATACGAATCTCATGTCGGTGACGCCCGGCGTCGGCTCGGCCCGCAGTTCGTAACGCACGCGTGCATCGCCGGACGGGAACAGGACCGTCGACGTGCGCGTGAGCTTGTTCAGGCCGCTGAGGAAAGCCGGATCGATCGTCAACGCGCCGGAATCACTTCCCTGCGAAGCGACCCATCGGTCACCCTGCCGTTCGACGACACCGGCCAGTTGCGACGTCACGAACTGCGCGATCACGCCACTATCCGGACGCATGAAGCGCGCCATCTCGGGCAGCGATGCGTCGTTGTCGGAATCCGCGAACGGATAGCGGCCGCCGAATGTCTTGTTCCAGTCGGCAAGGATCGCTGTGCGCCAGATTTCGTTCAAACTCGACGCGGCCGGCTGCACGATGACTTGCCAGGACTGGTCGAACGGTGCGCGAAACAGCGCGCCAAAGCCTGACCATTGTTCGCCGAGACTCGCGGCGACACGGCTCGCGTAATCGCGGCTGTCGGCAATATCGGATGTCTTGCCTTGCAGCACGGATTGCGCTGCCAGACGCGCAATTGCGTCCGGATCCGGGCTGGAGACGATCTGCGATGTCTTCAGGCGCATTGACGTGATCCGCTCAAGATAGCGTGCCAGGCTCAGGTCGCCGGTTGCTGCCGGCGGTGTGTTCCCCTTGCCGCCGGATGGCGCTCCGGAAGCGAGATCGCTGCCGGTCAAACGCAGGATCGGGCCGAATGCGGCGGCAAGCGGTGCAAGCTGAGGTTTTGCCTGCTTCGATGGGTCCTTTTCGTCCGTGCCGACCAATTGTTGCGCCTTGCTGATCAGCGTATCGGACAGCGACTGTGCGTTGGCTCCCGTGCCTGCCTGATAGACGATCGCATTCATCAACGCGACGAGCGGCGAGCGTTGCGGATCGCCCAGCAAAGTCAATTGGTCGGCCGTGGCCGACAGCGTCGGTGCAGGTTGCCAGCGCAGGCTGTTGAGGAAGAGCGCCCATGCCCGCGCATAGTCGTCGAAATAGCGCTGGCGCAGTTCGGCTTTCAATGTCGAGGGTGACGCGTTGGCAACCTTGGTGTCGGAAAGCACCCAGTCGCTTGCCACATCGCGTTGCTCGCCGGCTTCGTCGATGGCCTTCGAGATTCGCTCTTCCCACGCAGCACGTGTGAATACACCGGGAACGGTCGTGGTCGTGCCGAACAGGCCACGGCTCGTTGCGCTGCCGGCGGAGGATTGCGACGCCGCGTCGCCGAGCAGCGTCGCGAGTGAGAGCGGCGGGTATTTCGGTGTCGCTTCGTCGATGATCTGCTGGTAGATCGCGTCTCCTGAATTCTGGATGCCTCGGACACCGATGATCGTCTGGCGGGTCGACGCGATCAGGTTGCCGTCCGGGGTAATCACCAATGCGGCTTGACCGAATGCAGCGCCACGGCCAACGTGATTGGCGAAGAATGCGATCGCTTGCTGGCGCAGGTCTTCCCAACCGCCCTTCGACAGTTGCGAATGGGTCGAGCGCTCGGGGGCAGAAGTTGCGACGAGTTGCGGTATCAGGAACGTGGCCACAGCGCGCTCCGGTTTGGCAAGCATCATGTAGGTCTTGAGCGTGTCGTAAGCGGCCTGCACCTGAGCATCGCCGCCACTGGCGATTTCCGCGTCGGACAGCGACGCCAGTTGATGCAGCCTCGCTTCGAGCTTCTGGCGAATCGGGCTGACGAGGATGCGGTTGGCGGCATCGGCGTAGTAAGGCCAAAGGGCGCCGAGTAGCGCGTGGTCGCGGTTCAAGCCGAAACGGGCGATCAAAGGCGCACCGGTACGCTGGCGGATTTCGAGCGTATCCATTTGCCGGCCGAGGTCGGTAAGCGTTTGCAGCGACTGCGTTGGGTTCAGTGGCCCGGTGAGCTTCGCAGCCGTATCCGTTGCGCTTCCGATCGTTGTACGGTTGGCGAAACCGGACAGCAACGTGCCGGCAAAGCAGCAGCCGATCAGGGCCGTCGTCATCCAGGCTGCGGTGGTCGACAGTGAAAAACCAACGCGGCGGCCGTGGACCTTGCCGCTGTGGTCGGCGATAGTTTGCCAGAGGGTTCGGTGTTGAGGATTGCCGGGCGTATCGTCGTCGTTCTCAGGATCGGAACCCGGTGGCGTTAAGTCACGCTCCTTGAACAGCGGCGCAAACATCAGACCGTGGACCGCATGCCGCCAGACGCGGGATTCAGTGGCTTGCTGTATCAGATTCGATAGTGCATCGTGCAGCCTCGAAACATGCTGAGACAGTTCCGCAGGATAACGATCACGGGCATCCGCCGCGAGACGCACAACACCCGCATCCGCGAGGTTGTCGACGAGGCTTCGCAGCGATGCATCGATCGTCTCTTCATTCATCCGCGTATTGGCCCACGTCAAGCCAATGGCTTCGTCTGGATCCTGCCACTCGCTACCAAAATCCGTGGCGTTCAGAAGATACGCAGGCGCAGCCCAGCGTAGCGTGCGCGCATGGCGCGCAAGGCGTGTCGCGAGCTCATCGGTGTCAAACGGGGTATTCACGACACTACGGTCCCGTGTCACAGCTACGATCGCGTCAACAGGGCGACGACGTCGCAAGCGTCGGACTTGATCGAGCCATTCGGTGTCAAGCTTGTCGCGAATCTGGTTGGCGTGCAATACAACTGTGTTGCCGAGAACGACGTACCCGATCTCGGCCAGTTCGGGGGCGAGACGTTTGACGAGGGGGGTGTCGCCGGCAACGAGCACCCAGCGGTCACGGTAGCGCCAGCGCCAGCCGTGGCGGTCACTCAGGATGTCGCGAAGCGCCGTAGCACGATTGACCGGTTGTGGTAACTCGTCCGAATCGTCGCATTCGGCAGATTCGGCGCGTTTTCCGGCATCGAAACGAGCGAACCACCTGAACGCCCTCAGCGTCGCAATCTTCAGCAATACCAACTCGAAGAACTTGACGGCCAAGATCGCTAACAGAAACGCGCATGCCAATGAAAGCTCGGCGATGATCCGGGTCTCGAGCGACCACCCACGACGAGGCCCCTCTACCCACACCGCGAGACTGAGTGCAAGGAATACGATGACGGCCGCGATCCCGATGAAAAAGCCGGCCGACCGGGTTTTGTTTTCGTTCTTGTTGTCGTTCATGTCTGCTTTCTGCACATGAGGGCGTTCAGTTCTTGACCTTCGCCACAAAGCACCAATTGCGGATCGCCCGTAGTTCGAGCCCTTTCCGCGGCAAGGGCTACGGCCAACCATGGCCCTGCGCCCGAACAGTCGCCCACTGACGTCTCGAGTCCGATCCAGCGTGCCTCGTCCGGCAATGACGCGGCTTGTCGGACACAACTGATATCGTCGCCGATCAGACCGTGCGTCCATACCGTGCGTAGACGATCGGATGAGGATTGTCCCCACCGGGCAGCAAGTTCGAACGTCACGGCAGGAGCTTCAAGCGAGCCCTGGGCCGGTCGATGTAAAAGGAGTCCGGCGGACTTGGACGGTGACGCAAGGCGTGGGCGTCCAACCAGAAGGGCGACGCCCGCCTCCGCAACGCCGTTGGACAAGACGGCACTGATTGCGTCACGAAGCTCAATCGCTATCAGAAGGTAGGCGCTTTTGGCGTCCCGGTTGTCGTGCCATGCATCCGTTCTGAAGATGGTGGGCGCCGGGTCGCTGGCACTGATATCCACTTGCAATGCAGGTACTCGTTCAGCGAGTAATTCCTGTATTTGAGTTTCGACGACCTCGGCCTTCAGCCTCGATCGATGACATAGTTCGACATGAAGTCTTGTTCCCGGCGGTAGCGCCCGGCACTGTGGCGACAAGTTGTCTATCAAGCGCTTGAGCAACCATGTACACACGGCATGATGGCGTGCATGTTCCGTGAGTTCGTTACCGGGGAAAAAATGGACATCGGGAAGGGTGAGCCAGCGTGCGTTCACTTCTCTATCCGCTACTGCACCACTTTGTCGCAACATCGTCCCTTCGGCCCCCGTCAGTATTTGTGTGAGCGAGTTTTCCGAATCATTCGTGGAGACGAACCAGGTATGGCCCAGGATCGCCAAAGGTCTGGCTGCCATTGCATGGCACGACTGCTCCGCGTCGTCGCTAACGCGATTCGTCGCAATCGCCTGATCGCGGCAGGCATAGCCATATCCGAGCCACGCGAACAGCAGAAATGCCCAGGCCAGAAATGGGTAACCCACGAGGCAGAACCAGAACCATGAGGTATTCGTAGGTCGGTCAGTCGGCCAGAGCGTGATCGTCAGCCCTGCTCCCGCTCCCATCACGAGGACAAACAGGATTGTCCAGATGATCATCGAAACCTGGGGGGCAGCCGGTACATTCACGCGCGGCGGCACACGATTGAAATCGATAGGCATCGCTTACCGGACCTGCGCTCCGCAGGACGAAGCAATCAGAACGGCCCCACAGCGTGTGTGATCACCGTCTCGCGACAGCGGTATCGTGCCGTCCTTCATGCTGAAGCTGCCTTCGACGATTTCGTTGTCGCCGTGGATCGGGCATGAGACTTTGTCGCCAATGCGAGCAGCCCGGCGGCCCTTCACTTTGATGCGATCCGAGCCGGTCAGGATCTTGCCGCCGTGGCTCGTTGCGTCACCTTCGTATGCGAGATTTTTCATTTGGCTTTCTCGTCAAAATTGGAAAACATCAACTACTCCGGATGCAATCATTTGGCACAAAAATCAATGCTCAAACAATCAATCCATCCAGCAAAACGGCGCCCGTTCTTCGCTAAAAATTCTATTTTCCAGAATTTTGAATCAGATGAAACGTCAACCAACTCAACGAAATCATCCTTTACCAAAAAGATAGGACCCACCTTCGAACTTGATGGGGCATCATGTAAAGATACCCTATCCACCACCACACTTTTCTTACCAGGGTGGCGCCTCGAAAAATCACTTCTTCGCATCTCGATACGGACAGGCCCGTAATAGTCTCCACCTGTCGGTTGCTTGATAACATTCCACAACAACCGATCACCATTTATCGTCATCTCCGCCACCCCACCGACAGCACCAAAAAATGAATAAAAATTCACGGCTGCCATTTTTTATTATTTACAATTCGACCACTTATATTAAAATCCCCATCCGAGCCACAGTCGATTCTGTTTCCAGTTCGTGTGATGAAGCAGTACGCCCCACGAATCTCACCCCTTTCGTTTTCGCTAGCTGTAATCGTGAACGTGGAGTACGGTTTACGTTGCCCAGCAATCATCTCCGTGGAACTCCATCTTCCTGAGAACAGCGACTCCTTTCCCAAAACAAGGAGAGGCATCATCAGCAATAAAGTTCCGGAAAGCTCAAGCAAGAACTTAACTCTAACGTATGCCAACAGCCTACTTTGCATGCTAGTCAAGCCAACCAACTGCATCGATCACCTCATACGTTAGGCTGCACCGAGCAGCACTATTAATTAAATATGCATGCCCCTCACAAACCCAATTTTTATGCAAGCCATCAAACCCACACACCACTGCCATTTATTTCGTTATTCCCCAGCATGCCCCGACAATATTATAAAATACAAAATTACCAACACCATCCATCAGACGCTACCGACCATCGACTCCCTCCCTTTCTTTAGACTCGGCATCCAGCACACTACACATCAACCACATCCCCGTTGATCTAGCACCTCCAGAGTAACGAATCCGACACCACCCTGCACCGACCTTTTCGACCATTGCCCGATCACCCCTTATCAAATATTTTTTTGTCAACCCTTTAATATTAGGCATATCAAAAAGAGCGCTCTTAAACTTCAATTTAACAGGGATTGGCCTATCATCGCCCATCAGCGTCGCAAAAGGAGAGCCTATTGCCAGCCGAACATCCTCTTTCGTCCGATAAGGGAATCTGTAAACCAAACCTTCCCCATTTGACACAAAACCATACCCCGACCCAAACCAATCAGAAGCACGATCATCACGACGCAAAGTGTCTCCAACCAAGTCAAATACATCAACAGAATAAAACAACCCGGATGAATTCGGCTCGACGAGCGAACCCCTGACACTCACCGAATGAATAACAAACATCTTGTCTCGACCACTACGCCTATCATTCAACAAAAAAGCATCAATAATTTCACCGGGAGCATCATCATAAAGCAGCCCCCTTCCCTCCGCTCTTATTGGAAATCCATTTCCGGATAAATAATATAGCGAAATCGAATCAGCACCGACCGGCATCCCAGTCTTAGGGTCCAACACTGGCTCTTGAACAAAACAGACGGCTCCACCTCCCACGCTCAATGGCGGATAACTCTGCTCTCCAAGGAAATCCACACACGTATTCTTCGCCCAGACTGATGCACTTACAAAAGCAGAAATCAGAACAATAAAAATATTAATCATCCAAACACCCCGAAATTAAATATTCGTTAAATATCGGAGAAATTTCCTTCTTGAACTCTCGCCGCTCAGGCAGGCCTGCCAACCCGGGATTTATCGGATAGGTAACTTTTTTTACCCCATTATCACCAACGTTCAACGGATTATCAGCAATCGCGCCAATTCGCCTACTCTTCCAAAACCACAGTCCAGTCTCGATGATAATTCGGGGATCACTCTCAACAAGCTCCGGCTGGCTATCTATTGGAGAAGCAATCTCCTGTGCGCAAATCCTATAAGTTTCATAGTGTGTCAAATGAAGCAAACCACGACCACGAAAATCTTTTCCAGGCTGCTCATTTGCACCAAAACAGTGCTCCGCATAACCAGCATCATTCGCAACCAAATGATCTTGAATCCATTTTATTTTTTCGGAAGAGCTCGAGAAAGATATATTCTTTCTTTTAAATCCGCTATCGATCACCTTTGGGGCGAGATCATACAAACTCTGCCCAGAATAACTTGCATAATTAAGAGATTCTCTAAAAGCAGTAAAGCGTTGAGTTTCGTGCTTTGCCTGCGCTAAAAGATGCTTAATTTGACGACAAGTTTCAACACCGTACTTAGGAAACAAATCAACCGAAGCGCGCACTATTTCCGAGACAAAGTCCGCGCTAGCTCCGGGAGCTATTTTTCTCAAGAATTCAGCAGTCAATGTGATTATTGAACCGCATTTCTTACATACAAGATTATTACCTGACAAATTCGCAGCGATCGCAATTGGGTTGACATGGTGCACTTCAGACCCCGGAAAATCCGATACACCTGATTTCACCTCATCCCACCACGCGAGCTTCTCGATCCGTTTCTGTTCCTCCTCATGCTGCGGCTTCGGCCCCGTCCGCTTTTCCAACTCAACAATCAACTGCTTCCACTTCGACGGATTCGCCCACTCGCTCTCGTGCTTGACGATCAACCGTGACGCCGCTTGCATCAACCATGGATATCCTTCCCGTTCGGTCTTCGACAACGTACAGAGTTCGTCAGCCGCGCGGCTACCATCGCCCTTCGTAAACAGCGCGTCGTACGCCTTGAGCATCAGCGGACTGAGCTTCGAACACGAAGCGCGATCCGGCACATTTTCGCCACTCGCGTAATCAACCCACGCTTGGGTCTCCGCAAAGATCGTATGTGCCGGATCATGCGCATCCGAAACACACTGAAAGTCGATCCACTTTTGTGCGAATTCCCGCGTAACTCGCCCCCCTCCTGAGTGGTTAAAGTCACGCACCCAACCGTCGATCGACTGCCCTTGTTCGTTCACGCCATCAACGTGCCACCAACTTACGGGGAAACCTGGATCGGGATTCGGGCGAGGCTCCGGCACGCGCCGTTCCGAGTTACGTGCCAACTCGGCAAGCGAATACACCTGCACGCGGTCGGTTTTTCTCGATTGCGGATCCGCGCCCTGTACAAATTTGTTGGCCGCCGCACGCTGATACAGCACCGTGCCCGGCTCAATTCGCAGAATCGTTGGATCGGAAGGGAGCCCTAGCGCGACCCAGTCTTCCTTGCGCGGACCGTGTTGGTTGACCCATGCGCGCCCTTGCTCGACGAACGACTCGATGCTGTCGTCGCAAAAGACTTCGATGTGTGCAATTCGAGCACCCGAACTACGTTGATTCAACGAATCGTATCGCCCCAGATGCCCGACCAGGTCTCCCGCCTTGATTGGAATGCCGGGTGTGTCGCCTAGCTTGGCCTGATCTGTAACCACCACAACCTGATCGAACATTGAGTCCTGGACCGTCTCCTGGACGACAGGCCCTCCGTTTCCCTGCCCGAGAAAAACCCACCCGCCGATCGCACTCAACGGCTCGACATATCCACCCGCTTCCTGCGGATACAGCGACGACCCGTGGAGATCCGTCAGTTGTCCCCACGGCTTCCCGTTCTTCGTCTCAATCTTCCCGATGCCGACATGGGCTCCCTGGGGAAGAATAGCAATCGGCACACCGTTCGGCGTCTTGCGAACTCGCAGCCCCTGCTGCGTCGGATCGGGGGCTTGGCCGTTTTTGCCTGACACTGATTTATCCTGCGCATACTGCGTCACCAGCCATTGCCGCGGCCAATACGACGGCTTCTCCCGTTTCGGGAAGTTTGCGTAGTCCTCCCAGGACATCAGGTGCATGTACAAGCTGTAGAACGTCAGCTCCGTGTCGCGCGGGAACTCCATCGTATGCCGCACCAGTGCGAAGCCCGTGCTGTACGGCGCCTCGTACGGCAATCCGTTATCGGTCAGGGCAAGCTTGCTGATTGGATAGGCCTTGTTGGCGCGATACGCGATCAGCACGCCATCGGCGATACAGCGCAATCCCCCATCGAGGTCCAGAGACTGCCCCGCGCCAGCCTCCGTGATATGAATTCCGCCGTGCCACATTCCACTGCTGCTTGCGAGGTATGTCCCGGATGGCTCACGCTCAGCCAGCAACCGATAGATGTCGTGCTCATCGGTGAATCGCGTCGAAGCATCGGACTTGCCGTTCCCTTTGCGCAAAAACGGAAACGCAAACGACAATTGCTTCAGAGCAGGCTTGGCGGGCGCCGGTGCGGGCTTGGGCGGTGCGGGCTTGGGCGGTGCCGGTTGCTTCGGCGTCTTTTTCGGTGTGGATTTGGTCGCCATAGTCGGGCTTACTCCGAGAATCCGAAATTCAATGTGCTCTTCACTTCGTTGAGCGGCGCAGCGGACCACGTCGGGAATTTGAAACTCCCACCGTCGGCGTCGTTCACTGTCAGATTGCCTTTCAGCTCGATCTCGCCCGCAGGACTCCCGAGAACGATCTTTCCGCCTGACAGCTTGATATAGGCGCCCGAGCCGTCCCCGATCGTGACGCCTTTTCGCCCGGTTATCGTGATTTCACCGTCCGACGAACTCATTTGCATGTCCCGCATCGCCATCAGTTCCATGCCGTCGCCTTGCGCCTGAATCTGGACCTTGCCCTTTGCTGCGAAGAGTCGAATCCCGAGCTTTGCCGCAAGGAACGAAATCGCCTCACCGGCAGCCACCGTGATTCGCTTCATGACGCCGAGATCGAATCCGTCGCCCGCCGTGACGAACATCTGCCTGCGTGCAGCGACCTGAACGTGCTGCCCACTTGCGATGCCAACGCCTTCGGGTGCGCTTGCAACAATGACGGGCTTCTGGAGACGGCTCAGCTTCTTCTCGATGAGCTCGCGTTGCTGGTTGGCCTCGGCTTCGAGTGCCTTTGCTGCGTTCGCGGCGTCATTGAGCGAACGCAGAATTTCTTCGGCCTGCGCGAACGTTGCGTCCGCGTCTTGCATCGCAAGCTGATCGCCGGCCGCGCCTGGTTGTGCCTCGGCCGATACGAGCACGCCGTCTGCTGCCCGAATCGACGCATGTCCGTAGGTAGCGAGTTCGGCTCCCATTCCTCGCGCCTTACGATCGGTGTCCACCATGAACCCGAGATTCAACTGACTGGCCTGGAACGGCGTTACCAGGTGGACATGCTCGTTGCCCTCCTTATCCTCCATCCGCAACTCATTCTGCGCAGCCGTCCGAATAAGGTTCCGCGTATGGTTCAGGTTGTTGACCAGATCCGGATTCACACTGTCATGCATCGCGCCGATGATCACCGGCCGGTTCGGATCGCCATCCGTATGGACGATCGCCACCTCCGCCCCGTCGATCAACGGAAAGTGATGCCCGTAGTTGTCGCCGCTATAAGGCTTCGCGAACCGCACCGGCCGGCTCGTGCCTCCCGGGCTCCATTCATCGAGATCGAATGGCAGCTTGATCACATACCAACCCTGCTCGGTCAGATACGCATACTTGTAGTTGCCCGGCGACGTAATCCGCGCCGGCAGAATCCCGTCGACCACCGGCCGCGAAACCGATGCCACCGGCGTACGCCATACACGATCCGACGGAATCCCCTCGAACGCCACCCAGTACGACTCGTTCCGCCCGCCGTGTGATTCGACCGACGTCACGAAAACCCCGTGCTTCGCGTCGACCGGCTTCGGCTCGACCCGCATCACCTCGCCGGCTTCGAGCCAGAACGGATTGCCCGTCCCCTTGAATGTAATCTGCTCGGCCAGATACGCTTCATGCCTCAACCGAGCAACCCGCTTCCCCTCTTCGGGCGTCTCGTAATGCTCGCCCCAGTGGTAATCGACGGCATTCGTCGTCTTGTCGTCGCGCGCCGTGTTTTCCTCGACCAGCAGCGATACCCCGGCCTGCCGATGGTTGTAGTCATGCAACCGCACGGCCTCCGGCACACGCTTCATCTCTCGCCCGAGCGCCTTGATCGCATCGGCGCCAACACTTTCGAGCCCCGAGTCACGCCGATATGGCACCGTGCGCTGCTTGCGCGCATACGCATCCAGATCGTCGCCGAACACGACCACCGCGCGATCCTTCTTCTGCTCCCAGCGAAACCAGATCCCCTCTTCCGCACAAATGCGCTGAATGAAGGCGAACGTCGTCTCGTGATACTGCGTCACGTACTCCCGACGCTTGTACTGCCCACGCAACTGAAACTGAAAATCGACACCCGCGCGATACCCGTAATGCCGCAGCGTGTCGGTCACGATCTCCTCGACCGACTGCTTCTGAAACAGCCGGCTGGTCACGCCACGATCGAGATCCGCCAGCGTCGGTTCCAGCACGACCCGGTAGCGCGTCTCGTCCGCCGACGTCCCAAGCTCGTCGAACTGCGTGATGACACCGTGAACCGTATAAGCCATCGGTTTCGCACTGAACTGCGCCGCATTCTCTCCGAACATCTTCCGCAGGTAATCCATGTCCGGATCGACCGGATCGGCAATGAACTTTGCCGGCCGACCCAGCACCTGGTTCATCGGAATCCCCGCTGTCGGGCTTGTGAATTCGATCTCGTATCGATAAAGCTGGCTCACGCGGTCCAGCCCGGTGAACTTCAGGATCGAGAAAGGCGCCGGATGCGGCGCCAGCTTCAATTCATAAGCCTGCGTAGGCAAAATCATCGACATCGACTCTCTCGGTTGCGCAACCACACGCCGCCGGGACAACAATCGTCACCCCGGCGGATCCTGCTCAAACGTCGGATCAGTTCTTGGCCTTCGGCATCTGCGACACGAGCGACAGCCCGATATCCATCCCTTCGACCTGGAAGTGCGGGACGATGAACAACTTGATCCGGAAGAAGCCCGGGTTGTCCTCGATATCCTCGACCGTGACCTTCGCCTCGCGCAGCGGATGCGACGCCTGCAACTCGTCGCCCGGATCCTTCATCTCGGTCACGAGCCCCTTGATCCAGTTGTTCAGCTCGAGTTCGAGCAGACGACGATCCTTGGTCGTGCCGATGTTCTCGCGCTGGATCAGCTTCAGGTAGTGCGCGATGCGCGACAGCAGGAAGATGTACGGCAGCCGTGCATTGATGCGGCTGTTCGCGGTCGCTTCCTTGGTCTCGTACAACGCAGGCTTCTGCGCCGAGTTCGCGGAGAAGAAACACGCAAAGTCGTGGTTCTTGTAGAACGACAACGGAATGAAACCGAGATTCGCGAACTCGAACTCGCGCGTTTCCGGGATCAGCACTTCGGTCGGGATCTTCGGCTGGTAGCCGGTGCCGAGGTCGTACAGGTGGACCGGCAGATCCTCGACCTTGCCGCCCGCCTGCGGCCCGCGGATCTGCACGCACCAACCGTTGCTCACGAAGCTGCGCACCATGTTCGCCGCGAACGCGAACGACGCATTCATCCACAGGTACTTGTCGTGATCGGGGCCCTTGACGGCCTCCTCGTAGTTGAACGCCCGCACCGGCGCCGTGTCCTTGCCGTACGGCAGACGGCCGAGCACGCGCGGCATCGTCAGGCCCACGTAACGGGCGTCGTCGGTATCGCGGAAGCTCTTCCACTTGATGTATTCGGCGCGATCGAAGTAGTTGCCGATGTCCTGAATCGCCGCGACTTCCTCCATCGACTGCTTGCCGAAGAACGCCGGCCCGACCGAGCCGATGAACGGCATGTGCGCCGCGGCCGCCACCTTCGAAATGTTGCGCAGCAGTGCGACGTCCATCGGCGAATTCGCGAACTCGAAGTCGCTGATCATCGCGCTAATCGGCTGGCCGCCCGGTGTGTCGTATTCCTCGATGTACGTCAGGCGGTACAGGCCGCTCTGGATCAGTTCCGGTGTATCTTCGAAGTCGCGCTGCAGCGCATCCTTCGACACGTCCAGCACTTCGATGCGCGCGTTCTTGCGGAAATCGGTGCGGCTCACGAGCATCTTCAGGCCTCGCCAGCGCGCTTCGAGCGCCTGGAATTCCGACGTATGCATTACGGCGTCGAGCTGGCGGCCGATCTGCCGGTCGATCTGGCCGATATGGAAGTCGAGCAACGATTTGTCGAGACGGTCCACCGGCTGGCTCGCCTTTGCGACGAGTTCGAGGAAAGCGCCCATGCCGCGCGCGATCCGTTCGTCGGCCGATGCCTCGGACAGCATGTCGTTGTCGCGGAACGCCTCGAGCGGGCGCGCCTCGCTGATGGGCTTCAGGTTGATCTTGCTGCACAGCGACGCATAGACGCTGTCGATATCCCCGTGCGGGGCGTCCAGCACGACGGTCTCGGTCGCGCCGCTCTGCTGGGTTTCAGTGGGTTTCATCTCGGGTCCTGTCTGCGATCGAATCGCTACGATGTTGCGGAATGCGCTGAACGCGCGTTTTGCCCAGCGGCGTTCACGCATGCCCTTCCGGCTGCGTCGCGGCGGTCGCGATCTGCGCGAGCTCGCCGCGCAGCTTCGCGGACAGGCGGTCGTCCTTCAGCACCTTCTCGAACTCGCGGCGGAATGTGCCGTTGTCGAGCAGATTCGATTTCAGGTCGCGCAGCAGATTGCGCATCGCGAGAAGCGCCTGCAGTTCGGGAATCTGGCGCGCCACCTGCTCGGGTTCGAAGTCCTTGATCGACCGGAACGACAGGTTGACGGGCAGTTCCGAACCGTCACCGGCCAGCGTGTTGTCCGCGACGATCTTGAGATCCGGCGCGTAGTCGGCCAGCACCGCATCGAAGTTGTTCTTGTCGATGTTGACCTTCTTGCGCTCGGCCAGCGGCGCCTGTTCGCGCCCGGCGCTGAAGTCGCCCGCCACCAGCAGCTTCAGGGGCAGCTCGACCTTCTTCTGCGCCCCGCCCGTATGCAGATCGAGGGTGATCGACACCCGGCTCTTCGGGATCTCTCGCTGAAAGCTATCCAATTCGTTCTCCTTATCTCAGGAAGCTTGAAGACTCCGCGACACGCACCCACGACCACGGATGCTCCGTCGTCCGCATCGCCCATGCCGAACCCCGCAACGTGCATCGACGGACGACCGAGTCGGATATTCGCGGCCCGATATCCGACTCAGGCGGCAGAAAATATCACGGCCTTTATCAACGAGTAAACCAGAAACACAAAAAATCGGAAATTAACGACGAGACGATTTTTTATAATGAGACTGGTCCTATTTTTTGCCCGACCTCCCGACGTAACCCGAAGCGTGCGCACACCATCTGCGACCGCTATCCAATAAAATTTATACCCCCATACAAGCAATTGATTTTCATAAATAAATGCGAACACAACAAGGTCGAAGAATCTTGATAAAAAGCCGCATCGCACAACCCGAACGCCGAAAATCATACTCACCCCCCATAATCTCAAAATAAATTCATCATTTATCTCAATTTAATAGACACGATTTACAACAAATTCCAATTACCCGGGGTATACGAAATCGCAAAACGATGTATAGAATCGGCGCCTCATAATTCCTGGATCATTACAACCACACCATGCGGATCGACAAACCGCTCTGGCATGAAGGGCTGATTCTTACGCAGCAGCATTTCCAGCAGCAGGAACGCTGGAACGGGTTCGCGCTGCAACAACTGGCTTCGGCGATTGCCGTTGAGCCGTGGGGGACGCTGAACGTCGACGTCGACGAAGAGGCTCTTGCCGCCGGTCGCCTGAAGCTCACCCGGCTGCAATTGCGCTTCCCCGACGGCACGCCGATCGACACGACCGTCGCCGATGCGTTGCCGCCCGCGCGCGACCTGACCAGCGAAATTCCTGTCGATGCCCAGACCATCGACGTGCTGGCCGCGCTCGCGCTGCCCGATGCGAACGGCAACAACTGCCGCTTCGACGAAACGGCGCTGGCCCGCCCGCGGCGCGCGTATCGCGAATTCGTCAAGGTGACAGACCTGAACGGCGCAAGCGAAACCGAAATCGCCGCCGAGCGCCACGCCGTCCGGTTGCTGTTCGGCTTCGAGTCGCACGCGGACGACACGGCATGCGCGATCGCACGACTGATACGGACGACAAGCGGACAGTTCCAGGTCGATCGCCGATATGTCCCGCCTTGCCTGACGTTATCCGGTCACGCGCTGCATATCGAGCGCGTCCAACGGATAGCCGATATCCTCGCCGCCAAAAGCGCGATCCTCGGTGCACGCCGCAGCGAGCGCATCGAGCAGGTGGCCGAATACGGCGTCGCCGACGTCCAGCTCTTCTGGCTCCTGAACTGCATTCATCAGGCGTGGCCGCAATTGCGCTTCCTCGCGTCGCACCCGGGGCAGCCGACCGATCGCCTGTACCAGGTACTCACCCAATTGGCCGGCTCGCTGACCACGTTCTCGACGCGTGTCTCGCTGACTGATATTCCCCCCTACGATCATGCGAGCGCCCATGACGTGTTCACAACGCTCGAATCGCTGATTCGCGATCTGCTCGACGCGATCATCCCTTCGCGTGTCGTCTCGATCGGGCTTTCGCATACGACGCCGACCACCTGGGTCGGACAGTTCCTCGACGAGCGCATCGTCGACGGCGCGGCTGATTGGTATCTGTCCGTCAACGCCGCACTACCGGCATTCGAGCTCGTCGAACAGTTCCCGCGCCTGTGCAAGATCGGCGCACCGGACGACGTCCAACACATCGTCAATTCCGCCGTGGCGGGAATTCCGCTCAAGGCTGTGCAGCGGGTGCCCGGCGCCATTCCGGTCCGGCTGGACAACCACTATTTCGCGCTCGATGCGCACGACGCCGCGCATGCGAGGATGCTCGCCGCGCGTGCCTGCCAGATCTATCTGCCGGCGTCGGTTCCCGACGCGTCGATCGAACTCTATGCGGTGCTGCGCTGATGAATACCCTCGTCTCCACGCGTCACGAATCCGCGCTGCTCGCCCGGGAGCCGTCGTCCGGTCACTCGCCTCGAGCGCCGATACGTGCGCTGCTGCGCGATACGGCGCTGCTCGTCTCTCACCTGTCGAACGGCGGTCAGGTCGACAACCATGAGAACCTGCGTCGGCAATGCCTCCGGCTCGTCGCCCAGTTCTCGACAGCGCTCGATGCGCAAGGGATTGCCGCTGACGTCCGGGACGATGCCGTCATCGCCCAGTGCGGGCTGATCGACGAAGCCGCCCTGCGGTATCTGCCGGCCGCCAGCAAGGGGGACTGGGAGTCCCGACCGTTGCAGGTCGACCGATTCGGCACGCACGACGCCGGCACGCGCATTTACGAACGGCTCGAGTTCCGGATGCGCGAACCCGCACCGAACGTCGACTTGCTCGAATGCTACGCGGCCGTTCTCGGCCTGGGATTCCGCGGCCGCTACGCCGCCCGCTCGGGCGCATCGACAGACGCGCACGACGGCGAAGCGAAACGTCAGGCACTGATCGCAGCACTGGTGGCGCAGATAGATCAGTTTCGGCCGGCCACGCGGCCGGGCTTCGTCACCGATCGCTCGAACACGCGTCTGATCGACCGTCTCAGAAGCCTGTCGCCATGGGCGATCGCGGGAACGGCCTGCGTGATCGCGATACTCGTCTGGTTCGCGTGGGATCGCATCCTCGATGCGGAACTGGCACAACTCGTTCAGAAAGTGAAACGGCCGTGACTTCGGACACCACGCTCCCACCTGCCGCCACCCACACCGATTCCGATGCGGCACGCGCGGCCCTGTCGGGCCTGGGCTATCCGCTACGCACGGTCGTGACGCTGTCCGCGGCACTGGCGCTGGCCGTCATCGGTTGGGTGTTGCCCGTCGATCGCGGCGTCATGTGGGGATGGGTGTCAATCGACGTCTTACTCTCCGTGCTGATCCTCTGGCGGCATTCGCGCAGATTGACGCGGGCTCGCGAACGGAACGTACACGTGATCGCGCAGCTCGGCGCAGCGACCGCCGACCTGCCCGTCGCTCTGCGCACGAGAATGCCGCTCGCCCTCGTCACCGGTGACGGCCTGCCGGCCTTGTTCGATCGCGATGCGGCAAGCTCGCGCTTCGTCCATGTCGGCGACGGTGCAATCTGGTTACGCGCAGATCGGCCCCAGGATCTCCCCCGGCTCGCCGTCGCGGTTCGCCAGTGGCGGGACGGCCATGCGCCGGATTGCGTCGTGCTGTCGGTCGCGCCGGGCCTTCATGCGAACGACGATACGCTGTCGCAGTCGCTGCGCGTGATCCGTCAGGCCGTTGCGGATGCGTCACGCATGCTCGGCACGTCGCTGCCGGGCTACGTCGCCCTCTATCAGCGACTCTCGAACGCGGATGCCGCGACGATGTCGGCGGCCGGTGAATCGGCGGCCCAGTGGTATGGCATGTCGACGGGATCTGCAATTGTCGATCTACACCGCTTCGACGCCGCAATCGACGCAGCCGAGTCGGATGCGTTTCATGCCGACGGAAGCCTGGCGGTCGCGGCGCGCGCCGCCAGAATCGCCTCGATGATCGGGTGGAGCCGCCGTGTCGTGTTCGACCCGCTGACGGATCGACGCCAGCCCGCCTCGCCCTGGCCGCTGTTCGGCGCCGGCTGGATCGACCATGGCCCGGCAACGGGCCCCGGCAAACCGTGGGAACGTGAAGTACGCAGCCTGACGGGTATCGCTCCCGCTGCCCTGCCTGCGTCGCCGCTGCCCTGGCCCTTGCCGCAGCCGCTGATCGACGCGACGCCACGCCGGTCGTGGCGATCGCCGCGCATCACCGCCGTCGCGCACGTCATTGCGATCGTTGCCGGTGCTGCGATCGCCGCCATCTGCGGCGCCGGGAAGAACAACGAGGCGTTGATGGCTCGCATCGGCGAGCACCTCGAACGCTACAACGGTATCCCTGCCACGCAGGACGCGGCAAAACGCGACGCGCTCCGAGTCCTTGCGTCGGATCGCGATCAGCTCGACCGGTACGCGCGTGTCGGCGTTCCGCTCCGGCTGTCGTTCGGCACTTATCACGGTACACCGCTGCTGCCGGTCCTCAACGAAGCCATCGCCTCGTATGAACCGCCCCTACCGCCGCCCGCCGTCGTCACGCTGGACAGCATGTCGCTGTTCGACAGTGGCAAAGCGCAGCTCAAGACGGGCACCACGCGCGCGATGGTCGATGCGCTCGCACTGATCAAGGCGCATCCCGGCAAGCGCGTGCTCGTCGCCGGCTATGCGGACGATCAGGGCCGGCCCGATCGCAATCTGAAGCTGTCGATCGATCGTGCGTCGGCCGTGCGCGACTGGCTCGTCGAGGCATCCGGCATCCCACCGACACAGTTCGCGATCCAGGGCTATGGCGATACGCGACCGGTCGCGGATAACGCCACACCGGAGGGGCGAGCAAAGAATCGTCGGGTCGAGATCACGCTCGTTCCCGATACGCCGGTGCCTGCCGTCCCGACCGGTGCCGCGAAGTAATACGCGTTTGGGTTCCCGAGGCGGTCGCCTCGGGTTTGTCAACGCCGGAATCCGATTCCGGCGATTCGTAGTACGAAGAAGAAGGAGTGAACAAATGGCAATTCCGGCCTACATGTGGCTCAAGGACGACGGCGGTGCGGACATCAAGGGTTCGGTGACCGTCCAGGATCGCGAGGGTAGCGTCGAACTGGTTGCATTCGATCACGGTGTGCACATTCCGACTGACGGCAATACGGGCAAGCTGACCGGCACGCGCGTGCATAAGCCGATCACGCTGACGAAGGAGACGGACGCATCGACGCCGTACCTGTACAAGGCTGTGACGAGCGGCCAGACGCTGAAGTCGGTCGAAATCAAGTGGTACCGGATCGACGACGCGGGCAAGGAAAAGGAATACTTCAACACGAAGCTCGACAACGTGAAGATTGTCGCGGTGAAGCCGAAGATGCTCGACATCAAGAACCCCGACTACGAGAAGCACAACCATCTCGAAGACGTGGAACTGCGTTACGAGACGATCACGTGGGCGTACAAGGACGGCAACATCATCCACAAGGACACCTGGAACGAACGTTCCTGATGTGCTGACCGGCTGGCGGAATCCGGCGCGCGTGCGCGACAGGATTCCGCCGCTTTGCGCGCCCGCCCGCTTCCCTTCCTGATCCGCTACCGACATGACGCCGCCTCTCCGGGACGCCTCCCATCTCATTCGTCGCCTCAATCCCCACTGCACACGCGCGCTCGAGGCCGCCGCGAGTCTTTGCCAGACCCGGCTCGCCGACGAAATCGCGGTCGAGCACTGGGTGCTGAAGCTGATCGAAGCGGACGACGGCGACATCCCCGCCCTTCTGCGACACTACGACCTCGATATCGATGCCGTCTGGGATGCCATGATCGATGTGATCGACCGCATGCCACGCACGTTGCGCGGCATGCCGTCGCTGTCGCGACAGCTCGCCACCGTGATCGAGGATGCGTGGGCGCATGCAATGGCCGACGATCCCGGCGGCGCCATTCGCTCCGGGCATCTGCTGCAGGCCATCGTCGATGCGCCATACGTGCTGCGCACCCAGCGGGCGTGGCCACTGCTGTCGATCTCCAGCGTGCAGATCCGGCGCGTGCTGCCCCGGCTCGGACGACGGTCCTGCGAAAACGCAGTGGATGAACCCGTATCGACGCACGAAACCGACCCGGTCGACAGGTTGCCCACCGAAGGAACGACGACGTCGGCCCACGCCGCACCACACCCGCCCGCGCGCGCGATCGAGCATGACGCGCTCGCCCGCTTCGCACTCGATCTGACCGAAAAGGCGCGTCGTGGCGAGATCGACCCCGTCTTCGGACGCGACCGCGAGATCCGGCAGATGATCGACGTGCTCGCGCGCCGCCGCAAGAACAATCCGATTCTGGTCGGCGAGCCGGGCGTCGGCAAGACCGCGCTCGTCGAAGGGCTCGCCTTGCGCGTGGTCGGCGGCAGTGTGCCTGACACGATCCGTGGCACGCGCATCCTGACGCTCGATCTCGGCTTGCTGCAGGCCGGGGCCGGCGTGAAGGGCGAATTCGAGCAACGACTGAAGAACGTGATCGACGAGGTACGCGCTTCGACGACGCCCATCCTGCTGTTCATCGACGAAGCGCATACGCTGATCGGCGCGGGCAACGCGGCAGGCGGCGCCGATGCGGCCAACCTGCTGAAGCCGGCGCTCGCGCGCGGCGAGTTGCGCACGATCGCGGCCACCACGTGGGCCGAATACAAGGAATACTTCGAACGCGATGCCGCGCTCGAGCGGCGCTTCCAGGTCATCAAGGTCGACGAACCCGACGACGAAGCTGCCTGCCTGATGCTGCGCGGGCTTGCGAGCCGCTACGCGAAGCATCACGACGTCCACATCCGCGACGAAGCGATCGTCGCGGCCGTGCGGCTGTCGCGCCGCTACATTCCAGCCCGGCAGCTGCCGGACAAAGCCGTCGACC
Organism: Burkholderia sp. AU15512; assembly: GCF_002223325.1. Taxonomy (NCBI): domain Bacteria; kingdom Pseudomonadati; phylum Pseudomonadota; class Betaproteobacteria; order Burkholderiales; family Burkholderiaceae; genus Burkholderia; species Burkholderia sp. AU15512. The sequence goes on from NZ_NKEX01000006.1 coordinate 2,040,619, forward strand.
TGATCGATACGGCCGCCGCACGCGTGAGGATGGCGCTCGACGTACCGCCTGCGGAACTGCAGCAGGCGCGCGCCACACTGGAGGCGCTCGAACTGGAGCGCGCCGCACTCGATGCGGACGCCAGCGCCGGGATCGTCGACATCGCCGAGCGGCGCGCCGCGATCGACAGGGAACACGAAGACATGCGCGACACCGCCGATGCGCTGCTCGGCCAGTACGCGCGGGAACAAGAACTTGTCGGCAACTTGCGCGCCCTCCGTGGCGCAACCGATCAGGCGCCCGACCCGGCAGCCGTTTCCAACGCGCTCGACGCGTTATGGACCGCTCAGGGCAAAGCACCCATGATCTCTGCCGACGTCGATGCGCAATCCATCGCGCGAGTCGTCGCTGAATGGACGGGCGTGCCGGTCGGCAATCTCGTCGAGGACGAATTGCGCAGCCTGCTCGCGCTCGAAGCGGCGCTCACCACACGCGTGGTCGGACAGGATGAGGCGATCGGCGCGTTGGCCGAGAGCCTGCGCACGGCCAAGGCAGGCCTGAAAAGCGAACGTGCGCCACTCGGCGTGTTCCTGCTGGCAGGGCCGTCCGGCGTCGGCAAGACCGAGACCGCGCTGGCGCTCGCCGATCTGCTGTTCGGCGGCGAGGCCGCGCTGACGACCATCAACCTGTCCGAGTACCAGGAAGCGCACACGGTGTCGCAACTCAAGGGCTCGCCGCCCGGTTACGTCGGCTATGGACGCGGCGGCGTGCTGACCGAAGCAGTGCGCCAGCGCCCGTACAGCGTCGTGCTGCTGGACGAGGTCGAAAAAGCGCATCGCGACGTACTCGACATCGTCTATCAGGTGTTCGACCGGGGCACGATGCGCGACGGCGAAGGGCGCGAGATCGATTTCCGCAACTGCGTGATCGTGATGACGTCCAATCTCGGCAGTGTGGAAATCGACGACGCGACAGCCGACGGCGCGTCGATTACGCAGGCAGGCCTGCGAGAGGCCATTCACTCGCAACTGGTCGCGCACTTCCAGCCGGCGCTGCTCGCACGCTTCCAGACGCTCGTCTACCGGCCGCTCGACGCCGCCGCGCTCGCGTCGATCGTGCGCATCAAGCTGGGCAAGATTGCCCGGCGCCTCCATCGGCAACATGCCGTGACACTGACGTACGCCGACGACCTGATCGAATCGATCGCGCAACGCTGCGTGTCGCGGCAATCCGGCGCACGCAGCGTCGACGCGTTCCTCAATCAACGCGTGCTGCCGGTTGTCTCGCACGAACTGCTTGCCCGGATGGCTGAAGGGGTCACGCCGAGTGAAATCCTGCTGTCGGCAGCGCCCGACGGTACGATGACAATCGATTTCACCGACGTACCGCGGGCCATCAATGAAGGCGCAGGCCAACGGAGCCATCGATGACCGCCGGCCCGTCCCTCTACGACATGCTGCTTGGCCAGATCGGCGGCGAACCGATCGGCGCATACGACGACCGCACACTCGAATGCCTGAGCGTTCAGCAGAACGTGCGCCGCATTCTCAACACGCGGGCAGGCGCGCTGAAACACCTGCCCGACTATGGCCTACCTGACCTGACGAACATCTACAAGGCTCTGCCCGCGTCGTCGCATTTGCTCAAGCAGCAGATGGAGGCGACGCTGCTGAAGTACGAGCCACGCATTCGCGCGATCGACGTCGGAATCGTCGATAACCGCGATCCGGGCATCCTCGTCAGCTTCGAGATGACCTGCCACCTGAAGAACGCGGGGCTCGTGCGTTTCGGCACTTACTTTGAACCGCCCGGTCGCCTGCGCATCGAACGGTACGTCGCCCGCTCATGATCACGCGCGATCAGCCCTCGTGCGCCAGATGCACCGCATACCCCGCCTTCCCCGGCACGATTTCTTCCTTCAGCGTCAACGCCGGAATCTGGTAATCGCCCGCATTCTGCCGCCGGAACGGAATCGGCTGCGTGGTCCACAGTTCATCCAGACGCTTGCCGAGCGCCGCGCGCGTTTCGTCGAAGCGCGCGTCGTTCATCTTCCCCGTCCGATAGATCACGAACGGCGGCAGCACGTCGAAGCCTGGGTAATACAGCATCCCGTGCTGGATCGGGAACAGCACGTCGTCGATCGGCCCGTTGATGCCGCGCGGGCTGTAATGCGACTCCCACCCGCCTGCCGTGACGATCACCATCGCGCGCTTGCCGGCAAGCGAACCTTCGCCATAGCGATCGCCCCAGTGCGTGTCGGAATGCTCGCCCACGCCGTAAGCGAAGCCGCACGCATACACGCGCTCGAACCAGCCCTTCATGATCGCCGGCATCGAGAACCACCACAGCGGGAACTGCAGGATCACCGCATCGGCCCGCTTCAGCTTCTCCTGCTCGCGTGCGATGTCTTCGCTTTGCGTACCCGCCGCGAACGCCCGCTTCGAGTCGAGCGACGGATCGAACCGCGCATCGGGCGCACGATCAGTCACGTCGTCCGCGTCGAACGCCGCCTTCCAGTTCATCGCATACAGGTCGGTCACCTGCACCGTGTGGCCGGCCGCTTCGAGATGGGCGACGGAGAAGTCGCGCAATGCGCCGTTCAGCGAACGCGGTTCGGGATGGGCATAGACGATCAGCACATTCATGTTCGGTACTCCGTTGATTGAATGACTGCAGGATGCCACCGCCAACGGTATATTTGAAATGAATTCCTGATATTCCAGGTATATCCATGAATAATCTCAGACGACTCGATCTCAATCTGCTCGTCACGCTGGACGTGCTGCTCGCCGAGCACAACGTCACGCGCGCGGCCGAGAAACTGAACATGTCGCAGCCGTCGGTGAGCGTGCAATTGCAGAAGCTGCGCGACGTGTTCGGCGATCCGCTGCTGCTGCCGGGGCCGCGTGGAATGCGGCCGACCGCGCGCGCGGAAGCGCTGCGCGAACCGTTGCGCGATGCGCTCGAAGCGGTCGAGCGCGCGGTCATTCCGGCCACGCCGTTCGATCCCGCGACCGCGACGAACACGTGGCGTGTGGCCGCGACCGACTACGGCGAATCGACGATCGTGCTGCCCGCGCTGAACGCGCTTCGTTCGGCCGCGCCCGCCACGCGCCTCGCCGTGGTCGAGCTGGTACCGCCGCGCATCGAGCAGGATACCGAACGAAACGGCATCGATCTCGTCTTCCACATGACCGAAGCGTCGCCGCCCGGCATGCGGCGCTTGCCGCTGTTCGCCGAGCGTTACGTGCTCATCGGCCGTGCCGGGCACCCGAAGCTGAAGCGGCGCCCGACGCTCGCGCAGTTCGGCACGCTCGAGCACGTGATCGTGTCGCCCGACGGCGGCGGCTTCTTCGGCGTGACGGACGAAGCGCTCGCAAAGGTGGGCGCCACGCGGCGCGTCGTGCTGTCGGTGCCGCATTTCCTGTTCGTGCTGTCGGCCGTGGCCAGCACCGATCTCGTCGCGATGGTGCCCGAGCGGCTGGTGCGCGACGTGCCCGCGCTGCGTGTCGTGGCAGCGCCCGTCGACGTGCCCGGCTATGAAATGTCGATGCTGTGGCACGAACGCGTGCATCGCGATCCGGCGCATCGGTGGTTGCGGGAGACGATCGCGGCAGCGGTGTAGATCGGTCGCGTGCCCGGGGCGGCCGCCCGCTTCGATCGCCATCGCACGAAATCCTTCATCCGGGGCTTGAAACCGCGCCAAACACTGTATATATTTACAGTGCTTTTGCACCATTTGACCCGAATTCCGTCATTCACAGACGAACGGACTTTTGTGAGGCGACCATGTTCCAGGCATCCGCATTCGATCCCGAGCAACCCGGCTTCAACCCCGTCCACTTCGAGCGCGCCGCGCAGCGGGCGGTCGTCGATCTGCAGCGTGTCGCGGGCGGCCCCGCGCAGCGGGCGCTCGGCCTGCGGCGCCGCACCCATCCCGCGGCCGTGCGCACGATGAGCTGGCAGGCGCTGCTGAATGTCGAAGAGCTGGCATTCTCGAATGCCGGCTTCCTGAGCCGCAACGACCCGGCCGTCGTCGACGCGTTCATCCGGCTGCGCGACAGCCGCCTGGTCGCCGCGGATGTCGAGGAACCGGTCGACTGGCGCCGCGACGATGACGACCTGCCGGCCATCTACCTGATCGTCAAGGCGATGCTGGAAGCGGAAGAGGAAGAACGGGCCGAAGCGGCCTGAGCCGTGTGATGGCCAATCGCCGTCACGGTCTGTCGGGGTAGCGCCGCCACGTTACGTGGCGACGCGGCCGGCGTTGCGGCTCGTTTCAGTCCTGCGCCGGCGAATCGGTGCAGCAGACGGTGAGCCACGAACGGCCGCGCAGGCGGATCATCGCCACGCGGCGTACCTTCTCGGGTGGCCGTCGCAGCGACCGTCCGTTACAGCCGCGCGGCGAGCCGCGAGCCCTGATCGATCGCGCGCTTCGCGTCGAGTTCGGCGGCCAGTTCCGCGCCGCCGATCAGGTGCACCGAGCGCCCGGCCGCCTGCAGCGGCGCGAGCAACGCGCGCTGCGGCTCCTGCCCCGTGCAGAGCACGATCGTGTCGGCCTCGATCAGTTCGTGATCGGTGCGCTGCTCGCCGTATGACACGTGCAGCCCGCGCGCATCGATCAGTTCATAGTTCACGCCGCCGATCATCTTCACCTGCTTCATCTTCAGCGTCGCGCGGTGAATCCAGCCGGTCGTCTTGCCGAGCCCCTTACCGAGCGGCGCGGCCTTGCGCTGCAGCAGCGTCACTTCGCGCGCGGGCGCCGTCACCTGTGCACGCGTTACGCCACCGCGCGTCGCGACCGGGTCGGTCACACCCCACTCCGCCTTCCACTCTTCCAGATCGAGCGCCGGCGATTCGCCCTCCTGCACCAGATACTCGGCGACATCGAAGCCGATCCCGCCGGCCCCGACCACCGCGACACGCCGGCCGACCGGCTGCTTGCCCGCGAGCACGTCGATGTAGCTGAGCACGTTCGGCCCGTCCTGCCCCGGGATCTTCGGGTCGCGCGGCGCGACGCCGGTCGCGAGCACGATCTCGTCGTAGCCGCCCGCGATCAGGTCGCTCGCGTCGACGCGGCGGTTCAGGTGCAGGTTCACGCCGGTCAGCTCGACCTGGCGGCCGAAGTAGCTCAGCGCTTCATGAAACTCTTCCTTGCCCGGAATCCGCTTCGCCATGTTGAACTGGCCGCCGATCTCGGCCGCGCCGTCGAACAGATCGACCTGATGGCCGCGCTGCGCGAGCACGGTCGAGCATGCGAGCCCGGCCGGCCCCGCGCCGACCACCGCGATGCGCTTCGGCTGCGCGGCGGGCGTGTATTTCAGTTCCGTCTCGTGACACGCGCGCGGGTTCAGCAGGCACGACGCGATCTGGTTCTTGAACGCGTGATCGAGGCACGCCTGGTTGCAGCCGATGCAGGTATTGATCTCGTCGGCACGGCCCTGCGCGGCCTTGACCACGAACTCGGCATCCGCGAGCAACGGGCGCGCCATCGACACCATGTCCGCGCAGCCGTCCGCGAGGATCTGCTCGGCCACTTCGGGACGGTTGATCCGGTTGGTGGTCACGAGCGGAATGCCGACCTCGCCCTTCATCTTCTTCGTCACCCACGCGAACGCGCCGCGCGGCACCGATGTCGCGATCGTCGGCACCCGCGCCTCGTGCCAGCCGATCCCCGTGTTGATGATGGTCGCGCCCGCGCGCTCGACGGCCTTCGCGAGCTGCACGGTTTCGCTCCAGTCGCTGCCGTCCGGAATCAGGTCGAGCATCGACAGCCGGTAGATCAGGATGAAATCGCGGCCGACCGCTTCGCGCGTACGCTCGATGATCTCGATCGGCAGCCGGATGCGGTTCTCGTACGAACCGCCCCACTGGTCGGTGCGCTTGTTCGTATGCATCGAGATGAACTGGTTGATCAGGTAGCCTTCGGAGCCCATGATCTCGACGCCGTCGTACCCGGCTTCCCGCGCGAGCTTCGCGCAGCGGACGAACGCGCGAATCTGCCGCTCGACGCCGCCTGCGCTCAGTTCATGCGGCGCGAACGGCGAGATCGGCGACTTGATCTTCGACGGCGCGACCGCGAACGGGTGATAGCCGTAGCGTCCCGTATGCAGGATCTGCAGCGCGATCTTGCCGTCCTCCGCGTGCACGGCCTCCGTGATCTCGCGATGCCGCCGCGCGGCGGCCGACGTCATCAGCGTGCCGCCGAACGGCTTGGTCCAGCCGGCCACGTTCGGCGCGAAACCGCCCGTCACGATCAGGCCGACGCCGCCGCGGGCGCGTTCGGCGAAATATTCGGCGAGCCGCGGCAGCGTCTTGCGGCTGTCCTCGAGGCCCGTGTGCATCGAGCCCATCAGCACGCGGTTCTTCAGCGTCGTGAAGCCGAGATCGAGCGGGGCCAGCAGGTGGGGAAAGGTCGTGGTCATGATGAGCGTGCCGATTCGTGCCAGTAAGCGATGCGTGACATCGTAGGCGCGCGCCGCCTTGAACGTGAGGGGGCAAACAGCCATAATGCTTGTCATTTCCGGCCAAGACGACATGACTTCCGCTCTCGCCAAGGACCGCCTCGGGCTGCGCCGGCCGACGATTCCGGTCGCCTATACACGGCTGTTGCTGCAGGCGCTGGCCGCACGCGGGGTCGATCTGGCCGCCGTGCGCGCCGGCACGGGCCTGCGCGATGCGGTATTGGCCGAACCGGACGCGCGCGTCGCGCCGTCGCAATGGGGGCGGCTCGTGCTCAACGCGATCGAGATCGGCGGCGATCCGGGCATCGGGCTCGCGTTCGGGCTGCTGCTGAAGCCGACCGTGCACGGCTTTCTCGGCTACGCGACGCTGACCGCGCGGGACATCCGGGAAGCGCTCGCCGTCACGCAGCGCTACTTCCGGATGCGCAATCGCCAATACCGCCTGACCTATGAAGAAGACGAACGCGGCGCGACGCTCGAACTGCACGGCGTGCAGGCGAGCCCCGTGCTGCAGCATCACGTGATGTTCGAATTCGTGTTGACCGGGCTTGCGCAGAACATCTCGCAATGGGCCGGACGCGTGTCGCCGCCGATCCGGCTGCAATTCGCGTGGCCGGAGCCGCCCTATTTCGCGCGCTATCGCGATCAGTTGCCGCCGGTCGAATTCGGCTGCACCGCCAACGCGCTGTGGATCGCGCGCGACGTGCTCGACTGGCCGCTGCCGCTCGCCGACGAAGTCGCGCACCGGCAGGCGCTCGTGCAGGTGGAGCGCGAGTATGCGCAGGTGCGTCAGGAGGAAGGCGATCTCGTCGAACGCGTGCGCGCGGAGCTGGCACGCGGGGCTGGCGACTACCCGGGACCGGAGATGCTCGCCGACGCGCTGCTCGTATCCACACGCACGCTGCGGCGCCGGCTCGAGGAAGCCGGCTCGAGCTATCGGCAATTGCTCGACGAAGCGCGGTTTCGCGACGCGAAGCAGTTGCTCGCCGCGTCGGATCTCGACCTGAAGACGATCGCCGAGCGGCTGCAATTCACCGACCCGGCGAATTTCACGCGCGCGTTCCGGCGCTGGGCCGGGCAGACGCCGAGTGCGTATCGCGAAGCGGCTGCCGGGTTGACGGGACAGACGCCGGACAGCGCACGCTAGTCCGATTCGGTCGTCGCATCCAGGCTCGTCGACGCACGCGCCGTCAGGACTTCGACGAACATCCCGACGAGCGGCTCGACGACGGGCTGCGTGGTCGGGCCCTCACCGATCACCGCGACTTCGGACGCGGGCAGCGCCGGCCATTGCGCGGACGTCGGCAGGATCTTCATGCCGGGCTGCAGGAACGACTTGCCCAGCGCGGTGACGCCCAACCCACCCGCCACCGCAGCCTGCACGCCGGCGAGATTGCTGGCCGTGCAGCCCACCGACCATTCGCGGCGTGCCGCATCCAGGCTTTCGGTCATCACTTCGCGATAGGCGCAAGGCGGCGGCATCATGACGAGGCGCGCAGGGCGGCCCGGGTCGTTCCGGTAGTTTTTCGCGGCCAGCCACACCAGCGGCTCGCGCCAGATCACGCGGCCGCGCAATGGCGTGCCTTCCTGCTTCTGTCGAGCGAAAACCACGTCGAGCAGGCCGGCCCGATGCGCGTCGGCGAGTTCCGGGCTCGATCCGGTGACGAGTTCCAGCTGGACGGCCGGGAAGCGCTCGCCGAAGCGCGCCAGGATGTGCGGCAATTGTGCGTGCACGAGATTTTCGGAGACGCCGAGCCGCAACCGTTCGACTTGCGGCGGCTCCCGCCATTCGTGCATGAACGCGTCATACTGCGCCAGCAACCGCCGCCCGCCGGCGAGCACGCGCTCGCCTTCCTGCGTCAGCCTCAGCGAGCGGCTCGTGCGCTCGAACACGCGCACGCCCAGCGCCTCCTCGAGCCGCAACACCTTCTGGCTGACGGCCGATTGCGAACGGCCGACGACATCGGCAGCCGCCGTGAAACTGCCCGTCTCGGCCACAGCGACGAACGCGTGCAGCAAATCCAGATCCAGCATCGTGCCCCATCCATTCGATAATCTTCTAGATCCAAGAAAGATTATTCGTTTGTCATCTTGTTCGCAAGTTCACACAATGACTGCCTGTCAGCCGGACTCGATCGTGAATCGCGGCAGGCAACGGATCAATGACGCTGTTTCAACGGAGCAGGAAGATGAGCAAACGCAATTCGGTCGAGATCGTCGAGCACTTCTGGCGGGAAGTCTGGCAGGCGCGCAACCCCGACGCGGTGGACGCACTCGTCGCCGAGGATTTCGCGATCACGTCGGGGGGCGTGGTCATCCGCTCGCGCGCGGCATTCAAGACGTGGGTCGCGGCGTTCCTCACGAGCATCGACGACTTCCGGTTCGAAGTCGTCGAAACGTTCCAGAACGAAGCCGGCGACCGCGTCGCGAGCCGCTGGCGCGTGACGGGGAAGAACAACGGGTTCATGGGATCGGCGCCGTGCGGGTCGCCCATCGACATGACGGGCACGGCCGTCTGGCACGTGCGCGACGACGGGCTGCTTCAGCACAACTGGGTCGAACGCAATGCGCTTGAGGTGCACCGGAGCCTGAAGGGCGCGCAGTTGTAACGCTCGGGTGCGGCGAGCACGCGCTCGCCGTGCCGTACTCGGATCGATCAGGCCGAACGCGCCGCGTCGCCGAGGTCAATCCGCGCGCCGCCATCCCCCTCGCCCGCTTCGATCCGCACCTCCCCCGTCGCGGCGACGATCGCGTCGTACACGTCATCGGTTACGCACACCACCGGCACCGCGATCGCATACAGCTCGGCCGCCACGATCGCGCCGATCGAGATGATCAGGTCGCGCTCCTTCAGCACGATCGCGACCGGCCCCGTGCCGTTGCGCACGGCTTCCGCCAGCACGCTGCTGCTCGAACTCGAGCCCTTCGCGTGCGGCATCACCATCACCTTGCCGGCGAGGCTCGCGCCGGCCTGCGGATGCCCGCGATCGACGATCTTTCCGGCGCCCGAGTCGTAGCCGCCCCAGAAGCTGAGCGGCTTGTCGAGCACGAACGGGCGCGCGCATGCGCTGCCCGGCACGAGCGTGTCGCCCGTCATCATCTTCCCCGTCGCCTCAGTCATCGAATCGCACCTTTCCTTCGTACGCCGAACGCACGCATTCGCGCATGCTGCCGTACGCGACCGTCACGCCGATGTTCGCCGGCGCATACGATGCCCATTTCCCCGAATTGGTCATCACGAGCCCCGACAGTTGCTTCATCACCGGCGTGATGTACGTGCAGGTATCGACGACGATCTGGATGCCGCGTGCAGCGAATTTCTCCGCGAGGCCGGCCTCGTCCAGTTCCCACAGGATGAACCGGCTCGTGTTCACGTAGAAATCGCAGGCCGGCTGGCCGTCGAATGCATCGAGCAAGGTATCGAGCGTGCGAAATTCGGCCAGCGAGAAATGCGGCGTGCCGAGCGCCACCGCGACGAGTGCATCGCCGGCCACGCCATGGTTCAACGTGCGACGAATCTCGTCGAGGTCGGCCATCGCGACATCGACCGTCCGTGGCGCCGCTTGTCCGTGCAACGCGGCGTCGAGCGTGGGCGCTTCCGGCGTCACGCCGACCGCATGGAACAGCGCGACAGCGCCACTCGACGCGGCAGCCGCGCCCAGCGCCTTGAGTTCATCTTCCGTGGTGTCCGCCGGCAGCCCGACGATCGCCGGCACGACCGCGCCCGCGATTCTGCCGATCAGCAGCCCGAGCGCGGCGAAATAGATGTCGCGCGACAGCAGGCGACTGAAATCCGGTGCGTTGAACACGATCCGCGCGGCGCGATTCGCTTCGACATGCAGCCCCGCATACGGCGCACGCCCGGTGATCGCGGCAGCCAGGTCGAGAAAATCGCCGTACCGGCTCGTCCGCGCGCCGAGCACCGAGTTCGCGAACACGATCGCGTTCGATTCGGCCCACGCGATCTGCTCGCCTTTCGCGGGACGGTTCTTCAACTGATAGGGCGCGCACGTGAAGCTCGATTCGCAGCCGAGTTGCAGATGCGCGTCCATCAGGCGCTGCGCATCGCGCTGGATCGTGCGGTCGCCGTGGTACAGCTCGGGATGGATCAGGTCGAGCGACCCGACGTTCAGCGTGGTCGGCACCGCGACCTTCGCGCCGGTGTCGACGAAATACTCGACGAAGTCGAGGCTGGTCTGGCCGTGGTAAAGGCAGCCGTCGATATGGGCGGACGTGATGTCGATCAGGTGCGGCGCGGACATCACGTGCGCCGTGCGCGCGACGATCCGCATCGCGCGCGCGACGCCCTCGCCGAAATCCCCGCGCAGCATGGCGCTGTCGCGGTCACTCAACTGCAGCATCGATCGCTCCTCTGGCGCGTGCCGGCGGCGCCGGCTCGTGAAATCCGTCAGGGGACTCTACAACTGGAAATAAAAACTGTCCAGATCGCCATGAATCCGGACAATTTAAAAACCAATTTCCGCAATTGAGCGCGACTGAAGCGACCAATGGATCGAATTCCGCTCCAGTTTGCCGCCAGCCCGCCGCCTAGCGTTCCGCGGTCACACTGAACAGTTCGCCGCGCAGGGCCTTCGCGCGGTCGCGGCCGAACTGCGTCTCGAATTCGTCCTGCGCGGCCTGCCAGGCGACTTTCGCTTCAGCGAACGTGCGCTCGCCCAGCTTCGTGAGGCTCAGCGCATGCGCGCGCGTGTCGTGCTCGGACGCGGCCGTCGCGACGAACCCGTCGCGCTGCAGCGGCTTCAGTGCGCGCAGCAGCGTCGTGCGGTCCATCACGAGCGTATCGGCGAGTTCGCTCATCAGCAGGCCGGGCTGCCGCGTCAGGTTCGCCATGATCGAGAACTGGGCGGGCGTGACGCCGACCGGGGCCAGATGGCGCTCGTACAGTTGCGTAACGAAGCGCGCCGCCTGACGCAACGCGAGGCAGTTGCACGCCTGGGCAATCGAGGTGTCGTTCATGTTTCGCAATTTATATGTGCATATGCATAAAGTCAATGTACACTCCGCCGTAACCAGGCCGGCGGCCGGCCCTCGCGTCAAGGAGACGGACATGGACTACATCGACAAGCTGCGGATTTTCCGGTCGGTGGTGGAAATGCGCAGCTTCACGCGCGCCGCCGACATGCACGGGCTCGCACGACCGGTCGTGTCGCGCGCGGTCGCGGATCTTGAGGCACGCTTCGGCAGCCGGCTGCTGCACCGGACCACGCGCCAGGTATCGCTGACCGAAACGGCCGAGCGCATCTACGAGCGCTGCGCGGCCGTGCTCGACGAACTCGACTCGCTCGAAGCGGAAGCGCAGTCGCCGACGCGCGAGCCCGAAGGCCTGCTGCGGCTCGTCGCGCACACGACGGCCACGCTGAACCGGCTGGTGCCGCTGATCGCCGGCTTCAAGGCCGCGCACCCGAAGGTGCGCCTCGACGTGACGCTGACCGAGCGCCCCATCGATCTCGTCGGCGAAGGCTACGACATCGGTATCGTCGTACCGTACATGCTGACGAACGAATCGACCGTCGTGCGGCTGATCGAGCGGATTCCGCTCGTGATCGTCGCGACACCCGCGTACCTGCGCGCCCATTCGCGCCCGGTCGCGCCGGCCGATCTCGCCGACCACCCGTTCGTGCCGATGTCGCCGTCGCTGCGCCGGCCCGCGCTGTCGTTCCGCGTCGACGGCAATACGCTGACCGTGCCGTTCCGCTTCGACATCTCGTCGAACAGCCCCGTCTTCAACCGCGAAATGGTGATGCACGACTTCGGCATCGGCGTCGTGCCGAAGACGCTCGTCGAGGCCCAGCTTGCGTCGGGCGCGCTCGTGCAGTTGCTGGCCGACGCCGATCTCGTCGATGCGTCCGTCGAGATCAAGCTCGCCTACGCGAACCGCGCGCTGCTGCCCGCGAAGGTCAAGACGTTCATCGACTACACGGCCGCTTATTGCGACCGCGAAGGCTGGATCGTTCCGGCGGCAGCCTGACGCCGATTGGTACAGCCGCGACAACAATCTGATCGTGCCCCGCCGCTCGCTTCGCGCCGCATTGCCTCCTAATATGTGTACATGCACAAGATGACGCTCACCGATGACGATTGCTTCGCGGTCCGGCAAGCCGCCCGCCGGATCTCGCAGTTCTACGAGCGTTATCTGTCGCGGGCGGGCGTGACGCCGTCGCAGTACAGCATTCTCGCGCTGCTGCGCGACCGGCCCGGCTTGACGATGGCGACGCTGTCGACCGTGCTGGTGATCGAACGCACCGCGCTGCTGCGCGCGCTCAAGCCGCTCGTCGGTGCGGCGCTGGTGGCCGGCCGGATCGAGCCGCGATGCCGCCGCCAGACGTTCGCGCTGACCGCGCACGGCGAAACGAAGATCGCCGACGCGCACGTGCACTGGCTCGCCGCGCAGGAAGCGTTCGAGCAGCGGTTCGGGTCGGCGCAGGCGGCCCGCCTCAGAGACGAATTGTTCCGGATCACGCACAACCTGCCGGAACGCTAGCCCCTTCCCCGATCGACGACATGCCGTCGATCGACTTGATAAGTGCATATACATAGGTGAATCGATGGATACGACCCAAGCCGCTGCCTCATCCCGTGAAGCAGCCACACTCGACCAGCCCGCGAAGCAACAGCGTCGCGTGCCGTGGATGCGCATCGCGGTGGGTGCCGTCGTCATCGTCGTCGCCGCCGCCGCGCTCGACTGGCTGTTCGTGCTGCGCTTTCAGGAAAGCACCGACGATGCGTATGTCGGCGGCGACGTGACCGTGCTCGCGCCGAAGGTCAACGGCTTCGTCGACAAGATCCTCGTGACCGACAACCAGCGCGTGAAGGCCGGCGACGTGCTCGTGCAGCTCGATGCGCGCGACTACGACGCGAAACTCGCGCAGGCCAGCGCCGAAGTCGACAGCGCCCGCTCCGCGGTGACCGAACTCGAGGCGAAGCAGCAACTGCAATTCGCGGTGATCGGCCAGCAGGCGGCCGAGAAGAACGCGTCGTCGGCCGAGCTGACCCGTGCCGCGTCGGATCGCGTGCGCTATCGCGAGCTCGTGAAATCCGACGCCGTGTCGAACCAGATCGTCGAACGCGCGGACGCCGACTATTCGAAGGCCGGCGCCGCCGTCGACCGCAGCGACGCCGCGCTGCTCGCATCGAAGCGGCAGCTCGACGTGCTCGGCGCGCAGCTCGCCGACGCGCGGGCCCGCGTGAACACCGCGCTTGCCGCGCAGCGCGTCGCCGCGCTCAACGTCGAATACACGACCATCCGCTCGCCGGTCGACGGCTACGTCGGCAACCGCACGGGCCGCGTCGGGATGCTCGCGAACGTCGGCGTGCCGCTGCTGACTGTGGTGCCGGCGTCCGGCCTGTGGATCGACGCGAACTTCAAGGAAGACCAGCTGCGCAAGATGCATGCGGGCGATCGCGTCGACGTGTCGCTCGATGCATCGAACACGAAACTGCACGGCCGTGTCGACAGCCTCGCGCCCGCCACCGGCGCAACCTTCAGCGTGCTGCCGCCCGAGAACGCGACCGGCAACTTCACGAAGATCGTCCAGCGCGTGCCCGTGCGCGTGCACCTCGATCCGCAGCCGGGCCTCGACCACGTGCTGCGCCCCGGGCTCTCCGCGGTCGTGACCGTGCATACCGACCACGCGAACTGAGCGGGAGACGACGATGACCACCGCGTTTTCCGGCGACCCGGCGTCGCAACCCACGAAGCAGCGCGTGTTCGCGTTCGCGCTGATGTGCATCGGTTTCTTCATGGCGACGCTCGACATCCAGATCGTCGCGTCGTCGCTGCGCGACATCGGCGGCGGCCTGTCCGCCAGCCAGGACGAATTGTCGTGGGTGCAAACCGCCTACCTGATCGCCGAGATCATCGTGATCCCGATGTCGGGCTGGCTGTCGAAGGTGATGTCGACGCGCTGGCTGTTCGCCGCATCGGCGGTCGGCTTCACGATCACCAGCATGCTGTGCGGCGTCGCGTGGGACATCAACTCGATGATCCTGTTTCGCGGGCTGCAGGGTGCGCTCGGCGCCGCGATGATCCCGACCGTGTTCACCACCGCGTTCGTGCTGTTCCCCGGCAAGCAGCGGCTGATCGCATCGACGACCATCGGCGCGCTGGCCTCGCTCGCCCCGGCGATCGGCCCCGTGATCGGCGGCTGGATCACCGATCAATGGTCGTGGCACTGGCTGTTCTACCTGAACCTCGTGCCGGGCATCGCGGTGGCCGCGCTCGTGCCGCGCTACGTGCACATCGACGAACCCGACCTCAGCCTCATCAAGCGCGGCGACTATCTCGGCATCGTGCTGATGTCCGGCTTCCTCGGCTGCCTCGAATACGTGCTGGAGGAAGGCCCGCGCAAGAACTGGTTCGGCGACGACGCGATCGTGATCTGCGCGTGGATCTCCGGTATCTGCGGTTTCCTGTTCATCGTGCATGCACTGACCGCGAAGGATCCGATCGTCGACCTGCGCGCGCTCGTCGTGCGCAACTTCGGGATCGGCAGCCTGCTGTCGTTCGTGACGGGCATCGGGATTTTCGTGACCGTGTTCCTCACGCCGCTGTTTCTGGCGCAGGTGCGCGCGTTCAGCTCGTTGCAGATCGGCATGGCGCTGCTGTCGGTCGGCGCGTTCCAGCTGATCGCGCTCTGTGCGTATGCGTTCGCCGCGCGCTACTTCAGCCTGCGCGCGCTGCTGGTGTTCGGGCTGATCTGCTTCGGGCTCGGCTGTTACCTGTACACGCCGATCACGCACGATTGGGGCTGGCGCGAACTGCTGCTGCCGCAGGCGCTGCGCGGCATCGGCCAGCAGTTCAGCGTGCCGCCGATCGTGACGATGGCGCTCGGCTCGCTGCCGCAGTCGCGCCTGAAATCGGCAAGCGGCCTGTTCAACCTGATGCGCAATCTCGGCGGGGCGATCGGCATCGCGGTAAGTGCGACGATGCTCAACGACCGGCTGAACTTTCATTACCTGCGCCTGAACGAGCACGTGAGCGCCGGCCAGCCGCAGATCGCCTCGCTGCTCGATCGGCAGGCCGCGTACTGGACGTCGGTGGCCGGCAACACGCTGGACACCGCGCAAGCCGGGCTCGCGAACCTGCATCACCTGATCTATCGCGAGGCGCTGACGCTCACCTATGCGGATGCGTACTACGCGCTGTCGCTGTGCTTCGTCGTCGCGCTGCTCGCGGTCGTCTTCTCCAAACCCATTTCCCTGAACGCGCCGCCGCCGGACGCGCACTGAGGTTGAGGTCATCACCATCATGAAAAAACTTCTCGTCGCCCTCGCCATCAGCGCACTCGCCGCAGGTTGTGCGGTGCAGCCCGCGCAGCATCCGGCGCTTCAGGATTCGGTTCGGACGCTCGCGCCGGATGCATGGGACACCGATGTGCCGCGCGCGGACATCGACGCCGCCGCGTGGTGGGCGCAATTCCACGATCCCGCGCTCGACCGGCTGATCGCCACCGTGCTCGACGGCAACCTCGATCTGCAGGCAGCAGCCGAACGCGTGAAGCAGGCGCAGGCGCTGACCGTGCAGAAGCGCGCGGTGCTGCTGCCCGAACTCGACGCGACCGCGCATGCAGCCGACGCACGCCAGAACACGCCGCCGCCGCTCGGCTATGTGCGTCAGGCTGGCGCGGGACTCGCGCTGAGCTGGTCGCCCGATGTGTTCGGCGGTGAACGGCTCGACCTGCTTGCCGCGCAAGCCGAGCTCGTCGGGCAAAAGCATGCGGAGGATGCGATGCGGCTCGCGCTCGCGGCCGATGCGGCTTCCGCGTATGTCGATCTGCGCTGGGCGCAGCAGGAACTGAAGATCCTGCAGGACAACGCGAAGATCCGGCAGCATGCGCTCGAACTCACGCGCAAGCGGCAGGCGTTCGGGCTGTCGACCGAGCTTGACGTCACGCGTGCGCAGAACCAGCTCGATGCACTCGAAGCGCGGATTCCGCCGACGCAGGCGCAGATTACGCATCAGCTCAATCTGATTGCCGTGTATTCGGGGAGGACGCCGGAATCGGTTGATCGGCTCTTGCTGGTACAGGCCGGGGAGATTCCTGCGCCGCCGGTTGGCGCGCCGGGGACGTTGCCTTCGCAGGCGTTGCTGCGGCGGCCGGATGTGCTGACGGCGTATGCGCAGGTCGAGCGGCGTGCGGCGCAAGTCGGCGTGGCGAAGGCCGAGCGGTATCCGAAGTTTTCTTTGAACCTGACGGACGGGATTCTGGCGGCTTCTTATCTCGGGTTGCCGACGTTGACCGATAACCTGTTCAGTGCGGCGTTGAGTGCGACGAGCCCGATTTTCAATGCGGGGCGGATTACGGCCGATATCTCGCAGAGCGAAAGCCGGATGCGCGAGTCGGAACTCGGGTTGCGGCAGACGATGCTGCAGGCGTTGCGGGAAGTCGAGGATGCGCGGGCGAATCTCGTCAGTTCCGATGAGGCAACGCGCAGGCTGGGTAGTGCGCTGGCTGCATCGGACAAGGCGCTTGGGTTGGCGAATCAGCTCTATAAGGGCGGTGCGACGGATTTTCTGGATGTGCTGTCCGCGCAGGAGGTTTATCTGCGGGATTCGGATTCGCTGAATCAGGTCAAGCGCGAGCATGCGCTGGCGGCGGTGGCGCTTTATCGGTCGCTTGGGGGTGGGTGGAGCAGGAATGACGCGGCGGGTGGGCCGGAGGTGGAGGCGGTGGCGAAGAACTGAGCGCGATCACGATACGGCGCCGGCTTCCACGCTTGCCGGCGCCCCGCTCGTCAGCCGCACGATCCCAGGCATTTGACCGATGACAACGCGATCAGATAGACCGCCGCCCACGCGATGCCCAGTCCCGCGATGACGGTAACGATACGCGTGACGGGCTTGTGCCAGAACCGGATCGCAACGAACACGCCGGCAGCCAGCAGGAGCACGATGAGGATCGGGCCGAGCACATTCATTGCAAATTACAGCGGCGGCCGCTTCAGCTTCACCCAGCGCTGCACCGACGGCCGCTCCCACTGCGCCCGTGCATAGTCGGCGAGGCGCTGCGGCACCGGATCGTCGTTCAGCACCAGACGGTTCAGCATGCCGTGATCACGCGGCGTCGGGCCAGCGGTAGCCGATCACTTCGTTCAACGGGTACGCGAGTTCGCGGACTTCTTCCAGTTGGTTGCCGCCGAAGAGATACACCTGTTCGTCGTCGTGACGCAGGTAGAAACCAACATGCCCTTTCCAGCTCGCGGGATCGTCGCGCGTCAGGATCGCGATGCAACCGTAGACTGGCCGTTCCAGCGGCCTCCCCCATTCGAGCCACGAACGCGCAAGCGCCGATCCCGTGCCACGAATGCCGGCGTGCGTCATGCACCAGTTCACGAAGGACGAGCACCAGGAAATCTTGTCGTCGTAGCCAACCAGGTTCGTCTGGTTGTTGTATTCGACGATGCGCGGGTTGATGCTGCCGGGCGGATGGCGGCGGATGCCGAGTTCGGCCATCGCGACGGGCATCCACGGCGGATGGGCGGTGTCCGGTTTTCTCTCAGGGTTGAATAGGGTCACGTCGTTCTCGGGCGAGTGTGTTGTGCGGTCAATCTTCGCATGAATACGGCAGCTGACGGCACCCTGCTTCCTTGTGATTTCCTTTCGATCCGCTCGTATCATATCGGCAGCCTCCTCGACCTCCCAAGCTGCCATGCGCATCACGCCCCTGCCGCCCCTTCAGTGCCTCATCGCGTTCGAAGCCGCCGTGCGGCACGCGAGCTTCACGCGCGCGGCCGCCGAACTGCACCTGACCCAAAGCGCGATCAGCCGGCAGATCCAGCAGCTCGAGGAATTCCTCGGCCGCTCACTGTTCGTGCGCGAACATCGTTCGCTGCGGCTGACGATCGCCGGTGAGCAATACGCCGCGCAGGTGCACCATCTCCTCACGCAATGCGCGGAAGCCACGCACGATGTGATGAAGCCCTACGGCGATCTCGAACTGACGATTGCGTGCTCGTCCGGTGTGGCGCTGCTGTGGCTCACGCCGCGCCTGCCCGAGTTTCGCGCCGCCTATCCGGACATCAAGCTGCGGCTGATCGTGCGCGACGGGCTCGCGTCGATGTCGCCGGCGGAGTTCGACGTGGGTGTGTACTACGTGCGCCAGCAGGCGCCGGCCGAATACACCGCGCGCCGCCTGTTCGACGAGGAAGTGTTTCCTGTCTGCGCGCCTGGCTATCTGGCCGGCCGCACGCTCGACGCGGCCGATCTTGCGAACGAGACGCTACTGCGTCTCGAGGATGGCCAGCGTCAATGGATGTCGTGGTCCGAATGGTTCGACCAGAACGATATCGACCGGCAGAAGGCACGGCCGCAGGACATCACCATCAACTCGTATCCGCAGATCGTGCAGATGACGATTCTCGGCCAGGGCGTGTCGCTCGGCTGGCGCTACATGATCGACGCATGCATCGAGGCCGGGCTGCTCGTGCGCGTGACCGACGCATCCGCGAGCCACGGCGGTGGCTACTACGTGATCTCGCCGAACGACCGCGCGCAGAACCAGGCCGCGCGCCTGTTCACACGCTGGCTGTTCGAACAGGCGGAGCGGCAGACGGCGCCCTGACCCATCCGACACGCAACGCATGCGTCCAGCGCATGCGTGCATGCAAATCTTTCGTTTCAGAAAAAAATCGCGCTGTCCTTAGCATGGGGTTCACGCGGGGCAGCCGTCCCGTCTTGATTCCGATAGAGGAAGAGACCATGCAAGGAACGCTTTCCCCGCGCGCCGCGCCTGCCGTCGATGCGGCAGTGCAGCAGCGCCGCCGCGCCATCGTCGCGACCGTGATCGGCAACGGTCTCGAATGGTTCGATTTCACCGTCTACAGCTTCTTCGCGGTCATCATCGCGAAACTGTTCTTTCCGACCGGCAACGAACTGACGTCCGTGCTGCTGACCGTCGCGACGTTCGGCGTCGGGTTCTTCATGCGGCCCGTCGGCGGCATCGTGCTCGGCATCTACGCCGACAAGGTCGGGCGCAAGGCCGCGCTGTCGCTCACCATCCTCATGATGGCCGCCGGCACCGCGCTCATCGGACTCGCGCCGACCTACGAACAGGCCGGTATCGCCGCACCGCTGCTGATCGTCGTCGCGCGGCTGCTGCAAGGCTTCTCGGCCGGCGGCGAGATGGGCGGCGCCACCGCGTTCCTCACCGAATACGCGCCGCCGGAGAAGCGCGCGTACTACTCGAGCTGGATCCAGTCGAGCATCGGCTTCGCGGTGCTGCTCGGCGCCGCGACCGGCACCTTCGTCACGACGTCGCTCGACACGCAGGCGCTGCATAGCTGGGGCTGGCGGCTGCCGTTCCTGCTCGGGATCATCGTCGGGCCGGTCGGCTACTACATCCGCAGCCATATCGACGAGACGCCCGCATTCAGCGCCGTCGAAGCGCAGGCGAAAGAAAGCTCGCCGCTGAAGGAAGTGCTGTCCATCTACCCGCGCGAGACGTTCGCGAGCTTTTCAATGGTCATTCTGTGGACCGTCTGCACCTACGTGCTGCTCTTCTACATGCCGACGTATTCCGTGCGCACGCTGCACCTGCCGCAATCGACCGGCTTCGTGGCCGGCATGGTCGGCGGGCTGATGATCATGTGCTGCTCGCCGATCGTCGGCCGGCTCGCCGACGTGTGGGGACGGCGCGTGTTCCTGTCCGGATCGGCGCTCGCCATCTTCGTGCTCGCGTGGCCGATGTTCGCGTGGATCAACCATGCGCCCGGGTTCACGTCGCTGATCGTGTTCCAGGCCGTGTTCGGCGTGCTGATCGCGACCTACACTGGGCCGATCCTCGCGGCGTTCGCCGAACTGTTCCCGACCAAGGTGCTGTCGACCGGGCTGTCCGTCGCCTACAACTTCGCGGTCACGATCTTCGGCGGCTTCGCGCCGTTCCTGATCACGTGGCTCATCGCCCGCACCGGCAGCAACATGGCGCCTGCTTTCTACGTGACGCTCGCGGCGGCCGTCAGTTTCATCGGGACGCGCTTCGTGAAGGATGCGAAGCGCGGCGCTTCCGTCAATCGATAAGGATCTCTATCCATGACCATTACCGTGCTGCAAGGCGGCAACGTACTCGATCTCGAACGGGGCGTTCTGCTCGAACACCATCATGTCGTGATCGACGGCGAACGGATCGTCGAAGTCACCGATCGGCCGGTGGATTTTCCGAATGCGCAGGTGATCGACGTGCGCGGCAAGACCGTGATGCCGGGGTTCATCGATTGCCATGTGCATGTGCTGGCTTCGAATGCGAATCTCGGTGTGAATGCGACGCAGCCGAATATTCTTGCCGCGATTCGGTCGTTGCCGATTCTCGATGCGATGTTGTCGCGTGGGTTTACCAGCGTGCGGGATGCCGGGGGTGCGGACTGGAGTTTGATGCAGGCGGTCGAAACCGGGCTGGTGTCGGGGCCGCGGATTTTTCCGTCGGGAAAGGCGTTGTCGCAGACCGGCGGGCATGGGGATTTTCGGCCGCGCGGGGATTTGCTGGAGCCTTGTTCTTGCTGCTTCAGGACGGGGGCGATTGCGCGGGTGGTGGACGGGGTTGAAGGTGTGCGGCTCGCCGTGCGTGAAGAAATTCAGAAAGGCGCGACGCAGATCAAGATCATGGCGTCAGGTGGCGTGGCTTCGCCGACCGACCCGATTGCGAACACGCAGTATTCGGAGGATGAGATTCGGGCCATCGTGGATGAGGCCGAGGCCGCGAATACTTATGTGATGGCGCATGCGTATACGGGGCGAGCGATTGCTCGGGCTGTGCGCTGTGGGGTTAGGACGATCGAGCATGGAAATCTCGTGGATGAGGCTGCGGCGAAGCTGATGCATGAGCATGGCGCGTTTGTGGTGCCCACGCTTGTCACTTATGACGCGCTGGCCAAACACGGGGCGGAGTTCGGGATGCCGCCAGATTCGGTGGCAAAGGTGGCTTCCGTTCAGCAGAAAGGACGCGAATCGCTGGAAATCTATGCGAACGCCGGCGTGAAGATGGGGTTCGGGTCGGATCTGCTCGGGGAAATGCACGCATTTCAAAGCGGAGAGTTCCGGATCCGGGCGGAGGTGCTGGGGAATCTGGAAGCGCTTAGGTCGGCGACGACGGTGGCGGCGGAGATCGTCAATATGCAGGGGCAGCTTGGAGTCGTGGCGGCGGGGGCGATCGCGGATCTGGTCGTGCTCGATGGGAATCCGCTTGAGGATATTGGGGTGGTGGCTGATCAGGGGGAGCGCGTTGAATATGTGTTGCAGCGGGGGAAGGTTGTGAAAGCGCGAGCGGATTAGGGTTCGCGGTTGCGCGGGTCCCTCCGCGTACAGCGGTCGTGACAATCGAACCTGTCCGCATTTTTGTGGGCGAGGCGATTGAACAGAACGTTATCCGCGCGCCTGCATAAATCGCTCTCCGAACAGGATAGCAAACTGGTTCATCGCCGATTTCCAGTCTAAGGCGGACCGCACAGTCTTGGCCAGCACGTTGCGCAGCGCCAGCCAGAGCAGCTTGATCGCCGCCTCGTCATTCGGGAAGTGGCCGCGCGTCTTGATGATCTTGCGCAACTGCATGTTCAGACTTTCTATGGCGTTTGTCGTATATACGACCCGTCGAATTTCCGGCGGGAACACGTAGAACGGTACGACGTGCTCCCACGCGCGTTGCCATGATTGCACGTGGTCGGGTGCTTCGCGCCCCAAGGTCCGTCGGCGAAGTCTTGCAGCGCCTGTCTTGCCGCCTCTTCGCTGGCGGCCGCGTAGATCGGACGCAACGCCGCAGCCAGTACCTTCCGGTCCTTGTAGCTGGCGTACTCCAGACTGTTGCGGATCAGATGCACGATGCAGGTCTGAACGGTGGTCCGTGGATAGGCCGCGCTGATGGCCTCGGTCAGCCCCTTCAAGCCGTCCACCACGGCGATCAGGATGTCCTGACAGCCGCGCGTCTTCAGTTCGTTGAACACCTTGAGCCAGAACTTGGCGCCCTCGGTCTGCTCGATCCAGAGGCCCAGCACGTCGCGCTGGCCGTCGGCCTGGATGCCCAAGGCCAGATAGACGGCCTTGTTGCTGACCACGCCGTCGTCGCGGATCTTGACCCGCAGCGCATCGAAGAACACCACCGGATACATCGTCTCGAGCGGGCGGCTCTGCCAGCTCAGCGCTTCGGCCATCACGTCGTCGGTGACCGAGCTGATGAAGTCGGGCGAGACCTCGGTGCCATAGTGCTCGGCCAGAAATCCCTGAATCTCGCGCACGCTCATGCCGCGGGCGTACATCGCGATGATGCGTTCGTCGAAGCCGGTGAAACGGCGTTCGTGCTGCCGCCATGCCGTTCCCGTCGGCAGGCGGCGGCATATCGGGACAATCGGCTGTCGTTGGTTTGTCGGCAATCCAACGACAGCCGACTTCAAATTCTCACTTCTTAAAGAGCTTCGTCAATCGATCGAGTTCAATGGACGCGCCGCCTTGCTCTAGGTGCTTGATCAGACCGTGGTAGGAAGGATGGATCCGATATTGCTTAAGCGTTCCCTTTTCCGAATCTGAATACTCCTCAATCACCCGATTCTTCAGCAACAAGGGAAGATATGCCCCGGTGAAAACTTTGGCCCGAATGTACTCTTGCTTCTGAGGATAGAAATTTCCCCGCATGTAAAATAGGCGGAAGATACGAATTAAGTCCGCGCGTGCCTCGCTGGCTGCCTGAGACGTTGCTTCTTTCTCTTGACTCAAAAGGTGCGAAATTCCAGCGAGGTCGCACGTTCTTTCGTCGAATGTATTTTCGAAGAAGCGCGGTCTCACGTCTTTTCTGGGCTCAAGTGACCTAAAGGTGCTGGAGAAGAAGCGCGTCTCGTCGTCGATAGGGCAATCCCAGAAAAACTCATACCGCTCGAAGTAGCAGTCACGCAAAGTGAGGTTGCGCCAATCGAAGATTGGTCGTGTAGCAGTGGTGCTACTTACATTAATCAACGATAGCTTACGAATCTCTCCACCGTCTTCAAAGAAATTCTTGAGGAGATTAGTGCAACCCTCGACATCAAATTTTTGGTCTGGTGAATCTCTCAGGAGCGCGAGGAACATGCAGAAAATTGATGAGCATGCTCGTTTCGCGAGATATGCTCCCTTAGAGTCAAGGCTAGCGCTGCTCGCTTGAATATTCGAAACCGTGGTCATCCCGAATATCAGTAGATCCTCATCTAACGACAACCTACGGCATAGATCACGCATGAACTCACTATCGAAGCGCAGGTAGTTTGCAGAAACCTCGATCACATCCTTGTTCAATGCACTCAAATCCATCGATGAAAAATAACTATAAAGGTATAGCGTCCTGAAGTAGTCGGTGAAAAAATCGTAACGGAACATGATTTTGTTCCCCACGGTAATGAGCAGTGGGTGTCCCTGCAACCGCTCAATAGCATCGTCGCCGAAAGACTCTTCTTGACTGGAGCCTCTATTCAATAAATCCTTAACGTCATAAGACGATACGTGGCCGTCCTTCGCAACAGATAGTCGAATGAAAAATTGCAATTGTTTCTCTACGGGCAGGCTGTGTAACTTTCGTATCTCTCGCTCACAAACGCTTGCCACTAGAAAGTCGTTAGAAAAGTCTGCATTGAGCAATCCTCCCACATCTGGCAGCCTCAGTGGCTCATCCGAGAACTCAACCTTATGCTCGATGAGATAAACAATGATATCCAAAATATAGGGCACATAGACCACATCGCTCTTGTTCGA
Source organism: Burkholderia sp. AU15512 (assembly GCF_002223325.1). Lineage (NCBI taxonomy): Bacteria > Pseudomonadati > Pseudomonadota > Betaproteobacteria > Burkholderiales > Burkholderiaceae > Burkholderia > Burkholderia sp. AU15512. The sequence goes on from NZ_NKEX01000006.1 coordinate 2,064,781, forward strand.
GCCAGGGCTCATAGCAAGTCGATTCGCTATTTGCAGTGCATTTTCGACTTTTGCTGGAATATTATTCAGCGACTTTAGGAAGAACTCTTGCGCCATTCGCTCTGTAAAGGGCTGCAAGTCAATAGTCTGCACGCTACCCGCGTTCTGCAAAGAGTTCCAGAAATAGTCCCTGCACGTGATGATGATTTTCGCACGCTGAAGGTTTGCCGAATAGATTGTTGAAATTGATCTAATGAAGTTGACAGCATCAAACTTGGCACCCAACTTCGCGATGACTTCATCGATACCGTCTAGCACGACGAGCAAACTGCCGTTGTCCACCGATAGCGAAAGGAGATCTTTGCTGAAGCTTTTGGCATCCGTCAAGTTGACAACCTGTGCCTGATAAAAGTCGTAGATGTCGTCAATCTTCTGGCGCACGCGCGTGATCGTCTCCAACTCGCCGATTATCTCATTGGAATCGATAAATAGGATCCCAGTTTCCTTGTTCTCGGCATGAACATCGTCTAGAAACCGTTTGACGAGTGTCGTCTTACCAAGACCGCCGTATCCCCGCACGACCATTAGAGGGGCAGAGATCGACGAATACCATGCCTTTAAGCTGGATAGTGCAGACTGAGTCTCCCCGTTGACGCTACTATCGGTTACATTTTCAACATAAACGGCCAAGTTATATGGCCGGTACTCGCTGATATGTTCTTTGTACAGATATTGACGACCGAATTCGTCGATAAAGAATACGTTCGGCGTAGAGAAGATTTGCTTCAAATTCTCCTTGCGGCGGTCGCTATCCTTAAGCGCGGCTGGTTTTTCGGTTAACACTACGATCGGTGTACCAGGGGAAAGATGGCCACCTCGCTTCAGATAGTCGAATGTTTTTTGCTGACTAGCAGATTCATGCACATAGAGGAAGTATCGAGAGTTTCCAAGCTCCTCGGTCAATCGATAGAGTTCGAAAAATATATTTTCATCCCAGTTTTTATGGATCACGGGAAAGCCAAGATCCAATGAATAGCTTGAATTCTTACTGATATAAAGCTGTACAGTCTTATCGATACTCCGTTCCCTGGGTGCGGCAATGTGAGTTGTCGCCAAGGCTGACGAGGAAGTTAAGGGTGGTTGAGTATCGGCAGGTAATGTTTCCTGCTCGGTTGACTCTTGCTCCACGTTCACAAGCCGATAGCGCCTGAGCGTTTCGACGCAAAGCTTCGCAGCATGGCGCGCGGCCAGCGCTTGGTCGTGCTCTTTCTGGGTGGCATCCACGTTCTTCTTGAAGCCCCAGTCGCAAATTCCCTTGACGACTATCCAACGCACCGGAGCACCCTTGGCCCTCCTCAAGGAGAACAGGACTCCACTAGCTTCCATTTCGCCGCCAATCGGCTGACCGTCATCCATTGCTATAAAGCGGTTCCGTTCCGCTTCGTCGTCAAAGAGCGTCTCGATTGAGACCAGCAGACCGTCGTGGACGCGGACCCCACTGTCATTCGCCGCCGAGATGAAAGTCTTCAACAGCGTACCATCAGCACTTTGCAAATCACCTCTCGGAATGATGCGGCCGTCGGCAGACTTATGATGCTGCGCATCGCGCAGACGAGTAGACAGCAAGACATCGCCAATTTCCTGACCTTGGTCGTTCTTTGCGCCCCATGCAATCCCGACACAAACGAGAACCTTCGGTGCGAGGTCGCTTATGACATTGAGGACTGTGTCAATGGATGCACCGGAGCCAGTCGCCCCCATCAGGGACCTCGCGACGTACACCCGCTGTCCGTTGATGGCCCCGAAGGATGAGTAAATCTCGTTTGATTCGCCCTGGATTTTTTCCCCGTCTTTACCCGTGACCGTCTTCAATGCGGCGAGCAGCTCTTCGTATTCGTGCTTGTTTACCGTAACAAGTACAACGTCCGCATACTCGTGGCGACCTTTACTCCTACTCATAGATACTCCTTTCACGATTCAATTAATCTAACGACCCCAAAGCGCCGGATAATTTTGACACGCTGGACTTTATCCAGACAGACGGACTCGAATGGATATCTTGGAAGCTTACTCCGAAAAGCTATTGGCACAACCGGTGCAGATAACCAACTAACGCGCCCACGGCCAACAAAAATCGCTTTTAGCTCGAACCACTTCGTATCAGCCATCTCGCACTTTAATTCTGCGTGTAATCGGAGCACAAAATCGATGACATAAGGCAATCGAGTGAAAGCTGGCAATCGGTTAATATTTTTGGTTTTTGTTGGTTGGTGCGTTGCCTCTAAAATTGGCGATGCAGTGGAAACGCGTCGCCCACGGCGTCGAGCCATAAGATTATTGATATTTCTGAAAGCTTTCGTCAGCCGGTCGCAACCGGCCGCAACCGGACGGTCATCCCGACAAAACTGAAGCGAAACGGTTGCTTCCTGTTGAGCAACGTTATCCAGCATTACTTGCGTATCGGACACAAGCTGCGAATGTCGTCTCTGCGCGAGCAAACAATTCGCAAAATAATCCTGCCGCCTCTCCTCAGCCACCCGTCCCACGCCACAAGCCGTAATCCCCGACACCATCGCCCTCCGCCAGAGGGCACAGATCGCTCCCCTGCTTCATTGCTGCCGCCAAAAAATTCGAGCTTCCGGCACCCCATCCCGATTTTCCCCGAGCGGCAGCACCTTCACCACCGCATCATCGGCGATCACACTTGTATAAAACGTCCCATTATCGGAAATAACGGCAACATTAACCTCAAACTTTAGCCCATTATCCGCAGTTCTTACAGAAAAACCCTCTCACCTTCACCGTCCCGACAGACTTAACGAGCCATGCATCCACCTCGTCAGCATATTTCTTGTCCATATCCACTCGATCTTCCATCCTGGCCGCGTCCACCTTCTCCGCAAAATTCTCCCGATAAACCAGATGAGAATCCGTCGGCGCCCCGGCAACGTTCGCCCCCAGCGCTGCAATGACGACGAGCAACACCACCGCCCCCACTCCAGCCTTCAATCTTTATTTGAGAAAACGTTATTGAATCCCGCACCGACATGCAAAAACGGCCACCGTAACCTCACGGCAGCCGCCCTCATAAACATCCCAACTCCAAACCACCAATCAACCCTTACTCATCCACCTTGAAAGCCGACACCAATCGAGTCAATTCCGCCGCCTGCTGCTTCAAGCTCGCCGCAGCCGCCGCGCTTTCTTCCACCAGCGCCGCATTCTGCTGCGTCATCTGATCGAGCGACTGCACCGCGTCCCCGATCTGATCAATCCCGGCGCTCTGCTCCAGGCTCGCCTCGGCGATCTCGCTCATCATCGCGCTCACGCCCTGCACCTGCGACACCACATCGCGCATCACCTTCCCCGCCTCACTCACCAGCCGCGACCCGGTATTCACCGTCCCCGCGCTATGCTCGATCAGCGTCTTAATCTCCTTCGCCGCCTGCGCGCTGCGTTGCGCCAGATTCCGCACTTCCGAAGCCACCACCGCAAACCCACGCCCCTGCTCCCCAGCCCGCGCCGCTTCCACCGCCGCATTCAGCGCAAGAATATTCGTCTGGAACGAAATACTGTCGATCATCACGATGATCTCGGAGATCCGCTGCGACGCGTCGCTGATCTCCTGCATCGTGGTCACGACTTCACCCACCACCTGCCCACCACGCGCCGCCGTATCGGCGGCACCGTTGATCATCTTCGCGGCCGTGGTCGCCGTTTCGGTGTTGTTCCGCACCACGGCCGTGATCTCTTCCATCGACGAAGCCGTGCGCTCCAGGTTGCTCGACTGCCCTTCGGTGCGTTCACTGAGGTCCGCATTCCCGGTCGCAATCTGCGCCGACCCGGTCGCAATCGACGACGAAGCCGCGCGAATGCTGTGCACCAGCGTCGACAGCGACGACACGAACCGGTTGAACGCATCCGACAACTGCCCGATCTCGTCCTGGCTCTCGACCGTCATCCGGCGCGTCAGGTCGCCCTGACCGCTGGCGATCTCCGACAGCAGTGTCGCCGCGCGACGAATCGGCGCGGCAATCGCACGCCCCACCAGCCAGATCACGAGCAGCGCGACACCCAGCCCCACCACCGCCGCAACCAGCGCCGCGCTGCGAATCGCACGCGTCACCGGCCCGAGCAACTCAGCCTGCGGCACCTCGACGACCACATACGCATTCAACTCCGGAATGAACGACGTCGCGATGAAACGCGCGCCGCCATCACCGTTGTAGCTCAGATACGCATACGGCTGACCAGCCAGCAGCGTCGCCGACGCATCCCCCGGCAACCCCTGCTGATCCTTCATGAAGTGCTTCCCATCGATCAGCGCCGTATCGCGATGCATCATGATCGCGCCATCGGGACGCACGAGATACGCGAACCCGGTCTCGCCGATCCGGTAAGCAGCGATACCCTTCGCGAGCGCATCGACGGACAGGCTCATACAGGCCGCACCAATCGGCACACCATCAAGCTCGACACGGCTGTTGATGAACATCATGTAACCGCCGACCGTCACCTCGCGGTCCATGTTCACGTCGAACGCCTTCCCGGACGACAGGAAGCCGGTCAGCCACTGATCCTTGTCGGTCACCTTCCGCTGCAGGCCGGATTCGTTGTAGTAGTTGCCGCTCTTCACCGACACCCACTGCACCGACGCGGCCTTCTGCTCGTCCTTCACGTTCTTCGCGAGCTGGATCCAGTTGCGCGTGCCGGCGTCCGGTTCGCCGTCGGCTTCCCATTGCAGCAGGAACGCATCGCGCGCGAGAATCCGCGACGCGGCGATCGGCCCGGCCATCTGGCGCTGCACGTCGGCGCGGATGCCGTTCACGGCCGTCGGCAGCTCTTCGCGCACGACGCGATCGCGCACCGCGTTGCCGATCAGGCGGATGCTGAGCCCGCTCGAGATCGCGACGAACACGAGCAGGCAACTCGTCATGCTGAGAATCAGCTTGTTCTGTATGGAAAGCTTGCGCCAGAAATGCATGGGGAACCCTCGATAACCGCTCGGTCTGAGCCAGTTTGGGTTATCGGCATGCAAGCGCAGAACCGCATCGCTGATTTCACATGCTCATCATGCGAGATTCGTTATGTTGTTGTCAGGCGGGCATATGCGGCCGCCTATAGATGCGCGAACAACGAAAATTCAGCGCGAATCAGTATGCAACGAAGATCGTGACACGCCGGTTGCGCGCCCGCGCGGCGGCATCGTCGCCCGCGACGAGCGGCTGCGTATCGGCCCGCCCGATCGCCGCGAGCCGGTGCGGGGCGACGCCGCGCTCGGTCAGGTAGCGCACGACACTCCCCGCGCGCGCCGACGACAGCTCCCAGTTCGATTCGTATTTCGCGTTCGCGATCGGCACGCTATCGGTGTGGCCTTCGACGAGAATCTCGCCGGTCGCGTGATCGCTGAGTGCCTGCGCGATCTGGTTCAGCACCGTCGACGAATCGGGCAGCAGGCGCGCATCACCTACGTTGAACAGGATCTTCGCGTCGATGCCGATCTCGACGCCATGCGGCGCTTTCACGAGCGAGATTCGGCCGTTCGACTTCAACGAATCGAGCAACGCGAGCCACGGCGGCGAGTGCTCAGGCGTCACGGCAGCGGTAGCCGCAGCGGATGCACTCGCCGCGCTTTCCGCATGCCGCGCGAGCGTCTGGTAACGCGCATCGAGCGCGTTGTATTTCGCGAGCTGGAGCACGTACAACGCGAGAAACAGCACCATCAGCGTCGTGATGAGATCCGCGTACGAAATCAGCCAGCGGCCGGATTGCGCGCCTTCGAGTTCGTCGTCGTCGCGATCGGCGGCGGATGCGCCGTCAGTTCGAGCAGTCATGCGATTGGCATTCCGGGTTCGTCGTACTGCACACGCGCATCACGCGAGCGATTCGACCGCGCGACCGCGCACGTCGCCGGTCAGGCGCGTCTCGATCGTATGCGGCGATTCCTTGCGCGATATCGCGAGCAAGCCGTCGAGATACAGCTTGCGAAACCGCAGCTCGCTGTCGATCTGCGCGCGCAGCTTGCCGTAAAGCGGCAGGAACACGAGGTTCGCGAACGCCAGTCCGTACAGCGTCGCGATGAACGCGACCGCGATGCCCGGCCCGAGCTGTGCCGGTTCGAGAATATGGCTCGTCACCTGCACGAGCCCGAGCACCGACCCGAGAATGCCGAACGTCGGCGCATACCCGCCAGCCTGCTGCCACACGCGTGCGGCAGCAAGGCGGCTGCGTTCGTAGGCATCGAGTTCGCGCTGCAACGCGTCCTCGAGCACGGCGGTCGACACGCCGTTCGCCAGCAGTTCGAGGCCGCGGCGCGCGAACGGATGGATGCCGCTCACGTCCATCGATTCGAACGCGAGCAGCCCGTCGAGCTTCGCGCGGTCGCCCCATTCGAGCAGGTCGGACAGGTTCTTGCGATCGACTTCGCATGCCCGCACGAACGCGAGCCGCAACTGCTTCACCGCGTCGAAGAAGCGCGCCCACGTGTTCTGGATCATCACCGCGCCGAGCGTGCCGCCGAGCACGATGACAAGCGCCTCGAACTGGAACAGCATCGAGAAATGCCCGCCTTCCAGCGCGAAACCGAACACGATCGCCGCGCCGCCCAACACCACGCCGGCCAGGGTCAACAGATCCATGCGCGCCTCCTCGTCAAGCATCCGATGCCGACGCGACAGGCACGGTGCCCGCCGCCGGCGCCTTCGCCGCGCGAACGGCATCCAGCACGCGTTGCTCGATATCCTCGACCTCGACCGGATCGAGCTTGAGCTCACGGCGCATCACCCACGACACCTCGTTGCGCCGCGCCTCGGTCATCACGGAGAACAGCTTGTCGGCCACCGCGCGATCGTCGAGATTCGCGATCAGCTTCGCGAGATCGTACGTATCGAACGCGCTGATGACGTCGAACAGCGTGCGCTGGTCGATCGACACAAGATCCTCCAGCGCACGCACCTCTCCACGTCGCGCGTTGCGTCGCGAGAAGTACGTCACGCCCTTCTGTTCGACGTAACTGAGCACCTTCGATTTGCGGAACGCGAACAACTCGTCGGCAATCTCGCCGTTCGACAGTTTGTTGAGCAGCATCGTCTTCTCGACGCCGATCAGCGCTTCGAGGTCGGCCAGCTCGATGAGTTCGAGTTCGCTGTTGATCGACAGGTCGAGATCGTGATCGGCCACCTGCTGCGCGCGATCGATCACGCGCGCGGCGTCGAACGTGACGACCTGGCGTGCATCCGACGACGCCGCATAGTCGACCGCCCCGCCCGCGTGGTCCGCCTGCGCCGCTTCGATCGTGACGAGATTGAGCTTCTCCATGCGTCGCAGCATCGCGAGCACGTGCGGCCGCGAGTGGCCGGCAATCGCGCGGCATTTGCGGATCACGTCGGCGAGCGGCACCGACGTTTCGGCCGCATGGGCCTGCATCGGCCGGCGCGCCCAAGTATCGCCACCATCGCGCGCTTCGGCGCCCGCCATCAACGACAGCACATGCGCATACGACAGCACGCCCGGCATGAAGTCGGCATGGGTGTAGGTGGCGAGCTGGTCGTCCTTGCGCTTCACGCGGCGGATCATCGTTCGCACGATGTGACGCAGCAGCGCCGACACGCGCTCGATTTCGTCGTCGAGCATGCCGGCCGGCACGACCGTCAGTTGACAGAATGAAAGGGCCTTCGCGGTATGCGCACGCGGCTCGGCTGCGAGCAGCGCCGATTCACCGAAGAACTCGCCGCGGCCGAGTGTCGCGACGACGACGCGCTTGTCGTCGCATCGCGTGGACAGCTCGACCTTGCCGTCGGTGATCAAGAAGATGACGGGCTCACCCGCAAAGCCCTCGGAGTAAATGATCTCCCCGGGCGCCGCTGTACGCGTCCACGATTGCTGACGATTCACGTCGATTCCCCTGCTGCGCTGATTTTTTCGGACTGCGCGTCGCACGTCGAAAGCATGTGATCGCGAGTCATCCCCGTGACTCGTTTACGTCAGCGTGCTCAACATCCTTTAGGGGATTCGTCCTCGTTTCGAACCGAAATCAAGGTAAAACGTTTGCGAGTCGCGCAGCCACAGCGGAAAGTTCATTTCGATGCTAGCGCGTGTAGTGCAATTGAAAGCGCGGGGCGAACCCGTGCGTCAGAACTCCATGTCGAGTTCGTCGATGTCTTCGTGCTCCGCCTTCGCCGCATCGATCCACTCCGCGACGAACGGATGCGCGAGCACCTGCATGCAGTACTCGGCGATATCGGGCTCGAGCTTCACGTCGTAGGTCAGGAAGCGCGTGACGACCGGCGCATACATCGCATCGGCGATGCCGATCTCCGCACCGAACAGCCAGGGGCCGCCATACGCGGCCAGGCACTCGCGCCAGATCGTCACGATCCGCTCGATGTCGTGCTGCGCACGCGACCAGATGCGGAAGCCGGGGAAATGCGCGCGCAGGTTCATCGGCAACGCGGAGCGCAACGCGCTGAAACCGGAATGCATCTCGCCGCAGATCGACCGGCAATGCGCGCGGGCTCTCCGGTCTTCAGGCAGCAGCCGCGCCTGCGGCCGGATTTCGTTCAGGTATTCGGCGATCGCGAGCGTGTCCCATACCGTGTTGCCGTCGTGGGTGAGGCACGGCACGAGAATCGACGGCGACAGCAACAGCAACTCCGCGCGCGACGCGGCATCGATCGGCACGCTGACCGTCTCGAACACGAGGCCGCTCAGCTTCGCGAGCAGCCAGCCGCGCATCGACCACGACGAGTAATTGCGGCTGCTGATGGTCAGCGTCGTCTGTCCTCCGGTGACTTCCATGTCGCTCCCCTGTTCAAGACCGTTCGTGCCCCTGCACCGAAAACGGACGCCACGCGGCATCACCCGCACCATGCCGGTGCCGCGCATTCGCCGAACTGGCGCAGCGCCGCACGCTGTCTCGTCACGTGCCGCACGACAGGCCGGCCGGGCAACGCATCACGTGCGGCTGCCGTGTGTCGCGTGCTGCCTGCGTCGCCGCGTTCCCGAACCGCGTGCAACGCGCGTGCCAGCCGCAGGCTGGCACATCGCTTGCCTCGTTCCATGCAACGCGGCACAACGAGCGACAGCCATGAATCTGCTTGCCTATCCGTTCTATCAATGGTCTGCGGAATGCACGCGCCCGGCACGCGCATGGGCCGCCGCCGCACGCGTGACGATGTCGCTGTGGCCGCCCGCCACCGCGACGCCGACCGGCCGCATGCTCGACGCGCTGTGCGAACTGCTCGAATGCTGCGCGTTCTCGCATCGGCGTCCGCCGTTCGGCATCGCGTCGATCGTCGTCGACGGCGAAGCGGTGCCGATCGTCGAGGAAGCCGCCGCGGCCACACCGTTCGGCACGCTGCTGCATTTCCGCAAGGCGCGGCCGGTGGCGCGCCAGCCGCGCGTGCTGATCGTCGCGCCGATGTCCGGGCATTTCGCGACGCTGCTGCGCGGCACGGTGCAGACGATGCTCGCCGACCACGACGTGTACATCACCGATTGGCACAACCCGCGCGACATCCCGCTGACGGCCGGACGGTTCGGCTTCGACGAATACGTCGCGCACGTGATCGACTTCATCCACCAGATCGGCCCGGATGCACACGTGCTCGCGATCTGCCAGCCGACCGTCGCCGCGCTCGCGGCAGTCGCGTTGATGGCTGCCGGCGGCGATCCGGCGCAGCCCGCGAGCCTGACGCTGATGGCGGGCCCGATCGATTGCCGCGTGAATCCGACGAAGGTCAACGCGCTCGCGACGAGCCAGCCGATCGAATGGTTCGCGCGCAACCTGATCAGCGTCGTGCCGGCGGGCTTCGTCGGGGCCCAGCGCTGCGTGTATCCGGGCTTCGTGCAGGTGGGCGCGTTCATGTCGATGAATCCCGATCGCCATGCGGCGTCGTTCGCCGACCTGTATTACGAACGCGCGAAGGGCGACCCGGCGAAGGCCGACACGCTGCGGCACTTCTACGACGAATACTTCGCGACCGCCGATCTCACCGCGGAGTTCTATCTGGAAACGGTCGAGAAGGTGTTCCAGCAATACGCGCTCGCGCGCGGCGAGTTGACGGTCGGCGACCGGCTCGTCGAGCCGGCAGCGATTCATCGCACCGCGCTGCTGACGATCGAAGGCGAGAAGGACGATATCTGCGCGGTCGGCCAGACGGTGGCCGCGCAGGAGCTGTGCTCGGGGTTGCCGCCGTACCTGAAGACGCATCACGTGCAGACGGGCGCAGGTCACTACGGCGTGTTCAACGGCAGCCGCTGGGAAACGCAGATCTATCCGATCGTGCGCGCGACGATCCACGACAACGAGCCATACGATCGCACTGCCGATGCAGACGGTAACCCGGACGGCACGCACTACGTGACGTTGCGCGCGCTGCTCGACGCCCGCGCGGCCGCGCACGATGCGGCGACCGACACGCAATCGCAGCTCGCCCACTGAAGCCGGACGGCGCTGAAAATGAAACGCCCCGCCGGCGGTGGCGGGGCGTGAGGTGCGGCAGCGTGCCGACGACGCGCGAGGGAGCGGCTCGCGCGTCAGCCTGTATTACGAACAGGCCTTGCCGTGCGACGCGTGGTAGCCCTTCGCCTTCGCGTCGGCTTCCGACATATAGCTGCCGTGCTTCGTCTTGCCGTAGTACTTGTCGGTCGAGCAGTGATAGACCTTCGTGCTGTCATTGGCCCATACCTTGCCCGCGCCGCCGCCCGGCGCTGCCGCCGCGGTGGTCGCTGCCGCGCTCTTCGCCGGCGCGGTGCCCGATGCCGGGGCTGCGGAGGCTGCCGTGGCCGGCGCTGCGGCCGGTGCGCTGGCGGCTGCCGCCGACGATGCGCCGTACCAGGTCTTCACCCCCTTGTGGCCGGCGCATGCGCCCTTCTTCGATGCGCCCGAGTAGAACGAGCCGTCCTTGCATAGCCCGGTCGTGCCGGCCGGCGCGCTGGCCGGAACCTGCGCGAATGCACCGATCGACAACCCCATGCCGGCGACCAGCGCGGCGATCAACATCGTCTTTTTCATAGTCCTCTCCTGATTTGCCTGATAAAGCATGCGTTCCGGGTATCCCCGGGAAAGTCGCGGTTACCGCACCCAGCGGCACACGCGATGGTGGTGATGATCGAAATGACACACACGGTGCGAATGCGCTTCGGCCAGTGCCGGAGCAAGAACGGCACATGCCACTGCGGTGGCCGTCAGGATCTTCGCGATGCGCTTCATGAAACTCTCCCGGGTAACTCAACCGGTGATCCGGCTGGTACTTCCTTAACGTCGGTCGTCGACTCGCCGTGCACCGCATCCACGCGCAATTGACGATCTTTGACATCGCGGCGCCGTCAACGTATCGAAGCTGACGAATGTCTTTCTTTTCTTTCCGGATCTTCAGCTTCGCGACCCTTCGGAATTCGAAAGAATGTGAAGCAGGAAACGCGGAGCGCACGGAAACCTCCGTGGAACGCGCAAGAAAAAACCGCCACGAAGGCGGTTTGTCACAAACAGGCGTACGGACGATGCACGCGAAAGCACGGCGGCAGCTACGCCCCCGCCTCACCCCACGGCGTCGGCGGCGGCACCGCGCATGGCCCTTCGACATCGATCGACTTGAAATCGGCGGGCCCGACGATCTCCAGGTACTCCATGTCCGGCGAATAGTCGAACAGGTAGTGGACGATCCCCGGCGCCTGATGCACGCAATCGCCGGCGCTGACCAGCGTCTCCCGTTCGCCGTACATGAAGCGCGCCCAGCCCTTCAGCATGATCACGATATGGAACTCGGCCTCGTGACGGTGCCAGCCGGTGCCCGCCTCCGGTGCATGATTCGCCCTGACGAGTTGCGCGACGACCTTGCCGTTCGTCGCGGCCGCGATACCGAGATCGCGATACAGGAAGAAGTCGCGCAGGCCTTCGCCGCGATACGCGGTGTCCTGCGGCTTGACATGGGAAAAGGCGGTGGTGATCGGTGTGCTCATCGCGGTGCTCCTTCATCGAAAGGATCCCGCGTGACAAGCATTTAGCGTTCCAGTATGCGACGTCGCGGATGAGGCGCGACGCCGCCTGGCCGCTTACTTCAACCGCCCCGACAGAAACTGTCCGAGCCGTTCGCTCTTCGGATTCACGAGAATCTCCTGCGGATTCCCTTCCTCCTCGATCTTCCCCTGATGCAGGAAGATCACGTGATTCGACACGTTGCGTGCGAAACCCATCTCGTGCGTGACGACGACCATCGTGCGGCCTTCCTCGGCCAGCTTCTGCATCACCTTCAGCACTTCGCCCACCAGCTCCGGGTCGAGCGCCGACGTCGGCTCGTCGAACAGCATCACTTCCGGCTCCATCGCGAGCGCGCGCGCAATCGCGACGCGCTGCTGCTGGCCGCCCGACAGGTGCGACGGATACATGCCCTCGACGCGCGGCGCGAGGCCGACCTTCTCCAGGTACTTGCGCGCCCGCGCGATCGCTTCGTCCTTGCCGACGCCGAGCACGGCCATCGGCGCTTCGATGATGTTCTCGAGCACCGTCATGTGGGCCCACAGGTTGAAGTGCTGGAACACCATCGACAGCTTCGTGCGCATCCGCTGCAGCTGCTTCTGGTCGGCCACGCGCAGCGAGCCGTTGCGGTCGCGCGTGGTCTGGATCGGCTCGCTGCCGATCGTGATCTGCCCGGAGCACGGCTGCTCGAGGAAGTTGATGCAGCGCAGGAACGTGCTCTTGCCGGAGCCGCTCGAGCCGATGATGCTGATCACGTCGCCGGCCTTCGCCTTCATCGACACGCCCTTCAACACCTCGTTGTCGCCGAATTTCTTGTGCAGGTTGTCAACGGTAAGCTTGTACATGCTGGGTCCTTCCTTGCGAATCTTGCGAATGCGTTAATGGCCGCGCGGCGAGAGGTACGCGAGCCAGCGCGTCTCGAGCTTGCGGAACGCCCAGATGAGCGTGAACACGACGGCGGCGTACAGCACGGCCGCGATGCCGTAGGCCTGGAACGACATGTAGGTTGCCGAATTGACGTCGCGCGTGATCTTCAGGATGTCGGGCACGGTCGCGGTGAACGCGAGCGTCGTCGCGTGCAGCATCAGGATCACTTCGTTGCTGTAGCTCGGCAGCGAGCGGCGCAGCGCGGAAGGCAGGATGATCCGCGTATAGAGCTTGAAGCGCGACATCCCGTAGGCCATGCCGGCCTCGATCTCGCCGGCCGACGTCGCCTTGATCGCGCCCGCGAAGATCTCGGTGGCATACGCGCATTCGTTCAGCACGAACGCGAGCAGCGTGCAGTTCATCGCGTTGCGGAAGAACGTGTCGAGCAGCACGTGGTTGTGCACGACCTGCAGGCTGTAGATGCCCGTGTAGCACATCAGCAGCTGCACGTAGAGCGGCGTGCCGCGGAACACGTACGTATAGAGCCACACCGGGCCGGAGATCCAGCGGTTCGACGACGCGCGCGCGATCGCGAGCGGCACGGCGAGCGCGAAGCCGAACGCGATCGACACCACCAGCAGCCACAGCGTGATCGCGAGGCCGCTGAAGCGATAGCCGTCGGTGTAGAGATAGCTTTGCCAGTACTGGCTGACGAGTTCGATCACAGTGCGAGCCTCCGGACGCCGACGGAATAACGCTTCTCGAGGTGATGCAGCACGACGTTGGAGACCGTCGTGATCGCGAGGTAGATCGCGCCTGCAGCCAGCGTGAAGAAGAAGAAATCGAGCGTGCTCTTGCCGGCGTCCTGCGACGCCTTCACGACGTCGGCGAGGCCGATGATCGACACGAGCGCGGTGGCCTTCACGAGCACCTGCCAGTTGTTCCCGATGCCGGGCAGCGCGAAGCGCATCATCTGCGGGAACAGGATGCGGCGGAACACGCGCCAGCCGCTCATCCCGTACGCGAAGCCCGCTTCGAGCTGGCCGCGCGGCACCGCGAGGAACGCGCCGCGGAACGTCTCGGTGAAGTACGCGCCGTAGATGAAGCCGAGCGTGATGACGCCGGCCACGAACGGGTCGATGTCGATCTGGTCCCAGCCGAGCATGTCGGTGACGTTGTTCAGCAGGATCTGGATCCCGTAGAACAGCAGCAGCATCAGCACGAGGTCCGGCACCGCGCGGATCAGCGTCGTGTAGAAGGTGCCGATCGACTTGAGCATGCGGTTCGTCGACAGTTTCGCGCTCGCGCCGATGAGGCCCAGCACGAGCGACGCCGCGAGCGACAGCACCGCGAGCTTCACGGTTTCCACCGTGCCGGCCCACAACAGCGGGCCAAATCCTTGGAAGATCATAGGAGGGATCCAGAACGATGTGGCTGGATTGTCAATAGCCATTACCCGCGCATCAAACGATATCTGCGCACTACCTGATGCAGCCTGCTCATCAAGTCGGACGCATCGCGCGAAGCGGGTTGCACCCGCGACAGACGCGGCGCGCATCGCAACCGGTGCGCGCCGCGGGGAGCATCAACCGCCGTAGACGTCGAACGCGAAGTACTTCTTCTCGAGCTTCTTGTACGTGCCGTCCTTGATGATGTCGGCGATCGCGTGGTCGATCTTCGCCTTCAGGTCGGCGTCGTCCTTGCGCAGCCCGATGCCGGCGCCGTTGCCGAGCGTCTTCGGATCGTCGATGTCCTTGCCGGCGAATGCGAAGTTCGCGCCGCGCGGCGTCTTCAGGAAGCCGATGTCGGCCTGCACCGCGTCCTGCAGCGCCGCGTCGAGGCGGCCCGACATCAGGTCCTGGTACACGCCGTCCTGGTTCTGGTAAGGCACGACCTGCACGCCCTTCGGCGCCCAGTAGGCCTTCGCGTAGGTTTCCTGGATCGTGCCCTGCTCGACACCGACCGACTTGCCCTTCAGCGATTCGGCCGTCGGCTGCAAGTTCGTGCCCTTCTTCGTGACGAGGCGCGTCGGCGTGTTGAACAGCTTGTCGGAGAACGCGATCTGCTCGGCACGCGCCGGCGTCATCGACATCGACGACAGCACGCCGTCGAACTTCTTCGCCTTCAGCGCGGGAATCATCCCGTCGAAGTCGTTCTCGATCCACACGCATTTCGCCTTCAGGCGGGCGCAGATCTCGTTGCCGAGATCGACGTCGAAGCCGACGACCTTGCCGCTTGCGTCTTTCGATTCGAACGGCGGATAGCTGGCGTCGACGCCGAACCGGATCGTCGACCAATCCTTGGCGTGGGCACCGACCGCGATGCAGGCAAGGGCAATACTGAGCGCGAGTTTCTTCATGGCGTTCCTGTCAGAGGCGAACTGGGCCGGGTTCCGTCGGGCAGCGCCGCCGTGAACCCTTCCAACCCGGAGGCCGCCCGTTCCGGCGACACGCCAAGTTGTACATACAACTTTGCCTTTTCAGAAGGTGCGCCAGCAATCCGTGTTTATCTCTAATTGTCGGACCAATAGGATCGTGGGTCGCAAATTTCCTTATATTTCAATTAATTGCGAATTACATCGAGCTAAACAACAGCTTTCTCCGGGCGTTGGCGAACGACGGGGAGCGGGATTTCAGTTGTCTAGACCTGCTGGCGCCGCGCCGCGCGGCCCGTCCGCCAAGCCGACCGTTTCCAGACCGACCAGCCGGTAGCCGAACTGCAGCTCCGTCAGCAGGTGCCGCGGGCGCGCCGGCACCGGCTCGAGTTTCTGCCGCAGGTTCGTCATGTACACGCGCACGTAGTGCGCGCGGTCCGCGTCGTGGATGCCCCAGACCTCCGCCAGCAATTGCCGCGCGGCGACCACGCCGCCGCGCGCACGAATCAATGCGGCGAGCAGCCGGAATTCGAGGCGCGTCAGGTGAACGGGCACGCCGCCGCGCGCCACTTCGTGCTTGCCGAGATCGACGGTCACGTCGCCGAACCGCACGATCGACGACGATTGCCCGTCGGCCGATACGAACGCCGCGCGCCGCAACTGCGCACGCGCCCGTGCGAGCAATTCGGGCACGCCGAACGGCTTCGGCAGGTAATCGTCCGCGCCCGCATCGAGCGCCGCGACCTTCTCCACTTCCTGCTGCCGCGCCGACAGCACGATCACCGGCACCGTCGACCACTTGCGCAGCTCGCGGATGAAGGTCTTGCCGTCGTCGTCCGGCAGCCCGAGGTCGACGATCACGAGATCGGGCTTGCTGCTCGACGCATACATCCGCGCCTCGCGGGCCGTCGACGCCTCGCAGGTGTCGAGCCCTTCCTGTTCCAGCGCCATCCGCACGAAACGGCGGATGTCCGCTTCGTCCTCGACGATAAGTACGCGCGATCTGATCATGTCCGGCTCTCGTGTTCGATATCGGGCGGCGCGCCCAGGGGCAGGCGAACCTCGAACCGCGCGCCGTGCGGATCGAGCGGCACCGCGCGGATCGAGCCGCCGTGCGCGTTGACGATGCTGCGGCACAGCGCGAGCCCGAGCCCGACGCCGCTGATCGACGATTCCTTGCGTTCGCGCTCGAACGGCTCGAACAGCGGCTCGGTGTTGCGCGCGATGAAGCCGGGGCCGTCGTCCTCGACGAAGACGTACAGCGTTTCGCCGAACACGCGTGCGCGCACCGCCACGGCCGCGTCCGTGCCCGCATACTTCGCCGCGTTGTCGAGCAGGTTCATCAGCACGCGCTCGATCAGCAGCGCGTCGACGTCGATCAGCGGCAGGTCGGCCGGCAAGTCGGTGCTCACGTCGCGGCCGGCCAGCACGCCGGCCGAATGCGCGAGCGCGCTGCCGACGATCTCGTCGAGCATGTGCCATTCGCGATTCAGCCGCACGCCCTCGCTCTGCATGCGCGCGAGGTCGAGCAGGTTCACGACGAGCCCGTGCAGCGCCTCGGCCTGGTTGCGGATGCCGTGCGCGAGCGCGGCCGGCTGCCCGTCGGCCAGCCGCTCGGGCCGCTCGAGTGTCTCGGCGAGCCCGCGGATCGCGGTCAGCGGCGTCTTCAGGTCGTGCGACACAGCGGCGAGCAGCGCGTTGCGCAGCCGCTCGCCTTCGATGCGGACCAGCGTGTGCTGCGCGACACCGACGTAGTGCACGCGTTCGAGCGCCATCGCGATCGACGAGCACAGCGCGTCGATCAGGCGGCGATCGTCGGGGTCGGTGGGCACCGGCTGCGCGTCGCCGAACAGCACGAGCACGCCGCGCACGCGCATCGGCGCCTTCAGCGGCAGGTACTGCGCGGCCGCGCGCTCGAACGGCGCCAGCCCGCACCCTGCGCCACGTGCATTCTCGTAGACCCAGCGGGCGATCGGTGCTTCGACGAACCGGGCGTGCTGCGCCGGCATCAGGTGATCATCCGCATCGGGCAGCACGAGCGCGACGCGCACGCCGAGCAGCGGCGCGATCGTGCCGGTGCAGATCGATGCGATCTGCTCGGTCTCGATCGCCGCCGACAGATCATGCGCGACCCGGGCCAGCGCCGCGGAGCGCTTCTCGTTCGCGCGTGCGGCCCGCGCCTCCGCACGCAGGCGCGCCGCGAGCTGGCCGATCGCGAGCGCGACGGCCAGCATCAGCGCGAACGTGAACACGTACTGCGTATCGGACACCGCGAACGACAATCTCGGCTCGACGAAGAAGAAGTCGAAGCAGCCGACGCACACGAACGCGGCCCACGCGCCGGCGAGCCGGCCGAGCCGCAGCGCGATCAGCACGACGGTCATCAGGAACAGCATCACGACGTTCGACAGGTCGAACACGCGCAGCAGCGCGCTGGCGGCGAGTGTCGCCAGCGCGCACACGAGCGTGGCGAGCAGCAGCGGCACCGCGTACCGCGACACCCATACGTGCGTGCGCGGGTGCGCTTCGCGCACGGCCAGCATCGGCTGCGTGTCGGGCCCGGCGCCCGCGATGCGGTCGGCCAGCATCGCGCACGCGCGCAGCACGCCGCGCCAGCGGTCGCGGCGCACGCCGTCCCCGCTGCGGCGGGCGGCGGTGTCCCGCGGCCCCGTTGCCCGTCGATTCGCTTCGCTCACGTTCACATTCACATCCATGATCGCTTCCGGCAATTGAAACGCCGAACGGCCCCGCGCACGCCGCGAAGGCGTGAGCGGGGCCGAGACGGCGCGTTCGGTCAGATAAACGGCGTCAACAGCATGTCGATCAGCTTGATGCCGATGAACGGCGCGATGATCCCGCCCACGCCATAGATCAGCAGGTTGCGCCCCAGCAACTTCTCGGCCGGCTCCGCCCGATACTTCACGCCTTTCAGCGCGAGCGGGATCAACGCCACGATGATCAGCGCATTGAAGATCACCGCCGACAGGATCGCCGACGTCGGGCTGTGCAGCGCCATCACGTTCAGCGCGCCGAGCGCCGGATAGGTCGCGACGAACGCGGCCGGGATGATCGCGAAATACTTCGCGAGATCGTTGGCCACGCTGAACGTGGTCAGCGCGCCGCGCGTCATGATCATCTGCTTGCCGACCTCGACCACCTGCATCAGCTTCGTCGGGTTGCTGTCGAGGTCGACCATGTTGGCCGCCTCCTTCGCCGCCTGCGTGCCGCTGTGCATCGCGACGGCCACGTCGGCCTGCGCGAGCGCGGGCGCGTCGTTGGTGCCGTCGCCCGTCATCGCGACGAGATGGCCCTTCGCCTGGTGCTCGCGGATCAGCCGCAGCTTGTCTTCCGGCGTCGCTTCGGCGAGGTAGTCGTCGACGCCGGCTTCCGCCGCGATCGCGGCCGCGGTGAGCCGGTTGTCGCCGGTGATCATCACGGTCTTCACGCCGACCTTGCGCAACTCGGCGAAGCGCGCGGCGATCCCGTGCTTGACGATGTCCTTCAGCTCGATCGCACCGAGCACGCGGGCACCGTCGGCCACGACGAGCGGCGTACCGCCGCGTCGCGCGATGTCGTTGACGGCCGTCTCGACCGCTTGAGGAAACACACCACCGAGCGCATCGACGTGTGCGCGGATCGCCGACGCCGCGCCCTTGCGCACCTGACGCTCGCCGATGTCGAGGCCGCTCATTCGCGTGCGTGCGCTGAACGGCACGGTGATGCTGCCTGCGTTCGCGACCACGTCCAGCGAGAAGCGCTGCTTCGCGAGTGCGACGATCGAGCGCCCTTCCGGCGTTTCGTCGGCGAGCGACGACAGTTGCGCGGCCTCGGCCAGCGCACGCTCGTCCACGCCCGGCGCCGGCCGGAACTGCACGGCCTCGCGGTTGCCGAGCGTGATCGTGCCGGTCTTGTCGAGCAGCAGCACGTCGACGTCACCGGCCGCCTCGATCGCGCGGCCCGACGTCGCGAGCACGTTCGCGCGCATCATGCGGCTCATCCCGGCGATGCCGATCGCCGACAGCAGCGCACCGATCGTCGTCGGGATCAGGCACACGAGCAGCGCGATCAGCACGGTCAGACTCACCGCCGTGCCCGACGCGTTCAGCAGCACGCTGAACTGCGAGAACGGCAGCAGCGTCACGCACACGAGCAGGAAGATGATCGTCAGCGCGACGAGCAGGATCGTCAGCGCGACTTCGTTCGGCGTCTTGCCGCGCTTCGCGCCTTCGACCATCGCGATCATCCGGTCGAGAAATGCCTCGCCCGGTTGCGCGGTAATCTTCACGATGATCCAGTCGGACAGCACGCGCGTGCCGCCCGTCACCGACGAAAAATCGCCGCCCGACTCGCGGATCACCGGCGCGGATTCGCCGGTGATCGCCGATTCGTCGACCGACGCGACGCCGTCGATCACTTCGCCGTCGGCCGGAATCGTGTCGCCGGCCTCGACGAGCACGATGCTGCCGGCCGCGAGCTCGTCGCTCGGCACGCGATGGCTGGTGCTGCCGAATTGCTTCGGCTCGTCGAGCACCTTCGCGTACACGCGCTTGCGCGCCGCACGCAGCGCATCGGCCTGCGCCTTGCCGCGCCCTTCGGCCAGCGCCTCGGCCGCGTTCGCGAACAGCACGGTGAACCACAGCCAGCACGCGACCGCGAAGATGAAGCCGGCCGGCGCGTCGCCCGTGCCGGCCAGCGCCTGCAACCACAGCACGGTCGTGACGATGCTGCCGAGATACACGACGAACATCACGGGATTCTTCAACTGCACGCGCGGCGCGAGCTTGCGGAACGCCTCACGCAGCACGGCCGTCCAGCGCATCGGCGGCACGCCGCCGGCCGGCATCGCCACTGGATTGATCGGGGTTTCGATATGGGACATGAGTGACTCCGTGGTTCCTGCTATTGCTTCGCGCCGGCCGCTTGGCCGAATGCGCGGTCCAGCGCGAGGTTCAGGTCGAGCACGCGCACGCGCGGTTCGCCGAGCACGCCGAGCTGGCGCGGCAGGGCGATCCGGTCGACGAGCGCCGCGACCTGCGCGGCATCGACGCCGCGCGCCTGCGCGACCCGCGCCGCCTGCAGCCGCGCGTTAGCGACCGAGATCTCGGGATCGAGCCCGGACGCCGACGCGGTCACCGCATCCGCCGGCACCGGCGTGCCGGCGGCGAGCGCGTTCTCCTGCCGGTACGCGCGCACACGCTGTGCGATATCGGCAAGCAGCTTCTTGCTCGTCGCGCCCTGGTTGCTCGCGCCGCTGCCGGCTGCGTTGTACGGCTGGTCGACCGTCTTCGACGGATCGGCCGGATCGGTGCCGACCGTCGCGCTCGGCCGCCCGTGGAAGTACCCCGCACGCGTGAACTGTTGCCCGATCACCGCCGAGCCGACCGTCGTGCCCTGCTGCTGCACGAGACTGCCGCGCGCCTGCGACGGGAACAGCACGTTCGCGACGCCGGTGGTGAGCAGCGGATACGCGATGCCCGTGACGAGCATGAACAGCACCGACGACGCGATCACGGGCCGCACGAGGCCGCGCGTCGCCGCGCCGAACGAAGAACCGGGTGCCGGCGCGGCGGCGGCCGCTGCCTGGCGATTGCCTTGCATCATGATGTTTTCCTCAGAACAGTTGGCCGCCCGACATCATCAGGTGCTCGACGATCGGGCCGAGCGCGAGCGCCGGCAGGAACGTGAGGCCACCGACGACCAGGATCACGAAGACCAGCAGGCCGGCGAACAGGCCCGTCGACGTCGACAGCGTGCCCGCGCTTTCCGGCACGTTCTTCTTCGCGGCGAGGCTGCCCGCGACCGCGAGCATCGGCAGCAGCGTCAGGTAGCGGCCGATCAGCATCGCGAAGCCGATCGTCGTGTTGAAGAACGGCGTGTTCGCGTTCAGGCCCGCGAACGCGGAGCCGTTGTTGGCCGTGCCCGACGTGTACGCATACAGCACTTCGCTGAAGCCGTGCGGGCCGAGGTTCGCGAGGCTGTCCATCGTCGAATGCAGCATCGCGGCCACCGCGGTGAAGCCGAGGATGCTGAACGGGTGCGCGAGCACCGCGAGCATCACGAGCTTCATCTCGCGCGCCTCGATCTTCTTGCCGAGGAATTCCGGCGTGCGCCCGATCATCATCCCGACCAGGAACACCGTGAGGATGGCGAACGTGAACAGGTTGATCAGCCCGACGCCGTCGCCGCCGAACACGTTGTTCAGCATCATCTGCGCGATCGGCACGAGGCCGCCGAGCGGCGTCAGCGAGTCATGCATCGCATCGACCGACCCGGTGGTCGCGGCCGTCGTGACGGTGGCGAACAGGCTCGTCTGCGCGATGCCGAAGCGCATCTCCTTGCCTTCCATGTTGCCGCCCGGCTGCGTGGCGCTCGGCTGCGGGTCGACGCCGAGCCCGGTCACGAGCGGATTGCCGTGCTGCTCGGCCGAATAGATCACGGCGAGGAAGCCGACGAACATCACGACGAACGCGGCGAGGATCACCCAGCCCTGGCGGCGCCGGCCGATCATCGTGCCGAGCGCATAGGTCAGCGCGGACGGAATCAGCAGCATCGACAGCATGTGCAGCGTGTTGGTGAGCGGCGTCGGGTTCTCGAACGGATGCGCGGCGTTCATGCTGAAGAAGCCGCCGCCGTTCGTGCCGATATGCTTGATCGATTCGAGGCTCGCCACGGGCCCCATCACGATCTGCTGGCGCGCGCCTTCGAGCGTGGTCGCCCATGCGTCGGACGCGAGCGTCTGCGGCATGCCCTGCCACACGTACACGAGCGCCATCACGAAGCTGAGCGGCAGCAGCACGCGATAGGTCACGCGCGTGAAATCGACCCAGTAGTTGCCGAGGTCGGCCGCGCTCTTGCGGCTCAGCCCGCGGATGAAGCCGCCCGCGGCCGCGACGCCGGTCGCCGCGCTGACCACCATCAGGAACGTGATGACGGCCATCTGCGAGAAGTTCGACAGGCTGCTTTCGCCCGCATACGCCTGCCAGTTCGTGTTCGTGATGAACGACGCGGCGGTGTTGAACGCGAGGTCGGGGCTTTGCGACGCGCGCTGCAGCGCGTCGAACGGCAGCGTGTCCTGGATGCGCAGCAGCAGATAGCCGAGCAGCATCATCCCGGCATTACTGAGCAGCAGCACCATGCCGTAGCGCTGCCACGACATCGCTTCGTCGGGATTCACGCCGAGCAGCGCATAGGTCCGGCGTTCGACCCATGCGTGACGCGGGCTCGTAAAAGCGTGCGCGAGCCATTTCCCGACGACGGGCACCAGCGCCAGCATGATCGCGAGAACGATCGCGAATTGAATGAGATTGTTGAACATGTCGACGCTCGCTCAGATCCGGTCAAGGCCGGTGATGAAACCGGCCGTCAAGGCAAAGAACGCAAGCGTGAACAAGATGAAAAGCAGATCGCTCATGACATTCACCGATATTTTCGAATTCCTGTTGAATCGCGCCGATCAATACCGCTCGGGTTGGATCAATGCGTGAAACAGATAGATAAAGAGCGCGAGCGACAACGCGCCGGTGATCCACAACATGGCTTTCCCCTTTTTCCTATGCGCGGCAACGCCGCGCGATCGTCGGCGCATCGGGCCTTGCCGTTGCGGCGCAGGCCCGTGTGACGCCCCCATGCTCAGCTGGCGAATGGGATGCGACAGTGTAGAAATCCGCGTATCAAAGCGGTGTTCAATTTCTTTACGCGGAGTAAAAAAGCTGTAAAGACGAAAGCCGGCGGCGACGGCGTTTTTATGCGTTCTTTTCAGGGCCAATACGAGTCTATACACCGTGTCTTCACCGCGATTCCTAGAATGGGCGACATGTCCAAGACGAGATCTCCGCAGTACGGAGCACGATGCGACCCGGGGATGCCAGCATGAAACCGACCAGAACCGAAACCGCCGCCTCACGCGACCTGCCGCCCGTTCGTTCACGGCGCCGGTGCTCTGCCGACGAGCTCGTGCTGCTGTCGATCCGCGTCGAATCGGACAACCTCGCCGTCGTGCGGCGCCTGCTGCACCAGGCGGTCGGCACCGCGCTCAATTTCTACACGGCCGCGATCGACAACCGCACCGGGCGCGCGTGCATCGAGCTCGAAGTCGCGCGGTCGCAAGCGTCGCCCGCGATCCTGTCGATCCTGCGCCTGCTGCCGGCCGCCGAATTCGGCACGATCCGCCTGCTGCAGCACTAGCCGGCGTCCATTGCGGCCGCGCGTGACACCTGTCACGCGCGCGCTCCCCTTTCATCGATTCGAACGCGCGTTTCCGGTACGAACGCGTGCGGTTCGTCTTCGTCACGAGCCGCGCACGCTCGCCGCAGGCATGCGCGCCGGATCCGTCGTTCCCGTCGCTACGGGCCTTTCCAGGAAGCACTCACAATGAAAAAAGCAGTCGCCGGTACCCTCTCCCTCGCGTTCCTCAGCGCGGCCGCGCATGCGCAAAGCAGCGTCACGCTCTACGGGATGCTCGATGCGGGTGTCGTCTATACGAACAACCAGTCGGGTAAAAGCGCGTGGCAGCAAGGCAGCGGCCTGCTGTCGAATACGGTCTTCGGCCTGAGCGGCAACGAGGATCTCGGCGGCGGCCTGCATGCGCTGTTCCGCCTCGAAAACGGCTTCAACCTGAACAACGGCACGCAGTCCTACAAGAACACGATGTTCGGCCGCCGCGCGTACGTCGGCCTGCAGAGCGACCCGTACGGCGCGCTGACGCTCGGCCGTCAGTACGATGCCGTGGTCGATTATCTCGGCCCGCTCGCGATGGCGAACAACGGCGACGGCAACAACCTCGCGTCGCATCCGTTCGACAACGACAACCTCGACGATTCGTTCTACATCGACAACGCGGTGAAATACACGAGCCCGACGCTCGCCGGCTGGCAGTTCGGCGGCCTGTACGGGTTCAGCAACGCGGCCGGCGGCTTCGCGAACAACCGTGCGTACAGCGCAGGCGTGTCGTATGCGAACGGGCCGGTCAGCCTCGGCGCCGCGTACCTGCAGCTCAACCGCGGCGGGCTGACGGCCGGCGGTGCGCTGTCGACCAACGACGGCCCGAACTTCCCGGCCGTGCGCCAGCGCGTGATGGGCGCGGGCGGCAGCTACGCGTTCGACCGGCTGACGGTCGGCGCGCTGTGGACGCATTCGATGTTCGACGAAACGGCCGCGTCGTCGCTGCCCGGCGCGCTGAATGCGCTGCGCTTCGACAACTTCGAGGTCAACGCGCGCTATGCGCTGACGCCGGCCGTCTCGTTCGCGGGCGCCTATACGTTCACCAACGGCCGCTACGCCGATGCCACCGGCAGCCATCGGCCGAAATGGCATCAGGTGACGCTGATGGCCGATTACGCGCTGAGCAAGCGCACCGACGTGTATGCGGAAACCGTCTACCAGCACCAGTTCGGCGTGCCGGCGGGCGCGACGCTCGGGTTCGCGAACGTCACGGGGCTCGCGCCTTCGTCGAACAACACGCAGGTGGTCGGGACGGTCGGCATCCGGCATCGGTTCTGACCGCTCGCCAGCTGCCGACGGCCGGCCGCTCTGTGCAATCCCGCATGGACGCGCGCCGGCCGAACAGGGATCATGCGGGGAATCCGGGCCCGCGCGCCTGCGAAACCGGTACACTCGGCGCGGGGCGCGCGCCGGATCGGCATTCGGCGGCGGGCCGCTGCCGACTCTGGAATCGTGATCCCATGACCACACCGATCTATCAGGAAATCAAGGACTTCATCCTCGCGCGCATTCATGCCGGCGAATGGGCGGAAGGCGACCAGGTGCCGTCGGAGAACGAGCTTGCGCGCGAATTCAACGTCGCGCGGATGACCGTCAACCGCGCGCTGCGCGAGCTGACCGCCGAGCAGGTGCTCACGCGCACGCGCGGCTCCGGCACGTACGTCGCGTCGCCGAAGTACGAATCGACGCTCGTCGCGATCCGCAGCATCTCGGACGAAGTCGCCGCGCGTGGCCACGGCTATCGTGCGCAGGTGCTGCAGGTGGGTGCGGCCGTCGCCGATGCGAAGCTCGCCGACGAGTTGCAGATCGACACGGGCAGCCCGATCTTCCATTCGCGCGTGCTGCACTTCGAGAACGACACGCCGGTGCAGCTCGAGGAGCGCTGGGTCAATCCGGCCTGCGCGCCCGAGTATGCGCTGCAGGACTTCACGACGACGACGCCGAACCAGTACCTGACGCGCGTCGCGCCGCTGCAGCGCGTCGAATACCGGATCGAGGCCGCGATGCCCGACGCCGAAACGCGCCGTCACCTGACGATGGACGACCGCGAGCCGTGCCTGCTGCTGCATCGGCGCACGTGGTCGCAGGGGATGGTCGCGTCGGTCGCCAATCTGTGGCACCCGGGCAGCCGTTACCGGTTCACCGGGCATTTCTGAGCTGAGGTGGAGGCGCGGGCTTACCGCGCGCCCGGCTGCCCCCATCGCTCGATCGCACTGACGGCCCGTTTCAAGCCTTCCTCTTGTGCGATGCGCGCGCCGAGTTCTATCGCGCGCGCTTGCGTTTCGCCCCGTTCAGCGAATGCGATGGCCTGCGCCAGTGCGGCAGCGTCCATGCGCCGCCCCGCGACCGGCGCATCCGCCACGCCGAGTCGCTGCAGCCGGTTCGCCCAGAAGAACTGATCGCCCGCGAACGGCACGACGACCGACGGAATGCCGGCCCGCGCAGCCGAATGCGTGGTGCCCGATCCGCCGTGATGGATTGCCATCGATACCTGCGGGAACAGCCAGTCATGCGGCGTATCGCCGATCACGTGAACGTTCTTCGGCAGCATCGACGCTTCGATACCGCTCCAGCCCGGATAGAACAACGCGCGCCGACCGGCGAGTGCGTGCATCAATGCATCGACCATCGCGGCGCGATCGAAGCCGGCCATGCTGCCGAATCCGACGTACACGGGCGGATCGCCCGCTTCGAGAAAGGTCGAGAGATCAGGCGACGGCGCCCATGCCCGCGCATCGATCCGCCACTGGCCGCATGCCTGCACATTCGACGGCCAGTCGCCCGGGCCGGACAGCAGCGCCGGCGACACGCCGTACAGCATCGGATGATCGGTCCACACCTGCTTGCGCGGCGGCAACCCGCACACGCTCGCGCGTGCCGCATTCGTCGCCTTCCTGAACGCCTGCCACAGCAGCGCGTTCACGAACCGGTGGCTTGCGCGGTTCAGCCAGCGCGGCACCTTCCCCGGCGGCAGGAACGGCGACGCGAATTCGGTGGTGGGTGTGATCGGGATCATGCCGGTGCCGATCGCCGGCACGCCGCGATACTCGGCGACCGACAAGCCGACGAACGATGCGAGCCCCGACACGAGGATTGCGTCGCAGCCTTCCGATGCATCCGCGATTTCGCGCATCCACGCGCCCGTGTTCGCATTGGCGATCGCCGCGAGCGCCTTCGACGTGTCATTGAAGCCGCCGCGCCCGCGCACCGCGTCGGCCAATGCGCCATCCGGCGCAATCGCCCCGCGGATATCACCGGACAACGACGCCGACGGCACACCAAGCGCCACTGCCGACCCGAGCGTCGCCGCATCGGCCAGCAGCCGGACATCGTGGCCGGCCTCGATCAACGCACGGCCGAGCGCCGCGAGCGGGCGCGTGTCGCCTTCGGTGCCGTAGGTGGCGATGACGAGCTTCATGCGTGACTCCTCGTGCACGGCGGCAATGAGTGGATTCAGAAAAATGCACGTCGTATACTAATGCAACTCGTGCACTTTCAGTCAATCCCCCGCCATGCCGACTCCGACCGACGATCCGGGCCGCCGCGCCCGCAAGCGCATCCAGATGCTCGCGCATCTCGCCGCCACCGGTGCACGCCTGTTCGACGCGCACGGCTATGAAGCGGTCACGATGGAACAGATCGCCGCGCAAGCCGATGTCGCGAAACGCACGCTGTACAACCACTTTGCAACGAAGGAAGCCGTGCTCGCGCACTGGCTGGAGGGTGAACTCGCACGCGATCTCGCGCATCTGCAACGCGACGTCGCGCGGCGCAAGACCTTCGCGTCACGCATCGACTGCGTGCTCGATGCGTCGGCTGCGTGGTGCGAGCAGCATCCCGCGTATCTGCTCGCGTATTTGCGCCATCGCTTCCTGAGCATCGGAACGGTTGAAGCGGCAAGCGGTGGAGAGAACGGCAGCGATATCGCGCTCGTGTGGCAGCAACTGATCGCGGCCGGGCAACAATCCGGCGAACTGAACGGCACGCTGCGGGCCGACCAGCTCGCGACGTGGTTCCATCACCTGTATCTCGCGGCGATGCTGCGCTGGCTGAGCCTGCCGGGGCTGTCGCTGAAACGGGAGTTCCAGGCGGTCGCGAAGCTGTTCGTCGAAGGTGCTCAAGCGAAAGGCTGAGCGGCGCCGGTAAGCGTTGGCCGGTGCCAGTCGGGCGCTCGCCGGGCGCAAGCGCCCGGGCGCGACCGCGAGGAGCGAGCGCCACTGAGGCGGTCGGTGCCACATCCGTCGCATTCGGCGCATTCGGCGCATCCGGCACGATAGACGCGTCGCGCGACGCCGATGCATTTTTACGACGGCCGCACGCTTCGCATGCCAAATTTCCCGTGCAGCAGTATGCTGATGTCGTACGGCCGCGCGCGACGCTTCGGGTAATCCCTTCGTTTGCACGTTGTCGCGCCGCCGTCGCGACCGCAATCATGCGTTGCAAGGAGGGATTCGTGATGGCAACCACGCATCAGCATTTCCACCTCGAACTACGGCACGCCACCGCGCCGACCTATTTCATCAGCTACCTGTTTCCCGCGTTGCTGTTCGTGTACGAACTGCTGCGCGTCGGCCAATGGATCCGCGATCACGGGATGCAATTCGCCGCGTTCAAGCAGATGGGTTACGAGTATTTGCTGATGCTGATGTTCGTCGGACTGCAGATCGTCGTCGAGGCGATCTTCCTGCTCGGCGCTGCAATGCGTCGCGACAATCGCGACTTCGAGCACCGGCTACCGAATGTGGTCCTCGGGATCGGCCTATCGATCGCCGTGCTCGCGATCGACCTCGCGATCCAGCTCGCGTTCTGACGGCCGGCGGGCACCTGCCCGCCGGTGGCAGCAGCGCTCAGGCGAGCGCGTCGCGCAGGAACGTCGTCACGGCGGCCAGCACGTCGCCGGTTCGCTCGCGGTGCGGCATGTGCCCGCACTGGCCGAGCAACAGATACGACGACGGCCCCGCGACGCGCGCGGCGATCCGCTTCGGATGCACGTCGGATCCATATTCGTCGTCTTCGCCGTGAATCGCGAGCGTCGCGCATTGCACGCGCGGCAAGTCGTCGTCGAGATTCCAGTCGCGAAAAGCCGGCGACAGCCACGTGTCGACCCACGCGCGCAGCACCCATTCGGCCTTGTCGCCGTGATAGCGCGCGAGCCGGTCGAGCTGGCCCGGTTCGTCGAACTGCTGCCCCGCGTCGCGGATGCCGGCCAGCGTGCGATCCTCGACGAACGCCTGCGCGGCGATCGTCACGAGCGCGCGGCAACGATCCGGATGCGCGGCTGCACACCCGACCGCCATCCCGCCGCCGACGCTGTGCCCGAGCGCAACGAACGCGTCGACGCCCAGTCGTTCGAGCAGCGCCGCGAACGCGTGATCGGCCTCGTCGCGCACGAACGTCGTGCCGAGTGTCCCCGGATGGCGATCGGAACGGCCGAAGCCGAGGCGGTCGTATGCGATCACGTCGCGCTGCGTGGCGCTCGCGAGCTGCGCGGGAAAGTCGCGCCACAGGTCGACGCAGCCGAGCGAATCGTGCAGCAGCACGATCGGTGCGGCCGGCTCAGGCGCGGCCGGCCCAGGTGCGCCTACATTCAACGCCCCCGCTGCCTGTTGCGCCAGACCACCGCGCCAGCGTTTCGCAAAGAGGCGCCCCTGCGGCGTCTCGACGGTGATCTCCTCGATCGGGATATCGGTCATGTGTGTGTCGTCTGCGTGAAAGCGGCCGCCCCTCGGCGGCCGGATCGGATCCTGCGATGGTGGCCGGCACGCGCACACAGCGTCAAGCAAACCCCCACCGCCCGCGCGTTCATTCGGGCTGCGGCGGCAGATACTCCATCTGCGCCTCGTCGTACAGCCGGTAGATCAGCGCCTGCATCGCGCGCAGATCCTCCGATTCGTCGAGCATCCGCATGCTCATGATGATCGGCGACACGAGGTTCGGATCGTCGAGCGGCTTGTAGCTGATGTCGTCGCGCTTCAGCCCGTACACGCTGTGCGGCACGACCGACACGCCCTCGCCCATCGCGACGAGACCGAGCGCGATCTGCAGTTCGCGCGTCTCGTAGATCTTGCGCGGCTGCAACGCGCGATCGTGAAACGCCGCGAGCACCTGGTCCGCATAGCTCGGGCGCGGCGCCTTCGGAAAGATGATCAGCGTGTCGTTCACGAGATCGTGCAGCGACAGCACCGGCTTCGCGCTGTCGAGCGGATGGCCGACCGGCAGCGCGACGATCATCCGCTCCTCGCGCAGCACGACGCGCCGCACGCTCGGATCCTCGTGGCGGATGCGCCCGAACCCGACGTCGATGCGCCCTTCCTTCAGCGCCTTGATCTGGTCCATCGTCGACATCTCGTGCAGGCTCAGCTCGACCGCCGGATACTCGCTGCGAAAGCGCCGGATGATCTTCGGCAGCATCCCGTACAGCGTCGAACCGACGAAACCGACCGACATGCTGCGCTCGATCTTGCCGACCCGCTTCGTCATCGATTCGAGTTCGGTCGTCTGCGCGAGCAGCTGCACCGCGTGCGAATAGAAGAAGCGGCCCGCATCGGTCAGCTTCAGCGGCCGCGCGTTGCGCTCGAACAGCGGCACGCCGAGCGCTTCCTCGAGCTGCTGGATCTGCCGGCTCAGCGGCGGCTGCGCGATATGCAGCCGTTCGGCCGCCCGCGTGAAATTCCGCTCTTCGGCGACCGCGACGAAGTAGCGGAGGTGTCTCAACTCCATGTTCGAATCCTCCCGGGCAGGCGACGGATGTTGATTCGGCACCGCGCACGGCGCGGGCGCCGGCCGTCCACACCGGCCCGGTCGGTCCCCTGCTTCCCGATCCCGTCACGATACCTCAGCCGGTACCGATCCCGGCGCGAACCGCATGGCGCGCGCAGCGGCGGCCGGCGCCGCGCAATGCAAAACGGGAAGCCGCAACGCTTCCCGTTCGTTCACCGATACCGCGCCGCGGCACCGTGTGGGCCGAGCATCACACCTCGGTCGCGTAGAGCGCGTCGCGCTGCGCGTCGCTCAGCGAGTCGAGCGGCACGTCCGGCAGTTTGTAGCAGATCATCGTGCCGTACAGTTCCGCGAGGCAATTGCTGCCGGCGTCGAGCGCGTAGCCGTCCTCGCCGTCCGGCGCCGGCGGGTACACTTCGCGCCACGCGTTGATCGCGGCTTCGAGTCGCACGATGGAAACGGGTCCGGCCTTCCGCTCGGCGGGTGATGCGCTCATGGATTCCTCTGGGTTGCGCGCTCCGCGGGCCGGATCGGCCCGGATGGAACGATGAAAACGCCGGGCGTTTCGCCGGCCGCCGCCTGTCGCGCGCGCCGGATGCCGATCCGCGCGGCGCGCCTCGCGCCGGCCGGGCCGTGGCCCGGTAGGGTCGGGCAATATAACCGGCTTTGACCCCGTGCAGGCAAAAGCCGGGCAAAAAAAACGGGAAGCGCGAGGCTTCCCGTTTCGTCGTACGTCACGCGGCCACGCGCCGCGCCCGCGTCAGCCCGCGGTTTCGCGGTTCGCCACCGGCTGCCGCTGCGCGCCGCGGCTCGCGGCGATCCACGGCGCGATTTCCATGTCTTCGTAGCGCACGAAGCGGCTCTTCTTCAGGAACCGGAAGCCGAGCCACACGACCAGGAACAGCGGAATGCCGACGTAGGTCGCGGCGACGCCCGCCCAGTCGATCCGGTTCGCGAGGAACGCCTGGTAGTCCTGGCCGAGCGCGATCACGAGGCACAGCACGAACGCGAACAGCGGGCCGAACGGGAACCACTTCGACTGGTACGGCAGCTGGTCGAGCGCATAGCCCTGCTTCACGTAGCCCTTGCGGAACCGGTAGTGGCTGACCGCGATGCCGAGCCACGCGATGAAGCCGGTCATCCCCGACGTGTTCAGCAGCCACAGGTACACGGTCTTGTCGCCATACAGCGACGTGAAGAAGCACAACGCGCCGACGGCCGTCGTCGCGTACAGCGCATTGCGCGGCACGCCGCCCGCCGACAGCTTCGCGAAGATCTTCGGCGCGCGGCCTTCGGTCGCGAGGTTGTAGAGCATCCGCGTCGATGCATACATGCCCGAGTTGCCGGCCGACAGCACGGCCGTCAGGATCACCGCGTTCATCACGCCGGCCGCGAACGCAAGGCCCGCGTGGCGGAACACGAGCGTGAACGGGCTCACGCCGATGTCGGTCACGTCCGTCTTCAGCAGGTTCGGGTCGGTATAGGGAATCAGCACGCCGATCACGAAGATCGCGAACACGTAGAACAGCAGGATCCGCCAGAACACCTGGCGCACCGCGCGCGGGATCGTCGTGCGGGGGTTTTCCGATTCGCCCGCCGCGACGCCGATCAGCTCGGTGCCCTGGAACGAGAAGCCCGCGATCATCGCGACGCCCATCAGCGCCGGCAGGCCGCCCGCGAACGGTGCGTCGCCGATCGTCAGGTTGCCCCAGCCGTTGCTCGGCGCGCCCTTCAGAATGCCGAAGATCATCAGCAGGCCGACGCCGATGAACGCGACCACGGTGACGACCTTGATCAGCGCGAACCAGTATTCAGCTTCGCCGAAGCCGCGCACGGTCAGCGCGTTGAGCAGGAACATCACGCCGAGGAACGCCGCGCTCCACCACACGCCCGGCACGTTGGGAAACCAGTAATGCATCACGAGCTGCGCGGCGACCAGCTCCACCGCGATCGTCACGGCCCAGTTGTACCAGTAGTTCCAGCCGAGCGCGAAACCGAAGCCTTCGTCCACGTACTTCGCGCCGTAGGTCGCGAACGAGCCCGACACCGGCATGAACGCGGCCATTTCGCCGAGGCTCGTCATCAGGAAATAGACCATCAGGCCGATCGCCATGTACGCGACCATCGCGCCGCCGGGGCCGGCCTGCGAGATCGACGCGCCGGACGCGACGAACAGGCCCGTGCCGATCGAGCCGCCGATGGCGATCATCGTCAGGTGGCGCGCCTTCAGCGCGCGATGAAGCTTGGGTGGGTTCGCTGACGAACCGGATGGGTCGGATTTCGGAATTGCGGACATAAACGAGACGAACGTTGAGCGGGCCGGCATCCGTAGCCGGCGCATGCGAAATCGGAGCGCGGTGCGCGTCCTGCGATGCATTCGATGCGGCCCCGATACGCGTTGCGCGGCGGGCGCCTGCGGCGAAGCGCGGATTCTACCTGATTCGTCACGGGGACAGCTCAGGTGCCGCCGCCCGCCGCCGCCGCGGAGACTGCACAGAATCAAGGGGTTGGCCGCGTCGAACCGGGCCGCCGTCGCAGGTCGGCTCAAAAAACCCGCGCAATGGATGGTTATCCGGTTCTCCGACCCCATCGATGACCCATCGCAATCCGCCCGATATCGCGCCAGTACGCATAATCGCCGGGTAATCACGGGATTATTCAGACAATACGACCGATATCGACGATTGATTCAAATCAAATACCCTTCCGTAAAGCGGTAATGCTGCGTAACAATTTGGAATCGCCGGATCCGCATGCATGTTTTGCATGCACACGCGAATCTCCGGAATTCGCGAGATAATGCGCCCCGATTCAAAATAAACAGCGTACGGAATCGCCAACGACGCGAAAATCCGCCGCCCGCCCCCATCGAGGATGAAGTCACTCACGCTGCCCGCCGCGCTGCGCCGCCATACCGCGTCGATCGTGGCACGCATTCTGTCGCCCCGCGGCGTACTCGTGGCGGGGATCGTGCTGCTGATGTTCAGCTGGGGGCTTTCCACGTCGCTTTTAATCGAGGCGCGGCGCGATGCATACGACCATGCGGTCGAAAATGCACGCAACCTGATGCTGCTGATCGAGCGCGATATTGCGCGCAATATCGAGCTCTACGATTTGTCGCTGCAGAACGTCGTCGACGGCGTTACCGATCCTGAACTGGCGGCCCTGCCCCCGCACCAGCGCCACCGCCTGCTGTTCGACCGCGCGGCGACCGGCGAGTATCTCGGGTCGATCTTCGTGATGGACGCGCTCGGCAATATCGTGATCGATTCGAGCGCATCGCCCGCCCGGCAAGGCAATTTCGGCGACCGCGACTATTTCGCCGTGCATCGCGACCAGCTCGCCCAGGGCCTCTACATCAGCCGGCCGTATGCGTCCCGGCTGCGCGGCGGCGCCTTGACGATCGCCCTCAGCCGCCGGATCAACCGGCCCGACGGCGCGTTCGCCGGCATCGTCGTCGGCACGCTCAGCATCGACTACTTCCGCGCGCTGCTCGACGGCCTGGCGGTCGGCAAGCACGGCAGCGCGGCGATCGTCGAGGACAACGGCACGCTCGTATCGCGCCTGCCGTACGACCCGCACGTGGTCGGCCTCGACCTGCACAGCTCGCCGCTGTTCATCGAATCGCAGCGCGCCCGCGACGGCGCGCTGGCCGGGGTCGGTACGATCGACGGCATCCGGCGCATCTATGTTTACAAGCATCTCGCCGCCCTGCCGCTGATCGTCGACGTCGCGCCCGCCGAGGTCGACATCTACGCGTCGTGGCACCACCGCGCGATCTGGACCGTCGTGCTGATGTGCCTGTTCACCGGGTTCATCGCGTGGGGGTCGCTGGCGCTGTCGCGCGAACTGAAGCGCCGCCAGGTCGCCGAATCGAAGCTGTACCGGCTCGCGCACACCGATGCGCTGACGGGCCTCGACAACCGCGGCACGTTCGACACGGTGCTCGC
Source organism: Burkholderia sp. AU15512 (assembly GCF_002223325.1). Taxonomy (NCBI): domain Bacteria; kingdom Pseudomonadati; phylum Pseudomonadota; class Betaproteobacteria; order Burkholderiales; family Burkholderiaceae; genus Burkholderia; species Burkholderia sp. AU15512. The sequence continues at coordinate 2,098,868 of NZ_NKEX01000006.1, forward strand.
GAAGGAGGCGCAGCGTGCGTCGCGCAGCGGCCGCCCGCTGTCGGTGCTGTTCGTCGACGTCGATCACTTCAAGGCATTCAACGACTATTACGGCCATCCGGCCGGCGACGACGTGCTGCGGCGCGTCGCGCAAACCGCCTCGCGCTGCCTGCGCCGCGACAGCGATCACGTCGCGCGCTACGGCGGCGAGGAATTCGTCGTCACGCTGCCCGACACCGATGCGCCAGGCGCGTTGACCGTCGCCGAGGGCATCCGGCGGGCGATCGCGGCGCTCGACATCGAGCACGCGAAAAGCCCGTACGGGCGCGTCACGGCGAGCATCGGCGCGGCGACCGCCACCGACGGCCGCGTGAACGCCGCGACGCTGCTGCAGCGGGCCGACGAGGCGCTGTACCGCGCGAAGTCCGGCGGCCGCAATCGCGTGCTGGAGGCGCAGCCGAGCGCCGCCGGCGCATGACGTCGCCGTGACGTGGCGTGAAGTCGCACCGCGGCCGGCCGGGCCGGATGACCGCACCGTGGACAGTCCTCCCGTGTTCGGTTAGCGTGACACCTGCTGCGCACGCGGCGCGGCGCCGGCCCGCGCAGGCCGCCGTGCGCGTTCCAGCCACTCCCGTTCCGCCATGACCACCCCGTTCCCTGCCCGGCTGCCGCCGTTCCTGCGCCACGCGCTCCGCCCGCTGCTCGAGCCGTACCGCCGCTACCGGCACGCGAAGCTGATCCATGCGGCGCGCGTCTCGCTCGCGATTCTCGTGTCGATCGCGCTGTCCACCGGCCTGAACGTGCCGCACGGCGAGTGGTCGACGATCACCGTGCTGATCGTCGTCGGCGGGCTGCAGCACCACGGCAACATCCGCAAGAAGGCGGCCGAGCGCGCGCTCGGCACGTCGATCGGCGCGCTGGCGGGGCTCGGGCTGATCCTCCTCTACTCGTTCCTGCACGCACCGTTCGCGATCTACCTGCTGATGGCCATTGGGTGCGGTATCTGCGCGTATCACGCGATCGGCAAGGCCGGCTACATCGCGCTGTTGTCGGCGATCACGATGGTGATCGTCGCCGGGCACGGCGACAACGAGATCGTCGACGGCCTGTGGCGCGCGGTGAACGTGCTGGTCGGCATCGCGATCGCGCTGGCGTTCTCGTTCGCGCTGCCGCTCTATGCCACCTACTCGTGGCGCTACAAGCTCGCCGATGCGCTGCGCGCGTGCGCGGCCGTGCATGCGCGGCTCGCGGGCGACCGCCAGGTCAGCGACGACGCGCACCTGAAGGAAATGGCCGCGCTGAGCGCGCTGCTCGTCCAGCTGCGCTCGCTGATGCCGTCGGTGTCGAAGGAATGCGAGACGTCGATGATGCAGCTCGAGGCGATCCAGCGCAGCCTGCGCCTGTGCATCGGCTATCTGGAGATCCTGTCGAGTGCGGTGCCGGCCCGCGACGACATCGCGGCCCGCGAGTACATGCGCGTCGACATGAAGGCCGTGAACCGGCGCATCCGCGACACGCTGGTCGGCGCGAGCCGCGCGCTCAAGTTCGGCACGCCGAGCCGGCTCGCCCCGCGCCGCCGGCCGACGGACGTGCCGCACGACGCGCCGCCGCCGCAGTTGTCCGGCTACGTGTCGATCACGGCCAAGCTGGCCGGGGAAGTCGATCAACTGCGCGAGAAGCTGCTCGACACCGCGCAGTCGTGGAATATCTGACGTCGGCGGGGATCCGGGCTTCGCGCGCGCGCCCGTCTTTCATATACCTTTCATCTTGACATATCGGCATCCTGACGGCGGGCCGCCCCACCCGTCAGCCGATCCGGCCCCGGAAACACGGCCCGCGCCGGGCGCGTCGATGCCTGTTTCTGCCGCGATTTCGCACCGGCGAGCGCGGTATTCTCCACCCGGCTCACCGCCCGCCAGGCCCGCCGCGACAGGCTCGACGACGGTTCCGCGCGAAAATCAGCCCTTGCCCCAACCTCCCGGACAGCCGATACTCGCATATTCCGCGAAATACGATCCCACCGGCTTCAATCCACGGTAATTCCTATGAGCACGATTCTCGAAAGCCTCCCGACCGGCCAGAAGGTCGGTATCGCCTTCTCCGGCGGCCTGGACACCAGCGCTGCATTGCACTGGATGAAACTCAAGGGCGCCGTCCCGTACGCATACACGGCGAACCTCGGCCAGCCCGACGAAGACGATTACGACGCGATCCCGAAACGCGCGATCGAATACGGCGCAGCCGGCGCCCGCCTGATCGACTGCCGCGCGCAGCTCGTCGCCGAAGGCATCGCGGCGCTGCAAAGCGGCGCGTTCCACATCACGACGGCCGGCGTCACGTACTTCAACACCACGCCGATCGGCCGCGCCGTGACGGGCACGATGCTCGTCGCCGCGATGAAGGAAGACGGCGTCAACATCTGGGGCGACGGCAGCACGTACAAGGGCAACGACATCGAGCGCTTCTACCGCTACGGCCTGCTGGTGAACCCGGATCTGAAGATCTACAAGCCGTGGCTCGACCAGACGTTCATCGACGAGCTCGGCGGCCGTGCCGAAATGTCCGAATTCATGAACCAGGCCGGTTTCGCGTACAAGATGTCGGCCGAGAAGGCCTACTCGACCGATTCGAACCTGCTCGGCGCGACGCACGAAGCGAAGGATCTCGAAAGCCTCGAAAGCGGCATCAAGATCGTGAACCCGATCATGGGCGTCGCGTTCTGGCGCGACGACGTGAAGATCGCCGCGGAAGAAGTGACGGTGCGCTTCGAAGCCGGCCAGCCGGTCGCGCTGAACGGCGTCGAGTTCACCGACCCGGTCGAGCTGCTGCTGGAAGCGAACCGCATCGGCGGCCGCCACGGCCTCGGCATGAGCGACCAGATCGAGAACCGCATCATCGAGGCGAAGAGCCGCGGCATCTACGAAGCCCCGGGCCTCGCGCTGCTGTACATCGCGTACGAGCGTCTCGTCACCGGCATCCACAACGAAGACACGATCGAGCAGTACCGCGAGAACGGCCGCCGCCTCGGCCGCCTGCTGTACCAGGGCCGCTGGTTCGATCCGCAGGCGATCATGCTGCGCGAAACCGCACAACGCTGGGTTGCACGCGCGATCACCGGCGAAGTGAAGATCGAACTGCGCCGCGGCAACGACTACTCGATCCTGAGCACGAAGTCGCCGAACCTCACGTACCAGCCGGAACGCCTGTCGATGGAGAAGGTCGCATCGACGTTCTCGCCGCGCGACCGGATCGGCCAGCTGACGATGCGCAACCTCGACATCACCGATACGCGCGACAAGCTGCGCGTGTACTCGCAAGTCGGGCTGCTGACGCCGGGTGAAGCGTCGGCGCTGCCGCAGATCAAGGGCGACGAGAAGTAAGTCGCTTCGCTCGACGCCGTGCCGCATCGCTGGATGCGGTACGGTTGGGCAGGCTGGGGGGCGCATCCTCTTCGCGCACTCTGCCTGCCACTCCTTCCGCCACTCCCCCGCCTGTCTGCTTTCCCTTCCGCAATCGCATCACCTCGCGTGACGTACCAACGGCACGGCATCGCCACACCCGTCATGGCAAGCTGCGAGTCTTCCAATTCCTGCGCTGACTCATGACCGCCCTTACCGTCATCCACCTGAACGGCCCGATCAACAGCGGCAAGACGACGATCGGCCTTGCGCTCGCACGCTTGCTGCCCGACGCACGCTTCATCGACGGCGACGATCACAATGCGCCCGAAGACGCACCGTTCGACGTGCAGTGGGCGATCGCGCTCGAACGTCTCGTCACGCAGATCACGCACGCACGTGAGCGTCATCTGGTCATCGCCTATCCGATCGGCGAAACGGAATTCGAGCGGCTGCGCGCCGCCTGCGACGCGCGCGATGCGCGACTCTTCATCGTGACGCTCGCACCGCCCGAAGCGGTCGCATCGTCGAATCGTGGCTCGCGTGCGCTGACGGACTGGGAGCGCAACCGGATCGCCGAGAGGTATCGCGAAGGCTATGCGTCGCGGGCGTTCAGCCAGATGGTGCTCGATACGTCCGATGCGACGCCCGATGCTTGTGCGGCGCGTATCGCGCAACACGTCGCGGCGACGGAGTCGTAACCGGAACATCTGCCCGCACCCTTCACGCCGGCACGCGGATACCTCGCAGCAGCCGGCGAAAGACAGCTTCTCCGGCCAAAATAGGAAAACGTTTACTCTTCCGAAACTTCTTGCTAGCATCGTCCTCGATCGGCTTGAGCGCATTCACGGAAAGCCGATTGCAAGCCTTGAAAATCCCGTAATTCCCGGCATCATCGTTCCAGCCTTCGAGCCTCATCTGCTTTCTGTATTTTGGAGTGAATCCTGCGGGCAACCGATCTCGTTTCAACGATAAGGCACCCGAATAGGAAAACGTTATCCACAACGTGGCGCCCAGCCACGGACCATCAGAGAGAGACACCATGAAGAACAGGATCATCCCGTGCGTCGTCGCCGTTCTGTCCGTTGCGTGCCTGTCCGCGTGCGGCGGCGACGATCCGGCCAGCCCGGCCGCCGCCGCCCGCCAGCAGGCCACCGTGATGGCGCTCAGCCCGTCGAACCCGCCCGGCTCGAACTTCAACCTCGCGCCGTTCACGCTGCAGTTGCCGACCGGCTCGTCCGGCAAGGTCGACACCGTGAGCGGCTCGTCGCTCGCGGGCGGCCACGTGAACCCGACGTATTTCTACACGGACGGCAGCGACGGATCGATGGTGATGATGGACCCGACGCAGGGCTGGACGACGTCCGGCTCGCTGCATCCGCGCACCGAGTTGCGCGAGAACGCGATCTGGCCAACCTCCGGCACCAACCGGCTGAACGCGACGGTGGCCGTCACGCAGGTGCCCGACCACACGACGATCGGCCAGATCTTCCAGGGCACCGGCCCGAGCAAGCCACTGTGCGAGCTGCAGTTCACGTCCGGCGGCGTCGTGCAGTTGCTGCTCGAAAGCACCAACCAGGGCGGCAAGTCGACGACCACGCCGATCACCACGGTCGGCGTCGGCCAGAAGTTCAGCTACGCGCTGAGCCTGAGCGGCACGACGATCACCGTCACCGCGAACGGCACGACCAAGACCTTCACGATGGATTCGAGCTTCGATGGCGAGAGCTTCTACTTCAAGGCGGGCGACTACGACCAGACGGCCGTGTCCGGCACGCCGCTGACGACGCCCGGCACGATCGTGAAGTTCTATGCGCTGACGCTCACGCACAGCTGATCGCGCGGCACGACGCGTGAAGCCGGACGGGCGCACGTCATGCGCGACCGTCCGGCGTTTCGATGCACACGTCGCGCTTACGAGTGATGCCGCACGCCCGGCACGGCGGCTTGCCTCGCGCCCTTGCGGCTCAACATCAGCGTGACGACCGCCGACACCGCGAGCGTGCCCGCCACCACGTAGAGCCCCGCCGCATACCCGCCCGTCACGTGCTTCAACCAGCCGATCGCGAACGGCCCGACGAACCCGCCGAGATTGCCGATCGAGTTGATCATCGCGATGCCCGCCGCCGCGCCGGCGCCGGACAGGAACGCGCTCGGCATCGCCCACAACGGCGCCTTCGCGGCGCTGATCCCGATGTTGACGACGACCAGCGCGAGCACGGTCAGCAGCGCTGTGCTCGCCTGCCCCGCGAACACGAAGCCGATGCAGGCAAGCACGCACGGCATCACGACGTGCCACGTGCGCTCGCCGGTGCGATCCGAATGCCGCGCCCACGCGATCATCGCGACGACGGCGGCGATGCTCGGGATCCCGGTGAGCAGGCCCGTCTGCAGCGCGGAGAAGCCGAACTGCTTGACCATCAGCGGCGCCCAAAGGCCTAGCGTATACAGCCCCGCCGACGTGCCGAAGTAGATCAGCGCGAGCGCCAGCACGCGTGGGTCGCGCAGCGCCTGCCACGCGCCGGCCGTATGCCCGGCATGCGTGTGGCGCGCATCGGCTTCGGCTTTCAGCTTCGCGACCAGCCAGTCGCGCTCGTCCGCGCGCAGCCACGCCGCCTTCGACGGCGCATCGGTCAGGCACCTGAGCACGACGAAGCCGAGCACGACCGCCGGCAGCGCTTCGACGATGTACAGCATCTGCCAGTCGGCGAGCCCGAACATCGGCGGCATCTGCATGATCGCGCCCGACAACGGCGAACCGATCGCGGTCGAGATCGGCGCGGCCGCCATGAACCACGCGGCGGCCACCGCGCGCTGCTTCGCGGGAAACCACCGGCTCAGGTACAGGATGATGCCGGGGAAGAACCCGGCTTCGGCCACGCCGAGCAGGAAGCGCAGCACGTAGAAGCTCGTCGGCCCGGCCGCGAATGCGGACACGGCCGACACGATCCCCCACGTGATCATCACGCGCGCGATCCAGATACGCGCGCCGACGCGATGAAGAATCAGGTTGGACGGCACCTCGAACAGGAAGTAGCCGATGAAGAACAGGCCGCCGCCGAATCCGAACGCGGTCGGCGACAGGCCGATCGCCTTGTTCATCGTCATCGCGGCGAAGCCGACGTTGACGCGATCGAGAAAGCTGACGAAGTAAAGCAGCATCACGAACGGAATGATGCGCCACATCAGTTTCCGCGCGACGCGGGTTTCCAGATCCGCTTGCATGTGTCTCCTCCTTCGAGGTCGAGCCGGCTAGTCGTCGAGTCGTGCTCGGTGGTTGAATGCTCGCCAGCGCCGCGACGAAGCGCGTGGGCCGGCGCGCCCGGCTCGCGTCGGGCGCGCGAGTCTCGGGGCAGGAAAATCCGGGGACGATGAACGGGCGACGCCCGGTAACCGGTTGCGCTCGCGCGCCGCCGCGGGTCGCTGGCCGCCATGTCGCGGCCCGCCTGCCCATCGCCGCGCCTGTCGTCAGGCGGCGACCGCCGCGTTCGCGACGCGCTCGCACACGGCCGCCGTCACCTGCGCGGTCGTCGCGCTGCCGCCGAGATCGCGCGTATGCAGCGACGGGTCGGCCGTCACCGCCTCGATCGCCTGCATCACCCGCGCGGCGGCGGCCGTTTCGCCGAGGTGCTCGAGCAGCATCACGACCGACCAGAACGTGCCGACCGGATTCGCGAGCCCCTTGCCCATGATGTCGAACGCGGAGCCGTGGATCGGTTCGAACATCGACGGATAGCGGCGCTCGGGATCGATGTTGCCGGTCGGCGCGATGCCGAGGCTGCCGGCGAGCGCGGCCGCGAGATCGCTGAGGATGTCCGCGTGCAGGTTGGTCGCGACGATCGTGTCGAGCGACGCCGGCCGGTTGACCATGCGCGCGGTCGCCGCATCGACGAGTTCCTTGTCCCACGTCACGTCGGGGAATTCCTGCGCAATCTGCTTCGCGATCTCGTCCCACATCACCATCGCGTGGCGCTGCGCGTTGCTCTTCGTGATCACGGTCAGCAGCTTGCGCGGGCGTGACTGCGCGAGCCGGAACGCGAAGCGCATGATGCGTTCGACGCCGGCACGCGTGAGGATCGACACGTCGGTCGCGGCCTCGATCGGATGGCCCTGGTGCACGCGGCCGCCGACGCCCGCATATTCGCCTTCCGAGTTCTCGCGGACGATCACCCAGTTCAGGTCGTCGGGCCCGCAGCGCTTCAGCGGCGCGTCGATGCCGGGCAGGATGCGCGTCGGGCGCACGTTCGCGTACTGGTCGAAGCCCTGGCAGATCTTCAGGCGCAGCCCCCACAGCGTCACATGATCGGGCACGTCGGGGTCGCCCGCCGAGCCGAACAGGATCGCGTCCTTGCCGCGCAGCGCATCGAGGCCGTCGGCCGGCATCATCGCGCCGTGCCGGCGGTAGTAGTCGGCGCCCCAGTCGAAATCCTCGAACTCGAACGCAAAGCGGTCGCTGCCGCGGGCCAGCGCTTCCAGCACTTGCTTGCCGGCAGGCACCACTTCCTTGCCGATCCCGTCGCCGGGAATCGTTGCGATACGGTAGGTCTTCATGCGCACATCCTCGATTGATCGTCAGCGTGAGGGCACTTTACCGAACCAGAAGTACAGGAACCGGTGCTAGACTCAAAGCATCTTTAACTTCAATTCACGAATCCCGTCATGGCGGATACCGTCCAGCCGGCCGATCTCGGCTTCTTCTCGACGCTGGCCGCGTCGGGCAGCCTGAGCGCGGCCGCGCGCGAACTCGGGCTCACCGCGGCGGCCGTCAGCAAGCGGCTCACGCAGATGGAGCGGCGCGCGGGCGTGACGCTCGTGAACCGCACGACGCGGCGGATGATGCTGACGCCGGAAGGCGACGTGTATCTCGACTACGCGCGCCGGATCCTCGACCAGATGGACGAGCTCGGCGAACTGCTCGGCAGCGCGAAGCAGCGCCCGAAGGGGCTGCTGCGCGTGAACGCGACGCTCGGCTTCGGGCGTAACCAGGTCGGCCCCGCGATCTCGCGCTTCGTCGCGCGTTATCCGGAGGTGTCGGTGCAGCTGCAGTTGTCGGTGATGCCGCCGCCGCTCACCGACGACGCGTTCGACGTATGCATCCGCTTCGGCGAGCCGCCCGATACGCGGGTCGTCGCGCGACGGCTCGCGCCGAACCGCCGGCTGCTGTGCGCGGCGCCCGCGTATCTCGCGCGGCACGGCACACCGGCGACGCCGCACGACCTGACGCGGCACAACTGCATCGGCATCCGGCAGGGAGACGAGGGTTACGGAATCTGGCGCCTGACGAGCGGGCGCGGCGCATCACGCCACACGGAAGCCGTGCGGATCAACGGCAACCTGACGACGAACGACGGCGAGATCGCCGTGAAATGGGCGCTCGACGGACACGGGATCCTGATGCGCGCGGAATGGGATCTGCGCGACTACCTCGCCGACGGTCGCCTGGTGGTCGTGCTGCCCGACTACGAGACGCCGAGCGCCGACATCTATGCGGTGTATGCGCAGCGCCACCAGATGTCCACGCGGATTCGCGCGTTCGTCGATTTTCTGGCGGACGAACTGGGGCGGTGATCGGGACGCACGAAACGACGTCCGTCGACTCAGCAGAGACCAACGTGCGGCTCGCTCAAAAGAGCCAGTATTTCAGCTATTTCGTCAAAAAATCGCCAGAATATTGGCACTTTCATACGAGCCGGCATCCCCCGGATTCGCGCGCGGCCGGCGCCGTCCGCTCCGCCACGGCAACCCGGCGGGATCATCGATCTGCTTCCGCCATATCGTCGGTCAAGAAAGCGCACCCACTACGATGGCGAACGGTTGCCCGCGCCCGACTCGACACTTGCTGATCAAGCTGCGGCCATCTGGGCGTCCACCTGATCAACCCTGTCCGCGGCGCCCACCATCGGCCGCCACACTCGTGCGGTGAGCATGCCCGCCTGCTCGCCCACCGCCGCGCCGAACCGCTCCGCAATCCAGTCGACGAACGCGCGCACGCCGGGCGACACATGCGGCCGCTTCACGTAGACGGCCGACACCGCGATTGCGTCGGGCCGCCAGCGCGGCAACACTTCCCGCAACCGCCCCGCGTCGATCAGCGGCTGCGCGGCGACGCGCGGCAGTTGGATCAGCCCGAGGCCGTGCACGCCGCACGCCAGATACGCCGGCTCGTCGTCCACGCTGACGATTCCGTCCATCCGCACCTTGCGCACCGCCCTATCGACGAGGAAATCGAGTTCAGCCGTGCGCTGCCCCGGCACGGACGACATGCCAACCGCGCGATGCGAGCCCAGATCGTCGAGCGTGCGCGGCACGCCGTGGCGGTCGAGATACGCAGGGCTCGCGCACGTCACGCGCTCGAGCATGCCGAGCCGGCGCGCGACGAGCGACGAATCGGGCAGGTCGCCGAGCCGGACACTGCAGTCGATCGCATCGCCGACGCGATCGGCCGCGCGCCCGGAGACACCCAACGTCAGCACCAGATCGGGATGCCGTGCATGAAACGCGCCGAGCGCCGGCAGCACGATCGCGTCCGCGACCGCCGCCGGCAGCTCGACGCGCAGCGGCCCGCTCGGACGCAGCGCGGCGCCGCGGATGCTGGCTTCGAGTTCGTCGACGTCGGCCGTGATGCGCGCGCAGCGCCGGTAATACGCGTCGCCTTCGGGCGTCGCCCGCAGTGCGCGCGTCGTACGCACCAGCAAAGGCATGCCGAGCGCCGTTTCGAGCTCCTGCACGGTCCGCGTCGCGGTGGCGCGCGAAATGCCGAGCGCCTGCGCCGCACGCGTAAAGCTGTTCATTTCGACGATGCGCGTGAAGATGCGCATCGCGCGGATCGGATTGTCCACCGGACACCCCTGCATGTGTGCCGCATGCCGCGGCGCGCTTGCGCCGCGCATGCGTATCGAGGAACGCCGCGCCGCCGGCGCGGCAGCATGGCTTCAGCCGTTCGCCGCCACGGCGCCGCGCGCCGGCTGGTCGAGCAGCCGCTGCGCCAGCGCGAGCGCGTCGTCGCGGGTGGCTGCCGCGTTCAGCGGATAGCCCCATACCTTCTCGAACGCACCCGAGAATGCGTTGAGCGCCACACGCCGCGCTGCGTCGGGCTCGATCGCGATCATCGCGGGGATCCATTCGCGCGACTGCGCGCGGTTGGCCTTGCTCCACTTCGCGAGCTGCTTGCGCAGTTCGTGATCGTCCGGGCCGCGATCGTCGCCGGACGGCGCATCGTCGGTCAGAAGAACGAACGGTTCGCGACGCGCCAGCAACGCGTCGAGTTCGGCAATCAGACGGGCGGGATCGGTGTGCGTCGAACCGGTGTAACGCAACCAGACAAACGGGAATTCAGTCGTGACGATTTGCATGTCGGCCTCCAGATGAGAACGATTCTCATTTTATGGATCGAGGCCTGTGGCGTCATTTATCGTGCCGGCCAACCGCTTGCTCAATCCGGCCAATCGCGCACGCGCGGTGGTGCGGCCTTCGTCGTTCAGCGTTGCCGGTCGGTCAGGAATTGCGTCGGCGACTTGCCGGTCGCCTTGCGGAACATCGTCACGAAGCTGCTCGCGCTCTCGTAGCCGAGATCGATCGCGATCTGGTGTACGCGGCGGCCGGTCGTCAGCATCCGCAGCGACAGCGCGACGTGCAGCCGCCGGCGCCAGTCGCCGACGCTCATCCCGAGCTCCTTCGCCGCGAGCCGCGTCAGGCTGCGCTCGCTGATGCCCACGCGTCGCGCGAGTTCGGCCAGCGGCGACTTGTCGGCCGGGTCGTCGAGCAGATGGTCGATCAGCTTGCGCAGCCGCCGGTCGGCCGGCATCGGCAGGTACAGATCCTCGACCGGCGCCGCGACGAGTTCGTCGAGCAGCGTCGCGATCAATCGCCCCTGCGGCCCGTCGACGTCGTACAGGTTCGGGAAGCTCGCCGCCTTCAGCAGCAGCTCGCGCAGCAGCGGCGACACCGACAGCGTGCAGCAGCGCACCGGCAGGTCGAGCGCGGCGTCGGGTTCGACCAGCACCGCGTAGAACGTCGCGCCGGCCGAGCCGCGCGCCGAATGCGGGACGTCGCCGGGAATCCACACCATGCATTGCGGCGGCGCGCTCCACACGCCGCCGTCGACCTCGCAGTAGATGACGCCGCTCAGCGTATAGAGCAGTTGTGCCTGCGGATGGCTGTGCCGCTCCAGCCGCCATTCGGGCTCGACGACCGAGCCGCCGAACACGACGAGCGGACGCGGCACGTGGAAGAATTCGTCATCCGCTGCGGGATCGGTGGTCGGTGGAAGCTCGCGCATGAAACGATGGACGATGGAGGAAGCCGGACGCGCTGCCCGCGCGTCCTTTCGTGCTTATACCAGAAAGGGGCCGGTGCGGCCGTGCGGTTGCCCGGGCCGCGTCTGCAGTCGGGCGCCGAAACGAATACAATGCCCCGATCCCCCGCCGCTGCGCCCACCTGCCGGAGCCGCCATGTTCGACCTGACCACGCTGACCACCTTCACGGCCGTCGTCCTGGGCCTGTTCCTGATTCCCGGCCCCGCCGTGCTGCTCGTGCTGAGCCGCACCGTGCAGGGCGGCCGCAAGACCGGCATCCTGACCGGCCTCGGCGTTGCCAGCGGCGACTTCGTGCATACGCTGTTCGCGGCCGTCGGCCTGTCGGCGCTGCTGATGACGTCGGCGCTCGCGTTCAACGTCGTGAAGGTGGTCGGCGCCGCGTACCTGATCTATCTCGGCGTGCGCGCGCTGATCGAGAAGCCGTCCGATCCGTCGCTGCCGAGCGTGTCGCCGGTCACGCCGCTCAAGGCGTACCTGCAGGCGATTCCCGCCGAATTGCTGAATCCGAAGACCGCGCTGTTCTTCCTCGCATTCATGCCGCAGTTCGTGCATCCGGAACGCGGCTCGACGTTCGTGCAGTTCGCGGTGCTCGGGCTGATCTTCGTCGTGCTCAGCTCGCTCTACACGACGCTGATCGCGTGCTCGATCCGCCCGCTCGGCCGCATCGTGAAGCGGCTCACGTGGCTCACCCGCTGGCAGGGGAAGATCATCGGCTCGATCTTCATCGCGCTCGGGCTGCGCGTGGCGGTGCAGCAGCGCTGACACGCGCGGCCGCATGACGCCAGCCGCCGTGCCCGCCGGCGAAACCCTCTACACCGACCCGCGCCTCGTCGCGCTCTACGACCTGTTCAACGCGGGCGACCAGGACTTCGCGTTCTACGCGTCCGTGATCGGTGCCGCGCGGCAACGCATCCTCGATCTCGGCTGCGGCACCGGCACGTTCGCGCGCCGGCTCGCGGCAGCCGGGCACGACGTCGTCGCGATCGATCCCGCGCCGGCGATGATCGAATACGCCCGACGCCAGCCCGGTGCCGACACCGTGCGCTGGCTTGCATGCGGGCTCGACAGCCTGCCGCCCGATGTACCGCCGTTCGAGGCGATCGTGATGACCGGGCATGCGTTCCAATGCCTGCTGACCGACACCGAAATCGACGCGACGCTGCGCGCCGTGCGGCGCGCGCTCGCGGACGGTGGCCGCTTCCTGTTCGACACGCGCAATCCGCGCATCCAGCCGTGGCGTGCATGGACGCCGGAGCATTCGGCACGCAGCGTCGAGTCGCGCGAAGCGGGCATCGTCGATCTTCATCACGCGGTGCGCTCGGTGGACGGTGCGATCGTGACGTTCGACACCCACTACCGCTTCCGCCGCGACGACACGGTGCTGACGAACACGAGCCGGCTGCGTTTCGCCGCGCAACCCGACCTGCAGGCACGCGTGATCGCAGCCGGATTCTCGTCGGCCGACTGGTACGGCGACTGGCGGCACGCGCCGTTCGACGCTGCGACCAGCGCGGAGATCATCGCGATCTGCCGCGCGTGAGTGCGTGCGCGCGCTGCTACCGCGTCAACCCGCCACGGGCAGCGTGTCCACCGCATACGCATGCCGCAGCGTGCGCCCCAGCACCGGATCTTCCAGCTCGATCTCGAACCGCTCGGCCGGCCGGATACCGCCGATCGCCGCGAGCGTGCCGCACAGCATCGCGGTGCCGTCGACGAAGCGGCCGTCATGGCGTGCGAACTGCGCGAGCAGGTCGTCCGGCGCGCGCATCGCGGTCACCTTGCCCTCCTGATACAGCACGCGCTCGCCGTCGATCGTCGCGTACGCGCGCAGCACGAGCTGATCCCAGTGCCCGGCCACGTCGTCGAACTTCCACAGCGTGTTCGCGCACGGCTTCCCGCACATCTGCTTCGACACGGTGATCCCGTAGGTCTCGACCTCGCGGTCGGTATGGTCGGACGCGATACCCACGAAGGTCTTGCCGCCGTCGCGCACCAGTACGAATTCCGCTTCGCCGCTGCTCTGCCCGCCCGATACCTGGATCACTGGCGACGGGTCGAGACGATCGGCCGCGACGCGATAGAACACGGGCGTCGTCGCCGGGCGCTTGACGCCGAGTTCCTCCAGCTCGCGAATGTGCTGCTCCATGGCGAGCGTGTCGCGGCCGGTCCAGCCCGCGATCACGAGCGTGTCGATCGCGATCGCGCGCTCGGTGCGGCCGTCGCGACCGTCGATCGCGAACGTGATGGTTTTCATCGAATGCTCCTCGTGGCGGGCAGCGCACGCGCTGCGGGCTGCCGCCCGCCTTGTGTCGTGGATCGGCCGCGCTTACGCCGGGTCGTAGTAGTGGATCTCCAGCAGCACGCAGCCGCCGTTCGACTTGAACGGGCCGTGCCATGCGCCGGGCGGACGCACCGCGTACGTGTAGCCCTTGAACGGCGTACCGCCGTTGCCGTGCTCGTCGTTGCCGACGGTCAGGTCGCCCTCGACGAGAAACACCTCTTCCCAGTAGTCGTGCACGAACGGCTTCTTCGTATGCAGCCCGGCCGGCAGGCGCAACAGGCGCGTGCGGCTGCCGCGCTTGCGCTCGGTGTCGAGCGCGCCGGACAGGATCAGTTCCTGCGCGCCGGACGCCGGGTCATACCCTTCCGGCAGCCGCCAGTCGCGTTGCATGTCCAGCGTATGGAATTCGTCGTGAAGCTTGTTGATGGCCATCTGTCTCTCCTGTGGCGATAGCGGATGAATCGGATGCACGGCGACGCATCACGCGGCGCGCGGCGTCGACAGTTCCTGGTTCAGCGAATAGCTGCCGAGCATCGAATCGACGAGATGCGACGCGCGCTGCCAGTCGTACGTGCGATACGCGTGCCCCTTCGTGACGAACGACGCGCCGGCATAGAACAGCTCGTACTGGTTGTGGCGCGACGCGAATTCGGAGCCGACCGCATCCCACGCGAGCTTGAAGAACTTCACGCGTTCCTCGGACGAACACACGGGCGACTTCTGCGTCTTCTCGATGATGCGCAGCAGGTCGGGATTCTCGAAGTCGCGCACGCTGGACGGCAGCATGATCATTCCGCCGCCGGCGAGCTCGCGCAGCGTGTTGAGCACCTTCGAATAGAGCTGCTGCGTGACGACCTGCGAACCGTACAGCATGTTGCGGTCGGGCACGTAGAAGCCGTTGACGACGGTGCCCTTCGCTTCCATTCCGTAGACCCACGCCTCGACCATCGACGCTTCGGCCGCGAGCTGGCCCAGCGTTTCGCGCACCTGCGGGAACGTATTCGTGCCGTTGACCTCGGAGATCTTCAACCCGAGCCCGACGAGGAAGCGCAGCTTCGTCATCAGCCGCACCTGGCATTGGTAGTTCTGGTACACGTGCGCGGGCGTCGCGTGGAACTGCTTCGCGCACATCGCCGTGTTGCCGGCGACGAAGATCCGTTCCCACGGCACCTTCACGTCGTCGAAATACAGCACCGCGTCGTTCTCGTCGAAGCGGCTCGACAGCGGGTTGTCGAATACCGACGTCGCGTTCTCCTCGTATGACTTGCGCGACAGGATCTTCATGCCCTTCGCGTTCATCGGCACCGCGAACGACAGCGCGTACATCTCGTCGCCTTCGCGCAGCGGCTGGATGCAGCTGCAGAACACCTCGTTCGCCATGATCCCGCTCGTCGCGAGCATCTTCGCGCCGCGCACCGTGATGCCTTCGGCATCCTGATCGACGATGCCGACCGCGAGGTACTTGTCCTCCTGCTCGTGTGCGGACTTCGACTGGTTCGCCTGCGGATTCACGATCACGTAGGTCAGGAACAGGTCGTTGTCGCGCGCATGGCGGTAGTAGTCGCGCAGCGCGCCCGCGCGCGCCGGATCGTATTGCTCGAACACGTCGGCGCCCATGAACATGCCGGAAAGACAGGATGCGACGTGATCCGGCGAACGCCCCATGAAGCCGTAATGCAGCTCCGACCATGCTTCCAGCGCGGCACGGCGCTCGACGAGTTCGTCATAGGACGTCGGCAGTTGCCAGATCCGGCTGACGCGGTTGCCCGAATCGGGCGAGACGAACGTCATCTTCTCGACGTTCTCGTCGCGCGCCTGGTAGTCATACAGGCTCGCGTAGCTGCGGATCGAATTGCGGAATGCCGCGTGCGCGGTCACGTCGCCGACCGGCTGGCCGTTCAGGTAGACCTGCCGCCCGTCGCGCAGCGACGCGATGTGCTGAGTCCCGTTCTTGATCATGGTGTCCTCCAGGGTGGAATGAAACGTGGGTTGCATTCAGGCAGACGGCGCGTGCATGCCGTCGAGCGTGCGGTAGCGGCCGCCGAAGAAGATCAGCGGGCGCCCTTCCGAACGCGCGCAGTGCCGCGTCACGCGGCCGACGAAGATCACGTGATCGCCGCCGTCGTACTGCGCATAGGGTTCGCATTCGAATGTCGCGAGCGCGTCGGGCAGCAGCACCGCGCCATCGTCATCGGCTGCGTCCGCACGCCAGCCCCACTTGTCGCCGTTCGCTTTCGCGAAGCAGTTCGACAGGTGCTGCTGCGTCTCGTCGAGCACGTTGACCGCAAAGCCGTCCGCGCCGGCCAGGTCGCCAAGGCTCAGGCTGCGGCGGTCGACCGAGAACAGGATCAGCGGCGGATCCAGCGACACCGAATTGAACGACGCGACCGTGATGCCGATCGGCATCCCCTCCTTGCGCGGGGCGGTAATCACCGCGACGCCCGTCGCGAACATCGACAGCGCCGTGCGAAAGCGCCGCTGCTCGTCGGCGCCCGCGCCGGTTCCGGCATGGTTCTCGCTCATCTCGTCCTCCTTGGGTTGCATCGCCGGATTCCGCAGTGGAATCCGGCCCAACAAAGCATCGCTATTTAGCTTTGTTATTTAGCTTTTATTAAATGTAAACACGAAGACGGGTTCAAGCTGTCGTAAACCCTGACCTTGAAAGCTTTGTTTGAAAGACAACCCTACTGACGGGATGGATGTTGCGCGGCGTCCGGAAATGTCCACGTACACTGCGGCTACCCGATTCCCCGGTGCTTTCCGGCACCGCGGGAGACACCGCTTTCCGGAGCCGCATCGATGCAATCCCGTCCGATCTACATGGACTACAGCGCGACGACGCCCGTCGATCCGCGCGTGGTCGCCAAAATGGTGCCGTTCCTGCACGAGCAGTTCGGCAACCCGGCGTCACGCAGCCACGGCTATGGCTGGGAGGCCGAGCAGGCCGTCGAGGAAGCGCGCGCGCACGTCGCCGCATTGCTCGGCGCCGACCCGCGCGAAATCGTGTGGACGTCCGGCGCGACCGAGGGCAACAACCTCGCGATCAAGGGTGCCGCGCACTTCTACCAGGGCAAGGGCAAGCACCTCGTCACGGTGAAGACCGAGCACAAGGCCGTACTCGATACGTGTCGCGAACTCGAACGCCAGGGCTTCGACGTCACGTACCTCGACGTGCGGGAAGACGGCCTGCTCGATCTCGATGCCGTGCAGCAGGCGCTGCGCGCCGACACGATCCTGGTGTCGGTGATGCTCGCGAACAATGAAACGGGCGTGATCCAGCCGGTGGCCGAGATCGGTGCGCTGTGCCGTGCGCGCGGCATCGTGTTCCATTGCGACGCGGTGCAGGCGGCCGGCAAGATTCCGGTCGACGTGAATACGCTGAACGTCGACCTGCTGACGGTGACCGCACACAAGGTCTACGGCCCGAAGGGAATCGGCGCGCTGTACGTGCGCCGCAAGCCGCGCGTGCGGATCGAAGCGCAGATGCACGGTGGTGGCCACGAACGCGGGATGCGCTCCGGCACGCTGCCGACGCACCAGATCGTCGGGATGGGCGAGGCGTTCCGGCTCGCGAAGGAAGAGATGGCGGAGGAAAGCCGCCGTGTCGGCGCCTTGCGCGACCGGCTGCTGGCCGGCCTGTCGACGCTCGACGAGGTTTACGTGAACGGCGATCTCACCCGCCGGATTCCGCACAACCTGAACGTCAGCTTCAATTTCGTCGAAGGCGAATCGCTGATCATGGGAATCAAGGGTGTCGCGGTGTCGTCAGGCTCCGCGTGCACGTCGGCATCGCTGGAGCCGTCGTACGTGCTGCGCGCGCTGGGCCGCAGCGACGAGCTCGCGCACAGCTCGATCCGCTTCACGCTCGGCCGCTTCACGACCGAAGCCGAAGTCGACAGCGTGATTGCGCAGGTGCGCGACACGGTCGGCAAGCTGCGTGAGCTGAGCCCCCTGTGGGACATGCATCTCGAAGGGGTCGACCTGAATACGATCGAGTGGGCCGCGCACTGAGCACGGCCGATGCGTCAGGCCGACCGGCGATCGCGGACGGGCCCGGCCTGCGGCCGGTACGCGTCAGCCTTTTTCCTGGCGCGCGATCAGGTGGGCGAGATCGAGCGTCGCGCGGTCGCCATTGGTGACGAGGCGGTCGATCACCGAGCAGAGCGCCTTGAATTCGGTCTTCGTCACGCCCTCGAACAGCACGTTGTTGATGCGCTGCTGCGTATCGGCGAACGCCTTCAGCAGCTTCGCGCCGGCCGGCGTGACCGTGAGCCGCATCTTGCGCTTGTCGTCGGGGTCCGAGCGTTTGTCGATGAGGCCGAGCTTCTTCAGCTTGCCGGTCTCGATCGTGACGAATGCGCCGCTCAGGTGCAGGTGATCGGCGAGACGGTTGACGGTCACGACATCGTCGTGCGACAGATGCGAGACCGAGACGAGCAGCGAATACTGGATGCCGGTGAGGCCGATCAACGAGCCGAAGCCGTCGCGCACCGACAGCAGGCGGGCCGCGAACGGCAGCAGCCCGTTGATCAGATGGCGAAATTCCGTGTCCGTGCCGTCGATCAGGCAGGCCGGGTTGGTAATGGTCAGAACGGACTCCTCTTGCTGCTTGGCCATGACTTCGACGCTCCGTACGGTCATGCGAATTTAGCTTTGAAACGAAATTATACGGCAAAGGCACCTACGCCCTGGGCTCGGCCGGCCGGCCGGCGCATATGCCCCGATTTCCCGACACAGGAGGCTCATCCATGCCCTTCCCGCTTCATCCCGCAACGATTCGCGCACTGCTCGAGTGCTATCTGCGCGCGAAGGATCTGAACCGCCCCGCGCTGATCGCCGACTGCTTCGCGGCCGATGCCGAGCTGAGCTTTTCGCTCGCGAACGACGATATCGATTTTCCGCCGCGCGTAACGGGCGCGGCTGCGATTGCGCGCACGCTGGTCGAGGAATTCGGCGAGCGGTTCGAACGGTGCCGGACCTATTACGTCTGCGCGGCACCCGAAGTCGACCCGCACGGCGTCGGCGGGATGTCGTGGCTCGTCGTGATGCGCCAGAGGGACAACGGTGCCTTGCGGATCGGGCACGGCACGTACCGCTGGCAGTTCGCGGGCAACGGCGAAAGCGAACATGCCGCGCGGATTGCCGCGCTGCATATTCATATCGAGCGGATGGATACGATCGACGATCCGCAGTCGGTGAAACTCGATGCGCTGCACGCGGCGTTCGGGTATCCGTGGCTGCCGGCACACGCATTCGCGCGCGGGCTCGCGGATGTGGCGGCTGCGCAGCCGGAGTGGGCATTCCTGGCGCCGTTTCACGAGGCAGCGGCGGTGTAACCCTTCCCGATCGCTGGCCGCGTGCCGTGCGCTCCGGCTGCACGCGGCGCCCGCGCCGCCGGACGCGTCATGCCCCGTCGAGCGCCTGCCGCACCCCGTCCCAATCCAGCCCGAATCGCGCGAGATACTTGCGCAGCCGGTCCGCATCGTTCGGCTGCTTCTTGCTCTGCCGCGACACCGCGAACAGCGTGCGTCCCGCCTCCGACAAGCTTGCCGACATGCGGCACACGTCCAGCACGCGTTCGAGCTGCGCACGGTCGAACAGGTCGAGTTCCGCCGCACGCGCACCGAACACCGCGTCGACACATGCATCGGACACACCCGCGCCGCCCGGCGACGACCACGTGCGCGTCAGCCGTTCGACTTCCTGCTCGGCGAGCGCTTCGGTAATCCGCCCCGCATCGGCCAGCGTCGCCATCCGCGTGACCGACGCGGACAGCTCGCGGAAGTTGCCGGCCCACGCCGCGCGTGGCGACGCGGCGAACGCGAGATAGCGCCGCTTCGCCTCGACGTTGAACCGCACCTGCTCGCCCTGCTCGCGGCCGAAACGGTCGAGTTCGAATTCGAGGTTCGGCTCGATGTCCTCGCGCCGCTCGGCCAGCCCCGGCAATTCGTATGTCCACAGGTTGATCCGCGCGTAGAGGTCCTCGCGGAACGTGCCGGCCGCCACCATCTGCCGCAGGTCGCGGTGCGTGCCCGCGATCAGCTCGAAATCGCTGGTCGCCTCGATGTCCGCACCGACCGGCAGGAAACGCTTCTCCTCGATCGCCTTCAGCAGCATCGCCTGTTCGTCGAGCCCGAGTTCGCCGATCTCGTCGAGAAACAGCAGGCCGCCGTCCGCCGCGCGCAGCAGCCCGGCCCGCGCCGACTGCGCGCCCGTGAACGCGCCCTTCACGTGACCGAACAGCGTCGACATCGCCGCGTCGCCGCGCAGCGTCGCGCAGTTGATCTCGATGAACGGCCCCGCGAGCCGATGGCGGCCGCGCTTCAGCTCGTACACGCGCTTCGCGAGAAACGACTTGCCGGCACCCGTCGGCCCGACCAGCAGCATCGGCGCGCGCGAACGCACGGCCACGCGCTCCAGTTGCTCGATCAGCGCGTTGAAGCGCGCGTTGCGCGTCGCGATGCCGGCCTTCAGGAACGACACGGTTTCGTCGCGTTCGCGCGTGAAGCGCTGCGCGATGCGGTTGTAACGCGACAGGTCGAGATCGATCACCGACATCGTGCCGGGCCCGCTCGGTCCTTCGTCGGTCTTCTGCGGCGGCGCCGTCTGCGCGAGACGCGCAGGCAGGTAGCGCGCCTCCGCCAGCAGGAACCAGCAGATCTGCGCGACGTGCGTGCCGGTCGTGATGTGGATCAGGTAGTCCTCGCGGTCGAGATCGAACGGGTACGCGCGCGCGAAATCGTGCAGCGTGGCGTAGACCTCCTCGAAATCCCACGGATCGCGAATCTCCATCGGGATCAGCCGCACGTCGGTGTGCGGCGACACGCGTTCGAGATCCTGCTTCACGCGGTCCGCGAGACGCGCGTAGTTTGGCGCGTGCAGCAGTTCGAGCCGGTCGATCGGCGTGTCGCGCTGCTCGCACAGCGAAATCGTCGGCCGCCAGTTGTGCCAGCGGCGCTGCGAGCCGCCGCCCTGGTCGAGCACGGTACCGAGAAAACCGATCGCAACAGTCTTTCGCATGTTTATCTCATGGGATAAGAAGCGATCCGATTGTATCGAATATTCCGGATCGAGCCACCATCGGATATTCAAGCTCCACCTGCCGATAAAAATAATTTCCCCTTTTACTTCAATAGCTTGAGATTTTTCTCGAGCATCGAGCCACCCGCTGGCACGCTCCTCGCTAAATAGAAAGCGCCGGATGTCCCGCTGGCCCACGAGTCAGGGTTCACCAAGCCCTGCTGGTGCGCCGCCGCCGAACCTGGTTCGTCGCGGCAGCGCATGTCGCCATGGGCAGACGAAGGCAAACGGGCGCGCAAGGCGCTTCGCCCGGGTTCGAATCCCGGGGCGCCCTCCGTTCGGAAGCTCATAGGTAGAGCAGCCGGCGCAAGCCGGTGTGTAGCGGGTTCGAATCCCGCTCGAACACTGTCCGCAAGGACAGTCTCTTGATGGAAGCAGTACCCGCCGGTGCGGGCCGCAAGGCCCGCCGCGCGTCGGACCGGTTGCGGATCCGCGCGATCGGCCGGACGGCCGCACGGCCCGCGCGAACGCGCACGACGACGCGATGCAGGATGCGTCGCCTTGCACGTCGACGCCGGGCCAGCGCGCCGCCCGCCCGGTTGCGTCGCCCCGCGATCCGCACGATGCGTGTCACCCGGCGGTCAATGAAGAAAAGGACAAGAATATGTGGATGCGACATGTTGTGAAAAAGAACGAACGCGCGCTGCTGATGAACGAGGGCGATTTCGTGAAGGTGCTGGAACCGGGCGTATTCAAGGCCTTCGATCCGTTCAAGCGTTTGTCGGTGCAGACCGCGCGTCTCGACGCGCCGCTCGCCGATGCGGCACTGGCCGATTACCTGCGTCACGACGCGCCGGACGTGCTCGCGCAGCACTTCGTCGCGATGGATCTCGCCGACGATGAAGCGGGCCTGCGCTATGAAGACGACGTGCTCGTCGAGATCCTGGCGCCGGGTACGCGCCGGCTGTACTGGCGCGGCCTGACCGCGCACCGCCTCGAGCGCGTCGATCTCGCGCAGGACAGCCTGCTGCCGGCCGCGCTCGTGAAGCGCATCGCGCAACCGGCGCTGCGTGCGCGCGGCGTGGCGGGCCTGACGGGCGTGCTGCTGGCGCAGGTGCCGGCGTACCACGTCGGCGTGCTGAAGATCGACGGCAAGATCGAGCGGTTGCTGGACGCGGGCGTCGCGGCGTTCTGGCGCTTCAACCGCGACGTCGCGGTCGAACTCGTCGACCTGCGTTTGCAGGCGATCGAAGTCGGCGGACAGGAAATCCTGACGCGCGACAAGGTCGCGCTGCGGCTGAACCTGTCGGCGACGTGGTGCTATGCGGACGTGCTGCATGCGTTCGGCCAGTTGCAGAAGCCGGTCGAGCACCTGTATCGCGAGCTGCAGTTCGCGCTGCGATCGGCCGTCGGCACGCGCTCGCTCGACGAGTTGCTGGAGGACAAGCAGTCGATCGACGAGGTCGTGATCGCGCAGGTGCGTGCCCGTCTCGGCGATTCGGGCGTGGACGTGCGCAGCGTCGGCGTGAAGGATATCGTACTGCCGGGCGACATGAAGACGATCCTCGCGCAGGTGGTCGAGGCGGAGAAATCCGCGCAGGCGAACGTGATTCGCCGCCGCGAGGAAACGGCGGCCACGCGTTCGCTGTTGAACACCGCGAAGGTGATGGAAGAAAACCCGACCGCGCTGCGGCTCAAGGAGCTGGAAACGCTCGAGCGCGTCGCGGAACGGATCGACCGCATCTCGGTGTTCGGCGGTCTCGACCAGGTGCTGAACGGACTCGTCAGCATCAAGGGCGCGTAATGAACGATCAGGCACGGCGCACGCGCGCCGTGTCTCATGAACGAAGTAGCAAGGTGATGAACATGAGTGAAATGGATTACCAGGTCATGGAACTGGCGAACGGCAAGCCGGTGAAGATGTGGACGCAAGGCGTGGCCGTGGAAGACGAAGCGCGCGCGCAACTGCGCAACACCGCGCAGATGCCGTTCATCTTCAGCCACGTCGCGGTGATGCCGGACGTCCACCTCGGCAAGGGCTCGACGATCGGCAGTGTGATTCCGACCAAGGGCGCGATCATTCCGGCCGCGGTCGGCGTCGACATCGGCTGCGGGATGATGGCCGCGCGCACGACGCTGACGGCGTCCGACCTGCCGGATTCGCTTGGCGGGCTGCGCAGCGCGATCGAACGCGCGGTGCCGCACGGCCGCGCGCCGGGCCGCCGCGATCCGGGCGCGTGGGGCGACCGCACGCCGGCCGCCGTGACCGAATCGTGGAAGTCGCTGCAACCGGGCTTCCAGCGGATCGTCGACAAGTATCCGAAGCTGGAAAAGACGAACCACTACGCGCATCTCGGCACGCTCGGCACCGGCAATCACTTCATCGAAGTGTGCGTCGACGAAGCGGATCACGTGTGGTTCATGCTGCACAGCGGCTCGCGCGGCGTCGGCAATGCGATCGGCAGCCTGTTCATCGAACTCGCGCAGGCCGACATGCGGCAGCACATCGCGAACCTGCCGGATCGCAACCTCGCGTATTTCACCGAGGGCAGCCGCCACTTCGACGATTACGTCGAAGCGGTCGGCTGGGCGCAGGACTACGCGCGCCGCAACCGGCAGGCGATGATGGACGCAGTGATCGGTGCAGCACGCGGCGTGATCGCCAAGCCGTTCGCGGTCGACGAACACGCGGTGAACTGCCACCACAACTACGTGCAGCGCGAACGCCACTTCGGCGAGGACGTGCTCGTGACGCGCAAGGGTGCGGTGTCCGCGCAGAAGGGGCAGCTCGGGATCATTCCG
Organism: Burkholderia sp. AU15512; assembly: GCF_002223325.1. Lineage (NCBI taxonomy): Bacteria > Pseudomonadati > Pseudomonadota > Betaproteobacteria > Burkholderiales > Burkholderiaceae > Burkholderia > Burkholderia sp. AU15512. The sequence goes on from NZ_NKEX01000006.1 coordinate 2,122,663, forward strand.
GGTTCGATGGGTGCGAAGAGCTTCATCGTGCGCGGGCTCGGCAACCCGGACAGCTTCTGTTCGTGCAGCCACGGCGCGGGCCGGACGATGAGCCGTACCGAAGCGAAGCGCCGCTTCACCGTCGACGACCAGGTGAAGGCAACCCAGGGCGTCGAATGCCGGAAGGACTCGGGCGTCGTCGACGAAATCCCGATGGCCTACAAGGACATCGACGCGGTGATGGCGGCCCAGCGCAGCCTCGTCGAAGTGGTGCATACGCTGCGCCAGGTGGTGTGCGTGAAGGGATAGCGCGGTGCGCGGCTGCGCACGATGAAAAACGAACGGCGCGGTGCCTGCGGGCGTCGCGCCGTTTTTGCATGTGCACGCGTCCGCCCCCTACCGGCCGGCAACGGCCGCGCCCGCACACTACGCGTCGCCGTCACGGTTGCAGCCCATTGCGGCGGTATACTCGATGCCGTTCGGTAAAGCGCGCCGCTGCATGCGCCGCAGCCTTCGACCTGCCCCGTTTGCTGACGATGCGCTTGCAGTCCGACGTCTTCCGCCCGCCCATCCACAGTCGATACGAACCGTCATGTCGCACCGCCTTTCGCTCGCCATCGCCGCCCTCCTCGCCGTTTCCCCGATCATCGCCCAGGCTCGCCCGCTCGCGCGGCCGCCGGTCGAGCGCGATTTCAAGAACTGGTCGGTCGTCTGCGACAACGGCAACCGCTGCATTGCCGAAAGCCATGCCGACGATATCGACGACGCACGCACCCGCCTCATCGTGCGCGTGACGCGCGATGCGGGCCCGGACGCACAAGCGTCGCTCGACCTCTACGCGTCGGCGCCGCTGGACCTGCGCAGCGCACGCATGGATGGCCGCCCGTTCGACGCCATGGCCGCCCAATGGCATGCATTCGGCGGCAAGCCGGACGATGACGAAGCGCACCCGTTCCGGGTCCGGACCACCGATCCGGCCACGGTTGCCGCCTGGCTCACCGCGTCGCGCAATGCGCAACTGCTGAGCTTCGGCGATCCGGCGTCGGCGCAAACCGCCCGCACGCCGTTGACGGGATTGAATGCCGCGCTGCTGTTGATCGACGACACACAGGGCCGGGTCGGCACCGTCACCGCGCTGCTGCGACCAGGCCCCCGGCCCGCGTCGTCGGTGCCGGCCGCGCCGGCACTGCCGCCCGCCGTCGCGCCGGCACCCGCCGTCGCGGACCTGTCGGCCGCCGAGCAACGCCCGCTCGTCGACGCGGTGCTCGCGAAGTTCGGCGGCGACGTGAAGCAATGTGCGGCCGACGTCGAAGACGAAATGCCGGCGAGCGATCGCCGTAAAGCATCGCGCGCCGTGGCGATCTCCGCCGATGAGGCGCTGGTCGCGATACCGTGCCAGACCAGCAGCATGTATAACCACACCGACCTGTGGTATCGCGTGCGACGGACGGCGCCGTTCACGCCGACGGCGATGAATTTCGGCGAGAACGCGAACGCGGGACTCGATTCGGCCTCCTTCGCGAACGAACTGACCGAGGCCGGCTACGATCCCGCCAGCGCGACGCTGTCGAGCAAGGTGAGGCTGCGCAGTGCCGGCGACTGCGGATCGACCGCATCGTGGATCTTCGACGGCCGGCGCTTCATGCTCGGCGATATCGCCACGCACGGCACGTGCAACGGCCTGTTCGACGATCAGTGGCCACGCCTGTATCGGCGGGCCGATGCGGCAGGAAACCACTGACGCATCCCTCGCACCGAAACACGCCGGCAGAGATAACGCATAACAAACCGAGGGGCCGAACCATGCATAACCCGTTCATCGCCGCGTCGCGCCAAGCGAGCGCGCCGCGTCGCACGCGCGGCTGGCGCAGCATGCTTGCGTTTGCGCTGATCACTGTCCCCGCCTTCGTGTCGGCGCCGGTGCGTGCGGCAAGCGCCGACGATTCGGTGGAAATCCGGTTCTGGTCGCGTGACTGGACCGGCACGATCGGCAACCGGCGTGTCGAAGTCACGTTATCGCGCGTGGCCGACACGGTATCGGGCTCGTACTGCTACGCGCCCTGCACGTCCGACAAACGTTATCGGCTCGCATTGAAGGGAACGCTCGACGCGCACGGTGTCACGCTGTCGGAACACGACAGCGGCGCGAAAACCAACGCCGATCGCGTGACGGGCACGTGGCGCGCGGCATCCCTCGACGGCGCCGTGACCGGCACGTGGGCATCGCCGGACGGCAAGCGCACGCTGCCCGTCTCGCTCGCACCGAAACAGGACGGTAGGCCGTTCCCTTACGAGATCCGCCTCGTCGCGGACAAGCTGCCCGACGACAGCGGTTCGTGCAACGACCCGCCGCACGTCTCCGCGATCCGCCTGTTTGATCGCGGCCGCCTCGTGCAGACACTGCGGACCGATTCGCAAGGCACCTGCGGCCTGTTCACGCCCGATTTCGCCGACGTGAACTTCGACGGCTGGCCCGACCTGATGCTTGCGCAAGGGATGGGGGCGAGCCCGAACATTCCCTACCAGACGTGGATGTACGATCCGAAGTCGCGACACTTCGTCGATGCGCCGCAGGGGCTGCAGGAGATCACGTCGCCGGATTTCGATCCCAAGCACCGGATCATCTGGACGAGCTGGCGCGCGAGCTGCTGCGAGCATGGCGTGACGACCTACCGCTGGCAAGGCAACGACGTGAAGGAAGTCGACACGGCCAGCAGCTATATGCTGCCCGTGCTCGACGGGAACACGCGCCGCTATTGCTACGTCGTGCCCGACTACGGCGACGGTTACATCGAGTTTCCGCAGCGCATCGAGCAGACCGACACCGGGCTGCGTTCGACGCTGGGGAACCCGAAGGAATGCGAATCGAATGACTCACCGTGGATGTCGCGCGTATACATCGATATCTGGAAGCCGGGTGCACCCGGCCATGCGCCGACACTCTTGCGCACCGAAAAAGTTGCGTGGAAGCGCACGCCAACCCGCGTCGGCATGAAGTTCTGCCCCGACGTGCCGTTCTACGACAACGGCCGCATCCGCCGCATCGTGCTGCGCGACGATCCCGACCAGTGCGAAGAGAAGAATCCCGACAAGAACTAGCGCGCGGTGCGACCGCACGCGCGTACCGCCATCGCGTCACGCGCCGACGATCGAGATCGAGAACCCGTCCCAGCCCTTCTGCCCGACCGTCTGCACGGCGGTCGTCGTGAGATTCGGCGCGGCCACGAGACGCGCGAACCCGTCGCGCACGCCGACCACGTCCGGCTCGCGATTGTCCGGATCGGCCACGCGCCCGCCGCGCACGACGTTGTCGACGACGATCACCGTGCCGGGCCGCGACAGCTTCAGCGCCGCGTCGAGATAGACGGGGTTGTTGTCCTTGTCGGCATCGATGAAGATGAAATCGAACGGCGCTTCACCCGCGTCGACGAGCCGCGCGAGGCTGTCCTTCGCGCTGCCGACCACCACCGTCACGGCATCCGCGAACCCGGCACGCGCGATGTTCTGCGTCGCGACCTTCGCATGCGCGGGATTGAGTTCAAGCGTCACGAGCGTGCCGCCCGGCGGCAACGCGCGCGCGAGCCAGATCGTGCTGTAGCCGCCGAGCGTGCCGACCTCGAGAATCCGCCGTGCGCCGCGAATCGTCGCGAGCAATTGCAGCAGCTTGCCCTGGTTCGGCGCGACGTTGATCGCGGGCAGACCCGCTGCGTCGCTCGCCGCGAGCGCGGCGTCGAGCACGTCGTCGGACGGCACGAGCGTCGCGGAGAAATACGCATCCACCTGGTTCCAATGATCCTGATTCATCGAGCGCCCCCTTGTTTGCGGAACAGGCATTTTATGCGCCGCACTGCCATAAGCAACACACCATTCGTTCTAAGGGCCGTGGCGCACGTGCTCCTATAATCGCTCGACCACCACAACAACAGACGGAGCACCCATGACCGATCAGGCCGCATCGAACTGGCGCCTCGAAACCATCGCCGTACACGGCGGTTATCGTCCCGACCCGACCACGCGCGCGGTCGCCGTGCCGATCTACCAGACCGTTGCGTACGCATTCGACGACACGCAGCACGGCGCCGACCTGTTCGACCTGAAGGTGCAGGGCAACATCTACACGCGGATCATGAACCCGACGACCGACGTGCTCGAGCAGCGGATCGCCGCGCTCGAGGGCGGCATCGGCGCACTGGCGCTGGCCTCGGGGCAATCGGCCGTCACGTACGCGATCCAGACGATCGCCGAAGCCGGCGACAACATCGTGTCCGCGAGTTCGCTGTACGGCGGCACCTACAACCTGTTCGCGCATACGCTGCCCCAATACGGGATCACGACGCGCTTCGCCGATCCGCGCGACCCCGCGTCGTTCGAGCCGCTGATCGACGCGCGCACGAAGGCGATCTTCGCGGAATCGGTCGGCAACCCGCTCGGCAACGTCACCGACATCGCCGCGCTCGCGGAAGTCGCGCATTGCCATGGCATCCCGCTGATCGTCGACAACACGGTGCCGTCACCGTATCTGCTGCGCCCGTTCGAGCACGGCGCGGATATCGTCGTGCATTCGCTGACGAAGTATCTCGGCGGGCACGGCACGAGCCTCGGCGGCGCGATCGTCGATTCGGGCAAGTTCCCGTGGGCCGAGCATGCGGATCGCTTCAAGCGGCTGAACGAACCCGACGTCAGCTATCACGGCGTCGTCTACACGGAAGCGTTCGGGCCGGCCGCCTATATCGGCCGCGCACGCGTGGTGCCGCTGCGCAACATGGGCGCGGCCATTTCGCCGTTCAATGCGTTCCAGATCCTGCAGGGCATCGAAACACTGGCGCTGCGCGTCGAGCGCATCAGCGACAACGCACTGAAGATCGCGCAGCATCTCGCACGCCACGAAAACGTCGAATGGGTGAACTATGCGGGCCTGCCCGATCACCCGGACCATCCGCTCGTCGCGCGCTACCTGTCGGGCCGCGCGCCGGGCATCCTGACGTTCGGCGTGAAGGGCGGCCGCGATGGCGGCGCGAAGTTCCAGGATGCGCTGAAGCTGTTCACGCGGCTCGTCAACATCGGCGACACGAAATCGCTCGCCACGCACCCGGCGTCGACGACGCACCGGCAACTGTCGCCGGCCGAACTCGCGAAGGCCGGCGTGAAGGAGGAAACCGTGCGGCTGTCGATCGGCATCGAACATATCGACGACCTGCTCGCCGACCTCGACCAGGCGCTCGCGCAGCTTTGACGGAAACGGGCGCGCCGGCTTGCCGGTGCGCCCTGCCTCGAATGTATTGACCTTGAAGCGGCTTCAAGGTGTTCAATCCCCGGTTGGTGCCGGGGTGACGCCCGGCGTGTACGAGCCACCCGTATCGCGCAGCGGGCCGCCAGACGCTGAGCCCGCTGCGGTACGCCAACCGTCCGAGAGGCCTCATGACACCGACCGCGAAGCTCGCGCTGCTCACGTTACCGCCCTTGCTGGCGGCCTGCTTCGGCGCCCTCGCGGCCGCCTGGCGCGCACCCGGCCCGAAAACGTCGAGCGTCATCCAGCATTTCACCGGCGGCATCGTGTTCGCGGCCGCCGCGCTCGAACTGCTGCCGCAGGACCGCGCGCATGCGCTGTTTCCGGTCGTCGTCGGCTTCGTGCTCGGCATCGCGCTGATGCTCGCGATCCGTGCGCTGTCCGGTGCGATCGAGACGCGCTTCGAGGAAGCGCGGCTGCCCGTGAGCCTGATCATCGTCACCGCGATCGACCTCGTCATCGACGGCCTCGTGCTCGGCATCGCGTTCTCGGCCAGCGACGAAAGCGGCATCATCCTGACCGTCGCATTGACGCTCGAGGTGCTGTTCCTCGCGCTGTCGGTCAGCGCCGCGCTCGCGGCCGCCGGCATCGGCCGCCTGCTGTCGATCGTCGTACCGGTCGGGCTCGCGGCGCTGCTGAGCATCGCGGCCGTAGCCGGTAACGCGGCATTCGCCGGACTCCCATCCCATATCTACGCAGCGCTGCTCGGGCTGGGCACCGTCGCGCTGCTGTACCTCGTCACCGAAGAACTGCTGGTCGAAGCGCACGAAGTACCCGAAACGCCGTTCGCGACCGCCGCGTTCTTCATCGGCTTCATCGTGTTCTTTCTGATCGAAGGATCGGTGAAGGCAGGATAAGTCGGACGCGGCGGCGCGCCGGCTACCACGTCGTCGCGCCCGTCGGATACGGTTCGACGATGCGCGTACCGTTGACGGGCGTCACGCCTTCGTTGCGCAGCGCGGCCCACAGGTCGATCGCATGTTCGCGCGACTTGCGGCTGCCGTCGTCGGTCAGCACGTTCAGCGCGATCACTTCGTCGCGTGTCGTCAGTTGCAGTTGCTCCTTCAGCTTGCGTGACTGATGCGACGCGGTGCGGACGTCGCCGAGTACGATCCGCTGCTCGGCGACAGTCGATTCGCCGCCTGCATCCGCCGGCACGAACGTCAGCCGGCCGTTGTCGACCTCGCATTGCCCGCGCGTGAACGTCGCGCTCCACTCGCCGGCCGGCACGGCCGCGAACTCGCAGCGCATCCGCTCGTTCGCGCGCCGGCCCACGTCATGCACCGACGCGTGCGACAACGCACGTTCCGGCCAGCCGGCCGCCATTGCGGCCGTCGACATCAGGCACGCCGCGAGCACGATTCCTTTCGCGAAATGGCGCATGGCACTCTCCTCTTCGTGTGGGGTGCGGCCGACGGGCACCGCGCCGGCCGGCCGCGAATGAACGATCAGCGAACCGCAAAACGGTTGTCGTGCGCATCGACGAGCGGCGCCCTCTCCCCGCGATGCACGGTCGCGCGATGGATCTCCTGGTTGCGCGCGACGGCGGCCGGGCTCGCCGGGTAGTCGTGATTCGGGCTCGGAATCACGCCGTCGTGGCGCGCACGCACCAGTTCCTGACGGACCTCCTGCCGGGTCTTCTGCTGCGCGGCCGCTGCCTGAGACAAGGCCGCCATCGACAGTGCGGCAGCGGCGACGACGATCATCGGTCGCGGAATGTTCATGTTGTTCGCTCCTTGCTTGGAAATCCGAGACGGGAGCGCTCACTTTGAGCCGGCCGCGGTGCGGAATCGTGATCGCAGCATGACGGTTTCGTCACCACCGCGACATTCCTGTATCGCACTGCGAATGAAAATGCGTGACGCGTTTGCGCACGCATGACGCGCCGATGACATTTTTCTCATTTGTCCCTCACCTTCACGATCCGAACGCTTTCCAGAATCGGCAGCGCCATCGCGACATTCGGCGCCTGCCTGCACCATGCGCGGCACGGAATCGACCGATGCACGAAACGATCATCTTGAATTCCAGGGGAACACCATGAAAACTCCAGTTCGGCTCGCCATGATGTCGGGTGCGCTGCTCGCGACCGCTCACGCGGCACATGCAGCGGAAGTCACGTTATACGGCCTGTTCGATACGTCGCTGACGTATGTATGGAACGCCAACGCGGACGGCAAGAATCTCGTCGGCCTCGGCAACGGCAATCTGCTCGGCAACCGCTTCGGCGTGAAAGGTACGGAAGATCTGGGCGGCGGGCTGAAGGCGATCTTCGCGCTGGAAAACGGCTTCAATCCGAACACCGGCGCGCTCGGGCAAGGCAACCGGATGTTCGGCCGGCAGGCATTCGTCGGCCTCGACAGCGCGCGCTGGGGCACGCTGACGCTCGGCCGCCAGTACGACGCGCTCGCGGATGTCGCGTGGCCGGTCACCGGCGACTTCTACTTCGGCAGCGTCTACGCGACACCCGGCGACGTCGACAACTACGACACGTCGTCGCGCACCGACAACGCGGTGAAATACACGTCGCCCGTGATCAACGGACTCCAGTTCGTCGGCATGGTCGCGCTCGGCGGCGTGGCCGGCAAGAGCGGCGCCGGGCAAACCTGGTCGGCCGGCCTGTCGTACAGCAACGGCCCGGTCGACGCGGCGGGCGGCTATTACTACGCGGCCAATCGCTCGTCACTCGCCAACGGCATCCGCACCGGCTGGAATGGCACATCCGACGGCACGTTCGACGGGTCGCTGGTCAACGGCGGCTATATCTCCGCGAAATCGATCGGCATCGCGCGCGGCGCATTGCGCTACAACTTCGCGCCGTTCGCGGTCGGCATCGACTACAGCAACGCGCTGTACAAGGCCGATGCGATGTCCGCGTTTCGCAGCACGCAGAAGTACGACACCGCGCGCGGCTTCTTCAACTATCAGGCGACACCCAGCCTGCTCGTCGGCGTCGGCTACAGCTACACGCGTGCCCGTGGCGACACGAGCGCGACCTACCATCAGGTGTCCGCCGGTGCCGACTACGTGCTGTCGAAGCGCACCGACCTCTACGCTGTGGGCGCATGGCAACGCGCGAACGGCGAACAGCGCACGCTCGATGGCGGCACGCAAACGGCGCAGGCGTCGATCGGGTCGTACGGTTATGGCGGAACGCGCACGCAGGGCATCGTCAATCTCGGGTTGCGCCACCGGTTCTGATCGCGGCTACCATACGCGCGCCGCGTGACGAAAATTTCATGTTCCGATCAGGTTCGCGAAGCGTCGCATCGCTACGATCGGAAGCGTGACGGGCAGCGCCCGTTCCAGACCACGCAAGCGAGTCGCTGCCGCACGGCACGTCACGCGTTAGGCCCGGACACGTCGAGTGCCGGGCCCTTTTTTTGATCGCGCGCCGACGATCAGGGCGTTGAATTGCGCTGCGGAAACAGGCAGTTATGCGTCTTCACGTACAAGTTCGGATTGCCGCAGCGATGCCCGGCGTAATCGATCTGCTCGCCAGGCATGAGGTCGGCCGGCACCGGCCTTTTTGTCGCGGTAGCAGGCGCGGTCTGCGCAGTGGGCGTAGTGCCGGAGCGTATCGATGTGCAGCCCGCGAACAACGGGACGATCAGGACTGCGATCAAGGTGAGGCGAATGGCGGGACGAGGCACTTTTCAAGTCCGGTGTGAAAGTCAGAACAAGGCCGCCCGCGTTCCATACAGCTATCGCGAACGGCATGAATGCCGCCGGCCACGTCGACCATCGGCAGACTTCATGTTCCGCTTCCCGCTCATCGCACCCATGACGCGAACATGACGAATGCGTCATGCCGGTCGCGTCCGAACGGCGCCTCGCCACCTCACGCAATCTGACGCATTTTTCATCTCGCGATCACGATCACGCACGGCTGTTTTCGCATACTGGGTCCATGGTTCGCCACCCGGCGGCCCTGATCAAGGAGAGCACTCGATGAAAACCGCAAAACTCGCTGCACTGTTCGTCACCGCCACGCTGTCGCTCGGCATGGCCACGCAGGCCGCCTTCGCGCAGACGCAAACGCAGGGCAAGACCCGCACGCAGGTCGTCAATGAACTGAAGCAGGCACAGCACGATGGCGTCGTGCCGGTGAGCAAGACGCAGTACCCGCCGACCGGCGAACTCGTCGCGCGCAACAAGGAGCTGCACGGGATTTCGGTGCATGGCGGCGAGAAGAAGCCGCAGCCCGACAACCACGACAACCTGACCGCGCAGAAATGACGCCCGGTCAACCGAGCGCGGGCAGCACGCCGCGCGCGGCCGCCTCATGGCGAACGCGCGGGCATGCCCGCCGGCGGTGTCAGGTAGGGAGGGCCGCCGGCCGTTACAGCTCGGCCGGCCGGCGCGGAAAGCGCAGCCAGAACGTCGTGCGCCGGCCCGGGTCGCTGTCGACGCCGCATTCGCCGCCGTGGTTGTCCATGATCGAGCGGACGATCGCGAGCCCCAGCCCCGTCCCTTGCGCCGAATTGTGCCGGGACGGATCGACGCGATAGAAGCGCTCGAAGATCCTTCCAACATGCTGGGCCTCGATGCCGGGCCCCGTATCCGACACGGCGATCGTCGTCGCCCCGCCCTGCTCCACGCAATCGATCGTCACGATGCTGCCGCGCGGCGCGTAGGCCAGCGCATTCGACAGCAGGTTGCTCAGCGCGCGCTGGTACAGCGTCAGATCCGCATCGACCCACGCATGGCCGTCGACCTTCACCGTCACGCCGGCATCCTCCGCCAGCGGCTCGTAGTAGCCCGCGACGCGCCCCGCTTCTTCCGACGCATCCAGGCGCCGCACACTGATCGACGTGCCGGCCTGTTCCGAACGCGCCAGGAACAGCATGTCCTCGATCATCCGCGACAACCGCTGGTATTCGTCGATGCTCGACTCGATCACGTTCCGGTATTCGTCCGCGCTGCGCGGCTGCGACAGCACGACCTGCGCGGCCGCCTGCAGGTTCGTGAGCGGCGTGCGCATGTCGTGCGCGAGATTCGACGAGAACTGGCTCAGCCGCGTGAACGATTCGTTCAACCGTTCGAGCATGCCGTTGAACGCGTGCTCGAGCTCCTTCAGCTCGCCGGCCGTATCGAGCGCCGGCAGCGGATGGGCGAGCCGGCTCGTCGACATCTGTTCGGCGCGCGCCGCGAACCGCCGCAGCGGGCTCAGCCCGAGCGCCGCGATGCCGTATGCGATCGCCGCCGCGAGCACCACGCCGAACACCTCGATCACGACGATCGTATAAGCGTGCGTGCGCAGCAGCAGCACGTCGGCGCTGCGGTCGTACTGCACCACGACGCGCACCACGGGCGCGCCTGCACCGGCAAGCGGCACATTCGTCACCAGATACTGCTGCCGTGCGCCCGGCGGCGCGACGCCGACCGGCACGCGCCCTGCATTCAGCGACATCAGCGGCGCAACGAGGCGGAAGCCGGGCGTGCCGACCAGGCGCGCACCCGTGGCGTCGAAGATCGCGAGATCCATGTTCGGATGACCATGCAACTGGTCGATCCAGATGTCGGTGTTGCGCGCGACGTCGGCGGTCGAGCGTGCTTCGGCCAGATGCGCGCCCAACGCGGCGGAGATGCCGGCCATCTGCTCGGCCGCCGCGGTTTCGACGCGATTGCTCAGCGCCTCGTACAGCGCGACGCCGCTCGACGCGAGGATCACCGACGTCGACAGGATGATCAGCGCGGTCAGGCGTCCGCGCAGCGTGCGCGGCAACAGGCGCGCGATCACGTCGCGCTGCCGCCGCGCGCCTCGAGCACGTAGCCCATGCCGCGCACGGTGTGGATCAGCTTCGGGTCGTATGCATCGTCGATCTTCGAGCGCAGGCGCCGGATCGCCGAATCGACGACGTTCGTGTCGCTGTTGAAATTCATGTCCCACACCTGCGACGCGATCGTCGCGCGCGGCAGGATCTCGCCCTCGCGGCGCATCAGCAGCCACAGCAGCGCGAACTCCTTCGCGGTCAGCAGGATCGTGTCGCCCTGCCGGGTGGCCTTGCGGCGGGTGAGATCGAGTTCGAGGTCGGCCACCCGTAGCGTGTTCGAATCGCGCGGCTGGCCGCGCCGCAGGATCGACTTGATGCGGGCGGTCAGCTCGACGAAGTCGAACGGCTTCGCGAGATAGTCGTCGGCGCCGAGCTCGAGGCCCTTCACGCGATCGCCGACATCGTCGCGCGCGGTCAGGAACAGCACGGGCGTCGACTTGCTGCGCCGCAGGTTCTGCAGCAGCGTCCAGCCGTCCTGCCCGGGCAGCATCACGTCGAGCACGAGCAGGTCGTATTCCTCGGTCTCGGCCTGATGCTGGCCCGTGATGCCGTCCTCGACCCAGTCGACGACATAGCCGGCCTCGGTCAACCCCTTGCGCAGGTACGCGCCCGTCTTCGGTTCATCCTCGACAATCAGAATTCGCATCACGCATTACCCTTGAAGAAACCCAGCCGGCGCAGCACGCCCGAGCCGAAGCCGCCGCGCAACGCCGCGCGCCACGACACCGCATGGCTGACACGGTACAGCACCGGCAGCACCAGCAGCGTCAGCGCCGTGGACGACAGGATACCGCCGATCACGACCGTCGCGAGCGGGCGCTGCACCTCGGCGCCGGTGCCGGTCGCGAACGCCATCGGCAGAAAGCCCAGCGACGCGACGAGCGCGGTCATCAGCACCGGCCGCAGCCGCGTGAGCGCGCCTTCGCGCACGGCGGCCTCGAGCGGCATCCCTTCGTCGCGCAGGTTGCGGATGAACGAGATCATCACGAGCCCGTTGAGCACGGCGACGCCGGACAGCGCGATGAAGCCGACCGCCGCCGTGATCGACAGCGGAATCCCGCGCAGCCATAGCGACACGACGCCGCCGCTCAGCGCGAACGGAATGCCGGTGAACACGAGCAGCCCGTCCTTCACGTTGTTGAACATCACGAACAGCAGCACGAACACCATGAACAGCGCAAGCGGCACGACCAGCTTCAGGCGCTCGCTCGCGCTCTGCAGCTGCTCGAACTGACCGCCCCACGACACCCAGTAGCCGGCCGGCACGCGCACGTCCTGCTGCAGTTGCTCGCGTGCGTCGGCGACGAACGACCCGACGTCGCGCCCGCGCACGTTCGCGCTGACGACCACGCGCCGCTTGCCGTCCTCGCGGCTGATCTGGTTCGGGCCCGGCGCGACGTCGATCGTCGCCAGTTCCGCGAGCGGCACGTACGGCGCCGCCGCGAGCGGTGCGCTGGCGCCGGCCGCCGGTGCGGGCAACGCGATCGGCAGCCGCTTGATCGCCTCGATGTCCGAGCGCAGCTCGTCGGGCAGCCGCACGACGATGTCGAAGCGCCGGTCGCCCTGGAACAGCGTGCCGGCCTTCTGCCCGCCGACGGCCGCGGCCACCGAGTCCTGCAGGTCCGCCACGCTCACGCCGTAGCGCGCGAGCTTGTCGCGATCGAGGTTGACGGTCAGCACCGGCAGGCCGGTGGTCTGCTCGACCTTCACCTCGGACGCGCCCGGCACCTTCTGCAGCGTGGCCGCGATCTGCTCGCCGGTCTGGTTCAGCACGGCCATGTCGTCGCCGAAGATCTTCACGGCGACGTCGCTGCGCACGCCCGAGATCAGTTCGTTGAAACGCAGCTGGATCGGCTGCGAGAACTCGTACGCGTTGCCCGGCAGTTCGGCGAGCGCTTCCTCGATCTCGCGCACGAGCTGGTCGCGCGGCTTCTTCGGGTCGGGCCACTGGTCGGCCGGCTTCAGCATGATGTAGCCGTCCGACAGGTTCGGCGGCATCGGGTCGGCCGCGATCTCGGCCGTGCCGGTGCGCGCGAACACGCGCTCGATCTCGGGGAAGCGCGTCTTCAGCGTCTTCTCGATCGCCTTCTGCATCTCGACCGACTGCGACAGGCTCGTGCCGGGAATCCGCAAGGCGGCCACGGCCAGGTCGCCTTCGTTGAGGCTCGGGATGAACTCGCTGCCGAGCCGCGTGGCCAGCCCGAGCGTGGCGAGCACGATCACGCCCGCGCCGATCATCACGCGCGCCGGGCGCGTCATGAATGCGGCGAGCGCCGGCTCGTACGCGCGCCGCGCCCAGCCCATCAGCCGGTTCTCCTTCTCCTCGACACGCTCGCCGATGAACAGCGCGACGGCCGCCGGAATGAACGTGACGGTCAGCACCATCGCGGCCGCGAGCGCCATCACGACGGTAATGGCCATCGGGTGGAACATCTTGCCTTCGACACCTGTGAGCGCAAAGATCGGCAGGTACACGACCATGATGATCAGTTGCCCGAAGATCAGCGCGCGACGCGCTTCCTGCGATGCGCCGAACACTTCCGCGAAGCGCTCGTCGCGTGTCAGGGGCCGGCCGGCAGCGCCCTGCGCATGCGCGAGCCGTCTCACGCAGTTCTCGACGATCACCACCGCGCCGTCGACGATGATCCCGAAGTCGAGCGCGCCGAGGCTCATCAGGTTCGCGCTCACCTTCGCGTTCACCATGCCGGTGAAGGTCATCAGCATCGACAGCGGGATCACGAGCGCGGTGATCAGCGCCGCGCGCATGTTACCGAGGAACAGGAACAGCACGGCGATCACGAGAATCGCGCCTTCCAGCAGGTTCTTCTTCACCGTCGCGACGGCCTTCTCGACGAGCACGGTGCGGTCGTACACGGGGATCGCCTTCACGCCGGACGGCAGCGTGCGGTTCACGTCCTCCATCTTCGCGGCGACAGCCTTCGCGACCGTGCGGCTGTTCTCGCCCATCAGCATGAAGACCGTGCCGAGCACGACCTCCTCGCCATCCGACGTCGCCGCGCCGGTGCGCAGCTCGCGGCCGATGTCGACCAGCCCGACGTCCTTCATCCGCACCGGCACGCCGCCGACGTTGGTCAGCACGATGCTGGCGATGTCGTCGACGGTGCGCGCCTGGCCCGGCACACGCACCAGATACTGCTCGCCGCGCTTCTCGATGTAGCCGGCGCCGACGTTGTCGTTGTTGCGCTCCAGCGCGCGCACGATGTCGGCGAGCGTCAGCCCGTACGACATCAGCTTTGCCGGGTTCGGCGCGACACGGTATTCCTTCACGTAGCCGCCGATCGAGTTGACCTCGGTCACGCCGCGCACGTTGCGAAGCTGCGGCCGGACGACCCAGTCCTGCAGCTCGCGCAGGTCGGCCGCCGTATAGCGCGTGCCGTCGGGCTTGCGCGCGTTGGCGTCGGCTTCGACGGTCCACAGGTAGATCTCGCCTAGGCCCGTCGATGTCGGCCCCATTGCGGGCGTGATACCGGCCGGCAGCTTGTCTTTCGCTTCCTGAATGCGCTCGTTGACGAGCTGTCGCGCGAAATAGATGTCGGTGCCGTCCTTGAAGATCACCGTGACCTGCGACAGCCCGTAGCGCGAGATCGAGCGCGTCTGCTCGAGGCCCGGCAGGCCGGCCATCACGGTCTCGACCGGATAGGTGATGCGCTGCTCGGCCTCCAGCGGCGAATAGCCGGGCGCGGCCGTGTTGATCTGGACCTGCACGTTGGTGATGTCGGGCACCGCGTCGATCGGCAGCTTCTGGTAGCTGAACACGCCCAGCGCGGCCACGGCCGCGATCGCCAGCATCACGAGCCAGCGGTGCGCAATCGCAAAGCGGATCAGGCGCTCAAACATGACGGGATTCCTTGAAACGGGGTACGGTCACCTTCGATGGACGAGCCGCCCGGCCGGTCACCCGGCGGGCCGGAAAGCGGGCCGCATAGCGGGCCGCGAGGCGTGCAACGGCACACACGTAGCGCTCATTCATGTTCCGCGCTCCCCTTGCCGAGTTCCGCCTTCAGCACGAAGCTGTTCGACGCCGCGTATTCCTGGCCCGGCTTGAGCCCCTTCAGCACTTCGGTCGCGCGTTCGTCGCGGCGGCCCGTTTCGACGGCCTGGGCAACGAAACCCTTCGACGAGCGCACGAAGACGGACGGTGCGCCGTCGACGTCCTGCAGCGCGTCGCTCGCGACCGCGAGCGGCACATTCTGCTTGCCCGCGTCGACCGACACGTTCACGAACATCCCGGGCCGCCACACGCCGTCCGGGTTCGGCAGCACGACGCGCGCCGGCGCGGTGCGCGTCTGTTCGCCGAGCAGCGACCCGACGTACGCGATCGGGCCGCTCGAGCGCGATTCGAACGCGGTCGCGATGACCGTCGCATCGCGACCGACCCGCACGTCGTTCAAGCGCTGCGCCGGCACGGCCATCTCGGCCCATACCGTCGAGAGATCAGAGATCACGAACATGCTGGCATCGGCGGCGATCGCTTCGCCGGGCGTCGCGTGCTTCTCGACGATCGTGCCCGCGAACGGCGCGCGCAGTTCGTAGCGGTTCAGCGCGCCCGCGCCGACCGGCGCGTTCAGCGCGGCGAGCTTCTGTCGCGCGTTCTGCACGGCGATCTCGGCTTCACGCAACTGCACCTGCGCCTGCTGGTAGTCCTGCTCGGCCGAGATGCGCTCCTTCCACAGCGTGCGCTCGCGCTCGTAGGTCGCGCGGGCGCCCGACAACCGGCGCTCGGCCGTCAGCAGCTCGCTGCGCCGGTCTGCAAGGTCGGTACTCGCGATCACGGCCAGCACCTGCCCCTTCGCAACGTTCTGCCCGAGCGACACCGACACCTGCTCGACGATGCCGGCCACGCGCGGCACCACGTGCGCGGTGCGATCCTCGTTGAACTTGATCTCGCCCGGCAACTGGAACGGCGTCGCGATCTTCGCGGGGCCGGCCTTCGCCAGCGCGATCTTCGAGGTCGCGAGCTGTGCGTCGGTCAACGCAATCGCGCCGTCGGCGCGCGCGAACGGGAACGACGCCGATTCATTGCCCGCCTTCACGTCGATCGTCGCGTCGAACACGTGCGGCTTGCCGATCGACTGGGCGGATACGAACTTCTGGCCGGCCGCGTCGAAACGCAACGGCTCGTGCGTGCGGTCGTAGCGAACCAGCGTGCCGGACACGGTGACGCCCTTGTCAGCCGGCTTGCCGTCGACGAACGGATAGACGATCAGGCGCGCGTCGCCGGGCTTTTCCGTCATCACGATTTCGACGGACAGCTTGCCGCGCTTGAGCACGATGCCGCCGCGCTCGCCGGTGGCTTCGGTGGATGAAGCGGCAACGGCCGCCGCCGATGCGGCCGCGCCGTTGCCGCCGCCGTTGCGTGTGACGCCGAGTGCGCCGATGACGATCCCGGCACTGCCGAGCACGACCGCCGCGATGATCAGGATTCTGCTGCGTGACATGATGATCCTTCAGGTAAAAGAGGCGTCCGTTGCGCTATCGCGCGACCGGTGCAAGAGGCGCGAGCGGCGTTCCGACGAGCCGGCCGATGTCGGCGCGAGCCGTATGGGCATCGGCGAGCGCACGCACGTATTGCGACTGGCCCTGGAACAGCGTGCGCTGCGCGTCGAGCACGTCGAGGAAGCTGAACTTCCCGAGCTCGTAGCCGCGCGACATCGCATCGAGAGCCAGGCGCGCGGCCGGCAGGATGTCGGCCTTCAGCCGCTGCGCTTCCTGCGCGGCGGCTTCGAAATTCGCGTATGCCTGCGTGAGGTCCAGCCGCAGCCGCGTGCGTTCGCGATCGAGATCGGCATTCGCGCGCGCGGCCTTGTGCGTCGCCTCGAGCAGCGCGCCCTTGTTCGTGTTGAACAGCGGAATCGGGATCGACACACCGACCACCGCCTGGTTGTCCGGCACGCCGCCCGTGGTCACGCGTTTCACGCCGGCACTGATCGTCACGTCCGGAATGCGCCGCGCGCGTTCGAGCGACACGGCCGCGTTCGAGCGCAGCATCTCGGCGCGTGCGATCCGTGCCAGCGGAGCGTCATCGAGCTGCGCGGTCAGCGCGGACAGTTGCTCGACCGGCGGCACGGCTTCCAGATCGCCCTGCACGGCAAGCCCGCCATCGCGTGCTTCACCCATCACCGCGTTCAACTTCTCGCGCGCGACGTCGACACGGCCGCGCGCCGTCACGACTTCGATCTGCACGCCGGCCGCCGCCACGTGCGCCTTGGTCGCCTCGACCGGCGAGACCTTGCCGGCCTGCGCCCGGCGGCTCGCGAGATCCGCGGAGCGCGCGGCGATCGCGGCCGATTCCTCGGTCACCTGAAGCTGGCGCTGCGCGGCGAGCAGCCCGTAGAACGCGGCGATCACGTCGGCGCGCACGACGGCGCCCTGCTCGTCGAGCGATGCATTGGCCGCTTCCCTGCCGTACGACGCGACATCGAGCCGCGCGCTGCGCTTGCCGCCGAGTTCGATCGTCTGGTTGATCAACGCGGTCGACGTGCGTTCGGCGCGGCGAAACCCTTCCTGCAGGAACGACACTTCGGGATTGGGACGCGCGCCGGCCTGCATCAGTGCACCGGCCGACGCATCGACGTCCGCGCGCGCGCCGCGCAGCGCCGGATTGTTCCGGGCCGCGACCGATAGCGCATCGGCAAGCGTCAATGAGTTGGAAGGGAGAGCATCGGGGGGCGGTGCGCTGATCGGCGCGACGCTGCCGGAGGCAGACGGGGCCGGCCCCGGCGACAGCGGCGGCTGCGCATGAGCCGTCGCGGCCATCGCGAAGACGATGGCCACGGCGAGGTTGAGCTTGAGCATGTTCGGTTCTGCGGTAACGGTTCGCGACCGATGCTACGGTCCGGCCGCAGTGCGAACATGAGGCGAAGATGATATTTCCGTCATGTTTGGGGGCGTGGTACTCGCCGAGCCGGCGGACATATCGTCCCTGATAGTCAACTGCCGCTACGCCTGCGCGCCCACGAACGATCCAACAACGTCGTCAAAGTTAATCGGACTCGTCGCATCCCGTCCGACCATTCACTTCGGCCACGTCAAACAAATTGTCAGCATTCCAAAATTTAGAACTAGTTCTATAGACATCTTCACTTAAAAATATGACTGTTCAGGGTTCCGGCAGCATGACCGCAACCATGCCGCTCCATGACTTCATGGTCGTGCGCCCCCCCTTGAAACCCTACACAACGAGACTTCACATCAATGAACGACTTCTTCCGCCGAGACGAGTACGAATTCGATGCTGACGACGATAAAGAATGGTTTATTGTTCACTCCGGGGCCGTCACCAATACAAATCCGGGTTCGATGGTTCATGTTTACATCAATACGACCCCCATCTGCCCTAACATGACCAACAGAGAATTTCGAATTATGGTCGCGCGACTTATTAAATGGTCCATAATTCTAGTGGACCAAAGGATCGCCGATCTGAAGCAATATGACGAAAGAACCAGAGAAAGAATGATCTATTGGTTCAATCGATGCAATGAGAATACAAGACAATATCTCATCAATGGCTTCTCACGACAGCTCTCCGTTCTTAAAACACTAACGCCACACAACTTCGTTCGATCTGATCCGAACCTCGATAGAATGTTAGGTTGCGTCCCGAACATGGGTGACATTGACAACGAGGCCGCTCATGTTTGCGGGCCTAACACGGAGCGCAGGCTTATAAGTATCGCCGCGAAATTTTGCACCGGCTTGCGCGATCAGAATATGTACGGAGATTCTCGCCTATCTACGCTCATTCACGAAGTAACACATTTCGTTGACACCTTCGGCAGCTGCGACACTCGTTACGGGCTCGACCCCACATCAGCCGCATGGGCAAGAGCCAATCCCGAACTGGCATTGAGAAATGCGGATACACTCACCGGATTCGTGATCTACGGCGAAGATTTATTTTCAGAGTAAGGAGCCGGAATCAGCATGAGAATTTTTGTCTCGACACTAATCGCACCCATCGCAACGTTGTTCTTTTTTTCCATGAATGCTGCAGCAGAATGCCAGGGATCACAAAATCTGCCGTCACAACAATTTTTCGTGACCTTCTCAGCCAATAGTCACGAAGTCTCGAAATCCGAACGGATGCGAATTGAACGATGGGTCTCGACAATGAACGCAAAATATCCGATTCAAAACTGGATCGACATCATTGGCAGTGCATCAAGAAATGAAATTGGCGCCGATCAACTTGCAACGAAACGTGCTTCCGCGACGGCGAAGGTGGTCATAGACGGTGGCCTGATAAACGCGCCACTTCAGATAAAGACGCAAATTTATCCAGCCAATAGCACAACCGAGCCAACATCGGACGCCCGCGAGGTCACCGTTCAAGTGAGCCCCGGCTGCCCCGACAACTGTTGTACGGGCCATTGACATGAACGCCGCCGCGCTTGCGTTGAACCCCACACATCCAGCGCTTTCGTGCGACGGCCCATCGAATCTATCAGGGCGCGATTTCGACGTTTGAATCGACAATGATTCGAGCGAAATTGAAGCTATCCGGGTGTTCTCAGGAATCAAACGGCCCCTTGCTTCACCCGCCGCCGCTCGACGAGCCAATCAAGCAATTGCCGCCCGTCGCGCTCGCCGAACCAGCGCGCATGGCCGATCAGGTAGCCGTCGTATGCGATATCGACGATGGCCGGCGCATCGATGATGCAGCCGAAATAAGCGACTTCCGACAGCGCGAACTCCGTATGCACGATCGGCAGCAGCGCGACCAGCGCCGCGTAGGCTTCGTCGCCCAGCGGTTCGAGCGATTCGTACCCGTCGAGCAGCGCGTCGATCTGCGCATACTCGACGCGACGCGCATCGGCCGGCGCCATCCAGTCGACCGTATTGCGCTCGATCGCGAGCGCGAGATCCATCACCGCACAGGTGCGATCCGACAGCCCGAAATCCAGCACGGTCCGCACCTGCGCACCGGGCCCCGCTTCGGTCCACAACAGGTTCGACGCATGCCAGTCGCCGTGCGTCCACAGCGGCGGCAGCGCAGGCAACAGCGGCACGAGACGTGCGTGATACGGGCCGATCGCGTCGGCCACGTCGCCGCGCCAGTCACGCGCACCGAGCGCGCGCACGAGCAGCGGCTGCGCGTCGACCCAGCGTTCGAGTGCGCCCGCCAGATCGGCGGACGACAGCACACGAAAGCTCGACAGCAGCGTACGCATGGGCCGCGCCGGCGCATCGTAGCCGGCCGACGCGCGATGCAGCTCGGCCAGCGCGCGGCCGGCCGCGTACGCGTGCGAAGCATGGGTAAAGGGCTGCCACGACATTACGCCGCGATACGGGTCGACGCCGGGCGCCCGTACGTGCACCTCGTAGGTCCAGTCGCCGGACGCAAATGCGGTCGCGCCGTCGCGATCGGCAAGAATGTCGACCACCGGCATCCCGCGCTCGCGCAGATGCGCGATGAAACGATGCTCTTCCTCGAGCCCTTCCACATCGCGCAGGCTCACGTGATGACGCTTGACGAACAGCCCGCGCCCGTCCGTCATCTGCACCAGGACGGCCGCCGCGAACTGCCGCGGGCTGTGCCACGTGAGCCGCGCCGGCTCGCCGGCGCCGTCGATCCGGGCAAGCACCGCCGCCACCTCGTCGTGCGTCATCAGCGGCCAGTCGCGTTCGGCCTGCTCGCCGTCAACGCCGAATTGCGGCGGCGCGACGTCACGCGACAGGGATCCGTCCGGCTCGAGGGGGAATGACATGAACGACGTTGCTCCGTGGTTGATTCAGATCGGCACGTGGATCAGCGCGCGCCGCCGCCGGTTGCCAGCGCACCGCCGGCCGCCGCGCGCAGCGCCGCGGCCGTGCGGCTCCAGTCGCGCCAGCCAACGACGGCCAGCCCGATGAACAGCGCATAGAGTCCGGCCGTCAGATACAGTTCCTTGAACACGAACATCCCGACATATACGACGTTCACGACGATCCACAGCCCCCACGACGCGATGTAGCGGCGCGCGGTCCAGTATTGCGCGACGAGGCTGAACGCGGTCAGCGAGGCATCGACGAACGGCAGCGCCGCATCGGTCCAGCGCGCCATCATGCCGCCGAGCAACGCGCTGCCGACGACGGCCGCGATCAGGTCGGGCAGCATCTGCATCGGCCGCACGCCCGTGACAGGTGCAACGTCGCCTGCCGGTGCCGCACTGCCATTGGCTTCGCTCGCACGCTGCGCGAGCCAGCGTTGCCAGCCGTACACCTGCAGCACTGCGAAAGCGCCCTGCAGCAGCATGTCCGAATACAGCTTCGCGTCGAAGAAGATCCAGCCGTACAGCGCGACCGACACGAGCCCGACCGGCCAGCACAGCATGCGCCGCTTCGCGGTCAGCCAGATCGCGAGCGCGCTGACGATCACGCCGGCGATTTCGAGTGGGGACATCGTCTGTGCTCTCCAGGTTGGCTGCCGGGGCCGCGCATCACGCGGCCGGTTCCGGACGATCAGAAATCATAGGTCAACGACACGCGCGCGGTGCGCGGCGCACCCGGGAACAGGTACGCATCGCCTTGCTGCTCGCCCGCGTCGCGCCAGTAGAACTTGTTGAACAGATTGTCCACCGACACGCGCAGCACCGTGCGATGGCCGCCGATCTTCGTCGTATAGCGTGCGCCGAGATTGAACACGAACCACGACGGCACGCGCGCGGTGCCCTCCTCGTTCGCGTTGCGGGCCGCGCTGTACTCGACACCGCCCAGCACGTTCAGCCCCGCGACGCCCGGCACCGCGTAGTCCGCATACACGGTCGCGCGCAGCGCCGGCACGTTGATGATCTGGTGCCCTTCATACACCGGCGACCCGGAATCGTACGCACGTGCACGAATCGCCGCGACGCTGGCCGTCAGCCCCAGGCGCTCGGTCACGCGCCCGGCCGCGCCGAGCTCGATCCCCTGGTGCCGCTGCGTGCCGCGCTGCACGAACGTGTAGCTCGTGCCCGATGCGTCCGGGTCGGCGAACTGGAACGGCTTGCTGATCGAGAACACGGCGGCCGTGAGGCTCAGCCGGTCGAGCCAGTCGTATTTTGCACCGACCTCGAACTGGTGCGATTCGACCGGCGGCAGGAACGCATACGCATTGGTCGCGCGCACCGGTGCCTGGTCGCCGAGCGACAGCGCCTTGCTGTACGACGCGTACAGCGACAGCACGTTCACCGGCTTGTAGACGAGCGCCACTTGCGGCAGGAACACCGAGCGGTCGGTATGCGTCGCGTCGCCGTCGAGGCTGCTCCAGCTGCGCTGGCGCAGCAGCACTTCCTTGCCGCCCGCGAGCACCTGCCAGTGTTCGCCGATGCTGATGCGGTCGAGCCCGAACACGCCGTACTGCCACGCATCGAGGCGCGGATACGACGGGCCGGGCGAATTCGGCGACGGCGAGAACGTCGTGTCGGGCCCGTAGATGTTTTCGCTGCCTCTGATGTCGTACACGGCGTCGGCCATGCTCACGACGCGGCGCTGCACGCTCACGCCGAGCGTCAGCTCGTGCCGCAGCGGGCCGGTCGCGAACTTGCCGGTCGTGACCGCACGCAGGTCGTCGTTGCGACGATATTCGCCGGGGCTGCGGAAATCGTAGACGTCATAGTCGCCGTTCGCGCCGAAGAAGAACGGCGAATTTGTGCCGGCCACGCAGCTACCCTGTGTCGAGCAACCATAGGCGAACGCGCTGTTGTCGTCGATCATCGTACGGCTGCGGCCGGCGGCGATGTAGGCCTTCCAGTCGTCGTTGAACTGGTAATCGAAGCGCGCGTTCAGGTTCAGCGCGTCGGTCGTCAGCGGTTTCGCCCACGGCTGCGTGCCGAGCGCCTTCGACGTCGTCTTGACCGACGGCACGACGGTGCCGCCAAGCAGCTGATAGCCGGGCGCGGAACGCTGGATCCACTGCTGGAATTCGGCGTTGAGCTGCAGGCTCGCACGCGGGCCGATGTCCCAGTCGGCGGCGATCGAGCCGAACGTGCGCCGTCCGTTCGTGCCGTCGATGTACGAGTGCATGTTCTCCTTCGCGGCATTGATCCGGAAGCCGAACTGATTGTCGGGGCCGAAGCGGCGGCCGAGATCGACGGCCGCCGACGTCGAGCCGCGGCTGTCGACGCCGCCCGTCACGCTCGCGACGTTCGCCGAGCGCTTCGTCACGAAGTTGATCACGCCGCCCGGTGCGACGACGCCGCTGTCGATGCCGGCGAGCCCCTTCAGGATCTCGACGCGCTCCTTGTTCTCGAGCGGCACGTTCTGCTCGCCGGACACCGTCAGCCCGTCGATCCGGATTGCGCTCGCGAGATCGACCGGGAAGCCGCGGATCGCAAAGCCTTCGAAATAACCGACCGGCGCATAGTCGTTGACGACCGATGCGTCGTTGCGCACGACGTCGCTCAACCGCTTCGCCTGCTGGTCGTCGAGCTGCGCGCGCGTGACGACGCTCACCGACGCCGGCGTGTCGCGCAGCGGGGTGTCGTCGAGCCCCGCGACCGATGCGTTGCGTACGCGCAGCGCATTGCCGCGCTCGCCGCTCACCGTGATCGTCGGCAGCGTCGCGCTGCCGGTTGCATCGGCATCCGGCGCCGGCGTGTCGCCCTGCGCTGCGGCGGCCTGTGCCGCGAAAAGCGTGATGCCGAGACCGACGCCAAGCCCGACCTTCGCGCGCCGCCGCCGTGCGCGCGACGCTGTTGTTCTATTCACCGTCATTGTTCTGGATGGAAAACTCGCCACTCGACCCTGTCGAAACCGTTTACGAAGCTGCGAAGCGTGCCCGTGCGCGACATTCATCAGACGAACCGGGCGATGCGGCACGCAAGCGGGCCGCTCGGTCGGGAAGACGCAGGATGGGACGTCGGATTCAGGTGATGCGCCGGGAACCGACGCGACCGTCGACGGGTTCGTCGGGGGCGTGTCGGGCCGCCGGCGGCATCGCGCGGTCTTGTCATGCGGGGGGACGCTTCGAACGCCTCGGTGCGGGCGCGACGCACTTGCGCGCACCGTTCGCTGGAACGGCGGCGTGCCCGTCGCGCGCGACATCGCGGCGCGGCGCGCATTTTACCCCGGGGCGGGGCTGACCGACCTGGAATCGGGCGAAACGGGAAACGGGGAAGGCGGGAATGAGGACAGCGCGATTCGCGCGGCACGACGACGGTGCCGATGGGCGCGTGACTTGCGTCGTGCGCGCCCGCCTCAATGACCGGCGCCGTTGCGCACCGGTCATACGGCCGGAAACCGGAGCGGGAACGTTCGCCCGCTCGCGATTCGTCGGCCGTCTGCTCAGAACCCCTGCATCGTCACGGTCGGATCGACGACCAGGTGCACGACGCCGTAGATGACCGCGCCGACGAGCACTGCGAGGATGATCGCCACGAACGGCAGCATCGTGAAGTTGGCGTTCGCGAGATCGGTCGCGTGCGCCTTGCTGTTGCGTACGCCGAAGAAACTCCACAGGACCAGTTTGATCATGCCGAGCAGTTTCATGATTGCGCTCCTTTCCTCTATCGGTTGACGCTATCGTCGATCCAACCGGCATCCGAAAAAAGAAGCAGTTGCGCGCGCTTTTCGCGCAGCAGGCCGTCTGCGGCGGCATGTCGCATGAGTGCGTCAGCGGTCGAGCACGAGCGGTTCCGACCCTTGCGCGGGCCGCGCGACGCACAGCAGCGCGCAACCGGGTTCGACCGTGGCGTCGGGCGCCTGCTCGTAGTCGACCGCGCCGGACAGCACGCGCGTCGCGCACGTGCCGCACGACCCGGAACGGCATTCGGACGGCACGTCCACGCGCTGCCCTTCCGCGAATTCGAGCAAGGTGCCGTCGGCGGGCGTCCACGCGGCTTCGCGGCCGGTGCGCCGGAAGACGACCGGCACGCTCGCCGCTGCCGGCGTCGCAGTCGTGCGGGTCGCGCTGCGTGCCACGCTCGACGGCCCGAATGCCTCGAAACGGATGCGTTCGTCCGGCACGTTCAGTGCGCGCAATCCGTCGTACAAGTCGCGCATGAATGCCGACGGCCCGCAGAGATAGAAATCGTAATCGTCGAACGAAAGGATCCGCTTCAGCTGCGCGATATCGATGCGGCCGGCATGCGCTGCCGAGCCTTCGTGAGGATGACTGTCGAACCAGTGGAGCGACAAGCGCGCGTCGGTGGCGGCGACGCGTGCCAGTTCCTCGGCGAACGGTCGATCGGCTGCTTCACGCGCACCGTGTAAGAACACCACGCGGCGCGGCGAGTGAGCGTCGGCCAGCGCACGGCGCAGCATCGCGATCATCGGCGTGATGCCGATACCGGCCGACACGAGCACGGCCGGGCGCGGGCTCGCGAGATCGAACGAGAAGCGGCCGCGCGGCATCTGCGCGTCGAGCGTCATGCCCGCGTGCGCGTGATCGTGCAGCCACGCCGAGACGCGCCCTTCGCGCTTCACGGTGATTCGATAGTGCGCGCCGCCCGGTGCATCGGAGAGCGTGTAGCTGCGGATCGCCGGCGCATCGCTGCCGGGCAGCGGGATGCGCAGCGTCAGGTGCTGCCCCGCTTCGTAGGCGGGCAACGGGCCGCCGTCCACCGGTTCGAAATGGAATGAGCGGATCGCGCGCGCTTCGTCGACGATCTTTGCGATTCGCAGTGGGCGCCATGCGGGTGCCGACGCCGATGCGGTCGGCAATGCGGATGCGGATGCGGATGCGGATGCGGATGCGGATGCGGATGCGGACGATACCACCACGCCTGCCCCTGCCCCTGCCCCTGCCCCTGCGTTTGCGTTTGCGTTTGCGTTTGCGTTTGCGTTTGCGTTTGCGTTTGCGTTTGCGCCCACACCCGCCGTCATCGCCGCGAACTGCGGCGCACGCTCGACCGCCGACCACCGAAACGGCAGCACCGCGCGCATGCGCCGCACTTCCCGCACATGGAACCGCACGACCCGCTGCGCGCCCTCGAACGACGCGACGAGCGGCCCGTCCCACACGATCTCGGCGCGCGCGGCCACATACAGCAGGTCGCCGTGGTCGAAATCGACGAACAGCAGCCCCGCGCGCGGATCGTGCTGCAGGTTCCCGAGCGTATTGAAGAAGCGGTTGCCGCTGAAATCCGGCGTCGTCAGCGTGCGCGCATCGTCGACGCGCACGAAACCCGGCATCCCGCCGCGATGCGACACGTCCGCGCCGCGCGCGGCGCCCGCGTCCGCCGACGTGTTCGCGCTCGCGACGAAGAACGTATCGGCCTGCGCGAGCAGCGCGCGATCGACATCGTTCAACGCGTCCGACACGTCGGGCCGCGCTGAGGCATCGGCTTCCCGTGCGACGAACGTCGGCTTGCGCCCCTGGATGTACTTCGCACAGTTGCCGAAGCTCTGCTCGACCGCGATCGTCAGCGCATCGCCGTCGACCGCGCGCACGACGCCGTTGACGCGATTGCGCCGTCGCGTATCGAATTCGATTCCGAGCCCGCCGAGCGGCGCGCCCGGTTGCCACGCGCCGGCCAGCGGATCGCCCGGCAGCGCGCGCGCCGCGATGCGCAGCGTGCGCGCATCGGGCGACGTCACGAACCCCGGCGCGCCGGCCCGCAGCGTCGCCCACGGCTGGCCGTGCGCGTCGACGCCGCCGAGCACGAAGAACGGCAGTTGCGCGAAAAACGTCCGGTGCTGGTCCGGCATGAAGCGCCGGATCCCGCGCCGGCCGGCCGAACCCGCGGCCTCCGTCACGCCCGCGCGCTGCTGCACGGCGAGCTCGCCCGCGTGAAACGGCGCGGTGTCGAGTTCCCAGCCTGGTACGACGGTGGTCGGGGTGTTCATTGCGTTCTCCCTGAGCAGGCCCGGCTTCGATGAGCGTTACGCGGCGAGCAGGCCCACGCGCGTCGTCGGCATCGCGACGAAGCCCGGCAGCGCCTCGATGCGCGCCAGCCACGCACGCACGTGCGGATACGGTTCAAGCGACACGCCGCCCTCCGGCGCGTGCGCGATGTACGAATACGCGGCGATATCGGCGATCGTCGGCTGCGCGCCGGCGGCAAACGGCTTGCCGGCCAGCTCGCCGTCGATCACGTCGAGCACTTTGGCGGCCGTGCGCTTGGCGGCCTCCTGGTCGAGCTGCGCGCCGAACACGGTCACGAGCCGCGCGGCGGCCGGCCCCGATGCGATCGGCCCCGCCGCATACGACAGCCAGCGCTGCACGACCGCCGCGCCAGCCGGATCGTCGGGCAGCCAGTGCGCGTCGCCGTAGCGCTTCGCGAGGTAGACGAGGATCGCGTTCGAGTCGGCGATCACCGTGCCGCCGTCGTCGATCACGGGCACCTGTCCGAGCGGATTGAGCGCGAGAAACGCCGGTTCGCGCTGCGCGCCGGCGGCCAGATCGACGTCGACGGTCTCGGACGGCAGGCTGAGCAGCGACAGGAACAACCGGACGCGATGAGCGTGCCCGGACAGCAGGAACGAATACACACGGATCGGGGAAGCAGGCTTGTTGGCGGCAGACATGGAAACGCTCCGGACTCTCGCGCCGCCGGGGATCGGCGACGCACAACCGCAGCGTAGCGCTCGCCGTTCGTCACCAGAAGACGGATAATCGCTGAAACATCATCCTCTTCCATAGGACAATAGACGATGGCCGATCTGCGCGACGTGAACCTGAACCGGCTGGCGATCTTCGTCGCGGTGGTCGACGCCGGCTCGCTGACAGCCGCGGCCGAGCGGCTCGGCCTGGCGAAGACGGTCGTCAGCACGCACATGCAGCGCCTCGAATCCGAGGTGGGCGCGAACCTGCTGGTGCGCACCACCCGGCGGCTGAGCGTGACCGACGCGGGGCGGGCGTTCTACGATGCGTGCCGCGACATCGTGCGCGCCGCCGAAAGCGCGCTCGACGCGGTGTCGTCCGACGCGGGGCCGCTGCGCGGCACGCTGCGCGTGAGCGTGCCGATCGACTACGGCGCGCTGGTCGTCGCGCCTGCCGTGGTCGCATTGCGCGACCGGCATCCGGGGCTCGACGTCGAACTCGTCGCGAACGACCGCGTGGTCGATCTCGTCGCGGACAACCTCGACGTCGCGATCCGCATCGGCCGCCTCGCCGATTCGAACTATCGGGCGGTGCAGCTCGGCACGTACGAGAAATGGCTGGTCGCGAGCCCCGCGTTCGTCGCGCGCCATGGGCGGCCGCAAGAGCCGGATGCGCTCGCCGCGCTGCCGTTCGTGATGCTGTCGTCGCTGCCGCACGCGCATACGGTCAAACTGGAAGACGCGAACGGCAACACCGCTTCCGTGCGCTGCGTCGCGCCGGTCGTGTCGAACACCGCCACCGCGTGCCGCGCGATCGTGCTCGCGGGCGGCGGCTTCGGGCTGCTGACGGATTTCTCGACCGCCGACGACGTCGCGGCGGGCCGGCTCGTGCGGCTGCTGCCTGCGTGGCGCTCGGCGCCGGCCGGGATTCACGCGGTGTATCCGTCGACGCGGCTGCCTTCGCCGAAAGTTCGGGCGTTTGTCGACGCGATGAAGGCGAGGATCGGGGAGACAGCGGGGGTCATCGCCGCGAAGCGACCCCGCACGCGTTAGCGTGTTAGTCGAACCGGAAGACGTTACGTTCGGGACTCATTCGTCGCAGCACTCGATATCCGCAAACACGGACTCGACAGGACGAAAATGGCCCTGTGCGATTTCGCGCTCACCTAGAGACAACAGCGTCAGCAACACCAGCGTTGCTTGAGACGCTCCCGACGATTCGATATCCACGACATACCTCTCGTTGTTTGCAACCGGCCAAGATCTGGTTGGCCGCCCATATCAACGCGTGATTGATGGCGAACCGTCAAATCACGCATTACCGTTACCCCACCTCCCGCAACGTCCCCAGCAGCACCTTCCTGCAACTCGCGACCATCTGCGCCTCCGGATCGCGATAGTCGGTCAGCAGCCACGCCGCGCCGACGTTCGTCATCGCGCCGACGAGCGCGAGCCCGATCAGCCGCTGCTCGGTGCGCTCCGCCGGTGTTGCCGCTTCGCGCGGCGCGCCGATCGCCATGATCAGCTTGCCGAAGTCGATCAGCATGCGCTGGTAGGTCATGTCGGTGTCCGCGCTCACACCCATCACCTCGAGCAGCAGCACGCGCGCCGCGCACGGGTCGCGCAGGAACGCGAAGAACGCGGCGAGCCCCGCATCGACGCTCTCGCGCAGATCGCCACCGCGCTCGGCCACCGCCCGCCCGACCGCTTCGTGCAGCTGCTGCGCGTGATGCAGGTAGGTGCAGCGCAGCAAATCGTCGGTGCTGTCGAACGCCGCATAAAAATAGCGATCGTTCAGCTTCGCTTCCTGGCAGATCGACCGCACGGTCGCCTTGCGGAACCCGACCGTGCCGAACACGCGCGTCGCCGCGCGGATCAGTGCTTCGCGCCGCTCCGCGGCCCGCACCTCGGGCGCCACGCCGCCATACGACCGGCCCCTTTTTTCCGTTTTTTCCGTTTCGAGTGCTTTCTCCATTCCGCTATTTGACATCAGGACACCCGAAAACTAAAGTGGTGACGAATAACACCACAATAGATGCGCCGCCGGTACAGCGCAAGCGGAACGGGAGGAACGACGGATGAAGGGGTTTTCCGGCAAGGTCGCTGCGATCACGGGCGCCGGTTCGGGCATGGGCCGCAGCCTCGCGGTCGAGCTCGCGCGGCGCGGCTGCGAGGTCGCACTCGCCGACGTCAACGACGTCGGGCTCGCCGGCACGGCGGCCGCCTGCGCGCAGCACGGCGTGCGCGTGAGCACGCGGCGGCTCGACGTCGCCGACCGCGATGCGGTGTTCGCGTGGGCCGATTTCGTGCGGGCCGAGCACGGCAAGGTCAACCTGGTCTTCAACAACGCGGGCGTGTCGCTGGCCGCCAGCGCCGAGACCGCGCGCATCGCCGATCTCGAATGGATCGTCGGCATCAATTTCTGGGGCGTCGTGCACGGCACGCAGGCGTTCCTGCCGCATCTGCGCGCGTCGGGCGACGGGCACATCGTCAACACGTCGAGCCTGTTCGGCCTCGTCGCGATGCCCACCCAAAGCGCGTACAACGCGACCAAGTTCGCGGTGCGCGGCTTCACCGAAGCGCTGCGGATGGAGCTCGAGCTCGACGGCGCGCCGGTGAGCGCGACCTGCGTGCATCCGGGCGGCGTCGCGACGAACATCGTCGACGCAGGCCGCGTCGATACCAGCATCCATGCGCTCACGGGCCAGAACGAAGCGACCCATCGACGCCAGGCCAACCGCCTGATCAACGCGACCACGGCCGACGACGCCGCGCGGCAGATCCTCGCGGGGGTCGAGCGCAATGCGCGCCGCGTGCTCGTCGGCGCCGACGCGCGCCGGCTCGACCGGATCGCGCGCCTGCTCGGCGCCGGTTACCAGTGGCTGATGCTGCGCCATGTGCGCCGCGCCCGCGCCCGCAACCTTGAACGCGCGCACGCCCCGGCCGCGCGCCCGACCACGCCGACCAAGGACCCAGCATGACCTCGACGACGACCGACCAGCGCGACGCGCCGCCCGCCCCCGACGCCCGCCAGGAAAGCAACGACCTCGACGTGCTGATCGTCGGCGCCGGCCTGTCCGGCATCGGCGCCGCGTATCACCTGAAACAGCGCTGCCCGTATGCCAGCGTGGCGATCGTCGAGGCACGCGACGCGATCGGCGGCACCTGGGACCTGTTCCGCTATCCGGGCGTCCGTTCGGATTCCGACATGTTCACGCTCGGCTACAGCTTTCGGCCCTGGCACAGCGACAAGGCGATCTCGGACGGCCAGACGATCCTCGACTACATCCGCGACACCGCGCGCGCATACGGCATCGACAAGACGATCCGCTACGGCCAGAAGGTGGTCGCAGCCGACTGGGACTCGAACCGTGCACGCTGGACGGTGCGCATCGAGCGCACGCAGGACGGTGCGACCGTCACGCTCGTCTACACCTGCCGCTTCCTGTTCATGTGCAGCGGCTATTACGACTACGACGCCGGCTACCTGCCCGACTGGGCCGGGATGGACACGTTCGAAGGCAAGCTCGTGCATCCGCAGCACTGGCCGAAGGACCTGTCGTACGCGAACCGGCGCGTGGTCGTGATCGGCAGCGGCGCGACGGCCGTCACGCTCGTGCCGTCGATGGCGGCCGATGCGCGGCACGTGACGATGCTGCAGCGCTCGCCGACCTACATCGTGTCGCTGCCCGCGCGCGACAAGATCGCGAACGCGCTGCGCCGCGTGCTGCCGTCGCGGCTCGCGCACCGGCTCGTGCGCGTGAAGAACGTGCTGCTGACGATGTACCTGTACAACGTGTCGCGCCGCAAGCCAGACCGGACCAAGCAGTTCATCATCCGCGCGGCCAGCAAGCAGGTCGGCCCCGGCTTCGACGTCGCGAAGCACCTGACGCCGCGCTACATGCCGTGGGACCAGCGCGTGTGCCTCGTGCCGAACGGCGACCTGTTCAAGGCGATCCGCGCGGGCCGCGCGTCGATCGTCACCGACGAGATCGAGCGCTTCACGCCGACAGGCCTCAAGCTGAAGAGCGGCCAGCAGCTCGACGCGGACGTGATCGTCACCGCGACCGGGCTGAAGGTGAAGATGCTCGGCGGCGCGCGCGTCACCGTCGACGGCCGCGCGGTCAACCTGCCGGATACCGTGTCGTACAAGGGCATGATGTACAGCGACGTGCCGAACCTCGCGTCGTCGTTCGGCTACACGAATGCATCGTGGACGCTGAAGGCCGAGCTGATCGCGCGCTACGTGTGCCGGCTGCTCAACCACATGCGCGCGAACGGCTACGACACGTGCGTGCCGCGGCTCGGCACCGGCGACCTCGGCAACGTGCCGGCCGTCAACCTGAGCTCGGGCTACATCCAGCGCGCGGCCGGCATCCTGCCGAAGCAGGGGCACAGCAAGCCATGGAAATTCCACCAGAACTACGTGCTCGATCTCGCATCGCTGAAGTTCAGCGGACTCGCCGATTCGGCGATGCAGTTCGAACGCCGCGCAAAAGCCGGCCCGGCCGTCACGGCGCCGGTTGCCGAACCCGCACTCGAAACCCGCTGAGGCCGACATGACCCCTACGCTCCATCTGATCCAGAACGTGCTGCTCGGCGTCGTCGCGGTGCTCGCCGCGCTCGCGCTGTTTACCGGTTACGTGGCCCGCCGCGTGACGCGCGCGTTTCCGCCCGAAGGCCGCTTCGTCGACATCGGCGGCGACCGCATCCACTACGTCGAATACGGCAACGGCCCGCCGATCGTGTTCGTCCACGGGCTCGCGGGGCAACTGCGCAATTTCGCGTACCTGCCGCTCGCGCGGCTCGCGCAGCAGCATCGCGTGATCCTGATCGACCGGCCGGGCGCCGGCCGCTCGCTCCGCGGCGCGGGTTCGCAGGCGAACGTGTTCGCGCAGGCCCGCACGGTCGCCGCGTTCATCGACGCGCTGAAGCTCGACAAGCCGGTGCTGGTCGGCCACTCGCTCGGCGGCGCGATCGCGCTCGCGGTCGGGCTCAATCATGCGGACCGCGTGAGCCGGCTCGCACTGATCGCGCCGCTGTCGCACGAGCAGAGCGAGCCGCCGGCGCCGTTCAAGCCGCTGATGCTGCCGTCGCCGCTGGTGCGCCGCTTCGTGTCGTGGACCTTCGCGATTCCGCTGACGATCCTGACCGGCCGCAAGGCCGTGCGCCAGGTGTTCGCGCCGGAAGACGTGCCGCGCGACTTCCCGGTCAAGGGCGGCGGGTTGCTCGGGATGCGCCCGCACGTGTTTTACGCAACGGCGACCGACCTGCTGTCGGCGCCGGTCGACCTGCCCGCGATGGAACGCCGCTACCCGGACCTCGCGCTGCCGGTCGACGTGCTGTACGGCCGCGCCGATCCGATCCTGAACTGGCGCGAGCACGGCGAAGCGCTCGCGAAGAAATCGGCGCGCGTGCGGTTGAAGGTCGTCGACGGCGGGCACATGCTGCCGGTCACGATTCCGGACGCCACCGCCGACTGGCTGCTCGAAGTCGCCGCCGCGCCGGCCGAGGTGGCCGCGCCGTCGGCACGCATCGCGTAAGCCGGGACCGCGTAACAGCGCCTGATTCCGTGCCGTGCCGCCGGCGCCGGCGCGGCATCAGGTTTCGTCGTCGGGCACCGGCAGCCCGAGATCCGATATCACCTCCCGCGCGCTGCGGAACGCCTCGACCGCAGCCGGCGCGCCCGCGTACAGCGCGCTGTGCAGCAACACCTCGCGAATCTCGACGAGGCTCGCGCCGTTGTTGAGCGCGCCGCGAATGTGACCCTTCAGTTCCGTGCTGCGGCCAAGCGCCGCCAGCATCGCGCAGGTGCACAGGCTGCGCGTCTTCAGGTCGATGCCGCCCCGCTGCCACGTGCTGCCCCACGCGTGCTCGTTCAGCCAGTTCTGCAACGGCCGCGAAAAACCGTCGAGGTCGCGCATCGCACGCTCGACGAACGCCTCGCCCATCACGTCGATGCGTCGCGCCTTGCCGTATTCCCTGTCCTGTTCGCTCATGTCCGTGTCCTGTGTGGAGTCGTGGTCGTTGCGGCAGCGCCGCCAGCCGGGGATGTCGCGCCATGTTCATCGGGCCCGCGCGTTTCGTCAAAGATGCGGCCCTCGGTTCGAGGCCGCCCGCGTCACGCGATGTCGAACGCTACGTAACATCGCGCCACGCGTTACGGCGGCGTGCGGGAACATCGCAACCGCCGCGCCGGCGCACCCTGCGTGCCCGTCGCGCGAAACCGCCGGAACGCCGTTTAAATCGCACGTATATTCCCGAATCCTGCAATAAAGCGCGACACCATTTCGGGAATACTGCCGTGGCGCGGAATTTGCAGAGGAGGCTTGGACACACTTCCAATGTCGAGGCCAACATGCACAAACTCTTCAAGAAGACGACGGTAACGATGGCCGTCTCGTCGCTGCTCGCACTCTATGGTTGCGGCTCGGTCGATGGGCCGACCACGCCGCCGACGATCAAGCCGAGCACGTCAGGGACGGGCGGCAGCTCGGGGACGTCGGGGACGTCGGGTGGTGGGACGTCGGGTACTTCGGGTGGCGGGACTTCGGGTAGTTCAGGTACGTCGGGCACGTCGGGTACTTCGGGTACTTCGGGTACTTCGGGTACTTCGGGTACTTCGGGCACTTCCGGTACGTCGGGTACTTCCGGCACATCGGGCACCTCCGGCACGTCGGGCACCTCCGGCACGTCGGGCACTTCCGGTACGTCGGGTACTTCCGGCACGTCGGGCACCTCCGGCACGTCGGGCACTTCCGGCACGTCGGGCACTTCCGGTACGTCGGGCACTTCCGGCACGTCGGGCACTTCCGGCACGTCGGGCACTTCCGGCACGTCGGGCACTTCCGGTACGTCGGGTACTTCCGGCACGTCGGGCACTTCCGGTACGTCGGGCACTTCCGGCACGTCGGGCACTTCCGGTACGTCGGGCACTTCCGGCACGTCGGGCACTTCCGGTACTTCGGGCACTTCCGGCACGTCGGGCACTTCCGGTACGTCGGGCACTTCCGGTACTTCGGGCACTTCCGGTACTTCGGGCACCTCCGGCACGTCGGGCACTTCCGGTACGTCGGGCACTTCCGGTACGTCGGGCACTTCCGGTACGTCGGGTACTTCCGGTACTTCGGGCACCTCCGGCACGTCGGGCACTTCCGGTACGTCGGGTACCTCCGGTACTTCGGGCACTTCCGGTACGTCCGGCACCTCCGGTACGTCCGGCACCTCCGGTACGTCCGGCACCTCCGGTACTTCGGGCACCTCCGGCACGTCGGGCACCTCCGGCACGTCGGGCACTTCCGGCACCTCGGGCACTTCCGGAACGTCGGGCACTTCCGGCACCTCAGGCACCTCCGGCACCGGCGTCACCCCCCTCGGCAATGTCCTCCAGAAATCCGGCAACCTCGTGACGGCACTCGGCACGACGGTCGCAACCGGCGGTGCGCAGATCGGCGGCGTGCAGATCCCCGGCACGAACCCGACGACGGCCACCAGCGTCGGCAACGCGGTCACGAGCCTGGGCAACGGCGTGCAGGCGCTCGGAAACGGCGTCGCGGCCGGCCTCGGCTCGATCGGCGTGTCGGCCAACCCGCTCGGACCGACGTTGACGTCGACCACCGGCCTGCTGACCGGCACCGGCGGCGCGGTCAACAACCTCGGCAACGCGGTGAAGAGCCTCGGTTCCGGCCCGCTGTCGCCGCTGTCGCCGGTTACGACACTCGTCGGCGATCTCGTCAACACCGTCGGCGGCGCCGTCAACTCGACCGCGTCGGGCCTCAACACGGCGCTGAACAGCTCGCCGGTCCAGCAGCTCGAGACGCAGGTCGGCAAGGTGATCAATCCGATCACGAACACGCTGACCGGCGGAGTCACGACGCCGGGCGCCACGCAGACGCTCGGCGGCGTCACGCTGCTCGGCACGCCGCTCAACGGCCTGCTGAGCGCACTCGGCAACGGCCTCGCCAGCGCCGGCACGAAGGTCGGCGGCGCAACCGACAACCCGGTCGGCGGCGCGCTCGGCGGCGTCGTGGCGCAGCTCGGCAACACGGTGACGTCCACCGGCGGCCTCGTCCACGACAGCAACGCGGGCAGCTCCAGCAGCGGCACGGGCGGCAGCAACCCGCTCGCCCCGATCACGGGCCTGCTCGGCACGCTGACGGGCGGCCTGGGGGGCGGCAGCTCGAGCGGTTCGGGCGGCACCAGCGGCACGAGCAGCGGCGGCCCGCTCGGACCGGTCACGGGCCTGCTCGGCTCGCTGACGGGTGCGCTCGGCGGCCTCGGTTCGGGCGGCACGAGCGGTACCGGCGGAACGAGCGGCACGGGCGGCACCAGCGGCACCGGTGGTGCGGGTATCGGCGGCCTGCTCGCGCCGGTCACCAACCTCGTCAACTCGCTGACGCCGCTCGGCGCCAGCCTCACCGGCACGGTCACGACGCCGGGCGGCAACGTGACAGGCACGCTCGGCGGCCTGCTGTCGAGCGGCCCGGTCGGCACGGTGACGGGTGCGCTGACGACGCCCGGAGGCGCCGCCGGCGCCACCGGCACGGCCAGCCCCGGCGGTGCGGCCGGCTCGGTCACGACGCCGGCGGGTGGCGGCTCCGTGGTGGGCGGCCTGACCGGCGGCTCGAGCGGGGGTGCCGCGGGCGGCGCCGGCAACCTGCTGTCGCCGGTGACGAACCTCCTGGGCGGTCTGCTGGGCGGCGGCAACAAGAAGTAACGCTTTACCTATCAGAACCACAGGCCAATGGCCGGGCGCGCATCCATACAAAGCCCGGCCGACGGCCGGCGTCACCCGCCAAGCGGGGGCGCCGGCCCTCATCCGTACGAGGATCCGATCATGAATTCCACGCTTGACGGCATCGCCGCGGTCCAGGACCGCCCACCCCGTTCCGCCACGCCGCTGCGCGCCGGCCTGCTCGGCATCGCCGCCGGGCTCTTCGCGCTGTGGATCACGCGCGACCAGCCGGCCCTCGACGCGGCCACGCGCGCGGTCATCGCCAGCCTCGCGATCATCGGCACGATCGCGCTGCACGAAATCTTCATCTCGCGCGTCTACCTGCGCCCGAGCGCGGGCCTGTCGCGGCAGGCCGTCCGGCCGCTCGGCATCGCGCGCGTCGCGACGCGGCTCGGCGCGCTGACGTCGATCTATGCCGGCATCGGCGTGATCTACTGGCTGCTGCCCGAATACCACGGCAAGTTCTACCTGCCGTTCTGGACGCTGCTGCGCTCGCTCGCGCCGTACGTCATCGTCGCCGCGCCGTTCTACTTCGCGTGGATGGATCGCCACCAGCGCGAGACCGACGACGCGTACCTGCTGTGGGGCCGCTTCCTGTTCCGCCGCGAGCAGCCCGCAAGCTGGAAGCCGGTGCGCGAGATGCTGGCCGGCTGGGGCGTGAAGGCGTTCTTCCTGCCGCTGATGACCGTCTACCTGTCGAAGGACGCCGATCACCTGACCGCGTCGCTCGCGAACGCGATGCATGCGCCGATGACGATCGCAACCTTCGTGTTCATGTACGACCTGTCGTTCACGATGGACCTGATGTTCGGCACGGTCGGCTATCTGTGCACGTTCCGCATCCTCGACAGCCACGTGCGCACCGTCGAGCCGACGACGCTCGGCTGGGTGGCCGCGCTGATGTGCTACCAGCCGTTCTGGTCGCTGTTCTCGAACAACTACATCCGCTACGAAGGCTCGATGTTCTGGGACAACTGGCTGATGTCGGCCCCGACGCTGCGCGTGATCTGGGGCGCGGTGATCATCCTGCTGCTGTTGACCTACGCGCTGTGCACGATCTCGTTCGGGCTGCGGTTCTCGAACCTGACGAACCGCGGGATCATCACGTCGGGCCCGTACCGCTTCACGAAGCATCCGGCGTACATCACGAAGAACCTGTCGTACTGGATGGTGTCGGTGCCGTTCGTCGAGCCGCTCGGCTGGCAGGTCGGACTCATGCACTGCGCGGGGCTCGTCGCGGTCAACCTGATCTACTACACGCGGGCGAAGACGGAAGAGCGCCACCTGATGCGCGACCCCGACTATCGCGCGTATGCCGAATGGATCGAGCATCACGGGTTGTTCGCACGGATCAGGCAGGCATTCGGGCAGCGCGCGCCGGCTTGATACGGTGGCAATGGCGGGGCCAGTTGCCCCGCCGCTTCACCGAAGCGCCGCGCGGGCCCGAAACCACAGCGCGTTGCGGCGGGCATGCTCAGTCGAACGGAACGCCGCTGTCGCGCCCGTCATGCGCGCGACCGGTCGCACGCGTCAGCCCCGTGATCGCGACGAAGCTCGCGAGGCCCATGCCGAAGCAGCAGGCCGCGAGCGGCCACGCGGTAGCGCCGTCGAAGAGCAGCGTCGCGAGCGTGCCCACGCCAGTGACGATCACGCCCTGCACCGCGTAGTAAAGCGCAACCGCCTTGCCGGCGGCATCGCCGAAATCGCGCAGCGCCCCGTTCGCGGACACCGACGACATCAGCACGATGCCGACCGCAACCAGCCACATCGGCATCACGAACGTCGCGAACGACGGCTTCGTCAGGACCGTGCAGACGGCCAGCACGATCGCGCCCGTCATCATCGTGAGCGCCCCTCGCGCAACGCAGCCGGCCTCGCCCCATCTCGACACGAACGTCCCTGCGAAGCGCGACACGACGACCATCACGATCGCGACAGTCGCAAAGGCCACGCTGAACGCCACGCGGGAATAGCCCACCCCGCCGACCAGCACGCGCGGCGCGGTAGAGAAGAAGACGAAGAACGCCCCCATCGCGGCGGCAAACGCGAGTGTGTGAACCTGAAAGGGCCGGCTGCCGAGAATCGATGCGACGGACGGCCCCTGCCGGTTCGCTGTTCGCGGCCGTGTTTCGTGCCAGCGTGGCCACGCACGGCCGCACGCCAGCAGACCCAGCAGGCCGAGCGTCGCGAAGATCGCGCGCCATCCGCAGGCGGCTGCGATGGCCGCGCCGAGCAGCGGGCCCAACGCGGGCACGAACGCCAGCATCGCGCCGAAGTGGCTGTAGATCGTGCGACCTTCCGGGCGATCGGCGTAGACATCGCGCACGGTCGCAAACGTGGCGACGAGCGCGGCCGACGCGCCCACTGCCTGCAGCACGCGCAGTGCGACGAACAGACCGCCGCCGGTGGCCATCGCAAGTGCCAGCGAAGCCGCCGCAAAACACAGCGCACCACCGAGCACCACCGGCCGTCTGCCGACGCGATCCGACAACGGGCCGAAGAGCATCTGGCCCAAGCCGAGGACGACCATGTAGACACTCAGCGTCAATTGGACGATAGCCGGTGACGTGCCCAGCGCGGACGGCATCTCCGGGATCACCGGCAGGTACACGTCCATCGCCAGCGACGCGAGAAGATCGAAAGGCGCCATCAGCAAGAGCGCCGATGGCAACGAATAGGCCCAGGCGGGCGTGGATTGTTCAGGCATGACGAGGCATCCGCTCAGAAAAGGGAATCTGGCGGCGATCTGCCTAGTCAGCGAGGGACAACGGGAGATCGCCGCAACGACCGGTGGACGAAGGTCGTTGCGGCTTAGCGATCCGTGGACGGGCCGGCTCCCATGGAGGAATCCTTGCGGTGTGCGTTGACCGCGCAGTGTAGTCGGTTCGACAGACGGGCACCAGCCGCGTGCGCACGGCCAGCGGAGGCTGTCGGGCCGGCCCGCGTCGCCTTCCGCTCGGGCGGCGGCACGCCATCATGCGGCCAATTGTCGCGAAACGACGCGATTCTCCGCCTTTCGTCACTTTTCAGCTTCTGTCCGATTGCCCACCCGAATCACGTCGCGTATGGTGCTGCCCGTCCGCGTGCGATACGGCGCCCGACCTGCGCGCTTGTCGCCCGGACCTTCGACCGTCGTCCCGCACGACGGCCGCGCGGGCCGTGCCCGCCGCTCACCGTCTCCGCGATGCCGCCCTCCGGCGCCGCGCATTCTTGAGGAGAGAGACGTGATCCACAAAGTCC
The DNA here is from genome assembly GCF_002223325.1 of Burkholderia sp. AU15512. Classification (NCBI taxonomy): domain Bacteria; kingdom Pseudomonadati; phylum Pseudomonadota; class Betaproteobacteria; order Burkholderiales; family Burkholderiaceae; genus Burkholderia; species Burkholderia sp. AU15512. The sequence goes on from NZ_NKEX01000006.1 coordinate 2,162,144, forward strand.
TGATCCTGTTCGCACTCTGCATCGCGGGCCTCGCCGCGATCGCCGCCGGTTTCCAGCACATCCCCAGCTGATTCGCGGCCCCGGCTCGCTTCGCCGAGCCCGGGGGCCGCAGCCATTTCTTCCCCCCTTTGCGATGAACCACTTTCTCGGACCGCCCGGGACGGGCCACCTTTGCCATGCGTATCGACGTACAGCATTCCCAGCACGACATCGACGATGAACTCGACACGCTCTACGCGCGTCTCCACCAGCCCGGCCATCGCCTGCACGGCCTGCCGGCCGTCGCGCTCGGCCACTCCGGCCTGATCGTCCGCCACCGCGAGGCGGACGGCGAGTACTTCCTGTATGTCGAGGATCCGGCCGCGCGCCAGCTTGCCGGCTATACGGTGTTCAACCGCCTGCCCGAAATCCCGCGCCGCGCCGACCGCTACCTGCGCGCGCCGCATACGCGGCTGCGCGGGTCCGCGCAACGCAGGGGGCTCGCGACGACGTTGTATCGCTGGGGGCTCGACGCGGGCCTGTGCCTGATCAGCGGCGCGCGCCAATCGATCGGCGCCGCGCAGTTGTGGACGGCGCTCGCGCAGGAATACCGGCACGGCTTCGTCGATATCGACGGGCGTGCGCTGCGTTATCTCGGTGAAACCGTCGCCGACGACGTGCACGGCGCGCTGCATACGCGGCGGCTGATGCTCGGTCATGGATGGGAGATCGGGGAATTCGCGCGCGTGGCGGGGATGGCCGGTGCCGCCCGAACACCGGTGCGATAATCCGTGCGACCGGCGCGACGCTCGCCGCTACGCGACGCGCCAACCGACACGCATCTCGATGACAACCGATTCCCGAACCGACTCCGACCGCCACATCGACATCGTCGCGCTGTGCGGCAGCCTGCGCGCGCAGTCGTACAACGCCGCGCTGCTCGACGCGGCCACGCGCGTCGCGCCGCACGGCATGCGCATCGTGCGCTTCGATCGTCTCGGCGAATTCCCGCTGTTCAATCCCGATACCGAATATCCGTCGCCCGCCGCGGTGCGCGACCTGATCGACCGTGTGAATGCCGCCGACGGCCTGTTGATCGCCAGCCCGGAATACGCGCACGGCGTCACGGGCGTGATGAAGAACGCGCTGGACTGGATCGTGGGATGCGAGGCCGTCGTGTACAAGCCGGTCGCGGTGCTGAATGCGTCGCCACGCGCGACGCATGCGGACGCGGCGCTGCGGGAGACGCTGTCGGTGATGTCGGCGAACATCGTCGAGCGCGCGTCGATCACGCTGCCGATCCTCGGGAGCCAGCTCGACGCGGCGGGGATCGCCGCGCATCCGCCGTTCGCGTCGGCGCTCGCCGATGCGTTGCACGCACTGCGCGCGGCCATCCAGGCGGCAGAACCGGGCCGGTAGCAACCCGCGTTCGTTCGTGAGCGCGCGCGGCGTTACCGCGCCTTCGCGCGCGTCACCTTCTTCGCCGGCTTGGTCGCCTTCGCGCGCGGCGCTTCCTTCTCGGGCTGCGCGCCGCCGCCGGCGAGATCCTCGAGCCACGCGAGCGCGTCGACATACGACAGGAACTGCTGCAGATAGGCCGGCGACAACTCGCGCATCGTCGCGAGCGACCGGTGCACGAGACTGTTCGAATTGAGCGGCCCCGCGTTGCGCGGTACCTGGTCGAGCGACTGGCGGTACTGCTGTTCCGTGCGGACCTTCGACCACATCGTGCGGAAGTAGTCGACCAGCTCGGGATCGAGCCCGCGCCGGTCGGCCTGCGCATCGCGCGCGAGCCGCTCGACGAGTTCCGCCAGCGCGCCGCGCACGGGCGTACCTGCCGCGCCGCTCGCGGTTGCTGTTGCGGTTGCGGTTTCATCGGCGCGCGCAACGATCTCCGCGAAGCCTTCGAGCAACGTCGCCAGCCGCGCATCGAGCAACGCGCGCGCGTCGCCTTCGAGCGCGGCCGCGCGCCGTTCGAGCGCGTCGATCCGGTGAAAGCGCACCGGATCGAGCCGGTCGGCGCCCTGCTCGCGCCATGCGTCGAGCGTCGCGCGAACGTGCGTCGCGTCGCCGGTCACTTCGCCTTCCCTCCGTTCGATGCCGACTTGCGCGGCACCGGCGCGATCTCCACGCGGCGGTTCTTCGCGCGGCCCTCATCGTCCGCATTCGAGCTGACCGGCTGCTCGGAGCCGAACGCGGCCGCGAACACCGACGACGCCGGCACGCCGGCGTCGATCAGCGCACGCGTGACCGTCAACGCGCGCTTGGCCGACAGTTCCCAGTTGTCCGCGAACAGGCGGTTGCCCGCATGCACCTGCTGGTCGTCGGCGAAGCCGCTGATCATCAGGATCTCGTCGCGCGTCTTCAGGTAGGCGCCGAGCGGCGCGGCCAGCGTCTTCAGCAGGTCACGGCCCGCGGGCTGCAACTGGTCGGAATTCAATGCGAACAGCACGTTGCCGCTGATGCCGATGCGGCCGTTCACGAGCGTCACGCGACCGGCCGCGAGCGGCCCGGCAAGCGCCTGCTCGAGCGACTTGCGCTGCTGCGCTTCCTGCTGGCGCGCACGCACGGCCTCCTCGAGCTTCGACGTGAGCTGAAGCTGCATGCCGATCACGCCGACGAGGATCAGCACGAACGCGCCGAGCAGCACCGACATCAGGTCGGCGAACGCGGGCCACACCGGCGCGGCGGACGCGCCGCCGTCGATTTCGTCATGCATGCGTTACGCTCCGACGCTCGCCCGCCGACCGGCGAGCTGCTGCAGGTCTTCGACGATCTGCTTCTGCGACATCATGCTCAGGTCGATCACCTCGCGCGCCTGCGCGACGTAGTACTCGAGCTGCTCGTCGCTGCGCGCGAGCGACTTCTCGAGCGCGGCCTCGATGCGTTGCAGATGGGTCAGCAGCTTGTCGTTCGACTCGCCGAATACCTGCACGGCCATCCCGAATGCGTCGCCGAGGCTCGCGACCTCGACGGCGCCCGCCGTGACTTGCGCGGCCACCGAGTCGAGCTTGCGCGTCTCGGCATCGACGGTGTCGTTGAAGCGCGCGCCGACGCGGTCGAGCAGGTCGGCCGACGTGCTGACGAGCGCGTCGATCGCGGTGCGCTGTTCGGTCGACGCGTGGTTGACCGCGCCGAGCAGCGTTTCGAGTGTCGCGAGCAGGCGGCTGCGTTCCTCGAGCATCGCGGTGTCGTGCACCAGGCTGTCGGACAAGCGCTGACGCAGCTCGGCGACGACGTCGGCCGCGGCCTTCGGCGCCTCCGAGGCAGCCTGCACAAGACGCGCGATCTCGTTGATCGTGTCGCTCGCGTGCACTTGCGCCTGCGCGGTGATGTCGTTCGCGGTGCGGGCCAGCGTGTCGCAGATGTCCTGCTGGCGCGTCGCGGCCTGTGCGCTCGTCTGCGCCCATTCGTCGCGCAGCGCGGCGGCCATCGCGGCGAGCGAGTCGTTCCATGCCGCCAGGCGCTGTTCGTCGCGCGCGGCCAGTTGCGTCTGCAGGCCGGCGTGCGAATCGCGGATCGTCGACAGCAACTCATTCGAGCGTTGTTCGAACGTCGAAGCCTGTGCCGTGAGATCGCGCGTCGTTTGTGCGAGTGCGTCGCAGATTTCCTGCTGACGGCCCGCGCTGTGCACGCCTGCGCGCTGCCATTCGTCACCGAGCTTCGCGACCATCGCAGCCAGCGAGTCGTTCCACGCAGCGAGGCGTTCTTCGTCGCGCGCGGCCAGTTGCGTCTGCAGGCCCGTGTGTGAATCGCGGATCGTCGACAGCAACGCGTTCGAGCGTTGTTCGAACGTCGAAGCCTGTGCGGTCAGGTCGCGCGTCGTTTGCGCCAGTGCGTCGCAGATTTCCTGCTGACGGCCCGCGCTGTGTACACCTGCCCGCTGCCATTCGTCGCCGAGCTTCGTCGCCATCGCGGCCAGCGAGTCGTTCCATGCAGCGAGGCGTTCTTCGTCGCGCGCCGCGAGCTGCGTCTGCAGGCCCGTATGCGAATCGCGGATCGTCGACAGCAACGCGTTCGAGCGTTGTTCGAACGTCGAAGCCTGCGCCGCGAGATCGCGCGTCGTTTGCGCCAGTGCGTCGCAGATTTCCTGCTGACGGCCCGCACTGTGCACGCCTGCGCGCTGCCATTCGTCGCCGAGCTTCGTTGCCATCGCGGCCAGCGAATCGTTCCATGCGGACAGGCGTTCTTCATCGCGCGCGGCCAGTTGCGTCTGCAGGCCCGTGTGCGAATCGCGGATCGTCGACAGCAACTCGCTCGAACGTTGCTCGAACGTCGAAGCCTGTGCGGCGAGATCGCGCGTCGTTTGCGCCAGTGCGTCGCAGATTTCCTGCTGGCGGCCTGCGCTGTGCGCGCCGGCACGCTGCCATTCGTCGCCGAGCTTCGCGGCCATCGCGGCCAGCGAGTCGTTCCACGCGGCGAGACGTTCCTCGTCGCGTGCAGCCAGTTGCGTCTGCAGCCCCGCGTGCGACTCGCGCATCGCGGCAAGCGTCGCGCCCGAATGGCGTTCGAACGTCGCGGCGGCCTCGCCCAGCGCGCGCGCATGCTGGCCGGCCAGCGTCTCGCCGACCTGCTCCTGGCGCGACAGCGCATCGCGCCATGCTTCCGACAGGCGGCTTTCCGTCGATTCGAGGCGCGTCGCCACGCCGTCGAGCAGCGCCGTCGAACGCTGCGAGAACGTGTCGGTGAACTGGCCGAGCGTCGTCTGCAGCTGCTGCGCGACGGCATCGCCCGCGCGGCGCTGTTCGTCGAGCGCGCGGTTCCAGACGGCCGTCACGTTGCCGGTGGTCTTCTCGAAGCCGTCCGTCAGCCCGTCGAGCTGACGCTGCACGGCGCCCGTCACGGTGTCGCGCAGCGCGGCCATCTCCTGCGCGAGCCCGGTCATCGTCGCGGCGACGACCGGCTGCAGCGCGGCACCGGCCACGCGCGCGCTTTCGGCGGCGCTTTCCTTCAGCGCGTCGCCGACATTCGACGCGAGGCCCGCATACGCGCGCTCGGTGCGGTCGAAAAACGCCTGCTGGCTTTCGATCTGGCGATCGTGCAGCGCGACGCTGCGCGCCTCGAGCGTCGTCATCATCGTCTGCAGCCGGTCGACCAGCGCCGGCATCACGTCGGCCTGGCGCTGCAGCAGCCGGAACGATTCGTCGCGCTGGTGCGCGGACGAATGCACGCGCAGCGTCGTCGCGATCTTCGCGTCGAGCTGCTGGGCCGCGTCGATCCGCTCGCGGCGCACCAGTGCGGACAGCAGCCCGAGCATCGCGGAGGTCGCGACGCCGGCGATCGACGTGCCGAATGCGAACCCGAGGCCCTTCACCGGCGCGATCAGCGACGCGCGGATCGCGTCGAGATCGGTCGCGCTTTCGAGCGCGGCGCCCGTGCCCTTCAGCGTGACGACCATCCCGAGCAGCGTGCCAAGCATGCCGAGCAGCACGAGCAGGCCGACGAGGTAAGGCGTGAGCGACGGGCCCGGCAGCGCGACGCGCGCGCCTTCGACCCGCGCGCGCACGGCGCCGCGCAGGCCCGGGTGCAGCGTGTCGAGCCACGTGTCGAGTTTCGCGGGCGGCTCGGTCAGGCCGGCGACCGCGCGCGACAGCGTGGCGGTGGCCTGCCGGTAGCGCAGCAGTTCCCATGCGCCGGCGACGTAGCACGCGGCGATCAGCAGCGTGACGGCCGACGCCAGCGGGTTCGACGCGACATAGCCGACGCCGATCCAGCCCACAGCGAGCAGACCGGCGACGAAGACAACGAGATCAAGGCGAATTCTGGACATAGCGTGTTGATTAGCTGGTGCGAAGGGCCGCGAGCAGCCCGTCTACCGTTTGAAACCGGACTTCGAGTTCGGCAAGCAGGATGCTTTGCATCTCGTCGCGAAACGTATCGAGCCATGCGCCGGGCACGATCGCCGCGACAGCCGTGGCGTCGGCCACCACCGCGCCGTCATCGGCTGGATTTGCCGTGGCTGCTGCGGCCGCGGCCGCGGATTCGGCATCGGCCAGCGCCTGCCGCTCCGCGTCGCGCAGCCGCCCGAAACGGGTGCCGAGCAGCGCGGGGATGGCCGACAGCAGGCTGCGCTCGCGCGCGCCGAGCACGCGCTCCATGATCGCGTCGAGCGTCGCGAGCCGCGCCATGCCGGACGAGCGCGCGGCGACCGCGACCCGCAGGCGGCCGCGCAACTGGCCGATCGCCGTTTCCATGTCCTGCTGCAGGGATAGATAACGCTGGCGGAAGTCCGCGAAATCGGCCGTGTCGGCGGCCGGCGGCGGCGGATCGCCGGGCCGGCGCCGCGCACGCGGCCGGTTGGTGGCCGTGATCGCCTGCGCGAGCTCGAGGCGCACGCGCGCGCAGTCGCGCTCCGCGTCGTAGCCGCGCACGCCGGCCGCGACGCCGGGCGGGCTCGCGTTCAGTGCGGACGACAGCGTGATCGCGTCGGTCCAGCCGAGCCACTGGCTCAGCCGGTCGGACAGCGTCTGCCGGGATTCCGCGACGTCGGCATCGGCCACGCGCGCGAGCAGCCGGACGAGCGCCGGGCCGCTCAGCGCCGGGCGCGGAGGTGCTTGCACCATGCTGCAAACCGTCAAAAAAGGCAGCAGTTTACACGTCGCCGGGCGGTCGGCCGCCAGAATCGGGGAAGCGGCGCCGATGGGCGCGGCGGGCGACACACGCGAACGCCCGCCGCGCAAGGCTCGGCGGGCGACTGGGGCTTCGGCGGCGACGGTTCCGACACGCCCTTGCCCTTGCCCTTGCCCTCGCCCTTGCCCTCGCCCTCGCCCTCGCCCGTCGCCCGTCGCCCGCCGCCCGCCGCCCGCCGCCCGCCGCCCGCCGCCCGCCGCCCGCAAATATCGTCCGACGATACCTGCCGCGTTGCACTACCATCAAAGCACCCGCCGAGCCACGCGATCCGGCCGCGGGCGGCGCCGCCGAGACCGGGCGCCACCGCCCCACGACGACAACAGACGGGCCCGGCCCGACCGCACACGATGCTTGCCAATCTCGTCTCGCGCCTGCGCGACCGTTTCGGCAAACCGCCGACCCCGCAGGCTTTCGCGGAACGCCTGATCGCCACGCTGCGCGCATCGGGCGACACACGCACCTGGCGCCACGAGGACGAGAAGGGCTGCCTCGTCCAGTCGGATGTGCCGTCGAACATCATCAACCTGCACAACCTGTTCCGCGACTACGCGGCCGCGAAGCCGTCCGAGCGGGACACCGTGCTGAAGCGCCAGGCGAACGCGATGATGCAGCACGAGATCCCGACGGATTTCGCCGCCGCGCGCGCGAAGCTGCGCCCCGTGATCCGCAGCGCGACCGAGCGCTGCGTGACGGCGCTGCAAACGGCCGGGCAGTTCGGCATCACGGAGCTGGCGTTCCGGCCGCTGTGCGAGAACATCGAGATCGGCATTGCGTACGACGGCGAGCTCGACATCGCGCGCCTGCCGACCGCGACGCTCGACCGATGGGGCGTCTCGTTCGACGAAGCCTGCGACATCGCGATCGACAACCTGCGGGCCGCATCGTCGACGCCATGGGCCGCGCTGCCGAACGGGGTATTCCTGTCGCAATTCGACGACGCGTACGACGCGGCGCGGCTGCTGCTGACCGACCTGCTCCACCGGCAGCCGATCGCCGGCGCGCCGGTCGTGATGGCGCCGACCCGCGCGGTGCTGCTGCTCACCGGCGACCGCAACCCGGCCGGGCTCGCCGCCATGGTCGACCTCGCCGAACAGGCGCAGGCGCAGCCGCGCCCGCTGCCGCCGCTGATGCTGCGCTGGGACGGCGCCGCCTGGCGGCGCTTCGTGCCGGCAGGGCTCGAAGCGAAGCTGCATGCGCTGCGCATCGGCGAGCTCGCGGGCGACTACCAGGATCAGCGGATGCTGCTCAACGACGTGCATGAGCGCGACGGCACCGACCTCTTCGTGGCGACCTACTCGGTGTACAAACGCCAGGACGGCAGCCTGTTCAGCGTCAGCGTATGGAGCGACGGCGTGCCTTCCCTGCTGCCCGAGACGGATATCGTCGCGCTCCATCGCGGCTCGACGGGGCAGTCCGCGTACGTGCCGATGGCCGAGCTGCTGCGCACGTGCGGCGACCTGATGACGGCCACCGGGCATCGCCCGGTGCGGTATGAAGTGAAGGCATTTCCGGACGACACGCGGTTCGCGGCGCTGCTGGCGCGGTTCAGCGAAGCGTGATGCCGATGCCGATGCGCGTTCGCGCGGCGCGCGCCGGCGGCCCGCCACGGGAATGGCCGGCCGCCGTGCGATGCGGATCGGGAATGGAAGCGGTCAGATGCAGTCAGATGCCCGCTTTCGGCGCATTCAGGATCAGTCGCAGCCCGAGCAGCGTGATCGCGCCGGCGGCGATGCGGTCGACCCACTTCTTCGCGCGCAGGTAGAGCTCGCGCGGCCGGCGTGTGGAAAAGCACAGCGCGACGATCGTGTACCAGCCGAATTCGACGCCAAACACGAGCGGCGGCAGCGCCAGATAGCACCACAGCGGCGGATGCTGCGGGAGCAGCGCCGCGAAGATGCTGCCGTACCAGATCGCCGTCTTCGGGTTGCTGAGCTGGGTCGTGAGGCCCGTCCAGAACGACTTGCGCGCGCTGCCGCCGGCCATCGCCTGCGGATCGTCCATCGCGATCGGCCGGTCGGCGCCGCGCCAGATCTTCGACGCCATGTAGATCAGGTACGCGCCGCCCGCCACCTTCAGGCCCACGTACAGCCATTCGACGGCCTGCAGCAGCGTATAGAGCCCGGCCAGTGCGACGCCGCCGAACACGATGCCGCCGATGCCCATGCCGAGCGCGGTCGCGAGCCCGTCGCGGCGCGACAGCCCGATCGAATTGCGGGCAACCAGCACGAAGCTCGGGCCCGGAATCATCGCGCCGAGAAACAGCGCGGCCAGGATGGCGAGTACGGCAGCCGATGCAGTCATCGAAGTCTCCTTGGTGAGCGACGCCGGATCGCCAGCGCCTGCGTGTCGTTTCCGAAGGTCGAGCCGCCGATTCTGGCACGCTTCGCGCATGGCCGAAAGCGGCTTTGCGCTGCTATGCTGGCCCTCTTTCCCGTGATTCGCGCCGCCCCCCATGATCGAAATTCGCGCCGCCCGCTATCCCGCTGACGCCCGTGCCGTCGAGGCGATCTTCCGCGAGTACATCGCGAGCCCGACCGTCAGCCTCGAATTCCAGGACTACGAGCCCGAGATCGCCGCACTGCCCGGCAAGTACGCGGCGCCGCGCGGGCAGTTGCTGCTCGCGTGGCAAGGCGAGCGCGCGGTGGGCTGTGCGGCGTTTCGGGAGATCGACGCGACGACGTGCGAGATGAAGCGCGTCTATGTGCGTCCCGACGCGCGCGGGCTGAACGTCGGCCGCAGGCTCGTCGAGCGGCTGCTGCACGACGCGAAGGCGGCCGGCTATGCGCGCATGTGCCTCGACGTGCTGCCCGAATTCGTCGCTGCCAGAAAACTGTATGCGTCGCTCGGCTTCACGCCCGCGCCGCCCGTCGCGTTCAACCCGGTGCCGGGCACCGAGTTTCTCGGGCGGGATTTGTAGCGCCGGTACAGTGCGCAACTGACCACGCTCTTCCCGGCGCCCGACGGCCCGCTTTCAACCAACCGGAGAACCCCGTGACCGAGCCGCGGATGACGCGCGAACAGTTCGAGCGCGACGATTTCAACGATCGCTGCCTGTTCACCGGCGTACCAATCGAAGGCAAAAAGAAAGGCGAGCATGTGATCCCACGCTGGCTAATTGCGGACTACGGCCTGCAGAACCAACGAATCGAGATGGGTGACGCGGTACATCAGGCCACCATGAAGGATTTCCGGTCGCCGGCCGATCCTGTCGCCAACGGAAAATTCGGCGATCTGGAAAACAAGATCAAATGCGGCCTCGCTAGCATTGACGAATTGCATCTGTGGCAAAAAAAAATTTCCACCGGCATGGCGCTGAATCACTGGCGCATGGCCCGCAACGTCCGCCACCCCGGTGCGCCGCTTCCGTTCGACGCACGTTATCTCGCGTTCGCCCTCCAAGACTTCCGGAAGGAGTTCGGCGAGTATTTGGAGGGGCGCTACGTGCGCACGGGATCGACGCTGTGCCTGCCGACCCGCATTCCGTCCGGTTGGCTCGTCCATGCATTCGGTACTACCGTGAGAGAGCACGATGCGAGCCACGACGCGCTCCTGCCCTTTGGATTGGTGGCGCTCAGCCACTGCGGAAAGCTGATCGTCTCGGTTCTATTCGACGCCAGAAGAAGATTCGAAGCCCTCCGTCTGAAACAAGAATGGTCTGCGCTGCGACTCGACGTCAGCGAATCCCCGCTGCCCATCCAGGCCGCTTTGGCTGTCGGCTTAACAGAGTGCATTACCGCAGCGAGTGAAACTGCGTTCGGCGAGCCTCCGGCATTTGATCCACTATTCGAGCATATCGCCTATCAGCTCGGCATCGAAGTCGATCCTGCAACTGCGCAGTATCGCGCGCGTGCAGCCCGCTGACACCGCGTAACACACGCGCGTGCCGAGCCATCCAGCGCCCTCTTGATATCCTGCGCCCAATCATGCCAATCCGCTTCGTGCTCCTCCCGCTGCTCGCCGCGCTTTCGTTCAATGTCCGCGCCGGCGACCTGCCGAAATCGGTCGCCGCGCAGCTACCCCCCGGCTTCCAGCCGCTGGTCGCGCATGCCGGACCCGATCTCGACAACGGGCGGCACAGCTTCCTCGTCGTCGTGCATCGGGCGGTCGATACGCGCGAGCAGCCGTCGCCGCGTCCGCTGCTGATCTTCGAGGAACAGCCGGATCACGCGTTCCGGCTCGTCGCGCGCAACGACCAGGTCGTGCTGCGCGCGAACGAAGGCGGTCAGTGCGACCCGTTCGATCCCGAAGATGCCGCCGACAACGGCTTCGCGATCAAGGGCCACTATTTCACCGTGCAGAACTTCGTCGCGTGCGGGCAGCACTGGAGTGACTACGTGACGTTCCGCTACGACCCACGCACGCACGGGTGGCTGTTCTCGAACCAGATCGTCACGGAATCGTTCCCGCTCGACGACCAGCCCGACCACGTCACCGTCACGCGCGCCGACGCGCATCGGCCGGTGTCGTTCGGTCAATGGAAACGCAAGGACTGACGCGGCCGGTGCCACGCGCCGCGACCGGTTGCCTCGCACGCCGGCAGGCGCGGGCACGGCCGGATACCGTCACGTCCCGCCGCTCCCGCGCTCGCGAGCGCACGCCAACAGGACTACCATGAACGCTTGCCGTCGCGCGACCGTGCGCCGGCCTCGCACGCGGCTCGCCCGCACGCGTTCCCTCGCTGCACCCGCACTGGAGAACGACATGACGCAACACTTCGACGCGATCGTCATCGGCACCGGTCAAGCCGGGCCGCCACTCGCCGCGCGGCTGTCCGCCGCCGGGATGAAAGTCGCAATCATCGAGCGCGGCCGCTTCGGCGGCACCTGCGTGAACACCGGCTGCATCCCGACCAAGACGCTGATCGCGAGCGCGTACGCCGCGCACCTCGCGCGGCGCGCCGGCGAATACGGCGTGTCGGTCGGCGGCCCCGTCACCGTCGACATGCAAGCCGTGAAGGCGCGCAAGGACCAGATCTCCGGCCGCTCGAACCACGGCGTCGAGCAATGGGTGCGCGGCCTCGCGAACACCACCGTGTTTCAGGGTCACGCCCGCTTCGAGCAAGCCAACACGGTGCGCGTGGGCGACGACCTGCTCGACGCGGAACGCCTCTTCATCAACGTCGGCGGGCGCGCGCAGGTGCCGGCCATGCCGGGCCTCGACACGGTGCCGTACCTGACCAACTCGACGATGATGGACGTCGACTTCCTGCCCGAGCATCTCGTGATCGTCGGCGGCAGCTACATCGGGCTCGAGTTCGGCCAGATGTATCGCCGCTTCGGGTCGAAGGTCACGATCGTCGAGCAGGGTTCGCGCCTGATCCGGCGCGAGGACGAAGACGTGTCGCAGGCCGTGCGCGAGATTCTCGAAAACGAAGGGATCGACGTGCAGCTCGACGCGACCTGCCTGAGCGCGCGGCGCAACGGCAACGGCATCGCGGTCGGCCTCGACTGCGCGGGCGGCGGCCGCGAGGTCGCGGGCTCGCACCTGCTGCTCGCGGTCGGACGCGTGCCGAACACCGACGATCTCGGGCTCGACCGCGCGGGCGTCTCGACCGACGCGCGCGGCTACATCGAGGTCGACGAACAGCTGCGCACGAACGTGCCCGGCATCTGGGCGCTCGGCGACTGCAACGGGCGCGGCGCGTTCACGCACACCGCGTACAACGACTACGAGATCGTCGCGGCCAACCTGCTCGACAACGATCCGCGCAAGGTGTCCGATCGCATCGCGGCGTACGCGCTGTACGTCGATCCGCCGCTCGGCCGCGTCGGCATGACGCTCGCGCAAGCGAAACAGACCGGCCGCCGGCTGCTCGTCGGCACGCGCCCGATGACGCGCGTCGGCCGCGCGGTGGAAAAAGGCGAGAGCCTGGGTTTCATGAAGGTGATCGTGGACGCGGACAGCCACGCGATCCTCGGTGCATCGATCCTCGGCGTGACGGGCGACGAAGTCGTGCACGGGATGCTCGACGTAATGGCCGCCGGCGCGCCGTACACGACGATCAGCCGTGCGATGCATATCCACCCGACCGTGTCGGAGCTCGTGCCGACGCTGCTGCAGGATCTGCATCCGGTCGAATGACGGGTGGCGGCCGGCTGCGCCTCGGCGTCGCACGGGGGGCGAGCGGTATGCGAAGATGGCCGCTCGCCACGACATCCGGGAGCGCCATGGACCGCCTGCAAGCGATGCAGATCTACGTACAGATCGTCGAACGCGGCAACTTCACGCAGGCCGCCGACGCGCTGCAACTGCATCGGCCGGCCGTGACGAAAGCCGTGCAGCAGCTCGAGCAGGAACTCGGCGTCCGGCTGCTGAACCGCAGCACGCGCCGCGTCAGCGTGACCGCCGAAGGCGAGGCATTCCATGCGCGCTGCGTGCAGTTGCTCGGCAGCATCGACGACGCGTTCGCGTCGTTCCCGAAGCAGCGCGCGATCCCGAAAGGCCGGTTGCGCATCGACATCGCGCTCGCGCTGGCGAAGACGGTCGTGATTCCGGCGTTGCCCGATTTCCAGCAACGCTATCCGCAGATCGAGCTCGTGCTCGGCGCGAGCGACCAGCCGGCCGACCTGATCGGAGAAGGCATCGACTGCGTCGTGCGGGTCGGCAAGCTGAAGGATTCGAGCATGGTCGCGCGCACGGTCGGCGCGGTGCCGATGGTCACGTGCGCGTCGCCCGGCTACATCGCCCGCCACGGCTTGCCGCGCACGCTCGACGACCTTCGCGCGCATCGCGCCGTCAACTTCTTTACCGGCAGCAATCGCAAGGTGCTCGAATGGACGTTCCGCCCGCACGGCGAAACCGTCGCGGTGAAGCTCGCGAGCAGCCTGCTGACCGACAACTCGGAAGCGCTGCTGTCCTGCGGGCTGGCCGGCCTCGGCATCGTGCATGCATTGCGGCCCGCGCTGCAGCCAAGCATCGACTCGGGCCAGCTGATCGAGCTGCTGCCCGGCGTGCCGGCCGAGCCGAAGCCGGTGTCGGTGCTGTACCCGAACCGCGCGCATCTGCCCGACAAGGTGCGCGCGTTCATCGACTGGCTGACCGAGCTGTTTGCGCGGCGTTATCCGGCGTAGAACAGGTGTGCGCCGATTGTTATTCGTCGAATAACAATCAATGATCCCGCCGCGCGTTTCTCCGGCGCGGATACCCGCCTACAGTGCTCCTTCATCGACACCCGTTCATTGAAGGAGCCCTCCATGTCCCGCATCGTTCGTTTCCACCGCGTCGGCGGCCCCGACGTCCTGCAGATCGACACCGTCGACGTACCGGCACCCGGCCCCGACGACATCCAGCTGCGCGTGAAGGCGATCGGCCTCAATCGCGCGGAAGTCATGTACCGCAGCGGCGAATACACGTTCATGCCGCGCTTTCCCGCGGCGCTCGGCTACGAGGCGTCGGGGATCGTCGCGGCGGTCGGCCGCAACGTGACGGCGTTCGCCGAAGGCGATGCGGTGAGCGTCGTGCCGGCGTTCTCGTTCGCCGACTACGGGATGTACGGCGAGGTCGTCAACGTGCCCGCGCATGCGGTGGTCAGGCATCCGGCGGGCCTGTCGTTCGAGGAAGCGGCCGCGACGTGGATGATGTTCGTCACGGCGTGGGGCGCGCTGATCGAACTCGGCGGCCTGCAGCGCGGCGACGCGGTGCTGATCGGCGCCGCGTCGAGCAGCGTCGGGCAGGCGGCGATCCAGATCGCGAACCATGTCGGCGCGGTGCCGATCGCGCTGACGCGCGGCGAATCGAAGCGCCAGGCGCTGCTCGACGCGGGCGCGAAGCACGTGATCGTCGGCAGCCCTGCGGACCTGCCGCAGCAGGTGGCGGAGATCACCGGCGGCACCGGCGCGCGCCTCGTGTTCGATCCGGTCGGCGGCCCGGACGCGGCGAACCTGCTGCGCGCGCTGGCCACGAACGGCACGTTCTTCCAGTACGGCGCGCTCGACACGCGCGACATCCCGGTGCCGGTGATGGACCTGCTCGCCCGCCACCTGACACTGCGCGGCTACGAGCTGTTCGAGATCACCGGCGACGCGCAGCGGCTCGAGCGCGCGAAGCGCTTCATCGTCGACGGGCTCGCGGCCGGCGCGCTGAAGCCGCTGATCGATCGCACGTTCGCGTTCGACGACATCGTGGAAGCGCATCGCTACATGGAGGCCGGTGCGCAGGTCGGGAAGATCGTCGTCACGGTCTGAACGATGCGAGGCGGGCGGGCCGCTTGTCTGAAAAGGCGGCAGGCCCGCCCCCCGTTCAGCTTTCGAAATACCGCGGCCGGTCGATATCGGCCAGCAACCCCGGCTGCGTCGGCGCCCAGTCGAGCGATGCGCGCGTGCGCTCGCTCGTGGCCGGCGCATCCATCCCCGCGAACATCGCGAACCAGCCGAAGTGTTCGCCGGCTTCCGCCGCCGTTTTCGCGACGACCGGCACGTTCAGCCGCCGGCCGATCACTTCCGCGATGTCCCTGAACCGCACGCCGGTATCGTCGACCGCGTGATAGCGCGCGCCGGGTGCGCCGCGTTCGATCGCGAGCCGATAGACGCGCGCCGCGTCGAGCCGGTGCACGGCGGGCCAGCGGTTGTCGCCTTCGCCGATGTAGGCCGACGCGCCCTTCTCCCGCGCGAACGCGATCAGGCGCGGCACGAAAGCGTGATCGCCGTCGCCGTGCACGGACGGCGGCAGGCGCACGACCGATGCATGCACGCCGCGCGCCTCCAGCGCGACCGCGGCCGCTTCGGACGCCCGCGGATAGGTCGACGACACCGGCACGTGCGGATCGTCCTCCGTCGCCGCGCGCCCGGGCGCGACGAGCGCGAGGCCCGACGTGACGACCAGCGGCCGCGCCGAGCCCGCGAGCGCCGCGCCGATCGTCTCGATCGCGCGGCGATCGACCTCGCAGTTCTGCGCGAAGCGCGAGAAGTCGTGATTGAATCCCGTATGGATCACCGCGTCGGCGGCTTCGGCACCGCGCGTGAGGCTGTCGAGATCCTCCAGCGACCCGCGATGGACATCTGCGCCGGCCGCCGCGACCGACGACGCGGTCGCATCGGACCGCGCGAGGCCGAGCACCGAGTGCCCGGCAGCAATGAGTTCGGCCACGACGGCCGCGCCGACGAAGCCCGACGCTCCAGTAACAAAGACACGCATGTTCAATACCTCCGGATGGCAGGGAGGCTTACTATCTGTCGATCGCCGTGCACGGTGAAGCCGTGACGGTTTACCGGTAAACGAACTAACAGGCTATGGCTGACGCCCCCGACAACCTGCTCGGCGCCTACCTTCGGGCCCGCCGCGAGAAACTCGACCCGGCCGCGCTCGGCCTGCCGGCCACGCGCCGCCGCACGCCGGGCCTGCGGCGCGAGGAAGTCGCCCAGCGTGCGCACGTGAGCACCGCGTGGTACACGTGGCTCGAGCAGGGGCGCGGCGGCGCGCCGTCGGCCGACGTGCTCGACCGGCTCGCCCGCGCGCTGCTGCTGAACGACGCCGAGCGCGAGCACCTGTTCCTGATCGGCGTCGGCCACTTGCCGGAAGTGCGCTATCACGCGGCCGACCATGTGTCGCCGCGCGTACAGCACGTGCTCGATTCGCTCGATGCGAGCCCCGCGATCGTGCGCTCGGCGACGTGGGACGTCGTCGCGTGGAACGACGCGGCAGCCGCGACGCTGACCGACTACACGACGCTGTCGCCGCAACGGCGCAACATCCTGCGGCTCATCTTCGTCGATCCGCACGTGCGCGGCGTGCAGGCGAACTGGGAACGCGTCGCGCGGTTCGCGGTGGGCGCGTTTCGCGCCGACGTCGCGCGCGGCGGTGCGACGCAGGCCGTTCAGGCTTTCGTCGACGAGATGCGCGCGGCGAGCGCGGAGTTCGACGCGCTGTGGCGCGACCACGATGTCCGCTCGCACGAGGAAGGCACCAAGGAGATTCACCATCCTGCGGTCGGGCGCATCGCGCTCGAATATTCGGCGTTCGCGGTAAACGGCCGGCCCGACCAGACGCTCGTGATCTTTACGCCGGAAACGGCGGCCGATCGCGCGCTCGTCCGGTCGCTGGTGGCCGCGCGCGCACAAGCGCTGGCCGAGCAGATGCCCGTGGCATGACGGCGCGCGTTTCATCTGATGAACGCGCCGTCGAACCGTCTCGCCGGCCACCGCCATCCGCCCCCGTCGCCCCGCGACGCCCCATCGCATTCCGCACTGATTCCCAGTCGAATATTTAATTTTCACCTGGCTTAGCGCGCGCTTACCCTTTCGGCATCGCATCACAGGGCCACCGGCCCCTCCCTGGAGCATTCCGATGTCCGACCCCGGCACCGCGCAAGCCATCCCCCGCCCGCATCCGGCTTCCGTGTCCTATCGCGCGCTCGCACTACTGGTGCTGGCCGGCCTCAACCTGCGTCCGTTTCTGACCGCATTCGGCCCCGTGCTCGACGTCGTGCGCGCCGACACGGGCCTCGGCTTTCGCGCGGCCGCGCTGCTGACCACGCTGCCGTTCGTGCTGATGGGTGTCGTCGCCGGGGTCGGCGTCGGGCTCGCGCGGCGCGTGGGCGAGCAGCGCGCGCTGAGCGTCGCGCTGGCGCTGATCGCGGCAGGCTGCACGGCACGCCTGTGGAGCGACGGCAGCGCGGGCCTGATCGGCACCGCGATCGTCGCGGGCGCCGGCGTCGCCGTGATCCAGGCGCTCGTGCCCGGCCTCGCGAAACGCTGGTTCGTCGACCGGCTGCCGCTCGCGATGGGCCTCTACTCGGCCGCGCTGGTCGGCGGCGGCGCGTTCGGCGCGGTCGCGAGCCCGTGGCTCGCCGCGCAGGGCGGCTGGCATCTCGCGCTCGCCGTGTGGGCCGTGCCCGCGCTCGCCACGCTCGCGCTGTGGCGGGCGAAGGCGCCGCGCGACGCCGTGCGCGCGACGGCCGTATCGGCTCCGCTCACCGCGTTCATCCGCATTCCGCGCGCGTGGCAGCTCGCGCTGTTCTTCGGGCTCAGCAACAGCGGCTACGCCAGCCTCGTCGCGTGGCTGCCCGCGTTCTACCGCGGCATCGGCATGACTCCGCAAGCGAGCGGCAACCTGCTCGCGTGGATGGCGCTGTTCCAGGCGGCCGGCGCCCTCGCGATGCCGATGCTCGCAAAACGCTCGTCCGACCGCCGCGCCGTGCTGTGGCTCACGCTCGCGCTGCAGGCGGCCGGCTTCATCGGGTTCGCGACACTGCCCGCGCTCGCGCCGTGGCTCTGGGTCGCGAGCGTCGGCCTCGGTCTCGGCGGCTTCTTCTCGATGAGCCTGATCGTCACGCTCGACCACCTGCCCGATGCGCGGCTCGCCGGCGCGCTCGCCGCGTTCGTGCAGGGCATCGGCTTCCTGACCGTCGCGGCCAGCCCCTGGCTGATCGGCTGGCTGCGCGACGCGGGCGGCGGCTTCGCGATCGCGTGGTGGATGCATCTCGGTGTGATCGCCGCGATGGCCGCGCTGAACGCCGCGTTCGCGCCCGCCGGCTACCGGCACAGCATGCTGCGCATCACCGGCGCCGCCCGCTAACGCCCCTTCGAATCCGGACGTTTCGCCGGCCACTGCCGGCGCAACGTCCCGCCGCCCGCGCATGGCCGGGCGCGGGCAGTCACGCCCGACGGCCGCTGGTTCGTTTCACGACAAACAACATCAATCGGTATTGGAGACAGACATGAAAAAGCTCGTCCTGGCCGCTGCGCTCGCGCTGACGGCCGGCGCCGCCGCCGCGAAAGACCCGGCGGTGCTGCGCCTCGGCGTCGACCCCAGCTATGCGCCGTTCGAATCGCTCGCGCCCGACGGCAAGCTCGTCGGCTTCGACATCGATCTCGGCAACGCGATCTGCGAACGGATGAAGGTGCGCTGCGTGTGGGTCGAGAACGCGTTCGACGGGATGATCCCCGCGCTGAAGGCGCGCAAGTTCGACGGCGTGCTGTCGTCGATGAGCGTGACCGAGAAGCGCCTCGCGCAGATCGCATTCACGGACAAGATCGACAACGTGCCGCCCCGGCTCGTCGCGCGGCGCGGCTCGAACCTGCAGCCGACGCCCGAATCGCTGCAGGGCAAGAGCGTCGGCGTCGAGCAGGGTTCGACGCAGGAAACCTATGCGCGCACGTACTGGGAGCCGAAGGGCGTGATCGTCCGCACGTACCAGACACAGGATCTCGTCTACCAGGACCTGCTGTCGGGGCGGCTCGATGCGTCGCTGCAATCGTCGGTGCAGGCCGACCTCGGTTTCCTGAAAACCGCGAAGGGCGCGAACTTCGAATTCGCGGGGCCGCCGCTGCATGACCCGAAGACGCTCGGCGTGGGTTCGGCGATCGGCGTGCGCAAGGATGACGACGCGCTGCGCACGCAGATCAACCAGGCGCTTGCGAGCCTGATCCAGGACGGGACGTACCAGCGGATCGCGAAAAAGTATTTTTCGTTCGACATCTACAACTGACGGGAACGAACGGACAATGCAAAGCGGTGTCACGCATGCGTGCGCGACACCGCTTCTTCGTTGACCGAATGAGTTCGACTACGCCGCTCGCTGCAACAGGTCGGTGGCGAACGACTTCGCATGCGCGACGGCTTCCTGCGCGTCGCCGAACACACCGAGTTCATCCCAGTGTTCTTCAGCCGCGTACGTTCCCTTCACGGCGAGCGCCCGCTGAACGCTCAACTGCGCGGCGTATTTGCCATCCTGCAACGGCCGGGCCGTTGCAACCACCTTGTGCGGCGGGCTGGCGCGCTCCGGCTGAACCAGTTCGACGGCGCCGCCGGCCACGTCGACGTACATCAACTCGTTCCGGGTGTTGCAGTCCGGGCAGTGGAAGCACCACCCCGCGTCCTCTTGATGGGGCCTGACCTGCCCGCGAGCCAGCACGGCGCGGCATGCAACGTTTTCGCAGATGAACGGCATGGCAGTCTCCGAAGTTGTTTGTCGGAAATCCTAGCATGTCCGTCGGCGGTCAACCACCAGCATCGGCAGGATTGCCTTGCGGTTGATCAGGTTCGCGCGCACGCGCCCCCGGCACGGCTCGCACGCAGGTCGACCGGGCGCCCGCAAGCTGCTCGTCAGCCGGGATAAACTGTCTGCCCGATCCACGAAGCCAGCCATCCTCCATGTTGATCCGCGTTGCCACGCCGTCCGATGCCATCCCGCTTGCCGAACTGAAGCGCGACACGTTTCGCGAAACCTTTCTGCAAGACGGATTCAATATCGACTACCCGCCGCACGATCTGGCTGCGTACGAGACCCAGGCCTATTCGGTGGAAACGATCACGGGCCAGCTCAACGATCCCCGGTGCCGCACGTGGGTCGCCGAAAGCGACGACGGCCGGCTGGTGGGGTATGCGCACGCAGGGCCGTGCAAGCTCCCGCACCCGGAGGTTGACGACAGTGCGGGGGAAATCCATCAGATCTACCTTCGGCGCGGCACGCAAGGGACCGGCGCCGGGCGCGCGTTGTTCGACTCCGCGCTCGACTATCTGGCCACGGAACGCCCCGGCCCGGTGTGGCTCGGCGTGTGGTCCGGCAACGCGAAGGCCATCGCCTTCTACGAGAAGGCCGGTTTCAGGAAGGTCGGCACGTACGATTTCAAGGTCGGGGAAGCGACTGACCTGGAGTTCATCTACCGTCGCTGACCTTCGCAGCGGCATGCCGACCGAGCCGCGCCAGAGAAAGAAAAGGAGCGTCGCGCATGATCGCGCGACGCCCCTGCTTCACTTCGGCCGCCCCGTTCGGGCAGCGACGGCGATTGATGCATGACTGACCGTCAATCGGCCGGCATCACTTGTAATTGAACGCGTCCGGGTGGTTCTCGAGGCTGCCCGTCAGTGCCGCATACAGAATCGTCCGTCCGTCGATCGATTCGCTACCGCCGCCGATATTGAGCCACGTCAGCTTCTCGGCGCCCCCCTTCGGGCTTGCGACGGACAGCACACCGTACATCACCTTCTTCTGCGGGTCGTACAGCACCGCGACGCGCTCCGTCCCGCAGTTGTGCGGCTTGCAGGCCGTCATCACGTAAACGTCGTGCCCACCGAACAC
Source organism: Burkholderia sp. AU15512 (assembly GCF_002223325.1). Classification (NCBI taxonomy): domain Bacteria; kingdom Pseudomonadati; phylum Pseudomonadota; class Betaproteobacteria; order Burkholderiales; family Burkholderiaceae; genus Burkholderia; species Burkholderia sp. AU15512. Next base: position 2,182,770 of record NZ_NKEX01000006.1, read on the forward strand.
GACGGTGGTTGCCGGAGATTCGGTGCCGTTCGTCACCCATGCCGGCACCGCGTGGCCTTTCTTCATTGCGGCGAATGCATCGCTCGCCGCGCGATCGCCGGGGATCGCGCTCATCGTCCAGGTTTTCGTCGGCGCGGGGCCCGCGGCCCATGCGGCCTGGGCGAGGATCAGTGCGGCAGCGGCAAGCGGCATCCTGACGTTCATTTATCCATACTCCTATCAATGTGGCGATTGCTTAGTCGCCACAACGCCGACAAGAGTTCGTCCCGTCATGTCAATTTTTGTCAGTCAATAGCGGCTGCGTCCCCACAGCGTCCTCGGCTCGTCGAGCAGGTGACGCAACCCGCTGCGCTCGATCGTGAGTGCCGCGACTTCATTCACCCGTTCGAGAATCGCGCCTTCGTCCACCGACAACACCTTCCGATCCTCCATCAGCACCCTGCCGCCGACCATCGTCATGCACACGTCGGCCGCGTTCGCGAAGCACGTCACGCGATACACCGGCATGTTCATCGGCATCATGTGCGGCCGGAACAGGTCGACGAGGATGATGTCGGCGAGCTTGCCCGCTTCGAGCGAACCGACTTCGTGATCGACCGACAGCGCCTTCGCCGCGTCGATCGTCACCATCTCCAGCACCTTGCCGTGCGGCAGCACGTCCGGGTCGCGGAAATGCCGGCGGTGGTAATGCATGCACTGCCACATGTGGCGGAACATGTCGTAGCCGCGATCGGGCGCCGCGCCGTCCGACGCGATCGCCACCGTCACGCCCGCATCGATCAGCTCGGGCACCGGGCAGCGCCCGATGATCGACATGATCGCGCTCGGGTTGTGGACGATCGCCGTGCCCGTCTCGACGCATGCCGCGATGTCGTCGTCGGTCAGGTCGATGCTGTGCGACATGAACGACGTCGGGCCGAGCAAGCCGAGCTCGCGATGCGCGAACGCGAGCGTACCCGCGCGGTGGCCGTCCTGTGTGAACGTCAACCCGCACTCGCGCGCCAGCGCGCCGTAACGCGCGGCCTGGTCGCGGAAGTCGCGCTCGTACTGCGCGAGTTCGGGGTCGTGCTCGGGCCCGTACACGGGCAGCGTGAGCGCGATGCGGATCCGGCCGCCGGCATCGCCGTGGCATTCGTCGATGATGCTTCTGCACACTGCGTACATCGTGTCGAAATCGATGTCGCGCGTGTCGCTGCCGTCCGGCGTGTGGCGCGTATAAGCACGCGGCGCGGGCGGCCGCGACGGGCCGACCGCGACGATCGAGCGCGTACCGGTGCGCACGACCGCATCGCAATGGCGCCGCGCATAGACCGGATCGTCGACGCGCATGATCGAGTTGCCGCCGCCGAGCAGCGACACGCCCGTCGTCACCCCGGCCTTCAGCCGCTCGAGCGCGGCCAGGTGCGATTCGGTCTCCCAGAACGCCTCGTCGGACGCACGCGTGTAGATCGTCTCGGCCGCGGCCGACCATGCGTCGCCGTCCGCGCCGCCGATCGTGCGCAGCATCGCGTGGCCCGCATGCGCATGCGCATCGATCAGGCCCGGCAGCACGGCCTTGCGGCGCGCGTCGATCGTACGTGTGGCGCGGTAGCGCGCCTGCAGCTCGTCGGTGCCGCCCACGGCGACGATACGATCGCCCTTCACGGCAACCGCGCCGTGCTCGATCACGCGCCGCTGCGGGTCCATCGTGATCACGCAGCCATTCGCGATCAGCGTGTCGATCGCTTCGCGGTTGTCCGCCTGGTTGTCCTCGGTCGTCATCGCACAATGTCCTGTTGTCGTTCGATTGATTTCATTGCCGTCCAGCCGTCCAGTCGTCACGCGGAACCGACCGGCGCAGCAACCCGCGCCTTCAGCCTGCGCTGCCCCGCGCTGGTCACGATGAACACCACCGCATTCACCGCAAGCGCGACGAGCCCGGGGTTGATCGACGTCAGCGTGTTCGACGCGCGCGGGAACAGCGACGCGAGCGTCACGCCATAGGTGTTCGTCATCGCGATCACGATCGCGCCGGCGACGATCCCCGCGAACGCACCTTCGCGCGTGCCGAACGGCCGCTTCAGAAAGCTCGATGCGAGCATCGGCACGAGCTGCGTGAGCAGGCTCGACGAGAAGATCGCGAGCGTGACGAACGTCGCGCCGCCGCGCAGCACGAAGTAGACGACCACCAGCGTGAAGATCGGCAGCGCGATCCGCGCGACGCGCGTCACCTCGCGGTCGGTCGCGTTCGGCGCGAAACCTTCGCGGTAGATGTTGCGCGCGATCGTCGTCGACGCGTTCAGCATGATCAGCGAACCCGGCACCAGCGCGGTCAACAGGCCCGTGCCGCCAACGATGCCGACGAACCACGCGGGGAACGTCTGCTTCACGAGCCGCAGCAGCGCGAGATCGGCCTGCGCGCCTTCGAGCCCGTGCACGGTCATCACGGCCGCGAAGCCGACGAGGAACAGGAACGCGATCAGCACCTGGTACAGCGGCATCAGGATCACGTTGCGGCGCAGCGCGCGCTCGTCCTTCGCGACGTAGATCGCGGTGAAGCCGTGCGGATACAGGTAGTAGCCGAGCGACGTGAGCAGGATCGTCGAGTTGTACCAGCTCAGGTTGAAACCGTGCTCGGGCATGCGCAGCAGTTCGGGATGCGCGGCGTCGAGCTTCGCGAACATCGCGCCGAGGCCGCCGTAGTAATGCATCGGCAGGTACAGGCCGAGGAAGATCGCGATCGCGAGAATCAGCACGTCCTTGAAGATCGCGATGCTCGCCGAGCCGTGGATGCCCGACACCACCATGTACACGGCCATCAGCGTCGCGGCGATCCAGATCGCGGCCGCTTGCGGAATCAGCCCGTACGACATCTCCGACACGATCACGCCGAGCCCGCGCAACTGGATCATCAGCAGCGACACCATCGCGAACACCGCGACGACCGACACCAGCACGCCGATCGCGCGGCTGTCGTACTTCGCCGCGAAGTAGTCGGCGAACGACACGAGCCCGCGCGCCTTCGCGTAACGCCAAATCGCCGGCAGCATCCAGTAGCCGATCACGAACGCGAGGCAGCCGTACGACAGGATGTAGAACGCGGGCACGCCCTTGCTGTAGGTCCAGCCGCTCGCGCCGAGGAACGAGAACGTCGAGAACGCCTCGCCGGCCATCAGCAGGAACGTGAGCAGCGAGCCGAAGCCGCGCCCGCCGACGGCCCACTGCTCGAGCGTGAGCTTGCGGCCGCGGCGCGCCATCACACCGATCGCGAGCGCGAACACGGCGAACGCCGCGATGATGAGGATCGATGCGTTCATCGCGCGTCTCCCGGGCGGCCGGCGCGGGCCGCGGCGCGTTCGTCGAGATGGAACAGGATCGCGAGGATCGCGGCGGTGGCCGCCATCCAGACCAGGTTCCAGACGAGCAGGAACGGCAGCCCGAACAGCAGCGGCCGCACCTCGGCGAGCGAGCCGCCCGCATACATTCCGACGAACGGCAACGCCGCCAGCAACAGTTTGAGTTTCATGAGTGCCTCCTCCGGAAGACGCGCGTATGCGTCAGAACATCAGAACTTCTGGCGGATGCCGACCACCACCGCCACCTGCGACGTCGTCGACGACGCGCTGTCGGTGCCGTCGATCCACGCCTGGCCGACACCCGACGACGCCTTCTGGTAGAAGCCGTTCACGTACACGTCGGTGCGCTTGGACAGCAGGTACTGCACGCCGGCCGATACCTGGTGGTAGTGACCGCTGTCGCTGGCGCGCGCGACCTGCGTATAGGTGTAGCCGGCGGCGGCCATCAGCGCCGGCGTGATCAGGTAGCGCAGGCTGCCTTCGTAGTTGTTGAAGCGCAGCGCACCGCCCGTCGCCTGCCCGAAGTTCGAGCCCGTGTACAGCAGGCCGAGCGTGGCCGGCCCGATCGCGTAGCTGCCGCCCGCGCCCCAGATCTGCTGGCGGATCGCGTTCCCGAGGCTCGCGCCGAACACCGATGCCGACGCCGGATAGTAGTTGTCCGAAGCAACGGCGCCGCTCGCGCTGACCGCCGGATGGTTCACGCGCGCATACGCGGCGCCCGCGTTGAGCGGCCCGTTCACGTACGTGACGCCCGCGCTCCAGCTGTTGTCGTTCGCGAAGCCGGTCGAGTTCGAGAAGCCGTACACGAGATTCGCCTGCAGGCCCGCGATCGTCGGCGACACGTACTTCACCGCGTTGTTGGTGCGGAACGTGTTGTTGATGTCGTCGTTGTCGAACGGGTGCGTCGAGTACTGCGCGAGGAAGCTGCTCATCTGCAGCGAGCCGAGGATGTCCTGCGTCGAGTTGTACTGGCGGCCGAGCGTCACCGCGCCCCAGTTCGCGCCGCTCAGGCCGACCCACGCCGAACGCCCGAACATCCGGCCGCCCTGCCCGAGCGCGCCGTTCGCGACGTTGAAGCCGTTCTCGAGACGGAAGTTCGCCTTCAGGCCGCCGCCGAGATCCTCGGTTCCGATCAAGCCCCAGCGCGGGCCCGATTCGTTGCCGCCGGTGAATTGCCACAATGCATGGCCCTTCGCGTTGTTCGTGTAGGTCACGCCCGCGTCGACGATCCCGTACAGCGTCACCGTCGACTGCGCGTGCGCGGCGCCGGCAAACAGCATGGCCACGGCTGTGCCCACGCCCGCGGCGCCCGTCTTCCCACCTTTGATTCGTACCATCTCCGTCTTCTCCGCTCCAAACCTGTTCATCGATGTGTTGTGTTTTTTTTTTTGATCCTGCCCATACGCCCGATCAGGTTGTATAGACAGTGGCTGGATGGTATCCAGCCGCAATCGCATCAAGAAATGAAATGTTCAACTGGGCGGCAGTTGAAAATCGAATGGCGGGGCGATGAGCGGGGACGATGCGCCGCTGCAAGAGAAACGAAAGCGCGCAAGCCCGCTGGACGGGGCGCGCTTTGCTCAGACGTGAATGGCGCGCGTAAGCAAGCTGACGAAACGGCGACGCGTGATGCGCCTATGCGGTTTTCCCGGATAACCCGTGCATCGGCCGCCGCAGCGCGGCGTCGAACGGGTTGGTGCGTGGCCCGATCGCATCGGCCTGGCGCCGCAGCAGCTCGACGACCATCGGCATCCGGTCGTCGCCGAGGCGCGACGCGAGCGTGCCGACACTCAGCGCGGCGACCGGATACCCGGTGCGATCGAGGATCGGCACGGCGACGCCGGCCATCCCGTCGAGCACGCCGCTGTTGCGGCCCGCGTAGCCGAGCTGCCGCACGCGTTCGATCTCGGTGCGCAGGTACACCTCGTCGAGCACGCCATAGCCGCGAATGCGCGGCACGTTGAAGCGGATCACTTCCTCGCGTTCCGCTTCGGGCAGGAACGCGAGGATCGCGAGACTGCCCTGCCCGACGCCGAGCGCGATGCGCCCGCCGATGTCGCCGGTGAACGAGCGGATCGGGAACGGCCCTTCGCACAGGTCGAGACACACCGCGTCGAAGCCGCTCTTCACGAGCAGGAAGATCGTCTCGCCGAGACTCGCGCACAGCCGCAACAACGCGGGGCGGCACAGCGTGCGCATGCTGCTCGGGTTGCCGGCCTGCGCGGCGAGCGCGAAGAAGTCGACGCTCAGCCGGTACAGCTTCGATTGCTCGTCCTGCTCGACCATCCCTTCCGCGATCAGCGATTGCAGGATCCGGTGCGCGGTGCCCTGCGTGAGGCCGACAGCCTTCGCGAGATGCGTGACGCGCACGCCGTCCTGCTGCATGCCTGCCAGCGCGCGTAGGATCGCGAACGCACGCTGCAGCATGCCGGTGCCCGGCGCGCCGGCCGGATCGGCGGCGTCCTCGTCCGGGTGCGCCGCGCGGGCGGCCGGCGACGTTCCGGGCGAATGGGGTTCCTGCATGCCGGCTCTCCTCGATGATTTCAATGAACGGAATACGGTAGCCGCCATTGTCGTCCGGCTGAAATTCCGCGGGCATCCGGGTGTGCACGGGATTGACGCGTGCATTTCGCGGCCTGGTCGCCCATCATCCAGCGGAACGATTTGCATGTCGCGCCACGATCCATTCCGTTCACCGGAATTTTTCCGAAATTCATCCCGTTCAGCAGAATTCGAAATTGACGCTCCGAAATATGGCTGGCTAGAGTCCGCGTCATTGGCATACCGGCCACGCGGTGTGCGAACCCGGAGCTTCCCATGTCGTTTCTCACGCTTACGGATCTGACGAAAACCTTCGGCGACCTCACCGCCGTCGCCGACGTCAACCTGTCGGTCGAACAAGGCGAATTCGTGTCGCTGCTCGGGCCGTCGGGCTGCGGCAAGACCACCACGCTGCAGATGATCGCCGGCTTCGTCGACGTCACGCACGGGCGCATCGCGCTCGACGGGCAGGACATCACGCACCTGAAGCCGAACCGGCGCGGGCTCGGCATCGTGTTCCAGAGCTATGCGCTGTTTCCGCACATGAGCGTCGCGGAAAACGTCGGCTTCGGCCTCGACATGCGCGGCGTCGACAAGGCCGAGCGCACGGAGCGCATCCGCGCCGCGCTCGCGCTCGTGCGCCTCGATACCCTCGCGCACCGCTTTCCGCGCGAGCTGTCGGGCGGCCAGCGGCAGCGTGTCGCGATCGCGCGTGCGGTCGTGATCGAGCCGCCGGTGCTGCTGCTCGACGAACCGATGTCGAACCTCGACGCGAAGCTGCGCGAGGACATGCAGTTCGAGCTGCGCGCCATCCAGCGCAAGATCGGCACGACGACGATCATGGTCACGCACGATCAGTCGGAAGCGTTGTCGATCAGCGACCGCGTGGTCGTGATGGAAGCAGGCCGCATCACGCAGACCGACACGCCGTACCGTGCATACGAGCGCCCGGAAAACCGCTTCGTGTCGCAGTTCATCGGCAAGGCGAACCTGCTGCCCGGCACGATCGTCGCGCACGACGGCGACGCGATCCGCATCGACCTCGGGCACGACCTCACCGAGACGGGACACACCGCGCTTCTGCCGCCGCGCGAGCGCGACATGGGCGTCGGCGATGCCGTGTCGGTCTGCATCCGCCCGGAAAAGCTGCGGCTGTGCGCGCCCGATGCCGGCCGCTTCGCCGCGACCGTCACGAGCCGCTTCTTTCTCGGCAGCCAGTGGCTGTACCGCGTCGACAGCGCGCTCGGCGAAGTGCTCGTGTGCTGCCAGAACGAAGGCGCGGAACCGCTCGCGGAAGGCGCACCGGTCGGCATCGACTGGCATAGCGACGCGGTGCGCGTGATGCGCCGGGAGGCCTGAATGGGACAGCCCACCCGCCCGCTGACCACCGACGACGTGCCGGCCGGCCTCGCGCAGCCCGACACGCCGACACGCACCGTCGCCGTCCGGCGCACACCACGCGCGACCTGGCGCGCGCATGCGCCGCTGTGGCTGATGTGCGCACCCGCCTTCGCGCTGTTCGCCGCGCTCGTGCTCGTGCCGCTCGCGATGACGTTCGTGCTGACGTTCTACCGCTTCGACCCGGCGACGGGCGCGATCGCCGCGTTCCAGTTCGGTAACTACGCGGAAGTGCTCGGCTCGTCGTACTTCCACACGATCTTCCTGCGCACGTTCGGGATCGCCGCACTCACGACCGCGATCTGCGTCGCGATCGGCACGCCGGAAGCGTACGTGCTGTCGAAAATGCGCGACCCGTGGCGCTCGCTGTTCCTGCTCGCGATCCTCGCGCCGCTGCTCGTGTCGGTCGTCGTGCGCGCGTTCGGCTGGAGCATGCTGCTGAACACGAGCGGGCTCGTGAACCAGGCGCTCGGTCTCGCGGGCCTCGGGCCGTACAAGCTCGAATACACGACCTTCGCGATCGTGATCGCACTGGTGCACGTGATGCTGCCGTTCATGGTGATTCCGGTGTGGACCGCGCTGCAACGGCTCGATCCGCAGACCGAGCACGCGGCGCTGTCGCTCGGGGCGTCGCCGTTCACGACGCTGCGCCGCATCGTGCTGCCGCAGCTGATGCCGGGCGTGCTGTCGGGCAGCCTGATGGTGTTCGGGCTGTCGGCAAGCGCGTTCGCGATTCCCGGCCTGCTCGGCGGACGCCGGCTGAAGGTCGCGGCCACGGCCGTCTACGACGAATTCCTCGGCTCGCTGAACTGGCCGCTCGGCGCGACGATCGCGGTGCTGCTGCTCGCCGCGAACCTCGTCGTGATGCTCACCTACTACCGCGTGCTCGAACGCCGCTACGCGCGCAGCCTCGGAGGCGCATCCCGATGAGAAAGAACGGCCCCTTCGCCCTCGCGTTCCACACGCTCGTGATCGTGTTCGTGCTCGCGCCGCTCGCGATCGTCGTGCTGGTCGCGTTCACGCCGGACGAAACGCTGACGCTGCCGACCCACGGGCTGTCGCTGCGCTGGTTCCGCGCGATCCTCGACTACCCGGACTTCGTCACCGCGTTCCTCAACAGCCTGAAGCTCGCCTTCGCATCGGCGACGCTGTCGCTCGCGATCGCGCTGCCGGCGGGCCTCGCGATCGGCCGCGCGACGTTTCCGGGCCGCGCGTTCCTGAACGGGCTGCTGCTGTCGCCGCTGGTGATCCCCGGCCTCGTGCTCGGCATCGCGTTGCTGCGCTTCTTCGCGCTGATCGGCGCGACCGGCTCGTTCGCGTGGCTCGTGCTCGCGCACATGATCGTCATCACGCCGTTCGTGATGCGGCTCGTGCTCGCGTCCGTCGCCGGCCTCGACCGCAGCATCGAGCAGGCCGCGTGCTCGCTCGGCGCGGACCCGTGGACGACCTTCCGCCGCATCACGCTGCCGATGATCGTGCCCGGCATCACCGGCGGGTGGCTGCTCGCGTTCATCAACAGCTTCGACGAGCTGACGATGTCGATCTTCGTCACGTCGCCGCAGACGGTCACGCTGCCGGTGCGCATGTACATGTACGCGACCGAGTCGATCGACCCGATGATGGCGTCGGTGTCGGCGCTCGTCATCTTCATCACTGCCGGCGCGATGCTGCTGCTCGATCGCGTGTACGGCCTGAACCGCATCCTGATCGGCCAACACTGACGATGACTTCCGTTTCCCGTTCCTCCGACATCGCCGACAACGGCCCGCAATTCGTGCGCGTCGCCGAACGCGAGCGCGCCGTCATCGCGTTCACGCTCGACGGCCGCCCCGCGCACGCGCTTGCCGGTGACACCGTGCTCACCGCGATCCTCGTCGCTCAGCGCCGCGTGCGCGTGAGCGAATTCAGCGGCCTGCCGCGCGCGGGCTTCTGCCTGATCGGTGCGTGCCAGGACTGCTGGGTGCGCACCGAGGCAGGCGCACGCGTGCGCGCGTGCTCGACGCCGATCGCCGACGGCATGCGGATTGTCACTGGCGCGCAGCCCGTGGCAACCGGAGACATGCGATGAACGATGCACTGCAACCGGTGATCGTCGGCGCGGGCCCGGCCGGGGTGCGCGCGGCCGAGGCGCTGGTCGACGCGGGGCTGCGCCCCGTCGTGCTCGACGAGAACGCGCGCTGGGGCGGGCAGATCTACCGGCAACCGCCGGCGGATGGTGCTTTCGCGCGCGGCAAGCGCACGCTGTATGGGTTCGAGGCCGCCAAGGCCGACGCCGTGCACCGGACCATGGCCGCGCTGCTGCCGCGCGTCGACTACCGGCCGGACACGCTCGCGTGGGCATGTGGCGCGGGCCACGTCGATACGCTGCAGGGCGGCCACGAAGTGGCCGTGCCGTATTCGCACCTGATCGTCGCAAGCGGCGCGACCGACCGGATGCTGCCGGTGCCGGGCTGGACCCTCGCGGGCGTCTATACGCTCGGCGGCGCGCAGGTCGCGCTGAAGGCGCAAGGCTGCGCGATCGGCCGGCGCATCGTGTTCGCGGGCACGGGGCCGCTGCTGTATCTCGTCGCGTACCAGTATGCGAAGGCCGGCGCGCACGTCGCGGCCGTGCTCGACACGAGCCCGCTGCGACGCCAGGCTGCCGCCGCGCCTGCGCTGCTGCGCATGCCTTCCACCTTCGCGAAGGGGCTGTATTACATCGGCTGGCTGCGCACGCACGGCGTCGCGGTCGAAACGGGCGTCACGCTCGAGCGCGTGCTCGGCGAACGGCATGTGACGGGGCTCGCGTGGCGCGCGGCCGGCGCCGATACACCGCCGCGCGTGCTCGACTGCGATGCGCTCGGCCTCGGCTTCGGCCTGCGTTCGGAAACGCAGCTCGCCGATCTTGCCGGCTGCCGGTTCGGTTTCGACCCGGTCAATCGTGCATGGCTGCCCGAGCGCGACGCGGCCGGCCGCACGTCGGTGCGCGGGATTTACGTCGCGGGCGACGGCGCAGGCATCGCGGGTGCCGACGCGGCCGAAGCGGCGGGCCGGCGCGCGGCGCTCGCGTTGCTCGACGACGCGGGCATGGCGCCGCCCTCGCCGTCCGGCAAGCCCGATGCGGCGACGCTCGAACGCACGCTCGCGCGCATCGGCGCCTTCCGCACGGGCCTCGAAGCGGCGTTCGCGCCGCCCGTCGAGCAGGCCGCACGCTGCGCCGACGATACGATCGTGTGCCGCTGCGAGGAGATCGACGCGGGCGCGCTGCGCCGCTGCATCCGTGACGGCGCAGCGACCGAGCTGAACCGGCTGAAAGCGCTGACGCGGGTCGGGATGGGCCGCTGCCAGGGCCGCATGTGCGGCGACGCGGCCGCGCTCGTGCTGGCCGCGGAAACCGGCCGCCCGCTGGCCGACATCGGCCGGTTGCGCGCGCAACCGCCCGTGAAGCCGTTCCCCATCTCGGCCGCGCTAGGCGGCGACGACGTCGCGGCAATTCCCGACGAGGCGCGCGATGAGTGAGATCCGGCATTACGACGTCGCGATCGTCGGCGGCGGCCTCGTCGGCGCGTCGGCCGCGCTGGCGCTGACACGGCGGGGCCTGCGCGTCGGGCTGTTCGAGCGGCGCGACTGCGGCGCGCAGGCGAGCGGCGTGAACTACGGCGGCGTGCGCTGCCAGGGCCGCCCGGCCGAGCAACTGCCGCTCGCGCTGCGCGCGCGGCGCATCTGGGATCGCCTGCCCGAACTGATCGGCATCGACGGCGAATTCGTCGTATCGGGCCATTTGCGGCTCGCGCGCAGCGACGCCGATCTCGACGCGCTCGACGCGTACGCGACGCTCGCCGGCGAGCACGGCCTGCCGCTGCAGGTGATGCGCGGCGACGCGTTCCGCCGCCGCTATCCGTGGCTCGGCCGCGCGGCGCTCGGCGGTTCGCTGTGCGCGACCGACGGCCACGCGAACCCGCGCCTCGTGTCGCCCGCGTTCGCGCGCGCGGCCCGCGCGGCGGGCGCCGACGTGTTCGAGCACACGCCGGTCGGCGACGTTTACCACGACGGCGCGCGCTTTCACTTTCAAGCAGGCGACCGCATGTGCAGCGCGACGTGGCTGATCAATTCGGCCGGCGCGTGGGCGAACACGATCGCCGAGCGCTTCGGCGAAGCCGTGCCGATGGAGCCGATCTACCCGAACATGTGGGTGACCGAACCGCTCCCGCCGTTCATCACGCACAACCTCGGCGTCTATGGCGGCGGCGTGTATGCGCGGCAGGTCGCGCGCGGCAATTGCGTGATCGGCGGCGGGCGCGGCCGCGGCGACGGCGAGTTCGGCCAGCCGTCGGTCGATACGACGCGCGCGGCGATGCGCGACGCCTGTGCGCTGCTGCCCGCGCTGCGCGACGCGCTGCTGATCCGCACGTGGAGCGGCGTCGAAGGCTGCACGCCCGACCACAACCCGATCATCGGCGCGAGCCGCACGACGCCGAATCTGCTGCATGCGTTCGGTTTTTCCGGCGGCGGCTTCCTGCTCGCGCCGGGTGTCGGCGACGTGCTCGCCGATCTCGTCACGACCGGCGAAACTGCCACGCCGCTCGACGCGTTCTCGATCGGCCGTTTCGCCCCGCAAGCCACGCCGACCACCCCTTTCCCCCAAGAGGAGACCCACAAGTGAAACTGCTCGGAACGATTGCGGCCGCCGCCGCTCTCTGCGTCGCCGGCGTGAGCGCGCCCGCGTTCGCGCAAACGAAGACGATCTACGTCGGCATGAACGGCGGCCCGATGGAGAAGGCCTATACGAGCCAGGTGCTGCCCGAGTTCGAGAAGGCGAACAACGTGAAGGTCGTCGTCGTGCCCGGCACGTCGTCGGACGTGCTCGCGAAGCTGCTCGCGAACCGCAACAAGCCGCAGATCCACGTCGCGTTCCTCGACGACGGCGTGATGGCGCGCGCGGTCAGCCTCGGCGTGTGCCAGAAGCTCGACGACTCGCCGGTGCTGAAGGAGCTGTATCCGTTCGCGCGAATGAAGGACGACGTCGGCGCAGGCGTGCAGCTCGGGATGACCGGCATCGCGTACAACAAGAAGCTGTTCGCGGAAAAGGGCTGGGCGCCGCCGACGTCGTGGATGGATTTCGCGGATCCGAAATACAAGGGCAAGGTCGTGTTCCAGTCGGCGTCGAGCAGCACGTTCGGGCTGCACGGCTTCCTCGCGATCAACCGGCTGCTCGGCGGCAGCGAGCAGAACGTCGAGCCAGGCTTCAGCAAGTGGGCGAGCACGGTCGGGCCGAACGTCGTCGAGTACATCCCGAACTCGGCGAAGATCTCCGAGATGGTGCAGACCGGCGAGGCCGGCCTGTTCCCGCTCACGCCGACCGGCGTCGGCGACCTGCAGGACAAGGGCATCCCGGTTGCGTACGCGAACCCGAAGGAAGGCCCCGTGCTGCTGCTCGTCGACCTGTGCGTGGTCGCGAACAACCCCGATCCGCAGCTGGCGCAGAAGCTCGCGCAGTTCCTGCTGTCCGCGCCCGCGCAGACGAAGGCCGCCGAGGCCGGCAAGCAGATCCCTACCAACCGCGTCGCGAAGATGCCCGCCGCGATGCAGCAGAGCCTCGGCAACGTCGACGACCTGGTGCGCAAGGTAACGGTCGTCGACTGGACCGCAATCAACGCGCGCCGCGCGCAGTGGGATACGCGCTGGAACCGGCAGATCGAGCGGTAGGCCTGCGACGCGCGTCACAACGGCTGGCTGTCGATCCGCAGCAGGTTCACGACCGACACGACGCCGTCGACGCCCCGCGCCGCCTCGGCCGCGAGCGCCACCTGGCCCGTGTCGGACACCGACCCGGCAAGCGTCACGACACCGTCGCGCACGCGTACCAGCACGCGCGTCGCATTCAGCCCCTGCGTGCGGGCCAGCGCCGCGCTCACGCGCCGCATCAGCTTGCGGTCGGCCGCCTTGCGCTGCCTGACGACCGATGCCGCCGCCGGCGCGGCAGCGACAACCGGCGCGGATGAAGGCGCAACTGTCGCGTCCGATTGCGCCAGCGCCGGCGTCAGTGCGGTACAGCACGTTGCGATCGCCAGCACGATGCGAGAAACGGACTTCATCAGGATTTTCATAAGGATTCCTCTTTTCTTAGAATGAGAAAAACGCCGCGTTCAGAAGCGCGTCATCATCCCGAGCGTCGCGCCGGTCGTCGCACTCGCGCCCGGTCGCAAACCCAAAGCGGCGCGCGTCACGGGGTCGCGCATATAGGCGCCCGTCATGCCGTTGCGATCGAGTTCGACGTACAGTTCGGTGCGCTTCGACAGGAAGTACTCGGCAACCGCGTAGACCGTCAGCTTGTTGCCGTCGGCACCCGGGACGTTGCCGATGCGGCGCGCGATGTCGAAGAAGCCCGCTGCGGAAAACTGCAACCGCGGCGTCGCCTGCACGAGCAGCGCGAGCGACGGAATATCGTCGTGTCGCGTCGGCGCGCCGGCGCGTTGTGCGGTCACGGCCAGCGACGCGTAGCTGGCATACAGGCGCGCGGGCCCGAACTGCAATGTGCCGCCCGTCTGGATCGTCTGCGCGGATTGCGTGCCGTCGGCGCTGTACGTCTTCGAATAGGACGCGCCACCCATCACGTTCGCGAACGAATACATTGCCGCCGCCGAGAAATTCGTCCCGGCGCGCGTGTTGCCCGCGACCCCACCCGGCGAATAGCTCGCGCCGAACCTCAGGCCGCCCGCCTGGCCGAGATACTTGATCGTGTTGTTGAAGCGCGAATCGAGCGTGAAGAAGTTGCCCGCGAACTGCACGCCCGGCTCGACCGCCAGCGATTGCCCGCGCCCGCCGAGCGGATCGAGTGCGATGCCGAGATCCTCGGCCGCATTGAACTGGCGGCCGAACGTGAATCGCCCGAACGCGCCCGACACGCCGACATACGCGGCCTGCGAGAACAGCGTGCCCGGCGTCTTCAACGCGCCGGTGCCGGTGTTGTACGCGCCGTCGAGGACGAACAGCGCGGTCGTGCCGCCGCCCAGGTCCTCCTTGCCGCGAATCCCGAACTCGTTGCCGGCGATGATGTTGGTGCCGTTGAAGCCCACCTGGCTGCCGCCCTGTTGCCCGTTGACCCATCGCACGCCGCCGCCGACCTGGCCGAACAGCGTCACGCTCGACTGCGCGTGCGCGCTTCCCCACAGCGTGCCGATCAGCGCCGCCGCGATCATCTTCTTCATGTCTCCTCCTGCCGCGTCGTCGCGCGGCGTTTCGTGGTACTGCTCCCGTCGAAAGGCGCCGCGGCCCGGCTGGCGGGCCGTACGCCGAATGCGATGCAATGCGATGTGCGCGGCACGCGCTAGCGGCCGCACGCGCCGACCGTCGGCGCGGCACGCTCCGTGTCGCCCGCGAGGCGCCGCAGCGAACGCTGCGGATCGAGGCACCAGGCGCCGAGCACGCCGCACGCGATCAACACGACGCCGCACACGACGCCCGCCTGTTCGAAACCGCGCGCGACCGACGCGCCGCTCGCCTCGATCAGCATCCCGGTAACGACCGGCGCGCCGAGGCCCGCGAGCGACGCGAAGCCGTTGCTGAGCGCGAGCACGCCGCCGCGCTGCGCGTCGGGCGTCACCTCGGCGAGCATTGCGGGGCCGATCGAGTACATCGTCAGCGTCAGGCCGCTGCCGAGCGTCAGCAGCACGAGCTTCGCCGCGCGCGGCAGCTCCGGCACCGGCAGCATGGCGAGCATCGCGCCGGCGATGGCGAGCGTGACGGCGATGAACGTGCCGCGCCCATGGCGCGATGGCATGCCGCGCGCGAGCAAGGTTTGCGACAGCCAGGCCAGCGCGAGACTGAGCGGCGACGTGACCGCGACGAACAGCGCGAACATGCGCCCCGCCTCGTGCGGCCCGAAGCCGAGCCCGAGCTGCAGGTAGGTCGGCATCCACGTGAGCGTCATCGCGAGAATCCAGTTCGCCGCGAAGTGGCCGAGGAAGTTGCCGAGCACCGTGCGGTCGGTGAGCAGCCGCCCGTACGGCACGCGCTCGCCGCCGCCCGCGCGCGGGCCGCGCGACAGCGTGCCCTCCTCGCCGAGCACCGCCCACGCGACGCACCACACGGCCCCGAGCACCGCCAGCACCGCGAAATTCGCGCGCCAGCCCCAGTGCGACGTGACGACCGGAATCGCGAGCCCCGCGATCAGCAGGCCGAGCGCGCTGCCCTGGTGCAACAGCGCGACCGGGAGATTGCGCCGTGTATCGGGAAACCATTTGTAGATCGCATGCGTCGCGACCGGCGATGCGGGCCCTTCGCCGATGCCGAGCAGCACGCGGCACGCGATGACGACCCAGATCGAGCTCGCGGCGAGCATCGGCAGTTGCAGCAGCGCCCATGCGGCCGCCATCGCGAACAGCAGCCATTTCGCGGGCCAGCGGTTCGCAGCGATACCGCCCGCGACCGCCGCGACCGCGAACAGCCAGTTGAGGCTGCCGCCGATCACACCGAACTGCGTCGGGCTCAGATGCAGGTCGCGCATCATCGGCACCGACACGAGGCCGAGCACGACCTTGTCGAGAAAATTCACCAGCATCATCAGCGCGAGCATCGTCGCGATGGACCACGCCCGTCCGGGGCGGTACTGCGCACCATTCGTCATGGCTGTCTCCTGTGTATTTGTCGTCGGCGGCCGGTGGCGTCGCGCTATCCGCCGCCGTGCTCGCCGGGCGCCGGCACCCGGTCGTCACGGTCCGGCAGGCCGAGCGAGAACTTCACCGGGAAGCGCACCGCGAGCGACCGGTCGGCCGCCACCTCGCGGGCGACGCCACGCTCGCGCACGTGCGGATCGTCGAACACCGCGGCCGCGTCGGGCACGCGCGACACCGGCAGCCCGAGCGTGCCGAGCGCGCGCATCCAGTCGTCCTGCGTGCGCGTCGCGAAGGTCGCGCGCAGCAGCGCACTCAGCGCGTGCCGATGCTGCTGCCGGCCCGCGCGCTGCGCGAAGCGCGGTTCGCGCAGCGCCGGATACGCGTCGCCGAGCGCATCGGCGAACACGGCCCAGAACTTGTCCTCGAGCGTCGCGAGCACGAGGTGCCGGCCATCGGCGGTCTCGAACAGGTCGTTGTCGGGCATCACCCAGCGCGCCGTGTCGGGCGTATCGCGGCCGGTGCGCAGCGCCCACGCGGCCGGCGCGGTCCACGCGAAAATCGCGTCGTGGATCGACACGTCGAGATGCTGGCCGCGCCCGCTCGTGCGGGCGCTCATCACGGCCACCGCCAGCGCGAGCGCGGCGTGCAACGCGGCCGCGTGATCGGCCAGCCGCACGCGCGGCCGCGCGACGGTGTCGTGCAACTGCGCGGGCACCGACCAGTAACCGGCGTCGGCCAGGAAGTTCAGGTCGTGGCCAGGACGGTTCGCATACGGGCCGTGCTGCCCATAGCCGGTGATCGAGCACAGCACGACGCGCGGGTTCGCGTGCGCCAGCACGTCGTAGCCGAGCCCGAGCCGCGCCATCACGCCGGGCCGGTTGCCTTCGACCACCGCATCGGCGTCGCGCACGAGATCGAGAAAGCGTGCGCGGCCGTCGGACGTCTTCAGGTCGAGCACGATCGAGCGCTTGCCGCGGTTGAACTGCGCGAACGTGTCGGCGCCGAACTGCCGCAACGCGTCGCCGCCCGGCGGCTCGACCTTGATCACGTCCGCGCCGAGCTGGCGCAGCAACGCGCACGCATGCGGCCCGGGCAGCAGCTGGCCGGCATCGACGATCCGCACGCCGCGCAGGCACGACCAGGCCGGCGCGTCGCCGTCACCATCGGCGGCCGGCCACGCGCCACGTGCGTCGTCGCGGGCCGTCATGCAGCGCCTCCCGCGCCGGCCGGCTCGAGAATCGCCTTCGCGATCGTGTTGCGCTGGATCTCGCTGGTGCCGGTCAGGATCCGGAACATCCGCAGCTTGCGGAACGTCTGCTCGACCGGATGGCCGCGCGTGACGCCGACGTTGCCGTGGATCTGCACGGCCTTGTCCGCGACCTCGAAACAGCGCTCCGACACGTAGAGCTTGCAGGCGGCGGCCGTCATCCGCAGGTCGGCGCCCGCATCGGCGAGCGCGGCCGTATGCGCGATCATGCTTTCGCATGCCCACAGCGCGGCGGCCATGTCGGCGAGCATGTGCTGGATCGCCTGGAACCGCGCGATCGGGCCGCCGAACTGCCGGCGCGTGCGTGCGTAATCGAGCGACGCCCGGTACGCGGACATCGCGAGGCCGAGCATCGTCGGGCAATGCAGCAGCCGGTTCACGTTGATGCGCGACATGCCGAGCCGGAAGCCGTTGCCGAGCCCGCCGAACACGTTCTCGCGCGGCACGCGCACGTCGACGAAGCGGAGGTCCGCATCGATGTGCTGGCCGGACATCGGCACGTATTCGTGCTCGACGCTCACGCCGGGCAGGTCGAGATCGACCAGCACGGCCGTGATCTGCGGCGGCGTCGCGGACGCATCGGTCACGCACATCACGATCGCGAAATCGGCGAACGGCGCGCCGCTGATGTAGTGCTTCGTGCCGTTGATCACGAGCGCATCGCCGTCCTCGACCGCCGCGGTGCGGATGCTCATCGCGTCCGAGCCCGAGTGCGGTTCGGTCAGCGCGAAGCACGTCGATTTCTCGCCGCGCATCACCGGCTTGAAATAGCGATCGAGCTGCGCGGGCGTCGCGTACTTCAGCATGTTGCCGACGCGCGGCGGCCCGCCGAGTTCGCCGAGCACGTGCGGCGCGAGCGCCGCGCCGCTCGCGGCGAGGTCGGCCTTCAGCGCGCACACCTCGGCGATCGACAGCCCCTGCCCACCGATCTCGACGGGCAGGCTCGCCGTATAGAAGCCGAGCGCGGCGGAGCGTTGCCAGACGCGGCGCAGCACGTCGCGCGGCCACACGTCTTCCGAGTCGAGCCGCAGCTCGCGCTCGATCGGGCGCAGTTCGTCGTCGACGAAGCGCAGCACGGCCGCACGCAGCGCGACGAATTCAGGGCGTTGCAGATGATCGAACATGGTGGATTCCTTCAGTTGACGCGGCGCGTGACACCGCGCCAGTACGGCTCGCGCACGAGCTTGCGGGCGATCTTGCCGTTCGCGTTCTTCGGCAGCTCGGCGACGAAATCGATGGAGCGCGGCAGCTTGTAGTCGGCGAGCTGCGCGCGGCAGTGCGCGACCAGATCGTCCGCCTGCGCGTCACGGCCGGCACGCAGCACGACCACCGCCTTCACGGCCTCGCCCCACTTGTCGTCGGGCACGCCGACCACGCAGGCCTCGAGCACGCCCTCGTGCCGATAGAGCGCCGCTTCGACTTCGGTTGGATACACGTTGAAGCCGCCCGAGATGATCATGTCGTGCTTGCGGTCGACCAGATAGATGAAGCCGTCGCGGTCGGTGCGCGCGAGGTCGCCCGTGTGCAGCCATCCGTCGACCAGCACCTCGCGCGTCAGCTCCGGCGCATTCCAGTAGCCCTGGAACACGTCCGCGCCGCGAATCACGATCTCGCCGATCGCGTCGCCTTCGACTTCGCGCCCGTCGGCATCGACCACCCGCACCTCGGTTTCACCGAGCGGCCGGCCGCACGATCCAAGCCGCTCGCGATCGTGCAGCAGCGCGTGCGCGTGGTCGGCGATGCCGAGCCGCGTGACGCCCGACGTCGATTCGCTCGCGCCATAGCCTTGCGACAGCACGGGGCCGATGCGCGCCCACGCTTCCTCGATGCGCGCCGGCGCCATCGGCGCCGCGCCGTAGCCGAGCACCTTCAGGCTGCGCAGGTCGGCCTGCGCGAGCTCCGGCGCGTTCAGCAGCATGTTGACCATCGCCGGCACCATGAACGTGTGCGTGATGCGCTGGCGCGCGACCTCGGCGAGGAAATGCGCGGGCTCGAACGCGTCGAACAGCACGAGCGTCGCGCCGCAGAACAGGTAGGGCTGCATCAGCATCCCGGACGCATGCGTGATCGGGCCGATCAGCGCGAGCCGGTCGCCGGGCTGCGCGGGGCGATCCATCCCCAGCACGATCTTGCGCAGCGACGCGAGGCGGTTGCCGTAGCTCTGCATCGCGGCCTTGATGCGCCCCGTCGAGCCGGACGAGAAATGCAGCACGGCGAGGTCGTCCGGCGCCGGCAGATGGTCGGGCGGCGTATCGCTGCCCTTCGCGACCAGCGTGTCGTAGTCGAGATAGCCGGTCGTCGCACCGCCGATCGACACGAACCGCTCGACCGACGCAAAGCCCGGCGAATCGGGCGTGTAATCCGTGTAGCCGCGCCCGCCGATGAACGCGGCGGGTGCGCAGTTGCCGACGACGTCGGCCGCCTCGGCCGCCGTGAAGCGCGGATTCAGCGCGGCTTTCACGAGGCCGGCCTTGTAGAGCGCGCATTCGATCTCGACGAGCTCGATGCAGTTGCGCGCCTGCACGGCGATGCGGGTGCCGGGTGCGAAGCCGAGGCCGCGCAGCGCATTCGCGAGCCGTGTCGAGCGCTCGTCGAGCTGGCGGTACGTGACGGCGCGGTCGCGGTGGATCACGGCGGGCTGGCTGCCCCAGTAGCGGGCCGCGCGCCGCAGGAAGTAGGCGAAGCTCAAAACGATTCTCCTGGTCGAACAGTGCCGCCAGTCTGTAAGATGCCCAGGCATCACCACAATGCATCACCGGATATAAAGTCATAACCGACAGGAATCCCCCGATGGATACGCGCGATCTGGAGTACCTGCTGGCCGTCGAGCGGCACGGCAGCATCGGCAAGGCCGCCGAGGCGCTGGGGCTGTCGCAGCCGGCGCTCACGAAAGCCGTGCAGCGGCTGGAAGGGCAAGTCGGCGTGACGCTGTTCGAGCGCACCGCGAACGGGATGACGCCGACGCCGGCCGGCGCACGCTTCGTCGCGCGGGCGCAGCGGATCGCGCTCGAGTTCGATGACGCGCTGCAGGAGATGCGCGCGATCCGCGGCGGCGAACAGGGCGTGGTGCGGATCGGCTACTCGCCGACCGTGCCCAATGCGTTCGTGCTCGGCGCGTGCCGGCAACTGATCCGCGAGCGGCCGGCCGCGCGGCTGCGGTTGCGGTGCCGGCTCGCGCGCGAACTGCTCGACCTGCTCGCGGCCGGCGAACTCGATCTCGTCGTCGCGCCCGAACCGCAGCAGCAGGACGCCGGCCTCGACACCATCGCGCTGTTCGACGACCGGCTGGCGGTGCTCGCCGACGCCGCGCACCCGCTGCAGCGCAAGCGCGGGCTCACGCTCGCGGATCTCGCCGACCAGGAATGGCTGCTGCCGGAAGCGACGATTCCCGTGCGGCACCGGATCGACGACGCGTTCCGCGCACGCGGCCTGCCCGCGCCGCGCCTGCGCATCGAGACGGACTTCGGCAATACGTCGCTGCTGCAGCTGTTGCGCGGTACGCCGCTGCTGTGTGTCGGCGGCGCGGATGCACTCGATCAGGTGACCGGGTTGCGCGCGCTCGACCTGCGGGCCGGCGAACTCGACCTGGAGCGCCGCATCGGCGCGATGCACCGGGCAGGCGCGTACGTGCCGCCGCTGGCGCAGCGGATGATCGCGCTGCTGCGGGAAAGCGTGGGGTAGGCGCGGGGACGCGCCGCGACCATCATCAGCGGGAGTGATGACCCTCCCCTTTTTCTGCGGATTTGACCGGGCGCACGGTGCCGACAACACTAGCCCGCAGTGCTGCTCAGACGGCACGCGCCCGCCTCCCCTTCAGAGTCCGCCATGGTCCCGACCGACATCATGCAATCCCCGAGCGCCGCCCGGCCGCTCGCCGACCGGCAGCTGCGCCGGATCGTCATCGCCTCCGTCGCCGGCAACGCGATGGAGTGGTACGACTTCTTCGTGTACGGCACGGCCGCTGCGCTCGTGTTCGGCCATGTGTTCTTCCCGCCCGGCGCATCGGCGCTCACGGGCAGCCTCGCCGCGTTCGCGGCCTTCGCGCTCGGCTTCGTCGCGCGGCCGCTCGGCGGGATCGTGTTCGGCCACGTCGGCGATCGCTACGGGCGCAAGGCGTCGCTCGTGTGGACGCTGCTGATCATGGGCGCATCGACCTTCGCGATCGGCCTGCTGCCGACCTATGCGCAGATCGGCGTGTGGGCGCCGGCCGCGCTCGTCGTGCTGCGTCTGCTGCAAGGCATCGCGTCCGGCGGCGAATGGGGCGGCGGCGTGCTGATGATCAGCGAGAACGCGCCGCCGGAACAGCGCGGCTACTACGCCGCGTGGAGCCAGCTCGGCGTGGGCGGCGGCTTCGTGCTGTCGTCGGCCGCGTTTCTCGCCGCGCAGACGCTGCCGGACGACGCGTTTCGCACCTGGGGCTGGCGGCTGCCGTTCCTCGCGAGCATCGTGATCTTCGCGATCGGCATCTACATCCGCCGTCATCTGCCGGAAAGCCGCGACTTCGAGCAGGCCGGCAAGCGCGGCGCGCACACGCACCTGCCGATCGTCGAATGCATTCGTCGCCATCCGAAGGAAATCCTGCTCGCGATGGGGCTGCGCGTGGCCGAGAACGGCTGCGCGTACATCTTCCTCGCGTTCTCGCTCGTCTACGGCAAATACGTCGGCATCCCGAACGGCGTGATGCTGACCGGCGTGATGATCGCGATGATCGTCGAGATGGGCGCGATGCTCGCGTGGGGCAAGCTGTCCGACCGGATCGGCCGCAAGCCCGTGTACCTGATCGGCGCGCTGAGCCTCGTCGCGTGCGCGTTCCCGTTCTTCTGGCTGCTCGACACGCGCGTGACGCCGCTCGTGTGGCTCGCGCTCACGGTCGGCACCGCCGTGAGTCACGGCGCGATGATCGGCACGCTGCCCGCGCTCGTCGGCGAGCTGTTCAGCACCGAGGTGCGTTACTCGGGCGTCGCGCTCGGGCATGAAGTCGCGTCGATCTTCGCGGGCGGGATGTCGCCGCTGATCGCGACCGCACTGCTCGCGCGCTATCACGCGTCGTGGCCCGTCTCGCTGTTCCTTATCGCGCTCGGCCTCGTGACCGTCGCGACGCTATGCGTGATGCGCGAGACGCGCGTCACGCCTGATGCCGGCACGCGCGGCGACACGGTGTGAGCGTGCGGCACGTGCCGGCCGCCTGCGCTTCCGTTCCCGTGCGCTTGCCGGCGGGTGTCGGACACACCGGCTCACGGTGCCACGGGCGCGCTTTCGTGGCACGGCGAGCGCGCGCGACATCGACATCCGCGCTACGCATCCTGCCTGCTTCGCCCGCCGTCGAACACCGGCGCCAGTCCCAGATGATCGAGCAGCCGCGCGAATTCACCGAGCCGCTGCCGCATGTAGGCGGGCACGTCCACGTCCGCATAGTCGTGGAAGCCGGCCCCCGTGCGCACCCCGTCGCGCCCGGTTTCCATGTTGCGCACGACGCTCGCGGCCGGCGCGAAGCGCGGGCCGATCTCGCCGGCCAGGTACTTCGACGCGTAGTACAGGATGTCGCAGCCGCCCCAGTCGATGAATTCGAGCAGCCCGAGTACCGCGAAGCGCGGGCCGAAGCCGGTGCGGATGGCCGTGTCGATATCCTCCGCGCTTGCGACACCCTCCTCGACCATCCGCGCGGCCTCGTTCATCGCGAGCGCCTGGATGCGCGGCACGATGTAGCCGGGCGCCGGCCCGCAGATCACCGGCTTCTTGCCGACACGTTCGAGCAGCGCGGCGAGCGCATCGACCACCGGCTGGGCGGTGGCGTCGCTCCGGCTGATCTCGACGAGCGGCATCAGCAATGCAGGATTCAGCCAGTGCGCGTTCAGCATCCGTTCGGGGTGTGCGACATGGCGCTGCAACTCGGTGACGACGAACGTCGACGTGGTCGACGCAATCGTTGCGTGCGCATCGACATGATCGCCGAGCCAGCGCAATGCGTCGGCCTTCGCGTCGAGCACTTCGGGCAGTGCCTCGAATACGACGTCTGCATCACGCACCGCATCGGCCGCACCATCCCGAGAAACGATCTCGATGCGCGAGACCACCGTATCGACCTGTGCGGCCTCGATGCGGCCGAGCGCGATCTGCGCATGCAACGGCCTCGCGAGCTCGTCGCGCGTGCGATCGTCGAAGGCGCGTTGGCCAGCCGCATCGCGCCGCTTGAAGTCGATCAGCGTCACGTCGAGGCCCGCGAAAGCAAACACGAGCGCGATCCCCTGCCCCATGCGTCCCGCGCCGAGCACGTGCACGCGCGTCAATTCGGCCGCGCTCATGCTGAAACTCCCTCAACGTCCGCGACTCCGTTGTCGAGCAGCGCACGCATCGCGTCCTGCGACAGCGCCGCGATCCCGAGCCGCTCCAGCGTGCGTCCTTGCGCATACAGGTCGCGCACCGCGACCGCGCTCGCGATGCTCAGCAGCCCCTGCGCAACCGGCGTCGGCACGCCGGCCCAGCGCCCGCACGACACGATGAACGACAGCCCGAGCCGGGTGTCCTCGAGCATGTAGCGATGGGCACGCAGATCGATCTTCTCGCGCCAGTCGCCGCTATCGGTCAGCTTGCCGTGCGCGCCGCGCCCATACATCCATTCGTCGCCATCGGCCGCATAGTGATCCGCGAGCGGGAAATGCGGCGCGCGGTAACCGAGCGCTTCGCGCACCGCGATGCGTTCGGCATCCAGCGCGTTCGTCACGCGACGGATCGACGGCTGCGTGCCTTCGTTGTGGATGTCCCATGCGTCGAAGTGTTCGAGCGGCCCGGCGTTCATCAGGATCAGCGGCGGATGGATCACCGGCCCCGCGTTCATCAGCGCACCGGACAACGCATCCTCGACCGGTTCGACCGACGGATAGCCCGCGCGCAGCACGTCGAACGCCCAGCCGGCCGCGTTCGCGGGAAATACACCGGTCGGCAAGCGTGTCGCATAGGCACTGATCACGACGTCGTTGTCGCCATGCTTGCGCACGAGGTACGGCAGCGTGCCCGTCTCGGCGAATGCGACGCGCGAACGGTTGCCGGCATCGGCCGCCGCCTGCGCGAACACGAAGCTGCCGAACGTGCCGGGCGGCAGGAACACGACCTGGCCGTCCTCCAGCAGCGGCGCGACCTGCGCGGCGAGCGCTTCGTGCGACGTAGCCGGCAGCGGCACCACGACGAGTTGCGCACCGCGCAGCGCGGCCGCGAGCTCGCCGGTCAGGCGAATCGCACCCGGCGCCTCGCCGAGCGGTACCGCGCGCGTGCCGCGATAGTCGGTCACGCTCAGTACGCCGAGCTCGCGCAGCCGTGCATGCGGCTCGCGGTCGCGCCGCCACCACGTCACGTCATGGCCTTTCTCGAGCAGGTCGATCGCCGCCGCGTGGCAGCCGTGGCCGCCGCCCAGAACACATACCTTCATCGTCTTCTCCCGGTGATTGAGTGTTTCCGAGACTACGCGGGCGCTTTCACCGCGTCGCTTCAGAACGCGCAACGGCACGCCCGTTCGCGCAACGCAATCGCGGCGATCCGCATGCCGCCGCGCCCGCCGCATCCGCTACGAGGTCCGTGAATGGATATCGCCCTGTCCCGCCATGCGCCGAACCGGCTCGGCGCGCTGCACGCCCCCGACGAAGTCGAACGCGCGGTCGCCCATCGGCTCGGGCCGCACCGGATGGCCGCGCGTGGCCGTGATCCGTTTCATGCGGAGCTGTACGAAGTGCCGCTGCATCACGGCGCGCTGCTCGAACTCTGCTATGGCCGCGAAACGCGCATCGATTTCGGCGACGACGCCGAGCACTTCCTGTTCAGGCTGACGCTCGCCGGTGCATGCGAGCTGCAGGCCGGCAGCGTCATTGCGCGCGCCGGCCCCGGCGAGCTGACCGTGTCGTCACCGGCGCTCGCGAGCCGCCTGAGCACGAGCCCCGATTGCCGCAACCTCGTGCTGCGGCTCGAACGCGGCGCGCTCGAACGCAAGTTGCAGGACATGCTGCAAGCCACGCTCACGCGGCCGCTGCAGTTCGATCTCGCGGCCGGCGGTGCCGGCGCGGGCGCCGCGCTGCTGCTGCCGACCTTCGAATACCTGTGCCGGCTCGGCGCGCAGCCGGGCCTCGGCACGGCCGCGACGACCTTCGGCGCCGACCTCACTGCGTGGCTGATGTCGCTGCTGCTCATGCACCTGCCGCATTCGTACAGCGATGCGCTCACGCGCGGTACGCCGCCGCTACCGGCGCACGTGCGGCGCGCGTGCGATCACGTCAATGCACACCTCGGCGAACCGCTCGCACTCGCCGCGCTGGCCGCGGTCGCGGGCGTCGCGCCCCGCACGCTGCAGCACGCGTTCCGCGCGTTCCTGCACACCACGCCGGCCGCGTACGTGCGCGAATGCCGGCTCGCCGCCGTGCACGCGGCGCTGCAACGCGGCGACGCGCGCAGCGTAACCGACGTGCTGATCGCGCACGGCATCCATGGCTTCGGCCATTTCGCGAAGGCGTATGCGCGGCGTTACGGCCACGCGCCTTCCGTCACCGCGAGGCAACCCCGATGACGCACTCCGCACCCGGCCGTTCGGCGGCCCCGGCCCGCACCGAACCCGCATCGCACGACAACGACCCGTCCGAACTGCGCGTGCAGGATCTCGATCTCAACTTGCTGAAGACGTTTCGCGCCGTGTACGAGGAGCGGCACGTCGGCCGCGCGGCGCTGCGGCTCGGCGTCACGCAGCCGTCCGTCAGCTACGCGCTCGGCCGGCTGCGGCTGATGTTCCGCGACGCGCTGTTCGTGCGCACCGGCACCGGCGTCGAGCCGACACCGCGCGCGCAGCGGCTCGCGCTGTCGGTCGACAAGGCGCTCGCGATCCTGCAGGACGTGCTCGACGAAGGCTCGCGCTTCACGCCCGACAGCACGCAACGCGTGTTCCGCCTGCACATGAGCGATTTCGCGGCGAGCGCGTTCCTGCCGACGCTGCTCGCCGCGTTCGATCGCCGCGCGCCGGGTGCGGTGATCGAGACGCTGCACGTCGACGAATGTCAGCTCAACGTCGCACTCGAATCGGGGCGTATCGACTTCGCGCTCGGGCATTTCGCCGACGCATCGAGCCACTTCCAGCGCACCGCGCTGCTGCACGAGCGCTGCGTGCTGCTGATGCCGCGCCGCACCGCGCAGCGCGTCGCGCTATCCGACGATTACGTGCTCGATGGCGACGCGCCCGACACGCTGCGCTTCGTCGCGGTCACGTCGCATCCGCAATCGATGCAGTTGCTGGAGCGGCACGGGCTGATGCCGCGCGTGCGCGCGGCGCTCCCCGATTTCATGGTGGTGCCCGCGCTGCTGCAGGACGGCGACTATGCGCTGATCCTACCGGAGACGATCGCGATCACGTTCGCGGCGCGGCAACCGTGCGCGCTGTACGAGATCGCCGGGGCGGGCGAATGGGCCGTCAACGCGTACTGGCACCGGCGCTTCGACGCCGACCCCGGCCATCGCTGGCTGCGCGCGCTGCTGCTCGAACTGTTCAACATCGGCGAGCTGGCGCCGTTCGACGCGTGGCTCGCGCCGCAGCCGCCCGCCTGCGCATAGCGGCGCGGACGGGCTGGTCCGACGGCCACGATCATTTGGCACTGGATGCTGCATGATGCGTCGCAAGCTGCGACGGGCAGCGCAACACGTCGAAAACTACATTTGACTCGGTCGAACGGCAGGCAACGGCCGGCGAGCGATCTCCTCAGCCTCGGCACGTGCGAGCCCGAGCGCTTGCAGCAGCACCGTCGCCGTGCGCTCGGGGAAATCTTCGTTGCCGAATCCGAGTGCCGCGAACCCGCGCGCCATGGGGTTGGCCGGCGCGTCGAACTGCAAGTCCGCCGCAATCGCGGCGAGCACCGTGCCTCCCACCGAAAGGACCGACAGCAGCGGATCCGCGACGACGAACCGCCCGGCGGCGGCACCTTTCTGCACATCCCGCAGGAGCCGCTGACCGAGCCCCTGGCTCAACGCGCGCGCGGACAAGCCTTCCCGGATCAGGAATTGCCCCCATACCGGTTCGCGACGCGCGCGCAGCAGCGTGTGCCGCACCGACACCGAAATGACTTCGGCCGGATCCGATAAATCCGCGGCGCAACGATCGAGCGTATCGGCGAAATCCTCGAACACCCAGTCCACGAGCGCCGTGTAGATCGCTTCTTTCGATTCGAAGTGGTTGTAGAACGAGCCGAAGCCGACATCCGCGGCCTCGGTGATCTCATTGATGGCGACACCTTCCGCCCCTTTTTCTGCCATCAGCCTGAGCGCGGCTTCGAGCAACCGGGCGCGCGTTTCGCGCTTGCGGCGGGCGCCGCGCGGCTCGCGTTCGGAAGCAGCCGTGTCTGGGATGGCCTCGGGGGGACGCTTGTCCACACGGGACGTGGGTGATTTCGCCATGGCATGTCGGTCGGACAGAGGAATCCGAGTATACGTTCAAGCATCATAATTGACAAAATCATCAGTTATGAGTTGAATGTCACTTATCGGCCGAACCGAGCCGGACGAATCGATCAATGGAGTGCTTGTGGAGACAAATGCGCAGATGGGCGCCCAGCCCGACGGTGAGCACCATCCCAGCCCGGAAGCCGCCGAAGGCTTGCCTTCGAGCGTCGACGTGCTGATCGTCGGCTTCGGTCCGGTGGGTGCCGCCGCAGCCAACCTGCTCGCGCGCGATGGCGTGAATGTGCTTGTCGTCGACAAGGCGACCGACATCTACATGGCGCCCCGGGCCATCGCGCTCGACAACGAGGCGCTGCGCATTCTTCAGCTCGTCGGCGTGACCGAGCACGACCTGGAAACCGTGGCGATCCCCTGCGTGAAGATGCGTTCGCCGCTGCTTGGAGAGTTTGGTCACGCCAATACGCTGGGCAGCATCGATGGACATCCGAAGCTGGTGACGTTTTATCAACCGGACCTCGAGCGATGCCTGCGCCACCGGTTGCGGCAATACGACTGCGCGCGGGTGGCGCTCGGCGTCGCATTGCGCGGCATCGAATCGGGACCGGAGTCCATTACTGCAACGCTGGATCTCGGGCCGGGGCGTACTCATGATGTCCAGGCGCGCTACCTGATCGGCGCCGACGGCGCGAGCTCGCTCGTCCGTCAATTGATCGGTCAGGAATTCAAGGGCAAGACTTTCGTCGAAGACTGGCTCATCGTGGACGCCCGTCACGTGCCACGCCCGATCGACCACATCGAATTCATTTGCGATCACCGGCGGCCAACGCCGCACATGACGGCACCCGGCGCGCGCGAGCGCTGGGAATTCATGCTGCGGCCCGGCGAGACGCGTGAGGAGATGGAGTCCGACGCACGCATCCGCGCGTTGCTCGCGCCGTGGGGCAATGTCGACAACATGGTGGTCGAGCGCAAGGCGGTCTACCGCTTTCACGCGCGGACGGTCAAGGCGTTCAGCCAGGGACGCGTGTTCCTCGCGGGCGACGCAGCCCATATCACGCCCCCCTTCGTCGGGCAGGGACTCGTTGCCGGGCTGCGCGACGTCGCCAATGTGTGCTGGAAGCTCGCGGCCGTCGTTCACGGGCACGCAGCGCCGCGGATTCTCGCCACTTACGATCAGGAACGTCGGCCGCATGTGAAGGCGATGATTCGCTTTGCACGGCTCATGGGGAGGCTGGTGATGCCGCGCAACGCCGCCGTCGCACTTGTCACCCACGGCCTGATGCGCGCAACGCGGCTCGTGCCGAAGTGGCGCGCCTATTTCGAAGAACTGGAGATCAAGCCCAGGAATATCTGCCGGCGCGGGCTCTTCGTCGCAGGCCGCACGCGATCCGGTCTCGTGCGTGGCGCGGTCGTGCCGCAGGGCTGGGTTCGCAGCGCCGACGGCCGCGCCTGCCTGAGCGACGACGTGCTCGGCACGGGCCTCACCTTGATCGGATTCGGTCGCGACGCAGGCGCGGCGCTCGATGCCCGGACGGCCGCGGCATTTGCCGCCTCGGGCGGAACGGTTATCCAGATCGCGCATCGCGGGCAGCGGCTGCATCTTGGCCCGAACGGCGGTTGGGAGGATCTCGAGGGCGCCTTCCTGCCGCGCGTCGCACCGTTCGGCTGGGCCGCCGTTGTGCGTCCCGACCGGGTGATCGTTCACGACGGGCCGGCGAGTGAAGCGAATCGTCTGATCGCGGAATCGCTGGCTTTACTCGGCACGCCAATCGGTGCAATGCCACCCGCAGCCGAACCCGCTCAATCTCGTCTGAGGCCTTCGTCATGCAACTGACCACACCGCAACCGGCACGTCATCCGCGCCCTATGACCAAAGCATCCGGCCTGGCGTACCTGATCTTCGATCGCACGGACCTCGTCAAGGCCGAGCGATTCCTGAACGACTTCGGACTACGTACCGTTTCGCGTGACAGCGAGCGGTTGTTCCTGCGCGGCACGGACCCGGCGCCATTCTGTTACGTTGTCCGGCAGGCGTCCAGAGACCGCTTCGTCGGCTTCGGCTTGCGTGTGAATCGCATCGAAGACCTGCATGCGCTGGCACGCGTGCCCGGTGCATCGGACATCGAGGGGGCCGATGCGCCGGGCGGCGGCCAACGCGTGCGGCTTGTCGATCCGTCCGGCTTCCGAGTCGATGCCGTGTTCGGGCAGGCATTGTCCGGCGCGTTGCCGCACCGGGCGCCCCTGCCGTTCAACACGGCGCAGGCCGCCGCCCGTATCAACGAAACGCAGCGCCCGCCGTCGGGGCCGCCGGAAGTCATCAAGCTCGGGCACGTGGTGCTGGAACTCGCGGATTTCCAGAAAACCTGCGCGTGGTACACGCAGCATTTCGGGTTCATCCCGAGCGACGTGCAACTCCTTCCCGACGGTTCACCCGCGGTGACGTTCATGCGGCTCGATCTCGGCTCGACCCCCACGGACCATCACACACTCGCGCTGGCCCAGGGTTTCGCACCGCTCTACAGCCATAGCGCTTACGAAGTCGTGGACGCCGATGCGGTCGGCATGGGCCAGCGCGTATTGCGTGACCACGGATGGACGCATGCATGGGGCATCGGGCGGCATGTTCTCGGCAGTCAGATCTTCGACTATTGGCAAGACCCGTGGGGCGACAAGCACGAGCATTACTGCGACGGCGATCTGTTCACGTCCGAGGTGCCCCTGGGTGTGCATGCAGTCAGTCGTGAAGCGATGTCGCAGTGGGGGCCGACGATGCCGCGCAGTTTCACCCAACCCAAATTCACGCTCGCCAGCGTGACCGCGCTCGTCCGCAGTCTCCGGCGCAGCCCCGACGTGACGGTAGGCAAGCTGAAAGCGCTCGCCAGGCTGTTTGCGTGACGCGGCGCCCATTCGTCCATCCATTCGAGGCACACTCATGTCATTGCATGTCCTGCACTACAAGCATCAAGGCCGCGCCCAATGGGGCGTCATTCGCCATGGTGCGATCACGCCGATTCCAGGCGAATTCGCGACGACCGCCGACTTCGTTCGCGCGAACCCGATCGAGACGTTGCTTACGCTTTCCGGGCCGACGATCCCGGAATCGAACGTCGAGTGGCTCTCCCCCGTCACGCGCAATCAGCAATTCGTGTGTCAGGGCGCGAACTACCGGCAGCACATGATCGAATCCGGCATGGACCCCGACGCGAAGACATTCAACATGATCTTCGCGAAGGCGACGAGCTGCATCGCGCCAGCCGATTCGCACGTCGTGCGGCCGCGCGGCGTGCGCTTTCTCGATTACGAGATCGAATTGGGGCTGGTCATGAAGCGGGATGTCACGGCTCGCCAGCGGATCACGCTCGCGAATCTGCACGAGTACCTCGCAGGTGTCGTCATCGTGAACGATTACTCGGCGCGCGACGTACAGATTCCGCAGATGCAGTTCTACAAGGGCAAGAGCTACCGGACGTTCGGACCGGTCGGCCCTTACCTGTGCATGCTGGAGGCGCACGACATCCCGAAGCTGCGCGGACTGGATCTGACGCTGACCGTCAATGGACAGGTACGGCAGAAGGATTCGACGGCCAATCTCGTCTATGGACCGGCCGAAACACTGGCCGAGCTGTCAGGCGTTCACGACCTGCATGTCGGCGACCTGATCGCGACCGGCACGCCATCCGGCTGCGCGTTGAGCGTTCCGTCGCCGGTGAAGCAACGTATCGCCGGGCTGCTTCCCGAGGCCGCCAAATGGCGCATGTTCATGAAAATTCAGGCCGGCAGAAGCCAGTATCTGCAGCCCGGTGACATCGTCGAAGCGCACATCGCCAGCGCGGACGGACTCATCGATCTCGGCGTGCAACGCAATCGTATCGTGGAAGAGGTCGCATGAACGAGATTGCCAATCAGACGGACGTTATCGCAATCGAGGCGAGCGGTCCGCCGGCGGATTTGCCGGCCAGCACGTACGAGATGATCTGCCGCGGCGCGGCACTCGATCCGTCCGCGCCTGCCCTGTCGTTTTTCCTGCGCGCCGACGATCATCGCAACGTCGCGCGCTGGACTTATCGCGAACTGGTCCGCGACATCACGCGCACTGCGAATCTCTTCACCCGCCTCGGCGTGCAACGGGACACGGTGATCGCTTATATCCTGCCGAACCTGCCCGAAACGCATTTTGTGATCTGGGGCGGCGAGGCGGCGGGGGTGGTCTGTGCGATCAATCCGCTGCTCGAGTCAGCCGCGATCGCAGACCTGCTGAACGCGGCAAGGGTGGAAGTGCTCGTGACGCTGGCGCCATTTCCCGGCACCGACCTGTGGTCAAAAGTCCAGCCGGTGCTCGATCGGGTCGACACGCTCCGGCATCTGGTACTCGTCAATCTCGCCGATCGCGTGCGGGCACCGAAGCGGTTTGTCGCCTACCTGCTGCAGCGCCGGGAATGTGCGAGGTTGTACGGCTCCGGCGGTGTGCGTGGCGCGGTGCCCGAACGAATCGGGATCCACGATTTCGGTCGATCGGTCGCGCGGGAATCGGGGGCGGCGCTCGACAGCGGCCGGCATTTCCATCCCGAGGACCATTCATCGTATTTCTGTACCGGCGGTACGACCGGCTTGCCCAAGATCGCGATGCGCCGCCATGGCAACGAAGTCGCCAATGCCTGGAGCGTCGGCCAATTTTTCGGTGCCGGCATGGGGCCCGGCAAGACCGTCTTCTGCGGACTGCCGCTGTTTCACGTCAATGCCGTGCTGGCGACCGGGCTCGTGCCCTTCTCGCGCGGCGCCCATGTCGTGCTGGGCACACCGCAAGGCTATCGCGGGGAAGGTGTCGTCAAGCGCTTCTGGGAATTGGTCGAACACCATCGCATCAACTTCTTCAGCGGCGTGCCGACGCTCTATGCGTCACTGCTCGACGTCCCGATCGCCGGCAGAAACATCGATTCGCTCGAATATGGCCTGTGCGGTGCGGCTCCGATGCCGATCGAAGTGTTCCGGACGTTCCAGGAACGCACCGGGATCCGAATTCTGGAAGGTTATGGCCTGACCGAGGGCGCGTGCGTCAGCAGCATCAACCCGCCGCTCGGCGAGCGCCGCCTCGGATCGATCGGACTGCGTGTCCCGGGCCAGACGATGAAGGCGATCGTCGTCGATGACGATGGCCGGTTTGTCCGCGACTGCGTCGCAAACGAAGTGGGCCTGCTCGTCATCGCGGGACCGAACGTCTTTGCCGGCTACCTGCAACCGGAACAGAACAGGGAACTCTGGCTTGACTTGAGTGATGGACGCCGCTGGCTCAACACCGGCGATCTGGGTTGTGCCGATGAGGACGGCTATTTCCGGCTCACGGGCCGCAAAAAGGACCTGATTATCCGAGGTGGCCACAATATCGATCCGGCAACGATCGAGGAGCCGCTACATCGCCATCCGGCGGTTCAGATCGCGGCTGCAATCGGGCGACCGGACGCGCATGCCGGCGAATTGCCGGTGGCCTACGTACAGCTCAAGGCGGGCGCACATGCCACCGAGGATGATCTCGCGGAATTCGTACGCGGAGAAATCGGCGAGCGCGCGGCACTGCCGAGGCAGATCCGGATCGTGGACACGATGCCATTGACGGCCGTCGGGAAGATCTTCAAGCCTGAATTGAAGCGACGTGAAACGGCCGACGCGCTTCGCTCCGCACTCAACGAGGCCGGCATGGCCAACGCCCGCGTCACCGTCGAAAGCGATGCGTCGCGTGGTGTGTCAGCGCATATCGCGCTTGCGGACCCGGCACTCGAAGCGCAGGCAGTTGCGGTGCTGGGACGCTTCCCCTTCGCATTCACTATCGATGCAACGGTGCGGTCGCCGGTCGATGTACACGCGGACGACGGACCGGCCGACCACGAGCGGAACCGATAACGGCGACGTGGCGCACGCTTGCAACGGCTGACCGGAGCGCGACATTGCCCGACCCTTGATGTCGGCGGTGTCGCCCTTGGCGGCCATGACGTCGAAGCGGATCGTCGTTGATACCCATTTTTTTTCGATCATTAACTTAGTAGTTCGAACTTAAAAAATATGATCACACGGCGAAAGAGTATCGACCGGCACGCTTGAATTTCCGACAAAACCATAGACCGCCGACCTCGAAACCTCAATAAGGCCGTGGCGCGACACAGTTTGATCCACCAATGGAAGGAGACGAAATGGAAGACAGGAAGACGTTGAGAACGGTTGGCGTGGCGGCGCTTGTCTGTGCCGCGGCATTTGCCGCCCCCGCAAACGCGCAGTCGAGCGGCAGCATGCAACTGGGGATCGGCTGGCTGCATGTCATGCCGCAGGGAAACGCGGATCCCATCGTCGTCGAAAGCGTTGCCGGTGCACCGGTGAATCAGCAGCAGGCCGGGACTGGCGCTCATGCTGATACCTCGGACGCCGCGAGCTTGATGGCGGAATACTTCGTGACGGACAATATCGGCATCGCGTTTCTGGCCGGCACGCCGTTTACGACCGACCTGGTCGGCAGCAACTCGCTGGCTGCGTTCGGGGTGATCGGCAAAACGAAACCGATGGCGCCCGTTCTCGAAGTCAGATATCACTTTCGTTCGGCCGATGCCAGATTCAGACCATTTGTCGGACTGGGCGTCAACTACACGTGGTACTCGAAAACGCGCATCGTCAATCAGGCGTTCCTCGACGCGACATGCGGGCCCGGCTGTACGACTCGCGCGTCGCTCAGCGCTTCGTGGAATCCGACGTTCGAGCTCGGTGCGAACTATGCGCTCGCCAAGCATTGGTCGATCAATGCGTCCCTGTCCTACATCCCGTTGTCGACCACATTGACGACGAATGCCGCGTCCCCCAGCGGCGTCGATATCGTGACAAAAATGCGCGTCAGGGTGAATCCGATCGTTACCCACCTCGATATCGCTTACACATTCTAGTGCTCGCGGACAAGCATCGGCCGGAACGTCGCTTCCGGGTCGTTCGCCCGTTCATTGTCCCCGGCCAACGGGCAAGCAGCAGGCGCCGCATGGCGCGGAAAAAGCGCCCGCCCCCGTGAAACAGGATCGATGCATCAGAACGACGTGAGGATGCCCGCGACGATCGAACTCGCGGTCGCGCCCGGCTTCGCGACCGCGACACCCCCACCCGCCGCGCCGTTCACGACGAAGCGTGCATGCGCGCCGTTGCGCACCATCGCGGCGCCCGTGTACAGCACCGTGCGCTTCGACAGCGGATAGTCGAAGCGGATGCCGTACGAATCGGCGTTGCCGTCGCTGTCCGCGACCTTGCGGTAGTGGCCCACGCTCAGCAACAGCGACGCACGCCCGATCGGCACCGTCGCGCT
The DNA here is from genome assembly GCF_002223325.1 of Burkholderia sp. AU15512. Classification (NCBI taxonomy): domain Bacteria; kingdom Pseudomonadati; phylum Pseudomonadota; class Betaproteobacteria; order Burkholderiales; family Burkholderiaceae; genus Burkholderia; species Burkholderia sp. AU15512. The sequence goes on from NZ_NKEX01000006.1 coordinate 2,217,651, forward strand.
CAGCTCCATGATGTCGCTGTGCGGATACGCGCTCTGGCTGTCGATCGCGGTCGCAACGTCGGGGGCGCCGCGATGGCGCATGTACAGCGCGGCCACCTTCACGACGCTGAAGTCGTACGAAATCGCGCCGAGCGTGTAGTTGCCGTTCGCGGCCGGGCTCGTGCCGCCGAGCGCGGACGCCGCCACCGGGCTGAACTTCTGCTGCATATAGTCGACGTCGACCGACAGGCCGCCGCGCACGTAGTTGAGCCCCGCGCCGTACGTATCGCCGAGTGTCGCCGGCTGCCCGGCCGCGCCGTTGGTGCCGCGCGCGGCCATCGCGCGCAGCATGAAGCCCGCATAGCGCGGCGACGTGTAGCGCATCGAGTTGCGCACGCGCAGGAACGCGGGCCCGACGAAGTTGTTCGTCGCATTGCCCCACGCGAGCCCCGCGCCGAGGCCCGGCAGGCTGTACGTGACGAGCGTCGTGTGCAGGATCGTGTAAAGCTCGCCGAACTGCACGCCGCCGAACGGCCCCGTGATGCCGACCCACGCCTCGCGGCCGAACAGTGCGCTGCTGTTCGACAGTGCGCCGCTTGCCGCGTTGAAGCCATCTTCCAGCTTGAAGATCGTCGCGTAGCCGCCGCCGAGATCCTCGACGCCCTTCAACCCCCACTGCGACGCGAACAGGTTGCCGCTGCCCATGCGCGTCACGTGGTTCGGCCCGGCGTTCGCGTATTCGATCGCGGTGTCGACGCGGCCGTAGAGCGTCACGCTCGATTGCGCGAAGGCGGGCAACGCCGCGCAGGCAAGCAGCGCGGCAAGCGGTACGGCAAGCCGGTCGGCCCGCCCGTTCGGTTGGTTCATCGTGGTCGTCCCGTAGAGTCTGCGGCGCAGTTCGGCGCCGCGCCGCGTGGTATGAAGCGCGTTCGCCGCGAAGGGCCAACGCTGCCGATCAAAAACGGGCCGAGTCTAGGAACGACAATTTCGGACGTCGACGCAATGCGCTCTATAACGCTTATAGATGCGCCGCATGAGGCACGTGCGCCCCGCCGCACGCGCGCTGCGCGGCGGCCGGTGCGCGGGACCCTGGTGTTTTCTTTATCCGGGTCGGTAAATGCCCGTGTGGCGCGGCTGTCACTCCGGCTATGGCGGCTGAATTTGGCCGACTACGCTGCGTCTCCGATACGTGCCCCCCGCACGCCTTCGCGCCGCGACAGCGCACGGCCCGCCAGGCCGCTGCCGCGCGTTTCCACCGCCCGCTCCTGGAGAATCCGCATGTCCGCATCCACGGCCCGCGCTGCCGGCAAGCGCTATACGTACGAATGGTATGTCGTCGTCATCTGCATGCTCGCGTACGTCTTCTCGTTCGTCGACCGCCAGGTCCTCGTGCTGATGATCGAGCCGATCAAGCGCGACCTGCACCTGTCCGACACGCAGTTCAGCCTGCTGAACGGCTTCGCGTTCTCGCTGTTCTATGCGGTGATGGGGCTGCCCGTCGCCTATCTCGCCGATCGTTACGCGCGCCCGCGCATCATCTCGCTCGGCATCGCGCTGTGGAGCGTCGCGACCGCCGCGTGCGGGCTCAGCCAGCACTTCGTGCAGATGTTCATCGCACGGATGGGCGTGGGTGTCGGCGAAGCCGCGCTGTCGCCCGGCGCGTACTCGATGCTCGCCGACTACTTCCCGAAGGAGAAGCTCGGGCGCGCGATCGCCGTGTATTCGCTCGGCTCGTTCATCGGCGGCGGTGTCGCGTTCCTGATCGGCGGCTACGTGATCGCGCTGCTCAAGCATGCGAGCGCGTTCACGCTGCCGGTGGTCGGGCAGGTGCATGCGTGGCAGGTCACGTTCCTGATCGTCGGGCTGCCGGGGATCCTCGTGGCGCTCCTGTTCGCCGCGACCGTGCGCGACCCGCAGCGCAAGGGGCTCGCGCAGGATCGCTCGGGCGCGGTGCGGCGCGTATCGATGCGCGATTCGCTGCGCTTCGTCCGCACACATCGCGCGACCTTTTCGTGCCACTACCTCGGCTTCTCGTTCTACGCGATGACGCTGTACTGCCTGCTGAGCTGGACGCCCGCGTTCTATATCCGCCGCTTCGGGATGACGGCCGTCGAAGCCGGCTACACGCTCGGCATCGTGCTGCTGGTCGCGAACACGGCCGGCGTGTTCTGCGGCGGCTGGCTCAACGACTGGCTGCTGCGGCGCGGCCGCGAGGATGCGCCGATGCGCGCCGGCGCGATCGGCGCCGCGTGCATGGTGATCCCCGCGACGCTGTTCACGCAGCTCGACTCGCTGCCCGCGTCGCTCGCGATGCTCGTGGTCGCGATGTTCTTCGCGTCGTTCCCGATGCCGACGTCCACCGCCGCGATGCAGACGCTCGCGCCGAACCAGATGCGCGCGCAGATCTCCGCGCTGTTCCTGCTCGTGTCGAACCTGATCGCGCTCGGGATCGGCACGACCGTCGTCGCGCTGTTCACCGACCGCGTGTTCGGCGCGCCGGCGGCGGTCGGTCATTCGATGTCGATCGTCAACGTCGCGGCGGCCACGCTGGCCGCGCTGCTGCTCGCCGCCGGGTGCCGGCACTATCGCCGCAGCCTCGATCGCGAACGCGGCCTGGCGTCCGCCGCCGCGCCGCACGCAGCCGAGACGGGCAACGCGATCGCCGCGCGCTGAACACCGGGCGAGATCGGGCGCAATCAGGCGCAATCGCGCCGCCCGCCCATCATCCATCCCACTGATTCAGGTATCGCTTTTTAATCGATTTGATTTATGCGATGCCCATCCCTATTCTCGATCGCATGACGGCGCGGTGTCTGCCGCGCCGCGCGCCCTCTACCCCACGGATTGACCCATGCAAGCGAACCGCCACCAAGTCCGGATCGACGCGCTGATCGACGCGGCGCAGGACATCCGCTGTTTCCGGGTGTCGCGCGTCGACGGCCAACCGTTCGACGCGTACGAACCAGGCGCCCATATCGATGTGACCGCGCCGTCCGGTATCACCCGGCAGTACTCGCTGTGCGGCAACCCCGACGAGCGCGGCAGCTACCTGTTCGCGGTGAAGAAGGAAGCGCAGTCGCGCGGCGGCTCGCGTTCGCTGCACGACGATGTGCAAGTCGGCGCCGAGCTGTCGATCGGCGCGCCGCGCAACCTGTTTCGTCTGACGGATGACGCGAGCGAGCACGTGCTGATCGCGGCCGGCATCGGCATCACGCCGCTGCTGTCGATGGCGTATGCGCTGCACCGGCGCGGCGCACGCTACCGGTTGCACTACTTCGCACGCAGCCGCGAGCATGCGGCCTTCGTCGCGGAGCTGTCGGCCGAGCCGTTCGCGTCGCACGTGACGTTCCACTACGGCGTCGAGCCCACAGCGCTCGCGGTCGAGCTGAACCGCTGCGTCGAATCGGTCGACGCGCATGCACACGTTTATACATGCGGCCCGGGGCCGTTCATGGATGCGGTCGTCGCGGCGGCCGCGACGCGCTTGCCGGAAGATTCGATCCATCTCGAACGCTTCGCGGCGGAACCGGCCGCCGCCGATGCGGGCAATGCCGATGCCGGCGCCGGCCCGGCCGCCGACGGTTTCGAAGTGCGCCTGCAGCGCAGCGGGCAATCGGTACGCGTCACGGCCGACACGTCGATCGTCGACGCACTCGCACGCATCGGCATCGAAGTCGACACGTCATGCGGCGAAGGCGTGTGCGGCACCTGCATGGTGCCCGTGATCGACGGCGAGCCCGATCATCGCGACCATTGCCTCAGCAAGGCCGAGCGCGCGAGCAATACGGTGATCTGCTGCTGCGTGTCGCGTGCGCGCTCCGCGGTGCTCGTGCTCGATCTTTGACGCGCGAGGTCCGGGGCGATGTCCGTCAAGGACATCGCGCGCGCTCGAACTGCTCGACGCATTCGCCCAGTCACACGCGCATCCAATGCGCTGCCCGCGCTCTCGTGGATCAAACGTCACCGACACGCTCGACGAGCTCGACCAGCAGTGTGAGCATCCACGCGCTGCCCTCGTCCTCACGTGTCACGTGTCACGCGTCACGCGTCGTCGCGCGACCCGACCCGCTCGGCAAGCAACGCGTGCAACCATGCGTTGCTGGCGTCCTCATCGATCACACGTCATCGAACCGCTCGACAAGCTCGGCCAGCAACGTGCGCATCCACGCATTGCCCTCGTCTTCATGAAAATGCTCGTGCCAGTGCATCGTCACCGGCGCGGGCGGCAGCGTGACGGGCAGCTCGTACAGGCGGAACGCATTGTCGCGGTTCAGGATCTGCGCGAGCCGCTTCGGCAGCGTCGCATACAGATCGGTGACCGACAGCACGCTCGGCAGCGCGACGAAGTGCGGCACTTCGAGCGCGATGTTGCGGCCCACGCCTTGCGCGCGCAACGCATCGTCGAGCGCGTGGTGGCTGTGCTCGACCGATTTCACATTGATGTGCGCGGCGCGCACGAATTGCTCGAGGCTCAGCGCGGCGCCGCTCGGCACCCCGCGCCGGCGGCCCGTCATGCACACATAGGTTTCCTCGAACAGCGTCTGGTGACGCGTGCGCGGCATCAGCTCCGGCAGGTTGCCGATCGCGAAATCCAGCCGGCTCGCGCGCAGCGCTTCCTCGATCTCCTCCACCGGCAGCGGCTGCACGCTCAGCGTCACGCGCGGCGCGCGCTCGCGCAGCGCCTGGCAGATCGCCGGCAGGTACGCCATCTCGCCCGCATCCGACAACGACAGCCGGAACGTGCGCGTGCTGGTGGCCGGATCGAAGCGCTCCGCGTAGCGCAGCGCCACGCGCACCATGTCGAGCGCCTTGCCGACGATGCCCGCGAGTTCGAGCGCGACCGGGGTCGGCTGCATGCCCGCGCGCGTGCGCACGAACAGCGGATCGTCGAACAGCGTGCGCAGCCGGCCGAGCGAATAGCTGACGGCCGGCTGCGACAGCGCGAGCCGCTCGCCGGCCTTCGTCAGGCTACGCTCCTCGACGATCGCCTGGAACACACGCAACAGGTTCAGATCGAGATGATCGACCGATGTCATGACCGCCTCCATTATTTGCCACATTTATTGATCGGCCAATTTTAGATCAATTTGACGGATATGTAGTGGGAGACGAGACTGGGTACTCGACACCGCGCACGACGCGCCCCGATTTCGCGACTCTTTCCCCCACACGACGATGAGCGACATTTCCTACCAGACGATCGACACCAGCGCGTTGCATGGCCTCGCGCAACCCGACCGCATCGCGCCCGCGATGTATCACGATCCCGCGCTGTTCGAAGCCGAGCTCGACCGCATCTTCTACCGCACCTGGATCTGGGTCGCGCACGAAAGCGAGCTGCCGAACCCGGGCGACTTCATCACGACGACGATCGGCCGCCAGCCGGTGATCGTCGTGCGCGACAAGACCGGCGAGATCAACGTGCTGCAGAACCGCTGCCGCCATCGCGGCGCGACCGTGTGCGAATCGCACAAGGGCAACGCGAAGGGCTTCACGTGCCCGTATCACAGCTGGTCGTACGCGCTCGACGGCACGCTGCGCGCGCTGCCGTACGGCGACGGCTACGAAGGCGTGTGCGAGAAAGGCGACCTGCCGCTCGTGAAGCTGCGCGCCGGCGTGTACCAGGGGCTGATCTTCGCGAGCTTCAACGATGCGATCGAACCGCTCGAGGATTTCCTCGGCGGCGCGAAGCCGTGGATCGACCTGTTCATGAAACAGGGCGCCGGCTACCCGATCAAGGCGAACGGCGAGCACAAGTTCAAGTTCAAGGGCAACTGGAAGATCCAGCTCGAGAACACGACCGACCTCTATCACTTCCCGGTCGTGCACAAGTCGTGGATGAAGTCGATCGACGACGAGACGGCCGCCGCGATCACGAGCTTCATGACGAGCGAGGACGCGTTCTGCCGCGGGCTCGGCAACGGCCACAGCCTCGCGGTGCTGATGCCCGAGCTGATCGATCTCGACGAAGACGACGGCGCGCCGCTGCCCGAGCGCTTCGCGCCGCTCGCGGCCAAGCTCGCCGAACGCCACACGCCGGAGGAAGTGCGCCGCATCGTGCGCTCGCTGATGGGCGTCGGCTTCAACCTGAATCTGTTCCCGAACCTCGCGCTGTCGATGGCGTTCTTCCGCGTGCTGCGGCCGATCTCCGCGAACGAAACCGAGATCCGCCATGTCGCGCTCGCGATGGACGGCGGCCCCGACGAAGCGAATCGCGAGCGGCTGCGCATTCACGAACACTTCCAGGGCCCGTTCGGTTTCGGCAGCCCCGACGACGCGGAAGCGTGGGAGCGTGTACAACGCGGCGCGCATGCGGGCCCCGACGTGCCGATCCTCGTGAATCGCGGGCTGAACCGCGAGACGACTGCCGCGAACGGCGAAAAGACCGCGCATGCAACCGACGAGACCGGCATGCGCGAGGCCTACCAGCAATGGCGCATGATGATGGAGCAACAATGATGGACGACCGCAACGCCCTCTTTTCCGAGCAGACCTTCGCCCGCGCGGTCGAATTCGTGTGGCGCGAAGCCGAGATGCTCGACCGCCGCGACTATCGCGCGTGGCTCGACCTATGGCAGCCGGCCGGCCACTACGTGGTGCCGATCGATCCCGACACGACCGACTTCGCCGCGACGCTGAACTACGTGTTCGACGACCACGACATGCGCGAGAAGCGCGTGCAGCGGATGGTGTCCGGCTATTCGGCGTCGGCGACCGATGCGGCGCGCACGGTGCGCACCGTGTCGCGCTTCACGCTGGAAAGCGGCAGCGCCGGCACCGTCGAGCTGAAATCGGCGCAGGTCGTCGTCGCGTACAAGCGCGGCGTCGCGACGCTGTTCGCGGCCGACGTCACGCACAAGCTGCACGTCGATGCGGAAGGTGAGATGCGGATCGCCGAGAAGGTCGTGCGCCTGATCGATTCGACTGAAGCGCTCAGTGCGATCGGCTTCCTGCTGTAAGCGACCACCGGTTCGCCATCGCCGGCGCAACGGTGAGCCGGTCACCTTCACCTTTAGGCGACCAGCGGTTCGCCGTCGCCAACGCAACGGTGAGCCGGCCACCTTCACCTTCAAGCGGCCTCCGGTTCGCCTTCGCCAACGCAACGGTGAGCCGGCCACCTTCACCTTCAAGCGGCCTCCGGTTCGCCTTCGCCAACGCAACGGTGAGCCGGCCACCTTCACCTTCAAGCGGCCTCCGGTTCGCCTTCGCCAACGCAACGGTGAGCCGGCCACCTTCACCTTCAAGCGGCCTCCGGTTCGCCTTCGCCAACGCAACGGTGAGCCGGTCACCTTCACCTTTCCCGACGACCATGCCCACACTCGAAGTTTTCCTGCCGGCCGGCCATGACGACGCCCGCAAGGCCGAACTGATCGCACGGCTGACCGGTGCGACCGTCGAATCGATCGGCGCACCGATCGAATCGGTGCGCGTGCTGCTGACCGAATTGCCCGCGACGCACATCGGCCTCGGCGGCCGCAGCGCCGCCGACGGCGCGCCGCCGTCGCTGCCCGTGATCGTCGCGATCCTGATCGCCGGCCGCACCGACGAACAGAAGCGCGCGCTGATCGCCGCGCTGTCGGAGACAAGCGCCAGCGTGCTCGACGCACCGCTGCAGGCCACCCGCGTGATGATCAAGGACATCCCGAACACCGATTTCGGCATCGGCGGGCAAACCGCACGGGCGCTCGGGCGCTGATCATGCGCTGCGCGCGTGCCTGCCCGCTCATGCACCGCGGCCGCCGGGCGGCCGCGGCGTCAAGCATTCCCCGGCGACGATGCGTCCGCCCGAGCCTTCGTCCCGGCGAGCGGCAGCGTCACGCGGCAGTCGAGCCCGCCGCCAGCGGCCGGGCTGGCAGCGATCCGGCCGCCGTGGCGCGTCACGATGCTCTTGCACAGCGACAGCCCGATTCCGTTCCCCCCGGCCTTCGACGACGAGAAGCCGTCGAACAGCCGGTCGTGAGCGTCCGCCGCGACACCCGGGCCGTTGTCGATCGCGCGCAGCACTGCATGCCCGCCGACGCTCGCCGTGCCGAGCGTCAACGTGCGCGGCACACGCTCGCAACCGGCGAACGCCTCGATCGCGTTGAACGCGAGATTCAGGATCACCTGCCCGATCAGCACGCGCTCGCAGCGGATCGGCAGCGGCGCGTCGGCCTGCACGATCGTGACCGTCACGCCGGCCTCCTTCGCGCGCAGCTCGATGAAATACGCGACGTCCGCAAGAATGTCGCGCAGGTCGGCGAGCGCGACGACCGGCTCGCGCTTCACGATGAACTCGCGCACGCTCTTGATGATCAGCGCCGCATGCTCGGCCTGCCGGTCCGCGCTGCGCAGCCCCCAGATCGCGTCGTCGATCGCGCCGCGCGCGTTCAGCCGCTGCACCGCGCCTTCGATGAAATTGCGCACGGCCGCGAGCGGCTGGCTCAGCTCGTGCGCGATCACGCTCGCCATTTCACCCATCGCGTTGTAACGGCCCGCGTGTTCGAGCATGCGCGCTTCCGCGCGGCGGGCGTCCTCGATCGCGACTTCGTCGCTCACGTCGCGGAACTGCACGAGCAGCCCGTCGAGATCGTCCTCGATCTCGACCTGCCGGCACAGGATGCGCAGCCAGCACGACGAGCCGTCGCGCCGCACGATCCGGTAGCGCTGCGGCGCGGACGGATACGCGGACGGCGCATCGCGCAGCTGCGCGACGAGCCGGTCGCGGTCGGCGTCGGAGCAGTAGTCGAGCACCTCGCCGAGCGCTTCGTCGGGTGCGAGCCCGAGCACGCGGCGGCCCGACTCGCTGATGAACTGCACGCCGCCGTGCGGCGTGACGACCGCGATGCCTTCGTCGAGGTCCTGCATGAATTCGCGCAGCCGCGCCTCGTAGCGGCGCAACTGCTGGCGCACCGCCTCTTCCGCGCTGATGTCGCGGAACTGCACCATCACGACGTCGCGCCCGCGCAGCGGCACGTAGGTGGCGGTCGCCTCGGACAGCATGTCGACGCCCGTGCGCGACCGGTAGCACCACTCGTACACCTGCGGCCCGTCGACGAGCGCGCGATCCCACGCGCTCACGGCGATCTCGCGCTGGTATTTCGGCTCGGGACGCGTCATGTCCGGCGCCTTCAGCGGCAGCAGCTCCTCGACGGAAAAACCGAGCGCGATGCACGCGGCGCGGTTCGCCCACACGATCGCCTTGGTGTGCGCGTCGTGCAGCAGCACGCAAGTCGTCAGCGCGTCGAGCAGCCGGTGGAAATCGTCTTCGTCGGGGAAACTCATGATCGGCTTCGGATGAGGTCGCGCGGCATCGTGCGACCGGAAACCCAACATAGCACCGGCGCGCGCCGCCCGCATCTGAAGATTTCTTTAGTGCGGCACGGAACGTCACCAGTCGCACGGCCCAACGCACCAATTGCTGCGTGTTTTCGGCGTTTCTAGACTGGTTGCATCGTCGTGACCACCCCGCATTCGAACCCCCAGCCGCCCCAGGAGACAGCCATGCCCCACGCCGCCCTTGCCCTCGACACCGCACCGGGCGCTCCCCACGCGGCCAGCGAACCGGCCGCCCGGCTGTCGCCGCTCGACGCCGTGATCGAGACCGTCGCCGCGCGCCGCGAAGAATTCGACCGCCTGTCGCACGTGCCGCGCGACGTGATCGCGCTGTTCAAGCAGGCCGGCATCTATCGCGCGGGCACGCCGCGCCGGTTCGGCGGCGATGCGCTCGCGCCGACCGCGTTCCTCGACATGATCGAGCGGATCGCGACCGCCGACGGCTCGGCCGCATGGGTCGCGAGCTTCGGCTCCGCGAACGTGTATCTCGCCGCGCTGCCGCTCGACACCCAGGCCGAGCTGTATGCGAGCGGCCCCGACCAGGTGTTCGCGGGCGGGTTGTTCCCGGTGCAGCCGGCCCAGCCCGCGCCGGGCGGCTGGCGCGTGAACGGCACGTGGAAGTTCGCGAGCGGCTGCAAGGGAGCCGACTGGCTCGGCGTCGGCATCGCCGTGCCGGGCGCACAGGACGCCGCGCCGAACAAGCCGCGCACGGCCGTGTTCCGCGCAGCCGACGTCGAGATCGTCGAGAACTGGAGCGTGGTCGGCATGCAGGGCACCGGCAGCCACGACCTGCGCGTCGACAACCGCTTCGTGCCTGAAGCGTGGACCTTCGTGCGCGGCGGCGAGCCGACCGTCGACGAGCCGCTGTACCGCTATCCGACCGTCGCGTATGCGGCGCAGGTGCTCGCCGTCGTGAACCTCGGCCTCGCACGCGCGGCGCTCGACGTCGTGAACCGCATGTCGGGCGGCCGGCAGACGACGACCGGCGCACCGCGCCTCGCCGATCGTGCGTACTACCGCATCGAACTCGCGAAGGCCGAAGCGCAACTGCGCTCGGCGCGCGCGTTCTTCTACGACGCGACCGACGGCGTGTGGCAATCGATCCTCGCCGGCAACCCGGTGACGCCCGACCAGGTCAGCCTGCTGCGGCTCGCGGCCACGCAGATCGCACGCGAAGGCGCGAGCGTCGTCGAACGCGCGTACCGGCTCGGCGGCACGGCGGCGATCTATCGCACGCATCCGCTGCAGCGGCTGCTGCGCGACGCGATGGTCGTCACGCAGCACGCGTTTCTCGGCGAAGGCAACTTCGACGGCGCCGGCGCGGTGTTCACCGGCGTCACGCCGTTTCCCGGCTATCTGTAACCTGCATCGCACGAATTGCTTTTGCACGCGCATGAAGCCGACGCACCGTCGCCGGCCGATTCATGCGCCCCACCGATTCCTCTGGAGAACCTGATATGTCCGATTCGAATCCGCTGCCGCTGCGCGTCCTGTTCTGCTGCGGCGTGTCGCAAAACTTCTTCGACCTGCCGCGCGAGAAGATCGGCGAAGTGTGGCAGGCGTACGGCGCGATGCTGGCCGCCGTCGAAGCGATGCCCGGCGTGCGCGTGCTCGGCGTGATGGATGACGACCGCCTCGTGGTCGGCCAGGCCGACGGCGCGCCGTGGACCTTCTACATCATGGCCGACGTCGCCGACTTCGACACGACGGTCGCGGTGTGCAACCTGTATCGCACGACGCCGGTCGGCGAATACAACCTGTGGCGCTACGGCAAGATCGAAGCGCGCGTCGGCCGTGCGCTGACGGTGCCGCCGGCCGCGAAGCCCGCGGCGTGAGGCGCGCGATGACCGACCTGTCTCCCGGCCTGATCGATGCGCTCGCACAGCGCGTGGCGGCGCTCGACGCCGAACGCGCGGTGCGCGCGACGATCGCGCGCTACATGGCGCTGTGCGACGTGCCCGAGGATGCCGGCGACGGCCCGTCGCTCGCCGCGCTGTTCACGCCCGACGCCGTGTGGGAAGGCATCGGCCCGCAGTATGCGCAAAAGTTCGGCCGCCTCGAAGGCACGGACGCGATCGTCGCGATGCTGGGCCGCTACCTGCCGCCCGATCCGCACTTCGCGGCGAACCTGCACTTCCTGACGTCGGAGTCGATCGAGATCGGCGCCGGCAACACGCGCGCGCGTGGCCGCTGGATCATGCTGCAGGCGTCGCGCTACGCGGACGGCGCGGCCGAGTTGATCGCCGCGCGGCTGACCGTCGATTTCGCGCCGGCCGCTAACGGTTCTGTGTGGCTGATCCGCCATTTCCGCACCGAACGCGTGCTCGACGGCCCCTGGCCGCTCGCCGCGCCACGGCCCTGATTGCTGCCCCTTTCCACCGCTTGCTCACGATACCGACCATGACAGGCTTCATCGACACCTTCACGCTCGGCGGCCCCGGCCCCACGATCGCGATCAAGGACACGATCGACATCGCAGGCTATCCGACCCGCGCGGCGAGCCGTGCGCTCGCCGACGCACCGCCGGCCACGCAACACGCGGACGTCGTCCGCCTGCTGCTCGACGCGGGCTGGCAAATTGCCGGCAAGGCGAACATGCACGAGCTTGCGTTCGGCATGACCGGCATCAACGACTACACGGGCACGCCCGTCAATCCGCAGGACGCGACGCGCATTCCGGGCGGCTCGTCGAGCGGTTCCGCTTCGCTCGTCGGGCTCGGCATGGTCGATGCGGCGCTCGGCACCGACACGGGCGGCTCGATCCGCGGGCCGGCTGCCTGCTGCGGCGTGGCCGGGCTGAAGCCGACGTTCGGCCGCGTGTCGCGGCGCGGCGTCGCGCCTGCCGACACCACGCTCGATTGCGTCGGGCCGTTCGCGCGCGACATCCGCACGCTGGTTGCGGTGATGGCTGCGATCGCACCGGGCTTCGATCGCGCGCAAGCCGCGGCCTCCGTGGCAGGCTGCACGGTCGCGCACATCACGGTCGACGCCGACCCGGCCATCGCCGCCGCGCTCGACGCGGCCATACGCGCGTCGGGCCTGCACGCGCACGCGGCCGTGCTCGACGACATGGCGGCGTCGTTCGTCGCCGGGCTCACCGTGATCAACGCGGAAACGTCGCGTGCGTTCGGCCATCTCGTCGAAACCGGCAAGCTTGGCGCCGATCTCGATGCCCGATTGCGTGCGGCCGCAACGACCACGCCCGCGGCATTGCAAGAGGCCGAAGCCGTACGTGCACGCTTCATCGCACAGGTCGACGCCGCGCTCGAACACGCGGACGTGCTCGTGCTGCCGACGCTGCCCGCGCTGCCGATCACGCTGCAGCAGGCGCGCGATGGCGTATCGGTGATCGCGATGTCGTCGCTGATCCGGCCGTTCAACCTGAGCGGCCATCCGGCGCTCAGCCTGCCGCTGCCGCTCGCCGGTTCGCCGCTGAAGGCCGGCCTGCAGATCGTCGGCCGCAAGGGTGCGGACGAACACGTCTGCGCGATTGCGGCACACTTCGAAACGGCACTCGCCGCATGAACCACGATGCGGGCGCGACATCCACCGATGCGCGCTCGCGAACCACGGAATCACACACCATGTCAGACCGAGTCGTCCTCGTCACCGGCGCCGCACGCGGGCTGGGCGCCGTCATCGCCGAACGTTTTCATGCGGCCGGCTACCGCGTCGCGCTGGCCGATATCGCCGCCGACGCCATCCAGGCGCACGCACGCGAACTCGACCCGAGCGGCGAACGCGCGATCGCGCTGCCGCTCGACGTCACGTCGAAACGCGATTTCGAAGCCGCGCGCGATGCCCTCGTCGCGCGCTGGGGCACGATCGACGTGCTCGTGAACAACGCGGGCGCCTCGAAGGTCGTGCCCGCGATGGAGATCACGGCCGAGCAGTTCGACCAGGTGATCGACGTGAACCTGCGCAGCGTGCTGTTCGGCTGCCAGGTGTTCGGCCAGTACTTCGCGGCGCGCGGCGCAGGTCGAATCGTCAACATCGCGTCGCTCGCCGGGCAGAACGGCGGCTCGGCGACCGGCGCGCACTACGCGGCCGCGAAAGGCGGCACGCTGACGCTGACCAAGGTGTTCGCGCGCGATCTCGCCGCGCAGGGCGTGACCGTCAACGCGATCTCGCCCGGCCCGCTCGATTTGCCGATCGTCTATGAAAGCGTCGCGCCGGAGAAGCTGCGCCAGGTGCTCGCGAGCCTGCCGGGCGGCAAGCTCGGCTCGGCCGGGTTCGTGGCGGACGCCGCCGTGCTGCTCGCGTCGGGCGACGCGCATTTCGCGAACGGTGCGTGCTGGGACATCAACGGCGGGTTGTACATGCGCTGAGCGTCGCGCGTCGAGCGCTGCGTGCAGCGCTTCGCCGAACCCCGGCAAGGCCCTATCGCGACGCTTCCCCGTCGTCGCCCCACACGACCATCACATCGCGCACGAGCGCGGCGATCGACGTCGCGCCGAGCTTCTCCTTGATGCTCGCGCGATGCACGTCGACGGTCTTCACGCTGATCGACAGGTCCGACGCGATCTGCTTGCTGCCCTTGCCGTCCACCACGCCGCGCAGCACTTCCTTCTCGCGCGCGGTCAGCGCATCGAGCCGCTGGCGCAGCTCGCGGTGACGCTGGCTCACCGCATGCCGCTGCTGCGCGAGCCGCAGCGCGCGTTGCACGCGCTCGAGCATCTGCTGCGAGTTATACGGTTTCTCGACGAAATCGATCGCGCCGTTCTGCAGCGCGCGCACGGACATCGGGATATCGCCGTGCCCGCTGACGAAGATCACCGGCAGCGTCGCGCCGCGCGCGTTCAGTTCCGCCTGCACGTCGAAGCCGCTTTTCTCCGGCATCCGCACGTCGAGCACCAGGCACGCAGGGAGGTTCACGTCGAAGCGCGCGAGAAAATCGGTGGCGTTCGCGAACCCTTCGGACGCGATGCCGACCGATTCGAGCAGCCACGCGAGCGACGTCCGCATGCCGGTGTCGTCGTCGACGATGTATACGATCGGTGCGGGTGACGTCATCGCGGGTGTCTCACTGAATATCGGTATCGGTATCGCACGCGCCGCATACGGGGCCGGTTCCGGCGCGTCGCGCGCGTCGTTCGCTGGGGGTGTGCGGCACATCATAACGAGCCGAAAACCCGCTGAAAACCCTTTCACGCGCCGTATGAACGTGCAATCGCGCTTTTTTTCGCGCGGTGCGCCGCGCATCTAGGTAGAACCTTTAGACGCGTTGGCGAGAACGCCATCTCCATCGTCAATCGTGCGAATGGTCGCCGGCATTTTCGCGTCGTACGCTTGGGTCATCGTCGGTGATCCGGCGCTGCACCGGTAGCGCCAAGCGATCGCCGCTTTCGTCCAACCAGGAGCGCCCATGTCTTCCACGACCGATATCCAGCGACCGGCACGCGTCGAGCCGACCGACGCGCAGAAGGCCTTCCGGCAAGCGATGGCCCACCTCGGCGCGGCCGTCAACGTGATCACCACCGCGGGGCCGCACGGCCGCTGCGGGATCACCGCGAGCGCCGTGTGCTCCGTCACCGACACGCCGCCGACGCTGCTCGTGTGCCTCAACCGGTCGAGCGCGATGCGGGCGACGTTCGAACGCAACCGCCACGTCTGCATCAACGTGCTGCCGGCCGAACACGAGCAACTCGCGCGGCATTTCGCAGGGCTCACCGACCTGCCGATGGCGCGACGCTTCGACCTGCCCGTGTGGGATCGCGGCGAGCAGGACGTGCCCGTGCTGCGCGACGCGCTCGCGAGCCTGCAGGGCACGATCGCCGACATGAAGGAAGTCGGCTCGCACTCGGTGATGTTCATCGAGGCGACGTCGATCCGCGTGCGCGACGACGGCGACAGCCTGATCTACTTCAGCCGTGCGTTTCATCGCGTGTCGCGCACGGCGTGCGTGCGGTGAATGGCGTGTTTAGAGCGTGATTACGCGGCGGCCCGCAACGCGCGCTGCCCGGCCGCGAGCGCGGCGCCCGCGAACAGCGTCAGCGCCGAATACACGAGCCCGCGTGCGAGCCCGGCACTATCCGACACCCAGCCGATCGCGACCGGCCCGGCGATCTGCCCGAACGCGAAGACCGTCGTGAACGCGCTGATCCCCTTCGCCCAGCCGTCCGGCGGCAGGTTGTGGCGTACGAAAGCCGTCGTCGATGCGACGGCCGACAGGAACGTCGCGCCGAACAGCACGCCCGACGCGAACGCGGCCGCCGGATGCACGAACATCGCCGGCATCAGCGTCGCGATGCCGAGCAGCGCGTTGAGCACGGCGAGCGCCTGGCCGCCGCGCATCCGGTCGAGCAGCCCCGACCACAGCCGCGCCGACACGACGGTCGCGACGCCGAGCATCACGTAGAACGCGGCAACCACCGTGCCGCTCATCCCCGCGCCGCGCAGCAGCGCGACGATGAAGGTCATGTAGCCGATGTAGCCGACGCCGAACAGGCCGTAGCCGGCGAGCGCGAGCGCGAAGCGCGCGGGGCTCGCGGTCGCGACCAGCGCCGCACCGCCGCGCGGCGCAGTCGGTGCCGCGTGCATGCGCTCGATGCGACGCGCGGCCGACACGGCCACGGCCGAGAACAGCACGCACGCGAACGCGAGCGCGAACCACGCGGGCTGCCAGCCATGGTCGCCGTGTGAGAGCGTCGCCGGCACGAGCAGTGACGATGCGACGACGCCCCATCCCGTGCCGCCGTAGTAGAGCCCGAGCAGCAAGCCCGCATCGCGTGGCGATGCCGATGCGAGCCGCGCGGCCAGCACGCCGCCGCTGATGAAGATCAGCGCGCTGCCGACGCCGGTCGCGAGCCGCTGCACGAGCAGCGCATGCATGCCGGACGTGAGCCCGCACGCGGCCATCAGCAACGCGGTCAACACGCATCCGGTCGCCAGCAGCGAGCCGGCTCTCCAGCGCCGCGACAGCAACGGAAACGCGAGCGCTCCGACCAGATAGCCGGCCGCGTTCGCCGTGTTCAGCGCGCCGGCCTGCGCGAACGTCCAGCCGAGATCGGCCTTCATCGGCGGCAGCAGCAGCGCATACGAAAAGCGCGCGAGGCCGAGCGCAATCGCGCTGCCGAACGACAGGCAGATCGCGAGCCGCCACGCGGCGATGCGATCGGGGTCACGTTCCGGGAAGGGGCTGGTCGCGCCGGTGTCCGGCCGCGACGGGCCGGCCTGCTCCGGTTGCGGCGCTGCGCGCATCGCGTGTCTCCTTGGTCGTTCGAAGCCGCGGCCAGTCGTGACGGCGGAACCGGTGTTCCGCACGCGGCAATCCCGACTGTCGAGGCTTCCGATTCTGTCGACCGATCATACTTGAGCCGTCGCGGGCCGGCATGCGTTGTCGACAGGAGCCCGGCCGCGGCAGCCGGCTCGTCCATGCATCGCCCGCCGCAAGCCATCGCGAGAGCACGTCGGCCGCTTGCCCGCGCTACCCCCGCAATCCCGCCATGAAAGCCGTGAACAACGCGCGTCCCTCGGGCCATTCCGCCAATCCCGCTTCCGTATTCAGATGGCCGCGCGGGCCGAGCAGCAACGGCGTCGCGCCGCGCGCTTGCGCCCATGCAATGCCGCGCCCGGCCGGGTCGTACCCGTCATCCGAACTGGCGATCGCCAGCACCGGCAAGCCGCCGAAATCGCCCGCCGGCACATCCGCGAACGCACGGGCGGCAACCGGAAAACGCGGGCCGCCCGGATCGGGCACCGCCACGAGCCACGCAGCGCGCACGACGCGCGTCGACGCCGCCCGCCAGTGCGCGAACAGCAGGCACCCCAGCGAATGACAGATCACCACCGGCGGCGTCGCGGCTTGCGCAACGGCTTCATCGAGCGCCGCCATCCAGTCGCGCAGGTCGGGCGCATCCCATGACGCAGGCGCGATGCGCACCACGCCCGGCAGCGCGGCCTCCCAGTGGCTCTGCCAATGATCCGGTCCCGAGTTACCGATCCCCGGCACGATCACGATCGTCTGGTCCATCTCCGTCTCCATGAATGAGTGAGCTCAGAGTCTGGCTTGCCGGAAACCGGCCGGGAATGGCAAATCATCGGATATTGAGACAATATGCCGATGAATTAACGGAGCGGGAAAGCGGACATGTCGAACGGAGAGCTCGATCGCCTGGATCTGTCGATCCTCGAGGCGCTTCAGGACAATGCACGGATGCCGCTGTCAGAAGTGGGCCGCCGCATCGGCCTGTCGCAGCCGGCTACGTCGGAGCGCGTCAAGCGGCTGGAAGAGCGCGGCATCATCACGGGCTACGGTGCACGGATCGATCCGGCCGCGCTGGGGCTGGGGATGATGGCCATCATCCGGTTGAAGACCACGCACGAACACATCAAGCCTGCGCTGCGCGCGTTCGCGGAAATGCCGCACGTCATCGAGGTCCACCGGATGACCGGCGAGGATTGCTTCCTGCTGAAGGTCCTGGTGCCGACACCGGGGCAACTGGAAACCATCATCGATGCGATCGCCCGCTTCGGCGCGGTCACGACGTCGCTGGTGCTGCGATCCGAGCCGGCCAAGCCGCTCGGCAAGGCGCTGCTCGGTTGACACGCGGATCGGGCCGCTGATGCGCTGCCGATGACCGGCGACGCGTTCGCGCGCATGCATGGTCGCCGCGAACGCCATCGATCACGACGATCGAATTTCCGATGAAAAATCGCCGAATGCAATGCAACGCCTGGAATTCCGGTCATTGAAAAAATGACATCGAATCCGCCATTCGCTTTATCCGTGCTTTACGTCATGCGCCCCGCCAATCCCCCGTGTTTAGCACGCTTCGGCTAAAAACCTTGCAACGCATTGCATTCGCAAATTCGTCAGACTAATATCAACGCCACTCGCCGCGCATTCACGAAATGCGTGATGAGGAGTGGCAACTTTTTAGCCGCGCTTTCATGTTGAATCACTCATGTTCACCACAGGAGAATTGACATGCAGGACACCCAGCAGATCGAATTGCTTGACTGGATGCAGGAAGACACGCACCCCGAGGCCGTCGACATGATGGTCGAGGACGCCGTGGTGCCGTTCGGCACCGCGCTCTGGCCGGTCTGAGCGGGCCACCCGTTCTCGCGGAAGGGCCGCGGCCCTTCCGCCGCTTCCGGAGACACGCATGCTGAACCTGCACCGCGCGCTGGGCTTCCACCCCGCGCTGCGCGACAAGCTGGCGCGCGGCGAGTCGGGAAAACTGCTGGTCGGCCATGACACCCGCAACCGCGACATCGCATTGCGCGCGTTTTCCGCCCTGCCCGATTCGCTCGACGCGACCACCCTCTGCCTCGAAAGCACCCCACCCGCCGATATCGCCGCCGCGCTCGATCGCGCCGATCTGTTCGTGCTGCTGTACGACTCGTCGTGCCTGCCGACGCCGTCGCCGAGCGGGCCGCCGTTCCTCGCCGCGATCCGCCCCGCGATCGTCGAGCACTGGAGCAAGTCGGTCCTGTTCAAGGACTACGGCCCGCATCTCGACGAGGCGTTCGCCGAATCGCTCGACGACATCGCGGCACGCAACGGCCGGCTGATCGACGCGGCCGCACGCGCGTCGCGGATCCGCTTCATCGACGAAGCCGGCAACACGCTGACGGGCTCGCTCGCGCCGGACCAGAAATGGACGAGCGTGGACGGCATGGGCAACCTCGACGTCGTGCCCGGCGAGATCGCGACGCACGTCACCGACCTCAACGGCTCGGTCGTCTTCAGCGGCACGTTTCTCGGCACGGTGCCGTTCGCGATCAAGTACAAGGTGGCCGAGCAGCTCGCCACGCTGCAGGTCGAGAACAGTACGGTCGTCGGGTTCGACACGGACAACGAAGGTTTCCGGCGCGACTTCTCGACCTATCTCGACCGGCATCCGAATCACCGGCGGATCGAGGAATTCGGCATCGGCACGAACCTCGGGATTCGCGGGCTGTACGGCCGCAACGCGGGGTTCGAGGAACGCCATCCGGGCCTGCACCTCGGGCTCGGCGGCGGCGAAAACGGCAGCCACCATCTCGACCTGATCTTCGCGCGCGGCACGCTCGCGCTCGACGACCGGATCGTGTTCGACGGCGCGTTCGCCGTCTGACGAAGCAGCTGCGTGCTCAGGCTTCGGCGGCCGCCGTGTCGCCGAGCCACTTGAACATCACGAGGCTGTCGACGAAGCCGAGCCGCGCGTGACGGTACGCACGCGGCAACCGGCCGACGATTTCAAATCCCAGCTTCTGCCACAGCGCCACCGCCACTTCGTTGGTCGACACCACCGAGTTGAACTGCATCGCGAGGAAACCGCGCTCGCGTGCGACCTGCTGCGAATGCTCGCACATCAGGCGCGCGACGCCGCGGCCGCGCGCGGCCTCGCTCACCATGTAGCCGCAGTTGCTCACGTGATCGCCGGGGCCGCCCGCGTTCGCCTTCAGGTAGTACGAGCCCAGGACCACGCCGTCCTCTTCGGCGATCCACGTGCACAGCGGCGCATCGAGCCACAGTGCGCGCGCCGCTTCCTGTGTCGGCGCCGCATCGAATGCATAGGTTTCCTGAGCGGCGACGATCGCGCGATAGGTCGGCCAGAAGCGCGGGAAATCGTCGTCGGTCATCGGGCGAATCGTGATCATGCGGAGTCTCTCGTGATGGGAATGTCGGCAGGCATGCCGGCGATCGTACCGTGATTCAGGAACGGCTGCCGTCCCGTTGCGCCGCGCTGCGATACGCGCCCGGCGGCACGCCGTACCAGCGCTTGAACGCCTGCGAGAAACTCGACAGGTCGCTGAAACCGAGCCGCTCGGCCACTTCCGCGAGCGACAGGCGCGCGTCGCCGAGCAGCGCCTCGGCCATCGCGCCACGCGCCTGCGCAAGCAGGGCGCGGAACGTCGTGCCCTCCTCCTGCAGCCGGCGCTTGAGCGTGCGCGGGCTCGTGTTCATCAGCCGCGCCATGTCCTCGAGCGAGAACGGCGCGGGGCCGGGCGTCGCGCTCAGGTACTGGCGCACCATCTCGGACGTGCCCACGCGCGCACGCCGCGCTTCGAGCAGCTGCCCGCACATCTGCTCGCACATCGACACCGTCAGCGGATTCGCGTGCGGCAGCAGCCGGTCGAGAAACGCGCGGTCGAAAGCGAGGCGGTTCGCGCGCGCCGAGAACGCGGGTTCGACGCCGGCGATGCGCGGCACCGGCAGGGTCGGCGTGCGCGCCGCCTGCACCGTGAAGTGCGACAACGCGAACGTGTCGTCGCCGATTTCCTGCAGCAGCACGGCCGCGGCCGTCATGTCGCGCTCGACCAGGAACCGGCTCAGCGTGCCATCGAGTTCCGGCGCGCCGAAATTGAGCACGCACGTGCCGCCTTCCTCGCGGTACGTGATCACCGTGAACGCATAGGTGAGCGGCAGGAAGCGCAGCGCCAGCGCGAGCGCGTCGCGTGCGGTCGCGCTCGCGATCAGCCCGTAGCCCCACACGCCGTAGGCGGAGAAGTGATAGCGCTGGCCGACCTCGAACCCGAGGCCCGGCGCGCGCCCGAGCGCGCGCAGCAGGTTGCCGGTCAGCCGCAGTTCCTGCGCGGCCGTCACCTCGACCTTCGGATCGTCGAGCTGTGCGTTGGCGAGCCCGGTGCCGGCCAGCAGCGTCGTGTGCGGCACGCCGCGTTCGTCGCCGAAATCGACCAGCAGCCGGGCGCTGGCCGGACTCCGGGTGAAATCCCAGAAGCTCATGCGGAGAAACCCTCGAAGCGCCGATTTGGCCCAAATACTAAAACAATTGTCCCGAAGCAGCATTGGTGTTTTCCCATGCGGCCAGCACCATCGGCGTCAACCAGTCGTCATCCGAACGACGCCATCGCCCTCCGGAGGAGACACCATGCGACCGAGTCGCCCGACCGATCCCGCAGCCCGCTTCGCATGCCGGCGCGACGCTTTCGTCGCGTTCCTCGCGTTCGCCGCGTTTGGCCGCGACCCCGCCCCGCCGCTCGCGCCCCGCCTGCCGCACGCCGGCCGCCCGTGCACGCAGCCGCGCCCCGCTTGATCCATCGACCCTCGGAGGACCAATCCATGAGCAAGACTTTCGACTACATCGTCGTGGGCGGCGGTTCGGGCGGCAGCGTCGTCGCCGGGCGGCTGACCGAGGACCCGGCCGTGACCGTCTGCGTGCTCGAGGCCGGCGGCCGCGGCGACGGCACGCTCGTCAACGTGCCAACCGGCGCGGTCGCGATGATGCCGACCCGCATCAACAACTGGGCCTTCGACACGGTGCCGCAGCCGGGCCTCGGCGGGCGCATCGGCTACCAGCCGCGCGGCAAGGTGCTGGGCGGGTCGTCGGCCATCAACGCGATGGTCTATATCCGCGGCCATCGCGTCGACTACGACGGCTGGGCCGCGCTCGGCAACGAAGGCTGGAGCTACGACGACGTGCTGCCGTACTTCCGCCTGAGCGAGCACAACGAGCGCTTCGACGATGCGTGGCACGGCCGCGACGGCCCGCTGTGGGTGAGCGACCTGCGCACCGGCAACCCGTTCCATGCGCGCTACCTGGAAGCCGCGCGGCAGGCAGGACTGCCGCTCACCGACGATTTCAACGGCGCGCAGCAGGAAGGCATCGGCCTCTACCAGGTCACGCAGAAGCACGGCGAACGGTGGAGCGCCGCGCGCGCATACCTGCTGCCGCACATCGGCCGCCGCGACAACCTGACGGTCGAGACGCACGCGCAGGTGCTGCGCGTCCTGTTCGACGGCACGCGCGCGATCGGCGTCGAGGTGCGGCAGCGGGGCGAGGTCCGCACGCTGCGCGCGCGGCGTGAAGTCGTGCTCGCGGCCGGCGCGCTGCAAACGCCGCAGTTGCTGATGCTGTCGGGCGTCGGCCCGGGCCGCGAACTCCAGCAACAGGGCATCGCCGTGCACGCCGACCTGCCCGGCGTCGGCCGCAACCTGCAGGATCATCCGGATTTCATCTTCGGCTACCGCACGCGCAGCGTCGACACGATGGGCGTATCCGCGGGCGGCGGCCTGCGCATGCTGCGCGAGCTGGCGCGTTTTCGCCGTGAACGGCGCGGGATGCTGACGTCGAATTTCGCGGAAGGCGGCGGCTTCCTGAAGACGCGCGCCGAGCTCGACGCGCCGGACATCCAGCTGCACTTCGTCGTCGCGCTCGTCGACGATCATGCGCGCAAGCTGCACGCCGGCCACGGGCTGTCGTGCCACGTATGCCTGTTGCGGCCGCGCAGCCGCGGCTCGGTCACGCTGAACAGCACCGATCCGCTCGCGGCGCCGCGCATCGATCCCGCGTTCTTCGACGATCCGCGCGACCTCGACGACATGGTCGCGGGCTTCCGCCTCACACGACGGCTGATGGAAGCGCCGGCACTCGCCGGCTGGACCACGCGCGACCTGTTCACCGCGAACGTCGACACCGACGATGACATCCGCGACGTGCTGCGGCGCCGCACCGACACCGTGTATCACCCGGTCGGCACGTGCCGGATGGGGCACGACGCGCTCGCCGTCGTCGATCCGCAACTGCGCGTGCGCGGCCTGCAGGGGCTGCGCATCGTCGATGCGTCGGTGATGCCGACACTCATCGGCGGCAATACCAACGCACCGACGATCATGATCGCCGAGAAGGCCGTCGACCTGATGCGGGGCGTGTGCCGCACATCCGCACAACCGCAACGCGAAACCGTCAGGATGACGACGGATCTCGACACAGTTCATGCCGCGAGTGCCGCGCACGATGCCATCCAGCCCGAGGAAACCCGCCATGTCGTCGCCTGATACCGCTCGCGCCGCCGAATCCACCGCACCGCTCGCGGCGATCATCATCGGTGCCGGCTTCGCCGGCATCGGCATGGCGATCGCGCTGCAACGTGCCGGCATCCACGATTTCGCGATCGTCGAACGCTCGCACGACGTCGGCGGCGTGTGGCGCGACAACCGCTACCCGGGCGCCGCCTGCGACGTGCCCTCGCACCTGTACTCGTTCTCGTTCGAGCCCAATCCGGCGTGGTCGCGCGTGTTCGCGCCGCAGCCCGAAATCCATGCGTACCTGCAGCATTGCGCGCGCAAGTACGGCCTCGCGCGCTACCTGCGCTTCGGCGCCGAAGTCGCGCACGCCCGCTACGAAGAAGCCGCCGCGCTGTGGCGCGTCACGCTCGCCGACGGCACGACGCTCAGCGCCGCCGTGCTCGTCAGCGGCACCGGGCAGCTGAGCCGCCCCGCGATGCCCGACCTGCCCGGCATCGACACGTTTCGCGGCCGCGCGTTCCACTCCGCGCACTGGGATCACGACTATTCGCTCGCCGGCAAACGCGTGGCGGTCGTGGGCACCGGCGCGTCGGCGATTCAGTTCGTCCCCGCGATCGCGGGCGACGTGAAGCAGCTCGTTGTATTCCAGCGTTCGCCGGCCTATGTGATGCCGCGCCCCGACCGCGCGTACCGCCCGTGGGAGAAAGCGCTGTTCCGCCGGTTGCCGTGGGCGATGAAGCTGCATCGCGCATCGATCTACCTGCGCTACGAATCGCGCGCGATCGCGTTCACGCGCCTGCACAAGCTGATGAAGGTCGCGGTCGGCCAGCCCTTTCACACACTGCTTGCACGCGACGTGCCGGACCCCGCGCTGCGTGCGCGGCTCACGCCCGACTACCCGATCGGCTGCAAGCGCATCCTGCTGTCGAGCGACTACCTTGCCGCGATGAGCCGCGACAACGTCGAACTCGTCACGCAGCGGATCCGGCGCGTGACGGAGGACGGCATCGAGACCGTCGACGGTGTACATCATCCGGTCGATGCGATCATCTACGGCACCGGGTTCGCGGCGACCGAGTTCCTGTCGCCGATGCATATCACCGGCCGCGACGGGCTCGACCTGAACGACGCATGGCGGCGCGGCGCGCAGGCGTATCTCGGGCTCACCGTGCCCGGTTTTCCGAACTTCTTCATGCTGTACGGCCCGAACACCAACCTCGGCCACAACTCGATCGTCTACATGCTCGAAAGCCAGATCGCGCACGTGATGCATTGCCTGCGCACGATGCGGCGCGATGGCGCGCGCGAGATCGACGTCGATGCACGCCGCTACCGGCGCTTCAACGTGCATGTGCAACAGCGGCTCGAAGGCTCGGTGTGGAACAGCTGCAAGAGCTGGTACGTCGATGCGTCGGGCCACAACAGCACGAACTGGCCGGGCTTCACGCTGACCTACCGGTGGATCACGCGCTTCACCGGGATGGGCGCGTACCGCTTCACGCATCCGTTGCCCGAGTCGGTCGCACCGGCGCGCGACGTGGTGATCGCGCCGCCCGCCGGCCGGCTGGAGGCACTGACCGCCGCATCGCTGCGCGGCTTCCTGCGCGTCGCGTTCCGGCCGCTGATCGGGCCGCCGTTCGGCGCGCGCATGCAACGGTGCGTGGTCGCGCTGCTGTCGCCGCTGATGCCGGGTACGGGCGGCACACTGCGCTACCGTACGTCCGCGCATCGCGTGCCGGTTGAAGTGGTCGCGCCGAAACGCGGTGACACGGGCGGCGCGATCCTCTATCTGCACGGCGGCGCATTCTGCCTCGGCGGGCCGCACACGCATCGCGGCGTGACGACGCGGCTGGCGAACGAGGCCGCCCTGCCGGTGTGGGTGCCCGATTACCGGCTGGCCCCCGAGCATCCGAGCCCGGCCGCGCTCGAGGATGCGCTGGCCGTCTATGACGCGATGCGCGCTCAGGGTCATGCGCCGCACCGGATCGTGATCGCCGGCGATTCGGCCGGCGGTGCGCTGGCGCTCGCGCTGGCCATCGCGCTGCGCGAGCGCGGCGAGCCAGCCGCCGCCGCGTTGCTGCTGATCTCGCCAGTGACCGATCCCGCCCTCGGCGGCGCGACACTGGCGTCGCGCCGTCATGACGATCCGATGATCCGTCGCGGCTGGCTCGAACAGGGGCTGCGCTGGTATCACGGCGCCGGTTCCGTGGCCGCCCGCGGCCCGCTCGATACCGACCTGCGCGACCTGCCGCCGATGCTCGTCCAGGCCGGCGACCAGGAGGTGCTGCTGTCGGATGCGCAGCGGCTCGCCCGTCATGCGCGGGCCTGCGGCGTGCCGTGCCGGCTTGAGGTTCATGCGGCGCGCTGGCATGTGTTTCATCTGCAGGCGTTTTACCTGCGGTCGGCACGCGATGCATTGCGGACGCTGGCGGGGTTTGCGGCGCAACGGGTGGCGATGAAGGCGTGACGACGAAGCAGTCACGCGCCGCGATCGGGGCCGTGGTTCGCGGCCTCGCCGGTCGGGTGCGCGGTGCATGCGCCGTCAGCGAACCCGCTTGCCACGAAGCGACGTCGTCTTGCAAAAACCGGCCGTTTATTTTTTTCCGTCGCATGCGGCCGTCATGATCTCCCGCAAGCCCCGGCGCGCCGCCGGGGTTCCCCACCCTCGCGGAGACATCATGAAAAGAAGGCACACCCTCAACACGCTGGCCCTGCTCTGTTGCGTCGGCATCCAGTGCGCGACGTCGGCGTTCGCCGACGAGCCGAAGAAGGTCGCGTTCGTCGACACCGGCAACACCGGGCGCAGCGTGATGGCCGAAGCGATCGCCGGCCAGTTGATCGCGCAACGCCACGCGCACATCGCGGTGATTTCACGTGCGGTCGACGAAGATCCGTATGACGAAAAACCCGAGGAAAACGGCGTGATCCTGATGAAGCGGCGTGGCATCGACACGACCGCGCACCGTTCGGTGCAGTTGAACGCCAACGACGTCAAGCATTCCGACGTGATCCTGACGATGACCGACAAACACAAGGAGAAGGTGCTCGCGCTCTATCCGTCGGCCGCCGGCAAGGTGTTCACGCTGGCCGAGTATGCGTCCGGGAAGCACGTCGACGTGCCCGATGCGTGGGGCAAGCCGATCGATTTCTACGAATCGGTCACCGCGCAGCTCGACACGTACATCCCGGCGGCGCTCGACAAGATCGCGACGGCCGCGCCGGCGAAGCAGTAATGTCAGATGGCTTGTCGGCTCGCCTGGCGCGACGCGCCGGCACCGACAGGTTTGCTGTTCACGTTGCCCCCCAACCACCCCACCCACCGCATGCCCGTCGCCGGGACATTGACTTTGGCCATCCGGCCGAATCGTCATCCTGCGCACCGGATGAAAGAATGATCTTCGTCCGGGAAGCCGGCTTCGCGGCCTGACATCCCGCACTTCGAAGGCACCGTACGCGCAGCAACGCGCGTGCGATGTCGTGTGTCGCCCCGACTCGGCAATGCGCGCACGCCCCCGCGCGCACCACCCGGCCGCTCGCACGACCCCGCCATTTACCCTACTCCCTTTTTGTAGCTTATAAGTTACAATGCTCTCCAAGTTCGAACTTCTTCGCTACCAGCGCGACGATGGTCGCGAGCCCTTCACCGAATGGTTGAACGCCGTGCGCGACAAGCTTGCGCAGGCACGGATTCGCGAACGCTTGCGCCGCGTGCAGACCGGCAACTTCGGCGATTGCGAGCCCGTCGGCGAAGGCGTGATCGAACTGCGCGTCCACGTCGGCGCCGGCTATCGCGTGTATTTCGGGCGGTACGGCGGCGCACTGGTGCTGTTGCTTTCAGGCGGCGACAAAAGCAGTCAACCCGACGACATCAGGCGCGCCAAGGAACACTGGTCGAACTGGAAACGGAGGCAAACATGACCAAGCTCAAAGGTGCGGTATCGCACCACGACGCGGAAGTCGCCGAACTCGGCGCCGACCGCGAACTCGCGGTGGCCTATCTGCGCGTCGCGATGGAGTCGCTCGACGATCCCGACAACCGCGCGGCCGGCCTGCTCGCGTTGCGGACGGTCGCGGAAGCGTACGGCGGTCTCGGCGCCGTCGCGGCCGAAGCCGGCATCAGCCGCGAATCGCTGTATCGCACGCTCTCCCCGAATGGCAACCCGACACTGAAAACCCTGCTCGCGGTGCTCAAGACCGTCGGCCTGCGCCTGTCCGTCGTCCCCGCACAGCCGGCGCACGCGTAAGCGTCACACCGCCCGCTCACGGCCGCACCATCCACACCAGCAGCATCTCCGCCGGCGCGCTCGTCATCCCCGCCGGCGGATGCTCGATCGCCGGCTCGACCGACAGCGCCTTCGCGATCGTCGCCGCATCGTCGATCGTCGTCGTGCGCACGATCGTCATCAGTCGCGCCGGCCGGTGCAGCGTCTCGCGATACAGCGCGCCGTACCACAGCGGCCGCATGCCGAGCGCGTCCTGCAGCACGTACGGATAACGCCACAGCCGCAGCACGAGGCGGCCGGCCGGTTGCCCCGGATCGACGCGCACGAACACGCGGCGCGTGCTTTCCCCGTGCGTGTAGCGCGGCAGCACCGGCAGCGCATCGGCCGGCGCCTGCGGCAGCAGCCAGCGCAGCGCGGTGGCCGGCGACCACGGCGTCGCGCGCTGCCAGCCGGCCTGCGCGAGATGCCGGTCGAGCGTGTCCGACGTCGCGCTCCATTGCAGCGGCAGATATTCCTCGCGGTCGCCGCCGATTTCGGTGCGCCGCACCGGCACACGCTGCCACCCGCCGCGCAGCCACTGGTCGACGGTCATCGCGACCACGTCGCCGACATGCGGGCGCGCCGCGCGGTCGAGCTGCCATTGCGCGGGAACCGTCCATACGCCGGCCGTCGCGAGCACCACCGTCACCGCGACGAGCGCGCCCCTTGGCTGCACGTGCTCGCGCACGCGCCAGTACGCATAGGCGCCGGCCAGCAGCGCGAACCAGGCGAGCCCGAGACTCCAGCCGCCCAGCAGGCCCGACAGCCACGTGTCGCCCACATACAGCCGCGCGAAGCCGCCGAGCACGATCCACAACACCACCGCCGTGACGACCGGGATCCGCCACCGCGCGGGCCGGTCGCGCGCGAGCACCCAGCCGAGGCCGCTGCTCGCGAGAATCGCGAACGCCGCTTCGGCATCGGGCAGCGGCACATGCGGCGCACCGGGCGGCAGGCTCGCGGGCGTCGCGCCGGGTATGCCCGCGCCGAACACCGGCCCGAGCACGACGGCGACGCCGACCGTCGCGAGCCACCACGCGGCCGTCAGCCAGCAGCGATGGATCATCAGCCAGACGAGAAACGCGGCCGCGACGATCAGCCCCGTGTCGTGCCCGTGCAGCACGGCAAGCGCGCGCATCGTGGCGTCCACCGGCGGCGTGCGCAGGTTCTGCAGGAACGCATACAGCGCGATGTCCGCGTGCATCAGCGGATCGTTCGCGACGACATCCTGCACGAGGCCCGCGAACAGCCACACGCAGCCGATGAACAGCAGCGCGAGCACGGGCACCGCGCCGGGCAGGCCGCGCACGTAAGCAATCGTGTCGTGCAGCCGTGCACCGAACCGCGGCCAGCGGCGCGCGCAGGCGTGCACGCCTTCGACGAGCGCACGGCGCAACAGCGGCCAGCCGCGCCGCAACGCGACCCGCACGCCGATCCACACGAGCGCGACGAGCGCCGCGACGACCAGCAGGATCACGGCGACCCGCACGCTGATCGCCGCGGCCAGCGCGGCCGACGCGCCGAACAGGATGCCCGGCGCGACGTGCACGGGCCCCCAGATGAGCGCCGAGACGACGTTGACCGGATAGAACGACCGGCGCGGCAGCGTCGCGCAGCCGACCACGACCGGCACGACCGCGCGCACCGGCGCAAGAAAACGCGCGAGCACGATGCTCTTCATGCCATGGCGCAGCACGAACTCCTCGCCGCGCGCGAAGGCGGCCGCGTAGCCGAAGCGCGCCCAGGCGTTGCGGATCACGCCGCGATAATGCCGCCCGAGTTCATAGCTGATCCCGTCGCCGATCACGGCGCCGGCCGCCGCGACACCGATGGTCGTCCAGCCGTCGAGCGCGCCCGCGCCGATCAGCGCACCGGCCGCGAACATCACGGCGCCGGCCGGCACGACCGTGCCGATCAGCGCGATCGCCTCGGCGCACGCCGTCACGAACACGATCGCGAGCACGAGCAGCGGATGTGCGCCGATCGCGCCGATCCACGCGTGGATCGTGCCGCTCATCGCGCGCGCCTCGGCGGAGCGCGCCGGCGTGCGAACGCCGGGCCGGTGGTGGCAGCGTGAAGGTTCATCGGGCGGTGCGCGCGGTCGCGCCGGCGGGGCGGGTCAATCGAACTCGTGCTGCCGCGCGTCGGCCTCGAGCGGCGCGTCGTGGTAGCCGACCATCGCGATCTCCTGCAGATAGCGCGCGAGAAACGCGCCGATCGAGCCGGCAGCCTCGTACTGATGCACGTGGCGGAATTCGTGGGTCAGCAGGCGGCGCGTGTCCTGCCCGCGCAGCACGTACACCGCATGGCCGAGCGTGAGCCCGATCGTCCCCGGCGCCAGGAGCCCCGTGTCGCGGGCGATCGCGGCCAGCGACGGCACCTCGGGGAACGGCATGCGCTCGACGATCACCACGCGGATCCGCTCCGGCTGCGCGACGCCCACCGTGCGCGCGTCGTCGGCCTGCTCGGGCGTCAGCGGCGCCCCCTGCGCGATCCCGCGCGCCGCCTCGGCTTCCGCCCATGCAACGGCAGCGGGCAGTGCGGTGGGCAGGATATCGGCAAGATCGATCATCGCGGGGCTCCTCGGGGAGTTGTAGTGGCATCGGGCACCAGTTTAGTCCCGAATCGGGAGGGTTCGCGGGGTGGTTCGCGACGCGCCGCGCCGCCTCTTCACCGTCTCAATAATAATCAGGGAATACCCTGATTCCTGCCCGCTCTGACGCGTACTTTCTCCCTGGGATTGTTTCGTTTCAGTACACATTCCACGTCCGGCTATCTCGAAAATTTCCCGGATGTGTACCGTTTTCGGATTCGGCAGAATATATTGGTCAGAAGAACAGTCGCGGCGAACACCGGACAACAGTGCGCGGCGTCATCCCGAAGAGGATCGCTAGATGATCAGGGTAATTCTGGCTGACGATCACGCAGTCATGCGGGACGGACTGCGTTACATCCTGGAAACGGCCGGCGGTTTCGAAATCGTCGGCGAGGCGAGCGACGGCTCGGCCACGCTTGCGCTGGTCGAGCGCGGCGCCGCCGACGTGCTGCTGCTCGACCTGTCGATGCCCGCGCCGACCGGCATCGAGCTGATCCGGCTGGTGAAACGCCACGCGCCGTCGCTGCGCACGCTGGTGCTGACGATGCATGCGGAGGCGCAGTACGCGGCGCGCGCGTTCAAGGCCGGCGCAACCGGCTACCTGACGAAGGACAGCGCGACCGCCGAGCTCGTCGAGGCGGTCGGCAAGGTGGCCGCGGGCGGCGTCTACGTGAGCCCGTCGGCGGCCGAGAGCCTCGCGCTCACGCTGCGCACCCCGGCCGCGACGCTGCCGCACGAACGGCTGTCCGCGCGCGAGTTCGACGTGATGCGCCGCATCGTCGCGGGCCAGACGGTCACGCAGATCGCGACCGAACTCGCGCTCAGCGCAAAGACGGTCAGCACCTACAAGACCCGGATCCTCGAGAAGATGGCGCTGCCGCACGAAGCCGCGCTGGTCCGCTACGCGGTGCGCCACGAACTCGACCCGAGCGGCGACGCATGACCGCCACCTTCCGCCTCCCGCCCTCGCCCTCACCCGCGGACGACGACGACCCGGACGCGTCGCGCCTGTTCATGTCGTCGCTGCCGCCGGGCCGGCGCGAACGGCGGCTCGCGCTCGCGACCGTGCTCATCTCCGCCGTGATCTTCACCGCGCTTGCGCCGTTCGCCGGCAGGCCGCTTGCGCCGGGCTGGGCGTTCATCCCCGTGTACCAGTCGGCGATCGTCGTCAACGACATGGTGACGGCCGGCCTGCTGCTCGGCCAGTACGCGATCCTGCGCCAGCGGCCGCTGCTCGTGCTCGCGGGCGGCTACCTGTTCACGGGTTTCATGGCCGGCACCCACATGCTGACCTTTCCCGGGCTGTTCGCACCGACCGGCCTGCTCGGCGGCGGCGACCAGACCACCGCCTGGCTGTACCTGTTCTGGCACGGCGGCTTTCCGCTGGCAGTCGCCGCGTACGCGCTGCTGCGCGCGAAATCGCGTGCGCCGGGGCCGATCCCGGCCCCGCAGCGCCGCGCGGCGATTCCCGTCGGGCTGTGCATCGCGGCCGCGATCGGCGCGACGGTCGCGCTCGCGCTGCTTGCCACGGCCGGCCACGACCTGCTGCCGCGCATCATGAACGGCAACCGGATGGCCGCGACGATGACGTATGCGATCACGGTCGTCTGGGGGCTGAACCTGGTCGCACTGATGCTGATGTGGCAGCGGCGGCGGCGCCATTCCGTGCTCGACCTGTGGGTGATGACGGTGCTCGTCGCGTGGCTGTTCGACATCGCGCTGTCGTCGATGCTGAATCACGGGCGCTACGACCTCGGCTTCTACGCGGGGCGCGCGTACGGCCTCGTCGCGTCCGGTGTCGTGCTGTTCGCGATGCTGTTCGAGAACGGCCGGCTGCATGCGCAAACGGTGCGCGCGCTGGCCGGCGCGCGCTACCAGCATCTGCTCGTCGTGCAGAAGAGCGCGCAGCTGAACGACGCGAACGAACGGCTCGAACAACGCGTCGCCGCGCGCACCGCGCAATTGAGCGCGTCGAACCGCGACCTGCGGCGCGAAGTCGAGGACCGCGTGCGGGCCGAGCGGGCGCTGCAGGCGTCGCGCGAGGAACTGCGCGAGATTGCCGCGATCAGCGCGAGCGCACGCGAAGCCGAGCAGCGCCGCATCGCACGCGAGCTGCACGACGAACTCGCGCAGACGCTCGCGACGCTGAAGAACGATCTCGAATGGCTGCTCGACCGCGTGCCGCAGGACGACGCGCATCTGGCGCGCAAGATCGCGGCAATGCACGCGCTGGCGCGCGGCGCGGTGGCCGCGACGCGCCGCATCGCGTCGGACCTGCGCCCGCTGATGCTCGACGATCTCGGCTTCGCCGCGGCGATGCAGTGGCTCGTGGAGGATTTCCGGCACCGGCACGGCATCGAATGCGCGCTGCACGTCGAGCCGACCGAGCTGCAGCTCGACGAGCCTTACGCGACGGCGGTGTTCCGCATCGCGCAGGAAGCGCTCGCGAACGTCGCGCGGCACGCGGCCGCGTCGCATGCGACCGTCGAACTCGTGCATGCGAGCAACGCGATCGAGCTGACGATTCGCGACGACGGCGCGGGGTTCGATCCCGGCGTGCCGCGCAAGTCGGGATCGTTCGGGCTGGTCGGGTTACGCGAGCGCGCGTATCTCGTCGGCGGCACGCTGCGGATCGCGACGACGCTCGGCGAAGGGACGACGGTCGAGGTGGAGATTCCGCTGGCGCCTGCGCAGGTGACGGTCGCGCATGGTGGGGATGGGGCGCCGCGCGGGTAGGTTCCCGGCGAAGGCGGTGGTGCAGGCGGCGGGTGCCGAACAGCGACGATCGCTACCTGCCCGGTAAAGTACGCCCCCGATCCGCCGACTTAATCGACGGCCTTCGTCGCGCGCGCCGCTTCCAGCATGCGCTCGAGTTCCGCAAGGACGTGCGCGGCATCGATGTATTCACCGGTCCGCCGCGCCTCGTCCCGCGAGGTCAGGCCTCGCGCGACAAACTCGCGCCGCATGCGTCGGCGCGAAATGCCATCGCCCAATCTATCCATCGTCGTCGGTTTCATTGCCCCTCCATGCGCCATACCTGCGACGCATCGTAACGCACCGGCAGGTTGCGCAAAATGCCAGCCTGCCGACCACGACGCGTTCGCTGCATGGTCGTGCTCGGCCGCAGGCCGGCCCAAGGCGACATTGCCCGCATGATCCGCTTCGGCACAACGCTACAATTTGTCACCGTCCTGCCTCACTCTCGCGCCGATGCGGCGGCCGTCGCGCTCAAATACCTGCTGTCGAACACGCACGCAACGGCCGACTTCACGTTCGTCGGGAACCCGTTGATGAAGCGGTAACACCACGCCCCCTCACGCGCGCGCCACCACCATCCCCCGCTCCGAGCGCGTCCACGCGACCAGCGCGCCGATCCCGAGCAACGCGAGGCACACGATCGGCACGATCATCGGGCCGAACGCGGTGCCCGTCACCTTGCCG
Source organism: Burkholderia sp. AU15512 (assembly GCF_002223325.1). Classification (NCBI taxonomy): domain Bacteria; kingdom Pseudomonadati; phylum Pseudomonadota; class Betaproteobacteria; order Burkholderiales; family Burkholderiaceae; genus Burkholderia; species Burkholderia sp. AU15512. The sequence goes on from NZ_NKEX01000006.1 coordinate 2,250,943, forward strand.
GCAAACGGCATCAGGTTCTGGCTGAAGAAGCCGCCGAGGTTGCCGATCGAGTTGATCGCCGCGACGCTCGCCGCCGCCCGCGCGCCGGTGAAGTAACGCGGCGGCATCGACCAGAAGCACGGATACAGCAGCGGGATGCATGCGCCACCGAGCACCAGCGCGATGAAGCGCAGCGGCGTCGACGGCAGCACGAGGCTCAGCAGAAAGCCGAGCGCACCGAGCGCGGCAACGATCGCGATCGTGCGCAGGATGCTCTTCGCGCGGCGCAGCTTCCCCGGCAGCCACAGCAACAGCAGCACCGCGAGCGCCCACGGCAGCATGCTCAGGAAGCCGTTCATGCTGCTCGACACGCCGAACGATTTCACGAGCGTCGGCAGCCAGTACGTGACGCCGTACAGCGACGTCGACATCAGCATGTAGGTTGCCGCGAACAGCATCACGCGCGGATCGAGCAGCGCCTTCCACGGCTGCCCATGCTCGGCCTGCGCGGGCTTCTCGCGTTCGAGCGCGGCCTCGACGATCTGCTTCTCGCGGTCGTCGAGGAAACGTGCGTCGCGCACCGACGCGGGCAGCACACGGAACACGACGATCGCGACGATCACCGCCGGGATGCCCGTCGCCACGAACACCCACTGCCAGCCCGCCAGCCCCCACACGCCATTCAGGCTCAGCAGCACGCCGCCGACCAGCGAGCCGAGCATGTTCGCGAGCGCGCTGCCGAGCGTGAAGATGCCGAGCACCTTCGCGCGATAGCTCTGCGGGAACCACAGCGTCAGGTAGTAGATCACGCCCGGATAGAAACCGGCCTCGGCGATGCCGAGCACGAAGCGCAGCGCGCAGAACGCGGGCATCGACGTCGTGAAGCCCATCAGCACGGTGATGAGCCCCCACGTCAGCATGATCCGCGCGAGCCACACGCGTGCGCCGTAGCGATGCAGCGCGAGCGTGCTTGGCACCTCGAACAGCAGATAGCCGATGAAGAACAGCGACGACGCGAGCCCGAACGCGGCCTCCGTCATCCCGAGGCTGTGCACCATCTGCAGCTTCGCGAAGCCGACGTTCTGCCGGTCGATGAACGCGATCAGGAACATCACGACGAGAATGGGCAGCAGGCGCCGCGCCATCTTCGACATGATGCGCTGCTCTTCGGCGGACGCGGGGTCCAGGGTTTCAGTGGCGTTCACTTGAGGCTCCTTGCGTGAAACGGTTGCATAGCGGTTGCGTATCGGTTGAATCGGCGCTGCGCGCGACAAGCGCACGGGCACGAGGTATTTCGATGAAAGGGCGCGGCGGCATCAACCCGATCGATAGTCGTCGAGCATCGGCGCGAACATCTCGTGCCACGCCCGCGGCTTCGCCTTGATCGTGCCGGCGAGGTACAGGAATTCGACGTAGTCCATCAGCTGGTTCGGCAGCACCGAGAAGCGCGTGTCGGGTGCGGCGAGCATCCGCATCACGTCGTCGTGCGACACGCCGACACCCGACGACGCCGCATAGAGCGCGGCCGCCGCGCGCGGGTCCTGCGCGATCAGGCGGTTTGCTTCGTCGAGCGCGCCGAGAAACGCGCTGGCCAGCGCCGGCTCCGTATCGACGAGCCGCTTCGGCGCGAACACGACGTCGAGCGTCAGCGGGCCGAGCACGTCGACCGAATTCACGACGCGGTGGATGCCCGGCTGCCGCAGCTCGAGCGTCGAGAACGGCGGCGACGTGAAGTGCGCGGTGACGCCGTTCTCGCGGCGAATCAGCGCCTGCATCGCCTGCGGATGCGGCAGGTTCACGGTGATCGAATCGAGCTGCGCGAAATGCTTCGGGCCGAGCTGGCGGCTCGCGACCATCTGCAGCACGACCGCCGACAACGACGTGCGGATGCCCGGCACCGCGATCCGGTCGGCCGGCGTGAAGTCGCGCAGCGACACGAGGCCCGGCCGGTTCGCGTTCAGCGACAGCGACGTGGTCGACAACCCGCTGATGCCGATCACCTCGACGTTCGGAATACCGCGCGCCCGTGCCCACAGCTCGATGAAACCTGGCGCGCCGGCCCCTGCGAAATCGAGCGTGCCGGCCATCATCGCGTCGTTGACGGAATTGCCGCCATCGAGCAGCACCCAGTCGACCGCGACGTCGCGCACACCGTGGCGCGCCGCGTGCCGCTCGAACAGCCGCTGCTTCTCCATCACGAGCAGCGGCAGATACAGCACGCCATAGCCTTTGGAAATCCGCACTGTGCGCGGCTTCGCGCGCACGAGCGCAGGCGCGGCGAGCGCGCCGAGGCCGGCGGCGATCAACGCGCGGCGGCGCGGCGACGTCGTCATGCGCCGGCCTTCCCTGCACGCGCGGCACGAGCGGCAAGCGCCAGGCGGCTGGGGCCCGCTTCGCCGCACCGGCGCGCGCCGGCCGGCGACGCGCTGCACCGCGCGTTCGTCGCACCCGTTTGCTGCTGCATGTTGCCGTCTCCTGTGGTTCTGGTATTAATGGCCGTCCTTGCATCGTCCGGCTCGACACAGGTTATCGACCGAGTCTGAGAAAATGCTGACATCCCGGCCCCGGGAAAACCCCTAACCCACCCACCTGCGAAACGGCACCATGCGCATTCTCGTCGTGGAGGACGATGCCGAAATCGGCGCGGCGATCCGCAGCCGCCTGGCGCGGCTCGGCCACGCCGTCGATCTCGAAACCGACGGCGCGACCGCGCACGGGCTGTTGCGCGTCGAGCGCTTCGACCTCGTCGTGCTCGACGCGAACCTGCCCGGCATGGACGGCTTCACGGTGCTGCGCCACCTGCGCGCATCGGGCAGCACGACGCCCGTGCTGCTCGTCACCGCGCGCTCGGCGATCGACGACCGCGTGAGCGGCCTCGGCCTCGGCGCCGACGATTACCTCGTGAAGCCGTTCGACTACCGCGAGCTCGATGCGCGCGTGCAGGCGCTCCTGCGCCGCAACAGCGGCCACGCGAACGACGTGCTCACGCTCGGCGGCCTCGTGATCGACCGCAGCAGCCGCCTCGCGGAACTCGACGGCCAGCCGCTGTCGCTGTCGCGCCAGGAATTCGCGCTGCTCGAGATCCTCGCGAGCCGCCCGCACCGGATCTTTTCGAAGGACGAACTGCTGAACCAGCTGTTCAGCTTCGGCAACGAGCCGACCACGAACGCGGTCGAGCAGTACGTGACCCGCGTGCGCAAGAAGCTGCAGGGCAGCTCGGTCGAGATCCGCACCGCGCGCGGGATGGGGTATCAGATTGCGGCGCACTGACTGGTTTCCGAAGACGCTGTTCGGGCGCACGCTGCTCTTCATCGCGCTCGTCGTCGCGACCGGCGCGCTCGCGCTCGCGGCGATCGCCCGCTACTACGCGGGCGTCGCGGCCGAACGCGCGTACGACCAGTTGCTTGCGGGCGCATCGATCCAGGTCGCGGAAAACCTCTACGTGCAGGGCGGCGTGCTCGCGCTGAATCCGCCGGTGGCCGCGCTGTCGACGCTGTCGCGCTACGACCTCGTCTACTACAAGGTGGTCGACTCGCGCGGCATCGTCGTGGCCGGCTACAACGATCTCGCGAGCCCCGCGACGCTCGCCGCCGCGAAACAAGGCCCCGCGTTCGCGAATGCCGTCTACCAGGGACACCGGATCCGCACCGCGACCATTGCACGCTACATGCCCGAGGAAAGCACGCCGGGCTGGGCGCTCGTGACGGTCGCGCAAACCACCAACGCGCGCCAGCAGTTGACGAACGACATGAGTTTCAAGGTGTGGACGCTGATCCTGCTGATGAGCGTGCTCGCGATCGGCGCGAGCGGCCTCGCGATCCGGCGCGGCCTGCGTCCGCTCGCGCAGATCGGCACGATCATCGCCGCGCGCGACCCGGCCGACCTGCGGCCGGTGGCCGTCGACACGCCGAGCGAGATCGACGCGATCATCGGGTCGATCAACGGGCTGATGCACCGTCTCGCCGAGCGGATCAACGCCATGCAGCGCTTCATCGCCGATGCCGCGCACCAGATGCGCACGCCGCTCGCGCGGCTCGACGCGCAGATCGAGCTGCTCGACGGCGAAGCCGATCCCGCGCGCCACGCGGCGCGGCTCGACGCGCTGCGTGCGACCTCTTCGGACGTCGGCCGGCTCACCGGCCAGTTGCTCAATCATGCGATGGTGATTCATCGCACCGAGGCCGTGCCGTTGCAACCGGTCGAACTCGTCGCGCTCGCGAAGGACGTGCTCGGCCGCGCGATTCCGCTCGCGGGCGAGCGCGATGTCGCCGTCGCGTTCGCGAGCGACGCGCCGCTCGCGTGGATCGACGGCGACGCGATCAGCCTGCAGGAAGCGCTGTCGAACGTGCTGCACAACGCGCTGCTGCATGGGCATGCGGACGACATCGTCGTGTCGGTCGCGACGCAGGGCAACGCGGACGATGCGGTGACGCTGACCGTCACCGACAACGGTCGCGGGATTCCACGCGAGCACTGGGACGCGGCGCTGCAGCCGTTCGTGCGGATCGCGCCGGACGGCAGCGAGCGGCGCACGGGGTCGGGCCTCGGGCTCGCGATCGTGCAGGAAGTGATGAAGGCGCACGGGGGGCGCGTCGGGTTTGCGTTTCCCGAGGCGGGCGGGTTTGCGGTGGTGTTGACGTTTCCGCGCGCGGCGGGGAGCGGTACGAAGCAGGCATGAGTCGACGGACTGCGCCGGTTCAGGCGCGTGCACGGCAGGCACTCAATCGTCGCTGTCGTCATCGAAGCGGTTGCGCTCCGCATGCCGCGCCACCAGCCGATCCAGCTCGTCATACTGACGATCGCAGAACAGCCGGCACAACGTATCGACATCCGCGCGCGTGTCGACGTCGATCGTATCGACGTGCTGCTCCAGCTTGCCCTTGCCGATCCCGAACAGCCCCTTCTTCATCCGCATCGAGACGGCATTCAGCTGGAAGCCGTCCGCATGCGCATCGCGCAGCGCGGTCACCCACAACTCCCGCTGATCGTCGGCATGCTGCAGCACGAGGGCCGGCAACGGGCCCTCCTGCGTGTCGTCCCATTCGGCATGCTGCGCCGCCCACGGGAATGCGTCGAACGCCTGCGTGAACGCCGCGTAATCCGTCGCGCCCTGCGGATCCAGTTGCTCGAATGCGTAGCCGACTTTCTGAACGGAATAGGTCAACATGGTGCGGCGCTCCCGGTGGCGGTGATGGCGACTGAGCGCCAATCTACCTGACAATCCGGCGTGCATCACCGTTTTTTGCCCCGCCACCGCGCCCGCTACGCCGCCACCGCCTCCCCACCGAGATACGCATCGCGCACACGCTCGTCGTCGAGCAGCGCCTTCGCGGGCCCTTCGAGCACGACGCGCCCCGTCTGCAGCACGTACCCGTAATGCGCGATCTCCAGCGCGAGGCTCGCGTTCTGTTCGACCATGAACACGGTCACGCCCTGCCGGTTGATCGCGTCGATCAGCTCGAGCACCTTGTCGACATAGAGCGGCGACAGCCCCATCGTCGGCTCGTCCATGCAGATCAGCTTCGGCCGCGCCATCAGCGCGCGCGCCATCGCGAGCATCTGCTGCTCGCCGCCCGACAGCGTGCCCGCGCGCTGCGTCAGCCGTTCGCGCACACGCGGAAACAGGTCGAGCACGCGCTCGTAGTCTTCCGCCACCGCAGCACGGTCGCCACGCGTGTACGCGCCCATCAGCAGGTTCTCGCGCACACTCATGTCGCCGAACAGCCGCCGCGCCTCGGGCACGGCCGCGATCCCGCGCCGCACGCGCTGCGGCGTGGCGAGCGCCGTCACGTCGTCGCCGTCGAAGCGCACGACGCCGCGGCGCGGCCGCATCAGCCCGAGGATCAGCTTCATCGTCGTCGACTTGCCGCTCGCGTTGCCGCCGAGCAGGCTGACGATCTGCCCGCGGCCCACTTCGAAGTTCACGTCGAAATGCACCTGCACCGGCCCGTAGAACGTGTCCAGGTGTTCGAGTTTCAGCAGTGCATCGGTCATGGTCGTGTCGGGTCCGGAAGAAAGTGCCGTCATGCGGCCGCCTGTGCCGTGCGGTCGGCCGGCGCGCCGCCCGCATGCCGGCGGCCGAGGTACGCCTCGATCACGCGCGGATCGTGCCGCACGTCGCGCGGCGCGCCTTCGGCGATCTTCACGCCGTTGTCGAGCACCATCACGCGGTCGGACACGCGCATCACGAGTTCGAGCTTGTGCTCGATCAGCAGGATCGTCAGGCCGCGCGCCTTCAGCGACTGGATCAGCTGCAGCATCTCGGCCGTCTCCGTCTCGTTCATCCCGGCCGTCGGCTCGTCGAGCAGCAGCAGGCGCGGGTGCAGCGCGAGCGCGCGGCCGATCTCCACGCGCCGCCGGTTCGCATACGACAGGCTGTGCGCCGGATGATCGATGCGCGGCGTCAGCCGCTCGCCGAACCCGGCGACGATCGCGCGCGCCTCGTCGCGCAGCGCGGCTTCCTCGCGCCGCACCGCCGCGGGCCGCACGAGCGCGCGCAGCACCTCGGCCGCCGCGCCGAGCGCGGGCCAGCCCAGCCGCGCCGCGCGCAGCCGCGCATGCGCGCCGACCAGCACGTTGTCGAGCACGCTCAGGTTGCCGAACACGCGGCCGTGCTGGAACGTGCGTGCGATGCCGAGCGTCGCGAGGCGTTCGGGCGCGGTGCCCGTGATGTCGCGGCCGTCGAACGTCACGCGGCCGGCATCGGGCCGGTCGGCGCCCGCGATCAGGTTGAACAGCGTCGACTTGCCCGCGCCGTTCGGCCCGATCACGCTCAGCAGTTCGCCGTCGGCGAGTGACAGACTCGCGCCGTCGAGCGCGGTCACGCCGTCGAAGCGGCGCGTCAGGCCCTGCACGTCGAGCAGGGGTCGCTTGGTGGTCATCGCGTTCCTCCTCACACCGTGCCGAGCAGGCCCTGCGGCCGGAACCGGACGAGCAGCAACAGCACGAGGCCGTAGATCAGCATCCGGTAGTCGGCCGCCCAGCGGAACAGCTCGGGCAGCCCGATCAGCGCGATCGCACCGGCGATGCCGCCGAGCACGTTGCCGAGCCCGCCGAGAATCACCATCGTCAATGCGAGGATCGACACCTGCGAATCGAAGGTCTGGTGGTTGATGTAGCTGTACAGGTGCGCGGCGATCCCGCCGCTCACGCCGGCCGCGACGCCGCCGACCGCGAACGCGATCGCCTTGTAGCGGTTCGGGGCGATGCCGTGCGCACGCGCGGCGACGTCGTCCTCGCGCACCGCGCGCAGCGTGCGGCCGAGGTGCGAGCGCAGCAGCCGCACCTGCACGAGCGCGAACGCGACGAGCACCGCGAACGTGAACCAGTACGCGGCACGCGCGGTCGTCGCCCACGGCAGCGGCGCGATGCCGGTGATGCCGAGCGGGCCGCGCGTGAGGCCGTCCCAGTTCAGGATCACGAGGCTCACCACTTCGCCGATGCCGAGCGTCGCGATCGACACGTAATGCCCGCGCAGCCGGAACGCCGGATAGACGAGCAGCGTGCCGAGCACGGCGGTGATCACGCCCGCGCACGGAATCGTCACGGCCGGCGACCAGCCGAGATCCGACGACAGCAGCGCCGACGCATACGCGCCGATCACGAGCAGCGCCGCGTGGCCGAGCGAGATCTGCCCGACCGTGCCCGCCACCAGCGTGAGGCTCAGCGCGAGCAGCCCGTACAGCCACGCATTGGTCAATGTCTGCAGCACGTATGGCGACGCGCCGAGCCACGGCAGCACGGCCGCCGCCACGACCAGCGCGACGAGTACCGGGCGCGGCACGCGCACGGCCTTCGCGGCCGCGAGGAAAGTGCCCGTCATCGGCTCGGGCGGCAGCGCACGGTTCGCGCTGAACAGCCCGTTCGGCCGCCACACGAGGAACACGATCAGCAGCCCGAACGCGAACAGGTCGCGATAGCTGGTGCCGAACAGCGCGACGCCGTAGCTTTCGACGAGACCGAGCAGCAGGCTGCCCGCGATCGCGCCCGGCACGTTGCCGAGCCCGCCGATCAGCAGCGCGACCACGCCCTTCAGCGTGGCCTGGAAGCCCATCGCCGGATCGATGCTGTTGTAGTACATGCCGACCAGCAGCCCGCTCACGCCGCCGAGCGCGCACGCGATCGCGAACACGGTCTGGTTCACGCGGTCGACGTCGACGCCCATCTGCAACGCCGCGTCGCGATCCTGCGCGGTCGCGCGCACGGCCCAGCCGAGCCGCGTGAAGCGCAGGAAGCCGTACAACAGCGCGGCCGCCGCGATGCCGATGCCCGCGATCAGCAGGTCGAGCGAGCCGAGCGTCGCGCCGGCGATCCGCAGATGCCAGTCGGGCAGCGGCGTCGGCACCGCGCGCGGGTCGGCGCCGAACGCGAGCTGCGCGAGCTGGTCGAGGATGAAGCTGATGCCGATCGTCGCGAGCAGCGGTGCGATGCGTGCCGCGTGGCGCAGCGGCCGCAGCCCGATCCGCTCGATCGCAATGCCGAGCGCACCGCAGCCGACGACGACCGCCGCGAGCGCCGCCGGCAGCGGCAGCCCGAAGCGCGTCAGGCACAGCCAGCCGATGAACGCGCCGACCATGTAGACCGAGCCGTGCGCGAAGTTGATCAGGTGCGACACGCCGAAGATCAGCGCGAGCCCGACCGCGAGCAGCGCGTAGATGTTGCCGACGATGAGGCCGTTGAGCGTGTAGTCGAGCCAGGAAGCCATCACGATGCGTCCGTTACATGCATGCTGTTCAGGGCCGGGTTCAACGCGCGGCGAGCTGCGGTTTCGCGCCGTCCCACAGCGCCCACTGCCCCTGCTTCACGACCAGATACACGGTGCGTGCGCCCGCAACGCGACGCGTCTGCGGATCGAAGCGCACCTTGCCGAAGATCACGCTCGGCACGTCGCTGATTTTTGCGAAGCCGTCGTGCGCGGCCTGGCGCGTCGTGCCGTAGCGGCGCAGCACTTCCGCCGACAGGATCAGCGCATCGTATGCACGCGCGACGAACGAATCGGGATCGGCATGGAATTTCGCGCGATAGCGCTGCACGAATGCCTGCACTTCGGGGCGCGGTTCGGCCGGGAAGAAGTTCGATTCGGTATAGACGCCGTCGACGGCCGTGCCGCCCAGTTCGAGGAACTTCGGCGAGTACACCGAACCGACCGCCGCGATCGGCAGCGTGAGCCCCGATGTACGCGCCTGGCGCACGATCTGCGCACCGTCCGCGTAGTACGAGATCAGCACGATCGAATCGGGCTTCGATTCGCCGATGCGCACGAGCGTCGAGCGGAAATCCTTCTCCGCCGGCTGATAGCCTTCGGCCGCGACGACCTGCGCGCCGAGCCCCGTCACAGCCTTCGCGAAGATGTCCTTGCTGGTGCGGCCCCAGTCGGTGTTCAGGTACAGCACCGCGATCCGCTTGAAGCCGAGCTCCTTCACCGCGTAGCGCGCGAGCAGCGGCTGCTCCTCGGCCTGGCTCAGCGCGGTGCTCCACAGATAGTCGCCGCCCTTCGTGAAGTCCGGATGCGAGTTGGTGAAGCCGAACTGGATCAGTTGCCCGCGCTGGTAGATCGGCGATGCGGCCATCGACGTCGCGCTGGAGAAGTCGCCCAGCTCGATCGCGATGCGCGGATCGGCGACGAACTTCTGTGCGATCGCCACGGCCTGGCGCGGGTCGCTGCGGCTGTCCTGGAAGTCGACCGCGAGCGGACGGCCGTGAATGCCGCCGCTGCCGTTGATCTCGTCGAGCGCGAGATCGAAGCCGCGCTTCCATTGTTCGCCGTACTGCGCATCCTGGCCCGTGAGCGGCCCGCTCACGCCGATCACCACCGGCTCGCCCGACACGCCCGCCGCGAGCGCGCCGCCCGTCGACAAGCCCCATGCGGCAGCGAGCGCCGCCACCGTGCCCAGCACGCGCCGCCATGCGCCGCGTGCGTCGTTCCCCGAAACGTTCATGCGTCCCCCAGCTTCAGTCAGTCGAAAAGAGTGAGGGCATGTAACCACCCGGTTCAGGACGATCCAACGAAGTTTTGCGCATATCGATATCGCGCGCGGCGCGAAGCGGGTGAGGCTTGCGAGCGGCCATCCGCACACCCTGCCGCGCGCGATGCATCGGCATGCAACGCATCACGTTGATTCGATTGGCGTTTCGTTCACGGCGCCGATCGCAACCCACGTTCAAGCACGCGTAATCGTCTATCGGGACGATCGGGCGCTTCGCAGTTTTCGCGCTGTCGATAGCAAAAATCATTATATGAATCGCGCATGCTCACACTTCTACAATGCGCAAATCGCATCATCGGAAGGTGTCATGGAGCTGCATCAACTCGAAGCCTTTTCCGCGGTCATGTCGGCCGGCAGCGTGACCGGCGCGGGCGAACTGCTCGGCCGATCGCAGCCGGCCGTCACGCGGCAGATCCAGGAGCTCGAAGCCGATCTCGGCTACGCGCTGTTCGACCGGCACGGCCCGCGCGTCACGCCGACGCGGCGCGCATTCCTGCTCTATGAGGAAGTCGAACGCTCGCTGGTCGGCCTGCGCGCGATCGAGGCGCGCGCCCGGGCACTCGGCGATGAAAGCGCCGAGCCCGTGCGCATCGCGGCGACCCCTTCGCTCGCGGCCACGCTCGTGCCGGCCGCGCTCGCCGCGCTGCCCGACGGCGCGCAGGCGCCCCACTACCAGTTGCGCAGCGAATCGGCCGAGCACGTCGTGCACGAGGTGCTGGCCGGCACGGCCGATGTCGGCGTCGTCACGCTGCCGATGGCGCACGCGGGGCTCGACGTGCACTGGATCGCTCAGACACCGTGCGTGGCCGTGCTGCCGGCCGGCGACCCGCTCGCGGCGCAGCCGCGCATCGCGCTGCGCGACCTCGCGCGCCGCCGCATCGTGACGGTCGCGAACCGCCACCGGCTGCGCCAGCGGATCGATGCGGGATTCGCGGCCGCGCGGGTCGATGCACGCGTGTTCATCGAAACCAATGCGTCGCTGAATGCGGTGATGGCCGCGCGTGCAGGCATCGGGATCGGCATCGTCGATCCGGCAACAGGCGTGGCACTGCCGGTGGAGGGCGTCGTCGCGCGCCCGCTCGACGTCGACATCCCGTTCGCGTTCGGCGTCGCGACGCCCGCCGGCAAGGCACGCACGTCAGCGGTCGATGCGCTGCTCGACGCGCTGCACCGTACGACGCGCGCGCTGCTCGACGACGTGATCTTCCACGACGCCGCCGCGCACGACGAATTGCTGCGCGGCGACCGGCTGCGCGCCGAGCGTGCGCCGCGTGGGGCAACCCGCACGACGCGTGCACGCCGGACCCGCCCGGAGGCCGCATGACAACGACCGATCCATTGCACGCACTCGAAGCCCGGCTCGCGCAAGACCTGCGCTGGCTCGACCTGCCCGCGCCGTCGTGGGTGCCGCCGCGCGAGGCCGACGGCACACGCGTGCTCGACGTCGCGATCGTCGGCGGCGGCATGGCCGGGCTCGCGGCATCCGCCGAACTGCGCCTGCTCGGCATCGACAACCAGTGCGTGATCGACCGCGCGCCGGCCGGCTACGAAGGGCCGTGGGTCACGTTCGCGCGGATGGACACGCTGCGCTCGCCGAAGCAGCTCGCGGGGCCCGCGCTCGGGCTGCCCGCGCTGACGTTCCGCGCGTGGTTCGAAGCGCAATACGGCCGCGACGCGTGGGACGCGCTCTACAAGATTCCGCGCACGCAATGGATGGACTACCTGCGCTGGTACCGGCGCGTGCTCGACCTGCAGGTGCGCAACGACACCACGCTCGTCGCGCTGCGCCCGCGCGACGACGGCCTGCTCGCGCTCGACGTGCGCCGCAACGGCGAAGCGCAGACGCTGCTCGCGCGGCACGTGGTGCTCGCCACCGGCCGCGACGGGCTCGGCGGCCCGTACGTACCGCCGGTCGCGCAACGCGCGCCGCGCACGCGCTGGGCCCATTCGTCCGAGCCGATCGATTTCGCGGCGCTCGCGGGCAAGCGGGTCGGCGTGGTCGGCGCGGGTGCGTCCGCGTTCGACAACGCGGGCACCGCGCTCGAAGCCGGCGCCGCGCGCGTCGACCTGTTCTTCCGCCGCACGGACATCCCGCGCATCAACAAGCTGACCGGCATCGGCAGCCCGGGCCTCGTGCACGGCTACGCCGATCTCGACGACGCGACGAAATGGCGCTTCATGCACTACGCGCTGACGTCGCAGACGCCGCCGCCGCGCGACAGCGTGCTGCGCGTGTCGCGTCACGAACAGGCGCACTTTCATGCGGGCAGCCCGATCGAGACGCTCGCGGAACACGCGGACGGACTCGACGTGACGACGCCGCGCGGACGCTACACGGTCGATTTCCTGATCTTCGCGACCGGTTTTCATTCGGACTGGACGACGCGCGCGGAATTCGCGTCGTTCGGCGCGCAGGTGCGGCGCTGGAAGGATCGCTATCGACCGGAGCCGGGCACGTGGATCGACGAGCTCGCCGAATCGCCCGATCTCGGCCCCGCGTTCGCGTTCCAGGAGCGCGAGCCCGGCGCATGTACGGCCATCACGCGAATTCACTGCTTCAACCATGCAGCGAGCCTGAGCCACGGCAAGCTGTCCGGCGATATCCCGGCCATCAGCGCGGGCGCCAGGCGGCTCGCGCGCGGGATCGCGAGCCGGCTGTTCGACGCGGACCGCGATCGCCACTACGACGCGCTCGTCGCGTACGCCAACGCCGAACTGCAAGGCGACGAATGGCGCGACGCCGACGCATGAGCGCGCGTTCATCGATCACATTGACGACGAAGGGAACCCGAAACGATGACTGAATCCATCACGCCGGCCGATGCGCCGGATACGATCGATGCGGTGGCCGGCCTGCGCGATGGCGACGCCGTCGCCGCACTGCGTCGCGCACGCGACAAGGTGCTGCGCCATACGCGGCTGAGCGAAGCGGCGCTGTTCGATCCCGCGTTGCCCGATCTGTCGTTGATCGAACGACTGCACGCGGCGCGGTATGTCGCAGAAAAATCGAACGCTCGCGTGCTGGCCGGCACCTATCGCGCACGACTGGTCGACGCAGGCGGCACGCTCGACGATATCGCCCGCGCGGACGCGGATGCATTCGACACCTTGCCCCGCCGCATCGGCACGATCCTCGCGCATGCACGCCTGCTGACGCACGCGCCGGTCGATGCACGTCCGTCCGATCTCGACACGCTGAAGTCGGCCGGGCTCACGACGCCCGCGATCGTCGCGCTGTCGCAGCTCGTGGCGTTCGTCGCGTATCAGTTGCGCGTCGCGGTGGCCGCGCAGGCGCTTCAGGCACGTGCCGCAACGGAGGCCGCATGACGACGACCACGCACGGCTTCACGTCCGACACGCTCGGCTGGCGTGCCTGGCTCGACACCGTTTCGCTCGATGCCGCGACGCCCGATCAGCTGGCCGTGCTCGAAGCGAGCCACCCGCAAGCGAAGACGTCCGACTATTACCTGCTGCTCGTCCATCTTCCCGAGATCCTGCGGCAACGCTCGGGCGTATTCAACGCGATCATGTATGGCCCCGGCGGACTGTCGCGCGCGGAGCGTGAACTGGCGAGCACGGCCGTGTCGCGCGTGAACGGCTGCGTGTACTGCGCGTCCGTGCATGCGCAGCGCTTTACCCAGCTCGCGAAGCGCACCGACGCGATCGAGCAGGTGTTCGACGATCCGGCCACGGCCGGCACGACGGCGCGCGAACGGGCGATCATTCGCTATGCGATCGCGCTGACGGAGCGGCCCGATACGGTCGACGCGGGCGATATCGCCGCGCTGGAAGCCGAAGGGCTGACACATGAGGAGATTCTCGACCTGTCGCACGCGGTCGCGATCTTCGCGTGGGCGAACCGGTTGATGCTGACGCTGGGCGAGCCGGTGTTTCCGGCGCCGGCGACCAGCGCCTGACCCCTGCGCAAACCTGAGCGCTGACGCAGGCGCCGCCCGCCCGCGTCACGCCTTGTGCGTCGACAGCAAAATACTCGTCTCGGTATTCGCGATTCCGTCGATCAGCCGGATCGCGCCGAGCACGCGATCGAAGTGCTCGAGCGAATCGGCATGCAGCTCGGCGACGAGATCCCAGCGCCCGTTGGTGCTGTGGATCGACGCGACGTTCGGATGCCCGCGCAGCACCTTCACCACTTCCGCGCCGCGATTGCCCTGCACGGCGATCGACATCAGCGCGCGGATCCGGTGCCGTTCGGCCGCCGGCTTGAGCCGCACCGTATAGCCGACGATCACGCCGTTCTTCTCCAGCCGCGTCAGCCGGTTCTGCACGGTCGCGCGCGCGACGCGCAATTCCTTCGCCAGCGCGACGACGGGCAGTCGCGCGTTGTCGCGCAGCAGCGCGATGAGCTGCCGGTCGACGTCGTCGAGCGTGATCATGAACGGGCCTTCCTGTTGAACGTGAACCGGCCGCCAGCGTGCCGGAGCCTTTGCATTCCGACCCGCGCAACTTGGTCAAATTGCCATATCGGGTCAGCAATTTGCCAAGTCTATCGATAAATCTGCCACTTTTGCCGTCTTTTTGTTGGCTCGACTCGCCGAAATAATGACGCTATCGACCGGCGAGATGTGCCGCACCGCCGCTTCCAGCAAGCCGGGACGCGCGCCGAAGCACCGCGCGGTCGACCAGAACGCCAGGGACACCCGTACCGGCACTGAGCACTTGCAAAGCATGGGACCCGAGTAAGCGCTAAAGCGCTAACTCGGGTCGACAGGAGACAGACGTATGACCCGCTTCCTCGACGTTCCCGCCACCGCCCGACTGATCGCCCAGACCGGCGTCACGACGTTCCTCCGCGAGCTCGTCGACACGCTGCGCGCCGATTACCTGCACTGGGCCGACTTCGACAAGTCGCCGCGCGTCGCGTGCCACTCGCGCGACGGCGTGATCGAACTGATGCCCGTCGCGAACGCGTCGCTGTTCGCGTTCAAGTACGTGAACGGCCACCCCGTCAATGCCGCGCGCGGGATGCACACGGTGATGGCGTTCGGCGCGCTCGCCGAAGTCGATACCGGCTACCCGCTGCTGCTCGCCGAACTCACGCTGACCACCGCGCTGCGCACGGCCGCCACGTCGGTGCTCGCCGCCCAGGTACTCGCCCGCCCCGATTCGCGCACGATGGCGCTGATCGGCAACGGCGCGCAGAGCGAATTCCAGGCGATCGCGTTCCACACGCTGCTCGGCATCGACGAGATCCGCGTGTTCGACGTCGATCCGCACGCGACCGACAAGCTCGTGCAGAACCTCGCCGCCTACCCGGCGCTGCGCGTGGTGCGCGCCGCGTCGACCGCCGACGCCGTGCGCGGCGCCGACATCGTGACGACCGTCACCGCCGACAAGGCCTACGCGACGATCGTCACGGCCGATATGATCGAGCCCGGCATGCACCTGAACGCCGTGGGCGGCGATTGCCCGGGCAAGACCGAACTCGAGGCCGGTGTGCTGCATGCGGGCCGCGTGTTCGTCGAATTCGAGCCGCAGTCGCGCATCGAGGGCGAGATCCAGCAGATGCCGGCCGACTTCCCCGTCACCGAGCTGTGGCGCGTGCTGCAGGGCGAGACGAGCGGCCGCGAACGCGCGGATGAAGTCACGGTGTTCGACTCGGTCGGCTTCGCGCTCGAGGATTACTCGGCGCTGCGCTACCTGTATGCGCTCGCGCAGCAGCACAACGCGGGCGTCGAGATCGCGCTGATTCCGCCGGCCGTCGACCCGAAGAACCTGTTCGCGCTGATCGACGACCCGGCCGCGATCGCGCAGGGCCACGCGGCATATGTGACCGAAGCCGTCGCCGCGTTCGCGCGCTGACGGCCATCCCCGGGCGGCCCGTGCGCCGCCCGGCCCCTTGCCTTTCGCTCCTGCCTTCCATGAATCTCGTATCGATCCAGGCGCCGGCCGCCGTCGTGATGATCCGGCCGCACCGCTTCCTGCCGAACCCGCAGACCGCGGCCGACAACGCGTTCCAGCGCACCGCCGCCGCCGACGGCGTGCACGGCGCGGCATCCGTGTCCGCCGCCGCGCGCGACGAAGTCACGGTAGCCGCGCAGACGCTCGCCGATGCGGGCGTGCGCGTGCACGTGTTCGACGACCACGGCGAGCGCGACACGCCCGACTCCGTGTTCCCGAACAACTGGTTCTCGACGCATCCGGGCGGCCACGTCGCGCTCTTTCCGATGTTCAGCGCGAACCGGCGCCGTGAGCGGCGCGCGGACGTGATCGAGATGCTGAAGGCCGAGTACCGCGTGCAGGACGTGATCGACTACTCGGGCCTCGAATACGACGACGTGTTCCTCGAAGGCACCGGCGCGATGGTACTCGACCACGTCGCGCGGATCGCGTACACCGCGCGTTCGCGCCGCGCCGATCCGGTCGCGCTCGAACGCTTCTGCACGCACTTCAATTTCGAGCCGATCTGCTTCGATACGGCCGATGCCGACGGGCGCCCGATCTATCACACGAACGTGATGATGAGCGTCGCGACCGAGTTCGCGATGGTCGGCCTCGAACTCATCGCCGACCGCCGTCGTCGTGACGAGATCGCGCAACGGCTGGCCGAAACGGGCCGCACGGTGATCGCGCTCGATGCCTCGCAGATCGCGAATTTCGCGGGCAATACGCTGGAATTGTCGGGCAAGGAAGGGCGTGTGCTCGCGCTGTCGCGGCGCGCGTACGACTGCCTCACGCCGGTACAGCGCGCGACGATCGAGCGTTCGGCACGGCTGCTGCCGCTCGACGTGCCGACGATCGAACTGGCCGGTGGATCGGTGCGCTGCATGCTGGCGGGGATTCATCTGGCGCGGCGGGCGGCCATGCAGAACGCACTGGACGTGCCTGCAATCGAATTGGCCAAACCGCAGCGTGCGCGGGAACCGCAGACCTGACATCGAGAGGCGAAAAGCGCGCAACGTTTGTTGTTCGATACGCCAGTGCGGAGCAGTCTCGGTACGGCTGCCACCGAGCGCAGCAAACGGCGCTGCCACAGGTACCGACACGCACGTCTGTTCGGCCGTCGCGGTCAGTTGGTAGAGCAGGTGGGCATATCAGGCTCCGTCCTCGGCACGCGTCATGTCGTTCAGCCGGAGCAAGCTAGTGCGCAATGCCATGCGTCGGTCGGGGCACGTTCGATGCGCGCTCACGTCAACGACGCGCGCAAATCGGTCAGTGTGATCATGACTGTCATAGGGTCCAGCGGCGACGGCTCGAATCCGACCTGCAGATAGAAGCGCTGCGCGTCGGCCGACAGTGCATGTGCGAGCAGCCCGCGAATCCCGATGGTGTCGGCCGCCTGCATGACCCGTAGCCCGGCGTCACGCAGCAGCCCGCGGCCCAGTCCGCGGCCCTGCCAGGCCCGGTCTACCGCGAGCCTGGCCAACACGACGACCGGTACGGGGTCCGGCATGTTGCGGCGAAACCGTCCGGGTGCGGCCGCAACATCCACCGCACCAGACGCTAGCGCGTAGTAGGCAACGACGCGCTGGTCATCACACACCACGAAGGTACGTGACGCGCCGCTCACGTGGTTACGCAGGGCTCTCCGCTTGAGCCAATCGTCCAGGTTCGGCTCACCCGAATCGAAGGCGTCCAGGGCGCCCGCCTGCGCATGTTCCAGCGTAATCGGGGTGGGCGCGCGCAGCGTCATGCGACGGGGCCGCCCGAGCCGTCCCACGGCGCGGGCGTCTGCATCGTGCGCCGCAACTGGGGATTCGGCGCCGGTGACGCATCGAGCCGCGCGACGAACGCGGCATACGCGTCGGGACTGGCGCGCACCAGCGTCGCCTCGAGCAGGGTTTCCTCAGCGGCCGCGCGGGCGGCGGACAGGATGAAGTCGGTGCGGTTCTGCCCGCGTGCGGCGGCCGCGCGATCGATCAGGTCGCGTTCGTCAGGCTGCACGCGCAAGTTCAGGGTGTCGCGCTTGGTCGGGGGGCGATGGGTAGCGGACATGGAGGAGCCTCCGGTCAACAACAGTGCTTGGATACCCATATTGTACTGACATTGTCAGTACGATTCCACCGACTATCAAGGTTCAGAACGCGGCCTACGTGTTTTGACACGTTAAACACAATGCCGCTAATGCCCTTTAGCGGCATTGAAAGAATCGAAAGAAAAACCCGGCCGGGGCATACAAGGCGGGAACAGAATCCGTCCGCGACTATCGCGCCCTGTTCCGGCGCATAGTTGGCTAGCGACCAGGCGGCCGGATCGGCCCAGCCAAGTTGCTTGCATCTTCGCTACCCTCTCCGAACGGTGCCTAAACGTGTGGCAGTACGCGCTCACCCCGCCAGCAGCTTCAACCCCGCCGGCAGCGTTTCGCCGAACACGCGCACCGTGTCGGCTTCGTCGAACGCGATCGCTTCACGGACCATGTCGATCCAAGCCGCCGACGCATTCGCGGCCGACAGGCGCTTGATCACGGCCTCGCGTGTGTCGTCCGGCAAATCGCGCGAACGGTCTCCGGTCATCCGCGCAATCTGTGCAGCCGCGAACGCCGCCGGCTCGACCTGTTTCCAGTCGAGCGCGAACAGCGCATCGAGCCAGCCGGTGGCGACTTCCGCCGGCACGACGCTGTGCGCGCTGCCGTAGAACGGCCGGCGCGCACCGATGCGTCCGAGCGCCCACGCGCACAGCGTGCGCTCCGCCGGCTTCTGCAATTGCGCGATCAGCCGCTCGGCCAGCTCGACCTTGCGTTCAACGGGCAGTCGCTCAAGCGACGCGGACAACCGCGTCATATCGGCCGGTCCGACCTTGCCCGGATCGAACGGCAGCTTGCGCCGCTTGTCGTCGGTCGGTTCGAGGAACGCGATCGCGTCGCGCACCTGCGTCTGCGCATCGTCGTCGAGGCCGCCGGCCACGCGCCGCCACAACGTCCACCACTCGGACCACACCTGAGCGTCGGTCACATACTGAATCCCGTCGTCGAACAGCGGCCACAGCTGCTCGATGCGCCATGCATCGAGCGGATGCCCGAACCCCGGACGCAGGCAATAGCCGGCCAGGTTCAGCCACGCACGTTCGTGATCGGCCGAGCGCCGCCGCCGACGTGCGCGCGCGAGCAACGCATCGAACAATTCACGCGCGAGCGCAACGTCCCAGTCTTCACGCGCACCGAGCACCTGCTCGAGCTGCGCGCGCAGCCGGCGCGTCTCTTTCGGCGTGACGCCGGCGGCCTTGCTGCCGAACGAGCGCTCGATCAGTTCGAGCGCCTGATCGAGCCGCGGGTGCCGCGCGAGCGCAGCGTCGTCGCCCTGCACGGGCGCATCGCCGCGCAGCTGGAATTCGAGCCGCCAGCGGCGCGACGCATCGTCGGTCGCGATGCAGTGCATTTCGAGCGTGCCGACTTCCGTCAGCGACGCGGTGAGCTTCACGGGTGTTTCGCGCGCATCGCCGCCCACTTTTGCGTCGACGACCGTCGCGATCGGCGGCAGCCGCACGAAATCGCCGCCGTCGAGATCGACGAGATCGCCGGGCCGATACGCGGTGTCGGCCACCGTGGATACGAGGTGGAAACGCACCGGCTGCCCGAGTTGCAGCGCGAACGTGCGATCGTCGAGCCGGATCTCGTGGCCCTCCTCCGTGCCGCGCGGCAGCAGGCACACGCCACGCGCGGCCGCGCCTTCGGCGCCATCGTCGAGCACGAGGAAATAGCTGCGCGCGGACCCGCCGCCGATGCGCGGCGCATGACCGGCACGCGCGAGCCCGTAGGCCACCGCACCGCGTGCGACCGCGACGTCCGGATGCGCGTTGTGCAGCACGTCGAGCGGCGCACCGCGCCACGCGCCGAGCGTCTGCGCGAGACGGCCGGCGAGCGCGCCCGCGCGGAACACGCCGCCGTTGAGCAGCAGCGTGTCGGGCAGCGGGCCTTCCGCATGCCGGTTCAGGAACGCGGCGACGTGCCGCGTGACGGCCGCGTCGCTCGCATACGGCAGCCCGAATTCGACGATCGCGGCGCGCGCACGGCGCGGCAGTTCGCCGGCTTCGACCTGCGGGAAGAAACCGTCGACGACGATCTGCTCGGCTTCCTGCCGCGTCAGCTCGGCCGAACGCGCACCGCCGACGAGCTTGCTGCCCGCGCCGAGCAGCGTGACGTTGACGGATTCGGGGGCATCGTCGCCGAGCAGCCGCTCCTTCGCGGCGCGGCAACGCTCGACGAGCTGCGACAGGCTCGCGGCGGACAGCCGCGTGCCGGGCTCGGTCAGCCGCGACTCGACCAGGCGCGCGAGCGCGAGGTCCATGTTGTCGCCGCCGAGCATCAGGTGGTTGCCGACGCCGACGCGCGTGAAGGTCGGCTCGCCGTCGCCGCCCGGCGCGACATCGACGAGCGTGAGATCGGTCGTACCGCCGCCGACGTCGCAGATCAGCACGCGACGCGCAGCGGCAAACGTCTCGCGCAGCGTGTCGCGCTGCCCGTACAACCAGTCGTAGAACGCGGCCTGCGGCTCTTCCAGCAGCCGCAGCGCGGGCAGCTTCGCACGTCGCGCGGCCTCGACCGTCAGCGCCCGCGCGCCGTCGTCGAACGACGCGGGCACCGTCAGGATCACATCCTGCTTCGCGAGCGGTGCGTCGGGAAAACGGGCATCCCATGCGTCACGCACGTGCGCGAGATAGCTCGCGCTCGCATCGACCGGCGACACCTTGTCGACGTCGTCGGCCGCGCCCCACGGCAGGATCGCCGCGAGCCGGTCGACCGACGCGTGCGACAGCCAGCTCTTCGCGCTCGTCACGAGCCGGCCCGGCACCTGCGCGCCGAGCGTGCGCGCGTAGCGGCCGATCACGGCCGGCGTCGCACCGGCCGCGCTCGCTTTCGCGTGGGCCGCCCACGGCAGCCGCAGCGTATCCGGCGGCAGCTCGCCCGCCGCCGGGTGATAGCGCACCGACGGCAGCAGCGGCTGTGCCGCCACCGCGCCGGGGCCGACCAGCTGCTCGACGTCGAACACGCGGATCGCGTCGGAACCGGCCTCGACGTATGCGACGACCGTATTGCTCGTGCCGAGGTCGATCCCGACCGTATAGCGCTTCATCGCGCTCAGGCGGCGCCGCGCACGTCGAACTCGACCTTCCAGCGCTCGTCCGTGCCGCTCGGGATCGCCTCGAGTTCGAGCGTGCCGGCTTCTGTCACGCGCGCATGCAGCTTCACCGGCACGACCTCGCCGACGGTGCGCCCTTCGGCGGGCAGCGTCGCCTGGATTTCCTCCAGCTCCTGCAGCTCTTCCGGCGACCAGTAGTCGAGCAGCGTGCCGACCTGGTCCTGACGGCGCACCGACGACCCGAAGAAGCGGAACTGCACCGGTTCGCCGACGACGAGGCCGAACTCCTGCGGCGGCAGTGCCGCGTCCGAGCCCTCCTCCATCCCGAACGGCGCGACGCACAGCGCCTGCACCGGCGGTTCGAGCCCCGGCACGGCCGGCATCGCCGATTCGATCGCGACGTAGTACGCACGCGCCGTGCCGCCGCGAATGCGCACGCCGCGGCCGCGCTTCACGTAGCCGTAGTACGCCGCGCCGCGCGCAACCGCGAGATCGAGATCCGCGCCTTCGAGCAGGCGCGCGGGCGGCGCACCTTCAGCGGCGAGCCAGCTGTTGAGCGTATCGAGCACGCGCTGCGTGAGCAGCGTCGACTTGAACACGCCGCCGTTGAACAGCACGGCGGTCGGATGCAGGAACGTCGCGCCCTGCGGCAGCGTGCGCTGCACGCCGTCGAGCGAGTCGAGCGCCGCGACCTGGCGGCCGAGGAACGCCGCGAGATGGCGCGTGATGCCCGCGTCCTGCGCATACGGCAGGCCGAGCTGCGTCAGGCCGACGCGGGCGCGGCTCACCGGGCGCGCGGCCGCGTCGACTTGCGGGAAGAAGCCTTCGAGGATCGTCTGCGTGAGTTCCGCGCGCGTCAGCTCCGTGCGGATCGACCCGCCGATCAGCTTCGAGCCGCGGCTCGGCACGACGAGCGGCACCGCGTCGGTCGTCGGGTCGGACAGCAGCGTTTCCTTCGCGGAACGGCACGCGTACGTGAGCGCGCGCAGTTGCCACGGATCGGCCTGCGTGCCCTGCTGCGCGAGCTTGCGCGCGACGATGTGCGCAAGCGCGAGGTCCATGTTGTCGCCGCCGAGCAGGATGTGCTCGCCGACCGCCACGCGATGCAGTTCGAGATTGCCTTCGCGCTCGACCACCGCGATCAGCGACAGGTCGGTCGTGCCGCCGCCGACGTCGACGCACAGGATCAGGTCGCCGACCTGCACCTGCTTGCGCCAGCCGCCCTGGCTCTTCTGGATCCAGCTGTACAGCGCGGCCTGCGGCTCCTCGAGCAGCGTCATCCGCGAGTAGCCGGCGGCGCGGGCGGCCTCGGCCGTCAGCTCGCGCGCGGCCGGGTCGAACGATGCGGGGATCGTGACCGTCACGTCCTGGTCGGCGAACGGCGCGTCGGGATGCGTGTGGTCCCACGCTTCGCGCAGGTGCGTCAGGTAGCGGATCGAGCTTTCCAGCGGCGACACGCGCGCCACTTCCGGCGGCGCATCGCTCGGCAGGATCGCCGCGCGGCGGTCGACACCCGGGTGGCACAGCCAGCTCTTCGCGCTCGACACGAGGCGGATCGGGGTGCCGGCGCCGCTCGTGCGGGCCATCTCGCCGACCGCGAAGCCGCGCGAGGCCGTCCACGGCAGCGTCAGGTCGCCCTGCGTGAGTTCGCTTTCATGCGGCAGGTAGAGGAACGACGGCAGCAGGTCGCGCGACTCCAGCGCGCCGGGCGCGGTGAGCTGCGCGATCGGCAGCACCTGCTGCGTGATGGTTTCGCCGTCGCTCGCGGCGCTGTCGACGTACGACAGCGCGCAATGGGTGGTACCGAGATCGATGCCGATCGAATAGCGCGGATCGCTCACAGTTCCACCTCCGCCGGTGCGACGACCGACGCGTCGTGGCTGCCCGTCAGCTTCGGCAGGCGCACGTCGGCGACCCGCCAGCCGCGATGGCTGACGGTGCCCGTGAACGGCGCGGCGCCGACCACGTTGCCGGTCACGCGCACGGCCGTCGCGTCGAAGCCGGCCGGCAGCGTCACGCGGCTGCCTTCGGCTTCGTCGCGCACCGGCACGATCGTGAAGTGTTCGCGCAGCGCGGCACGGCAGCCGTCGTGCACGAGGCGTGCGGCCGCGCCGATGTCGGCGTCCGCGTAGCCGGCGATGTCTTCCTCGACGAAGTCGATGAAGCGCGCATCGCGCTGCAGCAGGCCGAGCAGTTGCAGCGCGGCCTGCGGGCTCGCTTCGCGCAGCTCGGGTGCCGGCGCCTTCACGGGCGCGGCGGCAGGCGCCGGGGACGGCGCGGGGGCCGCGGCGGGGGCCGGCGCGACCGGTGCCGGGGCGCCATCGCGCACGCGCAGCACGCCGGCCGCGAACTCGCGGTTGCCGAGCACGGAGAAAAACGTGCCGACGGCCAGCGACAGCCGGCCGAAGAAGGACAGGTTGGATTCGGGCATGGGGTCTGGACTCCTGTGGGCTCGCGACATGACGAGCGTTTCTTGCCTGGGCGCCCGGCGGCGGCGTGCGGATGGCGCACCGCCGCCGCCCGGCGCGTGATTCGGTCGCGCCCTCGCGGGTGCGGAAAACCCGTATTTTGCCCTGTGGCGGGCGAACCGGGCAGAAGTTGGGGGACAGAACATCGCGACGCAGCGTTTTCGGCCACGTCGGCGCGCACATGGCGCGACGCCCGGCCGCGATGCTGCGGCGCGTCAGCGCGGCTTGCGCCGCTTCGCGTGCTTCGCCTCGAAATCGCGCGACAGCATGCCGAGCGTGACTTCGCCGAAGCGGGCGAGCAGCGTCGTCTCGGCCTCCTTCAGCGTGGCCGACAGGTGCGCATTGACGGCCTGCTCGACCAGGCATTCGGCCTCGTCGTCGGTCACCAGATCGGAGAACAGCGGCGGCTCGCCCACCGCGCGATAGACGTCGAGCAGCGTGATGTCGTCGAGCGCGACGCTCAGCACCCAGCCGCCGCCATGCCCCTTCTCCGACTGCACGTAGCCGCAGTCGCGCAAGCCGCCGAGCAGGCGCCGCACGACGACCGGGTTCGTGCACAACATCGTCGCGATCGCGTCGGACGTCATCGGGCCGTCGGCCTGATCCATGTGGATCAGCGCATGCAGCATGCGCGACAAGCGGCTATCGGTTCTCACGGGCGGCGCCCCTCTCTCGAAACTTTTGAAGTTGCGTGAATGATACCATCGCCCTATCATGCAACTTCTCGTGTTTCGTGAGTTGGGTTGAGTTGAGTTGAGACGACCACCATCGGAGCACGTCCGTCATTCACGCAGGTTCAGGAAAGGAGTCGGTGCATGCATGGCCATCATGAAGTGATCGTGATCGGCGGCAGCTTTGCGGGGCTGTCGGCCGCGATGCAGCTTGCTCGGGCGCGCCGCCGTGTGCTCGTAGTCGACGCCGGCCGGCCGCGCAACCGCTTTGCCGCGCACGCGCACGGTTTTTTCGGGCAGGACGGCAAGCCGCCCGCACAGATCGTCGAGCAGGCCGCCGCGCAGCTCGCCGCGTACCCCACCGTGCAACGGATCGCAGGCGACGTGCGCACGGCCGAGCGCGATGCGGACGGCCGCTTCCACGTGACGCTCGCCGACGGCAGCCGGGCGAGCGCCGACCGGTTGATCCTCGCGACCGGTATCCGCGACGAACTGCCCGCACTGCCGGGGCTGGCGGAACGCTGGGGGGTGAGCGTGCTGCATTGTCCGTACTGCCATGGATACGAGGTGAGCGGCCAGCGGCTCGGCGTGCTCGCCACGCATCCGCTGTCGGTGCATCAGGCGATCCTGATTCCGGACTGGGGCCCGACGACGTGGTTCACGCAGGGTGTAGTCGAGGCGAACGAAGAAGAAGCCGCGTTGCTCGATGCGCGCGGCGTGCGCATCGAACGGTCGCCGGTCGTGGAAATCCTCGGCGATGCGCCGCGAATCGAAGCGTTGCGGCTCGCCGACGGGCAGGTCGTGCCGATCGATGCGCTGTTCGTCGGCGCGCCCACGGCGATGGCGAGCGATCTCGCGCAGCAGCTCGGCTGTGCATTCGACGACGGGCCGCTCGGCCCGGTCGTGCGCGTCGATGCAATGAAGCAGACGAGCGTCGCCGGCGTGTTCGCGGCCGGCGACGCGTCGACACCGATGAGCAACGCAACGTTCGCATCGGCGTCGGGCGTGATGGCCGGGGTGGCCGCGCACCGGTCGCTGATTGTCGGGCTCGACCGGTAACGATGCGTGGCGCCGCGGGCCGTGTCATTCGAAGCGGCCACGCAATCCGATTCGGTGCGCGACCGACGCGATCCACCGCCGCACCGATGGATTCGCGTCGCAATGTGCGGTTTAATGCTCGGCACACCCAGCATTAAGAGACACGAAATGCTCGACCTCGACGACCTTCGACTCGTCCGCGCGATCGGCACGTCGCGCTCGCTGGCCGCGGCCGCGCGGCTGCTCGATCTCACGCCGCCCGCGGTCACGATTCGCCTGCAGCGGATGGAAGCGCGATTGAACGCCCGGCTCGCCGTGCGGCAGCCGAAAGGGATCGCGTTGACCGACGAAGGGCAGCGCCTGTACCAGGAAGCCGTCGACATCCTCGAGCGCGTGGAGGCGCTGCCGGTCAGCATCTCGGGCGACCACGGCGACGTGCGCGGCACGCTGCGCGTCGTCGCCCCGCTCGGCTTCGGCCGCAAGTACGTCGCGCGGATCGTGCGCGACGTGCAGCGCGCGCATCCGAAGCTCGACATCGCGCTCCACCTGTCGGAGAGCCCGTTGACCAGCGCGCCGGGCGCCGACGTGGTCGTTCATGTCGGCAGCCTCAAGTCGTCGTCGTGGATCGGGTATCCGCTCGCGCCCAATGACCGCTTTCTGTGCGCGAGCCCCGCCTATGCGCGCCGCATCAAGGAACTGAACCATCCGTCCGACCTGGCCCGCTACGACTGCCTGTGCCTGCGCGAGAACGACGAGGACATCCCGCGCTGGCGCTTCTCGCAAGGCGGCGACGTCAAGGGCGAACCGCGCCGGTCCGCCGTGATCCGCGTGACCGGCGCGCTGTCGTCGAACGACGGCACCGTCATCACGGAATGGGCGCTGGCGGGGCTCGGGATCGTCGAGCGCTCCGAGTGGGACGTCGCGCCGCTGCTGGCGAACGGCAAGCTCGTCCGGTTGCTGCCCGACTGGCACCTGCCGCCCGCCCCCGTGACGGCGCTGCTGCCGTCGCGCACCGGCCGCTCCGCGCGGCAACGGGTGTTCCTCGAAGCCGCGACACGGTTGCTCAGCCCGCCGCCGTGGCGTGGCAACGCGTGAGCCGCGCCGCGCATCCACACGATTCAGTCGATCCAGTCGATTAAGCAGCGTTTAATGCCGGATTAGCGATGCGTTAAACCCGAGATTCATCCACGGCCCTACAGTGTTCACATCGTTCACATCGGCAACCCTCCGAGGCAACGCATCGTGGATCTTCAAACCCTCAACACCCCGGCCGCCCTGATCGACATCGGCCGCATGCAGCACAACATCGGCCGCATGCAGGCGCATCTGGACGCGCTCGGCGTCCGGTTCCGGCCACACGTCAAGACCACCAAGAGCACGCAAGTCGTCGATGCCCAGATCGCGGCCGGCGCACAGGGCATCACGGTGTCGACGCTCAAGGAAGCCGAACAGTTTTTCGCGCACGGTATCCGGGACATCGTCTACGCGGTCGGCATGGTGCCCGCGAAGCTGGGCCAGGCGCTCGCGCTGCGCCGGCAGGGCTGCGACCTGAAGCTCGTCGCCGACAGCCTGCCGGCCGCACACGCGATCGCCGAATTCGGGCGCGCGCACGACGAGCGCTTCGACGTGTGGATCGAGGTCGACGTCGACGGCCACCGCTCCGGGATTCCGCCCGACGCCGACCTGCTGATCGACGTGGGCCGCGCGCTGGTCGACGGCGGGATGGTGCTCGGCGGGGTGTTGGCACACGCGGGCTCCAGCTACGAATACAGCACGCCCGACGCACTGGCGGCGATCGCCGAGCAGGAACGCAGCCGCACCGTGCGGGCGGCGGAGCGCCTTCGCGCTGCCGGGCTGCCCTGCCCGGTCGTGAGCATCGGCTCGACCCCCACCGCCCTCGCGGCGGAACATCTCGAAGGCGTGACCGAAGTGCGCGCCGGCGTGTACGTGATGTTCGACCTCGTGATGCACAACATCGGCGTGTGCGACCTGTCCGACATCGCGCTGTCGGTGCTGACCACCGTCATCGGGCACCAGGAAGAAAAAGGCTGGGCGATCGTCGACGCCGGCTGGATGGCGATGAGCCGCGACCGCGGCACGCAGCGCCAGGCGCACGACTTCGGCTACGGGCAAGTTTGCACCGAACACGGCGACGTGCTCGGCGACTACGTGATGAGCGCCGCCAACCAGGAGCACGGGATCGTGTCGCGTGCAGGCACGCCCGACGCCGGCATCGCGCAACGGTTTCCGATCGGCACCCGCCTGCGCATCCTGCCGAATCACGCGTGCGCCACCGGTGCGCAACATCCCGAATATCAGGCGATCGGCGAAGACGGCGGCGCGCAGACGTGGCCGCGCTTCTACGGGTGGTGAGCAAAACCGCGCACCCGTGCCGCCCCGTCGATTCATTGACTCTTTGTCCAAACTTGGACAAAATTTAAACCACCCCGATTTGCCTGGCGCCGAAAGCGCTTGCCCCGAACATGCCGACCGACGACCGACTCCTGCTTCTCGACCGCGATACCGTCGCGCCCGCCCTCCAGGCCGCGCAAGTGACGGCGGCCGTTCGCGAAGCCTTCGTGCTGCACAGTCAACGGGCCGGACGCGTGTTCCCGGTGGTGCGTGAGAAGCTGCACACCGGCGGCGTGTTCGGCATCAAGTCGGGCGATGTCGCGAATCAGGACCTGCTCGGTTTCAAGGCGGCCGGATTCTGGCCCGGCAACCGCGGGCTCGGCGGCGAACCGCATCAGGCCACCGTCGCGCTGTTCGACCCGGCTACGGGCCGCCCGCTGTGCATCATGGACGGCAATGCGATCACCACCGCGCGCACCGGCGCCGCCGGCGGCCTCGGTCTGCAACTGCTCGCGCGACGCGACAGCACGCGAATCTGCGTGTTCGGCACCGGCGTGCAGGCGCGCGTCCAGCTCGACTACGCACTGGGGCTGCTACCGCAACGGTGCACCGTGCAGTACGTGAGCGCCAGCGGCGAGCCCGACCCGGCGTTCGAATCGGCCTTCCGGGAACGATGCACGATCGGCGTGGCGCGCGACCGGAACGACGCGGTGGCCAACAGCGACGTGGTGATCACGGCAACGCCCGGCGGCGGCCCGCTGTTCGATGCGGACGCGGTGCAGCCGGGCACCCACCTGACCTGCGTGGGCGCCGACACCGCCGGCAAGCGCGAGCTGCCGGCCGGCGTGCTGGAACCCGCGCGGATTGTCGTGGACGATCACGACCAGGCGCGCAGCATCGGCGAGTGCCAGTGGGCGCCGGATTTGCCACGCACGGAAATCGGTGACATCCTCGCGGGAACCGCGACGGTCGACCGCGCGCCGCACGAGATCACCGTCTTCGACATGACCGGGCTCGCGCTGCAGGACCTGACCGTCGCACGCTTCCTGTATCGGCAGGCCCTCGAAAACGGCACCGGAATCGCCATTCCGTGGCCCTGGTAAACGAAACGCCCCGTCAACCTCCATGCGTCTCACCCAAGTTTCCGCGCTCTCGTTCGACCTGGACGACACCCTGTGGCCGTTCGGGCCATCCGTCGTACGGGCCGAAGGGGAGCTTCGCACGTGGCTGATCGAGCACGCGCCCGGTACCGAGCGGGTGCTGCCCACGCAGCAGGCGCTCAGCGACTTGCGTGAGGAATACGAACGATTGTGCCCCGATCTCGCCGGCGACTTCCGCGCGATGAGAATCGGCTCGATCCGGCTTGCGCTGGAGCGCGCGAACGAAGATGTCGCGCTCACCGACCGTGCGTACGCGGCCTTCTATGCCGCGCGCAACCGGGTTGAATTCTATGAAGATGCGTTGCCGGCGCTCGCGTGGTTGAGTGCGCGGTTTCCGTTGATCGCGGTGACCAACGGCAACGCGGATCTGCGACTGACCGGCGGCGGCGAATTCTTTCGTGCGACGCTCAGTGGGCAGGCGTTCGGCGTCGCGAAGCCGGAGCCCGGGATCTTCCATGCGGCGGCGGAATCGCTCGACGTGCCACCGGCGGAACTGCTGCATGTCGGCGATGACTACCACCTCGATATCGTCGGCGCATTGAACGCGGGGCTGCAGGCGGCGTGGGTGGTGCGCGATACGCACCGGGAAGCGGAGCGCGTGCAGCAGCAGGCCGCGACCCCGCACGTCACGCTCAGCGACCTGTCGATGCTGTGCCGCATGCTTGGCGGGCCTGACGACGTAGTGTGAGCCCCTGCGTGCGCCGCGTGCGCGACGCACGCGTCACCGTCCTGAAACGCGCAAGACCGCCGCTCGCCGAACGCACCGACGCAGCGGTCGGCCATGCCGATGCAGCGCATGACCGGCCGCCGAACGTTCACGCCGCCTTGCGCGCGTCCGCGATCCGCTGCGGTGCCTTCGGCCGCGCATACAGCCGTTCGAGATACGCACACAACTGCGGAAACGATTCGATCAGGTTGCACTCACCCGCCCAGTCGATCAGGTAAGCCGTCACGCAATCGGCCACCGTCAGCGTATCGCCGACGATGAATTCGCGCCCTTCGAGATGCTTGTCGAGGATCGCCGCCATCGTCCTGAAATCCTCGCGCGCCAGTTCGATGTCGGCCGGCGAGCGCTTCTCCGGCGGATAGATGAACGAGTGCCGCGTGATCCGCCACAGCGGCTGCTCGAGCTCCGTCACCGCGAACATGACCCATCGGTACGCCTCGGCCCGCAGCGCCGGATCGTCCGGCAGCAACGCCTTCTCCGGGTACTTGTCCGCGAGATACAGCACGATCGCGGCCGATTCGGGAATCACGAGATCGCCGTCCACCAGCACGGGCACCTTGCCGGCCGGATTGAGGCGCAGGAATTCGGGCCGCTTGTGTTCGCCCTGGAGCAGGTTCACCGAGATGAACTCGAAATCGGCATCCAGCTCCTTCAGCCCCCACAGCGCGCGTTGCGAGCGGGTGCCGGCAAATCCGTAAAGCTTCATCGCCAGTCTCCATCCAGAATGTCGGGAAAACGTCCACCTGCCGGCCACGGCGCATCGCCGATACACGGCGCCGGGCCTCGCCCGCCGTTCACGCACCGGGAATCGGCAGCACCGGCATCACGTCGATCGCCACGCCCGGGAACAGCGTGAAATGCGGATGGCCTTCGAACAGCGCGGCCGCGGCTTCGTGCGAGGCCGCCCGCACGACGGTGAAGCCGCTCATCGCGTTCGCCGTGTCCTTGACGCCGGCGGCATCGATGGTCTTCGTCTTGCCGAGCGGGCCGCCCATCTCGACGATCGCGTCGCGATGCCGGTCGACCCACGCATGCCATGCGGCGATGCCGTCGCGCTCGCGCGTGCGCCGCTCCTCGTCCGGCAGCGCCATCCACGCCTTCATCGCCGGGCTATCCTTCGTCCCGAGAAATACCGCGAGATACAACTGCTGTTGAGCACTCATGTGTCCCCTCCGGTGACGGACGCGACGGGCTGCCGCGCCTCGACCTTGACACGATAGGTTGATATCAACACAATTGCAACATGGCACGAAAAGAAAAGCTCCCCTTCGAAACGACGCTGATGGTGCGCGATTGCTGCCTGTGCCTGCACATGCAGCGCGCGGCGCGTAATCTTGCGCGGATCTTCGACGATGTGCTGCGCCCGCTGGAGCTCACCAACGGCCAGTTTTCGCTGCTGATGTCGCTGAACCGGCCCCAGCCGGCACCGATGAAATCGGTCGCGTCGCTGCTCGCGATGGACCGCACCACGCTCACGGCCGCGCTGAAGCCGCTCGAGCGGCGCGGCCTGGTCACGATCATCCAGGATCCGGACGACCGGCGCAGCCGCCTGCTCGAACTGACGCCGGCCGGCCACGACCTGCTGGCCGCGGCGTTTCCGCTGTGGCAGCAGACGCATGCCGAGATCGAACGGCCGTTCGCGCCGGGGGAAGTCGATCAGTTGCGCGGCCAGTTGCGCGCGCTGTCGGTCGATCCGGCCGCGCGCGACTGAACCGGACCGGCGCGCGGATCGCCGCGGCCACGCGGCTTACTTGCGGCCCTTCTTCGGCAACAGCAGTTGCGCGAATTCCTGCAGGAAAGCCACGGGCCCATGCGCATGCAACGCCTGCCCGCTGCTCAGCGCGCCGTCGATCACGGTCGCAAGCCGCAGCGCGAAGGTTTCCGGCTCGTCGACACCCATCGCATCCGCCAGCTCGGTCAGCCGGCGCCGCAATTCCTGCTTGTGCGCGACGGCCACCTTGCGGGCCGGATGGTTGCCGTCCGCGTATTCGGCGGCGATGTTGATCTGCGGGCAGCCGCGATAGCCGGGGCGCGCAATGCGCTCGCCGATCCATTGCAGTTGCGCATCCAGTTCCTCGCGCGGCGTGCGCCGGTACTGCGCGGCCACCGCATCCCAATGCGCCCAGAAATCGGCGTCCTCGCGCAGCAGGAACGCTTCGATCAGGTCGTCCTTCGTCGTGAAGTAACGATAGAGGCTCGTCTTCGCCACGCCTGCCTGCGCGACGATCAGGTCCACGCCGACCGCGCGCGTACCCTCCCGGTAGAACAGCTCGCTGGCCGTTTGCAGAATGCGTTCGCGCGTATCGGGCGCGCTCCCTGGTGTACCCGTTTCTTTTTTCATCCCGACCCGGCCTGGCTGGCCGCCCACTCCCGCAACAGTGATCCGATCATAGCACCGCGTGCTTGACGACGCTACAGGTCTGTACTATAAAACAGACCGTTCTGTATCGGAGTAGATCATGGATGATCGAATGACGGTTGCAGTCTATGGCGCCACGGGTCATACCGGGCGGTTCGTCGTCGCCGAACTGGCCCGGCGCGGCCTGCGCGCGATCCGCATCGGGCGCGATGCCGCGCGGCTCGCGGAGGACGGCGGCGATACGGCGCTCGCGCTCGCACGCGTCGCCGCGATCGACGATCCTGCCGCGCTCGACGCCGCGTTGCGCGGCGCGGCTGCGGTCATCAACTGCGCGGGCCCGTACCTCGATACCGCATTGCCGCTGGCCGACGCGGCGCTGCGGGCCGGCATCCCCTATCTCGACCTGACCGCCGAGCAGCCGTCGGTGCTGGCGCTGGCCGAACACAGCGACGCGCGGGCGCGCGCCGCGGGCGCGACCCTCGTGCCGGCCGCGGCGTTCTACGGGGGCCTGGCCGACCTGCTCGTCACGGCCGTCGTGGACCCGCGCCAGCCGATCGAGCGCGTCGATATCGCAACCGGCCTCGACCGCTGGCACCCGACGCGCGGCACGCGCGTGACGGGCGAACGCAATCGCGCGGTGCGGCTCGTGCAGATGAACGGCAAGCCGACACCGGTGCCGTCGACCGCACGCGAACGCGCATGGCCGTTCCCGCCGCCGATCGGCCGCGTCGACGTGACGCTGCTGCCGTTTTCGGAAGTGATGACACTGTCGCGTCACTTGCGCATCGATACGATCGAATCGTGGCTCGCCACCGTCGCGCTGCGCGACGTGCGCGATGCCGCCACGCCGCCGCCCGAGCCGACCGACGCGCTGGGCCGCTCGGCACAGCAGTTCGCGATGGACGCGATCGTCGTGCAGGGCGGCACGACGCACCGCGCGACGGCGTCCGGGCAGGACATCTACGCAGTCAGCGCACCGATCATCGTCGAGGCAGCCGTGCGCCTGATCGCGGGCGACACCGTGGTGTCGGGCGGCGTGCGCAGTCTCGGCGAGCTGTTCGACGCGCGCGATTTCCTCGCGGCGCTCGATACGGTGGCAGTATCGTTCGGCACGACAACCGATCCGGTTTTCAACCAGGAGACGCAAGCATGAGCAGCAATGAGAAGGGTGCATATTTCCGTTCGCTTCACCGTGCGGGCCAGCCGCTGGCGCTGTTCAACGTATGGGACGCCGGCAGCGCGCGCACGGCGGCCGATGCGGGCGCCGTCGCACTGGCGACCGGCAGCTGGTCGGTCGCGGCGGCGAACGGTTTCGGCGACGGCGAGCAGATGCCGCGCGCGCTGATGATGGACGTGCTCGAGCGAATCACGCGCGCGACCGACCTACCCGTCACGGTCGATCTCGAAAGCGGGTACGGCGAGCGGCCGGAAGATGTCGCCGAAACGATCGCGCTCAGCATCAAGGCCGGCGCGATCGGCTGCAACCTCGAGGACAGCTTCCCGGCGACGGGCGAATTGCGCGACGTCGACGCAGCGGCGGCTCGTCTCGCGGCAGCCCGGCAGGCCGCCGATCGCGCGGGCGCCGACTACTTCATCAACGCGCGCACCGACGTGTTCTTCACGACGCCGGCCGACACGCACGACGAACGCCTGCTCGACGCCACGCTGGCCCGCGCACGCGCGTATGCCGCGGCCGGTGCCGATGGGCTGTTCGTGCCGGGGCTGGGCTCACCGGCGCTCATTCGCGCACTGACGGCCGCGTCGCCGCTGCCGGTGAACGTGATGCGCGTCACGGAGACGCCGACGCTCGCCGAGTTCGCGGAATACGGCGTGGCCCGCATCAGCCACGGGCCGTATCCGTACCTGCAGGCGATGAAGACGCTGGCGGAGCTGGTCAGGCAAGGCGGCTGACAACTTCGCGCGCATCGGATGATTACATCGCATGTAATTGGCGCGCGACACGGCCGCTCCTACGCTTCGGGTGTCGCGCCGCCAATCCGGCGGCGCCCCTCCCCCGGAGACACCATGTCCGCCTACCCGCTTCACACCATCGACTCGGCACCGGCCGCCTCAAAGGCCGTCCTCCAGCAGCTCCAGCAAACCTTCGGCATCGTCCCGAACATCGCGGCGGCCATGGCCGCGTCGCCGGTGCTGATCAACGGCTTCATCGGCCTGTTCGAGCGCGTGCACGCGAGCAGCCTCACCGAGCCGCAGATCCAGACGCTCCTGCTCACCAACGCGGTCACGAACGCGAGCGAATGGCCGGTCGCGTTCCATACCGCGCTGGCGCTGAAACAGGGTGTGACCCACGCCGACGTCGACGCGATCCGCCGCGGCGCCCTGCCCGGCGACGCGACCCTGGCCGCGCTGTCGGCCACCGCACGCAAGCTGATCGACACCCGCGGCCGCCTGTCCGAGGCCGACCGGCAGGCGTTCCTCGACGCCGGCTTCAGCGCTGAGCAGTTGCTGGAAGTGATCGCGGTGGTCGCCGCATCGACGATCACGAACTACGTCGGCAGCGTGACGCAGCCCGCGCTCGAAGCGCCGTTCGATGCATTCGCATGGCAGGCGAACGCCGAGTGAGTCCGATATAGTCGATCGCGTCGCTCACGGAGCGCCCAGGGAGGCACGATGAACGCCAGCCGTCGCGAACCGCACGCGCCGCCGCACGAACTCGGCCAGTTGCTGCGCTACTGGCGCGACGTGCGCGGCGTGAGCCAGCTCGACCTGTCGCTCGACGCGGGGATCTCGCAGCGCCAGATCAGCTTCATCGAAAGCGGACGCAGCGTGCCAGGCCGCGACACGCTGCTGACACTCGCGCAAACGCTGGACGTGCCGCTGCGCGAGCGCAATGCGCTGCTGCTCGCGGCCGGGTATGCACCGGTGTATTCGGAAGCGCCGTGGGATGCGCAGGAGATGCAGGGCGTGATCGGCGCGCTCGAACGCGTCGTGCGCCAGCACGATCCGTTTCCGGCGATCGTGATGGATCGCCACTGGAACGTGCTGATGACCAACGACGCGGCGCCGCGCTTCTTTGGCTGCTTCATCGACATGGCCGCGCGCGACGGCCCGCGCAACCTGCTGCGCCTGATGTTCGATCCGCACGGCATGCGGCCGTTCCTGGCCGACTGGGAGACGGTGTCGCGCAGCCTGCTGCAGCGCGTGCAGCGCGAAGCGGTCGGCCGCGTGATCGACGACGACACCCGGCAGTTGCTCGACGACCTGCTCGCGAGCCCCGATGCGCCGCGCGACTGGAAAACGCCGCCGGCGCCGGCCGCCGCCCCGTCGCTGCCGGTCATCCCGATCGGCTTCGTGCACGAAGGCGTCGTGCTGAATTACTTCTCGCTGGTCACGACGGTGGGGACGCCGCAAAGCGCCGCCGCGCAGGAACTGCGCATGGAGTGCATGTTCCCCGCCGACGACGCGACCGAAGCGCGTCACCGGCAGTTGCTCGACACGCACGCACCGGTGCGCTGAGCGGCGGGCCGGGCGGCCCGCCGGTGCAACTCATTCCGCCAGCGCGGGCCC
The DNA here is from genome assembly GCF_002223325.1 of Burkholderia sp. AU15512. Taxonomy (NCBI): domain Bacteria; kingdom Pseudomonadati; phylum Pseudomonadota; class Betaproteobacteria; order Burkholderiales; family Burkholderiaceae; genus Burkholderia; species Burkholderia sp. AU15512. The sequence goes on from NZ_NKEX01000006.1 coordinate 2,286,244, forward strand.
CACGCCGACACGCTTCGGCACGCCGGTCACGATCGTCGCGACCGCAACAGCCAGCACGACGGCCGCGGCAACGAACACGCCGGCCGCCCCGTTCGCGTCGAACACGACGCCGCCGGCCGCCGCGCCCGTCGCGATCGCGAGCTGGATCGCCGCGACGATCAGCCCGCCCGCGCTCTCGGCCTCATCGGGCACGGTGCGCGTGACCCACGTCGACCACGCGACGGGCACGCCGCCGAACGCCATCCCCCACAACGCGACGAGCACCGCGTCGATCATCGGCGCGCGGCCGAGTGCGACGAGCGCGACGCCGAGCACGACCATCAGCGCGGGCATGCCGATCAGCATCGGCCGCAACCGGTGTTCGAGCACGCGGCCCGCGAGCGACGTGCCGACGAAGTTCGCGATGCCGTAGCCGAGCAGGATCGCCGACAGCCCGTTCACGCCGACGCCCGCGACCTGTTCGAGGAACGGCCGCAGGTACGTGAAGAACGCGAAGTGCCCGGTGAACACGAGGATCGTCGCGAACATGCCGAGGCCGACGGTCGGCCGGCGCAGCACGTCGATCAGCGTGCGCAGCCGCGTCGTGCCGCTCGGCGGCATCGACGGCAGTGTGAGGATCTGCGACACGAACGCAATGCCGCCGAGCGCGGCCGCGATCAGGAACACGTTGCGCCAGCCGATCAGGTGCCCGAAGTAACTGCCCATCGGCGCGGACGCGATCGTCGCGACCGCCACGCCGCTGAAGATGATCGACAGCGCACGCGGCACCATCGCCGTCGGCACGAGCCGCATCGCGGTAGCGGTGGCCATTGTCCAGAAGCCGCCGAGCGCGATGCCGAGCACGACGCGGCCGACCAGCAGCATTGCCAGGTTGGGCGCGAACGCGACCGCCAGGTTCGACGCGACGAGCAGCACCGAGAACACGAGCAGCACGCGCCGCCGGTCGATCGTGCGCGTCAGCGCCGAGATCAGCAGGCTCGTGACCAGCGCGACCGTCGCGGTGGCCGTGACGGCCTGCCCGGCCACGCCTTCGGTCACGCCGAGGCTGTCGGCCATCGGCGTCAGCAGGCTCGCCGGCAGGAATTCGGCCGTGACGAGCCCGAACACGCCGAGCGTCATCGCGAATACCGCGCCCCAGGCCGGTTCGCGGGGGGCCGCCGTCGAGGCGGCCGTGGAGGTTCCGGGATTCATGCGTGGTTCCGTGTCGGTTAGGGAAAGTACTGATGAGGGCGTATCGTAAGGAACCACGTCAGGACGGTCTATGACATACAATCCGTTCTTGTTGATCGATCGTCCGTATCTCGCTATGTCCGAGCCCCTTCTGCCCCCTATTCCCGATGTGCACGACCTCGTCAGCGAGCTGCTGCTGGGGATGCGCCTGAGCGGCGTCCAGTACCGCCGCATCCAGGTCGCGCGGCCGTTCGGGCTGAACTTCGGCCACGTGACGGGCCGTGCGCAGTTCCATTTCGTCGGGCGCGGGCCGGTGCTGCTGCGCGACGCGTCGGGCGCCACGATGCGGCTCGAAGCCGGCGACGCGATCCTGCTGCCGCACGGCGGCATGCACGCGCTGGTGTCGGACCCCGATGCACCGTGCCGCGAGATCAACGGCTTCGAGGTCGCGAAGATCTGCGACACGGTCGCGTCGGTGGCGTCGGCCGGCGTGTCGCCCGCCAGCTGCGCGACGACCGAGCCGGGTGCCGGCGATGCGCTGATCTTCAGCGCGTGCATGGAGCTCGATCTCGGCGGCATGCAGCCGCTGGTCGGCACGATGCCCGAGTTCATGCACGTCGGCACGCTGCTCGCGCGCTACCCGGAAATCCGCCCGATGCTCGATGCCATGGAGCGCGAAGCGTGCTCGGCGCGCGCGGGTTTCGCGGGCATCCTCGCGCGGCTCGCGGATGTGGTCGCGGCGTTCATCGTGCGCGGCTGGGTCGAGTGCGGATGCGGTGATGCGACGGGCTGGGTGCAGGCGCTGCGCGAGCCGAAGCTCGGCCGCGCGATCGTCGCCTTGCATCGCGACCCGGGCCGCAACTGGAGCGTGGCGGAACTCGCGACCGAAGCGGGCGTGTCGCGTTCGGTGTTCGCCGAACGCTTTCTCGCGGCCACCGGAATGACGCCGGTGCGCTACCTGACCGAGCTGCGGATGCGGCTCGCCGCGCAATGGATCACGCGCGACCACGAGACGATCGAGGCCGTCGCGTACCGGCTCGGCTACGGCTCGCTCGCCGCGTTCAGCCGCGCGTTCAAGCGCGTGGTGGGCAAGCCGCCGGGCGCCGTGCGCGCGGACGGCGAGGTGCGCGTCGAAGCGTAGTGCGTGACGTGGCGCGCGTCACGCTTCGCTTCACGCGTGATGCCGGCCGCGCCGCCAGGCGTCGCTCCAATGGCCCTCACACGTGATGGCAGCGTCGTTCAGTCGCTGCGCGCTTCCAGCTTGTCGATCAGCGCCGTCGCGCACTGCACGGCAAGCGCCGCGCACTGCTCCACGTCCACGACCGCACCGCTCGCCACGGTGCCTTGCACGATCCGGCCCAGCAATTCCTTCGAGAGATCGGCGATCTCGTGATCCCGTTCCGTCATGATGTTCCTCCTGCGCATCGACCGAGCGCATCGATGCGTTCACCTTCCCTGCCCGTTCAATGCCCTTTCGCCCGCACGACGACCTGCGCCTGCGTGTCGCGTTCGATGTGTTCGAGCGACGCGCGCAGCGCCGTGAATTCGTCCGGCGTGCACACCTGACGGCCGAAATCCGCGGTCATCCGCCGCGTCACCTGCACGACGCGCGCGGCCGCGTCGAATACGTAATGCGACGTGAAGTCGACGAAGCGGTCGTGCACGGCCGTATCGGCCGGCAGGTCGGTCACCGCGACGTCCGCCGGCAGCGCGATCTGGCCGGTCTCATCGAACGTGCCGCCGATGCAGCCCCACGGTTGCGTGCGCACGGGCTCGGCGAGCCAGTTCTCGACCTGCGTCGCGATGCCGCCCGTCAGGCTCGACAGCGCGGGCAATGCGGTCGTGCCGTCGGGCCACACGAAATGATCGAGCGTGCCCGACATCGTCACGTCGAACGGCCCGTCGGTCACGCGCCGGTCGCTGGTCGACAGCTGCGCGCGACCGCGCAAGCCGCTTTGCCGCAGCCGGTTGTTCGCGAGTTGCGCGATGGCATCGGGCGTCGCGCGGCGAAACAGGTTGCGTTCGAGTTCGGCCGTCCAGCCGTCGTCCTCGATGTACGCATGAAAACGCGTGGCGCCCGGCCCGGCCGCATCGATCTCCACCCGTGCGACGCGGCCGCGCGGCTGCGTGGCCGGCGTGCGCGACAGCACGCCCGTGTCGACCAGCAACGCGGGACGGTCCATCACGATCGGCGGCAGATAGCCGAATGCGATGCCGGCCGTCGTCGTGTCCGCAAAAAGCGCGAGATCGGGCAGCCACGTGATCGCGTGATTGATCGCACCACCGCCGTAACCGGGCACCGCCGGCAGCGTGTAGACGGACCCGAGATTGAGCAGCACCGGCTCGCTGCGGATGCCGACCGCCGCGAGCAGCGCGCCGAACAGCGCGACATGATCCTTGCAGTCGCCGTAGCGGTTGCGCAGGATGTCCGTCACGCGATGCGGCGCGGCGGCCGTTTCACCGAGAAACAACCCGACGTAGCGGATGTTCGCCTGCACCCAGTCGTACAGGATGCGCGCCTGGTCGTGCGGATCGGCGACACCCGCGGTGAGCGTGCGCGCCAGTTGCGCGACGGCCGGATCGTCCGCGCCCGGATCGACGGCCGCGTTGCGATAGCGCGCGGCGAACGCCGCATAGTCGGGCAGCGTCGACACGACGAGCCGGTCGCCATAGGTCGCGTAGCCGACCGCACCGTTCTCGATGCGGTCGTACGGGCCGTGCCGGTAGTCGAATTCGTAGCGCGTGCGGCCGTTCGCGGTGACCGGCGGCAGCGCGACGTAGCCGCGCGCATCTGAATACAGCGGCATGTCGGCCGGCACGTCGAAGATCAGCCGCTGGCGGTCGACCGGCTCGCGCGACGGCTCCACCGTATAGCCGAAGTAGCCGCGATTGACCGGCTTCGTGCGGGTCTTGCGGAACGCCACGCGCGTGCTCGACCCGGCTTCGACGCCGGGAAACACGACAGTGCGCAGCAGCCCGTCCTGGAACGTCGGCGCGCCGGCCGAGCGCGGCTCCTGCACGTCGCGAATGCCGTCCGCGCCGACCGGATGCGCGACCCCGTCGCGATCGATCGTCTCGGCCGCGAGCAGGTCCACCTTCTCGAGATTCCTGTCGAACCACACGTAGCGCTGCGCGATGGCATCGATACCGTTTGCATCGTTCGCGCGCAGCGTCGAATCGTCGTGCTCGTCGAGCGCGCCGTCGTGCTGGATCACGAATTCGTGGACATCGCTGACGACCGTGACGGGCGCGCCGCCGCCCGTGTCGATCGTGTTGCCGTGGTCGCGCACATCGGCCATGGCCGCACCGGGGCCGAGCGCGATGGCGCAGGCGAGTAGCCGGCCGGTCCATCGGATAGGAAAAAGCACCACGTCGAAGCTCTCCGCGCGTTCGTTGCCGGGCGCCAGGGCCGCGCGCCGGCGCGAATGGTTCGATCCGCGTGACGCGCACATGACAACACACGCCGCGTGCCCGTCGTGCGAACCAGTGTGGGTGACGTGCCGGCGAGCGTCAAGCCGCGCCGCGGCGAGCCGGCTGCGCGATGCGGCGAGCTCGCCGGGCGTGCAGCGCAGGCTTCGCCACGCCGATGTGCCGCCGCCGTGCATCGTGCCCTGAGCCAGAGCGCCTTTTTTGCATCACGTCGCAACCTATCATTCATTCATTCAGATCATCCCTGCATGCAACGTCGACGGAACGACGCTCTGCCGGACACGACGTACCGGCATGGGGAAGGAGGCATCATGGCGATCATCAATAGCGACTTCGAAATGGGTTACCTCGTGATCGCGTTCACGCTACTGGGCCTGATCCTGTTCGGCGCACTGCTGACGGCGCTGCATCTACGGTGGCATCCGAGACTGATCGGCGCCGCGATCGGTGCGTTGCTCGGCATCGCGCTGATCGAAGCGATACCGATGCTGACGTGAGTACGGCCCGGCGCCCCTTCGTCCGGTCACGCGCCGCGCGGGGACGGAACGGCCGGCGCCTGCCGCAGAGGCCGTCGTGGCTTCGCCGCACCAGAAATCGGGCCGGCGGCATGCGCGATGCGCGCCTGCACACCCCACATCACGCTATCGGGTGCGGCGCAGGGCCGAAACATGATCCGCATCGTCATCGCGCCTGGTCGTCACCTGGCGGGGAACACGACGTGCACCGCTACCCGACGTTCATCGGCAGCAGCACCATCTGCTTGCCCTCGACGTGCAGGCGCGCCTGCAGCTCGACGGGCGTCTGGTTGTGCAGCCAGGCCGTGAGGAAATTCACGCGCCGGAAGATCAGCTTGCTCGCGAAGCACACGGCGTTCGGGTATTCGTCGAGCGTCGACGAAGCCAGGTTCATGAACTCGACGACGGGGTTCGTGCCGAACGCGATCCGGTAGTCGGCCGCGATGCCGTGGCGGCGGCAGTGCGCGACATAGTAGTCGAGCGCTTCGGTGATCGTGTGGCGCAGCCGCTCGAGGTGTTCGTGACCGTCGTACGCCTTCGCGTCGACTTCGCCGACCGCGAGGAAGATCACGTTGCGGAAATGCCCGGGAAACAGCCGGTTGACCCACAGCAGCGCGTGCATGCTCGCGCCGCGATGCTTGCCGACCAGCAGCACGGCCGTCGGTTGCGACGGGTCGGGCTTGCCCGGCGCGGTGGCCTCGTCGACTTCGGGCGGCTTGCCCGAGAACAGCGCGTCTTCCTTCGCGAGCTGCGCGCGCGTATAGGCGTAGTGGCGATTGATCATGAAGCACAGCGCGATCACCGCGCTCGTCACGAGCACCGTGAGCCAGCCGCCCGCCGTGAACTTCTCGATCAGCGTGATGACGAGCACGGTCGCCGTCACGCTCAGCCCGAGCGCCGACAGGAAGAAGTGCTTGAACCAGCCCTGCTGGCTGCGATGGCGCCACCAGTACGTGCACAGCCCGAGCAGCGACAGGCTGAACGTCAGGAACACGTTGATGCTGTACAGCACGACGAGCACGTCGACGTTGCCGTGCGTCCACAAGAGGATCAGCAGGCTCGACAGCCCGACGACGATGATGCCGTTCTGCCGCACGAGGCGCCCCGACAGGTCGCGGAAATGGCGCGGCACCCAGGAATCCGACGCCATGTTCGACAGCACGGCCGGGCCGTCGAGGAAGCCGGTCTGCGCGCCGACCAGCAGCAGCCCGGCCTCGAACGCGAGCACGGCCGCGAGCAACGCGTGGCGCGCGAAGGCCGAGCCGAGCCCGAGATGGTCGATCACGCTGCCGAACACGACCGCGTTGAGCGTCTGGCCGTCGACAGGCTTCGCGTGCCACAGCATGTACAGCAGGATGATGCCGCCGGCCGTGAACGCGAGCGACGTCGACATGTACCACATCGTCACCTTGCCGTTCGGCACGCGCGGATCGGCGAGCATGTTCACGTTGTTCGACACGGCCTCGAGGCCCGTATAAGTCCCGCCGCCGAGCGAGAACGCGCGCATCAGCAGCGCGAGCAGCACGAACAGGCCGAGCGATTGCGACATGCCGTGCGCTTCGTGCACGGCGTCGGGCACCACCATCGCGAGGCTGCTGCCATGCACGGCGACGCCGTACACGATCAGCCCGAAGTGCAGGATCACGAAGCCGATGAAGATCGGCAGCAGCACCATGATCGATTCGCGCATCCCGCGGAAGTTGAGCCCCGTCATCATCAGGATCAGCACGATCTCGGTCGTGAGCTTGAACGCCTGCGCGCTGACCGGCAGCAGGCTGAAGAACGCGTCGACCCCGCTCGCGAGCGACGTCGCGACGGTCAGCACGTAGTCGACCAGCAGCGCCGCGCCGGATACCAGCCCCGGCTTCGACCCGAGCAGCGACGTCGCGACGCGGTAGCCGCCGCCGCCGGTCGGGAACAGCTCGATCACCTGGTTGTAGCCGAGCGCGATGATGAACACGGTCGCCGCCGTCGCGAGTGCGAGGAACAGCGCGAGCGCATGATGCTGGCCGAGCGCGAGAAACGCCTCCTCCGGCCCGTAGCACGACGACGACAGCCCGTCGGCGCCGAGCCCGACCCAGGCCAGCAGCGGCGTGACGGCGATCGCATGCCGCGTACGCGGATCGAGTGGGTCGAGCGGCTTTCCGACGAGCAACTGCCACACTTTCTGGAACGTGGTCATGGTCCCCTCCCGGCACGCCTGGCGCCACGCGCGGCGTGATCCTTTAAAGCTAATCGACGCACGGGCGCGGCGCCAGTCCGCATCTTCCATAGGGGCGGCACGGCGGCCCCGCAGCGCTTTCAGCATGTAAGCGGACAACGCCGGCGGCCACGCGCCGGATCGGCCGTTTACACGCATTCGCGCAACGCGGCGAACCTGCACGGCCCTCCCTTTCCGGCCGCCTTTACATGCCTGCCGGCCCCGTCCGGCGCACCGGCCGACGCGCCGCCCACCTTCGCCCGATAGCGGCCGGCCGTGCTCGCCGCCCCCTTCCCCGCCCATACCGATGCGACCGGCACCCGCGTCCCGGTCGTGCGTGGTTCCTCGCAATTCGACTTTTGTGCGCGCGCAACAATGGCGATGCCTCGCGCCCGGCGCCCTGCGGGACACTCGCCTCCCGCTCGGCACCGGGCGCGACGGTCTTCGAAAACCACATCTCACGAGGACATACCATGCAACTCCAATCCCATCCCGCGTGCCGCCCGTTTTATGAAGCCGGCGAACTCACGCAACTGACTGCCTTTTATGAAGAGGGACGTAATGTCATGTGGATGATGCTGCGATCGGAGCCGCGGCCGTGCTTCAACCAGCAACTCGTTACCGACATCATCCATCTCGCACGCGTCGCACGCGATTCGGGCCTGCCGTTCGACTTCTGGGTGACAGGCTCGCTCGTCCCCGAGCTGTTCAACGTCGGCGGCGACCTGAGCTTTTTCGTCGACGCGATCCGCAGCGGCAAGCGTGACCTGCTGATGGCCTATGCGCGCTCGTGCATCGACGGCGTGTACGAGATCTACACGGGCTTCGGCACCGGCTCGATCTCGATCGCGATGGTCGAGGGCAGCGCGCTCGGCGGTGGCTTCGAGGCCGCGCTCGCGCATCACTACGTGCTCGCGCAGAAGGGCGTGAAGCTCGGGTTTCCCGAGATCGCGTTCAACCTGTTCCCGGGCATGGGCGGCTATTCGCTCGTCGCGCGCAAGGCCGATCGGGGCATTGCGGAGCAACTGATCTCGACCGGTGAAGCGCACGCCGCCGAGTGGTACGAGGATCGCGGTCTCGTCGATCAGACGTTCGACGCGGGCGACGCGTATCTCGCGACGCGCACCTTCATCGACGTGACCAAGCCGAAGCTGAACGGCGTGCGCGCGATGCTGCGCGCACGCGAGCGGGTGTTCCAGCTGACGCGCTCCGAGCTGATGGACATCACGGAAGCCTGGGTGCATGCGGCGTTCACGATCGAGCCGAAGGACCTCGCGTACATGGAACGCCTCGTGATGCTGCAGAACCGGCGCGTGTCGAAGCTGCGCACGGTGTAATGCGACGGGCGCCGCCGCTCGCCGGCGGCGCCTGTTCGTGAACGAAGCTCAGGCGATCAGCCTGAGCTTCCTCGTCTCCGCGAGCCACGCCTCGAACGCCTGGGCCGGCATCGGGCGGGCGTAGTAGTAGCCCTGCGCATGATCGACGTCGAGCTGCTTGAGGAATTCGGCTTCCGCATGCGTTTCGACGCCCTCGGCGACCACCGCGAAATTCAGCGCCTTCGCGAGCGACACGACCGAGCGCACCAGCGCCTGCGAGCGCGGATTGCGGTCGATGCCCGTGATGAAGCTGCGGTCGAGCTTGATCGCGTCGAGCGGCAGGCGCGACAACTGCGACAGCGACGAATAGCCGGTGCCGAAATCGTCGAGATGGATCTCCGCGCCGAGCTGGCGGAACTGTCGCATCAGCCCGTTGGCCGCATCCTCGTCCTCGATGAAGCAGCTCTCGGTCAGCTCGATGTCGAGCAGGCCGGGCTTGAGGCCCGCGGCGTCGAGGATCGACGCCAGCTGGTGCACGATGTTCATGTCCTGCAACTGCCGCGCGGACACGTTCACCGCGATCCGGATGCCGAGCCCCTTCGCCTTCCAGGCGGCGGCCTGCGCGGCCGCGGTTCGCATCACCCAGCGCCCGAGCGGCGCGATCAGGCCCGACTCCTCCGCGAAGCGGATGAACTCGACCGGCGCGACGAGCCCGCGATCGGGCGACTGCCAGCGGATCAGCGCCTCGACGCCGTGCACGTCGCCGGTCGCGATATCGACGACCGGCTGGTAGTGCAGCACGAACTGCTCCTCTTCGAGCGCCTTGCGCAGGTTCGTGTCGAGCCACATGTACTTCGCGACCTTCTGGTTCATCTCCAGCGAGAACACGCGATACGTATGCTTGCCCTCTTCCTTCGCGACGTACATCGCGGTATCCGCGCTGCGGATCAGCGTCTCGAGCGAGTCGCCGTGCTGCGGATGCATCGCGATGCCGATCGAGCAGCTCGTGTAGACCTCCATCAGCCCGAGATGAATCGGCGTGCGCAGCCGTTCGAGAATGATCTGCGCGGTCGCTTCGAGCAGCGGCCGCGTGCCGTGCTCGAACAGCACGAGGAATTCGTCGCCGCCGAGCCGCGCGAGCGTCGCGCCGGACGGCAGGCAGCCGCTGATGATCGCCGACACGTCCTGCAGCAGCCGGTCGCCGGTGATGTGCCCGTAGTGATCGTTGACGCGCTTGAAGTTGTCGAGGTCGAGGAACAGGATGCCGACCTGCCCGCGCGTCGCGGCGGTCTCGGCGGCGATCGCCGCGTGGATGCGCTCGCTGATCGCATGGCGATTCGGCAGGCCGGTCAGCACGTCGGTGTTCGCGAGCTCGATGAGCCGCTGCTGCGCGCTGCGCTCCTCGGTGATGTCGATGCCCGAGCAGATCAGGAACTGCTCCTCGACGCCGCTGCCGCTCTGCACGAACTTGTTGCGGAACTGGAACAGGCGCGGCCCGTTGACCGTGTTGATGTAGCGCTCGACCGCGAACGAATGGTTGCTCGCGAAAAATCCCGTGATGTTGCTGCGCGACTGCGCGCCCTGCTCGGGGGTCATGAACAGCTCGAACGCGCTGCGGCCGATCACGTCGACCTCGCGCTTGCCCGTCACTTCCTCGCACAGACGGTTGAAGCGCTGCACCATCCCGTTGCGGTCGAGGATCACCACGAGCGAATTCACTTCGGACACGACCTGCTCGGCGAATGCGAGCCCGTGCGCGAGATCGCCCGCGACGGACTCGGCATCGGAATAGGCGGACGCCGTGCCGGCCCAGTTGGTCGTGTCGACCTTCCGGCCGACGAGATGGAGCTTGACCGGTTCGCCGAACAGCGCGATGTCGAGCACCAGGTGCGACGTGACGCCGGTCAGCGCGCGGATGCACGCGGCCTGTTCGACCGTCAGCGCGACGGCAACGTTGGTCAGGCCGCGGACGGCCGCCAGTTCGAGTGCGTTGCTGTCGCTGCCGAGACGCCAGCAGGGGCTGCGCGTACCGACGTGCGCCTCGAGCACCGCGCTATCGTTTTCGTCATCCATGGAGACGCCCCGATCCAGAAAAAACGCACAGTTTAGACGGAGGCGAGCCGGCCGGCCGCCCTGCCGGGTCGCGCGTCATGCGCGCCCGGCAAGGCGGCCGTGAGTGCCGTGCTGATGGGCCTCGTCCCGTACTTGTTTCCCGCTAATGCGACCCGGCGTTCGCGCGTCATGCGCGCAGGTGCTGCCTAACGAATGATGAGAGCCATCTTATCAAATGACGATCAGGATTGGCACTCACATTTAGAGCAGAGTGTCAAGGAATTGGGACTCGATTGGCAAGCCGGATTTTTCATGATTGGCAGCCGGCTCAATTGGGGTGGCGGCGCTGCGAAGCGGGTTCGGCGGGTTGGCTGAGCGCCCCGCCAGTCGGGCGTTTGCGGCTGATTCCAGCATTCGGGGAGCGCGCGCTGACGCGACCGCGAGGACAGGGTCGGATCGCCCTCCGGCGACCCGACCTTCCGTCGAATTTGATTCCTTTCGTGCGTTAATGCGCAGCTTTATTCCACAGTCCGTTGCAATGCCGGCCGAGCGCCGGCGCGACGCGCCGGCACCGGCTGCCCGGCTCAGCCCGCGGCGCCGTATCCGCCGCCGCCCGGGGTTTCGACGACGAATACATCGCCCGGCGCCATCTGCGCTCGGCCGATATGGTCGAGCGCCTCGACCGTGCCGTCCGCGCGCTCGATCGTGTTGCGGCCCAGCGCGCCGGCCTCGCCGCCCGCCGCGCCGAACGGCGCGTGGATCCGGTTGTTCGACAGGATCGACGCGGTCATCGGCGCCAGGAAGCGGATCCGCCGCACCGCGCCGTCGCCGCCGCGCCAGCGCCCGCCGCCGCCCGACCCGGCGCGGATCCGGTGCGAGTCGAGCCGCACCGGGTAGCGCCATTCGAGCACCTCGGGATCGGTGAGCCGCGAGTTCGTCATGTGCGTCTGCACCGCGCCGACGCCCGCGAACCCGTCACCGGCGCCGCTGCCGCCCGCAATCGTCTCGTAGTACTGGTACTGATCGTTGCCGAATGTGAAGTTGTTCATCGTTCCCTGGCTCGACGCGACGCAGCCGAGCGCGCCGTACAGCGCGTTGGTGATCGCCGACGACGTTTCCACGTTGCCCGACACGACCGCCGCCGGATACTCGGGGTTCAGCATCGAGCGCGCGGGCACGATCACCGTGAGCGGCTTCAGGCAGCCGGCATTCAGCGGGATGTCGTCGCCGACCAGCGTGCGGAACACGTACAGCACGGCGGCCATGCACACGGCCTTCGGCGCGTTGAAGTTGTTGTCGAGCTGCGCGGACGTGCCCGTGAAGTCGATTTCCGCGCGCCGTGCCGCACGGTCGACGCGGATCGCGACGCGAATCTCCGCACCGTTGTCGAGCGGGTAGCGGTACGCGCCGTCCTGCAGCGCGCCGATCACGCGCCGCACGGCTTCTTCCGCGTTGTCCTGCACGTGCCCCATGAACGCGAGCACGACGTCGCGGCCGAACTGCGCGACCATCCGGCGCAGCTCGTCGACGCCCTTCTGGTTCGCGGCGACCTGCGCGCGCAGGTCGGCCATGTTCTGCTCGACGTTGCGCGCCGGGTAGCGGCCCGACGCGAGCAACGCGCGGGTTTGCGCATCGCGCAGCGTGCCGGCCGACACGAGCTGCCAGTTGTCGATCAGCACGCCCTCCTCGTCGATGTGGGTCGAATCGGGCGGCATCGAGCCCGGCGTCGTGCCGCCGATGTCCGCGTGGTGGCCGCGCGAGCCGACGTAGAACAGCGGCGCGTCCGAGCTGTCCGCGAACACCGGCGTGATGACCGTCACGTCCGGCAGGTGGGTGCCGCCGTGATACGGGTCGTTCAGCATGAACACGTCGCCGTCGCGCATGCGGCCGCGGTTGCGCTCGATCACCGTGCGGATGCTCTCGCCCATCGAGCCGAGGTGCACGGGCATGTGCGGCGCGTTCGCGATCAGGTTGCCGTCGCCGTCGAAGATCGCGCACGAGAAGTCGAGGCGCTCCTTGATGTTCACCGAGTACGCGGTGTTCTGCAGCCGCAGCCCCATCTGCTCGGCGATCGACATGAACAGGTTGTTGAAGATCTCGAGCCGCACCGGGTCGGCGTCGGTGCCGAGCGAGCGGCGCGTCGGCAGCGGCGTCGTGCGCGTCAGCACGAGGTTGCCCTGCGCGGTCATCTGCGCGCGCCAGCCGGGCTCGACGACGGTCGTGCCGTTCTGCTCCGCGACGATCGCCGGGCCGTCGATCGCGTCGCCGGCCCGCAGCGTGTCGCGCACGTAGAGCGCCGCGTCGTGCCATTGGCCGCCGGAATGGAAGCGCACCGCGGAATGGGCGCGCAGTGCGGCATCGTCGCCGTTGCCCGCGTGGCGCGGCGCGAGCGGGGCGATCTCCACCGGCGCGTCGGAGCGGCCGATCGCCTCGACCGACGCGAGCTCGGCGACGAGCGGCGTGCCGGGCATCAGGAACGCGTAGCGCTGCCGGTACGCGGCCTCGAACGCGTGCTGCATCTCGGCGACGCTGCCGGCCGGCACGTCGAGCGCCGAATCGGTGCCCTGGTAGCGCAGGTGCACGCGCCGCTCGGTCGCGATCCGCTCCGGCGGCACGCCCTGTTCGAGCAGCGCGCCGACGGCCTCGTCGGCCAGCCGGTCGAGCGCGGCATTCAGCGCCGGCAATGAATCGTCGGACAACACCGCCTCGACCGCGCGCTCGCGCATCGCGGTCTGGTCGGCGAGGCCCATCCCGTATGCGGACAGCACGCCCGCCAGCGGATGCGCGAACACCTGCGTCATGCCGAGCGCATCGGCGACGCCGCACGCGTGCTGGCCGCCCGCGCCGCCGAACGTCGTCAGCACGTAGCGCGACACGTCGTGGCCGCGCTGCACGGAAATCTTCTTGATCGCGTTCGCCATGCTGCCGATCGCGATTTCCAGGAAACCTTCGGCGAGCGCCTCGGGCGTCTCGCGCCGCCCGGTCGCTGCGTGGATCTCGTCGGCGAGCGCGGCGAACTTCGCGACCACGCCGTCGCGGTCGAGCGGTTCGTCCGCATGCGGGCCGAACACGCGCGGGAAATGCTCGGGCTGGATCTTGCCGAGCATCACGTTGCAGTCGGTCACCGTCAACGGGCCGCCGCGCCGGTACGCGGCCGGCCCCGGGTTCGCGCCGGCCGACTCGGGCCCGACGCGCAGCCGTGCGCCGTCGAAGCCGAGCACCGAGCCGCCGCCCGCGGCCACCGTGTGGATGCTCATCATCGGCGCGCGCATCCGCACGCCGGCCACCTGCGTCTCGAACACGCGCTCGAACTCGCCGTGATAGTGCGACACGTCGGTCGACGTGCCGCCCATGTCGAAGCCGATCACGCGCTCGAAGCCGGCCGCCTGCGCGGCGCGCACCATCCCGACGATGCCGCCGGCCGGGCCCGACAGGATCGCGTCCTTGCCCTGGAACGCATCGGCGCGCGTCAGCCCGCCGCTGCTCTGCATGAACTGCAGGTTCACGCCCGGCATCTCGTGCGCGACCTGCTCGACGTAGCGGCGCAGGATCGGCGACAGGTAGGCGTCGACCACCGTCGTATCGCCGCGCGACACCATCTTCATCAGCGGCGACACCTCGTGCGACACCGACACCTGCGTGAAGCCGATGCGGCGCGCCAGGTCCGCCAGCGCGCGTTCGTGCGCGGTGTAGCGATAGCCGTGGATCAGCACGATCGCGAGCGCGCGCACGCCCGAGTCGAACACGCGGCGCAGCGACGCCTCGGCGCCCCGCGCATCGAACGGCACGACGACGTCGCCGTGCGCGCCGATACGCTCGTCGATCTCGACGACGGTCTCGTACAGCGCATCCGGCAGCACGATGTCGAGATCGAACAGGCGCGGCCGGTTCTGGTACGCGATGCGCAGCACGTCGCGAAAGCCGCGCGTCGTCGCGAGCGCGGTGCGTTCGCCCTTGCGTTCGAGCAGCGCGTTGGTCGCCACCGTCGTGCCCATCTTCACCATGTCGACGCGCTCGGGCGTGATCGGCTCGCCGGCCGCGAGGCCGAGCAGGTGGCGAATCCCGGCCACGGCCGCATCGCGGTACTGCTCGGGGTTCTCGGACAGCAGCTTGTGCGTGACGAGCGTGCCGTCGGGCCGGCGCGCGACGATGTCGGTGAAGGTGCCGCCGCGGTCGATCCAGAATTGCCAGCGTGCGGCGTCGGACGGAACGGAGGAAAGGTGTCGGTCAGTCATGATGTCGGGTCGATGCGTCGTGGAATCGAGGGATGAGCGCCGCCGCACGGCGCGCGTCGCACGCCGTGTCGCGGGGTCGGTCAAGGGGGAAGAAAAACGACGGGCCGGCCGCCCGTGCCGCTTACGCGGCGTCGAGTTCGCGGCCGCGGGTCTCGGGCAGCGTCAGCGCGGCGACGATCACCACGCCGTACGCGGCCACCGCGAAGAGGCCGATGCTCGTGCCGAGCCCGTATTGCTTGGACAGCGCGCCGATCAGGAACGGGAACAGCGCACCGATCGCGCGGCCCACGTTGTAGCAGAAGCCCTGGCCGGAACCGCGCACGCGGGTCGGGAACAGTTCGGTGAGGAACGCGCCCATCCCCGAGAAGATGCCCGATGCGAAGAAGCCGAGCGGGAAGCCGAGCCACAGCATCGACGCGTTGGTCAGGTTCAGCGACGTGTACGCGAACGCGATCACCATCGAGCCGACCGCGAACAGGATGAAGTTCGGCTTGCGGCCCAGGCGGTCGGTCAGGTACGCGCTCGTCAGGTAGCCGACCCACGAGCCGAAGATGATCATCGCGAGATAGCCGCCGGTACCCATCACCGTGAGGTGACGCTCCGTCTTCAGGAAGGTCGGCAGCCACGTCGTGATCGCGTAGTAGCCGCCCTGCGCGCCGGTCGTCAGCAGCGCCGCGCGCAGCGTCGTCGTGATCAGCTTCGGCGCGAAGATCTCGGTGAGGCGCGGCGCATCGGCCACTTTCGCCTGCGCGGCCTTCTCCTTCTCGTAGACGTCCGGCTCCTTCACGTAGCGACGGATCGCGACGACCAGCAGCGCGGGCGCGAGGCCGACGAGGAACAGCGCGCGCCACGCCTGCTCGGCCGGCAGCACCGAGAACAGCAGCGCATACAGCAGCGCGCACAGCCCCCAGCCGATCGCCCAGCCCGACTGCACGAGGCCGACCGCCTTGCCGCGGTCGCGCGCGCGGATCACTTCGCCGATCAGCACCGCACCCGCGGTCCATTCGCCGCCGAAACCGAAACCCATCAGCGCACGCGCCGCGAGCAGCTGGTGGTAGTTCTGCGCGAGCCCGCACAGCGCGGTGAACACGGCGAACCACAGCACGGTGAGCTGCAGCGTGCGCACGCGGCCGATCCGGTCGGACAGGATGCCGGCGATCCAGCCGCCGGCCGCCGACGCGAGCAGCGTGATCGTGCCGATGAAGCCCGCGTCGGCGAGCGAGATGCCCCAGGTCGCGACGAGCGTCGGGATCACGAACGACAGCATCTGCGTGTCCATCCCGTCGAGCATGTAGCCGACCTTGCAGCTCCAGAACGCGCGGCGCTCGCGCGGCTGCGCGTCCCCGTACCACGAGAACAGGCCGTTACGCTCGGGGCTCGCGGGCTCCGCGGCGTGCGCCGCGAGGGTCTTGCTTTCCATGGTGGTACTCCTGTCGTTATGCGCCGTCGAATGATTGTCGCGCGTGCGGCGTGCCGTGCGGGTCGGGTTGTCGTCGTCCTGGCTCAGAACACGGCCAGCGACGCGTTCGTGATGTCGGTCATCAGCATGTGGCCGGGCGTATGCGCGATCGCGATCGGCAGCTTCGCGTCCATCAGCGCGGTTTGCGGCGTCACGCCGCACGCCCAGAACACCGGAAGCTCGCCGTCGCGGATCGTCACCGCGTCGCCGAATTCGGGGGCGTTCAGGTCGGCGATGCCCAGCTCGCGCGGATCGCCGAGATGGATCGGCGCGCCGTGCACGCCCGGAAACCGGCTCGTGATCTGCACCGCGCGAATCGCGTCGGCGCCGCGCATCGGCCGCATCGACACGACGAGCTGGCCGCCGAAGATCCCCGCGCGGCGATTCGGAATCGACGTGCGGTACATCGGCACGTTGCGCCCCTCCTCCACATGGCGCAGGCCGATGCCTTCGCGCGCCAGCATGTCCTCGAACGAGAACGAGCAGCCGATCGCGAACACGACGAAATCGTCGCGCCACAGTGCCTCCAGCGATTCGACGCGCTCGGTCAGGCGGCCGTCGCGGTAGACGTTGTAGCTCGGCACGTCGGTGCGGATGTCGAGATCCTCGCCGAGCACGTCGACCCGGAACGCGCCCGGTTCGCCGACGCCCAGCAGCGGGCAGGCTTTCGGGTTCGCCTGGCAAAAGCGCAGGAAATCGTGCGCGAACGCGTCGGGCAGGATCGCGAGGTTCGCTTGCGCGTACGGGCCGCAGTGGCCGGCGGTCGGGCCGCGGAACGCGCCGTGGCGCACGGACTGGCGGAATTCGGAAGGGGTCATGAGGTTCTGTCGCAGATCGGTGTGTCGTCGGGATGACGGTGCCGTGTCATCGGATACAGCGAAGAGTAGAAAAGAAAAAATTTTGTCGCCAACGAGTTTTTTTGCGCTTCGTGTATAGAATTTCTTAACGGATCTCGGGGTTTTCCCCGGCTCCGTTCACTTTTCCTCACCGGCAAAGTGCGCGCTCACCCTCCGTCCGACCGCCATGAACACGCGTTTTCTCGAAACCTTCGTCACGCTCGCGAAGCTGCGCAACTTCCGCACGACGGCCGCCGCGCTGCACGCGACGCCGGCCGCGATCTCGCAGCGCCTGAAGGCGCTCGAGGACGAACTGCAGACGGTACTCGTCGACCGCGACAGCCGCGAATTCCGGCTCACGCCGAACGGCGAATACCTGCTCGGCTATGCGAAGGCCGTGGTCGAGGCGACGCAGGAGCTGCAGGCCGCGGCCTCCGGCGAGCGCGCGCTGCGCGGCAAGCTGCGGCTCGGCGTGATCGAGACCGTCGTGCACAGCTGGCTGCCGCACTACATGCGGCGGCTGGCGGCCGACTATCCGCAGCTCGAGATCGACCTGACCGTCGACGTCAGCGTCGTGCTGCAGCGCCGGCTGATGGCCGGCGAACTCGACCTGATCATCCGCGTGGAAGGCAGCGACGAGGCGTCGGTCGTGTGCGATGCGCTCGCGAACTACCCGGTGCGCTGGATCGCGCGCGCGGGGCTGCTGCCGAACACGCGCACGGGGCTCGCCAGGCAGGTGCTGCGGCAGCCGATTCTCACCTATGGGCGGGGTACGGCGCCGCATCGCGCGCTGGAGGATATCGTCCGCACGCTCGCGCATGCGCACGGCGTGCCGTTGTCGGACACGCGTATCACCGGGTCGCCGTCGATCTCGGTGATCGTGCAGCTCGTGCGCGACGGGTTTGGCGTGGCGGCGATTCCGGTGCTGTTCGTCGATGCGTTGATCGAAAGTGGTGAAGTCGTGGAGTTGCCGCTGCAGCCGTCGCCGCCGTCGATCGTCGTGTCGATGTCGCGGCGGGCCGATGCGCCGCGGTTCGTGCATGGCGCGTCGATTGCCGCGCGGGCGGCTTGTCACGAGTATTGCGAGAAGAGCAAGCGGTTGCTGGTTGAGGCGCTTTGATGCGGTGCAAGCCGGTGAATGGCCGGGCCGGGTATCCGGCACGCATTCGACATCGCGCGAATCACCCACACTCGCCTGCGACGCGTGCGCCCCATGCGTCGTGCATGCCGGGCATCGATCACCGCAAGGTCATCGACGCGCAGGCATCAGACAAGAATGCGATGTTTCCGATCTGGCGGCGTGCGGCTCGGGCTGAGCCGAAAGACAGCGAAACGCAACGCGCCGGCTGAATCCGTACCACGACAAAGTCGAAGGGCACGGCCACACCAACGCGCGACCGTGCCCGAGTCACCCGGCATCAATCAGCCCGGGGCTCTGCTACCTCAGCGCCACCGCCCCGTATCCGTCCCCGGCGCGAACTCGATCCCCCGCAGCACTTCCGCAAACTTCGCAGTCCGCAGCACCGCGAATTGCTCATGCGCAGCCGTCACCGCACTCGTGTTCTTCAACACATCACGCACCGCCACCAGCCGGTTCGGATCCGCACCGACGTCGCCGTTGCCGCTGACGGTCGACGTAATCGCCCAGATCGTCACCGTGCCGTCGCGTTCGACGCGGCCCGTCAGGTTGCGCAGGCCGGCCGTCGCCGGTGCCCACGGCAGGCCCGTCGCCGAATTGTTGCCCGCCGGATAGCCGGCGACCGAATACGGCTGGCCGAGGTTCAACCCGTTCTGCAGCGTGTACGCGAGCTTCCACTGCTTCGTACCCGCGTCGTAGACCCACTTCTGCAGGCCCGCCGTCTTCTGCGCAGCGGCGTGCGTGTACAGGTCCGCGCCGCCCGTGTAGCCGTCGCCTTCGTCCGCGACATACAGCGTGTTCGCGTCGGCGAACCAGATCCCGAACGGATAGGCGAGCGTCGTCGCGGTCTTGTTCGGCGTGCTCGGGAAGCCGGCCAGCACGCACATGTTGTTCGGCAGGCCCGCCGTCTGCAGCGTGGCGGCGTTGTACGCGAGCGGCGCCGTCGGCAGCACGGCCTTCGGCGACGGCACGCCGACGCCCGACGGGCACGCGGTGCCGGTCGTATCGACGAAGTACACCGTGTTCACGCCGTTGCCGCCGCTGCCCTTCGTGTAGTACACGACGTTGTCGTGCACCGCGATGCCGCGGAAGTTGTCGTCCTTGCCGATCTTGTCGGCCTTCGCGCCGAGTTCCGTGACCGAGAAGCTCGCGAGCGGCGTCGGCACGCCCGGATCCTGCTGCGCTTCGTGATGCTTCGCCCCGTCGATGAGCTGCGCGCCCGCGCCGAGGATCACGTTGTCCGGCTGCGGGTTCGCGCCGTTGCCGGCGTTGCCCGACGTGTAGTAGATCTCGCGGCCGTCGCGATCGTTCAGGATCGCCGCGCGGCCGTTGTTGCCGCTGTACGCGTTCGTCTCGGTGAAGCGGACATGCCCGTGGCGATCGATGCGCGCGATCGCGCGATAGAAGTTCTGCCCGTCCGGGTTGGTCGTATCGACCGCGAGCGGCGTGTTCGAGTTCGACACGTCGATCGCATTGACCGGCGCGACGTAGCCCATGAACGTCAGATAGCGGCCGTCGAGCGACAGGTGCAGGCCGAGTTCCGACTTCGAGCTGAAGCTCGTCACCAGCTGGTCGTGCGCGAAGCCTTTCTGCAGGCTGTTCGGCACTTCGAGCGTGCTGACGACACCGCCGGCCGGCGTGATCTGGTCGAGGAAGATACGCGACGTGATGCCGAAGCTGCCGTCGTAGCGGTCGTTGTTCCACACGGTCGGATAGGTGCCGTCGTTCGGCGCGCCGGATGCCGCGCCGCATCCGCCGGTGGTCTTCGCGCAGTTCGGCGGCAGGATCGCGCCGGGCTGGACGTTGGCCGACACGTTGTCGTACACGCTGCGGCTGACGACCAGGAAGCCCGGCACGAAACCCGGCTCGAAACGGCTGTCGCCGTCGTTGTCGTGCGGGGCAGCGTGTGCGCCGATGCTCGCGGCAATCAGCGTCAGTGCGAAGACGGGAACGGTGCGAGCGCGCAGCGCACGGCGGCGCTTCGCGGACAAGGCGAGATTCGGCATGGACAAGGCTCCGTACGACATCGAGTGAGGACGTTGTGGGTGGACAGACTGACGACGTGAAGCCCCGCCACCTTAGCCATGCTTGATGAAGAATTGATTGCACGCGATCCCGCGGAAACCCGCGTGAAAACACGGGCTGCCGCGCACGGCACCTTGTTATTGATCCGTAATGCGAAAGAAATGAATCAGACAGCAATTCGGGCGCACTGCCCCGCATGCGGCTGCGCGAGCTTGCCGTCGCCATACTCGCGCAACACTTTCGAAATCACGACGCGATAGCCGTCCAGCCAGCGCGCCTGTTTCGTCTTCGCCTCGAGATGCGCCGGGTGCTGCATCAACTGCTGCAGCGCCGCCTCCGACTCCCAGTAATAGACGTTCTGGATCAGCCCCGATGCTGCGTTCTCCCACGTCTCCTCGCCCAGATAGCCGGGCGTTGTGCGCGCCATGTCGGCGATCTGCCGGTCGAGCCGGTGGAATTCGTCGTCGTATTGCCCGGCACGGAAAATGAAGGTCGACGCGTACATGCCCGCTCCATCGAAAGCGATTGAAAGAGCGCAGATTGTAAGGCACGTGCGGCTGGCCGCTGTCGCTACGCGGCGAGCGTATCGAGGTCGGGCCGGTCGGCGAGCCACGCGTCGATGCGCGGTGCGTCCTCACGGATCCCGGCCGCGGGCGCCGGCATCGCGGCCAGGGCGTGCCGTGCCCGTTCAAGCGCCTGCGCGAAACCGCGCAACTCTCGCGTCGCGGGCCGGTCGTCGGCGTGCCGGCGCGCGAGTGCTGCTTCGATGTTCAATCCGATCAACGCGAGTTGCGCGTCGATAAACGCGAGGCAGCGTGCACGGCAATGGGCTGATATCGAGGCGACGGCCAGCAGCACCGGCACGATCGACACGGTCAGATAGCCGCCGGGCGCAAGCCGCGACAGGGCATGCCGCACGTCCTGCCCGCCATCGGTCAACGATGCGAACACGGCATCCCGCCAAACCGCGCGCTCGAACACGAGCGCATCGCGATACGCGTCGAGCGCCGCACGGTCCGCGACCTCTCCGGCCGTCACCAGCGGAATCGGGAATGACGATTCAACGGACGATTGCGCGCTCGCCGTTTCGACGATGCAGTTCGCGCCAAGCCATCCCGCATCGTCGCGCCGCGCGGCCAGCACGCGCGACTGCAAGCGATCCGGCAGCATCGGATCGAGCGGCACCGCGCGGCAGATCGACGGCTTGTCCGCATGCACGCTGCAGCGTCCGTCGTCGGCCAGCGCCGCGCAACGGCCGAGCGACGGATAGTCGTAGCCCTGCAGCGTCAGCGCGATCCATTCGCTCGCCGCGCCGCCGCTGCGATGAAACAACCGCGCCGACAGCGCATCGGACGCCGCGACGTCTTCCGCATCGAGCGCGTGCTCGCGGCCGCCCGCACGCCAGCGCTCGCCGGTTCGACGCGTCGGCACGCGGCGGATCGTCAGCGCACCGACGAAGCGATGCCCGTGCCGGAACAGTTCGCGCAACGACAGCGTCGGTGCGCTGTTGCAGCAGCGTCCGCATGCGTTGCACGCGAGCAGCCAGGTGTCTACCACGGCCGTCGCACCGAATCCTGGTAGCGCGTGAGGATGAAGCGCGCGACGTCGTCCGAGTGATACGCGGCGACGAGCTGCGTGACCCACGGCTTCGCGCGATCGGCCTCGCGCACTGTCAGCACGTTCGCATACGGCGAGCGCGCATCCTCGATGCTGATGCTGTCGCGTGCGGGTTGCAGCCCGGCATGCGCGGCATCGTCGCTGTCGATCGCGACGAACGCGGCCGAATCGAGCGCGGCATAAAGGCGATCGCGGCGCAGCGCGACGAGCTTCAGCCCGAGCCGGTTGCCGGTCACGTCGCGCAGCGTCGCACGCAGGCCGGCCCGCTCGCGCAGCGTCACCAGCGTGTCGTTCTGCAGCAGCACGAGCGCGCGCGCCATCCCGCGCGGATCGGCGGGAATCGCGACCGTCGCCCCGGGCTGCAGTTCGTTCAGGTTCTTCAGCTTGCGCGAATAGAGCGCCATCGGCAGCGTGACGGTCGGCGCGATTTCGGTCAGCGCGTAGCGTTTCTGCGCGCGCGTCGCGGCAAGCTGTTGTGCATCCTCGAAGCTGGCTGCGTCGATCCGGCCGTCGGCCAGCGCCGCGTCGATGCGCGATGCATCGTCGAATTCGACGACGTCGATGCCGAATCCTCGCGATGCGGCGACCCGCTTCACTTCGTCGAGGATCTGCGCATGTACGCCGCGCGTCACGCCGACGCGCACCGCCGGTGCGGCCGATTCGGCGGCCAAGGTCAAACCCGAATGAACGATTGCACACGCCGCCATCAGCCACGCGCCCACGCAAACCATGACGCGCTTCATGACGCATCCCTCAGAATCGTGCGAAATCCGATATGCGACGCGCCGAGATCGGCTTCCTGCTGTTCGCGCGACGACGCGCGATAGCGCACGCAGTAGTCGCGCGAGCACAGGAACGAGCCGCCCTTGATGACCATCGGCGTGTCGTGCTTCCGCGTCGGCGGCGCGACGGCCGCCGTGTCGCCGTTCGTATGCGACTGGTGCGGGCCCGTGTATGCGTCCTTGGTCCATTCCCATGCATTGCCGATCATGTCGTAGAGCCGGAACCCGTTCGCCGCGTAGCAGCCGACGGGCGCGAGCCCCGCATGGCCGTCCTCGGCCGTGTCGAGCACCGGGAACACGCCCTGCCAGTAGTTCGCGGCCGGCTTGCCCTGCGCGTCGCGCGGCGCCGCGTCGAGCGCTGCGTCGTCGCGGCCGGCCTTGCCCGCGTATTCCCACTCGGCTTCGGTCGGCAGGTCGCGGCCAAGCCAGCGCGCATACGCGAGCGCATCGCGCTGCGTGACGAGCGTGACGGGCAGGTTGCCGAGCCCGTCGATGCCGCTGCCCGGCCCGTGCGGATGACGCCACGACGCGCCCTTCACCCACGACCACCAGGCAAGATCGCGCGCGTTCATCTCGTCGCGCGTCGGCACATGGAACACGGCCGCCCCCTCCTGCTGCTCGGCCTCGGTCACGTAGCCGGTCGCCTGCACGAACGCGGCGAACTGCGCGATCGTCACGTCGGTCTGGTCGATCCAGAACCCGCCGACACGCGTGCGGCCGTCGCCCGCCGGGCGCTCGTCCGCATAGCCGCGCGTGCTGCCGAACACGAACGCGCCGCCGCGCAGGTGCACCATCCCGGCTTTCGGGTCGTCGCGCCATCCGGCCGGCAGCCCCGAATAACGCGCGCACTGTCGCTCCGAACCGAGCGGCGCGAGCGCGCGGCCGCGATTCGCGTCGTCGAAGGCGCCGCCCGCCGGCGCGACGGGATTCGCATAGCCGGCCGCGAATGCCGCTGCGAACAGCGTGCCGGCCAGCGCCGCGCCGATGGTCCAGAACCGGAACCGCATCGTGTCGCTCCCGGCTTCAGTAGTAGCCGCGCGGACGCAGCGGTTCGACACCGCCGACGTTGCTCATGTAGGTCTTCCACTGGTCGACGAGCGTGCTGATCACCGACGGGTTCTGCGCGGACACGTCGGTCGTCTCGCCGCGATCCGCCGCGAGGTCGTACAGCTGCCAGTGGCCGTCGAGCGGCCCGAGCGGCGGCTCGGTCCACAACGCCTTCCAGCGGCCGTCGGCGCTGCGCAGGTACGCGCGGCCGTACGCTTCGTCGCCGAACGGCGCGGTATGCACCTCGCCCGTCGCCGTGCCCGTCAGCACCGGCAGCAGCGACTGGCCGGTGACCGGATACACGTAGCGGTTGTTGTAGACGACCTTGCCCTTGTTCTGGTCGACGCCCGTCAGCGTGTTGACGAGCGGCGGCGCCGGCTGCGACGGCGGCGTGACGCCCGCGACCGCGAGGAACGTCGCCGTGTTGTCGGTCACGTGCGTGAACGCGCGCAGCGTCGGCAACTGCTGCGTCTGGCCCGGCAGGCGCACGATCGTCGGCGTCGAGACGCCGCCTTCGGCCGAATAGCCCTTCGTGAGCCGGAACGGCGACGCGCTCACTTCGGCCCAGCGCAACCCGTACTGCAGGCGCTGCGCGTTCTGCTTGCCGTTGTCGGTGCCGAGCGTCGAATAGATCGGATCCTGCCCGTTCGCGGTATCGGTCGCCGTCGGGTCGGCGCCCGAATCGATCGGCCAGCCTTCCGCGCCGTTGTCCGACTGGAACATGATGAACGTGTTGTCGTATTCGCCGATGTCCTTCAGGTGCTGGATCAGCAGGCCGATGTTGTAGTCGAGGTTCTCGACCATCCCCGCATAGATCTCCATGTAGCGCGCCTGAGCCTTGCGCTCGGCCGGCGACAGGCTCGCCCACAGCTTGTCGACCTTGCCGGGGCCGTAGTCGCTGTAGCCGTCCGCGGCCGAATGCACCGCGCTGATGTATTTCGCGGCGGCCGTGCCGTTGTTCGCGGTCGCGGGCGACGCAGCCGTGGTTTCAGGCAGGCCGTCGAACGGCTTGAAATCGGCGGGGATCAGGCCGAGCGCCTTCTGCCGCGCGATCCGTGCGTTGCGGATCGCGTCGTAGCCGGCGTCATAGACGCCCGCGTACTTGTGCAGCCACGGCTCGGGCACCTGCAGCGGCCAGTGCGGCGACGTGTAGGCCGCGTACGCGAAGAACGGCTTGCCGTCGCGCTGGTTCGAATCGATGTACGAGATCAGCTTCTGCGTATAGAAATCGGTCGAATAGAACACGGCCGGGCTGCCGCCCGTGCCGCCCGGCTGCCCGGGCTGGCCAGGCTGCACGTAGCGGCCGTCTTCCGTGTAGTTCGACGAGCCGGCCGGCTCGTGCGCGAAGTGATTCGTCGCCGCGCCGCCGAGCAGCACGTAGCTGCGCTCGAAGCCCCACTGGTCGGGCGTCTGCCCGCTGCCCGTCGCGCTGCCGACGATCCCCGAGCCGATGTGCCACTTGCCCGCGATGTACGTGTGGTAGCCGGCGTCCTTCAATAGTTGTGCGAACGACAGCGCACGGTCGTTCAGGTAGCCCTCGTAGCCGGGCAGCCCGCGCCGTTCGTCGGTCGGTACGCCCATCGTGCCTTCGCCGACGAGATGGTGGTCGGTGCCGGACACCAGCATCGCGCGCGTGATCGCGCAGACGGTGCCCGTGTGATGGTTCGACAGGATGCGGCCCGACGCGACGAGCGCGTCGAGGTTCGGCGTGTTGATCTCGCCGCCGAATGCATGGATGTCGGAATAGCCGAGATCGTCGGCCATGATGTACAGGATGTTCGGGCGTTTCGCGGCCAGCGGCGGCGGGGTGTTCGTCTGGGACGACGGCGTATCGCTGTCGACGCCGCCGCACGATGCAAGCGACAGCGCGCCGGCAATCGCGGCGCAGACGACACGGAAACGAAAGGCATGCAACGGCGACGCGGACTTTTTCATTGTTCTGGAACGCTCGATCTACGGGATCGGCGATCTTAGCGTCGCGTGCGCGGCACCCAAAGTCCGATTCGTCACATGCTAACGGGGTGGCGGAATATGCGCGCAAACAGAATACCCGCCATCAGCACGCACACATATGCGCGAGCGCGATGCGCGCCGACACCGGCGCGCGGGCATCGTCGCGAGCACCGGAACCCTGCGCTTTTCATCGGACGATTCCACGTGCGTAACGGCACGTTACGTCGTGTCGTTACGGCCGAACCCGTAGCAACACGTTACGTTTTCTCCGCGTCAGCATCGCGAGGAATTTCCAAATCACGATTTTCAGAAAATATCGTCTGATTAAACTGTAATGCTCCATTTATAAAAGAAAGCTTGTTAATGAATATCCAACTCGCAAACGTTTTACGCGACGAAAATATGCGATTCAAAAATTAGACGAATAACGACTTAACAAAATATACCGTTTAAAACAACGGCAGGCATGCCTCTTGCTGACTCCCCCCACCATGTGCCGCGTTCGACCAGGAACGAATAACCCGAAAATCGGGCGGGGCCTTATTTCGTACAAATGATTCCGGGGTCGGGGAAATGGTATCGAGCGCAAGCAGGCGATTGGCCTGGGGGGCCGTGACGTGTCTGTCGCTATTCGCGACGGCGCGCGCGCAGGCACAAGACACCGTCGACGCACCGCCTGCCGCGGCGGTGAATGGCGGCCATCCGATTGCGCCGCCCTCGACGCTGCTGAACGCCGAACGCGTCCTTGAAGCACCGAAGCCCGCGCCCGGCGCGGGCCCGGCCGCGGCGAAGCCGGCCGCCGGCGCCGCGTCGGCCGGTGCCCGGGCCGCCGCCCGCCGCGCCCTTCCGGAAGACCAGCTCGGCGGCACGGTCACGACCGATGCCGTGACGCTCGCCGGCCGTGATTTCTATACCTACTTCTCGCAGACGTGGTCGGAAATCCCGCTGAGCGAGCGCTACATGGTCGCCATTCACGAACGTCCGTCCGGGCGTTACGGCAGCCTGATCTGGGTCGAATTCCAGCAAAAGCGCGTATTCCAGACTTTCCTGCCGATCGCACGCGCAAACGTCAAGGCCGTGGCCGAAAGCGCCGCCAGTATTTCCTTTCAGACCGTCATTCAGGACGATCTGTCGAATTTGCTGTTTCCCGATTCGGATCTGGCCAAAGACGAAATTTAATCGATTAATCAAAAACGGGGGTTGGAGAAAATGAATCGAATCAGATTGAGCGTGATCGCGCTGGTCGCGATGACCGCGGTGTCGCCGTATGCGTGGTCGTCGACGCTGGTTTATCAGCCGAACAACCCGAATTTCGGCGGCAACCCGGCAAACGGTCCCAACCTGCTCAACGAGGCCAACGCGCAGAACAAGCATACGGATCCGTCGCTGTCGGCCTTTTCATCGCCGACGTCCACGTCATCGCTCGACCAGTTCAACGCGCAGCTGCAGCAGGCGATCCTGTCGCGCGTCGCCGGCTCGGTGACGAACTCGATCGTCGGCACCAACGGCGAGCTCAAGCCGGGGACGATCAGCACGGGCAACTTCACGATCGTCGTGAGTGCGGCCGGCAACGGCAACCTGCAAGTGACGACCACCGACAAGACGACGGGTGCGACCTCGACGTTCATCGTCAGCAACGGCCAATAAATCAAAAAACGACTGAGCGAATCATGAAAAAAAATGCTGAACGCACACGCGTGAACACGGGGACGACACGGATCGCCATGGGCGCGCTGTTGCTGATGTCGCTGGTCGGCTGCGTCACGCGGCCGATGCCGGCCTTGAGCAACGCGACGCTGACGCCGCCGACGCGCACCACGCGCGACCTCACGCACCTGCCGCCGCCGAAGGGCAAGATCGTCGCGGCCGTGTACGGCTTTCGCGATCTGACGGGGCAGTACAAGGCCTCGCCGGACAGCTCCTTCTCGTCGCAGGTCACGCAGGGCGGCGCGTCGTTCCTCGTCAAGGCGATGCGCGACTCCGGCTGGTTCACGCCGGTGGAACGCGAGAACCTGCAGGACCTGCTGACCGAACGCAAGATCATGCGCGCCACCGACGGCGCGGATGCGAAGAAGGCACAGAACGATGCGATGGCGCCGCTGATGCCCGCGAACATCGTGCTCGAGGGCGGCATCGTCGGCTACGACACGAACGTCCGGACCGGCGGGGCCGGCGTCGCGTACCTCGGGATCAGCGGGTCGACGCAATACCGGATCGACCAGGTCACGGTCAACCTGCGCGCGATCGACATCCGCACGGGCCAGGTGCTCAACAGCGTGTCGACGACCAAGACCGTCTACTCCTATCAGGTCGACACGGGCATCTATCGCTTCGTCGGCTTCAAGGACCTGCTGCAGGCGGAAGCCGGGCTGACACGTAACGAACCCGCGCAGATCTGCGTGAACGAAGCGATCGAATCGGCGCTCACGCACCTGATCGTCCAGGGGGTCGCGAATCAGACCTGGGTGCTGAAGAACGACCAGGACTGGTACGACCCGACGATGCAGCGGTATCTGCAGGAAGACCGGAAATACGCGCAGGACATGGAGGACGCGAACACCGCGTACGACCCGCAGAAGATCGATCGCTCGGGCGTGTCCACTCATTAACCGGCATCAGGCCGGCCAGCGGAGAAAACAGGATGAATCGACACCATGATCGAAACGGGCGCGCCCGCGTGGCATGGCAGGCGCTCGCGACCGTGTGGGCAGCGGCCGCCATGCAGGCGGCGTGTGCGGCACCCGTGCCGCTCAACGATCTCGGCCCGCCCGAACCGGCATTCGACTACAGCGGCAACATCGTCGCGGTGCGCCAGAGCGGTGTCGGCAATGCCGCGTCGCTGGACCAGGCCGGCCACAACGGTGCGCTGATCTGGCAGGCCGGCGACGGCAACGCGATCGTCGCGCGGCAGGCCGGCGCGCAGAACTGGATCGCGGCGTCGCAGGCCGGCGTCGGCAACAAGCTGAATGCGACGCAGCGCGGCAACGGCAACACGTTGCAGGTGCAACAGAACGGCGCCGGCAATTCGGTCGACTCGACGCAGGTCGGCACATCGCTTTCGGCGCGCGTCACGCAGAACGGCAGCAACAACGCGGTGAACCTCGTGCAGGGCGGATCGAACGCCGGGATCCAGGTGATCCAGACCGGCAACGGTGCGCGCGCGACGGTGCTGACGCGGTAACGGTGACGCAGTTTGCAGGTGCTTTGCTTCAAGTGGTGTGAGGTGTGGGACGTGAGAGCGTCCTCAATTGGCGGGGGTGCCGGCAAAGACCCACTTTTCCGGCGAATTTTCTTTCGAATCAGGAGCAACAAATGAAGGTGACCAAGTCTGCAATCGCAATCGCAGTGCTGATGCTCGCATCGGCTGCGGCACAGGCCGATTCGTCGGGTAACAACGTGACCGTCGGGCAAACCGGTAGCTTCAACTCGGCAACCGTCGAACAGACGGCGACGAGCGGTGATTCGGTGTCGATCAACCAGTCGGCAGCCGGCGACGATCCTCGTTACGGGTTCGTCGCCAACGTGACGACCGTGGGCGGCAGCGGCGACACGACCGTGATCCAGCAGAACTCCTGGTGGGCGGAGCCGTATTCGAGCGTGAACGTGTCGCAGACGGGCACGTCGCATGAGCGGAACTATGTGACGCAGTCCGGTGGCGGCGACTTCTCGGCGACCATCACGCAGACGACGTCGGCCTACACGGGCGGCCCGCAATACGACACCAACACGATCAACCAGTACAGCTATATCGACAGCGCGTCGATCTCGCAGCAGGGCGGCGGCTGGAACGCGGTGACGATCAACCAGGGCTCGCCGAGCCAGTCGGCGATCGGCAACAACGCGACCGTCGCGCAGACGGACACGGTCGGCAACACCGTCGGCATCACGCAGACCGGCAACAACGGCACCGCGAACGTCCAGACGACCTGGGGCGGCGGGAACGCGACGTCGATCACGCAAACGGGCGGCACGACCAACGCCAGCGTGACGCAGTTCGCCGAGATTGGCGACCAGGTCACGACGACCCAGAGCGGCACCGAAACCGCCACCGTGAATTCGTCGTTCGGCGGCGGCAACTCGACGACGATTTCGCAATCGGGCGGCGTGAGCGGCAACAACGCAGCGGTGCACCAGCTCGCGGCGGCCGGCAACGCGACGTCGATCACGCAGACCGCCGACGGCAACAACGCCACGGTCAACCAGTGGTTCGAGTCCGGCGACAGCGCGACGATCAACCAGTCGGCCGCATCGAACAACGCAACGATCACGCAGCAGTACGGCTACGGCAACGGCGCGTCCATCACGCAATCGGCCGCGTTCAACACGGCGTCGATCACGCAGAGCAGCTCGAACGGTTCGACGGCATCCATCACGCAGGCTTCGGCGGACAACGTGGCATCGGTGACGCAGTCGGCATCGGGGTCGTCGACGACGGTGAGCCAGTCGGGCGACATCGGCAACTACGCCAATGCGTCGCAGACGGGTGCGGATGACCTGCTGAGCCTCTCGCAAACCGGTGGCTTCAACATCATCAACGCGTCGCAAGTGTCGGGCACGGGCAACCAGGGCTACGTGACGCAGATCGGCTACAGCAACAATGCCACGCTGCTGCAGCAAGGCAACGGCAACTACGCGAGCATCAGCCAGACGGGCGCCTTCAACACCGCATCGATCAAGCAGCACTGAGCACCGCCGGTGTAACGAAAAGGCCGGACGGTTGCCCGTTCGGCCTTTTTTTCATTCGACAGGGGACGATCATGGTCGGCATTCACGATCTCAACGCCTATTTCGACATCGCCGCCAGTGCCGGCGGCGTGAACATCGTGCCGCACGTGCGGGCGGCCGCGCCGGTCGACGTGTCGTACAGCCTGCGCATTACCAAAACCGGCGGCGCCGGCTCGGCCTCGCTCACACGCTCCGGCGAATCGCGACTCGCCGGCGGCGAGGATCAACCGCTTGCGACGCTGCGGCTGAGCGTCGATTCGGGCGACATCTGCACGGCGACGCTGGTATTGCACGTCAATGGCGAGCACGCGGAGTATTCGGTGGACTGCAATCCGCATCGGGCCGCGAATTGAGCCGGCGCGGCGCGAGCCTGTCGCGAACGCCGCACCGCGCCCGCCTCAATCATCCGACGCCAGCATGCGCGGTATCTCGTCGACGAGCGCATCGATGACCACGCGCACCTTCGACGGCACCTGGCGCGAGGCCGGCCGCACCGCGAACACTTCGGCGCCCGACACGCTGTTGCTGTCCATCACGAGCGCGAGGCGGCCGTCGCGCAGGTAAGGCGCCATCAGCCAGCACGGCAGCCACGCGAGGCCCGCGCCGGCGGCGGCCGCATCGGCGATCGCCTGCAGGTCGTCGAGCCGCAGGCGGCCGGCCGGGCGATGGTCGTGCACCGCGCCGTCCGCGCCGAGAACCCGCCACGGCGTCGGTTGCCCGCCGCGCGAATACGCGATGCCGACGTGCGACGCGAGCGCGTCGAGCCCCGCCGGCCGGCCATGACGGTCGAGATACGCGGGCGACGCGCAGATCCCCATGCGCTGCACGCCGAGCTTGCGGCCGACGAGCGCGCTCGTGTCGGCCAGCTCGCCGATGCGCACCGCGATGTCGAAGCCGTCGTTCACCAGGTCGGCCACGCGGTCGCTGAACGACACGTCGATCTCGAGCCGCGGATGGCGCTCGACGAGGCGCCGCATCACGGGCGCCACGCATTGCCGCCCGAACAGCACCGGCACGCTGACGCGCAGCCGCCCCGCCGGCTCGCGTTGCCCCGCGTCGAGCGCGGCCTCCGTCTCGCCGAGTTCGGCCAGCAGCCGCCGGCATTGCTCGTAATAGACGAGCCCCTCGTCGGTCAGGCCGAGCTGGCGGGTCGTGCGCTGCAGGAGCCGCGCGCCGAGGCGGCGTTCCAGCCGCGCGACGACCTTCGCGACGGCCGAGCGCGTGACGCCGAGCCGCAGCGCGGCCGCCGCGAAGCTGCCCGACTCCACCACGTCGACAAATTCGGCCACGCCTCTCAGCCGCTCGTCCATGCGATTCCGCTCCAGTTGGGTCACAGGGTTGTGTCCACACAGGCGACAGTCGTCGGCCGAATTCTCGCCAATGCGTCCCCGTGCGCAACACTATGATAGTCCGCTCTATCTCGAAAAGGAGTCGACATGCACGCATGGCAAGTGAAACCGGGCGACGGCGCGGCCGGACTTCGGCGCATCGACGCGACACGCCGCGCGGTCGGGCCGACCGACGTCGTCGTGAAGATCCATTCCGCCGGCCTGAACTACCGCGACCTGATGTTCGCGCGCGGCGACTATCTCGGCATCGGCACGGACGCGCTGATCCCGGTGGCCGACGGCGCCGGCGAAGTCGTCGAAACCGGCCGCGACGTCACGCGCTTCAAGCCGGGCGATCGCGTGATCAACACGTACTTCCCGCACTGGATCGACGGGCCGCCGACGCTGCAGAAAGTCTCGGGGTCGCCCGGCGCGCAATTCGACGGCGTGCTGGCCGAACATTTCGTGTCCGACGAAGCCGCGCTGGTCGCGATTCCCGCGCATCTGAACTACGACGAGGCGGCGACGCTGTCGTGCGCCGGGATTACCGCGTGGAACGCGCTGTTCGCCGACGGCGGCCTGCGGCCGGGCGCGACCGTCGTGCTGCTCGGCACCGGCGGCGTGTCGATCGTCGCGCTGCAGCTCGCGCATGCGGCGGGGCTGCGCACGATCGTCACGTCGTCGAGCGATGCGAAGCTCGAGCGCGCGCGCGCACTCGGTGCGGACGCCACCATCAACTATCGCGCGACGCCCGAATGGCAGCACGAAGTGCTGCGGCTCACCGGCGGCGCGGGGGCGGATCTGGTCGTCGAAGTCGGCGGCAAGGACACGCTGCCGCGCTCGGTCGCCGCGACGAAGCTGGGCGGCATCGTGTCGGTGATCGGCGGCCTCAGCAGCTTCGCCGGCCCCGAACTCGGGCTGCTGTCGCTGATCGGCGGGATCCGGCAGTTGCATGGGATCATGGTCGGCAGCCGCGCGATGCTCGACGATGTCGTGCGGCTCGTCGACGCGAAGCAGATTCGGCCGGTGGTCGATCGCGTGTTCGGCTTCGACGAAGCGCCGCAGGCGTATGCCTATCTGCAGTCGGGGCAACACTTCGGAAAGGTCGTGATCCGCGTTGCGCAGTAAGCGCGTCGAGGCGGCGGGTCGCTCGGCCCGCCGCCTCTTCCGTCATCGCACTCAGAACTTGTGACGGATCCCCGCGTGAACCATCAGCTGCTTCGAGGTCGACGACAGGTCCGCCGCGCCGGGAACATAGGCCTGGTCGAGCGACGAGCCGGTCGCGTCGCCCGCGATCCGCTGGTACGCGCCCATCAGGTACACGTCCGTGCGCTTCGACAGGCTGTAGTCGGCCATCAGCCCGAGCGAATGGATCTTCGGCTTCGCGCTGCCCGTCGTCGCGTCGTAGCGCACCGTCGTGTACACGTACTGCGCCCCGACGAACAACGCCGGCGTGAACTGGTATTTGCCGTTCACCTCGAAGTTCTGGTACTTGATCGACGACACCGTGCCCCCCGCGAGCGGGCCGGTCACCGGCTCGATCGTTTCGTCGCCGAACAGGTAGCCGACGTTCGCGGTCGGCCGCGTGACGTTGCTGTTCGTGTACGCGAACCCGACCGTCGCGGGCCCGGCCGTGTAGTTGATGCCCGCACCGAAGATCCGCAGCCGCGCCGACGCAAAGTTCGCATCGGCGCCGACCGACCCCGAGCCGGCGATCGCGCCGCCCGCCGTCGCGCCCGGGTTGTCCGCATTCAGGAAGGCTGCGCCGACCAGCAAGCCGCCCTGCTCGTACTGCGCGCCGACGCTCCACTGCCGGTTGTTCGCGAAGTCCGTGTCGTTGCTGAAGCTGTACGTGCCGCCGAACGAGAAGCCGGCGAAATCCGGGCTCGCATACTTCACCGTGTTGTTCACGCGGAACGTGTTGCCGGTGTTGTCGTTGTCGAGCGGATGCGAGAACGGGTAGACGCCCCAGCTTCCGTTCGCGGTCGTCGGCGCGAGATAGTCGACCACCGCATCGTATTGCCGGCCGAGCGTCAGCGTGCCGAACCGCGCGCTGCCGAGCCCGACGTACGCCTGCCGCCCGAACATGCGGCCGCCCTGCGCGAGCGTGCCGTTGTTCACGTTGAAGCCGTTCTCGAGCTGGAACAGCGCGCTGTAGCCGCCGCCCAGATCCTCGGTGCCCTTCAGCCCCCAGCGGCTGCCTTGCGCGAAGCCGCTTGCCATCTGCCACGCGCTGTGGCCGCCGACGTTGTTCGTGTAGTCGATGCCCGCATCGACGAGGCCGTACAACGTGACGCTGCCTTGCGCGAATGCGAGCGCGGGCGCCGTACACAGCGCCGGGACCGCGACGAAAGCCAATCTCCAGTTCATTCGTTTTCCTTATTTATCGTGTCGTGACTGCCCGTGTTCCGGGCGTCGCCGCTTACTTCGCGCCGTAAATGTCGAAGTCGAAGTACTTCTTGTTGATCCGCTGGTACGTGCCGTTCGCGAGGATCGTCGCAAGTGCGTGGTTGAAGGCGTCGCGCAGGTCGTTGTCCTGCTTGCGCAGCCCGAGCCCGTCGCCCTGCCCGAAGTACTTCACGTCGTCGATCGCCGCACCGACGAACGCGAAATCCTTGCCCTGCGGCTTCTTCAGGAAACCGTCGCTGGCCGCGATCGATGCCTGGAACGCCGCGTCGAGCCGGCCCGTCACGAGATCGGCATAGACCTGGTCCTGGTTCTGGTACGACACGACCTGCACACCGGCCGGCTGCCAGTTCGCGACCGCGTAGTCGGCCTGCGCGGAACCCTGCTCGACGCCCACGCGCTTGCCCTTCAGCGCGTCGGCCGTCGGCAGCAGCGGCGAGCCCTTGCGCGCGACGAGACGCGCCGGCGCATTCGAGATCCGGTTCGTGAACGCGATCTGCTGCTGCCGCTTCGGCGTGATCGTCATCGACGACGCGATCACGTCGAACTTGCGCGCGAGCAGCCCCGGAATCATCCCGTCGAAACTCGACTCGACCCACACGCAGCGCGCATGCAGCTCCGCGCACAACGCGTTCGTGATGTCGATCCCGAAGCCCGTGAGCGTGCCGTCGGGCAGCTTGTATTCGAGCGGCGGGTACGTCGGATCGACCGCGAGGCGGATCTCCTTGCCCGCCCAGTCGCCCGCATGCGCCGCCCCCGCCGCCAGCGCCACCGCGAGCGCCGCCATCCGTTTCCATTGCTTCATTACCAGTCTCCTTCCTTGTGTGAATCGTCAGTCAAAATCGTGCGGGCCCATCACGCGAGGTAGCGCTCCGCCAGTGCAATCCAGTAGCTCGCGCCGGTGGCGAGGCACGCGTCGTTGAAGTCGTAGCCGGGGTGGTGCAGCCCGCATCCGGCGGCGCCGTCGCCGTTGCCGATCGACAGGTAGCTGCCGGGGCACGCGTTCAGCATGAACGCGAAGTCCTCGCTTGCCGCGATCGGCCGCAGGTGCGGGATCAGCGCACCGTCGCCGCCCCATTCGCGGGCGACGTCGCATGCAAACGCGGTTTGCTCCGCGTGATTGACGAGCACCGGGTACGCGTGCCGGTAGTCGATTTCGGCGGTCGCGCCATAGCTCGCGGCCTGCCCGTGCACGATCTCGCGAATGCGCCGTTCAAGTAGCGCCCGCACGTCCGGCGACAGCGCACGCACGCTGAGTGCCAGATCCGCGTGCGGCGGAATCACGTTCGATGCGGCGCCGGCATGGATCGAGCCGGCCGTCACGATCGCCATCTCCTGCGGGTTCACGTTACGCGACACGACGGTCTGCAGCGCCATCACGATCGACGCGCACACGACCACCGGATCGATCGTCGTATGCGGGGCCGCGCCATGCCCGCCGCGCCCGATCACACGCACTTGCACCTCGTCGGCCGAGGCCATCGCCGGGCCGTCGCAGAAACCGAGCACGCCGGCCGGCAGACCCGGCACGTTGTGCATCGCGAACACCGCATCGCACGGAAACCGCTCGAACAGCCCGTCGTCGATCATCCGCTTCGCGCCGCCGAGCCCTTCCTCGGCCGGCTGGAAAATCAGGTTCAGCGTGCCCGTGAAGCGCTCCCGCTCGGCCAGGCAGCGCGCCGCCGCGAGCAGCATCGCCGTATGGCCGTCGTGGCCGCACGCGTGCATCACGCCGTCGCATCGGCTCGCGTGCGGCAGCCCGGTCGTCTCGCGGATCGGCAGCGCGTCCATGTCCGCGCGCAGCCCCAGCCGCTTGCCGGGGCCGCGCGTCAACGTGCCGACCACGCCCGTGCCGCCGATCCCGCGCGTCACCCGATAACCCCACGTTGTCAGGAAACCGGCCACGAGATCGCTCGTCGCATGTTCCTCGAAGCCAAGCTCCGGATGCGCGTGCAGCCGGTGGCGCAGCGCGATCATCTCCGCCTCGATGGCCGCCATTTCCGGATGGATAGGTTTATGGTCCAACCCCGATTCTCCTCGATGCGTTCCGGTTGCCGATCGCCCGAATGACCGATCGTGTCCGCATCGTAGGCAGCGAAAATCCCGGCGAACAGCCGCGGTTTCGTTATGATGACAACCTTTCGTTGTCGGGTATCGCACCATGAGCACGATCAAGCTGCATCAGTTGCAGGCGCTCGTCGCGAGCGCGGAGGCCGGCAGCATCCGCGGCGCGGCGCGCACGCTCGGGCTGTCGCAGGCGGCCGTCACGCGCGCGCTGCGCGAGCTGGAGGCCAGCGAACGCCTGCCGCTGCTGGTCCGCGCGCCGGAGGGGATCGGCTTCACCGAATACGGGAAGACGCTGCTCACGCACGCGAAGCTCGTGCTGAAGCAGCTCGAACACGCGCAGAGCGATCTCGAGCGCATGCGCGGCCGCATCGAGGGCCGGTTGAGCATCGGCGTCACGCCGTGGCTCACGATG
Organism: Burkholderia sp. AU15512; assembly: GCF_002223325.1. NCBI lineage: Bacteria > Pseudomonadati > Pseudomonadota > Betaproteobacteria > Burkholderiales > Burkholderiaceae > Burkholderia > Burkholderia sp. AU15512. The sequence continues at coordinate 2,322,956 of NZ_NKEX01000006.1, forward strand.
ACCTTCCTCGCGGAAGCGGTGCTGCGTTTTCGGGAGCAGATGCCCGACGTACGCCTCGAACTCTACGAAGCGCTGATGGCCGTCGCGCAGCCGCTGTTGCGCGACGGCAGCATGGATTTCGCGCTCGGGCACGTGCAACCGGGCGGTACGCCGGAATTCGCGTTCGAGCCGATGCTGCGCTACGAGACCGCGGTGATGGTGCGCGCCGGCCATCCGCTCGAGCACGCGCGTTCGATCCACGACCTGCTCGACCACGACTGGGTGCTGAATTTCGCGGCCGACGGCCAGGGCGCGCTCGTCGATTACCTGTTCACGCGCCACGGCGCCAAAATCGACGAGCGGCGCATCGTGCGTGCGCAGTCGGTGGCAATGCTGCAGACGATGCTCGAGCAGGCCGACATGTGCACGTGGTGCCCGACGATCCTCGCGGCCGTGCCGTCGTTCGGCGAACGGATGCGCGCGTTGCAGTTGAAGGAGACCTTCGAGCCGCGCGACCTCGGGATCGTCACGCGGCGCAGCAGCACGCTCAGCGACGCGGCGCGCTGCTTCATCGACTGCCTGCTGCACGTGATCCGCCGGCATGCGCGCTCGGCACGCAAGGCGGATCTCGCGCTGTTCAGGACGCTGTCGTTGCTGATCTGACGCGCGGCAGACGCGGCTCGCCGCCGCGCCGCCGCATGTTGCCCGTCAGATCTTCGCCGTCAGCGTGATCCCGACCGTGCGCGGATCGCCATACAGCACCGGATACGCGCCATACGACGGCAGCAGCTCGAGCTTCTTGTAGACCTTGTTGGTCAGGTTCGTCACGTAGCCCGTCACGATGTACTTCTGGTTCGGCGTCGTGTAGGACACGTGCGCGTTCAGCACCGTGTAGCCGCCCTGCCAGAGCTGCGGCATCGTCTGCCGCGTCGCGCTGAAGTATTCGCGGCTGCGGTAATTCACGTCGCCGCCGGCCGTCAGCGTGCCGAACGACACCGGCACGCGATAGTCGAAGCCCGCGTTGATCGTCGTATGCGGCGAACGCGCGAACGAATTGCCGACGGCGGTCGGCACGTAGCGGAATTCCGTGTAGCGCGTGTTCAGCATCCCGAGGTTCGCGAACAGGTAGAGGCTGTTGACCGGCTGCGCCTTCAGCTCCAGCTCGAAGCCGTCCGCACGCCCCTGCCCCGCATTCGACAGCGTCGACACCGGCGGGCCGCCGAACGGGTTCGGCGCCAGCGCGAACACCTGGATGTCTCGATAGTCGTAGTGGAACACGCTCGCGTTGACGATCAACCGCTTGTCGAACCACTCGCTCTTGATGCCGACTTCGTAGTCGGTCAGGTACTCCGGCGACACGGTCGACACCGTGCTCTGCGTGTACGCGTTGCCGTTGTAGCCGCCCGAGCGGAAGCCGCGCGCATAGCGGAAATACGCGCGCACGTTGCTGCTGAGCGCATATTCGGGCGTGAGGTCCCAGGTCGGCGCGCGCCACGTGTTCGTCTGGTTCTGCCGCGCGCTGACCGCCAACGGCGACGACACCGACGACGGATCCCACCAGCTGCCCGGATTGCTGAACGTCACGTTGCCGGTGCCCTGCAGCCCCGTCAGGTTGATGTTCTTGCGCTCGATCGTGTAACGCAGCCCGCCCGTCACGTTGAAGCGGTCGGTGAAGCGGTACTTCACGCTGCCGAAGATCGCCGCGCTCTGCGTGTGCTGCGTGAGGTCGGTCAGGTGGTAGAACGCGGGCGACGGCGAGCCCGGCAGGCCGCCGCCGGCACCCTGCTCGGCCAGTTGCTCGGTGAACAGGTGCGTGCCGACGAGCCAGCTGAACCGGTCGTTCTGCGGCGATTCGAGCCGGAATTCCTGCGAGAACTGGCGGCTCGACAGGCGATCGTGCGAGCGTGCGGCGTCGAACGCCGAATAGTCCTCGTCGTCCTGGTACCAGCGGTGCAGCCCTTCGAACGCGGTGATCGACGTCAGCGTCACCGCCGGGTTGATGCGCCAGTGCGCGGTGAGCGACGTGCCCCAGGTCGAGATGTGATCGCTCGACGGCGCATTGAGCGACACCGTGTACGGATCGCTCGACCCGACGAAGCCGAACTGGTTCGCGCCGCCCGGCCCCGCGCCCTCCGCGTGCCACGCGTTGCCGCCGCCCGTGTAGTTGCGGCCGTGGATGTTGAACAGGAAGTCGGTGTCCGAGGTCGGCACGGCCAGCACCTGGAAGCGCACCGCATTGTCGTGGAAGCCGCCGAAGCGCCCTTGCTGCACCGTGTTCGTGTAGAAGCTGTCGGCGTTCTCGTGATACACCGACACGCGCGCGGCCAGCACGTCGTTCTTGCCGATCGGGCCGCCGATCGCGGCTTCCGCGAGCCGGCTGTTGTACTGGCCGAGCCCGATCTTGCCGTAGCCGCTCACGTCGAAGGTCGGCTTCTGCGACGTGATGCTGAGCGCGCCGCCGACGGTATTCTTGCCCCACAGCGTGCCCTGCGGGCCGCGCAGCACTTCGATGCGATCGAGGTCGAACAGCGGGAAGCCCTGCCCGAACACGCTGTTGATGTAGACGTCGTCGAAGTACACGCCGATCGGGCTCAGCGACAGGTCCGACGGATCGTTGCTGCCGACGCCGCGCAGGAACCAGCGCGGCCGCTCGCGGCCTTCGGTCGACTGGCCGGTGAAATTCGGCACGTACTTCGTGACGTCGTTCACCACGCGCAGCTCGTTGTTCTTGATCGTGTCCCCGCTCAGCGCGCTCACCGCGACCGGCACGTCCTGGATGCTCTCCTTGCGCCGGCGCGCGGTCACCGTCACCGTGCCGAGGTTCGTTTCGCGTGCGGCCGTGCCGCGGGTCGCACGGGCGGCCTTCGGCGCCGCCGCGGCTGCATCGTCCGCGCCCTGTTGCGCCGGTTTCGCGTCCGGCGCCGCCGTCACTGCGCCGTCTTCCGCCCATGCGGGCAACGATACGGCTGCGCCCGTCAGCAGTCCCCCCAGCGCGGTGACGATTAGTTTTTTCCTGAACATCGATGAGTCATCCTGTTTGATCGGTTGAACGCACGTGCGTGCGCGACGCACGGGTGATCTATTGCAATTCGGATGCCAGCATCGAGAGGCCTGTCGCACGGGGTTTCCGGCCTGCGCGTGGTGCAGGTGTTGCTGCATGCGCATCTGTGACGGGGAGCAAACTGCTGGTCACGCAACACCGCGCGGATTCCGCCACATCCGATTCGATGGTCGTCAGGACAGCTTCGCAGTTGCAGCACGCGATGCCTCGCGCCGCCCTGTCGACGCGTGCAGCGCGAGCCCAACCAGCACGACCACGGGCAGCCAGCACAGAAACACGCCCGGCAACCCGACGATCGGCACGAGCGCGCTGCCGGCCAGCGGGCCGCAGAACGCGCCCGTCATCGATGCGAGGTTGTAGAGGCTCGACACCTGGCTCTTGTCGGCCGGGTGACGGCCGAGGCGCTGCATGTTGACGAGATGCAGCAGCGACGAGCCGGCGCACAGCGCGGCGAGCCCCGCGCCGACGACCCATGCGTCATGGGCGAGACCCAGCGCGAGCAACCCGGCCACGCCACCGGCAAGACTGAGTGCCTGGCAACGGCGCGCGGTCATCCGCTGCGCGACGTGCCCGAGCCCGAACAGTGCGATCACGGCGACGACGCCCTGCAGCGTCAGCAGCACGACGGCTTTCGTTTGCGACAGCCCGAGCGACTGAATCGCCAGCACCACCGTATACGCGCCGGCGAGCGAACGGGTCGCGCTGTTCACGGCCTCCAGCACGAGCTGCTCGCGCACGTCGTGACTCCACGCGAGCGCCAGCAACGCGCGCAGGCCGCCGGGTTCAGGCGGCGCACCGCGGGCCGCGGGCTCCGCATCGCCGAGCAGCGTCCGGCTGAACAGCGCCATGCCCGCGAAGCTCGCGGATGCCGCGCAGAACGTCGCGACCGCGCCGTGCGCGCCGATCAGCCCGCTCGCGAGCCACGGCCCGACCATGCCGGTGCCGACCGACATCGCCGCGCGGTACCAGCCGGCGCGGGCGAGGCCGATCTGCGCGAGACGCGCGAGGAACACGCCGTTGATCGACACGATCCGGAACGGGATGCACAGCCCGATCAACACTTGCGTGAGCGCGATCAGCGGCCATGCGCCGGTGAACGGCACGACGAGATTGAGCAGCATCGGCCCCATGCTCGCGACGAAGTACACGCGCCGCGCGCCGTAGCGCGCGACGAGCAACCCGGCCGGCAGCGTCATCAACGCGATGCCGAGCGGCTCCATCGCCGCGATGATGCCGAGCCGTGCGCTGTCGACGCCGAGCGCGAGCGCGAGCGCGTACAGCGTCGTCGCGAGCTGCGCCATGCTGATCGTCGTGCCGCTCGCGAGCGCCAGCAGCATGAAGCCGCCGGTGAAACGCTCGCGCCGCCATGCGTCGGCGACGCGTGCCGGCGCGCTCACCGCGCGGCGTCGCGAGACCGCGTCGCGATGCAGTCGAGCGCACGCCGGTCGATCCACGCATGCACGTCGAAGTCGGCCGGCAGGAAGCGCCAGTCGACGAGGAAGCGCTTGAAATCGTCGAGCGCGGCGATCGATGCTTCGTCGAGGTCCGTGCGCAGCCGCCGGTGCACGTCCGCGCCGTATGCCAGCCGCAGCCAGTCATGGCCCGATCCCGTCTCGCGGCCGAGATAGCCGAGCACGTCCTGCTCGTGCTCGCGCGCCCAGCCTTCGACATCGGTCACGCGCGCGAGGAAGCGGCTGACGATGTCGGGATGCCGTTCGAGCGTCGACGCATTGACGGTCAGCGGGCGCGGCGACCCGTTGTTGATGCGGATCTGCGGATCGGGATGAAAGCCGATGTCGATCACCGCCTGCGCGCCGATCAGGTGCGCGGTTTCGAGCCCGAGCGAGCCCTTCACGTAGATCGCGTCGACTTCGCCGCGCACGAGCGCGGCCGCTTCGGCCGCATAGAGCCGGCGGCTCGACAGGCTCGCGGGATGGCTGAAGGCCGCGTCGCGCGTCGCTGGGGTCGACACCGGTGCGCGCAGGTTCGACGCCGGCACGTCGATCCATTCGACATCGGCGGGGCCGAGCCCGTCGAGCGACAGCGCACTGACGAAGCCGCGCAGCGCCGCCGCACGAAAGATGTCGATGCGCTCGCCGTCGCGGCGCGGCAGGCCGATGCGGCGCCCGCGCAGGTCCTTCGGCCGCGTCAGCCCGCTTTCCGGCAGCGCGACGATCGCCTGCGCCTCGTCGACCCACGTGAGCGCGACCACGCGCGTCTCGGCGCCGGCCGCGCGCGCCCACAGCGCGGGAATGCTGCCGCCCTGCCGGAATGCGTTGTCGAGCGAATGATCGACGTGCGCGTGATGCAGTGCCGCGTGCTGGCTCTCCTGCAGCGCGCGCACGGTGATGCCGTCGCCGGCGAATTCACTGTCGAGCCAGCCGAGATGCGCGGCGATGCCGAGCGGCGTCGGCACCGGACAGCGTGTGTACCAGATCGACTGGACGTTGGAGGAAGCCGTGATGCTCATGGATGCGTTCTTGGACAGAGTCGTGAACCGCGCGTCAGCCGCGCGGCGCGGTGAGCACCGACAGCCGCGTGATGCCCGCATGCTCGATCGCGGCCATCAGCTTCGCGACCGTGCCGTACGGCACGTGCTCGTCGGCCTGCAGGTCGAGCGCGACGTCGGGCCGGCCGGCCTTCAGCGCGGCCAGCTCGGCCGGCACGGCGGCGAGCGCGACCGCCCGCTTGTCGAGATACACGACACCCTTGTCGTCGACGCTCACGGTGACGTTCGGCTTGCGATCGGCCGGCGCCGTGGCGACGGTGTTCGGCAGGTTCACGTGCACCGCGTTGTTCAGCAGCGGCGCCGTGACGATGAAGGCGACGAGCAGCACGAGCATCACGTCGACGAGCGGCGTGATGTTGATTTCGCTGAGCACGTCGTCGTTGTCGGAGGAAGAGGAGAAGGCCATTATGCGAACGCCTCCTGACGGGTGTCGCCGGCACGGCGCGCCGGCGCGGGCGCGGCGGCGGCGGCCGGCACGCGGAAGCCGGCCTTCTGCGCGAGCGTGACGAAATCGGTGGCGAACGCGTCGAGGTCGGCCGACGCGGCCTTCACGCGGCGCACGAAGAAGTTGTACGCGAGCACGGCCGGCACGGCGACCGCGATGCCGATCCCGGTCGCGACGAGCGCCTCGCCGATCGGCCCGGCCACGACGTCGATGCTCGCCGACGCGCTGTGCGTGATCGCGGTCAGCGCATGGATGATGCCGAATACGGTGCCGAACAGGCCGACGAACGGCGCGGTGCTGCCGATCGACGCGAGCACCGCCAGCCCCGCCTCCTCGCGCCGGCGCGCGTTGTGGATCTGCTGCCGCAGATGCCGTTCGAGCAGATCGTGGCGGCTCCAGCTGTGTTCGAGATCGTGCGCGCTGCTCTCGTCGGCGCGCCGCAGCGCGTCGAAGCCCGTCGCGGCGAGTTCGCCCACCGGGCTGTTCGCGCCGTCGAGCGCGGCGGCCTCGTGGAAGCTGTTCGCCGCCCAGAACGCGCTGACGTAGCGCCGGTTGCGCACGCTCGCCCGCAGGCTCTGGATCGCCTTCACGACGATCAGCGTCCACGTGACGACGGAAAAGACGACGAGCAGCCAGAGCGCGCCCTGGACGATGAAGGTGGTCGGAATACCGTTCATGATGTGAGTTCCTTTGAAAATGTGGCGGGCTGCCCGGCGGGTCAGCCCAGCTTGAAATCGATCGGCACGTTGACCCAGCCGTCGACCGCCTCGTCGCCGCGCTTCGCGGGCACGAACGTCCAGCGCTTCACGGTGGCCACCGCCGCGGTGTCGAGCATGCGGCGGCCGCTGCTCGTGCGGACCTCGACGGAATCGGGTGAACCGTTCGCGAGCACGTGCACGCGCAGCACGACGCGCCCTTCCCAGCCCTGGTCCTGCGCGAACGCCGGATAGTCGGGCGCCGGGTTGCGCAGGTAGGCCGCGTCGCCGATCGGTGCGGTTTCGCGCACCGGTGCGGCAGGCGCGGCCGGCGCGGGAGCCGGCGTGGCTGGCGCGGCGGCGGCCGGTGCCGCCGTCGCAGGGGCCGCCTCGCGGGTGAATTGCGGCGCGGCAGCGGGCACCGGCGCCGGATGCGCGACGGCCGCACGCGGCTTCGGCGGGGTCGGCGCCTGCTTCAGCGGCTTCGGGGGCACTGCCGGCGGCGGCGGATGCGCGGCCTGCGGCAACGGTTCGGGCGGCCGCGTCAATTCGACCGTCATCGGCAGCGGCCGCGGTGGCTGCACGGGCGGCGCGGCAGGTGCGCGCGCGGCCAGCAACGCGACACCTGCATGCAGCGCCGTGACGGCGAGCGCAATCGCCCCCGTGACGCGCCACGCGCCCGGCTTCGCCTTCGGCGCATCCGGCCGTGCCGACGGCGAAGCGGACGGCGGACGCGCGACCGCCGCCCCGCTCGCACCCGCACCTGCACGCGGCACGGCGCGCGCCGCATGCCGGCGCGCCGGCGGCACGCCGTATTCGATCGTCAGACCTGTCATGCTCGACTCCTTGGAATGACGCGCCGCGGCGCGCTACGCGACCCACGCATGGCGTTGCCGGTCGATGCGCGTGAACGGCGCCGGGTCGATCCACGCGCGTGCATCGAAATCCTGTTCGAGAAAGCCCCACTCGACGAGGAAGTCCTTGAACGCGACCAGCCCGTCGATCGACGTCTGCGCGAGCCCCGTCTCCAGATGGCGGTGCACGTCCGCGCCGTACGCATAGCGCACCCACTCGTCGGATGCGCGCGTCTCGCGGCCGATATACGCAACCGTCTCCGCCGGATGGCGCGCGGCCCAGTCGCCCGCCCCCACCACCACCGACAGGAAGCGGCTCACGAGATCGGGGCGCGCGTCGATCAGTGCGCGGTCGACGGTCAGCGTGCGCGGCGTGCCATTGCCGATCCGCACGAGCGGATCGGGGTGCGCGCCGAGATCGATGACGACCTGCGCATCGATCAGATGCACGGTCTCGAGCCCTTCGACGCCTTTCACGAACACCGCGTCGACCTCGCCGCGCACGAGCGCCGCGATCTCGATCCCGTACTCGTGCGGGCCGCGCGTGAACGATGCCGGGCCGGTGCGACGTTCACGTTCGTCGGGCAGGTCGACCCATTCGGCGTCGCCGTGCCCGAGCCCTTCGAGTTCGAGCGCGCTCAGGAAGCCTTTCAGCGCGGCCGCCCGCCAGAAGTCGATGCTGATCGGATGGCGCGGCAACCCGAGCCGCCGGCCGCGCAGATCGCGCACCGAGCGAATGCCGCGATCGGGCAGCGTGACGATCGCCTGGAATTCGTTGGTCCACGACAGGCCGATCACGCGCGTATCGGCGCCGCGTGCCCGCGCCCATAGCGCCGGAATGTTGCCGCCCTGCCGGAACGAGTGCGGCAGGCTGTGATCGAAATGCGATTCGCGCTTGCCGGCATCGGCCGTCTCCTGCAGCGAATTCAGCGTGATGCCGTCCGGCCCGAACTCCTCGTCGAACCAGCCGCGGTGCACGGCGATGCCGAGCGCGGTCGGCACCGGGCAGCGCGTGTACCAGAGTGCGTCGCAGGCCGTGGCCTGCGCAGCGAGTGTCGTCATGGTGAATGTCCTTGTCGATGTCGTTGGATGACGCGGGAAGGCCGTCGCGTTCATGCGCCGGCCACGCGCAGCGCCGCCTGCGTGCCGCGCGCGTTCAGCGCGCCGTCGACGAGCGGCAGCACTTCCTCGCCCACGCGGTACGCCTCCTCGAGATGCGGGTTGCTGGCGAGAATGAACGTCGACACACCGATGTCGACGTATTCCGCGAGCCGCTCGGCCACCTGCTCGTGGCTGCCGACGATCACGCAGCCGGGGCCGCCGCGAATCTGCGACATCCCAGCCCACAGGTTCGGGCCGACGATCAGGTCGTCGAAGTGCTGCGTGTTGCCCTGGTGCAGCGCGAACTGGCGTTTCGCGCCGACCGACTCCGACGATTCGCCGCGCCCGCCGAATCCGCCGCGCGTCGCGTCGCCCACCGTCGCGAACATCTGCCGCAACTCGGCCCACGCCTGCTCCTCGGTCTCGCGCGCCAGGATGTCGATGCGCATGCCGAAGCGCAGGTCGCGCTCGGCGTTCTGGCGGTCAAGCGCGCGGCGCGCCGCATCGATCACTTCCTTCTGTTTCGCGAGCGGTTCGCCCCAGCTCAGGTGCACGTCGCCGTGCTTCGCGGCCACCGCGAGCGCGGCATCGCTCGCGCCGGCCAGGTAGATGCGCGGCGGCTTCTGGCCGCTCAGCGGCGGCAGCAGGCCGCCGGCTTCGACGCGATAGAAGCGGCCGTCGAACGTGAACGGCTCGCCGGCCGCGACGCCCTTCACGACATCGAGGAATTCGTCGGTGCGCGCATAGCGGCTGTCGTGATCGATGAAGTCGCCGTACGCACGCTGGTCGGGGCCGCCGCCGCCCGTGACGACGTTCCACTCGACGCGCCCGCGGCTGATCCGCTGCAGGCTCGCGGCCATCTGGGCCGCATAGACCGGATGCACGAAATGCGGCTGCAGCGCGATCAGGAGCCGCAGCCGGCGGGTCTCACGCGCCAGCGCGGCAGCGACGACCCACGGTTCCTCGGTAAACCGAAAGATCGGAATCAGCGCGCCGTGGAAGCCGGCGATGTCGGCCGCGCGCGCGACCTGCGACAGATAGTCGATGTAGCCGAAATCGTCGTCGTCGACTTTCGGCGCGACGCGCGATGCGCGCTGGCGGTTCCATTCGCCGCGCGTATGCAGGTCGTGTGCGCGCCGGCCGTCGCCATGCATCGGCAGGCGCCACAGAAATTCAACAGCCATCGGAGTTCTCCTGGTCGGGCCATTCGGATTGCGTGCGGCATCGGCGTGCCGCGCGAGTGCTGCGCTGTAAAGCACGCGGTGTGCCAACGCGCTCGCCGCTGCGCGAACGTGGTCGCCGGCGATCCCGCGCAGTGCCTTGCATACCGGGCGTCAGCGGCAATCGAATCGCCCCCGCTCGCGGTTACCCATGCCGTCACGACACGCACCTATCGCGCTGCTGCACCGCCCCCACTGCTGCTGCGCGCGCAACAGCGGCCGACGCGACTGTTGCTGGCGCAACAGGCGCTGCATCGGTACGCGCACCGCTCCTCCCGCGCGATGCCCGCGCCGCGTGCGGCCGCGCCGTTTCCGTTCACTGGCCCGGAACTTGCAACGTTGACCGGCCCACGCGTGCGACACCGACACCGTGCGCGACCGGGCTTCAACCATGCTTACGCAGAGAGGGAATCTCACCCATGACAGACAGGCCCGATTCGTCATCGGACAAGCAACAGACGTTCTGGTACGCCCGGTCGCCCGTGCCGACCCCGCTCGGCATCGCCGTGCATCTCGGCTGGCTCAACGGCGAGACGTCGGCCGACGGTGTCGCGATCCGCTCGCCGCGCGGCGCCACGCGGCACGACGTGTCGTCGATCAGCGATCACACGCTCGCGCAGTCGTTCCGCCAGGGCGGCAGCATCCCCGCGATGTGGGCGCGCTCGAACGGCGCGAACACGCGCGTGATCGGGCTGTCGTGGGTCGACGAATCGCAGTTGATCCTCGCGCGGCCCGAGTCGGGCATCCGCTCGGTGAAGGCCTTGCGCGGGCGCCGCATCGCGATCCCGAGCCGCCCCGACGACCGCATCGACATCTTCCGCGCGTCGGCGCTGCGCGGCTTCGTCAACGCGTTGAGCCTCGACGGGCTGACCACGCGCGACGTCGAATGCGTCGATGTGCGCGCCCGCACGCTGCAGGCCGTCGGGCCGGCGCGCGCGGCGGACCTGTTCGCGTCGCCGCACGGCTTCTCGAGCCGCGCGCTGTACGCGGCCGAAGCCGGCGCGCTGCTGCGCGGCGAGGTCGACGCGATCTACGTCAAGGGCTCGACCGGCCTCGAGATCGCGCAGCTGATCGGCGCGCACGTCGTGATCGACATCGGCTTTCATCCCGAGCGCGCGATCCGCAACAACAACGGCACGCCGCGCCCGCTGACCGTCAACGCGGACGTGCTCGCGAATCATCCGGACATCGTCGCCGGCTTCCTGAAGCTCGTGGTCGCCGCCGGCGACTGGGCCGGCACGCATCCCGACGAAACCGCGCTCTACGTGGCCGGCGAAACCGCGTCGTCGATCGACTGGGTCCGCGCCGCGTACGGCAACCAGCTGCACCGGCACCTCGGGGTCAACCTCGACGACGAATCGATCGCCGCGCTCGACGACTTCAAGACGTTCCTGCACGACCACGGCTTTCTGGAGGCTGACTTCGACGTCTCCGACTGGATCGACCCGCGCCCGCTCGCCGACGTGCTGCGGCCATCGCTGCAGAAGCGCGCGTGAGCCCCTTTTCCGCCTATCGTTCCGGACCACCATGAAACACACGCTCTCCCTCGCCGCGCTGCGCCGCCCGCTGCGCGCGCTGTTCGCCGCGCTGCCGTTCGCCGCGGCATCGCTCGCCGCACCGGCCGCGCATGCGGACGACGCGCCCAAGGTCGTGCGGATCGCCGTCGTCGCCTATTCGAGCGGCGGCAAGACGCAATACGCGGGCGCGTCGGCACTGATCGACGCCGACAAGTCGCTCGAGAAGGCGCTCGCCGCGCGGCACGTGAAGCTGCAATGGGTGCCGGTGTCGACCGCGGCGGTCGGCACGCTCGTGAACGAAGCATTCACGAACGGCAGCATCGATTTCGCCGGCTACGGCGACCTGCCGTCGGTCGTCGTCAACGCGTCGGGCACCCATACGCGGCTGATCGTGCCGGGCAGTGTCGGCAGCAACACGTATCTCGTCGTGCCGGCCGGCTCGACCGCGAAATCGATCGTCGACCTGAAAGGCAAGCGCATCGCGCTCAATCGCGGCCGGCCGTGGGAAGTCACGTTCAGCAAGCTGCTCGCCGAGAACGGGCTGAAGCTGTCCGACTTCAAGATCTACAACCTCGACCCGCAGGCCGGTGCGGCCGCCGTCGCGGCCGGACGCGTCGACGGCTTCTTCACGCTGTCCGACGCGTATTCGCTCGTCGACAAGCACGTCGGCAAGATCATCTGGTCGACCAAGACCGCGCCCGACGACTGGAAGATGCGCGCGGAACTGTGGGCGTCCGACGATTTCGTGCGGCGCTATCCCGACCTCACGCAGCTCGTCGCGACGGCCTACGTGCGTGCCGCGCACTGGATCTCGCAGCCGCAGAACCGCGACGCGTACGTGAAGATCCTGAGCGCATCCGGCCAGCCGGAAAGCGTCGTGCGCCGCGAATACGCGGATGAGGCGACACCGTGGAAGGACCAATGGGCGCCGCTCTTCACGCCCGCGCTGACCGGCCACTACCGCGACGTCATCGCGTACAGTCGCCAGGCCGGCCTGACGTCCACGCCGGTCGACGTGAACGCGCTGCTCGCGCCGACGTTCGTCGCGACCGCGCTCAAGCAGCTCGGGCTCGACGGCTACTGGCGCGCCGACGCGGCACGCGTCGCGAGCCGCTGATGCCGATGCATGCCCTCGCGTCGAACGGTGCACGCGCGCTCCGCCCGCCCGGGATTGCCCGGCTTGGCGGGCTCGCGCTGTGGTGGGCCACGCCCGTCGCGTTCGTCACACTGTGGTGGCTCGCGAGCGCGCAGCGCTGGTTTCCGCCGCAGCTCGTCGTGCCGCCGGATCGGCTCGCGGCAACGCTGCGCACGCTGCTCGACACCGGCGAACTGCGCGACAACCTGCTGATCACGCTGCATCGCCTCGCGCTCGGCTTCGCGATCGGCGCGACCGGCGGTGCCGCGTTCGGCATCCTGCTTGCGCGCAGCCGGCTGTTCGCCGACTACCTGCGGCCGACGTTCGACCTGCTGCGGCAGGTGCCGACGCTCACGCTGATTCCGCTGCTGATCCTGCTGATCGGCGTCGACGAGCCGCTGAAGCTCGTCGTCGTCGGCAAGGCCGTGTTCTTTCCGGTCGCGCTGGCCGCGTACACGGGCGTGCACGACGCGCCGCGCGACCTCGTCGAAATGGCGCGGCACTACGGGCTCGGCCGCTTCGCGCTGCTGCGCGACGTGCTGCTGCCGGCCGCGTTGCCGCCGCTGCTGACCGGCGTGCGGATCGCGCTCGCGCGCGCGTGGCTCGCGCTCGTCGCGGTCGAGCTGCTCAGCGCCGACAGCGGGATCGGCCAGATGATGGAACTGGCGCGGCAGATGCTGCGGCTCGACGTCGTGCTCATCGACGTCGCGGTGATCGGGCTGATCGGCTTCGCGATCGACCGGTCGATCGCACTCGTGCAACGCTACGCATTGCGCTGGCAGACGCCTGCGCGCTGAACGAACAGGTATCCGAATGACCCTCGCCATCCCCGCATTCTCGTTCGCCGCGCTGCGCCGTCGTGCACGCGGCCTCGTCGTGCCGGCCCTGCTGGTCGCCGCCTGGCAATACGCGTCGTCCGGCGACGCGGCCCATCAATACGCGTTCGTACCGTTGCAGCAGGTCGGCGCCGCGCTCGTCGAGCTCGCACGCAGCGGCGAACTCGCGACCGATCTCGGCGCGAGCCTGCGCCGCACGACGGTCGGCCTCGTGGCCGGCGTCGCGTTCGGGCTCGTGTTCGGCGCGGCGATGGCGCGCTCGACGCTCGCGCGCAAGCTCGGCGAGCCGACGTTCCAGGCGCTGCGCTACGTGCCGCTGCTCGGGCTGATTCCGCTGCTGAGTTTATGGGCCGGCACCGGCGAATTCGCGAAGGTGTTCATCATCGCGCTCGCCGCGTTCTACCCGATGACCACCGCCAGCTTCGACGGGCTGCGCCGCGTCGATCCGCGCTATGTCGAACTCGCGCAGTCGTATCGCCTGACGCGCATCGGCCTGTGGCGCGACGTGCTGATTCCGGGCGCGCTGCCCGACCTGTTCGCGGGCGTGTTGCAGGCCGTGCCGTTCGCGTGGATCACCGCGACCAGCAGCGAGCTGCTGTTCAACGCGGGCGCGGGGGTCGGCAGCCTGATGCAGAACGCGCAGGCCGGCGCACGTGCCGACGTGTTGCTGGTCTGCGTGCTGGGGGTGACGGCGCTTGCCGTCGGCATGAGTGCGCTATGCGAGCGGATCGCGCAGCGCGCGCTGCGCTGGCGCGATCACGCCTGACGGCGCAGCCGCGCGTCGGCGTCGCTCGCGTCGCCCGCGTCGCGCGGCTTCAGGATGCCGAGCTGCGCGAGCCGCGCGCGCACGATGTTGCGCGACTGGTCGAGCAGGCGCGACATGCGCAGCTGGTTGTGGTCGCTGTAGTCGAACACGCTGCGGTAAACGGTGTCCTCGATGTGCTGCCACAGCGCCGGCGTGCCGAGATCCAGCAGCTCGATCACCGCGTGGCGCAGCGCATCGGTGGCCTCGGCCACGTCGCGCGCCCGGCGCGGCGGTGCCGCCGCCGTGCTGCGCGGATCACCGGCATCGGGCGCCAGCGACAGCGCGGAAAACTGCAGGTCGCCCACGTCGATCGCGCCACCCGCGCAGATCAGCACCGCGTGGTGGATCACGTTCTCGAGTTCGCGGATGTTGCCGGGCCACGCATGCGCATGCAGCCGGGCGCGCGCGGCGTCCGTCAGCGTCGGCGCGGCCACGCGCAGCCGCTTCGCGTAGGTGTCGATGAAGTGCTCGATCAGCGGCGCGATGTCGCCGGGCCGCTCGCGCAGCGGCAGCAGGCTCAGCTTCACGACGTTGAGCCGGTAGTACAGATCCTCGCGGAAATTGCCCGCGCGCACCGCGGCTTCAAGATTCACGTTGGTGGCCGCGACGAGCCGCACGTCGATCTTCACGGTCTTGCGCGAGCCGACCGGCGTCACTTCGCGCTCCTGCAGCACGCGCAGCAGCTTCACCTGCGCGGACAGCGGCAGGTCGCCCACCTCGTCGAGAAACAGCGTGCCGCGATTCGCGGATTCGAACCAGCCGGGCTGGCTGTTGATCGCGCCGGTGAACGCGCCGCGCTCGTGGCCGAACAGCTCGCTCTCGATCAGCGTCTCGGAGAATGCGCCGCAGTTGACCGCGACGAACGGGCCGTCGTGGCGCTCGCTCAGCGAATGCACGAGGCGCGCGATCAGCTCCTTGCCGGTGCCGCTCTCGCCGGTGACGAGCACGGTCGCGTCGCTGGGCGCGACGAGCTGGATGCGCTCGAGCAGCACCCGCGATTTGGGATCGTCGAACGTCAGCGCCTTCGCACGAATCGTGATCGCATGCGAAGTCGGGTCCGGCAAGCTGAAGATGGCCATGGCACGACCGGCGTGTTGAACGGGGAAGGTTCGACGATAGCAAGGCGCGCGCCGGCCACGAACCAATTCATCGAGCTATCGGTATGACGGCGGCCGGATTGCGCCGGCCGCGGCACGAGGTCACGCGAGGCCGGTCATCTTCCATTGCTGCTCGAGCGCGCCCGGCCCGAATTCGAGCGAGCCGCCGAGCGGTTCCGCGAGCGCCTGGAAATACGCGGCCTCCTCGAGGATCAGGATGTACTTCGAAACATCGAGGATCGATGTGCCCCAGAACGTCGCGCCGCCGTTCGCCTCGATGATCGCCGGCACCTCGGGGTCGCGGCGGATCGTGTCCACGATGAAGCGCGGCTCGCCGGGGCGACGATCGACATACACCGGAATCTCGCGGGCGCGCGTGTAGCGCGCGGCCGGCGCATAGCGGATCGGCAGCGGGCGATGCGCGCTCGCCCACGCACCGAGGTACGGGCCGTGCACGTGGATCACGACGCCGACTTCCGGCACCTCGCGGAACACGTCCGCATAGCGCGGCCCGCTGCCGCCCGCGCGCGCGTCGCCGTGCAGCACGTCGCCGTCGAACGTCACGACGACGGGCTGGATCTCCTGCGACGCGGCCCACGGGCTCGGCGCCGACAGCGCGACGATGAGTTCCGTGCCCGGCACGCGCTGGAACGCCTGGAACGTGTTGGTCGCGGACAGCGTGCGCGTGTCCTTCAGCACGCGTTCGGCCTGCGTGAATTCGCGCGTGGCGCGCTCGACGAATGCCACGAGTTCGCCGCTGTCGATGGTGGAGGTGACTGGCATGAGGACGGTTTCCTTGATCGGATGGACGGATGGGCTCGCATCGCGATGTCGTGACACCGCGACGCACGGCCACCGGATCAGCAGCAATCGTGCCAGCCGGGCATGCATGCGGCGCAGGCCCGCGCCACGGTGCGTGTGCGCCTTTTTCACGACGCGCGTCATGCGCCCCCCGCGTGCACCTCTGTTGCGGGAGCAACAGCCTGCCGGCCCGGATTGTTGCGCGACGCGCAGCGGCCGAAAGCGTGCGCGGCTCGCCGTACGGCGCGGCGGCCCGTCGTGTCTCGCGCCTGGCCCCCAACGGCTGCGCTGGTTCGAAACTTGCGTCGTGGTCGGCCCGCGCCGCGCACTGTCCGGCGCGCCCGATCCGATTTCACCGACACCCATCCGACCATGACGCTCCTCCCCCTGCGCGGCTACGCCGCACGCACGCTGCTGGCTTCGGCGCTCGCCGTCTCGTCTCTCCTCTCGCATGCGGCGTCCCCCGGCCGCGTGCCTGCGCCCGATCCGTTGCAAGGCGACGGCCGCGTGTCCGCGTTCTACACGTGGGACCGCGACATTCCGGCGACGCCCGGCGTGCTGCTGCGCACCGAGCCGCTGCCGGCGACGCTCGGGCTCGCGAGCGCCGGCCACCAACTGCGCATCCTCTATGCATCGACCGACGGTGTCGGCGGCCGCACGCCGATCGCCGTGTCCGGTGCGCTGTTCGTGCCGCGCGGCACACCGCCGGCCGGCGGCTGGCCGATCGTCGCGTGGGCGCACGGCACGTTCGGGATGGCCGACATCTGCGCGCCGTCGTGGTTCGGCCGCTCGTATCGCGACGTGCGCTACCTGAACGCGTGGCTTCAGCGCGGGTTCGCGGTCGTCGCGACCGACTACCAGGGGCTCGGCACGCCCGGCCCGAATCCGCAGCTCAACAACCGCTCGAACAGCTACACGCTGCTCGACAGCGTGCGCGCGGTGCTCGGCGGCGTACCGGGCCTCGCGAACGAGGTCGTGCTCGTCGGCCAGTCGCAGGGCGGCTCGGCCGTGTTCGCGGCGGCCGGCTACGCACCCACCTATGCGCCCGAACTCGCGATCCGCGCGACCGTGGCCACCGGCACGATCTACAACGCGTCGCCCGCCGCGCTCGCGTCGCTGCCGAAGTTCGAGAGCGCGTACCGGCGCGATCCCGAGCGCGTCGATCCGACGCTCGCGTACCAGTTCTACTCGGTGCTCTCCGCGCAGCAGATCGACCCGTCGCTGCGCGCGGACGAGGTGCTGACCGACCAGGCATTGCCGATCCTCGAACAGTCGCGCATCAGTTTCCTTGCATCGCTCGAGGACGACGCGGCGCTCGCGCACCTCACGCACGCGAACACCGTGAAGCCCGGCGGCGATGCACGGCTGAAGGCCTGGTGGGACGAATACCTGAAATACCCGACGCTGAAGATCGCCACGCCGGTATTCATCGGTGCGGGTGCCGACGACGGGCTCGCGCCGCTCGAACTCGCGCTCGCAAAGGATGCGTGTGCGGCGGGCACGACCGTCGAGGCGCACCTGTATGCGGGCCGCGAACACAACGGCACCGTGAACGCGTCGCTCGTCGATTCGATTCCGTTCGTGAAGCGCGTGCTCGCCGGCGAGACGATCCGCCGGGTCTGCACGCCCGCCGCCCAGCCGGCCGTGTCGCAATAGCGGACATGATGCGCTTTTGCACGGCGGCGCGAATGCATTTCGGAATCCGTTATTGGATCGCGCCGCCGCGCATTTTTATACTCGTCAGCACTCTCTGTTAAAGAGTGCCAGCCCATTTCAACAGATCAGCACAGGACGAACCAATGAGCCTACGCCCCTTGCACGACCGCGTGATCGTGAAACGACTCGACCAGGAAACCACCACCGCATCGGGCATCGTGATCCCCGATAGCGCCGCGGAAAAGCCCGACCAGGGTGAAGTGATCGCCGTCGGCCCCGGCCGCAAGGATACGGACGGCCAGCGCATCGTGCCCGACCTGCAGGTCGGCGAGCGCGTGCTGTTCGGCAAGTACGCGGGGCAAGCCGTCAAGGTGGACGGCAACGAGTTTCTCGTGCTGCGCGAAGAAGACATCGTCGCGGTCGTCAATCAATAACGGAGCGCAATCATGGCAGCGAAGGAAATCATTTTCAGCGACGTCGCACGGGCGAAACTGACGGAAGGCGTGAACATTCTCGCGAACGCGGTGAAGGTCACGCTCGGGCCAAAGGGCCGCAACGTCGTACTCGAACGCAGCTTCGGCGCACCCGTCGTCACGAAGGACGGCGTGTCGGTCGCGAAGGAAATCGAACTCGCGGACAAGCTGCAGAACATCGGCGCGCAGCTCGTGAAGGAAGTCGCGTCGCGCACCAGCGACGCCGCCGGCGACGGCACCACGACGGCCACCGTGCTCGCGCAGGCGATCGTTCGTGAAGGCCAGAAATACGTCGCGGCCGGGCTTAACCCGCTCGACCTGAAGCGCGGCATCGACAAGGCCGTCGCGGCGGCCGTCGACGAGCTGAAGAAGATCAGCCGCCCGACCACCACGAGCAAGGAAATCGCGCAGGTCGCGACGATCTCCGCGAACGGCGAGGAATCGATCGGCCAGCGCATCGCGGAAGCGATCGACCGTGTCGGCAAGGAAGGCGTGATCACCGTCGAGGACGGCAAGTCGCTCGCGGACGAGCTCGACGTGGTCGAAGGGCTGCAGTTCGATCGTGGCTACCTGTCGCCGTACTTCATCAACAACCCGGACAAGCAGATCGCCGAGATCGAAAGCCCGTACATCCTGCTGCACGACAAGAAGATCTCGAACATCCGCGACCTGCTGCCGGTGCTCGAACAGGTCGCGAAGTCGGGCCGGCCGCTGCTGATCATCGCGGAAGATGTCGAAGGCGAAGCGCTCGCGACGCTGGTCGTGAACAACATCCGCGGGATCCTGAAGACGGTCGCCGTGAAGGCGCCGGGCTTCGGCGACCGCCGCAAGGCGCTACTCGAGGATATCGCGATCCTCACCGGCGGGCAGGTGATCGCCGAGGAAACGGGCCTCACGCTCGAGAAGGCGACGCTCGCCGAACTCGGCCAGGCGAAGCGCATCGAGGTCGGCAAGGAGAACACGACCGTGATCGATGGCGCGGGCGATGCGAAGAACATCGAGGCCCGCGTGAAGCAGATCCGCGTGCAGATCGACGAAGCGACGTCCGACTACGACCGTGAAAAGCTGCAGGAACGCGTCGCGAAGCTCGCGGGCGGTGTCGCGGTGATCAAGGTCGGCGGGGCCACCGAAATCGAAGTGAAGGAGAAGAAGGACCGCGTCGACGACGCGCTGCACGCGACGCGCGCGGCCGTCGAGGAAGGCATCGTGCCGGGCGGCGGCGTCGCGCTGATCCGCGTGCGGCAGGCGATCCGCGAGCTGCAGGGCGTGAACGCCGACCAGAACGCAGGAATCAAGATCGTGCTGCGCGCGCTCGAGGAACCGCTGCGCCAGATCGTCACGAATGCCGGCGAGGAAGCGAGCGTCGTCGTCGCGAAGGTGGCCGAAGGCTCGGGCAACTTCGGGTACAACGCACAGACCGGTGAATACGGCGACCTCGTCGAGTCGGGCGTGCTCGATCCGACCAAGGTCACGCGCACGGCGCTGCAGAACGCAGCGTCGGTTGCGGGGCTGTTGCTGACGACCGATGCGACCGTGTTCGAGGCGCCGAAGGATGCGGCACCGGCGGCAGCCCCGGGCGGCCCGGGTGCGGGTGGGCCGGGGTTCGATTTCTGACGATGTAGCGCGTGTGCCGTGTGCCGGTTCGCCGGCATGCGCGCGACCTTGCAGACTCCCATTGCGCGTGGCGATGAAAGTCGTCACGCGCATTTTTTTTGCCGCGATGCCTCTCGCGCGGCGCCGGCTACCACGTCGTGGCGTTCCCGCCGCGATCGAGTTCGAACACCTTGTGCGCCTGCATTCGCCGCTTGAGCCACGTGCCGGCCTTGCCGAGCACGCGCGCTTTGCCCCAGATCAGGTCGACGCCGACCAGCCAGTCGGTATGCGGATACGCGGCCAGTTGCAGCTCGACGAGTTCGCCGGCGTCCAGTTCCCGCAGGATCAACTGGCGCGGCAGCGTCGTCCAGCCGAGCCCCGCGCGCACCATCTCCAGTAACGCCAGATAGCTTTCGGCCTGCCAGCAGCGCGCCGAGTCGAGATACTCTGTACTCGGCAGCGTGTCGTTGTGCGCGCTGAATGCAAGCCGGCGATGCGAGCGCAGCTCCGCGAAACTCACGCTGTCCTGGCACGCGAGCGGATGATCGCGACGCGCCACGTGCGCGAGGATCAGCTTGCCCATCTGCGCAAAACCGAGGTCGCGCGGATACGCGGGCTGCGCGAACGCAACGCCCAGGTCCGCTTCGTCCTTCAGCAGCAGATCGGTCACGTCGCCATGAAACGGATGGCGGATATCGAGATCGACATTCGGAAACTGCGTCGAGAAATCGACGATCGCCGGCATCACGGTGTTGTACGGCACCTCGATCGCGAGCGTCAACCGTGGCTCGACCAGGTCGCCCAGTTCGTTCGCATGCGACTCCAGATCGAGACAGCGCTCGAGCACCAGCTCGACTTCATTCAGCAGCTTGAGGCCGGCCGGCGTGAGCGCGGGCAGCTTGCTCGTGCGGTCGAAGAGCGGCAGGCCCCAGTCGACTTCCAGGTTCGCGATCGCGAGGCTGATCGTCGATTGGGTCTTGCCGAGGCTGCGCGCCGCCGCGGAAAACGAGCCCGTCTTCACGACGCGGGCAAACATCTCGAGCTGCTCGAGCGAATAGCGCATGGCGCTTCCCTGACCTATTGAAAAAACCGATGGATATTCATTTGGTGCCCCGGCAGGCGTGATGGATTATGGCGCACCGACCAGCACGCATCCAGCCGCTTCCGGGCAGGGAATTCCCTTGGATCCGGCAGCACGGCCACCCGGTTCGAGACAAACCACAGGAGTCATCGCATGAGCAAGCCACGCCCGCATCCGGTCGACGAAATCCTGCCGTTACGGCAACTCGGCAGTTATGGACTGCAACACGTGTTGGTGATGTACGCCGGCGCCGTAGCCGTCCCGCTGATCCTCGGCAGCGCATTGGGACTGTCGCAGCAGCAGATGGTCATGCTGATCAACGCGAACCTGCTGACTTCCGGCATCGCGACACTGATCCAGACGATCGGAGTCTGGAAGTTCGGCGCGCGGCTGCCGTTGATCCAGGGCTGTTCGTTCATCGCCATCGCGCCGATGATCATGATCGGCAAGCAGTACGGCATTGCCAGCGTGTTCGGCTCGGTGATCGCCGCGGGCGCGCTGACCGTCGTCATCGCGCCGGTATTCAGCCGGCTGCTGCGCTTCTTTCCGCCGGTGGTCATCGGCAGCCTCATCACGATCATCGGCGTGTCGCTGATGCCGGCCGCCGCGATCTGGCTCGGCGGCGGCAACCCCGACGCACCGGCGTTCGGCTCGACCGCCAACCTGCTGCTCGGCTTCGCGACGGTCGCGATCACACTGTTCGTCTATGCGCGGTGCCGCGGCTTCGTCGCCAACCTGTCGGTGCTGATCGGGCTGATAGTCGGCACCGCGATCGCCACCGCGTGCGGGATGACGAGTTTCGCGCACGTCGGCGAAGCCGCATGGTTCGAATTCAGCACGCCGTTCGCGTTCGGCATGCCGAGTTTCGCCGTGACGCCGATCCTCGTGATGGCGCTGGCGATGCTCGTCATCATGGCGGAGACGACCGGCAACGTGCTCGCGATCGGCACGATCATCGGCCGCCCGTCGTCGCAAACGACCCTCGGCAACGCGTTTCGCGCCGACGGACTCTCGACGATGCTCGGCGGCATCTTCAACAGCTTTCCCTACAATGCGTTCACGCAGAACACGGGCCTCATCGCGCTTTCGAACGTGAAGAGCCGCTACGTCGTCGCATCCGCCGGCGTCATCATGATGCTGATGGGGCTATTCCCGAAACTGGGCGCGCTGATCGCATCGGTACCCCGCCCGGTGCTCGGCGGCTGCGCGATCGTGATGTTCGGCATGACGACGGTCGCCGGCATCCAGGAACTCGCCCGCGTGAAATTCGACGGCACCCGCAACGCGATCATCGTGGCCGTGTCGGTGAGCGTCGGCGTGCTGCCGATGTCGCTGCCGGCCCTGTTCGGTCACGTGAGCGGCCCGGCCAGGCTGATTCTCGACAGCGGCATCTTCCTCGGCGCGCTGACCGCCATCGTGCTCAACGTGCTGCTCAACGGCACCCGGCACGAAGCCGATACGCACGCGCCGGCCGCTGTCGTTCCGGACGGCGCGGGCACGCACGCCCGCTGAATTTCCCCCTCCCTGATCTGAATCCTGATTCGAACCCGAACCATACGGAGAACGCACCATGCAAATCGACACGACACCGGCACCCGCGAATCTCGACGAACGCGACCTGGCGCTGCTGCGCGCGGCAATCGAACTCGCCGACGAATCGCGACAGGACGGCCATCACCCGTTCGCCGCGATCGTGGCGGACGAGCACGGCAACATCGTGGCATCCGCAGGCAACAACTCGATGCCGCCCGAAGGCGACCCGACGCAACACGCCGAACTCGCCGCGGCGGCCAAGGCCGCGCGCCTGCTGTCGCCCGAGCAACTCGCGCGATGCACGCTCTACACGAGCGCGGAGCCGTGCTGCATGTGTGCGGGCGCGATCTACTGGTGCAATATCGGCCGCGTCGTGTACGCGCTGTCCGAGCACCGGCTGCTTGGGCTGACCGGTGCGCACCCGGAGAACCCGACGTTCTCGCTGCCGTGCCGCGAAGTGTTCCTGCGCGGGCAGCGGCACGTCGAAGTCGTCGGGCCGCTGCTCGAGGATGAGGCCGCCGGCTCCCACCGCGGCTTCTGGGCGTAGGTCGCGACATGCCCGGCATTTCGATTCACGTGATCGACGTCGCGCGCGGCGTCGTCGCCGAAGGGCTCGGCGTCAGCGTCGAACGGATCGGCCCCGCGAGCCGGGAACTGCTGTGCCGGGGGCGCATCGGATCGAACGGCTGCCTCGATGCGCTCGACTCGGTCGCCCTCGCGTGCGTGTCCGGCGTGTACGAGGTGACGCTCCGCACGGGCGCGTGGTATCAGGATCGAGGGATGGCGGACGCCGATCCGCCGTTCCTCGGCGACGTCGTCTACCGGTTCGGGCTGGCCGATGCGGCGCAGCACTATCACCTGCCGTTCAAGATGACGCCGTGGGGGCTGTCCTGCTTTCGCGGCGGCGCGTGAGCGGGCGGCGGGCTCGGGCCAGATGAAATCTGGCAGTGCACGTCGTGCGGACCGCACAACCTTTACGACCTTTTTACTTGCGCCCGCGCATGCGTTCACTAGAATGTGTTCGCAATCGATCCATCCACGAGTACGCATATGCGCATCCGAAGTCCTCGCCCTCCGAGTTGCTTTTCTGCCTGACCGGCAGGACGCCTGCGTCTCTCTGTTCCCGAGCCACCGTCCTGCCCGCAGGCGGACGGTGCGCGCCGTAGTCCTTCCCGTGCACGCTTGAACACGACGTCGATGCGTTAGCCGCGCATCGCGCGCTGCAAGCGTGTCCGCGCGGAAATTCCCGCCTCACGACGCGCCATCGATCCGCCGCCCCGGCAACGATCGACTGGCATGCCTCGCATCCCCCATGTCGATCCAACCTGATTACTTTGCATACCTGATTTAACCAACGGAAGTTTCCGATACCGGAGCACGATCATGTTCGAGATCGACAAGCAGTACACCCGCGAATTCATCCACACCGCGTGCGGCGGCAGCAAGCAGGCGTTCCTGCCGACGAAGAACGGCAAGGTCGTGGCCGCCTGCCTGCGCACGGACCTCAATCCGCACGCACCCGACGTGATCCTCTGCGACGGCAGCGCGTCCGCACGGGCGGCCGGCAGGACGCTCGCCGCGCAACGCGATGCGATTCCGGTGTTCATCCGCATGGCCACCGACGCGTACCGCTTCGTCGGCCAGTACGTCGTCAGCGAATCGCTCACCGCACCGCTCGACTGCGCGCCTTACGTACGCAACAGCAGCTTCACGCCCGGGCAGATCTCGCGCGTGCTCAAGCTCAAGCGTTGCTGATACGCATGCGGGGCGCCTCGCGCACCCCATTCCGGCCATCTTTCATACAGGAGCCATCATGCTTGGCCTGACGTTCTGGAAACACGTGATCGGTGCGCGGACCGGTGCAATCCGCGATGACAGGGCGGCTGCACACGACCGGCACCGACGGGTGTCGAGAACGCTCGTGCTGACCAGCGCCGCGGTGGCGTTCGGGGCGATCGCGTTCGGCGCGCCGGTGGTCGGCATTTCGGTGTTTCTGCTGACGACGCTGCCGTTCGTGCTGTCGGGCACCTGAAGCGCTACGTTTCGGGCCTGGCTCCATCGGCAATCGATACACAATTTTAATGTCGGGCCCGCTCGTATCTAACACCGTCTTTACGCGGTTTTGTCTAGGATTTCCCTGTCATCCCGACACGGAGAGATCCGCATGCAAACGCAGCAGGCCGCCGCCGGCGGCCAACCCGACCTTCCCTACCGACGCGGCGGCACACCGTTCGCGACCCGGCTGGCCGACGCCTGCCCGCCGGACAATATCCTGCTCGACGTACCGGTCGAAAGCGCGATCCAGTTGTTCGACCTCGTCGCGCGCTATGTCGAGCGCGGCAGCGGCGTGTCCGCGGAACGGATCAGGACCGAACTGACCAAGCGCGAGCAACTCGGCTCGACCGGCCTCGGCCAGGGCGTCGCGATTCCGCATGCACGCGTCGCCGGTCTCCGCTCGGCCATCGCGCTGTTCGTCCGCGCGCAGTATCCGTTCAGCTTCAACGCACCGGACCGCAAACCCGTGCGCGAATTCATCGTGCTGGTCCTGCCGCAGGAAGACAATCGCGCACACCTCGAACTGCTCGCCGACGCGGCGCGGTGTTTCAGCGAACGCCCGTTTCGGCAGGCATCGCGCGACGCGCTGACGCCCGACGAGATTCACCAGCTGATGCAACGCACGCACTGATGCCGAATTGATGCCGCACCCTGCGGCGACAAGCACTCCCTTCATCCATTCGAATTCTCATGTTCCCAGACCCTGAAAGTCCCACCCTGACGTCGCGCCGCGTAGCCGGCCTGGCGCGCTCGCTGCCGTTCATGCAGGCCCTGCACGGGCAGACCGTCGTCATCGTCGATGGCGGCGCCGCGAGCGATGCACGCGCCCGCCAGGCGTTCGCGCAGGATGTCGCGCTGCTCGCCCTCACCGGCGTTCGCCCGATCGTCGTCCAGGGCGTGCCGGCCGCGGCCAGCACGCAATCGATCCACGCCGTTCACGCGGCGATGGCGGGCGTCAATCATGAACTGGTGCGCCTGATCGGCAGTCACGGCGCCAAGGCAATCGGCATCGACGGTCACGACGGCGGCCTGCTGGTGGCGAGCGCCGATTCCGACCGCACCGACGCGAGCGCGGTCGCACGGTTCGACGGCACCGCGTTGAACGCGTTTCTCGAGAACGGGCTGGTGCCCGTCGTGATGCCGGTCGCCCCGGACGACGCGGGCCACGATCACCTGCTGCGCGCGGAACGGCTCGGCAGCCTCTTCGCGCAGCGCACGGGCGCCGTCACGCTGGTGATGATGGTCGACGGTGCGCTGCTGCGCGAACTCGGCGAACTCGCGGGGCTGTACGGCATCACGGAACTCGAGCACTGGCTCGCCGAGCACCCGGCTGCCGCGGCGGCGCCCTGCGTGCGGGACGCGCTCGATGCGCTTGCGCACGGCGTGCAGAACGTCCATCTCGCCGATATCGGGCAACCCGAATCGCTGATCGACGAACTGTTGACGGAGGAAGGATCGGGGGTCGTGTTCTGCCGGCGCGGCAACACCGACCTGCTGTCGGAAACCCGCCGCTACTTCGCGGATTCGGCGAGCGTGCTGCGCGACGGCTTCAACGTCGAGCAGAAGCAGGTCGTGCGGTTCTGACTTTCTGGTAGCGATAAAACGCTTGCGGCGACCCACCCGGGCCGCCGCGAGCGAATGGCGTCAGCGCCGCGTCGCAAGCCGCCGCACGACGCTCACCAGCGCATCGACTTCGTCGCACGTGTTGTAGAACGCGAGCGACGGCCGCACCGTGGCCTCGAGCCCGAACCGCCGCAGGATCGGCTGCGCGCAGTGATGCCCCGAGCGCACCGCGATGCCCTCTTCGTTCAGCGCCTGCCCGACTTCCTCGGTCTCATAGCCCTTCAGCACGAACGACAGCACGCTCGCCTTGTCGCGGGCCGTGCCGACGAGCCGCACGCCCGGCACCGGCGCGAGCACGCTCGTTGCATACGCAAGCAGGTCGTGCTCGTAGCGCGCGATGTTCTCGATGCCGACCCGGTTCACGTAGTCGAGCGCGGCGCCCAGCCCCACCGCATCCGCGATGTTGCCGGTGCCGGCCTCGAACCGGTTCGGCGGCGGCTGGAACACCGTGCGCTCGAACGTCACGTCCGCGATCATGTTGCCGCCGCCCTGCCACGGCGGCATGTCGTCGAGGATCGCGCGCTTGCCGTACACGACGCCGATCCCGGTCGGCCCGTAGATCTTGTGCCCGGAGAACACGAAGAAATCCGCATCGAGCGCCTGCACGTCCACGCGCATGTGCGAGATCGACTGCGCGCCGTCGACGAGCGCCTTCGCGCCCGCACGATGCGCGAGCTCGACGATCTCCTTCACCGGCACGACCGTGCCGAGCGCGTTCGACACCTGCGTGACGGACACGATCTTCGTGCGGTCGTTGAGCAGCTTCCGGTATTCGTCGAGCAGCACCTGCCCCGAATCGTCGACCGGAATCACGCGCAGCTTCGCGCCCTTGAGCGCGGCAAGCTGCTGCCACGGCACGATGTTCGCGTGGTGCTCGAGATGCGACACGACGATCTCGTCGCCTTCGCCGACGTTCTGCACGCCCCACGACTTCGCGATCAGGTTGATCGCCTCGGTCGTGCCGCGCACGAACACGATCTCGTCGGGCGACGATGCGCCGATGAAGCGCTGCACCGTTTCCCGCGCATGCTCGTACGCGTCCGTCGCACGGCCGGCCAATGCATGCGCGGCGCGGTGGATGTTCGAGTTCTCGTGCGCATAGAAATACGCGAGACGGTCGATCACGGCCTGCGGCTTGTGGGTCGTCGCCGCATTGTCGAACCACACGAGCTGCTTGCCGTTCACGCGCTCCTGCAGGATCGGGAAATCGCGGCGGATCGCGTTCACGTCGAACGGCGGATGCGCGCCGCGATACAGCTGGCCTTGCGGCTCGGCTGCGTGCGTGTCGTCGATGAAGTAACGCGGCACGTCGCCGCCCGATGCACGCGACACCGGTACGTCGCGATGCACGGCGAGCAGTGCGCGCAGCGCGTCGTCGCCCGGCAGCCCGAACGCTTCCGGC
This sequence comes from Burkholderia sp. AU15512, assembly GCF_002223325.1. NCBI lineage: Bacteria > Pseudomonadati > Pseudomonadota > Betaproteobacteria > Burkholderiales > Burkholderiaceae > Burkholderia > Burkholderia sp. AU15512. The sequence continues at coordinate 2,350,427 of NZ_NKEX01000006.1, forward strand.
GAAGCAAGACCGTTCGACGGCACGACGATGTCCTGCGGCGTCGCCTGCCAGCCCTGCAGCGAACCGTTGGTGAAGTAGTACGGCGAGGCCTTCGCCGCGCCTTCCGATACCGGCGCATTCACTTGCGGCACGCCGAGCGCCGCGCCGCCGACGCGCGGTTCGAGCGCTGGCGCGATCGACACGACGTTGTCGGGCAGCCCGTTCTGCGCGGCCGCATGCGGCGCCAGCGCGGGTGCGCGGTTACCGAGCGACAGTACGTGCGTCGGGGCGGACGGCGCGAGATTCGCACCGGGCACCTTCCCTTGCGGGAGTGCGAGACCGGGCACGCCGGTGCCCGCACCGCCCGGGCCCGCGAGCGGCGAACCGCCGGGTACCGGGTTGCTGACCGACGCAAGGATCGGCGCGGCGGCCGGCAAGGCGGACGGCACGCCGCCCACCGCGCCGCTGCCCGCCGACAGCCCGGGCGCGGTAGCCTGCCCGGGCGGCGTCGCGAAGAACTCGGACGCGAGCCGCGCGAGCGTCGCCGGGTCGGGCAAGCCGGCCGGCAGCGGCGCGTGCGGCAGCGCGTGCGCGTCGCCGCCGGCCAGGCCGGGATTAACGGTAGGTGTCGGGATAGTCATGGAACTTGGCGATTTCGACGTCATCGAGGACAGCCAGCGCATCCGGCGAATGGACCGCGAGCGAGCAATACAGCGAGATCAGGTACGACGCGATCGCCTGGTTGTTGATCCCCATGAAGCGCACCGACAGGCCCGGGCCCTGCTCGCCCGCGACGCCCGGCTGATACAGGCCGACCACACCCTGGCGCTTGTCGCCGACGCGCAGCAGCAGGATCTTGGTCTTGCCGTCCGCGACCGGCACCTTGTCCGACGGAATCAGCGGAATGCCGCGCCACGTGAGGAACTGCGAACCGAACAGGCTGACCGTCGGCGGCGGCACGCCGCGCCGCGTGCATTCGCGGCCGAATGCGGCGATCGCGAGCGGGTGCGTGAGGAAGAACGCGGGCTCCTTCCACACCTTGGTCAGCAGCTCGTCGAGATCGTCCGGCGTCGGCGCGCCCGTCAGCGGGAAGATCCGCTGCTCGTCGGTCACGTTGGCCAGCAGCCCGTAGTCGGGGTTGTTGATCAGCTGGCTTTCCTGCAGCTCCTTGATCGTCTCGATCGTCAGGCGCAGTTGTTCCTTGATCTGGTCGTGAGGACTGCTGTAAAGATCGGAGATCCGCGTATGCACGTCGAGCACCGTGCTCACCGCGTTCAGGAAATACTCGCGCGGCTGTTCCTCGTACGGCACGAAGGTCTGCGGCAACACGCTTTCGTCCTCGAGCTGCGTGCACGCGGCGCGCACGGCTTCCGGGTTCTTCACCTGGTTCAGCCGATAGATGCCGGCCTCGACCGGCACCCATTGCAGCAGGTGGGTCAGCCAGCGCGGCGTGATCGTGGAAAGCTGGGGGACGGTCTTGGTAGCGTTCGCTAGTTGGCGGGCGGCGTGATCGCTCAGCGCGGCCGTGCCGCTTGCAACGGTCGACATGTGTGGCTCCGGGTTCTTTAGATGAAAAACGGGATTGCTTATGACGCTCGGTGATTATCGGAAGCACGCACCTGCCGGCTCAACATGCTATAGCCGTCAGGTCGCGTGCAACCGAAAGGGAAATGAAACGAGGCAGCGTCAGGTGACGTACGCGCCCGGCAGCAGTGTCGAGATCGACACGTCGAATGCGCGCGCGATCTTGTCGGCGGTGACGATCGACGCGATCGCCTCGCCGCGCTCGATCTCGCCGACATACGAGCGGTTCAGCCCCGCATGCTCGGCCAGTTGCTCCTGCGACCACGTGCGCGCCTCGCGCAGCTTGCGCACGGTGGCGCCGAAGTGATGGATGAGGTCGCTCATCGCGCCTCCTAGGCGACGCGCGCCGCCGCGCGCGGCGCGGCGTTCGCTTCGCTGCGCAGCACGGCCTGCGTGACGTTTTCGCCGGGCAACACGTCCTGCGTGAGCCATACGTTGCCGCCGATCACCGCGCCGCGTCCGATCGTCACGCGGCCAAGGATCGTTGCGCCCGCATAGATCACCACGTCGTCCTCGACGATCGGATGGCGGGCATGCCCCTTCTCCAGATGGCCGTCAGCATCGCGCGGAAAGCGCTTCGCGCCGAGCGTGACGGCCTGGTACACGCGCACGCGCTCACCGATGATCGCCGTCTCGCCGATCACGACACCCGTGCCGTGATCGATGAAGAAGCCCGCGCCGATGCGCGCGCCCGGATGAATGTCGATACCCGTTTCCGCGTGCGCCTGCTCGGCGATGATCCGTGCGAGGAGCGGCAGCCCGAGCCCGTACAGCTCGTGCGCGAGCCGGTGGTGAATCATCGCGAGGATGCCCGGGTAGCACAGCAGCACCTCGTCGACGCTGCCGGCCGCCGGATCGCCATGGAACGCGGCCAGCACGTCGCTGTCGAGCAGCCGGCGAATCTCGGGCAAGCGCGCGGCGAAGGCCTGCACGGCCGCCGACGCCACTTCATCGACGTTGTCGACCGGCCCGTCGGCATTGCGCTGTCGCGCCGCATAGCGCAATTCCAGCTTCACCTGCGCGAGCAGCGCATTCAGCGCGGCGTCGAGTGCATGGGCCACGTGGAAGTTCTCGCTCTCCTGGCGCAGGTCGGGCGGCCCGAGCCGCATCGGGAACAGCACGCCCTTCAGCGCGCCGATGATCTGCGCGAGCGCCTCGCGCGCCGGCAGGTCGCGCCCGCCCGGTTCCAGCGAGCGCCGCTGCTTCTCGCGCCATGCGCGGCGCACGGTCTGCAGCGATTGAACGATGTCGTCGATGTCGAATGCGGCCATGCTGCTTTCTCCCTGTAACGGCCGTGAATCAGTCCTGCGCCCACGGCAGGCCGCGAAAACGCCAGCCATTGCTGCCGCCGCGCTGCTGCCGCTCGTCGAGGTCGCCCTCGAACCCTTCGAGCACGTTGAATACCTGCGTAAAGCCGCCCTTCGTCGCCGCCTCGGCCGCCTGCGCCGAGCGGTTGCCGCTGCGGCACAACAGCAACACGACGGCCGTCTTGCCGGTCTTCGCTTCCAGTTCGCGCACGAAGCGCGGGTTGCGCGTCAGGCTCGTGCCCGTCGCCCACGGCACGTGCAACGACTCCGGCACGTGGCCGACGAATTTCCGTTCCTCGGCGGTGCGTACGTCCACCAGCAGCGCATCGCCGGCGGTGAACAGCGCCCACGCCACTTCCGGCGCGACGCCGCCCGCATAGGGCGTGCCGGCCGCCGTAGCCGCCGCGCGCGCGCCTTCGAGCGCCTGCTGCGCAGCGGTTCGTTCTTCCAATGCAACCGTCATGACACTTCCTTGTTTTCGTTGATTCGTATGATCAAAGACACCGGGAATGCGGCTGTTGCAGCTTGCGTGCTGTCTATAGCCGTCAGCGCCACTATGCGATTGCGGCCGGGCAAGCTGAACCAATAAAAATTCATTTCCTAATCAGCGGCACGGGGAATGCAATAGCAGACGTGCGCTATCGGGGCGGGTTCATCGGCGAGCAGGACGGGAAGCATGGTGACCGTTCGATGTCACGCATCGAAGGATTTTGAAAGGGTTCGCGGAAGACGATCAACGCGGCGTGCGGCGCGTTGCAATGGAATCCGAAATGGCCTGCATGCACGCGCGCGCATGCAGGGACAGCGGGTGACATCCTGTTGGCCGGCGGAATGCATCGGTGCGACGCCGGACGCGGCATCGCCGATGCATTCACGCTTCAACGCGTCACACCACGGGGTCAACCGGCGCGACCGGCACGCCGCGCGCTTCGATATCGCGCCCCGCGAGCAGGCACAGATCCTCGCGATGATGCGCGGCAATCACCTGCACGCCGACCGGCACGCCATTCACGAGCGCCGTCGTCACGGCCAACCCCGGCAGCCCCATCGCCGGCAACGCGCGCAACGTGAGCTGCGCCTCCCACACGCGATCGAACCCGTCCTGCCCCTGGCGGTCGAGATCGTCCGGGAACGGCAGTTCCGACGACACCGGCAGCAGCAGCACCGCGTACTCGTCGAGAAACAGCCGCCACTGACGCGTCAGCGTCGTGCGCCGGACGAGCGCGCGGCTGATCACGTCGGCCGGCAGGTCGCGCACCTTGCCGCGCACGGCCTCGACCACGGCAGCCGCCCCCGGATCGCCGTCGTTCACGACCGCGTTCATCAAAGCGTCGAATCCGTCACCGAGCCAGAGCTGCTCCTGCAACAGTGCCGCCTCGCGCATCGGCGGCGTGTCGTCGATCTCGTCGACGGTCCAGCCAGCATCGATCAACCGCCGTGCGGCATCGCGCAATGCGGCCTCGACCTCGGGCACGACCTGCAAGCCACCCGGCCGCACGCACAGTGCCGCGCGCTTCGGCACCTCGCGCCCGTCGAACGGCACCGCCACGTGCCACGGATCGCGCGGGTCCGGTGCGGCGAACGCACGCAACGCGAGCGAGAGATCGTCGATCGTGCGTGCAATCGGCCCCGCCGTCGACATCAGCTGCGCGCCGATCGCACGCTCGGGCGACGACGCATTGAACGCAGGCACGCGACCCAGCGACGGACGAATGCCATGCACGCCACACGCGTAGGCCGGATAACGCACCGAGCCGCCGATGTCGGTGCCGACGGCAAGCGGGCCGATCCCGGCGGCCACGGCTGCCGCCGCGCCGCCACTCGATCCGCCCGGCGTCAGCGACGGATTGCGCGGATTGCGCGTGTGGCCATGCACGAGATTCGACGTGAACCAGCGCAACGCGAACGTCGGCGAATTGGTGCGGCCGAGCAGGATTGCGCCGGCCTTCCGGATGTTGCCGACCACCGGGCTGTCGGCGTGCGCGATCAGGTTCTCCTGCAGGCGCGTGCCGTTGGTCGTCGCGAATTCCGCCTGGTCGACGTTGATCTTCACGGTGACGGGCACGCCCGCGAGCGGCCCCGGATCGTCGCCGCGCGCGATTGCGCGATCGACTTCGTCGGCTTGCCGCCGGACATCGTCGGGCCGATGTTCGACTACCGCGTTGATCGCCGGATTCACCGCATCGAGACGATCGAGCACCGCGTCGGCCACTTCTCGCGCGGACACGTCACGATGCCGCACGCGCTTCGCGAGTTCGGTTGCGGGCAGTTGCCAGAGTTCCGTCATGACTTCTCCTGGTGGAAGGACATCACACTCACGCATGGCGCCGCGCTTCCTCACGAAAGCGCGGCGCCGCGTTCACTCACTGCTGATCCTGCTTCGCGCGTTCGGCCGCCGCGATGATCGCGTCGGCCACGGCCTTCGGCTGGCTCAGCATCGCCACATGGCTGCCGTTCACGCGCGTGACCGTCGCGCCGATCCGCTTCGCCATCGCTTCCTGCAGCGTCGGGTCTATCATCTTGTCCTGCGTCGCGACGACGAACGTCGACGGCTTCGCATGCCACGCGGCCTGCGTAACCTTCTCCGAGATACAACCGCCATACCACGGCCCCTGGGTCGCCGCAACGATGCGCTGCTGCGCGGGCGGCAGGTCGGGTGCGAAATCCTGCGCGATCGCCTTGTCCGACAGCGTGGCGAAACCGCCCGCGTCCTTGCGCAGCTCACCGGCCCACGCAGGGGCCGGCAGCCCCTGCGTGACGTCGGCGATCGACTGGCCGTTGTCGGGCGCGAACGCGGCGACGTACACGAGCGACTTCACCTTGTCGTCGTTGCCCGCCTCGCTGATCACGACGCCGGCCCACGAATGGCCGACCAGCACGACCGGCCCCTTCTGCGCGTCGACCGTGCGCTTCGTCGCGGCTGCATCGTCGGCGAGCGAGCTCAGCGGATTCTGCACCGACACCACGTGCAGCCCGCGCGCCTCGAGCAGCGGAATCACGCGGTTCCAGCTCGACCCGTCGGCGAACGCGCCGTGCACGAGCACGACGTTCGTCCCCTTCAGATCTTCTTTCGGCGCGGCCTGTGCCGCCACCGCACCGAACAGTCCGCCGATCACCGCGGCGGATACCAGAACGCGTTTCATCAAACCGGCCATCGTCATGCTCCTTGCTCTGTTGTGTTTTTCACATGTAGTGCTGCAGTGGTGGCCGCGCCCGCCTGCGGCAAGCGCGGCAGCCAATCACGAATGCGCGTACAGGTCGTCGGCGGCATTCCGCGCGGAGCGCGACTGGGACGCGTCGTGATGGCCGGCCGGCGTCGACGCATCGGCCACATTGTCGCCTTGCGACTTCGACGGGCCGTTCTGGTCGGAACGCGCGACCTGCTGCGCGGCGACGGCGTCCTCCGCGGCCGCGATATCGTTCGGGTAGTTCGCTTCGCTGCCGGCCGGGCGGTAGCCGGCCTTCTCCAGGCGGACGAGATCGGCGCGCACGTCGGCGCGCGTGAGGCCGTGGCCGGTATCGGCGAACGACAGGGCGGGGATGGCAGCGAGAACGGCAACGGCGAGGAGTCGAGCGGCTTTCATGAGGGTTCTCCTTGAGAGAGGTAGGTCAGTCGATCATTCGGCATCCGATCCAGTTCGTCTGGCATCGAACGTTTCCTGCATGTCGACAGTAGAACCCGCGCACGTATCTGCGATGTTTCCGAAACCGGGGCTTTCTGCATGCCAGTTTTTCAGGAACGGCCGCAGATACAGTGCGATACAAACCGGGCTGCCGCATCGTTCACTCGCCCGTCTGCCGACGCGGTCCCCCCAAGCCCACTCACCATGAAAAAAGGCGTGCCACGCATGGCACGCCTTTCCGTCGAACCCGTCACACCACGCACGTCACGGCGCAAGCCGCGTGAACACGTAGTCGTGGTTCTTCACACGCGCCTGGTGGCACGCAAAGCACGTCTGATGCTGGCCGATATCGGCCGGTACGCCGTTGATGAAGCGTCCGAAACCCCAGCCGCCCGTCGATGCATAGCGGCGCGAGTCCTTCACCATCACCTGCACGGTCGTCGCCTGGCCCGGCACCGTGGCACTCGGGAGCTCGTCGGACTGCTTGCGCTTGTACGCGAGCTTCACGAGGATCGTGCCGTCCGGGAACGGCAGCGTCGCCTGTTCGAGCGCACGGATCGCGACGGGGTTGCCGAGCACCACACGGAGTTCATCGAGTGGCGCGGCTTCCTCGGCCGGCGCGACCATTTCCCACTTCCGGTAGCCGGGCGGGATCGTCACGCCATAGATCGGCGAAGCGGCGGCGGCCGGCTTCGGCTGCTCCGCGAATGCGGCCGGACCGCTGGCCGACCACGCGCCGGCCAGCAGCACGCCCGCGACGACCGTGCGTCGCATGATGCGGCGCATCACACCCACCCGCGCCCGCATCACAGATGCTCCACTTGCAGGATCGCATCGGCGAACGCCTGCGGCGCTTCCTGCGGCAGGTTGTGGCCGATGCCGCCGGTGATCGTGCGGTGCTGGTACTTGCCGGTGAACTTCTTCGCGTAGGCGGCCGGCGCGGGATGCGGCGCGCCGTTCGCGTCGCCTTCCATCGTGATCGTCGGCACGGTGATCGCCGGCCCGGCCGCGAGGCGGCGCTCGATGTCGTCGTACTGCGCTTCGCCCTTCGCGAGCCCGAGGCGCCAGCGATAGTTGTGAATCACGACGGCGACGTGATCGGGGTTCTGGAACGACGCGGCCGTGCGCGCAAAGGTTTCGTCGGAGAACTGCCATTTCGGCGACGCGAGCTGCCAGATCAGCTTGTTGAACGCATCGCGGTTCTGCGTGTAGCCGAGTTCGCCGCGCTCGGTCGTGAAATAGAACTGATACCACCACTGGAGCTCGGCCTGCGGCGGCAGCGGCGCGGCGTTCGCCGCCTGGCTGCCGATCAGGTAGCCGCTCACCGACACCAGCGCCTTCACGCGCTGCGGCCACAGCGCCGCGATCACGTCGGCCGTGCGTGCGCCCCAGTCGTAGCCGCCGAACACCGCGCGGTCGATCTTCAGCGCATCCATCAGCGCGACGATGTCGACGGCCGTCACGGCCTGCTGGCCGTTGCGCACCGTGTCGGCCGAACGGAACGTCGTCGACCCGTAGCCGCGCAGGTACGGCACGATCACGCGATAGCCGGCCGCGACGAGCAGCGGCGCGACTTCCGCGTAGCTGTAGATGTCGTACGGCCAGCCGTGCAGCAGGAACACGACGGGGCCGTTCTTCGGCCCGAGGTCCGCATACCCGACGTTGAGCACGCCCGCGTCGATCTGGTGAATCGTGCCCAGCGACGCGACGCCGGCCGTGCGCTTGGCGGGCGCTGCATCGGGCGCCGACTGCGCATGCGCGAGGGCGCTGAAGCCGAGGTCGGCGAGGCTCAGGCTTGCCAGCGTCGTACCGAGGATCAGGCGGCGGCGGGTGTTCACGGTTTCAGGCATGACTCGTTCTCCAGTGTCGATCGCTAAGGAAGGGGGACCACGGCGCGCAGGGGCGCTCGGGAATCCGCGTTCGCGGCGGCGGCGCTGGCACTGCGCTGCCGTGTGAATCGCTTCACCGGATTTATATCCGATCCATCCTCAGGCTTTGTATCCCAACGTATCTGTGCGTGAACACGACACACGGGGATTCAAAAATCGTGCTGGAGAGGCGTGTTGACAGGGGAATCAGCCCGCATTCCCCCCTTCAACCATGCTGACATGAGAATCCGCTCACACCTTCCGATCCGGCAGGATATGCGCACGGATCGACCGTCCCCGCCACGACAGGTGATCGATCCGTGCGCGCAACGTGTAGAGCGCCACCGACGACAGCGTATTGAACCTGAGCAGCGCGATCGGGTTACCGATCCCGGCCGGCACCCGCTCGATCGAATCGAACAGCGGGAATCCATACCGGGTCAGGAACGCGCCGACCTCGTCGTCGCGTGCGTGTTCTTCGACATTGACCAGCAACAGTTCGGCCATGACGGCTCCTTGCTTGATTCGACCGCCGTCACCGGATCAGCCGGCGCGTATGGTGCGCGATCATCAGTTCTTCGTTGGTCGGGATCACCCACGCCGACACGCGGCTCGACGCCGTCGTGAGCAGCGGCCCGCCGGCATGGTTCGCGTCGACGTCGATCTCGACGCCGAGCCAGGCCGCACGGCGCATCACGCCTTCGCGAATCGCCGCCGCGTGCTCGCCGATCCCCGCCGTGAAGACGATCGCGTCGATGCCTTCCATAGCGGCGGCGAGCGATCCGAGTTCGCGCGCAATGCGGGTGATATACAGTTCGATCGCGAAGCGCGCATGCGGATCGTCGCTCGCGAGCAGCGTGCGCATGTCGCTCGATATGCCGGACACCCCGAGCAACCCGGAGCGCCGATAGATCAGATCCTCGACGGCGCGCACGTCCATCCCGAGCTCTTCCATCAGGAAGAGCACGACGCCCGGGTCGAGGTTGCCGCAGCGCGTGCCCATCGGCAGCCCGTCGACGGCGGTGAACCCCATCGTGCTCGCGACGCTCTTGCCCGCCACGAGCGCGCACATGCTCGCGCCGTTGCCGAGGTGGGCGACGACCGTACGCCCGCGCGCCGCCTGTGGCGCGACGTCGGGCAGCACGCTCGCGATGTACTCGTACGAGAGCCCGTGGAATCCATAGCGGCGAACGCCCCGACTGGTGATCGACTCGGGCAGCGCGAACGCCTGGGTCACCGCGGGCTGCGTGCGGTGGAATGCCGTGTCGAAGCAGGCCACTTGCTCGATGCCGGGCTGCACCGTTTCGAGGATGCGAATCGGCGTCAGGTTGTGCGGTTGATGCAACGGCGCGAGCGGCGTGAGCTTGTCCAGCTCGGCCACGATCTCGGGCGTGACGCGCACCGGGCCGCTGAAGCGTTGCCCGCCATGCACGACGCGATGGCCCACCGCCGCGAGACGGTGTCCTTCCTGGTGAGCCTCCAGGAATGCGGCGATCTGCTCGAGCCCTTCGTGATGGCCGAACGTCTCGCCGCCGGCCCATTGCTGCTCGTGATGCTCCCCGTGATGGTCGACGGCGCTGAAGTGCGCGGTGGCCGTGTAAAGCCCATCGACCTGACCGTGCACGATCAGCCCGAGCGTGTCGCCCTGCACGTCGAATGCGGAAAACTTGATGCTCGACGAGCCCGCATTCAACACCAGAATCACGTCTGCCATGGCATCACCCCGCGTGCGTGGCCGCTTCACGCTGCCCGTTCGCGACGAGCATCGCGACCGCGCATGAAGCCAGCCGGGTGATCAGCGAATCGGCGCGACTCGTCAGGATGATCGGCACGCGCGCGCCGAGCACGATCCCGGCGGCGTCCGCGCCGGCCAGGAACGACAGGCTCTTGGCGAGCATGTTGCCTGCTTCGAGGTTGGGCACCATCAGCACGTTCGCGTGCCCGGCCACCGGCGAATCGATCTGCTTGATGCGCGCGGCCTCGGGATCGATCGCGTTGTCGAGCGCAAGCGGGCCGTCGACGAGCGCGCCGGTAATCTGCCGCCGGTCCACCATCTTGCACAGCGCGGCGGCTTCGAGCGTCGACGGCACTTTCGGGTTGACCGTCTCCATCGCCGACAGGATCGCCACGCGCACCTGCGGAAAGTCCAGCGCATGCGCAAGATCGATCGCGTTCTGCAGGATGTCGACCTTGTCCTCGAGCGTCGGCGCGATATTGATCGCCGCGTCGGTCACGATCAGCGGATCGGCATGCGCGGGCACGTCCATGACGAAGCAATGGCTGATACGCCGGCCGGTGCGCAATCCGGCATCGTGACGCACCACTTCGGCCATGAGCTCGTCGGTATGCAGGCTGCCCTTCATCAGCGCAGCCGCCCGCCCGTCGCGGACGAGCCGCACCGCCGCCGCTGCCGACGCCTCGCTGTACGGCGCATCGACGATCTCGTGATCGATGATCGACAGCCCGCACGCCGCGGCGGTCGCTTCGATCCGGGCCCGCGGGCCGACCAGGATCGGCGCGATCAGTCCCTTGCGCGCCGCCTCCAGCGCCCCCTCGAGCGAGCTTCGATCGCACGGGTGCGCGACGGCCGTCGGCATCGGCGCCAGCGTCCGGCAGTGTTCGATGAGGCGGAGATATTTCTCGTGTCTGTTTTCCATCGTGGTTCCTGGCTGTCCGTCACTGCACACGTTCGAGGGCCGCCACCGGCCCCTTGGCCGGCCGCTTCGCGGGCGACGCGCCCAGCACCGCGCGGATGCGTTGCAGGGCCGCCCACTGCTGCTCGCTCACCGACGCGCTCTGCACGCGCGGATCGCCCAGCAACTTGTCCAGCAACGTCAGCAGCCGCTGGCGATCCTCCGGCCGGGCCAGCAGCGCCGGCAGCGTGGCAACGGCCTGCTGCGGCGCGTAGGTCGCGATGATTTCCTGCTCGCCATAGATGCGTCGCCACTGGTCGGGCGGCAGGTCCGGCAGATACTCGGCGTAGGTTTCGGCGAGTTCACGCTCGGTCGCCAGTTGCGCCAGCGGAAACGGCTCGCCGCCGCGTTCGAGCAGAAACGCTGCGCGCGCAACCGCTTCGGTGTAGCCGCCCCGATCGATCGACGCGAGCGCGTCCTTCACGAACGGCAGGTCGCGCGGGTTCGTCGTGACCGGCGAAGCGGCATGATGGTCGCGATACTGTTCCGCGAAATGAAGCATGAACGGCTGCGTGTACAGCGTGAAGAACAGCGACTCGGTGCCGGCATCGCGCATCGCGCGGAAAAAATCGAGCGATGCGCTGACGACGTCCGAGCCACGGCGTTCGAGCTTGCGCCACGGTTCGATATCGTCGGCCGGCTGGCGATGTGCGTTGACCGTGTCGGCAGCCGGCTTCAGCCAGCCAAGCCATGGGTTCAGGTCCGAAAACGCCCAGCGCTGAAAGCGCAGCGGATGAAAATCGCGCAACACGCGCGCCGTGGTTTCGTTCGAGGCCTGCTGCACGAACGGCTGCAGGAACAGTTCATAGGCGCGCTGCGTGAATTCGGACAGCTCGGCGACCGCCTCGAACGCATGCTCGTCCTTGCGCCCGAAGCGGTTGAAGTGTTGCGCGATCTCTTCGAGACGATGCTCGGCGAACGTGACCTCGTAAGCGACCTTCCCGTCGGCGCCTTTCACCTCCTCGATCGACATCGCATAGAGGGCGGGCGGCAGCGTTTCGACGGCATCCAGCACGCTGACGATCTGTGCGTGCTCCTTCTTCGCAACCTTGCCCGACACGAAGATGCCCAGATGCCCGACATCCTCCTCCATCAAGCCGATGATCACCTGCCCGCGCGACTTGATCTCCTCCGTGCTGCCGTAGATGTCCGCGACCCAGTTGAACGCCTGCTGCGGCGGCGTGATGTTGTCGCCCATCGACGCGAACAGGATGATCGGCGAGCGGATCTCGCGCAGGTCGAACGCCTTGCCCGCCCCGTCGCGCACCTCGCCGGACCAGAGCTTGTTGCCGATGAACAGGTTGCGCGTGATCCATTCGATCTCCTCGCGGTTCATCAGGTAGTAGCCGCCCCACCAGCGCTCGAACTCGAGGAAGCGCGGCGGCTCGGTGTCGATGTTGTCGTACACGTGGTAATACTTGTCCCACCACGTGTTCGCCGGATTCAGGTTCTCGAAGTTCTGCACGAGATATGCGCCGTCGAACTTGCCGTTGCCGAGGTCCGACGAAAACGACGCGAGCCAGGTGCCGCCGAGCAGGCCGCCGGCATAGCGCATCGGATTGTCGCCGGGCCCGTCGCTCCACGCGCCGCTCCAGTACGACATCGGGGCGCCGTTGATGACGATCGGGCCCGTATCGTCCGCCGACGAGCTCGCGAGCATCATCGCGGCCCAGCCGCCCTGGCAGTTGCCGACGATGGCCGGCTTGAGGCTGTCCGGATGCAGCTCGCGCACCTTCCGGACGAACGCCTGTTCCGCCGCGCACACGTCGAGCAGCGTCTGGCCGGGCTCGGGCTCCTGGAAGAACACGACGAAGTACACCGGATGTCCCGCGCGCAACGCCACGCCGACCTGCGAATCGTCCTTGAAGCCGCCGATGCCGGGGCCGTGCCCCGCGCGCGGATCGATGATCAGGTAGGGCCGCTTGGCGGCGTCGACTTTCACGCCGTCCGGCGCCTGGATGTGAACGAGCGCGTAATTGACGGGCCGCTCGAACTGCCGGCCGTCGAGCACCACGTCGTAGTCGAAATGCAGCACCGGCTTGAGCCCCTGGGCCGTGCGCTCGACGTATTGCGTGCCGCGCTCGCGCAGCGTGTCCCAGAACAGCAGCGAGCGCTGGACGGCGTCGACCGCGTAGTGCCATGCGCTCAACGGCGAAAGCGCTGTGGCGAAGGGCGCGGCGCCCGGATCGTGGCTGAGGCTATCGCCGCCGTCGAATGCTTCGCTCAACCGCTTTCCATACTGTTCCAGCGCGTGCTGCGTGCGCTTTTGCAGGACGTGGACAATTTCCGCGGCGATCTCGTGACTGCGCGCCAGTTGCGTGGCAGCATCCATAACACTGTTCTCCAGAGGGGCAAGGTGAATCCCGACGCATTCCGGGAGCGGCCGTCTCGCGTCAGCCGAGCACGTGCATTCCCGCGTCGACGTAGTGAACGCCGCCGGTCATCGCACGTGCGGCATCGCTGGCAAGAAAGGTGCACAGCGCGCCGACGTCGTCGATGTCGAACGGCCGGCGCAATGGCGCACGCCGTGCGGTGTCGTCGAGCAGATGATCGAAGTTCGGCAACCCGGAGGCCGCCCGCGTGGGCAACGCACCGGGCGACACCGCATGCACGCGGATGCCTGCCGGCCCCAGCTCGACGGCCAGATAGCGAACGGTGGCCTCCAGCGCCGCCTTGACCGGCCCCATCACGCCGTATTCGGCGATGACCTGGTCGGCGCCGATATAGGTCATCGCCAGCAGGCTGCCGCCGGACGTCATCAACGGCTCGGCAAGTTTCGCCATCCTGATGAACGAGTGGCAGGAGGTATCCATCGCGAGTGCGAACCCTTCCGGCGAACTGTCGACGACCCGCCCGTGCAGGTCGGCCCTCGGTGCATAGGCGACGGCATGCAGCAGAAAATCGAGGCGGCCCCATTGCTCGCCGATCGTGTCGAACACGTCGCGCATCTGGTCGGTCCGGCCCACATCGAGCGGCATCGCGATCGCCGGCTTCAACTGCTCCAGCAGCGGCTCGACGTACGGCAACGCGCGGTCGGATTGCCAGGTCACGGCCAGCTCGGCCCCCGCTGCGTGAAAGGCGCGCGCACATCCCCAGGCGATGCTCTGCTCGTTCGCCAGGCCGACGACGATGCCCCTTTTGCCTTCAAGCGGCCGCATGCCATTGCCGGGCGCGCGCGACTCGCGCACGTCGTTATTCGTCATCGCGAAACCTCGGGTCGTATTTTTTCATCGAGCGAAACTGAGAAAGGGCCGAATTGCCTTTGTACCGCGAATCATTGTATTGAGGGTTTCAAACCACCCGATCATTCACGCGATATATTTTTGATTTTTATCAAAATCGCTTTCAAATCAGATAATTACGATGGAATGTTTCGATCCAGAAGGATCGATTTCATCGACATGTCATTCAATCGTGTGCAATTAGTCAGGCCAACGTTGCAGGTCGCCCCGTTCCCGACACGGTAGCGCCCCTTCGTGCAATCGCATGTAAATGATTCAGCGATGGGGCGGGCCTGATGTTTATCCCAGGCAGAAGCCCATCATTAAACCTTGCCAATCAAGCGCCGACGATTTCTCGTCGAATATATGCAGATACATCGAGGGTCTTGTGCAAGGATGATTTCCACGTGAGGCTGCTGTCGGGAAAGAAGCGTTCATTTATCGACTCATCCAATTACCGCTCAGAGGAAAAAATGGCAAAAATTTATTACTTGGCCGACAACAGCTGGCTCATCGGTGTCACCGATCGCGTCAAAGGCGACAGGTTGGCGCTCCTTCCCACCAGTACGGACAGGGACTTCCAACCGGATGGCGGAATCACGCTGCACAGCGACTCCACGCTCGCCATCGACTGCGGAACGGTATCCGCCGAGCAATACCTTTTCCTGAACACCTACAAGAAAAACAACGCGTCGGCCTCTCGGCAATGGCAATTCGACCCGCAATCGGACGACGCGCAATCGGGCTACATCAAAAACGTGAGCAATTCGCAACTGGTCTTCGATCTCCCATGGAGAAACGTCGCGAAGGGCACGTACATCTGGACCTTCACGGCCAACGCGTCGGATGCGGAGATCTGGAGCCCGGTACCGGTCCCGCAGGATTCGTTCAAGAAGTGACCTGACCCAGGCTTCGGTGGTGTGCCGATTGACTTGTTCGGCGCACCATCGTCACTGCCGGTGGGCACGACACATCGAACCGCAGGTAGCCGAGGTTGCCATCCGCGTGGGCGTGCTGAACCGCAAAACAGAAACAAACGCAGGCCGCATGACCGCGCCGGCCCGCGTTCGCCACTCCTTCTCCGCTTACACGCGCCGCAGCGGCCGGAACCCGGCACGCACTTCACGCGCAAACAGTTCCGGCTCCTCCCATGCCGCGAAATGCCCGCCCTTGTCGACTTCGTTGAAGTAGATCAGGTTGTGATAACTGCGCTCGGCCCAGCTGCGCGGCGCCTGGTAGATCTCGCCCGGAAACACCGTGATCGCCGCCGGTAGCGAAATGTCCACCGCGTTGAAGTTGTTCGAGTGATCCTCCCAGTAGATCTGCGCGGCGGACGTCGCTGTGTTCGTCAGCCAGTACAACGAAATGTCGTCGAGAATCTCGTCGCGCGGAATCGAGCGTTCGGGCACGCCGCCGCTGTACGTCCATTGCGAAATCTTGTCGTACATCCACGCAGCCTGCCCCGACGGTGAATCAGCCAGCGCATAGCCGACCGTCTGCGGGCGCGTGACCATCATCGCCGAGTAGCCGCAGTTGTCGCGATAGAACGTCGCGAGCTTCTCGTACGCGGCCTTCTCCTTCGGCGACAGCGAAGCCGGCGCGGGCGCATCGGTCGCGAGCAGCGTCGCGATATCCGGCGGCACCGTCGCCGGCATGTTCACGTGAATCCCGGCGAGGCCCTGCACGCGCTGCATCGCCATCCGGTGCGAGATCACCGAGCCGCAATCGCCGCCCTGCGACACGAAGCGCGTATAGCCAAGCCGCGCCATCAGCTCGCCCCATGCGCGCGCGATGTGGTCGGAACCCCAGCCGGTCTGCGTCGGACGGCCCGAGAAGCCGAAGCCCGGCAACGACGGCACGACGACGTGAAACGCATCGTCGGCGCTCGCGCCATGCGCGGTCGGATCGGTCAGCGGGCCGATCGCCTTCAGCAACTCGAAGATCGAGCCCGGCCAGCCGTGCGTCATGATCATCGGCATCGCGTTCTCGTGCCGCGAGCGCACGTGAATGAAATGAATGTCGAGCCCGTCGATTTCCGTGATGAACATCGGGAAGCCGTTCAGGCGCGCCTCGCCCTTGCGCCAGTCGTAGTCGGTGCCCCAGTAACGCAGCAACGCCTGCATGCGCGCGAGCCGCACGCCTTGCGATTCGTCGGCGACGGTCTCGCGACCCGGCCAGCGCGTCGCGGCGATGCGGCGGCGCAGGTCGGCCACGGCGTCATCGGGTATGTGCGCGGTGAACGGGCGTATGCCGGTCGCGCCGGTCGCCGCATGCAGCGCGGTGGGCAGCATCGCCGAGACCCCGGCGGCCACGGAGGTGGCCAGCAGGTGGCGACGCATCGGGGAAAACGGTGTGGAAGACATCGTTCGGCATCTCCTTTCGTGAAGTGGAAAGTGAACATGCCGCGCGCGGGAAACGCGCCTTCGCTTTCAATCCGGCGCGCCCGCGTCACGCGGCGTCGCCCATTTGAAAGGTCTGATGTATCCGGTATTTGTCTGATTTGTACGCGTTTGTAGCGGCTGGGAGGCGAGCGCCGTGTCAACGACGCGCCAGCATCGACTGCTCGGGCAAGTGCGCGTCAAAATCAGATGGCGTGACCGAAAAGTTCTTCGAATCCGTTCTGGCACAGCCTGAGCATGGTAACGGGTTCGATGTATCGATCGGATCGCGGAATGTCCGCCGCGGCCCGAATCGTATCGTTGACCTCCGTGAATAGCGCCTCCACACCCGTTTTGACCGACTTGCGCTGCGCATCCGTCAACGTGACTTCGAGGCTTTTCCAGATGGGCGCCAGGTCATCTCCGATCGCGACGCCGAAGATGTTCATCGTGTCGTGGATGTAGAGAACGTCCTGGGGACGCTTTTCCACGAACCGCTCCTCCCGGATCAGAAGCTTCTGGATCATGAAGCTCACCGGATTCGGAATGCGTAGATCACGCACTGACTCGCCCAGGCCAGACTCCGTTGCGGGAATCGTCACGATCCATGGCTCGTGCAGCAGTACTTCGAGATGCGGCAGCTTCTGTGCAACCACACCCGCCTTCGCTTCGGTTGCGTTCGGCTCCGTATCATTCGTGCCCTTGACGCGTCGCCTGGGGCTACCGACCAGCGGCGTCAGGAATTCCGCATAAAACCCATTGCCGCCCTCGCCCAGCGTGTATCGCATTGCAGGCGGCTTGAACCCGCCTGCGAAGTTCGGCTCTGCCTTGAAACCCGCCCCCTCCAGCGCACTTTTGATATCCCCTTCGAGTACCGCCTGGTGTGCGTACGCAACATCGGCATCTTGCGTGAAGATCGGCTTGTGCTCGGGTTTGTAGGCGCGCGGCTCGTATTCGTAAAGCCGGAATGCCCAGCCCCCGATGAACACGATGTTGGAGCGCCACTGCTCGAGCGTTACTGCGAGCTTGCTGAATTCCGCGAGTTCGCTCATGCCCCTTCTCCTACTACCTTTGCAAGTACCCCATGCTCCAACTCGGCCGCCATTTCCGCGCCTCGCGCAGGATGCGCGGAAACGTCGAGCCATGTCTGGATGAGGTCCGTGACACGCACGCCTTTCCTGTCGACGCAACCACGCGTCAGCGATTGCGGAAAGCTCGGTTGCTGCAGGACAAGATCAGGACGCTCCCCCTCTTTCGCCAGTCGCAGAGGACGCCAGTTTTCGGCCTCTCGCAGGTTGTGAACCCAGACCGTTGGCGTCACGCCCTTCACATGCCCGAAACCCAGTGCCTCGGCCGCCGCGAAGTTGCCGAGAATGCCACCATGTCTTTGGAGGAGTCTGCGCAGTTGCACGTCGGGCGCTGCTTCCGAAAGAAACTTCATGGGAAGAGCCAGTGCAGGGGCCCGGTATTCCGCCTTCCAACGTCGCGCGAGTTTGCCTCGCTGTACGAGTTTCAGGAAAGGGCGCGTCTCGAGGAAACCCTCTTCGATCAGGCCGTTCACGAGCCGCGTGGCGGTCATGAGCGACACGCCGGCGGCGCGTGCGAGGTCGGTCGCCGAGCCATAGCGCATGTTCTCGGCGCCGAGCCACGGCTCGTCACCCTCGTCGGGATTCGACGTGAACGCAATGTCCGGCGCCAGCATGAGTTTGAGCATCCACTGCGCGAGGTCCGACAGCACCAGGCGCGGCCGCGTCCCGTCACTACTCCTGTAGAAGCTGGTCGGTGCGTCCGATGGCTTATCCAGTTCGAAACCCGGAAACCGGACATATCGCGTCCCGGCCATCGAGAGGACGGCAAAGGGTTCGGAATCTCCGTACTCGCGATGGAATTCGACCAGACGCCTGATGAGAGCGGGCGAAGCACTGCGGACCCAGATCAGAATGGCGGGACGCATTCCTTGCCGCTTCGCGTGCACACGCGCCTCGAGAAGCATCTGGGCAAACGCCGCCGTCACTCGGTCGGCTCGTCCATCGTTGAAGGCCTTGAGGGCCGCGAGAAAGGTGTGGCCACGATCGCTGCGCAGGAGGACGTCGCCGGCATGATCCTGCTCTCCCCTATCCATGACGTGCCATCCGTCTGCTTCCTCGAATAGCTTTCGGAAGGCCAGGAGCGCGTGACGCCCCGGCATTTCGTCTGAGATCGGATCCATTTCGGCCTCGCGCGGCTATGCGATATCACATGGCCGGATCATATCACATGGGCGTGTTACATCACTCGGCCATGTTATGGCCATCCTGACATCGGCGCAAGGGCCGTCCGATCAGACGGCCACCCTGCAAATGGCCGCCGCCTCCATACGGGAAGACAAAATTCGACGCGTCTTACGCAGACGTCGAGACAGCGCGTTGACACCGCAAGCAAGCGCGCACGCCTCATACGTGCGCGAACCGACTCCCCGCCGGCGAGCGATCAGCCCGTGCAGCCGCCCGCCCGCCGCTCAGAGCGCCTTGACGATCGCGCCGTCGACGCGAATGTTCTGGCCGGTGATGTAGCCCGCGCCGTCCGACAGCAGGAACGCGACCGTCTTCGCGATCTCGCTGGTCTTGCCGAAGCGGCCGGCCGGAATGCGCGCGACGATCTCCGGCGTTTCCGGCCAGCTGTCGATGAAACCCGGCAGCACCGCGTTCATCCGGATGTTCTCGGCCGCATAGCGTTCCGCGTAAAGCCGCGTCCACGCGCTCAGCGCCGCGCGCAGCGCCGACGAAACCGGCATCGGCTGCTCGGGCGCATCCGCCGCGAAACTCGAGATGTTGACCACCGCGCCGCCGCCCTGCTGCTGGAAGATCGGCGTCACGCGGCGCATCACGCGCACCACGTTCAGCAGGATCAGGTCGAGCCCCGCGTGCCAGTTGTCGTCGGTGATCGCCAGCAGCTCGCCCTTCGGCGGGTGCCCGGTATTGTTCACGACCGCATCGATGCGACCGTAGCGCGCCACCGTTTCCTGCACGAGCCGGTCGATGTCGGCTTCTTCCGTCACCGAGCCCTGGATGCCGAACCCGCCCAGTTCCTCGCCCAGCGCCACCGCGCTGCCCGACGGCGACATCAGCGCGACGCGATAGCCCGTCGCCGCCAGTTCGCGCGCGATCGCCGCGCCCATACCCTTGCCTGCCGCCGTGATCAACGCTACTTTTTCTACAGTCACGATGTGCTCCTCGTTCGAATCCTGCCGCCGCGCAGCCGCCGTTCGGCCCGCCATGGTGGTAATGTAGGCGCATCCATCACGACTGTCGAACCAGTATTTCTGCCTCCAGCCGATAGTTTTTCTACAGCCTGACGATGCCGCCTCGCCCCTCCCGCCTGCCGCCGCTGAATGCGCTTCGTGCATTCGAAGTGTCCGCGCGGCACCTCAATTTCCGCGCCGCCGCCGACGAGATCGGCGTCACGCAGGGCGCTGTCGCGCAGCAGGTGCGCCACCTCGAGGACGTGCTCGGCCTGAAGCTGTTCGAACGCCTGCCGCGCGGCCTCGCGCTGACGCACGACGGCGCCGCGTATTTCTCCGACGTGCAGCGCGCGCTGCATGCGATCGCCGACGCGACCGACAAGCTCGTGAAGCGGCGCGCCGCGCTGACGATCAGCACGACGCCGTCGTTCGCGTCGAAATGGCTGATCCCGCGGCTCGCGCAGTTCACCGACGCGCATCCCGACTACGACGTGCGCGTGATCGCCGACCCGCAGATCGCGACGTTCCGCCACGACGGCGTGGATCTCGCGATCCGCTACGGCAAGCCGCCGTTCGGCAAGCATCTCGCCACGCATGCGCTGTTCCCGCTCGACGTGTGTGCCGTATGCAGCCCCGCGCTGCTGGCCGCGCCCGCGTCGCCGCGAGCGCTCGCGGGCCACGTGCTGCTGCATGACGCGCACGACCTGTGGCCCGAGTTCCTCGCCGCGATGCCCGAGCCCGTCGACCTCGATCCGCACAAGGGGTTGCGCTTCAACCAGACGTCGCTCGCGATCGATGCGGCCGTCGCCGGCCAGGGCATCGCGCTCGCCACCGATCCGCTGGTCGAGCGCGACATCGCCGCGGGCCGGCTGTGCAAGCCGTTCGATTTCGCGTTTCCGCTGTCGGTGGGGTTCTATCTCGTGTATCCGGCCGAGCGGCGCGACGACGATGCGATCGTCGTGATGCGCGAATGGATGGCCGCGCAGGTGATGTCGGACAGGCGCCCTTGAGCGGGCGTCGGCCGCGTCAGGGCGCGACCCAGCGGCCTTCGTAGCCGCTTTCATGCAGGTCGAACACCGCGCGGCAATGGCCGGCGCGCGCGAGTTCGAGCCAGTCGATACGCGTCACGGTCACGTGGAGCAGGCAGAAGTTGTCGTAGCCGTCATCGGTCGATGCGGCACCCTGGCTCGCCGGGACATGCGCGGCCTCCGGCGACTCGACCGGCGTACCCGGCGGCAACGGTGCGCGATACAGCAGCAGCGTATGCGGACGGCTCGCTTGCCAGATCGCGCGCCGTTGCGCTTCGTCGTCGCAGATCGATGCCGCACCTTCCACGCGAATCTGCACGAGCGCATCGAGATCGCTGGCGACGAGCGCGATGCGCGGATCGCGGCGCAGCTCCGCGACCTTCTCCGAACGCGCATCGGTATGAAACGACAGCATGCGATCGGCGCGGCTCACCTGACGCAACACGATCGTGCGCACCTTCGGCGCGCCGTCGATGCCGAGCGTCGCGGCCTGCAGCATCGTGAACGGCGAGCGTTGCGCGCTCACGCCGGATTCGAGGCACGACCACAGGCGCTCGTAGGTTTGCGCGAGTGATTCGGAAGTGGCGTCAGGCATGACGAAGCGGCGATCGGGCGGGTGGCGATCGCGCCAGCTTAACCGTTTGCTGCGGCGAGGGCACGCGGGTGGCGCGCCGACCGTCGCCGCGCGGCTCAGTTGTAGCCGAGTACGACCGGTGCCGCGTCGCCGAGGTCGGCCGCCGGCTCCGCGCCGAAGCGGCCGAGCACGTCGGCCACATACTGCGGCCCGGCGCTGATCTGCGACGACCGGTGCGCAACCGGCCGGTTATCGCCCGCGCCCGGCGCGATGCTCATCGATACGGTGTCGTTGACGGTGATGTTCACGTTGATGTCTCCTCACGCGGCCAGCGCCGCACCATACGCGCGCACGAGGCGCGCCACGCCTTCCCGGATCGCGTCGACGTCCGGCGCGGCGAACGACAGGCGCAGCGACGCCGCGTCGACGTTGTCCGCGAAGAACGCCTTGCCCGGCACGAACACGACCTTGTTCGCGATCGCCTGTTGCAGCAGCACGTCCGACGACACCGCGCCGATCCGTGCCCACACGAACATCCCGCCTTCGGGACGATGGAATTCGATCGCATCGCCCAGGCCGTCGCGCAGCGCGTCGCACATCGCGTCGCATTTGCGCTGGTACGCGGCCGTGATGCGCGGCAGATGACGTTCGAGCGCACCGTCGGCCAGATACTCGGCGGCGGCCGCCTGGGTCCACGGCGTGCTGCACAGATCGACCGTCTGCTTCGCGATCACGCAGCGCCGCGCGATCTCGGCCGGCGCGATCGTCCAGCCCACGCGCAGCCCCGGCGCGACGATCTTCGACAGGCTCGCGAAATGCACGATCCAGTCGCGCGCGCCATCCACTTCGTCGGCGAGAGCGAGCATCGACGGCACGGCTTCGCCCGCGAAACGCAGGTCGCCGTATGGATCGTCCTCGACGATCAGGAAACGGTATTGCACCGCGAGACGCAGCAGCTTCAGCCGGCGCTCGCGCGTGAGGGTCGCGCCCGTCGGGTTCGCGAAGGTCGGGACCGTGTAGAGCAGTTTCGGCTGCGCGATCGCGCCGGACGCGAGCTGTTCGCCGAGACGATCGACGTCGAGGCCCGCGCCGTCGACCGGAATCGTCACGATGCGCGCCTGCTGCAGACGCATCGCCTGCAGCGTCGCCGGGTAAGCCGGTTGCTCGGTCAGCACGACGTCGCCGGGCGACACCATCACGCGCAGCAGCAGGTCGAGGCCCTGCTGCGAACCGGTCGTGACGAGCAGCTCGGCCGCCGTGCACGTCACGCCGCGCCGCCCCATCAGCGCGATCAATTGCTGCTTCAGTTCGGCGAGGCCGTCGGTCGGGCCGTATTGCAGGCAGCGCACGGGCTGCGCGTACGCGCGCTCGGCGGCCGCGTTCAGGCCGTCGACGTCGAACAGGTCGCTGGCCGGATAGCCGCCCGCGAAGGAAATCATGCCTGGTTCGGACAGGTACTTGAACAGTTCGCGGATCGGCGAGCCGGCGGGATTCTGGAATGAGGGAGTGAACGCGTACATGTCGTCGTGGGCTGGATGGCGCGGACGGCCGGGATAGCCGCCCGATACCGGCCACCGCGGCGCTTCTGGCGCCACGGCGGTGAAATCGAGCCACGATTGTCGATAGTCATTAAGGCCGCGGCAAACGATATCTATGCACTAGGTCTTGCGGTTTGGTCATCACATGGGGGAGGTGGCGCGCCCGCCGATGGGGAGGGTGATGCGTGGTTTGGGGTGCACGCCGTCGCGCGGCATTCAATTCGGGCGATTGTTTCGACAACGTGCCGCCTCACGTCACTTGCAGCCGTTCGTCGGGTTTGCCGACGACGAACGCTTGGTCCGTACCCGCTCCGGCCGCATCACGCACTGCGTGTCGATATGTGAACGCGCGGGGCGGCCACAGCCGCCCCGCCAACATCAATCAATCGGCCACATTCCGGTTGGCCTCGATCACCGTCAACGCAGCCATGTTCACGATCCGCCGCACGGTCGCGCTAGACGTCAGAATGTTCACCGGCGCATTCACACCGAGCAGGAACGGCCCCACCGCCACATTGCTGCCCGCTTCAGTCTTCAGCAGGTTGTACGCGATGTTACCGGCGTCGACGTTCGGGCAAACCAGCAGGTTGGCAGCGCCCTTCAGCGGCGACATCGGCAGCAACTTCGCCCGCAGCCCTTCATCCAGCGCGCAGTCGCCATGCATCTCGCCGTCCGCCTCGATATCCGGCGCCTGCTCCCGGACGATCTCCAGCGCCCGGCGCATCTTCACGCCCGACGCCGCGCTCCCCGACCCGAAGTTCGACCGCGACAGCAACGCCGCTTTCGGCGTCAGGTTCAGCCATTCCATCTGGCGCGCCGCGGCGATCGTGAATTCCGCGATCTGCTCCGCGTCGGGATTGTCGTTGACGTGCGTATCCACCAGCGCGACCGTCCGCTGGTCGAGCAACAGGATGTTCATCGCCGCATAGGTCGACGCCCCCGGCTTCTTCCCGATCACCTCGTCGACGAACCGCAGGTGGTTGTGATACTCGCCCACCGTCCCGCAGATCATCCCGTCCGCATCGCCGAGCCGCACCATCATCGCGCCGATCAACGTCAGGCGGCGCCGCATCTCGACCCGTGCCATCTCCTTCGAGATGCCGTCCCGGCAGCGCAGCTCCCAGTACTTCGTCCAGTACTGCGGGAAGCGCTCGTCATATTCCGGATTGGTTACTTCGACATCCTGACCGAGCCGGATCCGCAGGCCGAATCGCTCGATGCGCGCCAGCAGCACCTCGGGACGCCCGACCAGGATCGGCCGCGCGAGCTTCTCGTCGACGATCACCTGCACCGCGCGCAGCACGCGCTCGTCCTCGCCTTCGGTAAAGACGATCCGCGCCTTGCCGCCGTCGCGCACCAGCCGGCGCGCCGTCGCGAACAGCGGCTTCATGAACGCACCGGAGTGGTAGACGAATTGCTGCAGTTGCTCGACGTACGCGTCGAGATCGGTCAGCGGTCGCTTCGCCACGCCGCCGTCCATCGCCGCCTTGGCCACGGCCGGCGCGATACGGACGATCAGGCGCGGGTCGAACGGCTTCGGAATCAGGTATTGCGCGCCGAACGCCACGTCGTACGCACCGTAGGCCGCCGCGACGACTTCGTTCTGCTCCTCCTCGGCCAGCCCCGCGATCGCGTGAACCGCGGCGATCTCCATTTCGCGGGTGATCGTCGTCGCGCCGACGTCGAGCGCGCCACGGAAGATGTACGGGAAGCAGAGGACGTTGTTGACCTGGTTCGGGTAATCCGAGCGGCCCGTCGCGATCACGACGTCGTCGCGCGTCGCGTGCGCCAGTTCCGGGAAGATTTCCGGCGTGGGGTTGGCCAGCGCGAGAATCAGCGGGCGCGGCGCCATCGCCTTCAGCATGTCGGCGGTCAGGATGCCGCCGACCGACAGGCCCAGGAACACGTCCGCGCCGCCGATCACGTCGGCCAGCTTGCGCGCATCGGTTTCCTGCGCGAAGCGCGACTTCGCCGGGTCCATCAGCGTGGTGCGGCCACGATAGACGACGCCCTCGATGTCGGTCACCCACACGTTTTCAACCGGCAGCCCGAGGTCGACCAGCAGGTCCAGGCAGGCCAGCGCGGCGGCGCCTGCGCCCGACGTCACGACCTTCACTTCCTTGATGGACTTCCCAACCACCTTCAACCCGTTGATGAACGCGGCGGAGACTGTGATGGCGGTGCCGTGCTGATCGTCGTGGAAAACGGGAATCTTCATGCGGTCACGCAGCTTCTGCTCGACCGTGAAGCACTCGGGCGCCTTGATGTCCTCGAGGTTGATGCCGCCGAAGGTCGGCTCGAGGCCGGCGATGATGTCGACCAGCTTGTCCGGATCGGTTTCGTTGATCTCGATGTCGAAGACGTCGATCCCCGCGAACTTCTTGAACAGCACCGCCTTGCCTTCCATGACCGGCTTCGACGCGAGCGGGCCGATGTTGCCCAGGCCGAGCACGGCCGTGCCGTTCGTGATCACGCCCACCAGGTTGCCGCGGCTCGTGAACCGGTGCGCCTGCAGCGGATCGGCGGCGATGGCCTCGCACACGCCCGCCACGCCCGGCGTGTACGCCAGCGCGAGATCGCGCTGGGTCACGAGCGGCTTGCTGGCGACGACCGAGATCTTTCCCGGGGTCGGAAATTCGTGATAGTCGAACGCTGCCTGCTGCTGTGTCTCAGTCTGTTTCATGTTTTTCGATCCGGGCACGGGCGCCAGGCCAGTCCCGGCGCGATCCATGAAGGTGATTCTAGGGATCCGCCATAAGGTGTTGATTCTGTTTTAATATCGGTCCATCACTTTTTCATGATGGATACGTGACCAGTCAATGAATTTTGACGCAAACGACGTGGTCAGGCGGCTGGGCGCCCGCTTGAAGATGCGGCACCTGGTGCTGTTGCTGCAGATCCAGCAGCACGGGTCGCTGACGCGCGTCGCGGAGCACATGGCCAGCAGCCAGCCCGCCGTGACCAACGCGCTGTCCGAGCTGGAGAGCATGTTCGGCACGCCGCTGTTCGAGCGCTCGTCGCGCGGCATGCGGCCCACCGCGCTCGGCGCGGTCGTGCTCGAGCGGGCGAAGGCGATGATCAAGGATCTCGACCACCTCGCCCGCGAGATGGAGGCCGTCGCCGCCGGGCATGCGGCCCACCTGCACATCGGCGTGATTCCGTTCATTTCCGGGCAGATGCTGTCGGCGGCGCTCAAGCGGCTGCAGGCGCGCATGGAGCGGCGCCTGACCGTGACGATTCATGAAGGCACCAGCGATCAGTTGCTGCTGCAGCTCAGGGATCACAGCGTCGACATCGTGATCGGGCGGGCGTCGTCGGCGATCGACCTGGGGCAGGTCTCCTTCGAAGTGCTGTACCAGCAGCAGCCGCGCATGATCGCGAGCCGGCGGCTTGCCGCGAAACTGGCCCGCACCGCGCTCGACTGGCACAAGCTGCATGCGCTCGACTGGATTCTCGGCGCGCCGCATACGCCGATGCGGGAACAGGTCACCGACCTGTTCCTGTCGGCCGGCATCGCGCCGCCCGTCCCGATCGTCGAGAGTTACTCGTCCAAGCTGATCGGCGAGATGATCGCGTCGAGCGACGAGGCCGTGTCGATCGTGCCGGCCGATATCGCGGAAGAACTGGTGCGGATCGCCGGGGTGGCGATCGTGCCGTACTCGCTGGTGTGGACGCTTCCGCCCATCGCGCTGTTTACCCGCGCCGCCGATTCGCGTTCGCCGGCGCGGGATCTGCTCGTCGACGCGCTGCGCCAGGTGTGCAGGGAGACTTACGGGGACGCGCAGCGGTAGGGTTTCGCGTGCCACGCCTGCGTTGAACGGCCCGCCGGCCCCGCCGAAACCCGTCGTGCGTCGCGACGGCTTCCCGGCGCGCCACCGGCCCCGGGCTACTTGCCGGCCGCGAGGCGCCGCAGGATTTCCGCATGCTCGGCGGTCAGCACATGATCCGAGCCCTCGCCTCGGTCATAGCGTTTCGTCGTCCGGTAGGAAAACCGCTTCTTGTACTGGTTGGTAGCGGGATCGAACACCCACGCATCGACGTCGAACAGGTGCGCTTCGAAATGACTCTCGTCCTTGCCCCACACATAATCGGCGCGAACGAACACCGGATAGGGCGACACGTCCGGCACCTTCCACATCGCGCGGTCGGCCAGCTCCGTCTGCGTGACTTCCGGCATCAGGTTCTCGATCTTGCCGTTCGCGCCATAACGCAGGATCGCCACGCGCTCCAGCATCCCGCTGCCGCCGCCCGAGAACATCCCCGAGAAGAACACCCACGAGCCGCCCGACGCGATCGGCAGCCGCTCGGACCTTGGCGTCAGTCCGAACTGGTAAAGCTCCTTCGGCGAATTGGGAAGCGGCGCGGGCGGCATCTGGAAGCACGGCGCACGGTCGGGAAGCACGCAAAGTTTCACGCCGGACAGCGGGAGACCGTCGGTATCCGTCCGGCCCTCCGCCTGGGTGAAACGCGGGAAGGCGAGTTCGCCGGATGCGGCTTGAACGCCGGTGACGCCAACGACGGAAAGGCCCAGGATCACCCCAAGCGTTTTACGGAACCCGCGCATGCACCTGCCCTCTTCTCTCATGTTTTGATAGGCGCGAATTGTCGATGATCCGGCCGTGTCTGTCGATTGAACGCGCTTGACGTGGCGTCAGGGACAAGGGAGCGCTATTCAGCTGCCTTCTCGTACAGTGCCCAGACGATCCCGTCTGATTTCGACCCGACGCGAATGAAGCCCAGCGACTCGTAGTAAGCGCAGAGCGTCACGTTCTCCACGGCGCAATCGAGCCGAACGAAACGCCGGTTCGAGCTGCTCACCATGCGCCCGCACCAGTCCAGCATGAAGCTGCCGAGCCCTTGCCCGTTGAAACCTTCCCGCACGCACAGCCCGTGCACATAGCCGGCGATCGGTTCCTGCGGCCCCCAGTGCGTGTCCTCGTCGAAGGCGAGCGAGAACGTTCCGGCCAACGTGTCGTCCAGTTCGACGACATACACGTCCTTTTGGGACAGGTTGTTGCGTACCCACGCCTCGGAAAATCCGTCGCCTTCCTTGCCCCATACAGGGTCGTCGTACGTGAGCTTCTTCGCGTGTGCGTCATTCCGGATCCGCGTCAGCACCGGTACGTCGTCTGCCGTTGCCCTGCGGATGCTTTTCGAGGTCATTGCTCATCTCTCCGTTACAGCGAGTCGGTGAAGGAACAACCGCGATTCACAGTTCACGGTTGCGTGGTACCGAGACCCGGCGCCTGCTACTGACTGGTCGCACTCCGACGCGTACAACGTCCGCACGCCGGCAACGTTTTGCACGCCATGCGCCAGCGTGATTTTCCTGAACGCTAACCCAGGGACAAGTAAATGCCGGTGCCAGCATCAACGACGAACAACAGCGCAATGACGAGGCAGACACCTTGCCAGACACCGCGCAGGCGAGTTGCCCCGACATACAATCCTGCCGCGCCGACACAAAGCGTCACGGGCCAGTATTCCATGCCAGTTCCAAGCACAACGAGATAAAAAGGAAAATCAATGGTGATGTCACTCATCCCGGAATGCTCGGTTGCGTGCGTGGCATATGCGTTCGCTCATGGTTTGAATGACATCGATCAGTCGCCGGAAGCTCCCCCCTGCGCCTGATGGCACACCACCTCGATATTGTGCCCATCCGGCCCGATGACGAACGCCGCGTAGTAATTCGCGTGATAGTGCGGCCGCAGCCCCGGCGCGCCATGGTCCTTCCCGCCTGCCGCCAGCGCCGCGCGATAGAACGCGTCGACTTGCTGCCGGTTGTCGGCCACGAACGCGATGTGGAGATGCGCCGGTTTCTCCGACGTCTGGAACAGGCACAACGAAGGCTTGCCCGGCGGAGAGATCTCGATGCCGTACGACGGCTCGCCCTCGCCCTGCACCACGACGCCTAGCGGCTCGAGTGCGCTCAGGAAAAACGCCTTGCTCGCTGCAAAGTCGGTCACGCCGAATTTGACATGGTCAAACATGACTCCCCCTCGGATAGATGGGTCTGCCGGCACCCGGATGGAACGTCGAAATCACCGCGATGTTGCCACACGTCGCCGTCGCCGGCATCCCCTGCGCGACCGAACAAGAAAAGTCCGACACAGTCGGGCCGACGAGCGGGATGCTCACCCCTCATCGAGCGGTCACGGCGTGCGACACAACGTCATCGTGATGCTGGCGACACCCGGCGATCGCGCACGACGCTGTGACCGATCGTCGATCGACAGGCATGTCTGGAAGGATTCCGAAAGAAACGGCTACTGCGAAACAGGCGCATCGGGTGACCCGCCCGCCGGCATGGTCGGCAAGAGAATGGCCGGGCCCATCGACCTTCATCGCTAGCCCTCTCGTTTGTGCGGAATTGCCAGGTCATGCGATCCCGGAAAATCGGACAGACGATACGGGAATGTCGGCGCCCGGGAATCCCGGAATGAAGCAGCGAATCGGTGACGGGATCTCGCTGCCGGTTCGCTGTACCGCACGCTCGATACGTCGCACTGAACTTCCGGTCTCACCGGTTTCAGCGGCATGCTTCCGCGATCTTGGAAGTTCGATTCCGTGCTGCTATCGTTGTGCACCTTTTGACGATTTCGGAGCGGCCGAGACATGCCCTTGATCTTGCGTCGCGCGATTGCTGCGGATGCCGCAGAGGTGGCTGACGTCTATCTACGGTCGCGCAACACGCTGGCATCCTATGCGCCGCTCGCACACTCTGAAGCCGCTGTCCGCGATTGGGTGGCCAACCTGCTAGTTCCGTCCGGCAACGTTACCGTTGCCGTGAACGACAACCGCATCGTCGGCATGGCCGCGCACGTTGTCACTGACGGCGTGGTGTGGCTTGACCAGTTGTATGTGTGCCCCGAATTCAAGCGACAAGGAATGGGTTCTTCCCTCCTGGAATCGGTGAAGTCGCAGACGGTTGGCAGGCTCCAGCTCTACACGTTCCAGATGAATCACGATGCTGCTGCGTTTTATGAACGGCACGGGTTCGTTGCGATTGCATACAGCGACGGAAGCAGGAACGAGGAAGGGTGTCCTGACGTCTTGTACTGCTTGACCCGGTAGCGCACGAAGCGCCCGTCTGCCCTGCACAGACAAGCGTTTCCCCAAGGGTCATCGGCATGGCCCTTGGAGCATGCGCATCGACGTAGCGGCCCACACACCGCCACCCTCATGCTCAGCGAGTGCTCAGCTTGATTGCCCGTCGTCGGCGACGCGGGCAAGCCACGCCGAGAAGCTCCCTGCAACGCGCTCGCGTCGCGCGTCATCGTGCCAGACCCGAATCACTTGTCCCGAGAAACCGTCTTCCGTGGGATCGAGGTCAAGACACAGATGATTGCCGCTACCGTCATGCGTGAATGGAATCCACTTCAGGTTGTACCAGTCGTCCCCGATGCCTGGATCCGGTTCCGATTCCACACCGTCGAAATCGCCTCCGTCGACGAGACCTTTCCAGATACGCCATTGCGCGAGGATCTCGTGCGAGCTCAGCAGCGCATCACTTCCGGAAAATTCATCCCCCGCATCGGCCTGGCCATCGTGAATGCGCAGGCTGTCGACGAATGCGTCAGGCAGGCGCGTTCCCAGCGCAGTCTGCAAGGCCGCGATCTCGTCGTCGGACGCCGGCCCGTTGAGGCCACCCGGCAGACGTGACGCATCCGCGGCGAAGGCTGCTTCGAGCCGTTGCCATGTTTCGCGAAGATCGATGCTGCGTGCGTCGTCGATCTCGCGGGTCGTCGCGCGGGCGTCGACCACCGGCGATGGTGAGGCTGCCTCGGCGGATGTTTCCGCCACGGGGCGCGGCGGTTCACTGGCGAGGTCGCGGTCGAGACGCAGGAACAGCACGGACGAACCGGCTGCCATGGGACATTCCGCAGCGGGGATCGCGACGAGCACATCGGCACGAACGACGCCGCCGATCCTCCCGTCGCCTTCGGACGGCAACAGGCGGACGACCAGGTTTCCGTCGACGCCACGATGCAGATTGCCCCATCGCATCGCGTTCAGTTGACCATCGCGCTCGACGCCGTGGTCGACGATGCCGGACTCCCAATGAGGCCCCGGTGTTGCCGCGTGCTCGAGCGAATCGAGCACACGCGGCATGATCGCGTGCATCAGCATCGCCACGGCACCCGTGTGGCCCGACAGGTTGATCAGGGTGGCCTGATCGTAGCTGGTCAGGACCGTCATCCCGCTTTGCGTACCATCCGGACGCGTGAACGGCAGCATGGTTTTCTTCGGCGGCGAGCGATTGTCGCTGCGTCCGAAGTTGAAGCGGTCGGCCGGTGTTTGCTTGATGTCAACCGTCGTTTCGTCGTAGGCGTACACCTGCTGCGTATTCAGCCCCAGATCCAGAAATGGCCGCACGGCAGGCAGCCCGGCTCCCACGATCAGGTCGTAACGCTGCGCGAGCTCGGCCAGTTTCTTCTTGAACGCGTATTCGTTCTGTTGCACCTCGAGCGGCGGCCGTGCCATGTCCGGCGGCTCGATGTACTCGACCGAAGCCACCTCGTATCCCCAGCGCTGCAGTACCGCACGGATATAGGGCCCACTCGTGTCGGGGCGCCGCCAACCCTCACGTGCGGCGCGGGGCGCGCACGGCTCATACCCGACGATCACCACGCCGATGCGCGGCCGTTTCGTCACCTCGATGTCGCGTATGCCTGCGGCCGTCAGCGCGATCTGCCGTTCGGCCGTTATCCGGCTGCCCTTGGGCAGGAGCAGGCTGCCTTGCCGACATTCGCTGCCCGGTGCGATCACATGTTGGCCGGCGGATCGCGGCGCGTGCAGCAGCAGAAAAGATCGAGCGCCACGGTACGAAACCTCGAGGTCGCTTTTCGGGACGACGGTGTCGGCATGTTCCGGCAGCGGGAAATACGGTGGGACATCGACCGCGCACTGTGCGCCGATTGCACGAGCCGCCGGACTGCCGGCCGGCGAGGCCAGCGCGCGCCGGCTGAACTGGAATTCGAGCTCGACCGGTGCATCGTGCGCCGCATGCGCGGTATCGGATGCGCGTAAAGCATAGCCTTCGACCGCCGCGAGCGGAACGGGCGGAACATTCTCGGGGGCGAAAACGTCCGCCGCCGTCACGCGCGTCAGCGCATCCTCGACCGGAATCGCCTCGGATTGCATCGCGCCCGGCACGGCGCGTCGGCAGAGCTTGTAGGGCTGGTCGAGCCAGAAGGGGAAGTGCTCGTGATCGTTCATGGTGATGGGTGTTGTCATGCCGTGGTTCGAAGGATGCGTGCGAACCACGGCAAAAATGCGGCTTTCGTCGCCTGCGGCTCAACGTTTTGCGGCAGGCTGCGAAGAACCGACGTCGACATAAAACGCCTCCTGGTCGATCACGCGCTGGTTCAAATAGAAACTTCCGAGGAAAGCGCCCGCGCGCCGATTATCGCTCGCATCGATACGCTTGACCGATACTTCCGGTTCTCGTGATGCGCCTTGCTCCGTCGACGCAAACGGATACTCGTCGCAATCGCAATCGCTCGGCGTTTCGTCCGGATCACCGGTGAATGTGCACTGGCCAGTGACCGGGCCGAATTTCTCGATGCATTGCGCCTTGGAATCGCTCCGGTTGGCCCGCCGCCATGCTGCGTCGCGCGTGCGTGTCAGCGGCCTGGCTTCAAAGGCCGGAAAGATCGTGCCGTCGCCCTTCGGTACGAACTTGCCGGGACGCCCGGCGGCTTGCGCCTCGCGTATATGGATTGCGGATTCGTTGACGTCGGGATTCGTGTCGACGATGGTACGCAGGACGGCCGGTGCGTCCGCGTAGATGCACCCTTGCGAGTTGCTCTTGACGAGCGCGATGTCGCATCGAATGTTGGGAATATAGCCGACGCCCGCGTAGGGATTCATGCTTGCGCCGTTCTCGAACGAGTCTCCCGATTTCGCCACCCGGTACTCGAGCGTCGGACTGAACCTGAGCGGATTACCGGATCCCATGTTGGGCGTGATCATCACCGATAGCTCGTTGGACAGCCCGCCAAGGGCGAGCGGCACGCCGGCATTGGGCGCAACCGTACAATCCGCGCCGCATTCGACGATCGGCTTGATCATCAGGCCGGGCGGATTGCCGGACAGGACGCGCGTGCGGAAGCGAAACGTCACCGGCCATGCGAGCTGGTTCGACGGATTGTCGGAATACGCATAGGCATCAATCGCCACCCGGCCGATTTCATTGTTCTGGCCGTCTGTCGCGACATAGACGAGCGGTTCGGTTTTCTGGCAATAACTGGTCCGGCTCAACAGCGAATCCTTGCTCGTTTCGGTCCGGACGGTCGTGCAGACGGGCGAAACGTCCGTCGCACTTTCCGCATGGGCAGGCATCGCCGTCGCAAGCACGATCGCACCGGCAAACAGCCGGCCAAACAGCATTCGATACATCGCTTCCCATCCTGAAAATTCATCAATCGAAATGATTTACTTTGTCTCGGCTCAATTTAAATCTCGATCCGATTGAAATAAAACTGTTAAATTTGTCAGGAATATGTAAATGATATTAACGAGACCACCTCACGATCGTTTCTTTTCCATAAATAATCCAATCCAATTCACCGGCCATTGAATCCTTTGTCGATCAAGGCACCTCACGACGCGGCTCGCCACGAGGCTGGGCATGGGCGCCCCTTCGAGACCACTCCGCAAGGTGATTCCAGATCAATTGACTCCGGTTTACCGAGTGGACAAATCACTTTGAAACTATCGCATCAACAATTTCATCCGCAGCATTCAATTTAAAAACGCACCCAGATATATTTCATTTTCCTTTCAATGACTGACGAATGATGTAGGCTTGCTGGCGGCGTCATGAACTTCTTGCAAACCCTCTTCGCGGTGCATTTGACCATGCGCAATTTATTAAGTCGTCCTGCCTCGAATTCGATTCAATACTCCATTGGAATCCTGCTGATTGCAGCCAGCCTTGCCGAAATCGCGCAGGCGGCGCCAATCGAGACGTCGTTGCAACGCTCGATCGGGCAGGCGCTTCAATCCCGATCGGGTGGGGCGTTGAAGCTGCCGGCCCGGTCGGACGACAGCCTGGTCGAGGCCATCAAAACCGACGACGTTTCCGGATGGGTATTTGGCACTGCGACACAAATCCTGCGCGACGACGAATCCGGCGATCCCGTCACGAAGCTGTTCATTGCGCGCAACATGAATGGCCGATGGATCTCGGGTGTGGAGGGCAGCAGCGAGTTTGGAGCATTGCTCGATGCGGCGCCACCCACGCTGCTCGCGGCCGACGAGCGGAAAAATCTGGCGTCGAGACGCGCATCGCTTGCACCACGGTCGGCTGCATTGCCGCAACCGGGCCTTGCGTTGCCGTGGGAACCGAATGCCGGGTGGTACTGGACGGGCGGTGCACACGGCTGGTCCGGACAAAGCAGGCCGTATAACTCCCTCGATTGCTCGGGCGGCAACGGCCGCGTGCTGGCGGCGCGAGACGGCTATCTTTACAAGAGCTGCGAGCGCGACGGCAGCGCCATCGTGAAGGTGGTTCACGACAATGGCTATGCGACGACTTATTACCACATGGTCCAGCTGACGTCGCTGAACAGCGGTACGCGTGTTCGCCAGGGGGAGTATCTCGGCAGCGTCGGAAACGGCCTGCCGTGCGGCGGACAGACGACGGGGCCGCATGTTCACCTTTCATTGAGCAAGGATGGCAATGACGTGTCCGTCAATGGCATGACGATCGGCGGCTGGCAATTCTTCGAAGGCACTTCGCCGTATTCCGGATACGCGGTTCGCAATCAGCGGCGCGTCTCCCCGCAGGCATGGCTGGTCAACTACGGGAGCGCGGATTCCGGCGATCCGTCCACGCCCGTCAGCGCGCGTGTACAGGCACCGGGTACGGCGAATCTGCGCAGCGCGCCTTCATTGTCGGCGCCGGTCGTCGGTTCGCTCGAGAATGGGCGCATCGTGCAGCTCGCGTGCCACCAGTACGGCGACTCCGTGAACGGCAACTGGGGCGCTACACGGCTTTGGTATCGCCTCGACTCGAATCAATGGATCTCCGACGGATTCGTCTACACGGGCAGCAACGACCCGGTGGTGCCGGAATGCGTGAATTAGCGCGGGCGCACCGCGACAGGAAAAACGATGCCTCAACGTTACGTGATCCGCAGGAACATCCCCGCCTTCTCAGGCAGCACCGACGGTTGAAAACCGTAACGCTCGTAGAACTTCGGTGTCCCGTGATCCGCCATCAGGCTGACGTAGGCGGTCGGCGGCGCGTGCTCGTGAACGTAGCCCATGAGTGCCCGCATGATCAGGTCGCCCACGCCTTTCTTCTGATGAGCGGGCAACACCGCGATATCGACGATCTCGAAGAAACAGCCGCCATCGCCGATGACGCGGCCAATTCCGACCGGATCGCTGTCGCAATACGCCACGACGCTGAAAAGGCCATTCTTCAGCCCGATCGTCGCAGCCTGTTCCGACTTTCTGCTCAACCCTGCGGCAAGACGAATGCCGATGTAGTCGGATACCGACGGGACTTCCTGTCGAACGACGTATGCCATGCGAACCCTTCAGGTTAGCCGAACAGGCAGATGGACCGGCCTCGCTGCGCATAAGCCCATCGAACCACGAACCCGAACGCGCGGATCGGACGAGACCATGACCCTCCATCCAGCGAGGCAGTAGACCAAAGGCGCGCACACCCATCACCCACTGCCTCGCCCAATCCACCAAGCGCCTTAAAGAACCCGCTCCAGCGCATCCGCAAACCGCCCAACCGCCCCATCGACATCGTGCAGCTTGTCGAGCCCGAACAACCCCAGCCGGAAGGTCTTGAAATCCTCCGGCTCGTCGCACATCAGCGGCACACCGGCCGCGATCTGCAACCCGACGTCGGCAAACTTCTTCCCGGTTCGAATCCCGTCGTCGTCCGTATAACTGACCACGACACCCGGCGCCTCGAACCCTGCCGCCGCCACGCTCCGGAAGCCCTTCTCGGCCAGCAGCGCACGAATCCGCTTGCCCAGCTCGAGCTGCTCCGCTTTCACCTTGTCGAAGCCGTACGCCTCGGTTTCCTTCATCACGTCGCGCAGCGTGGTGAGGCTGTCCGTGGGCATCGTCGCGTGGTAAGCAAAACCGCCGCCCTCATACGCTTCCATGATCTGCAGCCACTTGCGCAGATCGCACGCGAAGCTGGTGCTGGTCGTGCCATCGATGCGTTCGCGGGCGAGTTCGCCGAGCATCACCATCGCGCAACACGGCGACGCGCTCCAGCCCTTCTGCGGCGCGCTGATCAGGATGTCGACGCCGCTCGCCTGCATGTCGACCCACACCGTGCCGGACGCGATGCAATCGAGCACGAACATGCCGCCGACCGCATGCACGGCATCCGACACCGCGCGCAGATACCCGTCGGGCAACATCATCCCGGAGGCGGTTTCGACGTGCGGCGCAAACACCAGATCCGGCTTGTGTTCCTTGATCGCGGCGACCACTTCGTCGATCGGCGCCGGCGCGTACGCGGCCTGCCGTCCCGCTTCGACCGGGCGCGCCTTCAGCACCGTCGTTTCGGACGGGATGCTGCCCATGTCGAAGATCTGCGACCAGCGGAAGCTGAACCAGCCGTTGCGGATGACGAGGCACTTCTTGTGGGTGGCGAACTGCCGCGCGACGGCTTCCATGCCGAACGTCCCGCTGCCGGGGACGATCACGACGGACTTCGCGTGGTAGACCTTCTTCAGCGTGCCGGAGATGTCGCGCATGACACCCTGAAAGCGCTGCGACATATGGTTGACCGAGCGATCGGTGTACACCACCGAATATTCGAGGAGCCCCTCGCGGTCAACATCGGGAAGTAATCCTGGCATGCTCGCCTCCGGTGAAAGATGAACGATGGAATCTGGGCGAGCAGTGTCCGTGATGCGATACCGCGCTGCACCCATGCAATTGCGTTATTTTCTCGACGAAAGCAGATTCTAACGAAGGCCGCGCGCCGCTTGGGGCATATTTTGTCGGCCGCCTGGCGCAGGCGTGACGGGGCGCCGCCGCCGGCCGACGCGCCGCGCTGCAACGGAGCCACGGCGGGCCCCGGCTGAATCGCCCGCCCCGTGTCCGTCCACGCCGATCGTTGCAGCGCACGACGCCCACGAAGCCCTGTTCCATGTACGGATAAATGGCACGTCCGGCGCATGCCGCCTACCATGTCGGCTCCCCCTTCACGACAGAGTCTTCGATGATCCCCAACCGAGCATCATCACAGCAGCCGTCGGCCGATCCCGCGCTCGCCGAGCGCGTCGATGCGGTACTGTCCCGCCAACTCGACACGCAACGCCTCGTCGGCGTGGTGGTCCTGATCGCACGCGACGGCGAACTCGTCTATCGCCGCGCGGCCGGGTTCGCCGACCGCGAAGCACGCACGCCGATGCGGGAGGACACGCTGTTCAGGCTCGCGTCGGTGACGAAGCCGATCGTCGCGGCGGCCGCCATGGCGCTCGTTGCCCAGCACAAGCTGTCGCTCGACGACGACGTCACGAAGTGGCTGCCCGAGTTCCGTCCGGCGCTGCGTGACGGCAGCGTGCCGGTGATCAGGGTGCGCCACCTGCTCACGCATTCGGCCGGCCTCGGCTATCGCTACGCGGAAGCCGACGCGGCGGGCCCATATGCTCGCGCGGGCGTCTCCGACGGGCTCGATGGCGCCTCGATCACGCTCGCCGAGAACATGCGCAGGATCGCGAGCGTGCCGTTGCAGTACGCACCCGGCACCGGCTGGAACTATTCGCTCTCCATCGACGTGGTCGGCGCGCTGATCGAGGCCGTCACCGGACAACCGCTCGCCGATGCGGTCGATGCGCTGGTGCTCCGCCCGCTCGGCACCCGCGACACGGGATTCGTCGCACGCGACGCCGCGCGGCTCGCGACGCCTTACGTCAACGACACGCCGCAGCCGCACCGGCTCGCCGAGAACGAAGCCGTACCCATCTACGAAGGCTCCGTCGGCGTGACGTACTCGCCGTCGCGCGCGCTCGACAAGAATGCGTTCGCATCGGGCGGCGCCGGGATGATCGGCACCGCCGGTGACGTGCTGAACGTACTGGACACGCTGCGGGCGGGCGGCGGCGCCATTCTGCCGGCCGAGCTGGTCGACGAGATGGGCCGTATCCACACCGGCAGCCTCGCGTTGCCCGACCTGCCCGGCGCGGGTTACGGGATCGGGTTCTCCGTGTTGCGCGACCCGCGCGCGGCGCTGTCGCCGGAGTCGCCGGGCACGTGGCGCTGGGGCGGCGTCTACGGTCATTCGTGGTTCGTCGATCGCGCACAAGGGCTCACCGTCGTGTCGCTGTCGAACACGCTCTACGAAGGGATGAACGGCCCGTACACGCTCGATCTGCGCGACGCGGTCTACGGCGTCGGCTGACACGCCCAATTGCACGCGCAACAAAAAAGGCCCGACACGGTCGGGCCAATGAGGTGAGACACAAGGAGAATCCCGCCCACCACACCGGGCGGGTCACGCCGCGCTACACGACGTTCTTTTCGACGATCGGCCGGTTCTCCAGCACGCGCGCCCAGCCGAGCGTCGACAGGTCGAGCGTGTCGTAACGCCCGCCCAGAATGAGTTCACTGACGCCGCGCCCCGTCGCCGGCCCCTGCTGCAGCCCGTGGCCGCTGTAGCCGTTCGCGAACACGACGTTGTCGAGGTCCGGGTGATACCCGATGATCGCGTTGTGGTCGAACACGTTGTACTCGTAGTACCCCGACCAGCAGTTCTCCACGCGCAGCGCTTCGAACTCAGGCACGCGGTTCGCGAGCGTCGGCCAGATCACTTCGTCGAACAGGTCGTGGTCGACTTCGTCGAGCGGCAGGTCGTCCGGGTCGCGGTCCGGGCTCGGCGACGTCCCGCAGATATACGTGCGCCCTTCCGGCCGGAAATACACGCCGGTCGGATCGATCAGCAGCGGGCAATCCGTGAGCTTCGCCGGCGACGACACGTTGAAAATGCTGCGGCGCCGCGCATACACGGGGATGTCGATGCCCATCATCGACGACAGCGTGCGCGTCCATGCGCCGGCCGCGTTCACGAGGGTGTCGCACGCATAGCGTTCGCCGTCGGCCGTGACCACGTGCGTCACCTTGCGGCCGTCGCGCACCACGTCCTTCACGTCGGACGGCACATAGCGCGCACCGAGTGCCTGCGCCTTCTTGCGCAGCGCCTGCACGAGCCCGTAGCCGTCGAACCAGCCTTCGCCGCTCACGCCATACGCACCCGACACGAGATCGTCGACGTTCAGCCACGGGAACTTCGCGCGCAGCGCATCGCAATCCATCAACCGGATGTCCGCGCCGAGGCTCGTCTGCAGCGCATGGTTCTCGCGCAGCGTCGCGTCGCCGGCCGGCGTCGCGAGGAACAGGTAGCCGCCTTCGTGCAGGTCGATCGACGGCTGATGGCCGTCCACTTCGAGGCGCTCGCCGATCGTGCGCA
Source organism: Burkholderia sp. AU15512 (assembly GCF_002223325.1). Taxonomy (NCBI): domain Bacteria; kingdom Pseudomonadati; phylum Pseudomonadota; class Betaproteobacteria; order Burkholderiales; family Burkholderiaceae; genus Burkholderia; species Burkholderia sp. AU15512. Next base: position 2,389,902 of record NZ_NKEX01000006.1, read on the forward strand.
GGAAGTCGATGCCGAACAGCGACATCTCGATCGACAGCGGCGTCGAGAACTGCTGGCGAATCGACGCGGCCGACAACGCCGACGACGAGCGCGCATAGGTGGGGTCGCGCTCGATCACGGTCACGGAAACCGTGGGATCGGTGGCGCGCAGGAAATAGGCGATCGAGCTGCCGATCACACCACCGCCGACGATGACGACTTGAGAACTCACGACTGACTCCAGTTGCACAGATTGGGCGCGGCCAGCCGGCCCCGCCCGTGGGTTGTTCGTGCCGCGTCACGCGCGGCGCCGCGCGGGCAAACCCGTGCGGCTGCCACACCGGCGTGCGCCGCGATCGGCATCGATCGCTGATGGCATTTCAGCACGTCCGGCAGCGCCGCGAAAGTCCGCGCGCGGGCGGCGTTCAATCCGCCGATTTCGTCGTGACGGGCTGCCACGCGGCGTTCTTCACCTCATACAGCGTCGAGCTCGGGTTCTTCAGGTCGCCCGTGTTCGTGAACGCGATCGTGCCCGTGATGCCGTCGTAGCGCGTGCCCTTCAGCGCGCCGTTGAAATCGGCCGGCTTCGTCGAGTTCGCCTTCTGCATCGCGTTGATCGCGATCCACGTCGCGTCGTACGCGAACGGTGCGTACGCAAGCATGTCGATGCCGTACTTCTGCTTGAATTTCGTTTCGAATTCCTTGCCCTTCGCGAGACGCGCCAGCGGCTGCCCGTATTCCCACACGGACGCGCCTTCCGCCGCATTGCCGGCCAGCTTGATGAAGTTCGCGTTCATCACGCCGCCGCCCGCGAGGAACTGCGCGCGGATGCCGAGCTGGCGCATGCGCTTCACGAGCATCGCGGCCTGTGCGTCGAGCCCGCCGAAGAACACGAGATCGGCGTTGGTGCTCTTGATCTTCGTGAGCTGCGCGCTGAAATCCACCGCCTTGTCGTTCGTGAATTCGCGCGCGACGATCGTGCCGCCGTTCGCCTTCACCGACTTCTCGAATTCGTCGGCTTCGCCCTGGCCGAACGCGGTGCGATCATCGATGATCGCGATGCGTTTCGCCTTGGTCACGCTCGCCGCATACGCGCCTGCGTTGCCGGCGTTCTGCGTGTCGGTCGCGATCACGCGGTACACGGTGCCGAGCCCGGCGCGCGTGATGTCGGGATTGGTCGCCGACGGCGTGATCATCGGAATGCCGGCCTTCGCGTAGATCTTCGACGCGGGCAGCGTCGTGCCCGAATTGAAGTGGCCGATCACGACGGCCACCTGCGCGTCGGCGAGCTGCTGCGCGGCCTGCACGCCGGTGCGCGGATCGCTCTGGTCGTCCTGCGACGCGACGACGAACTTCACGGGCTTGCCGCCCACCGTCGTCCGCGCGGCATTCGCTTCGTCGACGGCCATGCGCACGCCGTTCTCGATGTCCTTGCCGTAGGCGGCGCCGCCGCCCGTCAGCGGGCCGGCCACGCCGACCTTGACGACCGTCTCCTGCGCGTGAGCCGCGCCGGTCTGGAGCGCGAGGATCGCGGCGGTCAATGCGACGCCGGAAAGCGAACGAATGCGGAACGTCATGACAATCCTTGTTCTGGGGGCCGGGATGCAACGCGCGATCGCCGCGCGTCGGCAACCTCCCGCGTGCCGGTCATGTCGTCCGCCTGCGGGGCGTCATGCAACGCCCTTGCCGGCCGGTCGATCGCCGCGGCTCCGTCTCCGAAGAGCCTTTCATCGCGAAAGAGGTGAATGGATTGTGGATAGCCAATACCCGTGCAGCAAACGAAATATCGGAACTATGTTGTGAGGATTTGTCATCAAGTTCCGCATACGCGGGCGGCCCGCGCCCCACGCAACGGTGGGCCGCGGGTAAATCGCTACCGTGGAATGCCGCGCCGGCGCCCGGCCGTCAAGGCCGGCCGTGGTCATGCCGGCGGCGCATCATCGTGGCGATGACGGCCCGGCCGGCCATCGCGACGCCCGCGGCGCCGCGTCATCGGTCAGTGCCGATCGGTGCCCGTCTCCTGGCGCACCGCATCGGCCGCCTCGCCGGCCTGCTCCTGCATCTTGCCGGCCTCTTGTTCAGCGACGCCTTCCGCTTCCGTCTCGCGGTCGCCCGTGACCTTGCCGAGCGCTTCCTTGACCGAACCCCTGACCTGCTTGAGCTTGCCTTCGATGCGATTCCTGTCCATGGTCGTCTCCTGCGATGGTGGGGGAGAGCCGGCGGCGTGACGGCCCGCGCCGCACCGCCGAGCGGACAGGATCGCAAGCGGAGGCCGCGCGCGGCAGATGCGGATGCACCAGCGCGCATGGTGCATTCGTACCGACGGCGTCAGTCCTTGTCCTTCGCGCCGCCCTTCTCGCCACGCGCGCCATTCGCATCGGCCGCGCCGACGATCCCGCGTTCGCGCGCCCACACGATCGCCTCGCCGCGGCTGTGCACGTCGAGCTTCCCGTAGATCGTCGCGACGTGATTGCGCACGGTGTTCGGCGCAAGCCCGAGGCGGCCGGCGATCTCCTTGTCGGCCAGGCCATGGCACAGCAGATCGAACACGTCGCGCTCGCGTGCGGTCAGGTCCGACAGCTGGGCGCCCGCATCCGGCGCATTCGCACGCCGCACGTTCGCGAGCTTCTCGATCAGCGTGCGGCTGAACCACGATGCATCCTGCATCGCCGTCTCGATCGCGTAGACGAGCTCCATCTCCGTGCGCTTGCGGTCGCTGATGTCGAGCAGCGCGACGAGCAGGCAGTCGCGCCCGTGAATCGCGACGGGATCGGCCGACACGACGCAATCGCGCACGTCGCCTTCCCGCGTGCGGATCTGCACGTCGGCGTTGCGCACGCTGCCGTCGCGCGCGAGCTGGCCCTCGATGCGCTGCCATGCGCCGCGCTCGGCCCACAGCCCGATCTCGTCCGCGGATTTGCCGAGCAGGTCGTCCTGCGCATGGCCCGTCATCGCGGCGAACGCGTCGTTCACGTCGAGCAATTCGAAGCGGTCGGCGGTGACGATCGCGGTGGCGACCGGCGCCATCCGGAACGCCGTCGCGAAGCGTTCCTCGCTCTGCCGCAGCGCGCGCTCGGCCTGCTTGCGCGGCTCGAGATCCATGAACGTGAACAGCATGCACGCCTCGTCGTTCATGTCGATCGGCTGCCCGGCGACCACCACGGCCTTCGTGCTGCCGTCCGCGCGCTTCAGCACGGCCTCCATCTGCGGGATCGTCGCGCCTTCGCCGAGCCGCTCGATCGCGAGGTCGCGCCGCTCGGCCTGGTCGAGCACGTCGATCTCGTACACCGAGCGGCCGAGCACGTCGTCACGCGCGTGGCCGGTCAGGTCCAGAAAGCCCTGGTTGACCTTCACGTAGCGCAGGTCGTCGAGCCGGCAGATCACGGCCGGCGCCGGGTTCGCGTTGAAGGTGCGCTCGAAGCGTTCCTCGGCGCTCGCCCATTCGGTCGCGTCGTGCAGCACGAGCGCGAGACAGTCGGGCTCACCGGCTGCATTCGTCAGCACGAGGCTGCGGATGCGGTGAACCCAGCTCACGGTTTCGTCGGCGGCCGATTCCACTTCGACCGTCACGTCGCTGAACTCCTCACCCGCGATCACGCGATCCATCGGATAGTGGCCATCGCGCACCGGGTGGTTGTTCCGGTAGCGCAGCCGGAAACGCTCGCGGTAATCGGTGACGGTCGCACCGAGCGCCTTCAGCTCGGTCACGCCGTGCATCGCGAGCGCGGCTTCGTTCGCCCAGACGATCCGCTGGTCGGGCTCGATCAGGATCACGCCCTCGGTGAGCCCCGCGATGATCTGGTGCAGCTGGCGCCGGTCGGTATGCGACTTCAGCGCCTGTTCGTTTACCTGTTCGTTCATCGAATGGTTGTCCCTGTCGTCAGCATGACTGCCGGCCCGGTTGCCGCCACGTCGACACGCGCCGGCCGGCGCGTGTGACGATGATCGCGTGCCGCACCGGTGCACGACAGTCGCGAATGCACTATTCGTCATAGTACATGCGCACGGCCTGCCCTACCGTGCGGTGCCCCGCCGATCCCCGAAGCACACGCTGCACCTGCTTTCCGCACGCCCCGGCCGGCAGGCGCACCCCCGCCCCCTTCCCGACACCCCGTGCAAACGCACTAGCCGATCAGGTGAATTTGCGCGATGTCCACGCCCGTTTGCATCGGTACGCTGGTACTGCATCGGCGCTCATGCGCTGCCTTCCGAACCGCAGAGGAGAAGCACGATGAAGCTGCATCAGACACCCGATCCGACGCGGCCCGAACCGGCCCCGGACAGTCCGCCCGAACCGCCGCCCGGCACCGATCCGCCGGTGCCGCTGCCGCCCGACGTGCCGCGCCCGGACATGCCGCCGCGCGAGCCCGGCTACGACACGCCGATCGCCCGTTGATCCGGGCACGCGCCGTGCTCGGCAGTCAATTCATTCACCACGCCAATCGAAGGAGAACATCAATGAACAAGACCTCGCACCTTTCGACGCTGCTCGCCGCCAGCGCGGCCTTCCTGCTTTGCGCCGCACCGCTCACGAGCGCACAGGCGCAAGCCTCGTCCGCCGACAGCAACATGACGGCCGAATCGAACCAGCCCGTCACCGACACGTGGATCACCACCAAGGTGAAAGGGGAACTCGCGACCACCGACGGCGTGAAGAGCACTGACATCAGCGTGAAGACGGTCGACGGTGTCGTCACGCTCACCGGCGTGCTGCCGACCAAGGTTGCCGTGAAGAAGGCTGTCGCCGTGACGCGCGCGATCAAGGGCGTGAAGCACGTCGACGCATCCGGCCTGAAGGCGAAGGCCTGACCTCCCGGCGCGGCACGCCGCCGCGCCTTTTATCCCTGCATGACAAGGAGCACATGATGAACGAGGACAAGATCAAGGGTCAGTGGAAGCAGCTCTCCGGCAAGCTGAAGGCCAAGTGGGGCAAGTTGACCGATGACGACCTGAAGGTGGCCGACGGCAATCGCGAGTATCTGGCCGGCAAGATCCAGGAGCGTTACGGCATCGCTCGCGATGAAGCCGAGAAGCAGTTGAAGGATTTCGACCGCGAGCTGTAACGCGATAGCGCTTCCATCGCGCTTCAATGCAACCGCCGCGGCGCCCACGGCGCCGCGGCCACCAGGACAACGACATGGGCAAATACCTGATCGCCTGGCTGCTCGGCGTGCCGGTCGGGCTGCTGGTGCTGTTCTTTCTGATCACGCACGTCTTCTGAGCGTGCCGGCTCGATCAGAGTCGATCAAAACAACTCGTTTTTCAGGGAGATAAACAATGAAATTTCTTTCGATCTCGGTCGCCTGCATCGCGTTGATGACCGCTTCGATCCCGGGATTTGCAGCAGGGTGCCTGAAGGGCGCGGCCGTGGGCGGAGTCGCCGGCCACGTCGCGGGGCACCACGGGGCTGTGGGCGCCGCCGCGGGTTGCGCGATCGGCCACCACCACGCGGCAAAGAAAGCCAAGGCGGCAAGCGCGGCAACGGCCGCGTCGCAATGAACGCGTCACGACGGGGCCGGTGGACGTTCGCCGAAACCGCCGGCGTGGCGCCGCGCGCCGGCGGCCGCAGGTGAAGGCGTGACCGCCGGATTTACAAAAATTTCGCCAATCCAGAGGGAAAATCGTTCATGGATATGCATGGCTTGATCATATGGCTGGTCATCGGCGCCATCGCCGGCTGGCTTGCGGGCGTGCTCGTCAAGGGCGGCGGTTTCGGCCTGCTCATCGACATCGTCGTCGGGATTCTGGGCGCGGTGATCGGCGGCTGGCTCGCCGGATTGCTCGGTATCGGCTTCAGCGGGATTCTCGGCTCGATCGTCATCGCCCTCATCGGTGCCGTCATCCTCTTGCTCGTGATCCGCCTGTTCAATCGCGCAACGTGACAGGTCATCAAGCGCGCCGGCGAAGCGCTGCGTCAAAAAATGCCGGAATGACACGTTCGACGCCATGAGGGACGAGCCCGGCGTTCGACACCGGGCTCGCGATACTTAGTGCCCCTTGTAGAGTTCGAGCAACTGGCTCTGCAAGGCCATCATGTCCTTGTCATGCTGCATCTGCAGCTTCGCCATCGCTTCGTTGTGCTGCATTTCCATCGCCATCATCTTTTGCTGGATGCCGATGGCCTGAGTGCGCTGCTCGGGCGTGAGCTTGTCCATCATCATCATGGTCCAGTCGCTGGTATGCGACATGTAGGTGCCGCTGCGACCAATGCCGCCACCGTCTGCCTGTGCCGCACCCGCGACGAGCAGGAACGGAATGGCGCCACACAGCATGAGCTTGCGAATCGGGTTCATCCGGGTTCTCCTGTCAAGAAAGGACGTCGGGAAGCGCCCGTGTCGCATGCACGGGTTTCCTGAGCGTGTGTCATGAACTGCCAGCTGACATCAAGATCTCGTCCAATCCATCGACCCGATGATCGAAAGGCGTCTCCCTGACACGTGCTACGACGAATCGGCCGATGAATGATGGTTCGACTGGCGAGACGTTTGTCGTCCCATACCGGCGGATATGACACGGCTCGATGAGATTTTCCGGGTCGCGCAAACCCGCGCGCCCGGCCGTGGCATCCATGACGCCCCTTCCCCGAAATGGCAAACGCCCTGCATTCGCAGGGCGCTTCAGGCCGCGGTTCGTGCGTAGGCCGGCCAATCGGTCGCGGCCAGCGCAGCCTCCCGCTTTCCTTTCGTTACTTCGCCGCGTTCGCCGTCATCTTGAAGATGCCCTGCGCGTTGCCCGCATCGAAACGCAGGTCGGTCACCCAGCGGCGCGCCGCCTGGTCGAACGTGCGCTTGCGCGTGATGAACTCGTAGAACGAACCCGGCACGTTGCGCTTCACCGTGCCGCCGTCGCGCGTACGGAATTCGCGTTCGACGGTATCCGCGCGATACGCGGTCTGGAACACGCGGCCCGAGCGCGAGCGCTCGACTTCCGGCTTCATCGGCCGGCCCTTCGCCTTCTCGTCGTCGGACAGCTTGAACACGTCGGCGACGCGGTCGGTCGCGTGGTTGAACGCGTTGCCTTCGGTCGCGATCCACGCCATTTCCGCCGATTCGAGCAGCAGCGTTTCGTAGTCGAGTTCGTTCGGCAGGTCGTGCTGGCGCGCGAACGCGCCGACGATCTCCGGCAGCAGCGCATGCGCGGCCTCCAGCGGCAGCCAGCCTTCGCGCTCGACTTCCCACAGCAGCGCGACGGCCGTCGGCGACAGCGGATCGCGCGACGTGCTCACGACGTTCGTCACGGCCTGCTGGAATTCCTTCGAGAAACGTTCCGGATGCAGCTCGCTGACGAAGAACTGCGCGATTTCGTCCGGTGCGTCTTCATGCGCATACGCGCGGCCGGTCATGCCGAGCTTGTCGAGCGGGTAACGGCCGTTCAGGCGGAAGCCGAGCGGACGCAGGATGCGCGTGAACGCGGCCTCGCCCGGCGGCAACGCGCCGGTGTGCGGCCAGCGCACCGTGCGCAGCGCGCCGTGGTCGAAATAGACCGAGCCGCCGCTTTCGACCGCTTCGGCCGTGTACGCGCGGCCGTTCGCCGAACGTTCGAGCAGCCCTTCGAACAGCGCCATGTTCATCGCCTGCGCGATTTCCGCGCGCGTCACGACACCGTCTTCCCATTCTTCGAGGATGGCCGGCATGTTCAGGGTCGAGAACAGGGCGTCGGTCTTCGCCTGTCCCAGCAGCTTCGTCAGCAAGCTCTCGATATTCGGATTGCGCATCAGGATTCTCGTCTCGGGGGACCGCCGGCAAACGTGCCGGCAACTCGTCGGCCGGCCGCCCCACGGGCGCCTGACCTTGCGTGGAGAGCATTATTCAAAGGGTTGCAGCCGGGCGTAAAGCGAGATTAAATTGATATGTGATGAGTTTTTGGAATTATCAGCCGCTCCCCTGCTCCGCGTTCCGCCTTGTGCCGTACGGGCCTTATCGTCAGACGAACGAACATCATGCGTAAATTCAAGATCCCCAACATGGGCGCGCTCGTGGCTTTCGAAGCCGCCGCGCGCCACGAAAGCTTCACGCACGCGGCCAAGGAGCTGTTCCTGACCGAAAGCGCGGTATCGCGCCAGATCGCGACGCTGGAAGCAAGCCTCGGCGTGCGGCTGTTCGCCCGCGTGAAGCAGCGCGTCGTGCTGACGCGCGCCGGCAAGCTGTACGGCACCCAGGTGCGGCGCGCGCTGGAAGCGCTCGACCGCGACACGCTGTCGATCATCGCGCACGGCAGCGGCGGCGGCTACCTGGAGCTGGCGGTGCTGCCGACCTTCGCGTCGCACTGGCTGATCCCGCGCATCAAGAGCTTCTACGACCGCACGCCCGACGTGCGCGTGAACATGGGCAGCCGCACCGACCTGTTCTCGTTCGAGGACACCCACTTCGAGGCCGCGATCCACTACGGCAAGCCGACCTGGCCCGGCACGTCGTCCGACTACCTGTTCGGCGAGGAAGTCGTGCCGATCTGCTCGCCGGCGCTGCTCGACGGGCCCGTGCACAGCGTCGAGGACCTGCTCGCCTACCCGCTGCTGCACTCGACGACGCGCCCCGGCGCGTGGGCGCAGTGGTTCGAGACGCACGGCGTCGAGGACATCCGCACGATGCAGGGCGTACGCTACGAGCTGCACACGATGCTGATCAGCGCGGCCGCGGCCGGGCTCGGTATCGCGCTCGTGCCGAAGTTCTTCGTCGAGGAACAGTTGCAGCAGCTCGGGCTGGTGGTGCCGTGCGATGCGGCGACGGTCGGCGATTCCGCGTACTACCTCGTGTATCCGACGGAGCTCAGCCACAGCAAGCCGCTGGAACTGTTTCGCGGCTGGCTGCTCGAGCAGGCGAGCGCGTATGCATCGCCGCATCCCGATGCGGATGGCGACGATCTGGAGGACGACGAGGACGTCGAGTAACGGCGCGGTCGCGCCAGCCTCATGGCGCGGCGGCCTCGCACGCATGTCGCGTCGGCGGGCTGGCCGTCACGACCTTCACCAGCCACGCGTGGTCGGGCTCCTCCAGCCCCGGGCACACGGTTTCCAGATCGCGAATCACGAGCGTCGCATGCCCGTCGAAGCGGCACACGCCTTCGGGTTGCGCCGCCGGCAGCCGCAGACTGCGCCGAGCATCGCGCTGGTTCGTGAACCGGATCACCCCCGCGCGTTGCGAACGGTCCGGCAGGCGCCGCGCCGATGCGTCGTCCTCCTCGAACCACACGTCCTCCCCGCTCTCTTCATCGCCGTAATCCACCACGTAACGGCCCGACAACGTGATCGCCCGGCCGACGGACACCGAATGGCATTCGGGTTCGGCGTCGGCCGGGATCGTCTGCGCATGCGCCGCGGCCGCGCCGCAAGCCAGCCCCAACACGGCGCACAGCACGCGGGCGCGGCCGGTCAGGTTCGACACATCAATCGATTGGCGGATCATGGGCAGTGAGGGGCGGGGTATCGTGACGAAGCCCCGCATTGTCACCCGGCGCCTGCATCACGTGCATTACATGTGCCACTTCACCGTGGCGGTCAGCGTGCGCGGATCGCCGGGCATGTTGTACAGATCCGCATTGCCGTGCGCGGCGATGAAGTAGCGGCGATTGAACAGGTTGTCGAGCGTGAGCGTCACGTCGACCTTCTTGCTGCGATAGCCGGCGCCCAGGTTGAACACGGTGAACGACGGCAGCGTGACGAGATCGCTCGCCGACGTGTAGCGCGCCGACTGGAACTGCATGCCGGCCGCCGCGTAGAAGCCGTACGGCAGCTCGCGCTTCACCCACAGGTTCGCGCTGTGGCGCGGCATCAGCCCCGGCGTGTTGCTCGACACCGCGACGCCGGCCGCCGTCGATTGCGCCGAGCCGTCGACCGTCCCGTTCAGGTACGCGTAGCCCGCATACACCGACCACTTCGGCGCGATCTCGCCGGTGAAGCCGAGCTCCATCCCGTGCACGTGCTGCGTGCCGATCGGCAGCGCATAGCCGGGATTCGCCGGGTCGCCGATCTGCTGGTTGGTCTGGCGCATGTCGAACAGCGCGACGCTGGCCGTCGCCTTGCCGCCGAGATCGAAGCGCGAGCCGACTTCATACGCGGTGGTCTTCTGCGGCGCGAGCGCGGCGCCGTTCGAGAACGCGCCCGAGCTGATCAGCGTATCGGCCAGCGGCGAGAACGACTGGCTGAACGAACCGTACAGCGTCAGCCAGTCGAGCGGTTCGTAGATCAGGCCGACGCGCGGGCTCCACGCGTGATCGGTGCGATCGAGATTGACGTTCGACGACGTGTAGTCGTGACGGATCTGGTTCAGGTAGTCGAAGCGCAACCCCGCGAGCACCTTCCAGTGCTCGGTGAGCGAAATCAGATCCTGCGCGTACACCCCCGCGAGCCCGACGACGGTCGACGCGTTCGTCTTCGCCCGCGCGCCGGTCGGCACGCCGGGCAGCACCACCTGCTGCGGATTGAACAGATCGTAGGTCGCGACCTTCGACACGCTGTAGATCGTGTCGAACTTCTGCTGCTGCGACAGTTCGAGCCCGTACAGCAGCTCGTGGCGCATGCCGAACAGCGACGTCTTCTGCGTGAGTTCGAACAGGCCGTCGATGCCGTGGTCGGTGCGCTGGCGCGTCGACTGGTCGAGCGTGACGACCGGGTGCGCGGCCGTCTTGATCGGCTCGTACGTGACGTAGTTCTTGCGTTCGAGCGAGAAGTCGTACGCGCGGATCGCGCCATGGAACGACAGCGAATCGTTGAAGCGATGATCGAGCGACACCGTCGCGCTCTTCGCGGAGACGTCGTTGTACGAGCTGTTCGCCGCGTCGGCCGAGCCGTAGAACGTGTTGATCGGCACGTCGACCGGCCGGCCGAGATACGCGGGCAGCCCCTGGTCGGACGTGCGGCGGTCGTGCAGGTAGTCGAATTCGACGTTCAGCACCGTGTTGCTGTCGAGCTTGAACTGCGCGGACGGCGCGATCGCCTGGCGGTTGAGCTGGAACTGGTCGCGGAAGCTGTTCGAGTTCTCGGCCGCGCCGGTGATGCGGAAACGCGCCGCGTCGTTCGCATTCCAGCCGAGGTCGAATTCGCCGCGCCGCTCGCCGCGCGTGCCGAGCGTCACGCCCACGTCGCGCACCGGGTTCGCGTCCGGCCGCTTCAACACGCGATTCACGATGCCGCCCGCCGAGCCGCGCCCGTACAGCACGGCCGCCGGCCCCTTCAGCACTTCGACGTGATCGACGTTCGACAGGTCGCGATAGTAGAGCGCATCGTCGCGGATGCCGTCGACGTACTGGTCCGTGATGCTGTTGAAGCCGCGGATCGTGATCTGGTCGCGCTGGCCGTCGCCGACCGAGAAGCCGACGCCCGGCACGTTGCGCAGCGCATCCTGCATCGACGTCGCGTTCTGGTCCTCGATCACCGCGTGCGGCACGACGTTCACCGTCTGCGGGACGTCCATCAGCGACATGTCGGTCTTGGTGGCGGCACGCGAGCGGCCGCCGTCGTACGACGCATGCTCGGCGGTCGCCTTGACCGAGATCGCGGGCAAGGTCGCCGCGGCGTCGCTCGCCTGTGCGAAGGAGGTGCGTGCGCCGGCCAGCGACGTGGCGATCAGCAGCGCATGGCAAGCGCTCTTGTTGAGTTTCATCGTTGAAATAGAGGCTGAGGGAAAACGGCGAACGGAAACGCATCCGGCCCACGCGCGAACCACGCGGTGAATCGGGCTGGCGACAGCCTTTCCGTGAACAAGCAGCGGCGCGCAGGGATCGCCTCGTCGCGCCGACGGGCCGGTGAACGGCCGGCGGCGGATGGCAGCCGGCCGGCAAGACCGGCACGAAAGAGGCCGTGACGCTCCGTCACGGCTCGTAACGGAGCGAAATATTAAACGAGAATGATTCGTGTTTTTAGTTAATTTTCAACGTGTCGCCTGCCCGCAACGTGCAGGCGCATGGCGCTCTGCATTCCTGACGAATGCCTTTCTATTTCGCGCTTTTACGCGATCCGGCGGTAATAAAAACGAAAGAAATGCTTCGAGCGCATCAGGCGATGACGGGCCAGGCAACAGGCGGGATTCGGGAGACGACGACGACGACGACGACGACGAAAGGACTGGAGAGGATCACGAAGCATCCGTCGAAGCGGACGGCGCATATTCGAAGTCCGGTGCGCGCCGGACCGGGCAACCCCGACCCGGCGCTCCGGGCAGCCGACCTCGCATCGGCAGCGCGGCGGACCTTCTTCCTTTTTTCACTACCTATGCTCTCAGGCTCACTTCATTTTTTTCTTCGCCGCGCCGGGCCATTATCCGCTGAAACCGGCCCGTTTGAAACGTTTGCGAGCGCTGTTGGCGGCTTATACCAAGCATTCGGCAACAGTCTTTCCGAATGCTTACGATGCATGCGGCGCGATTCGGCAATTCTTGCATTCGCGCCGGCGTTCCTTTTTAATGGAACTGGTTCCAGTCGTTGAATCGGCCAGGGTCACGCGTGACGTGTCGTCGTCCGCGCGTCATGATGCCGATTCAGGATCGAGGATTTCCCGCTCAGGATTCGCATCGCCCGTCCTTCCCGGACACCCCGTCAAACGAGACCGTCATGCCCGATTCCGCCTCCCTGCAGCAACTGTTTCCCGCCTTTCAGGACATCCCCGCCGAGTACCGGCTCGCTTCGCCGATTCACCAGCGCGTGTCGCTCGTCGACGGCGCGTTGCGGCCGTGGGACGGCGCGACCAAGACCGTGCTGTCGCCCGTGTGCGTGCGACAGGCGGACGGCAGCGTCGAGCAGGTCGAGATCGGCAGCTACCCGGTGATGGGCGAAACGGAAAGCGACGCGGCGCTCGACGCCGCGGTGCGCGCGTACGACGCCGGCCGCGGCGAGTGGCCGACCATGAAGGTCGAACAGCGCATCGCGTGCATGCAGGACTTCATCAAGCGGATGGTCGCGCAGCGCGAGCTGGTGGTGAACCTGATCATGTGGGAGATCGGCAAGAGCCTCGCCGATTCGCAGAAGGAGTTCGATCGCACCGTCACGTACATGACGCAGACGATCGACGCGCTGAAGGAGCTCGACAACGCGAATTCGCGCTTCGTGATCGCCGAAGGCACGATCGGCCAGATCCGCCGCACGCCGCTCGGCGTCGTGCTGTGCATGGGCCCGTACAACTACCCGCTGAACGAAACGTTCGCGACGCTGATCCCCGCGCTGCTGATGGGCAACACCGTGGTGTTCAAGCCGCCTCAGTACGGCACGCTGCTGTTCGAGCCGCTGCTCGAAGCGTTCCGCGATGCGTTCCCGAAGGGCGTGATCAACACGATCTATGCGCCGGGCGCGGTGGTCGTGCCGCACATGCTCGCGTCGGGCAAGATCAACGTGCTCGCGCTGATCGGGTCGAGCAAGGTGGCCGACCACCTGAAGAAGCAGCACCCGAAGTCACACCGGCTGCGCGCGATCCTCGGCCTCGACGCGAAGAACGCGGCGATCGTGCTGCCCGACGCCGATCTCGATCTCACCGTGAAGGAATGCCTGCTCGGCGCGCTGTCGTTCAACGGCCAGCGCTGCACCGCGCTGAAGATGCTGCTCGTGCACCGCTCGATCGTCGACGAATTCCTGAAGCGCTTCACCGCCGCGCTCGAGCAGTTGAAGATCGGCATGCCGTGGGAGAAAGGCGTCAGCATCACGCCGCTGCCGGGCATGCATCGCACGGCCTACATGACGGATGCGATCGACGACGCGAAAGCCAAGGGCGCGCAGGTCGTCAACCATTCGGGCGGCGAGTTCAGCAAGACGCTGTTCTATCCGGCCGTCGTGTACCCGGTGTCGGAAGGAATGAAGCTGTATCGCGAGGAACAGTTCGGGCCGATCATTCCGGTGGCGACGTTCGACGACGTGGAAACCGCGCTCGACTACGTGACGACGTCGGATCACGGCCAGCAGGTCAGCATCTTCGGTTCCGATCCGGCGCAGATCGGCGCGCTCGTCGATCCGCTCGTGAACCAGGTGTGCCGCGTGAACATCAACTGCCAGTGCCAGCGCGGGCCCGACGTGTTCCCGTTCGCGGGCCGCAAGGATTCGGCGGAAGGCACGCTGTCGGTGAGCGACGCGCTGCGCGCGTTCTCGATCCGCTCGATGGTCGCGGCGAAGCAGACCGACAGCAGCAAGCAGCTGCTCGATTCGATCGTGTCGGATCACCATTCGAAGTTCATCAATACGGGTTTTATTTTCTGAAGCGCGCTGATTCGGGTGCCCTCCGCCGCGCGTCAGTGCGGCGGAGTCATCGGGTTGAGTGCGCACCCCACCTCGTCCGCCTCCGGTCAGGTCGCACCAGGCCTCGCGCGCAGGCTGTTCAGCAGTGTGTCCCATACTTGCAACGCGCCCGCTTCGTCCACCGGCGAGGTGGCCTTTTCCGGTGGCAAGTCGTCGCGCGCGGGCGCGCCCAGCAGCAGTTCGACCGATGTATGCGGCTGCTCCACCGTCGCGGGATTCCCCGGCGCGAGCAGGTAGAAGCGATAGACGGTGACCGCGCCATCCCTGAGCGCAAACAGCACCTCCTCCGCGTCCATGCCGGCGACCTGCCGTTTGCCTTGGCGCAGGATGCTGTAGCGTCCCGGCATGCGATTGAGTGTCGCGCGCAGCGCGCGCAGATTGCGAGTGAGCGGTTGCTCCAGATCGACGTCCACCGCATCCCGCAGCTTGATCACAAGCAGCGCCGGTCGGCCCGGCATCAACGCGAACGACTGGCTCACTTCCTCCGAGTAAGTCGACGGGCCGGCGACGACCCCGCCATCGAAGCAAAAGCCGGATTCCGTCGGCACGGTCCAGTTATCGCGCACCTTGATACGGCGGTAGGTATCGTCATAGATGCTTTCGGCCCGATCCAGCACATCCGCACCGATCAAGCTCGTCGTCCGGACGAGCGTGCGGTTCGCGAACAGATAGCCTTCCGTATCGAACGGCAAAGCGACAGCTTTCACCACTGCATCGTTGAAGACGAAAACCCGTGAGTGCGGCACCGGAGAGAAGGCCTTTTCCAGCGACATGCGTCCCGTCTGCTCCTGCAGATCGACGGGATTCACCCGCTGTTTGGTACGCAGTTCCTTCTCGCGCGCCGCGACTTTGGCGTCGTAGTCCTCCACTGACACATCGTGCGTCGTCACCAGCTTTTCGCCGCGGTACTCGTAACGCTCGTCCGAGATCTCGCTCGAGACGGGCCGGTCGAACATCAGGCGACCGATGCACCACGGACGCAATTCCGATAACAACGGATTGTTCATCCCGGGTTCCACGGCATACGCAAACGAGCAGGCACACAGCCCCGTCAGCAAGAGCAGCGAACGAACAAAACGCGCCATCACGAGCCTCCCCGCACATTGATATCTTTCATTGTCTGCACCCTGTTGCCGAGAAGCACCCGGCGCGTCCATGTTCGGCGTGAAGCAAGCCTCGACACCGATGTCTTTCGTGACTATAGGCGAGCCCAAGACGTCCGGTATGAAATTCACCGGAATCATGGGGTGCAGATCCTGAAGTTCATCGATGGACGCTTCAAGTTCGGAAGCGCGCCGTTCGCAAAAAAGCCACTGCACACACCCGCGCAGCGGCTTTTTTACGCCAGCGCGTCACTACGCCCGAACCGGGAACGTCAACGCGTCGAGATCGAGCGGGCCGCCGGTCAGCTGAACCGGGCGGGCCTTCCGCGTCAGACGTTTCACACCAGCACCGGATCCCCGCCACGCCGAATACGACGGCGAGACACGCTTCCATCGCACGCCGGCCACGGACGTAAAGCCGGCGCAAGCAGTTGCTCGATTCGATCGTGTCGGATCACTACTCGAAGTTCATCAATACGGGTTTTATTTTCTGAAGCCGCGGAGATCCAGCGCGGGAGACGCACTGGATCTCCGCCTCCGGTACGAATCGACCGCTCACCGCGCGAGCGCGGCCAGTACGTTCGCCCGGTAGCTCATGTCCTTTTCCCGGATCTCGAGTACTCCGCGCGTCACGTCGATGTTCGTATATAGCTCGGCATAGCGCGATTCAGGGCCGTCGGCGAAGAAAAAGACTTTCGCCTGCATCGGGTAGGTGTCGACTTCGCGGAGGTCTCCGCTCAGCACGGCGACATCGCCGTACGCGCGTGCGGCAAATTTCGCCGACGGCTGCGGCTGTCCGTACAACGTCGCCAGTGCGCCCAGCAACGCATCGCTTTCGGCGCCGATCGACTGATAGACGATTCCGCTGCGCCCGCCTTCGCGCGCACCGAACACGACTTTGACGCCCACCGTCTTGCCCTGATAGACACCGCGCGCCAACACCGAACATTGATTGCGGTCGTCGCATTCGATCGACCGGACCGCGAGGCGGATGTCAGCAAAATCGCGTAGCACGGGCCCCTTGGCCGCGGATATTTCGGGCAACGCCGGCTCGCGTGCAACACCTGCAATTGCAAAGGAAACGAACAACCCCGCGCCCAGCAGGCGCATGACATGGGGGCGGAATGGGCTCACGTTAAAAGCTCCCGTTCGGATGGTCCAGAGGCACCGGTGATGCGCACGTCTGCCTGAGCGGCATCACACCCGGTCGCCCACCCTACACGTTCGACACCAGCAGCCTGATTCCCGCCACGCCGAACACGACGGCAAGACACGCTTCCATCGCGCGCCGGCCGCGCACGTACAGCCGGCGCGCGCCGTCCATCGAGAACACGAGCGCATAGCCGCCGAACACCAGGCACCCGATCACGATGCAGCCCGGCACGACGGCGCCGTGCGACGCGCCCGCGCCGTTCGACGACAGCGCGACGATCGACACCCACACGAGGATCGCTTTCGGATTGGTCAGGTGCAGCATCGCGCCGCGCACGTAGAAGCGCGACAGCCGCTGCTCGCCCGCTGCGTTCGTCGACGCCGCCGCGTTGCCCGACCATGCCGTACGTCCCGACTTGTACGCGAGCCACAGCAGGTACAGCCCGCCGAACAGCTTGATCGCGACCAGCAGCTTCGACCACGCGAGCAGCGCGGCCGACACGCCGAGCGCCGCCACCGTCGCCCAGCACATCGATCCGGAAATGACGCCGAGCGCGAACGCGAGCGCCGCCTTGCGGCCCTGGTTCGCGGCGACCGACATGATCGCGAGATTGCTCGGCCCGGGGCTGGCCGTCCCGATGAAGTAAGCCGTGTAGGCCAGCAGCAGGTTGGCCGAGAAGAAGGCGTGGACGCTCATGTCGAACCTCGCAGGGATGATCGGGGCATTGTTGGCAAACGCGCGCCGTCTGCCCATGGACAATTGGCCGACAATTCGCTGGGCCAGTTGGACGGGGCGCGCAACCGGATCGCCACGGGTCAATCCGTCTCGGATTTGAAACACCCGGCACATTCGCGGGCGGCTTTCGCCGAGCATGGCGGACACCCTGTCCCAACGCTTCCGCCGGCCCGAACGCTTGACAGGCGCAGGCGGCACGCGCGGGCCGGCCCGATTCGTCAGACCGCCGGGGAACGCGCCACGCAATTTATCCCGGCGTTACGTTACATCCGTGAAGCATTTCGCGTCGGCGAGCTGCTCCGCGTACGCGATATGCATCGCACCGCGCCGGTAGACCGCCTCCTCGGTCCCCTCCTCCCCCCAGTACCGGCGGGACTCGCGGCCCTCATCGCCTCGCGGCTCAACAATACTCAACAATCGTCTCGTGCCGCTGGTACGAAACCTGCATCCCGTTCGGGTAACCGCCGCGCCGATCACCGCGCGGACACGAACCCACCGTCGGGCGCATCCAGCGGACACGCCCGAACGATCCGAGCAAGTAACGAGGCCCTTCATGGATGCACTGCCCAATTCGTCCGACACGTCGTTCCAGCTCTTTCTCGCGAAGGTGCTCGAACAGCCGTTGCCCGACTGGACCGAAAAGCAGCAGATGGAACTCGAGATGGCACGCTCGTTGTCCACCGAAATGGTTCACCTCGCCGAGGACATGCGCGGCCGCACGCCCGATCTCGCGCGCTGCCTCGTGCTGCTCCGCTACGCGAAAGTGCTCGACTTCATGCTGACGTCGCTCGCCGCGCACCGCGACATTCATCCGCAGACGCTGCGCACGCTGTTCCGGCTCGCGAACCTGAAAGTCGACGATGCGTATCCGGCCTGAGCCGGCGCACTGCATCGGCTGCCGCGGGCGTCACGCACGGCTGCGGCGGCCTTTCCCGATGCGCGGCACGCGCATGCCCGATGATCTCGCCGCATGATTCCCCGGAACCGGCCATCCCGACAGGCCGGCGCACTCGGCGTGTTCGTGAAACGCGACGGACGAGACGCACAGGAGCCGCTCGACCCGAACGCTCGCCGCGACGATCGCGACGTCGAGCGGACGATGCGGCGCGTGTCGCCGGCCGGCCTGTCCGATCAAGTGGCCGACGATGACGGCAGCGCCGACGACGCCGAGGCCGAGTCCTGTTTCGCCGATGTGAGACGCGCGCCGTGACCGCTGCCGACTTCGACCGGATCTGGCCGGCCATCTGCGACACCCCTGCCTGGTCCGTGACGAAAGGCCAGGGCAGCTTTCTCACGTTCGAATTCGGGCAACCCGCGCTGCATGTCAGGGAGCCGCTCGCCGGCTCGCCCGGCCTGTCCGCGACGGCACGGGACAGGCTCGCGTCGCGGCACGTGACGGTGGCCGGCAACGGGCATCTGTGGATCTGCTACTGCCATTGGTCGATCGCGCTCGACGGTCACGAGCTCGCGCACAGCGAATCCCGATCCGGCGACATCGCGGCCGCCGCGCAACGGCTCGACGGGCAGATCCTGCAGTGGGTCACGCCCTGCGCCCAGCCGGGTTCGTGGGCGTTCGATTTCGACCTCGGCGGCAAGCTGACGACCTGGCCGTACGGCGACGATCCGGCCGACGAACAGTGGCATCTGTACGACCGGCGCTCGGGCAACGTGCTGACCGCCCGCGCGGACGGCACCTGGTCGTATGGCCCGGCGAACCCGCCGCCCGGCAGCGGATCGTTCGGTTCCGAATAGCCGCCCGCGTGCTTTCGTCCGCTTCCGGCAGCACGCCGGGCTGATGCCGTGCATCAGCGTGGCGGACGGCCCCGCCCCGCAAACGGAGGTACAATCGCGCGCCATGAACGCACTTCGCCGCTTTCTGCTCCGGCAAGGCGTCGCGCGACAGCTTCTGTGGGGGATCCTCCTCGTGACGCTGCTGTCCCGCGCGCTGATGTCGGGCGCCGTGATGCTCGATCCGGACGGTCCGGATGCGGGCTCGGTGGTGCTGTGTTCGGGCCGCGGCCCGCTGATCGTCAACGTCGCCGCGCTGGCGGCCCGTTTCGATGCCGGCGCGCCGATCACACCGGCCAACGACGCGCGCGCGCTCGCCGATGCGCTCAAGCATGACGGCCATGCCGACAATGCGACCTCGTCCGGCAGCGGCGACAGCCTGTGCGCATTCGGCGCCGCGCTGTTTACCGCGCTGGCGTCGTTCGTGCTGCTGGTGCTGCTGTTTCCCGCCGCCGCGCCACGGCGCTTCCGGATTCACGTCGACCGCATTCCTGTCGTGCGATCGATCTTCGACGATCGCCCACCCTCCCGCGCCCCTCCGCTGTCCTGCTGACGGTTCCGCCCCGCGGCTCGTGCACGTCGACGTGCGCGCGCCTGCATGCCGTTCGTCTCGCACGACCTGATTCAAGCGTTCACCCGCCTGCCCGCCTCGCGCGGGCGACGCCGTCATGCGCCGCTTCCGCGCATGGCGCCGCGCCGCCCGTTCCGTCGATGCCGGCCGGCGGGCGCAACGCGCGTTGACGTCCGCCGGCCCGTGCCGGCGCGGCCGCTCAACGAACCCGAGGAGCTGACACCATGTCGACCACCGTCGAACGGGCGATCTCGCCCGCCCAATCCGCCCACGCCGGCTACCGGACGCTCTGGCGCTGGCACTTCTATGCCGGCCTGTTCGTCATGCCGTTCCTGGTGGTCCTCGCGATCACCGGAACGCTCTATTGCTTCCAGCCGCAGATCGAGCCGCTGCTGTATCCGCACCGGCTCGTCGTCGAGCCGCGCGCCACGCCGCGGCTCGATGCCGACACACTGCTCGCGCGCGCGCGCACCGCGATGCCGGCCGGCGCGACGCCGGTGTCCGTGCAGGTCTCGACCGCGCCGGACCGCAGCGCCGAATACGTGTTCCGGCTGCGCGACGGCAGCCGCGAGAGCGTGTACGTGAACCCGTACGACGGCAGCGTGCTCGGCACGCTGAGCGTCGAGAACCGCTTCATGCAGATCGACCGGATGCTGCATCGCAAGCTGCTGCTCGGCAAAACGGGCGAGTTGCTGATGGAGCTCGCCGCGTGCTGGACCTTCGTGATGATCGGCACCGGCATCGCATTATGGTGGCCGCGCGGCGCGGCGCGCGTCGGGCAGGCACTGCGCCCCGACCTGTCGCTGCGCGGCCGGCCGCTGTGGAAAAACCTCCACGCAACCGCCGGCATCTGGCTCGCGGCCGGCACGATCGCGTTCATCCTGACGGGGCTGCCGTGGTCGGGCTCGTGGGGCAAGAACTTCAAGGCGCTGGCCGCGACCGTGAACCTCGGCGCGCCGGAAGGCGCATGGGGCGGCGGGTCGGTTCGCTCGACGCGCCCCGGTGCCGCCGCGGCGCCCGCACCTGCCCAGGCTGCCGCACCGTCCGGCCATCACCACGACTCCGGCGAGTCGATGCCGGGGATGGTGATGGACGACCTGCCGTTGCCGCAAACGCCGTGGGCGGTCGGCAACGTGCCCGTTCCGCATTCGCCGTCGGCACCGACGCCGGCACCGCTGCCGCTGGCCCACGCGATCGCGATCGTCGCGGGCCTCGGCGTGACGAGC
Organism: Burkholderia sp. AU15512; assembly: GCF_002223325.1. Classification (NCBI taxonomy): domain Bacteria; kingdom Pseudomonadati; phylum Pseudomonadota; class Betaproteobacteria; order Burkholderiales; family Burkholderiaceae; genus Burkholderia; species Burkholderia sp. AU15512. Next base: position 2,410,668 of record NZ_NKEX01000006.1, read on the forward strand.
GGCTATACGCTCGCGCTGCCGTCCGGCGCGGATGGCGTGTTCACCGCGTCGTACTTCCCGGACGACCCGAAAGCCGAGCGGACGATCTACCTCGACCAGTACAGCGGGGCCGTGCTGAAGGACATCCGCTACGACGACTACGGCGCGGTATCGCGCGCCGTGTCGTACGGCACGTCGCTGCACATGGGCCGCTACTTCGGGCTCGCGAACCAGATCGTCTGCGCGGTGCTGTCGCTCGGGCTGGCCGCGATGGCCGTCACGGGCACCGTGATGTGGTGGAAGCGCCGCCCGGCTCGCAAGTTGGGCGCGCCGTCGCGCGAACGCGGCGCGCCGCCGATGCGCGGCTGGATCGCGGGGCTCGTGCTGCTCGGCATCGTCTTCCCGCTGATGGGCGCAACGATCGTCGCAGTCTGGTTGATCGACCGTGTGCTGTTCGGCCGTGCGGCACGCGCAGCGACCTGATTCATCGCGCGCCGGCGTACGCGGCGCGACGACGCGACAAGCCCGGGCCACCGCGTGGCTCGGGCTGTTCGCGCTCGTGCTCGCACTCGTCGCGCCGCTGATCTCGCAACTGCGCGCCGCCGCACCCGATGATGGCGTGCCGGCCGCGCCGATCTGCTCGGCCACCGGCAACACGCTCGTGGCGCACGCGCAATCGCCTGCGCCGTCCGCTTCTCCGTCCGCTTCTCCGTCCGCTTCTCCAGCCGATTCTCCATCCGACCGGCATTTCGACCGCTGCGGCTATTGCGGCCTGCTCGCCGGCCATCCGCCGCTGCAGTACGCGGTGTTCCTGTCCGCTTCCCCGGCCGTGCGGCATGCGCCGCCCGCGCCGCCGATCCCCTCTGCCCGCTACCCGGCGAAGCGCTACGCGCTCGCCGCGCGCGGGCCGCCTTCCGCCCGCGCCTGACGCACCTCGGGACCGCGCCGCCGCACACCGCGCGGCGCCGTCCGCTTCGCCTGCCCGCCCTGCCGGTGCCCGATGCCAAGCCCGCGCGCGTGACCACGCGCGGTGGCCGGTGCCGTGCATGGCGCGCATCGTGTCCGACTCATCATCGTCCTACGTACAACGACATGCTTACCTTGACCCGTATTGCCGTCGCGCTGTCCGGCGCGATCTCCGTGCTCTCCGCGTCGGCCGCCTGCGCACAGAGCGCCGACGCGCCAACCGACGCACCGGCCGCGTCGCCCCTGCCCGCAATCAACGTCAACGCACCCCGCGAGATGGACTCGCTGACATCGAAATCGACCGGCAGCCTGAAGCGCACGCTCGAGCAGACGGTCGGCTCGGTGGGCTTCGTCGATGCCGACAGCTACCGGAACACCTACGCGTTCACGCTGCGCGACGTGCTGAAGGACGTGCCGGGCGTGTTCGTCGAGAACCGCTACGGCCAGGAGTTGCGGCTGTCGATTCGCGGCTCGGGCATCGCCCGCTCGTACCACACGCGCGGCCTCGAGATCCTGCAGGACGGCATCCCGACCAACCTCGCGGACGGCAGCGGCGACTACTACCAGATCGATCCGCTCGCACTGCAGGCGGTGCAGGTCTACAAGGGCGGCAACGGCCTCGCGTATGGGGCGTCGACACTCGGCGGCGCGATCGACTTCATCACGCCGACCGCTCATACCGCCGACGCGCCGAACATCGTGCGCGTGGAAGGCGGCAGCTACGGCACGGTGCGCACCAGCGCGCAGATCTCGCGCGTGCTCGGCCCGCTCGACTTCCTCGCGAACTTCAGCGTCAACCACGCGGACGGCTATCGCGATCATTCGAAGGGGCAATACGAGCAGTTCAACGCGAACGTCGGCTACCGGTTCAGCCCGACGGTCGAGACGCGCTTCCATGTCGGCGTGTACGTCGTCGACCAGTTGCTGCCCGGCACGCTGTCGCTGTCCGACGCGCTGAACAATCCGACCAAGGCCGCGCCGAACGCGATATCGGGCGACCAGGCGCGCAACACGCGCACCGAGCGGATCGCGAACCGCACGACGGTGAAGCTCGATTCGGGCGAGCTGCAGTTCGACACGTGGGCGATCCACAAGAGCCTCTATCACCCGATCTTCCAGGCGCTCGACCAGGACGGCTGGACCTACGGCTTCGCGCCGCGCTACACGGGCCACCTGACGCTCGGCGGGATGCGCAACGACCTGATCGTCGGTGCACGCTTCTTCGGCGGCCGCACGCAGGCGAACCAGTACGTGAACGTCAACGGCAACAAGGGCGCGCAGACGCTCGACTCGACGCAAACGGCGTTCAACTACGAGGCGTATGTCGAGAACCGGCTGTTCTTCGTGCCGACCGTCGCGCTGATGACGGGCGTGAAGGTGCTGCACTCGGTGCGCGAGTACATCGACAACGGCGGGCTGCCGCGCGCCCCAAACTACAAGTCGACGAACGCGAGCTACAGCGGCGTCAATCCGAAGCTCGGGCTGCTGTGGCAGCCGGACGCGCACACCCAGGCCTACGTCGACGTCACGCGCAGCCAGGACGTACCCGACTTCACCGACCTCACGCAGACCTTCTCGAACACGACGCGCTTCACGCCGCTCGCGGCGCAGCACGCTTGGACGATCGAGTTCGGCACGCGCGGCTCGCGCGAGCGCGTGAGCTGGGACGTGACCGCCTATCGCTCGCTCGTGCGCGACCAGCTGCTGCAGTACACGACGAACCCGGATGTGCCGGCGTCGACGTTCAACGCGAACAAGACGGTGCTGCAAGGGATCGAGGCCGGCGCGTCGGTCGAGCTGCTGCGCAACGTCACCGGGCGCGGCGCGGGCGACAAGGTCACGCTGTCGGGCATCTGGAACCTGAACGACTTCCGCTTCAAGAACGACCCGCAGTACGGCAACAACCGGATCGCGGGCGTGCCGCTGAACGTGCTGCGCGCGACGCTGGGATACGCGCGGCCGAGCGGCTTCCACATCGCGGCGACGCTCGACTGGGTGCCGTCGGGCGCATGGGCCGACGATGCAAACACGTTGCGCGTGCCGAGCTATACGCTGCTCGGACTGCAGGCCGGCTACGACTTCCGCAATGGCCTCTCGCTGTTCGTCGACGCGCGCAACCTGACCAACAAGCGCTATGTGAGCGACATCAGCACGGTCGCCGATGCGCGCACCGCGAACACCGCGATCTTCTATCCGGGCGAAGGGCGCAGCGTGTTCGCCGGCATGCGGTACGCGTTCTGATGCGCCGCCTTTCAAGCAACACCGCATTAAGCAGATTCAAAGGATCTCGAAACATGAAGTTCAGATTGATGCTGCCCGCCGCCTTGCTCGCGGCCTTCTCGCCCGCCGGGCAGGCCCAGGAAAGCGATGCCGCGAGCGCCGGCGCCACGCTCGCACCGATTCGCGTCAACGCCCAGAAGGCGACACCGCTCACGCAGCCGCTCGACACCGGCAGCCGTCTCGGCCTGACTTCGCTCGAAACGCCCGCGAGCGTCGAGCAGATCGATCGCAAGACGCTCGACACGCGCGGCGACAGCGCGATCGTCGACGCGGTGAGCCGCGCCGCCGGCATCAGCGCGTCGCCGCATCCGGGCAACGGCGGCTCGGAACTCGGCGCGCGCGGCTTCGTCGGCGCGTCGTCGGTCACGCAGCTCTATGACGGCGTGCGCCCGTACGGCGCGATCGGCATCACGTTTCCGTTCGACACGTGGTCGGTCGACCATATCGACGTGCTGCGCGGCCCGGCGTCGGTGATCTACGGCGAAGGCGCGATCGGCGGGGTCGTCAACATCGTGCCGAAGAAGCCGACGCGCGGCGCGATCCAGAACGAGCTGCAGGTCGGCGGCGGCACCGAGGGCACGGCGCGGGTCGCGTTCGGCAGCGGCGGTGCGATCAACGACACGCTGTCGTACCGCTTCGACATCAGCGGCAACCGTTCGTCGAACTGGGTCGACCGCGGCAATTCGCGCAACCTGTCGATCTCCGGCGCGCTGCGCTACGACGTGAGCGCCGACCTGTACGTGACCGCGTCGTACGCGCAGGGCTTCCAGCATCCGATGCAGTATTTCGGCGTGCCGCTCGTGAACGGCGCGCGCGATCGCGCGCTCGACAAGAAGAACTACAACGTCGGCGACAGCGACATCGCGTTCCGCGACAGCTGGGCGACGGTCGCGGCGAACTGGCAGCCGAGCGACAGCCTGAACGTGACGAGCACGCTGTACCGGATGAAGAGCAACCGACACTGGAAGGACGCCGAGTACTACACGTACCTGCCGTCGACCGCGCAAGTGCGGCGCAGCAGCTTCACGGAAATCTTCCACGACCAGGAGCAGTACGGCAACGTGACGGCGGCCACCGTCACCACCGCGTTGCTCGGCATGCGCAACACGTTCTCGACGGGCTTCGAGTTCAATCACACGACGTTCCAGCACGACAACAACTCGCCCTATTCGGGCACGTCGACGGTCGATCCGTTCAACTTCGATCCGGGCAGCTTCATCAACACGGCCGGCACCTATCCGAAGTACCGCAGCCAGGCGAACCAGTACGCGCTGTTCGCCGAGAACCGGCTGGAGATCACGCCGCGCTGGTCGGTGATCGGCGGGCTGCGCTACGACCATGCGAGCGTGAACCGCGACGATCTCGTGAACGGCGGCGCATTCACGAAGGTGTTCGCGAACACGGGCTGGCGCATCGGCACCGTGTACGACGTGCAGCCCGGCCTCGCCGTGTACGGCCAGTATTCGGTCGCGGCGGATCCGATCAGCTCGCTGCTGTCGCTGAATGCGTCGAAGGCGAACTTCACGCTCGCGACCGGCCGGCAGATCGAGATCGGCGTGAAGCAGTCGTTCCTCGGCGGCAAGGCGGAATGGACGCTCGCCGCGTACCGGATCGTCAAGAGCAATCTCCTGACGGCCGATCCGCTGAACCCGAACCAGTCGATCCAGATCGGCCGGCAGTCGTCGCGCGGGCTCGAGGCGACGGTCGGCGCGGAGATCGCGAAGGACTGGCGCGTCGACGCGAACGTGTCGATCCTGCGCGCGAAATACGACGACTTCCAGCAGACGTCCGGCGGCACGACGGTGTCGCGCGCGGGCAACGTGCCGGTGTCGGTGCCGCAGCGGCTCGCGAACCTGTGGGTGAGCTGGCGCTTCGCGCCGGACTGGACGGGCATCGCGGGCGTCAAGTACGTCGGCAAGCGTTTCGCCGACACGGCGAACCAGCTCGTGATGCCGTCGTACACCACGGTCGACCTCGGCCTCGCGTGGAAACCGCGCAAGGACACGACGATCACCGCGCGCGCGTACAACGTGTTCAACCGGCGCTTCGTGCAGTCCGCGTACTACAACGAGACGCAATACCTGCTCGGTAACGACCGGCGGCTCGAAGTCGTGGCGAACTACCGGTTCTGACGCGGCGCGATGCGGTGCGCCGCACCCGCCGCCGGTGCGCATGCCCTGCGGCGGGCGCATTTCATCGCGACCTCACCGCGAATGCGCGGCCACTGACGCAACCGCATGAACGCCCTGGATCGGCGCACGGCGGCCCGACGAACCCGTCGCCGGGCCGCATGACCGCACGTCACGCACGCGTGCCTGCCGCGCGCCCCGCCATCCACTTCCGGTAGCGCCGCGTCTGGCACTGCGCGGCCAGTTGCTGCCCGACCAGCGCGCGCAGCGGCGACACCTGCGGGTGCGTGCGCCGGCCAACGCTCAGCCGCGCGAGCTGGAACTTGACGACCGCCATGTTGGCCAGCGCGCCCAGCGCCTTGTTCTTCCAGCGGATCGGTTCCAGCACCGGCGCGCTGTCCTTGCCGGCCCGCCAGTCGCGCGGCAGGTTCGGCTCGATCGACAGCGCGGTCGCGATGCCGACCATCGCCACGCCGCTGTCGACCACCTGCTCGGCCACCACGCGGCGCCGGATGCCGCCCGTGACCATCAGCGGCATCCGCGCGACCGCCGTGATGTCGCGCGCGAATTCGAGGAAATACGCTTCGCGGGCCAGCGTGCGCCCGTCGCGCGCCTCGCCCTGCATCGCCGGCACTTCGTAGCTGCCGCCCGACAGTTCGACGAGATCGACGCCGAGCGGATTCAGCAGTTCGACCACGCGCTTCGCATCGTCCGCGCTGAAGCCGCCGCGCTGGAAATCGGCCGAGTTCAGCTTGACCGCGACCGCGAATTGCGGCGACACCGTCGCGCGCACCTCCCGCACGATGTCGAGCAGCAGGCGTGCGCGATTCTCGATGCTGCCGCCCCACGGGTCCTGCCGGCGGTTCGTCAGCGGCGACAGGAACTGGCTCAGCAGATAGCCGTGCGCCGCATGGATCTCCACGCCGGTGAAGCCGCTCTGCTCCGCGAGCTGCGCGGCGCGCACGAAGCGCTGCTGCACGTCGGCGATATCGGCCGGCGTCATCTCCTTGGGCACCGGGAACTGCTTCGACAGCGCACCGAGCGCGAGCGGCACGGCCGACGGCGCGAGCGTCGTCTGGCCGAGTGCCGCCTGCATCTGGCGCCCCGGGTGATTGATCTGCATCCACACGTGCGCGCCGCCCGAGCGCGCCACCTGCGCCCAGCGGCGGAAGCGGTCGAGATGCGCATCGCTCTCGAGCACAACGCCGTTCGGCCCCGTCATCGCGCGGCCGTCCACCATCACGTTGCCGGTCAGGATCAGGCCGACCTGGCCATCGGCCCACGCCTGGTACAGGCGCAGCAACGCGTCGGACGGTGCGTGGTTCGCATCGGCCATGTTCTCTTCCATCGCGGCCTTGGCCAGACGGTTCGGAATCACCGCCCCGTTGGGCAGTGTCAGCGGTGTAAACAGGTTCATGGAGGGCACCCTCGATTGACGATGCCCAACGATAACTTTAAAGTCAACTTTAAGGTCAAGCCCTTTTGGAGCACAGCATGAAAATCGGCGAACTGGCGAAGGCGAGCGGCCTCGCGGCATCCCGCATCCGCTTCTACGAAGCGAGCGGGCTGCTCGAACCGGCCCGTCGGCAGGCGAATGGCTATCGGGAATACGGGTCGGAAGCGTTGACGCGGCTCGCGATCATCGACCGCGCGCAGCGCGCGGGTTTTGCGCTCGACGAAATCCGCGCGGTGTTGCCGCCCGATCTCGGCGCGTGGCCGCGCGACGAGCTGCTGGTGGCGCTGCGGCACAAGGTCGACGAAATCGTGCGGCTCGAACAGCGTCTCGCGCAGAACCGGCAACATCTGGAGGTGCTGATCGAGGAAATCGAGAACAAGCCGGACGGCGAGGATTGCGCGGAAACCGCGCAACGAATGCTCGACCGGCTGTGCGCGCAGGCCGAGGAAGCGTCGGCGTCGGCACCGGTGCCCGCGCCGGTCCCGCGGCCGACACGCAAGCGCGCATGACTGGTTACGCTGCGTCATCTGACAAACAATCAACCTCCGCGGCGGCGAGACGAGTCGACGCGCGTGCGCCGGCTTCCGCGGCGCGACTTCAAGACCCGATCCGCATGACGATCCCCCGCACCACAGGATTCCTCGTCGCCGCACTGCTGACGTTCGGCATCGGCATCGGCAACGCTTGCGCCAGGACGTGCGCCGATACGCCTGCGTCGTTCGCCTGCCCCGCCGCCCCCGACCTTCCGGACGAGATCGTCGCGCAGCTGCCCGCCGGCTACGAAGCGATGGATGCCGCGTCAGGGCGACTGACCGACGGCGCCCGCATCGGCTATGTGGTCGTCGCGCATCAATCGGACGACTCGATGCGCAAGGCGTCGCCGCGTCCGCTGATGATCTTCCTGCCGGACAAGGACGGGCACTACCGGCTCGCGGCGCGCAACGACGCCGTGATCATGAAAGCCGACGAAGGCGGGATGGGCGACCCGTATCTGGATGGCGTCGCCGAGAACGCGCTCACGGTCGAACCGCGCACCTTCACGGTCGAACAGGGCGTATTCGCGGGCCATGACCACTGGCGCGACCGTGTCACGTTTCGCTACGACAACGCGCATCGCACGTGGGTGTTCCATCGCGAGGTGTTCCGGAACTGGCGCTTCAACGACGATCCGAACGGCGATGCGCTGAAAGCCGACCCGGTGCGCGTCACGCGCGCCAATGCGGCGAAAGCGGTCACGTTCGAAGCGTGGCGGCCGGATTACTGGTGTGATTCGGCCGAGCGGCGAGGTAGCGATCCGGCTTGCAGCAAGACGCATTGATGGTGACGCCGCGCCGCGACTGACGATGCGTGCGGACAAGCGGTATGCGCGGACGCTGCCGCGCCGCACGCGCAGTGTGTCTGCCGGCACACGCCTGCCCCCTTCCGCAGCCGCGCAGATTTGCTTACGTCGCAGGTAATCGACGCGCGCCGCCCACGCCGCGATGATGGCTCCATCGACGCACGAACCGCATCACATCAAGGAGCCTCCCATGACCGCCTACGCCATCGCCCACCTGCACGACGTCGAGATGTGCGACGACATCGTCGAATATCTCGAACGCATCGACGGCACGCTCGCGCCTTTCAGCGGTCATTTCGTGATTCACGGCGCGCGGCCCGAGGTACGTGAAGGCGCGTGGCGCGGCGACCTGATCGCGATCGCGTTTCCCGATCTCGACACGGCGCGCGCGTGGTACGAATCGGATGCGTACCGGCAGATCCAGCCGCTGCGCGCGCGGCACGCGAGCGGCCCGCTGATCCTGATCGACGGCGTCGACGCGCGGCACAAGGCGACCGACATCCTGCGCTGACGAAGCATTACACGCCGCCGGTCGCCAATCGGGCTGTTGGGCCGCCACGCGCCGACGGCGGCGTTACATCCCTTCGAGCGGCTGACCCGGCTCCCACGCGTCGACCGTCGCCTTCGCTTTCTCCCGATCGCGCGCCGACAGCACGCCGTCGAGTTCGGCGGCCGATACCTCGGAGAACTCGACCTTGCGGCTGCCCTTTGCGGATTTCAACGCCGCGAGGTAGAACGTGTACGCGGTCAGCTGGTTCTGCTTCACGCCACGCCCTTTCTGATAGAGCGTTCCCATGCTTTCGAGCCCCAGTGGATCGCCCTGGCGCGCGGCCGAACGATACAGCGCAGTGGCTTTGTCGAGGTCCGCGGGCAGCTTCAACCCCATGTCGTACATCAAGCCGAGCGCGCTCTGCGCGGGTGCGTAGCCACGGTCGGCTGCCAGCTGGAAGCAATCCGCGGCCACGCGGAAATAACGCTTGGCCGGATCCTCTTCACGACGGAACAGCCGCCACGCGATATCGTCGATCCGTACGGCCATGTCGTACTGCATCTTCACGTCGCCATGCTGGGCGGCGATGAAGCTCCACTTCACCGCCTGCTCGTCGTCCCTGCTCGGGTAGCGGTAGTACTTGCCAAGCAACGCGGCTGCTTCGGCGTTACCCGCGTTCGCCGCGGTCGTCAGCTCGGGGATGGCGGTCTGGTAGTCCTTCTTCTCGTAGGCGGCCAACCCGTCCTTCAGATCGGCAAATGCCGGCGCAACGGCCAGCGCGGCGCACAGCGCCAATAGGGGTTTTTTCATTGCTCTCGATATTGTGATTATTCGATCGGATTACGGCGAAGCACGACATCGTGCCCCCACGTGTCGCGCTTCGCATGCAGCCGTCCGGTGCGTATCGTCGTTCTGCGGCCCCGCATGGCGGAACCTGTCGCACCGGATGGCTTTCCTTTTACCGCAATCGCAAATCCGTCGTCAATGAAGCGGCCCTCGCCCCACCGTGCCGGCTACCCCTTGCGCTCCATCGGCTCGCCGACGACGAACCCGCCGCCCTGGAACCGCTGCGCGGGATCGTCGTAGTCGGCGGTCGGCGCCGTCACCGGGAACAGCCCGGCGAATTGCTCGGAGCTGTCACGCGGGCGGAAGCCGAGGAAGCCTGCCTTCGTGTTGTCCCACCACTTCACCGGGTTGTCCGACGCGCCGTACACGATCGCGTGCCCGACGCGGTTCGTCAGCAGCGAGCAGCGCACCAGCTCGATGAAGTCGCGATAGCTGAGGAACGTCACGAGCATGCGCGGATTCTTTGGCACTTCGAACGATGAGCCGATCCGCAGGCACACGGTCTCGATCCCGAAGCGGTCGAAGTAGTAGCGCGACAGCGATTCGCCGAAGCACTTCGTCACGCCGTACAGGCTGTCGGGGCGCAGCGGCGAATCGGCGTCGAGCACTTCCGTGACCGGATGGAAGCCGATCGCATGGTTCGAGCTCGCGAACACGACGCGCTTCACGCCGTGCTTGCGCGCGGCTTCGTACAGGTTGTACGTGCCGGTGATGTTCGCGCCGACGAGATCGTCGAACGGCGCATCGACCGAAATGCCGCCGAGGTGGACGATCGCGTCCACGCCGTCGACGAGCTGCATCACCGCGGCCCGGTCGGCCAGGTCGACGACGCGGGTTTCTTCATGCGCGGCCGCGTCGCCGAGCGTCGCGATGTCGCTGACGCGCACGACGTCGGCCCAGTCGGCGAGCGCGCCGCGCAACTGGCGGCCGAGGTTGCCGGCCGCGCCTGTCAGCAGCAGGCGCCCGAACGGTTTGCGCGCGCCGGTGGATGAGGCGTTCATCAGAATTTTCTCCGAGAGACTCCGCTCTTTTCCTCAAGGAAACTTCCTTGGGGACACGGGGCGGAGAGTGAAAGGAGTGCGCTTGACAGGCAGCTTCTTCCACGGGTTAGGATGGCCGGCATGATCCTTGTCTACCGTTACCGGGTGAAATCGCTCAACGGACTGCTTAACAAGCAGAGCCGTGCGGTGAACTACGTCTGGAACTTCTGCAACGACACGCAGAAGCACGCGCTCAAGTGGAACAAGAAGTGGCCCACGGGTTTTGATCTGAACGTGCTGACCACCGGCAGCAGCAAGGAGCTCGGCGTTCACTCCGGAACGGTCAATGCAACGTGTGAGCAATACGCGAAGTCGCGCAGTCAGCACCGTCGGCCCTACCTGCGCTATCGCGGCAGGAAATCGCTTGGCTGGGTGCCGCTGAAGGGCCGTGACCTGAAGCGGGAAGGCAACGCATTTCGCTTCGCCGGCAACAGCTTTCGCGTGTTCAATAGTCGGCCGCTTCCAGAAGGCAAGATCAAGGATGGGACCAATTTTGCGCAGGATGCGCGCGGCAACTGGTTCTTGAATATCGTGATCGAGATGCCCGAAGTTCAGGCCCGCCCAATCCGTTCCGGTGTCGGCATCGATCTCGGCCTGAAAGACTTCGCCACACTTTCGACCGGCGAGAAGCTGCCCAATGACCAGTTGGGTCGACGAGCGGCGGAAAAGCTGGCGAAAGCGCAACGGGCGAGAAAGCACAAGCGGCATATCGCGAAGCTGCACGCCAAGGTCGCGAATGCCCGTGCCGATTTCCAGCACAAGCTTGCGCTCGATCTGGTGCGGCGCTTCGATTACATCGCGGTCGGCAACGTGTCGGCTGTCAAACTCGCCAGAACCAGGATGGCGAAGAGCGTCTACGACGCATCCTGGTCGTCCTTCCGAAACAAGCTCCGCTACAAAGCGATCGCGCACGGAGCCACGTTCGAGGAAGTCGACGAAAGCGGTTCTACCCAGTCCTGTTCGGCGTGCGGGTCGAAAGACAGCACGACGCGGCCGAAAGGTATCGCGGGGCTGCGAATAAGAGAGTGGGCCTGCAGTGACTGCGGTGTCGTGCATGATCGTGATATCAACGCTGCGTTGAACATTCTCCGATGCGGACGTGCATCGCCAGGTGTGGGAATCCTCCGCCTTTAGGCAGGCGGAGGAGGACGTCAATGAATCTCCTTGAATCTGACCTGGGCGCCGAGCTGGTATTTGACCAGAATCGGAAAACGTTTTCCAACTATACGCGGGCGCGCTGCCGAACGTCAATGGCCGAACCCGCTCGCAGCCATCCGCACTTTCCCGATATCGGCGCGTGGCCGCGCGCGCCCTTTTTCTGCCACAATCCGGCCTTACGGAACGAAAACGTTACCCTTCGAATGAAAAAAGTTTCCCCGACGATCCGCGACGTGGCGGCGGAAGCCGGCGTGTCGGTCGCGACGGTATCGAAGTACGTGAACGGCACGCAGCGCTTCTCGCCGACCGTCGAGGCCCGGCTCAAGGAGGCGATCGAGCGGCTCGGCTACCGTTCGAACCCGCTCGCGCGCTCGATGATCACCGGCCGCACGCGCACGATCGGCCTCGTGATCCTCGACATCAGCAACCCGCACTTCACGAACGTGGTGAAAGGCGCGAACCGCGTCGCGCTCCAGCACGACTACACGCTGCTGCTCGTCGATACCGAGGAGAGCCAGGCACGCGAACGCTCGCTGATCGAGGCGCTCGCGCAGCGCGTCGACGGGCTGATCGTCAGCACGCGGATGCCGGATGAAGAAGCCGGCTGGATGCTCGATCTCAACAAGCCGCTCGTGCTGCTGCGCCGCAGCCCCGGCCTGCCGATTCCGAGCGTCGGCATCGACAACCGGCTGTCGACCTATATGCTCGCGCGCCACCTGCTCAATCTCGGCCACACGCGCATCGCGTATCTCGGCTTCGGCACCGCACGCGTGAACGACGAACGGATCCAGGGCGCCCGCGACTGTCTCGCGGAAGCCGGGCTCACGCTCGACGTGCACGATGCGCATGCGCCGACCGCCGAGGCCGGCGAGCGTGCGTGTTCGCGCGTGATGCTCGGGCCGCAGCGCCCGCAGGCCGTGATCTGCTACAACGACCTGATCGCGCTCGGCTTCATGAAGGAAGCCGCGTCGCTCGGCTTCCGGCTGCCGCAGGATGTGTCGGTCGCGGGCATCGACAACGTGCCGTACGGCGAATACGCGGCGCCCGCGCTGACGACCGTCGACATCCAGAGCGAGAACATGGGCGAGCTCGCGATGCAGAAGCTGATCGATGCGCTCGCGGGCCGCACCGATGCGAGCTACTCGACGTTCGAACCGCGGCTGATCATGCGCGCGTCGACGGCCGCGGCCGGCTGAGTTCCCTGTTTTCGCGCCTGCACAAGAAAACGCGCCGCCCTTGGGCGGCGCGTTCGTTTGCGGATACGCGATTACACAATCACACCATCACGCGTCGAGCTGCGCAGGCTTCATCTTCGGCGTGAGCAGGTGCATCACGCCCAACGCGATCAGGTAGGCCGACGCGCCGATCGCGAACAGCACCCAGTAGTGGCCCGTGCGCTGCAGCACCTGGCCGATCACTTCCGAGAACAGCACGCCGCCGATCGAACCGGCCATCCCGCCGATGCCGACCACCGATGCCACCGCGCGGCGCGGGAACAGGTCGGATGCCGTCGTGAACAGGTTCGCCGACCAGCCCTGGTGCGCGGCGGCGGCGAGGCCGACGATCAGCACCGCGGCCCACAGGCTCTGCACCTGCGACACGAACGCGATCGGCAGCACGCAGCAGGCGCAGATCAGCATCGCCGTCTTGCGCGCGCCGTTCACGCTCCAGCCCGCACGCAGTAGCATCGACGACAGCCAGCCGCCGCCGATGCTGCCGACCGTCGTCAGCGCATAGATGCAGACGAGCGGCAAGCCGATGTGCTGCATGTCCATCCCGCGCGATTCGTTGAGCCACTTCGGCAGCCAGAACAGGTAGAACCACCACACCGGGTCGGTCAGGAACTTGCCGATCAGGAACGCCCACGTCTCGCGCTTGCGAATCAGTTCGCCCCAGCGCGGCGCGCCGGCATTCGCGTTCGCCGCGTCGAGCGCTTCCGCTTCGTCGCGCGGCTCGTCGTACTCCGCGGCCAGCGCGCGCGTATCGGCCTGGCGATAGAGCACGAGCCACACCGCGAGCCACACGATGCCGATCGCACCGACGATCACGAACGCCGCGCGCCAGCCGTAGGCCACCGCGATCGCCGGGATGATCGCCGGCGCGAACACCGCGCCGATGTTCGCGCCCGAGTTGAAGATGCCGGTGGCGAGCGCGCGTTCGCGACGCGGAAACCATTCGGCCGTCGTCTTGATCGCGGCCGGGAAGTTGCCGCCCTCACCGATCCCGAGCAGCGCGCGCACGAACGCGAAACCCATCACCGAGCCGACCGCCGCGTGCAGCATCGCGGCGATGCTCCACACCAGCATCGCCAGCGCGTACGAAATGCGCGTGCCGAGCCGGTCGACGATACGCCCGAAGCCGAGCAGACCAAGCGCATAGAACGCGGAAAACGCCATCACGATGCGGCCGTACTGCACCTGGCTCCAGCCGATGTCGTGCTGGAGCATCGGCGCGAGCAGGCCGAGGATCTGCCGATCCATGTAGTTGATGACGGTCGCGAAAAACAGCAGCGCACAGACGGTCCAGCGGTAGCGGCTGGCGGCCGCGCGCACGGCGCCGACGACGGCAGATTGCATGAATGTCTCCGATGCGCGGCCACGCCCGTCGCGCCGCACGTTGTTCGTTGACCGGCGACCGGCGCCGGGGCGGACGGTGGCGCGCCTGTCGCGCATGGCCGATTCCGCCGATCAATCTGGAAAACGTTTTTCAAAGAATAGGACGTGCGCCCATGCCCTGTCAGTCGGGGATTTCGATGAGTCATCTCAAATTAGTCAACCGTAAAAGAGACGACTGTTTCACTACATGGCATTAACCGTTTTTCCCGGATTTTCCTGACGAGCGCGCGCGAGGATGGCCGCCGAGACACATGTCCGATTCCAGCCAGAATCGGCGGGCGGGATGGTTTACAGTCGTCCCATGCGCCTCGATCCCGACACCTGCTACGACGCCCTGCTTTCGCGGAACCGCCGCTTCGACGGCTGGTTCTTCGTCGGCGTCGCGACGACGGGCGTGTATTGCCGCCCCGTCTGCCCGGTGAAGCCACCGAAGGCGCAGAACTGCAGCTACTACCCGAGCGCCGCGGCCGCCGAGAAAGCCGGCTTTCGACCCTGCATGCGATGCCGCCCCGAGCTCGCGCCCGGCCACGGGCTGCTCGACCTGTCCGGCACGCTCGCCGACGCAGCCGCCACGCTGATCGAGGACGGTTTCCTGAACGCGCAGTCCATCGATGCGCTCGCACGGCGTGTCGGCGTGACCGAACGCCACCTGCGCCGGATCTTCGGCGCGCAGTTCGGCGTGTCGCCGGTCGAGTTCGCGCAGACGCACAGGTTGCTGATGGCCAAGCGGTTGCTGACCGATACCGCGCTGCCGGTGGCCGTCGTCGCATCCACGGCCGGGTTCGGCAGCGTGCGGCGCTTCAACGACCTGTTCCTGCAGCGTTACGGCCTCAATCCGTTGCGGCTGCGCAAAGGAGCCCGCGCATCGGCCGACGGCGACATGACGTTTCCGCTGCCGTATCGCCCGCCGTTCGCGTGGGACGAGCTGATGCGCTTCCTTGCGCAGCGGCAGATCGACGGTGTCGAGCGGATCGATGCGCAGGGTTATGCGCGTGTCGTCGAATTGCCGAACCGCAACGGGAACACCACCGCCGACAACGGGCGCGTGGCCGGCCGGCTGTCCGTCGCGCACGTGCCGCAGCGCTTCGCGCTGGCCGTCACCGTGTCGCCCTCGTTGACGCCGGTCGTACCGGCCGTGCTCGCGCGCGTGCGGCGGCTGTTCGATCTCGACAGCCGCCCCGACGTGATCGACGCGCATCTCGGCGAACTCGCGAGCGGCTCGCCGGGCCTGCGTGTCCCCGGCGCGTTCGACGGTGTCGAGATCGCGATCCGTGCGATTGCAGGCGAACGGCTTGCGGCGACGCATGCGGGCGCGCCGGTGCTGGCGCGCCTCGCCGAACGTTTCGGCACATCGATCGAAGGCGCGCCGCCGGGCCTCATGCACGCGCTGCCCTCCGCCGCGACGCTGGCCGCCCTGCCGCCTTCCGCGCTTGAAACGATCGGCATCTCGCGCGAACCCGCACGGGCGATCGTGTCGCTCGCCCGCGCAGTCGACGACGGCACGCTCTCACTCGAACCGATGGCGCCGCTCGACACGACGCTTGACGCACTGCGCGCGCTGCCGGGTTTCGACGAGCACGCGGTGCAGTACGTCGCGATGCGTGCGATGGCCTGGCCGAATGCGTTCCCGGCCGACGATGCGTGGCTGCCCGCGCGCACCGAACGCGCCCGTGTGCCATCATCCGCGCCGCATGCGGCGCGCTGGGCGCCGTGGCGCGCGTATGCCGCACTGCACGTGTGGCGCCTTCATGGAGATGTGTCGCGATGACTCCCGCTCACCTGATTCCGAGCCCGCTGGGCGACATCGCCGTGCGCATCGAGGACGATGCGCTGACGGGCCTCTACTTCGTCGGCCAGAAATACTTCCCGCCGGTTGCGATCGTGACCGAGGCAGACGCGCTCGCGATGTCGCCGCTTGCGCGCAAGGTCGCGGAAGAAGTCGCCGAGTACTTCACCGGCATGCGCGAAACATTCTCCGTGCCGATTCACCTGCGAGGCACCGCGTTTCAACGACGGGTATGGAGGGAACTGCTCGCGATTCCGTTCGGCGAACTCGTGACGTACGGCGACATCACCGAGCGCGTCGGGTTGCCGATGAGCGGCGCGCGCGCCGTGGGCGGTGCGGTCGGCCGGAATCCGGTGTCGATCATGGTGCCGTGCCATCGCGTGGTCGGCGCGTCGGGCAGCCTGACCGGCTATGCGGGCGGCATCGATCGCAAGCGTGCGCTGCTGTCGCTCGAAGGCGCGGGGTTCGAGCGCGGCGCCGACCATCCGGTGCAGCAGGCGCTCGCGTTCTGAGAGGGCGTGTGCCGCCGCGTCACGCGTTCAGCACGGGCCGGCGCGCTTCACGCTTCGCATACGCGCCGGGCGTCAGCTGGAATTTCGCCTGGAACAGCGCGATGAACGATGACGTCGAGTCGTAGCCCAGTTGCGCGGCCACCGCGCCGATCGGCTCGCCCGCATCGAGCAGCGGCAGCGCTGCCAGCAGCCGCACCGCCTGCCGCCATTCGGTGAACGACAGCCCCGTGTCCTGCCGGAACAGCCGCGACAGCGTGCGTCGCGTCGCGCCGACCTGATGCCCCCATTCGTCGAGATTGCGCGTATCGCCCGGATCCGCATGCAACGCACGCGCGATTTTCAGCAGACGCGGATCGCGCGGCAGCGGCACCGTCAGCGGCGCCTGCCGCATCCGTGCGATCCGGTCCGCGATCAGGCAGACGAGCGCACCGTCCGGCCCCGCCTCGTCGTAGTTCACCGGCAAGTCGGCCGTGGCGAGCACCAGCTCACGCAGCAAAGGCGTCATGCAGAGGATCGCGCAATCGTCATGCACGTCGTCGCGCGCGATCGCCGCATCGAGATACAGGCTGTGGAACGCGACGCAATCGCGCGTCGACACCGCATGTGGCACGTGCGGCGGAATCCACATCGCATAGTGCGGCGGCAGCAGGTGCCGGCCCGACGGCGTCGACACCTCGAGCACCCCGCTCGTCGCATACATCAGCTGCGCCCACGGATGACTGTGCGCGTCGATGCTCACGTTGCCGGGAATGCCGAACGCACGCACGTACAGCGGCCTCGGCAGGCGCGCCATCGGCGGCACCGCGTAAGGGTCACCCGATTGTCCCGCCAGCACCATAAGACGTCCTCCGAAGGTCATTGCACGAACGAGCGCGATGCTACCGTGGCGGCTCTTCCTTCACACGGCTTCCGTTCATGAGCGCTCATACCCGCACCACCCGCAAGACCGTCACCGCGATCCGTTCGACCAAGGGCATCGGCAGCCTCGTGTCGCTGACCGCGTATTCCGCGCCGATGGCGAAGCTCGTCGACGAGGTGGCCGACGTGATCATCGTCGGCGACTCCGTCGGCATGGTGCTGTACGGGATGCCCGATACGCTGCGCGTCACGCTCGACATGATGATTGCACACGGTGCGGCCGTCGTGCGCGGCGCCGCGCAGGCATGCGTCGTCGTCGACCTGCCGTTCTCGACGTACCAGGAATCGCCCGTGCAGGCGTATCGCTCCGCCGCGCGCCTGCTCGCCGAAACCGGCGCGCAAGCCGTGAAGCTCGAAGGCGGCAGCGAGATGGGCGACACGATTCGATTCCTGACCGAGCGTGGCATTCCGGTGATGGCGCACGTCGGCCTCATGCCGCAGCAGGCCAACGCGACGGGCGGCTTCCGCGCGCAGGGGATGGACCCGCGCTCGGCCGCGCAGGTGTTCGACGCCGCGTGTTCGGCGGAACGGGCCGGCGCGTTCAGCGTCGTCATCGAAGGGACGGCCGAAGCGCTCGCGCGCCATATCACCGACACGCTGACGATCCCGACGATCGGCATCGGCGCATCGCCCGCGTGCGACGGACAGGTGCTCGTGACCGAGGACATGATCGGCGCATTCGATGCGTACACGCCGCGCTTCGTGAAACGCTATGCCGATGCGTATGCGGTGATGCGCGATGCGATTCGTCTGTACGCGCACGACGTGCGGCAGCGTGTGTTTCCGGAGCCCGCGCATTGCTTCGGGTATGGCAAGCCGTTGCAACTGGTGGGCGCGGCTGACGCGGCTGCGTGATGACGTGATGACGTGATGACGTCGCGCAGGCATGCGCGAACGCATCGCGAATGATGGTGCAATCACCTCACGCGCGCTTGCGCATCGCGTGCGTGACCCGAGCGTTCGCTTCGAATTTCGCGCGATGCGTCGAGAAGAACGTCCGCACGTTGCGGACGTTCGATGCGCCGGTGAACAGCCGGCGCGCGAATTCGTCGTATTCGGCGACGTCGGCCAGATCCGCCACCACCACGAAATCCGGCCCCGGCGACACGCGATAGCACTGCGTGACGGCCGGCTCCGCGCATACGTACGCTTCGAACGCGTCGTAGTCTTCGGCCGTCTGCCGGTCGAGGCTGATCTCGATCAGCGCGGTGACGGCCGTGCCGATCGCCACCGGGTCGAGCACCGCGACCTGCCGACGGATCACGCCGGCTTCCGTCAGCCGGCGCACGCGGCGCATGCAGGTGGGCGGCGACGACAGCGCCCGCTCGGCCAGTTGCAGGTTCGACACCGACGCGTCGTCCTGCAGGATCGCGAGGATGCGCAGGTCGAGATCGTCGAGGGTGATGCCGGCCATCGGCGGCTCCTTCCGGTCAGGACGTGAAATTTAATTTCAACATGATAGACGATCTATCGTCCGTTTCATTTGTTGTCTTATTTTGAAATTTAATTCCATTTGGCTCGCCCTACCATCGCTCTCACTGATCCAGACAGGACATTTACGGAGCGCGATATGTGTGGAATTGTCGGGGCGGTCGCCCAGCGGGACATCCTGCCGAACCTGGTCGACGGCCTGAAGCGGCTCGAATACCGCGGCTACGATTCGTGCGGCGTCGTGGTGTACCGCGACCGGGCGCTGGCGCGCGCCCGCAGCGTCGATCGTGTGGCCAACCTGCAGCGCGAGATCGCCGAGCATGCGCTGTCGGGTTACACCGGGATCGCGCATACGCGCTGGGCCACGCATGGCGCGCCCGTCACGCTCAACGCGCATCCGCACTTCTCGCCGAGCGACGCCAATGCGCGCATCGCGCTGTCGCATAACGGGATCATCGAGAACTGCGATCAACTGCGTGCGGAACTGCAGGCGCATGGCTACGTGTTCGCGAGCCAGACCGACAGCGAGGCCATCGCGCACCTGATCGATCATCTTTACGACGGCGACCTGTTCGATGCGGTGCGGCGTGCGGTTGCGCGACTGCGCGGCAGCTATGCGATCGCGGTGATGTGCCGCGACGAGCCGCACCGGATCGTCGGTGCGCGCGATGGCATGCCGCTCGTCGTGGGTGTCGGCGAAGGCGAGAATTTTCTGGCGTCGGATGCGATTGCGCTGTCGGGGATTACCGATCGCATCGCTTACCTGGAGAACGGTGACGTTGCCGATATCCAGCTGCACCGATACTGGATCGTCGATGCGGCCGGCCAGCGTGTCGAGCGTGCGGTGCAGCGAGTCGCCGCGCATAGCGGGGCGGCCGATCTCGGGTCGTATCGCTACTACATGCAGAAGGAGATCTTCGAGCAGCCGCAGGCGGTGGCCGACACGTTGCTCGATGTGTCGTCGATCATGCCGGAGTTGTTTGGTGATGGTGCTTGGCGGGTTTTCAACGACGTCGATTCGGTGTTGTTGCTCGCCTGTGGCGGTAGTTATCACGCGGCCCTCACGGCGAAGTACTGGATCGAGAGCATTGCGAAGCTGCCGGCCAGCGTGGAAATCGCCAGCGAGTTTCGGTATCGCGACAGTGTGCCGAATCCGCGCACGCTCGTTGTCGCGGTGTCGCAGAGCGGCGAGACGGCCGATGTGCTCGGGGCGGTGCATGTCGCGAAGCGCAGCGGGATGATGCATACGCTCGCGATCTGCAATGTCGCCACGAGCGCGTTGATGCGGGAATGTGCGCTGCAATTCGTCACGCGTGCGGGCGTCGAAATCGGGGTGGCTTCGACGAAGGCCTTTACGACGCAGCTCGTTGCGTTGTTTCTGCTGACGCTGTCGCTTGCGCAGGTGCGTGGGCGGTTGAGCGACGACGAAGAGAAGAAGCATCTGCGTGCGCTAAGACATCTGCCCGATGCGATGTCGAAAGTGCTCGCGCTCGAACCGCAAATCATGGCCTGGTCGGAGCTGCTCGCACGACGCGACAACATGCTGTTTCTCGGGCGCGGGATGCATTATCCGATCGCGCTCGAAGGCGCGCTGAAGATGAAGGAGATTTCGTATATTCATGCGGAGGCTTATCCGGCGGGGGAGCTGAAGCATGGGCCGCTGGCGCTCGTCAGTAACGAAATGCCGGTGATTGCGGTCGCGCCGAATGACATGCTGCTCGAAAAGCTCCGGTCGAACATGCACGAGGTCAGTGCGCGGAATGGGCGGCTTTTTGTGTTCGCGGATGTGGACTGTGGGTTGGTGCCGAGCGAAGGGATCGAGGTGATTCGGCTCAACGAGTACTACGGGCCGCTTTCGCCGATTCTGCATACGGTGCCGATGCAACTGCTCGCGTATCACGCCGCGCTGGCACGGGGGACGGATATCGATAAGCCGAGGAATCTGGCGAAGTCGGTGACGGTGGAGTGAGGGTGGACCTCTCCGGGGCCTAAGGTCCCTGGGTTTTCCAGTACATACCTCCGGCACATTTCAAAGCCCGGATTTCGTCCGACAGAACTCCTCGAACACGTTAGACGAGTCGATAGCCTGACGAGCAGCATTGTCCGAGAGTGGCAGGTAGTTGAGCATTGGCCGTAGAGGTCTGTTTTTTGTACCACAAACGGCCAATCTTTATAAATCAATAGGTTACGATGATTCCCAGAGGTGTTCTGGCCCGCTTGGCCGCTGAGCCCACGTCTCCGCCCGAATCTTCCCCGCCAGCTTGCGGATATCGCGCCTCAAGCGAGCCTGATCAAGATACCCGAGCGGGCATGAGCCAGTTCCGCGAGATCAACCGGCTCGCCACCGGCGAGCCAGCCGATGGACTCATGCAACCGGCATCGACAGATCCCCCGCTTCGGCATCACGCCCACATCGCTGGAAAAACGCTGCTGCAGCGTGCGCTCGCTCAACCCCGCACGCTCGAAATGTTCCGTTGCGGAGCCCCTTTACCGCCCAAAGACTCGCACAACAAACCCACTACTTCGAGAAACTAAGCTTCTTCAACAACACCGCCCCACTCGCCCGACTCACGAGCGAAATGGATTCGATATCCAGGTACAACCTCGACGTCCTCGTCGTGATGTCGGTCGGCTCGTCGTTGCTCGGCTCGGCGTGCTCGATGTGTTCGGTCAGGTACGGCCGGACCAACCGCCCGGATAGAGCCAACACGAACCCGCCCTGCGCTTGCGCGTACGCAGCGGGTGACAGCCGCACGCTGCCGCGCACGGTGGACTTCCCGCCTTTTCCGGGATCGAGTTCGATGATGTCGATCTGCTGGATATAGCCTTTTGCCTTCGCCTCGGGTGCGATCACGAGCCCTCGCCCTCGCGGCCCGGTAATGGCCTTTCTGAGCAGGATGCCGGTCCGGCCTTCGCCGTCGGCGTCGACCAGATCGACGTTCACCTTCAACAGATGCTTCTGCGACTGATATCGCAGCCCGTACGAAACCGGCACCAGGAAAGTGACTTCACGATCCAGGTTGACCTCGGCCAGGCCGGCATCCTTGCCATGCTTGTCGGCCACGCCGGGGATCAGGCCGCGGACGCGATCGCTCAGGGACGGTGACGCGCTTTTGACGTGCAGCTTCTCCAGTGCTTCCCGAATCGCGACCGGATCGTCGCCGACGATCGGCCGCGTAAGCGACGTGTTGGCCGAAACGGCAGGCGCGACGCTCGCCGTATCGTTGCTATGGTCGGCCGCTGCACGCGTCGCGACTGGCGCCAGCATGATCGCCACGGCGACGACGCACGCGACATTCCGACGGCCCAACATGGATCTCCGGTGAAACACGACACACTCCTGATTTTCTGGCGAATCGGTCGACGATGAGATCGGCGGGATCAAACGATCGGTAACGGTCCAACCGTTCGGGTTCACCGATCGCCTGCGCGACCCATCATAGGTTCATTGTCAGTTCGGCGGCAGGCCGGTGCGCCACACTATCGTATTGCCCAGACTACAACAATCCCCGACACGCGAGCAGCGGCACGACGGGTGGGGGCAGTGACATTCAGTTGCCCGTCGCCGACCCACCCCGCACGAAATGATGCTCCACCCTCGTGCGCAGTACGCCATCGAGCGCGGCCAGTCGCTCGCGCAGCCGCACCGCCTGCCCTTCCGTCATCTCCCCGAGAACGATCTTTTGCTCGAGAACGTCACCACAGCGGGTGATGGCCCAACGGTCGACCGTGGCGGTTTCACCTTCGAGTACGGCAGCCGCGGTCGAGACGATGCCTGGGTTCCGTCTCGACACGAGATGAACCGTATGCGTCAGCGTGAAACCCGGGAGGTAGTGTGACCAGTCTTCACAGACCGTCGGACAGGAGGCAGGGGTAGCTTGACGCATGGTTGCTCCGGATGAGTGGTTATCGAACCGGTGCCAGCCATGCTGCTCCCGTTTCGTTGCCGTAAATCGGCCGCATCGCCTCAGAGGCGTCCACCTTGCCCGGGAGGGCAGGTTGGCGTCGGAGAATCCGACTCTGGATGCTTGACTTCTCACGTTCGACATTCCGAACGTGGGTTCATTATACCGAAAAACAAACATCGAACAAGGGACCTCGGGAAAGCCCCCCTTCGACAAGCAGAACCTCCGATCCGTCCCTTGTACTGTGGGAGCCCGGCACGGCACGACAACCGCTCAGACTAAAACCACACGCTGAACCGCGTCCCCGTGGCCAGCACATCGACCGTCAGTTTCCATTGATGCGCCACCGCAATCTCCTTGCAGATCGCCAGCCCGAGACCGGCGCCGTCATACCTTGAATCCGGCGCCCGCCAATATCGGTCGAAGAGCAGCGGGACATGCTCCCGCTGAATGCCCGGCCCCTCGTCGTCGACGTGAATCGCCGCATCGAGTACGGTCAGCACGACCACACCCGCCGTGGGCGACGCGTTGATCGCATTCTCGAGAATGTTCTTGAGCAGGATGAAGAGCGCCCCGCCGTCGGCCCGGATGGGCGCCGCGGAGTCGCGCGCTTCGATATGGAGCTTCACCTGCTTCGCATCGGCCTTGCCGGCCAGCAAGCCAACGGCGTCGCGCGCCACTTCGACGCTGTTCACGTCGTCGAAGCTGAAGTTCTGCGCTTCGCTGACTTCCGCCAGGTGCAGCAACTGCTTGACCTGCCGAGCCATCAGGTCGATCTCGCGAAGCAGAAGCGCCTTGTGCCGGATGTCGGGCTGCAGCTCGATCTGGCCTCTGACCAGCGTGAGCGGTGTCTGCAACTCATGCGCGGCGTCGGCCAGGAACCGCTGCTGAACGGCGAAGCCATTCTCGAGTCGCGTCAACGCATCATTGAACGCATCGATCAGCGGCTTGATCTCGCTCGGAATCCCGTCCGACGACAGTCGCGTCTTCAGGTTGTGCGGCTCGATTCCGCTCGCGGCACGCGACACCTCTCGCAACGGCTTCAACACGTGGCTGATCGTCAGTGGAAGCGTCAGCCCGAAAATGATGGTCGCGATGAGCAGCACATAGCCGACGGTCTTCGGGATCGGCTCGATCTTCGACACGACAAGCGCGTCCATAAGCTGCCTGCTTTGCGCAACCTGCACGTAATAATCGACGCCTCCTTTCGACATGCGTCGTGTGGCGACGGCGTATACGTTGCCGTCGATCGTCGCGGGCACCACCTTGCCGGCCACCTTCGCGAGGTCTTCCGTCAGCCACGGCCGGCCCCCGTTCGAAGGCGTCGACGCCAGCAACAGCCGCCCCGTCGAATCGAGCACGCGATACTTCACCTCGCTCGACAAGAGCCGGAACATCAGCGCCGGACGGCCGTCCAGTTGCACGGATACCGGACGCCCGGCGTCGTCGAAGCTCAATCCGGTCACGACGTGACCGACGATCTCCATCTGCTGTCGCCGCCCCAGGAATGCCGGATAGCGATCGAGGGCATACACGGCGAGCGCAGACAGCAGCGCCAGGCTGATGGCGAACGCCCCGACGTTGGTCATCCACAGACGCGTCGACAGACGTCGAATCCAATGATCGAACATGGTCGCTTCCTTACCCTGAAGCTGAAGCGGCAACGAGCAAGACGCGGCGCAGCGTCATGCGTCCCGCAGCGCGAAGCCGGCACCGCGAATATTGGTCAGCCGCATCGTTGCGCCGATCGCCGCCAGCTTCTTGCGCAAGCGATGCACGGTCACCTCGAGCGCGTTCGGCGTGACCGCCTCCCCGAGCCCCCACGCGGCATGCTCGAGTATCGAATGCCGTACCGTCCGGCCCGCGGCTTCCATCAGGCAGAGCATGACCTGCAACTCGGCCGGCGCAAGCGGTATCGTCCTGTCGCCACAGCACATCGCGCGCTGTGGCGGGTCGACCGTCACGTCCGCGAACGATGCGACGAGCGTCGTCAGCAGCGCCGGGCGCCGCATCAGCGTGCGTACGCGGGCGACGAGTTCGCTCATTTCGAACGGCTTGGTCACATAGTCGTCGGCCCCGCTTTCGAGTCCGTCGATGCGGTCGTGCAACGCATCGCGTGCGGTCAGCATCAGGCAAGGCATCATGCGCCCCGCCGCGCGCAGCGTCCGCAAGAACGCCAGGCCATCGCCGTCGGGCAATCCGCGGTCGATGATCAGCAGTGCGTAGTCGGCCCGGTCGATACCGTAGGCCGCTTCACGGAGATTGCCGAAGCGGTCGGATTCGATCCCCGCTGCGGCCAACGCCTGGCTCAACATGTCGGCCAGGCGCTCATGATCCTCGACAATCGCAACTCTCGGCATCGCCGCTCTCACTTGAACCGGTACATGTAGCCCACTCTTGCCTCGGGAACGAACCGTCTTCCGACGATCGGACTGTCGGTGATGGCGTCGCCGAGGCGCGACACGCCGACGTCCAAAAATATCGTCTGCTGCTTCGTCGGCCGGAAGTCGATACGCGTGCCGGCCGACACGTTCACCGTCGAACCCGCACTGTAGGCGGCACGATCGGCGCGCGCTTCCGATGGTCGCACGCCGTAATAGTAGTCGACGTATTTGTTGCTCAGCCATTCCGCGCCGACATGCGGCGTGATCGAGAATTGGCCGAAAGCAAATGCCTTCTCGAAGCCGATTTTCGCGCGCTCGCCCTTGTTTCCGCCGAACAGGAAAGTGCCCGACAACGTACCGAACCCGGTGCCCCATGACAGTGCAGGCCCGTACCAGAGTGCGCCCTTGCGATTTTCCATGCCGTTCAGGATCGGTGCGTCGGAGCCTTTGTATCCGTCGAACAGCGAGAACTGGCCGCGAAGCGCGACACTGACACCGCTCCAGCTCCCGATTTTCAGATCGGCGGTGGTACCGATGACCTGTACCCATTTGTTGTCGAAATAGACCAGCGGAAACGGCAACACGCGGGTGCTGTCGCCCTTGTAGGTCGATGGCTCGAAGCCGACGCCGGCACCCAATCCCCAATGCGTCACATTCGTCGCGTTGTTGAGGATGGTCAGCCCCGAATTATCGGGATCGGGCGGGATCACGCCGTCGTCCGCCCAGGCGGAAGCAGACGCAAATGCGAATGAAGCGGCAAGCAGCAGTAACGGACGTTCGCGGCGGAAGGCTGTTTTCACAATCATTTTCCTGGAGTCGACGATCGAAACGGGGGCTACTGTAGGACCAGTCGACTTACCGCTCACTTACCAGGAAATTATCGTCTTGCCGCAAATCCTGCGATGCATATCGGTGACGGAGAATATCGACGCAGGGCGAGCATGGGTCGCCCTGCGCGCTTGAGGAACGGGTGCCACGCCCCATCAAAACACCGTATGCAACCCCACCCGCGCCACCGTCTGGCTCGCGGAACTCGATGCCCCGTTCGGATCCAGCACGCCATTGACCTGCGCGTTCGCGCCGTTGTTCGCGCGCTGGTAGTCCGCCGACACATAAACCATCGTCCGCTTCGAGAACAGGTACTGCAGCGCCACGCTGACCTGATGCGCGTGGTTGTCGTTCACCGCTTCATTGCCCTTCATGTACATGTACTTCGCGCCCAGCACGACATCCGGCCTGACGTGCCACAACCCGCCCGCCTCGGCCATCCACACGCCGGCGTCGTTGAACGAGTTGTGCACGGTGGTCATCAGCGCGTTCGCGGTGACGACACCGAAGTCGTAATGCATCCCGACACCCCAGTTGCGCACGCTGGTGGACGGCACGCCGGGCGCGGGGCCGTATTTCTCGTTCGTGTAGGCCGCCCCGATACCGAACGGCCCCGCTTCATAGTTCAGCCCGGCGCTGACCGCATTGTCCGCGCCGACCGAACCGGCCACCCCGCCGAACGCATACATCGCGCCACCGGAAAAGCCCGATACCGTCGGCGAACTGTACTTGACGGAATTCGCGATCGGTTTGCTGCCTGCCGTGCGGTCCCAATCGAATGCACCGGTCGGATTGTCCGGAAGCGCGAGACGTTGAAACGGGCCATTGCGAAAGCCGTACAGCCCCGAGATATCCCGTGAAATCGCGTTGTTCTTCGAAAACAGCGAATCCACCATGAAGTCGTACTGATTGCCCAGCGTGATGCTGCCGAACCGGTTGCTTTCGAGGCCGACATAAGCATTGCGCCCGAAAATCCCCGTCCCGATGATCGCGCCGTTCGCCATCGAGAACTGGTTCACCAGCGCGAAGATCGCGCGATATCCGCCACCGAGATCTTCCGTGCCGCGAAAGCCGAAGAGGTTGGGCGCGAATATGCCGTCGTCGAACTTGACGTTCTTTCCGCCGCCCTCGTTGCTGACATAAGACACGCCCGCGTCGATCAGCCCGAACATCGTCACGCTGCTCTGCGCCCATGCGCCCTGCGCCACGGCGAGAATCGCCACTGCTCCAAACCTGAGTTTCATTTTGTCTCCGTCTTTTTTATGACAAAGCGAGACCGCCACCTGCTACGTGGCAGGTGCTCGCTCGGTGCTGCACAAGGAATCGCCGTTATTCAGGTGTCGATTACCGGACACCTGAAATATGATTAGCTTTACTGATCGAATAAAAAGATGGCCGTCGCGTTAAACGGCCCTACTCGCCCCTCATCAAAACACCGGAATCAAGCGCCTCGACAGACGACCCACGCGGCGGCATCCACGTCGACAGCCACGGCCTCCAGCGCCGATCCCGAGCAAGGCCCGTCGATACACACGCCATCGTCGAACCGGAACAGCGCGCTGTGATGGGCGCACATCAGCACCTGCGACCGATAACAGGAAACGCTACCCGGCACGAAATCGAGCGGCACCGAGAAGTGCGGGCAACGATTCACATACGCCCACACGCGCTCGCCCCTTCGCACCACAATCACGGGACGCCCGATACACGCTTCATCGACGACCCGCGCGCCGCCGTCGGGCACATCGGAAAACCGGCAGAGTTGTCGAGCTTCCATGATTCACGCCCGCTGCTCGGGGTTGCCGAGGCTCCAGTCCCACGGCCGCACTTCCACATGCGAGAACAGCCCTTCCTTCACATACGGATCGTTGCCGATGAACTGCATCACCGCCTGAATGTCGTCCGCCTCCACGACGAGCAGCGTGCCGTTCATCGCGTCGCCGTGCGGGTCCAGCGTCGGGCCGCCGAGCCGCACCACCACGCCGTGCTGGTCGGCCGAGCGCAGGTACGTCCGGTGAATCGGCCGCACGCGATCGCGCACGTCGCGCATGCCCGGCTGGTCCGTCGCAAACACCGCAAAAAATCTTGCCATGGCGGTCAGCTCCGATCGGCGACGAACGCATGAAGATGCCGCGCGAGGCGCTGCATCGGCGCACGCAAGCGCGGGCTCGGCATGCCGTCGAAGCGGGCGACAACCGGCTCGGCCGGCGTGGCGTCACCATCCTGGTGGTCAAGGCTCATGGTTGTCTCCGTTGGCGCATGCAGCCGCTCATTGCGGCGCACGCCCTTCCCATGCGCGCTGAAGCAGCGCGCGAATCGCCTCACGCTCGATCGGCCGCGGATTCGCATACGGGTTGCGGCACGCGAGATCGGCCGCTTCGTCGAGGCCGGCCTCCGGCATTCCGATATCGGCGAGCGCCGGCGCGATGCCGAGCCGTGCGTTCAGCGCGAACAGCAGCGGGCCGGCTTCGGCCGCGTCGTTCCCGCCCAGCGCGCGCGCCACGCGGCGCAGCGCATCGGGCGCGGCTGCGTGGTTGTAGTGCGCGGTATGCGGCAGCATCGCCGCATGCGTCTGCGCGTGCGGCAGGTTGAAGGTGCCGCCCAGCGTGTGGCACAGCTTGTGATGCAGCGCCATGCCGACCGCGCCCAGGCAGGTACCCGCGAGCCACGCGCCGTACAGCGCGCGGCTGCGCGCGTCGCGGTTCGCCGGGTCGCGCACGACCACGGGCAGCGCTTCGCCGAGCGCGCGGATCGATTCTTCCGCCATCAGGCTGATCACCGGGTTCGCATCTTCCGCATAGAGCGCTTCGACGGCATGCGCCATCGCATTGATGCCCGATGCCGCGGAAATGTCCGGCGGCAACGACAACGTCAGCGACGGGTCGTAGAGCACCGTCCGCGGCAGCACGCGCGCGTCGCGCCCGGTGCGCTTCAGCCGGCCCTCCGTGAGCCCGAAGATCGGCGTCATCTCCGAGCCGGCGTACGTCGTCGGCACCGCCAGGATCGGCAGCACCGATTCGAGCGCAATCGCCTTGCCCAGCCCGATCGTCGACCCGCCGCCGATCGCCACGCAGCAGTCCGCTTCCAGCTCGGCAGCCATCTCGCGCGCCGCGTGTGCGACCTCGATCGGCACGTGCATGACCGCCTGCGCGCAGATGCCGGCCGCGCGCTCGCCCAGGATCGCTTCCACGCGCTCGGCGAGCGGCCGCTGCTCGGGCGTGGACAGGATCAGCGCGCGGCGGGCGCCGAGCGTCGACAGCTCGTCCGGCAGCCTGTCGAGCGCGCCCCATTCGAATACCACGCGGGACGGGGTGCCCTGATAGACGAAGCGATCCATGGCGACCCTCAGCGCTTGAAGTGCGGCGGCACGTTGCCGTCGACGTTGACCCACACCGACCGCGCCTCGGTGTAGTCGTGCATCGCTTCGAAGCCCATCTCGCGGCCGTAGCCCGACTGGCCGACGCCGCCGAACGGGCTGCCCGGATTGACGCGCTTGTAGCAGTTGATCCAGCACATGCCCGCGTTGATCTGCGACGCCATCTTGTGTGCGCGGGACAGATCCTTCGTCCACAGGCCGCTGCCCAGCCCGTATTCGGTTGCGTTCGCAATGGTCAGTGCTTCGTCGTCGCTGCCGAAGCGCAGCACCGTGACGAACGGGCCGAACACTTCCTCCTGTGCGATACGGTCGGCCGCGCTCCTGGCCTCGATGACCGTCGGGCGCACGTAGTAGCCGTTGGCGAGCGCGGGGTCCTGCGGCGCGCTGCCGCCGGTGAGCACACGGCCGCCCTGCTCGCGCGCGACATCGACGAACGCCAGCACGCGATCGAGGTGCTGCTTCGACGTCAGCGGCCCCATCTCGGTGTTCGCATCGAGCGGGTTGCCGATCCGGATCGACGACGCGAGCGCCACGAAGCGCTCGAGGAATGCATCCGCGATGCGCTCATGCAGCACGAGACGCGAGCCCGCGATGCACGCCTGCCCCTGGTTGTGGAAGATCGCCCACGCGGCGCCGTTGATGGCCGCGTCAAGATCGGCATCGTCGAACACGATGTTGGCGCCCTTGCCGCCCAGTTCGAGCTGCACGCGCTTCAGGTTGCCCTGCGACGCTTCGACGATCCGGCGGCCGGTGGCCGTCGATCCCGTGAACGCGATCTTGCCGACGCCCGGATGGTCGGCGAGCCGCTGGCCGGCCGTGTGCCCATAGCCGGGCACGATGTTGACGACACCCGCGGGGAACCCGACCTCGGCCATCAGCTCGACGATGCGCAGCGTCGACAGCGGCGTGATTTCCGAAGGCTTGAGCACCACCGTGTTGCCGGCCGCGAGCGCCGGGCCCATCTTCCAGCTCGTGAACATCAGCGGAAAATTCCACGGCACGATCTGGCCGACGACACCGATCGGCGCGCGCTGCACGTAGTTCAGGAAGCCGGTCTCGACAGGAATCACCGAGCCTTGCAGCTTGTCGGCCATGCCACCGAAGTAGCGGAAGCACGCAGCCGTGCGCGGCACGTCGAGCGCACGCGAATCGCGGATCGGGTGGCCGGTGTCCAGCGATTCGAGTTGCGCCAGCTCCTCCGCGTTGGCCTCGATCGCATCAGCCAGGCGCAGCAGCAAGCGGCCCCGTTCGGCAGCCGGCAGCGCCGACCATCTGGGGAACGCGCGCGTCGCGGCTTCGACGGCCAGGTCGACGTCCGCCGCGGTGGCGGCCGCGATCTTCGTGATGACGGAGCCGTCGTGCGGGTTCAGCACGTCGATCGTGCCGCGGTCGACGGCGTCAACGAAGCGCCCGTCGATGAAGAGTTGGGTTTGCATGAATCGTCCTCGGTGGATGGCGTGAAGCGCAAGCGGAAACCGACGCGCCGCTCAGAACGCGATCGGATACGGCGCGAGCTCGCCGCTCTCGTAGCGCTGCGGCAGGTTCGGTGTCGCGTTTTCCCAGACCAGCAGCATCGACCGCTTCGTGGAATAGCCCTGATGCCGGATGTCGGCGGGCATCGCGCAGATGTCGCCGGCGCGCATCGTCACGCGTGCACGCGGCGCGCCGGTGTTCTTGTCGCCGATGTCCCACACGATTTCGTCGGACAGTTGCAGGAACCATTCGACGCGGTCGTTGCCATGGAACACCGGCAGGATGAATTCCTCGGTGGTCGGGCAGAACAGGCTGCGCCCGCACACCGACGTGACCGACGGATTCCACGTCACGTCCGAACGCGACAGGTACTTGAACAGGTTGAACGCGTGCAGTTCGCCTTCGAAGCCCGGCTCGACGTGCACTTCCGGTTCGTCCTGCGCGACGTCGAGGAACGCGCGGTTGACCGGCAGGTCGTCACGCAGCGGCGAATCGCCTTCGAGGCCCGGCATGCGGCGCGTCGCGATCCGCGTGCGCTCGATCGCCGAGCCGTTCTCGCCGTGCTTGCGTCCGAACGCCGTGCCGGTTTCCTCGGGCGCCGCGAACGGATCGAAGCCTTCGTTCGTCCAGTCGTGCAGCATCGCCTTGAAGGTCGCCATGATCGTGGGCGTGTCGAAGGTCTCGGTGTAGTCCACGCCGGCGTCCTTCAGGATGCCGTTGAAGGTGCCCGCATACATGTCCACCTTGCCGTAGTGGTTGCGCGTGCCGAACACGTGGTCGAAGTTCACCCAGCCGTAGAAGAAGCCCCATGCCACGTCGCGCATCATCGCGCGCAGGAACGCGTCCGCCGGCATCGCGTGCGTGCGGGTCTGGCCTTTCGCGGGCCAGCTGATCTTCACGAAATATTCGTCGCGCTGGAATTCGAATGCGCCGAGCTGGAAGCGGCGGTAGCCGGTGACGGCATCGGCTTCGGTGGCTTGCACCAGATCGGCGGCGAAGCCTGCGGAGGTATCGAGGGTGTCGAGAGTGGCCATAACGTGTCTCCTGGAAGTGTCGAATGCGGTCGGACGAATCAGTGCAGGCAGATGTCGGCCCACTTCTCCACGGACAGCTCGCCCAGGACGGTCTGCACGAGTGCGACGCCCGGCTTGCCGGCGGTGAAGCGGTATGCACAGCCGGCCGGCAGCAGCGCCTGATGGCCCTGGCGCAATACGACGTAGCCCATCTTGCGGCCGGCCAGTTGCGTGCCGGCATTCACGGTGCCGCGCCCCGCTTGCGGCGGCGTATCGAGCTTGATGAATTCGATCCGGACTTCGCCATCCATCTGGATCACGAACTCGTCGTGCGTGCACGCGAACCACGGCGACTGGCCGTCGGTCCGCAGCACTTCGATCACGTATTCGAGGTTCTTGCCGGCGACGACCTTTTCATAAGGGGCCGACTTCGATGCGACCTCGAAGACATTCGAGAACGCGTAGTGTTGAGCGCTGCCGCTCGTGATTTCGATCTCGCCTTTCCGGTAATCGTTGAGCGAGCCAAAGACGGTGTGGAATGCCGTGTCGGTCATTTCTGTCTCCTGAGTTGAACCGCTTGTTGGATTCCACTCTAGGGGCAAGGCCCACCCGCAACAAGGCACGGGACGGCGACTACGGCATTTGCGTTTCGCGAATA
The DNA here is from genome assembly GCF_002223325.1 of Burkholderia sp. AU15512. NCBI lineage: Bacteria > Pseudomonadati > Pseudomonadota > Betaproteobacteria > Burkholderiales > Burkholderiaceae > Burkholderia > Burkholderia sp. AU15512. The sequence goes on from NZ_NKEX01000006.1 coordinate 2,443,250, forward strand.
ATCCGCGCGCTTCAACGCACCCAGCCACGCTCCAGAAGGGGAACATCCCACGGCGATTCGTCGCCGATGGTTTCCGCGAGGAATTCGACCAGCGCCTTCACCTTCAACGCCTGTCGCTGCGTTGCGGGATACACCGCGGCAAAGCTCAGCGGCGCGAGCTGAAAGTCGGTCAGGATCGGCACCAACCGGCCCGCGACGAGCGCCTCGCTCGCCACGAGCGTCGGCAGGCACACGACGCCGCCGCCCGACAGCGCGTACTCGCGCAGCAGGTGCACGGAGTTCGAGCGGATCATGCCCGGCAGCTCCATTTCGACGACCTCGTCGCCGCGCGTCATCGTCCAGCGGTTGCGCGACGGATAACCCGAATAGAGCGCGGTGGTGTGCTGCAGCAGGTCGCGCGGATGTTGTGGCGCACCATGCGCGTCGAGGTACGCTGGCGATGCGCAGAAGAGGCGCTTGACGGTGAACAGCCGCCGTTCGATCAACGACTCGGAGATCGGCGGAAAGATCTGGAACGCGATGTCGAACCCTTCTTCGACAGGGTCCACGACACGGTCATTGACGATGACGTCGAGCTGGATGCCCGGGTAGCGCCGGTTGAACTCCACCAGCGGCGCGCCGAAGTGATCGAGCGCGAAACCGGGCAGCATCTGGATGCGCAGCCGCCCGGTCGGGGTCGCGCGAAGCTCGCGCATCTGGTCGGTCAGCTCGTTGACGCGCCCTACCACGTCCGCGCATTCGCGATAAAACGCCTCGCCCACGTCGGACAGGCGCACGTGGCGCGTGCTGCGATGGAACAGCGGCGCGTTGACGAACTTCTCGAGCTGCTGGATGCGGTTCGTCACGACCGAGCTGGTCACGCCAAGCTGCCGCGCCGCCTCGGCGAAGCTGCTCGCCTCCGCCACCCGGACGAATGCCTCGATGCTCAGGAACCGGTCCATACCGCGCCCTTTTTCGACAGCGAAACCGGCAGTCTACCCGTGCGGATCACGGGCTGTGTCATGCGGGACGCGTCACACTGTCACCCAATCGATGTCAATCGCCGATGACGCCGGCCCGCGCATGCGCGGCCCTGCCCCTGTATTGCCTTACCGCGATTGCTCGCCCGCCGCCAGTTCCGGTTGCACGGCCGCCAACCGACGCTGCAGCACGGCCGGCGCGGTTTCCTTCAGCAGCAGGCTGACCACGATGCCGAGCATGACCGCACACATCGGCAGCCACAGAATGTTCTGGATGCCAAAGTGTGCGGCGACGTAGCCGCCCATCGCCGGCGCGATGCCGCCGCCGAAGATCTCGCCGACCCCGACCACCACGCCGATCGACGTCGACACGAGCCCGATGGGCGCGGCCTCGGTCGCCACCGGGCCGGACAGCAGCGACACCAGCCCGAGCGTGAAGAACGACGCGACGAACAGCACCCCGAACAGGGCGAGCGGCTGCGGGCCGAGGCCGCGGAAAATGTAGAGCATCACGGCCGTTCCCGCGAAGCCGACGATGCTCGCGACGCGGCGGCCGACCAGGTCGGACAGGCCCGGCAACCCGAATTGCCCGAGAAAACCGCCGAAACCGATCGCCGACACGACGAGGCCCATCTTCTGCGTGCCAAGCGCCAGGTAGTCGGTCAGGTACAGCGGCAGCAGCGCGCCGAGCACGAATACGCCGGTCATCGCGCAGCACAAGGCGGCCATCGCCACGAGGATGTTGCGGCTCTTGAGCACATGGCCGAGCGACGCCGGCGCATGCTCCGACGCGACGGCCTTCGTGACCTTCGGCTCGCGGATCACGAAGAACATGATCGCGCCGAGGATCAGGCCGGGCACGGCCACGAGCGCAAAGACCCAGCGCCACGACACGAAGCCGAGCAGCTGCGTCGCGATGATCGGCGACAGCGCGAGCCCGAACAGCGCGAAGCCGCTTTGCTGCAGGCCGAGGTTCAGCCCGCGCCGCCGCGGATGCGATGCGTCGGCCGTCGCGGCAAAGCTCGTCGGGCAGAACGAGCCCTCTGCGACGCCCATCAGGCCGCGAATCGCCATCAGCCCGAGCAGCCCGCCCGCCATCCCCGAGAAGCCAGACAGCAGCGAGAACGCGATGATGGCCGGAATCAGCACCTTGCGGCGGCCGATCCTGTCGGAGATGCCGCCCATCAGCGCCGCGAAGATCCCCCACGACAGGCCGAGTACGCCGATGCAGTTGCCGACGTCCTGCGCGTTCAGGTTGAGGTCCTTCATGATCGAAGGGAACAGCGGCGCGATCAGCCAGCGATCGAGGCCGACCAGCCCGAAGCCGAGCGCCAGCAGCGTGACCGCCTTCCACTCGTATGAGGTATCCCACTCGTTTGCTTTCATGTCCGTCTCCGTGGACACAGGTTCGCCTGCGCGCGCCGCAGCGCCTGCGCATGAGCCAGGTCCGATGGTTTTTGTGTGCGACGCGAATCGCGAGGAAATGCCGGCTGGCGTTCGGGTGCGACGCGTTGGGTTCAATCAGCCGACGTCACCACGATAGGTGCACGGCATCCAATCGGGTAGGGAACAACCGGCGAACGCGCCATTCGCGAAACGCAAATAATCGCGGGGGGTGCGCGGGAAGCATCGACGGAGAAGCGCGGAGCGAACGAAGGCGGCGTCGAAGTGGCGCTCGTTCGCGTGTTCCGGGGGAATCCCTCATAGACATCGAAGCATCGGCAGTTCGCCGCATGAACGCGGCGGATGCATCGGCTCCGCTCGACATGACGGAGGCGACGGTTTCTACGTATCCCGAACGACCGGCCGGCCGGCGTCCGGCGGCATGCCCGTCACGCGCTTGAACGCGCGGCTGAACGCGGCCTGCGACACGTAGCCGAGCCGCAGCGCCCCGGTTCAGTCGCGACGCGGCAAACCACCGGCCTGCACGTCAGGCCGATCCCTGCCTGGATGCATCTATCGCGTTTCGCAGTGGGCAACATAGCCGTCGCCCCAGTCTTTCATCGCGTTGAGCACGGGCGCGAGGGTACGGCCCACTTCCGTCAACGAATATTCGACACGGGGCGGAACCTCGGCGAATACTTGCCGGGAAATGACGCCGTGCGCTTCAAGCTCTCGCAGCTGCAATGTCAGCGACCGCTGCGTGACGCCGCCGATGGCGGCGCGAAGCTCGCCAAATCGCTTCGTACCGCTGAGCAGGTAGTAAATGATCAACGGCTTCCACTTCCCGCCGATGACATCGACTGTCGCCTCCACCGTGCATCGGTACCCGTGTGTATTCGGCTTTTCCATGCGCCAATAGTATAAAAAATTACCCTATATATCAAACTCGTACTTACTTGCGATCCGTATCCCTTCAACCCAGAATTTTCCCGTCCGGCGGTCAGGTCCACCTGGCCCGCCGCCTTGGTGAAAACGATTGGAGCGCGACAGATGCAAGCAGCCTTCTACGAACGTCTCGGTGCAGCCCGGGACGTATTGACCGTCGGTGAATGGCCGATGCCCGAACCGGGGCCCCACGAGGTACGCGTCCGCATCCACGTGTCGGGACTGAATCCGACCGACGTGAAAGCGCGTACCGGATTCTCGTCCGCGCTGCCTTACCCGCGCATCATTCCGCATCAGGACGGCGCGGGCGTCATCGACGCCATCGGCGTCAACGTCTCGCCAGCGCGCATCGGCGAACGCGTCTGGCTTTACGAGGCGCAATACGGCCGGGCCACGGGTACGGCGGCGGAATACGTCGTGGTCCCGTCGAGCCATGCGGTACGCTTGCCGGACCATGCGTCGTTCGATGTGGGCGCCTCCCTTGGCATCCCGGCGTTGACCGCGCACCGCTGCCTGTTCGCCGACGGCAGCCTGACGGGACGACGTGTGCTGGTTCACGGTGGCGCGGGTGTCGTCGGCACCGCCGCCATCCTGCTGGCGAAATGGGCCGGCGCATGGGTGGCGGCATCGGTCACGAATGCCGAACAGGCGACCGTCGCCAAAGAGAACGGCGCCGATCTGGTCGTCGACCGGCATGCGGCGGACGCGGCAACAGGCATTCTCGACGCAACCGGCGGCATCGGCGTGGACCGTATCGTCGATGTCGACCTGAAGTCCAATCTCGAGGTCGACCTGGCCTGCGTGTCGCACGGCGGCGTCATCAGTTCCTATGCGATGGCTCATGCAACGGACGAACTGTCCGTTCCACTATTGAGGGCGATGATGCATGGCTGTGTCCTGCGCTTCGTCTATATCTATCACGTGCCCGACGACGCCAAGCAGCAGGCTGTCAGGGACGTCGCTGCCTGCGTGGCCGCAGGCGCCTACTCACCCAGAATCGGCATGAAGGTTCCGCTGGAAAGAATCGTCGACGCTCACGAGGCACTGGAGTCCGGCCGCGTCATCGGCAAGGTGCTCGTGCACAACCGGTTCGATGCGGCCGATCATTGCCGGCATTAGCAGCCGGCTGCAACGGGCCGGCCGCACCGCCGCTCGCACGCGTACGGTCGGGCCGGACGATAAAAAACGTCCCAAGATCCGCACTCAAATAAAACCGGCGAACGCGCCATTCGCGAAACGTAAATAATCGCGGGCGATGCGCGGGAAGCATCGACGGAGAAGCGCGGCGCGAACGAAGGCGGCGTTGAAGCGGCGCTCGTTCGCGTGTTCCGGGGGAATCCCTCATAGACATCGAAGCATCGGCAGTTCGCCGCATGAACGCGGCGTGCAGCCAGTCGAGTGTGCCCCGGCGCTTGCCGCGGTTCAGCGGAGGCACGCGGCAAGACCGCCGCTGCGGAGGCGTCGATACGTCACCTGCCGTCGCATCGTGCGGGGCAGCGCGACATCTGCAACGCTTCCCCGGACATTCAACCCAGCGGAGACCACGCCTCCGGCAGGCAAATCGTCGACGTAGCCCGCTCGATCTGCTGCGGCCCGCCTTTCGGCGGCCAAAGCCCTTCGGCATAGTGGCGCGCGCGCAATGCCATGCGCGCCTCCAGGCTCGAGAACCCCCAGATATGGGCAATGCGTGGCGGGCCGTCGATCGCGTACATATTCGCGACGAGATGCGACGTATAGGCCTCGGCCGGACCGACGGCCTGCTCCCAGGCAGCGATCGTCGGCGCGATCCCGGCCGGCTTGAGCCAATAGCGGCGAAATTCGTAGAACCTGCCGAGTGTCTTCGGTTCGATCGCGGGCAGGAACGGAAACAGTTCGTAGGTTTCCATGCTGAGACCCACGTGGTCACCGTCGATATTGAACGGCCCGCCGCTCATCAACGCACGACGGCGCTCCTGCTGCAGTTCGTCGATTTCGTCGAAGCCTCGCAGCACGACGATCTGCCCCAACTCGCCGATTTCCGAACGCCATGCCCCGAGGAGACGCCCTGCTGCCCCCGGATCCGTTACCCATCGGTGCGCACCAGCGGAAACGGCATCCTGCTCCAGCAGCAAACACGACAACGTCGTCAGTTCATACTGCATCTCGACCATCCCTCGCAAAATGGGCCGCGGACACGCAAGTCGCACCCGCTCGCCGCCATAAAAATATATTCCCCAAATCCAACTTCTGATAAAACGTTATTCCATATCAAGCTGAATCGCCAGCCAACTTTGGATCCTTTTTCCCTTCTGTCCCCCGTATCATTTCTTCCATTCCGAAAGAAACGAGCAAGAGAAGGACATGAGCGACACCACCCCGCTGCACTACCTCGACTACGCCGCCACGACGCCCGCCGATCCGCGCGTGATCGAAGCGATGACGGCCTGCCTCGGCTTCGACGGCATCTACGGCAACCCCGCGTCGAGCTCGCACGCCGCCGGCCGGCTCGCGAAAGACAAGGTCGAGCAGGCCCGCGCACAAGTCGCCGCGCTGATCGGCGCGGACGCCGACGAGATCGTCTGGACCTCGGGCGCCACCGAATCGAACAACCTCGCGCTGAAGGGCTATGCGGAAAACGCGACCGGCAAGCGCCACCTGATCACGAGCCGCATCGAGCACAAGGCCATTCTCGACACGATGGCGAACCTGTCGAAGCACGGCTCGACGGTCACGTTCCTGACGCCCACGCGCGACGGCGAAATCACCGCCGACGCGGTCGCGGCCGCCATCGGCCCCGATACGGGCCTCGTGTCGCTGATGCTCGTGAACAACGAACTCGGCACGCTGACCGATATTGGCGCAATCTCGCGCATCGTGCATGACGCGGGCGCGCTGCTCCACGTCGACGCTGCCCAGGCGCTCGGCAAGACGCCGATCGACGTGCGCGCGCTCGGCATCGACATGCTGTCGATGTCCGCGCACAAGGTGTACGGCCCGAAGGGGATCGGCGCGCTGTTCGTGCGCCGCGATATCGCGGATCAAATCGCGCCTCAGATTCATGGCGGCGGGCATGAGCGCGGCTTGCGTTCGGGCACGCTCGCGACGCATCAGATCGTGGGCATGGGCGTGGCATGCGAACTGGCCGCTGAGAAGCTCGACGGCGAAGCCGCTCGAATCGCGGCGCTCGGCGCGCGCCTGACGGACGCACTGGTCGCACTCGGCAATGTCACACAGAACGCGGCCGCCGCGCGCCGCATCCCGCACACGCTGAGCCTGACGGTGAATGCGCCGGGCTTCTTCCCGTTCATGCTCGGCGAAGCGCTCGCGGTGTCGTCGACGTCCGCATGCAACTCGACCAGCGGCGCACCGTCCCACGTGCTGACCGCGATCGGCCTCGATGCGGAAACGGCAGGCCGCACCGTGCGCGTGAGCTTCGGCCGCTTTACGACGGAGCAGGACGTCGACTTCGCGATCGCCTGCTTCCGCCACGCGATCGAACAGTGTCGCGCGACGGCGGCGAACGGCTTCTCCGCGTCGCGGCAGATCACGCCGGCCGACCTGAAGGCGATCCGCAATGCCGGCTTCCGCTCGGTCATCTGCAACCGGCCGGACGGCGACGGCGACGCCCATCCGGCGTTCGACGAAATCGCCGCGGCGGCCCGCGAACTGGGCCTCGAAGCACGCTACCTGCCGGTCGAGCGCGACGGCATCGGTGATGCGGAAATCGATGCCTTCGGTGCACTGGTCGACACGCTGCAGAAGCCCGTGCTTGCGTACTGCCGCAGCGGCAATCGCTCCGGCATGCTGTGGAATCGCTGGTCCGCCCGACGTACGGCCTCGGCCTCGGCTTCAGCCTGACCGGAAACACCGCCCCGTTACGCTCCGCCCCGGCGTTCACGCACGAAGAAAATACTTCGATGCGCGGCCGCCGGATGGCGGCAGCGATTGCCCCCCTTCAGTCCCCCTCATCCCCGCTCACCGGCGTGTAAATCGCCAGCTTCAGCGCGGGATCGTCGTTCGCCTGGAACGTCGCGTATTCATAGCGCTGCGCGCCCCGTTGCGCATGCGCGAACACCTTCTGGCCCGACACGCCGCTGCGCACGTCATGCGCATCCCACCATTGCGCGAACTCGCTGCTGCTCGTGCGCAAGCGCGCCACCAGCGCGATGAATGCCGGATCGCTCGCATGGAACGCGCCGCCCTCACACGCCGTACGCATCCAGCGCCTTCAACGGCACATGCAGGCTCTCGTTCGCGGCAAACGCGTCGAGCAGATAGTCGACCGTCGCCTGTACGCGCGACGCCTTCAATGCGCGATGCGGATACTGCATCGCCATTTCGTAGCTGCCGGGCAAGTGATGGCGGTGCAGCAGCACCTTCAGCGCGCCGGCGCGCAGATGCGCCCACGCGAGGTGCACCCCGACCTGCGCGATGCCCAGCCCGTCACGGGCGGCCTGCAGCACGGCCTCCGGCGCGGAGAATGTCAGCGGCGCCGTCTCGCCCGGATCGACCGCCACGATGCTCCCGCCGCGCATCCTGAAGCTCCATGTCGCGACCTCACCACCGAGAAACCGGCGTGCGATCAGCCGGTGCGTAACGAGATCGTCCGGCGCGCGCGGAATGCCGTGACGCTGCAGATAAGCGGGTGATGCAACCAGCACCGTATTCATCCGAAAGACCGGCCGAGACACCAGCGCGGAATCGTGGATGTTGCCGCCGCGGATGACGATGTCGTAGCCGTCGCGTACGACGTCGACGATCCGGTCGTCGAAATCGGCCTCCACCGACAAGCCAGGGTAACGCGCCAGCAACCCGGGCAGCACCGGTTGCAGATGCTCGCGCCCGAATGCGGCGCTGGTCGAGATGCGTATGCGCCCTTGCGGCCCGAGCCGCTGCGCGACGATGCTGTCGACCGCCGAATCGAGCGCGTCCAGTGCGACGCGTGCCTGGCGCAGGAACACGCTGCCTTCGTCGGTGAGCTTCAGCGTGCGTGTGGTGCGGTTCATCAGCCGCACGCCGAGCGCCTGCTCGAGGCCCGCGACGTTCTTGCTGACGGCGGCCGACGTGATGCCGAGCATGCGCCCGGCCGCCGCGAAGCTGCCGCCGTCGGCCGCATGCACGAACGACAGGATCGCACGCGTGCGTTGTGACACATCCAAAGCAGCCTCCTTCGATCGACACGTTGCACGGTACACCTTCGCTTGCCGCCGATTATCAACCTGAAGTTGTGAGCGACTCAACCCGGACTCAACTTCCGGTTGCGACCCGCGCCGCCCACAATCCGGCCATCGTTCAACGCACTGCAAAGGAATGTCCATGCTTGCCGCCATCGTTTTCGACAGCGGTCACGGTCACACCGAGCGACAGGCGCAAGCCGTCGCGGAAGGCGTGCGCCGCGTGCCGGGCGCGGAAGTGCGGCTCGTCGCGGTCGCCGACGGCGCGATTCCGTGGGAGACGCTCGCCGCGAGCGACGCGATCATCTTCGGCTCGCCGACGTACAACGGCTCGATCAGCTCGCGGCTCAAGAAATTCATGGAAGACTCGACGCGCCCCGCGTGGATTCCGCAAACCTGGCGCAACAAGGTCGCGGCCGGCTTTACCAATTCCGGCGCGCAGCACGGCGACAAGCTGAACTCGCTGATGACGATGACGCTGTTCGCCGCGCAGCACGGGATGATCTGGGTCGGGCTCGACCTGTTCGCCGGCACCGCGGCGAACGAGCGCAACCGGATCGGCGGCTGGCTCGGCGCGATGGCGCAGTCCGACGACGTGTCGCCGGAACTGTCGCCGATCGCGAGCGACCTCGACACCGCCGCGCACCTCGGGCAGCGCGTCGCCGAACTGGCGTCGCGGCTCGCGGCCAGCGCGTAAGCAGCCCCCCATTCGCCAGGAGATCGACATGAAACTGCTGTGCCTCGACGTCCCGTTGCCCGGCGCCAGCCCGGACGCGTATCAGCCGCACCTGCTCGACGAAGTGCGCTACGCGTGGCAACTGCTTAAGCGCGGGATCGTCCGCGATATCTATTTCCGTCAGGATCGCCCGGGCGTCGCGATCATCGCGGAGTGCGAGTCGATCGAAAGCGCCCGCGAAGCGCTGCGCGAGTTTCCGCTGGCGAAGGCCGGGCTGATCGACTGGGACATCATTCCGCTTGGCGCGTTTCTCGGCTGGGAAGCGCTGTTTGCAGCGGACCCCGCGTGACTTTCACGGTCGGCGGCGTGTTGCTTACCCGCCGCTCACTCAAACTTCGACCGGGCCATGCCCGACGCCGGCGAAATCCGTCACAAGCGCGGCACGCAATGCCAGCATGCCGCGCAAAACGGCCGCTACTTCGGATACTCCAGTTGCAGCGCAACCCAGCCCGATGTCGCATCGCCGTAGCGTGCCGCGATGTCGCCGAGCACACCAGGCAGCACCGCGTCCCCGCGCCGGTCGGCCGGCACCGCCATGCGCGCGTGCCGCGCATTCGCCGGCTGCGCCAGCAACCGCAGCCCGTGCCTCGACTCGACCACGCGCGCGTCTGCCGTCGCGACGACGTCACTGCGCCAGGTCCGCGCCCACGCGTCGGCGGTCAACGCAACCGGTAGCTCGTCGAACCCGGTTTCGAGCGGAAGATCGAACGTCTCGTGCCGCCAGAACGCGACGCGGTTGGTCAGCGCGACCGCCACCGCACGCGCCGTCAACGCGAACCGGCTGCCGTCGTGAACGTCGCTCCATGACTGTGCGCCGACGCGCCGCGCCGTCTCGCGCGCCGCTGCCGGCCCGGCCAGCGTATTCACCAACGCCAGCGAAGCGGGAATCGACGCCGATACGCCGGTCGTCGTCATGACGTTACCGTCCATCACATAGCGGCGATCGTCGATCCACGTCGTATCGGCAAAGCGGTGACGCAGGCTGTCGCGCACATACCAATGAGACGTCGCCGTACGGTGCCGCAACAGGCCCGCATTCGCGAGCACTTCCGCACCCTCGCAGATCGCCACCATCGTTGCACCGGCAACGGCCTGCTTGCGCAACCATGCCAGCACCGCCGGGCTGTCCGCGCGATGCAGCGCGGGCACGATCACCACGTCGGCTCCCGCAGGCGTCGCGGCATCGAACCGGTCGAACGTCGTATCGGCCAGCATGCGCAGCGCGGGCATCAGTTCGACCTCGCCTTCGGCAGCCGACACGGCGACGACATCGACCGCATCGGATGCCTTCAGCATCGCGTACGGCACGATGAAATCGGTCGTCTCCGTTCCGGCGTTGTCCGCGACGATCGCCACGAGCGGCCGCGCGCGGGCCGCCTTCGGCGCGCCGATCGTCAGCGCCTGGGCGACCGGCCGTGCGTCCTCCGCCTTCACCGGCACATGCCACCCCGCGGCCCATGCGCCCAGCATCGCGCACACCAGCAGCACCGCCCCGCCTGCCTTCCATCCCCGCATCGTTCACCCGCATCCGTCGATTGCATGTCCGGAAAATTACAAGGATCATGCTCGCGGTCACAAGGACAACTCCACCGCACTTTCCGCCATGTCCCAGTCAACCTGTTCGGCACGCGACATCGTCGTCGTCGGCTTCGAAGGCGTCCAGTCGCTCGACATCACGGGCCCGATGGAAGTGTTCGCGGTCGCGAACCGTCACCTTCCCGACCATGCCGCGCCGTACCGGCTCACGCTCGCGTCGCAACACGGCGGCGACATCGTCACGCACGCGGGCCTGCGCCTCGCCGGCACGGCCGCGCTCGCGGCGCTGCCCGAGCGGATCGACACGCTCATCGTCGCCGGCGGCGATGAAGCGGCGCTACGCCATGCCGCATCGGAAACCGGCGTGCTGCCGTGGCTGCGCACGCGGATCGCCGGCACGCGGCGCATCGCGAGCATCTGCACGGGCGCGTTCGTTCTGGCGGCGGGCGGATGGCTGGACGGCCGGCGCGCAACCACGCACTGGAACCAGTGCGCGATGCTGCAGGCGCTCCGTCCCGACGCGCGGATCGAACCGGACGCGATCTACGTCAGCGATCCGCCGTTCCATACGTCGGCCGGCGTGACGGCCGGCATCGATCTGTGTCTCGCGCTCGTCGAGGCGGATTGCGGTGCGCCGACCGCGCTCGCGGTCGCACGCGAACTCGTGCTGTTCATGCACCGTCCCGGCGGACAGGCACAGTTCAGCGTCGGGCTCGGGGCGCTGGCCAACGCGACGCCGCGCATGCGCGCGCTGCTCGCCGAGATCGCCGACGATCCGGCTGGCGATCTCGGCGTTGCCGCGCTGGCCGCGCGGATGCACATGAGCGAGCGCACGTTTGCGCGCAATTTTCTGAAGGAGACCGGACGATCGCCCGCGCAGTTCGTGCTGGCCGCACGCGTCGAGCGCGCGAAGGCGCTGCTGGAGCGGGCCGACTGGCCGCTCGAACGCATCGCCGAGCGGTCGGGATTCGGCAGCGTCGACGCGTTGCAGCGCGCGTTCGCGAAGCAGGTCGGCGTATCGCCACGCGACTATCGCGCGCGCTTCGGACCGCGACACGACACGCCGAAAACGGAATAGGCCGTCGCTGGTTCCCGCATGCGTCCGGGGCCACTGGCGTGGCGGCGATCCGGCGATCGCCCTTCGCCGTCGCCACCACCGTCGCCGCGCATCCGTCACGCTCCCGCTCCGCCCGGCGACGCAACGGGCCAACACGCCCTGTTCCGGTGCATCCGTCCGGATTTTCACTCCATTGCCGAAATCTGATAGAGCCGGGAAATTTGATTTCATACCGTTCACGCATCGGACGGGAAAGCGATGGCCGCTCGACACGGCATCGCGAGCCGCCGACGAATCCCAGGAGCGGGCCAGAATGCTTGGCCCGGGCGGCGATGACGGTCCTGCCACGCAGGACATTCGTGACGGAGCGACCATGGATGCAAAACGCCAGCCTGATTCAGGCACCGACAGTGACGTAAGCCTGCTGCACAAGATGGGCTATGCGCAGGAACTGTCGAGACGTATGAGCGGTTTCTCGAACTTCGCGGTGTCGTTTTCCGTGATCTGCATCCTGTCGGGCGGCATTACCGCGTTCCAGCTCGCGTTTTCGGCCACCGGCGGCGCCTCGATCGGCCTCGGCTGGCCGTTGGGCTCGCTGTTCGCGCTGATCGTCGCGGTGTCGATGTCGCAGATCGCGTCCGCGTTTCCGACGGCCGGCGGCCTCTATCACTGGGGCGCGATCCTCGGCGGGAAGAAATGGGGGTGGATGACGGCGTGGCTCAACCTGATCGGGCTGATCTTCGTGATCGCCGCGATCAACTTCGGCACCTACGATCCGTTCTTCAAGACGCTGATCGCGCCGATGTTCGGCGTCAGCCCGGACAGCCTGACCTGGTGGCACCAGACGGCGTTCATCGCGTTCATCACGATCTCGCAGGCGATCCTGAATGCCCGCGGCATCAGGATCGCGAGCAAGATCACCGACCTGTCGGGCTATCTCATCTTCGTGGTGACGATCGCGCTGGTGGTGTCGCTGCTCGTCTACTCGCCGGTCGCGTTCGACGCGCATCGCCTCGTGACGTTCACCAATTTCACCGGCGTCGATGGCGGCGCATGGCCGAAGCAGGCCACCCCGCTCGCGTTCCTGTCCGGCCTGCTGCTCGTGACCTACACGATCACCGGCTTCGACGCTTCCGCGCACACGTCGGAAGAGACGCACGACGCGGCCAAAAACGTGCCGCGCGGCATCATCGGGTCGGTGTTCTGGTCCGCGGTGTTCGGCTACGTGATGGTGTGCGCGTTCGTGCTGGTGATGCCCGACCTGACCGCCAGCATGAAGCAGGGCACCGGCTTTTTCGAGGCGATTCTCGCGCCGATTCCGAAGGCGTTGCGCGTCACCCTCGAACTCACGATGTTCTTCATCAACTACGTGTGCGGGCTCGCGGCGATCATGTCGACGTCGCGGATGGTGTACGCCTTTGCACGCGACGGCGGGCTGCCGGCGTCGAAGCTGCTGCGCAGCGTGAGCCCGGCGCACCGCACGCCCGGCCCCGCGATCTGGACGTGCGCGGTGCTCGCGATCGTCGTCACGCTGTACGGCGACGCGTTCTCGGTGCTGAGCGCCGGCAGCGCGGTGTTCCTGTTCATCTCGTATGCGATGCCGATCGGCTCCGGGATGCTGGCCGAAGGCCGCTCGTGGACCGACAAGGGTCCCTTTCAGCTGGGAATCTGGTCGAAGCCGTGTGCGCTGCTCGCGTTGGTCGGCGCCTGCGTGCTCGCGTATGTCGGCATCCAGCCGCCGAACGAGAAGGTGCTGTACGTGCTCGTCGGTTTCGTCGTCGTGCTGATGGCGATCTGGTATGGCTTCGGCGTGCGAAACACGTTCGCGGGGCCGCCGGTGCTGAAGGACACGCGCAATCTCGAGCGCATCCGCGAACTCGAGGCGAACGTCGATCCGTCTGTCTGAAGCGGCTTCGAAGCAGGTTGAAAAAAACCGACTCGCCGGCTTCGTGCCGCGAGTCGGTTTTTTATCTCTACCGGCAACGACGAAATTCAACCGCCTCGCAGCGGTTGAATCTTGCGAGCATCCGCGATCAGACGGCGGAGAAACAGTTGTCGACGAACAGGTGCGTGCCGTTGACGAAACTCGACTCGTCGGACGCGAGGAACAGCGCGGCGGCCGCGACTTCCGACGGCTCGCACAGGCGGCCTTGCTGAACCGCGATCGCCGCCTCGGTCGCGTCGACGCCCATCGCCTGCAGGTCCTTCAGTTCGCGCATCCCGTGCGGCGTGCGAATGAACCCCGGTGCGAGCGCGTTGCAGCGAATGCCGCGGTCGCGATACTCGACCGCAATCGCCCGCGCGAACATGTGGCACGCGCCCTTGGTCGCGTCATACAGCACCTCGCCCGGCGTCGCGCACACCGCGGAAATCGATGACGTACAGACGATGCTGCCCCGCCCCTTCTCCAGCATCTGCGGCAGCACCGCTTGCGTCATCAGGAACATGCTCTTCACGTTCACGCCCATCAGCCAGTCCCATTCCGATTCCTCGATGTCGAGGAACGGTTTGACGATCAGCGTGCCGGCGTGATTGAACAGGATGTCCGCGTTGCCGTACTGCTCCCGTGCGGCGCGCGCCGCCTGCTGGACTTCCGCCTGCTTCGACACGTCGGCGCCGAGGCCGATCGCCTGCAGGCCCGCATCGCGCAGCCTGGACGCGAGCGTTTCGGCGGCGTCGCCGTCGCGGTCGATGATCGCGACCTTCGCGCCCTGGGCGGCGAACAGTTCCGACGCCGCGCCGCCGCAGCCGCCGGCGCCGCCGCTCACGATGGCGACCTTGCCGGCCAGGCGGCCGTCAATCTTGACATTCATGTTGCGTGCTCCATTCTGGTTCGTTCGGTCTGCTCAACTGAACAGCGTCCGCAGGTGATCGTTGAGGAAATAGCCTTCGGGGTCCACGCTGCGGCGCAGCGCGCGGAACGCTTCGGCCTTGGGGAACCAGCGATCGACGTCCTCGCGGTTCGTGAAATGCAGCTTGCCCCATTGAGGACGCGAGCCGTAGTCGCGCAGGATCGTGTCGACGTCCTTCAGGAACGGCCAATAGTCGACGCCGTTCGGGCCGCCCGAGCATGAAATCGTGACGCTGTCCTGGTGGTTGAACGGGCTGATCCACGCCGGATCGCCCTTCGTGAAGCGATATTCGACCGGGAAGATGCAGTCGCGGTGTTTCGTGAGGATCAGCTCGCGCACGCGGCGCAGCGCTTCCTTGCCGTGTTGCGCGGGCACTGCGTACTCGAGCTCGTGGAAGTTCGGCACGTAGTGGATCGCATAGACCTCCGAGCTATAGGCGATCTTCTCGTGCTCGCCTTCATGGAACGTGCGCGCGTCGGTGATATCCATCACCTTGATCTCGCACACGTCGTAGTCCTTCTTCGAATTCGACACCTTCGTGGTGTCGGGCAGGCAGTAGAGATCGCGGCTGGCCGACGTCGGGCACCAGAAGAAACCGAAATGCCGGTGCTTCGCGGCCAGGTCGTCGTACTGCTCCATCAGCGCGTCGAAGTCCTCGCGCCACACGCGGTCGTGCAGCCAGAACGCATCGGTCACCTGCAGCGTGATCTCCGACACCACGCCGAACATGCCGATGTTCACCTGCGTCGCATGCAGCAAGTCGAGGTCCTGCCGGTCGCTCACCTTCATGATCGAGCCGTCCGGGCGCACGATGCGCATCCCGACGACCTGCGACGACAGGTTGCCGAGCGTCGTCCCCGTGCCGTGCGTACCGGTGGCCAGCGCGCCGGCAATCGCCTGCGAATCGATGTCGCCCTGGTTGACGAGCGACAGGCCGAGTGCCTTCAGGTGCCGCGTCACCGCATTGATTTTGGTGCCGGCCTTCACGGTCACGCGCTTGCGCGCTTCGTCGACCTCCACGATGCCCTGGTAGTCCTGCAGCGACAGCAGCAGGCCGCTGGTGGCCACCACGGGCGTGAACGAGTGCCCCGACCCCGCGCACCGCACGTGCTTGCCTTGCCGCGTCGCGGCATGCACGAGTGCCGCGATCTCGGCCTCGCTGGTGGGCGACGCCAGGTGCGCGGCCACGCACGACTGATTGCCGACCCAGTTTCTCCAGGATCCGCCACGGGGAAGTTCCATCATGTCTCTCCAGCGTCGTATGGGTGCCAACGGTAAGGTACCGAAAGGTTTTCCACTATCGGATTTCGGCAAGTCAGGGTTTTGACGAGACGATGCCCGTCCGGTGCTTTTTGACCGGCGCGACGAGCGGCTACAATGAATCGATCCGGCCCGCCCGTTCCCGCCCTCCGCCCTCGATGACGCCGCCTGCCCACCCGAGCGATTTCTCCGGCGATCCGCTGTTCGCGCGAACGGTCGCGTTCTGCGCGTTCACCGACGTGGAAGAACAGGCGCGCGCGTTCGACGGCTGGAACATGAACTACACGCAGATCTCCGGTGGGCGATTTCACGGCTCGTCGTCGATCGTGTCGCTGGGCGGCATCAAGCTGCTGGTCGAGGATCTCGACAAGGTCATCCTGCAGCAAGGCGCGGTGCCGCCGGAGCGGATCGCCGTGGCCGTGCCACTGGAACTGGAAGGGCATGCGCGCCTGTGCGGCGAGAAGAGCGGGCGCGACAGCCTGCACGTGTTCTCGAGCCAGCCGGCATTCGAGTTCTATTCGCCCGACCGCCATCTGCTCGTGAACGTCGAGATCGAGCCGGAGAAGCTGTCGACGCAGGCGCTGCGCACGGTGGCCGCGTCGCTGCGCGCCCAAACCCATGCGCCGGTGATCCCGATGGCGACCGGTGTGGCCGATCATCTGCGCGACCTGCTGCGCCAGACACTGGCCACCGCCGTAAAAACCACCCGCATCGACGACGTGTCGACGCAGGACAGGATCGAACTGCTCGAACGCACCGTGCTGTACGCGATCTCGGAAGTGATGACGGCCACAACGCAAGGGGCCGGCGCACGGATCGTGCGCCCGACGAAGTACTGGTCGCTGGTCAATGCGGTGCGGGAGCGGCTGCAGGATGCATCGACCTGCCCGCTGTCGATCGCCGAGCTGTGCGTGGAACTCGGTGTGAGCCGGCGCACCGCGCAATACGCGTTCCAGGACACGTTGAACCTGAACCCGATCGCGTACCTGCGGGCCGTGCGGCTGAACCACGTGCGCCGCGAGCTGCGGCTCGGCGATTCCGTGACGACCGCGGCCACCAAGTGGGGCTTCTGGCACCTGAGCAGTTTTGCGCAGGACTATCGCGCGATGTTCGGCGAACTGCCGTCGGCCACCGCGAAGCGCTACGCGCGCCAGGCCACCTAGCGCCTGTCGTTCACGCTGTCGTTCATCTTCCAGCGGCCGGTGCGCAGGAATCCGCACCGGCCGCCGTCCTGCCTGCTACGTCACTCGTCCTGCTGTTCCTGCTGCGCCTGCACCTGCCGCTGCTGGATGAACTGCCGCACATCGCTCATCGTCACGCGGCCGGTGTGCTTCGCATCGATCTCGTCGAAGTGCTTCGACACGAAGCCGAGACCGCTGCTCTGCGCCTGCGCCTTCGTCACGGCCGCGCCGTTGCTCAGCACCGTATTGGCGCCGAGCCGCGCATCGACACGCTGCTGCGCCTGCTGCTGCAGCGTCGCGCCGGTCGACGGCAACACCGGCGCCGCTTTCGTGGCGGGAAAGAACGGACCGTCGACACCGCGCCCGCCGTGCGGCAGCTTCACCGGCGCCACCGCCTGCGGCGGCAACGCGTAGGCACTGCTCATCACGGCACCGACGACGATCAACGGAGACATACGCCGCATCATTTTGATTAGGGACATGATCACTCGCATTCAATGGATGAATAGAGGGTTCCTTTGACAAGGAGTCCGTCGCTCAGGCTCGCTCACGGGGCCGCCGCCAGCGTCGTCCCGGCGGTCGCGCCCGGGACGCTGCCGGTCGGCACGCTCGGCGGGTTTTCATCCGGCCACGGCGGCGGCAGCGTGTGCAGCGTCAGTGCCGTCGGAATCCGCGCACCCTTGTAGAACGTCTTCAGATCCCGCTTCATCTGCGGACGGGCGACGTCGTCCAGGTAGATCATGTGGCCGCCCTGGAAGAAGTTCACCTGCAGCTTCGGATTCAGGCCCTTCACCGTCTGCAGCCGCGCGAGTTGCTTCTCGGTGTTGAAGAACGGCGTCGCGAGATCGTGGAAGCCGTTCTCCGCGAGCACGCGAAGCTTCGGGTTGAGCTGCAGCGCACCGAGCAGATCGGGGATCGTGTCGGGCATCGGCTGGCCGTCGTGCGTGAAGTCCCAGACGCCGATGATGTTGTCGTTCAGCGGGAGGTACGTCGCGTTCGGTGCGGTGTAGCCGAGGTAATCCGGCATCTGCGTCGCGAGCGCGTTCGTGAACGGCTGCGAAATCAGGATGTCGGACGGGTCGCCGTCGTTCTGCAGGCGCGGATCGGAATTCGGCAACGACACGCGTCCGTCATACCGGCCGATCGTCGTCCCGGGCAAGAGGCTCGTGCCGAACGGATTCGCGTTGAAGTAGCCGCGCAGCGCCTGTTGCGTGAGGCTCGACGGGATCGACCACAGCCTGAGCGTCGCATCGCTCGGGAACACCGGCGTGCCGAGCGCATCCGGAATGCCGAGCTGGCTCAACACCCACGACTGCGAATACTTCTGCAGCTGGTTGTAGATCAGCGTCGTGAACAGTTCCGTCTGCAGTGCGTACAGATCGGCGTTCACCGGTGCCGGCGACACCTGGTTGAAGTACGCCGCGACCGCCGCATAACCCGGCAGGTAGCCGGCCACGGTATCGGTTTCGAGCAGTAGCCCCTCCGTCGACTGCGTGATCGCGACGGCTTCCACCGCATCCGCGAAGTAGTTCAGGATCGCCGACTGCAGCACGATGCCCGTCAGGTGCACGCCGGCCGATTCGAGCGCCAGCGCGAGCATGTCGGTACGCGGCGTGCCGTACGATTCGCCGTACAGGTAGATCGGCGACGTGCCGCGGCTGTTGACGTTCAGGTAGCGCTGGATGAAGTCGCGCATGATGTTCACGTCCGCGTCGGAGCCCCAGTACTTCTGGTTGGTGTTCGGCAACACGGCTTCCGACAGCCCGGTGCCGGGCGGGTCGATGAACACGAGGTCGGTGGTGTCGATCAGGCTCTCGGCGTTGTCGACGAGCGGATAGTTCGGCCAGTTGCTGCCGAACAGCGGATCGGGCGTGGCCACGCGGGTCGGCGCGAACGAGCCGAGCCGCAGCCAGATCGACGACGAGCCGGGGCCGCCGTTATAGACGAACGTGACGGGGCGCGGCTTGCCGTTCGTGCTCGGCGCGGTGTACGCGACATACGACATCGACGCTTCCGCATTGCCGTTCGCGTCTTGCGCGGTCAGGTGGCCGGTGGTCGTCGTGTAGTTGACGGTCGTGCCGCCGTTCTTCCACTGGTAATGCATGACGGCGGTTTTCTCGGACACCTGCCCGGGGGCCAGGCCGTCGGTCGCATTCATCGAATACGCGACCGGGTCGACGTACGGCTGGTTGGCCGGTGTCTGCCCGGCCGCCTGTTGCGCGCTCGCCTGCTGGCTGGCGGTGGCCTGCGCGAGGCTCGACGCACCGACGGACGACGAATCGTCGCCGCCGCATGCCGCGAGCGCCAGTGTCATGACGGTCAATGCACCTAGCCCGGCCAACCGGCCGTGACGGCCACGGCGGCTGCCGGTACAGCTCCTGTCTGGTTTCATCTCTGTCCTTTGATTCGGATACCGTTTCACACAGGCCGCCAACGCCTGCGGAACGCGCAGGCGAACCCGCCACTCGCGTTGCACGGTCGGCAGTCGGCGGTTGGGGATTGGACTTCCAAGAGACTGAACTTGATACAGACACAGCAAACTGCTGGCGAGAATGGTGCTCGGACGCCCCCTGCAGTTTGGACAACTTTTATATGACCCAAATTTACGACAACACAAAAATAGGCGGTGCTGCGCCGCGTTGTCAAAGATCATTCGGATATTAAAAAACCCGCAATGATGCTAACGGCGGACAGTGTCTGGCAATTGAAAGAAAACGGGATTATTCGCGCATTGCGCGCTC
Source organism: Burkholderia sp. AU15512 (assembly GCF_002223325.1). NCBI lineage: Bacteria > Pseudomonadati > Pseudomonadota > Betaproteobacteria > Burkholderiales > Burkholderiaceae > Burkholderia > Burkholderia sp. AU15512. Next base: position 2,463,053 of record NZ_NKEX01000006.1, read on the forward strand.
TAACGACAATAATCCGCCGAATTTGCCGCCTTTATCGCACAACCGGCAATCCTTTACCGACGTTGATGTTGCGCCTCGAAAGCCTTCAGATCACCGGAATTATTCTTTCATTTTAATTACCTGAGATCGATTAATTCAGCGTGACGGCATGCATGGGCCGCCATTCAATGATTCAAGTCACTTCAACCATTCTTCAAGCGATGCGCTTATCCGCATCGTGTCATCCATAAAATACCGATTTATCGAATTCCCATAAATTAAGTGGAATTATTTACCCTTTCCCCTGCCAGCGCTTCCAATAGGCAAGAAGCGCGACATGCAGCCTCGCCGCACGCCGCGCTTCTTCCGCATTCAATCCGCCATTACTTCCCGCCGCCCGGCAGCGCGATATCGATCAGCACCGGATCGTGATCCGACGAGCGATACGCATCCGGCGCGTAGAACGTCTTCTGCTGCTCCGCCGACTTGTACGCAAGCGTGTACTGCAGCGCGAGCGGCTCGTCCGCGTTGATGTGCCATTCGTGCACGGCCTTCACGTGCGATGCGAGCGGCAGCGTCGCGAGCGCGTGATCGAGGTAGCCGGCTTCGCCGTTGTACACGTAGCTGTACGCATTCGCGCCGATCCAGCGCGCGACGAGGTTGCGGTAGCCGCGCGATTCGAGCGTGCGGATCGGGTCTTCGTACGTGTAGCTGTTGAAGTCGCCGATCAGCAGCACGCCCTGGCCGGCGACGCCCGTCGGGTTGCCGGCGAGCCAGTCGGCCACCTTCGCCGCCGCACGCGTGCGCGTCGGGTTCCAGCAGCCCTGGCCGTCGCCCTGGTCGAGATCGTCGTTCGCGGCGTCCGGGCAGTTCTTCGACTTCAGGTGGTTGACCGCCACCGTCAGCGACTGCTTGTTGCCGTTGATCAGCCGGAACGACTGCGCGAGCGGCTGGCGGTTCTTGTCGTCGATCGCGAGCGTCGCCGCGCGGCCGACCGGTTCGACCTTGCGGCTGTCGTAGATCATCGCGACCGTGATCGCATCGCCACCGAGGCGCGACACGCCCGGATCGACGACGCGCCATTGGGTGCCGAGCTTCGCCGCGAGCTGGCGCACCGCGCTCAGTTCGCCGTAGCCGTTGTTCTGGATTTCCATCAGGCCGATCACGTCGGCGTCGATCGCCTTCAGCGCGCTGACGATCTTCGCTTCCTGGCGCTGGAATTCCTGGAAGTTCTTCGCGCCGCGGTTGTTCGGATCGTCGAAGCCGCCGCCGAGACCGTTGCCGTTGAAGTAGTTCAGCACGTTGAACGACGCGACGCGCAGGTTCGATTTCGGATCGCGCGCCGGTGCGTGGGTGCGCGGGTTCGTGCGTGCGTCGAATGCCGGCACGGCGGCGCCCGGCAGCGGCTGCACGCGCCATGCGCCGTAGCGCACTTCGAGCACGCCTTCGACGTCGCGCACCGTGTAGCCCGCGCGCAGCGTGTTCGCGGCCGACAGGCCCGGGGCCGGATACGGCACGGTCGCGGGGTTCTGCTTGTTCGAGCCGTCGTCGAGGATCAGGCGATTTCGTGCGTTCGCCTCGATCTGCGTCTGCGCCTGCGCGGGCGGCACAACGCTCGTCGGCGTGCGCAGGCGGCCGTTGCTGAGCATCACGCTGCCGTAGCGGCCGAGCTCGTAGGAGTCGGTGACGTTCAGCGTCTGCGGCAGGCGCACCCGCATCCCTTCATACGCGGCGAACGCGTTCGGGCTGTCGACCGGCAGCGTGAGCGTCACGGGCGTGACGATCTGGTTGTTCGCGCACACCGCGATCGCGCCCGACTGCGTGAGCTGCGTCTGGCCGTACTTCTCCTCGACCTTGCCCGTCACGTGCACGAGGTCGCCCGCTTTCGCCCGCACCTTCGGCGCGTAGACGAACAGGCCTTCCGACACGCCCGGCTGGTTGCGGCGCTGCGCGTCGGCCTGCTGGACGAAGAAGCCGCCGAAGCCGTCCGTGCCGCCGAAATCGGCAGTGACGACCGCCTCGATCGACACGTTCTGGCCGGCGAGCGGCGACGGCGCGCCCGGACCCTGGATATCGGCGATCGGCGTCGTGCTGCCGCCGCAGTTCGGGCTGACGGGCGCGGCCGTGGCGGCGAAAGCCGGCGCGGCGAGCGTCGGGAGCAGCAATAGCGGGGTGATGAGGCGGATTGTCGAGCGCATGACGGGGAATCCCGGTTGTGAGGGTGGCGAAAGCTTAGCGGCGCTCAATGACAGTTTTTGGTAATCGAAAGACAGGCTGATGTAATTGTCGTTATCACACCGCGATCGCCGTCGAGCGTGCGTTTACGCCTGAAAAAGCGGGGAAATCGTCTGATGAAAATCCACCGTGACCGTGACGATTGCCCCGCGTGGTCTTGCTGCGCGGCTCCGCGCCGCCACGCTACACCGTGCCCGGCAACGCGCTCGACACGAGCACGGCCGCGACCATCAGCACGCCGCCCAGCACCACCGCTTCGATCTGCAACACTGTGCCGAACCGTTTCAACGAACTGGCCGGCATCGAGGCGGCCGGATCCTTCAACGCGGCCAGCAACGTTGGCATCCCGAAGAAGCGGTTGTGTCCGCCGAGCGCCGCCGCGATCAGCACGAGCGCGAGCTTCAGCAGCAGGATCTGCCCGTACGCCGATGCAAGCAGATTGGCGGGCGTATCGACGCCGCGCCAGCCGTTGTACGCACCGGTCGCGAACAGCACGATCAATGCGTAGGTCGACGCATCGGATAGCGACTGCACGAACGATGCGCCGGTCGTGCGTTCGCTTGCGGGCATCGCTGCAAGCCTCGGCATCACGCCGAATGCCGTCACGAGCACGAGCCCGACCCATGCGCTGATCGCCAGCAGATGCAGCCAGTCGATCCACACCGGCACGCTGAACAAGCCGGCATCCACCGGATGCCCGCCGTTGCTGCGTGCGAGCGCGACGCAGGCCAGCGCGGCCCACATCGCGAACGGCAAGCGCCTATCGTTCGCACACCGGACGAACGACAGCACCACGACGACGAGCATGAACACCGCGCCGGCCAGCCACGCATGACCGAAGCCGGTGCCCGCGAGCATCGCGCAGACGGCCGGCCCCGCTTCGAGCAACGACACCTCGCTCATCAGCGCGCAGTGCGCCCAGAACGCGGTGATGCTTGCGAGCAGCGAGATGACGGACGCGATGCGCAGCGTCGCGCCGAGCCGCCGCGCGATGCCGTGCTGCCACGCCGACGCGCCGCGCGCGAGCCAGTGGCGGCCGAGCAGCGCGCCGACGACGACGGCGAACCCGGCGTTCTGGATCGCCACCGATACGAGCCGCAGGAGACCGATGACGCCGTCGTTCACCCCTTCACCCTGAACGTGTAGGTGCCTTTCGTGCGATGCGCGTCGGCCGTCATCGCCACCCACTGCACCGTGTACGCGCCGGGCGCGAGCTTCGGCATCGCGACGGTCATCACGCGCGGGTTCGCCGCATCGACCTTTGCCTTGTCCTGCGTGACGGCGTTGCCGTTCGCATCCGACACCTTCACCGAGCTGAACGCCGGTTCGAGGTCTTCGTTGAACGTGAGCCGCACCGTGTCGGGCGCGGTGTCGACCGTGCTGCCTGTCGCCGGTGCCGCGCTTTCCAGCTTGCCGTGTGCGGATGCCGCGATCGGTGCGGCGGCGAGCATCGCACCGGTCGCGACGATCGCGGCCAGCCGCGTGAGGGTCGTGATCTTCATGGACACGCTCCGCGTCACGGCTTCTTCAGTTCGACGACGGTCAGCGCGCCGTCCACGTCTTCCGCGACGAAGTCGATCTTGTCGCCCGCTTTCACCTGCGACAGCATCGCCGGGTCCTTCACCTTGAACACCATCGTCATCGCATCCATCCCGAGGTTGTCCAGCGGGCCGTGCTTGATCGTCAGCTTGCCGGCAGCCGTATCGACCTTGCGGATTTCGCCGTGCGACATGCCCGACGTCGCCGCAGCCGCCTGCTTTGTGCCGCCGCTCATGTCCATGCCGGCCATGTCGCCGGCCGCATACGTCGCCGCGGAAAACGCCAATGCCCAACCCGTTGCCATCAAAACCAGTCCCTTCTTCATCGTGTCGACTCCCAGTGAATGAAACGAAACCGGCGGCCGCATGCACGCAGCCGCCGCATGCTGCTGCTCAGCCGTCCGGCAGTTCGCCGGTGTACTCGTACGCGACGGTGCCCTTCGGATGTTTGAACCAGCCCGGGTCGCGATAGTCGTGGCGGCCGAGCCCCTGCCGCACCTTGCAGACCGTGAACATGCCGCCCATCTCCAGCGGCCCGAACGGGCCCGTGCCCGTCATCATCGGCAGCGTGTTGTCGGGCAGCGGCATCTCCATGCCGCCCATCGCGCCGCCGGTGCTGCCCATCGCCATGTAGTCGGGCACGAGCTTGCCGATGCGCTGCGCGAGATCCTTCTGCGGCACGCCGATCAGGTTCGGCACCTGGTGGCCCATCGCATTCATCGTGTGATGCGACTTGTGGCAATGGAATGCCCAGTCGCCCGGGCGATCGGCGGTGAACTCGATCGCGCGCATCTGGCCCACCGCGACATCGGCGGTCACTTCCGGCCAGCGCGCGGCCGGCGGAATCCAGCCGCCGTCGGTGCCCGCGACTTCGAAGCTGTAGCCGTGCAGGTGGATCGGGTGGTTCGTCATCGTCAGGTTGCCGAAGCGAATCCGCACGCGATCGCCCGCGCGCACCGGCAGCGGATCGATGCCCGGGAACACGCGCGAATTGAAGGTCCACATGTTGAAGTCGGTCATCTCGTTCACGCGCGGCGTGTAGCTGCCCGGATCGATGTCGTATGCGGCGAGCAGGAACACGAAGTCGCGATCGACCGGCATCGTGCCGCGATCCTTCGGATGCACGATGAACATGCCCATCATTCCCATCGCCATCTGCACCATCTCGTCGGCGTGCGGGTGATACATGAACGTGCCGTGCGCTTCCAGCTGGAACTCGTAGACGAAGGTCTTGCCGGGCGGGATATGCGGCTGCGTGAGGCCGCCGACGCCGTCCATCCCGTTCGGCAGCCGCAGCCCGTGCCAGTGGATCGTCGTGTGCTCGGGCAGCCGGTTGGTCACGAAGATGCGTACCTTGTCGCCTTCGACGGCCTCGATCGTCGGGCCCGGCGACTGGCCGTTGTAGCCCCACAGGTTCGCGTTCATGCCGGGCGCCATCTCGCGCACGACGGGCTCGGCCGTCAAGTGGAACTCCTTCCAGCCGTTCTTCATCCGCCACGGCAGCGTCCAGCCGTTGAGCGTCGCGACGGGCGTGTACGGGCGGCCGTTCGGCGGCACGAGCGGCGGCTGCGTGCCGGTTTTCGCCATCGTGGGCGCTTCGGGCAGCGACGCGGCGCCGGCCTTGCTGACCATCGCGGCGCCCAGCAGCGCGGCGCCCGAGCCGCTGAGAAATTGTCGACGGGACACCATGTCAATGACCTTCCGGATGCGGTTGTGTCGCGGGCGCCGGTTGCGCCGCGGATGAAGAAGCCGGCCGCGGCGCAGCGTCGGCGTGTGAAGGGGCGTCGGGTTGGGTGGATGGCGTCGCGCGCGGCGTGGCACCGTCGGACGGCAGCCGGCCTCCGACGGCCATCTGCAGATCGGTTTCGGCGAGCCAGTAATCCTTCAGCGCATCGATGTAGCCGTTGACCGCGCCGACCTGTTCGCGTGCATCGGCCAGCAGCTCGAACACGCTCGCGAGCATCCCGTTGTAGCGCAGCAGGAGTTCGTCGGAGATCGTCTTGCGCAGCGGCACGACTTCGTCGCGATAGTGGGTCGCGACGTCGTAGCTCGTCACGTACGCCGCATACGACTCGCGCACGTCGGAGCGCGCGTCGATGGCCGTTTTCGCGAGCCGGTTCGCCGATTGCATGTAGACGGCCTCGGCGCGCGCGACCTTCGCGCCGCCCCAGTCGAACAGCGGAATCTCGACGCTGATCTCGTAGCCGTGCTCGTGACCCTTGCCGGTCTCGTAGTCGTTCACGTAGCCGAGGTCGACCGCATTGACGAAGCGCGTCGCCTTGCTCAGGCCGAGCGACGACGCGACGCCCTGCGTCTGCAGCTTCGCGGCCTGGATGTCGAGGCGGTTGCTCATCGCGAACCGTTCGAGATCGGGCAGGTTCGGCCGCGCGTTCGGCAGGTCGGGCAAGCGCTCTGGCAGCGCGTATCGCGTGCGTTCGCCCCACAGGCCCATCGCGCGCGTGAGCTTCTCGCGCGCGGCGACGGCCTGCTGGCGCGTCTTCGCGTGCTGCGCAACCGCATCGGCATGGAACGCCTGTTCACGCGCGTAATCGAGGCGGCTGAAGTTGCCGGCCTGCCGCATGCGCAGCGCGAGTTCGGCGGCCGCGCTCGCGGCATCGCGCACCTGTTGCGCATAGTTCGCGGCCTGCTCGGCCGCGACGGCCTCGACGTACGCACGGCGTGCGTCGGCTGCGACCTTCAGCATCGCGTCGGCGGTTTCGAGCTTGGTCTGCTCGAAACGGCGGCGTTCGATGTTCGTCGCGAGCGGCATCGTCAGCAGCGCGAACACGTTCGCCGAGAACGTGCGGCCGAGCGTCAGCTCGCCGTCGCCGGCACGGGTGCGGCTGAACGCGAAGCGCGGGTTCGGCAGCCGGCCAGCCTGGACCAGATCGGCTTCCGACAGCCCCAGTTCCGCATATGACGCCTGCAGCCCGCGGTTGTTCAGCAGCGCGACCTGCACCGCGTCGTCCATCGACAGCGGCTTTGAAAGCAGCTCCTTCGTGCGCTTGTCGACGGCTTCGCGGTCGGCGTCGGTCTTGATCACCACCGCGTCTTTCCCGATGCGCTCCGACGCGGCGGAAGACACCGCGTCGAAGCCACCGTCCTTCGAAAACGTCGTGCAGCCGGCGAGGAAGGCCAGCACGGCCGCGGCCGCGCCAATCCTCGGCGATATCGCAAGCATCGTCATTGCGCGGCGCCTCCGTGCTTCGAATGCGTGGCGCCGCTTCCGGCCGCGCCGCCCGTCGCACGGCCCTTCGCGGGCCGTGCCATCACGTCGCGGTTCAGTTGTTTCCAGCCCGGGCCTTCGTCGTCCCGATACGGCCGGTAGCCGTCGAATGCGGAGGTCACTGTGATATCCGGCACGGCCACGGTGGCATCCGCCGGATCGGGCAGCGGGGTTTGCGCTGGCGCGAGCGACGGCACGAGGGCCGCCGCGCTCAACAGCGCCGCAGTAATGAATCGCATGAATGGGTCTCGTCACGAGTCGTCCGGCGGCCTTGATACCGCCGCCGGAACGGATTGCAGAGCGCGGCCGGTCGAGGCCGCGGGCAGGGTCTAGACGAGAAGCCGGCGCGGCGGCCTGTCGATGCCGCCAGTCAGGAACGACACGACGACGGGCGCCGAAGCGAAAGAGACGAGCGCGATACCGATACCCGACGCAACGGACATCACGGGAAGATCCGCCATGCCGGTGCCGAAGCAGCAGGATCCGCATGCGGAACATGGCTGTGCATGTCGCGCATGATCGCCGCGCGCGTGCTCGTCTTTATGCTGGCCACCATGCGCGCTCGGCATCGCACGCGGCGCGACCGCGTCATCGTCGCTTGCTCCGTCCCCCGCGTGCGGCATTGCCGCGACCGCCCCCGCGCACGCCATCGACACAGCCGCGAACGACTGGATCGGCAGGCTCAGCGCCAGCAGCACGACGACGAGGAATTTGCGCCAGTACGACATGGATGCGAAATCACGCAGACAACGACCGGATGGGCCGGCGCAGCGCCGCGACGGCGCGCTCCGGGGACACGACGGCCGCAGCTTATCGTCGCCGCGGTGACGACGACATGGCCGAAACATGACCGGCATTTCATGACAATTCCGTCATCCGGCGGTCACCCTTCGCGCACGCACGGCGCCGTAAGCTCACGCGTTACACTGACCGGCTGGAATCACGGATGACTCACGGACAGCCTGCCTCACCATGCGAATACTGATAGTCGAAGACGAACCCAAGATGGCGTCGTACCTCCGCAAGGGGCTGATGGAGGCGAGCTACACGGTCGACGTCGCGGAAAACGGCAAGGACGGGCTGTTCCTCGCGCTGCACGAGGAGTTCGATCTCGTCGTGCTCGACGTGATGCTGCCGGAAATGGATGGTTTCGAGGTGCTCAAGCGGCTGCGCGCACAGAAGCAGACACCCGTGCTGCTGCTCACGGCGCGCGAGGCGATCGAGGACAAGGTCGCCGGGCTCGAGCTGGGCGCCGACGACTACCTGCTCAAGCCGTTCGCGTATGCCGAGTTCCTCGCGCGCATCCGCTCGCTGCTGCGGCGCGCGCCGCGCAACGTGCGCGACATCCTGCAGGTCGCCGATCTCGAAGTCGACCTGATCCGCCGCCGCGTGCGGCGCGCCGACACCCGCATCGACCTGACCGCGCAGGAATTCGCGCTGCTGCAGTTGCTCGCCGAACGCGAGGGGGAAGTGCTGACGCGCACCTTCATCACGTCGCAGATCTGGGACATGAATTTCGACAGCGACACGAACGTCGTCGATGCGGCGATCAAGCGCCTGCGCGCGAAGATCGACAACGCGTATGAGAAGAAGTTGATCCACACGATCCGCGGGATGGGCTACGTGCTCGAGGATCGTTCGTGACGCGCCGCCCTGGCGCGTATTCGCTGCTGCGGCGGCTGACGCTCGCGTTCGCCGTCGTCGCCGCGCTCGTGTTCGCGCTGACCGGCGCGTACCTGTATCGCTCGCTGTCCGCCGAGCTGACGCGGCGCGACGACATCGAGATTTCCGGCAAGCTCAACCAGTTCCTGCAGCTTGCACACGCGAGCGGATCGATCGCCGCGCTGCGCGCTGATCCGGCCGTGTTTCATGAGGTGCTGCTGTCGCATCCGGGCGTGTATCTCGGCATCTACGATGCGCAGAACCGCGCGCTCGTCGAGCATTCCGACGAAGCCGGCAATACGCTGGCGTCGGTGATCGCGGCACCGCATCCGGCCAGCCGAGCCCGCGAGCCGTTCACCTGTTCGCCGCCCGGCATCGGCACGTCGCGTTGCGTGTACGCACGCGAAACGCTGCCGTCCGGCGACGCGATCCAGGTCGCGCTCGCGCGCACGGCGACCGATCGCCAGTCGCTGCTCGAAAGCTATCGCGTCGACATCTGGCTCGCGGCGGCCGTGGGCGCGCTGCTGGTCGGCGCGCTCGGCTATGCGGTTGCGTCGCGCGGCCTGCGCCCGGTCGAGAGTCTCGGCCGGCAGACGTCGCGCATCGAGGCGCACAACCTGAACGCACGGCTCGACGCGCGCGGCGGCCCGGTCGAGCTGCGTGAACTCGCGACGTCGGTCAACCGGATGCTCGACCGCCTCGAACGCGCGTTCGTGCGGCTGTCGCAGTTCTCGTCCGATCTCGCGCACGACATGCGCACGCCGCTCGCCAACGTGATCAGCGCGTCGCAGGTCACGCTGTCGCGCGCGCGCACGACCGAGGAATACGAAGCGCTGATCGATTCGAACATCGAGGAATGCGAACGGTTGCAGCGGATGATCGAGAACATGCTGTTTCTCGCGCGCACCGACAACGCCCGGCAGCACCTGAAGACCGCCGAGCTCGATGCGGGCAGCGAGCTGCGCCGGCTCGCGTCGTATTTCCAGGCGCTGGCCGACGAAGCCGGCGTGCGGATCGACGTGCGCGGCGAAGCGCCGGTCGTCGCCGATGCGACGCTGTTCCGGCGTGCCGTCAGCAACCTTACGTCAAACGCGCTCGAACATGCGGAGGCCGCGTCGACGATCGAGCTCTCGGTGTCGGCGCAAGGCCGCTACGCGGTCGTCGAAGTCACGAATCGCGGCACCGCGATTCCGCCCGAACAGGTCGACAAGATCTTCGAACGCTTCTACCGGATCGATTCGTCGCGGCACGGCGCGGCGCGCAACGCGGGGCTCGGGCTCGCGATCGTGAAGTCGATCATGGAGCTGCATCGCGGCAAGGTCGAGGTCGCGAGCCGCGACGGGCGCACGACGTTCGCGCTTCATTTTCCGCGGGGCACGGATAGCTAGACCGTTCACCGCCTTCCGGCTAGTGCTCCTGAGCGGCGGCAAATGACGCGCGAATGCACACGAGCAACACGATGGTCACCGCGCTGAACACGGCCCCTGCGTAGAACGTCGCCGCCGCCCCCACCCGGTCCCACAGGATGCCCGCGACGACACTCGACACGAGCGTCACCACGCCGCTGAGCAGGTTGAACACACCGAACGCCGTGCCTCTCAATGCTGACGGCGCGGCATGCGCGACCATCGTCGCGAGCAACCCCTGCGTCATCCCCATATGGAGCCCCCACAACGCAACACCGACGAGAACGGTTCCCCAATGCGTGCCGTGTGCGAGCACGATATCGGCGGCGAGCAACAGGACGAGCCCGGCCACCATCAGCGTCTTGTGGCTCGTCGTGTCGGCGAGCTTGCCGAATGGGTAGGCCGACAAGGCGTACACGACATTCATCGCCACCATCACGAGCGGCACGAGCGCGACGGGCACGCCGCTGCCCATCGCGCGCAGCACCAGGAACGCCTCGCTGAAGCGGGCCAGCGCGAACACGGCGCCGACGGCGACGACCCACCAGTAGCGCGCGCCGAGCTGCGCGACGACATCGCGGCGGATCGGGTTGACGCGCGGCTCGCCCGGCGCACGCGCCGGCTCTTCGATGCCGAACGCGAGCAACGCCACGGCCAGTACGCCGGGAATCACGGCCAGCCAGAATGCGAGGCGGAAATCGTCGTGCCACCCCAGCATGATGACGACGGCCAGAAGCGGCCCGAGGAACGCGCCCACCGTATCGAGCGACTGTCGCAGCCCGTAGGCGGCGCCGCGCAGGTGGACGGGGGTGACATCGGCCACCAGCGCATCGCGCGGCGCACCGCGGATTCCCTTGCCGATCCGGTCGACGATCCGCGCCGTCACGACGACGCCGAGCGTCGGCGCGATCGCGAACAGCGGCTTGCTGAGCGCGCCGAGCCCGTATCCGGCGACCGCCAGCCATTTGCGATTGCGCAGGTAGTCGCTCAGCGTGCCGGAGAACACCTTGACGACCGGCGACGTCGCCTCGGCGATCCCCTCGATGACGCCGATCGCGGTCGCGCTCGCGCCGAGCCCCGCCATCAGGAACATCGGCAACAGGCTGTGGATGATTTCCGACGACACGTCCATCAGCAGGCTGACGCAGCCCAGCACCCAGACACTGCGCGGAATCTGGCGAAGAACGCCGGTCGACGGTTCGGTCTGCATGGGTCGCTCCCGGTTCAGGAATCCCGACACGGGATGCCGGTGATACTACTGCAGTCCGGTGGCACGACCGCGCATGCCGGCCCGCGCTATTCCCCCGTCTCGCGCCGGATCTTCGCCTGGCGGCGATGGCGGTCGTTCAGTATCTGGTGCCGGCGATGATCGGTCAGTTTCTTCCAGTCGCGTGCCTCGTCGCGCGTCCTCAAGCAGCCCGTGCAGAATCCGGTGCGGCCATCGAACGCGCACAGCTCGATACACGGCGATTTCACGGCCACGGTCAGGCAGCCGTTGCCGGCGTCATCACTTCGACGGTTACGTGCGACACGCCGCCGAAGCCTTCGACCAGTGCATGGTAGAAGCGCGCGTCGCGCGCCGCATCGACGGTCTCGACCGACACGATCGCGCTCATGTGGCCGGGGCCGACCCGCCACACGTGAAGATCGTTGACCTTGTCGCCAAACGCCTCGATCGCGTGACGTACGCGCTCCGCCAGCTTGCGGTCGACATTGACGTCGAGCAGGATGCCGCCCGTATCGCGCATCAGCCCGTACGACCAGTTCGCGATGACGAGCGCGCCGACGATGCCCGCGACGGGGTCCATCCAGACCCAGCCGAAAGCCCGCGCGAGCAGCAACCCGATAATGGCCAGCACCGACACCGCGGCATCGGCGATCACGTGAACGTAGGCCGACCGGATGTTGTGATCGCGGGCCGCCGCAGCGTGCGCGCCTTCATGATGATCGTGTTCGACGAACGTCAGCGCGTGCTCGTTGCCGTTGAGCGTCACGATCGCCTCGAACGCATGGGGCTCGGGAATGGTCTCCCGCGATTCCAGGAAGCCGTTGCGCGCCACCATCGTGAAATGCTGTCGCGACTGGTCGGGACGGACAGTCGTGATCGATGCAAGCACCCCGTCGACGCTCGACTCGCCTGTGGCAGGCGCGATCCGGAACATCGGCGGCACACCGTCCTCGAACACCGATACGTCGAACACGCCGGCTGTCGAGAACACCCGCATGGCCTCATCCGCGTGATCGTCGTGCGCGCGGCCGTGGCCGTGGCCGTGGCCGTGGCCGTGCCCATGATGGTGGCCGTGATCGTGCCCGTGATGCCCGCCGCTCAGCAGCCACACGCTCGCGAGGTTGACCGCGAGACCCAGCACAGCGATCGGAATCGCCTCGCCAAAATGGATCGGTACCGGCGCCAGCAACCGCGCAACCGCCTCGTAGCCGATCAGGATCGCGATCATCGCGAGCACGATCGCGCTCGTGAACCCGGCCAGGTCGCCCAGCTTGCCGGTGCCGAACACGAAGCGCGGATCGTCGGCATGCCTGCGCGCATAGGTATAGGCCAGCGCGGCGATCAGCATCGCGCCTGCGTGCGTCGACATGTGCAGCCCGTCGGCGACGAGCGCCAGCGACCCGAACAGCGTGCCGCCGACGATCTCGACCATCATCATCGCCGCGCACAGGCCGATCACCATCCACGTCCGCCGCTCGTTCTGCTCGTGCGCGGCGCCAAGGAAGATATGGTCGTGCCCCGCGCCGAACGCATCATTCGTGAAATTGCTCATGCTCCACCCCGATCACTTGAAATAGCTGTGCACCACGTCGATCAGCTGCTCGGTCGCGCTGCCTTCGTGCTCATCCGGCCCATGTGCATCGACCATGTGCTCGCGAATGTGATCTTCCAGCACGACGGCCAGCAGCCCGTTCATCGCGCCGCGACAGCTCGTGATCAATTGCAGCACCTCGTTGCAGCCGCGCTCGTCCCCGAGCGCGCGCTCGATCGCCTCGACCTGGCCCTTGATACGGCGCACGCGGTTCAGCAGCTTCTGTTTTTCACGAACGGTATGACTCATCGATGACGGACTCCTGCATAGGGAGGGGGAGTATAGCTCCGGAAGGCTGCCCCTATAGGGGAGAGGGGTATATTTTTTGAGATGAAGGCTTGCCGAAAGCAATTCGCCCGGCTAGACTGCCCTTCGTCTTTGGGGAGTAGCCTGCTTTCCGTCCCCGGAAAGCGATCGTGTCAACACACTCGGCCTGCGGCCGTGGCACGATCAGCCTGATTGGCCTGGCGAGACCATGGGCGCATCGCGTCGTTCCTGGTCGGACGTCGGCGGATGCGCCATGGTTCGTCAGCGTCCGACCACGGAGTCCCCATGTCCCACACCGCCCTCTCCCCGCGTTTCGCCGCCGTCCGCGCGCATGCCTGCCGAGGTGCCGCATGACTCTCATGTTTGTCGAACTGGCGTTCATGCTGGTCGTCATCCTCATCGCCGCCGAGGTCTTCACCAACGCGCTCGAACATCTCGGCGAGCGCCTGAAGATTTCCGAAGGCGTCACCGGTTCGCTGTTCGCGGCCGTCGGCACCGCGCTGCCCGAAACGATGGTGCCGCTGCTCGCGCTCGCCGGCGGCACCGCGAACCAGGCCGTGAACGAGGAGATCGGCGTCGGCGCGATTCTCGGCGCGCCGCTGATGCTCGCGACGCTCACCACCTTCCTGATGACGCTCGCCGTGATCCGCTCGCGCGGGCTGCGCGGCACGATCGCGCCCGAACGCACGGGCTTCGTGCGCGACATGAACTACTTTCTCGCCGCGTTCTCGCTGGCCACCGCCGCGATGTTCGTCCCGCATCACAACGGGGCCGTGCGTGCGTTGCTCGCGGCGATGCTGGTGGGCATCTACGTGATGTATGTCGTGATGACGTTCCGGGCGTCGACCCAGCTCGTCGATGCCGGGCACGGCACCGAGGCGCCGCACACGATGTTCCTGTCGCGCCTGGGTGTGCCGACCAACCTCGCGACGATCGCGCTGCAACTGCTCCTCGGCGTCGCGCTGCTGGTCGGCGGGGCGAAGGGTTTCATTCACGGCGTGGAAGGCGTGTCGCACGCGCTGGGCGTATCGGCGCTGCTGCTGTCGCTGATCATCGTGCCGATCGCGACGGAACTGCCGGAGAAGGTCAACAGCGTGCTGTGGATCCGCCGCGGGAAGGACACGCTCGCGTTCGGCAACATCACCGGCGCGATGGTGTTCCAGGGCACGCTGCTGCCGGCGATCGGCATCATGCTGACGCCGTGGGAGCCGCGTCCCGAAGTGCTGACCGGCGTGATCATCACGCTCGCGGCGGCGGCGTGGCTGCGCGTCAATGCGCGCACGCGCGGGCTCGCGATCTGGGCGTTGCTCGCGAACGGCGCGGGGTATGCGGGGTATCTGTTCCTGACGCTGGCGCGCTGAACTTGCTCGACGGACTCAACGGACGCGCCGGGCACGATCCCGCTGCCCGGCGCGAACGACGCATCGTCGCGCCGCCGGCCCGCAAGCGATTCAGATGCGCGTCTGGTTCACACGCTGCGACAGTTGCTCGGCGCTTTCCTTGCGCTCGCTGTACCGGTCAGTCAGATACGCGCCGACGTCGCGCGTCAGCAGCGTGAATTTGACCAGCTCCTCCATGACGTCGACGACCCGGTCGAAATACGCGGACGGCTTCATCCGGTCGTCGTCGCCGAATTCCATGAACGCCTTCGCGACGGACGACTGGTTCGGGATGGTCAGCATGCGCATCCAGCGTCCGAGCACACGCATCTGGTTGACCGCGTTGAACGACTGCGATCCGCCGCTGACCTGCATGACCGCCAGCGTCTTGCCCTGCGTCGGCCGCACCGCGCCGACCGACAGCGGAATCCAGTCGATCTGCGCCTTCATCACGCCGGTCATCGCGCCGTGCCGCTCGGGGGAGCACCACACCATGCCCTCCGACCATTGCACGAGTTCGCGCAACTCGGCCACCTTCGGGTGGTCGTCGGGCGCATCGTCAGGCAACGGCAAGCCGGCCGGATTGAAGATCCTGGCTTCGGCGCCCATCGCCGCCAGCAACCGCGCCGCCTCCTCGACCAGCAACCGGCTGAACGAGCGCGTGCGCAACGACCCGTAGAGCAACACGATTCGAGGCGGATGCGTCGACGGCCGCGCGGGTTGCAGCCGGCTCGCGTCCGGCATGCGAAACAGCGTGGCGTCGAGTTGCGGCAGATCGTTCAGTCGCTCAGACACGCTTGCCCTCCGCGTCGATCACGATTTCGCCGTCTTCCTTCGCAAACGGCCCCTTCTGCGGATCGGGCAGGATGTCGAGCACCTGCTCGGACGGACGGCACAGCCGCGTGCCGAGCGGGGTGACGACGATCGGGCGATTGATCAGGATCGGGTGAGCGGCCATGAAGCCGATCAGGTCGTCGTCGCTCCACTTCGGATTGTCGAGATCGAGTGCGTCATAGGGTGTCCCCTTGCGCCGCAGCACGTCGCGCACGGACACGCCCATCGCCGCGATCAGCGCGCGCAGCGCTGCCTGGCTCGGCGGCGCTTCGAGGTAAAGCACGACACGCGGCTCGACGCCGGCGTTGCGAATCATCGCCAGCGTGTTGCGCGACGTGCCGCAATCGGGGTTGTGATAGATCGTGATGTCGGTCATTTCCGGATTCCTGAATGGTTTCACGCGCACTCGTACCAGCGCTTCGAACGATTGACGACGCGCACGACGAGCAGCATCACCGGCACTTCGATGAGCACGCCGACGACGGTCGCGAGCGCGGCGCCCGAGTGGAAGCCGAACAGGCTGATCGCGGCGGCCACGGCCAGCTCGAAGAAATTGGACGCACCGATCAACGCCGACGGACACGCGATGCTGTGTTTTTCGCCGACGAGGCGATTGAGCCCATAGGCGAGCGCTGCGTTGAAGAACACCTGGATCAGGATCGGCACCGCGAGCAGCGCGATCACCAGCGGCTGCTTCAGGATCGCCTCGCCCTGGAACGCGAACAGCAGCACCAGCGTGGCCAGCAGCGCGACGATGGCCCACGGGCCGATCTTCGCCATCGCGCGGTCGAACGCCGCCGGCCCCTTCGCGAGCAATAGCCTGCGCCATACTTGCGCGAGGATCACCGGGATGACGATGTAGAGCACGACCGACGTGAGCAGCGTCGCCCAAGGCACCGTGATCGCGGACATCCCCAGCAACAGGCCCACCAGCGGCGCGAACGCGATCACCATGATGCTGTCGTTCAGCGCGACCTGCGACAGCGTGAACAGCGGATCGCCGCCCGTCAGCCGGCTCCACACGAACACCATCGCCGTGCACGGCGCGGCGGCCAGCAGAATCAGGCCGGCGATATAGCTGTCGATCTGGTCGGCGGGCAGCATCGGCGCGAATAGCTGCCGGACGAACAGCCAGCCGAGCAATGCCATCGAAAACGGCTTGACGAGCCAGTTCACGACGAGCGTCACGCCGATCCCCCGCACATGCTGCCGAACCTCATGCAATGCGCCGAAATCGACCTTGACCAGCATCGGCACGATCATCACCCAGATCAACAGCCCGACGGGCAGGTTGACCTGCGCGTATTCCATGCGGCCGATGTGCTGAAAGAGCCCGGGCAGCGCGTGGCCCAGCGCGATGCCGAGCACGATGCACAGCGCCACCCACACGCTCAGGTAGCGCTCGAAGAAGCCGATGACGGGCTGCGCCGCCACGGCTGGCGGTTGTGCAACGTCCGAGCCGGTCATGCGTCGCCTCTGCAGCAATCGGGCACCGTCGGCACGCCGCAGGCCGCGCCGGCGCAGCAGTTCTCGGTCAGGAACCCGATGAGCCCGCTCATCGATTCGAAATTCGCCGCGTAATAGATGAACCGGCCGTCCTGGCGCGCGGTGACCAGGTCGGCGTGCGACAGATCCTTCAGATGAAACGACAGGCTCGATGGCGACAGCCCGATCTGCTGGGCGATCGCGCCAGCCGGCAGCCCTTCGGGCCCGGCCACGACCAGCGCGCGAAAGATGGCCAGGCGCGCTTCATGAGCAAGCGCGCCCAAGGCGCGCACGACGAGATTGGAGTCCATGGCGCGAAGGATAGCGGCTTCATTTCAACATTTCAAGCATTGTTGAAATGAAGGTGCGGATCCCGTGTTTGGCCGCTCCCCAGCCCTTCGCGCACCGTCAAACCCGGCCGCACGCGCGACTTCCGGCCCGACGCGCACGGCACCGGTGCAGCCGCCCGCCTCGCGGACGGACGACGCACCGGCATGCGCTCAGGTCAGGACGCCTTCACCAGCTTGACGATCGTCAGCGTGCCGTCGACCTTCTCGATCCGCACCTTGACCTTGTCGCCCGCATGGGCGTGCTCGAGCATCGCCGCGTCCTTCGCCTTGAACGCCATCGTCATCGGCGGCATCCCGACGTTCTCGAGCGCGCCGTGCTTCAGCGTGATCTTGCCGGTCGCGGCATCGACCTTCTTCACTTCGGCGTCGGTCAGCGCGGCATTCGACTCGGCCATGCCGCCCGACGACATCTTCATGCCGGACATGTCCATGCCGGCCATGTCGCCGGCTGCAAAGGCGGGGGTGACGAACGTGCCGACAGCGAGCACAGCGGCGGCAGCAACGGTAACAGTGATCAACTTCTTCATCGGGATTCTCCGGTTGGGATGGATGGCACGTTCGTGCCGTGAGGAACTGCTTCGGAATGCCACGCATGGCCCGCGCTTCGCGCACGACGGCGCTGCAGCAGGAGCCAGGCGGCGGGAATGACGAACATCGACAGCAGCGGCGCGGTGACCATGCCGCCGACCATCGGCGCGGCGATGCGCTGCATGACTTCGGAACCGGCGCCGCGCCCGACCATGATCGGCACGAGGCCGGCGAGCACGACGGCCACCGTCATCGCCTTGGGCCGCACGCGCAGCACCGCGCCCTCGCGGATCGCGTCGAGCAGCAGCGCATCGGTCAGCGGTTCGCCGGCGTCGAGCCGGCGCTGCAGTGCGCCCTTCAGGTACAGCAGCATCACGACGCCGAATTCGGCGGCCACGCCCGCGAGCGCGATGAAGCCCACCGACGTCGCGACCGACACCGCGTGGCCGAGCGCCCACACGAGCCAGAAGCCGCCGACCAGCGCGAACGGCACCGTCGACATCAGCAGCAGCGCATCGGTCGCCGAGCCGAACGTGAGGAACAGCAGCACGAAGATCACCACGAGCGTCACCGGCACGACGGTGCGCAGCCTGGCCGCCGCGCGTTCGAGATACTCGAACTGCCCCGACCACGCGATCGAATAGCCGGGCGGCAACGCGACCTGCCGTGCGACGGCCTGCTGCATCGTGCGGACGGCGGTGCTCAGGTCGACGCCGCGGAGATCGACGTACACGTAGCCGGACAGTCGCGCGTTCTCGCTGCGGATCATCGGCGGGCCATCGGCGATCGCGATGCGTGCGACGTCGCCCAGGCGGATCTGCGCGCCGCGCGCGGTGACGACCGGAAGCTGCCGCAGGTTCTCGACCGAATCGCGCACCTCGCGCGGGTAGCGGAGGTTGATCGGAAAGCGCTCGCGCCCCGCGATCACTTCGCCGACGTCGTCGCCGCCGACCGCCGTCGACACGACCGACTGGATGTCGGCCACCGACAGCCCGTAGCGCGCGGCCGCGAGCCGGTCGATGTCGACGTCGATATAGCGGCCGCCGTTCAGCCGTTCCGCGAGCGCGGACGTCACGCCCGGCACGGGCTTCACGGCGGCCTCGACCTGCTTCGCGATCGCGTCGATGCCGGCCAGATCCGGCCCGGAAATCTTCACGCCGACCGGCGTCTTGATCCCGGTGGACAGCATGTCGAGCCGGTTGCGGATCGGCGGCACCCACACGTTCGACAGCCCCGGCACCTTCACCGTGCGATCGAGTTCGTCGACGAGCTTCTCCGGCGTCATGCCGGGCCGCCAGGCGCTGCGCGGCTTGAAGCGGATCGTCGTCTCGAACATCTCGAGCGGCGCGGGATCGGTCGCGGTATCGGCGCGGCCCGATTTGCCGAACACCGTGTCGACCTCGGGCACGCTCTTGATCAGCCGGTCGGTCTGCTGCAGCAGCTCGCTCGCCTTGTCGGCCGAGATGCCGGGCAGCGCGGTCGGCATGTACAGCAGGTCGCCTTCATCGAGCGGCGGCATGAATTCGCCGCCGAGCCGCGACAGCGGCACGGCCGTCAGCACGAGCGCGACGACCGCGATGCCGATCGCGATCCACGGGCGCCGGAGCGTCGCTTCGAGCAGCGGACGGTACGCGCGAATCAGCACGCGGTTGAGCGGGTTCGCGTGCTCGTGCGGAATGCGGCCGCGCACGAGATAGCCCATCAGCACCGGCACCAGCGTCACCGACAGGCCGGCGGCCGCGGCGATCGTGTAGGTCTTCGTGAGCGCCAGCGGCGCGAACAGCTTGCCTTCCTGCCCTTCCAGCGAAAACACCGGGATGAACGACAGCGTGATGATCAGCAGCGAGAAGAACAGCGCGGGCCCGACTTCCGCGGCCGACGTCGCGACGAGTTCCCAGCGTCGCGCGGCCGTGATCGGCTCGCCGGGATGCGCGTGGTCGTACGCTTCGAGATGCTTGTGCGCGTTCTCGATCATCACGATCGCCGCGTCGATCATCGCGCCGATCGCGATCGCGATCCCGCCGAGCGACATCAGGTTCGCGTTCACGCCCTGGTAGCGCATCACGATGAACGCGGCCAGCACGCCGAGCGGCAGCGACAGGATCGCGACGAACGCGCTGCGCAGATGAAACAGGAACATCGCGCAGACGAGCCCGACGATCACGAACTCCTCGATCAGCTTGTCCTTCAGGTTGCCCACCGCACGCGCGATCAGCTGCGAGCGATCGTAGGTCGTGACGATCTCGACGCCGGGCGGCAGCGAACGCTTCAGGTCGGCGAGCTTCGCCTTCACCGCATCGATCGTGGTCAGCGCGTTCTTGCCCGAGCGCATCACGACGACGCCGCCCGTCACCTCACCCTGCCCGTTCAGCTCCGCGATCCCGCGCCGCATCGCCGGGCCGACCTGGATGCGCGCGACGTCGCCGAGCAGCACCGGCGTGCCGGCGTCGTTCGTGCGCAGCACCACGTGCCGGAAATCGTCGAGCGTGCGCAGGTAGCCGGTCGAGCGCACCATGTACTCCGACTCGGCCAGCTCGACGACCGAACCGCCGGACGCCTGGTTCGCGTTGCCGAGCGCGCTCGCGACTTCCGCCTGCGTGATGCCGTATGCGCGCAGCTTGTCGGGATCGAGCACGACCTGGTACTGCTGAACCATGCCGCCAATGCTCGCGACTTCCGACACATCGGGCACCGCCTTCAGCTCGAACTTCAGGAACCAGTCGTTGAGCGCACGCAGTTGCCCGAGATCGTGACGGCCGGTGCGATCGACGAGCGCGTACTCGTATACCCAGCCGACGCCGGTCGCATCGGGCCCGAGCGACACCGTCGCGCCGGCAGGCAGACGGCTCTGCACCTGGCTCAGGTATTCGAGCACACGCGAACGCGCCCAGTACGGATCGGTGCGGTCGTCGAACAGCACGTAGACGAACGCGTCGCCGAACGACGAATACGCGCGGACGGTTTTCGCGCCGGGCACGCCGAGCAGCGTGGTCGTCAACGGATAGGTCACCTGATCCTCGACGATCTGCGGCGCCTTGCCCGGATACGACGCCTTCACGATCACCTGCGTGTCCGACAGATCGGGCAATGCATCGAGCGGCGTCTGCCGCAGCGAATGAACACCCCATGCGGCAATCAGCACGGTGGCGAGCAGCACGAGGAAGCGGTTGTGGACGGACCAGCGAATGACGTGCGCGATCATCGTTCGCCTCCCTGCGGTTCGACCTTCGTCAGCCGGTAACCGTCGTCGCCCTGCGTGAACGCGAAGCGCACCGTCTGGCCCGGCTTCACGTCCGGGAACGCGGTGGCCGACGGCTTGCCGAACGCCATCGTCATCGCGCCCCAGCCGAGCGCCGGAACGGGCTGATGCGAGAACGTGATGTCGTCGGCCGTGACCTGTTCGACCTTGCCGGTGGTTTCGTAGACTGGTGCCGTCGCTATCGGCACCGACGCGGGCATCGCGCCTGCCCCGCTCGCGCCGGTGCCGCTTTCCAGCCGCGGCAACACGCTTTTCAGGCTCGCCTCGGAATCGATCAGGAACTGCCCCGATGCAACGACCGTGTCGCCTTCGTTCAGCCCGCCGAGCACTTCGGTGTCGCTGCCGACGTCGTTGCCCACCGTCACCGTCACGGGCTGGAGCCGGCCGTCGCGATTCTTCACGATGACGATCGAGCGCTTGCCGGTCGCGATCACCGCCTCGGACGGCACGAGCAGGCGCGATACCGTCTGCCGCGCGGCGACCCGCACGCGCATCAGCATGCCGGGTGTGAGCCTCAGCGCGGCGTTGTCGATCTCGACGCGCGCCTGCAGCGTGCGGCTGCTCGTGCTGATGCCGGGCAGCACTTCGCGGATGCGTCCGGTGAAATGCTGTGCCGGGTCGCCCGCGAACGTCGCATCGACCGCCATCCCCGGCTGCACGTTCAGCGCAAGCGCTTCCGGCACCTCGACGATGAGCCACAGCGTCGACAGCCCGGCGATCTTCGCGAGCGTCTGGCCGGGCGCGACCATCGCGCCGCCCCGCACGTTCAGCTCGCTGACGACGCCGGTTTCCGGTGCGGTCAGCACGACATGCGTCTGCGCGCGGCCGGTGCGATCGAGGCTCGCGATCATGCCGTCGGGAATCGACAGCGCCCGCATCCGTGCACGCGATGCATCGAGCAGGCTGGCGTCCATCCCGCCGCGCTTGAGCGCGAGGTATTCCTCCTGCGGCGCGAGCCAGTCGGGCACGAACAGCGATGCGATCGGCGCGCCCTTCGCGATGCGCTGCATCGGTGCGCGCGCATAGAGACGGTCGATGTAGCCGGTCACGCGCGACTGGACGACATCCGCGCGCGATTCGTCGAACTGCGTGGTGCCCACCGCATCGAATCCGGCCGCTGTCTGCTGCCTGCGCACGGTCGCATAGCGGATGCCGAGGTTCTGCTGCAGGCCCGGATCGATCCGGATGCCGGACGCGCCGCCGCCTTCGTCCGCGTAGACGGGTTGCAGTTGCATGTCCATGAAGGGCGACTTGCCCGGTTTGTCGAAATGCTGGTTCGGCACCATCGGGTCGTGCCAGTAGAGCACCTTTCGGCCGCTCGTCGAACCGGGCTGGCCGGTCGAGGCCGAGGCGGCGGCGTCAGTCGCGGCGCTTGCCGCATGGCGTGCGCCCACGAAATAACCCGTGCCGAGCAGCGCGGCACCGGCGAACGCCAGCACGGCCGCGCGGGCCCATGTTTGCTTCGTCATGTCGTTCTCCTTTATTGCGCGGCGGCCAGCGTCGACGGCACGACCTGGTATTCGAGCTGCGCCCAGGTCTGCGACACCTCGCGCCGGAGATCGAGCACCTGCAATTGCGCCTCCAGTTGCGCGCGGCGCGCGGCGAACGTATCGGCGAGCGAGCCTGTGCCGGCACGGTAGGCCGCGTTCGCCAGTTGCACGCGCTGGTCGGCGGCGGGCAGCAATGCGTCGCCGAGATTCGCGATGCGCGCACGACCGCTCGCGAGCGTCGCGGACTGCGTGCGGATATCGGCCTGCACCTGGCGCAGCGTGTCCTCGTACATCAGGCGCGCCTTCGTCGCGAGCGCGGCCTTTTCGGCGACGTCGCGGTTCTGGCGGTTCTTGCGATTGAGCGGCAGCGGGATCGTCACGCCGACGGACACCATGTTCGAATACGCGCCGCCACGCTGCTGGTACGCGACTTCCCACGTCCAGTTCGGGCTGCGTTCGCTGTCCGCGACGGCCGTATCGGCCTCGGCAACCGCGATATCGTCGGCGGCGGTGACCAGCGCCGGCTGCGACAGCCGCAACTCGTCCGGCGGCAGCGACGACACGAACGATTCCGGCGCGGGCGGCGCGCCCGCAACGTCGTCGACCGGCACGGCGGTCCAGCGCGACAGCACGATGAGCGCGGTCTGGTAGACCTGCCGCGCTTTCAGTAGTTGATCCTGCGTCTGCGCGAGCATGGCCCGCGCCTGGACGACATCGGTCGCACTCGCCTTCGCGCCGCGATACGACGCCTTCGTCGCGTCAAGCTCATGGTTCATGTGATCGAGCAGCGCCTGCTGCAGCGCGAGCGCCTGCTTCGCGTAGACGGCGTTCAGCCACGCCGTCGCGGTTTGCTGGCGCACGCTCGCGAGCTGCGCGAGATAACCGGCGCGCTCGCGCCCGACCTGCTCGTTGGCGAGCGCCGAGCGCAGGCGCCGCTTGTCGCCGGACACCCACTCCTGCTCGATGCCGATGCGGCGCATCGTCATGAAGTCCTGGCCGACGGTGAAGCGCTGGCCGCCGTTGACCGGCAGGTTGTCGATGCCTGCCTTGAGCATCGGGTCGGGCAGCTGGCCGGCCTTCACGGCCGCCTCCGCGCTCGCGCGCACCGACGCCTGCGCGGCCTGCATCGAAGCGGAATGATCGGTGGCGGACTGCAGCGCGGCGTCCAGCGTGACAGGCGATGGCTGCGCGTGAACGGCGCCCGCCACCAGCAGCGCCGCCCAAAGCATGGGCGCGCGCCGACGTGCACGCCGCGCAAGCGGCGTGCCGAAATGGAATGACATGGTTGAACCCCAACGGCGGAACCCCATAGGGATTCCACGTCCTGATACAGGACGAACCTCACCGCGAATGCGGCGAACCTATCGGATCGGGATCAGCTGAGGCGTGGAGGGCGCCACAATCCGTTCGGATCGCGGACCGGGAGGATTTGCGTGTAGTGGAACGCGACGGTGCTGGCGAATGCCGCGGGGCGACTGACTTCGGCGCGAGCGGCAGGATGATAGAGACTGCCGAACTGGCATTGCGCCGTCAGCTTGCAGGCCGTGCCCTTCGCTTTCGCGTGGGGCTTGCCGGCGGACGACGACTGCATCGAATCGCAGCCCGGCATGTCGGCGGACATGCCGGCGTCCGTGTCCATCGACATGCCCTGCTGCATCATCGGACATTCCCCGGCCAGGCCGCTGGCTGCCAGCCCGCTGATGGGCAGCACCGCGCAGAGCAGCAGCAGGATGAGCGTCCGGAGGAATTTCATGGCGGGGATTATAGCGCGGGGTTTTGCTGTGCGGCGGCGCGTCGATGAAGCGTAACGACGTGCCGACTCCGCGACCGCCGTCGCCTGCTACCGCGCCAGCCCGTCCGCCTCCACCGCCGCCCGCACCGCCGGCCGCGCCCGCACCCGCTCGTACCACGCACGCAGATGCGCATAGCGGGTCAGGTCGATATCCGCGTGGTACACCGACCGCAGCCATTCCGCCTTGCCCCAGCCGGTCAGCGCGAACAGGTAGGCATCGGCGAGCGTGAACGAGTCGCCCATCAAGAACGTATTGCCGTCGAGCTGGCGATCGATCCAGGCGAAGCGACTGTCGAGCTTCGTTCTCGCCGGGTCGACGTATTTGCCCGCCTGCACCGCGTACAGCAGCGGAATGAAGCCCTTGTGGATTTCCGCCGTGAGAAAATTCAGCCACTCCATCAGCCGATAGCGCGCGAGCGTGCCGTACGCCGGCGCGAGCCCCGCCTGCGGACACAGATCCGCAAGATACTGCGCGATCACCGGCCCTTCGCGCAATCGCGTGCCGTCGTCGAGTTCGAGCAGCGGCACGTAGCCGAGTTCGGTCACATCGTAGTAATTGCGCCCGTCTTCAATGACATGCTTGCGCGCGTCGACCTGGATGACTTCCGCGTCGATGCCGCCTTCGCGCAGCACGACGCAAATGGCCTGCGAACAGCTTCCGGGAGCGTGATAGAGCTTCATGCGTGTCCTTCGTGGGTTGTCCATGTATCGATTCGCCGCGACGCGGGCGCTAATATCTCGCATCGGCGCAGCGCTGAGAAGACGGCAGTCGTTTGTGCCGTAGTCACAAAAAATTTACCGACCAGGATTCGGCACGATGAAAACGAGTGCGACAGGATGTTCCGTTGAAGAAGCGATGCGCCTGCTCGGCGGCCGCTGGCGGCTGCTGCTGGTGTCGTATCTGCTCGACGGGCCGCGGCGCTTCAGCGACCTGCGGCGCGACATGCCCGGCATCTCGCAGCGGATGCTGACGCTCGACCTGCGCGCGCTCGAAGACGCCGGGCTCGTGCGGCGCACCGTCTACCCGGAAGTGCCGGTGCGGGTCGAGTACGATCTGACCGCCGACGGCGACCGGCTGCGGCCCGTCGTCGAAGTCATGCGCGAATTCGGGTTGTGGCTGAAGGCGCGCGATGCCGATGCGTCGTGCGATATCGGTGTCGCGCCCGATGCGGCAGCCGCCATCGAAACAGCACACCATTCCACCCGATAACCCCGACTCCCCTACGCAGGAACCCACACTCATGGAACTTCACGCCACCATCGGCGCGGCGACGTCCGATCTCGACGACGACGAAAGCTTCGCCAATATCTATTGCCACGACGCCGAGCAGGACTATTGCTTCGCGCTGTCGCGTTTTCCGGACGACGCGCTGATCGAAGTGATGGTGCGCGACCAGGTCACCGCGCGCGTCAAGGATCTGTCGGTGCGCCTGACGGACGACACGATCGACGTCGAGATCGAACCCGCGCTCGCCGCGCGGCTCGACGGCCAGACGCGCTACGTGATCCATCTCGCGCCCGGCCAATACGATCCGGTCACGCTGCGCGCCGCGCTGAAGGAGATCTTCGTCGGCAAGAACGGCTTTCAGGACGACAGCACGCGCGGCTGACGTGTCGTCACGCCAATCGAAGGGCCACGACGACAGCCCGGCTCGAGGTCCACTGACATGAAGATGCTGCTCATCCTGGCGTTGACGGTTGCGATCGTGCTTTGGTTTCGTTCGCGATACTTACGATTCACGGCGCCCGTGCGCAGGGACAGGGACGCGAAAGAAGCCCTGATGCGCCAGGTTTTGCTCGACCGCGCCGATTATATCGACAAGCCCGTGCAGCGCCTGATCGACACGCTGGGCGAAACGAAATCGCAGAGCCTGGACCACGGCGTGGTCATTTATACGTGGCGGGCCAATCAGCTATGCATCGACGCATCCATACGAAACGATGTGTGTGAATACCTGGATGAACGCCAATGCAGCAAGCACGACTAGGGCACCGTATTCACACCATCATTCCCACATATTGAGCGCACCACGTCCCATTATTAGGGATGCCTGCCCAGATGTTGACGCACGTCGTTCCACGGCTCTAACGTTCGCCCCAATGCCATTCGATTCGGCCGCCCCGCTCGCGGGCGACGGCCGGGCACAGAACACAGGAGACAACCGTGGCCCAATCCGCGTCGCGCACCCACGCCCACCCACCGGAACAACCGCCCGCGCGCGCCGACATCGCATCCGATTCCGCCATCCGCACAGCCGCGGCGCAAGCCACACCGCCGAGCCGCAAGCGGCTGCTGATCCTCGCGTTGCTCTTCGTCACCGTCGTGATCAACTATCTCGACCGCAGCAACCTGTCGATCGCCGCGCCCGCGCTGTTCAAGGAACTGAACATCGATCCGGTGCGCGCGGGCCTCGTGTTCTCCGCGTTCGGCTGGACCTACGCGCTGATGCAAATCCCGGGCGGCTGGCTCGTCGACAAGGTGTCGCCGCGCGTGCTGTATGCGGGTGCGCTCGCGCTGTGGTCGGCCGCGACGCTGCTGCTCGGCTTCGCGGGCTCGTTCGTCGGGCTGATCGTGCTGCGCCTCGCGGTCGGCGCGCTCGAGGCGCCGGCCTACCCGATCAACAACCGCGTGGTGACGACCTGGTTCCCGACCCGCGAACGCGCGAGCGCGATCGGCGGCTACACGTCGGGCCAGTTCGTCGGCCTCGCGTTCCTCACGCCGGTGCTCGCGTGGCTGCAGGTGCATCTCGGCTGGCACATGGTGTTCGTCGCAACCGGCCTCGCGGGCATCGTGTGGGCCGCGATCTGGTATGCGGTGTATCGCGAGCCGCGCGCGTTTCGTGGCGTCAACGCGGCCGAGATCGCGCTGATCCGCGACGGCGGCGGGCTCGTCGATCTCGAGGACCGCGTCGCGGCACGCACCGAACGCGCGCCGTCGACGTGGCGCGACCTCGGCGTCGTGCTCGGCCGGCGCAAGCTGTGGGGCATCTATCTCGGCCAGTTCGCGCTGAACTCGACGCTGTGGTTCTTCCTCACGTGGTTCCCGACCTACCTCGTCAAGTATCGCGGAATGGACTTCATTAAATCGGGCTTCCTCGCGTCGCTGCCGTTCCTCGCCGCGTTCGTCGGCGTGCTGTGCTCGGGCGTGCTGTCGGACTGGCTGATGCGCCGCGGCGCATCGCAGGGCTTCGCGCGCAAGCTGCCGATCATCTCGGGGCTGCTGATCTCGACCTGCATCATCGGCGCGAACTACGTGACGTCGACCGGCTGGGTGATCACGTTCATGACGATCGCGTTCTTCGGCAACGGCTTCGCGTCGATCACGTGGTCGCTCGTGTCGGGGCTCGCGCCCGCGCGGCTGATCGGCCTCACGGGCGGCGTGTTCAACCTGATCGGCAACCTGTCCGCGATCGCGACGCCGATCGTGATCGGGCTGCTGGTCGACGGCGCCGACTTCTCGCGCGCGATCACCTACATCGCCGCGATGGCGCTCGCCGGAAGCCTGTCTTACGGGCTGCTCGTCGGCAAGGTCGAGCGCATCGACGCGTAAGCGTCACGAGGGCGGCACGCGCGTGCCGCCCGGCCTTACCGCTACCGCTACCGTTAGCCGCGCGTCGCGCGTCGTGCGTCGTGCATCACGTCAGAACCGCAGAGCCCCATCCCGCGCGAGGTCGTTCGGATTGCCCGCCACGTAGTCGAGCGCGCATGCATCGGTATCGATGCCGACGGTCAGCAGCGTTTCCCAGCGCTCGGTGTCGGGCATCGACTGGTCCGGATGGAAGCACACGACGGCCTGATCGCCGGCCGCCCCGCACATCGCCGCCGCGCGCTCGCGCACATCGGCGCTCGTCATCCCGTTCACGACGTCATTCAGGTGCGCGAAACGCTCGCGCGTGGTCGAGCTGTCGGGCATGCACTCGCCGCCGCTCAACGCGCGATCGAGGAAGTGGTTCGTATGCAGCAGCCAGCCATCCGGACGCGGCACCACCACGCCCACACCCGACGGGCTCAGCTCGATGCTCGCCGCCCGCGGGTTCGCGTCGTGCCGCATGAACACGGTCAGCACCGTCGACGCGCTCACGCGTGCGGTGCGCGCGATGTCGATCGCCTCCTGCACCGTCGTCGCGTCTTCGAGCAGGCGCCGCGCGATCGCATGCACGGGCACGCCGGCGCTGTCGTTGTCGCTCGCGTGATGCAGGATGTTGAAGTGCAGCCCGAGCCCCGCGCTGTTCACGCCGAGCTTCGCCAGCATTCCGAATTCGGAGAACAGCTTGACGGTACGGCCGTAGGGCGTCGCGATCTGCATCAGCAAGCCCTGCGGCGCGAGGCTGTCGTGCCAGTCCCACGTCTGCAGTGTGCGCGGTGCGTGCGGACCGGCCGGTGCGTAAACGGTCGTCGAGCACTCGCCTTCGGCCGATGCGGGTGCGGTGGCGAGAATCTCGGTGCGTGCGTTCAGGCATGCGAGCTGCCAGCGCGGCAGGTCGACGCCGTCGGCGATCGCCTCGACTTCGGCGGCGAGGCGCGGGCACCACGCGCCGAGCGTGGCGAGACTCGCTTCGCCGATCTCCCGCGCGCGCTGCGGCGCGATGCCGAGCTTCGGGAAGAACGCGAGGTACAGCGCGACCGTCTCGCGGATCGCCGGTGCGAAGCGCTCGCCGATCAGGCGGCCGCGCTCGCGCGGATCGGTGATGTCGGTCACGAAGGTGTGCAGCTTCAAGGTCAAATCTCCTGGGTTGAATGCGCCGGGCCCGCGCGGCCCGGCGCGTGATGCACCGTGCGGCCGGTCAGAACGAGTAGATGAACTGCATCCCGGCCAGGTCGTTGCTGCGCGCGTACGTGCCGTTGCTCTTCAGGAACACCGGATGGTTCGCCGCGTCGTGGCGGTATTCGAGCTTCACGGTGATCTGCTGCGTCGGATAGAACAGCAGGTCGGCCGTGATCGCATAACGCTGCGCGCCCTTGCACTCGGTGCCGTTCGTCGACGAACCCTGGAAGCACGCCGGATCGACGCCGAAGCCGCTCGACCCGTTCACCGAGGGGTTGCCGCCCGCGAGCCCGTACTGGATGTTGGTGCCGCCGCCGCCGTTCGACGTGTTGTTCAGGTAGTCGAAGCGCAGCGTCGCGCCCATGCGGCCGACCCACGACGTCGTCCACTTCGTATGGCCGAGCAGCGACATCCCGTACCAGCGCGCGGTGCCGCCGTTCCATGCGCCCTTCTGCAGCTCGCCGTAGTCCACCTGCGCGTTGACCTGCGTCTTGTCGTGCGTATAGGTCACGTCGGCTTCCACGTATTTGTAGAGGCCGGTCGGCGAAGAGCCGTTGCACTGGTAGCCGTAGCCGCCCGCCTGCGCGCACGGCGAGAACAGCGACTGCCGGCCGAGCATCCCGGAAATGCCGAAGTCGAAGGCGGTCGACGTCGCGTTGTCGAAGCGCGCGGTGATCGTCGGCGTCCAGTTGGTCTTCGTCGTGTTGTTCGCCGCGTTCGCGATCGCGCCGGCCGTGCGCAGCACCTCGTTACCGATCACGACCTGCCAGAAGCGCGTCATCGCCGCGTTGGAGCCCTTCAGCCCGACGCCGATCAGGTTGCCCGGCTCGCTGAAGTCGTACAGCAACCCGTGCGTGAGCGTGAGCATCTGCGTCGACGGCTGCACCTCGTAGCCGGCGAGGCTCGGCATCATCCCGATCTCGAAGGTGCGGGTCGTGCTGAGCGGCACCGTGACCACCGCCTGCGTGACGATGTTGTTGCCGACACCGCCGTGCGCGTTGCTGAACACATTGCCGAAGCCGCGGTTCGGCTGGATCACGATTTCCGCCGCCGGCGCCATCGGGCCGACGCCGAAGGTCTTCTTGATGTCGAGGTAGACGTCGCCGATCGTGCTGTTGAAGTAGTCGTACGCGCCCGGGTCGTGGTTCAGGAACTGGAAGCCGGACGTGCGCTGCGCGCGGTTGAACAGGTACACGGGATCGACGTAGCCGGTGATGCTCAGGCCCGCGAGCGGGCCGGTGGTCGCCGCTTCCTGCAGCGAGTCGACCTTCAGCGATGCGTTCGCGATCTGCTCGCGCATCTGCTGCAGGTCGTCGTTCGTGAACGCCGGCGCCGCATCGGCGGCCGGTGCAGCGGCGGCCGCCGTGTTGATCGAGCCGATCGTCGCGCCGCCCGAGGCGGCATTAGCGGTCGTTGCCGCGCCGGCCGGCTTCGCGGCCAGCATGCTCGCGCGCAGCTCGTTCACCTGCTGCTGCAGCGCGGTGACCTGCGCCTGCAGCGCCTTCATCCTGCTCGCGTCGGTCGCCTGCGGCGTGTGCGCGAATGCCGCGGCGGCTTCGAACGCCAGCAGGCACAGCGCCGTCATGTGTGTGATTTTCATGGTGTGGGTGGTCGTCGGGACGCGCGCGCCCCCGCCCGCCGCGATGAGCGGCGGGGCGCGCGAAAGGTAGTCGGGAGTGGGGAGAAGCGGCGGCCGGCTTACTCGGTCTTCAGCTTCGTCCAGAGACGGTTCTGCAGACGCATCAGCTCAGGCGGCACCGGCTTGCTGAGGCTCAGCTTGCGGATCACGTCGGCGGGCGGGAACACGGCCGGATCGCTCGTCACGTCGGCGCGCACCAGGTGCTTCGACGACGACACGGCCGACGGGTACGACGTGTCGTTGGTCAGGTTCGCGCTCTCCTTCTCCGACAGCACGAAGTTGACGAACTTCAGCGCGGCGTCCGGATGCGGCGCATCCTTCGGCACCGCCATCATGTCGAACCACATCGCGCTGCCCTCGGTCGGGATCACGTACTTGATGTGATACGGCTTCTTCGCGGAAGCGGCCGCGATCCGCGCGGAGTTCACGTCGCCCGACCAGCCGAGCGCGAGGCAGATGTCGCCGCCCGCGAGATCGTTGATGTAGCTGCTCGAATTGAACTGCGTGATGTACGGCCGCACCGTCTTCAGCAGCTCGTACGCGGCCTGGTAGTCGGCCGGGTTCGTCGTGTTCGGATCCTTCTTCAGGTACACGAACGCCATCCCGAACGCATCGACCGGCGAATCGAGCACCGAAATGCCGCAGTGCTTCAGCTTCTGCGCGTACTTCGGGTCGAACAGCAGCGCCCAGCTGTCGAGCGGCGCGTCGTTGCCGAGCGCGGCCTTCACCTTCTCGACGTTCATCCCGAGGCCGTCCGTGCCCCACGTCCACGGAATGCCGAACTGGTTGCCCGGATCGTCCTTCGCGAGCACCTTCATGATGTTCGGATCGAGCAGCCCGTAGTTCGGCACCTGGCTCTTGTCGATCTTGCGGTAGATGCCGGCCTGCAGCTGCCGCGCCCAGAAGATGTCGGACGGCACGACGACGTCATACCCCGACGTGCCCGACAGCAGCTTCGCCTGCAGCGTCTCGTTCGAATCGAACTCCTGGTAGACGACCTTGATGCCGGTCGCCTTCTCGAAGTTCGCGATCGTCGCCTTGCCGATCGAGTTGCCCCAGTTGTACACGTTGACGACGTCCGCCGCGTGCGCCGCCGGCGCGCCGGCCCACAGCGCGCCGCCCAGCGCGAGCGCCGCGCATGCCGCTTTCAGATGCTTGCTCCAATCCCCAGCCATGGTTTCCTCCGTCGATATCATGATCCGCTCGCGATGAACGGTGTGTGCCTCGGTCCGGAAAAATGTAGCCAGAGGAAATTGGCCGGTCTGCCCTGCCGTTAGGGGGACACGCCGCACAATCGGGGCATCCGGTTCCGGGCGGATGCCCGATCGACCCGACCAGGAAGCGAATTGAAAGCTTTCTTCGCCGCTTCGTCACGCCAATCAAAAACCGAAAACCGCTCAGGATGCCTGCACGCCCGTGCGCACGCCGAAGTCCTCGCCCACGTGCGTGACGCGGCCGTCCATCATCGTCAGCGCGACGTCGATGCGGCCGATGTCGTACTGGCCGACCTCGAACAGGTCGTGTTCCAGCACGACGAGATCCGCGCGCTTGCCGGGCGTGAGCGAGCCGACCTCGTGCTCCATCCCGAGCTGATATGCGCCGTGGATCGTGTACGCGGCGATCAGTTGCGGAATGCTCAGGCGCTCGGCGATGTCCGGGAACACCGGCGCATCGGGCTCGCCCGCAAGCTGACGCGTATGGCCCGACTCGATGTGCTCGAGCGGCTTGTGCTGGCAGCGGCACTGGCACGCGAGGCCGTCCATGCCGATCGACACCGTCACGCCCTCGTCGAGGAACGTGCGGAACTTGTACATGTTGCTCCAGCGCTCATGGCCGTAGTGGTCGCGCAGTTGCTCGGTGTACGCATCGACCACGCCCCACTGCAGCTGCGTATTCGCCATCACGGCCGCGCGGCGGAAGCGCGGGATGTCGTCCGGATGCGTGAGAAACGCGTGCGTGATCACGTGGCGGCGGTCGCGCGGCGGGTTCGTGCGGTTGACCGCGTCGAAGCCGTCGAGCGCCATCCGCACCGCCGCGTCACCGACGCAATGGACCATCACGTTCGCGTTCACGCGATCGGCTTCGACCAGGTAGTGGTTGAACGTGTCGGCCGGCATCGTCGGCGCGCCGCAGGTGTCGGGGCGGTCCGCGTACGGCTCGAGCAGGTACGCGGTGTGGTTCGCTTCCGTGCCGTCGAGGAACAGCTTCAATGCGCGCGCCTTCACGAGCGGCGAATCGTACTGCTCGCGATATTTGACGAGCGTGCCGACCGGATCGTCGATCTCGCCGATCACCGCGACGCTGCCCACCACGCGCAGCTTCAGGTCGCCCGCGCGCTCCATCGTCTGCAGCGTCTCGTACAGCAGCGACTGGTCGCCGCTCGCGTCGAAGAAGCCCGCGTCGAACACGGTCGTCACGCCGGCCGCGCACAGCTTCTTCTGCCACGGCGGGATCGACTTCAGGTACAGGTCGATGCCGGTCGGCAGCAGGCCGGCCGCGCTGATCCGTTGCATCAGCAACGAATACGCGGCGCCGTCGACGATCAGGCCGGTCGGCTCGCCGGTCACCGCATCCTTCTCGAACCAGCTCGCGCCTTCCTGCACCGGCGGCGTCGACGCGTCGATACCGGCGATCTCCAGCGCCTTCGAGTTCACCCACATCGAATGGAAATCGGTCGACAGCAGGCACACGGGGCGATCCGCGCAGATCGCGTCGAGCGTCTCCTTGCGCAGCAGCGCGGGCGGAATCGTCGCCTGCACCCAGCCCATCCCGGTGATCGCCGGCTCGTCCGGATGCGACTCGACGTACGCGCGCAGCGCGGCGAGCACCTGCTGTGGATCCTCGAAGTTCACGAACGCCTGGAATGCGAACGCGGTCGTCTCGAAGTGCCAGTGCGATTCGACGAAGCCCGGCAGCACGAGCCGGCCGGCCGCGTCGACGACCTTCGTCTCCGCGCCGACGTACGCCTGCACGGCCGCCGTGTCGCCGACGTGGACGATCCGGCCGTCGCGCACGGCGACCGCCTGTGCCCACGGCTTGTGCGGATCGACGGTGTACACCTTCGCGTTGGTGAGAACGAAATCCGCCGGTGCCGAATCCTTGACGGCGGCGGGCGTCGGTTGCATCTGCATGGCCTGTCCTTTCTGTTGATCAGGTTTTCGAAGTGCTTTCACTATAGGCAGACGATTCACGGCGGTATGCCCCCCCGCCGCCGGGGCTTGGACGAATTCCGGCCGCCGCGCGCACGGTCTTGTCATCGTTTTGGGGACAACGCACGAAATTGGTCGGGTTGATTCGGTGAATTCCCGGCTGACGCGCGTATATCGTTCGCGTAACGTCGCACTGTCCCCTGACCGCCCACGCCCGACCATGCGACTTCTCCAGCCCGACCCGGCCGCCCGCGGCCACTACCTGATCGGTGTGCGCCCCGACACGCTCGGCGCGACGTTGCGCGCGGTCGGCACGCCGGATTTCGTCGGCGCGGTCACGGAGTTCGTCAACGACAGCATCGACGCCGACGCCGTGCACCTCGAACGCTGGCGCGCGGATACGGGCAGCACGTCGGGCTTCGTCGTCGAATGGATCGGCAGCGGCAGCCTGCGCTTCGCGGCCGACACGCTGCGCGTGATGGATGTCTATTACCAGGACTACTGCCAGGCCGATCCGCTGGTCGCGCCGCTGCGCGGCAAGGCCGGCACGCTGCTGGTGCAGCGCCACGTGGAAGGGATCGCGCACGGCGAGTTCCGCCGGCGGATCTTCGACGAGCCCGGCATCGAGCAGGAATGCATGCTCGTGCACGGCAACGCGCACCTGCAATACGCGCTTGGGCTGGCGCGCACCGTCGGCCGGCCCGCGTTCACGATGGACGAGCTGTTCCACTTCCGGCAGATGGTCGACCTGCTGTTCCCGATGTTCGAACTGCATGCGCGTAGCTGCGCGGCGCGGCGCGTGGCGTCGGGGACGGTGAACACCGCGTCGCAGGCGAGCTTCGACGCGCGCCTGGAACGGCAGGACGTGCAGCTGTCGCGCCGCGAGCACGAGATCTGCCGGCTGATGCTGTGCGGGCGCTCGGTGCCCGAGGCCGCGCAGCAGCTCGACGTGAAGCTGTCGACGGCCGAGTCGTACGTGAAGCGCGCGTTCGCGAAGCTCGGCGTGCGCACGCGCCGCGAGCTGTTCGACTGGGTGCTGGTGGACTGCTGAACGCGCGGCGTGCGTGGCCCTAAGCGGCCAGCGCGGCCGCCTTGATGTTGAACGCGCGCAGCAGGTCCTCGCAGAACGCGTCGACGATCGGCTTGTCGCTCGCGCTGCGCTTCATCGCGAGATGCAGCGGCACGTCGAAGCTGAACGTCGCGCGGCCCACCGCCTTCACGAGCCCGCGCTGCTCGAACGGCTCCGCATAATGCGCGGGCAGGTAGCCGAGATGGCCGCCCGACAGGATCAGGATCGTCGCGGCCTCGATGCTGTCCGCGCTCGCGGTCACGCGCCGCTCGGGCAGCGGGTACTGCTCCTCCGGCACCGGATAGGTGCGCCAGACCCAGTCGTGCAGTTGCAGGTCGTCGGCGGTCACGGGCCGCGATGCATGGAACAGCGGATGCCCGCGCCCGCAGTAGATCACCTGCTGCTCGGTGAACAGCGGCGTGTAGAGCAGCCCCGGCACGCGATGCCAGAAATAGCCGATCGCGAGATCGAGCTGGTTGTTGACGAGGCTTTCCTCGAGCTCCTGCGGCGACGCGACCTTCATCGCGAACGTGACCGCCTGGTCGCGCTTGCGGAACGCGCCGATCGCGTCGGCCACGCGAGCGTTCTCGACGAGCGGCGCCTGGCCGATCAGGCCGATCGACAGCGTGCCGACCAGCTTGCGGTCGATGTCGCGCACCCGCGCGACGAATTCGGAGGTGGCCGCGACGAGCGTGCGCGCGGTGGCCGCGAAGCGCTCGCCCTTCGACGTCAGGCGAAAGCCGCCGCGCCCGCGATCGCACAGCTTGAAGCCGACGCGCGCTTCGAGCGCCGACAGCTGCGTGCTGATGGTCGACTGCCGCACGCCGAGCGACGCCTCGGCGGCCGTGATGCCGCGTGCGTCGACGACGGCCAGAAAGACCCGGATGAGCCGGAGATCGAGATCGGAAGTATTCGAGAACATGCTTCAAACCGCTGCGCG
The DNA here is from genome assembly GCF_002223325.1 of Burkholderia sp. AU15512. Classification (NCBI taxonomy): domain Bacteria; kingdom Pseudomonadati; phylum Pseudomonadota; class Betaproteobacteria; order Burkholderiales; family Burkholderiaceae; genus Burkholderia; species Burkholderia sp. AU15512. Next base: position 2,498,864 of record NZ_NKEX01000006.1, read on the forward strand.
TGTGCGCGTTACCCGGCCGGCTGGCTCGACGCGCCTCGCACGTCACGCTCGCCGCCTGCGCCGATGAACCGAACCGGACGCGCGCCGCCATCGGCAGCGGTGCGCGTCGCCACCGTCATTCAGATGCCACCGCGAGCGCGCGTTCCATGCCGAACACGGCCGGCCGCAGCCGCCGGTAGCAGAGGAACGCCACCGCGCACAGCACGATCGCCGCGATCAGCGCCGACTGCGTGCCCGCGCGCTCGATCAGCGAGCCGCCCGCGACCGAGCCGACGCCGTAGCCGAGCGCGACGCAGCCCGGCGACAGCGCGGCCGACTTGCCGACCAGGTCGTACTGCGGAATCGTCGCGTAGATCAGCAGCGCGCCGCCGGTCCAGCAGCCGATGAAGACGATCGCGCCGAGCGTGAACGTCACGGCCGAGGCCGGCAGCGCGAGCAGCACGGCCGCGACCGCGCAGCCGCCGAGATTCAAGAGCGCCCAGCGGCGCAGGCCCGCGCCCGCGCCGAGCTTCGGCATCGCCGCGCAGATCACGAGGCTCGCGACGTTCGCGGCGCCGAGCACGAGCGACACCGACTGGCCGCTCAGGCCGGCCGCGGTGCCGATCTTCTCGAGGAAGGTCCACACGACGCCGACGCCGCCGTACAGCGCGAGCTGCGCGCACAGCACGAGCATCGCGCCCTTGCGGTCGATGCGGCCGGCCACGCCTTCCGGCGCCGGTGCGGCCAGCGTCTCGCCGCGGCGAAACAGCGGCGTCGCGAGCACGAACATGCCGAGCACGCACGCGACAAAGCCGAACACGCCGTGCGCGCCCCATGCATCGCTCAGCATCGGGAAGATGGTCGCGAGCAGCACCATGCTCCACGTCACCTGCCCCATCAGCATGATCCCGAGATTGCGTTCCGGTGCGCGCGAATACGACAGGTAGCGCAACGCGATACCGTTCAGCCCGCCCGAGCCGACGCCCGCGATGAACTGCAACGCCGAATACGCCACCAGCCCGTGCGTCGCGAGCGTGCCGAGGTTCGCGCCGGCCGCGAGCGTCACCGCGCCCGCGAGCACCCACCGCACCGGCTGGCGGCCGAGCACGAACGCGACGAGCAGCGTGCCCGTCGATTCGCCGAGCACCTCGATGAAGCTCGACAGCCCGAGCGCCGCTTCGCCGAATCCCCAATGACGCTCGACCTGCCCGACGATCGCGGGCAGGCCGAGGAAGACCGTCGGCCCGAGCATGCCGAGCAGCAGCATCACGACGACGAACAGCGCGCTTTCCTGTCGCGCTTCATCCTGCAGGTTGACTACATTCATCTGGGTGTCTCTCTCCGTGTCCGCGGCGCGGACCGTGTCCTCTGGGGATCGTTTTTGTTGTGCCGCCATGACGGGGTGCCCCGTGGGGCCGCCCCGTCGTCGCTTACATCGGGAAGCCCATCGCCTTGATGCCGCTGATCCACGCGCGCTTCCAGCCGCCTTCCGCATCCGCGCCGTCGAACGCATGGAACGTGATCTTCGCGGCGACCCAGCGCACTGGCTCGGGCGGGATATAGCTCGGGCTCTGGTTCGCGATGTCGAGCTTGCGCTCGGGGCTGTCGCGATCGAACAGGATGTTCAGCCCCATGAACGCGCCGAACCGGCTCGCCGCGACGCCGAAGCCCGTATAGCCGGCGACGAACACGGCCTTGTCGCCGAGGTAGCGCTTCGCGAATACCGAGCCGCGCGAGCAGTAGTCGATCGGGCCACCCCACGCGTGCGAGAAGCGCACGTCGCACAGCTGCGGGAACGTGCGGTAGAACGCTTCCGCGAGCCGGTAGTAGGTTTCGCGCTGGCCGTCCTGGTGCGGTTCCGGGTCGCCGTCGAAGTGATAGCTCACCAGCCCGCCGAAGATGATGTTGTTGTCCTTCGTTAGCCGGAAATAGTTGAGCTGCGTGCGCGTGTCGTACACGCCCTGGCGATTCTTCCAGCCGATTCGCGCGAGCTGCGCGTCGGTGAGCGGTTCGGTCGCGAGCACATGGTCGCGCACCTGCATCACGCGGCGGTTGATGTCGGGAATCCCGACCTTCGCGGTGCCGCTGCCGAACACCACGCGCGGTGCGCGTACGCTGCCCTTCGGCGTCGTCACGAACACCGTGCTGCCTTCGTCGCTCACGGTCACGAGCGGCGTGTGCTCGTAGAGCTTCACGCCGAGCGTCAGCGCCGCGCGCTTCAGCCCCCACGCGAGCTTCGCCGGGTGCACGATGCCGCTGCGGTTGCGCGACCACAATGCCCCCGCGAACAGCGGCGAATTCAGTTGTTCGAGCGTTTCCTCGCGGTTCAGCAGCACGACGTTGTGGCCGTACTCGCGATGCAGGTCGTAGTCGCCCTTCAGGTGCGCGATGTGCTCGGGATCGACCGCGACCGTCATCTCGCCGTTCCACTCGATGTCGGCGTCGATGTCGTAGCGCTTCAGCGTGTCCTCGAAACCGTCGAGGTTGTGATGGCCGAATGCCTCGAGCTGCGCGATGTCGTTCGGGAACACGCGCACCGCATTCGGGAGCCCGTGCATCACCGACGTCGAAATGATCCCCCCCGCGCGGCCCGATGCGCCGTGCGCGACCTTGCCGGCCTCGATCAGCACCACGTTCAGGTGCGGCATCTGCTCCTTCGCCTGCACGGCCGCCCACAGCCCCGTGAAGCCGCCGCCGACGATCAGCAGGTCGGCCGTCGCGTCGCCGACGAGTTCCGGCTCGGTGGCCGGCGCGGCCGGGTTGTCGAGCCAGTACGGGAACAGCTTCGTATTCGCGAGCGCCGCCTCGACGCCCAGTGCGACCGGCGCGCCACGCATTGCGTGCGCCTGCTCCGGTGCAGTCTCTCTTGTCTTGACTTCCATTTCCATGATCCCAGCCATCACACGCGAACAGCGAAACCGCCGCCGGGCGCGCGTCACACGGACGACGACACTCCGGCGGCGGTTTCGGACATCACGACTGCTCGAGCAGCACGTAGAACTTCTTCGCGTCCTCGATCGTCTCCCAGCGGCCCGCGAAGCCGGCCGGCAGCAGGTAGCCCTGGCCCGGCGTGAATTCCTTGCGGTTGCCTTCGACGTCGGTCAGCGCGATCCGGCCCTCGACGAGCCACACGGCTTCGTCGGCCGCGGTTTCCGGAAACTCCACCGAGCCGACCTTGCCTTCCCACCAGCCGACGATGTAGTTGCCGCTCTTGCCTTCCGCCGCGCGCCAGTCGCTTTCGTCCATGCCGAAGTCGAGCTTCGTGAATTCGCCGATGCCTGCGCCGAGCGGCAGGATGTCCTTGATCAGTTTGGTCATGTGAATCTTTCGTCTCTTGATTGAAAAAAGCAGAGACAAAGTTACTCATTTACACTGCCCCGGTATGCCCCCCTCCGGGGGGGACAAGCGGTGTTTTCCGGGGCAAACGGGTCGGCAGGACAACCGACGGTGTTTCCCCTTACTGACGTTTTTCGTTGTGACCGCTACAATCGCGCCGCTTTTCACCCGGGGAACCGCATGCTGCTCAACGTGAACCCCTTCCACCGCGACAACGACCGTTTCAACGTGTCGTTCAAGGCGCTGGGCGAGCTGATCGAGACGGTCGGCACGCCGCATTTCGTGCCGCGCCTCACGCAACTGCTCAATGAAGTCGTGCCGCTCGACGTCGCACACGTCGAGCGCTCGCGCGTCGACGGCTCGATGCCCACAGGCTATCGATGCGAATGGATCGGCAGCAGCGGCATCGATACCGAATCCACCGAAATCTCCGACGTGATGACGCTCTACTACGAGCGCTTTCTCGACAGCGACCCGCTGTTCGCGGGGCTGCGCGGCAAGACGGGCACGATGCTGGTGGTGCGCGACATCGCGGCGATCCCGCCCGGCGAATTCCGCCAGCGGCTGTTCGACGACGTGCATATCGGGCACGAATGCGTGCTCGCGCGCGGCACGCGCTATTCGCAGCATTCGATCGCGCTGGAGCGCGGCCGCGACCGCCCGCCGTTCACGCTCGCCGAGATGAACCGCTTTCGCAGCATCAGCGACGTGCTGTTCCCGCTGCTCGAACTGCATGCGTCGACCACGGCCGTGCGGCGCGTCGCGCACCCGACGCCCGACGTCCATCCGCTCGCGCAGTTCGATGCGCGGATCGCGGCCGACGGCGTGAAGCTGTCGAAGCGCGAATACGAAACCTGCAAGCACCTGCTCTCCGGCAAGACCGTGCCGGAGACGGCCGAGATCCTCGGCGTGCGGGTCGCATCGGCCGAGTCGTACGTGAAGCGCGCATTCGCGAAGCTGGGCGTGCGCACGAAGCGCGAACTAGCCGCGTGGGGTTCGGCCTCCACGGCGTTCCCTTCCGCCGGCGCGCACGACGGCACCGCGTCGCCCGGCATCTCGCGCTGACCCACCCGGCCGCGCCGCGCGGCTGCTTTCGGTTGCGCCGCGTCGATACGGTGGCGCCACTTGCATCGAAGCCCGTCGATGTAAACGTTGCGACTTCAAAATCTTCGCGCGCGTGTTCTCCTCTACCATCGGCCGATCGCTTGACCTCAAATAAAGGAGACGGCCCATGCCCCGCGAACTGAATCAACCGATGGGCGGCAACGAGATGCCGCGCTTTGGCGGCATCGCCACGATGATGCGGCTGCCGCAGGCCGCGACGACCGACGGCCTCGACGTGTGCTTCGTCGGCGTGCCGCTCGATCTCGGCACGTCGAACCGCTCGGGCTCGCGCTTCGGCCCGCGCCAGATCCGCACCGAATCCGTGCTGCTGCGCCCGTACAACATGGCCACGCGCGCGGCGCCGTTCGATTCGCTGCAGGTGGCCGACATCGGCGACGTCGCGACCAACCCGTACGACCTGAAGGACTCGGTGCGCCGCATCGAGGAGGCGTACGACGAGATCGTCGCGAACGGCTGCCGGCCGATCACGCTCGGCGGCGACCACACGATCGCGTGGCCGATCCTGCGCGCGCTGCATAAAAAGTACGGCAAGGTCGCCGTCGTGCACGTCGACGCGCACGCGGACGTGAACGACACGATGTTCGGCGAGAAGATCGCGCACGGCACGCCGTTCCGCCGCGCGGTGGAAGACGGGCTGCTGCAATGCGACAAGGTCACGCAGATCGGCCTGCGCGGCACCGGCTACCACGCGGACGATTTCGACTGGTGCCGCCAGCAGGGCTTCACCGTCGTGCAGGCGGAAGCGTGCTGGAACCAGTCGCTCGCGCCGCTGATGGCGCAGGTGCGCGAACGCGTCGGCGACACGCCGGTCTACCTGAGCTTCGACATCGACGGCCTCGATCCGTCGTTCGCGCCCGGCACCGGCACGCCGGAAATCGGCGGCCTCACCGTGCAGCAGGGTCTCGAGATCGTGCGCGGGATGAAGGGCCTGAACATCGTCGGCGCGGACCTCGTCGAAGTCGCGCCGCCGTACGATCCGACCGGCACCACCGCGCTCACCGGCGCGAACCTCGCGTTCGAGATGCTCTGCGTGATGCCGGGCGTCGCCTACCGCTAACCCGACCGACAGGATGACCTTCATGTCCACCGCCGAGCTTTCCCGTTCCCCCGCCACGTTCGTGCTGCCCGCCGCGCACATCGCCGGCCAGCCCGTGCGCACGCCTGCCGACGCGCCCGGCGCGCCGATCTTCGACGCATCGACGGGTGCCGCGATCGGCTGGCAGGCATTCGCGACGGCCGCGCACGTCGACGCCGCGGTGCGTGCCGCGCGCGACGCGTTCGCCGGCTGGCGCGATACGCCGCCGGCCGAGCGCGGCCGGATTCTCGCCAAGATCGCCGAGCGCGTCGAAGCATCGCGCGATCGTCTTGCGGCGCTGCAGATGCAGGTGAGCGGCAAGCCACCGTTCGAGGCCGAGGCCGATGTCGGCGACGTCGCCGCGACGTTCGCGTACTACGCGACGCTGTGCGAGGACCCGGCGCTGTTCGCCGCCGAACCGGTCGCACTGCCGAGCGACGCCGTCACCGCCGAGCGCTTCTACGATGCCGTCGGCGTCGCGGCGCTCGTCATGCCGTGGAACTTCCCGATGGTCACGACCGCGTGGAAGCTCGCGCCCGCGCTCGCCGCCGGTTGCGCGGTCGTGCTGAAGCCGTCCGAACTCACGTCGCCCACCGAGCACGCGCTGCTCGACATCGTCGCCGAAGCCGGTGTGCCGGCCGGCGTCGTCAACGTCGTGAACGGCGGCGCCGAGGTCGGCGCGGCGCTGACCGCGCATCCGCTGATCGACAAGATCTCGTTTACCGGCAGCACCGCGGCCGGCCGCAGGGTCATGCAGGCCGCCGCCGTCGACATGAAGCGCGTGACGCTTGAACTCGGCGGCAAGTCGTCGCTGATCGTGCGCGACGATGCCGACCTCGACGTCGCGGTGTCGCTCGCGGTCGCGGGCGCCTTCACGAACGCGGGCCAGATGTGCTCGGCCACCGCACGCATCCTCGTGCACGACAGCGTGTACCGCAGCTTCATGGCCGCGTTCGAGACGGCCGTGCGCGCGCTCGTCGTCGCGCCGCCGGCCGCGGAACACGTCGCGATGGGGCCGCTGATCTCCGCCGCGCAGCGCACGCGCGTCGAAGCGATGCTCCGGCACGGCATCGATGCGGGCGCACGCGTCGCCTTCAGCGGCCGCGTCGCGGATGCCGGCGGCGACGGCTTTTTCATGGCGCCCGTCGTGATCGCCGAGCCGGGCGCCGACAACCCGCTGTGGACCGACGAAGTGTTCGGCCCCGTCGCGTGCGTGAAATCGTTCCGCACCGACGACGAAGCGATCGCGCTCGCGAACGACACGCGCTACGGGCTCGTCGCGACCGTCGTGACACGCGATGCGGCTATCGCGAAGCAATTCCAGCAGCGCGTGCGCGCGGGGCTCGTGTGGATCAACGCGCCGCAGCTCATCTACCCGCACGTGTGCTGGGGCGGATTCGGCCTCAGCGGAATCGGGCGCGAACTCGGCGTGGCGGGGCTGCGCAGCTATCAGGAACTGCGCCACGCGATGCGCGCGATCGACTGATCAGTGGGGCCTTCGAGGCCGTTGGCGGCACCGTGTCTCGCGGCACGGTGCCGTTTTTTTACCGATTTCCGACAAGAGGCCCTGGCGGCACGATAACCGGCGTTCGTCGGTCATGCGGTTGGACGGTGCGTGAGCAACGATCAATAGGAATGCACCGCAGCATGATCGTGCTCGCGCAGCTGGCCCGGAATCGCACACACCGCGAGCCCGCCCTCCTCGATCCACGCGCGTGTGCGTTCCGCGGCCTTGTCGATCAGTTGCGCGCACTGCGAGTAGTCATAGGACGACACCTCGAGCGGACAGAGCGGCGGCACGACATGAATGTGCGCGCGCGCCCCGTATAGCTCCAGATCGCGCACCAGCTGCCGCGCGATCACGAGCGTCAGCGCGTGCGTCGCATGCGCGATCGGGCTGCGCGGCGGGACGCGCAACGCGCAGGCGAAGCCGGCCGGCAGCACGACGATCCGCCTGGCGCCGAGCGCGATCGCGACCGAGATCGGCGTATTGTTCGCGACGCCGCCGTCGACGAGTTCCATGCCGTCGATGCTGACCGACGGAAACACGCCGGGAATCGCCGCGCTGGCCTGCACCGCATCCACGACCGGGCCGGCCGACAGCACGACTTCGCGGCCGCTCAGCACGTCGGTCGCGACGATATGGAGCGGCAACGCGGCCTGCTCGATCCGGCGGTACGGCAGGTTCTTTTCCAGCAACAGGCGCAGCGCGTCGGCCTCGACCAGATGCGGCCGGTTGCGCAGCAGCATCGCGAAGAGGCTGCGCATCGAGAACGGCATCACGTCCTGGCGGCGGATCCTGCACCACAGCGCTTCAAGCATCGCGATGCCGTCCGCGTCCGGCCGGCCGGCGAAATAGGCGGCATTGATCGCGCCCGCCGACGCGCCGATCACGCAATCGGGCCGTTCGCCGCTCGCGACCAGCTCGCGGAGCATGCCGACCTCGATCGCACCCAGACTGCCGCCGCCGGCGAACACGAAGGCGGTCGAGAGAATGGAATCGGACGTCATGGTGCGACCTCCTGCGGTTGGCTGCGACGGTGGATTCGCCATGATGGATCGTGCAGCGCTCCGGATGTCCTGCTGAAAACCCTGCCGGCACGCGAATCCAGCCGGTCGGCCGACGATGGACGAAACGGCCGGCGCCCGGCCCCCCGTGCTGCCGGCGGCGGTCATGCGGCAGCATCAGGCGCACGCGCGTTCACGCACGCGGGCCGGATGTGCGCGGCCATCGCGCCCATCCTCGTGCCCGACAGCGCGTACCTCCGCTTCATGGCCGCGTTCGGAACGGCCGTGAGCAACATCTACTGACCCGTCAGCCGCTCAAGGCGTTGACGGCACCGTGTCTTCTCCACGGTGCCGTCATTTTTTCTCACTCGATATATTTCGTAGAATATATCGCTACCCGCACTTCCGGAGACTCGCCATGCCCCGCACGCCGACGGATCGCGCCTCGCAGCGCGCCGCACGGGAACAGCCGCTCGCGCGCAAGATCCGCGCACTCAGGCCGCTGTCGAGCGACGCGCGCGCACAGCAGGTCACGGATGTCGTCGACGCGTTCCGGCGCCTGCGCGGCAGCATCGTGCGCTTCATCCGGATGTTCTCGGCGGCGCACGCTGAAGCGCTGGCCGCGATGGGCTTTCGTGAACTGCTGTCGACGCTCGAAGACGCCGCCCGCGCCGCCCGCTTCACGCGCCTGCCCGAACTCGAACGGGTGATCGGCCACGCACGCCGCCTCGAACGCACGCGCGACGACGTGTTTTCCGACTCGTTCAGCAACGACCCGGCCGCGATGCACGACGCGGTCGCCGCGCTGGAGCGCGTCGACGTGCTGTTCGTCGGGCTGTGCGTCGAGTACGTGATGGCGCGACATGCGCCGGCATCGCTCCCCGTTTCTCGCGCAGCCTCCACCTCTGCCTCGGACCCCGCCGCACTGCCGCTCACCGACGATTCGACCGCGCTCTGCTGACCGCGGCGCGCGGCCTTCGCTCCGTGATTTCCCCGGAATTTCCAGCGTTATATTCCGTGGTATATTTCGCGAATCTTTCGCGCATCCGTCTCCGGCCCGACCAGGCCGGACAGAGGTCAACATGCACGCTCCGCCTTTTCGCCCTGCCCGCACGGCGGATCTTTCGACGCCCGGCGGCACCCTGCCCGCGGCAACCGGCACGCGGATCGACGCATGCTGCGCACCGTCGCGCGCGCAACGGGCCGAGCTGAAGCGCCGCACGCGCCTGTCCGAGCTCGATGCGAACCTGCACTGCTCGATCATCGGCACCTGCCTGACCACGCACGAACTGCGCAAGCTCGTGCCGAAGTTCACCGACCTCGACCGCCAGCGTGCGACCGACCTCGAAATCCATCACGCGGCCGTCGAACTCGCCATCGACGGCACGGCCGGCGCGAAGGCGTTGCACAAGGCGCTCGACGAGCGCTACGCCGGCGCGATCCGCGCGTTCGACAGCGCGAAGGATGCAGACGAACTCCTCGCGCGCTGGAAGGAAGCGCTGAAGCGCGGCGACATTCCACCTGCATACTGGGCGCTGATGACGCATCCGCGCACGACGATGGGCGTGCGCCAGGCCGCGTTCGGCGACCTGCACATGCTGTCGCACCTGGTCGGCGCGGCCAATCGTGCCGATATCCGGCGGCTGGTCGCGCTGGAGGAAGAGAATGCGGCGCTGCACGCGAAGATCGAACGGCAGCAGGTGCGCCTGCACGAAATGAGCGCGCAGCGCGACGCGGCGCTGCAGGAACGCGATGCCCTCGCCGCGCGCCAGAACGCGCAGCCGCTGGCGGCGGAAAGCGTCCTGCGCGACGAAGTGCACGAACTGCGCGAAGCGCTGGCCGCGCGCGACGAACGGCTCGCACTGCACACGAGCCGCCGCGAGGCCGCCGAGCAGCGGATCGCCGCGGAACAGGCGAGCGCCCGCGCGATGCGTGCGCGGCTCGACGAACTGATGGCGATGGTGAAGACGCTGCGCGCCGAAGCGAGCGCGATCGAACGGGCGGTGCAGGCGTCGGCGGACGATCCGGCCGAGCGCGCGGCCGATCCGCTGTCGATCCTTCAGGGTACGCGTCTGGTGTACGTCGGCGGGCGTCCCGGCTCGAATCGCGCGATCAAGCGGATCGTCGAAACGGCGGGCGGCGAAGTGACGCTGCACGACGGCGGCATCGAGGATCGCAAGGGCCTGCTGGCGGCGGCGCTCCCGGGCGCGCGGATGGTGGTGTTCCCGGTCGACTGTATCGACCACGATTCGACGAACCTGCTCAAGCGCATCTGCGAACGCCACCACATCGCGTACTACCCGCTGCGCACGGCGAGCGTCGCCAGTTTCGTCGAGCTGATCGGGCGGCTCGATGCGCAGTCGCGCGACGGGATGGCACCGGATGCCGCCACGGGCGACGCGTCGCGCTTTTGCCTGCGGCACGGCTAGGCTCTGATTCGCTTCGCCGCACGCGCGCTGCCGTTCAAGGGGCCGATGAAAGCCCGTTGTCAGCGTCAGCGCACCTTCAGCGCCGGACCATTTTCGTGAGCGCGGCGATGTCGTCGGCGCAGGCCGCGTAAGCGCGCGCCTCGATCCCGCGATAGAGGCGGATGATCTCCTCGCCGACTGGCGTGAGCACGCTGCCGCCGCCGCTCTGCCCGCCATGTTCGGACACCGTCGCCGGCGATTTCAGCGAGCGGTTCAGCTCGTCCATCAGCAACCACGCACGCCGGTACGACATCTTCAGGCTGCGCGCCGCCGCCGAAATCGAACCATGCTCGCGCACGGCTTCGAGCAGCGCGACCTTGCCCGGCCCGAGCGCGATCGTGTCGGCTTGCTGGATACGCATCCTGAACCGCACCTCAGGCTTGGGGTGTGCCGGTGTCTTCATGTTGTCCCGCCCTTTGAACGATGCGGGCAAGCATACACGATGGCTGGTGCGGCGCGCGCCGGTTCAGACCTCGAGCACGCGCGCGACGATGCCGGCCAGCCGGTTCGCGTGACGCCTGGCGTCGATTGACCACGTCGCCACTTTGTTCATCAGACGACGAAACGCCCGGATCCGCGGCTCATGTAAGTTGCCGTGATCATTTCTCAATGAATTTTTGTCCAATAACCCGTCAGACGCGTCGCGGCAGGAGCACCAAGTCGGCCGCTTCCTCGGCATCTTTGAGGAGCATCTTGCGCGGCACGCCTAGCTGCGCACGCATGGTTAGCCCACGCGCCAAATCCGTGACCTGGGTTGCACGCGCGGCGACGGGAAAGTCGGACGGGATTTCTCCCGCGATGATGGCGTCCCGGAAACGACCTTCCACCAGCGCGGCGCCACCAGCGGCCGCGTTCTGCAGGAACTGCCGGACCTCAGGGTCGTCCACCAGCGGCGCGACGCAAATCAGAAGGCAGCCACGGGCGGACCCTTTCTCGGTCGCACTTTCGACGGCGTACCTCAGAAAGCCCGTGATCGAGTCGCGAAGACTCAGTGGTGAGAGGAGTGTCTTCGCGGCCGATGCGCCTTTCCGTTCCGCGTACGCCTTGAGGACCCGCAAGAATATCGCCCGCTTGTCCCCAAAGACGGCATACAGGCTCGGCCGTCCCACACCCATCCCGGCGACGAGATCGTCAATCGTCACTCCGTCGTAGCCTTTCGACCAGAACACCTGAGTTGCCTTTTCCAGCGCCCCTGCCTCGTCGAAGCTGCGCGGTCGGCCCCTCGGCCTGGCAGTATTTTGAATCATTTGGTTCAAAACTCCTTGACACTCGTCATCGCATAAATATACAACTGAATAGTTCTAAATTGGCAAGTCGTCCGTGGCCTCACGACTCGACCTTCCCCCTTTCCCCTTTAACACTGAGACGCCCATGGAACATTCGATCGTGCTCGTCACCGGTGCCACCTCCGGGCTCGGTTATGCGGCTGCCCGCACACTTGCCGGAGAGGGCTGGCGCGAGATCATCGTCACTGGCCGCAGCCTGGCTCGAGCCCAGGAAACGGCCGCTCGACTCGCAACGGAAACTAAAAGACAGGTCTTCACGCCGCTGGAACTGGAGTTGGACACGCCGGCCAGCGTCCAGTCCGCGCTCGCCGAACTCGTCAAGCGAGGTCGGCCGATCGATTTCCTGCTGCTCAATGCAGGGATGGTTCCTGGCAAGGCGCGCGTGATCACCGCGGAGGGCGTCGAGGCTTCTCAAGCCCCGCTCATCGGTCATCATCAATTGACTGTCGGGTTACTCCGCGCCAACCTGCTGAGCCCCAACGCACGGATTGTCATCACCAGCGCGGAGCCTGCCCGAGGCGGCGTACCCATGTTCAAATACACCGACGTGGACGCACTCGCTGCCCAATACCACCAGGGCGATCTGACGGCTGCCATGGAAGCCCTGATTCGCAACGGGCCGAACGTGAAGTACGTGCCCAACAATGCGTATGCCGACGCGAAGCTCCTCGTCGCCTGGTGGGTCGCTGCGCTGGCGCGGCGGCTACCCTCTGGCATGGCCGTGTACGCCGTCTCCCCCGGTGCGGCGACCGCGACCAACGTTTCGCGACAAGCTAGCCTGGCGGTGAAGTATCTGTTTATCCCGATCGCGAACCTCATTCCCGGCATGAATCAGACGCCGGAGACGGCAGCGGGCCGGTATATCCAGGCTTCGAAGTTCGGAACCGAGGTCTCAGGGCAATTCTTCGCCTCCGCTCAAGGGAAGTTCTCAGGCCCGATTGAGGCGCAGCGACACCCACACCTCCTCGATGGCGCGAATCAGGAAGCCGCGTGGCAGGCCGTCGTCAACGTCTCCGGCGTCAACTGGCCGTACGCGGAATCCTTACGCGTGCTGTCGTGAAGGCGCGCCGGTCGCGGCGAAATGGTCGCAGTGGCCAGGATCAGCGGGCGATTGCGTAGTGACATGATCGCCCACGGGCCATACGGAATTTTTTTTAATAAATCTACGCCAGCACGATGCGCTTGATGACTTTCTTGAGGCCCTTGTAGCTGTCGACCGATTCCGCCTTCGCATCCGTCACCAGTGTGCCGATCCGCGCCGGCTCGCAGAAGCTGACCCGGCTGTTCGTGCCGAGCTTGCTGAAATCGGCCAGGATCGCGACGTCCGCCGCGTTGCTGACCATCGCACGCGCCACTTCGGTTTCCATCCGGTCATAGTTGGTCGCACCACGCACGGCATCGACGCCCACCGGCGACAGCAGCGCGAGATCGGCGCGGTAGCGGAAGATCTCGGCAACCGTGCCGTCGCCGACGGTCGCGGCCGCTCGGCTGCCGATCATCCCGCCGAGCAAGATCGTTTCGTTCCTCGCCTGCCCCGGGTCGCTCGACCGCATCTTCAGCGCGACGTCGATCGAATTCGTGACGATCGTGAGACCCGACAGTTTCGCCAGTTCCTCGGCCAGCAGCGTCGTGGTCGTGCCCGCATCGATGAACAGCGTCTGCGAGCCCGTGACCAGCCTGGCCGCCGCGCGGGCAATCGCCAGCTTCGCCTTCACGTGCGTCTGCGCGCGCTCGGCGATCGGCGCTTCGTCGCCCACCTGCACCGCGCCGCCGTGTACGCGCTTCAGTTCACCGAGCGCCTCGAGATCGACGAGATCGCGCCGCACGGTTTCCCGCGACACGTTCAGGTCGGCCATGATCCGGTCGGTCGACACGCGCTGCATCTTCGATAACAGAAGCCGGATCCTCTGGTATCGCTCTTCTTGCCACATGGAATGTCCTCGGAATGAACGCCAATGTTATTCGAACGGCGGACTACGCTGCGCTCTCCTCCATCTTTTTGATGCCGACGAGGGTCTGCAGGGATTGACGGACCGCCTGGCACTCGCGGCTCGTCATCTTCGAAAACACCACGTGGATGCGGTCGTCGTCCGGCGCGGCGTCGTCCTGCTCGATGATGAACTGCACGATGCGCGCCTGATCGATGCCCGGCATCGCCTGCAGCGATGTCAGCTTCACGGTGCCGCGGCGCGCGAGGATGCGCACGCCCCAGCGCTGCCGCGCGGCGAAGAAGCGCTTCTCGATCGGCTTCAGGCCGGCCAGGATCGCGAGCACGATCGCCGTCGCGGCGATCGCGGCGACATACATGCCGCCGCCCACGGCGAGCCCGACCGCCGCCACGACCCACAGGCTCGCCGCGGTCGTCAGGCCGCGGATGATCTCGCCGCGCAGCATGATCGACCCGGCGCCGAGGAAGCCGATGCCCGACACCACCTGCGCGGCGACGCGCGACGGGTCCAGCGACACGTTCTTCGCGTTCTGGATATCCGCGAAACCGAACGCCGACACGACCATCACGAGCGCGGCGCCCACCGCGACCAGCATGTGCGTGCGCAATCCGGCCGCCCACGACAGGCGCTCGCGCTCGATGCCGACGATGCTGCCGAGCAATGCCGCCAGCAACAGGCGGGACACGATTTCCAGTTGACTGATCATGCGAGGTCTCCTTGCTTTGCCTGGTCTACCTGATGAAGCACGGCCCGCCTGGGCCGCCGCCCGATGCTTCCTGCCCTCGCCTGCCCGTGGCCCACCTCGGCAACCGGCAAGTTGTATTTTTGTGCGATCTTGCGATTTTGTGCGTTCTAATATACGGTACGCAAAACTACAAAGCCAGACCCAAGTTCGTTTGTTTCATCCGATCAGCACGATCAATCGTCAGACCATTCAGGCAACACGATCCGGAACACTTGCTTAGGAGACCAACATGATGAAGAAGGCATGGATGCTGGCCGCCACACTGCTGACGGCGCTGGCGACGGCCCCCGCTCACGCGTTGGAAGGCGACGTCTGCAAAAAGGTGACGCTCGGCGATGTCGGCTGGAGCGACATCGCGGCCACCACCGGAGTCGCGATGATGCTGCTCGACGGGCTCGGCTATGAGGCGACTAAAACGATCGCGTCGCCGCCGATCGTGCTGGCCGGCGTGAAGAAGGCACAGATCGACGCGTTCCTCGGCTACTGGGATCCGAGCATGACGCCGACGGTGAAGCCGTTCGTCGATGCCGGCGCCGTCCACCAGTTGCCGCAGCCGAACTTGATCGGCGCGCGCTACACGCTGGCGGTGCCGCAATACGCATCGGACAAGGGCCTCAAGAGCTTTGCCGACATTGCTAAATTCCGCGATCAGCTCGACGGCAAGATCTACGGGATCGGCGCCGGCAACAACGGCAACGCGCTGGTGCAGCGGATGATCGACAGGAACGAGTTCGGGCTCGGCGGCTTCAAGCTGATCGAATCGAGCGAGGCCGGGATGCTCGTGCAGGTCACGCGCGCGGTGCAGGAGCACCGGATGATCGTGTTCCTCGCGTGGGAGCCGCATCCGATGAACATCAACTTCAAGATCGCCTATCTCGACGGCGGCGACAGCGTATTCGGCCCGAACTACGGCTCGGCGAAGGTCTATACGCTCGTCACGCCCGGCTATCTCGAACGCTGCCCGAACGTCGGCCGGCTGCTGACCAACCTGAAGTTCACGACCGACGAAGAGAACCAGCTGATGGTGCCGATCATGAATCACGCCGATCCGGTCGCCGTGGCGAAGGAATGGGTGAAGAAGAACCCCGGCGTGCTGTCGAAGTGGCTCGACGGCGTCACCACCATCGACGGCAGGAACGCGAAAGACGCGATCGAGAAGCGCATCGGCACATGACCACGCCACACAAGGAATCACCCATGTACAAGAATCTCGCGCTGTTCGACCTCGACCACACGCTGCTGCCGCTCGACAGCGATCAGGCCTGGAGCCGCTTCATCACGCGGGTCGGCTGGCGGGAAGACGACGCGCACATGGCGTTGATCGACGAGCATTACGGTCACTATGCGGCGGGCACGCTCGACATGGACGCGTATCTCGCCGTGACGCTCGCGCCGCTCACCCGCTATCCGCGCAAGGTGCTCGAGCGCTGGCATGCGCGGTTCATGGACGAAGTGATCCGTCCAGCGATCACGCCGCAGGCGCGCGAGCTGGTCGACCGGCATCGCGAGAACGGCGATCTCTGCTGCATCGTGACGGCGACCAACGTGTTCGTCACGCGGCCGATCGCGGCGGAATTCGGCATAGCGCACCTGCTCGGCATCGAGCTCGATACCGACGACGGCACGCCGGACGGCGCGTTCACCGGACGCAGCACGGGCGTGCCGAGCTTCCGCGAAGGCAAGATCGTGCGCACCACCGCGTGGCTGTCATCACTTGGCTACGCGCCATCCGATTTCGAACGCACCTACTTCTACAGCGATTCGATCAACGACGTGCCGCTGCTGGACTACGTCACGCATCCGGTCGCCACCAATCCCGACTCGAAACTGTTGCACGTGGCAGGCACGCGCGGGTGGCCTGTCATGAAGTTGTTCTGATTCGGGCGATATCCTCTGCTGTCCATTTTTCATGTCTGGAGGGGTAATGAAATACGGAGCATGCAGCAATAGTCTCGATCATTCAGGAATCCGACTCGAATCGGATCGAAAGCCTGTCGTCAATTCGCGCCAGCCGGAAAGCCGCTTTCCGCACTGGCGCGGCGTTTTCATGATCGCACTCCTGTGCACGCTGGCCGCTTGCGGCGACGGCGATTCGGGTACGTCAGCCAGCATGGCGGCCGCGCGCGCGGCCGCACCGGGCTCGGCGTCCACGCCCGTCCTGCACTGCGCGAGCGCGTGCCACTGACCGACGCCGGCCCCCGGGCCAGCCATCCAAGACAGAGAGCGATCATGCAAAACAAACCCACAACCCGACGTCAATTCATTGCCGATGCGCTGAAGCTCGCCGGCGCCACCGCGATCACGGGCATGCTGCCCGAAAGCATCGCCCGCGCGCAGGCCATTCCGGCTGCCACCGTGACCGGCACGATCCAGGACGTGAAGCACGTCGTGATCCTGATGCAGGAAAACCGCTCGTTCGACCACTACCTCGGCACGCTGGGTGGTGCGCGAGGCTTCGGCGATCCGCGGCCGGTCGTGATTTCGAGCGGCTATCCGGTGTGGCGGCAGCCCTGGATGCTGTCCTACGTGTTCCCGTTCAACCCGTCCTCGCCCTCCGGCACGGCGAACGGCGACACCTATTACGGCGACCTCCCTCACGACTGGGGCACCACGCACAGCGCCTGGAACAACGGCCGCTACGACAACTGGACCGCCGCGAAGACCAGCGGCACGATGTACTACTTCACGCAGAACGACATTCCGTTCTACTACGCGCTGGCGAGCGCGTTCACGGTGTGCGACGCGTACCACTGCTCGATGCTCGGCCCGACGGACCCGAACCGCCTGTATCTGTGGACCGGGTGCTGCGGCAACGTCACCGGCTATTCGCCGTACACGACCAACACGATGACGGGCACCGGCTGGACCACGCTGCCGGAGCGCCTGAACACGGCGGGCGTGACGTGGAAGTTCTACCAGGACAAGGGCAACGGCCTGGATGCCGGCCATGGCTACGGCGAATACAACGGCTCGAAAAGCGATCTCTGGTGGAACGGCAATTACGGCGACAACGTCATCCTGAACTTCAAGCAGTACCAGAACCTCGGCGCCAGCGATCCGCTCGCGCCGGCGCTCAACGGCACGCAGATCGACCCGTCAGGCGGCGGCAAGGAATACGACACGAACCTCTTCAGCCAGCTGCGGGCCGACGTCGCCAACGGCACGCTGCCGCAGGTATCGTGGATCGCCGCCCCTTACGCGTACTGCGAACATCCGTCGTGGGCCGCGAGCGGCGGCGAATGGTACGTGAGCAACGTCCTCAATGCGCTGACGTCGAATCCGGCGGTGTGGGCCAGCACGGTGCTGCTCGTCATGTATGACGAGAACGACGGCCTGTTCGATCACATGCCGCCGGCCGTCCCGGCCAGCGCCGCTGCCGGCACCGGGCAGTCGACGGTCTCGACGGCCGCCGAATTCGTCGCGAGCAGCGGCGCCGCATCGGACGGCTCGGCCAGCGGCGACGTGCCGATCGGGCTCGGCCCGCGCGTGCCGATGTTCGTGATCTCGCCGTGGTCGAAGGGCGGCAAGGTCAACTCGCAGGTGTTCGATCACACCTCGGTGATCCGCTTTCTGGAAGCGCGCTTCGGGCTGCAGGAAACCAACATCACGCCGTGGCGACGCACGGTGTGCGGCGACCTGACGTCGGCCTTCGATTTCTCGAACGCCGACCAGGCGGTTCCCGCGATCCAGCCGCCCGCGAGCAACATGAACCCGAACGGCCCGGCCGTTCCGATCCCGTACCCGACCACCACCGCGGTGCCGGCGCAGACCGCCGGTCGCAGCGCGGCCTGCCGCCTGCCCTACGAGTTCTTCGTGCAAGGCAAGGTCAACCGCGCCGGCCGCGCGCTCGCGCTGACGATGACCAACACCGGCACCGCGGGCGTGCATCTGCAGGCGTGGGTCGACGGCACGAGCACGATCCCCCGCCATTACACGATCGCGGCCGGCGCGAGCCAGTGCACGAACCTGTCGGATTCGCTCGCGCTGAACAGCGGCGGCGGCTACGACTATTCGGTCTACGGCCCGAACGGCTTCCTGCAGACGTTCCGCGGCAGCATCGGTACGTCCGGCAACACGGGATCGACTGCCGAAATCAGCCTGTGCTACGACGTGGCGAACGGCAACGTGCAGATCACGCTCGACAATTCGGCGGGGACCAGCGCGACGACGTTCCAGCTCACCGACAACGCCTACGGGATGAACACGCGGCAGTCGTACACCGTCGCCGCCGGCGCGACCCAAGCGGTCACGTGGTACGGCGACGGCGGCTGGTACGACGCCAGCATCCGCGACGCGAACGATCCGAACTTCCTGCGCCGGGTGGCCGGCTGCGTGCAGACGCAATCCGGCACGCTGCTCACGGATTCGGCGATCGGCAATACCAGCAAGAAGTTCGTCGCGGCGCTCGCGTCACAGGGCTCGACGTACGGCACGCTGCGGTTCGACTACGTTGCACCGCCGTGGAGCCACAGCCCGAAGAACTGGGTGGGCATCTTCGCGCATGGCGCGCAGCCGACCAAGGGCAGTTACAAGTCGTGGGCGTACCTGCCGAAGAGCTGCGGCTCGCTTCTGTTCTCGTCCACGGCGAACAGCACGCTGGCGCCGGGGCAGTACGATGCGTGGTTCCTGTTCGACGACGGCTACACGCCGCTCGCCGGCCCCATCACGATCAACATCTGACGGTACGGCCAGCCGGTGTCGGACCGACACGCATTCGGGCGCGACGTACCCCGTCGCGCCCGAATGCTTTTCCAGCCACGCGGCACGCGCTAGACGAGCCGATCCTCGTGGAACGCGCCGAACGGCCGTGTCGGATGTCAGAACTTGTGACGCAGGCCGATCCGCGTGACGAACTGCGTGTTCGCGCCCGCGTTGCCGATGAACGACCTCGACGAGCCGATCTCGGCCTGCACCGGCACCACGCGGCCGTTGATCGTGTTGCTGCCCGACGCCTTCTGGTAGGCCGCGCTCACGTACACGTCCGTGCGCTTCGACAACGCATAGTCGAGCGCGGCATTGACCTGGTGCCACCTACCGTCGAAGCGGCCGTCGAGCTTCGAGAACGTATAGCCGAGACTGCCGTCAGCAATTGTTTGGGGTCCTGTCGTCTTTCATCCAGATGCGACTGGCGGCCACGCGGTTCGATTACACGACACGCGACGACCGTCATCGCACCGATGCGAGCACGGGGCCGCCGCGGAAATCCAGCATAATCAGGCGATTGAACGAGCGCCCCTGCCGGCGCGCGAACCCCGCACACGTTTGCGCGGCCGTCCGGTTCGTCGCTTGACCGCGTTCCACCGGCACGGACTCAGCCGGTCTGTGCCGGTCTCACGCGCGGTAGATGGTGCGGGCACAAAAAATCGAAGCAGGAACACACTCGATGCGGCGCATATCATGGCGCCGACAATCGCATCACGGACACCACCACGCATCCCGCAGAAGACAGGACACCGACACATGGACCGAGCCGAGCACATCAGCATCGAACAGACGACCGGGCTGCCCGCCGACGAACTGGACCGATGCGACTTCTCGTTCGACATCGCCTGGGAATTGAACGCGCCGTATCAGGATTTGCTCGATCTCCGCGCGCTGCCTGCACGCCGCAAGAACTACGGGTTCGATCCGGCCGGCTGGGCGGACGAAGCGACCGGCAAGACGGCGCTCTTTCGTGCGACGGCCGGCGGCCGGCTCGCCGGGTTCGTGGCCATCGGCCAGAGCTGGAACGGGATGGCGGAGATCGCGGAGCTGGCCGTCGACCGCCAGTACCGGCGGCAAGGCATCGGGCAGTTGCTGCTGGCGACCGCCGAGTCGTGGGCGCGCGGCCACGGGTTCGGCTTCATGCGGCTGGAAACGCAGTCGAACAACGTCGCCGCGTGCAGCACGTATGCTCGCTCAGGCTTCGTGCTGGGCGGACACGATCGTCTGCTGTACGCGGACGACGAGAACGACGGCGAAGTGGCGCTGTTCTGGTACAAGGACCTGCGCGACGGGCAGACCGCACGCATCCGCACGGTCGACCCCGAATCGGTGCGGCCGGTGCGCTGACGCACGGCCGCCCGCGCGTCATGGCCGAATCATTGCCGCCTTACTTCCGCGTCGCGACGATGAACAGGCGCGGGAACGGCAGCAGCACGGTGCCGTCGGCGAGCGCCGGATAGCCGCCCGGGCCGGCGAGCGCATCGCGATACTGCGCGAGAAACGCCGCGCGCTCGCCGTCGTCGAGCGCCGCGAGGAACGGCCGCAGCGCGCTGCCCTTGAACCACTCCACGACCGCGTCGGCACCGCCGCGCAGCGGGTGGTAGTAAGTCGTGCGCCACACGTCCACCCGCGAGCACAGCGGCGACAGCAGCGCGTGGTAGTGGCGCGCATCGAACCGCTCGGTGCGCGCCGCGCCCTTCAGCTTGTCCGCCCACGGCCCGGCCGTGGCGACCTCGCGCATCAGCCGGTGCGCGGGTTCGTCGAGGTTGTCGGGCATCTGCACCGCAAGATGGCCGCCCGATGCGAGCCGGCCGACGAGTGCCGGAAACAGCGTGTCGTGCGCGGGCACCCATTGCAGCACCGCATTCGCGAGAATCAGGTCGTAGCCGCCCGGATCGTCCCAGGTGGAGATATCCACGACATCGAAACGCAGGCCCGGCAGGCGCGTGCGCGCCGCGTCGATCATGTCCGCCGATGCATCGATCCCATGGACCGTTGCGTCCGGCGCACGGGCGATCAGCGCCTCGGTCGAATTGCCGGGCCCGCAGCCGATGTCGATCGCGGTATGGATCGGCGTGTTCGGCACGGCGGCCAGCAGGTCGCGGATCGGCCGCGTGCGTTCGTCCTCGAATTGCACGTACTGGGCCGCGTATCGATCGAGTGGGGTCGTCATGTCGTTTCTCCTGGTCGGCGTGGTCGGCGTGGCATTCGATGCGAACGGGATGCCGGTGGCCGTCGATGCACCGCATTCTGCGATCGTCACCGAGTTCAGTAAAATGAATTTAATTTCGTGATTGATTCAAATCTCTGATGAAAATCGATACGCTCGGTGTCCAGGCCTTCGTCGCCATCGCCGACGGCGGCAGCTTCCGGCAGGCGGCCGACACGCTGCACGTCACGCAGACAGCCATCACGCAGCGGCTGCGCAAGCTCGAAACCTTCCTCGGCGTCGCGCTCGTCGAGCGCACCACGCGCCGCACCACGCTCACCGAAATCGGCCGGCGCTTCCTGCCGCAAGCGCGCCGGCTACTGAACGAACTGTCCGATGCGCTCACCGAAATTCGCGAAACCGGCCTGAGCCAGCGCGGCGACGTCACGATCGCGTGCGTGCCGACGGTCGGCGTGCAATACCTGCCACGCATCCTGCGCGCGTTCTCCGCGCACCGGCCGCACGATCGCGTGAAGATCCTCGATCATGCGTCGGCGTCGGTGCTGCAGGCCGTGCTGCATCGCGAGGCCGAGTTCGGCATCGGCATCGCGGGCGATCAGCATCCCGAACTGGTCAACGTGCCGCTGACGAGCGATCCGTATGTGCTGGTGTGCCGCGACGATCATCCGCTCGCGAAGCGGCGGCGCATTCGCTGGGCGGCATTGCAGCCGCATCCGCTGATCTTCGCCGGTGAAGTGAGCGGCAATCGCGGGCTGCTCGACGGCGCGCTGAAGACGAGCGGCGTGTCGCTGCATTCGTTCTACGAAGTGCAGCGCAGCTCGACGGCGCTCGGGCTCGTCGCGGAGGGGCTCGGCGCGGCCGTGGTGCCGAAGCTCGCGATCCAGAAGAACGCGTATCCGATGATCCGCACGATCGAGCTCGTCGAGCCGGCGGTGTCGCGCACGCTCGTGCTCGTCACGCGCAAGCGTGCGCAACTGTCGCCGGCCGCCCGTGCGCTGTACGACATGATCGTCGAACAGGCGACACCCTGACGACTGTGTCAGGGGTGCGTCACGAAGCAGCGCCTTCAGGGTAGTATCGCCACACGCGGTCGCAACGGCCGGTGCCTACCCGGCGCCGCGTGCGTCATGCAACCGCTGCAACGGCCGTTCCTCACCACCCCTGCAAGGAGCACTGCATGGCCTATCGCAATTACCACAAGCGCAAGATTGCAGACCGGGAACTTCATCCCGAAACCCAGATGATGTCGTACGGCTACGATCCGTTCCTGTCGGAAGGATCGGTGAAGCCGCCCGTGTTCCTCACGTCGACATTCGCGTTCCGCACGGCCGAGGACGGCGCCGAATTCTTCGACGTCGTGGCCGGGCGCAAGCCTTCACCCGAAGGTGAAGGCGCGGGCCTCGTCTACAGCCGTTTCAATCACCCGAACCTGGAGATCGTCGAGGATCGCCTCGCCCTGCTCGACGATTCCGAAGCGGCCGTCGTGACGTCGAGCGGCATGTCGGCCATCGCCGCGATCCTGCTGACCTTCCTGCGGCCGGGCGACTGCGTCGTCCAGTCCGTGCCGCTGTACGGCGGCACCGAAACGCTGATCTCGAAGTTCCTGCCCGAGTGGGGCATCCGCTCCGAAGTGATCGCCGACGGGCTGTCCACCGACGCGATTCGCGCCGCGCTCGAAGCGGCCGCGCAAAAGGGCACCGTGCGGATGTGCTACATCGAGACGCCCGCGAACCCGACCAACGCGCTGTTCGACCTCGAAGGGCTGCGCAGCGAGATCGACGCGTTCGAGGCACGCCACGGCTATCGCCCGCTGTCGGTCTGCGACAACACGCTGCTCGGCCCGCTTTACCAGAAGCCGTCGCGACAGGGCATCGACCTGAGCGTGTACTCGCTGACGAAATACATCGGCGGGCATAGCGACCTCGTCGCCGGCGGCGTCACGGGCGCTCGCGCGCTGATCACGAAGATCCGCTCGGTCCGCAGCACGCTCGGCTCGCAGCTCGACCCGCATTCGTCGTGGATGATCACGCGCTCGATGGAAACGCTCGTGCTGCGCATGCAGCAGGCCGCCCGCAGCGGCAGCGCCGTCGCCCGCTGGCTCGCCGACAATCCGCATCGGCCGGTGCGCGTGCTGCACCCGGAACTCATCGACGATCCGGCTTACCAGGCCGTCTATCAGCGCCAGTGCAGCGGGCCGGGTTCCACGTTCGCGTTCGTCCTCGACGGCGGCCGTGAGCAGGCGTTCCGGTTCATCAACCACCTGACGCTCTTCAAGTCGGCGGTCAGTCTCGGCGGCACGGAGTCGCTGATCTGCCATCCGGCGTCGACCACGCATTCGGGCGTGCCGGCCGACGCACGTGCGGCGGCGGGGGTGTCGGAAGGGTTGATTCGCGTGTCGGTCGGGCTCGAACATCCGGACGACCTGATCGCCGACCTGTCGTACGCGCTGGAGCATTGCTGAAGTGCGTGGCATGCGCCCCGTGTCGGTTTGCACGGGGCGGCGCCGACTCGCGTGGCCGGCAATCGGTAACGCCTGCTGAGCAGGGATGCTGACGTTCAGATCCGACGAGATGGGCGAAGGGTCCTTCAGAGGCCTGTTCGTCGATCCGGTCGCTCACCACTGCTACGTGCCGAAGGTGATCGCCACGAAGATCCGACCGCGCGACGAGAGGCGGCCGAGCCGGTTCAAAGCACCTTCATCATGAACACGCGCGACGCGCCTTCCGGCTCGCACGGCACTTCGCCGAACGCTTCGTAGCCCTGCTTCCGGTAGAAATCCGGTGCCTGGAACGAGATCGTGTAGAGCACCGCACGCGCGCATCCCCGTCGTTTCGCTTCCGCTTCGGCCTCGCGCAGCAGCCGGCTGCCGAAGCCGCCGCCGCGCAGCGATTCGGGCAGGTAGAACAGGTCGATGAAGAAGAGGCCGAGCGACGTGCGCCCGGTCAGGCCGCCGATGATCTCGCCGGTCGCGGGATCGGTGACGTACACGTCGAGCGTGGCCGCGTCGGCGCGCCCCGTCATCGCGTGATTGAATTCGCCGAGCTTGCGGCTGATGAAGTCGTGTGCGGCCGGCTGTTCGGTGTCGGTGAGCCGGATGGAAACGTCGGGTTGCGTTGTCATGGGGCGGGTTCGGTCGAAGAGAGAGTCCGCCGGGCATGCAACATCCCGGGCGGGAATCGTACGACTATAGCGCGGCGGCGGGCATGCCGTGCCGGCTCACCCGCCGCCTTCGTCACCCGTCGTGACGCATCACGTGGCCGGCCGCGTTCATGCCCGTGCCCCACGCCTGCCCTCACGCCACCGCGAACGCCGCCTTCATGTCGGCGATACGGCGCCGCTCACGCGCGATCATCATCCGGTTCACGACGATCACACCGATCGTCACCGCCGTGATGAACAGCGTCGCCAGCGCGTTCATCTCCGGGTTCAGCCCCAGCCGCACGCGCGAGAACACCACCAGCGGCAGCGTCGTCGAGCCCGGCCCGGACAGGAACGCCGACAGCACCAGGTCGTCGATCGACAGCGTGAACGACAGCAGCCAACCCGACAGCAGCGCCTGCGAGATCAGCGGCAGCGTCACCACGAAGAACACCTTCAGCGGCGTCGCGCCGAGATCCAGCGCGGCCTCTTCCAGCGACTTGTTCATCTCCTTCACGCGCGACTGCACGATGATCGCCACGTACGACACGCACAGCATCACGTGACCGATCCAGATCGTCACCATCCCGCGCCCCTTCGGCCAGCCGAACATCTGCTCCAGCGCAACGAACAGCAACAGCAGCGAGATGCCCTGGATCACTTCCGGGATCACCAGCGGCGCGTTGATCATCCCCGTATAGAGCGTGAAGCCCTTGAAGCGGCCGAAGCGCGCGAGCACGAAGCCCGCCCACGTGCCGATCACGACCGATGCGGTGGCCGTCAGCAAGCCGATCTTCAGCGACAGCCACGCGGCGCTCAGCAGCTCGTCGTCGTCCAGCAGCGCCGAGTACCACTTCAGCGAGAAGCCCGACCACACCGTCACCAGCTTCGACTCGTTGAACGAGTACACGACCAGGCTGATGATCGGGATGTACAGGAACAGGAAGCCGAAGGCGAGGACGCCCGTCGACAGCGGTTTGCTCGGCTTGATCATTTCGCGTCCTCCAGTTCCTTGACCTGGTAGTACTGGAACAGCGCCATCGGCACCAGCAGCAGCAACACCATCGCGACCGTCACCGCGGACGCCATCGGCCAGTCCATGTTGTTGAAGAATTCATCCCACATCACGCGGCCGATCATCAGCGTGTCGGCGCCGCCGAGCAGCTCCGGAATCACGTACTCGCCCACCGCCGGGATGAACACCAGCAGGCTGCCGGCGATGATCCCGTTCTTCGACAGCGGCAGCGTGATGCGCGTGAACGCGACCCACGGCTTGGCGCCGAGGTCGTACGCGGCTTCGAGCAACGTGAGGTCCATCTTCACGAGGTGCGCGTACAGCGGCATCACCATGAACGGCAGGTACGAATAGACCATCCCGATGTAGACGCCCGCGTCGCTGTGATAGAGCCGCAGCGGCGTGTGGATGATGCCGAGCGCGATCAGCGTGTGGTTCAGGAGGCCGTCGTCCTTCAGGATGCCGATCCATGCGTACACGCGGATCAGGAACGACGTCCAGAACGGCAGCATCACGGCCATCATCAGCACGTTGCGGCGGTTCGGTTCCGAGCGCGCGATGTAGTACGCCATCGGGTAACCGATCAGCAGGCACAGCACCGTCGAGACAGCGGCCATCTTCAGCGAGCTGAGGTAGGTCGCGATATACAGGTCGTCCTGCAGCAGGAACGCGTAGTGCGACAGCTGCAGCGCGAAGTGCACGATGCCGTCCTTGATCTCGACGAGCGACGTGTACGGCGGAATGCCCATCACCTGGTCGGCGAAGCTGATCTTCAGCACCAGCACGAACGGCAGCGCGAAGAACACGGCCAGCCACACGAACGGCACGCCGATCGCGACGCTGCGGCCCGACGGCAGGAAGCGCGACAGCGCGGCAAGGCGGCCCGGGCGGGCGCGGGCGGCACCAGTGCTCGCGGCGCCGGTCGGCACCGGCGCGGACGGATTGGAGGCGGAGGTTCTCATCGTGGCGTCCTCACTGCGTCAGCACGACGCCGCTGGCCGGCGACCACGACACGAACACGTCGTCGTTCCACGCCGGTGCGTTGTCGTTCATCAGGTGCGAGCTCGACAGGTTCGACACCACCGTCTTGCCGCTCGGCAGGCGCACGTGGTACAGCGAGTAGCTGCCCATGTACGCGATGTCGGTCACGACGCCGCGCGCCCAGTTGTGTTTCGAGCCCGGCTTCTCGCGCGACACGTGAATGCGTTCCGGGCGCACCGAGATGCCGACCGGCATCCCGAGCGGGCCGGTGATGCCGTGGCTCACGTACATGCGGGCTTCGAGGTCGTCGCTTTCAACGAAGATGTGATCGGGCTCGTCCTCGACCACGCGCCCTTCGAACAGGTTGGTCGAGCCGATGAATTCGGCCGAGAAGCGGCTGTTCGGAAACTCGTACACTTCGCCCGGCGCGCCGATCTGCACGATCTTGCCTTCGCTCATCACCGCGAGGCGGCTGGCCATCGTCATCGCCTCTTCCTGGTCGTGCGTGACCATCACGCAGGTCACGTCGACCTTCTCGATGATGTTCACGAGTTCGAGCTGGGTCTTCTGGCGGATCTTCTTGTCGAGCGCGGACATCGGCTCGTCGAGCAGCAACAGCTTCGGGCGCTTGACCAGCGAGCGGGCCAGCGCGACGCGTTGCTGCTGGCCGCCGGAGAGCTGGTGCGGCTTGCGCTGCGCGTACTTGCTCATCTGCACGAGCGCGAGCGCATCGGCCACGCGCTCCTTGATCTCGTGCTTCGGCGTGCCTTCCTGCTTCAGGCCGAACGCGACGTTCGATTCGACCGTCATGTGCGGGAACAGCGCGTACGACTGGAACATCATGTTCACCGGGCGACGGTACGGCGGCAGCGACGCGAGGTCCTCGCCGTCGACGAAGATCTTGCCGGAGGTGGCCGTCTCGAGCCCGGCGAGCATGCGCAGCAACGTCGACTTGCCGCAGCCCGAGCTGCCGAGCAGCGCGAACAGCTCGTTCTTCGCGATCGTCAGGTTCACGTTGTCGACGGCGGTGCTGTCGCCGAATTTCTTCACGACGTTTTCGATGCGGACGAAGGCGTCGTTCGGCTTGAGCATGTCCGTCGCCGGGCGATGCAGCGCATCAGGTGTACTGAATGAATCCCGTTTCATGATGGTCCATGTTAGGCAGGTAAGCGAATCTCAGGCGTCAGGCGCAACCGGCCGGCCGGTCGCGCGGTGCTGGCGGGGAGGGATCGAGCGATTCCTCGTCCGCAACGAATGGCGCAATGAAACAGGGGGAGGCGGAGCGCACGACGATCGGCGGCTGTCAGTCGCGACCGACCGGACGCGTCGCGTTGGCTGTCATGAAGATTTCATCGGTTTTCATCGGGCTTTCCGCACGTTTCTGTCGTCTCCAGTGCGAATTTTTAAACCCGTCAAAAAGCTTTTGGATCGCGGATTACGGTTCCGGACATTGAACGGGATCGATGTTTGGCGAGGCGGGAAAACGGGGGCACGAGCCGGCCCCGTGCGGCAGCGCGGGTGCCCGGCGGCACGGGCGCCGCCGGGTGAAACGGAGGGTGGGGAAAACGAGCAGCCGGGCGGCCGCCACGCGCGGCCGGTGCGCCGCGCGGGTTACATCACTTCGCGTTCAGTTCCTTCCAGCGCCGGTAGACGTTGATCGCGTCGCCGTGCTTCTGCTGCACCATCGGCAACCGGCGCTCGTCGATCGGCTTCGCATATTCGGCGTAGAACGTGTCGAGCTCGAAATACTTGCGGTCGTCGCGGTAGAACGGCGCGTAGTCCTCGCGCGTCGTGATGTAGATCACGCGTTTGGGGCTGCAGTAGTACAACGAGCCGAGACACATCGGGCACGGGCTCGCGAGAATGTAGATCTCGCAGTCGCTCAGGTGCTCGGTGCCGAGCTTGCGGCACGCATCGCGCACCGCGAGGATCTCGGCGTGCGCGGTCGGGTCGCTGGTTTGCGCGACGAGGTTCGGGCTTTCCGCGACGATCTCGCCGTCGCGGACGATCACCGTCGCGAACGGGCGGCCGCCCTCTTCCACGTTCTTCATCGCAAGGTCGATCGTGCGCTTCACAAAATCCATGGCTGCGTCCTCGTTGAAACGGAGTGGCGGGAACGTGCGCCGGCCGGCGGCCCACGCACGTCGGGCAGGAACCTGCGCGGCACCGCGGCCGCGGCGCCGCGCCGGCATCAGAACGGCTTGGTCGGCAGGTACTTGCCGTCGAGCGTGATCACCGCGCGCGACCCGCCTTCGGGATCGTCGACCTTCTTCACGTCGAGCCGGAAATTGATCGCGCTGATGATGCCGTCGCCGAACTTCTCGTGGACCAGCGCCTTCAGCGTCGTGCCGTACACCTGCAGCATTTCGTAGAACCGGTAAATGGTCGGGTCGGTCGGCACGCGATCGTCGATGCTGCCGCGCAGCGGGATCATCTGCAGCAGCAACACCGCGTCGTCGTCGAGGCCGAGCTTGTCGGCCACGCTGCGTGCGGCGTGCGCCGGCAGCGCGTGCTGGCCGAGCAGCGCGGCCGTCACGAACGCTTCGCTCAGGCCCGTGCCTTCGGTGAGCTGCGCGAACGACAGGTTCTTGCGCGCCTTCGCGAGCACGATGGTTTCGGCAAGCGCGTGGCGGGCGGTCTGGCTGTGCTGGGACTGGATCATGGCAATTCCTCGTGGTGGGGTGGGAGCAATCCGGATTCAGGCCGCGACGGCAAGCGTCGCGGGCGTGGCGCGGACCTCGGGGTGGTCCGCCAGGGAGACGAACCGGCCGGTCGCGCCGTCGTAGGCGTCGATGCAGCCCGATTCGATGTCGTAGACCCAGCCGTGCAGCGCGAGACGCCCTTCTTCGAGCGCGAGCCGCACGGCAGGGTGCGTCTTCAGGTTCGCGAGCTGCGCGACGACGTTCTCGCGCACCATCGAGTCGATCCGCTCGCGTTCGCTGCGATGCGCGCGCGCCTCGTTCACGACGCGCGCCGAATCGGCGTAGCGCAGCCAGTGGCCGACGGCCGGCATGTGATCCATGCACTGGCAGGTGGCGATCGCGGTCATCGCGCCGCAATCGGAATGGCCGCAGATCACGACGTCGGTCACGCGCAGCGCGGCCACCGCGTATTCGACCGACGCCGATACGCCGCCCGGCTCGGGGCCGTATGACGGCACGATGTTGCCGGCATTGCGGATCACGAACAGGTCGCCCGGTTCGCGCTGAGTGACGAGTTCGGGCACGAGCCGGCTGTCCGAGCACGAGATGAACAGCGCCCGCGGGTTCTGGCTGCGCGCGAGATCGCGGAACAGCGCGGCGCGTTCCGGATAGGCGTCGCGCTGGAACTTCAGGAAGCCTTCGATGATGTCCTTCATCGTGTGTTCTCCGGTGCAAGTGGAATCGATGAAGGGCAGGTTACGCCGGACTTCCAATAACGTAAAAGACTGATTTATGATCTTCCCGATAAGCAGGACTTATAGGAACCACCATGCTGCTGCGCCATATCCACTACTTCCTCGCCGTCGCCGAGCACCGCAGCTTCACGCGCGCGGCCGCCGCGCTGCATGTGTCGCAGCCCGCGCTGTCCCAGCAGATCCGCCAGCTCGAGGAGACGCTCGGCGCGCAGCTGTTCGACCGCACCGGGCGCGTGACGCGGCTGACCGACGCCGGCGACGTGTATTTCCGCTATGCGCGTCAGGCGCTGCACGATCTCGCGGAAGGTCGGCGCGCGATTCACGACGTGCAGGACCTGAGCCGCGGCTCGCTGCGGATCGCGGTCACGCCAACTTTCACGAGCTATCTCGTCGGGCCGCTCGTCGAGG
Organism: Burkholderia sp. AU15512; assembly: GCF_002223325.1. Classification (NCBI taxonomy): domain Bacteria; kingdom Pseudomonadati; phylum Pseudomonadota; class Betaproteobacteria; order Burkholderiales; family Burkholderiaceae; genus Burkholderia; species Burkholderia sp. AU15512. The sequence continues at coordinate 2,529,148 of NZ_NKEX01000006.1, forward strand.
CGTTTCACGGCCGCTACCCGGATGTGTCGCTGTCGGTGCGCGAGATGTCGCAGGAACGCATCGAGGCGCTGCTCGCCGACGACGAGCTCGATGTCGGCATCGCGTTCGAGGACGTGCAGACGGCGGATATCGACGCGCAAACGCTGCTGGTCGAAACGCTCGCGCTCGTCGTGAACCGCGCGCATGCGTTCGCCGGGAAACGCAAGGCCGGCCTGCGCGCGCTGCACGATGCGCCGCTCGTGCTGCTCACGGCCGAGTTCGCGACACGCGTGCAGATCGACCGCTATTTCCGCGAGCACGACGTGCGGCCGCGCGTGTTGATGGAGGCAAATTCACTGGGGGCGGTGATCGAGATCGTGCGCCGCACGAATCTCGCGACGTTGCTGCCGGCGACGATCGCGACCGGGCACGACGATCTCGCTGCCGTCGCGCTCGATCCGGCCGTCCTGCGGCGCACGGCCGTGCTGCTGCAGCGCAAGGGGGCGTACCGGAGCGCGGCCGCGCGCGCGTTCGTCGAACTGGCGCTGGCGCAGGGGACAGGGAAATCGAATGGGGAAAGCATCGCGCGTGCGGCGCGCAAACGGATGTCCGGCTGAATGCCCGTCATGCTGAACGGCGGGAAAAGCCGGCGCGCGGGCATTCGACGCTTCACTCGAACGAAACGCCCGCGTTACGTTGAACCGACGCGAAGCGACCGCGCGTCAGTTGTACCCGAGAATCGCCACCGCCGCGACGTCCGGCCGATCGATCGTATTCCCGACGAGCGACGTCATCGGCTCCTGCAGCACGGCTTGATACGACGTCACGCGCGGCTCGTCCGGCGCGCCCGGCTCATCCAATGCCGGTTCGTCGAACGCGGCATCGAAACCACTGTAAAAGCCCGCTTGTGTCTGCGAAAAAGTCATCTCCATTCCTTTCATTGATTGTGTTTTAGATGGTCTAACCAGCCTGCTTCAACGCCGCCGCATGCACCGGCGCGCCGTCATGCGCGGCCTCCGATCGCGCCAGCTGCGCGCGCGTGCGCCGCGTGATGTGAATCACCGCGAACACGACCGGCGCGATCAGCAGGCCTTCCGCCAGCTCGGGATCGACCGGCAGGTTCATCACGTGCAGCGCCTTGAACGCCGCCGTCGCGAGCGACAGCACGTAGTACGAAATGGCCGCCACTGACAGCCCTTCGACGGCGTGCTGCAAGTGAAGCTGATTGCGCGCGGTGCGCTCCATGCCCGCCAGCAGGCGCGTCACGTCCTTCTCCTGCGCAAGGTTCACGCGCGTGCGCAGCAGGTCGACCGCCCGCGCGATCCGCGCGGCGATCTGCTCGTGGCGCGCCCATACGCTGCGGCAGGTTTCCATCGCCGGCGCGAAGCGGCGCTCCATGAATTCGGCGATCGTCGGCATCCCTTCGATGCGCTCCTCGCGCAGCTCGTGGATGCGCGCCAGCACGAGCTTTTCGTACGCCCGCGAGGCGCTGAAACGTGCGCCCGATCCCGACAGCGATTCGACCCGCACCGCGAGATGCGTGAGCTTGACGAGCAGCGCCGTGTCGTCGCCGTCCGCGCCGCTCGCGTCCATCCGCTGCATCAATGCGTGCAGCGCCGCGTGGATCTCGTCGAGCTCGCGGCTCATCCGGCGCGCGACGGGCAGCGCGAGCAGCGCCATCATCCGGTAGGTTTCGATTTCATACAGGCGCTGCAGCAGCCGGCCGCCCTGCTCTTCGCGAAAATCCTCGTCGACCACGAGAAAGCGCATGAAGCCGTCGTCGCGCACGTGCCAGTCGCAGAACACCTTGCCGCCGCCGAGCACGTTGCTGCCGACGAGCGCGGGGCCGTCGATCCAGCGGCGCAGGTCGCCGCACACGCGCCGCGCGGCGTCGCCCGACAGCAGCTCCATGCGCACCGCGACGAAGCGGATGCCGGCCAGCCGCGCGAACCACGCGGCCGGAATGCCTTCGATCGCGAGATCGTCGAAATAGCCGGTGTCGCGACGCGGCGCGACGAACGTGAAGGTCGAGAATTCGGTGTGACGCTCCCACTTCAGGTGCCAGCCTCTCGGCGACTGCACCGCGTAGTGCGTCGCGCCTTCGTGCGGCGCGGCGATGCCGGTGTCGCGGCACAGCGCGTGCAGCAGCGTTTCGTGGATGTCGGGCTGGCCGTCCGCGTAGATCGCGTAATGCGTGAGCGACACGGCTTCGGCGAGCCGCAGGAACGGCCGGGCATGCAATTCCGCGGCCAGTGCGGCGCGCAACGGATGGTCCATCATCGAGACACCACGCTTTCCTGTTCAGTGCTGCACGCCGGCTCGGCCGGCCCGAACGCCGCGCCACCCTCGGGTGAAACGTCAGCGTGATCGCACTATGGCAGACACACAGCAACAATAAAAACGCATAATGCTGATCGTTACGTTCAGTTTTCCTTATACCTATGAAGATGCTCGATCACGACGTGCTGGCCACCGTCGTCGCCGTCGCGGAAACCGGCAACATGACCCGCGCCGCCGAGGCCGTGAACCGCTCGCAGTCGGCCGTGAGCATGCAGATCAAGAGCCTGGAAGACGCGATCGGGCGGCCGCTGTTCGTGCGCAAGCCGCGCAGCATCGTGCTGACGCGCGAAGGCGAGGTGCTGCTGGGATTCGCCAGACGAATGCTGGCGCTGCGCGACGAGGCCTGGGCGGCCGTGGTACGGCCGGAAGTGACCGGCAAGGTCGTGATCGGCGTGCCGGACGACTATGCGTCGTCGCTGCTGCCGTCGGTCCTGAAGAAATTCTCGGCGACCTACCCGAAGGTCGAGATCCAGGTGATGGGGCTGCCGAGCAGCGCGCTCGCGCCGCTGATCAAGGACGGCACCGTCGATCTCGTGTGCGGCACGCGCATCAAGGGGCTGTCCGGCGACTTCATCCGCCACGAGCCGATGGCGTGGGCCGCGATGACGAACGGGCCGCGCGTGTGGGAAGAGCGGCCGCTGCCGATTGCGGTGTTCATGCCGGGCAGCGTCGCGCGCGAGAACGCGATCCGAAGCCTGGAGCGCGCGAAGGTGCCGTACCGCACCTCCTATGAAAGCCCGAGCCTGCTCGGGCTGCTCAGCATGGTCGAGGCCGGCCTGGCCGTCGCGCCGCTCGCGCGCTGCGCGATTCCCGCGCAGCTGTCGATGCTCGGCCGCTCGCACGGGCTGCCCGACCTGCCGCCGCTCGAGCTGATCCTCGCGCGCAGCACGAAATCGAAGCGGCCGCCGTGCGACTTTCTCGCGGAACAGCTGATGGAAGACCTGCAGCGGCAGACCGGGCAGACCGGCGAAGCCTGATCAGCGCGTCGCGCCGAACCCGGCCGCGCCCAGCGCCGCGTTGACGTTCGCGGCGACCGTATCGACGAGCGCCTCGAGCGTCTCGCCGCGCACGTGCCGGTGTTCCGGCGCGACGTGCTCCTTGCGTTGCCAGCCCCACTGCGCGCCCGACGCGACCGACAGCGTCGCGCCGAACGCGTTGCCGTGGCGGAGACCGAAGGTGCTCACGCGCCGCCCGGCCACATAGTCCTGTTCGGGCAAATAGAGCCGGATCTCGACCGCGACCTGGTCGCGATCGTTGACGCGCGCGGCCGGGCTGACCGTCGACGCGAACACTTTGCCGATCCGCCAGGTCACGCAGGTTTCCCACGCCGCGAGCGGCCCGCCGGCCGCGTCGACCCGTTCGGTGTCGACCGACCACTGATGCCGGTCGGGCAGGACGATCGCCTGGTGCAGCAGCACTTCGGCCACGCGCACCGTCGTCACGAGCTGACGCGCGAGCTGCTGGCCCGACGGCAGCGACGCCGTCCTTACGCGACGGCTTTCCGGCCGCGCGACAGGTACTGCTTCCATGAGGCCCATGACCCCTCCGTATTCAGGATCGGCGCCGCGCATGCTGTGTCGCGCGCCTGTCCGCCGCCTGCGGGCGGACGGCACAGCGACCGGCACTCGGGCGGCGGATCGGACAAACCATTCAGGAACGAGCAACAACCGTTCCTCGACTTACCGCGCGTTCGGCCCGAGGCGCAAGCGGCGGGCGACCGGCCCGATCACCGCATCGGCCTGCTGCGAGATCAGCATGTGCAGCGTGAAATCCAGGTCTTCCGGCGCGATGTCGAAGTGCACGTGAACCACGTCGCGCACGGCGCGCGCGCTGACGACGTACACGCCGAGCGGGGAATGCAGCAGCGCCGCGAGGCGGGCGTGCGCGGCTTCGCCGGAGGCGGCCGTCAGCGTGACGGGCAACTGCAGGCGCGGGCGCGGCGGCGGGAACGGAATGACGTTGTCGGGTGCGCCGGCGCGTAACGGGCGGCCGGCGACGTGGAAGGCTGGAACGGGACGAATGAAGGTCATGGAGCGGACGGAAGCCGTCTCGGCTGTTCGACACGTCCCCAGCTTAGAAGAGACGACATAAACGTCGTGCAAAAAAACGTGCCGCCGATGCAAAAAACGGCATGGGGGGACACATCACATCACCGGGCGATGACCGGTGACCGGCGGCCGGCGGTGCGCCGTCGTCCGCGCCCCGTGGTCACGCGCCGCGGCGCGCGTCGACTTCACCTGCGCCGCGGTCGCCTTGGCGTTGCTCCCGTTACGCGGCAAACGCCTCGAGCGACGCGCGCCGCCGCTCGTCGACCATCGATTCGATCAGCGACACCAGATCGTCGGTCAGCGGATCGCAGATGCCCGGCGAGCGATGCAGTTCGAGGTCGGCCGCCGGCAGCGACGGAAAGCCGTCCGCCTCGTCGAGCACGCGCCAGTTCTCGGGCAGCGTGCAGCGGTCGATCATCGTCACGGCCGCGCCGTGGTTCACCGCGATCTTGATGCCGGTCGGGCTCTGGCTCGTGTAGACGACATGAAACGACCGGTCGGCCGTCGCGAGCGCCTGCAGCCCGCGCTGCCGGTAGCAGCACGTTTCCGGGAACAGCGCGAGCGGCACCGACGCATGGCGGTCGAGCGCGAAATCGCGGTGCGCGGCCCACACGACGTCGTGCCGGCCGAGCACGCGCCCGCCCGCGCCGGGCCCGTGCCGCACGACGAGCGCCACGTCGAGCTCGCCGGCCTGCAGCCGGTCGAGCAGTTCGAGCGACATCCGGCAATGCACGTGCAGGCGCGCGCCCGGCCGCATCGCATAGAACGACTTCAGCAGGTCGGGCAGCCACAGCTCCGCGTAGTCCTCGGGCAGCCCGAAGCGCACGACGCCGCGGTCGCTGCTCGCCTGCTTCAGCGCGAGGATCGCGTCGTTCTGCACCTGGATGATCCGGCGCGCATGGATCAGGAAATTCTCGCCGTCGCGCGACAGCTCGAGCCGCCGGCTGTTGCGCATGAACAGGTGCGTGTCGAGCCGTTCCTCGAGCGTGCGGATGCGCAGGCTGATCGTCGACTGCGTGCGATGCAGTTGCCGGGCCGCCGCGGTGAAACCACCGCTTTCGACGACCGCGACGAATGCCCGGATCAGTTCCGGATCGAGCGAACTGAGCTTCGACCAATCGGGCTTTTGAATGGCAGCCATCGAAATTACTCGCTTTCGAAAAAAGTAGGGAAGACGAAAGATACGGCTCGGAGTACGCCGATTGTTGTCCGGATGCGCTCGGCCCTCCAACCCCTGCCCGGGTATGACAAACCCGGAGCCGGTACGCGCATGCCCACCCGCCGATCCCGCCCCGCCCGCCGTCACGACCACGGCCGAGGGCCGCCCGGCGGGCATGCGCGGGCCGGCTTCAGGGCTTTCCCGGAGACGACGAAAACTCATGGCCCGATCAGAAAACATCGATTCACCGGCCGCCTCACGGCCCACCACAATCGCCTCACCCCCACCTCATCGACGAGACACCGCAATGACCGCATCCCAACCCAGGCAGCTTTACATCGGCGAAGGCTTCGAAGGCCCCGGCGTCAACCTCGCACACATCAACGTGCTGGTCGGCCCGCGCAACGGCCCGGCGGGCCAGGCGTTCGCCACCGCGCTCGCGACGCCGTCGGCCGGCCATGCGCCGTTCGTCGTGATCGCGCAGCCGGGCGTGCCGACCAAGCCGCTCACGCTGTACGTGAACAAGGCGCAGATCGCCAGCGATTTCCACGGCAATGCCACGTGGGGCGCGTCGCAGGCCGGCATCGCGAAGGCCGTGGCCGAAGCGCTCGAGAACGGCACGCTGCCGCCCGAAGCGGAGAACGACTGGGTCGTCGTGTCGGCGAACTGGGTGAACCCGCAGACCGACGATCTCGACGCCGTATTCGAGAACAACTACCGCGCGTGCCGCAACGCGATCGTCGCCGCGATGGAAGGGCTGCCGCATCGCGACGCGGTGTTCGCCGCCGCCCGCGACGTGTCGAACCCGTTCTACACCCCGAAGAAAAACTGACGACGACAAGCGGCCGACGCGCGACGGACGGCCGCATCTGGAGGAAACATGGAATACGTCCGCCTCGGCCAGTCCGGCCTGAAGGTGTCCCGCCTGTGTCTCGGCACGATGAACATGGGCACCCCCGAATGGAAACCCTGGATCTTCGACGAAGCGCAGAGCGAGCCGATCGTGCGCCGCGCGCTCGACGCCGGCGTGAACTTCATCGATCTCGCGGATTTCTATTCGACGGGCGTCGGCGAGGAAGTGGTCGGCCGCATCCTGAAGCGCAACGCGCGCCGCGAAGAGCTCGTCGTGACGACCAAGGTCGGCTACGACATGGGCAGCTATCCGAACGCGGGCGGCCATTCGCGCAAGCACGTGCTCGACGGTATCGACGGCTCGCTGAAGCGCCTCGGGATGGATTACGTCGACATCTTCATGCTGCACTTCTTCGACGTGAACACGCCCGTCGAGGAAACGATGAGCACGCTGCACGACATCGTGCGTGCAGGCAAGGCGCGCTATATCGGCGTGTCGACGATGTACACGTGGCAGTTCGCGAAGATCATGCAGGCCTGCGAACGAAACGGCTGGGACAAGCCGATCAACATGCAGCTGCAGCTGAACCTCGCGTATCGCGAGGAAGAGCGCGAGATGGTGCCGTACTGCATCGATCAGGGCGTCGGCGTATCGGTGTTCAGCCCGCTCGCGCGCGGCCTGCTCACCTGCGAGCCGCAATCGACGCGCAACCAGACCGACTTCTTCACCGCGCAGATGTACGGCGACGCGTCGTCGCTCGCGATCGCGGCATCGGTCGCGAAGGTCGCGAAGCACCGCGGCGTGCCGCCCGCGCAGATCGCGCAGGCATGGGTGCTGAGCCGCCCCGGCATCGCGAGCATGCTGGTCGGCGCGGATTCCGTCGCGCAGTTCGACAGCGCGCTCGGCGCGCTCGAAACGCAGCTCACCGACGAAGAGCTGCACGAGCTGGAACGCAACTACACGCCGTGCGACCTGATCAACGACTACACGGCCGGCAAGCGCATCGCGCGCGAATCGCGTCCGGCGCAGGGCAGCTTCGCGACGGACTGAAGCACTGATGCACTGATGCACGAAGCTCCGAGGCACTGAAGGAACGATACACAATGAACGAATTTCTGAGGACCGGCCATTTCATCGGCGGTGAATGGCACGAATCGCATGGCGCGAGCGATGCAACCTATCCGGTGCTGAACCCGGCGACCGGCGAGACGATCGCGAAGGTCGCGAAAGGCGGCGCCGACGACACGCAACGCGCAATCGATGCGGCAGCACACGCATTTCCCGCCTGGCGCGCATTGACCGCAAAGGAGCGCGGCGCCCGCGTGAAGCGCTGGGGCGAGCTGATGCTCGACAACCGCGACGCGCTCGCCGAGCTGCTGACGCGCGAACAAGGCAAGCCGCTCGCGGAAGCGCGTGGCGAAGTCGCGTATGCGGCGAGCTTTCTCGAATGGTTCGCGGAAGAAGCGAAGCGCATGTACGGCGACGTGATCCCGAGCCCGAAACCGAATGCGCAGATCGTCGTCACGCGCGAGCCGGTCGGTGTCGTCGCGGCGATCACGCCGTGGAATTTCCCGCTGGCGATGATCACGCGCAAGGCCGGCCCCGCGCTCGCGGCCGGCTGCACGATGGTGCTGAAGCCGTCCGAGGAAACACCGCTGTCGGCGTTCGCGCTCGCGGTGCTCGCCGAGCGCGCGGGCGTGCCGGCCGGCGTGTTCAACGTGGTGTCGGGCGATGCGGTCGCGATCGGCGAGACGCTGACGAGTTCGTCCGTCGTGCGCAAGCTGTCGTTCACGGGTTCGACACGGGTCGGCAAGCTGCTCGCGAAGCAGTCGGCCGACACGCTGAAGAAGCTGTCGCTCGAACTCGGCGGCAACGCGCCGTTCATCGTGTTCGACGATGCCGATCTCGATGCGGCGGTCGAAGGCGCGATCGCGTCGAAGTTCCGCAACACGGGCCAGACCTGCGTGTGCGTGAACCGCTTTCTCGTGCAGGACGGCGTGTACGACGCGTTCACGCACAAGCTCGCGGATGCCGTGCGCAAGCTGCGTGTCGGCAACGCGCTCGCGAGTGAAGTCGACCAGGGGCCGCTGATCAACGAGGCGGCGCTCGGCAAGGTCGAGCGGCACGTGGCCGACGCCACCGCGAAGGGCGCGCACGCGCTCACCGGCGGCAAGCGCCATGCGCTCGGCGGCACGTTCTACGAGCCGACCGTGCTGACCGGCATGACGGCCGACATGCTGATCGCCGAAGAGGAAACCTTCGGCCCCGTCGCCGGCTGCTTCCGCTTCGCGACCGAGGAAGACGCGGTGGCCGCGGCCAACGACACGCCGTTCGGGTTGTCCGCGTACTTCTACACGCGCGACCTCGGCCGTGCGTGGCGCGTGTCGGGGGCGCTGGAGAGCGGGATGGTCGGCGTCAACGACGGGATCATCTCGACCGAAGTCGCGCCGTTCGGCGGCGTCAAGCAATCGGGGCTCGGCCGCGAAGGCTCGAAGTACGGCCTCGACGAGTACGTGGAACTCAAGTACACGCTGATGGCCGGCCTCGGCCGCTGACCGCCGGCCGCTCCCCGCGGTCGACCCGCGCCGCGCGCCGTCCGGCCGCGCGGCGCCCTGCACGGCACGCGCGGCGGCGCTCCGCCTGCGCGCGCTGCTGCGCGCCCGATAACAATCCAGGAGGCAGCTTGACTCAAGCCAACGTTCAATCCGGTACCGCACGCGCGTTGCCGCTGTCGCGTGACGCCGATGCGCCGCACCGCCCCGTCGCGCTCGACGACGTGCCGCTCAACCGCTTCCACGTGAAGATCGCCGGCCTGACGTTCGGCGCGCATTTCACCGAGGGCTACACGCTCGGCACGATCGGCTATGCGCTCGCCGCGCTCGGCAGGCAGATGCCGATCGACGCGTTCTGGATGGGGATGATCGGCAGCTCCGCGCTGATCGGCATCTTCTTCGGCAGCCTCGTGTTCGGCTGGCTGTCCGACCGGATGGGCCGGCAGAAGATCTTCCTGACGAGCTTCGTGATCATCACGGCGGCCGCGTTCGCGCAATGCTTCGTCACGTCGCCCCTCGAACTGTGTGTGCTGCGCGTGCTGATCGGCTTCGGGATGGGCGGCGACTTCACGGTCGGTCACGCGATCCTCGCCGAATTCTCGCCGCGCAAGCATCGCGGCGCGCTGCTCGGTTCGTTCAGCGTGATCTGGACGATCGGCTATGTCGCCGCGAACGTGCTCGGCCTCGCGTACAGCGACGCCACGCCGGATGCATGGCGCTGGCTGCTCGCGTCGGCGGCGTTGCCCGCGCTGATCGTGCTGGTGCTGCGGATCGGCACGCCCGAATCGCCGCGCTGGCTGCTCGGCAAGGGCCGGGAGAAGGAAGCACGTGCGATCGTCGCGAAGCATTTCGGGCCGCACGTGATGCTCGACGGTTCGACCGAGCCGCATGCGCATGGCGGCTTCGCGCGGCTGTTCCAGCGTGACCTGATCCGCCGCACGATGTTCAACTGCGCGTTTTTCGTGTGCCTCGTGATTCCGTATTTCGCGATCTACACGTTCCTGCCGACGATCCTGAAGACGATCGGCCTCGCCGAAGGTTTCGGCGCGGACCTGCTGCTGAACGGCTTCCTGGTGCTCGGCGCGCTGATCGGCATCTGGCTGACGATCCGGCTGTCGCGGCGCGGCTTCCTGATCGGCTCGTTCGCGGTGACGTGCGCGTCGCTCGTCGCGCTGGCGGTGCTGCCGTCGTCGGCGGCCGTCGCGATGATCGTCGCGTTCGCGATCTTCACGCTGACGATGTCGGCGTTCAGCAACCTCGTCGGCGTGTTCCCGCCCGAGTGCTTCCCGACCGAAGTGCGCACGAGCGGCGTGGGGCTCGCGATCGCGTGCAGCCGGCTCGGTTCGGCGATCGGCACGTTCCTGCTGCCGGTCGGCATCGCGACGCTCGGCTTTCACGCGACGATGTTCGCGCTCGCGGGCGTGCTGCTGGTGGGGATGATCGTGTCGATCGCGTGGGCGCCGGAGACGAAGCACCTGACGCTGGAGGAGGCGTCGGGGCATTGATGAGGGCGGCAGGTTGTGTGGCCGCCTGCTTCATCGTGCTCGATCGAGGCTTTCGTGTCGACAAGCCGCTGATACGCCGCGGCGATGCTGCGCTCGATTCGAACGAACCCGGCCGCGGCCGGGTTCGCTCATTTCGGATGCGATGCGCACGTTCGCTCAGAACAGGATCGATGCGTAGTCCCGCGCACCGTGCAGGACGTGAAGAATGTCGATCCGCGCAGGCGGATCGCCGACGACCCGATAGAAGATCTGGTAGTTGCCGTACACGCGGTGCCGCACGCCGTGACGCTCGTAGCGCGGCACCAGCGGAAACGCCAGCGGCATCGCGGCCAGGCTCAGGCATTGATCGCGAATCTCCCGCACGAACGTCACGGCGCGTTGCGGGTTGTCGCGTGCAATGTAATCGGCGACAGCTTCGAGTTCGGCAATCGCAAAATCGGACAGGCGCACGGTCAGGCCTGCCGATCCGCCTGGGCCCGATACTTCGCCTCGAGACGATCGAAGACTTCCGCTGCGTCGGCGCTGTGTCCGGCTTCCGCATCGGACAGGCTGCGCGCGATCACCGCGTCCAGCGCGTTCAGCTGTGCCTCGCGATCCTGGATGAGGCGTACACCTTCCCGAAGCACTTCGCTCTTGGATCCGTAGCGCCCCGATTCGACCAGCTTCGCGACGTAAGCCTCCAGTTGCTGCCCGAGTTCTGCACTGATCATGTCGACCTCCCGACCGGATTGAATTCGATCCGTCGAGCGTATCCAGTTTATCAACAGTTATCAAGAAGAGGGTCTCCAAAAGATCGGCACGAATGCTTTAGTGGTGCCGATCGTGGCGGATGAACGGAACGGGACGCGCTTCAGGCAGGCTGCTCTGGCGCCGGACCTTCATCCGGTTTTCGTGCGCACTCGTGTAGCCTTACCGGACCTCACCGTGCGAGCAGCGATCATGATTGAAGACATCGTCACGCCACAACCTGGCCTGAAGGTCTACCCGCCAGACGCCGACGTCTTTGCCGAGTCCAACGCCGCACTCGCGCGCCACCTGCATCCGCTGATATCGATCGACCTGTCGACGGTCAATCCGTCGTGGGAGGGCTGGATCCACCTGCTCAGCCCCGTCGAGCCGTACGACGGGCTCGTCGGGCAGGACACGGCCGCGTATCACAATGACTATCTGCGCGCGAACTGGATCGGGTTCCGGCTCGACGAGAACAACCGCTACACGCTGCTCGGCGACCCGCGCTACTTCTATCTGGAAAACCCGCCCGGCGCGCACGACGCGGGCTATCGCGCGGAACTGGAGGCGCACTACGCCGAGCAGCAGGCCAGCATCGAAACCGCGCGCAAGCGGTTCGCCGAATACGGCGTGCTTTACTCGTCCAACCAGTACGCGCCGGACGAGCGCGATTTCAGCCAGGAAAAGCCGTGCAACCTGATCGACCAGCTCGGCGGATCGGTCGGCTGGGGCAACTGGTCGGGCGCGTCGGATTTTCCGGTCGACGACCGCAATCCCGACGACATCCGGCCGATTGGCCCCGACGGTGCGCGCTTTCGCTTCGTCGCCCGCGTCACCGGCTGGGAATACCGCGCGATGGGCGCGGACTCGATTCTCCTGTTTTACGAGCCGGCCAGCCGCGTGGCACTGCTGACGTTCGACTGGTCGTAGGGCGGGCGGGACGGGCGGTCGCGCCGCTTCGTGATTGGCCGTTTGGCGGACTCTGCCCGCCGGATGAGCGCCGATATGCTGGGGGCTTTCCATTCATTGCCGGAAGCCATGCCCGCTCAAACTGTCGATCTCGGTCACGTCCTGCCGTACGAGACGACGTACTTCGATGATCGGCTCTCGGTCGATCGAAACGACCTCGATATTTCCGCGTTGCTCGGGGTGAGCGGCAGCGTCCCCGACGAACTGCTCGTTGCGTTGTGCGGCGCGCCGGCCGGATCGGAAATCCAGGCCTATCTCGACAGCGCGGACAGGCTGACGTTCGCCGTCACGCACCCGACATTGATCCGATCGGAGAATCGCATCGCCGTCTTTCGAGAATCGGACACGTTCGCAATCGAACTCAAGACAATCGATCTGGCTGATAGCGCTATCGCCGGCCTCGGAGCAGCCATGCTGTGGCGGATCGTCAGAGCGTGCGATACGCTGGGAATCACCCGCATCAACGCATTGGCAGCGGGTGGCCGCAAGGCAGCGCCAAAACCCGGCGGACGTCGACTGTTTGGGTACTACGCCTGGCCTCGGCTCGGTTTCGATGCGCCCATTCCCGACCAGCAAAGCGACGAAGCAGCCCTGTTCCAGTATTTCCAGAGCGACCCGGTCGGTCTGGCCGACGGGTCGCTTCGATCGCTGCACGCACTCTACGCAACGCGATTCGGGCGAGATTTCTGGCGCATCGCAGGATCACATCGCTGGATGACTTTCGACGTTACGCCGCACGGAAGATCCGTGCAGACGTTGCAGAATTACTTGATCGAAAAGGGGATTTACGAATGAACGCAAAGCACACGCCGATCGCAGGGTTCCGGATCACGCGCCGTGGTCGCCCGACGAGTGAACATCGTCCCGTTCGCCTCTCGGAAGCCCGCCGCCTCCTTGATGCAGTCGTCACGCGCGAACTCAATCACAGCCTGGCTCGGGTCATGCGCAAATCTGCCATTGAACACGACGCACGGGCCGCCGTCACATCCGCGTCCCCGCCGAAACGAGCCGTCTTCAACGTGGGGCGCATCGATCCCTCGAAGTGCCAGTTGCCGATCATCTCGGATGCCGAAGCAGAAGCCATGGCACGCAGGGAAACACTCATGCATTTCGGACACGCACCCGATCTGTGATCGGCTGAACACAACCACACATCCCGCGCCCACAACGATCGTACCGATCTCCCCCTTGGTAACGATCTTTGACACAGACGGAAGGCAGAAACACGACACGACCGGCGCGGACTGATCCGATTGTTTCCACAGAAAGATCAGCCGCGTCTCAGCAACGAGGCCCCCTACCCCCTTCTCCCCGCCTGCTCCCGCAACCACGCGGCAAACGCGACCACCGGCTCGACCGCCACGCTCTCCGGCTCGACATCGAGCCAGTACCCGAACGGCCCGATCGGCTGCACCGGCGACAGCCGCACGAGGCTGCCCTCGCCGATCTCCTCCTCGATCATGTTGAGGTCGACCACCGCGAGCCCCGCGCCCTTGCGCGCCGCGCGGATCGCCTGTTCGAGCGTCGAAAACTCGATGCCGTCGCCGATTCGCGCCGGCGGCACGCCCGCCTGCGCGCACCAGTCGGCCCACAGCGTCAGGCGCTTGCCTTCGTGCAGCACATGCAGCGACGGCAACCGGCCGAGCAGCACGTCGAGCGCATCGCCGCGATAGCGCGGCGCGCCGACGAGCGCGTGCCGCTCCATCATCAGCAGCTCCGACTGCATCCCGGCGCGCGCCGCGCGCCCGAAGCGGATGTGGCAATGGCAATCGTCATCCGGCTCCGTGCGGATCGACAGCTCGACGTCGGGCAGCGCCTCCGCGAGCGTGCCGAGCCGCGGCGAAAACCACTGCGTCGCGAACGTCGGCGGCAGCGACACCGTCAGCCGCCGCTTCGCGCCCGGCCGCGTGGCGGCGATTTCGCCGACGCCCCGTTCGATCGTGTCGAACGCCTGCCCGATGAACGGCAGCAACCGCTGGCCGGCATCGGTCAGGCGCACACCCTTGTGATCGCGCTCGAACAGCCGCGCGCCGAGCGCTTCCTCGAGCAGCCGGATCTGCCGGCTCACCGCCCCCTGCGTCACGCACAGCGAAACCGCCGCGCGGTTGAAGCTCAGGTGACGCGCGGTCTCCTCGAAAAATCGCAGTGCGATCAACGATGGCAGGCGTCGCATGATGTGTGTCCCCTTCGTTCGTATCGTTCGTATCGTTGCCGGCCGGCACCGCCGGCCCGCCTGCGGGCAGCCTTGTCACGACAAGGCACGCGAGCCGCCATCCCATAAACCCCCGCGCCCGCGGTCGCCGCCATTCAGCGTCGCCGCGCCCGCGCCACCCGCCTACAATAAGCATCCCGCACCCAACACGACACCGCCCCGTGAGACGCAAGATGCCGGCGCTGAATGCGCTGAAAGCCTTCGAGATGGCCGGCCGCACCGGCAGCTTCACGCGCGCGGCCGAGCTGCTCAACGTGACGCAGAGCGCGGTGAGCCGCCAGGTTCGCCAGCTCGAGGGCCAGCTCGGCGAAACCCTGCTCGAGCGCCGCCATCACCAGCTCGAACTGACCGCGGCCGGCCGCGTGCTGCTGCGCGCGCTGCAGCAGTCGTTCGACAAGATCGAGCTGACCGTGCGCAGCCTGCAGGAAAAAACCCACCTGAACCGCCTGCGCGCGAACGTGCCGCCCACCTTCGCCGCGCGCTGGCTGATGCCGCGCCTCGGCCGGCTGCGCGACGCGCATCCCGAATTCGAGCTGAGCCTCACGACCCGCATCCACGACAGCCTCGGCGAATCGCGCGTGCTCGACTGCGCGATCCGGTTCGGCGACGGCGAATGGGACGGCTTCGACAACGCACTGCTGATGCAGGAGCAGCATATCGCCGTCTGCGCGCCCGCGCTGTATGCGCGGCTGCGACAGGACGGCGCGCCGATCGACCTGAACCGCTTCACGCTGCTGCACGTGCTCGCCACCGACGACCAGCGCTACCTGACCTGGCAGCACTGGCTGAAAGCGGCCGGCATCGCCGACGTCGACACGCGCGGCGGCTACGAATTCGACCTGCTCGACCATGCGATCCGCGCGGCGATCGACGGCCTCGGCATCACGATCGCGGACCGCCACATGGTCGCGCGCGAACTCGCGACCGGGCAGCTGATGCAGGTGCTCAACGTGCACGTCGACGGCCACCAGTCGTACTGGTTCGTCACGCGGCCCGAGCAGACGAACCTGCCGCACATCGTCCAGTTCCGCGACTGGCTGCAGCAGGAAGTGTGGCTCGCGAAGCGCCATCTCGAACCGTCGTCGCCGCTGCCGCAAGTGCCGCTGGCCTAGCGCGCGACCCGCCCCAACCACGCTCGACAGCTCTCGACCCTCCACCGCGGGCGACACCTTACCGCCTCCCGCGTCAGTCCGCACTCGGACCAGTCGGAAAATACGACAGCCCTCCGCCCGCTCCATTCCAGGCCCACGCCACGGCAGCCTTGCCGGACGGGCGACTCCGGCCGATTCGCCGAGTAACGTGCGCTTTTCTCATGCTCGACGCGAAAATAAGTCGTTTGTCGTGCGCTAAACGCATGAACAGAATGGCCGCTATCCCGTGCCACGCGTGTCGCCACTCGAAGCGATCCGCCTGCATTCATCGGAGGAGTCACTTCATGCGCACCGAACGCAACTACGTGAACGGCCGTTTCGTCGCCCCGGAAAGCGACACGTTCATCGTCGTCCACAATCCCGCCACCGAAGCGCCGTTCGCGCGCGTGCCGGCCGCGACACCCGCCGACGCGCTCGCCGCCGTCGACGCCGCGGCCGCCGCGCAGAAGGCGTGGCGCACGCTGCCGAGCGCCGAACGCGCCGCGTACCTGCACCGCTTCGCCGACGCACTGACCGCACGCGCGCCCGAGATCGGCGCGGCGCTCGCGCAGGAATCCGGCAAGAGCGTCGAGGATGCGTCGAACGAAGCCGTCTACGCGGGCCAGATCACGCGCTACCACGCCGAGTGGGCGCGCCGGATCGAGGGCGAGATCATCCCGAGCGACACGCCCGACGAGAACCTGTTCCTGCAGCGCGAGCCGATCGGCGTCGTCGCGTGCCTGATCCCGTTCAACTACCCGGTCTACACGCTGCTGCGCAAGGTCGCGCCCGCGCTGATCGCCGGCAACACCGTGGTCGTGCGGCCGAGCAACCACACGCCGGTGTCCGCGTTCGAGATCGCGAAAGCCGCCGACGATGCGGGCTTCCCGCCGGGCGTCGTCAACATCCTGACGATGGATCACGCGACGGCCGAAGCGCTGTGCACGCATCCGGCCGTCGGCATGATCACGCTGACCGGCAGCGTGAACGCGGGCCGCAAGGTGCTCGACTACTGCAAGGCGAACATCGCGAAGCCGTCGCTCGAACTCGGCGGCAAGACGCCCGCGATCATCGAGCCCGACGCCGACCTCGAACGCGCCGCCGCCGCACTCGTCGCATCGAAGACGACCCATTGCGGCCAGCTCTGCACGGCGATCGAGCGCGTGTACGTGCACGACAGCGTGCACGACCGCTTCGTCGCGCTGCTGAAGGAGAAGATGGCGGCCGTGCGCATCGGCGACCGTGCGGAAGACGCGTCGCGGATGGGCCCGCTCGTCAGCGCATCGGCGCGCGCGCACATCCACGGGATGGTCGAACGCGCGATCGCAGCCGGCGCGACGCTCGAAACCGGCGGTGCGATTCCGGCCGGCCCCGGCTTCTTCTACCCGGCCACGCTGCTCACCGGCGTGCGGCAGGACATGGAGATCGTGCAGGAGGAAACCTTCGGCCCGATCATGCCCGTGCTGCGCTACACGACGATCGACGAAGCGATCGGGTTCGCGAACGACCACCAGTTCGGCCTGTCGTCGGTGCTCTACACCGAGCGCTACCGCACCGCGATGACCGTCGCGAACGCGATCGAAGCCGGCGAGCTGTACGTGAACCGCACGCCGGCCGATCCGTACCAGGGCTTCCACGCCGGCTGGAAGCGCTCGGGCCTCGGCGGCGACGACGGCAAGCACGGCATGCTCGAATTCACGCAGACGCGCCTCGTCGTCATGAAGTACTGACGTCGCCACGCCAAACGCACCGTTGCCGGCGCGCGCCCCCAGACACCACGTCGCGCGCGCCGCCCCTGACCCAACCAGAACATAAAAAATCTGCAGGCCTCCGCCTTAAGGACGCCTGATGGAGGAAGACATCATGCCGACCCAACCGTCGACACCCGCTGCGTCGCTCGCGTTGCAGGACCAAGCGCTCGACGCCCACGCGTCGCAGCATTCCCGCGCGCAACGCTACCTGCAACTGCTGCTGCTCGTGATCGCCGCGGGCGCGATCTACCCGATGCTGTATCTGCGGCAGGTGTACCAGCCGACGATGCTGCAGTTCTTCCGTATCGACGACGTCCAGCTCGGCTACCTGTATTCGTCGCTCGGCACGATCTTCCTGATCAGCTATTTGCCGAGCGGCTGGCTGGCCGACCGCCTGTCGCCGCGCTGGCTGATCTGCTTCTCGCTGCTCGCCACCGGCACGCTCGGGCTCGTCTACGCGACCGGGCCGTCGTTCGACCTGCTGGTGCTGATCTTCGGCGGCTGGGGGCTGACCACCGGCCTCACGTTCTGGGCGGCCGTGATCAAGCGCGTGAACATGATCGCGGGCCCCGACGAACAGGGCCGCTTCTTCGGCCTGCTCGACGGCGGCCGCGGCCTCGTCGAGGCACTGCTCGCCACGATCGCGATCACGCTGTTCGCGTACGTCACGCAGGCACGCGGCGGCACCGACGCTGCCGGCTTCAAGCTCGTCGTTCACCTGTACGCGTTCTTCTGCATCGCGCTCGGCGTGTTGCTCGCGCTGGTGAAGGATCCGTCGAACACGCGCGACCGTGCCGCGGCCGCGAAGCGCCCCCGGGGCAACGTGCTGACCGACCTGAAGACGCTCGCGGCGATCCCCGAACTGTGGCTCGTCGCCGCGATCGTGTTCTGCGGCTACCAGGTGTTCTGGGCAACCTACAGCTTCTCGGCGTACCTGCACGAAGGCAACTTCGGGCTCAGCGCGACGGCGGCCGGCTTCATCACGACGCTCAAGCTGTGGATGCGCCCCATCGGCGGCATCGGCGGCGGCTTCCTCGGCGACCGCGTATCGAAGGTGTCCGTGCTGTTCTGGGCGCTGGTGCTCGCCGCGCTGTCGCTCGTCGGGCTGATCGCCGCACCGGCACACAGCCCGCAGGCGATGCTCGTCGTGCTCGTGCTGTTCATCGGCATCCTCACCTACGCGATCCGCGGCCTGTACTGGTCGCTGCTCGACGACTGCAAGGTGCCGACGCATTGCGCGGGCCTCGCGATCGGCCTGATCTCGGTGCTCGGCTATTCGCCCGACGTGTTCGTGCCGCTGATCAACGGCTACGTGACGCAGACCTACCCGGGCGCGCACGGCTACCAGCTCTATTTCGGCTATATCGCGACCATCGCGCTCTGCGGCGCGGGCGCCGCCGCATTCCTCAAGTACCGCCTCAATCGCATCCAGGAGTCCGCATGAAGATCGTTTCGCTCGAAACCCATATCGTCGCCGTGCCGCCGCCGCATGTCGGCGGGATGTACTGGATCTTCGTGAAGCTGAAGACGGACGACGGCATCGAAGGCGTCGGCGAGATCTATTCGGCGACGTTCGGCCCGAAGGCGATGGCCCCGATCATCGACGACGTGTTCGAACGCCATCTGCTCAACCGCGATCCGCACCACGTCGAACGGCTGTTCCGCCAGGCTTACTCGAGCGGCTTCACGCAGCGGCCCGATCTCACGATGATGGGCGTCGTCAGCGGCCTCGAGATGGCATGTTGGGACATCATCGGCAAGGCCGCCGGCAAGCCCGTGTACGAACTGCTCGGCGGGAAAATCCACGAGCGGCTGCGCTCGTACACGTACCTGTACCCGAAGAACGCGAAGGGCGAATACGACTACGACGATCCCGATCTCGCCGCCGAATGCGCGGCGGAGAACGTGAAGCTCGGCTTCACGGCCGTCAAGTTCGACCCGGCCGGCCCGTACACGGCTTACTCGGGCCATCAACTGTCGCTGGAAGTACTCGATCGCTGCGAACTGTTCTGCCGCCGCGTGCGCGAAGCCGTCGGCAGCAAGGCCGATCTGCTGTTCGGCACGCACGGGCAGATGGTGCCGTCGTCGGCGATCCGGCTCGCGAAGCGGCTCGAGAAATACGACCCGCTGTGGTTCGAGGAGCCGGTCCCTCCCGGCCAGGAAGAAGCGATCGCGCAAGTCGCGAAGCACACGTCGATTCCGATCGCGACCGGCGAGCGCCTGACGACCAAGTACGAATTCCACAAGCTGCTGCAGGCGGGCGGCGCGTCGATCCTGCAATTGAACGTCGCGCGCGTGGGCGGCCTGCTCGAGGCGAAGAAAATCGCGACGCTCGCCGAAGTGCACTACGCGCAGATCGCGCCGCACCTGTACAACGGCCCGGTGGGCGCGGCCGCGAGCATCCAGCTCGCGACCTGCACGCCGAACTTCCTGATCCAGGAAAGCATCATGACGTGGGGCGGTTTCCACGCGGAAGTCGTGAAGACGCCGATCCGCTGGGAAGACGGCTACATCATCCCGTCGAGCGAACCGGGCCTCGGCATCGAGCTCGACATGGACGTCGTGAAGCGCCACATGCCGTACACCGGCGAACGGCTTCACCTGCAGATGGGCGAGCACCCGGTCGACGTGAAGGATCTCGCGCCCGCGAAGGGCTGAGCGCAAAGGACACACATGAGCTACGACTACATCATCGTCGGCGCGGGCTCGGCCGGCTGCATCCTCGCGAACCGCCTGAGCGAATCGGGCCGGCACTCGGTGCTGCTGCTCGAAGCGGGCGAGCGCGACGCGTCGTTCTGGTTCAAGGTGCCGGTCGGCTTCACGAAGACCTACTACAACCGCCGCTACAACTGGATGTACTACAGCGAGCCCGAGGCACAGCTCGCCGACCGCAAGCTGTACTGCCCGCGCGGCAAGGTGGTCGGCGGATCGGGCTCGATCAACGCGATGGTCTACGTGCGCGGCCAGCGCAGCGACTACGACGACTGGGCGAACGCCGGCAACCCGGGCTGGGCGTACGACGACGTGCTGCCGTACTTCCGCAAGCTCGAAACCCAC
The DNA here is from genome assembly GCF_002223325.1 of Burkholderia sp. AU15512. Classification (NCBI taxonomy): domain Bacteria; kingdom Pseudomonadati; phylum Pseudomonadota; class Betaproteobacteria; order Burkholderiales; family Burkholderiaceae; genus Burkholderia; species Burkholderia sp. AU15512. The sequence goes on from NZ_NKEX01000006.1 coordinate 2,549,432, forward strand.
GCGGCCGGCGCGACCGATCCACAGCATCATGGCGCGACCGGGCCGATCCACATCACGTCGATGAAGGCCGACGTGCATCCGATCGTCCACGAATTCCTGAAGGGCTGCGGGCAACTGAACCTGCCGCGCACCGACGATTTCAACGGCGCGCGGTTCGAAGGCGCGGGCATCTACGACCTGAACACGAAAAACGGCGAGCGCTGCTCCAGCAGCTTCGCGTACCTGCGCCCCGCGCTGGGCCGCGCGAACCTCACGCTGCGCTCGGGCGTGCTCGTGCGGCGCGTGACGTTCGACGGCACGCGCGCGACCGGCGTGGTCGTCGCGGGCGAACACGGCGACGAGACGCTCGTCGCCGCGCGCGAGGTGATCCTCGCGGCCGGCGCGGTCGATACGCCGAAGCTGCTGCAACTGTCGGGCGTCGGCGATCCGTCGCTGCTCGCGCGCCGGCGCGTGCCGCTCGTGCATGCACTGCCGGCCGTCGGCCGCAACCTGCAGGACCACCTGTGCGTGAGCTTCTACTTCAAGGCGAACCGGCCGACGCTGAACGACGAGATGGGCACGCTCATCGGCAAGATGAAGATCGGCTTGCGCTACCTGCTGACGAAGCGCGGCCCGCTCGCGATGAGCGTGAACCAGGCGGGCGGCTTCTTCCGCGGCACGGACGATACGCCGGAGCCGAACCTCCAGCTCTACTTCAACCCGTTGTCGTACCGGATCCCGAAGAGCGATCGCGCGAGCATCAAGCCCGAGCCTTATTCGGGTTTCCTGATCGCGTTCAACCCGTGCCGGCCGACGAGCCGCGGCACGATCGAGATCGCGTCGAACCGCGCGGAAGATGCCGCGAAGATCCACATCAACGCGCTCACCACGCAGAAGGATCTCGACGAGGCCGTGCAGGGCAGCAAGGTGATCCGTGCGCTGATGCGCGCACCGGCGCTGAAGTCGATGACCGTCGAGGAAATCTCGCCGGGGCCGCAGGTCGATTCCGACGAAGCGATGCTGCAGTACTTCCGCGAGCAGTCGGGTTCGATCTATCACCTGTGCGGCTCGTGCGCGATGGGGCCGGACGCGGCGACGTCGGTGGTCGATGCATCGCTGCGCGTGCACGGGCTGCAGGCGCTGCGGATCGTCGATGCGTCGGTGTTCCCGAACATCACGTCGGGCAACATCAACGCGCCGACGATGATGGTCGCGGAGAAAGGCGCGGACCTGATCCTGGCCGACGCGCAACGCACGGAAACCGCCGGCGCGCCGGCGCACACCCGCGAAACCGTCCCGCACTGACGCGCCGCCCCCTGCCTCGTCCGCTCGGGACAACGCCCGCCGGCACACGGGAAAACACTGCCATGAACAGGCCGCGCGGCCCGTGTGCACAGGCGCGAAACGTGCATTCGGTTTTGACGAAAGTCCCCGAGAAACGGGTGGCTCGCGTGCGATGTGACGCGCGTTCGGCAAACGCGTAGCCTGACGCGACGCGAAGCGATCCAGGGCAACGCACGCGCCGGCCTGCCGGCGATGTGCCCCGGGGGGGGGGAACCGCAGGCCCGATGGGGGAGACGCGCCGTGAAACGCATGCCATTTCGCTGCATCCGTGCCATCACGTATGCAAGCGTGCTGCTCTTTCAGGCCCAGGCGCAGGCGCAGTCGCTGGACGCCCAGTCGACCCAGGAGAACATTTCCGCACTGCGCCACGAAGTCGATCGTCATCTGCAGGAACTGAGCGCGCTCAAGCGCCAACTGGCCGACGAAGAAGCCCATCTGTCGCGCCTGAGCCGGGCGCTGGACGACCGCGAACTCGCGGCCCGGCGCGGTGCGGGCCCCGGTGAGGCCGGCGGCTCCGGCGACGCGGCGCCGCCGGCCGATACCGGCGCCCCGGGCGGCGCACCCGGCACGGCAGGCAACGTGCCATCCGCGGCCGGATCCGCCGCGCCACCAAGCCAGCCGATCGGCCAGGCGCCGGTGGCGGAAACCGCACCGCCGCCCGTCGCGCCGATCTTCGATCAGCCCGGCGTGCTGACGCCGAAGCACAAGTTCGTCGTCGAGCCGTCGTTCCAGTTCAACTATTCGTCGTCGAACCGCGTCGCACTCGTCGGCTACACGATCATCCCCGCGCTGCTGATCGGCCTGGTCGACGTGCGCGAAGTCAAGACGACCACACTGACCGGCGCGGTCGCGGTGCGCTACGGGATCACCAACCGGATGGAAGTCGAAGTCCGCGTCCCCTACGTGTACTCGACGAACGACACGATCAGCCGCGAGATCTTCACCGGTTCCGCCCAGGACAACGCATTCAACAGCCACGGCAAAGGACTCGGCGACGTCGAAATGACGCTGCGCTACCAGTTCAATACCGGCGGCCCCGACAAGTTCTATTACATCGGCTGGCTGCGCTTCAAGACCGCCACCGGCAAGAGCCCGTTCGACGTCGTCACCGACTGCGTCACGCGCTGCGTCGGCAATGCCACCGGCACCGGCCTGCCGCTCGAGCAGCCGACGGGCTCGGGCTTCTACGCGATCCAGCCGGGCCTCACCTGGCTCTTTCCGTCCGACCCGGTGGTGTTCTTCGGCAACCTGAGCTATCTGCACAGCTTCAGCCGCGACAATCTCAGCCTCACGATTCGCGACGGGCAGAAGGATTTCATCGGAAAATTGCAACCCGGCGACATCTGGGGTTTCAACATCGGCATGGGCCTCGCGCTGAACGAGAAAGCGTCGGTGAGCCTCGGCTACGACCAGAGCATCGTGCTGCCCACGAAACAGAACGGCCAGACGATTCCAAGCTCGGTGCGCGTGATCCTCGGTTCACTGCTCCTCGGTTACTCGTACCGTCTGTCGCCGAAGACCACGCTGAATCTTTCGATCGGCGCGGGCCTCACGCGCGACACGCCGGACGTGGTCATGACGCTGCGCGTGCCGATTGCATTCTGATCGCCGACATGCACCGACGGCGGGCCGCACGCCGGCCCCCGCGTGCCATGACCCGCTCCTCCGCCGATCATCAAGCGCTCGCCGAACCTCATCGTCCCGGCAACGCGCCGAGCAGCGCATGGTTCAGCGTCGACATCACGTTCAGGTTCTTGAACGTCGCCAGTGTGTTGACGGTCGTGTTGATCGTCGTCAGCGCCTGGATTTGCTGGTTGCTCAACGTGTTCTGGATCACCGCGCCGGTCAGCGCCGGCAGCGCGGCGGGCTGCGCGGCGTTGCCCGCGCCCACCTGGATCAACGCGCCCGCGTTCGCGGCCGCCAGCGCCTGCGCCTGTTGCGCGGTGATATGACTGATGTCCGGGATGTTGAAGCTGGTCGTCGTCACCAGCGTGCCGTTCACGAACGCGACACGCGACACGCCGAACGAAATCTTCAGGCCGCTGGGCATATCGAAGCCGCCGCGCATCGCATCGAGGCGCGCGTCGCCGAGCGCGATCGCACCGGTTGCCGCCCAGTTTCGTTGTTGCGCGCCGCCCGACTCCGGTTCCGGGGCCGGTGGCCCGGCCGCGCACTCCGCCATCGCGAGCGGCCCGGCACGCAGGATCGGCATGCCCCCGGCCCCCGACTCGGCAGGCGCCGTATCGACGCCCGCGTTCGCGGCGGCTGCCGACACGACGCTGCTCGCCTGCGCGACAGGCTCGACCGTCGCGGTCGGCGCGCCGTCCTGCACCGCCGCCGCACTCACGCACGTCGCCCCGCCGCACACCATCGCGGCGATGCCGGCGATCTTCCTGGTCTCGGATCTCATGACGATCCTCAAAAGTCGCTCGGGCCGTGCTTCGGCATCACGACGTTGTACAGGCCGTCGCGGGCAATGCCGGTGTAGAGCGGCGCGCTCGGCGCAACGCGCCAGTCCCGCGGATCGTTGAACACCGCCCGCTCGGGCCGGTTGTGGATCACGAAAATCACATGGTCTTCCCACTTCTGCTCGAAACTCGCCAGCGACATCGGCCGCGTGCCGGTGGCCGGATCGCCGACGAGCACACGCCCGTCACGCAGCCCCTTCACGACCACGAAATGGTGATAGCCGTGTTCGGTGATCAACACGATCGCCGGCGTGTGCGTCTTCGCAAGCGTCTGCAACGGCAACTCGAAGCCATCCGCGACGAAGCCGTGCGCGTCCAGAAAACGCCGGATGTCGAGCAGCGAGAAGCCCTGCTGGCGGATCTTCTCCTGATTGCCGTTCTCCCACATCTGGGCGAAGGCGGTCTGCTCGGTCATCGGATAGTCATACTGATAAGTCAGCAGCGTCGCGACAGCGGCCGACCCGCAGCTGAAATCGAACTGCTGCTTGACGGTGCGCTTGAACCGCGCTTCCTTGAGACTCGTGACGTGCATCGCATAACCGGCGCCCGCCGGATCGACGATCGTCATCTCGTCCGCCGATGCAGCCGTGCCGGATAGCGCGTACGCGAGCGCCACGATGCACGCGGCGGCAACCTGTCTCATCGCTCAATTCCCGAAGCGCACGTTGAGCACCGTCGCGTTCTGGATCAGCACGTTCGCGCCGGTATTCTGGATGACCGTCGGCAGGCCGCTCGCATTGGCGAACGAGCCGTCGGTGATCGCATTCGAGCCGGTCGACACCCGGTTCGCGACGTTGTCGGCCACCGTGCCGGTCAGATAGTTCTGGCCGATCAGCGCATCGCCGCCCCGATGCTCGTCGAGCTGGTCGGGCGTCATCGCGACGCCGAAGCTGGCCGCTGGCGCGGCCGCGGCGCCCGTCGCGGAGGGTGTCGCCGCCGCCGGGGGTGAGACGGTCGCGGCCGGATCAGCCTGATCCGTGCGTGCGGCGGATGGGGAAGGGGCAGCGCCCGGCGCAACGCCGGCGGCGGACTCCACCGCGACAGTTCGCGCCTCATCGGCCATGGCATGGGCCGTCAGGCCCGGCAGCAGCGCTGCGGGCAATATCACCTGCGAAAGTGCCGTTCGGATTCGCATGGCTGTCTCCTTGGTCCCTGCGCGAACCGGCACGAACCGGGCGCACGGGGAGCCGAATCCGCGTGACCGTCGATCGACGGAAATCGGCCCGGCCTGCGCCGACGAGAGCGAGACGGCCATTCGGCCATCCCGCCCTTGCCGGCGCGCCAGTCCCTTGGCGATGGAACGCGAGCCGCGGGAACGCCTGCGCCCGCGTCGACGCATCCGGCTCGCCGGGACCAGCCGGCCGTTCTAACGTCCGACCGACAGGTTCGCCTGCACAGTCACGGCCTGCTGAACGAGCGACGCCATGCCGCTGTTCTGGTTGGCGACCATGATGCCCGCCGCGGTCTGGCCAACGCTCGCCATTGCGTTGGACATGTTGAATGTCCCCGCGTTGACCGTATTGGCCCCGCCTGCGCCACCCGCGCCGCCGACCGCGCCGTTACCGACGCCGCCGTTGCCCGCGCCGCCTGCGCCGCCGGCTCCGCCCATCGCGCCCACCGCGCCGCTACCCGCGGTCGCGCTGCCGTTGCTGGCCGTCGTCGTCGCGCCGCCGTTCGCCGCGCCGCCGCCCGTGCCCGCGCCGCCGGCTCCGCCGTTGCCCGCCGCGGCCGTCGCCGCGCCGCCGGTGCCGCCCGCGGCCGCACCACTGCCGCCGGTACCCGAGCCCGATCCGCCCGAAGCCGTCGACGTGCCTGCCGACCCTGCGCCGCCCGTGCCGCTACCCGAACCGCTGCCGGTGCCCGTGCCCGTACCGGTGCCGCTGCCGGCCGATGCCGACGCGCTTCCGCTGCCATGATTCTTGGCCCATGCGGAACCGGCATCGGCCGTGCCGGTGCCGCCGCCCCAGCCGGTGCCGGCGCCCGTGCCGGAGCCGCCTACGCCGACCGAAGCCGCGATGGCGCCGCCGCCCTTGCCGGAGCCATAGCCGCCGCTCGCCGTGGCCTTGCCGCCGGCCCCGCCGCTGGCGTCGGGCGAACCGCCGGTTCCGCCGCCACCGCCGTTGCCGGTGCCGGCCGTCGCGCTGCCGTTGCTGGCGTTGCCTGCCGTGGCGCTGCCGTTATGCGCGCTGCCGCCTTTCCCGCCGCCGCCGCCCGCACCGCCGCCGCCGCCGTTACCGCCCGCGCCGCCGTAGCCGTAGCCATTGCCGCCCTTGCCACCGCTTCCGCCGGCCGCGCTGCCCGAATTGGTCGCGTTGTTGCCAATGCCCCAGACCTGGACATTGCTCACGTACCCGTCGAGTTTGCTGATCGCGACGATCTTGGTGCTGTTGTAGGAATCCTGATAGACGCTCGCGCCAGGCGAGACTTCATTTGCATTGGACCCGGTGGTGCTGGTCTGGCTTGAGCTGACCGAATTGCTGAGCGTGTTCGATCCGTCATCCGCTTTCTGGCTGCACGTCGAACTGGCATTGCTGCTGCATGGATTCGCCATCGCGTAGCCGCTGCATCCCAGGGCGAGAAGCGCAGCGGACGCCAATAAAGTCTTACGCATGAAATCCTCCTGAAGTAACGAGGAACGGCTTGGCCGACCGCACCAATCCGGACGACATCACGCATCAGCGATGCCACGCCGCCAGGCGGCCCGAATACAAACAGACCGTGGGATTTTTCACGCGACATGGCCAGCCCCGCGCGACTTCGGCACGCCACGCGTGTTTCAACGCTGAAACGTGCGGAGCCGCACGATACCGCGGCGTCCGCGATGCGCAGATGCCTTTCCCGTTTGCATTCAAGGGCTTGCCGATCAGGCCGGCGCGGGCACGGCAAATGCGCGATGTTTCATTTTTGAGATTGCCGTTGGGGCCGCATTCGGGTTGGCCTGTCGTGCCGGATATTCGATCTCGATCGCAAACCCTCGCCCCGGCAAGGACGCGCGCGAATTCATTCCGCCGAGGCGTTAAAAACCCCGATAAAGCGCCATTCAGAAATGTTTCGAATGTGATAGGTCGCCTTTTTTCTTCGGCGCCCGTCAGCGGGTAGCGCCGGCACGCGCGGATCGGGTGATCGATTGGCATGAGGATTCCGGCCGGCGGACGCGAAGGAATGGCGATGCACGTCCCGCTGCGGTGCAGCGCACGGAACCCAACGGCCTGGGCGAACTGCGTCGCGTCGTCAGACGCAGTGGCATCGCCGCGATTACCGGACGCGACATCGAGCGCGCGCCGTACGATGCGCACCTGCCCGACACGCTGGCTCGCCTCATGACCGACGCCGGGCGTCGGCTGCCGTCCATCGCAACGGCGTACCGTCGCATCCGCTCGCTTGCGTGCTCGGCACGAAGTAGCGGCCGCGGGTCGGCAGGCCGCTTCACGTTTCACAGGGACGTCCCGGTCGCAAGCGCATGCGCGTCCGGCCGAATTACCTCATACACGGCGTGCAGCCACCACGCAACCGTCTGCGGAAATGAAGCGTCTCGGTCGATGAACGGCACGTCGACCCATCCGCCCGTCGCCTTGCCCATCGCTTCCCGCCCGTCGTCGATTGTTGCCGGTCGAACAACATGATGTGTGCGCTCGCGGTGCTTCCGCCTTTCATCCCCCTGACTACAATCCTTCTCACGCCCGGTTGAAAGGCGAGCGAAGCGAAACGCGCGAAATTCGTGGTCGTGCTCGTGAACCGCACCCTGCAGTGCGACTTACCCCACTTGATGAATAGGACTATTGATGATGAGCGAAACCACCCGCAATGTTCAGCCGGTTATCTCCGACCTCGGCAAGCCAGGTTCCGGCGAACTCGTGCCGTCCCGCTACGCCGTCCGCGTGGGTGACGTCGACGTCGTGCTGATCAGCGACGGCATTCTGCCGCTGCCGACCTCCACCATGTCCACCAACGTGAGCGAAGCGGACCGCAATGCCTGGTTCGACGGCCGTTTCCTGCAACGCGACATGTTCGACTGGGCGCTGAACATCGCGCTCGTGCGCAGCGGCGAACGCCTGATCCTGATCGACTCCGGCGTGGGCGACGGCTTCGAGTACTTCACGCGCGCCGGGAAGTCGGTGATGCGTCTGGAATCGGCCGGCATCGATTTGTCCGCGCTCACCGATATCGTGATTACCCATATGCACATGGATCACGTCGGCGGGCTGAACGTCGACGGCGTCAAGGCCAAGCTGCGGCCGGACGTGCGCATTCACGTATCGGCCGCGGAAGTGGCGTTCTGGAAAAATCCGGACTTCAGCAAGACGGTGATGCCCGAAACGGTGCCGCCGGCCCTGCGCAAGGCAGCCGAGAAGTTCGTGACGCTCTACGGCGAAAACATCGTCCAGTTCGACCAGACCGTGGAAGTCGCCGCAGGCGTGTCGGCGCGCGTGACGGGCGGGCACACGCCCGGGCACTGCGTCGTGGACATCGCATCGAACGGCGAGAAGCTGACGTTCGCGGGCGATGCGATCTTCGAAGTCAACTTCGATCATCCCGAGTGGCAAAACGGCTTCGAGCACGATCCTGAAACGGCTGCCGCCGTGCGTATCGCGCTGTTCAATGAAGCCGCCGAGACCGGCGCGCTGCTGGCCGCCGCGCACGTCGCGTTTCCGTCCATCGGTCATATCGCCAGGAACGGCGACGGATTCCGGTTCGTGCCGGTTCTGTGGGATTACTGATTACTGGTCAAGGATCGGCGCTCGACGATCACGACGCAACCGCCGCGTGTCCACGAGACTCGCGGCGGCTTTTCGTGGACGATCACGTGTCGTCGCCGTGGCGCCGAAAAAAACACGCTGCCCGTCGCGGCGTGCCGTTCTTCATGCTCCCGTCAATTCACGCTCGTGCGCTTCTCCACGAACCGCCGGACATAATCATCCGCCGGCCGCGACAGGATGTCGTCCGGCGTCCCGACCTGCACGAGCGTGCCGTCGCGCAAAATCGCGATCCGGTCGCCGATGCGCAGCGCTTCGTCCAGATCGTGCGTGATGAACACGATCGTCTTCGCAAGCGTCGCCTGCAGCTCGAGCAGCTGATCCTGCATCTCGGTACGAATCAGCGGATCGAGCGCGGAAAACGCCTCGTCCATCAGCAGCACGTCGGTATCGGCCGCCAGCGCGCGCGCGAGCCCGACACGCTGCCGCATCCCGCCCGACAGCTCGTCCGGGTAATGATCGCCATAGCCGTCGAGCCCGACCTTCGTCAGCCAGTTGCGCGCGGCCTCGGCCGCATCGTGCCGCTTCTCGCCGCGCGTGCGCAGCGCATACGCGGCGTTGTCGAGCACGGTCTGGTGCGGCAGCAGCCCGAAGTTCTGGAACACCATGCTGACCTTGAAGCGGCGCAGCTCGCGCAGCCCGTGTGCGTCGAGCTTGATCACGTCGCGGCCGTCGATCACGATCTCGCCGGCCGTCGGCTCGATCAGCCGGTTGAAGTGCCGCACGAGCGTCGATTTCCCCGAGCCCGACAGCCCCATGATCACGAAGATCTCGCCCGACTCGATGCCGAGGCTCACGTCGTTGAGCCCGACGTTGCAGCCCGTTTCGGCCAGCACGTCGGCCTTGCGCTTGCCCGCGCGCAGCAGGTCGAGCACGCGCGCATGCGCGGCCTGCGGCCCGAACAGCTTGTACACGTGTTTGACGTCGATGGTCGCCATGTCTGTCTCCGTTCCTATGCCCGCGACGACTGCGTCGCCTGATTCGAATCGACGCCCGCCGACTGCGCCTTGCGCGGCAGCCGGTACGGCACGCGCGACGCACCCTTCTGCCGGCGCTGCCGCGCGAGCCGCCGCCGGGCGCGGCGCTCCTGGCCGAAGCCCTGGCTGATCCGGTCGATCACGATCGCGAGAATCACGATCGCGAGGCCGGCCTGCGTGCCCTTGCCGACGTCGAGCGTCTGGATGCCCGCGAGCACGTCCTCGCCAAGCCCGCGCGAGCCGATCATCGACGCGATCACGACCATCGACAGCGCCATCATCGTCGTCTGGTTGATGCCGGCCATGATGCTCGGCCGGGCGAGCGGCAACTGCACGTTGACGAGCAGTTGCCAGCGCGTCGTGCCGAATGCGCGCGCGGCTTCCGTCACGTCCGGATCGACCTGGCGGATGCCGAGATCGGTCAGGCGGATCAGCGGCGGCAGCGCATAGATGATCGTCGCGAGGATCGCGGGCACCTTGCCGAGGCCGAACAGCATCAGCACCGGGATCAGGTACACGAAGCTCGGCAGCGTCTGCATCACGTCGAGCACCGGCAGCAGCATCCGCCGCAGCCACGCGCTGCGCGACGCGAGGATGCCGACCGGCACGCCGATCGCGACCGACAGCACCGTCGCGACGAGCATCAGCGCGAGCGTCTGCATCAGCTTGTCCCACAGGCCGAAGCAGCCGATCGCGTAAAGCAGCAGCATGAAGAGCGCGCCGAGGCCGATGCGGCGCGTCGCGTTCCACGCGATCGCGCCGACCACCAGCAGCACGAGCCACGGCGGCGCCACGCGCAGCGCGCCTTCGAGCGGCACGAGCAGGTAGCGCAGCACCAGCACGCTGAAGTGATGGAAGCCGTCGCCGTATTGCGCGACGAACGTCTCGAGCGCGCTGTTCACCCAGTCGGCGATCGACAGGTGCGGAAAGAAGCCGTTCATTTGATTCTCCGTCGCGCCGCGAAGGCGCGTGACGGCGGCGGCGGGCGCGGGCCCGCCGCCGCGCGCAGGTTACGCGCCCTTCAGGCTGCCGGCGATCTTCTGCGCGACGTCGGCCGGCACCCACTGCTTCCACATGTCCTGGCGGGTCTTCAGGAACTGCGTGGCCATCGCCGCGCCGTCGATCTTCTTCGTGGTCATCTCGAGGATCGTCTGGTTCAGGAAGTCCATCGGGAAACGCACCTTGCCGAACACGCCGACGAGATCGGGGTTCGCCTCGGCGAACGGCTTCGACACGCCGACCGTCAGCCGCGACACCATGTACGACGACGCGCACTGGTGCGTGCTGCTCTCGTCGCGCAACGTCTTCCAGCAGGCTTCGTTATAGGCCGGCATCTTCAGCGCGGTGAACTTGTATTTCGCCATCAGCGCGGCCGGGCCCCAGTAATAGAACACGATCGGCGCGCCGCGCTGGTACGCGGACGCGATCGCCGCGTCGAGCGCAGCACCCGTGCCCGGGTGGAAGTTCGTGTACGACTGGTCGAGCTTCAGCACGCGCAAGAGGCGCGTGTTCACGCGCTCGCAGTCCCAGCCCGTCGGGCAGTTCAGGAAGCGGCCCTTGTCCGGCTCCTCCTCGTCGGCGAACACCTGCTTGTACTTCGGCAGATCGTCGACCGACACGAGCCCCGGCGCGACCGGCTTGATGTTGCGCGCCGGATCGCCCTTCACCACGTAGTCGGGCACGAACCAGCCTTCCGTCGTGCCGCCCGGCAGCGTGTCGCCGATCAGCTTCACGGCGCCCGACGAGACGGCCTTCGCGGTGATCTCGCTGCGGCCCGTCCACTGCTCGGCCCAGATCTGCAGGTCGTTGCGCGCGAGCGCCGTTTCGGTGGCGGCCGTGCTGCCCGGCACGACGTCCGTCTTGCAGCCATAGCCCTTCTCCATGATCTGCCGCAGCACCTCGGTCGCGAACGACCCGCTTTCCCACGTGATGCCCGCGAAATGGACCGTCTTGCCGTCGGTGCACGCGCCGCCGGCCGCATGGGCGGCAGGCGCGGACAGGATCGCCGCGGCGGCGAGAAGGACCGTTTTCAGTCGTCGAATCTGCATGGTGGGTCGTCTCCAAATCGAATCTGTTGTTTGTGCGTCGCGGCGTGCGCGGCGACCGGCGAAGCGTGAACGCATCCACGTCCGGTCAGCCTGCATGTTTCAGCCGCCAATTTGTTTAGGGAAACGAGTAATTCCGATCATTGCAATCGGCGGCGTCAATCGATCTTCCGGCACCCCTGCCAGGCCCGCCGGACGGGCCTCTCGGCCGATTCTCCGAGCCCGTGAAAGGCCCGGCGCGGGCCGCGCCGCCCCCGCGTTCGGCCGTTGCGCGGCCGGCGTTGCAGCGCGGCACGCCGCGCCCCGTTTCGACTGTCGAAACGGGCGGTCGCGACCCCATTGGCGAACCCGATCCCATCCATCGAAATTACTCGCTTTCGGTTCCGTGCCGGCTTGGGAAGAATGCGCGGTGTCATCGGAGGAGACACGACCCGACGCTGCCGGTTGCCGCGCCGCCGCGCGTTGCGCGACCCGGCGCCGCGCGCGCTGCATCGGGTCGCCCCGGATGACGGGGCGCGCCACGCCGGGCGCGCTCACGACAACCGATACCAGCTGGATATCCCGGAGATCTCTCAATGAAAAAGACCCTGACGGCGCTCGCCGTAACGGCAACCTTCGCGGCCCCCGTGTTCGCGCAAAGCAGCGTCACGCTGTACGGCGTGATCGACGAAGGCCTGAACTACACGAACAACGTCGGCACCGGCCACGTCTACGAGATGGCGAGCGGCTACGCGCAGGGCAGCCGCTGGGGCCTGAAGGGCAGCGAGGATCTCGGCGGCGGCATGAAGGCGATCTTCCAGCTCGAGAACGGCTTCGACGTGAACAGCGGCCGGCTCAACCAGGGCGGCCGCATGTTCGGCCGCCAGGCGTACGTCGGCCTGAGCCAGGCGCAGTACGGCACGCTGACGTTCGGCCGCCAGTACGACTCCGTCGTCGACTATCTCGCGCCGACCACGGCCAACGGCAACTGGGGCGGCTACCTGCTCGCGCACCCGTTCGACAACGACAACACCGACAACTCGTTCCGCCTCGACAACACGGTGAAGTACGCGAGCCCGAACTTCGGCGGCTTCCAGTTCGGCGGCGCATACAGCTTCAGCAACAGCACGAGCTTCTCGGACAACCGCGCGTACAGCTTCGGCGCGCAGTACCAGAACAACGGCCTGCTGATCGGCGCCGCGTACCTGCAGGCGAACCATCCGGGCAACGGCTCGGCCGGCGCGATCACCGCGAACGACGCGAGCTACATCGCCGAGCGCATGCGCGTGTTCGGCGCGGGCATCAACTACACGTTCGGCCCGGCGACGGTCGGCTTCGCGTACACGAACTCGAACTACAAGAACCCGACCGGCAACGGCTACCTCGGCACGCCGGGCGCGATCATCGCCCCGGGCGCGACGGTCAGCGCGATCAAGTACCAGAACTTCGAGGTGAACGGTTCGTACCAGGTCACGCCGGCGTTCATGGTCGGCGCGCAGTACGTGCTGTCGCTCGAGAAGTACGACGCGTCGACCGGCAACGCGAAGCCGAAGATCCACTCGGCCGGGCTGATGGCCGACTACAACCTGTCGAAGCGCACTGACGTGTACGTGCAGGCCGCGTACCAGCACATCGCCGGCGACAAGACGAACTCGATCCTCGACAACGCGTTCATCCCCGGTACCGACGCGCCGTCGTCGACGTCGAACCAGGTGGCCGTGCGCGTCGCGCTGCGCCACAAGTTCTGATGTAACCCGGTTCTCCGTTCTTCACGCGACACCCGCGCGGGTCTGCCCGAGGTGTCTTTGCCCGCCCGCAAGCGCCAGCCTGCCGGCGGGTTTTTTCGTGGTTCGTCGCAACGCGCGACCGGCCGATGTCGCCGGCATTGGTAGAAAGCGTGCGCTTGTCCCGTCAACCGTGACAGGTCAACGAACGACCATACGCCGATACACTGTGTGCTTCCGCGACGGCCGCCATCCCCACGATCCCCGATGCCGGCCGCCTTCCTTGCGCACGGCCCGCCGCTGTCCGCCCGCACCGCGCGCTTGCCGCCCATCCCCGAAGGAGTGTCACTTGAAGCACTGGCGCCGCGCGCTGTTCACCTTCGCCGCCGGCCTCCTGGCCGCCGCGACTTCCGATGCCCGCCCGATCTGCACCGTCGTCGCCGATGCCGCCACCGGCCGGATGCTCGTGCAGCAAGGCGACTGCGCGACCCGCGTGACGCCGGCGTCGACGTTCAAGGTCGCCATCAGCCTGATGGGCTTCGATGCGGGTGTGTTGAAAGACGCACACTCCCCGACGCTCGACTTCCACGCCGGCTACCCCGACTGGGGCGGCGCACCGTGGCGCGCGCCGACCGATCCGGCGCGCTGGATGAAGCTGTCGATCTTCTGGTACTCGCAGCAGGTCACGCAGGCGCTCGGGCAGGCGCGCTTCCAGCAGTACACGACCGCCTTCGGCTACGGCAACGAAGACGCGACCAGTCCAGCGGGCGAACTGAACGGCGTGATGGGCGCATGGGTCAACGCGTCGCTGCGCATCTCGCCGCTCGAGCAGGTCGCCTTCATGCGCAAGATCGCGAACCGGACGCTGCCTGTCAGCGCACACGCGTTCGACATGACCGAGCGCATCACGCTGATCGATACGCAGCCCGGCGGCTGGATCGTGCATGGCAAGACGGGCACCGGGTCGCCGGGGCGCAAGTACGATGCGTCGCACGCGTACGGCTGGTTCGTCGGCTGGGCGGCCAAGGGGCCGCGCAAGGTCGCGTTCGCGTACCTGATCCAGGACGACGAGCGGCAGACGCCGAACGCCGGTCTGCGCGCACGCGATACGTTCCTGGCAACATTGCCGGCCCTCGCCGAACCGGGCAGGCCGCAATGAGCACCGGCCCGCGCAACGCGCGGATCGACCTGCTGCGCGGCGTGTCGATCATGCTCGTCCTGCTGCACCACTTCAACATCCCCTACTCGCTGCGCGACACGTCGCTCTCACGCGTATTCGGTTGGGATGCCGTGCATGCGATCGCGCGCAACGGCAACTACGGCGTGACGATGTTCTTCGTGATCTCCGGCTATCTGATCACGTCGAATGCGCGCCGCCGCTGGGGTAGCCTCGGCGCGGTCGACGTGCGTGCGTTCTACGTGTCGCGTCTCGCGCGCATCGTCCCGTGCCTGCTCCTGCTGCTCGCGCTCGTCAACGGTCTCGCGGCGGCCGGCGTGCCGATCTTCCAGAACCATGCGCCGGAGGGCATCGCCGTGTCGTTCTGGCTCGTGAACCTCGCGTCGCTGACGTTCTGGATGAACGTGCTGATCGGCGCATACGGGTGGGTCAACTACGCGCTCGGTGTGCTGTGGTCGCTGTCGGTCGAAGAGGTGTTCTATCTGTCGTTCCCGCTGCTGTGCATCGCGCTGCGCCGCGATGCACGGCTGGTCGCGTTCTGGGTGGTCATCGCCGCGATCGGACCCGTGTACCGCTTCACGCATGCCGGCGACGAAGGCGGGTTCCTCTATGCGTACTTCGCGTCGTTCGACGGGATCGCGATCGGCTGCTGCACCGCGTTGCTGGCCGAACGCGTGAACGGGCAGCGGCTGGCCGCGCCGTTCGTGCAATGGCCCGTCGCGGCGGCGATGGCCGCGCTCTATCTCGCCTGGCCGATTGCGGAAAGCCATGTCGCCGGCGTCACCGCGATGGCGCTCGGCACGGCCGTGCTGCTGATCGGTGCGCACGTCAGCGGCGAGCGCGTGCACGGCCGCCTGCTCGCGCCGCTGGGCCGCGCCGGCAAGCTGAGCTACGAGCTGTACCTGTTCCACCTGATCGTGCTCGGCGGGCTGCGCACGGTCTGGCCGCCGTCGGCCACGCACGGCGACACGAAGCTGCTGTTGCTGATTGCGTATCTGGTGTTGTCGGCGGCACTGAGCGCGGCGATCGCGCGCGGCTATGCGACACCGCTCGACCGTTTCATCAAGCGCGTCGCGTCGCGGCCTTCAACGCGCGTGCCGGACGGTGCGCGCTTCTAGCGTGTCATCGGCAATGGCTGCCGGCCAGCCGCAAAAAAATCGGCCAGGGCCCGGCCGCATCGCTTGACGATACCGGCTGGCCTGACCGCAAGCCCCGCGTACAGATGGTCGAATTCGCCGATCAGTCGAGATAATCTGCGTATTCCTTGCGCGTATAGCTGGCGAGCGTTTGCCACGGCAACGTCTCGCGCCGCGCGGCCGGCGCCGGTGTCAGCGTCAGCTTGCGCACCACGCGCCCGTCGGCGCTCCGGTATTCGACCGACAGCGGCGCCTGCAGCGTCTCGCTCCACAGGATCCGGTTCACGCCGCGCGCGCCGGGCGTGTCGACCGCCTGTTCGTACCAGCGGGTGCCGGGCGCGTCGCCGCGCTTCGCCGCCGCGAGCCGCTTCAACTGCGACGGCGGCGTGACGTAGTACGCGTTGTCCCACGAGCCGTCGAAGCCCGTGGTTTCGTACTCGGCCGGCGGCACGCTGACGACCGTCCGGTGCGCCGCGTCCACGTACTCGATGCGCGCCGTCTTGCCGTCGTACGTCACATGCCGCGCGGCTGCCTGGAAGTTGAAATGCTTGTGGCCCGCGTGGCCCGCGTGGGCGGCGGCCGGCTGCACGCCGGTGCGACCGCTCGCGTCGTGATCATGGTCGTGATCGTCGCCATGACCGCCGGCCGCCGCGACGGGCAGCACGCGTTCGACCCACACATGCCCGTCGCGCCGCACCATCCGTTCGCGATACATCGTCGTGCGCGTCACGCCATCGGCCGTCACCGTGCGGCTCTCGTGCAGCAGCACGGCGTCGAGATCGGCCGCTGCAAGGGCCGGCAGCGCAACCCACCCGCAAGCGAGCGCGCAGAGAAGCTGACGTTTCATCGGGCGTTCCCGTTCCTCATGAAGTCAACGGATTCAGAAACCGAACGCCGAGCGCACGAGACCGAACACCTTCGTGTTGTCGATCGTGCCCTTGAACGCCTTCGCGTCCGCGCCGTCGGCGAACAGCATCACGTCGCCGCCGCCGTGCGTCTCCGAGCCCGCGCTGCCCATCCGCACGCCGACTTCCTGCAGATACGCTTCGTTCGTCGCGGTGGCCGAATCGACCGACGCGCGCACGTTCGGCCGGTTTGCGCCGTTGCCGAACACGAGCGTCGTGTAGGTGTTGCCGTCGGCGTCCTTGCTCGGCTGGCCGTCGCGATAGTTGCGGCTGATGTCGAGAATCGGGTTGCCGCGCTTCGAATAGCCGTTGATCGTCATCGTGTGGTCGTGGTCGGCCGTCACGACGATCAGCGTGTTCGACAGGTCGACCTTCGACAGCGCGACGCGGATCGCTTCGTCGAACGCCGCCGTGTCCTCCAGCGCGCGCTTCGCGTTGGTGCCGTGCAGCGCGTGATCGATCCGGCCGCCCTCGACCATCAGGAAATAGCCGTTCGAATTCTTAGACAGCACGTCGATCGCCTTCGACGTCATCTCGGCGAGGCTCGGCTGCGTCGGCCCTTCGCCCTTGCCCGCGACACGGTCGAGTTCGTACTCGAGATGGCTCGTCGAACTGAAGAGACCGACCAGCTTGCCGTTGCCGGCCTGCGCGAGCTGATCGCGGGTCGCGACGACCGTGTAGCCCTTCGCCTTCATCTCGCCCAGCAGGTTGCGCCCGTCCGCGCGGCCGCGCTTGTTCGCCACCGGATCGAACGGCGTCCAGTGGTTGCGGCCGCCGCCCATCAGCACGTCGACGCCGTCGCCGAGCGCCGCGTTGTAGCCCGCGCCGCCCGGCGCCGCCTGCGCGGCGATGTCGTACTGCGCATCGCGATGGCAGATGTGCGAATAGGTCGCGGCGGGCGTCGCGTGCGTGAGTTCGGTCGTCGTGATCGCACCCACCGCCTTGCCGCGCGCCTTCGCGAGCTCCAGCAGCGTCGCGACCGGCTGGCCGTTGCCCGGCGCGCAGTTGTTGACCGTCTTGTTGCCGTTGGCGTCGCTGCCCGGCGCGACCGCGCGCGTGTCGGACGACATCGACAGCACTTCGTTGTTCATCTTCACGCCGGTCATGTACGCGGCCATCGACGGTGCGCTGTCGGTCGTCTGCGCGTCGTTCGAGAAGGTCTTGACACGCGCGGTGCGGGCCAGCTTCTCCATCGTCAGTTGTCCCGACTCACCGACCTTGTAGATCCGGCTCGCCGTCACGGTCGTCGGCCCCATGCCGTCGCCGAGAAAGAAAATCACGTTCTTCGCCTGGCCGGCGGCCTGCGCCGCGCCGCACGCGAAACCCGCGACGGCCAGCGCCGCCGCGATGCACTTGATGGTCGACATCCTGTATTCCCCTGTACCCGTATGGTCGGCGCTCACAGCTGCACCGCGTTGCGCACCAGCTCGAACACCTTGTTGTTCTCGATCACGCCGTGGAACGCATCCGCGCCGCGGCCGATCGCACCGAGGAACACATCGGTGCCGCCGTGCGTCTCGTTGCCCTTGTCCATGCGCACGACCGCCTCCTGGCGATAGTCGTCGGCGCCCGTCACCGCGTCGGTGAGCGTGGTGCCCGCTCGGCTGCCCTGCACGCGGTTCTCGCCGTTGCCGAAGCCGATGATCGTGTACGGCGCGCCGTCCGCATCCTTCGCGACCGCGCCGGTCTGGTAGCTGCGCAGCACGCCGAGCACGCCGGGCTTGCCCGCCTCGGTCTTGCCGGTGCGCGCCGCATAGCCGTTCAGCACCAGCGTGTGGTCGTGGTCGGCCGTGACGACGATCAGCGTGTTCTTCAGGTCGGGATCGGTCTTGCGCACCTTGTCGATCGTGGCCTTGATCGCGTTGTCGAACGCGACCGTATCCTGCAGCGCGCGCTTCGCATTGGTGTCGTGCAGCGCGTGGTCGATCCGGCCGCCTTCGACCATCAGGAAATAGCCGTTCGGGTTCTTCTGCAGCACGTCGAGCGCGCGCGTCGCCATGTCGGCGAGGCTCGGCTCCTTCGTCGCGCCGCGATCGAGGTCGTAGCTCAGGTGGCTCGACGCGAACAGGCCGACCAGCTTGCCGCCCTTCGTCGCATCCGCGGCCAGCAGGTCGTCGCGGTTTTGCGCGACCGCATAGCCCTTCGCCTTCAGCTCGTTGACCAGGTTGCGCCCGTCGGTACGCTTGCCGCCGCCGTCCTTCGGCACGAAGAATTGCGTGCCGCCGCCGAGCACGACGTCGACGCCGTCGCCCAGCGCGCCGTTGTAGCCCGCGCCGCCCGGCACGAGCTGCGCGGCGATGTCGTTCTCGGCGTCGCGATGGCACACGTGCGCATACGTTGCCGCCGGCGTGGCATGCGTGACGCGCGTGGTCGTCACGACACCGGTGGCCAGCCCCTGCGCCTTCGCGATCTCGAGCAGCGTCGTCGCCGATTTGCCGTTGTTCGCACCGCAGTTGCCGGTGAGGCTCGCGGTCGGCTCGATCGCCTTCGTGTCGGGCGACATCGAGATCACTTCGTTGTTGGTCTTGACGCCGGTCATGTACGCCGACATCGAGGGCGCGCTGTCCGTCACCTGCGCATCGTTGGAATAGGTCTTCACGAACGCGGTTTCGGGCAGCGTATCGATCGTGAGCGCGCCGTCTTCACCGACCGCGTAGATGCGTGCGGCCGTCAACGTCGTGATCCCCATGCCGTCGCCGAGGAAGAAGATCACGTTGCGCGCCGCCGCCTGCACGGGCGCGGGCGACGTGCTGCCGGTCGGGCCGTCGTCGCTGCCGCATCCGGCCAGTGCAAAGGCGCCCGCGCACAGCAGCGCCGCCAGTTTGATTCGATTCATGTTGCCGGTTCCCCCCGCCATTGATGCTTTCGAAATGAAAGGCGATGGTAGGAACCTGATGTGACGGCAATATGAATGGAAATTGGAAGGATCAGAAGGATTTATGAAAGGCTAGAGCGAGGCGCCACGATCGAGCGCCCCTTGGGAGGCGACGTCATTCCGCGTGTTCGGCGGTGAGGCTGCGCACGGTCACGATGCGCGCAGGCGGTATGTTTGCCCACACGATCCGGCTGCCGCAGGCAACGAATGCCGAATCGCCGAGCGGATGACGGCCGGGCGGCCGCAGGTCGTACGTGAACTGGATCATCACGCCGTCGGCGGACAGCACGCGATGGCACTGGTCGATGATGGCCGTCACGTCCTGACGCGGCAGCGTGCGCAGCGGCAGGCACGACACGATCGCGTCGACGCGTGCATCGGGCGGCAGCAGCCGCTCGAGCTGCCGCGCGTCGCCCGACACGATCGAGATGCCCGGAAAGCGTCGCCGCAGATGCTGGACGAACGCCGGCGAACGCTCGACCACCACGAGCCGCCGCGGCGCGACACCGCGTTCGAGCAACGCCGCGGTGATCGCGCCGGTGCCGCCGCCGAGCTCGACGACCAGCCCGTCGCCGTCCGGCACCGCGTCGGCCATTTCGCGCGCCAGCTGCCGCGAACTCGGGCACAACGCGCCCACCGCGGCCGGACGGCCGACCCACTCGCGCACGAACAGTGCCGAGACACGCCACGCGTTCGGCCACATCATCGGCGGGCCTCCGGCGCTTGCGCGGCCAGCGGCGGCGTGCCGATGACCGCGCGGAACGGGGCTACGGCGACACGGGTTGGGTTCATGCGCATCCTCCTCCTAAGCGAATCGGTCCGTCGCTGTACACGCGACGTGTCAATCGATTCTAGGAAACGCAAACTTAAGCTGACGTGAAGATTGACCCTGATTTGCCTGATCAATTCGTGCCGGATCAGCTGGCGCGCCCGGTCAGCGGTCCATGCGCTGCTGGAAGTGCGCCGGATAGCGCTCGCCGACGATCCCGATTTGCTGCAGTGCGGTCTCGATCGCGGCGAGGTCGTCGGCGGTCGACATGCCCGCTCGTTCAACGCGTCGAGCGCGTCAGGACGTCCGCGAACGGCAAGCCTTCGTCGTCCTCGTCGCGCCGCGAAACTTCGGCGAAGCCGAGCCGCGTGTGACGAACGCCCCCGCACGCTCATCGATGCGTTACGCCGCGCGCGCTGCCTGCAGCATCGCGCGCGGCACAGCATTACCGCAGGTTGGTTCTCGCCAGCTCGACGATCTCGTCGCCGCGCCCACTGAGGATCGCGCGCAGCATGAACAGGCTGAAGCCCTTCGCATGCGCGAGTTCGATCTTCGGCGGCATCGCGAGCTCATACTTCGACGTGACGACGTCGACGACCGCCGGCCCGTCATGCGCGAACGCCATGCGCAGCGCTTCTTCGACGTTTTCCGAATGCTCGACGCGCACGCTGAAGATGCCCGCGCCCTTCGCGATCGCCGCGAAGTCGGTCGGGCTCAGGTCGACGTTCGTGTCGAGATAGCCGGCCGCCTTCAGCTCCATCGACACGAAGCCGAGCAGGCTGTTGTTGTACACGACGATCTTGATCGGCAGCTTGAGCTGGCGCGCGGTCAGCAGATCGCCGAGCAGCATCGACAGCCCGCCGTCGCCCGACAGCGACACCACCTGCCGCCCCGGATGCGCGCCCTGCGCGCCGAGCGCCTGCGGCATCGCGTTCGCCATCGAGCCGTGATTGAACGAGCCGTGCAGCTGCCGCTTGCCGTTCATCGTCAGGTAGCGCGCGGCCCACAGCGTCGGCGTGCCGACGTCGGCCGTGAAGATCGCGTCGTCCGCCGCGACTTCGTCGACGATCTTCGTCAGATATTGCGGATGGATCGCGCGGCCCGGCGGCTCGGCCACCGCGAGATCGTCGAGGCCCTTGCGCGCCGCCGCGTAGTGCTTCAGCGCGTTCTCGAGAAAACGCCGCTGCGTCTTGCGCGTGAGGCGCGGCAGCAGCGCCGCGATCGTTTCCTTCACGGTGCCGACGAGGCCGAGCGCGAGCGGCGCGCGATGGCCGAGCTGCGAGCCCTTCCAGTCGATCTGCGCAATCTTCGCGTTTGACGGATAGAACGGCCGGTACGGGAAATCCGTGCCGAGCATCAGCAGCGTGTCGCACGATTCCATCGCGTGATAGCCCGAGCTGAAGCCGATCAGCCCGGTCATCCCGACGTCGAACGGGTTGTCCCATTCGACGAACTGCTTGCCGCGCAGCGCATGCACGACCGGCGCCCCGAGCGTGTCGGCCAGCGCGACCACCTCGTCATGCGCGCCTTGCGTGCCGCTGCCGCACAGTAGCGTGACCGCGTCGGACGCGTTGAGCAGCGCCGCGAGCCGGTCGAGATCGGCATCGGCCGGCAGGATCGACGGCGGTGACGATTCGCTCCACGCCGGCGCCTCTTCCGGGCCGTCGCCCAGCGCGATGTCGCCCGGCAGCACGACCACCGCGACGCCCCGCTCGTCGATCGCGGTACGCATCGCGCGGGCGAGCACGCGCGGGAACTGCGACGCGTTCGTCACGAGCTCCGCGAAATGGCTGCATTCGCGGAACAGCTCCTGCGGATGGGTTTCCTGGAAATAGCCGAGCCCGATCTCGGTCGACGGAATGTGCGCGGCGATCGCGAGCACCGGCTGGTGATTGCGGTGGCAGTCGTAGAGCCCGTTGATCAGGTGCAGGTTGCCTGGGCCGCAACTGCCCGCGCACACCGCGAGCCGCCCGGCCGACGCGGCATCCGCGCCGGCCGCGAACGCGGCGCTTTCCTCGTGCCGCGTATGCATCCAGCGGATCGAGCCGATCTGGCTCAGGCTGAACGACAGGCCGTTCAGGCTGTCGCCCGTCACGCCCCAGATGCGCTCGACGCCCGCTGCCGCCAGCGTCTTCGCCAGATATTCCGCCATCGTCTGTTTGGCCATGCTGTCCTCGCTCGTTGATGGGTCGTCACACGAATGAATCGGCTCAGGTGGCCGCCTTCGCCACCGAACGCGACGAGCATACGCGATCGCTTCGCGCGGCGTCGTGAAGGTGCAATGCGCTTGCGCGCGTTTCGTTCGGTCCCTTTCGGCGGTGTCGGGCGACTGTCGCCGGTTCGTCGGCAAATGGACGGGTTGACGGGGATACCAGGCGCCAGTCCGGCGCGCACTCGTCGAACACGCGTACTTACAACGGCAGCGCATGCGTCGACAGAATCTCCTTGAGCACCATGAACGAGCGCACCTGCCGCACGCCCGGCAGATACAGCAGTTGTTCGGCGTGCAGCCGGTTGAAGCTGTCGTTGTCGCGCGTGCGCACCAGCATGAAGTAGTCGAATTCGCCGGTCACGACGTGGCACTCGACGCACCCCGACACTTTCTGCGCGGCCTTCTCGAACGCGGCGAACGCTTCGGGCGTCGAGCGATCGAGCACGAAGCCGATCACGACCAGCATCCCTGCACCGAGCGGCTTCGGGTCGAGCAACGCGACGATGCCGCGGATCAGCCCCATTTCCTTCAACCGCTCGACGCGCCGCAGGCACGCCGGCGCGCTCAGCTTCACCTTCGCCGCGAGGCTCACGTTGGAGATCGACGCGTCCTGCTGCAGTTGCCGCAGGATCGCGCGGTCGATGCGATCGAGCGCCGGTGCGGCGTCGGCGGGCGATGCGCCGCCTCGATCTAATTTCATTGCGCCATCCTCCTTTTCAACGAATCAAAATTGCTTATTACGTTCTCGTATCGTCGATAACGTAGGCCACCGCAATTGATTTCGCAAGCTCATTTCTCGCGCTTCTGCCTATCATTTTTCTGGTCGAAACACGGCCTCCCGGCCGCGCCCGAACGATTCCGTTTCCCGCCCCGTCCACCGCTTTCCGGAGCCCGCCGATGAACCTGCAACGTTTCCCCCGTTATCCGCTCACGTTCGGCCCGACGCCGATCCAGCCGCTCAAGCGCCTGAGCGAGCACCTCGGCGGCAAGGTCGAGCTGTATGCGAAGCGCGAGGACTGCAACAGCGGCCTCGCGTTCGGCGGCAACAAGACGCGCAAGCTTGAATACCTCGTCCCCGACGCGCTCGCACAAGGCGCGGATACGCTCGTGTCGATCGGCGGCGTGCAGTCGAACCAGACCCGCCAGGTCGCGGCCGTCGCCGCGCATCTCGGGATGAAATGCGTGCTCGTGCAGGAACACTGGGTCAACTACGAAGATCCGGTGTACGACCGCGTCGGCAACATCCAGCTGTCGCGCATGATGGGCGCGGACGTGCGGCTCGTGTCCGACGGCTTCGACATCGGCATTCGCCGCAGCTGGGAAGAAGCGATGGAGAGCGTGCGGCAGGCGGGCGGCAAGCCCTACCCGATTCCGGCCGGTTGCTCCGAGCATCCGCTCGGCGGGCTCGGCTTCGTCGGTTTCGCGGAAGAAGTGCGTGCGCAGGAGGCGCAACTCGGCTTCAAGTTCGACTACATCGTCGTGTGCTCGGTCACGGGCAGCACGCAGGCGGGGATGGTCGTCGGCTTCGCGGCCGACGGTCGCGCCGACCGCGTGATCGGGATCGATGCGTCGGCCACGCCCGAGCGCACACACGAGCAGATCACGCGCATCGCGCGGCACACCGCCGAACTCGTCGATCTCGGCCGGCCAATCACTGAAGCGGACGTGGTGCTCGACACGCGCTACGCCGGCCCCGAATACGGGCTGCCGAACGACGGCACGCTCGACGCGATTCGCCTGTGTGCGCGGCTCGAAGGCATGCTGACCGATCCAGTCTACGAAGGGAAGTCGATGCACGGGATGATCGACAAGGTACGGCTTGGCGAATTCGAACCGGGGTCGAAGGTGCTGTATGCGCATCTCGGCGGCGTGCCGGCATTGAGCGCATATAGCGAGATTTTCCGGAACGGGTGACACCGTCGCGATGACCCGCCGGCACGACAGGCGATGCCTGTCCGCCGCCGGTCGGCAGCTTGCGAACCATCCGGCCCGCTCGCCGGACCACCAGGACGTGTGCGCACGCCGGTCGTCCTCATGCCGGACGCCGGCACCCGGTTTTCCCGCATCGGCACATTCCGATCAGAAAAATCCGACAAGACAGATCACTTATCCACGACCACTCGTACTTGTTCAATATTCAACCGTGAACGCGTTTCGTACCATCAGCCGGCCTCCTGATTAACCGGTTCGACCATCGACGTGCCGGGGCAGGTGTCCACACGCTCGAGGTCAGAAATTCGGTCCATTCGCTGTTTCTCCTGCCTGTCTGCCGGCCGCGATTCGGCTCGCCAGGCGATCCCCCCACCCGGCGGCAAACCGGCGGCCGCTCGCCGTGCCAGCGCCGTACCCGGCTCCGGCCCCCCACTTCGTTCCGTCCTGCGTTGTGCGTGCATGCTCGGCATCGCGCTGTCGCAATCCGGTCTCGCGCACGCACAAGTGCCGAATGCCGGGCAGTCGCTGCGCGACGTTGAAACCGTGCGTCCGGCGCTCCCTGCACCCGCATCGCCCGATATCGCGATGCCACCGTCGAGCAACGCTGCCGCGCCGGCCGTGCCGTCGGATGCGGAAGCCGGCTCGCGCGTGTCCGTTCGCGCATTCCACATCGAAGGCAACCAGGTTCTCGACACGGCGCGGTTGCAGGCGCTGCTCGCCGATCTCGTCGGCCGCGATCTCGGCTTCGACGAACTCCGTTCCGCGGCCGACCGGATCACCATCGCTTATCGCGAACGCGGCTACGTCTTCGCGCGTGCCTACCTTCCGCCGCAGGACATCGAAGACGGCGTCGTGCGCATCGCGATCGTCGAGGGTCGCTACGGCAGGATCGAACTCCGCAACGACTCGCGCGTGCTCGACGGCGTGCTGCGCCAGCCACTCGGCACACTGCGGCCCGGCGACGTCGTGCGCGGCGCCGATCTCGAACGCAGCCTCACGCTGCTCGGCGAGCTGCCGGGCGTCACGGCCAGCGGCACGCTGCGCGCGGGCGAGACACCCGGCACCACCGACCTGATCGTCGATGCGGCGCGCGCACCGTTCGCCACCGGCTCGCTCGAACTCGACAACTACGGCGATCCGGTCACGGGCCGCTACCGCGCCACCGGGGCCGTCACCGTCAACTCGCCACTGCGGCTCGGCGATCAATTCTCGCTACGCGGCCTCACCAGCAATACGAACCAGCAGTACTACCGCGCGATGTACCAGGTGCCGGTCGGCCCCGCGTCCACACGGATCGGCGTCGCCTTTTCCGACATGGGCTACCGGCTCGGCAAGGAGATGCGCCCGCTCGGCTATCACGGCCGCGCGAGCGTGCGCAGCGCGTTCGTCACGCAGCCGCTGCTGCGCAGCCGGCGCGCGAGCGCCAGCGCGCAGGTCCTCTACGAGAACAAGCACCTGCGCGACGACTACGGCGTGTTCGACCTCGTCAGCGACAAGCGCGTCGACCTGTGGTCGTTTTCCGTCACCGGCAACAGCAATGACGACCGGTTCGGAGGCGGCCGCAACGCGTTCTCGGCCACGCTCGGCCTCGGCCGGATGAGCAGCAACGATCCGCTCGGCATGAACCGGTTCTCGCACACGCAAGGCAGTTTCGCGAAGCTCAACGTGAATGCGATGCGGCTGCAGGCGCTCGGCTCGCGGCTGCAGTTCTACACGCAATTCAGCGCGCAGCTCGCGTCGCGCAATCTCGACTCGTCGGAAAAATTCAGCCTCGGCGGCCCGTACGGCGTGCGCGCCTACGCGCTCGGCGCAGGCAGCGGCGACCAGGGCTGGCAGGCCAGCGCCGAGCTGCGCTATCTCGCCACGCCGGGCTGGCAGGTCAGCACCTTCGTCGACACGGGCCGGATGCAGATCAACAAGCAGCCGTGGGTGCGCAACGAGCTCAACACGCTGCAACTGTCCGGCACGGGTGTCGGCGCGAGCTGGTACGGCGCCAACCGGCAGATCAGCGTCACCGCCGCATGGCCGCTCGGCAACGCGGACCGCTCGCAGAGGGTCACGCGCGCGCCGAGTGTCTGGTTGCAGGCCGCGCAGTATTTCTAAGGAACCGAGCAACCGGGGCGGCCTCAAGTCGGCCGAACCGCACCGGCGGGCAGCCCCGCTGCCCGCATTCCGAAGGGGCGAATCCATCCGCTCCATCCGTTTCGCTTCGTCGCGCACACGCGCTGCGTCGTGCCGGCGAAGCGAACCAACCCTGAGGAAACAACAACGATGAACAAGACCTATGCATTGGTATGGAACGGCGCCCAGCGATGCTGGACCGCGGTCGGGGAAACCGCGCGCCGGCGCGGCAAGGCGAGCGGCGGCAAGCGCGCCGCCGTCACCGCCGTCTCGCTGCTCGGCTTCGCCGCGCTGCCCGCGTTCGCACTGCCCACCGGCGAGGCGATCACGTCCGGCAAGGCCGACATCCTGCGCACCGACGACGGCCGCACGATGAACATCAATCAGCAAACCGACAAGCTCGTCACGAACTGGCAGGACTTCAGTGTGAGCGGCGGCGAACGCGTCAACTTCCACCAGCCCACCGCGCAATCGATCGCGCTCAACCGCGTGATCGGCGGCAACGGCAGCCAGATCGACGGCCAGATCAGCGCCAACGGCCGCGTGTTCCTCGTGAACCCGAACGGCGTGCTGTTCGGCTCGGGTGCACAGGTCAACGTCGGCGGCCTCGTCGCCTCCACGCAGAACCTGTCGGATGCCGACTTCCTCGCCGGCAACTACCGCTTCTCCGGTTCCTCGACGCAAGCCGTCACCAACGACGGCACGATCACCGCCGCCGACGGCGGCAGCGTCGCGCTGCTCGGCGCGCGCGTCGCCAACAACGGCACGATCCAGGCGAAACTCGGCAGCGTCGCGCTCGGTGCAGGCAACGCGTTCACGGTGAACTTCGACGGCAGCGGCCTGCTGAACCTGCAGGTCGACGGCGGCGCGGTCGATGCGCAGGCGTCCAACGGCGGCCTGCTGAAAGCCGACGGCGGCGCGGTGCTGATGACCGCCCGCGCGGCCGACAACCTGCTCGGCGCCGTGGTCAACAACACCGGCACGATCGAGGCGCGCGGCCTCAGCACGCGCGGCGGCAAGATCACGCTCGACGGCGGCACCGTGAACGTCGGCGGCAAGCTCGACGCGAGCACGGCCGACGCCGGCGCAGCGGCCGGCTCGGTCACGACGCGCGGCGAACGCGTGAACGTCGCGAACGGCGCGCAAGTCGATACGCGCGCAGGCGACACGGCCGGCACGTGGGCGATCGAAGCCGCCAACGCGGGCGTGAACGGGGCGAATGTCAACGGTCAGGCAATCGACGCGGACACGCTGTCGCGCAACCTCGGTACGACGAATGTCGCGCTCGCGAACACGAAGGGCGACCTGACGGTCGGCGGCCCGATCGCGTGGACGAACGACAACGCACTGACGCTCACGTCGCAGAAGGGCAACGTCGACCTGAATCAAACGCTGTCGGCCACCGGGGCGAACGCGAGCCTGTCCGTCAACGCCACAGACCGGATTCGCGTGAACGATGCGGTAAAGCTCTCGGGCCGCAACGCGCATCTCGAGCTGAATTCGACCAACGGCCACACGCTGGCGAACGACACCGGCATCGTCACGCTGTCGGGCGACAACGCGTCGTACAGCTCGAACGGCGAAGGCTACAAGGTACTGCACACGCTTGCCGACCTGCGCAACGTCGACGCGGACCTGAACGGCCGCTACGTGCTCGGCAACGGCATCGACGGCGCGAACGCCGGTTTCACCAGCATCGGCGGCAGCAACAACGCGTTCGCCGGCACGTTCGACGGCCTCGGCAACACCATCCGCCGCCTGACCATCAGCAATCCCCGCAGCGACGTGGTCGGACTGTTCGGGTGGAACTTTGGGACGATCGGCAATCTGAGACTCGACTCGCTCGCCGTCAGCAGCGTATCGACGTACTACAACGCGATGATCGGCGGGCTCGTCGGCGCCAACTTCATGGGCCGGATCCACGACGTCTCGGCCACGAACGTGAACGTCGTCCACAACGGCGCGGGCCTCGGCTGGGTCGGCGGCATCGTCGGCCGGAATGTCTCCGGCACGATCGACAACGCCCGCTTCAGCGGGAAGCTCGACGGCACCCGCGACACGATGAACATCGGCGGTATCGCCGGCAGCAGCGAAGGCGCGCGCGCGACGATCACGAATAGCCGCGCCGACGCCGACATCAAGATTGCCCGCGCCAAAGATCTTGCCCAGCACATCCAGAGTGCCGGCACGCTGGTCGGCCTGAACACCGGCACCATCGAGAATTCATCCGGCAGTGGCCGCATCGCAGCCGGCGACGGCATGAACGTCGGCGGGCTCGTCGGCCTGAACGACGACGGCACGCTGCGCAACGTGTCGGCGGCCGCAACCGTCACCGCTGGCAAGGGCAGCCAGGTTGGCGGGCTCGTCGGCAAGGCCGTCGGCGGCACGATCGAGCATGCGTCGGCGAGCGGTACGGTCAACGCGACGCAAGCCGCGGCAGCCGGCGGCCTCGTCGGCCTCAACGAGCACGGCAGGATCGCCAACGCGTCGTCGTCCAACACCGTCCAGGCCGGCACGTCGGCCTACGCAGGCGGGCTCGTCGGCTTCAACTCAGGTGTCCTGTCGAAGGTCTCGGCAAGCGGTCAGGTCGTCGCGAACGGCCCGGGCTCCGTCGGCGGCCTCGTCGGCCGTCACACCGGCACGATCGAGAACGCGTCGGCCGACGTCGACGTCTCGGCAGGGCGGGATGCCAACGCAGGCGGCCTGGTCGGCACGAACGGCGGCGGCGTAATCCGCAACGCATCGGCCAAGGGCAGCGTCAAGGCCCTTCGTGCCAACGTCGGCGGCTTGGTCGGTGTCAACGAGAAAGGCGGGCTGATCGAGAGCGCCAACGCATCCGGCGTCATCGGCGGCGCTGGTTCGACTCTTGGCGGCCTCGTCGCGATCAATGACGGGGCAATCCGCTCGTCCGAGTCGCATACGACGCTCGATGCCAACGCATCGACCAACCCCGGCTTCCGCGGCGGGCTGGTCGGATTCAATAGCGGCTCGATCGAATCGAGTGCCACCTTCGGCCCCTCGAAGCAATTCAACACCGTCGGCTTCAACGTCGGCCTCATCGACGGCCAACGCCGCCCGGGCCAGATCAGGTAAGTCACACCGGCCAGCGTCGGCTTCCCGCACGGCGCTACCGGTACGAGCAGCCGCATCGCGACCGTGCGATGCGGCTGCCGGGGAGCAGGCAAAGCCCGCTCCCACCAGATTCGCTTCGCCCCATGTCTCGCCGCCTCGCCGCTTTGAACCCCGGCGCAGGCGGCCGACTCGTCCCGCCCCCCGTCGCGGATTCCGCGTCGGGTCCGGGAACATTTCCCGCTGAAGATCAGCGCAACCCTGAGGAAACAACAACGATGAACAAGACCTACGCATTGGTATGGAACGGCGCCCAGCGATGCTGGACCGCGGTCGGGGAAACCGCGCGCCGGCGTGGCAAGGCGAGCGGCGGCAAGCGCGCCGCCGTCACCGCCGTCTCGCTGCTCGGCTTCGCCGCGCTGCCCGCGTTCGCACTGCCCACCGGCGAGGCGATCACGTCCGGCAAGGCCGACATCCTGCGCACCGACGACGGCCGCACGATGAACATCAATCAGCAAACCGACAAGCTCGTCACGAACTGGCAGGACTTCAGCGTCGCCGGCGGCGAACGCGTCAACTTCCAGCAACCCACCGCGCAATCGATCGCGCTCAACCGCGTGATCGGCGGCAACGGCAGCCAGATCGACGGCCAGATCAGCGCCAACGGCCGCGTGTTCCTCGTCAACCCGAACGGCGTGCTGTTCGGCTCGGGTGCACAGGTCAACGTCGGCGGCCTCGTGGCCTCCACGCAGAACCTGTCGGATGCCGATTTCCTCGCCGGCAACTACCGCTTCTCCGGTTCCTCGACGCAAGCCGTCACCAACGACGGCACGATCACCGCGGCCGACGGCGGCAGCGTCGCGCTGCTCGGTGCGCGCGTCGCCAACAACGGCGTGATCCAGGCGAAACTCGGCAGCGTCGCGCTCGGCGCCGGCAACGCGTTCACGGTGAACTTCGACGGCAGCGGCCTGCTGAACCTGCAGGTCGACGGCGGCGCGGTCGATGCGCAGGCGTCCAACGGCGGCCTGCTGAAAGCCGACGGCGGCGCGGTGCTGATGACCGCCCGTGCGGCCGACAACCTGCTCGGCGCCGTGATCAACAACACCGGCACGATCGAGGCGCGCGGCCTCAGCACGCGCGGCGGCAAGATCACGCTCGACGGCGGCACCGTGAACGTCGGCGGCAAGCTCGACGCGAGCACGGCCGACGCCGGCGCAGCGGCCGGCTCGATCACGACGCGCGGCGAACGCGTGAACGTCGCGAACGACACGCAGGTCGATACGCGCGCCGGCAACACGGCCGGCACGTGGGCGATCGAAGCCGCCAACGCGGGCGTGAACGGGGCGAATGTCAACGGTCAGGCAATCGACGCGGACACGCTGTCGCGCAACCTCGGCACGACCAGCGTCGCGCTGACCAACACCCGCAACGATCTGACAGTGAGCGGCCCGGTCGCGTGGACGAGCGACAACGCACTGACGCTCACGTCGCAGAAGGGCAACGTCGACCTGAATCAAACGCTGTCGGCCACCGGCGCGAATGCGAGCCTGCTCGTCAACGCCGCGAACCGGATTCGCGTGAACGACGCGGTAAAGCTCACCGGCCACAACGCACATCTCGAGCTGAATTCGACCAACGGCCGCACGCTCGCGAACGACACCGGCGTCGTCACGCTGTCGGGCGACAACGCGTCGTACAGCTCGAACGGCGAAGGCTACAAGGTACTGCACACGCTTGCCGACCTGCGCAACGTCGACGCGGACCTGAACGGCCGCTACGTGCTCGGCAACGGCATCGACGGCGCGAACGCCGGCTTCAACAGCATCGGCGGCGGCACGACGTTCGCCGGCACGTTCGACGGCCTCGGCAACACCGTCCGCCGCCTGACCATCAGCAATCCCGGCAACGACCGGGCCGGCCTGTTCGCGGCGAACAAGGGATCGATCGGCAACCTGACGCTCGATTCGCTCACCGTCAGCAGCGCGTCGACCTCCCCCAACGCATTCATGGGCGGGCTGGTCGGCATCAACTACGGCGGCCGGATCCACGACGTCGCGGCCACGAACATGAGCGTCGTCCACAACGGCAAGGGCATCGGCATACTCGGCGGGATCGTCGGCAAGAATAACGACGGCACGATCGACAACGCCCGCTTCAGCGGGCGACTCGACGGCACCCGCGACACGTTCAGCATCGGCGGGATCACCGGCAGAAACGAAGGCGCACGCGCGACGATCAGGAACAGCCGCGCCGATGCCGACATCAAGATTGCCCGGTCCTACCGCCTCCCCACGTATGCGCAGAGCGCGGGCACGCTGGCCGGCCTGAACACCGGCACCATCGAGAATTCGTCCGGTAGCGGCCGCATCGCGGCCGGCGAAGGCATGCACGTCGGCGGGCTCGTCGGCCTGAACGACCGCGGCACGCTGCGCAACGTGTCGGCGAAAGTGGCCGTCTCGGCGGGCAAGGACAGCCATGTGGGCGGGCTCGTCGGCAAGGCCCTCGGCGGCACGATCGAGAACGCCTCCGCCAACGGCACGGTCAACACGATGCATGCCGCGACAACCGGCGGCCTCGTCGGCCTGAACGAACGCGGCCGGATCGCCAACGCATCGTCCGACGTCAAGATCGATGCATTCGGCGGCGGCCCGGTGGGCGGCCTCGTCGGTCGCAACGACCGCGGTGCCATCGAGAACGCAAGCGCAACTGGCGACGTGCAAGCCTACGTGGCGGCGCCCGTGGGCGGGCTGGTCGGCAACAATACGGGCACGATCGAAAACGCGTCCGCCAGCGGCAACGTGATCGCCGGCACCCGCTCGGACGTGGGCGGGCTCGTCGGAACCAACACAGGCACGATCACGCGCGCATCGGCCAGCGGCAGCGTCACGGCCGGCAGGGAATCGAACGCGGGCGGGCTCGTCGGCCTGAACGACTTCAACGGCGTGATCCGTCAGTCGTCGTCGTCCGGCAGCGTCACCGCGGACCTTTCGTGGGTCGGCGGCTTGGTCGGCGCCAACGTCAACCTGATCGAAAACAGCCAGTCGACGGGTTCGATCGACGGCGTGAATTCGGATCTCGGTGGCCTGGTGGCGCTGAACATGGGCACCATCCGGTCGTCGGAGTCGAGCACCCGGATCGGCAGCCGTCCGTTGCCGGAACCGCTCCTCCGCGGCAGCCTGGTCGCGCTGAACTTCGGGAGCATCGAGTCGAGCACGGTGTCGGGTCCGTCAGCGGGCATGCAGATCGTCGGCGAAAACTGGGGTACGGTTGACGGCAAGACCGGCTGGTAATCGAGCAGTAATCGGTTGACCCCATCGGGCGGCGAGGTGGCCGGCAGGCCATCCTTGCCGCCCGTGTTCGTTTGGGGGTGGAAGGGTTCACCCCGTCTTCGTGCGTTTCATGGCATGCGAATCGATTGGTATTTCGGGATGTTCCGAAAGGGTCGAGGCTCCTCCGGCGGAACGATGCCTGCCCGGCACGGATGCACCGTGCCTCTGCCGAACCCGGCAAACCCGGAGCATCGTCAGTCGTGCAATCCCGTCACGGTACGAATGAAACGGGCGAATACGCGGCGATACCGCCATGGGGGCGCTACGCAGCCCGTGATCACCGCTTCGGAATAGGCATCCATCCGGCCGCAGTGGTGCGAGAGCTTGCCGGGATGGCACGTATCGTCTGGCATCGAGAAACGCGACGAAGCGCTGCGTCGCGAAACGCCAGCCGATATTGCGCGCTACGCCCGGATCACCGTGGCTGCTGCGCCCTTTACGCGTCCTCCGACCTGTACACCACTTCTTCGACTGCCGCAAACCCTCCCTTCTTCGCCAGCCGCTCTCAGCTCGTTGCGAATCGTTCGCGTCGACGACCCGACATTGCGCGTCCTTCTAAAGACAAGTCCGACTATGTCAATCGCCCATTCGGACGTGAATCCGGCTGATTCGTACACGTACTAATCCATTTCCACGGCAATTAGTAGGCGTTCTATTTAAATCAGGCCCCTGCTTCCCGAAAATTGACCCTGTCGAGTCGGCCGCAACGTTTCGCAAGCATTCGTCCTTCATCGCGCGAGGCTCGGATCGCACCGTTGCAGCGCATCCGGTCGACCGGCACCCCAGGCAGCGTCTCCTTCCCCGGTGGCATTTCCCATGCAGTGGAAACAGCGGCCGCGCTCCGCTACGGCCGAGCGTGCGGTTTCGCGTCGCGATCGGAACGACGGGCGTCCCTTTAAATCAGAACGGCAGCAGAAGGGTATATGGATATGTCATTCGAACCACGGCACGCGCACGCAGCGCGTACCGCCGGCGGCCTGATCGCGCGCATTGCTGACGTCGCCCTGATCTCGTCCGGCGCGCTGGCCGCCGCGCTCGTGTTGCCTGGCACGGACGTCGATCGGTCGTCCGAACTGGCCGCCGTCGCCTGCGCGGCAACCTTTGCGCTGATGCTGTTTCCCGCATTCCGCCTCTACCACTCGCCGGCCCGTACCCCCGCGCATCGCACCGCACTGCTGACCGCGTTCGCCTGGCTGATCGCGCAGGCCGGCGCGGCACTCGTGATGTTGGTGCTCGCGCCGACCCTGGCCATTGCGCTGCCCTGGTACCTGCTCTGGACGGCGATGAGCGGCATCGCACTTGTCGCATCGCGCGTCGTCGCCGGCACGACGCTCGAACGGATCGGCCGCCCGCAGGAAAGCGAGCGCCTCGTCGCGATCGTCGGCACCGGCGCCCATCGCGACGCCGTCCTCGACCGCATTGCCAGCGCGCCGTCGGCCGGATTCCGCACGGCCGCGATGTTCGACATCGCCATCGCCAACCCGACGAGCCCCGACGGCATGCCGCGCTTTTGCGATCTCGATACGTTCGCCCGGCATGTCCGCACGCACGCGATTCCCGAAGTCTGGCTCGCGCTGCCGATCGGCGAGGCGCGCATCGTGATGGCCGTGCTCGACGCGTTCCGCGACGATCTCGTCAACATCCGCTTCATGCCCGACGTCAGCAAGCTCGCGATGTTCGACGGCGAGATGATCGACCTCGTCGGCGCACCGGCGATCAACCTGGTCGCGTCGCCGCTGTCGTCGCGCGCGCTGCTGCACAAGGCGATCTTCGATCGCGTGTTCGCGGCCACCGTCCTCGTCGGCCTGGCGCCGCTGCTGCTCGCGATCGCGGCGGCGGTCCGGCTGTCGTCGAGCGGCCCCGTGCTGTTCCGCCAGCAGCGCAAGGGCGCGGACGGCCAGGCATTCACGATCTTCAAGTTCCGCACGATGCGGCTGCACGACGCGGGCGGCGAAGTGCACCAGGCGACGCGCGACGATCCGCGCATCACACGGGTCGGCGCGTTCCTGCGCCGCACGAGCCTCGACGAGCTGCCGCAGTTCCTCAACGTGCTGCGCGGCGAGATGTCGGTCGTCGGCCCGCGCCCGCACGCGCTCGAACACGACGACCTCTACCGGAAGATCGTCGACGGCTACATCCACCGCTACCGCGTCAAGCCCGGCATCACCGGATGGGCCCAGATCAACGGCCTGCGCGGCGAAACCGACCGCGTCGAAAAAATGCAGCGCCGCGTCGAAGCCGATCTTCATTACCTGCGCAACTGGTCGTTCGCCCTCGACATGCGCATCGTCCTGGCCACCGCCCTGCGCGGCTGGGCCCACCGCAACGCGTACTGATACGCACGCGGCACCGCCATCGTGCGTCGCCGCATCACGATAAGGATGACTGATGAAATCCGCCATGATCGAGCGGGCCGGAACCGCACGTCCCTACCGCGTGCGCACGCTGCTGGCCGCAACGGTCAGCGTCGCGCTGTCGGCCTGTGCATTCGCACCCGGCATGCAGATGAGCGCACCGCCCGCCACCACCGACGGCCAGTTTGCCGGACACGCGAACGCCAGCGCGAGTGCCCTGCCGTTCCGGATCACGACGATCGACGCCAGCCTGATCCGCCAGCTCGACACGCAGGCCGCGCAGCAGCCGAACCTGCCGTCCGGCCCGCTGGCAGCCACGCTCGGCGCTTACCGCCTCGGCCCCGGCGACGTGCTGCAGATCACCGTCTGGGATCACCCCGAACTCGCTGCCGCGCAAGGCGCCGCGCAGCAGAACGCACCGCGCACGGCCGACCCGGTTGCCGGCTTCGTCGTCGATCCGCACGGCAACCTGGCGTTCCCGTTTGCCGGCAGCGTGCCGGTCGCGGGTCTGACGGCCGACGCCGCGCAGGCGCGCCTCGCCGCCGCGCTGTCGCGTGTCTATCGCAATCCGCAAGTGACGCTGCGCGTCGCGTCGTTCCGCTCGCAGCAGGTCTATATCGACGGCGAAGTCCGCACGCCGGGCGCACAGCCCGTCAACGACGTGCCGATGACGCTCTACGAAGCGCTCGGCCGCGCGGGCGGGCTCGGCACGGCCGCCGACCAGAGCCGCATGACGCTCGTGCGCGACGGCGTGTCCTATCCGCTCGACCTGACGCGCATGCTGCGCGACGGCCGCAATCCGGCCGACGTCGTACTGTCGGCCGGCGACCTGCTGCACGTACCGGCACGCAGTGATTACGGCGTGTACGTGATGGGCGAAGTGAACAAGCCGTCGCTCGCGGTGCCGCTGCGCGACGGCCGGCTGACGCTGTCCGACGCACTGTCGCAGGCCGGCAGCGTGAACGCGAATACCGCCGACGCCGCGCAGATGTTCGTGATCCGCGGCTCGCAGACGGGCGACCCGCAAGTGTTCCACCTCGACGCGCGCTCGCCGGTGTCGATGGTGCTCGCGAACGAGTTCGCGCTGCAGCCGAAGGACATCGTCTACGTCGACGGCAACGGCCTGGTGCGTTTCAGCCGCGTGCTGAGCCTGCTGCTGCCCGGCGTCAACACCAGCGCCACCGCGGCGCTCGCCGTCAAATGAGCGCCATCGCCACGCTGCTCGTCGTGTGCGTCGGCAACGTCTGCCGCAGCCCGATGGCGCAGGCGCTGCTCGGCGCGCGCCTGCCCGGCGTCGACGTGCGGTCGGCCGGCATCGGCGCGCTCGACGGCCAGCCGGCCGACCCGCTTGCCATCGACCTGATGCGCGAGCGCGGCCTCGACCTCGCCCCGCACCGCGCGCGCCAGGTGTCGTCGCGGCACATCACGCGCGCCGACCTGATCCTGACGATGGACCTCGAGCAGAAGCGCTGGCTCGAGCGCCGCCACCCGTTCCTGTGCGGCCGCGTGTTCCGCCTCGGCGCCGCCGCGCATGGCTTCGACATCCCCGACCCCTATCTCGGCCCGCGCGCGTCGTTCGAACACAGCCTGCGGCTCATCGAGCGCGGTGTCGACGCGTGGTGCGCGCGCATCGCGCCGGCCGCTTCCTCCCCCACCCCGCTTTCCGGACCGAATCGATGACCTCACCCGTTTCCCGCGAACGATCGCACGATCGCGGCGCCGAACTCGACCTCGCCGGCGTCGTCGACGTGCTCGCCGCCCAGCGCTGGCTGATCGCGCTGACCACCGCCGCCTGCGTCGGCGCCGGCACGCTGTACGCGTTCCTCGCCCCGCCGCAATACCAGGCCGACATCCTGCTCCAGGTCGAGGACAGCGGCGACACGTCCTCCGCGAAAAGCATGCTCGGCGACGTGTCGTCGCTGTTCGACATCAAGTCGAGTGCCGCGGCCGAAGCGCAGATTCTCGCGTCGCGGCTCGTCGTCACGCGCGCCGTCGACGAGCTGCGCAGCTACATCGTCGCGCAGCCGAAGCGCTTTCCGCTGGTCGGCGATTTCGTGTCGCGCTTCAACACCGGCCTCGCGCACCCCGGCCTCCTCGGTTTCGGCGGCTATGCATGGGGCGAGGAAGCGATCGTGGCCGCCCGCTTCGATGTCCCCCGGGCACTCGAAGGCGAGCGCTTCGAACTGACGCGGCTCGACGGCCAGCGCTACCGGCTGACCGGATCCGCGCTGCCGTCGGCCGTCACCGGCCACATCGGGCGCCTGGAAATGTTCCCGACCGCGAGCGGCCCGATCGCACTCGATATCGCGCACATCGACGCGAATCCGTCCACCCGCTTCACGCTCGTGCGCGAATCGCGCGCCGAGACGATCGACGCGCTGCGGCGCGGCCTCGACGTGCAGGAGAAGATCAAGCAATCGGGCGTGATCGTCGCGACGCTGCGCGGCCCCGACCCGCAACGGATCCAGTCGCAGCTTCAGGCGGTCGCGAACCACTACGTGCGCCAGCACATCGAGCGCAAGTCCGCCGACGCGGCGCAATCGCTCGCGTTCCTCAACGCGCAGCTGCCGGTGCTCAAGCGCCAGCTGCAGGAAGCGGAACAGCGCTACACCGACATGCGCAACGCGAACGGCACGATCGACCTGACCGAGGAAGCGAAGCTGATCCTGCAGCAGACGGCCGACGCGACCACGCGCCGCCTCGAACTGCAGCAAAAGCGCGACGAAATGGCCACGCGCTTCGCGCCGGGCCACCCCGACATGGTCGCGCTCGACGCGCAGATCGCCACGCTCGGCCGCGAGCAACGCGGCTTCGAGCATCAGGTGCGACGGCTGCCCGACCTGCAGCAGGACGCCGTACGGCTGATGCTCGACGTGAAGGTCGACACCGATCTCTACACGGCGCTGCTCGCGAACACGCAGCAGCTCGAACTGGTCAAGGCCGGCAAGACCGGCAGCGTGCGGCTCGTCGATACGGCAATCGTGCCCGAGGATCCCGTGCGCCCGAAGCGGCCCGTCGTGATCGCGGCAGCCGCGCTGATCGGGCTCGCGCTCGGCATCGCGCTCGCCTTCGCGCGCGACTTCCTGTTCGGCGGCGTCCGCCACGCGGACGAGATCGAGCGGCATCTCGACATCGACGTCTACGCGACGATTCCGGACTCGGCGGCGCAGCGGCAAATGGCGCGGCGCATCGCGCAGCACGCACCGGGGCCGAACCTGCTGAGCGCGCGGCACCCGCACGATCCGGCCGTGGAAAGCCTGCGGAGCCTGCGCACGGCGCTGCGCTTCGCGATGCAGGGCGCGCGCAACAACGTGCTGCTGCTGACCGGTCCCGCGCCGGGTGCGGGCAAATCGTTCGTCGCGGCGAACTTCGCGGCGCTGCTCGCGGCCAACGGCGAGCGCGTGCTGCTCGTCGACGGCGACCTGCGCAAGGGTCATCTGCACGAATCGCTCGGTGTCCCGCGCGAGCGCGGCTTCGCCGAGTTGCTGTCGGGCACGGCCGCGCCGGTCGACGTGATCCACCGCGACGTGGTGCCGCGCCTCGATTTCATCCCGACGGGCGCCGTGCCCGCGCATCCTTCCGAACTGCTTGCCGACGAACGCGTCGCCGCACTGCTCGACGCGCTGTCCATCGGCTACGACACCGTCGTGATCGACGCCGCGCCGATTCTCGCGGTGACCGACGCGGTCACGCTCGGCCATCACGCCGGCACCGTGCTGCTTACGGCGCGTGCCGCGACGACACGCGTTGCCGAGCTGGACGAAGCGATGCGGCGCCTCGCGCACAACGGTGTCGCCACGAGCGGCGTTCTGCTCAACGGCGTCGATCCGCACGTCGGCCGATACGGTTCGCGCTACGGCGCCTATCGCTATACGCAGTACCGTTACGCGCCATCGCGTTGCGGACTGGCATCGTCGGTCGGCCGAAGGCTGCGCGCGCTCGTGTCCCGCCGCCGGGGAGCGCCGCGATGAGCGATTCCCGTCACCTCGAACGCGTCGCGATACGCGATGCCGCGCCGGCGGGCACGTCCGCCACGACCGAAATGCGCGCCGGCCCCGCGCCGGCCCGTGCGGGACGCCTGCGGATCGCGCTCATCGTCGAAGCCGCGGGCGGCGGCGTGGCCGTCCATCTCGCCGACTTGATCGACGGACTGAGCGCAACCGACGGCATCGAACTGCACCTGATCGTGCCGCACGGCCCACGTTTCGACGCAACGATCCTCGATGCACGCGTGCTGTCCCGCTGCGCGAGCGTGCAGGCGGTGCCGATGCGGCGCGCGGTTGGCTGGCGCGACGCGCTCGCGGTCGCCGATGTCTATCGCCACCTGCTGCGCATCCGCCCCGACATCGTGCACAGCCACAGCTCGAAAGCCGGCGCGATTGCACGCCTGTGCGTCGGGCCGTGGCGGCAGGTATACACGCCGCATGCGGTCTATACGCTGAACCCGACGCTGGGCAACCGCCAGCGCCGTTTCTACGGAACCATCGAGCATCTGCTCGGCCGCCTGTGCACGCACCGGATCGTCGCCGTGTCGTACGACGAGGCCCGACATCTGAACGAAGCGCTCGGCATTCCGGCCGCGCGGATCAAGACGATCGTCAATGGCGTCCGATCGCCCGCGCTGATACCGCGCGAAGCGGCAAGGCGCGCGCTCGGCATCGCACGCGATGCATGCGTCGTCGGTTTCGTCGGGCGCTTCGATCATCAGAAGGGCATCGACCGTCTCGTGCGGATCGCGCGCGGCGTGTATCGCCAATGCGGCCGCACGGTGCAGATCGTCGCGATCGGCTCGGGCGACTTCATCACGGCCGCCGGCAACGAGGCCGACGATCTGCCGCCGAATCTTCACGTCGTCGGCCGCGTGAACCATGCGAGCCGCTATTTCTCCGCGTTCGACCTGTTCGCGTTGCCGAGCCGCTACGAAGGCTTTCCCTACGTATGCCTCGAAGCGATGGCGGCCTGCGTGCCGATCGTCGCCACGCAGGTGTCCGGCGCGACCGAGCTGATCGCCACGCATGACATCGGCGTCGTGGTGCCGAACGAAGACGACACGACGCGTTTCGCCCGCGCGGTCGTCGCGCTCGCGAACGATCCAGCTACACGCGACGCGATGCGTGCGAACTGCGTGGCGGCCTTCGAGCACTTCTCGGCCGAAACCATGGTCGCACACACGCTCGACCTCTATCACACCCTTTCCGGACGAGGCCCGGCATGACTGCTCCCATTCACGTCGCGCTGCTGCATGCCTACAGCGCCCGCAATTCCGGTGACGGCCTGCTGGTCGACCTGTCCGTCGGCCTGCTCCGTGAAGCCTTCGGCGATGCCGTCCGCGTGTCGATCGTCGCGGCCGATCCGGCTTCGTTTCCGTCTTACGACGACGTATGCGGGGCGCCTGTGCTCGCCGAACGCGGCAAGAGCCGGCTCGTCGGCGCCGCCGCTGCCGCACTGCCCGTTCGCATGAACCGCAGGTTGAACGCACTGCGCGACCTGCTCGACGAAGCCGACCTGATCGTCGGTGTGGGCGGCGGCTATCTGCGCGCACGCACGGCCATCGAAGCGCTCAAGCTCGAAGCCGGCCACCTGCTGCAAATGCGGGCCGCGCGCGCTTCCGGCAAGCCCGCCGTCTATCTGCCGCAAAGCATCGGCCCGGTGCTGTCCTCGCGCGCGGTCGGCATGCACCTTCAGTCGCTGCTCGGCGCGTTCGATACGGTATTCGTGCGTGACGACCGTTCCGCCGCGTTTCTCGCCGCGAATCCGAATGCGCGGCGCGCGCCCGATCTCGCGGTGCTCGACTTCGGGCATCGCAGCGAGTCCATCCTTCGGCATGCCGCGCCGACGAGCGACACCGCCCGCCACGTCGCGTTCGTGCTGCGCCGCGCGCCGGCCTGGAGCGCGAAGCGACGCGCACGCTATGACGCGTCGATCGCGCGGCTGGTCGAGCAGGTGCGCGCGACGTGCCGGGTCAGCTTTGCGGTGCAAAGCACCGGGCGTGGCAACGACGATCCCGCGTACTACCGCAGTCTCGGCATTCGGGAACCGCTGACGCCGCTCAAGACGCTCCTCGAAACCGACCGGCCGGACATCACGGTGTCGGTCCGCCTGCACGGCGCGCTCGAATCGATCCTGCATGGCGTACCCGCGTTCCACGTCAGCTACGAGCGCAAGGGCTTCGGCGCGTATGCGGACATGAAGCTCGGCGACTGGGTCGTCAACGGTGCGGATTTCGATCCGGCGCAGGTCTGCCGGACGATCCTCGCCCCCGGCGCTACCCAGGCGTTCTGGAACGCCGCGCAGGGCGGCTTTACGCGCATCCGTGCCGCACGCGCACGCGTGATCGACACGCTGCGCGCCGCCCGTCGTGCCGATTCCGGCTCCGACGTCGAAACGAATGCCGGAGCCGACGTAAAAGCGACAGCAGCCGTCGACGAGGTCACGCCATGCTGACGCGCCTGCTCCTGCGCGGCCTGGCGCTCGCCCTGAAATTCGCGCTCGCGATCATCGTCGCGCGCACGCTCGGCTTCGACGCGGTCGCCGCATACGGGCTCGCGGTCGCCGCAACCGTGATCGCATCGAAACTGCTCGGCCTCGGCTTCAGCCCCGAACTCAACCGGCGGCTCAGCGAAGCTGATCCGTCGCCAGCGTTCGGCGCAATGCACACCCTTTGCCTCGCGTACGGCGGGCTCTACCTGCTGCTCATTGCGACGCTCGCCATTGCGACGGCCAACGGCGACGCCGGCCTGCTCGCCCGCTTCGGCCTGTCGACGCGGCTCGCGTGGTGCGTGCTGCTCGTTGCGCTGTCCGAGCATGCGGCATTCGAGGCGAACGGCTGGCTGTTCTCGCTGCATCGACCGCGCGCCGGCTCGCTGCTGCTGTTCGTCCGCACGGGCGCGTGGGCCGGCCTCGCGTGCGCGGGGCTGCTCGTCGGTGCGCTGCATTCGATCGAGGCCGTCCTGGCCCTGTGGTCCGCGGCCAATACGTGCGTCGTCGCGCTTTCGTGGTGGCGTATCCGCGCGGTTGCGCGCCACGCGCACGGCAGCCCGCAGGCGGCTCGCGCATCGGCCGCGCGCGAGCGCGGTGTGCTGTCGGTCTGGTGGCACGGGTTGCCGTTCTACGTGGCCGGCATTGTCCTCGCGTCGCTGCAATACGCGGAGCGGTTCATCGGCGGCGGCCACCTGGACGCCGATGCACTCGGCCGGTACGTGTTCGCGTGGTCGATCGCCAACGCGATCCAGGCACTCGCTTTCTCGACCGTCGTCGTGACGGCCGGCCCGCGCTTCGTGCGCGTGCTGTCCGACGCGCCGCACACCTTCGCCCGGCTTGCCGTGCGCGCGACGATCGCCAGCGTGGCCGTCACCTCGATCGCGGCGGCGGCGGTCCTTGTGCTGCATCGCGACCTGCTCGCGCTCGCGCACGAGCCCGCTGGCCCAGGCCAGTTCGCATTGCTCGCGACACTGCTCGTGTCGTTCGTGCTGCGCGGCGCAGCAGACGTGCTGTGGACGGCCGCGATCGCGCTGCGCACCGGCTTCGCCGTGATGGTGTCGATGATCGCGCTCGCGCTGTCGTACTTGCCGCTTGCGTGGAGCCTGATCGTTCACGCGGGCGCGATGGGGGCGGCCATCGCCCATCTGGCGGCAAGCGTCGGCATCGTCGTCACGCTGGCACTGATCGTCGCGCGCACCGGCCGGTCGCGCATGGACGCAAGCATGGAGGCTGCCCCGCATGCTGCGTAACCTGATAGCCGGTGGGCCGGCACTGAGCCGAGGCGTCACGCGCGCGGTCGGCGCGATGATCGTGTCCGTCTACTGGATCGTCTACGCGAAGGCCGGCACGTTCCTGCCCGAGTTCGTGTTCCGCGACGCGGAGAAGATCCAGAGCCAGATCGGCGGCGGGAGCACTTACGAGGGCACGTCGTTCGATGCGGTCGCGAAGTTCTATGCACTGCTCGGCCCCACGGGCAC
This sequence comes from Burkholderia sp. AU15512, assembly GCF_002223325.1. Taxonomy (NCBI): domain Bacteria; kingdom Pseudomonadati; phylum Pseudomonadota; class Betaproteobacteria; order Burkholderiales; family Burkholderiaceae; genus Burkholderia; species Burkholderia sp. AU15512. Next base: position 2,592,539 of record NZ_NKEX01000006.1, read on the forward strand.
GTCGCTGTTCGTTGCCGCGATCGGTACGGCGTTCATCTGGCGGATCGTCGGCGAAGGCCGCCGCGTCGGGTCGCTGGCCGCGACCGTCGTGCTGCTGGTGCCGTGCGTGTTCTTCAACCTGTTCGTCGCGAGCAAGGACACGCTGGTCGTGCTGATCGCGCTCGTGCTGGCCGGCACCATGCGGCGCCGCTCGAGCGCGTGGACCTTCGTGGCCGTCGTTGCGCTCTACGCCGGCTACGCGGCCGTCGTGCGCAGCTACTTCGCATTGATTCTCGCGATCGCGCTGGCCGCGTTCCTGTTCCGGCACGTGTCATGGCGCGGCAAGACGTTGCTGATCGGCGCGGGTGCGATCACGCTGTTCCTGCTGCCGCCGGACGTGTACTACCTGCTCCAGCATCCTCGCGACATGGCGGCCGACTATCTCGCCTACGGTTCGCCGTTCGGCGCGCGCACGAGCTTCTACAACCCGGTCGCGCCCGATTCATTCATCGCCTTTTGCGCGAACTATGCGTATGCGGTGCTGCGGTTGAATCTGCCGCTGCTGTTCGATGTGGGCCCCAAGGAATTCGCGATGCAACTGTTCGTGTGGATCGCGCTGGCTGCCGTGTGGCGTCGTGCGCGGCATCGCACGCATCCGGCCCGCGACCTGCTTGCCTGCGTCGTCATCGGTCACGTTGCCGTATCGATGCTGTTCGAACCGGATCTCGGCAGCTATACGCGCCACCTGTCGAGCGTCGCGTTGCTGTGCGCGCTTCAGTTCGCGGGATTCGATTCGCGTGCCGGTCGACGCCGGCCGGAGCGCGACGCAGCGGCGAACGGCATACGACAACCGAACGCACCTGCCGCGCCAACTCTCGCCCGCCTGCCGCACATGGACACCCCCCGCTGAACCCGACATGCAGACCTTCCCCCTCCATTCCGGCATCTTCCGGAACCTCCAATGCGCGCGCGCGTTTGCAGCGCTCGCCGTCGTCGGGTATCACATGGGCGTGCTTCCGTTCGGACAAGCCGGTGTCGACGTCTTCTTCGTGATCAGCGGCTTCATCATGTCCGTCGTCACGCCGCGCGAGGGGCGCGACTTCCTGCGCAAGCGCCTGATCCGGATCGTGCCGCTCTACTGGCTGACCACGCTGGGCGTGTTCGCGATCGCGGTCGTGAAGCCGCAATGGCTGAATTCGACGACGGCCAGCGTCGACTATCTCGTCAAGTCGCTGCTGTTCGTGCCGTACGTGAAGGAGAACGGACATTGGGGGCCGCTGAACCTCAATGGCTGGACGCTCGAATACGAGATGCTGTTCTATCTCGTCATCGCGGGGTCGATGTGGCTCGTCAGCGTTCGTCATGCAACGGCGTTCGCGGCGTTCGCGCTTGCGCTGTTCTGCGCGTACGTGGCCGCCGGCGGCCCGGCGGGCGAAGTCGTCGCTCATCTCGGCCAGCCGTTCGTGCTCGAATTCGGGCTCGGTGTGCTCGCCTGCCGCGTGCTGGAAACCGGCATCGCCAGGCGCCTTCCAGGCTTCGCCTGGCTCGCGGCTGCCGCAGCCGCGCTTGCTGCGATACCGCTCGCCGCCAACCTGTCCGGGACGCTGGCCGGTTTTGAACGTGTTTTCTGGTGGGGCGTGCCGGCCTGCGTACTGATCGTCGCCGCGGCCGCGCTCGATCTGAGGGGCTGGACAATCGGAAGCCCGACGCTCGCCCGGCTCGGCGATGCGAGCTATTCGATCTATCTGCTGCATCCGTACGTGATCGGCGCTGCGAACAAGATCGTCGACGCGCGTCTCGATACCGGCACGGGGTCGGGCACGGCGGCCGTGCTCGCGACGCTGGCCGCCGTCTGTGCATGCGGCTATGCCTGTCACGCGTGGATCGAGCGGCCGATGCTTGCTGCCATAAAGAACGGGTAGTCGTGGAAGCGCCGTGCGTCGGCGTCTTGAGCTCAGTTGCGATTGACGCGAAAACCTGACGCGAATGAATGATGGGAACAAGTCATTCGTACTTGTTCCGTCGCTGGGCCGACGGTTTGATTGGCGTCAACATCGGCCGCATCGACCGCTCGGCGACGAAGAGCCGCATCGCATTCACGAACCGCTATGGCCCGAATTGCGACGCACTTGTCGCTGTCAACCAGGAAACGCCAAGCGATAATCGCGTGCCGGTAAAAAAGATGGGCATCTTGAAGAAGACGCCGATCGATCAACAAAAATAAGACAAGTAACGGCGGATAAATATGTGAGTTAGTACGTGTACTAAATACACCGTCTCACCGCCCCAATATCATCACTTCTGCAAACAACCGGCTCCTCAATCCCGGCATCGACGCAGAGGATGGCAGTTTCCATCTCGTCCACCCCGAGCCGCTTCGCGACGGTAAATCCACTCGTGCGTGCTTCGCCGTACCGGGTACCACGGGTAGCCCGGACGTCACGGCCAGCCTCGGTCGAGGTGCGATTCGACCCCAGGTTCGATTCTGGTGGCGGCACATTCAACGACCGGCTTGTGAAGACAAGTGGCGGCACTGAGCCAGCCAGGCTCGCGCTCCAGGACCGCACACGCGGCCCCGATCAATGACATGAGGACCTCGACTTCCGATCATGAACAATCTCGCCAAATTCAGCCTGATGCTCCTGGCATCGATCCTGCCGTTCAGTGCGCATGCAGCAAGTGATTGCACAGCAGACACGACCGACGGCAAGGACTATTACATCGTCCACGTCAGCGGATTCAATCCGCCCCCTTTCAGCCCGAGCGCCGTTCCGATCGGCGGCATCATCTACGAGGCGAAAGGTGTTCGACTCAAATTTGCTAACGCGAAATTCCCGGATTCACCGACCACGCGTTGCAAGCGGCCAATCAACAACTATGCGAGTGGTGTCGGCACCGTGGGCGCGAACAATATTTATCCGACAAACATACCCAATGTCGGAATACGAATCCTCGACCCCAATCGGATGGTCCCCTATCCATTTGCCGACCCAGGTGTTTGGTGGAATGTCGCTTCGTGGAGTACGGACTATGTGCCGATCATACAATTGATCAAGACAGGAAACATCACGGAAGGCGGTGTATTGAGCGGCGCCTACGCGGAATATCGCTACCGCGGCTCCGATGGCCAGACGATGGTCTCATTCCAATACGCCAACCCTGTCCTCGTCACGCCCAAGGTTCCAACCTGCAACGTCACGACACCGGCCATCTCCGTTCCGATGGGGACGACGCTCGCCACAAAGACCTTCACCGGAGTCGGCTCGACGGCGCCTGCCCAGCATTTCTCGATCAACCTGGCCTGTTCGGGCGGCGATGCGGGGACGGCAGTCAACATCTATGCCACGTTGACCGACGTCACCACACCCGCCAACCGGTCCTCGATGCTTTCGTTGTCGTCCACGTCAACGGCAACCGGCGTAGGCATCCAGATCCTGAAGGATGACACCGTGCTGAGCTACGGCCCGGACTCCTCGGCCCTCGACAACCCCAATCGATGGTTCGCCGGCAAGGTCAGGCAAGGCGAAACCGGTCTGACCATCCCGCTGCAGGCGCGCTACGTGCAAACCGAATCCGAGATCACGCCCGGGTCGGCCAATGCCAATGCTTCGTTCACGATGAGCTATCAATGACAGGCAAAGCTCCCGCGTTCGATTTCCACGGTAAATCGAAGCGGGGAACTTGCAGCCCTGGCCCTCACACTTCAATCGAAATCGACTCCATTCAAATCGAACTATTTTTTCAAACAAGGAAAAACAAAATGCTAAAGATCGGTGTTTCAGTCATGGGCCTGATGATTGGCACAATCTTGCCAGCAACAGTTTGGTCCAAGTCTGACTGCTGGATTCGGTACGAAACTTCTACCGCGGTCTACACAAAACCGGCAGTTTCCACGATACCTGCGGTATCGCCACCGAGTTTCAGCCCGTCCGTGCCAGTCGGCACGGTACTGATTCGAGAGTCGCTGAAATCGACTTCGCCTCTCTTCTTGCTTCGTTGCGACAACGGCCTTATTAACACCCACTACACGCGATCGGGTGCGCAAGGCACCTTCAACACCTGGCCAACCGGCATCGATGGAATCGGTGTGCGAATGAAGTGGATGGGCGGCGGTGGGAAGGACGTATGGTGGCCCATCTCGTTCGAACTGGGCACGCTAAAGGAGGCCTCCTATGGGGGCGATCGCGAGTTGGTTATCGAATTCGTCAAAACGGGGCCCATCACCGCTGGTGGAAAGATCACTGGGGAGATAGGCGGCGCATGGGCGCGCAACGATGAGTTCCAGTACATGTCATTCCAGGTCGCCGGCGGTGGAATCGCCATCACGCCTCGGGTACCAACCTGCAAGGTCCGGCAGACGTCGATCAACGTGCCGCTTGGCAACGTTTCTGCCAACCTGACCATGCCGAACATCGGCGATACGTCAGACGCAAAGCCTTTCAAGATCGTGCTGGATTGCGACGGCGGCGAAGAAGGCAGCATCACGAAAACGTTCATGACGCTGACCGACGTGAATGACAGCGCGAACATGGGAGATACGCTAACGTTGTCGCCCGAGTCGACCGCGAAAGGTGTTGGCGTGCAAATCCTGAACGACTCGGGCGTCGTGTCGTACGGCCCCGACAGTAGCGCGACCGGCAATACCAACCAGTTCTCAACCGGCACGACCAAGAACGGCGTGCTCGAGATTCCGCTGAGCGCGCGCTACGTGCGCACCGGTACGTTGATCGGTGGCACCGTGAACGCGCGTGCGTCGTTCACGATGAGCTATCAATGACAGGCAAAGCGATTAAGGGAGCCGGTTCCCACTCGGCACGCGGGCGAACGCAGCGACCCACGGAGCGGCTCGACACCACCATCCGTGACGCGCAACCGCTCAACACACCAAATGAACGAGGTTACGATCCCATGAACCAGAACCGAAAGAGATCCGTCGCGACCAGCGCGGGATTAGGCTTGGCTGTGTTGCTGAGTGCGATGGCACCTGGCGACGCGTCAGCTCTCGAATGCCGGACGCTTGCCGGTGAAAAACTCCCCTTAATCATGAAGGTCTCGTCCTTTTCTCCGCCACCGTTCAGTCCATCGGTACCCGTCGGAACCGTGCTACACAGCGAGAAAGTCAATGTGAAGCCGCCCAACGGCAAACCTACGCAAATCGTATGCGACAAATACTTCCGCACCTTCAGTCAAGGGGGCAACAAGGTCACCGGCCCGGATAACACGTGGCCAAGTCCGGTCGCCGGCATTGGTATTCGTATGCGCGTCGACGGCTCCGATCAGTGGTGGCCCCGAACGTCGACGGTATATCAAAACACGCTAAACGTCGGATCCTTTTCTTTCATTATCGAGTTCGTCAAGACGGGGCCGATTACTGCCGGTGGATCGATTTCGGGCGAACTCGTCGGCTCTTGGATTGACACCGTCCAGTATGCGTCCTACGTCATCGATAGCCCAGCCGAAATCAAGCCGATGGTGCCGACCTGCAAGGTCCGGCAAACGACGCTCAGCGTGCCGCTGGGCGACATCGCGGCCAACCGTGTCATGCCTAACGTTGGCGATACGTCGGAGGCCAAGCCCTTCAAGATCGTGCTGGATTGCAGCGGCGGCGAAGTCGGCAGCATCACGAAAACGTTCATGACGCTGACCGACGTGAACGACAATGCGAACATCGGAAGCACGCTGACACTGTCGCCCGAATCGAGCGCGAAGGGTGTCGGCGTGCAGATCCTGAAGGGCTCGAAAGTCGTCTCGTACGGCCCGGACAGCAGCGAGACCGGCAACACCAACCAGTTCTCCACCGGCACGACCAAGAACGGCGTGCTCGAGATTCCGTTGAGCGCGCGCTATGTGCGTACCGGCATGATGATCGGCGGCACCGTGAACGCGCGTGCGTCGTTCACGATGAGCTATCAGTAAGTAAAGACAAACGGCGCGCCCTTGGCGCCCGTTTCATACGCTCGGCCGCATTCATCGGCCGACAATCGAGCAGCATCGATCCGCGTTCCGGCATGGTGAAACGGTGGCCCCGAAACGACGCCACCTCTCTCCGCCTCCCCTTCCGACTCACCGCGCGTCAACGCATCGCATACACGACGCGTCGCCCCGGCAATCCATCCGGTCAAATTTACATTCATTTATTTCGCAATACATATCGATATCCCAATACCGGAGGGTGACGTATCACGACTACGCCCACCCGATCGAGTCCGCGTCGCGAAAGCAAGATCTGCCCGACCGCGCGCGAATCGTCAAATCTGGCTAACAGTCTGAAAAGGACAGGCGTGTCCCTCACTAATTTTCATTAATTCGTACGTGTACTAGTAGTTATTGGACCTTATTCGATCTCGTCCAATTTTCTCGAATCCCCTGAATTTCGATAATTGACACCGAAATGTAAAGCACTGCTCTCCTGCAAAACCGGCGGGCGCCGCCTCTACTTTTCACCCTGTCAATCTATCGTTTGAGATCGAGAACATGAAAATCGCAACGCGCACTAAAGTCCTTTCGACGCTTCTGGCTGTGGCGGGCCTCGGCCTGGTATCGGCCGCCCATGCATCGGACGGCACGATCACGTTCACCGGCAACATCACTGCCGCAACCTGCAAGATCGACGGCACCGACGCAGGCCAAACGTCGAACAAGTCGGTGGCGATGCCGACGGTCAGCACGGGCTCGCTGAATGCAGCGGGGGCCGTCGCGGGCCGCACCGCGTTCGGCTTCAAGCTGAGCGGCTGTGCCGTGGATACCGAAACGAGCAAGGGTAACCCGACGAAGGTCCGTGTCGCATTCGAAACCGCGACGAACGTCACCGCCGACGGCAAGCTGTCGCTCGACAAGGGCACGGCGGAAGCACCGGAAGCCGGCAACGTCGTGCTGCAGGTCCTCAACGACCAGCAAGCACCGATCAAGGTCGGCGCGAACGCGAACGACCAGAACTCGCAGGTCGTGACGATCGGCGCAGACGGCTCCGCGCAGATGAACTTCTTCGCGGAATACCTGGCGACCGGCGCCGCAACGGGCGGTTCGGCGAACTCGAAGGTCCAGTACTCGGTGGTCTACGAGTAAGCGCTTGACGAGGCCCGCCGCCCGGCGGGTCTCGTTCTTCGTTCGCCCCTCCCTAAAACGAAAAAAGGCCGCCATGAAACTCATCCAATCGCTCCAATCCATTGCGCTGATCTCTACGCTGATCGCCTCGCAAGCCTATGCGAGCGTGGTGATCTCTGGCACCCGCGTCATCTTCCCGGGCAACGAACGTGAAGTGACGATCAAGCTGTCGAACGACGGAAAAGCGCCCGCGCTCGTCCAGACCTGGATCGACACCGGCGATCAGAATGCATCTCCGGAAAACATCAACGTGCCGTTCACGCTCACGCCCTCGATGTTCCGGATGGAACCGAACAAGGGCCAAACGTTGCGAATGGTCTATACGAACGAGCCGCTGCCTGCCGACAAGGAATCGCTGTTCTGGCTCAACGTACTCGAAATTCCGCCGAAAGCCGATGACAGCACCGATCGCAACCAGTTGCAGATCGCATTGCGCACGCGCATCAAGGTCATGTTCCGTCCGGAAGGGCTGAAGGGCGACGCGAAAGACGCACCTGCCCAGGTCCGCTGGCAGATCGCCCCCGGCAAACAGGGCGCCTACGTCCTGAAGGCCACGAATCCCACGCCGTACGTCGTCAATATCGGCAGCATCCTGCTGCACACGGGCGGGCAGAAATATGACGCCGGTGCAGGCTACGTCGTGCCCGGCGCCACCCAGGAATTTCCGGTTGCCAAGCTTAACGCGATGCCGGCTGCCGGCGCGAAAGTGCAATTCAACAGCATCAACGACTGGGGCTCGTCGACCAACAACGAACAGCCGCTGTCGGCTCAGCCGTAACACCGGTTGACTCCGCGCCCCTGATCACCGGCGAAGCGGGCACATCGTGCCCCGCTCGACAGGGGCGATCAACCCGATCGCCGATTGACCCACTTTCTTCTTCGCTCATGACGCGTGCGTTCGACATCGCGAACGTTTGCGTCGCACAAGCGTGCCTCAGCGGATACGCACACATGACCCTCAACTGGAGTGCCGGGGAATGATTTCGCCGATTGAACGTTCGAGCGCCGAGGTATCCAGCCTGCCTCGGCTCAAACCTGTCTACGCGCTGGTGCTGTCGAGTCTCGCGGCGTGGTCGGCCGAGGGCCGCGCGGATGCGCTCGAACCGCCTGCGGCCCCCATCGAGCGCATCCAGCTCGCGCAAACGGATTTCGCGCAGGCCACTTTCGACCCCGGCTTCCTGAACAACGGTAGCGGCCAGGCCGTCGACATCTCGCGCTTCTCGCGCGGCAACGTCGTGCAACCGGGCACCTACACGGTCGACCTCATCGTCGGCCAAAGCTGGAACGGCCGCTACAGCATCGCGTTCAACAGCGCGCCGGGCACACCCGACGCGCAGCCCTGCTTCGACGAGAAGCTGCTGCGCCGGATCGGTGTCGATTTCACGAAGCTGCCGGCGGAGACGGTCGCCGCAATCGCCGTCAAGGGCGAATGCCGCCGGATCGGGCAGGTGATTCCCGAAGCCAGCGTGTCGTTCGACTTCAGCGAGCAACGCCTGACGCTCAGCATTCCGCAGGCATCGCTCGTGAACCAGGCGCGCGGCTACGTGAGTCCCGATCAATGGGATGCCGGCGTGCCCGCCGGCATGGTCGACTACAACCTGAACGTCTACAGTTCGAAAGTCCGCGACAGCCGCGCCGACACGCAGGCGTACCTGGGCCTGAACGCTGGCTTCAACGTCGGCAACTGGCATTTCCGTCATCAGGGTTCGGCTACGTGGTCGCAACGCGGCGGCAGCCAGTACCAGAACCTCTCGACCTACGTGCAGCGCGATCTGCCGAGCCTGTCGTCGCAACTGGTGCTTGGCGAGACGTACACCTCCGGCGAACTGTTCGACTCGTCGCAGTTCCGCGGTGTGCGGCTGTCCAGCGACGACCGGATGCTGCCGGATTCGCTGCGCGGCTATGCGCCGGTCGTGCGCGGCGTCGCGAACTCCAACGCGAAGGTCACGATCAGCCAGAACGGCATGACGCTCTACGAGACGACCGTCTCGCCCGGTGCGTTCGAGATCCGCGATCTCTATCCGACCGGTTACGGCGGCGATCTCCAGGTGTCCGTCACCGAAGCGGACGGCACCGTGCATACGTTCTCGGTGCCTTACGCAGCCGTTCCGCTGTCGCTGCGGCCGGGCATCCATCGCTACAGCTTCGTCGCGGGCGCGTTGCGCAACCAGCAGAACTCGAGCAACCCGCTGTTCGCGCAGGCCACCTACCAGCGCGGCCTGACCAACATGCTGACGGGCTATGGCGGTGTCACGGTTGCGGCCGGGTACGCATCCGCGATGCTCGGTGCGGCCTTCAACACGCCGATCGGTGCGGTGGGCCTCGACTTCACGCAAGCGTCCACGTCGATCCCGGGCGTCAAGCGCTTCAATGGGTCGAGCTTGCGAGTCAGCTACGCGAAATCGATCGAACCGACGGGCACCAACGTCTCGATCGCGGCCTACCGCTATTCGACGAGCGGCTACTTCAATCTGAACGACGCGATGAGCACGCGCGACGCGGTGCGAATCGGGTATCCCGTCGATACGGTCTGGCGGCAGCGCAACCGCGCGTCGCTGATGCTCAGCCAACAGCTCGGCAAAAAGGCAGGGCAGCTCAGCCTGACCGCGTCGGCCGCCAACTACTGGAATCGCCCCGGCTCCGACGTCAACTATTCGGCCGGCTACAACAACTCGTTCCGCAACATCTCGTACAGCGTGTCGGCCTCGCGTCAGCGCAGCTTCAATGGCGAGAAAAGCACGCTGTACTACGTGAGCGCGACGATTCCGTTCGGCAAGGCAAGGCCGTCGACGCTTTCGAGCAACGTGTCGCACGACACGCAGGGCCGCACGCAAGTTCAGTCGATGCTCAACGGTTCGCTCGGCACCGACAACGACCTGTCCTACGGGCTCGCCGCGAACCACACGAGCGGCAATGGCGGGTCGAGCACCGAAGGTAGCGGCAACCTCACGTATCGCGCCCGCTTTGCCGAGCTCAACCTCAGCGCAGGCGGCAGCTCGAACTACCAGCAAGGCTCGATCAACATTCGCGGCGCGGCGGTTGCCCACCCGGGCGGCGTCACGCTGTCGCAGCCGCTGTCGGAAACCTTCGGCATCGTCGAAGCGAAGGGGGCCGAGGGCGCGCGCGTCGCGAATGCGTCGGGCGTACGCGTCGACGGCCGCGGCTATGCGATCGTGCCGTACCTGACACCGTACAACCTGAATACGGTCGAGCTCGACCCGAAGGGCATGTCGATGGACGTCGAGCTGAAGGAAACGAGCCAGCAGGTCGCACCGCGCGCGGGCGCCGTGCCGTTCCTCAAGTTCGAGACCGATACCGGCCGCTCCGCCGTGATTCTGGCGCGCAAGTCGGACGGCACGCCGATTCCGTTCGGTGCTGCGGTCACGGACGAAGCCGGCAAGGAACTCGGCCTCGTCGGCCAGGGCAGCAAGCTGTTCGTACGCGGCCTGAAGGACAACGGCGAACTCGTCGTCAAATGGGGCAACGATGGCCGTTCGGTCTGCAAGATCGTTTACGACCTCCCGGTCAAGGCGAGCGAGCGCAAATCGACGTCGTACCGGCAGATCACCAGCGTGTGCCGCACTGGCGCGATCTGAGTCAGCGCCTTCATGTGCAGACAACGCCCGCCTTTTGGCGGGCGTTGTCGTTTCCGGGTGCCGGCCGCGTGATAACGTCACCCTGGGGCCCGCGCTTCACGCCCCCTCATTCCAAGTCAGCGCCCGAATTCCGCCAGACGATCCAGCGCTTCATCGATCCTGTTACGGAAGTCCGGCCAGTTCGCGCCGAATGCCGTCAGCCCGTCGTCACGCACCGCAATCGCCTCCATCTCCGCACAGGCGTCGCGCGCGGCGTTGTCGCCGGCGAGCGCGAAACCGCCCCGCATCGAATGCAGTTCGACTCGGATCGACGCGGTATCGCCAACGGACAATGCGGCATCGAGCACGTCGAGCGAGCGCAAGGTCGCCTCACGCAACGTTCGGCGGATTTCATCGGTCACGACCGGCGCCGCATGCCGTGCAGGCGCGCCCGTCGAACCGCTGTCGGCACTATCGCGTGCCGCGTGCTTGTGGCCATGCCGCAGCAACACCGCGTCGAGCACATCGATCGACAATGGCTTGAGCACCACTTCCGCCACGCCCACCTGCGCACAGCGGCGACGATCTTCATCGGTCGCATGCGCGGTCATCGCGATCACCGGCACCTTTGCACCCTGTTCGCGCAGGAAATTCGCCAATGCGAAACCGTCGAGCTGCGGCATGCTCAGGTCGGTCAGCACGACGTCGAACGTGTGCGCGAAATACGCACGCATCGCTTCCATCCCGTTCTCGACGATCATCGCGTCGTGGCCGAGCGCATCGAGCTGATCGCGCAGCAGCGCGCGGCTGGCCGGGTGATCCTCGGCGACCAGCACGCGTAGCGACGGCACGTCATCGCGTTGCTGATGCGCTTGAGCAACGTGCGCCGCATCCGGTTCGGGTTCGGCGCCCAGCCAGCCGCCCGGCGCGTCGGGCAACGGCAACGTGGCCACGAACGTCGAGCCCTCGCCGGCCCGGCTCTCGACCGTCAGCTCGCCGTGCATCAGCCGCGCAATGCGGCGGCACAGCGGCAAGCCGAGCCCGGTGCCGCCGAAGCGGCGATAGATCGATGCATCGGCCTGCATGTACACGTCGAACAGCGTCGGCAACGCGTCCTCGGGAATGCCTACGCCCGTGTCGCGCACGGCAATCTCGACGCAACCGGCGCTCGCGCCGCCACGCGCCAGCCGTGCGTCGATCGAAATGCCACCATGCTCCGTGAACTTGATCGCATTGCCGACGAGGTTCGACACGAGTTGACGCAGCCGCGTCGGATCGCCGACGTAGCCATTGGCCAGTTCCACCGCGACATGGCATTCGAGCGCCAGCCCCTTCGCCTCGGCAAGCGGCCGGAAAATCGCCGCAACGTCTTGCAGCACACGCCGCAGGTCGAACGCGATGTGCTCCAGCGCCATCTGGTTCGATTCCGCTTTCGACAGGTCGAGCACGTCGTTGATCACGCGCAGCAGCGCATCCGACGACGACACGATCGTCTTCAGGCGGCGCTGCTCGACCGCCGGCAATTCGGCCCGCCCCATCAGCTCCAGGTTGCCGACGATCGCATTGAGCGGCGTGCGGATCTCGTGGCTCATCGTCGCGAGGAACGTCGATTTCGCCTTGTTGGCGTCGTCTGCAGCCACGCGCGCCTCGCGCAGCTTGTCTTCGGTCAGCTTGCGGGCCGTCACGTCGGTCAGCGTGCACAGCAGCACGTCGACGCCCCGGAACTTGGTACGGACGATATGTGCCGCGAGGTAAGTCGTGTCCTGACCGGGGCGCTCGACAGCCAGCTCCTGCTGCATCACGAAACGCCGCTCCGCCGCGCCTGCCGCCTGCCGTTCGCGATACGCATGCCAGATGCGTTTGCCGAGCGGCGGCCCCGATGCGCCGTTGTCGTACGCAAGCGCGGCGTCGTTGCGCACCACCGTGTCGCCGTCGGCCGCCGACAGCAGCAGCAAGCCGGCCGGTGCCGTGCGGATCAACGTGCGGTTGAACGCCTCGCTTTCGATCAGGCGGATCGCGCGGCGGTTCGCGGGGCGAAGCGCACGGCGGTCGAATGTGACGATCGCGATCCACAGCATCGCAATGGCAAGCAGCGCGGCGGCCAGCGTCACGCTCACGCCAACGGCAGTCGCCCTTGCCACGCTTCGCCACGAGAACGTCGTCAACACGGTGAGGCTGGAATCAGCCGACCGGTCGCTGATCACGAACCGCGTGCCGATCCGGCGCACGGCGACATGCCGAACGGCCGATATACGCGCGTCGTTCAGGACGCGCTCGATCATCGCCGGATCGCGCTGTCGCCCGAACACTACCGCACCGCGCGCGTCCACGACCGCGACATCCTCGTCGTCGGATTGCGGCGTCATGATGTCGTCGAGACGGAACTGGCCGTTGAAGACGAGCCAGCCGAACGGGCGGCCGGACGCGTCGTCGAGCCGGCGCCCGAACCGCACGACGGTGCGACCGACGATCGGATCGTAGCGACGGTCGATCATGTACTGGCCGACGTCCAGACCGAGCTTCTGCTTCGTCGCGCCGGTCGGCATCAGGCGGGCGGTCAACGCGTGCAGGTCGGTATCGGGCGGCAACGACCGTGCGTGCGCAACGAGCCCGACACCCAGCACGCCGAGAAACGTCCCGTCGAGCCCGATCAGGTAGCCGCCGAGCGGCTCGGCGTTTGCCGGGCGCGGCGGAAGTAACGAACGGCCCGAGCCGCTGTCGAATTGCGGAAGCATCGCCCCGAGATATCCCGCATACGACTCGGCCGGCCGGGCCGCCGTGACTTCCGCGATCGCGAACAGGCGGTCCCCACGACCGAGATTGCCGGCGGTCAACCGGCCGTGTGCCGCCGAGAAGGCCTGGAGTGCATCGGGCGGCGGCTGTGCCCCCTGGCTCCAAAGTTGTTCCGCCCTGGGCCCGAAGGTCGCCAGCATCCCGTCCACCGCCTTCTGGTTCGCGTAGAACTCGGCCTCGCGCAGCAGAAACGTCGACCGCGCCTGCCCCAGGCTGTCCTGCACCTCGAGCCGGATGACCAGCGCCGCGCAGACCAGGATGAATGCGGTGACCGCACCGCCGCCGCCGTACAGCAACACCTGCTGCTGCCAGCGCACGCGACCCGGATCGAACGGCTTGCGGCCCACCGCCGCCGCGTGCGCGAGAAGTCGTTTCAGTTTTGCGGGCATGGATCGTTATCGGTGGCGCCGGACAGGGTGGTCACGCGCCGTACGCATGCATCCGGCGCGCCGCTCGGCCGGATCGCCCGTCGCCGTGCGACGCAATGGTCGATGCATCCGGCAGGGCCGCATTCGGCTTGCCGGCTATTCGCTTGCGGCAGGCGCATCGGGCGCCGGTACGTCCGACACGGGTGTGTCGGGCAGGTTGCCGTCGCTCGCATAGCGGATCAGGTCGGCGTCGCGCACGACGCCGAGCTTCTTCATCGCACTCGTTTTCTGCGAGCTGATCGTCTGCTTGCTGCGATGGAGCTGTGTGGCGATTTCGCCGACCGTATAGCCGGCGCCGAACAGCCGGACCACCTCGATCTCGCGTGTCGTGAGCGGGCGTGCCGTATCCAGCGTGCCCGCCGACTCCAGCAATTGCTTGATGTACGGCGACAGGTAGTTGGCGCCGACGTACGCTGCATGCACCGCACCGACGAGATGGGAAATCGCATCCGACTTGCTCAGGATGCAGCCGACGCCCTGCTTGCGGATCGCGTGCAGCACGCTCGGATTGTCGATCATCGTGATCGTCACGAGCTTCAGCGCCGGATAGCGGCGCTGCAGGAACGACAGCAGCACGAGGCCGTCGCCGAACTTGCCGCCCGGCATCACGTAGTCGACCACCAGCACGTCGCTCGGTTTCTCGTCGAGCGCCGCCACGAGATCGGTCGAATTGGACACGGAGCCGACGAGCCGGATCGTGCTGCTCTCCGCGAGCGCCTGCGACATGCCCATCGCGGATGATGGGTGGTCGTCCGCCACCATCACACGCACAAAGAATTCATCCATGGTCCCTGTTCTCCCCGAGGCTTTCGATCGCGCATACGCCGGCGGCCGCCAATGCGGGCCGCGGCTCCGTTCCATCCAGCGGACGGGCCGTCGAGTCGACCGTCGCTTCGATACATCGGAGAATGCTAGCGCGCCTCGATTTTAAGATAAAACACTGACAAGACCGTAAGCATTGGCTGACCGGCAGAGGCGGGCCGTGTTCCGCGCCGCCCCGTGACGTGACCCGCATGCGGATACCGGGCGCACGCACCCGGCTGTTGACGATCAGCATACGCTTGCAGGGAAGCACCACGGGCGCGGGTGAAACGGACGACGACGCACGCCGCAGGCTCCCGGTGCGATGCACCGCGGCGCCCGGTTTGCCGCAGCGCCGTCGTGACCGCCTGCGTGGCGGCGCACCCGTCACACAGCCATTGCACACCGGCGTGCTACCCGCCGTGACTATCTGTGCGTCCCCTCATCCGACTCGCCCCGCTCCTCCAGCACCTGCTTCCACTCCGTGATCGCGCGCCGCTTCTGTTGCGGCGACATGATCATGAATTCGTTCATCCTGCCGAGAAAATCCTTTCTGGACTTCTCGGGAAGCGTGGCGAAATCGAGCAGCATTACGAAGACTTTCACCATATAGCGCACGGTCTCCCCCTCTTTTCTCCTGATTGATCTGCGCCGCTCCTGCCGATGCGGCGCGCTGCCTTCCATTCTTCGGACCCCGCCACCTTCGGCCGCGACACACGATCCCCATTCATGTCGTGTCGCCATGCGCGAAATTCGCGACGTCCTGTTCTTGTATTCCTTCTCCGCCCTCAGGCACGCCGCACCGCCGGCCAAGGCCCGCCAACGCGCCGCGCAGGTGCGCGAGCGTCACCGGCCTGGTGAGCACGCAGCCGATTCCCGCGTCGCCATATCGCTGCCCGTCACCGGGCGCGACATGCGATGTCACGACCACCACGTCGCAATCCGTGCCTAGCGCGCGCACGGCGTTCGCCAGCGCGCAGACCGACATGTCCGGCAGGCGGGCATCCACCAGCAGCACGTGCCACGCGCCGGTGGCCAGCAGGTCGAGCGCCGCTTCAGCCGAACCGGCCGCCTGCACCTCGCAGCCAAGCACGTGGAGTTGCTCCCGCAACAGCGTGCTGCTAACGGAATCGATGCCGGCGAGCACCACGTGCCATGCGCCCGGACGCACGGTTTCCACGTGCTTGCTCGCCGGCCGTTGCGCGGCCAGGCCGCCGGCGTCGGCCATCGCCTGCGCAAGCGCAGCCTTCAAGCCGCCCAGCGCATAACCCGACACGCGTATCGTCCTGCCCGCCCGGTACGCTTGCGGCGGGCCGTCCGGTGTGGCGAACACGACAGGGCCGTCACCGCCCAGACTATCGAGCTCCGCGCGCGACCACGCATCCGAATCGCCGAACAGGACGATCGCGGCGGCCCGCGCACGACGGTCAGCCGGGATCCGCGCCGGGCGCTCGTATGCGTCGACGTCGAAGCCCCATGCACGCAGATGCGGCAACGCAAAGCGCTGCCATTCCGTACGCGCGACGACGATCACCGGCACGCGCGCGCCGCGCGCGGGATGCGCGTCGAGCGGCACGACCGCCATGCCGAGCGGCAGCGTCAACGTGAAACGGCTGCCGGTGCCCGGCACGCTCGCCACGTCGATCCGCCCACCCATCGCGGCCGCGAGGCGATCGCACAGCGCGAGCCCGAGCCCGGTGCCGCCGTAGCGGCGCGTGATCGACGCGTCGACCTGCGAGAACGCCTTGAACAGCTTATGGCGATCGGCGCCCGCGATGCCGATGCCGGTGTCTTCGACCGCGATCGACAGCTCGGCGCTGCCGCGTCCGGCCGACGCGACCGACACGCGCACCAGCACATGCCCGCTGGCGGTGAACTTGATCGCGTTGCTCAGCAGGTTGCCGAGCACCTGCCCGAGCCGGGTCGGATCGCCGCGCATCCGCTGCGTGTCGCTCGCGTCGATTTCACAGAACAGCGACAGCCCCTTCGCCTTCGCGACCGGCGCGAACGCACCGAGCGTGCGCTCGATCACGCCGATCACGTCGAACACGATCGCTTCGACCGTCATCGCACCGGCTTCGATCTTGGAGAAATCGAGGATGTCGCTGACGAGCGTGAGCAAGCCCGACGCTGCCGTGCGCAGCGTCTGCACGCGGCCGTGCTGCGACGCATCCAGCGCGGAACGGTCGAGCAGTTCGAGATTGCCGAGGATCACGTTGAGCGGCGTGCGGATCTCGTGCGTGATCGCCGCGAGGAACGACGACTTCGCCGCATTCGCCGAATCGGCCGCGCGCACCGCTTCCTCGAGCTGCCGGACGAGTTGCCGGCGTGCCGTGACATCGGCGACCGCGACGATCAGCACGTCGATCTCCTGGTAACGCGCGCCGCACGCGCTCACCTCGAGATGCAGCGGCGCGGCGCCTGCGCTCGCGTCGGCCAGCACGAGATCGGTCTGCAGCGTGCCGCCGGCCGCGCCGCCTGCAATGAACGCGTCGTAGCGCGCGACGGCCTGCGCGGACAGCGTGCGGTAGTCGCTGCCGAGCCGCGCGATCATCTCGGCCAGCGCGGGGCTCACGAGCATGAAATGCCCGTCGGCGCGCGAGATCAGGCCGAGGCCGACCGGTGCCGTTTCGATCACGCTGCGGCACAGCGCCTCGCTGTCGAACACGCGCTGCGAGCGCGCGTAGACGGACGCGAACACACGCCAATGGAAGCGCACGAGCAGGATCCACATGATCGCGATGGTGAGCAGCGACGCGCCGAGCAGCAGGCTCGCACGCCACGCGACGTTCGCGACGACGTCCGTCCACGGCAACGCATAGGCAAGCGTCCAGCCCGTCGCATCGAGGGTGCCGTGGAAGATCACGAAGCCGTCGCGGAACGCGGCCTGCTCGGGCTTCGTGCGATCGCGCGACGGATCGAGCGCCAGCAGGCGGGCGGTGCGTGCTTCGTCGCCGGCCACGCCGGGGCTCGCCGCGACGAGTTGATTGTCGCCGGTCGTCACGAAGAACACGCCGTCGACCGGATGCTCGGGCAGCCATGACAGCAGATGCTCGGGGGCGTATTCGGTGACGAGTACCGCGAACGGTTCGCCGTCGGCCTGTGCCTGCGCGGCGAGCCGGATGCGGGCGGCGCCCGAGATCGGATCGATGAACGGCGGCAGCCAGCGCACGTGCGGGCGACCGGGGGTGCCGCCCTCCTGCGCCGGGACGGCGCCGAAATCGATCCGCAGCGCATCCATCACGCGCGCGCGGCCCTCCGGCGTCGCGAGCGCGCCGCCGCCGGCGCCGGTATCCGGCACGAGCCCGAGCAGGCTCGTGCGCGTGCTGTAGTGATAGCCGACAAGGGTATGCCCGCGATTGATCGAGCTTGCCGCGCAGATGCGCGCCAGCAGCACGGACAGCGACAGGTAGCGGGCCACCTCGGTACGATCGGCGGGCTGCGTCGACACGCCGAACACGACGGACGGATAAGGCTTGATCGCGGCCCGCTCGCCGTCTTCGTAGAACGCATCGATCACGCGCTCGGGCGCCGGCTCCGTCTCCCGCCAGATCAGCTGTGCATTGGTCACGCCGTTGCGGAACGACGTCTCGCTCACCTTGATCTCGTTGAGCGTCTGCACCATGCCCGTCAGGAAATTGTGCCGCTCGCCATCGAGATAGCCGTACACGATCGAACCCATCCCGAGCGCGCAGGCGATCAGGATCAGGATCGTGACGACGATCCCGCCGCCGAACACCGAGATGTTCTGATAGCGGCGGATGGATTGGAGCGGACTGTATGGCATGTCGCAATGCGACGACGCCGGAGCACCGGGACGCGTCTGCATCCGGCTCCGGTATCGCGGACGAAAGTGGCCCAGGGAATTGGAATGCCACGATCATGCCAAACGGTTTTCCTAAAATCAGTCCGGAATGAACGATTTAGTACAAGTCCAATATGATTGAATTTTGATTTGGAACTTGAACGAAATCCTCCCCCCATCCGGTCGGCGAGGGTCAGAACGATGTCCGTGATTGCCGGATCTGCGCCGGATGCAAAAAAGCGGGGGAGCGCCGAACTCCGGCTCTCGCCCCGCTTCGAAATAATGCCCGGCCGGCGGCTGTCGCAGCCGCGTCGTTCGCTCAGTTCTGCGTGAGCGGATTCAGTGTCGTGCACAGGAAGCCCGTGCAGTTCTTCGGCGTGAAATAGAACGACGCCATCGCGAGCGGCGGCGTGGTGCCGAGCGCCATGTCGCTCAGATACGCGCTGCCCTGCCCGCCGAACGTGTTCGACTGCTGGACGAAGCTCGCGCCGGTCGACTGGATCGCGGCCGACTGGTACGTGAAGGTCGGCGACTGCGTCTGGTCCTTCACGTAGACCCACGAGATCGCCGTGCCGAACGCCATCGCGCCCTTCGCGCGATACCCCTTCGCCCCTTCGCTGTTGGCCTGCGCGATGAAGTCGCTGACGGTCGACGCCGGCGCCAGCGCGTCGTACGTATAGGTCGCGCTCGACGCGTTGTTCTTCATGTAGATGTTCGCCTGCACCGATGCCACCGCGATCGGCCCCAGGAACCAGTAGCCCGACTGGCCCTGGCCGTTCGCCTGCGTGAGGAACGCATTCGCATCGGCCGGCAAGCCGGTCGTCGTGTACGTGTACGTGGCCGACGAGCCGCCGTCCTTGCGATAGAGGTCGCCATACGTGAGCGGCCCTTCGTAGCGGTAGCCGCTCGACCCTTGCGCATTGGCCGTGTTGACGAACGACGTCATGTCGGCCGGGGCGTTCTGCAGCTGGTACGTGTAGGTCTGCGCGGTGCCGTCGTTCACGAAGATCGATTGCGTCCCGCCGTTGCTCGCGCTGTAGTAATAGTCGCCCAGATAGCGGTAGCCCTTCGCGCCTTCGCTGTTGACCAGCGTCAGGAAGCTCGCCTTGTCGGCCGCGACGGGCTGCGCCTCGTAGCGCCACGTCAGCGTGCCGCCGCCCGAGCCGCCCGAGCCACCGGAACCGCCCGAACCACCGCTGCCCCCGCTTCCCGTCCCGCCCGAACCCGTGCCGCCGGTTCCACCGGTGCCGCCGTTGTTGCTCGTGCCCGATCCACCGGACGCCGCGGGCGAGGAATCGTCGCCGCCGCAAGCGGTCAGCGCCAGACAGGTCAATGCGATCAGGGCAACGGCTTTCATCGGGATCACCTGGGTGCAAAAAAGGACGAACGAAGCCGGCACGCGCGGATCACGCCGCGCGCACGGACAGTCAAGCATCACGAATCAGGAATCGGCCGGCGGCGCACCGCCGGCCCGTGGACGTCAGTTGACCTGGAGCTGGCCACCGCGGCCGAGACCGCCCTTGACGTCCTGCGCCTTGTAGCTGCGCAGCGCGACGACCATCTTGTTCCACGCATCGATGAACGCAACGACCGTCGCCTTGCCTTCCGGCGTCGTCGAGAAACCGGCGAGCCCGCCACCCACGCCGCCGCCGAAGCCGCCCAGCGCCGCGCCGTAGTTCGTCGCCGTCGAGCTGCCTTCCGACGCCGCGATCTGCACCGCCGAGCGCACGTCGAACAGCGTCAGCGTCACGACCGACGCCTTCGTCTGCAGATGGCCCGCTACCGCGGCCACCGCGCTGTTGCCGATCAGCCCGCCGATCATGCTGCCGATGCCGCCGATCGGCGAATCGTTGATGACGATCTGCGGTTCCATGTAGTAGTCGGCCGCGACACGCTGGCCCTTCTGCTGCTTCGAGCCCGCACGGTACTCGCCCGAGTTGCGCTGCAGCTGCGTGATGCGCGACAGGCGCGCGTCGCTCTTCTGGTTGCCGATCGACGTGATCACGAAGCAGTTCGACTGCTGCACCGCCAGGCGCAGCAGCGGGTCGATGCTCGTCACCTTGGTCGCACTGCCGAACGGGCCCCACCAGTCGGCGTTGCGGCCATCATCGACAGCGATCGTGCCGAGCGGCGACGTGCAGCGCTGCAGCTGCGAATCGGCGCCGGCGCTCGCGCCGCCCGCGGCGGCACCGGTCACGCCCGCGTTCTGGCCGCCGGGCGTCACCACGCCGCCGCAGCCTGCCACGGACGCGCAAAGCGCTGCCACCAGCGCACCTTGAGTGAGACGTTGGGAAAGGATGGTCTTCATGTCGTTGTCGATCGATTTAGAGTCGTTGTTCGGCTTATGTGTTCGTGCGAACTTCGATAAGCCCCCCGGCTGGCGCGCGATGGTGGTCTCCCCGCTGCTGCCCCCGTTGCTTTAGCCCCGGTCAGTAGTACCAGTACGTCTGCTGCCAGACGCCGTAGTACGGATAGCCCGAGTACCAGTAGCCGTAATAGCGATCACGCCATTCCGTGCGCCATTTCCAGTCTTCTTCGTCTTCCTTCTTGGCCTTGCGCGCCAGATCGAGCAGCTTCTTCGACTCCTTGTCGCCGCGGCCGGCCGCGATCGACAGCCACTTCTCCGCTTCGCGCGCATCGGAGCCCATTTCCTCGAGGCCGAACAGGTAGAAACTGCCGAGCGCCTTCTGCGCCTGCAGGTCGCCACGCTCGGCGGCCTCGCGCATCCACTTGAGTGCCTGGTAGCTGTCCTGGCGCACGCCGTCACCGCGGAAATAGCGCAGGCCGAGGTCGTAGGCGGCCTTCGGCTGGGTCTTCGCGGTCTGCTTCAGCGCAGCGATGCGCGGGCTTTCCTGGTCTTCCGAATCGTCCCTCTTTTGATAGGAGACCTGATCTTTAGGACGGTCGGAACAGCCGGTGTCGTCGCAGATCCGCACCGTGTTGCTGGTGAGGGACGGATCCTGCGCGCACGCGGCCAATAGCAACAGCAGCCCCGATGCGATCAAACGGCGGTACATTGTTACTTTCCTCAGGTTTTATTGGCGCCGCAATTCTTCGAGCTATCCACCCCCGCGAGCTCGTACCCGGCGGCGCGCGGCGCAACGGATACAATCCGCCGACGCCGACACGCACTCCAAGGCTCTCTCAGGTTCTCTCTTCGAATCGTTCCGTCACTGCTTCATTGCTGTCGCTTTTCGTTGTTCCGGCTGTCGCCGGCATCGATCTCCAAACATGACGCGACAAACAATAGTGACGTGGTGAGCAATAATAATGAAGAAAAAAGGCATGTCAAGGTCATTCGCTTTTTCAAAGCTTGCATGACACGTCAGTTTTGATATGCTCACCCTCGCCAAAAACCCCTGGAGACCCCATCGAGATGTCCAACAGCGAGCAGGCCAACGTCGATCTGATCACCGCCAACAAGGTGCGCGACCTACTGAACCGGAACGGGATTCCGCCGCGAAGTCACAACACGACGATCGCGAACGTGCTCGGCCTGAGCTTCTCGGTCGTCACGCGCAAGATGAAAGGCCTGATCCCGTGGAACCTGTCGCAGTTGCAGGACATCGCGACGCACTTCGGCGTGCCGCCCGCGATCCTGCTCGACGACAAGGGTACGCAGCCGGCCGCCGCCGAGATGATCGACGCGACACTCGTGATCGAATCGCGGCGCTTTCGCTGCCGCGCCGCGATCTCGACCAAGGCCAGCAGCCAGAGCGAGACGGATTTCGTCGCGCTGCAGTGGCAGGGCGAATGGCTGATCACCGAGCGTCAGCACGCGCGCGAGGGCCGCACGTATCCGGTCGACGTCATCGAGCTGCGCTCGACCCAGCCGAACGTGTATGCGGCACGCATCGCCGTGGTGGACGATTCGCAGGATGTCGCCGAGACGGTATGTGAATATTTCATCGAGAAAGGCGTGAACGCGATTCCGTACTTCGACGGTGCGGCATTCCGCAAGGCACTGGAGGTCGAGGATTTCGACGGCTACATCCTCGACTGGATGCTCGGCGACCAGACCGCCGCCGAACTCGTGCGCGGCATCCGCTCGAGCGAGAACAGCGGCGCGCCGATCTTCCTGCTGACCGGCAAGATCTCGACCGGCGAAGCCAGCGAGGACGAAATCGCGCACATCGTGTCGCACTACAACGCGCGCTGCGAGGAAAAGCCGGTGCGCCTGCCGATCCTGTTCGCCGAAGTGGCGCGCGAACTGAAGATCACGCTGCCGGCCACGGCCGCGGCGAACTGAGACCACAACGACACATCACCACCGCACGACCGAGGGCAACCCATGCGAATCTCGACCATCTGGACCAAGCGCCTGCTGACGGCCTGCCTGCTCGGCATGGCCGCCGCGACCTGGGCCGCTTCGTCGTTCACGTTCACCGTCGACGGCAAGATCGACAAGCACAACCAGCAGGGCAAGACGGCGTACGTGTTTTCCGAGCAGGCGCTGATGGCGCTGCCGCAGCACACGATCGTCACGTCGACGAGCTGGACGCCGAAGGCGGCCTTCACCGGCCCGCGCCTGTCCGACATCCTGAAGACCGTCGGCGCGCACGGCACGCAGATCGAGTTCCGCTGCATCGACGAGTACACGTTCACGATTCCGGTGTCCGACGCCGATCGCTACGGCGTGATCCTCGCGCGGACGATGAACGGCAAGGTGCTCGGCAACGACAACTACGGCCCGCTGTGGATCATGTACCCGCGCGACCAGTATCCCGATGAACTGAAGACGCCGCTCGGCGAAGCCAAGTTCGCGTGGCAGATCATCGGCCTGACGGTGAAATGAAACGCCGGCGATGGAAAAATAGAAAAATCATCCTGGTCCTCGGCGCGCTGTGGATCATGGGGTTCGCCGCGTGGGCGTTCCTGCTGTGGGACCTGCTCGCCACCTCGGTCAACGAGGGCGTGCTCGAAGGGCCGCGCGAAGGCGTGTTCTGGACCGCCGCGCAATACCGCAACGTCTATACGCGGTTCGACCGGCAGCTGATCCTCTACGCGACACACCAGGACGACGACTTCAATCACGTGCAGATGCAGCTCGACAGCCTGTCGGTGTCGTTCGGCTTTCTGCAGCGGCCGTCGGAAGTGTCCGAATACTGGCTGCGCATCCCGCGCGCGCGCAACGAGATCGACGCGCTCGGCGAATTCATGACGCGCCTGAAGCGCGAAGTCCCGTTGCTGCGCGATTCGCCGAAAAGCGCGCAGCAGGTCATCGACGAGGTCAATGCGTACTGGCCGAAGGTCAACGGGCTCGCGAACTATTTCCGCGCGATCGAAATGGCGCAGCGCGACTTCACGTTCCATCAGCTGAAGGAAAAGCAGCGCGCGATCCTGATCCTCGGCATCGTGCTCGGCGTGATCCTGTGCGCGCTGTTCCTGTTGCTGTTCTATACGATGCGCACGCGTGACGACCTGCTCGAGCGGCAGGACGCGGCGCTCGACGCGGAACGCAAGGCGTCCGACCGCGCGTTCGAAATGATCGAGGCGAAGAACGCATTCCTCGGGATGGTCAGCCACGAGTTACGCACGCCGCTGCAGGCGATCTGCGGATCGGTCGAGATCCTGCTCGCGCGCCCGCAGTCGGAGGCGAACCTGAAGACGATCCGGCGGCTGCAGAATTCCGCGTTGTCGCTCGAGGCGCTCGTCAAGGATCTGACCGACTACATCAAGCTGCGCTCGACGAAGCGCCTCGCCGAACGGGAAACCGTCGGCATGGCGTCGCTGCTCGCCGAGGTGCTCGATCCATTGCGCGAGAAGATCGCTGCCAAGCGGATCGCGATCGCGCAGCAGGTCGAGCCGCACGACCTCACGATCCGTTCGGATCGCAAGCTGCTGCGCCAGGTGCTGTCGAACCTGATCGAGAACTCGGTCAAGTACACGCTCGGCGGGTCGATCGACGTGTCGATCACGCTCGCCGACGCGCCGGCCGGCCCGCAATTGAAGATCGCCGTGCGCGACACGGGCACCGGCATCGCGAAGCCGCACCTGTCGAAGATCTTCGAGCCGTTCTATCGCGCGAACGACGCGGTCGGACTGCATGTGGACGGGATCGGCATGGGGCTCGCCGTCGTGCGCGAAATCGTGACGACGCTGCGCGGGCATGTGGACGTGCGCAGCGTCGTGGGCGAAGGCAGCGAGTTCGTCGTGACGCTGCCGGCCGAAGTGCCCGGCATCGACACCGCCGGCCACGCGGCCGGCGACGCGCTCGCGCTGCCGCACGCATCCGTGCACCGCGACCGGCGCGCGCTGGTGGTCGACGACGACGACAACGCGCGCGAAACGCTCGGCGCGATGCTGTCGGCGCTCGGCATCGACGCCGAGCTGTGCGGCACCGGGCAGGAAGGCGTCGCGCGCTTCGGTACGGGCCATTACGACATCGTCGTGATCGATCTCGAGCTGCCGGACTTGAGCGGCTTCGAAGTCGCGCGGCGCATTCGCACGGTCGCGGTACCCAACGACGATGGCCGGCATCCGGCGATCCTCGGCGTCAGCGCATATGAATCGGCTGCACTGCGCGAGAACAAGCAGGTATTCGACGCATTCCTGCCGAAGCCCGTCCACCTGCGCGAACTCGGCGCGCTCGTCGAGAAGCTGCTCGCCTGAGCCGGTGTGCCGGCGTTGCGCCGCTGGTTGCCGCTTGTTGCGCTGGTTGCCGCTTAATCGCCGATCAGGTGCAGCACGATGTCGCGGCGGTGCGCCGCGCGGCGATGCTCGAACAGGTAAATCCCCTGCCACGTGCCGAGCACCATGCGCCCCTGCTCGACCGGGATCGACAACTGCACCTGCGTGAGCGCCGTGCGCAGATGCGCCGGCATGTCGTCGGTGCCTTCGGTGTCGTGCTCGTAGCGCGTGGCGTCCTCGGGCGCGAGCGTCGCGAAGTAGCGCTCGATGTCGCGCTGCACCGACGCATCGGCATTCTCCTGGATCAGCAGCGATGCCGAGGTATGGCGACAGAACACGGTGAGCAGGCCGGTGCTGATGACCTGCTGGTCGACGAACGCGCGCACCTGCGACGTGAATTCGACGAGGCCGCTGCCGCGCGTGTCGATGCCGATATGCGTGATCGCCTGTTGCATCGTCGTGACCTCAGGCCAGTGCAGCGAAGCCGTCGGCTTCGATCTGCTTCGCGTCGGCGGGCCGCACGACGCGCGCGACTTCGACACCATCGCGCAGGAACACCAGGGTGGGCCACAATTTCACGCCGAACGAGCGGCCGAGCGGCCGGCCCGGGCCATCCTCGATCTTCAGGTGCCGCACGGCAGGGTGCGCGGAAAACGACGCGACGATCGCCGGTTGCGCGCCTGCGCAAATCCCGCACCAGTTCGCGCCGAATTCGATGACGGTCGGGCCGCCAAGTGCGTCGACTTCCGCGCGCGTCGGCGCGTTGGCGGTGTAGCGTTGCTCGGTATCCATCAGGCCCTCGTGTGCGTTGGCGGAACAGGGCCGCGCGAGCCCGTGTGACGCGGCGGGCGCGGCCTGCGATTTCCTACTGTAGCGGAAAAGCCCGCGCGATGCCGGGCGTCCTGCCCGGCGCAAAGGGCGTTCCTGCCCACCTCCGGAATGACACGACAAGATTCGGAGCGCCGCGCCGTCGCGACAGGATCAGCATGCGGACTGATCCCTCAACGAAGGCACCGATCATGAACGCTCCGCATTGCGTCACCGAACCGAACATCCTCTATTTCGGCACGCCCGTCGTGCTGGTCAGCACGCGGAACGAAAACGGCTCCGCCAATCTCGCGCCGATCTCGTCCGCGTTCTGGCTCGGCTGGCGCGGCGTGATCGGCATCGCCGCCAGTTCGCAGACCACCCGCAACCTGCTGCGCACCGGCGAGTGCGTACTGAACCTGCCGTCGTCGGCACAGGCGCACGCGGTCGACCGGATCGCGCGCACGACGGGCACCTGCCCGGTGCCGGACGGCAAGCGCGCGAAGGGCTACGTGTACGAACCCGACAAGTTCGGCACGGCCGGGCTCACCGAGGCGGCCTCGCAAACCGTCGCGCCACCGCGTGCGCTCGAATGCCCGGTGCATATGGAAGCGGTCGTCGCGGCCACGCACGGGATCGGTGAGGAAACGCCCGACGTGCGTGGCCACATCCGCGTGTTCGAGTTGCGCATCCAGCGCGTGCACGTGCATCCCGACCTGCTGATGGACGGCCATGCGGACCGCATCGATCCGGACAAGTGGTCGCCGCTGATGATGAGTTTCCAAAAATTTTACGGCCTGACGCCGCATCAGGTGCATGCCTCGCGGCTCGCCGAGATTCCCGAGCGCGCATATCGCAGCCCGGACATCGAGCGCTCGCGTGATGCGGGCGTGCCGGCCGGCGCGGGGCGGTAGTGGCGTGGAGCGCGATGGCCGGCACGTTGGGGCAACGACCGCGTATGCCTGAGCCGCATCCTTGCCGCCGGACGATAGCCCGGCGCTGGCGTGGTGCACGGCCGGCGCCCACGTGCCGACCGGTGCGCAAAGGCCGATCGGATAAGATACGGCCGGCCATGCTCATTGGCCCCTGACCGAACCGACGGAGTGTTTTCAGTGATTCAACCGACCCAAGTATTCAAGGACAATCTCGCGCAACTGCCGGCCATCGACGGCGTCGCGCGCATCGATCTCGTCGGCGCGAACGGCGACGTGGTCGCGACCATCGAGAACCAGCCGGGCAAGCAAGGCTCGCTCGCGGTGTACCACTACCTGAAGCAGGCATTCGGCACGCTCGACGCGAAAGCCGCCGAGCACGGCCTCGCGGTGTTCGCCGAACATACGGCCGACGCACGCAACCGCCCGGGCGCACATCCGAACGTCGATCGCCTGCTGGCCATCGTCGACGGCGGCGAAGCGCTGAGGATCGACGTCGTCGCGAAGGGCTGAGTCATCGGTGGCACGCTGGTGCGCTGCCGGCCGGTGCGCGCGATCATGACACGCGGGCGCAAACCCGCGATCATCGCGCCCGTGCCCCTTTCCCCGGAGACCACCCAAGTGTCCCGTTTCGTTGCGTTGCCGTTTGCCCGCCGTCTTGCGCCGATCGTGTCGATCACAGCCATTGCATGTGCCGCGCTCGGCGGTACGGCGTCGGCCGACACGCTGCGTACGACCTCCGATATCGCGGGCGCGTCACTGGTGCCGCTCGGTGTGCTGCCGCACTCGCCGGAGAACGGTTCGCTCGACTCGTTCTGCGCGCAATATCGCGCAAAGACGACCACCGCGGCCGGCCGTGAAGTCGCGAAGCGCGACTGGATCGTGACGTCCGAAGCGCCGCTCGGCCGCTACACGGTCGTCACGTTCGCGAGCGGATTCAGTGCCGGCACGAGCGCGATCTGTTTCGCGCGCAACGGCAACGTCGGCGTGTTCGACGGCACGACGCTCGTCGCGCTCGGCTACACGGCGCGCAAGGCGGGCTGGCAACTCGGCACGGCCGATCGGCTGGAAAGCGGCGCGCTGCTGATCTGGGGCGGCGACGGCCCGGCGCCGCCCGTCGGCGAACTTCACGAAGAGAACGGCGGCCTGCGTCTGACCCGGGTCGCGGCTGAAAGCACCTACTGCCAAGGCCGCGTGGTCGTGCCCAACGTGTACGGCAAGCCGCTCGACGTCGCGCGCCGGATCCTGATCGCGAAAGGCTGGCAACCGCTGCGCCCGCGCGAGAAGCCGGATGCGATGGACGGCGCGGCGACGCTCGCGAAGCACGGCATCATCGAAGCCGAAGCGTGTTCAGGCACCGGCATGGGCTATTGCGCGCTGCGCTACCGAAATGCAGCCGGCGTGCTCGGCGTGACGACGGTCGGCGGCGAGCCGGACAAGCCGTCGGCGAATACCGTGATCGATTATCAGGTGGCCTGCCGCAAGCCTTGAACCGTGCGGCGATCGCGCACGCAAGGCGCTGCATGGGCGTATGCCGTTGATGCAGCGGCGGGCACGATCGGCGTGCCGCAGGCAGCGCATCGGGGTTGACGATCGGCCTCAACGGCCGGCCAGACCATCGTCCATTCGTTCGATTGACCGGCCTCGCGTGCCCTCCTAAACTGACCTCCCTTTTACGCGGCATCCACAAAAGGGACTCCCATGATCGACCTCCCCACGCTCGCGCTGTTCTCCGGCGCGTGTCTCGCACTGACTGCCACGCCGGGCCCCGACATGCTGCTGATCGCGTCCCGCAGCGTGAGCCAGGGCCGCCGCGCAGGCTTCGCGACACTCGCGGGCATCCAGGCCGGCACCTACTGCCACGCACTGGCGGCCGCGCTCGGGCTGTCGCAGCTCTTCGTCGCTGTGCCGCTCGCCTATGACGCCGTGCGCTTCGCGGGCGCCGCCTATCTGCTGTATCTCGCGTGGAAGACGTTCCGTTCGGATGCGACCGCGCTGTCGCCCGTCGCGTCGCCGCGTCGCCACTCGAGCGCGGCGATCTTCCGCCAGGGGCTGACGACGAACCTGCTGAACCCGAAGATGGCGCTGTTCGTGCTCGCGCTGTTTCCGCAGTTCGTGCGACCCGGACACGGTTCGATCGCCGTGCAGATTCTCGTGCTCGCGACGGTGCTGAACTTGATCGGCTTCGTCGTGAACGGCGCGGTCATCCTGTCCGCGAGCCGGCTGAGCCAGCGGATCGGCGCGCGCCGCCGCCCGTCGAAGCTGCCGCAGTACCTGCTCGGCTCGGTGTTCGTGGGGCTGGCGGCGCGGCTGGCGGTGGCGGGGCGGCAGTAGTCTTGAAGCTGTCAGAGAATCACGCTGGTGCAATCGAATTGATGAGGTTTGATATGGGAACGTATGAAGATCTGCGCAAACGCGCATTGTCCGACCCCGAGTTGCGCGCTGAATACGAACGACTGAACCGCGAGGAATTTGCAGCGCTCGACGCAATGCTTGCCGCGCGGCGAGCGGCCGGCGTAACGTCGACCGAAATCGTGGAAGACACGGAGCCGAGCGCGCCCACTGTGGAGTAACACCGGCTCGCGTTCGTGGCGAGCCGGCGTGCGCGATCACGCGATCGCCCCTCAAGCGGGCGACGGCCGGTGACAAAAGGTTCGTGACCTCGCTCGCTTGCGTCAAACGCTGTCCGGATCGTCACCTTCGGACACGTTCTCGACGTGCTTGCGCGTATCCGCCACGACCTTCAACGCCGCGCTATCGAGCAAACTCGCCGGCGTCACCGTGCGGCGGCGCCACGGAATCCGGCCGAAGTACCAGATCCGCCAGAAGCCGAGCGGATGATCGGGATTCCGGCGCAGCAGCATGTCGAAGGTCTCGACGTCGCCGAGCACGATCCGCGTCGCATCGCGCACGACTTCGCGCACGAACCGCGAGCAAAACTGCCGGCGCGACGCAAGATTGAACCCCGTGTCGTAGACCACGCCGATCCGGCGCATCGCCGCGTCAACAAGCCGGCGCCGCTGCGCGGCATCGAGCGGCTGCTTCAGCCGCGCGATCACGCACGCGCCGCGATCGGAGCGCGCAAGAAACCGCGACATCGTCGTGACGCGCGATAGCGGAAACGTACTCTCCGCAATCAACGGCTCGCCGCCGCGCTCGCCGACGACGATCCCGACGTGATTCGTCCACGAGCGCGTCGCGCTCGCCACTTCGAGAAACGGCCGCACGGTCACGCGGATGAAGACGATGTCGCCGATCTCGGGCTCGATCGGCAGCGTCATGTCATGCGGATCGTGCGGATCGTGTGAACCCACGGAGAAGAGACGCCGCCGGCCCGCTTCCGGCGAACGGATCATGAGCGGCTGGCAGCCGGTATCGACAACCATACGGACCTCGCGCGAGTGGGGATGGCGCGAGCATCTCAGCCGCCGCCGCGCGCCGCATCCGCTTCTTGCGCAAGGGCGGGTATCCGCGCCGCCGGGTGGCGGATTTCGATACCCGTGCGCGTACCGCCGCGCTTCGTTCAGCGTGTCGCGCCCAGCGCCACGCGCAGCCGCTCCATCAACTGCGTGTAGTACCGCAGCACGTCGTCCTTCGGCACGACGTTCGCCGTCGCGAAACGGTCCAACCACGCCGGTTTCCATTCATACGAGCCGTGCACGCTGCGATCGCCGTCGGGCGCCTGGACCAGCGAACGGATCCGCGCATCGCGGCCCGGGCCCGTATGCACGTCGAACAGCGCGTGGATATACATGTGATACGCGTCGTACACGTCGTCGTCGAACAGGTAGCGGTAGATGTGGAACGTGCGGTCGAGGTCACGCTTCGCGCGGATCACGTCGTCCGGCGAGATGTCCTTCCAGTAGCCGATCCACGTGTAGAAGCACAGCAGCGCATTGAGCTGCGGCGCGACCGCGTCGTACAGCGCGAGCCGCTTCTCGATCAATCGCTGGTTGGTCCACTGCACGAGTTCGAGCCGCTTCAGCCGGCGCGCGACGAGCCAGCCGAGACACGCGACCGACAACGGCGTCAGCACGCCTAGCACGAGCTTGACGATTTCCAGCGAATTCCACGGATTGTTGATTGGCTGCATGAATGGCCCGACAAGAAGAAACGCATTCGCATCACAGCACGACCCGGCACGCAGCGCCGCCTGCCCGATCACGTCGACATTGACCGTTAGTTGCTTGCGCATCGAACGTCGCGAAACCACTCGGGCAACCGGTTCGACGCAGCGTGATTCGTCAGTCTATCGGACGATTGTCACCGAGCCGTGACCGTTCGTCGACCCGTCGTCGTCGCATGGCTGAGCACGTGCGTCACGCTAGGTCGGCAGCGCCGACGTGAGCTTGACCTTCTGCATCGGGATGTCGGTCTTCACGCTCAGCACACCCGGAATACGCGTGAGGGTTTCCATCTGGAAGCGCCGGTAATCGTCGATGTCGGCCGCGACGACGCGCAGCAGGAAATCGCAGTCGCCCGCCATCAGGTGGCATTCGACGACTTCCGGCATCTGCTGGACGGCCTCGGCGAAGCGGTTCACCGATTCCGCGTCCTGCCCCTTCAGCCACACGCGCGTGAAGATCGTCAGCCCCTTGCCGACTTTCGCGGGATTCAGCACGGCCACGTATTTCTCGATCACGCCGGCTTCCTCGAGGAGGCGCACGCGCCGCAGGCACGGCGACGGCGACAGCCCGACCTCGTGCGCGAGCTCCACGTTCTGCATGCGGCCGTCGCGCTGGAGCGCACTCAGGATCCGGCGGTCGATGGCGTCAAGTTTCATTGGCATCCGATTCCAAAAAATTTTCAAATCACACGTTCAATGCCAAATTCTGAGAAAAATCTGGCCACAACGCAACCCGATTCGAGTCAAAAAAGCAGACAATTCCTCCCCCAAAGGAGGAGTAATGAGCAGTAGCGTTTCAACGTCGTCAGGGCTTCGCGACAAGCCCGCCTATGTCGCCGAGATGGGCCGCGGATTACGCGCGGCGCTGCCCGTCATGCTGGGTTTCGTGCCGTTCGCGCTCGTGCTGGGCGCGCAGGCCGCGCAGAAAGGGCTGAGCCTGTTCGAAGTGCCGATGATGACCGGCATGAACTTCGGCGGCGGCTCCGAATTCGCGGCGATCCATCTGTGGTCATCGCCGCCGCACATCGCGCTGATCGTCGCGATGTCGTTCCTCGTGAATTCGCGCCACATCCTGATGGGCGCCGCATTCGAGCCGTATATCCGCCGCCTGCCGCGCCGCCGCGCATTCTTCGCGCTGTTCTTCATGTGCGACGAAAGCTGGGCGATGTCGCTCGCCGATGCCCGGGCGCGCTCGGCCACGCACATCAGCGTGCCCTATTACGCGGGCATCTGCATGGGGCTCTACCTGACGTGGATCTCGATGACCACGCTCGGCGCGGCTGTCGGCCCGACGATCGGCAACGTCGAGCAATATGGCTTCGACATGGCGTTCACAGCCGTATTTCTGGTGCTGCTGCGTGGGATGTGGAAAGGGATGCGCGCGAGCCGCCCGTGGTTCGTGAGCCTCGTGGTCGCGGCGGCCACGCACCTGGCCGTGCCCGGCGCGTGGTACGTCGCGTCCGGCGCGTGCGCGGGGCTGATTGCCGCGCTGCTGTGGGAGCCGCGCGATGCCTGATTTCCCGGATTTCAGCACGGTCGCGACGATCGTGCTGATGGCGTCGACCACCTATCTGTCGCGCATCCTCGGCTACGTGCTGCTGCGCAACCGCACGCTGAGCCCGCGGATGGCGTCGGTGATGGAGAACGTGCCCGGCTGCGTGCTGATCTCGGTGATCGCGCCGGCCTTCGTGTCGACGCGCCCGGCCGACCTGCTCGCGCTGGCCATCACGCTGATCGCGGCGACGCGCCTGTCGATCCTGCCGACCGTCATCGTCGGCGTCGTGTCGGCCGGCCTGCTGCGGCACCTGCTCGGCTGAACGGTTCCGACCCGGCGCGCACGCCGCGGCACGGCCACCGACCAACGGGCGCGCGATGCGCCCGTTTTCACATCCTAGGCCACCGCGCGACACGACGATCCTCACGCGGGAATGCTAGCCTTGTGGCTTGCGCCACGCTGCACTCCCCTCTCATTGCCCAACTCCGCGAGGATCGTCCCGATGCAAGAAACCCGCCCGCTGTTCGACCGCGTCCTGCTCACCAACGACGACGGCATCGACGCCCCCGGCCTTGACGTGCTCGAACACGTCGCCACGCAACTGGCGCGCGAAGTGTGGATCGTCGCGCCGGCGGAAGACCAGAGCGGCACGTCGCACTCGCTGAGCCTGCACGAACCGCTGCGCGTGCATCGCAAGGGCGAACGCCGTTTCGCGGTGCGCGGCACGCCCGGCGATTGCGTCGCGATCGCGACCAGCCACCTGATGAAAGACGCACGGCCCGACATCGTGCTGTCCGGCGTGAATCGCGGCGGGAACCTCGGCACCGAAACGGTGTTTTCCGGCACGGTGGGCGCCGCGATGACGAGCATGCTGGTCGGCGTGCCGGCCATCGCGCTGAGCCAGGCCTTCACCGATCGCAACGCGGTGCCGTGGGACACGGCACGCTCGCTCGCGCCGGACGTCATTTGCCGGCTCGTGGCCGCAGGCTGGGACAGCGATGCGTGCCTGAACGTGAATTTCCCGCCGCGCCCCGCGCAGGACGTGCGCGGCCTCAAGGTGACGAACCAGGGCGCCGGCACGCTGCAGGGTGTCGAGATCGTGTCGGGGCGCGACCCGCGCGACTTCGAGTATCACTGGCTGAAGCTCTCGCGCGCGCCGCGCGACGACGATGCGGATTCGGAAACGGTCGCGCTGGGTGACGGGTATGTCGCCGTCACGCCGCTGAAGTTCGAGCGCACGCACGATCAGGCGCTCGCGCAACTGCGGTCGCGGCTCGGCTGATCGCGTCGCTCGGCAAGCAAGCGGTCGCGGTAGTCGCGCCTGTGACACCTGCGCGCGGGTGCGCGGCCGCATCCGCCTTCGGTGCTTCGGTGCTTCGGTGCTTCGGTGCTTCGGTGCTTCGGCGCTTCGGCGCTTCGGCGCTTCGGCGCTTCGGCGCTTCGGTGCTTCGGCGCTTCGGCGCTTCGGCGCTTCGGCGCTTCGGCGCTTCGGCGCTTCGGCGCTTCGGCGCTTCGGCGCTTCGGTGCTTCGGCGCTTCGGCGCTTCGGCGCTTCGGCGCTTCGGCGCTTCGGCGCGTCACCGGCTCTCGCCTCACGTCAGATTCATTCCCCCGTCGAGCATCACGATCTCGCCCGTCACATAGTCGGACGCGACGAGCATCGCGACCGTCTGCGCGATGTCGTCCGGCGTCGCCGCACGGCGCATCGGCGCGCGCTCGCGCCAGAGCTGCTGCGCGTCGGTCCAGTCGGCCGTGAGCGGCGTATCGACGAGCCCCGGCGCGACCGCATTGACGCGAATCGCAGGCGCGAGCGTTTTCGCGAGCAGCCGCGTCGTGTGATTGAGCGCGGCCTTCGCCGCCGCATACGGAATCGACGCGCCTTTCGGCCGCACGCCCGCGTGCGAGCTGACGTTCACCACGCACCCGGCCCGCCCGTGCGACGCTGCCTCGCGCAGCGCAGCCTCCGCCTCGGCGACGAGCCGGAACGGCGCGATCACATTGATCTCGTGCATCTCGCGCCACACGTCGGGCGTCGCCGCAGCGAGATCGTCGTGCGGAATCACGCGGCTGACGCCCGCATTGTTGACGAGCACGTCGAGCCGCCCGTGTACGGCAACGGCCTCGCGGATCAACCGCACACGCTCGGTATCGTCCGTGAGATCGGCCTGCACATAAGCTCCGCCGAGTTCGCGCGCCATCGCACGTCCCACGTCGGCCGAGCGGCGCGAATGCAGGATCACCGCGTAGCCGTCCGCCACCAGGCGGCGCGCGATCGCCGCACCGATCCCCGACGTCGATCCGGTGACGAGCGCGACCGGCCGATGCACGCGCGACGCGCGCGGCTCGGCGACGGTTTCGGTTTCAGGTTCCGTTTCGGAAATCGGGGCAGACATCGGCGGGAGCGGCGCGTCCATATCGGGGAACCCTGTCAGTGGCGTTCCCGCATCATAAGCGCGACGACGCCCCATGACACGAACGTGACGGCGACCGCCACCGGGATTGAACCGGTCAAGCCGAAGCGGTCGGCCGTCCGGTGCCGGATCCATTCGATGCCGAGCCGGAGCGGCATGAGCGATCTGCCGGCCGGGACGGAAACCATCGCCTGCTGTCGCGCCCCGTTTGCGTGTGAGCCGCCGAAGCAGTCACCGCGTTGGCGCATGGCGTCCCCGCCGCGCGGCCCAAGGACAGATCCCCGGGGCAGGCCGCTTCCTGCCTCGCGGCCGCGGCCCGCACCGTCGCGTCACATGAAGGGGAAGAAACGCGGCCCGCGTCGCAGCGGGCCGCTAGCAGCCGCTACTTGCCGGCCAGCGCCAGCGACGGCGCGAGCGCGCTGTTCGGATCCTGCCCATTCCAGGTGCTGACCCATGCGTCGTTCGGCGTCGACCCCATCACGAAATCGAGCGTGCCGCCGGCCTTCATCTCGTCGTACGTGATGTACGGCCGATGCAGCGGCGTGCCGTTCAGGCTGACCGACTGGACATAGCGATTGACCGACGACGGCGCGCCGCCGCCGGCCGTATGCGCGGTCACCGTGAAGCGCCGCGTCGCGCCGAACTTCAGGCCCTTGCCGTCCCCGCCGCCCGACGCCACCGGAATGTCGATCGTCGCCTCCTCGAACAGCGGCGTGCCGAGGTAGAACACGCCGCCCACCGGATTCAGCGAATAGATGCCGAGCGCGGACAGCACGTACCACGCGGACAACTGCCCGCAATCGTCGTTGCCGGGAATCGCCGCATCGCGCACGCGGCGCGGATCGGCCAGCGCGGCCTTCAGGCTGTCGCCGCTCAACAGCGCGCGATCGCCGGCCGTCAGCGTCAGCGAGTACATGTCGTCCATCACCGAACGCACGCGATCCTGCGTCTTCGACGGCACGCCCGCGACGTCGTACAGGTACGGCAGGTGGTTCGCCGGCTCGTTCCCCGCGAAGAACTGGCCGCTGCGTCCGGTCAGGTCCGGAAAGCCCTGGTTGTTGAGAAAGGTCAGCGGATTGGCCGGATCGAACGTGCGGTCGAGCTGCGCGATGAACTGGCTCTTGCCGCCGAGCAGCGCAACGAGGCCGGGGAAGTCGTGGAAGATGTTCCACGTATCGACCCACGAATTCGATTCGGAGAAGTCCGTCTTTTCCGCCGCCGTCGGATCGAAGCCCGCGACCCAGTTGCCCTGCGCATCCTTCGGCTGCGCGAACTTCCAGCCGTTGTTCGGCACCGGGTTGAACACATTCCGGTAGTTCTGGCTGCGTTGCAGGTAGGGCCGGTAGTCGGCCGTGCTCTTGCCCGCCGCCTTGCCGACTGCCGCCGTCGCCCAGTCGTCGAACGAATAGTCCTGCGTCGTCGACACCGATGCGTTGTCGCCCGCGGTCACGTAGCCGCTCTGCCGGTACTGGTCGAAGCCGTGCGCGCTCGCGTTCTGCGTGGTCGTCAACGCAGTCCAGATGTCGTCGATGCCCGCGCTCGTCAGGTGCTTCAGGTATGCATCTGCGATCAGCGGGATCGACGGATGGCCGGCCATCGTGAAGGTTTCCGTCTGCGCGAGCGGCCACACCGGCAGCTCGCCCTTGCCGTTCTGTTTGAACTGCGTGAGCAGCGACTTCACCCAGCCGTCGACGCGTTCGGGCTGCACCAGCGTCATCAACGGCGACTCGGCGCGGAAGGTGTCCCACAGCGAGAACGTCGACGAATAGTCGAAGCCCGGATTCGCATGCTTGCTCGTGGTCGGCGGCGACGTCGTGCCGTCGTTGGTCGAATCGGTGCCGACGTAGCTGCCGTCCGCATTGTTGTAGACCGTCGGCGCGAGCATCGTGCGGTACAGCGACGTGTAGAACATCGTCCGCTGGTCGGCGCTGCCGCCCTTGATCCGGATCCGGTCGAGCGCGGTGCTCCACACGCGCTCGGCCGCGCCACGCACCTGGTCGAACGACTTCGCGCCGACTTCCGAGGCGAGATTGGCCTGCGCATCCGCGATGCTCGACGGCGAGATGCCGACCTTCACGGTGACCGCGCCACCGCTGTCGTTGCCGTCGTCGAACGTCAGGTAGGCCTTGAAGCCGTCCGCGCTGAACGCGACATGCTTCGTATCGAACGGCTTCGAGAAACGCGCGACGAAATACGTCGGCTTGTTGTTCGCCCAGTTGTTCGTGATCTCCCAGCCGGCGATCGTCTGCGCATCGATGACCTGGATCTTGCCGCTCGCGGTCGAGCCGCCGATCGGGTTGTCGATGCTGACGATCATGCTGCGCTTCTGCGCGGCCGCGCTCGGGAAATACGTGTAGCGATGCACGCCCGCATGCGTGGTGGCCGTCATCTCCGCGAGGATTTTCGCGCCCTGCACGTTCCACGGCGTGTTGCCGCTGCCGACCGGCGCGATCTTCACGCGGTAGTAGCCGGGGCTCGCGGTTTCGTCGTCGTGGCTGAACGACGCGTTGTAGGTGATCGACGAATCGGCCGCGACCTTCGCCAGCGTCGCGGTGTCGACCGGCGCGAGCGTCGGCAGGAACCGCACTTCGCCGCCCGAGCCGATGCCGGTGCCCGACAGGTGCGTATGCGTGAAGCCGGTGATAAACGGATCGTCGTACTGGTAGCCCGACGTGCGATCCCAGTTCCACGGCAGCGTGTGTGCGCCGCCGGTCGTGTCCGGCCCGAGCTGCACCATCCCGAACGGCACGGTCGCGCCCGGGTACACGTGGCCGTGACCGCGCACGCCGCTGCTCCAGTCCGCGTTGATGTCGAGATTCGCGGTGCCGATCATCGGGTCGACGCTGTGCAGCACCGACCGCTTGGCCGCGCCGCCGTTTTCGCCTTGATCGTTCTGATCGCCCTGGTCGTTCTGGTTGCCTTGATCGTTCTGGTTGCCCTGCACGTTCGACCGCTGCGCGAGCATGCTCGCATCCGTCGAACCCTGATCAC
Organism: Burkholderia sp. AU15512; assembly: GCF_002223325.1. Lineage (NCBI taxonomy): Bacteria > Pseudomonadati > Pseudomonadota > Betaproteobacteria > Burkholderiales > Burkholderiaceae > Burkholderia > Burkholderia sp. AU15512. The sequence goes on from NZ_NKEX01000006.1 coordinate 2,630,415, forward strand.
CGCCGCACCCCGACAACACGGCAAGGCACCCGATACCCACCACATGACGTAGCTTCATCCGTTCGTCCCTCCCTCTCTCTGCGTCGATCCTGTTGGCAAGAACCGCTCGTTGATTTTCCGGACCGTTACGGCGCGCTGGCCGCCTGCGGGAACGACGGCATCGCGGATGCGTCGGTGCCCCACGTCGTGGCGCTCGCGTCGGACGTCATCGCGTACGACAGCTTTCCGCCCTTCGCGATCTGCTCGAACGGCAGCCACGCGGTCGCGTACGGTGCACCGTTCAGCTTCAGCGACTTCACATAGAACGACGCGCTGTCGCCGGAGCCCGCACCCGGCGCGACGATGTGCAGCAGACGGTAGCTGCCGTCCTTCTGCCCGACGCGCACCGTGATCCTCTCGAACTGCGGGCTCGACAGCGCGACCCCGCTCACGCCCGGCACGACCGGGTAAAGACCGAGCGCGGCCCACACGTACCAGCCCGAGATCGCGCCGAGATCGTCGTTGCCCGGCAGCCCGGCCGCGCCGGTGCCGAACTCGTTCGCGAGCGACGCATGCAGCACGCGCTGCGTATGCGACGGCGCACCGGCCCATGCGTAGACCCACGGCACGGCCATCGTCACTTCGTTGCCGACGTAGAAATACGGCTGCACGGTGCCGATGTTCAGGTGCGTGAAGAACGTGTCGAGCCGCTTGACGACCGGTGCGGCGCCGCCCGCCTGCGCGACCACGCCGGCGAGATCGTGCGGCACGTACCACGTGTACTGCTCGGCATTGCCTTCCATGAAACCCGTGCCGTCGATGACCCACGCGCCGGCCGACGTCTTCGGCTGGATCGCGCCCTGAGCGAACAGGTTGTGCCAGTTGCCGCTCGACTTCAGCAGCGCGCCAGCCGTCGTCGTGTCGCCGAGCGCCGTCGCGAAACGCGACACCGCGAAATCGCGCACCGCGTATTCGAGCGTGTTCGATGCGGTCTGGTTGTCGCCCGAGCCCGACGACGGCACGTAGCCGAGCCGGTCGTAGTCCGCGCGGCTGCCCATCACCGGCGTGCCGGCGCACGCGCCGCCCGGCGCCGTGCTGCTCTTCATGATCGATAGCGCGGCCTGCGTGTCGAAGTTCGTCGCGCCGAACGCATGCGCGCTCGCGACGATGATCGAGCCCGCATCGCCCGGCATCACGGCCGTCTCGGTATTGAAATACGCCCAGCGCGGGAACGCGCCGCACGCCTTCGCATCGAGCACGAGCGACTGCACGATGTCGCTGGTCCGCACCGGATCGAGCAGCGCCTGCAACTGGATAAACGAGCGGTCGATGTCCCAGCCGGAGAAATTCGCGTACATCGTGCGGCCTTTCTCGACCTGACGTGTCGGCGCGGCCGCCGCGCCGTTCGACGCGTAGAAGTCCGGATACTGGCCGTTCACGTCGTTGAACACGTTCGGGTGCAACGACGCGTGATACAGCGCGGTGTAGAACTTCGTCTTGTCGGCATCGCTGCCGCCCGTGACCTGGATCGCGTTCAGGCGCGCATTCCACGCGGTGCTCGCCGCGCTACGCACGGTGTCGAAACGCCAGTTCCGGTTGCCTTGCGCGTCCGTCTCCGGATTCTCCGCGCGCAGGTTCGCCTTCGCATTCGCTTCACTGACGAACGAGATGCCGAGCTTCATCATCACGTCGGGATGCTTGCGGTCGACCTTGAACGTCACGGTCACCGGGCTGTTGTTCGACAGTGCCGGCTTGGCCGCGAACGGCTGGCTGAATTCCGCGTAGTAGTAGACGGGCACCGCATGCCCGGCCCAGCAGAACCCGCCGCCCGCGATCGTGCCCGACAACGCGCGATCGCCGACCTGGCTGATCGTGTCGGCCGTGGTGCCCTGCGCGCGGTTGTTCAGCACGGTCGGATCGATCGCGATCGTCGCCTGCTGGCCCTGCGCGAGCGCCGGATACGTGAAGCGTGCGAAACCGGTGCGCACCGTCGTCGTCAGCTCGGCCTTGATGCCGTTGCCGAGCGTGACGCCGTAATAGCCGGCCTGCGCGGTTTCGTTTGCGTGATTGAAGCTGGCCGGCGTGCCGGCGTCGCCCGGTGCGAGCTGCGGCATCACGTTCAGGTAGCCGCCGTTCGCCCAGCAGCCGGTGCCGCTCAGGTGCAGGATGCTGAATGCGTTGATCGACGTGTCGCCGTACCAGTAGCCGCCGGAGAAACCGGAGCCGTCGCCCTTGCTGCTGTCGTATTGGGCGGTCGGTGTCATCGGGCTCCACTGCATCATCCCGAACGGGACGGTCGGCCCCGGGAACGTGCCGCCGCCGAGGCCCGAGCCGACCGGGTCGGCCGGCTGGTCGGTCGCGTAGTCGGTGCCGATCAGCGGATTGACGTATTGCGCGACGCGGATGTCGGCGTTTTTCTTCGACGACTCGTTGCCGTTGCTGTTGTCGTTTTCGTTACCGTTTTCGTTGCCGCCGTTGCCGTTTTCATTGCCCTGCGACTGCGCGGCAGCCGACAGGTTCGCTGCAGCCACCGACGGTGAATCGCCATCACCGCCGCAGGCAGACAAGACAACGCACAGCGCCAGCAGCGCCGTTCCCAACCCCCAGTTCCTGGACATCGCCCGTCTCCGTATCGTTCTTGAATCTGGATATTGATTCGAACTACTGAGCTTTCAATCAGGATGCTTTTGATGAATTCCGCTTGCCCGGCCAATCGGTCGAAAATCCCGGCTGTGTGTCGTTATTTCCGAATGCGCGCACCTGGAAACAGACGCGCCGGCATGTCGAAATACCGGCGCCCCGCAACGGACAATGCGCACAAGCGTGCCCAAATAAACGCGTTTTCTCTACCCCGTGTTTTTACGAATTTTTATTTCGTTTATCTAAACACGCGGTCATTGATTCGGTTTTTATGTGGAATGGGGCACTGAATGCACGATTGGCGATCAAGGCTGCTTCGGCAGATCGACATAGTCCTCGAGCTCGCCGGCGATATAAAGCCGCTTGCCGAGTCGCGGGTATTCGCAGACGTCGTGTTCGAGCCGCTGCCCGCCGACGAGCAGCTCCAGCGGCGTATCGCCGGTGTTCTGCACCGTATGCGCTTCACCGCCGCGCGGAAAGCCGATGAAATCGCCCGGCCCAATTTCACTGGTGCGTTCACCGATCGTGACCGCGCCCGTCCCGGACAGCACGTACACGAACTCCTCTTCGTACAGATGACGGTGATACTCGGCCGATTCGTGACCGGGCATCAGTGTGAGCAGGTGAACACCGAATTGCGTCAAGCCGGTCAGATCGCTGAGTTGTCGCTTGAGACGAACGGCATTGGGATTCAGCGAATGCACCGCGCGCGTCGGTTCCATCTTCGCGATATCGGCGGCCTTCAGCAGTTCCCGGGGAAAGGGAGTCGACATGGGGATCTCGCAAACGTGAATTCTTTGGTTGAACGCGGCGCCAGCTTGGCGCGCGCAGCGGCCATTGTCCGACATTTTCACGCTTGCGGAGGGGTTGCGGGCCCCGCCATCGCATGCGGCTAGCGCGCGCAATCGGCCAGCAGGTTCGCCAGCACCGATGCGCCTTGCGCGAGGTGCACCGGATCGGCCTCTTCCGCTTCGTTGTGGCTCAAGCCGGCCTTGCACGGCACGAACACCATCGCGGAAGGCGCGACGTACGACAGGTTCACCGCGTCGTGCCCCGCGCCGCTGCACATCTCCTTGTACGGATAGCCGGCGGCAGCCGTTGCCTGCCGCACGCGCTCGACGCATTCCGCATCGAACACCACCGGCTCGTATTCTGCAATCGTCTCTACCTGCACGCTCGTGCCGCGCAGCGCGGTGCGCTGCATGCAGATCGCCTCGATGTCGGCGACCAGTTGCTGCAACGCCGGCCGCGACGGGTGACGCACGTCGACGCTGAACCGGACCTTGCCCGGAATCGTGCTCGGCGAATTCGGCTGGCACGCGACATGACCGACCGTCACGCGCGCATCGTCGTCGAAGGTGTGACCGTGCTCGACGATCGCCGCGATCATCGCGGCCGCCGCGCCCATCGCGTCACGGCGCACGCTCATCGGCGTCGTGCCCGCATGCGACTCGAAGCCGGTCACCGTGACGTCGAGTTCGTAGATGCCCTGCACGCCCGTCACGACGCCGATCGGCAAGCCGGCCTGCTCCAGCACCGGCCCTTGCTCGATATGCGCTTCGAAATACGCCTTCGGCATTTGCCGCTCGCGCGCGGGGCCAGCGAAGCCCGTGCGTTCGAGTTCGTCGCGCAGCAGCGCGCCCGTCTGCATGCACGGGCGATCCAGTGCGTAGTCGAGATCCAGCGCGCCGGCGTAGACGGCCGAACCCATCATGCCCGGCGTGAAGCGCGAACCCTCTTCGTTGGTCCACGCGACGACGTCGATCGGATGTCGCGTTTCAATGCCGTGCTCGTTCAGCGTACGAATCGCTTCGAGGCCCGCGAGCACGCCAAAGACGCCGTCGAAGCGGCCGCCGAGCGGCTGCGTGTCGAGATGGCTGCCGCACGTCACGGGCGGCAAACCCGGTTCCGTGCCCGGCCGGCGCGCGAACACGTTGCCGATCGGATCGATGCGGATCTCGCAACCGGCTGCTTCGCACCACGCGATGAAGCGGCGCCTGCCGCGCGCGTCGTCGTCGCTGAGCGCGAGCCGGCAGCTGCCGCCGTGCGCGGTCGCGCCGATCGTCGCCATCTCCATCAGCGAATCCCACAGCCGTTGCTGGTTAACGAGGATCATCGTGACCGCTCCTGAAAAGCACCGAGCATATACACTCGACCCAATAAGAAAAATCCAAGATTTCGTTGTGGACGATAACTTTTTCTTGTCACCTGGCGTTCGGCCCGGCCCGCGCTTCCTTCGTATTCGGATCGGTCATTCATGAAGCTCAAGCAGCTCGATGCGTTTCTCGCGGTCGCCGAGCATCGCACCATTCGCGGCGCGGCGCGCGCGCTCGGCGTCACGCAACCGGCGATCAGCAGCATCGTGCGCGAGCTCGAACAGGAACTCGGCGTGCCGCTCGTCGTGCGCAGCGTAAAGGGAATTGCGCTGACCGATTACGGCAGCGCGTTTGCGATTCGCGCGCGGCTGATCGTCGAGGAGATCCAGCGCACGCGCGATGAAATCGAGCAGTTGCGGCTCGGCACGACCGGCTCGGTGTCGATCGCGGTCAGCCCGACCGTCGCGCTGACGCTCCTGCCGCGTGCGTTCGCCGCGTTCTCACGCGACCTGCCCGGCGCCACGCTGAACGTCGACGATGCGCTCACCGCGACCGATCTCGCGCGGCTGCGCGACGGCTCGCTCGACTTCATCGTCACGCATCAGTTGTCGAACGCGATACCGGACCCCGATGAATTCGCGAGCATTCCGTTGTTCCGGACGGCGTTCGCGGTCGTCGCGAGAAGCCGGCATCGGCTCGCGCGCGCCCGCTCGCTGCGCGAGCTCGTCGATGCGCAGTGGTGCGTGCCGCGCTACGGCGACGAGGGAGACGATCTGGTGCGCTCGATCTTCATGCCGTTCGGCATCGACGTACCGAAGCGGGTGATCCACTGCCCGTCGTTTGCCGCGACGCTCGGGCTCGTGTCGCAAACGGATGCGCTCGGCGTGTTCGCGCGGCCGCTCGCCGACGTCGAACGCAAATCACGCGGCATCGTCGCGCTGGATCTTGCCGAGCCGATGCCCGCGTTGACGGTTGCGATCGTGATGCGGCGGCATGCGCTGCTGACGCCGGCCGCACTGCATTTCATCGAGTGCCTGAAGGGCGCGGCTGCAACCGTTCAGGGCACGGACGGCGCATGATGCTCAGCGCACGTGCACACCGCGCAGCTCCGTCAGCAAGGCCACGAGACGATCGATGTGCGCGTCTTCGGTGCGCCACGACGACACGCTGATCCGGAACGCCGGCCGCCCCTGCCACACCGTCGCGCCGAACCACACGTCGCCCGACGCCTGCGCGGCCGCGAGGATCGCCGCCGTTTCATCGTCGGTGCCGGCGCGCACCAGCACCTGGTTCAGCACGACACGGTTCAGCACGTCGTAGCCGGCGGCACGCAGGCCGTCCGCGACGCGCGCCGCCTGCGCGCAATGCCGCTCGACCATCGTGGCCACGCCGGCGCGGCCGAGTGAACGCAGCGCGGCCCACACGGGGATGCCGCGCGCGCGCCGCGAGAATTCGAGATTCAGGTTCTTCTGCGCGTCCTGCGCGCCGCTCAGGTACACGGCGTCGCTGTTCATCGCGGTCGCGAGCGCGGCCGCGTCGCGGCAGATCACCATCGCGCCGTCGTACGGCGTGTTGAGCCACTTGTGGCCGTCGGTGGTCCAGCTGTCCGCGCCGTCGATGCCGTCCGTCAGCGCACGCTTCGACGAGGCGCGGGCCCACAGGCCGAACGCGCCGTCGACGTGCACCCACGCCCCGGCCGCCTTCGCGGGCGGAATCAGCGCCGCGAACGGATCGAATTCTCCCGTGTTCACTTCGCCGGCCTGCACGCAGAGGATCGTCATGTCGTCGAGCGCCGGCAGCTGTGCCGGATCGATCCGGCCATGCGCGTCGACCGGCGCGACGATGAGGCGCTTCATCCCGAAGCCGAGCACGCGCAGCGCCTTCTTCACCGTGATGTGCGCCAGCTCGGAGATCACGACCTTCACTTCGGGCGCGCCGATCAGGCCATCCGCGTCGATGTCCCAGCCTTTGCGCGCGAGCAGCGCGCGCCGCGCGGCCACCAACGCGACGAGCGTGCAGGCCGTCGCGCTCGTGCCGAAACCGACCGCGCTGCCTTCGGGCAACCCAAGCACGTCGACGACCCAGCGCGCGGCCTGGCGCTCGATCGTCGCGGCGACCGGTGAATTCGCATACGACGACGCGCACTGGTCCCACGCGAGCATCAGCCGCTCGGCCGCCGCCGCGGCCGGCAGCGTGGCGCCGATCACGAAGCCGAAGTAGTTCGGGCCGTTCGACGCGACGGTCGCGGGCGTGCCGCGCTCGTCGAGCAGGCGCAGCACGTCGTCGGGGCGGCCCGTATCGGGCAGCGGCTCGTCGAACGCCGCCAGGCCGGCCAGTGCGGCCGCGTCGGGAAACGCGCGCCGCTCGTGCGTCGCGGCCAGATACGCGTGCGCGCGCCGGTCGGCGTCGGCCAGCAATGCAAGTTCGTCCATGTCGGTTGCCTCGGTGTGAGTCAGAGTTGCAAAAGATCGCAGCCGAGCTGCTGCAGCGCGCCGTCGATCCGCTTGTAGTACGTGAACTTGCCGACGCGGGTCGCCTGCACGAGCCCGGCATCCGCGAGGATGCGCATGTGGCGCGTGGTCGTGGCCGGCGCGATGCCGAGCTTCTCGGTGATGTACGTGCAGCACACGCCGAGCTCGTCGAAATCGCCGTGCGGCTGCGGCGGGAAATGCTTGCGCGGCTGCTTGAGCCAGCGCATCACGGCCAGGCGGCTTTCGTTGGCCAGTGCGCTGATGCGGGTGACGTCGTCCATGGGTTCGGTTTCATTTAACGTTTTGAATATTAGCTAAATGACGAAATGTGTGCAATCCAGCGAACGCCGGTTTTGGCTGACGACGTCGCACGCCGGATCGTCACGCCGACCTTCGCTTCGAGCGCGGCAAGACAAATCGCTGCGACACTCGGCGGATCGCATGAACCCTGCCTGTTCCTTTACGCGCCTCCCAGCGCCTCTGCCACCCTCTCGATCAGCGCCCGCACCCGCCGCGGCTGCACGGCGTTGCCCGGATAGACGATCTGCAGATCGACGTCGCCCGGCGAGAACGCGCGCAGGACTTCGACAAGCGCGCCGGACGCCAGATCCTGCTCGACGTCGACCAGCGACTTCAGCGCGACGCCGTGCCCCGCGACGCACCACGCGCGCACGAGTGCGCCGTCGTTGGCCACCCGCCGGCCGCGCACCGTCACGCGCCGGGGTTCGCCATCGATGCTGAACGGCCATTCGGCATACAGCTCTGGCCCGAAGCGCATCACGATGCAGTCGTGTGCGGCGAGATCGTCCGGATGCCGCGGCGTGCCGTGCGCTGCGAGATACGCGGGCGACGCGCACACCACGCGCCGCGCACGGCCGAGCGAACGGCTGCGCAGCGAACTGTCGGCGAGCACCCCGCGACGGATCGCGAAATCGAGCCCCTGCCCGACGACATCCACGTAGCCGTCACCGAGATGCAGATCGATCGTGACGCCCGGATGCTCGGCCAGAAACGCGTCGACGACGGGCACCACGCGCTCGCGCCCGAGATCGGCCGGCGCGCTCAGGCGCACCGGCCCCGACAAGGTCTGCACGCCGAGCCGCACTCGGCCTTCGAGTTCATCGGCCTCCGCCAGCAGGCGCCGCGCGCCGTCGACGAGCATGCGGCCTTCGTCGGTCAGGCTGATCGCGCGCGTCGTGCGCGTGAGCAGCGTCGCGCCGTAGTGGCGCTCGAGCGCGGTCAGCCGCTCGGACACGGTGGCCGGCGACAGCCCGAACTCGCGGCCCGCCGCGGCCAGTCCGCCCTTCTCCACGATGTGCAGGAACAGCGCGAGGTTGTCGAGCAGCATTATTCGCTCCTTCCGAACGATATTTTCGAAGTCTGCCCAATTATCCGAAATATCCGCAAGCGATACAGTGTGCCAACGCTGGCCTCGCGGCCGCCCCTCGACCGGTCGATCCCCCAAAGGAAACCCGCCATGGAATACCGCACCCTCGGCCGCTCCGGCCTCAAGGTTCCTGCCCTGAGCTTCGGCGCCGGCACGTTCGGCGGCACCGGCCCGCTGTTCGGCGCATGGGGCAACACGGGCGTCGACGAAGCGCGCCGCCTGATCGACATCTGCCTCGAAGCCGGCGTGAACCTGTTCGACACGGCCGACGTGTATTCGGACGGCGAATCCGAGCGCGTGCTCGGCGCCGCGATCAACGGACGTCGCGACCAGGTGCTGATCTCGACGAAAACGGGCCTGCCGACCGGCAGCGGCCCGAACGACGCGGGCACGTCGCGCGCGCGGCTGGTCCGCGCCGTCGACGACGCGCTGCGCCGCCTCGACACCGACTACATCGACCTGCTGCAACTCCACGCGTTCGATGCGAGCACGCCGGTCGAGGAAGTGATGTCGACGCTCGACGATCTCGTGCGCGCGGGCAAGCTGCGCTACATCGGCGTGTCGAACTTCGCCGGTTGGCAGATCATGAAGTCGCTGGCGGTGGCCGACCGGCACGGCTGGTCGCGCTACGTGGCGAACCAGGTCTACTACTCGCTCGTTGGCCGCGACTACGAGTGGGACCTGATGCCGCTCGGCGCCGACCAGGGGCTCGGCGCACTCGTCTGGAGCCCGCTCGGCTGGGGTCGGCTCACCGGCAAGATCCGGCGCAACACGCCGCTGCCCGAAGGCAGCCGCCTGCATGAAACGGCCGGCTTCGGGCCGCCGGTCGACGATGCGCGCCTGTACGACGTGGTCGATGCGCTCGACGCGATCGCCGAGGAAACCGGCAAGACCGTGCCGCAGATCGCGCTGAACTGGCTGCTGCAGCGCCCGACGGTGTCGTCGGTGATCATCGGCGCGCGCAACGAGGAACAACTGCGGCAGAACCTCGGCGCGGTCGGCTGGGCGCTGACCGACGCGCAGGTCGCGAAGCTCGATGCGGCAAGCGCGGTGGAAGCGCCTTATCCGTACTTTCCGTATCGGCGCCAGCAGGCGTTCGCGCAACTCAATCCGCCGCTGCGTGGGTAAGCGCCGACGGCCTCCCTTTTCACGGGAGGCTTGCAAATTCAAGCGTTGTTCCGGAACCATCCAGACTCGACAAAACGGCGGCTGGCGATCACATTGACATATCGGTAATTCTCGATATACTCGCTGCCCATGGAATTGCTCGACATCTTCAAAGCCCTCTCGAACCGGACTCGCCTTGAAATCCTGCAGGGTTTGAAGGACCCCGTGAAGAACTTCCCGCCGCAGGATGAAGGGGACGTTCATACGGTGGGCGTCTGCGTCAGCAGTATTCAGGAAGGTGTCGGGCTGTCGCAATCGACGGTGTCCGATTATCTTGCGACGCTGCAACGAGCCGGCCTGGTGGAAGTCAGGCGCATCGGCCAGTGGACCTACTACAAGCGCAACGAAGCAGCCATCAGTGCGCTGGCCAAGGCCATCGGGAAAGACCTGTAATTTTTTGCCCCATGATATCGATAATTCCCGATATCCCTTTTTATCGAAACGCGGAGATGCAATGAAAGCGCTGTTGCTCAAGTCATTTGGCGGCCCGGAATCATTCGAACTACGTGACGTACCCAAGCCGGCGCCGCACGCCGGGCAAGTCCTGGTTCGCGTCCATGCCACCTCGATCAATCCATTGGATTACCAGATCCGACGGGGAGACTATCCGGACCTGGTACCCCTTCCGGCCATTACCGGACACGACGTATCGGGCGTGGTCGAAGCCGTCGGGCCCGGCGTGACGGCCTTCTCGCCGGGAGACGAAGTCTGGTACACCCCGCAAATCTTCGACGGGCCGGGCAGTTATGCCGAGTACCACGTGGCGGCCGACAGCATCGTCGGCAAGAAGCCGCCTTCGTTGAGCCATCTCGAGGCGGCCAGCCTGACCCTGGTGGGCGGCACCGTTTGGGAAGCACTGGTCGTGCGTGCGGCGCTTCGTGTGGGCGAAAGCATTCTGATACACGGCGGTGCGGGAGGCGTCGGCCATGTGGCGATCCAGCTCGCGAAAGCCATCGGTGCAAGGGTGTTCACGACCGTGCGCGAAGCAAACGTCGAGTTCGCCCGAAGCCTGGGTGCGGATGTGGTCATCGACTACGAACAGGACGATTACGTCGACGCCGTCATGCGAAACACCGGTGGCCGCGGCGTCGATGTCGTGTTCGACACCATCGGCGGCAACACCCTGTCGCGCAGCCCCGATGCGCTCGCCCAGCTTGGCCGCGTCGTCACGATCGTGGACATCGCCCAGCCACAAAACGTCATTCAGGCGTGGGGCAAGAACGCGAGCTATCACTTCGTTTTCACGCGACAAAACCGCGGCAAGCTGGATGAGTTGAGCGCGTTGATCGAACGCGGACAGCTGCGGCCACACGTGGGCGCCGTCTATTCCCTCGCCGACGTTCCGCTCGCGCATGCCCTGTTGGAGCGTCCCAACAACGGGCTTCGAGGAAAAATCGCGATCGCGGTCGAGCCGTCGGCTTATCCCGAACCTGTTGCCGGTACTCGAGCGGCGTGATCTTTGCTCGCATGTGGACCGGAGCAAGCTGCGCGTGATTCGCAGGGCGCCGCGAGCATCAGGGTTGCGAGAGGGCCGAACCAGTCTGCCCTAAGCTCTGCCGGCGTGATCGCAGCAGGTTCTGACGGACAGTCGACATCGTGAGAATGATGCGGATCGTGGCACCATGAAATGCGGTCGCCATGGGCCTACTCATGAGGCCGCGAACTTCCTATCGTAGAGACCTGCGACGCGCCTGCCGGATCGGCGGCGCGCCCTCTTCTCATCGACAGGTCCGCCAACATGAACGCCAACGACACCGGACTGACCGTACGCGCGGTCACGGAACACGACTACGACCAGTGGCTGCCGCTGTGGGACGGCTATAACCGCTTCTATGGCCGCTTCGACGATACGGCCCTGCCCCTGCGGGTCACACAACTCACGTGGTCGCGCTTCTTCGACGGCTACGAACCGGTGCATGCGCTCGTCGCGGAGCGCGCCGGCCGGCTCGTCGGGCTCGTGCATTTCCTGTATCACCGCAGCACGACGCATATCGGGCCGACCTGCTACCTGCAGGACCTGTTCACGCTCGACAGCGAGCGCGGCAAGGGTGTCGGCCGCGCGCTGATCGAAGCCGTGTACGACGCTGCGCGTGCGCATCGCGCCGAGCGCGTCTACTGGCAGACGCACGAGACGAACCACACGGCGATGCGGCTCTACGACACCGTCGCGGCAAAACCGGGGGCCGTGCTCTATCGGAAGGAGTTGTCGCGCTGAGCGGAACGGCGAAACAGGGGCAGCGCCATGTCACAGATGGCCCCGCCCGATTGAAGACCACGATCGCTTCCGGAAACAGCCGCTTCGGCAAACTGGGTAGCCCCTGGGATACAAGACCATCCTTTCGGCCGATTTTTGTGTCCCCGGGGCTACTCAATCAAGCCACCGGCCGCGCCTTCATCCACAGAAACAGCGGCACGCGCGCCCACTGCTTCAACTGATCCGTATCGGCGTGGTCGGGCGGCGGCTCGCGCAGCGACACGATCGCGAACCCGGCCGCTTCCAGCGCCTCCATGTAAGCCTGCAGCGGCAGCGACCAGCCGGCGAAGTGCATCGACAGCCCGTCGCGCGTTTCCACGCCATCGAAATGCTCCCGCCCGAAATAGCTGCCCTTCAGCACGAACGGCGCATCCGGTTGCGGCCCCGCGAACCCGCCGCGATCGCGGAACGGATGCACGAGCGAGATGAACAGCGTCCCGCCCGGCTTCAGCACGCGGCGCGCTTCGTTCAACGCGCGCTGCATGTCGTCGAGATCCATCAGCACGTTGTACGCCATCACGAGATCGAAGCTGGCCGCGTCGAACGGCAGCGACGCCGCGTCGGCCAGCTTGTAGCGATGCGCGGAATCCGCGTGACGCGCGGCGTCGAGCATCGCGGGCACCACGTCGGTCGCGGTCACGTCGTAGCCGAGCGCCTTCAACTCGCGGCTCACGCGGCCTTCGCCGCAGCCGATCTCCAGCGCGCGGCCGGACTCGCGGCCAATATAGGCCGCGAGCCCCGCGCGGTATTTCCAGAACGCGTCGTGCCCCGGCTTGCCGGCCCAGTCGATCCATTGGTCGGCGACCTGCGTCCAGTGTTCGGTGATGGCTGTCGTGTCGGTCATGTGCGCTCCCGCCCGGTGTGCGTCGTTGGCTCAGGATGCGCATGGTAAGCCGAAGCGGCGGAACGCGTCGGCGGGGTGCGCCGCGCAGCCGGTTTCCGTTTCCGGCTGCGACGTTCTACAGTGACATAAAACAATCTGCGCCGTTGCACGTCGCCGTCGTTCGACGATGCGCACCCGATTCCGAGGACATCCGATGCCGAGCATCCTGGCCGCGCCCGCCAATCTCCCCCCGAGCCCCGTCGCGGCCGAAACGCGCATGGTGCACGACGTCGCGACGCTCAAGCCGTCCGACTACCGTGGGGCGGACGGTGCGTCGTGGGTCATCGCCACCGTCACGCCGGCCGCGGACAGCGGCACGAACGTGACCGGCACGACGTACTTCGACACCGCCAAAGGCCAGACCGTCCCGGTGCCCGACGCGCGACGCCGCTATGCGAATCGCGGCACGTGGCAGGTCGTCGCGAGTTCGAGCCCGTCCGTGCCCGCCACCGGCCGCTACGACTGGCTGACGCTCGCGTGGCTGCCGATCAACCGGCGGCCGCTGCCGCAAACGCCCGAGCACCTGTATTCGCCGTTCATTCGCGGCGGCACGATCGTGTATCGATGGAATCCGGCCGCGGAAGGCGGCGAGCAATTCGGCAACGTGCGGATGATTTTTCCGGAATGGACGCAGCAGGTGGCCGATGCGTTGCGGGCGGCTCCGGCAGCGTCGCCGGACGGGGCGAGCGCGTCGGCCGCACCGCCGCCGCTCGATCGCCTGAAAGCGGACACGAATCCGATGACCGCCGTGCTCGACTTCAGCGATGCGCTGCGCGACGAGCCCGTCGAGCGGATCGTCGCGCGGCTGCCGGGCCTGCTACGCGTGAAGGATCTGCACGAACTGTCGGCGATCGTGTTCCTGTGCCTGTCCGGATCACGCGCCGAAGACCGGCCGCGCTTCGCGGAAATGATCAACGGCTCGATCGCGTCGACCGACGACAGCGCGCGCCTGCTCGCGATCGCCTACGGCGCGTTCGCGGCCGGCCGGGCGCGGCCTTATCCGTTCAACGATGCGGGGCAGACGGCGCGGATCAACGACGTGTTCGGCGCGTTGAAGCGGCGCACGGCGGCGCTCAATGTGCCGGTTGGGGAAGGTTCGCCCTGGTATGAGTTCTTCACCGCGTATCGGCTTGGCGGGGCCGTGTCCGGCAACGGACAGTGATCGCGCGTACGGGTCAGCGCCGCGAGGATCGCGGATGCGCAGCCCGTCGGGCGACGGCGGTGGATCACATGCCACCGCCAATGAATGGTTTCGCCGATCGAGAACCGACCGTCGTGCAATGCGCGAGTGAATGCCCGGTGCTCGCATCTGGCAGCGGTCCTATTCCGTTTGATCAGCCGACAGGAGTCGGTTCGCGGCCGCGCCCACCGGCCGCCACCAGGCATTCACGCCCGCACGCTCGATGACAAAAAATCGGCCGCCCGGGGGAGAGCGGCCGTCAAGGAGAGATCCCTGTACGGGATGCCGGCGGACACCACTCCGGACCGGCCTGGGTATTGTTGATGAACGCGATTCCGATGACCATCAGACCGGTCTGATTTGCAGCCTGCCCGCCTGAAAATCACGGAGCCCTGAGCCTGCCGCCTCCATCGAATCCGCAACGCGCCGTTACGTTCTCGACGGGAACCCCCATACGCGGCGACCTGTCGAATCGCCGCACGACCGTCGACGGCATCATCGCCGTGGCGGACAATCCCCTCTCCAGCCCCGCTCGATCACGTCCCGCCCTTTCATGCTGAGCATTGGTCCCTTCTCGATCCGCGTCGTCGCGGTAGCCGTCGCCGCGCTGCTCGCGTGGCTCGTCGCCCGTTTCATCCAGCGTCGCCCGCCGGACGGACATCACAAGACCGCATCGAGCCTGATCCTCGATGCGTTGCTGTTCGGCCTGCTCGCCGCGCGCATCGGCTACGTCGCGCAGTGGTGGCATGAATACGCCGCCGCGCCGCGCTCGATCATCGCGCTCGGCGACGGCGGCTTCGACTGGCGCATCGGCCTCGCGGCGGGAATCGTGTTCGCGGGCTGGCGCCTGCGCCGCCTGACCGCGCTGCGTCGCCCGGTGATGGCCGGCATGCTCGCGGGCGTGGCCGCATGGGGCATCGCGCAGGGCACGTTCACCACGTTGCAGCACGGCGCGCCGCCGCTTGCCGCGTTGCAGCTCGAAGCGCTCGATGCCACGCCGGTGCCGGTGCAACGCTTCGCGGGCAAGCCCGTCGTCGTGAACCTGTGGGCCACGTGGTGCCCGCCGTGCCAGCGCGAAATGCCGATCCTTGCGCAAGCGCAGCAGGAGCATCCGGGGATGACGGTGCTGATGGTCAACCAGGGCGAAGACGCGCAAGCGGTGCGCGCGTTCCTCGAACAGAAAGGGTTGCGGTTCGATCACGTGCTGCTCGATCGCACGCTGCACGCGATGAAAGCCTACGGTTCGCGCGGGCTGCCGACGACGCTCTTCTTCGACGCGAAAGGCAATCTCGTCGAATCGCACATGGGCGAGATCACCGCCGCGCGGCTGAAGGATGCGGTGGCGGACCGCTTCGGGCAGTAACGCGCGTCGTCCAAAGGGCAGCCGCGCCTTCACGTCCGCGCCTCGACCGCAGCCACGGGGCCGGGCCGGGACTTGTTCCGGCAGATGGACGCGCTGCACGCGCCAGGCCAGATCGCGCGCGGCGGAACGTGCGACGCCGAAATCAGACTCGTCCGATTGGCCCTGCCGGATGCCATCCGTAAACTCCGGCGCATGATTTCCGCACTCCAGTCCACCTTCGACGCGCTGCGCGACACCGTCGCGCGTTGCACCCGGCGCCCCGCGCTCCTCCGCAACCTCGACATCGTGGTGCTCGCACTGATCGTCGCGAGCGTGCTCGTCGTGATGGCCGACAGCGTGCACGACCTGCACGAACGGTACGGCCACGCACTCTATGCGGCCGAATGGGCATTTACGCTGCTGTTCACGGCCGAATACGTGGTGCGATTGCTATCCGCACCGAAGCCGCTTCACTACGTGCGCAGCTTTTTCGGGATCGTCGATCTCGTGTCGATCCTGCCTACCTATCTCGCGTTCTTCTTCCCCGGCCTGCATGCGCTGATCGACGTGCGGCTGCTCCGGCTGTTGCGCGTGTTCCGCATCCTCGGGCTGTCGATCTATCTCGAGGAAGGGCAGATGCTGATGCTGGCACTGACCCGCGCGCGGCGCAAGATTTTCGTGTTCATCGGCGGGATGTTCGTGCTGACGGTGATTCTCGGCACCGTGATCTTTCTCGTCGAAGGGCCCGAGAACGGCATCACGAGCATTCCGGTGGGCGTGTACTGGGCGGCCGTGACGATGAGCACGACCGGCTACGGCGACCTGACGCCGCATACGCCGCTCGGCCGGCTCATCACGTCGTGCGCGATCCTGCTCGGCTACGGGATCATCGCGTTTCCGACCGGGATCATGGGCGCGGAGCTGGTGGCGTCGGCGCTGGAGCGCACGCGTGCCAACGCACGCCCGGCCACGGGCGATGAACCGTGCTGCCCGCATTGCGGCGTCGCGCTGCCTGAGCGCGGTGCGAGCGACACGCCGCATCCAAAATAGGCCCCGTCCTATTCAGCTTCACCTCCCCTTGTTCGAAACTGGGTTTATCGAGCGGTTCGGTCGCTGCATCGCCGGTCGTCACGACACGCGATGCGCACCTTGGATACGCCGCTCGTCTTCCAGCCATTTCGATAAGGAGTTCACATGATCATTCGATCGACCCTGGCGATGCTCGCCGCCGCTACGCTGACCACCGCCGCTTCCGCGCAAGTCCTTCAGGAAGGGAATCTTTCACTGACCCTGGCGACCGAAATCGCGCAGCAGACCATCCAGGCCTGCTCGGCGAGCGGCTACAGCGTGGCCGTCACCGTCGTCGACCGCAGCGGCGTCGCACGCGCGATGCTGCGTGCCGACCATGCCGGCCTGCATACGGTGGATGCGTCGCAGCGCAAGGCCTATACGGCGCTGTCGACGAAGACGCCGACCGGCACGCTCGCCGCGAATCTGCAGAAGAACCCGGCCGCCGCGCAGATGACGGCCATCGACGGGTTCCTGGTGCTGGGCGGCGGCGTGCCGATCAAGGCCGGCGACGAAGTGATCGGCGCAGTGGGGGTGGGCGGTGCGCCGGGCGGGCATCTCGATGAAGCCTGTGCGCAGCAGGGGATCGCGCGCGTTCAGGCGAAGCTGCTGTAACGGCTATGCCCGGATCCCGGCAAGTCGAATCGACAAGGTAACGTTACGTTACGGCGTGACGACTCTCCGGTTCCGGGCGCCGCCGTGGAATGTCTGCCATGCCGGACCATGTGCCGCCCAGCGCCGCCAGACGTCTGGCGGCCTGGGTACATATACCCCATCTGTAGGGTCGTTATCACGATGTAGACGCGAGTTCCGGTGTCTCGTACCGGTCAATCCGATAGCCAGAGATTTCGTCGTCGGGCACATTGAAGCGCCGTAACCACGCTTCGCTCACGACGGTCGCGCGAAAGAAAGGAGCAACGCCGTTGATCGTGCCGTCCTGCAGGCTATCGATCGTGGCGGCGACGATCGGAAGCAGAGCGCGCGACACATCGTCGATTCGTCGATCATCGCAGTGCTCGAGTAGAACGGGTATCGCTACGCTTAAATCAGCTCAATCGCTTCGCGCAGCTTTTGGCATGTCTGAGGTAGTCCTGTGGCTTCCAGCTTGTCGAGATACTCACCAGCCGAGAGAGGCGGCCTCTTGAGCCGCGATCGGACTTCCTTCACCGTTGTTAGGGTCTGAACGGGATCCAAGTCGTATTGGGAGGTCAAAAAGTCGTCGGGGGGGTTGCGGACAAAATCTTGGACTACCTTGGAGGTAGTTCATGTATTCGTACGAAGACCGGGTTCGAGCGGTTCGGCTCTACATCAAGTACGGTAGGAGCGCGGCGGCAACTATTCGCGAGTTGGGATATCCCTCGCGGAAGAACTTGGCACGATGGTACCGTGCGTTCATTGAGGTTGGCGATTTGCCGGCGGGCTATCGCCGCTCCAGGCCACGATACTCCGCCGAACAGAAGCAGATCGCGGTCGAGCATTATTTGAGTCATGGCTGCAATTTTGCCGCGACCACGAGAGCACTGAGGTATCCGTGTCGCGCAGTGCTGGCCGCGTGGGTCCACGAGCTGCGCCCTGATATTCGGAAACGTCTTGTCAGCAATGCTCCGAATGTGCTGTCGTCCCCAGCGTTGAGGCAGGCAGCGGTCATTGAGCTGTGCACCAGAGACGAAGGTGCACGCGTGATCGCGGAAAAGATAGGCGTGAGCAGGCCGACGCTATACAACTGGAAAAATAAGCTACTCGGTCGTGAGGCTCCGGCATCCATGAAACGCCATAAGAATCTGGCATCGGCCCCTGAGCGGGCAGAACTGGAGCAGCAACTGGAATCGCTTCGACGCGACATACGGCAGTTGCAACTCGAACACGACATCCTGAAGAAGGCCAATGAACTGTTAAAAAAAGGTCTGGGCATCGACCCGCGGCTCCTGAGCAATCGGGAGAAGACGACGCTGGTTGATGCCCTGAGACGAATCTATGCACTGCCAGAGCTGCTCGCCGTATTGGGTCTTGCCCGCAGTTCCTACTTTTATCATCGCGCACGACTGCTTGTCGCTGACAAGTATGCTGGCATGCGTCGCGTCATCACAAACATCTTCGAACTCAATTACCGTTGCTACGGCTATCGCCGGATACGCGCGGCACTCGGTAAGCAGCAGGTCTTCATATCGGAGAAAGTCGTGCGACGTTTGATGAGGCAAGAAGGCTTGGCCGCTGGCAGTTCCCGCCGGCGTCGCTACGGCTCCTATCAAGGAGAAATAGGCCCCGCGCCAGAGAACCTCATCAATCGTGATTTCCGGGCGGCAGCGCCGAATAAAAAGTGGCTCACCGACATTACGGAATTTCAGATTCCAGCCGGCAAGGTGTATCTATCGCCCGTGATCGACTGCTTCGATGGGCTCGTTGTCAGTTGGTCGATCGGCACGCGTCCGGACGCCGATCTTGTGAATACCATGCTCGACGCAGCGATCGAGACGGTGGCCGACGGCAAACACCGTCCAATGGTCCACTCCGATCGCGGTGCGCACTATCGCTGGCCCGGGTGGCTCTCACGGATGCACGATGCCAAGCTGATTCGCTCGATGTCGCGCAAAGGTTGCTCGCCCGACAATGCGGCATGCGAAGGTTTCTTCGGCCGGCTGAAAACGGAGCTGTTCTATCCCCGGGGCTGGCAGGCTACAAGCATCGAACAGTTCATCGAAGCGGTCGACTCTTACATCCGCTGGTACAACGCCAAGCGGATTAAGATCTCGCTTGGCTCACTGAGCCCGCTCGAATACCGGGAGAGCCTCGGACTCGCGGCATAAACCAGTCCAAGATTTTAGCCGCACCCCCGGGGTGAAGAATTTCAATGCCGTGGTTGAGAGCCACGTCGTCGCCCGGGAAATCCTTCATGTTGAACGTCACAATTGCGTCTGCATGGCCGACAATGGCTGCAGCCAATACGTGACGGTCATTCGGGTCGGGGAGCACTAGCGACTCGACGAAAGGCTTATACCCGGTAATCAGACAGTCCGGTACAGACTCGTCCATCATCTGACGAGTGCGCTGCAGTGCTTCAGGTTTCACGTCATCGCGCTGCTTGAGCAAATTCCGGATCCACTCGTCGTGGATGTCTTCTGTCCAACGGGCGCGAAATAAACCCGCCACCGACAGACTGAGCATCAAGTCTCGTACCGGGGCGGGATACAGAACACAGGCATCGAGCACCGCTGTGTAGGCGATATACCCTGCCATCAATACCCCATGCCAAGTTCTTGTGCTTGATCAGAGAGTGCCGCCAAAGCATCGACAGAAGCTTTTCTACGCTCCTCTTTGAATTTCAGCGCATCTTCCAAGCTAATGCGCCGATGCTTCCCGACTTTGTGGAACTGGATTTTTCCGCTTTCCAGTAGCCCCACAAGATACGGGCGCGACACATTGAGAAGCATCGCTGCCTGCTGCGTAGTTAGATCCATTGATTGCGGCAAGACAGCAACCGGCTTCCCTTGCGATAGGGCTCCAAGCATGTTTGCAAACAGTCGCAGAACTTTGGGGGGCAAGCGGAGCAAAGGTGTGCCGTCGGTGACGCGTTCGACCCCATCTTCAACGAGCGCAAGGTTTACCGCTTTGGAGTGGTCAAGCGCTGCAACGATACAGCGTTGCGCCGTCTTCGCCAGTTCCACTTCCTTTTCATCTAAGACGGTATCGAGCAGGTCATTTTTGCTGAGCATGGTGCTTCCTCGCGGGACTGATGTTTCGTCATGGCATTTGTACTTCCAGCCGTTGACGCCGAAGCACTACCTTTTTTCAGGAGCCTTGGTAGCGACAGCAAATTGCTACGCAATTTGCTGTCGCTACCAAGGCCCTTCAAACTCATTGTAAACGCAGTATACGAAATAAACGAAATATTCGCAACAGCTCGGCATACGTGATTAGGGCAGCGTCGGCGATCACGACAGCTCCAAATCCTTGCAGTGCGCCATCAGCTTCGGCAGATCGTCGCCATGCACGGCGCTGTCGCCGCCCGGCACGTCGGGCGCGTTGAGCATCGACCAGCCGGCCACGGCCACCGCGAAGCCGCCGCCGATCCGCAGCGCTTCCATTGAAATCCCGAAGAAATTCAACACCGGCGCGCCGATGAAAAAGATCACGAGCAGCGTGAAGAACACGTTCGTCGCGAGCTTTTTCGACAGCGTCGCGCGCTCGGCCTCCGTCAGCGATTACGTGCGTTCGAGAAACACGAACGCCATGCCGAACGGATTGATGATGCCGATCAGGCCGGTGAAGCCGAACAGGATTTCAGAGATCAGGCGGTCGACCGGCATCGCGATCGTGCTCCTCGGTAACGAACAGGAAATAAAAAAAGGCGACCGGTCGAGATGACCGGCCGCCATGAGGACACACCTCAAAGTCCGGCGCGCGCGGGGGGTGCCCCTATGTCCTTCGTCAAGCGTTAGGGGCGGACTTGGGTTGGTAAATGGTGCCGTCGCGCAGCATGGCGAACAGGACGTCGCAGCGTCGCCGTGCCAGCGCGATGAGTGCTTGGTTGTGGCGCTTGCCCTGCTGGATCTTGCGCGCGTAGTAAGCCCGCGAGACAGGATCCCGCAATGCCGCGAAGGCGGATAGGAACAAGGCGCGCTTGAGCACCTTGTTGCCGCGTCTGGATGGGTGCTCACCACGGATGGATGAGCCTGAGCGCCGGGTGACCGGGGCAAGACCAGCGTAGGCCGCCAAGTGGGCGGCCGAAGCGAACGCTTTATGCGCGACCTCGGTCAGGAGTCTGGCGGCGGTCCTGACGCCGACTCCCGGCATGCTGGTCAGGACCGGCCAAAGAGGGTGAGCAAGCACCAGTCGCTCAACTTCGGCGGCGACCTCGTCACGTTGCTTACGCAAGGCCGCAAGCTGCTGGGCCAAGCGAGGCATGACGATGGTGGCGGCTTGCGTGCCGGGCACGGTCACGGCTTGTTCGCTGAGTGCCTGAACGATCTCGGTCGCCAAGCCTTTGCCCATGCGCGGTGCGAGTTTGGTCAGGCGGTTGGCGAGCGTCTTCTCGCTGGTGGCGGCAAGCGCGGCTGGCGACGGGTAGCGCTCAAGCAGATCGAGTACCGCTGGATGATCGAGGCGCGGTCCGAGAACGCGTTCGAGAGCGGGATGGATCTGGGTGAGCAAGCCGCGAATGCGGTTGCTGGTTTGAGTGACTTGGTCGGCGAGATCGTCGTCGAAGCCGCACAGCATGGTGAGTTCGGCGAGCTGCTCGTCGGCCAACCGAAGCGAGCGCAGTGTGTGCGGCATCGAGCGAGCGGCTTCGGCAATGATCGCGGCATCGCGGGCATCGGTCTTGGCTTCGCCTGCATGTAGGTCGGCGATGCGGCGCATAGCCAGTCCCGGCAGATAGGCGACGAGTACGCCTTCGGCGCGGGCGACGGCTACAGGAAGCGCGCCGATGGTGGATGGCTGATCGACGACGAATAGCAGTTGACCCTGAGTCTTGAGCTCGGCGATGAGGGCTCGCAGCTTGGCCTCGTCGTTGGGTAGCGCCTTGTTGTACAGGCGCTTGCCGTTCCGATCAAGCGCGACGGCATGATGCTGGCCTTTACCGACATCGACGCCGATGAAGACATCGACGGCGCCATGTTGTTGAGTGTCTTGCATCGAAGTATGAGCAGAGTGAACGGATTGGCCTGCAACAACGGTGGCAAGTCTCGGCATCCACGTTACGGACGGCGTCGGGATATCCCGGCCAAACCCCTATTAGCGATCACCAGCCACCCACCAGGCCCGGTGACAACACCCCCCGGATCATGACTGCGACTGGGGGCGAGAATCATGCCGGGCCTGGCTGGCCAAAGCCCCAATTATCGGGGCGTGAAGATAGTAACGGGGCGCGCCGACCCGCAGAACCCCGATTGTCGATGAAGCGCGGCGTGCGGAAAATCAGTCGCGTCTGATTTTGCGGAGCGATGGTCGACGCGATTCCCCCGTGCCAATGGCCGATGGGTCTCGTCGCATGTCGGGAGCACACAGAAGATCACGCGGTAAAAAAACGGCGGCCAGTCGTGACGAGCGGCCGCCCAAGAGAGGAGAAACTTCCACGAATCGTCACGGCTTGTGGTGTGAACGCACCGCGCATCAGCCGCAACGTTGCTGCACCGACGTACCCTGCACAGCGACGCTGCCGTCCAGTCCAGGCCCCTCAGTACCCGACCAGTCGCGTGTGGCTCGGCAGGTCGACCGTGAGATCGGTGCCGCCCGCGTCCGTCTTCGTCGACGACGCAGCCGGCCGTGCCGTATCGCGCGTCGCCGCGAGCCAGTGCGTGAATTCGGCTGCGGTCATGCCGACCGCCTGCGCGGCACTCGATGCTGGTGCAGCCGGTGGCGCATCGGCCGCCGTTGCCGCCTGCTGCGCGTGCGCCACCGCACCGTGAGCCGCAACCGCTCCGTTCTGCCCGCCACGCGCGCTCGGTGGCATGCCGCGCGCCGTCTTGCCGCGCAATGCGACCGCCGGCTGCGCCGCCGCGCGCGACTTCACGGCAACCGGCTTGGCCGCCGACGATGCAGGGCCCGCAAGCGGTACCGGCGCGGGTGCCGCCACTTCCGCGACGACGGCATCCGACGCGACGACCATCGCAACGGCCACCGGTGCGCTCGCCGACGCATCCGCGCCGGCATGCAACGCTCGGGATTCCGCGG
This sequence comes from Burkholderia sp. AU15512, assembly GCF_002223325.1. Classification (NCBI taxonomy): domain Bacteria; kingdom Pseudomonadati; phylum Pseudomonadota; class Betaproteobacteria; order Burkholderiales; family Burkholderiaceae; genus Burkholderia; species Burkholderia sp. AU15512. Next base: position 2,653,551 of record NZ_NKEX01000006.1, read on the forward strand.
AGACGGCCTGCGCCGCCGTCATCATCCGCGCATCCGTCGGCGCCGGGTGATCCGCCGGCACGATCGCCACTTCCGCCGGCCGACCAGTCGCATGCGCCACCTCGGCTGCCGCGACAGCCGCCGTCGGCGCGATCGAAATCGCCGCCGCGTACACGTTGCCGGGCGTCGCCACATGCTGGCGCTCGTCGATCAGATGCGTCGCCACCACGCACACCACGCCGAACATCGCGGTGGCCAGCAGCGTCATCTTCCAGCGGCGGCGCAACGGATGCGGCCTGACCCACGCGCGGTTGTCCGAACCGAAATCCTCGGCGCGAACCGGCCTGGCGGCCCTCGCCGCCTTCGCGCCGCGTGCCGGCGCGGCGGCCTGCACGCGCCGCTGGCCATGAATATCGAAAACGTACTGTCGCGCACGCCGGCTCGCCACGAACGGCCGACGTCGCCGGCCATACGGCGGCGGCACGTCCGAGAACGGAAGTGCCAGCGGAATCGCGTAATGCCCGGTGATGTCCTGCATGCTCATGATGTCGGCGACGTATCGCGCAGCTTCCGCCGCGGCAATCCGTACGTGCTCCTGTAGTTGAATGGTCGGCTTCGAGTATCGCCGCCGGGCCGTCGCCGAACAATCGGACCAGGCCGTATCCGAGGCGACACGGAGATCGGCCCAGTCCTACAGTCGTGTCAATCATCGTCAAGCGCATCGGCACGGTGTCCTGCAGCGTCCGACACGTTGCGATGTGTCCCATCCTGTCGGCGTCGCGGAGAACCGGACGGTCGAATCCTCGCGGGCCGACGGCCTGCCATGCGCGGCCCGACCACTCAACTCCCGCGATACACCGACGCGTACCACGGCGTACACAGCAGCGGCACGTGGTAGTGCTGCGCCGGATCGGTCACGGTGAAACGCACGGGCACGATGTCCAGCAGCGCGTCCGGCACGTTGAAATGCTCGCCGAGATGAAACCGCAACTCGAACGTCCCGCTGCGCGCCAGATCGCCGTCGAGCATCGGCGCGTCGTTGCGCCCGTCCGCGTTGCTGACGGCCCGCGCAACAAGCGCCGGCGGCCGCTCGCCCAGGTCGAACAGTTCGATCCGCACGCCGGTGATCGGCTTGCCGCTGGTCACGTCCAGCAGGTGCGTGCTGATGCCAGCCGCCATGTCGCGCTCCTTTTACGTTGTCGCGGCGGGCTCACGTGCCGCGGTAATACGTGTAGTGCCACGGGCCGAACTGCACCGGCACGTGCAGCCGTTGATCAGCACTTGCGATCCGGAACCGGATCGGCACCGTCGTCAGGAACGACGGCTTCGCCCCTTGCGCATCGATCGCTCGATCGCGGTAATACGCGTCGACATGCAGCAGCAGCACGTACGAACCGGCGCGATACACATCGCCCGCGAGCAGCGCGCCGCTCGTGCCGCCTCGTGCGTCGACGGTCGCGGTGCGCAGCGGCACCTCGCGTTCGCCGTCGACGCGCGACAGCTCGACGCGCAGCCCTTCGGCCGGCACGCCATGCAGCATGTCGACGATGCGCACCGTCAGGTCGGGATGCGCATTGCGCCACCTGCCGCGCATCGCACCCCACGCCTGATCGGTCGGTGTGGCCTCGGCGGCCCCGGCGGGCGCCGACGCCAGCGCACCGCCGCCCGCCAGCGCCGCTGTCGCCAGCACGAGCCTGCGTCGCCCCGTATCGATGACGTCCTTCATCTCCCCTGCCTCCTCGCGGATCGATTCGATCCCGCGCTTAGAACCGGCCGCGCAACCCGATGAACACTTCGTTCGACGACAGCTTCGACTTCAGCTGTTCGTCACGCGCGTTGATGCGGTTCGCGAAGGTGTTGAAGCCCGTCTCGACGTTGCCCATGTCGACATAGCGGTAGCCGAGGTCGATCGAGAAACGCTTGTTGATCGCGTAGCTGACGCCGGCGCCGGCCGAGTACGCGAGGTTGGTTTGCGTCTTCGACGCGAAGCGGCGCGAGTCGTTGGTCTGCCAGCCGTCGGCCGACACGATCGCGACACCGATGCCGAGCGTGCCGTACACGGAGAAGCCGCGGCCGAGATCGAAATCCTTGTAGCCGTTCAGCATCAGGCGCTGCGCCGATACGTGGAATTCGTTCGCGTTCGCGTCGAACGGCGCCCAGTAGCTCGTGAAGTTGTTGGTGCGCTTGAACACGTATTCGCCTTCCGCGCGCCAGCCGTTGCCGAACTGATAGCCGAGGCCGAGCGAGCCGGTGAGGTTCGAACCGGTGTCCGGGCCGCCGACGCGGCTTGCCACGCGCGGGCTCGTCAGCTCCATGTTCACCGCGTTGTCGAACGCGCCGATGATGCGGCCCGTCGCGTAGTAGCCGGCGTCGCCGAGTTCGGGGGCCTTCTTCGTTTCCGGCGCCGCGACGGTGTCGGCGAAAGCGGCACCCGAGAACAGCAGGGCGAGCGTGGACGGCAGGGCAAAGCGCTTGATCATGATGAGTTGGATTCCTTGACGATGAGTGACTTGTCGGAGAAGCCGTCATCGTAGGAATCGTGCCGCGATCGTTGAACCCGTTCGGCTACGGGTTGCGCCTCCGTAGCGCTACGGAGGCGTGAGAGAAACGCTAAGGCGACGACGCACCCGCGAACACCGCGTAATCGCGCACGAGCTCGACCAGCGATGCAGCCTGCAGCTTGTCGAACACGTTCGCGCGATAGGTCTCGACGGTGCGCGGCGACAACCCGAGTTCGCGCGCGATCTCCTTGTTGCTCCAGCCGCGTACGATGCCGTCGAGCACTTCCCGTTCGCGCACGCTCAGCGTCGCGATACGCGCCGCACGCATTGCGTCCGTGCCGGCGTGTGCGCCCTGTTCGCGCTGCGCCGCGTGCTGGCGGATCGCCTGCTGGACCGCGTCGATCAGCTCGTCGTCGTCCACCGGCTTGCGCAGGAAATCGAGCGCCCCGCGCTTGAACGCACGCCGGCACGCGTCGATGTTGCCGTGGCCCGTCATCACGATCGCGGGCAGGTCGCTGCGCGCGCGCAGCTCGTCGAGTGCGTCGAGGCCGCTCATCCCCGGCATCCGGATGTCGAGCAGCACGCAGCCGAGCGCCGCGGCATCGGCGTCGACGAGGAACGCCTGCGCATCCGCGTAGCAGCGCGTCGGCAGGCCGACGGAGCGCAGCAGCAACGCGAGACCGTCGCGCACGGCTTCGTCGTCGTCGACGATCGCGACGACCGACGCGTCGGGTAGCGCATTCAACGGTTCGCTCATGCGACCTCCTCTTCGGCCAGCGGCAACAGCAGCGTGGCTTCGACACCGCCCGCCGGTAAATTGCGCACCGTCAGCGTGCCGTCCTGGCGCTGCGCGAGCGTGTCGCACAGCGGCAGCCCGAGGCCGAGCCCGTGCGTGCGGGTCGTGAAGAACGGCTCGAACAGGCGTGGCAACGCATCGTCCGGCACGCCGGGGCCGTTGTCGACGACGCTGAAGCGGTAATGCCGGCCGACCCGCGCACCGCTCACGCGGATCTCGCCGCGCGAGGTGCCGGCGAGCGCATCGCGCGCGTTCTGGATCAGGTTGTGCAGGATCTGTTCGACCGCGACCTGTTCGGCGAACGGCCGCTCGCGCGGCGCCGCGTTGTGCCAGCCTAGCGCGACGTGCTCGCGCGCGCAGTCGTCGCGGTACAGGAACAGCAGCATGTCCATCACGGCATCCGGATCGATCGCATCGCGCTGGCCGGCGCATGCGGACGTCACCGCCGCGCGCAGCCGCTCCAGGATCGCTGCCGCCCGCTTCGCCTGCGCGACGCTCGTCTGCAGCGCGCGTCGCACGCTGTCGTGTTCGGCGGGACGATCCAGCAGGCGCTCGGCTGCGCGAGTGTGCGTGACGATCGCGGTGAGCGGCTGGTTCAGCTCGTGCGCGAGGCCCGCGGCCATTTCGCCGAACGTGTCGAGCCGGCCGAAGCGGTCGAGCCGCGCGCGGGCGTCCTCGCGACGGCGTGCCTCGCGCAACCGCCAGGCGACCCACGCGCCCGCGACGAGCAGCGCCGCCACCGCGTTCCACAGCGCGATCGGTAGCCACGGGAGGTCGGCGATCGTCAGCGTGCGAGTCGTATGCAACACGAACGCCTGCGGCTGCGCGGGCAGGTGCTTCTCGAGATGCATCGTCCAGCCGGGCAGCGCGCTGCCGGACTCGCGCGACAGCAAGTCGATACGACGATCGCGCAGCGCCAGCGCCGCCGATGAGATCGCCGACGACCAGTCGCCCGGCGGGATCATCTGGCGCGGATCGACCCGCACGGCCCAGCCGGAATTGGCCACCAGCCAGTAGGCGGCCGGGCCGTCGAACATCAACGTGAACGGCTTCCCGGGCCTCGGCTGCGGCGTCATGGCAGGCGCTGGCCCCCCATCGGCCTGCCAGCCCGCGCCGCGCCGCCAGTAAGCGAGCCCGTCGAGCTGCGGCATGCGCTCGCGCAGGTTGTCGAGCATGTGCGCGGGCGGCGCCGTCAGCGACGATGCACCGAGCGTCGCGAGAATCGCCTCGTGCTGCGCGGCTTTCTGCGCGAGCAGGCGGATCGTGATGCTGGAATCCTGGAAGAAGCGGCCGTATGCATCGGAGACGGCGCGCGACACGACGAAGGCCGTGCCGGCGAGGCTGAGCGCGAGCCACGCGAGCAGCGCGACGAGTCGGACGGAAGGTTTCATGAGCTAGAGCGGTTCGGCAATGGATGACGCATCGCGAGTAGCGCTGCACAGCGCGGTGGGCGGCCGACGCGATGCGGCGAAGGCGGCGAATGCCGCGGACTCGGTGCCGGCATTCCGCCGCCACACGCGACGCTCTCCATTGTCGGCAAGTCCGCACAGCCCGTGGTCCGAACTCCGTTATGTTTCCTGTCAGCCCCGTCCCAAACTTGGCGCTCACCGACAACGCCACCCGCAATTTCAGACCGGTCTGATTTTCTTCAGACTCCGAACCGACCACAATCGGCTTGCTTGTTCTCCGTGGCCTCCGGGAGACCAGGCTCCATAGTCGATATTTTCCCGCCCACCCCGGCGGGACTTTTTTTGAACGGCATCTCGCCGCTACCGCCCGGAACCCGTCCGGCCATGATCCCGCTTCCCTTCATCCGATCGCGAACGCACGCTGCGACCGCACCGCGCCGGCTTCGCCCTTTTGCATCGTGATCGACACCCCGTCCACTTCCATCGCGATCCTGACGATCGACCACCCGAGCCGCGGTGCGTTCGACGATCGCCTGCGCCGCGCGGGCTACGGCTACGACCGGCTGCGTATCGACGACATCCTGCGCCGGTCCGGCTACCGTCCGGCGCGCTTCGAGTATCTGCCCGACCTGCTCGCGGCCTGCGACACGCAGTCGTTCGACCTGTTCATCGTGCAGTGCGAAACCGCCTGCTGCCGCACGCTCGACGCGATCCGCGCACTGCGCGCGCGCTTTGCCGGCACGGTCGCGATCGTGTCGATCAGCCAGCGCGACGCCGACGCGTCGCGCGGCGCGTGCTTCATGGCCGGCTCGAACGAGCACCTGCCCTACGCGTCGCCGGCCGACACGCTGATCGCGAGCATCGCGACATGGCTCAGGTGGTCGCATCACCGCGCGACGCATCATCGCCACTGGCGGGTCGGCTGCTTCGAATTCGACTCGGCCGCGCGCATCGTGCGCGTCGCCGGCCGCGAGCACGTGCTGACGGAGAAGCACTTCCAGATCGCCACCGCGTTCTTCCTGAACCTGGGCCGCGCGCTCGACCGTGCGCACGTGAGCCAGCTCGTATGGGGCTCGCTCGTCGCGTCGCAGAGCCGGCGGCTCGACACGCACGTCGCGTACCTGCGCGACCGGCTCGAACTCGACGGGCGGCACGGCGTGAAAATGATGACGATGTACGGCTTCGGCTACCGGCTCGTGACGTGCGAGACGGCCGCGCCTTCCCCGGATGCACCCGCGCCGTGACGACGGACGCGCCGCCGCGCGCGGGGCGCGCCCTCGCAAGCCTGACAGGCCCCATTGCGCGCTGATCGGACTCCATTATCATGGGGGCACCTCGGCCGACCGCCCCGCCCCCGATGGACCACCGCGCCGCACCCGCTCACCCCCGCCCGGCCGCCGATCCCACCCCGGCCGGCCGCCGCCAGCGCGCGCTGCTGTACGGCGGCGGCATCGCCGTGACCGTCGCGATCCTGCTCGCGAGCGGGCTGATGCTCTACACGATGGCGCGCGAGGCGATTCAGGCGCGCTATACGACGTTCGCGGTGCGCCAGTTCCTCGTCCAGTTCGAATTCAAGATGCGCACGACGGGCATGGACACGCTCGTCACGCACGACGAAGCCGTGTGGAACGCGCGCCCGACCGACCCCGCCCGCGTGGCCGCGCTCGCGGCCGGCCGCGGCCGGCTCGTGATTCAGGGCAGCCCGACCTTCCCGCCCACGCTGGTGCTCGCCGACCTGTCGCCCGAGCACCCGGCCGCGTCCTACGCACACGATCTCGCGATGGCGAGCGACATGGCCTATCGCGTCGGCGCGTATGTCGCGAAGCACGATGCCGACCGCGCGATCGCAGGCTACGCGTATCGTCCCGACCGCAGCTTCGGCGTCGTCATCCCGGAGCCCGTGCCGGCCGATCCGCTGACCGCTTCGCCGGATACCAATGCGCAGACGCTCGTCGCGAAAGTCGCGGCCGGCATCGACACGCCGCCGCCGGGGCAATACCAATGGCATGCGCCCGTCTACGATCCGGTGCAGCGGCGCGACGTGTTCCGGATCGCCGGCGCCGTCTATGACGGGCACCTGCCGCGCGTGGTGTTCCTGTCGACGCTGCCCGTCGACGTGCTGCGCACACGCCTGACCATGGGCGAGACGACCGACGCGGCGATCGTCGCCGACGCTGGCGGTCGCACACTGTTGCGCGCCGGCACCGCCGCCGACGACGACGCGACGCGCGCGTCGGTCGAACGCCTCGGCGCGCGCCTGCGCGCGGCCGGGGGCCACGCCGGGCCGCGCACCACATTCGGCGACGGCCTGTTCGCGCTGAGTCAGCCGATCCCCGACACCGACTGGACGCTCGTGCAGGCGTTCTCGCTGCGCTCGCTGCTCGCGACGCTCGGCTTGCGCGCGGGCGGCTACGCCGCGCTGATGCTGGCCGTGATCGCGCTCGTCTGGTGGCTGCTCGTGCGCTTCGACCGCCGCGTGCTGAAGCCGGACGAAGCGCGCCGCCGCCGCACGATCGAAAGCGAGAACCTGAACCGCACGATCGTCGAAGCCGCGCCGTCCGGCATCGCGCTGCTGTCGCTCGCCGACGGCGCGGTGCTGCTGCAGAACGACACGATGCGCGACTACGATGCGCGCCGCGCGGGCGAACCGTCGCTGCCGGCGCGCTTGCTCGAACGCTTCGACCGCTCGGCCGGCACCGACGCGTGGCAGTCCGGCCTGCACGTGCTGCTGCCCACCGCCAACGGCGACGCGGTCGACCTGCTCGTCAACCTCGTGCGCACGCGCTACCGCGACGCGGACGTCGTGCTGGCCAACTTCTCCGACATCACGTCGCAGAAGAACGTCGAACGCGAACTCGACAACGCGCGGCAGGCCGCCGACGCGGCGAACAATGCGAAGTCGGCCTTCCTCGCGACGATGAGCCACGAGATCCGCACGCCGCTGAACGCGATCCTCGGCAATCTCGAACTGATCGGCCGTGAGCCTTTGGCCGATACGCAGCGTGAACGGCTGCATACGGTCGAAGGGGCTTCATCGGTGCTGCTCGACCTGATCAACGACATCCTCGACCTGTCGAAGATCGAGGCCGGCCAGATGACGATCGAGGCGATCCCGTTCGATCTCGCGGACACGATCCGGCAGACCGGCGCGATGTTCGAGCCGCTGGCCGCGGCAAAGGGGCTGCAGTTCGACGTGTTCGTCGACGATGCGCTGGCGTCCCGCTATCTCGGCGACCCGACGCGCATCCGGCAGATCGCCGCGAACCTCGTCGGCAACGCGATCAAGTTCACGAACCACGGCGAAATCACGCTCGAGGTGTACCTGCGCGACGACACCGATCCGGATTCGCCGATCGCGATCGGCGTCAGCGACACGGGCATCGGGATGACCGACGAACAGCAGGCCTCGCTGTTCCGCCCGTTCACGCAGGCCGACACGTCGATCACGCGGCGCTACGGCGGCACGGGCCTCGGGCTCGCACTGACGAAGCAACTCACGCAGATGATGCACGGCGCGATCGACGTGAAGAGCGAAGCCGGCCACGGCAGCACGTTCGTCGTCACGCTGCCGTTGAAGCCGGCGACCGGCGAGCAGATCGCCGCCGCGCAGGAAGCGGCGCGGGCCGACGATGCAGCGCTGCCGGCCGTCACCGCGCGCGTGCTGGTGGTCGACGATCATCCGGTGAACCGCACGCTGCTGCAGGGACAGCTCGTCACGCTCGGCTATGCGGCGGACGCGGCCGAGGAAGGCGCGTCGGCGCTGCGGCGCTGTACGGATACGCGCTACGACCTCGTGATGACCGATCTCAACATGCCGGGGATGGACGGTTATACGCTGGCCCGCGTGCTACGTGCGCAGTATCCGGCCCTGCCGGTGGTCGCGGTCACCGCGCATGCGAGCGCGGCCGAGCATGCGCGGTGCGCGGAAGCGGGGATCGTCGCGGTGCTGGTGAAGCCGGTGCTGCTGGAGACGATCGATCGCACCGTGCGGCGTCATGCGCATGCGGTGCCCGCGCGGGCGGCGGGGCGGCAAACGCTGGTCGATCTGGCCGAAGGCCCGCTGCCGCCGGACGTGCATGCGCTGCTCGACGCGAGTCTCGCACAGTCGCTGGCGGCGGCTCGCGAGGCGGTGTCGCGTGGCGATATTCCTGCGCTGCGTCACGAACTGCATTCGCTGCGCGGCGCATTCGCGACGATTCATGAGCATGCGGTGGCCGATGCGGTCGGCGAGTTGCAGGCTGTCGTGCAGGGTGGCGATTTGACGTCGTTCGATTCGCGGCTCATGCACGCGGAAAGCCTCGCGCGGGATGCGCTGCAACGGCGCACGACGCCGGCGCCTTCTGCCTGAATAGGGCCTCCCCTGCGGTCACTGGCTGGCCTCTTCCGTCCTTTCTTGTTTCGACTCGCGGACCATGTCCGCGAGGCTTCAACACGCATGTAGGACTGGGCCTACACAGTCGCTATCTCGAATCAGCCCCGGACGACTGATTGGGACGAGGCCGATCCTTACGATGGGTTTGTTATCTGACAAACCGTAAGGAGTGGCGCAATGAACAAGACCTATCGCAGCATCTGGAACGCAGCAACGAGCACGTGGACGGCAGCGGCCGAGACCGCGAAGTCGCATTCGAAGGGCTCGGCGCGCGCGGCACGGCAGGCCGTGATCGCCATGGCGCTGGGTGGCGCGGCGATCGGTGGCGCTTTTGCGGCCGACTCCTGCACGACCAGCGAGGGCCTGGACGGTGTGATCGACACGAATAACGTATGCCGGGTGTCGAGCAAGAGTACATCGTCTGGCGGCGGGATCGGAACCATGGCGACCGCAACGCAACTCGACACGGATATTCAGTTCGGTGCGATGAGTGCCGGTGGTTCAGTGGGAGCCCGCTCTGGTGGACTGAATTCGATCGCGATCGGACGCAACTCCAACAGCTCCGCTGATGGCGCTACGTCGCTCGGGTTCAATGCTGCTGCGAGCGGAATCGGTTCCGTGGCCATCGGTTCAGGCTCGGCTACAAATCGCGATCGCGGCTTCGCCGTCGGATCGACGACAGCCCCACGTCAGATCGTCAACGTCGCCGCCGGCACGCAAGACACGGATGCCGTGAACTTCGGCCAGATGAACGCCGCGCTGTCGACGAAGGCCGATGGCGCGTATGTCAAGATCAACAGCACCGGTGCAGCTGCAGCCGCTGACGGCACCAACGCGATCGCTGTCGGCGTCGCCGCCTCGTCCGGCGGGGCGTATTCCGTTGCACTCGGCGCGAACTCGACGACCACGGGTCAATATAGCGTCGCAATCGGCAGCGCCGGCGGTGATGGTCGCGGCGCGGTCGTGACGGCAAACAACGCAGTGTCGATCGGTACGATCAGCCATGCAACGGCCAACAATTCCGTCGCGCTAGGATTCGGGTCCGTCAGTGACCGTGCCGATACCGTGTCGGTTGGCGCGGGCGTGCCCAATGCGGATGGACGAACCTTCACACGCCAGATCGTCAACGTTGCGGCCGGCACGGAAGACAATGACGCCGTGAACGTCGGCCAGTTGAACACCGGTCTCTCAACAGCGAACGCATCGATCGCGGCAGTAGACGCGAAATTGTCGTCGACCAACGACACGCTGGCCGGACTCGGCAACGACATGACGGCCGCGAAGCGCGACATCAAAGGCAACGCGGACAATATCTCGAAGATCAGCGACCGCATTGATGGCCTCTCGGACGGTACGATCGGGCTCGTCCAGCAAGCGTCCACAGGCGCTGATCTCACCGTCGGCGCGAACACCGATGGCGCGGCCGTGAACTTCAGCAGCAAAACGGGCACCCGCAAGCTCACCGGCATCACGGCTGGCGACGTCTCGGCGGCCAGCACCGACGCTGTCAACGGGTCGCAGTTGCACGGCGTCGCGGACAGTGTCGCGTCGGCCATCGGCGGCGGCTCGACGGTGAACCCGGACGGCTCGATCTCCGCTCCGACGTTCTCGGTCGGCGACGGCAGCGGCGGTACGAAGATCGTGAACTCGGTCGGCGACGTCGTTACCAACCTCGACGACCGCGTCACGCACAACGAAGGCGGGATCAAGGATCTTGCCGACAAGATCGGCAGCGGCACGGTCGGTCTCGTCCAGCAAGCCACCCCGGGCGACGACATCACCGTCGGCGCGAACACCGACGGCAACGCCGTGAACTTCAGCAGCAAGACGGGCACCCGCAAGCTCACCGGCATCACGGCTGGCGACGTCTCGGCGGCCAGCACCGACGCGGTCAACGGGTCGCAGTTGCACGGCGTGGCAGACAGCGTCGCGTCGGCCATCGGCGGCGGCTCGACGGTGAACCCGGACGGCTCGATCTCCGCTCCGTCGTTCTCGGTTGGCGACGGCAGCGGCGGCACGAAGATCGTCAACTCGGTCGGTGGCGCTGTTACCAACCTCAATGATCGCGTCACGAACAACGAAGACGGAATCAAGGACCTCGCCGACAAGATCGGCGGCGGCACGGTCGGTCTCGTCCAGCAAGCCACCCCGGGCGACGACATCACCGTCGGCGCGAACACCGACGGCAACGCCGTGAACTTCAGCAGCAAGACGGGCACCCGCAAGCTCACCGGCATCACGGCCGGCGACGTGTCGACGGCCAGCACCGACGCTGTCAACGGGTCGCAACTGCACGGCGTCGCGGACAGCGTCGCGTCGGCCATCGGCGGCGGCTCGACGGTGAACCCGGACGGCTCGATCTCCGCTCCGTCGTTCTCGGTCGGCGACGGCAGCGGCGGCACGAAGATCGTCAATTCGGTCGGCGACGTCGTCACTAACCTCGACGATCGCGTCACGAACAACGAAGGCGGAATCAAGGATCTTGCCGACAAGATTGGCGGCGGCACGGTCGGTCTCGTCCAGCAAGCCACCGCGGGCGACGACATCACCGTCGGCGCGAACACCGACGGCAACGCCGTGAACTTCAGCAGCAAGACGGGCACGCGCAAGCTCACCGGCATCACGGCCGGCGACGTGTCGACGGCCAGCACCGACGCTGTCAACGGGTCGCAACTGCACGGCGTCGCGGACAGCGTCGCGTCGGCCATCGGCGGCGGTTCCACGGTGAATCCGGACGGCTCGATCTCCGCTCCGTCGTTCTCGGTCGGCGACGGTGCCGGCGGCACGAAGATCGTCAACTCGGTCGGTGGCGCTGTTACCAACCTCAATGATCGCGTCACGCACAACGAAGGCGGAATCAAGGACCTCGCCGACAAGATCGGCAGCGGCACGGTCGGCCTCGTCCAGCAGGATGCGATGAGCGGCACGATCACGGTTGGCGCAGGCCTCGGCGGCTCGGCAGTGAACTTCGCCGGCAGCGGCGGCCCCCGTGTGCTGTCCGGCGTCGCGAACGGCGTGGACGACGACGACGTCGTGACCGTCTCGCAGCTCCGTGCAACCGGCCTGATCGACTACACGGGCAAGGAAGTCGGTGCGGTCACGTATGACAGCGGCCTGTCGTTCGACTCGGTGACCTTTGCGGGTACGAACGGCACGGTGCTGAGGCAAGTCGCAGCGGGGCTGGTCGACCGGGGCAGCATGGAAGCCGTCAACGGCGGTCAACTCTTCGATCTGCAAGAGCAGTTCGCGAAGCAGTACGGCGAGCTGAGCGGCCAGTTCGGCGACCTGTCGAACCGCTTCGACGATCTGTCCAGCCGCCTGGGCGATCTCGAGGAAAACCCGGGCACCGGCGGTCCCGGCACGGGCGGCGGTTCGACCGTCGTCGGCGAAGGGGCGGTCGCGTCGGGCGAGAACAGCTCGGCCATAGGCGACAGCTCGCTCGCGTCGGGCGACAACAGCTCGGCAGTCGGCCAAGGCGCAGTCGCTTCGGGTGAAAACAGCTCCGCCATCGGCCAGGGGGCGAGCGCATCGGGCAGCAACAGCTCGGCGGTCGGCCAGGGGGCGGTGGCGTCGGGCGAGAACGGCACGGCGCTCGGCCAGGGCTCGGCCGCATCGGGCAAGGACAGCACGGCCGTCGGCCAGGGCGCCGTCGCATCGGGCGAGGGCAGCACGTCGCTCGGCCAGGGCGCGTCGGCCACCGGCAGCAACTCGGTCGCGATCGGCCAGGGTTCTGTGGCAACGGAAGCGAACACCGTGTCGTTCGGCGACGGTACCGCGGATGGCAACCGCCGCCTCGTCAACATCGCGGACGGCATCAACGCGTCCGACGCGGCAACGAAGGGCCAGCTCGACCGCGCGATGGAATCGGTCGACCAGCGCTTCAACGACACGAACCGTGCGATCAACGACGTCGCAAAAAATGCGTACGCCGGTATCGCGGCCGCGATGGCGATGCCGAACATGACGCCGTCGCAGCCGGGCAAGACGGTCGTCGCGGTCGGTGCCGCGAACTTCAAGAGCGGTTCGGCCATCGCGGCCGGCGCGACCTACCGTTCGCGCAGCGGCAACTGGCTGGTGAACGGCGCGACGTCGGTCACCTCGGTCGGCGACGTGGGCATCCGTGCGCAAGTCGGCTACGAGTTCTGACCGAACGGCTCCGCGCAAGCGGAGCGTCGACCCGAAGCGGGGGGAGCGATCCCCCCGCTGTTCGGCCGACGGCCAGTGGCGATTCCTCCGAGTTGCCACCGGCCGTCGGCGCGACGGCGTCGCGTCCGGCCAGCCTTTTTGCCGCCCGCGACGGCGCCCCCGCGCCGGCCCCACCCCGCTCAACAACGCCGAACGCGTGCCGCCTGGCACCGCGCAACGCGTGAGAACTTCATGAACAAATCCTTCCCCATCCGCATCGTGATCGCCGACGACCATCCTGCGATCGTCATCGGCGCGCGCTATGAACTGTCGTCGACGAACACCGTCACGGTCGTCGCGACCGCGCACAACTCGACGGAACTGATGGAAGCGCTCGCGAGCCATCCGTGCGACGTGCTCGTATCCGACTACGCGATGCCCGGCAGCGATTACGGCGACGGGCTCGCGCTGTTTACGGCCGTCCTCAAACGCCATCCCGGCCTGAAGATCGTCGTGATGACGATGATGGAAAACGCGGTCGCGCTGCGCGCGCTGATCAATCTCGGCATCGCGTGCATCGTCAGCAAGTCGGATTTGCCGAATCACCTGACGATGGCGATCCACGCGGCCTATACGAGCGGCCGCTACCTGTCGCCGTCGATGGACAAGATCCTGCGCAACGCGGGCAGCGTGACCGGCAAGGCGCCGGCGCTGTCGGTGCGCGAGGTCGAGGTGATCCGGCTGTTTGCGTCGGGACTGTCGGTCAACGAGATCGCCGAGAAGCTGAATCGCAGCAAGAAGACGATCAGCACGCAGAAGAGTTCGGCGATGCAGAAACTCGGCATCGAGCGCGACGTCGATCTCGTCCGCTATGCGATTTCGTGCGGGCTCGTGACCGATTACGGGTATGCGTCGGCGCAGCCCGCCGGCGAAGCGGACTGATCGCACCGAAACCTTGAGATGAAAGCATCGGCACCCGTGCGGTGCCGATGTGTTTGCCCATGCCGTCGTATCGCTTCGCGACTCGGCTGGGCCGCTGCGCGCCGCGATCCTGCGGCGCGTGACACCATGCGTCCGGTCAGGCGGGATCGCCGCCCTGTGCGCCTTCCGTTTCCCCGCTGCGCCCGTCGCTGCCCGCCGCGGCAACGATCCCGTTCTCGATCGCATAGCGCAGCAGGTCGATATCCTTCTCCACGCCGATCTTTTCCATCGCGCGCGCCTTCTGCGTGCTGATCGTCTTCTTGCTGCGACTCAGCTTCTCCGCAATCTCGTTCACCGTCAGGCCCGACGCATACAGACGTACGACCTCGATCTCGCGGGCGGTCAACTCGCGCTTCTGGTCGGCGGCCCGCGCGCTCGAATGCGAGGTCAGCGTGCGCACGACCTTCTCTACCGACGGCGAGTAGTAGGTGCCGCCCGTCGCGGCCGCGTGAATCGCCGGAATCAGGTGATCGACCGTATCGGACTTGCTGACGATGCAGGTGATGCCGAGGCGCGTGAGCGCGCCGATCACCGCCGGGTTGTCGAGCATGGTCAGCACGACCAGCTTCGCGGCCGGGTAATTGCGCTGCAGGTAGGAGAACAGCGTGATGCCGTCGCCGTGCGCGCCGCCGGGCATCGCGTAATCGGACACCACGACGTCGCATGCACCGGCGTCCAGTAGCCGGATCAACTCGGTCGAACTGCCGGCCTTGCCGGTCAGCTGGATCGTCGGCACCGACGACAGCCCATGCTCGACGCCGGCGAGCATCGCCGGATGGTCGTCGGCCAGTACCACGCGTATCAGATAGCTTCCCATAGTCGTCCAGATTTGCGCGGCCTGGCGTCGTGGCGGAAACCGCCACGCGCCGGCCGGCGACGGCGCTTGCGCGCGTCGTGGATCGTAATTGGGCGCTATCTTCGCATGAAACCAGGGTGGTATCCATGGATCGGGCCAACGGGCCGGAGTCGGGTTGTGCGGGCGCACAAAAAAGCCGCCGGCTCGTTGCGAGCGGGCGGCTTCGGGTCAATGCCGGGCCGGGGAAGCGGGCGCGTCAGCCGCACCCGCCACTCAGCGCATCGTCAGGTCATCGTGCGTCGATCCGGATCTCGACGCGACGGTTCTGCGCGCGGCCTTCGGCCGTTGCATTGGTCGCGACCGGATCGGCGGCGCCCAGGCCTTCGGACTGGAACGACTGCGCCTTCAGGCCGTTGCTGCTCAGATAGCTCATCACGTTGCGCGCCCGCGAAGCTGACAGCGCGAGGTTGTGCGTCTTGCCGCCCGTCGAATCCGTGAAGCCCGTGACCGTCACGCGACGGAACTCGACGCCGCGGTTGATCTCGATGAAGCGATCGAGCTGGTTACGCGCCTGCGGCGACAGCGCCGCGCTGTCGAGCGCGAAGTTCGCGTCGCCCTGCAGCAGTACCTGGCGCTGCGGCACCTGCTGCGGCGCGGGGGCCGGCTGCGGCTGCGGTTGCGCGACCGGCGCAGCGACCGGGGCCGGCTGCGGCTTGCCGCACATGAACGTGATTTCACGCGGATCCTTCATCGGCGCGCGGCTGTACACTCGGTCGATCATCTCGAGCGGCGTGAAGCCCTTGCCCTGGCAGAACTCTTCGGCTGCGCGGGCGCAGGCGTTCGCGCTGCCCAGCAGCCCGTCGCAGCTCACGCGGAACACGTTGTCCGGCTTGCCCGGGATCGATACCGCGCGAATGTCGTAGGTGAGGCCCGATTGCGTCGTGCACGCACCGAGGGCCATCGCGATCGCGCCGATCGAGGCGGCGCGCAACAACAAGGTGGAAATTTTCATGGGAAAACGTCCGCCCGAAGGCGGACGATAAAAATCGGATTAATGGAAAGGAAGCAGGGACGGCACGGGCGGGGCTTGCGCCCCGCCCTGCGCATTACCACTGATACGAAGCGCCCACGCCGACGGTGTTGCCGCCGCTCGACAGGCCCACGCCGGCCTTCATCTTCAGGTTCTGCGTGATGCGTGCCTCGCCGCCGAACGCCACGGCCTGGTAGCCCTGGAACGTCGCGCCGCCGATACCGAACGACAGCGTCTTGCCCGGATCGACGCCCGGAATCATCGTCAGCGCGGTCGCTGCAGCGATACCCGAATAGGCGTTGCGCGACAGCTCGTTCATCTGGCCCTGCATGCCGCCCATGGCCCGGTCGAGCTGACCCTTCGTCGCCGCGTCGGTCGCGTTCACGCCGTCCGCGAGGTTCGAGATCGTGCGCTGCTGCGTCGCCGACCCGACGGACACGGTGTTGTCGCTCGTGGCCATCGAACCGGCACCCAGTGCGACCGAGTTCGAACCGGATGCATTCGCACCATCGCCGATCGCCGCCGACTTGCTGCCCGACGCGTTGGCGTTGTTGCCGATCGCCGTGGCGCCTTCTGCCGAGCTCTTCGAACCCGAACCGATTGCGGTGCCGTTGCTTGCGGACACGTTCGCATTCGAACCGACCACCGTGCCGTTGTTCACACCCGTGCCGACCACCGCGCCCGAACCGGCCGCCGTGTTGCCGACGCCGGTGCCGGCGCTGGCCGGGGTCGTGCCCGTGCCGACGTCCGTGCCGGCGAAGTAGTCGCTGCCGCCCGAACCGCCGCCCGGAGGCGTACCCTCGCCCGGGTTCTGCTCAAGCCGACCGACGCGACCGTCGACGTCGCCGAGCCGGTCGCTCAGCTCGCTCAACTGGCCGAAGTTCACGGCGTCGTACTGGTTCACGCCGTCGGCGACGTTGCCCAGTCGTACCGGTGCCGCACCCGTCCCGCCGAGGGTCACCGAACCGTAGTTCGGCGAGCCGTCACGGTTCAGGTCGTAACGCACCGCCAGCGAATCGGTCGCGCCGTACGCGGCCGCGGCCTGGACGGCTTCCGCCACGGTCTTGTACTTGCTGCCGTTCACTTCGATCGACGTATCCGCGAGCTTGCCGTCCGCATCGACCGTCGTCCCGCCGCCGATGGTGTCGGCCACGCTTTGCGCCGTGCCATGCAGCTGCGAACCGTTGATCGCGTCCTTGCTCGTCGCGCTCACCGCGCCCGCGCCCACACCGGTCAGCACGCGCTCGCCTTCCTTGCCGGCGAAGTTCACGGTCTTGCCGTCCGTGTCCTTCGCGACCGTGATGTCGCGCGTGTCCTCGTCCTGCTGCACGAGGCCGATCGAACCGTGGACGAGGCTGCTCGAAATGTTCTCGAGCGCATCGCCGACGTTGTCGAACTTCTCGTTGTTGACCGTGTACGTCGGATTCGTCACGTTGCCGTTCGCGTCGACCGTCGCGCCGCCGCCCAGTGCCTTCGCGACGCTCTGCGATGCGCCGTACAGCTGCGAGCCGTTGATCGCGTCCGTGCTGGTCGCGCTCACCGCACCGGCCTTCACGTTCGTGATCGTCGTGCCGTTCTCGCCCTTCAGCGAGATCTGGTCGAAGTTCGCCGAGCCGTCCGCATGCTTGTCGTACGTCACCGCGAGCGACGTCAGGCCCGTACCCGGGTTCGCCGGATCGACCGGCGCAACCAGGCCCGCGTCCTGCAACTGGCCGAGGTTGATCGCGTCGTGGCGATCCGTACCGTCCGCGACGTTCTTCAACGCCACCGGAGCCGTTGCGTCCGCGCCGCCCAGCGTCACCGAGCCGCGGTTCGGCGTGCCGTCCGCGTTCCGGTCGTACGTCACCGCTGCAAGCGTCTGACCGGTCGACGGATCGACCAGACCCGAGTCGCCCAGCTGCTTGTTGATCACGGTGATGTTCTCCGTGTTCGTCGACGTACGGCCGTCCAGGTTCGCCAGCGCGTCACCCACGTTGTGATACTCGGTCTTCGTCGAGCCGTCCGTCGGGTCGGCCAGCGAGTACGTCGGGCTCGTCACCTTGCCGTCCGCATCGACGGTCGAACCGCCGCCCAGCGAATCGGCCACGCTCTGCGCCGTGCCGTACAGCTGCGCACCGTTGATCGCGTCCGTGCTGGTGGCCGTGACCGCGCCCGCCTTCACGTTCGTGAGCGTCGTGCCGTCCGCACCCTTCAGCGTGACCTTGTCCTGGTCGACGCCGTCGTACGTCACCGCCAGCGACTTCAGGCCCTTGCCCGGATTCTCCGGATCGACCGGTGCAACGATACCCGCAGCCTGCAACTGGCCCACGTTCACTGCGTCGTTCGCGTCCACGCCGTCGGCAACGTTCTTCAACGCCACCGGTGCCGTTGCGTCCGCACCGCCCAGCGTCACCGAGCCGCGGTTCGGCGTGCCGTCCGCGTTCCGGTCGTACGTCACTGCTGCAAGCGTCTGACCGGTCGACGGATCGACCAGACCCGTGTCGGCCAGCTGCTTGTTGATCACGGTGATGTTTTCCGTGTTCGTCGACGTACGGCCGTCCAGGTTCGCGAGTGCATCACCCACGTTGTGGTACTCGGTCTTCGTCGAGCCGTCCGCCGGATCGGCCAGGGAGTACGTCGGGTTCGTCACCGTGCCGTCCGCGCCCACGGCCGAGCCGCCGCCCAGCGCATCGGCCACACTCTGTGCCGTGCCGTGCAGCTGCGCGCCGTTGATCGCGTCCGTGCTGGTCGCGCTCACTTCGCCCGCCGCGACGTTCGTCAGCTTCGTGCCATCCGCGCCACCCTTCAGCGTGATCTGGTCAAAGTTGGCCGAACCGTCTGCCGCCTTGTCATACGTCACCGCCGTCGACGTCAGGCCCGCACCCGGGTTCGTCGGATCGACCGGCGCAACCAGGCCCGCGTCCTGCAACTGGCCCAGGTTGATCGCGTCGTGACGATCCGTACCGTCCGCGACGTTCTTCAATGCCACCGGAGCCGTCGCGCCCGCACCGCCCAGCGTCACCGAACCGAGGTTCGGCGTGCCGTCCGCGTTACGGTCGTACGTCACCGCGGCAATCGCCTTGCCGTCGTCGCCGATCAGGCCCGAGTCCTTCAGCTGGGATACGTTGACCGCGTCCATGTCGGCCACACCGGCCTTCACGTTCGCGAGCGTCGTGCCGGTCGCACCCGCCATCGTCACGGTGTCCTTCGCCGTGCCGTCGTACACCACCGCCAGCGACTTGCCCGTCACCGGATCAATCACGCCGCCATCCTTCAGCGAGTCCTTCAGATCGCCGATGCTCTGGTTCGTCGCGAACAGCTGCGAACCGTTCACCGCGTCCGTGCTCGTCGCCGTCAGCGCGCCTTCCGCCACGTTGTGGATCGCCACCGGCGTACCGGCATTGCCCAGCGTGATGGCGTTCTTCGCCGCGTCGTCGTACGTCACGGCGAGCGAGGTCAGGTTGCCCGAACCGTCGTCGCCGACCAGGCCCGCGTTCTTCAGCTGGCCGAGGTTCAGCGCGTCGCCGTCGTCCGTCGCATCCGCGACGTTCTTCAGCTGCGTCGGGCCTTCACCGTGGCCCAGCGTCACCGCACCGTAGTTCGGCGTGCCGTCCGCATTGCGGTCGTACGTCACCGCTGCAATCGCCTTGCCGTCGTCGCCGATCAGGCCCGAGCCCTTCAGCTGCGACACGTTCACCGCATCCATGTCCGCCACACCGGCCTTCACGTTCGCGAGCGTCGTACCGTCCGCACCCTTCAACGTGGCCTTGTCCTGATCGACGCCGTCATACGTCACCGCCAGCGACTTCAGGCCCGCACCCGGGTTCGACGGGTCGACCGGCGCAACCAGGCCCGCGTCCTGCAACTGACCCAGGTTGATCGCGTCGTGGCGATCCGTACCGTCCGCGACGTTCTTCAGCGCCACCGGGGCCGTTGCGTCCGCGCCGCCCAGCGTCACCGAACCGAGGTTCGGCGTGCCGTCCGCGTTGCGGTCGTACGTCACTGCTGCGATCGACTGACCGGTCACCGGATCGACCAGACCCGAATCGGCCAGCTGCTTGTTGATCACGGTGATGTTTTCCGTGTTCGTCGTCGTACGGCCGTCGAGGTTTGCCAGTGCATCGCCCACGTTGTGGTACTCGGTCTTCGTCGAGCCGTCCGTCGGATCAGCCAGCGAGTACGTCGGGTTCGTCACTGTGCCGTCCGCGCCCACGGTCGAGCCGCCGCCCAGCGCGTCCGCCACGCTCTGTGCCGTGCCGTGCAGCTGCGCACCGTTGATCGCGTCCGTGCTGGTCGCGCTCACTTCGCCCGCCTTCACGTTCGTGATCGTCGTGCCGTCCGCGCCGCCCGCCAGCGTGACCTGGCCCTTGGAGGCGTCGTCATAGGCAACGGCAAGCGGGTTGCCCGGGATTCCAGGGTTGCCCAGTTGGTCACCCACGTAGTCCTTCATCTGGCCGAAGTTGACCGCGTCCGTGTTGTCCGTCGCCGCTGCCACGTTCTTCAGTTGCGTCGGACCTGCGCCGTGACCCAGCGTCACCGAGCCGTAGTTCGGCGTGCCGTCCGCGAGACGGTCGTACGTCACCGCGGCAATCGCCTTGCCGTCGTCGCCGATCAAGCCCGAGCCCTTCAGCTGCGACACGTTCACCGCATCCATGTCGGCCACACCGGCCTTCACGTTTGCCAGCGTCGTGCCGTCCGTGCCCTTCAGCGTCACGGTGTCCTTCGCGGTGCCGTCGTACACCACCGCCAGCGATTCGCCCGTGACCGGGTCGATCACGCCGCCCTTGCCCAGCGAGTCTTCCAGATCGCCGACACGCGTGTTCGTCGCGAACAGTTGCGAACCGTTCACGGCATCCGTGCTGGTTGCCGACAGCGCGCCTTCCGCCACGTTGTGGATCGCCACCGGCGTACCGGCGTTGCCCAGCGTGACCGAGGCCTTCGTTGCATCGTCGTACGTCACCGCGGCAATCGCCTTGCCGTCGTCGCCGATCAAGCCCGAGCCCTTCAGCTGCGACACGTTCACCGCATCCATGTCGGCCACACCCGCCTTCACGTTTGCCAGCGTCGTGCCGTCGGCACCCTTCAGCGTCACGCTGTTCTGGGCCACCGTGTCATACGACACGGCCAGCGGATTCGTGCCACCTTCGACGTCCTTGATCGCCTTCGTCAGTTGGTCGACGTTGACCGCGTCCGTACCGGCCACGCCTTGCGCAACGTTCGACAACACAACCGGATCGGTCGTATGGCCGCCGCCGAACGTCACCGAACCGTAGTTCGGCGTGCCGTCCGGGTTACGGTCGTACGTCACCGCGGCGATCGACTTGCCGTCGTCGCCGATCAGGCCCGATCCCTTCAGCTGCGACACGTTCACTGCATCCATGTCGGCCACACCGGCCTTCACGTTCGCGAGCGTCGTACCGTCCGCGCCCTTCAGCGTCACCTTGTCCTGCTCGGTGCCGTCGTACACGACCGCCAGCGATTTGCCCGTCACCGGATCGATCACGCCGCCATCCTTCAGCGAGTCCTTCAGATCGCCGATGCTCTGGTTCGTCGCGAACAGCTGCGAACCGTTCACGGCATCCGTGCTCGTCTCCGACAGCGCACCTTCGGCCACATTGTGGATCGTCACCGGCGTACCGGCGTTGCCTAGCGTGACCGCCTGATGCGTGTCGTCGTCGTACTTCACCGCGTTCGGATCGTCACCGCCATTCGCGGCAATCGCGTCGAGCGCGTCGCCCACGGTGTTGTAATCCTTGCCTGCGACGTTGTACGTCGGCTGCGTGATGCTGCCGTCCGCGCCCACGCCTGCACCGCCGCCGAGCGCATTCGTCACGCCCTTCAGCTGGCCCACGTTGACCGCGTCGGTGTTTTGCGTACCGGCCGCCACATTGATGATCTGGCGTTCCGCGCCCGCACGGCCGATCGACAGCGCGTTCGCACGGTTGGCCAGCGCGTTGTCGCCCAGTGCGATACCGCCGTTCGTCGTGGCCGTCGCACCGGAGCCGAGCGCCATCGCGCCCTGGACGTTTCGTGCGACGTTCGCACCGGTGCCCATCGCGATCGAATTCGTCGCACCCGCGCGCACGTTCGCACCGCTACCGACCGCAACCGAACCCGTGCCGATCGCCTGCACGTCGTTGTTACCGATCGCCGTCGCGTAGTCCGCGTTGGCCTGCGCGTTCGCACCCATCGCCACGGCCTGCGTGCCGTTCGTCTGCACGTTCGAACCCATCGCGACCGAGTACTGCTGGCCCGCGCCCGTCTGCGCAAAGCTGCCCAGCGCCACCGAATTGTCGGAGCCGGCAACGTTCTGCACGCCGATCGCGACTGCGTTGGCGCCGCTCGCGGCGGACGACGTACCGATCGCCACCGCAGTGGCCGTGGCAGGGTCCGCACCGTTCAGCGAAGCGAGGTTGTCGCCGCGCAAGCCTTCGACCGCCACCAGCGGATCGGTGACGTCCATCGGCTGAATCGACTGCGTATTCATCTCGTTGATCGCGGCCTTCGTCTTTTCGTCGATCGCCGACGAGAAGCTGTCGATCGCCTGTTGCGTCTTCGAGTTCACCGACGTCGACAGGTCATTCAGCGCGGCGTAGAGCTGGCCGCCGTTGACGGCGTCCGTGCTCTGGAAATCGACGAGGCCATCCGCCACGTTGACGATACGGCGCTCGTTGCCGACGCTACCGACCGACACGACGTTGTTCTGGTTGGCTATCGAGTTGTAGCCGATCGCGACCGAATTCGCACCGGACACGCGCGCACCGCTGCCCAGCGCCAGCGCGTTCGCACCCGCTGCCTGCGCACCGGAACCGATGGCGACCGCCAGCGCGCCCGTCGCGAGCGCAGGCGTGCCCGTCACCGGGTCGGCGTTGACCTTGACGAAGCGCAGGTCGGCGCCCTGCATCCGCTCTTCCAGCGCGTTCATCTGGTTGACGTTGACCGCGTCCGTGCCGTCGACACCCGCCGCGACGTTCTTGATCTGCGTCGGACCTGCGCCGTTGCCCAGCGTCACCGTGCCGTAGTTCGGCGTGCCGTCCGCGTTACGGTCGTACGTCACCGCGGCGATCGACTTGCCGTCGTCGCCGATCAGGCCCGACTCCTTCAATTGAGCGACGTTGACCGCATCGGAATCCTGCGTACCCGCCGCGACGTTGACGATCTGGCGTTGTTGCGTGGCCGAGCCGACCGACACGGTATTGTCGCGATCGGCAACCGAGCCCGCGCCGAGCGCAACAGTCGATTCGCCCTGAGCACGTGCGCCCGCTCCCAGCGCCGCGCTGTCCTTGCCTTGCGCGTTTGCCGCGATGCCAATCGCGATCGCGCCCGCACCGCCGGCCGACGCCAGCGCACCGATTGCGGTCGCCGTGTCGCCCGTTGCCTTCGCCGCCTCGCCGAATGCGGAAGACGACGCCCCCGACGCGCTGGCCGCGTCGCCGAATGCCGAGCCCAGATGGCCGGCAAAGGCGCCCGCGCCCACTGCCGTGGCAAAACCACCGGTAGCCGTTGCGCCCTCGCCGATTGCCACCGCGCCGTCGCTCAAACCGCCGCCGTCGGCAATGCGGCTATCCGCGTATGCACCGCCGCCGATCGCAATCGCGCGCTCGGAGGCCGCCGTCGCAGGCGGCGGCGTGCCGTCGTTGCTCCGGACCTTGATCAGGGTGTCGTCCGCCTTCGTCGCAAGCGCGTCGTTCATCTGGCCGACGTTCACTGCGTCCATGTCGGCCACGCCAGCCTTCACGTTCGACAGCGTCGTGCCGTCCACGCCTTGCAGCGTGACCTTGTCCTTCACCGCGCTGTCGTACGTCACAGCGAGCGACGTGAGGTTGCCCGAGCCGTCGTCGCCAACCAGGCCCGTATCCTTCAGTTGACCGAGGTTCAGTGCATCGTGGTCGTCCGTCGCATCCGCGACGTTCTTCAGTTGTGTCGGGCCTTCGCCATGGCCGAGCGTCACCGAACCGTAGTTCGGCGTGCCGTCCGCATTACGGTCGTACGTCACCGCGGCAATCGACTTGCCGTCGTCGCCGATCAGGCCCGAGTCCTTCAGCTGCGATACGTTCACCGCGTCCATGTCGGCCACACCGGCCTTCACGTTCGACAGCGTCGTGCCGTCCACGCCGGCCAGCGTCACCTTGTCCTTCGCGGTGCCGTCGTACACGACCGCCAGCGATTCGCCCGTCACCGGATCGATCACGCCGCCATCCTTCAGCGAATCCTCGAGGTTACCCACGCGCGTGTTCGTCGCGAACAGCTGCGAGCCGTTCACGGCATCGGTGCTCGCCGCCGACAGCACGCCGTCCGCCACGTTGTGGATCGCCACCGGCGAACCGGCGTTACCCAGCGTAACGGCATTCTTCGTCGCGTCGTCGTACGTCACGGCAAGCGACGTCAGGTTGCCGGCGCCATCGTCGCCCACCAGGCCCGCGTTCTTCAGCTGCCCGAGGTTCAGCGCGTCGTGGTCGTCCTTCGCATCCGCGACGTTTTTCAGCGCGACAGGCGTCGTTGCACCCGCGCCGCCCAGCGTCACGGTGCCCTTCGTCGCATCGTCGTACCGCACCGCATTCGGATCGGCACCACCATTCGCGGCAAGCGCATCGAGCGCGTCGCCCACGTTGTGATAATCGGTGCCTGCAACGTTGTATGTCGGCTGCACGATGCTGCCGTCCGCACCCACGCGTGCGTTGCCGCCGAGCGCGTTCGTCACGCCCGTCAGCTGGCTGACATTCACGGCATCGGTCGCGCCCGTACCGGCGGCCATATTGGTGATGCGTCGCTGTACCGTCGCAGAACCGACGGAGACGGTGTTTTCCGCGTCCGCAATGCTACCCGTGCCCAATGCAACGGAATTCCGGCCACCCGCGGTCGTGCTCGATCCGAGTGCCATACCACCACTTCCGGATGCGGAACTGCCATATCCGAGAGCAACGCCCAGGCCGCCGCCCATGGCGCTGGCGTTGCCGCCCAATACCGTTGCACCCGACCCGGAATGACGCGCATTCGTCCCGATCATGATCGAGTCGGTACCGCCGGCGGAGGCACCATTACCGATAGCAATCGAGGAATTGGCGCCGGCTACGCCGCCGGCATTGACCACGGCATTCGGTCCGATGGCAACGGAATTGGTCGTACCAGCCTGCGCTGCGGTTTCAGTACTGTTGACCTTGAAGTAAGTATTGTCAGCCTTCGTTGCGAGCGCCGTATTCATCTGCCCGAGATTCACGGCATCGGTGTTCTGCGTGGCTGCTGCGACGTTCGTAATCTGCCGCTGTTGACCGGCTGAACCGACGGACACCGAGTTGTCGCGATTCGTTGTCGACCCGGCGCCCAGTGCAACCGAGTTCGCATTGCCAGCCGCCGCGCCGCTGCCGACGGCAACCGCGTTCGCACCCGCGCTGCTTGCACGGTTACCGAGCGCGACGCTCGCATTCCCGCTCGCATCCGCGAGGACACCCATCCCGACGGCGTTGGTGGTGCCCTTTGCCTGATAGCCGATCGCGGTGCCGTAAGTACCGCTGGTGCTTGCGCCGCGCCCGACTGCGATGGCGTTGTTGCCCACGGCACTCGCGGCATACCCGAGCGCAGTTGCGCCATCCGTCGTGGCGACGGAACCGGAGCCCACAGCAGTGGTATTGGCAGCCTGCGCCGCGGCTGCCTGCCCAAAGGCCGATGCATTGGCACCAGCCGCATTCGCACTCGTGCCGACCGCGACACTTTCCGAACCGGTCGCTCGCGACAACGTGCCGATGGCGGTGGCGTTCTGATTACTCGCTACCGTATTGCCACCGAGTGCCACGGCGGAAATACCGGTTGCGCTCGAATTAGCGCCGACCGCGGTCGCACTGGAACCTGCCCGCGCGGCTGTCGCCGCAGCGTAGTTGCCCGTGCTGATTGCAACATACGGATTGCTGGCGCCCGCCACCGCCGCATTCAACTGATTCAGGTTAACGGCATCCGTCCCGGCAGTCCCGTTCGCCAGGTTCGTGATGCGATGATTCGTCATGCTCGCGTTGCTGTCGAAATCCACCGGGCCCCTGAGGTGCACGCCGGATCCACCGAGCAGGAAGAGGTGCCCGTCGACAGTGCCGCTGATGCCGGCCTCGGTCGCGGCAGATGCCTGACCGATACCGCCGCCATTGACGTTACTGTGGTTGTACAGCTGGAACGCCCTCTCGTGGCCTTCGCTGAGCCTGAAGTTCTGGATCGCGCCGCCGCATGCCGCGGTAGTCCGGGTGCCGGCAATATTGCCGCCGCCGAACGTCGTTCCGGTCGCGCCGGTTCCGGGTGCGCAAAGCGACAGCGACCCGCCACCATTCGCAGCCTGCGCCATCGCATCCATCGACATCGCGCCGCCACCCACCCCGGCCATCACCGCGACCGCCGCCGTCACCGACGACTTCATCGTCGAGTTCGCTTTCGATTTCGTGCGCATCCGCGCCGTTTCGGGCGCTGCCGCCCATGTGCCCGTCGTCGCGTTCCAGACGGTCCGATAAGTCTTGTTCACGTTGATAGCCTCTGTAGAAAGAGAAGAAGAAAGGACAAGCCTCGTCCACAGATGCCAATGTATTGATCGGCTGTCATTTGGTTAATCAGACGGCCGGACGTGTGATGACTTATTTTGTAGGACCCGTCCTATCCTGACGTTGCTTGACAATCGCCTGTGTCAAACGGCCCCGAATGCTACGTTCTCTTGATCGATTTTCGATTTGATTTGACAGGCGCGCGCGACGGGATTTATATACGCATCGCGCAAGTGCTCGAACAAATAGGACTGGTCTTAGTCATTGCCCTCGATTGTTTCGGATTGCCCTACATACGGGCAATTCCACTATCCCGATAATTCGCTCGTTCCCCGAGCCGGCAGCGCGATTCGCCTGCCTCACCAGACGGCTTACGGATATCGCCCCACGTCCCGGCTTGCGCGCGGCCTGCGCCGCGCGAACCGTTCGCGGCTCCTGATTTGCGCATCGATTCACGGTATTCGCTCCATGCCCATCCGACATCTCTTCGCGTCCCAGGCGGATGCCAGCGCGCCGTTCGCTTCGATCGGCGGCGAGCCGCGCGACCTGGGTCTGCTGCATCGCTACCAGCGCTTCACGCTGTATGGCGGCGCCGTGCTCCTGTCGCTCGTGATGCTGTTCGCGGCGAGCATCCTGCTCACCGGGTCGGTGCGCGACTACATTTCGAAACGACGCGAGTTGCTCACGACGCACAAGGCGCTCGTCCAGCTCGAAATCGATGCGAAGCAGGCGTCGATGCGCCGCGCGGTGATCAATGCGGAATTGCTGTGGAATGGGCATCCACCGCATGCACGCGCGTCGTCCGATACGCTGCGGCGCGACGGACATGTGCTGCTGTCGCCGATGCGCGGCGCGACCGAAGTGTTCGTCGCGTCCACGCCCGATGCCACCGCCAACGGCGAATTCGATCGCTACGTGCAGTTGATGGAGCGCCAGACGATCTCGATTGCAGCCGCCGAGCGCCAGACCGGCCGCCCGGTCACCGGTTATGCGTACAGCCCCGACCATCGCGTCATCGCGATCACGCCGCCGCCGAACACGCCGTACCCCGACCTGCTCGCGCGCATGGGCGTGCACGACACGCACGGGCTGATCGATCGTCTGGCGTTCGATGTCGCCGACTGGCGTAATCCGGCGGTCGCGCGCCATTGGCGTCTCACGCGCCACATTGCGTGGCAGCCGCCCGCGGTCGATCCTCTCACGGGCAAGACGGTATTCCGTCTCGTCGAGCCTGTGTTCGACGGCCCCGATCACGTGATGACCTTCGTCAGCGACCTCGACGTGGACGTGATCGCCGACCGGATGGATCACGCTCCCGACGATACAGTCGCGATGCTCGTCGACGAAAGCGGCCGCATCCTGCTGAGCGCCGACCGCACCAACGCATCGACCGACGGTGCCGCGCTGATGCGTCAGGCGCTCGACAGCGGTGATTGGCGGCATGGCTTCGACCGGCTCACTTCGAACTACCGCGACGGCATCTTCACGGTCAGCGACCGCATCTCGGATACGGGTTTCGTGATCGTCTATGCGTATTCGTGGCGGATGATCGCGCACGCGATCTGGCCCGCGATGCTGCGCGAATTCGGCACGACCGCGCTGATGCTCGCCGTGCTGTGGGCACTCGTGATCACGTTCGACCTGAAGCTGTTCGCGCCGCTGTTCCGCCGCTCGCGCCGCGTGTTCGAAAGCGAGCAGATGAGCCGCGCGATCATCGCGACCGCGCCGTTCGGCATCGGCCTCATTTCGCTCGGCTCGCGCCAGGTGCTGTTGCGCAACCGGATGATGGAGCTGTACGAGAACGAGGCCGGCTCGCCGCCGCTGCATGAGCGCCTGCTGGCGCGCTATCGCGAGCGCCAGGACGGCGACGCATTTCAGCTCGATGTCGAACTGCCGGTCACGCTGAACGACGGCCGCACGCGCGACCTGCTCGTCAACTTCGTCCGCGCACGCTACAAAGGGCGTGACACGCTGCTGTGCAGCTTCTCCGACATCACCACGCGCGCCGACGCCGAGCGCGCGCTCGGCAGCGCGAACCGCGCGAAGTCGACCTTCCTCGCCACGATCACGCACGAGATCCGCACGCCGCTGAACGCGATGCTCGGCAATCTCGAACTGCTCGACAAGGCGCCCGATCCGAGCCGGCAGAAGCGGCGCCTCCACGCGGTCACGTCGGCCGCACGGATGCTGCTCGACATGCTGAACAACGTGCTCGACATGACGAAGATCGAAGCCGACCGGATGACGCTCGAAGCGACCAGCTTCCGCATCGACGACCTGATGCGCGACCTCGCCGACCTGTTCGAGCCGATGGCCGCCGCGAAGGGTGTGGCACTGCGCGTGGATATCGACCCGGCCGTCGCGCATGCATACGTCGGCGATCCGATGCGCGTGCGGCAGATCGTCGTGAACCTGGTCAGCAACGCGATCAAGTTCACCGATCGCGGCACGGTGGCGCTGTCCGTGTCGGCATCGGCCGTCGATGCGACGCCCGTGACGATCCGCGTCAGCGATTCCGGGATCGGGATGACGGCCGACCAGCTCGCACACATATTCGAACCGTTCGCGCAAGCCGACCGGTCGATCGCGCGACGTTTCGGCGGCACCGGGATCGGGCTGGCGTTGAGCCACAAGCTCGTCGAATCGATGGGCGGCAACATTGCGGTCGACAGTGTGCCGGGCGTCGGCTCGACGTTCATCATTACGCTGCCGCTGCCGCTCGATCACCGGCCGGGCGCCGCGCGCGCCGACGCGGGGGCCGACGCGCCGAACGCCCGCGTGCTGTTCGTCGACGACAACCCGGTGAACCGTTCGCTGATCCACGACCAGCTCGACGTCCTAGGCTATCCGGCCGATGTCGCATCGAGCGTCGCGGAAGCGCTCGACCTCGTCGATCGACACGACTATGCGCTCGTGATGACCGATCTCAACATGCCGGGGCTCGATGGCTATGCGTTTGCGCGGGTGTTGCGTGAGCGGGGCCGTGCACGGCCGATTCTCGCCGTGACGGCACATGCCGAGCCCGACGAATTGCGTCTGGCGCGGGAAGCGGGGATCGACGAGATCGTCGCGAAGCCGACGTCGTTGAAATCGCTCGAGCAGGCGATCACGAAGCACACCGGGCCGTCGCAGGCGGCTCATTCGCCGCCGCCGTCGCGCCGGCACGGGCCGCTGCCCCATGATCTGCACAAGGTGCTTTCCGACACCGCATACCGGTCGAATGGCGCAATCGCACGCGCGCTCCAGGATGGGGACTTGAAAGCGGCCCGCACGGAGATTCACAGCATGCGTGGGGCGTTCGCGATGATCGGCGAGCACGAGATATCCGCGGCTTGTGCATCGATGGAAGCGTTGGCGCTGGCGGGCGACGCCGCGGCGTTCGCGCGTGAGTTCGAACGCTATCGGCACGACGCGAAAGAGATCCTCGTGCGACGTGCGGCTGGCGAGTCGCAACAACCGGTCGACACTATTTCTGACATATCTGCGATGAAGTGACGAAGCGGTCCGCCAGCGCAACTGCCCTGAAATCGTTGACCATCAAGGATACAAGGCATCGGCCGAATGGCCAACGTCGATAAAACCGTACAAGACCGATATCAGACAGCAGTCGATCTCGGTAGAGTGGTTGCACGTTTTCGCTTCGGATGTTCAGTCATTTCGACATGCCAATCATGCAACGGAATGGCGATCGAAATCTGCTGCGTAAACGAGCGCGGCCCGCCGGTGAGAACAACACCTGCGGGCCGCTGACCACAACCAACTCAACTAAGGAGTTGACCATGGCTGGCGCGAATCATAACGCACCGACGTATTTCCGCGATTGCTTTTTTTCCCCGCAATCGTCCTCTCACTCTGGCCGCCTCGTCCCGCACGTCAGGCTGACCGACATGGCACCGCCTGTGATGTATCTGTGGACGAAATTGTCCGGCCGATGGATCGAGGCGGCGGGTTTCGATCCCGAGCAACGCTTGCAGATCGAGGTATCGCACAAGCGGCTGGTGATTACCCCGATCGATGATGCGGGCGGCGATCATTGCGTCAGGCACGAACGCCCCGATGACGATCCCGCAACGGGACGGCAACTGGAATCGGTGATGGCAGGAGAAGCACCATGAACCACGACGCCCCGAATCAATACCCCGACGACGTCCCGGCCGATTTCGACTTCTACGATGTCGGGGAACTGGCGGCCAAGTCCGCGCTCGTGCTGAAGGTCAATGCGCTGATCGCGTCGCGCGGCCTGAGCGCGGAAGAGGCTGCTGCGCTGGCCGAGATGACCCGGCCGGTGGTCACCCCCGAGCAGCGCGACAGGCTTCGGAACGTTTCGCTGGAAACGCTGATGGTGACGCTCGCCTCGCTCGGCCAGCATGTGGAAATCGTGGTGCGGCCAGTGGGGGAATCGGGGCCGTCGGGTATCACGGTTTCGGTCTGACGGTCGGTGAAGTCGGCTGAACATTGGCAAGGGGCGCTTTCGACTCCGATAGATAAGCGCCTCTGGGCCACGAGTTCGAAACGATAGCCCTAACGCTGCCCGATGAATCAACGGGCGCACAAATTCCGGGGTTTTTTCTAAGTTGCCGGATTTCCGCGACACAATCGCGCGGATTCCGGCACGTGTCATTTATATCCGAACGGATATAAATGTAAATCGGAAACGAAAACTTCTGTACTGGGAAGGTTCGTCGAAGAAGGAATTCAAAACGTTCCCTGCCGACGTACAGAAAGACATGGGCGTGGCATTGTTCATCGTCCAGCTGGGCAGCACGCCTGACTCGGCCAAGCCCTGGAAGGGATTGGTTTCCGGGGTATATGAGCGACGAGAAGATCATCGCCGCGATACTTTCCGGGCGGTCTACGCCGTGTGCGTAAGCGATTCGGTCCATGTCCTCCACGCGTTCCAGAAGAAATCGACGTCCGGTATTGCGACACCGAAGCCAGACGTCGAACTGATCACGAAACGGTTGAAAGCAGTGTTTGTCCGTCACGGGCGAGCGGGAGATCGATGATGAATCGCAATGACTGTCCCCAAGGCACCCACAACGTGCTATTGAACCTGGGTTTCGACGAGGGCGCGGAACTGTCGGCCAAAGCGGCGCTCGCGCTCAAATTCAACGAACTGATCGACCGACGCGGCCTGAGCCAAATCGAGGCAGCGGCGATCACCGGCATGACGCATGCCGAAAGTATCCCCGGTGCGCCGTTACAAGCTGCAGAACATTTCGCTCGAACGGCTGATGCACGCATTGGTATCGCTGGGCCAGCATGTCGAAATCGACGTGCAGCCTGCGCGACGCTCTCGGTCGGCCGGCATCACGGTCGCCGCCTGACTGCCGGCGAAACATCGCGAAGGGAGGCGTGTGGTAACCGGAATATCTTCGGCGCTCGCATAAGGCAGCGTTAGGAGTAGTGCTATCACACGAATAGCAAGGCTACGACCGGGCCCGGCGGCCGCCGCCAAAGCCCCTCCGGTACCACACCCGTTCAATTTAGCGTCAACAACCGTCACAACCTATCAGACCAGGCTGATTCTTCGTTCGGCACTCGCATAAAAATGCCGCTGCCGTGGATAACGGCAGCGGCTGGCGCGATGATTCGGTCGAATCCCCGGGGTATCCGGGTTCGCGCTTACTGCTGGATCGTTGCCTGCGAGCCGAGCTTCTCCACCAGCGCGGCCATCGCGCGCTGCTGCGCCTGCGTTTCGAGTTGCTGGCGCAGCACGTTCCTCGCCGCCTCGAAGCTCGGTGCAACGGTCGGCCGCTTCTCGTCGAGTTTCACGATCGCAAAGGCCTTCCCGACCGCGAACGGGCCCGTGACCGTGCCCGGCTTCATCGACGTGATCACCTGCGCGAGCGGCACATCCATCCCGCCCGTCTTGCCTTCGACGATCGGCGTGCGCAGTTCGGCCCATTGGGCAACGCCGGCGTTAGGTGCCGTGTTGTACTGCTTCGCCATCGCTTCAAACGGCACGCCCTTCTTCAGCTCGGCCATCGCCGCCGCCGCGGTCGCCGCATCGGCCACTGCCACCACTTCGGCGCGGTATTCGAACTGGCCGGCATTCGCGATGATCTGGTCATAGCGCGCCTTCACCTGCGCGTCGGTCACCGGTTGCGGGCGAGCCTGCTCGCGCAGGAACAACTCCGACGCGGCCACCGTGCGGGCCCGCATCGCAGCCTTCACCGCTTCGGGACGGCTGCCGTAGTTGGCCTTGTCGGCCGCCTGTTCGACCAGTTGCTGAACGATCAGGTCGCGCTTGATTTGCTCGCGCAGCATGGGCGAATCGGGCTGGCCCGACGCCTTGACCCGCTCGTCGATATCAACATGCGGAATCGGTACGTTGTTTACGACGGCTTCGACACTGGGCGGCAGCGGCGTTTCCGTTTTCGTGCCGGCGGCGCGGGCGATCGGTGCACCGCAGGCACAAGCGAGCGCGATCAGCGTGTAAATGACTGGAAAGTGATGTTTCATCGGAAGGTCCTTCATCGAGAGGTAGGAATGCCGCACGTCACCGCGGCGAGGAGGGAAACTGCGGCATCGCCATCGGCATTCGCATGGACAGACGCACAACGAAACGGGACGGGCACAGGCCGGTCGGCCAGGTACCGCGCAGCGACGAGAGGCAAACACGGGCGAGGGACGCCGACTCGCGGCAAGCACACAGCGGCCCACCAGCAGACACGCGTGAATGCCCTGCGCTCGCATCTGGCAGCGTTCTCCCAACTTGCGACCTCATCGGCCGAAGAGCGGCCGAGCCCACCGACCGCCGCAGGGCATTCACGCGTGTCCGTCCGGCACGCACCGCGCGGTCGAGACGAGCGCTCGTCCGGCGAAAAATACGCTGCCCGGGGCCGGGCAGCGCGTCCAACGAAGCCAGGCTTCGTACACGGGGTATCGGGCGGACTCCAATCGACCACTCGATGGCTCCATTGTCGGAGCACGGCAGTCCACCGCACAATCAGCCTGGTCCGATTCTGCGTCGAATCCATGATCGTCGGGCGCATGCATGCGTTCATGTTCACCCCTGCTGGATCGTCGACGTCTCGCGCACATTCATCGTCACGGCGAGCGGCGGAAAGGCAGCCACGCTGCGCATCGCGCCGTAGAACTTGTTCATCGCGACGTCGATGCCATAGTTCGCGATCGGACGGCCAAGCCCGTGCGAAAACAGCGTCTCCGGCTGCAACGGAAAGCAGCGATCGAGCAGGAACCGCGCACCGGCCGGCGAGATCGTGTACGCGCAGATCCCGTAGAACTCGAGCAGGTTCATCATCAACGCGGGACCGCGGTCGATACGAAAATCGTCGACGGCACGCGTGAGCGCCGCCGCGTCGAACTGCATCGTCACCGGCGTGCGATCGTTGAAAAGCGTGCCACGCAAGATCGAATCGAAGTTGTAGCCCCATGCGATGAAGTCGAGACGATCAGGCTGCGCGCGCAGGAACTGCATGAGCACGTCGTTGAAATCGGGACGGAAGATTGCGTCGTCCTCGGCGATCGTCACGAGCGCGTCGCCGGATGCAATCTCTGTCCACAGCCGATGCGTCGTCATCGCCACGCCGATTGCCCCACGCGTGTACGGCAGGCCGGGGGCGAACAGCCCGCTCGCCGCAATGTCGTCATCCAACAGCGCGCCCCCGTCCACTGCGTCGATGAATGCGAAATCAAGGTCGGGGTTGTTCGCGCGAAACGTGTCACGGCGGCCGCGTGCGTCATTCAGCGAGATGACGCGCAGCGTACCGCGTACGGAAAGCGGGTGCGCTGCGGGAGCAGGTTCGGTCGCGGGCATGGTCGCGGTATCGACGGCCCCCAGTCGGTCGGTAACGGGCATGTTCATCATTGCCACCCCGTCACGACGGAGATACCGAACACGATACCCAGCACGATGCCGACGGTCCGCCCTTGCAGCAACGGCTTCACCGCCGCCGGTTCGAAAAACGGATCGACTACGTCGGCCCGGTTGCGCCATGCGGCGACGAGCGGCGGCACAAGCAGCAACAGCGCCATCGCCAGCGCGGTCACCAGGGTCACGTTCAGGCCGCTCGCGTTCCAGCGCGTGCCGACCTCGACGACGAAATGAATCGCCGCGACCGCCGCTGCACTGGCAATCATGCCCAGCACCGCGCCCTTCACCAGATGATCTGCGTCGCTCATTTTCAATACTCCTTGTCGTATGGATGCCGAACGGTGCCAGCAGGAACAGGTTGTATTAAAAAGGTGTGCGATACCGATCTCCATCGGACGGGTCTTACGTGATGCGGCTGTCTCGCATAAATCGGACTGGGCCTACAGCGCCACGCTTGTGCTCCGCCGAATCCGCCCCAAGGTCCGTCCCGGGTGGCAAACAGGATTATTTAGGACGATATGTTCCAAATATCCAATCCATTTAGGACTTGTCCGATTTAGTTGTCGGGGACGACTGCATAAAGTGGATTCCGACACGGCAACGGGTGTCCGCCGACATCGGAACGACAGCCCACACGCCACCCGGCCCCGGTTTTCGCCAAGCGAACCGTCGGCGGCCGCCCCGATTGACGATGCCGCCGATCCACGCCTCGCTGCGCGGCGGCTTTACGGAGCGACTTCAGATGCAGATCACCCCGCACGACATGCCCGCCCTCGCAACCCTCCCGCAGCTGCGTGACACGCTCGACGACGCGATGACGCTCGACCTGCTCAACGCTGACGCGTCGCCCGATACCAACGACGACGCGATCGTCACGGCGACGCAGACGATGATCGACCGTGGCGATATCGAGCGGGCGGTCGAACTCGCTGCATTGCACTGGCGGCTTCGCCCGATGTCGGCCGCCGCGGCATTTAATTGCGGCTACGCGCTTCAGATGGCGGGCCGTCACGACGAAGCGATCGCGCCATACCGCCACGCACTCGGCCTGGCGCCCGCATGGCCTTCGCTGAAGAACAATCTCGCGGTCGCGATCCGGATGTCGGACGGTGATCCCGATATCGAACATGCGCTGATCGAAGGCGCACTCGACGACAACGCTGACGATCCCCGCGCGTGGACGAACGCGATCGTCACGCGGATGAGCCGATTCGATCTGGACGGCGCCCAACGCGCGGCCACGCGCGCCGCGGCGCTCGCACCGAACGATCCGCTCGCCGCGAACAACATCTCGCTCGTGATGAAGGAAGCGCAGCGCTGGGACGAAGCGGAACACCACGCGCAACGCGCCGTCGCGCTCGCGCCTGACAATGCGTCGTATCGCCACAATCTGTCCCTGCTGACGCTCGCGCGTGGCGATTTCGAAGCTGGCTGGCCGCTTTACGAGGCACGCTGGAAAGGCTCGTCAGAACTCAGCGGCGGCCTGCCGGCCTTTCCTCGCCCGCGCTGGCGCGGCGAACCGCTCGCGGACAAAACGCTTTTGTTGTGGGGTGAACAAGGCATCGGCGACCTGCTGCAGTTCTGCCGTTACGTCCCGCTGCTCGCCGAGCGCGTGCATCGCGAAGGCGGACGCATCGCGTGGAATACGTTTCCGCAGGCAGGCGCACTGATCGAGCGAAGCCTGGGTCATCACGTCGACCTGTTCGACACCGCTACGCGCGTCGACCGCCTGCCCGAACACGATTACGAACTGCCGCTGATGAGCGTTCCGTGGATGCTCGGCCTCGACGGCGACGCGCTCGCGGCATCGGCGCCATACCTTCATGCAGACGCTGCGGCCACCAATGCATGGCGTCACGCGCTCTCCGGCGAGAAGCGGATGAAGGTTGGCCTCGCATGGACAGGCAGCCTCACGCATGCGCGCAACCGCTTCCGTCGCGTCGGCCTCGAACGTTATGCCGATGCGTTCACCGGCATGCAGGACGACGTCGCGTTCTATTCGCTGCAGCTCGGCGCACAACACGACGTCGAGGCAGCGTGCGCGGCCGGCTTTAACGTGACCGACATGACCCGCGAGTGGAAGACGCTCGAAGACACGTCGGCGTTCGTCGGCGCGCTCGATCTCGTGATCACGGTCTGCACGTCGGTTGCGCACCTGAGCGGCGCGCTCGGCCGGCGCACATGGATATTGCTCGATGCCAATCCGCATTGGGTCTGGCAGCGCGACCGACGCGACAGCCCGTTTTATCCGACCGCGTCGCTGTATCGGCAGAAGACGTTCGCCGACTGGGATCCCGTGCTCGATGAAGTCGTCGCCGATCTTCGCGATCTCGCCCACTGACCGGAACGGGACGCGTCATGAACTACAACATCTGCCTCGTTCGCCCGCCCGGTTATGCACACACCGGCGCGTTCACGGAACTCACCGAAGTCATCGCATACGGACTCGAGGATCTCGGCCACGTCGTGCATTGCCACGAGAACAACATGATGTCGGACGCGAGGAACATCCTGATCGGCTGCCATCTCGCCGATCCGGGCCTGACCGACCACGTGCCGGACGACACGATCATCGTCAACACCGAGCAGATTCACGTCGACGAGCAGCCGTGGAACGAGAACATCTATCGTTGGGCGTCGCGCTACGAAACCTGGGATTACAGCGAACGCAATCTCGCGAAGCTGAAGGCGCTCGGCATCGGGCACGCCCGTTATCTGAAGGTGGGTTTTCATCCGAAGCTGCGCCGCATTCCGAACGACGTCGGGCAGGATATCGACGTGCTGTTCTACGGGACGATCGGTCCGCGCCGCGCGGCGGTGCTCG
The DNA here is from genome assembly GCF_002223325.1 of Burkholderia sp. AU15512. Lineage (NCBI taxonomy): Bacteria > Pseudomonadati > Pseudomonadota > Betaproteobacteria > Burkholderiales > Burkholderiaceae > Burkholderia > Burkholderia sp. AU15512. Next base: position 2,690,697 of record NZ_NKEX01000006.1, read on the forward strand.
ACGCATTGCAGGCACGCGGGCTCAAGGTCGGGATCGTCAGCGGCGGCATCTATGGCGCTGAACGCGATACGTACATCGCGCGTGCGAAGGTCGTGCTGAACCTGCATCACTACGCGTCACACATCTTCGAAGTCGTACGCGCGTTCTATCTGATGACGAACGGCAAGGCGATTGTCGGTGAGGTATCGCCGACGACGGCGATCGATCCCGACTATGTGGCCGGATTCCGCGCAGCGCCTTACGACGCGCTGGTCGATACCTGTGTCGAACTGGTCCGCGACATCGCCCAGCGCCGCCAGTTGGAGGCAGCCGCGCTCGATACGATCGCCCGGATCCCGCAGGCGCGCACGCTTGCGCCATTGCTGTCGTGGGAGCCGGTCGCCGTCTAGCGACGTGCCGGCACACGCGTCTTCGTCGTCAAGGCTGCGAAAACACCATCACACGCCCTTGCACACGCTGGAGCTTGAGCCAGCCCATGTCGGCGGTGAAGCGCAGTTGCTGCAACGGGAAGTCGAACTGCGCCTCTCCGGCGGCGCTCACGACCGCCTGGGCGATCCAGCGGATCAGCGCCTTCCCTTCGTCGGTCGTCACACTGCCGTTCTGCACGCCGTAAAAATAGCGATTCCCGGCGTTGACCTCGTTCTGCAGCTGCATCCAGTGCCCCGGCAACCCCTGCAGGGTTCTGAACAGGTCAGCGACCCGTTGCGTCGTGAGGCCGCGCGCCCACAGCGCGCCGTTCGCAGCCGGCCGCGCCAGATTGTGGCGATCCGCTACCTGGGCCTGTTCCTTGATCTGTCCCCTCAGGGAATCATCCTTCGACATGCCGCACTCCTCATGGTGATAGGCGCGGGAGAACAGCCTCGCGCGCGCATGCACGATACGCCCATTACGAGAAGTCATCGCCTGTCAGGTATGTCAGGCCTCAATATCGGCCATCCGTCCCCATCACGCTTTCCCCTTCCCCTTCAGCACGAACGCCGCTCGCTGGCGGACACCCCGCCATCGCGAACCGTATTGTGATTCCATGACCGGGCGGAAGAGGCTTCGGATGTATCCGTCGCGCAAGCATCGCGACACGAAAACCCGCGCGTGGGTGGATTTCATGAAAGCGGCACTGCGTGCCGCGCGCGCAGGATCGTGTGGCAGCAACCGCACGGACGACGATGCAGCCGCGCCGGTCACCCCCGGCGCGGCCGCCAAGGCCCCCGCTTACGCGACCGCCTTCACCGCAGGCTGCACGCCAAAAAACATCGCCTGCACCGCTTCGTCCGCGCGCGCATACGCGCGGTTGATGCCGCTGATCACCGCGCGGATCGACGCTGTCGTCAGGTTCGCGTCGATGCCGACGCCGAACGCGCTGCCGCGCACGCCGGTGCCGGCCAGTTCCGCGATCGCGATCGCCTTCGCATCGGCGCCTTGCGACAACGCACGCTCCTCGTAGTGCTGGATCCGCAGCGGCGTACGCAACGCATGCATCAGCGCATCGAGCGGGCCGTTGCCTTCACCCCGCAGCACGCGGCGCTCGCCGTGCACGTCGGCGGTCAGCACGATCGACTCGCGGCCGTCGCGCTCGGTCAGCTCATGGCCGACGTAACGCAGCGGCGCATCGCTTTCGACATATTCCTGCTGGAACAGCGACCAGATCTGCGCGCTCGTCACCTCGTGCCCGCTCTCGTCGGTCAGGCGCTGCACGGCCGCGCTGAAATCGACCTGCATGCGGCGCGGCAGCGCGACGCCGTAGCCCTGTTCGAGCAGATACGCGATGCCGCCCTTGCCCGATTGGCTGTTCACGCGAATGATCGAGTCGTACGTGCGGCCGAGGTCGTTCGGATCGATCGGCAGATACGGGACTTCCCATACAGCGTCGGCACGCTGTACCGCGAAGCCCTTCTTGATCGCGTCCTGGTGCGAGCCGGAGAACGCGGTGAACACGAGGTCGCCGACATACGGATGGCGCGGGTGGACCGGCAACTGCGTGCATTCCTCGGACGTGCGCGCGACTTCGTTGATCTGCGAGAAGTCGAGGCCCGGGTCGACGCCCTGCGTGTACAGGTTCAGCGCGAGCGTGACGAGATCGACGTTACCGGTGCGCTCGCCGTTGCCGAACAGGCAGCCCTCGATCCGGTCCGCGCCGGCCATCACCGCGAGTTCGGCCGCCGCCACCGCGGTGCCGCGGTCGTTGTGCGGATGCACGGACACGATCAGCGCGTCGCGGCGCGCGAGGTTGCGGTGCATCCATTCGATCTGGTCCGCGTAGAAGTTCGGCGTGCCGACTTCGACGGTGGCCGGCAGGTTCACGATCGCCTTGTGCGCCGGCGTCGGCTGCCACACGTCGAACACGGCGTCGCACACTTCCTTCGCGAAATCGAGCTCGGTCGCCGTGAAGGTTTCCGGGCTGTATTGCAGCGTGAAGTGCGTGTCGGTCGCGGCGTCGGCGAAGCGCTTGATCGTGCGCGCGGCGTTCACCGCGAGCGTCTTCACGCCGTCGCGGTCGAGGCCGAACACGATCTTGCGGAATTCCGGCGCGGTCGCGTTGTACAGGTGCACGATCGCGCGCTTCGCGCCGCGCAGCGAGTCGAAGGTGCGCTCGATCAGGTCGTCGCGCGCCTGCGTGAGCACCTCGATCGTCACGTCGTCGGGAATGTGGCCGCCTTCGATCAGCTCGCGCACGAAGTTGAAGTCGGTCTCGGACGCCGACGGGAACGCAACCTCGATCTCCTTGAAACCGATCGCGACCAGCATCTTGAACATCCGCATCTTGCGCGCGGCGTCCATCGGCTCGAACAGCGACTGGTTGCCGTCGCGCAGGTCGGTGCTCATCCAGATCGGCGCTTGCGTGATCGTGCGCGTCGGCCACATGCGGTTCGGCAGGTTGACGGGCGTGAACGGTCGGTACTTCGTCGCGGGGTTCTTCAGCATCATGATGTTCGGTCCTCGGTCGGTGGGTCGGGAACCCGCGGCGCGCTGGCCATCCGTCGGGGTGGCAGGCTGCGCGCGCAGCGGTAGAAACGGGTGAAAGCGGGTGAAAGCGGCAAGCAAACGGCACAACGGCAAAGCGGTACGGCGAGCGACAGCCTTGGCGGTTGTGCGACCGGGACGGAGCGGAGCGATTCGGAAGAAGGACGAACTCAGGCGCCGGTCGACAACCGGGGCCAGGTCGATGATGCGGGGGAAATCTGGCGCTTCAGGAAAGAAGCAGATGGAAAGCGCGCAGCCGCAGACCCAGCCCGGAGAAACGGGCTAGTAGTCGTAGCGAGAAGAGGGGCTGGGCGGCTTGCATGGCCGAAATCAGATCACAGGGGGATGGGGGCTGTCAACGGGCTAGGCGCACATGGCGCGGAATTTGTTCGCTCAGAATCAGTCCTGTCCGATAGGCGGCGCGCCGCCCCGTCGATATGCTTCATGGGTGCGGCGCCGGTGAGGCCCCTGTTCACGTTCGGAGTGAGTTGGTCTACGTACTTCGCCGGTTGCCGCACCCCCTCCTGTAGCAATCAATCGGGTTTCGGTGTGGGCGTTCGGTGGTGGCCGGTGGGCGCGGCCACGACCGAGATGCTGATGTTGAAACCAACGCTGCCATATGCGAACGCCGAGCGTCCGCGCCGAAGCCCGATTGCCCCCACCTCCCTCCCCGCCCGCTCCGCCTGCGCAACCGCGCATCGTTCAGGAAATTGATACGCCCGTCGATATAGTTTCTCGAATATATCGAAACACCTTCGATTAAACGCAGTTCATTAAATCGATTAGCCGCCATTTTCGATTTTCTGAACAATGGCCATTCCCCGTCGATTATTTTTTTATTTATTTTTCGGCATGCTCGGTACGTCGCATTTCAAACGGAAAACGTTTGCGCGACATAGCTGTAAGCCTTATCCATCATTCCTCAGGAGGAAATCATGGCCGATTCTCAAACGTCATCCAATCGCGCCGGCGAGTTTTCGATTCCGCCGAATACCGATTTCCGCGCGATTTTCTTCGCGAATGCCGCCGAGCAGCAGCACATCAAGCTGTTTATCGGCGACAGCAAGGAACCCGCCGCGTATCACAAGCTGACGACGCGCGACGGCACGCGCGAAGCGACGCTGAATTCCGGCAACGGCAAGATCCGCTTCGAAGTGTCGGTGAACGGCAAGCCGTCGGCCACCGACGCGCGCCTCGCGCCGATCAACGGCAAGAAATCGGACGGCTCGCCGTACACGGTCAACTTCGGGATCGTCGTGTCGGAAGACGGCCACGACAGCGACTACAACGACGGCATCGTCGTGCTCCAGTGGCCGATCGGCTGACCTGACGCGCACCTGACGCCTCCCCCCGCCGGCCGCCTCCGGGCCGGCCGGCGGTTGCGCGCCGCCTTCAGCGGCACCGCCCCCTTTTTGCATCGAAACCCGCCCTACCAACGGAGACATCCATGCCCCTCCTTTCGGCTTCGATCGTCAGCGCCCCCGTGGCGACCTCGGAAACCTACGTCGACATCCCGGGCCTGTACATCGACATCGCCAAGGCAGAGATTCGAGACGGGAAACTGCAGGTCATCCTCAACGTGCCGACGCCGTACGCGACCGGCAACAATTTCCCCGGCATCTATTTCGCGATCGCGACCGACAAAGGCGTCGTCGCGGACGGCTGCTTCACCTATTCGTCGAAAGTGCCCGAAGCCACCGGGCGCATGCCGTTCACGCTCGTCGCGACGATCGACGTCGGCACCGGCGTCACGTTCGTGAAGGGCCAGTGGAAAAGCGTGCGCGGCAGCGCGATGCACATCGATTCGTACGCGAGCCTGTCCGCGATCGGCGACACGGCCGCGCAATCGTCGTCGTCCGGCAGTGGAAGCGGCGGCGGTGAAGCTGGCGCGGGTGGCAACCCGGGCAGCGCGGGCGGCTCGGGTAGCACGGGTAGCGGCACGATCGGCGGCGGCGGCGAGCGCGACGGCACGTTCAACCTGCCGCCGAACATCAAGTTCGGCGTCACCGCGCTCACCAATGCGGCGAACGACCAGACGATCGACATCTACATCGACGACAACCCGAAACCGGCCGCCACGTTCAAGGGTGCCGGCGTGCAGGACCAGAACCTCGGCACCAAGGTGCTCGACTCCGGCAAGGGGCGCGTGCGCGTGATCGTGATGGCGAACGGCAAGCCGTCGCGGCTCGGCTCGCGGCAGGTCGACATTTTCAAGAAGTCGTACTTCGGGATCGTCGGCTCGGAAGACGGCGCCGACGACGACTACAACGACGGCATCGTGTTCCTGAACTGGCCGCTGGGCTGAGCACGACGATTCACGGCGCGGCAGGGCGTGCGCGCCGTGGTCGAATCCCCAATGGCGACGGGGCCAACTCCACATTGCGAACCGATTCATTCGAGCAGTCAGTCGTAGTTCCACTGCTGTACTCCGTACGCGGCAACGGCGAAATCCATTCACCGGCCGCGCAACGCGAGACCTTTCATCGAGACGAGGACGACATGTCACAACCGTTTACCCATGACGATCTGTACGCCCTGCTGCAACTCGCCGGCAACGATGCCACCGCCGTCCAGGCGAACGGCGACCAGGCGGTGCTCGACCGCATGCGCCAGTTCATGACCGCGCAGCTCGTGGAAAAGCTGCCGCAATACGACGTGTTCGTCGATATCGCGACGATCCCGTACAGCTTCGACGTCGGCAGCTGGCAGAACAAGGTGAAGGCCGATGCGGCCGGTCAGGTGGTCGCCTGCACGGTGACGTGGGCCGGCGCGCCCGGTGTGCTGCCCGGCGCCGCGGCGAAGTTCGGCGTCGGCGCGGTGGTCAACTACTTCTCGAAAGCAACGCCGACGCCGCAGCCGCAACCCACGCAGCCGGGTACCACGGCGACCGGCGGCGGCGAACGCGACGGCGTTTTCAACCTGCCGCCGAACATCGCGTTCGGCGTGACCGCGCTGGTCAATTCGTCGGCGCAGCAGACGATCGAGGTCTTCGTCGACGACAACCCGAAACCGGCCGCGACGTTCCAGGGCGCCGGCACGCAGGACGCGAACCTGAACACGCAGATCGTGAACTCCGGCAAGGGGAAGGTGCGCGTGGTCGTGACGGCGAACGGCAAGCCGTCGAAGATCGGCTTACGCCAGGTCGACATCTTCAAGAAGACCTACTTCGGTCTGGTCGGATCGGAAGACGGGACGGACGGTGACTACAACGACGGGATCGCGATCCTGAACTGGCCGCTGGGCTGAGCCGCATAAGCTCGCCTCCCATCGCCACGCCGCGCGGCGTGGCGATCCGCGTGGACGCCCCTGCCCGCCCGCGCCCCGCCCCTGCAAGAACGATCAAACGCCCCCGCCGCCGATACCATATAGTCCGCCCGACACGCTCATTGGAAAACCATGAATCCGGTAGGACAAGCACTCTGGTTTATCGAAACCAAACTGGACCACGAACTGACGCTCGACAGGATTTCCGCCAATTGCGACATGACGCGCTTCGGCTTCTCGCGCCTGTTCTCGATGAACACCGGCTGGCCGGTGATGCGCTATGTGCGGTCGAGGCGACTGACGCGTGCGGCACGCGCACTGGCCCAAGGCGCGCCGGACATCCTGCAGGTGGCGCTCGATGCCGGTTATGGCTCCCATGAGGCGTTCACGCGCGCGTTCCGCGATTGCTTCGGCATCACGCCCGAAGACGTGCGGGCACGGCGCACGCTTGACGGGTTGTCTCTAGTGGAGCCGCTTCGCATGAAAGAACTGAAGATCATCGACGTCGTACCGTCACGCTTCGAAACCACCGGCAAGCGGCTGATCGCCGGCATGAGCGACCGGTACACCTTCGAAACCAACGAAGGCATTCCGGCGCTGTGGCAAGCGTTCATCCCATACATCGGTACCCTACCCGGCCAGGTCGACGATGTGACCTACGGCGTATGCTGCAACCCCGATGCGGATGGCAGCTTCGAATACATCGCGGGCGTGGAAGTGACGAGCCGCGACCGGTTGCCCGCACCCTTTCGCTGGATCGCACTCGAACCGCAGCGGTATGCGGTCTTCGAACACGTCGGGCATATCTCCACGCTGCACCAGACGTTCTACAGCATCTGGAACGGCTGGCTGCCGACGTCGGGATTCAAGGCGGTCGACGCGCCCGAGTTCGAGCGCTACAGCGCGGACTACGATCCGGTGACGGGCGCCGGCGTGCTGGAAATCTGGCTGCCTGTCGAGCCGGCTGCGTAGGCGATTTGCCTTGATCGGCCGCGGCGTGGCTCGTCGCGGCCGGCGGCACCGCGCCAACCATCAACCGGCCCGCGATCCGGCAGGCTCCGCCATCGCCACCGGCTGCGACCACCCAGCCGACGCCAGCCGCGTGCGTGCATCGACTACCACGCGATTGAACGCGATGCGCCGTTCGCCCTTCAGCTTCGCTGCCTTGCCCGCCTGCACCAGCGCGACAGGGTCGACGAGACGGGCATGCCGCCGGACCTCGAAGTGCAGATGCGGCCCCGTGGCCGTACCCGTGCTGCCGACCGCGCCGACACGCTGGCCGCGCGCAACCCGCATGCCGGTTCGCAGTGCCGGCTCGAATGCCGACAGGTGTGCGTAGTACGACGCGTAACCGCCGTCATGACGAATCACCACGTACTTGCCGTAGCCGCGCGGCTCGGTGCCGATGAACGAGACGACGCCGCGCTCCGACGCGTGAACCGCACGCCCGGCCGGCGCCGCGAGATCGACGCCGGAATGCACGTGACGTGCGCCGGTGACCGGATGCACGCGCGTACCGAAATGCGAGCTGATCCGGTTTGCGCTGACCGGCATCGCAAACCGCGCGCCGGCGACGGGCATGCCGTCGAGGTCGTAATAGGCGCCCGGCGAGCCGGCATCGGGCGCAAACCACACGGCCGCGACGTGCTGGCCGTGCAAGCGAAGCTCGAGCGCCGTCACGCGCACGCCGCCCGGCAGTTTGCCCTCGCTGTCCGGTTCGTAGGCGACGCGGAACGTGTCGCCAAGCGCACCGTGCTGTTTCAGGTCGATGCGACCGGCGAGCAGGCGGGTGATCTGCGCGGCAACGCCGGCCGGCAGATCCGCGCGCGCCAGCGACGCCTGCAGGCTGCCGACGATCGCGCCGACCCGCGCGCCGCGCTCGGCTTGCGCGAACATGAACGGCTCGGCGCCGGCAAGATCGACGGGGCGCCGTTCGAACGCGGCGGGCTCGCCCGTCGCGGGCAACGCCGACGCAAGACCGTAATCGAACCTCGACGCGTACGCGCGTTCGACCGCCCCGCGCGCCGCGTCGCACAGCACGCGGTAAGCCACGCAGGCACCGAAGCGCGCCACGGGGTCGTCGCGTTCGCCGGCCGTCGGCGCGACCAACGCATGCGACGTGTAGGCAACGTCGAGCGGCGCGGCCGTCGATGCGTGCAAGCCGCCCCACGTCGTGCGCGCGGCATTGAAAAAGGGCACGTCGACAAGGTCGGCCGTCATGGGCGAAAACGGCGCGGCGTCGTGCGACGCATCTGCCACCGCACCCGGTGCGCCGGCCACACAGGCCGCCGCGATGACACCGCGCAGCAACGCGCGGCGCATCGGGAAACCATGAACGCCGCGCTGTGCGGGTTGACCTTGTTCGCGTGCGAGACGGAAACGCAGGTCTAACCGCATGACGTCGTCACTCGCTGTCTGTCAGTAAAAAATCGGGAAAGAACCGGGTATCGCGGAGGAACGATCGTCGCGACCCGGCAACGTGAAAACGAGTGTAGCGGCGCGCTCGACGCTGCTGAATAGGACTAGTCTCATTTGATGGAAAAGCCGCTTAGTACAAAAACGAAACCGCGATTTCGCGGCCCGGCGGCACGGTCATGCGGCATTCGACCCCACCCGTTCGGGCGAACCATTGTGTGCCGCGTACAGTCGAACGCTGCCCGGCGCGTGAGCGCAAGCCTGCCCGACCACGGCGGGCACGCCACGCGTCACGCATGTTTCTTCAACCCGGAAACCCGTTAATGTTTCTCGATCAACTACATCCGGAACGCTGGACGTTCCTGTGGAACGCGCTGTCCACCCTCTCCCTCAAGTTGTGCGCCGGCCTGGCGCTGCTCGTCGCCGGCTGGTGGCTGTCGAAACGCATCGGCAACTGGCTGAATCGCCTGCTCTCGAACAAGGAGCGCGTCGACGACACGCTGCGGCCGATCCTCTGCGACGTCGCCGTGTGGGGCATCCGCATCGTCGCGATCGTCGGCGCGCTGTCGCAACTCGGCATCGAAACCGCGAGCATCGTCGCAGTGCTCGGCGCGGCCGGCCTCGCGATCGGGCTCGCGCTGCAGGGCACGATGCAGAACATCGCGGCCGGCATCATGCTTCTGCTGCTGCGGCCGTTCAAGGTGGGCGACTATATCGACGGCGGCACGGGCGTCGCGGGCACCGTCGACGAGGTCGGGCTCTTCATGACGCGGCTGACGAAGCCGGACGGCATCTGCGAATACGTGCCAAATAGCGCGCTGTGGGGCAGCTCGATCCGCAACTACACGCGCAACCCGACGCGCCGCCTCGATCTCGAAGTGGAAGTGTCGGTGCATGACGATATCGATCGCGCGCTCGACGCGCTGCGCAAGCTGGCGCTCGCCGACCCGGACGTGCTACAGGATCCGGAGCCGAACGTGATGGTGATGCGCTTCGACGACAGCACCGCGATCGCGAACGTTCGCGTGTGGACGCACACCGACAAGTTCTGGGACATGCGCTGGCGTCTGGCGCGGCAGGCTCGCAAGGCACTCGCGGACGCGAACTGCGCGCTGCCGATCCGCACGCGCGAGCTGCACATCGTGCATGACGCGGAGCGTCGCACCGACCGCGCGCAAACGCACGCGCTGTAAACGGCGAAGGCCGCGAAGCACCGCCTGCTTCGCGGCCTTCGCGACGTCAACGCAACGTCACCGCCCCATCACATCTTCACGATATCGAGCAGCGCCTTCTTGCCGCTCCTGTACGTGAACACCGAGATCGCGCCGTGCTTCAGGTCGCCCTGCGGCGTGAAGCTCGTCTCGCCGATCACACCCTTGTAGTCGGTCGCCGGCATCGCGGCCAGCACCTTCGCCGGATCGGTCGAGTTCGCGCGCTTCATCGCGTCGACGATGATGTAGACGGCATCGTACGAGAACGGCGCATACACCTGCATCGGCTGGTGGTAACGCGCTTCGTAGCGCTTCGCGAACGCCGCGCCGCCCGGCATCTTCTCGAGCGCGATACCGGCCTCGGAGCACACGACGTTGTCGGACGCGGGGCCCGCGAGCTTCGGCAGGTCGGTCGAGCACACGCCGTCGCCGGCGAGGAGCTTCGCGCGCATGCCGAGCTGGCGCGCCTGCTTCGCGAGCGGCCCGCCCGTCGCATCCATGCCGCCGTACATGATCGCGTCGGGGTTCGCGCCCTTGATCTTCGTGAGGATCGCGCGGAAGTCGATCGCCTTGTCGTTGGTCGCGTCGCGCGACACGACCTTCATCCCGGCGGCCTTCGCGGCCTTCTCGAACTCGGTCGCGAGGCCCTGGCCGTACGCGGTTGAATCGTCGACCACGGCCACCGTCTTGATGCCCAGGTTCTTCGCCGCATACATCGCGAGCGCCGGCCCCTGCTGCGCGTCGGTCGCCACCACGCGATAGGTCGTCTTGAAGCCCTGCTGCGTGTAGGTCGGATTGGTCGCGGCCTGCGAGATCTGCACGACGCCGCCGTCGCGATAGACGCGCGATGCCGGAATCGACGTGCCCGAGTTGTGATGGCCGACGACGCCGATGACCTTGTCGTCGACGAGCCGCTGCGCGACCTGCGTCGCGGTGCGCGGATCGCCCGCGTCGTCCTGCGCGTCGAGTTGCAGCGTGACCTGCTTGCCGCCGATCGTCAGGCCCTTCGCATTGATTTCCTCGACCGCGAGGCGCGCGCCGTTCTCGCTGTCCTTGCCGAGGTGCGCGATCGCGCCGGTCAGCGGTGCGACGTGGCCGATGCGCACGATTTCGTCCGCATGTGCGGACAGCGCGCACGTGAGCGCCGCCGCTGCCGCGAATGTCGTCATGGAATGTCGAAGCATATCTGTCTCCTGGTCAGTCTTGTGGGCCCCGTTCGATGCGGGACGTGTTGTGGTTCGGATGACGAATCGGTTTCGGTCAGTGATGCAGCGCGTCCCGCACTGCGGGCCCCATCCCTGTCGGCGGCACGGCTGCGGCGCCGCGTTACGCGCGCCCTTCGAATCCCAGCAGCACGTTGACCGCATTGATGCCGATCTCGTCGACCATGTAGCCGCCTTCCATCACGAACAGCGTCGGCACGTTCAGGCGCGCGAGCGCCGCGCCGATGCGCAGGTAGTCGGGCGAACGCAGCCGGAAATGGCTGATCGGGTCGTGCTCGAAGGTATCGACGCCGAGCGACACGACGAGCGCGTCGGGCGCATGCGCGGCGATCGCGGCGGCCGCGTGGTCGAGCGCCGCCGAGTAGGTGTCCCACAACGTGCCCTTCGGCAGCGGCAGGTTCAGGTTGAACCCTTCGCCCGCGCCGATGCCGCGCTCGTCCGCGTAGCCGGAGAAGTACGGATACGACACCGGCGGCTCGCCGTGGATCGACGCGAACAGCACATCCGCGCGGTCGTAGAAGATGTCCTGCGTGCCGTTGCCGTGATGGAAATCGACATCGAGCACCGCGACGCGCGCGGCGCCCCGTGCGACGCAGTGCTGCGCCGCGATCGCCGCGTTGTTCAGGTAGCAATAACCGCCCATGTACTCGCGGCCCGCATGATGGCCGGGCGGGCGGCACAGCGCGAACGCCGCGCGCGCCGCGCCGCTCGACAGCAGGTCGGCGCCGGTGAGCGCCGAGTTCGCGCTCGCGCTCGCGGCATCCCACGTGCCGGCGTTGATCGGCGCACCCGCGTCCATCGCGTAGAAGCCGAGCTTGCCGTCGATGAACGCGGGCGGTGTCGAGGCCGCCGGCATCGCGCGCACCGGCCACACGAGCGGCAGCGCCTGGCAGGTGCGGCCCGTCGCGGCCCACTCGTCCCATGCGCCAGCGAGGAAATCGACGTAGCGCGCGCTGTGCGCGGCCGCGTAGTGGGCGCGGTCGAACGGCTTCGGCGCGATCACGTCGCCGAGGCCGGCGGCGCGCACCTGCGCAAGCACCGTTTCGGCGCGAAGGGGGTTTTCGAACGAATCGGTGATCGCGCCGTCCTTCAGTTCGACGCCGCGATGCAGGTGGTGATCGCTGCTGTAGACCGTGAGCATGGTTGACCATTGCAGTGAGGGTGGCAACAGTTTATTGACGGCCACCGGCAATAGCTTTGCTTTCGACCCGCGCCTTTCGTACAATTTTGAGAAAACCGCCTACGGATTTCCGGAAATGAGCAAAAATCGCGCTTCGGCCGAACTGGATGGCGTCGACCGCGCCATGCTGCGCCTGCTGCAGGACGACGGCGCGCTGTCGAACGCGACGCTCGGCGAGAAGCTGTCGCTGAGCGTCACGCCGTGCTGGCGGCGCCGCAAGCGGCTCGAGGACGAAGGCGTGATCACCGGCTACCAGGCGAACCTCGACCGGCGCGCGCTCGGCATGAACGTGTTCGCGTTCGTGCAGGTGACGTTCAACATGCATTCCGGCCAGGATTCGGATCACTTCGAGGACGTGATGCGGCGTCACGACGAAGTGACGTCCTGCCACAAGATCACCGGCGCGGCCGACTACATCCTGCAGGTCGTCGCGGCCGATCTCGACGCGTACGCGGAATTCGTCGAGCATGTGCTGCGCAAGCAGGCGGGGGTGTCGTCGATCCAGTCGAGCCTCGCGTTGCGTGAAGTGAAGTTCTCGTCGCGCGTGCCGGTGCCGGGCGACTGACCGTTCATGCCGTTCCGCGCCCGTACCCGGGCATCCGTTGTCGATCGTCATCCCATGGAGCGCTACCTGATGAAACGTCTTCTTCCGTCTGCTTCGCTGGCCGCCGCCATGGCCTGCGCGCTCGCGTTGAGCGCCTGTGCGGCGCAATCCACCGTGCCGGCCGCCGCGTCGGCCCCGCCCGAGGCTGCCGCGCCGCCCGCGCCGCCGATGCCCGGCAGCGATCGCGATCCGCACGGCTGCATCCCGTCGGCCGGCTATTCGTGGTGCGAACAAACGCAGCAATGCGAGCGCCCGTGGGAACTCGCGAAGCAGAAGGGCTTCGCGAATTCGGCGCTGGCGTACGAGCAGTTCTGCCGGAACAACTTCGCGAAGTGACGCAACAGGGCATGACGTGATCGGGACGCGGTGCAACGCCGCGCCCGACACCCCCGATCCCGCGCAGTCATCCCCAGCTTTCCCGCTTCCCGCGACCGTCATTCCGGAAACCCGGACACACAAAAAACCCCACAAAAACAACGGGATTTTTCGTTTGTGACACAGCAAACGAGTTCGGTTACATTACGCGCCCCTTGCCACCCCGCCTCCGCAAAACGCGTCGCGTGCGGCCTCTTGCCACGCAGCCTGAAGCATCTTCCGCTCAGGCTTGCCGCAAGGGCCCGGGCGCGTTGTGCGCCACTGTGACGCAGGCGCTTGCCTGCCCGCAGGCAGCCGATCCGAAGGTGTCCTTCCCGACGGCTTCGCGTGCGCAAATGCAACGGCGTGCGGCGTCGATCCGGAATTCCGGATTCGCGTGTCCGGATCTCCGGATCCGTGTTTCACCGCGATCGACACCCGCGCCGGGCGGCTTGGCAAACCGATGCATTCAAGTTGAACAAGGGATCTGCTGTGATCAAAACGTTACGGGTAATACTGTCGGCGCTCGCGCTGTGCGTCGCGACATCGTCCGCGCATGCCGCCGATACGAAGAAGGTCGACGTCCTGCTGGTGGGCGGCGGCATCATGAGCTCGACGCTCGGCGTCTGGCTGCACGAGCTTCAACCTGACTGGTCGATGACGATGGTTGAGCGCCTCGACGGCGTCGCACTGGAAAGCTCGAACGGCTGGAACAACGCCGGCACCGGCCACTCGGCGCTCGCCGAGCTGAACTACACGCCGGAGAAGGCGGACGGCAAGATCGACATCTCGAAGGCGATCGAGATCAACGAGTCGTTCCAGATCTCGCGCCAGTTCTGGGCGTGGCAGGTCAAGCAGGGCGTGCTGAAGAACCCGCACTCGTTCATCAACTCGACGCCGCACATGAGCTTCGTGTGGGGCGACGACAACGTCCGCTTCCTGAAGAAGCGCTACGAAGCGCTGCAGGCGAGCCCGCTGTTCCGCGGGATGCAGTATTCGGAAGACTACGACCAGATCAAGCAGTGGGTGCCGCTGATGATGGAAGGCCGCGACCGCAACCAGAAGGTCGCGGCGACGTGGACGCCGATCGGCACCGACGTGAACTTCGGCGAGATCACGCGCCAGTTCGTCGGCTACCTGAAGACGCAGCCGAACTTCACGCTGTCGCTGTCGAGCGAAGTGCGCGAGATCTCGCGTAATGCCGACGGCACGTGGCACGTGAGCTGGGTCAAGCTGCACTCGGATGAACCGGCGCAGTCGGTCGACGCGAAGTTCGTGTTCATCGGCGCGGGCGGCGGTGCGCTGCACCTGCTGCAGGCATCGGGCATCCCCGAGGCGAAGGACTACGGCGCGTTCCCGGTCGGCGGCTCGTTCCTCGTGACGGACAACCCCGACGTCGTGAAGCAGCACTTGGCGAAGGCCTACGGCAAGGCGTCGGTCGGCTCGCCGCCGATGTCGGTGCCGCACCTCGACACGCGCATCATCGACGGCAAGAAGATCATCCTGTTCGGGCCGTTCGCGACGTTCTCGACCAAGTTCCTGAAGAACGGTTCGTACTTCGACCTGCTCAAGAGCACCAACACGCACAACGTCGCACCGATGATGCGCGTGGGCGTGGACGAATTCCCGCTGGTCCAGTACCTCGCCGGCCAGCTGATGCTGTCCGACGACGACCGCTTCAACGCGCTGAAGGAATACTTCCCGAACGCGAAGAAGGAAGACTGGCGCCTGTGGCAAGCCGGCCAGCGCGTGCAGATCATCAAGCGCGACCCGGTCAAGGGTGGCGTACTGAAGCTCGGCACCGAGATCGTCGCGTCGCAGGACGGCAGCATCGCGGGCCTGCTCGGCGCATCGCCGGGCGCGTCGACGGCCGCGCCGATCATGCTGAACCTGATGAAGAAGGTGTTCAAGGACAAGGTCGCGACGCCCGAGTGGCAGCAGAAGATCCGCCAGATCGTGCCGAGCTACGGCACGAAGCTGAACGACAGCCCGGCGAAGGTCGTCGAGGAATGGACGACCACCAGCGACGTGCTGCAGCTGTCGCCGCCGCCGAAGATCGACCTCAGCACGCCGTCGCAGGCCACCGGCACCGCGCCGGCCCGCCCGGCGAAGGCGGCGACCGACATGGCGCTGTAACGCGCCGAGCGCCGCGCGACGCCATTGCGCCGCCTGACACGGCCGCCCTCCGGGGCGGCCGTTTTTCTTGGCGGGTAGCGGGCGAAACCGCCCGGCCGGCCGCCCGCTTCCGCTAGAATTGCGGCACGCGCGACCCTGTCGCCGCCCGATCCATCATCCGCATCGACGCAATCCAAGCGACGCCCGGTGCGGCCCGCGCCCAAGCCGCGCGAGCGCCGCCCGCCGTTGCCGCGCCCGCCCGGGCGCGCCATCAACCGAATTCAGCTGGAGAAAGACCGTGTTTACCTGCCGAAACCAGAGCTGCGGCACGCCGTGGGAGCAGTCCGACGTCGTCATCAAGGACGAAGGCCAGGGGCTGCTGTTCCGCTGCCCGCTGTGCGGCGCGCGCAACTATCTCGAACGCTTCGAGGACGACGAAGGCAAGGTCGTCTACGAGCAGATGGAAGGCCGCCCCTACCTCGGAGACCTGGAATGACCCAGCCGACCGCCACGCCGTTCAGCGCGCTGTCGTTGACGCCCGCCACGCTCGCCAACCTCGCGCAGCTCGGCTATGTCGACATGACGCCGATCCAGGCCGCGAGCCTGCCGGTCGCGCTGGCCGGCCAGGACCTGATCGCGCAGGCGAAGACGGGCAGCGGCAAGACCGCCGCGTTCTCGCTCGCACTGCTGGCGCGCCTCGATGCGCGCCGCTTCGACGTGCAGGCGATGATCCTGTGCCCGACGCGGGAGCTCGCCGACCAGGTCGCGCAGGAAGTGCGCCGCCTCGCGCGCGCCGAAGAGAACGTGAAGGTGCTGACGCTGTGCGGCGGCACGCCGATGCGCCCGCAGGCGCAGAGCCTCGAGCACGGCGCGCACATCGTCGTCGGCACGCCGGGCCGCATCATGGATCACCTCGATCGCGGCAACCTGAAGCTCGACGCGCTGAACACGCTGGTGCTCGACGAAGCCGACCGGATGCTCGACATGGGCTTCTTCGACGACATCGCGAAGGTCGCCCGGATGTGCCCGACCACGCGCCAGACGCTGCTGTTCTCCGCGACCTATCCGGACGGCATCGCGAAGCTGAGCCAGCAGTTCCTGCGCAACCCGAAGGAAATCAAGCTCGAAGAGCGCCACGACAACAGCAAGATCCGCCAGCGCTTCTACGAAGTGACGGAAGACGAGCGGCTGCATGCGGTGGGCCAGTTGCTGAACCACTACCGGCCGGTGAGCACGATCGCGTTCTGCAACACGAAGCAGCAGTGCCGCGACCTGCTCGACGTGCTGCACGCGCAGGGCTTCCACGCGCTCGCGCTGCACGGCGAGCTGGACCAGCGCGAACGCGACCAGGTGCTGATCCAGTTCGCGAACCGCAGCTGCTCGGTGCTGGTGGCCACCGACGTCGCCGCGCGCGGGCTCGACATCGCGCAGCTCGAGGCGGTGATCAACGTCGACGTGACGCCCGACCCCGAAGTGCACGTGCACCGCATCGGCCGCACGGGCCGCGCGGACCAGGACGGCTGGGCGCTGAGCCTGGCGAGCATGGACGAGATGGGCCGCGTCGGTGCGATCGAGCAGGCGCAGAAGCGCGACGTCGAATGGCATCCGCTCGCGGAACTGACGCCGGCCGACGACGGCGTGCTGACGCCGCCGATGGAAACGCTGCAGATCCTCGGCGGGCGCAAGGACAAGATCCGCCCGGGCGACGTGCTCGGCGCGCTGACCGGCGACGCCGGGTTCGACGGCAAGCAGATCGGCAAGATCAACGTGACCGAGTTCTCGACCTATGTCGCGCTCGAGCGCGGTGTGGCGCGCGACGCGCTGCGCAAGCTCAATGCCGGGAAGATCAAGGGCAAGCGGGTCAAGGTCCGGTTGATGGACGAAGAATAAGCGGTAACGTGTAGGCGTCGCGGCGGCATCGCCGCGCCGTGGCGCCTAAGCCGAACCTGAATCTGTCCCTGACCTTGCATCGCCCCGGGCAACCTGCGGTCGTCGCCTCTCTTTCGGCAATCGGCCGCCGCCCCGTCAAGCCGCCCTCATCGCCTGCTTGCTATGCGAGCGCCGGATATCCCTGCGCAGCAGCCTCCTGCTCGAACCGCGCAATCGCCTCGTAGTCATCCGGCGACAGCCGTTCGAATCCTTTCAGCCGCAACACGCGCGCCCGCTCCACATCGGTCGCCACCGCGCGGTCGAGCGCATCTCGCAAAGCAGCGACCTGTGTATCTTCGAGTGCGCGCGATGCGATGAACGGCAATCCCGGCGCAGCGGCCGTCATCGCGATGATCCGGATATCCTGCAGCAGCTCGGGCAACGCGTCGCGCACATACGCGAACGTCACGCAATCGATCGCCGCGCAATCGGCTTCCGCTGAAGCCAGCGCACGCAGCACGTTCAGATGCGAGCCGAGCGCGGCAACCGATCCGAAGAATCGTCCGTCGCGTGCATGCGGCGCGACCGCATGCCGGAGCGCGTTCATCCCGCTGTGCGAATCCCGACCGTTGAATGCGGCCCGCAGCCCGCGGCATGCGGCGAGCGTCGTCGCGCCGTGCGCGTGTGCACGGGCCGACACGACCAGCACACTGCTGTAGTGCGCGCCGTGGCAACCGTCCGCATCGAACACAGGGGTTGCGATCAGTCGCACGACATCGCGCAGGCCCAGCATCCGGTACGGGTAGCCGCAGGTCTGCGACAGCAGCAGGTCGTCGCGCCGCCACAGCGCGTGCAGGTCGGCGACGGGTTCGTCGGGAAGCGTGACATCGGCAGGCCCGCCCGCGTTCGCGAACGCATCGAGCGTGTCGCGCAGCAGGGCGCGCCACAGCGCGTCGTGGCGCGGCGTCACGTTGTACATCGGCAGTACTGCGATCCATGGGTTCATGCGGGCATTCTACGCATCGCCGCTCACGCAGCGGAACCCGGTTCGATCTCGGTAAAACGGGGGCTGATCGTCGCGCAGTGCGCCTGAAGCTTATCGGCCGCACGGCGATAAGCAAATCCGAATCGATTGGTTGGCCGCGCGGTGCGATCCCGGTACCGTCCTGATGCCTGCCCGAGCATCGCCATTGCACGTGATAACGGACAGGCCGACCGTGATCCGCGAGACACCTGCGCACCCGGGCCGAGCGCACCGGTTCAACCGCTCGTTCCCCGCACTGCCCGTTCAATCCGCCTCAACGCCATGGCCGAATACTTCGACGTCGACCACGCGCGTGCGATCGCCGCGCTCGACACCCGCTTCACCGCCCGCACCGAGTGGCCGACCTGGCTGCTGGTCGTCGCGATCTACGGCGGCTGGCTCGCCGTGCTGCTGCTCGTGCGCGACGGCACGCTGTCGCTCGCGGCCGCGACGCTGCCGCTGATCCTGCTCGGCGCGTGGCACCTGTCGCTGCAGCACGAGCTGCTGCACGGCCACCCGACACGCTCCGCCCTCGTGAACAAGCTGCTCGGTTATCCGCCGCTGACGGTCTGGTATCCGTACACGCTGTATCGCGACACGCATCTCGACCATCACCGCGACGAAGACCTGACCGTACCGGGCGTCGATCCCGAAACGAACTACGTCACACGCGAACGCTGGGCGCAGCTGCCGCGCTGGCGCCGCGTGCTGACGGTCGCCCGCAAGACTTTCATCGGACGCTTCATCGCCGGGCCGCCGTTGAGCATCTTTGCGATGTGCATCGATGCATTCGCCGCGTTTCGTCGCGGCGACTTTCGCTATCTGCCGATGTGGGCGATGCATATCGCCTGCGTGGTTGCGCTGCTCGCGTGGCTGCGATGGGCGATCGGCGTGCCGTGGTGGTATTACCTGCTCGTGGTCACGTGGCCCGCGTTGTCGATCGCGATGATCCGCTCGCTGTACGAGCACCGCGCCGCGCCACATCCGAAGGCGCGCATCGCGATCAATGAAGCCGGCTTCGCGATGCGGCTGCTGTACCTGAACAACAACTATCACCTCGTCCATCACGACCTGCCGAAGCTGCCGTGGTACGACCTGCCGCGTGCGTACCGGATGCGCCGCGACGCGTATGCGCGGAAGTGCGGCGGCTTCGTGATTCGCGGCGGGTATCGCGAACTGCTCGCGCGCCATGCGTGGACGCCGACCGATACGCCCGTGCATCCGTTCGATCAGGGCACGGCGTCGTTGTCGACGGGCAGCGGTGTGAAGGTGGCGGTGGTCGACAAGGTGCTGCAGATCAGCACGTGACGTGCGGTGGAGCCGACGATTCGTCCGCCCCGCCGCACATTCCTTACGAAACGCCAACATTCCTGCTCCCGCCCGCGCATTGCCAATTGCGTCGGCAATGCCCAGAATGGCGGTTCGTCCGGGGCTTCCAACAATTATTCGCCCCGGCTCTGCTCCCGGCCGCGCGCCGCATGCCCCCACGACGATGCAACCGAACACCCCGCCCGGCGCAATCCGCGCGATCGGCAACGACTGGTCCGTTTCCGCGATTACCGTGGGTTTTCTCGCGGTACTGATTTCCTACGCGGGCCCGCTCGCGATCTTCTTCCAGGCCGCGCAGGCCGCCCATGCGTCGAATGCGATGGTGTCGTCGTGGGTCTGGGCGATCTCGATCGGCGCGGGCATTTCGGGCCTGTTCGCGAGCTGGAAGCTGAAGGTGCCGGTCATCACCGCGTGGTCGGCGCCCGGCACCGCGCTGCTCGTCGGCCTGTTTCCGCAACTGACGCTCAACCAGGCCGTCGGCGCGTACATCACGGCCGCGCTGATCATCCTGCTGATCGGCGTGACCGGCTATTTCGACCGGCTCGTGCGCCACATTCCGCGCGGCATCGCGTGCGGGATGATGGCCGGCATCCTGCTGCCGTTCGGCACCCATGCGTTCGCCTCCGCGTCGGAGCAGCCCGCGCTCGCGTTCGGGATGATCGCCGCCTACGTGATCTTCAAGCGCCTGCTGCCGCGCTACAGCATCGTGCTCGTGCTGCTGACGGGCGCCGCGCTCGCGACGCTGCTCGGGATGACGCATCTCGGCAACGTGTCGGCAAGCCTCGCGCACCCGATCTTCATCGCGCCCGAATGGACGCTCGGCACGACGCTCAGCCTCGCGCTGCCGCTCGTGGTCGTCAGCCTCACCGGCCAGTTCCTGCCGGGCATGACGATCCTGCGCGTGTCCGGCTATCACACGCCCGCGCGGCCGATCATCACCGCGACTAGCGTGATGTCGCTCGTGGTTGCATGCTTCGGCGGGATCACGATCGTCGTCGCGGCGATCACGGCGGCGCTCTGCACCGGCAAGGACGCGCACGAAGACCCGGACCGGCGCTACATCGCCGGGCTCGCGAACGGGGCGATCTACCTGATCGGCGGGCTCTTCGCGGGCACGATCGTCACGGTGTTCTTCGCGCTGCCGAAGGCGTTCGTCGCGATCCTCGCGGGGCTCGCGCTGATCGGTGCGATCGGCGCGAATGTGCACGGGATCTTCGAGGACGAGAACCACCGCGAGGCGTCGCTGATCACGTTCCTCGCGACCGCGTCGGGCATGACGTGGCTCGGGCTCGGCGCCGCGTTCTGGGGGATCGTGATCGGGTCGCTTTCGTATGCGGTACTGAACAAGGTGCGGCGATCGGCGTGATGCGCAACACGGGTCGCCGCCACTGTTACCGCGCATGCTGGCGCACCAGTTGCGCGAGTGCATCGGCCAGCGTCGTCGTCCCGTAAAGCCGCTCCGACACGCCCTCCTCGACGTCGATCTGCCCCGCGTTGTGCACATCGTAGAGATCGACGATCAACTGCGCATGTCGTTCGCTGAGGCCCGCGCGCAGCAGCGTCGCATTCCACGTCTCGCGCGGCAGTTCATGCGCGACGATGGCCCGGCCGGCCGCCGCGCCAAGCGTATCGGCGATCGCCGTCACGCTCACCCGCCGCGGCCCTTCGACACTGACGATACGCGGACCGTTGCCGCCTTCCGGCGCATCGAGCAGCAACCGCGCCGCGACGACGCCCACGTCGGGCGCCCAGACCGTCGGGAACACCTTGCCGACCGGATGGTGAAAGCTCGGCAGCACGCCGGTGCCGAGCGCGACCGGCAGGATGCGCGTCCAGTTCTGCAAATGCTCGGCCGAACGCAGCAGCGTCACGTGCGTCGGGATCGCCTTCAGCCGCTCTTCTAAGTGATGAAACAGCCGCGTGATGCCCGTATTGCCGTCGCGCTCCGCACCGTAGTCCGACAGCGCGAGCAGCACCGGCGGCGGGTTGGCGGCGAGCGCGGCAGCCGCGACGTCCATCGTCCGTGTCATCGTCGCGGCCGGATCGGGATCGGCGACGGGCACCGGGCACAGGATCTGCACGGCCCACGCACCGTCGATTGCCGCTGCGACCGCGTTCGCGTCCGTCAGCTCGGCGATCACGACGTCGCAGCCAAGCTGCGCGAAACGTTCACGATGGCGTGCGTCGCGCAATACCGCGCGCACGGGATGGCCGGCGTTGCGTAGGGCCGTCACGGTCGACTGGCCGACGTTGCCGGATGCACCGAAGATCACGAACACGATTCGCTCCTGAGGGGATGAAGGTGCGGTGATTGTCGGTTTGCGCGAAGGGAACGGCGCGCAAGGAGGGATGAAACCAGCAGGAAAGGATGACGGATTGGCTGGCGGCTGTCATGCGGGCCGTCCGCTGCCTCGCCTTCCGCGTCGAATCGTACGGTCTGCCTCTAGCCGAGGGCGCAGGCGAAAACAGTCCAGGAGCCGATTGGACAATTGCCCCGGGATCCGGCGCGACGACTCATCTCCGGTGCGGCGCCATCGCTCCGCTACGCGTCACGCCCGCTACCTTCGCCGTCATACGCGAGCCGCAGCCCGCCCCTTGCCCCCGACCGCGCAATCTCGGTCGGCGTCGCACCCAGCACGCGATTCATCCAGTTCGCCATGTGGCTCTGATGCGCAAACCCGGCCTCGAGCGCGATCTGGCTGATGCTGAGCCGGCCTTCGAGCAGCAACGCCTTCGCGCGCTCGACCCGGCGCCGCACGACGTACTGGTGCACGGGCATCCCGAGCGTCTCGCGGAACAGCACCTTGAAATGCGGCACGCTGATCGACACGAGCGCCGCGAGTTCGGCCAGCGTCATGCGCCGTTCGAGGTTCGCTTCGACGTAGTCGATCACGCGCGCGGCCGCCTTCGGCGCGAGCGTGCGGCGGCGCTCGCGGAACGCCGGCTGGCCGTCGACCAGCCGCGCGACGAGCGCCGTGCACAGGCTTTCCGCATAGAGCGGATCCGACGCGTCTTCCGCTTCGAGTTCGGCGGCCATCGCCCACGCGATGTGCTGCAGGCGCGGGTCACGCACCTGCAGCCGGCGGCGGATCTGCCCCTGCGACGGCTTCAGTTCGAGCTGCTCGACGGTCCGCCGCACGAAGGTGTCGCTGAGCGCGATATGGAGGATCTGGCAGTCGGCGCTGTCGGTCCACTGGCCGGGCAGGCCGGCCGGAATCACGTCCACGTCGCCATGCGCCTGGATGCGCGACACGCGGTCGCCGTCGCACACGCAATCCGCGCGAACGGGCGACCCGATATGCACGCCGATCCGGTGATGCTCGGCCGCCGGAATCCGGTAGGTGCCCGCGCGGATGGCCAGCAGCGACGCGCCGAAGCCCTGCCAGCCGAGCCCGCGGCTCGAGCGCAGGCTGACCGGGACGCCGTTGTCCGTCGGCGCCGCGAGAATCGCATCGCTCATGGCCTTCCTCCAGTGGATCGGGATGTCGAACGCGCATTGTGACGCGTTTTCGGGCCGCCTGCCGGGCCTGCCGGCGGCCCGCCCGGGTCGAGCAGAAAAAGATCATCCGTTCCTGCTCAGGGCCATCCTTGCGTGCGCGCCGGCGGGTGCCGCACCGCTTACGATGGCCCCATCCGACACCTACGGAGACCGTCATGCCCCATCAGTGCCTCGTGCAACGCGCCGCGTTCACCGCGCGCTCGCCTTCCGCCGCCAATCGCCCCTCATCCGGCTCCCGCAACGACCGCACCGCCTTCGCCACCATCGCCGCCTGGTGCCTGCGCATCGTCGGCTGGACCCGGCTCGAACGGCTGCTCGCATCCATCCCCGACAGCAACGACGACTTCGGGCTCGTCTGACCGGCCGGTCAACGCATCAGCCTACTTGCGCCGCCGCTCGTGCGGCGCCACCGTCGCGCCGTCGATCACCGGCGCGCCCTGCTTGATCAGGAAGTCGCGGAACAGCCCCGTGACCTGCGAAATGCGCCGGTCGGCGAGCGTCACCACATACCATTCGCGCTCGATCGGGTTGCCGGGGAACGGCAGTTGCCCGAGCAGCCCGGTGCGCAGTTCGAGTGCACACGCGTGCAACGACAGGAACGCCACGCCGAGCCCCGCTTCGGCCATCTGCTTGATCGCCTCGTTGCTCGACAGTTCGGAGCCCACATGGAACCGGTAACCCGCGTTCTTGAACAGGCTCTCGACCGTCGAGCGGGTACCCGCGCCGCGTTCGCGCACGAGCAGGTGCGCGGATTCGAGATCCTTCAGCGCGACGCGCTTGCGCTGCATCAGCGGATGGCCGGGCGCCGCGACGAACACCATCGGATGCTTCGCGAACTCGACCGCATGCGTGCGCAGTTCCTTCGGTGCGCTGCCCATCACCGCGAGATCGATTTCATGCGTGGCGAGCATGCGGATGATGTCGTCGCGATTGCCCACCTTGAAATAAGTCTTCACATGCGGACGCGTCGCGGTGAATTTCACGAGCAGCGGCGGAATCAGGTACTCGGCCGTCGTGATCGCGCCGATCCGGAGCGTGCCGCCGAGATCGCCCGTCAGCGCGGCCACTTCGTCGCCGGCCTCGCTCCACAGATGCAGGATCTCGCGCGCATAGCGCGACACGATCTCGCCGGCCGCGGTCAGCTGCACGCCGCGCCCCACCCGCTGCAGCAACGCGGCGCCCACCGCCTCCTCGAGCAGGCGAACCTGCAGCGACACGGCCGGCTGCGTCAGGTTCAGTTCCTCGGCCGCCCGCGACACGCTGCCGAGCCGCGCAATCATGTCCAGCGCCTTCAGCTGCCGGAACGTCGCGGTCTTTCCTATAAGTGAATACATATGAGTCGCTTATAAACATTAAATTGTTCGAGTAGGTTCGAAACTATATCGTCGGTTCTTGAGCAATGTCATCCGAATCGTCATTAAAGCGGGAGCCCTACATGGACAACACCACGCCCAACCTTGCAACGGACCGCGCCCCGCGCCTGCCGCGCATCGTGATCGTCGGCGGCGGCGCCGGCGGCCTGCACCTCGCCACGCGTCTCGGCGATACGGTCGGACGCCGCGGACAAGCCGAAGTCGTGCTCGTCGACCGCTATCCGACGCACTTCTGGAAGCCGCTGCTGCACGAAGCCGCATCGGGCCATCGCGACCCGGCCTCGCACACGATCGAATACGCGGCGCAAGCGAAGCGCCACGGGTTCCGCTTCGTGCAGGGCGCGCTGCAGCAGGTCGACCGCGCGGCCCGCACGGCGACGATCGCGGCCGTGCAGGACGCGGACGGCACGGAAATCCTGCCGCAGCGCGAGCTCGACTATGACGATCTCGTGCTCGCCGTCGGCAGCGTGACGAACTTCTTCAACGTGCCGGGTGCTGAGCGCCACGCGCTGCCACTCGAAAACCTCGACCAGGCCGAGGACTTCCGCCGGAAGCTCCTCGCGGCGTGCACAAAGGCGAATCACCTGGCCGAGCAGCAGCCCGCGCGGCGCGCGGCGCCGATCTGCATCAACGTGATCGGTGCGGGCGCGACGGGCGTCGAGCTGGCAGCGGCATTGCGCGATGCGATCCAGCAACTGACGACGTACCGCTTCAAGGCGCTGGTGTCTGCGCGCGACGTGCACATCCGGCTGATCGAAGGCGGCCCGCGCATCCTGCCGGCGCTCGACGAGCGGCTGTCCGGCAAGATGCACGCGCAGCTTCGCGCGCTGAACGTCGACGTGCTGACCGATACCCGCGTGGCGGAAGTCGGCGCGGATGCCGTGACGACCTCGACCGGCGAACGGCTCGCGAGCGACATCACGATCTGGGCGGCCGGCGTGGCGGGCCCCGCGTTCCTGCGGCAGATCGGCGACATCGCGCTCAACCGTTCGAACCAGGTGATCGTGACCGACACGCTGCAGACGCCGGACGACCCGCACGTGTATGCGTTCGGCGACTGCGCCGCGTGCCCGACGGGCGGCGCGAACGGCTTCCTGCCGCCGCGCGCGCAGGTCGCTTATCAACAGGCCGTGTACCTGGTCAACGCGTTCGCGCGGCGCGTCGCCGGCAAGCCGGTGGCGGGCTTCACGTTCCGCGATGCGGGCACCGTCGTGTCGCTCGGGCATGCGGGCGCCGTGTACCAGGCCGACATCAGCGTGCGCTCGCGTTCGCTGATCGTCGACGGGCTGGCTGCGATCGGACTGTACAAGTTCCTGTATCGCAAGCATCTGTTCAGCGTGGTCGGCGTGAAGCGTGCGCTGTTCCAGTCGCTGAGCCACTGGCTGCAAAGCCGCAACCAGCCGTCGATCAAGCTGCACTGATCACGTCGATTCACACGCAGCATCGCAAGACGGCATGTCGGGCGTGCATCGCTCGATATGCCGTTTTTTCATTTGCACTTGCACGGTGCATTCATTGCGTGCGCGAATCTGGTGCATCACATCGAAGGCCGTCGATACGATGCGATTCGCGCGAAACAGGCCGTGCGACATGCATCCCACGCCCACATTGGCGCGACGTCCCATTCATTAGTCGAATCGTATGGGTCGGATATAAATATTAATTGGTCGCGATTTCCGGATCGACGCTAAGGTGTGTGGCATTCCCGTCGGCGAACGGATCATCACGTCTCTGAAGAGGAATCACCGTGGTTATCGAAGCCATCGTCACCCGTCTCGACGCAGCATTCGCGCAAATCGAAGCAACACCGGATTCGCATGAATCGCGCCATCAACGCGACGCGATCATCCAGTGGCTCGACCGAGCATCGGAAGAAGGATATCGACTCGGTCTCGTCACGACGCTGCCGGCCGCACGGCTCAGCGACATGTTCGAAGGCCAGTTCGGCCGCGCGAACCTCGATCGCTTCTCGGTCGTCGTCACGGACGCCAATCAGCAGGACTCCGGATCAAGTCAGCACCCGTTCGACGTCGCGCTGCAGGCGCTCGGCGTGCCGCCCGAACGCGCGGTGGCAATTGCGAGCAGCGAACCGGAGCGCCGCGAAGCCGAGCATTTCGGCCTGTCGCGCTGCGTGAACATCACCGACACCGTGCGCTCGATCGCATCGGCCGGCCTGCACTGAACACCGGCATACGGGCCGGCAGTGGCCGGCCTTCCTCGATCCGGCGGCAATCCGACGATTGCCCGACCGAATCCTGACATTCTGCTGTCAAAGTCGCTTGCAACACTTCCGGGCTTGACCGATCACTCCCGGAGACGGGACGACGCGAACCTGCATCGTCCCGCCCGTTGCCCGCCACGATGACACGCCCGATCCGCACCGCCACCGCCCTCGCGATTACCTGCCTGCTACTCGCTGCCTGCGGCGGGGACGACTCGACACCACCCGCGGCCGCTGCCGACAACAGCGGTTCGACGCCTGCACCGCAACCACAGCCTCAGCCCAAGCCGACACCCGCGACTTACTACCAGACGAAGACGCCGTACCGTCCGCAGCAGGACGCCGCGACGTACGAAGCGCCGCCCGCCGGCTACGCGCCCGTCTATACGGAACTCGTCGCGCGCCACGGCTCGCGTGGATTGTCGGGCTTCAAGTACGACGGCGCGATCTACGCGATGCTGGTCAAGGCCGAGGCCGACGGCGCACTGACCGCGCTCGGTGCGCAGCTGAAGGCCGACACGGTCGCGATGATGAAGGCCAACGCGCTGCTCGGCTATGGCGTGGCGGGCATCTCGACGCCCGGGTACGGCAATCTCACGCAAACCGGCATCCGCGAACACCAGCAACTCGCCGCGCGGCTCGCGCAGCGGTTGCCCACCTTGTTCGCGGCCGGCAACCGGCAGGTCGTCGTCGTCAACTCGGGCCAGGATCGCGCGGTCGACAGCTCGACGTATTTCTCCGCGTCGCTCGTGGCCGCGCAGCCGGCGCTGGCCACGGCGATCACGCTGCCTGCCGCGCCGTCCGGCTATCCCGCGAACGCGCCGGTCGCGCCGCCGGCCGGCACCAACCGCTTCCTGCTGTATTTCCATGCGCTGAAGCCGGCCACCGATCTCGTGACCGATACGAGCAATCCGTACTACGCGACCTACCAGGCGAGCCAGGCATACCAGGCCTATGCGAGCGACACGACGGTGGCCGCGAAGCTCAACGCGATCAAGGCCGCGCCGCAGGCGGCCGACGTCGCGCAGACAGTGCTGTCCGCGCTCGTGTCGCAGGCCTTCATCGCGAAGCTCGGCACCGACGGCTACACGTTCGCGAACACGGGCACCTATGCATTCACGTCGGCGGACGGCAAGTTCACCAACACGCTGAAGGGCGACGGCAAGACGAAGATCGCGACGGCCGTCGATGCGGTGAACGTGTTGTACAACCTGCTGCAGGTCGCGCCCGCGATGACCGCGGAAACCGGCGGCGTCACAATGGAGAAGTACATCGGCGCGGAGCAGGCGCAGTATCTCGCGTATCTGCAGGATGCCGAGGACTACTACCAGAAGGGGCCCGGCATCCAGGACGCGAACCCCGTCACGTACCGGATGGCGAAGGTGCTGCAGGACGATTTCTTCGGCGAAGTCGATGCGATCGCGCGCGGCGACCTGACCCGCGCCGCGAAGCTGCGCTTCACGCACGCGGAGATCGTGATTCCGTTCGCGTCGATCATGAACCTGAAGAACGTGTTCGTGCCGACGCCGCAGGCGCAGACTTACACGTACGCGAGCAATCCGTGGCGCGGTGATCAGGTGTCGCCGATGGCCGCGAACATGCAGTGGGATGTCTATCGCAACGGCTCGCGACTCATCGTGAAGATGCTGTACAACGAGCGCGAAACGGATTTCCAGGCCGCGTGCGACGGCGCGAAGATCGCGCCGGGCAGCCACTTCTATGACTACGCGGGGTTGAAGCAGTGTTACGGGTATCAGTGAAGTGACGCGGGCAGCGTGTGTCACGCAGCCCGCTCGCCCCGCTACCCACCGGCGCTCTCCGGCTCGACCAGCATCACCTCGATCCGCTCCTTGCCTTTCCCGGTATTCCTGCGCTTGAGCGTCAGCATGCCGATCTCGCCGGTCGACGCCGGATGCGTGCCGCCGCACGCCATCGTCGCGAAGCCGTCGACACGCCAGAACCGCCGTTGCGCATCCACATCGCTGAAATCGGTCACGATGCGCAGGTCGCGCTTCGACAGATCGGCTGCAGCCGATTCGATCTCGGGAAACAGCGGCGCCACGCTCGTGTCGCTCGCGAAATCGATGCGCGCCTTGTCCGGCCCGATATGCGCACCGATGCGCTCGATGCCGGGCCTGAGCCGATAGACCAGCTGCAGCACCATTTCGGCCGCGAAGTGCAGACGCATCAGCCGGTACCGCCGCGCCCAGTCGATGCGCCAGGTCACACGATCGCCGACACTCAGCGCATGATCGTGCGGCAGCGTATAGACGATGTCGAGGCCCTGCTTGTCGGCCTGGATGACCGGATAGCCGCCCAGCGACCCCGCATCGCTTTCCTGCCCACCGGAAAACGCAAAGAAGATGGTGGCATCCACCCGCACGCGATCGCCGTCGACGTGGCTGACGACGGTATCCAGCGTCGTCCGGTAGGGATCGTCCCAGAATACTTTCTTCGTCATTGCCCGCCGCGCCTTTCGCCGAGGAAAGCACGCAGGTTAGCCGGATCGCGTACCGGTGGCTTGTACGATCTTGCGCCCTGGCGCCGACGCATCCTCGTCGGGCATCGCACGCGAGGTTGTCGCCTCCTCCTCCTCGCCCTTGCGCTCGATACTCCACGTATGGATCGGCCGATGCCCCGGCCGCTCCCATTCGGGCGGCATCCACAGGTGTTTCAGCCGCTGCAGGACGGGCCCGGGTGCGAGCACGTCGCGCCACATGTCGACGAATTCGTGCAGGTTGAGCACCAGGAAGTTGGTCGAACGAATCTGCTGCGTGATCCCGTAGTCGACCGGCTCCGTTTCCTCGACATACGTGCCGAACAGGCGATCGAAGATGATCAGCACGCCGCCGTAGTTCCTGTCGATATAACGCGGATTGCGGCCATGATGAGCACGATGGTTCGACGGCGTGTCGAACACGTACTCGAACCCGCGCGGCAGCCGCCCGATCGCTTCGGTATGCACGAAGTACTGGTACGCGAGATCGACCGCGAGCAGGAACAGCACGACGGCCGGCGGGATGCCGAGCCACACCGGCGGCAGGTAGAACACGAACACGCCGACGAACGCGTTCAGCAGCGATTGCCGCATCGCGGTCGTGAAGTTCATCACTTCGCCGCTGTGATGCGGCACGTGCGCGGCCCAGAACCAGCGCACGCGATGCGACGTGCGATGAAACCAGTAGTAGCAGAACTCCACGACGACGAAGATCGGCACGATCGTGAAGCCGTTCACCGGCACGTCGAACAGCCGGTGCCGATAGGCCCACGCGAAGATCGCGCCCGTGAACAGGAGTCCCATCACGGTCTCGGCCACCTGATAGCCGGCGCCGAGCGACAGGTTCGCGACGATCTCCTTCCAGCGAAACGGCTCGCGGCGGCCGCGCCCCGTCATCACCGCGTATTCGATCGCGAACGCGATCAGGAAGACCGGCGTCATGCCGATCAGCAGCACCTGCTTCCAGTCCACGTCGTTACCCAGGAACGCATGGAGCCACGTCATCAACTCGGTCGGCATGTTCGCGGCCTCGATCAAGAACTGACCGGCAGTATGGTCTCGCGCGGGTCGCCCCGCGTTGACACTTGCCGACGATTACTTGACACTTTTCGCCATGCCCGCCGCCTCCCCGCTATCGACGCAGCGCGTCTACTACTCGAGCACCTACGTGCGGCTGCTGTTCGACTATCTGTCCGAGCAGGGGAAGGATGCCGCGCGCGTGCTCGGCGAGGCGCGGCCGCCGGAGGACGATCGCGGGCTCACGCTGTATGCGAGCGCTCACTGGCGGCGCCTGCTCGAATGCGCGGTGCGCGCGCTCGACGATCCGCTGCTCGGCCTGCACGTCGGCCAGCGAATCACGCCCGCCCATCTCGGTGCGCTCGGCTATGCGCTGCATGCGTGCCGCGATGCCGGCGCCGCACTCGCGCGCTGGCAGCAGTACGAACACCTGATCGCGAATGTCGCGCGCATGGAGGTGCGGGTCGAGGCGACGTCGGTCGCGATCGAATGGCACGATGCGCCCGAACCGCTCGGCCCGCTCGTCGACGAAGTGGCGCTGACGGCCATCGTCCAGTTCGCACGCAACATCACCGGCACGCACCACGGGCCCGACGAGGTCTGCTTCGTGCATCCGTCGCCCGGCGACGAACGACCGTACATCGACTATTTCGGCTGCCCGGTGCGGTTCGGCCAGCCGGTGAACCGCCTCGCGTTCCCGCTGCACCTGCTCATGCAGCCGCTGCGCCAGCCGGATGACGCGCTGCTGCAGATGATGGAACGCCAGGCGAGCGCGCTGCTTGCCGAGCTGCGGCAGACGGACGATCTCGAACAGTCGGTGCGGGAAGCCGTCGCGCGCCTGCTGACGCTGGGCGAAGCGAGCCTCGAACAGATCGCCGCGGACCTGCATGTGTCGTCGCGCACGCTGCATCGACGCCTCGCCGAACTCGGGCTCAACTTCCGGATCCTGCGCGAGGACACGCGGCGGCGGCTCGCGATCGACCATCTGAACGACCCGCGGCTGACGCTCGCGGAAGTCGCCTGGTTGCTCGGCTATTCGGAACACAGCGCCTTTACGCGCGCCTTCCGGCGCTGGACCGGCGAATCGCCGCAGCAGTGGCGCAGCCGTCAACCGGCACGGGCCGCGAACGTCGCGCGAGGCTGAGCACGGCGCGCTAGCGTGCCGCCGACGAACTCGCGTCCGCCCGCGCGGTCGAACGAGCATCGCCGGAGAATCCCATGAAACCCGTTGCTGCTGTCGCTGTCCTGACCCTGCTGGCCGCCGCCAGCTTGCCGGCCGCCGCCGGTGCGCCGTCCGGCAGCGCCGAGCCGGCGCCCGTTCAAGTGCATGCGAAAAACTGCGTGCCGTCCTGCGACGCCACGCCCGACGCGCGCTCGTCGTCAAAGGCCCCGCCGATCCGCGTATGCGTCAGCGATGCCAATACGCAACTGAACCTGCCGTGGTTCCTGACCGATGTGCTCACCGCGGTGGACACGCACCAGTCGGGCGGTGACCTGCTGCGCAAGATGCGCAACGATTTCTGAAGCGCGCCGGCGCCGTATCGTTCACTCCTCTCCGGACGCCTGCAGCACCTGCACAAACGTACCGACCATGCCGACCCATATCGCGGGATCGGCAATGCTGCGCAGCAGCGCGAGAAGTTCCTTTCGTTCACCTTTCGAAAGCGGGCCATGTTCATCGCTGATGGTGTTGTAGCGCGGCGTGCCGAGCGCAGCGAGCGAGCGGTTGAGCGAGTAGTTGCTGGCGTTCCCGTTCACGGCAATCCGGATCCACAGCGAACCGCCGTCGGCAGCGGCTGCGCCATCGGTCACGATGACCGTGCGCGCGGTATTTTCTTCCATCCCGAAGCTCCGGCGAGACGTGCGACCGTATCGCGCGGCGACCGGTCGCAGGCCGTCGGCAGGTCGACGCAGACAGCATCCCGAAAGAATGTTTCCTGTCGAGACACAATGACAAAACTACACCAATAGTTGAATAACAATATTTCGCAATCTCTCATCACATCTTATACTTGCCGCGCACCATCCTCGTGCCAAGAGACGGTGTTTTTTGTCCCGGCCGCAAGACCATGCGGCCGGGGGTTTTTTTCGGTGTGCTACGTCTATATACATGTGCTGCATGCCCATGTTTATCCAGGCAAGTCACCGGAATGATTGGCCGATTGCGCCGGGTCTGCCGCAGATGCCCGTCGCGACCGTAGCATCGATCGCATTGCGATACCGGCACGCACCGTGCATGGCCCGAACCCGGCATGACGCATGCGCCGGGTGTATCGACCGGTTCGACTCGCCTCTCCATACACACAACACCCAAGGCGACCGCGGGAATGTCAGCGTTCACGCCAGGCTCGAAGGCCGTTTTCCAGCGTAGCGGCGCATGGCCGCGGGTCGCCTTTTTCGCCGCCGTAATCGTTTGCGTGCTCGTGCCGGCATTCGCGATCGCACTTGCCGACCGCTACGCGCGCGATACCGTCACCGAGCATGAACGCGTCATCGCGAACGACATCGTGGCCTCGGTGGACCGCATCCTGGACGGCGCGCGCCTGCGGCATGTGGACGAACTGACCGCGCTCGTCGGGCGGCCATGCCCGGCGGTATTCCGGACGCTCGCCGAGATAGGCACGCGCCTGCGCTATCTGCGCGCCGTCGCGCTGGTACATGAGGGCCGCGTCATGTGTTCGTCGGCGCTGGGGGCGATCGACCTGCCGCTCGGCGCGTATACCCACGAGCCGGAACCGGGCTCGACGCTCGTCACGCTGCTGCGCCAGACGCCGTTCCAGCAAGGCATCCCGGTGCTGCCCGTGTTTTACGCGACCGCACCCGGCGCGGGTGTGCTCTACCTGATCGAAGGCGACTACGTGGCCGACGCGCTCGCGCACGGCGCCCGCTACGGGACGGAAACCGCGACGCTGTCGATCGCGGGTTCGGGCCATCTCGACCAACACGGGAAATTCACGCCGGAGTCGGCCACCGAACCAGCAGGCGGAAGCACGATCGTGTCCCCCCGCTGGCCGTTCACGGTGCGGGTTGCCGCATCCGCGCACTATGCGTCGCAGGTCCGGCAGCACTATCGGCTGATCGGCATCACGATCGTGCTGCTGGCGGACGGCCTCGTGATGGCGGCCTACCTGCTCGCGATGGCGCCGCGCCGGCTGCTGCTGAAGGCCGTGCGAAACGCACTCAGGCGCGACGAGCTCCACGTCGTGTACCAGCCGATCGTCGATGTCGAGACGCGCAGGACCGTCGGCGTCGAGGCGCTGTTGCGCTGGCAGCACCCCAAGTGGGGGGCCATCAGCCCGGCCGTGTTCATCCCGCAGGTCGAATCGAGCGCGGTGCTGCCGAAAGTGACCGAATTCGTGCTGCGGACAGCCGTGGCGGAACTGTCCGCGCTGACGCCTTGCGCGCCGCTGCGCATCGCCATCAACATCGCGCCGAAGGATCTCGAGCGCACACGGTTCGTGTCCGTCGTCGAGGAGGCGATCCGCGCGCTGCCGCCGGGCTTTACGCTGGTGCTCGAAGTCACCGAGCGCATCCTGCTCGAGAAGAATGCGCGCACCACCGCGATGTTCCATGCGCTGCGAGCGAAAGGCGCGAAGTTCGCGATCGACGATTTCGGCACGCATCACAGCAATCTCGACTTGCTGTCACGCTTTCCGTTCGACTACGTGAAGATCGATCGCCAGTTCGTCTCGCAACTGAACGGCGGCAGTGCCGGGTTGATCGAGGGGATCGCGTCCGTGGCGCATCACTACGACCTGAAGATCATCGCTGAAGGCGTGGAAACGGAAGCGCAGCATCGCGCGCTGCATGCGGTCGGGATTCAGTATGCGCAGGGGTATCTGTATCAGCGGCCGCAGCGGCTGGAGCATTTGAAGGAGGATTTTGCGTGGGTGGCGGTGTAGCGGCGTGGCCGCATGCACGATTCCGCATGACCGACGCCAGCTCGACGCCGACCGGCACCCGCGTGCCGCCCGTGCGAGCGCGACCACGCTCAGACATGCTCCCGAAGGTAGCGGATGCACTTCATCCGCAAACTCGACCGGTCTGCAAGCGCATCCCGTGGCGCGCCCGTCTCCGTCGATTCAGCGTCGTCGACCGGGCGGGCCGCCTTCGCGATCTGAAGAGAAGCATGGCCTATCCAGACACGATCGCGCCAATCGCATTTCGCACGATGGATAACCAGCCAGCCTTGCAGCGATTCGACGAGTTGAAACGACGACAACCACTCGTGCGTCTTCCGTTGCGTCACGAGTTGCAATACAACGAGGAAATAGAGCAGATCCACGTACTTCGTCGTGACACGCATGGTTCGCCCTTGGGTTGTCGATGCTCGCGAGCGTGTCGTCGTCAGCTCATCCCTGGACGCTGAGCGCCTTCTCTAGCGCGGCAATCAACTTGAACGCATCGTCGCGTCCGATCAGAAAACCGCGGCTGGTGTACTCGCATCCGAACGCATAGAAGCTCGGCAGCAGCGTCACCATGTCCTTCTGCCGATCGAGATCGACTTGGCATTTGGTCAGCGGGAAAAACGGGGGCGCCTCGGCCGGCAGGGTGTACATGATGCCCTCCTAGTACATTTTGCGCGGCGGCAACATGCGCTTCGCGCGCAAGCGCTGTCTGGCCACGGCGCTCGCTTTTTTCCGCTTGCGTTCCGTCGTGGGCTTTTCATAGCCCGTGCGACTGCGCAACTCCCGAATCAGCCCGGTTTTCTCGATATCGCGCCGAAATCGTCGCAGCGCGACATCGATCGGTTCGTTGACCTTCAGCGTAACGGTTGTCATGGTGATCCTGTTTTCGAATGGTTGAACGGCACACTAACCGAGTCGTGTCATGACGGCACTCGCGATCTCGTCGGACTCGAACTCCGAATATCCGGCTCCGATCGACAACGCGCGTACCGCCACGAACATTTGCAGTTCCTGCTGATGGCACCGCGCTGAATCGCCGATTCCGGTGGGCAGGATGGCGTCGGTCCTGATGACCTCATGCCGCCTGATCAGGCCGAGCAGCTCATCGATGATCATTTCGTCCTCCGAATTGACAACACATCGCGTTGCCTTGGCGGTTTGCCTCAAGGCTTGCCGGAAAAGAAGCCTTGTTTGTCGCGATTGTCGTCGATGATGTTTTCCGCGTAGCGCAGCGAAGCACGACGTGCATCGCCGGCACTGCCGAACGGGGCGTTGTCGCGCAACCTGAAAGTCTGGCTGTGCGTCAGCGTATCGCCGCGCAGGCAAATCTTGACTGCCGCATCGAAGCCGGCATCGTAGTTGTGCGGGCTGCCATCCAGCGCCGGCGCGTGAGGGTAAATCAGTGGATAGATCTCGAATCCACGGTAGACATGCATGCTCATGACAAGCTCCTGGCGTCCGGCCGCGACGAATCGCACGGGCGAACAGGGCCGGCCAGTATCCCCGTTGCGGGGCGGGCCAGTGAGGTGAAAGGGACAACGTTGCAGCGCGGAGGCGGGGCGATGCAGCAAACGGGTAGATGGAGGAGCGAGCGACCGGCTTACCAGGGTCGACCGGATGAACCCATCATACGCGCATCATTTGCCGACCGTCCAACTTATTCCGGATGACGCACAAAACCCATGGACGCGCCGCAGGTGCACGATGTCGGGTTGCAAGGTGTCGCGCGGAGCGCGTCGCCTTGTCCCGACGAAGACGGTCACGATCGGGCCGGCGTCGCCAGAATCGCTCTCCTGGCGAAGCAGCCGGTGGCCGCCTCTCGACTGACGGAATGATCCGGATCGCTATTACGGAGCCGGCGTGCGCTTCTTCGGACGCGATTGCGTATCCAGGGCCGACTTCGGCGGCACCCAGTTCAGTGCCGTGCCGAGCTTGGGCAGCACCACGGCCGGCTTGACGCGCGGCGGCGCCTTGTTGCTGCGTGACTGACTTCGGGTCATGCGATTCTCCTGCTGCGCGGTGTGCACGATCCGATGAGCGCTGCTCGTCCGATCGTGTACACGCTGCGAAAGCGGCTGGCGCACAGATGTGCACGCGGGCTCGACATCCCGATGCGCAACGGCTGGCCCTGCCGGGCCAGCATCGGCACACGTGGCGCCCGCGACGGCGGCACGTAGCGCAAGATGCGGCGATTGCGCGCCGCGCCGTGAACGAGGCGGACGGCTCTGGGCGATTACAGCGGGGTGATGTTCGATGCCTGCAGGCCTTTGGGGCCGTTCTTCGTTTCGTAGCTGACTTTCTGGCCTTCGGCGAGGGTCTTGAAGCCGTCGCCGCGAATCTCGGAGAAGTGCGCGAACAGATCGTCGCCGCCCTTGTCGGGCGTGATGAAGCCGAAGCCCTTGCCATCGTTGAACCACTTGACGGTACCGGTATCCATGTTAGATCTCCTGAAAATGAACGTGCGTAGCGCACCCTGACGGGTTCGAGAAAAGAATCAAGGAGGGGGAGGACAACGAATACCGCAGGCTACGGTCGGTGATGAGCAGCAATCGCGCTTCTTGAATACTTCACCAACCGACAGTACGTGTCATCACAGAGTGTGTCAAGCGCTTTCGGCGGACGGGCGGAATGCGCCGCCGCCGTCCGGGCGTCACTGATCGATGCTTCGACGGGAGGCGCATTCGTCGACCACGGCCATCCCGGCGGCGACATCAGAGGGTGGCCAGCAAACCCAGTTGATGCTCTGTCTCGGTTCCATTGATCAGCGCAAAGAACCCGGTCTCACGACGCTCGGCCACCGAAAGGCCCTCGGCGGCGGAGAAGACGTTCCACGCGACGTCATCGACATGCGCGAACCCGCCGCGCGCGCGTGCGAACGCGCGCAACATCGGGCTCGCTTCGCGGCGGAGCACCAGGCGGTCCGCATTCAATACATAGGGAGGCCAGCCGGCACGAAGGATGAGGTAGCAGGGAATGGAGCTGCGATCGATTTTCATGGGGGCGCCGTTTCGTCCGGATCCGGTTCGTGCAACCCAGGGCACTGCCTGCTTCAAAGTCGACGACACATCCACCTGCCGACCCGGGGCATCGATGCCCCCGCACGCCCCAACGCCCGGACGATGTCACGCCTGAATGCGAGGACTGTTCCATGGAACCGGCGACAAGGCTAGCCTCACTATACGCGCTGCCGCCGTCGCGCACACCTGCGCGGCGACCCGGCAGGAAGGAACCGGTGCGATTCAGTTTGTCATGGTTCCGATTCGATCCGGCCCCTCAGACGACTCGCGCGCGACAACCTGAAGCTACGGCGACGGTATGCCCTGCGGGGTGTCAACCGTGTCGCGGCTCACGGACGCGTAGAACACGCGGAACCACACCCAACAAGCCACAAAGGCACAGCCAAGAACAACGATCGCCATCATTCCGGACAGCACGCCCGTCCCCAGCATGCCGCCAAGCAACTGCACCGCCAAATAGAACACCACCGAGGTGGATGCCATCGCCGCGAGCGACGCGCCCAGCAAACGCCAGCCGTGCAGTCGCACGAGATCGCGAGGCAGGCCGAGTCGCGCTCCCGCAAAGACCAATGCCGCGGGAACGGCAA
This sequence comes from Burkholderia sp. AU15512, assembly GCF_002223325.1. Classification (NCBI taxonomy): domain Bacteria; kingdom Pseudomonadati; phylum Pseudomonadota; class Betaproteobacteria; order Burkholderiales; family Burkholderiaceae; genus Burkholderia; species Burkholderia sp. AU15512. Next base: position 2,728,362 of record NZ_NKEX01000006.1, read on the forward strand.
CCGCGCCAACGTAGCCGAACATCATGCGCTCGAGGTCATCGTCAAAATAGTCGAGCAACATCGGCACCGTCGTCGTCATCAAGAGCAGACATACGCAGGCGAACAGCCACGCCGCGAGGCCGGCAATGGGCCGCGCTGCGCGACCTCGTGGCGCCTCGGTAACGCATCGTTGCGAAACATGCGCGTGACGAGCCGCCACGCAAACCAGGCTACGAGCGCATAAAGGGCGGCGCTCACCGGCGCGATGAGGTTCAAGATGACCGTCAGATGGGTGCCATTTCTGACCAGACTCAGCAGCACCACCTGGACGATGAATATCTGTGCGATCTGCCAGACCAGCAGGCATAACGCATAGCTCGCGAGCAGCCTCGCGGGGCGACGGAACGCAAGCTGATCGCGATGCTCCCCGTGCCATCGGACAATCAGATAAACCAGGCCCGTTCGAAATACCAGGTTCTGGATGAAACTGGCCAGTTGCAACGCCAGCATCCGCGTGTCCAACGAGAACCTCGTCCACTGCGCGTAGAGGCCGGATAGAAACAGCAGCGTGATGATGAACGCCGCGATGAGTGCGGCGGCGCCGGGTAATGAGGCGGGCCGAGTGGGTGAATTCATGTGGACTCCGGGGTCGATGAGGTAATCAGCCGTGCGATGTCGGGCTGCCGGGAAGCGGTAGTCCCGTCGCGGGGTCGCGATGCTTGGCTTTTGCCAATTCGTTGATGAGTTCGCCCGAGGGTTTCGGGGGCGGTGTGGCGGCGTCTTGATTCTTTTGCCACTGGAATGTGCCGTCCCACGCCGGGAGCTTTGCAGGCGGCAACGGAACGATCTTGTCTAAGTCGGGGACCTTGGGGTTACGGCCGTCATTGGCTCGAAGAAATTTTCCGATGACGTTGTATCGGTGAACACGCTCAGGATCAACGTGAACGTCAAGATTGCTTACCGGGTCGTTCCCACCATTTACATCAAACGCGCTCTCGAGCAAGAGCGCCGATTGACTGCTGCCTGCCGCGACGCTCATTTGAAATGCTTTGGCAGCATCACTGAATTTCTTGTCGGTCTGAAGACTCACGCCAAGGTAGTTCGCCGCCTCGGCATGACCCTGCTCCGCTGCACATTGAAACATCTGAAGAGCGATGTCGGGCGCAGCGTCGGCCGGATCAAGCAAGTTCGCAACGTAATATTGAGCATCGGCGCTGCCCAGATCATCCGCTTTACGAATATACCGGCGCGCGGCAGTTTCATCGCGCTGGAGGCCATAGCCGTTCAGCAGGTAGTGGCCAATATCGTAATATCCGCTAGCGACACCCGCCGTGATCAACTGCTCGGCAAGCTCGACACTCTCCTTCTCGGCGTCAGGTGACGACGCTGCCCCGGACGAAATAAGAATTTGTAGATTGTGATTGGCCTTGTAATGCCCGAGCGCTGCTGCAATCCGGTAGTAGCGAGCGACGTCGTTGAGACCTTTCTGCGCTTCTTCTTTCTCAAGATACCGGGCGTATTGAAATAATTTATCCGCCTCCGGATCGAGAGGGGGCAGATGATCGACCTCGTGGACGCAGGCGAAGGCCAGATTCAGACGTACCGCGCTCACATCAGGTAACGGACTCGGGGCATTTTCGCTCTTCGAGCAAGCTGCCAGCAGACACGAAATCAGCAGGACGATACGCGTTCTACGCATGGTTGATCGAGCCTGTTTCGCGTGGCCGCAATCGAGCTAGCGATAGCGGCCACGCAGCATTGTGGAATAAGTCGATCAAACCTGATCAAGGTATGCCACAAGTTCCCACGAAACCTGCTCGACGTGCTGGCGCGTACCCATCATGCTGTCGAGTATCGCCAGCTTTCTCGGTTCATGCACGACGACGGACGGCAATGCGTCTCCCTTCAGAAACCGGCGCTGCGTATCTCCGACCTGACCGCTACCGAGTTTCGCGCACCACACGCCGTCTTCCGGACAAGGTTGGCCGGTGCGCGCCACTGCACCCAACGGCAGGCGGGATGCGACATTTTCCGGTTGCTCGACCTGTGACGTCTTGTCTGCCGATCCCGGAAGCGGCAACCCGGTCGCGGGATCGAGGTGCTTGGCCTTCGCCATCTCGTTGATGAACTCATCCGAAGGCTTCTGAGGCCGCGTAGCTGCGTCTTGCTCCTTTTGCCATTGGAATGTGCCGTCCCAAGGTGGCAGCTTCGCGGGTGGCAATGGAACGATCTTGTCGATATCGAGAACCTTGGGGTTCCTGGTTTCATGATCGGTCAGGAATTTCCAGATAGCTTCGTAGCGCTTTGATCGCTCGGTATCCACCGAGAGGCCCAAGTAATAGAGTTCGTCTTTGGGCGACGAAGAAACAAATCCATTTTTTAAATACGAGGCAGAGGTTACATCCCCGGCCCGCACTCCTGACTGAAATATTTTCACCGCCATTTGATAATTTGCTTGCTCCTGAAGATTAATTCCGAGCACCCCGGCAGCCTCGCCATAGCCTTGATCAGTAGCGCACTGTCGCATCTGCCTAGCAATATCGGGAGCCCGATCGTGTGGCGCAAGTTGCTCAGCGACGTAGGTTTGGGCCTCAGGATTTCCCAAGTCGGCCGCCTTCCTGAAATACCGCAAGGCCATCTCGGTGTCTTGCTTTAACCCATAGCCTATTTCAAGGTAGTGCCCGATGTCGTAATAGCCACCAGGAACGCCATCATTGACTAATTTTTTTGCAAGCTCAACAGTTTCCTTTGCTCCATCCGGGGAATTGGCCATCCCTTGAGAAATCAATTTCTGCGCATTGGAATTAGCCTTATAGTGGCCATACGCTGCAGCAATTCGATAGTATCGAACGATCTCATTGAAATCCTTTGGACCATCAAGTTTCTGTAAATACCGTCCATACTGAAACAACTGATCTGCCTTCGGATCAAGCGGTGCAAGGTGTTCGGCCTCATGGACGCACGTGAATGAAAGATTGGCCCGTACGGCCGACATATCGGGTAGATTCGATTCCACTGAGTCTTCCTTTGGGGTGCAGGCACACGCCAGCAACACAACCGCATAAATTGAGAGCGACTTTCTCATTTTTCAATCTTTGTAGGAGCGTTCGTTTGACATGCGCATGAAACGAACGATTGAAGCGTATGGAGATTTAACGCCACCATTCTGGCGATCCGCATTCTTCTTAAGAATATCAGTCCATGTGGTAAAAGCCTCAGCCGGAGCATCCTGCATTCCCTCCTTGTTTGTGTGCAGGCTCCACAACTGCTTGCGTAGTCTCTTGGTCACGTCACCATTCTCGTGACAGATATTGAGTTCGCTATCCGCTTCCATGCTACGTGTGTTGATGTTCGCCGAACCAAGAGTCGTAAACACGTCGTCGATCGTCATCAATTTTGCATGAACATAGACGGGCACCCAGTTGCCCGGCGGGGAATCCGGAGCCACGAGCGTACAGACATGAACCTTGAGGCCCTCGTATTCCTGGTTGAGAACAGGTTGCGGCGCACTCTTCATTTGCGATGCAATCGATTCCCGTTGCTGTTTCAATTGTTCGACTCTCGCCTTTGCATCGGCAACCCGCTTTGCCGAGTCCGGCGAGTCGACGATGCCTTGCACTTCGAACGCCCCAAGCAACGCCTGGTTTGCCTGCGACTGCTGATCCACAACCGACGCCATCTGATTCTTCAAATCGGACTGGCGAGCGTCCTCTTGCTCCAACGCCGCGACACCCGGAATGCTCTGCGCCTTCCCCAACGCGTTCAGCATGCGGTAAGTATTGACGGTCCCGGTTCCGACTGCCTCTTCACCCGAATTCGTGATGGCAAACAGATACAGTGGGCCATCCTTGGTGACGTTGCGCCCCCAATGGACGTGCTTGGCAGCGACCGCCTTGATTGCATCCGCAAGCGGCGGCCATCGAAAATATTGATTCTGGATAAAGATGTGCTGCGTTGCGTTGTTCACCGCTTGCAGATAAAGCTTCTCGATGTCGCGTCGCCCCTTCTGGGACTGCGTGCGCGCGATCTGGGCCATCATCGGCGTATCACCGCCCGGAGCGTATCGAACCTTGAGGCGATCCTTAAGACCCTCCCGTGCCTTGCCAAGGCCCTGGCCGGTGGCATCGTCCCATGCCTGGCAGAAGTTCGCATTCAGATACTGCAATACCGGACCAGTCACATAGCTGGAGATGTCTTGCCACGGACTTGGACCATTTCGCCCGGTCGAAGGCGTCTTTGGCTTGTAACTGTGATCATCCGTATCCCAGTACTGATCGAGCATGTTATGCCCCATCACAAAGCCGACGGCGTTCTCCGGGTCCTCATAGTCAACAAGCACCATCTTTTGGTGGTGTGTCGGAATTCCGGCACCCATGCCAACGCTGTTCATCGCCTTGGTTTCGAGGTCACGGTCCTTGTCTTTCCCATGCCAGAAAGTACGCCATGCAATCTCCGCCCGATTGGCGGGACTGAAACCCCGAGTGGCGAAGTCGACATTCTTTAGCGCGTGGTCTTTGTAGTACAGTGCACGCGCTTTTTCGTAGGCCAGTTTCGCCATGGGCTTCAGGGGCGTCACGGGCGACACCAGTGAAACGCTTGTTACGTTATTCAAGTCAGCCCGCCAATACCATTCCGCGTCGAATTTTCTTTCTTCATCAGTTTGATAGTCACGGGACAACATCGTGCTCCGACGATAGGTGTCGTCAGATATATGTTGCTTCAGCCCGGTCACCACGTCGTAGCCCGGCATGTTGTTCTCACCCAATTCGGTGAGGTACAACGGGTCCCGCCAACACAGCAATCGGATCTTGACGCCTTTCTGCCCCTTCTGCTCAAGCAACTCTCCGATCCGAAGTGAGCTACCGTCGCGCTTGAAATACATGGACGGCTGAAACCCCCAGCAAATGATGTCGATGGTGTGCTGTGCTTTCATGAGCACATCATAGAGCGTCTCAAATGCTTCTTTACCGTTTACCAAGGGCCTGAATGTCGCTTGCTTCGCCGCGTATTCGGTAAATTGCAGAAACCATGGCAGCGTCGCCGTCGCGTTCGACGTGTGATTCAGAGCCAGCGGCGTAGTGAAGGTATTGTTCTGCATTGCCATGAGCTATGCGTCCGAAGAAGGGTTGAGCAGATCGTTGTACTGTTGTCGGTGGACGGCCCGATCAGGAGCGACTTCGTCGTCAGGCGAACTCTCGAGGAACTGAAACCCCTGATTGGCGAGTTTCCCATTCACCGCATCCCGATACTCCCCCGGCACCGGAATCTCGTGCTTCACGCCATTCGCCATCTCCAGCGTGTACTTCTGCGTGGTGACCTGGTGATCGATCGGCAACTGCCCCGTCTTGTCGAACACGCCCTGCTTGACCAGCGCCCCGTCTGCGTAAAGCTTGTACGGCATGCCCACCGGAACGACACTGGTCGCGGACGGCGACGCCATCGTATTCAGCATCAGCCGTCGCGTCGGCAGATCCTTGAACGCCGGATTGGTCACATCCATGCTCGTCGGGCCGCTGAACGCATGCTGCGCCCCCTTGACGTCGATCTTGCCCGGCGCATGAATCTCGATGTCGCCGCCTTTGAGCCTGATGTACGCACCGCCCGACGTCAGCAGGATTTCCTGCTGTGCCGATGCCTGGACCTTCTCGGTCACAGACGCCAGCAACAGCGACTTCTGCGCCGTCACTTCGACATTGTCAGCGTGGGTCTGAACCTCGATCTTCCCCTTCGCCGCGAACAGCTTCATCCCGGCGTTCTGCACGAACAGGCTCAGTTTCTCCGTAATGCTGGCGACGAGCGACTTGCCGGTCGCAATGTGCGTGCTTTGCCCGCTGACGATATTGACGTGCTGATCGGCTGCAACGTGCGTCGACTTCTGCGTCGACAGACCGATACCCGCAGGCGCGGCAACCAGGATCACCGGCTGCTTGAACGCGCCGGCGTCGCCCGTCCCTCCACCGGCCGTCACACCACCACCGCCCGTCGCACCCGACTCGTTGTGCTGCGCCGCATCCGCAAAGGCCTTGAAGGTGTCGTGGCCCTCCTTCAGGCTTTCCGCCTTCGACGTTTCGCTTGCCTGCGACAGGCCATCGAGGATATTCGCCGAGCCGTTCAATTGACGCGTCGCCAACGTCGTATCGAGCGGCTGACTGGCGACCGGGTGCGTCGTGACGAACAGCCCTCGCCCCGCCCGCAGCGCGCCGTAGGCGTCCGAACTCAGATCGAAGCCTTTGCCCAGGTAACTGCCACGCGTGTTGTCGGTCTGGTCGATCAGGTAGCCCAGGTGCAACGCTGCGTTCGTACTGCTGCTGTACAGGTGCACGCGGTTCTGGCCCGTCGAATCGTCCATCACCATCTGGTTGTAACCGCTCCCCGAGAACTCCTGAGACCGGTAACCCGACAGCAGGGCATTCGAATGCCATCGTGGCTTCGCGCTCCCGTTGTACACCCGGTGTAGCGCAATCGGACGATCGATGTCGTTCCCGATATGGCCAATCAGCAGTTCCTCGCCCGCGCGCGGCATGTGAACGCCGCCGTACCCGTCGCCGGTATCGGATTGCGCGACACGCACCCAGCATGAAGCACGCTCGTCGCCTTGGTTGTGCCGGTCCCAGATGAACAGCACCTTGATCCGGTTCAGGTCGTCGGTATACGCCTGCTCCCCCTTCGGACCGGCAACGATGGCCGATTCGAGTTTCGCTTCGGGCTTTTTGTGTTCGAGGGGGCTGTGATACGGAACCGACGTGCGCTGCGCTTCGATGGCAACGCGATAGAAACCCGTCGAGCCATCGGCATGCGACACGGCGAACACCTTGTCCGAGTCGTCCGCTTCGGCCTGCTTCACTGCCTGATAGAGGCTATGCGGGTAATTTGCTTCGTGTCCCGAAAGAGGCACGTTGTTCGCGATGATCCACTCGACCTCGATCACCGCGAACTCCCGATGATCCGCCGCGTCCTGATCATGCTCGGGATGTCCGGTCAGCGTGAATCGCCGCCCCGCATCGATGCGGCGCACCCCGCCGACACCGTCGTAGCGCTTGGCCTGTGACTCCCATTCCTCCATGCGGATCTTGCTGAGATGGTCGCCACGCTCCTGCTCGGGGTACGTATAGCCGCCCGTGTATTCATACACTTCGGCCTGCGACGGGAGATCGCCCTGATTGGCCATTGTGGGAACCGACGTCGCCTTCGGATTGGCTGGCGTGGCCGGATTCTTGTAGTCGAACGTTCGCGTCGACAACAGGACGGACTGCAGCGTCCGCGTTCCGGCCCACTGCGTCAATGCGTCCACTTCGCCATGAACGCCCGCGCGGGAAAATTCGACCGTTGCCGGCGCAAGCGGCTCGAGCGTCTGAAGACGATCGGTAATCACCAGCGTATGGGATTTGCCGTCCTGCGCCTGTTTCCAGATGCCGTACAGGCCCTCGGATTCGAGAAGCCGGTGAACGAAATTCCAGTCGGTTTCGTCCTGACGGCAGTAAGAGCGCGAAGGCAGCGGTTGCGACAGTTCAAAGCGATACATCCCGCGTGCCTGCGGATGATCGTTGAATACGTCGGTAATGATCGCGTCGACGCTTTTGTCTTGCCAGTGACGCTGGTCGCGGCGGAACTTCAGAAAATGCAGCCACGACGAGAAACTGAGCTGGTAACACGCGAGGCCACCGTCCACGCCGAGTTTCCTCGCGGTATGAACGTAGCCGTGGTGCGGAAGATAGGTCTTGTCGGTCTGCTGGATCCACAGCGTGATCGGCTGCGAAATCAGTGTCTTGAGCTGGACATCGTTCGACGTCGACACGCAGTCGATCATGAACAGGTAATCTCGACCGATACGGGACTGCCCATATACCCGATGGGGGATCAGAACATTGCTGCCAAGCGGAGTATCAAGTTTGAGAAGCCGCTCCTGCTGGGCCAGCCCTCCCGTAATCGCCCCGGTCATGCTGTGCGCATCCATAGCGCCTCTCTCAGAATTATGTTGTTCTTGCTTGGCGATTCTACGAATGACGATTCTGTGACGTCAATCGGGTGGAATTCAAATAATTGAAAACTGTAATTATTCATTCATCCATATGAATGGTTTTAGTAATTTCACCCTGCTGCACCGCGCAACCCGAAGCCGCATCCTGCCACCTGACGTTCCCACCCGCACGACGCCCGCCAACTGCGATCCCCGCCCCATACGCCCTGTTATGATCGTTCGCCTCGCGTCCGTTGCCGGCTCCTCGCAGAAAAGGTGACCGAACAACCACCCCATCGGTGCGAGCACAGGCAGCGCCCAAGAAGAGCAACCGAGAGACGACGGGACGCCACACGTACCCGCCACCTATTTCCGATCCGGCCGTGCGGGCTTTCGGTCCGCCATCAGGAGACATCGCCATGAATTTCATCCTGCGCGTCGGGCGTACCTGGGATACCCAGATCGCCGCCATTCGCAACGCAGTCACGGAAGACACCAACCTGATCCGCTACGACAACACGTTCTACCGGATCTGCTCGAACGCGTTGCCGCCCTCCTTCACGGTCAGCGTGCTCCCCAGCACCGTCAGCCCGCCGCTCGTGTTGAACATGCGCACGCGAGACCTGTACGTCGAGCTGATTGGCGGCCATCCGTTCGAGAATTACTCGCACAACCTCGACAGGATGCCGTTCGAAGCAACCGCCACCAGCGGCGATGATGCGGAGCGCGGCTTCTCGCTCGACAGTGCGATTCGCGGCCTGCTGCGCATACAGGGCGGCGACAAGCGCATGCTCAGGCCCGACGACCGCTTCCTCGCGCAATCGCTTGTCGTGTTCTGCGTGGCCGAATCGCTGCGGTTCGACAGGATCGCGACCGAACTCGGGCAATTCTTCCGGTCGTCTTACGACCCGAACCATCCGGAAATCGGCAATTTGCTGAAAGGGGTCGCGCGGATCCGGTATCTGCAATCGTGGCTGCAGATGGCGAAGAACTGGGAAAAGACGACCAAGGACGTCTTCGACAGCATCCCCGACAAGATGCGCGAGATCGTCGTCCAGCCGCGCAGCCGGTTGTCCCCGGCCGACCGGCAAGCGTCCGCGCGCGTCGACCTCGTCGGGTTCGGCGACGTGACGCGGTCCATCGCGCCGGGCATGCGGGTACTGATGCGGCCGTCGTGATGCGGTGACGTCGTGACGCTCTCGCGGCCGGCGCCTGCGGATCCCCCGCCCAAGCGCTAAAATCCGCCGCCTGGGCATCCACCGCGAGCAAGCGTTTTGACGGCGTTCGAGCAGGGTTTCATCCTCACCCGCCACTGGCGGGACACCGCATCCGGCATCGAGATCGAGTTCTGGCTGGCAACCGAACACGGTCCGCGCCGCGTACGGTTGCGCCCGCAGGAAGCCGTCGCGTTCATTCCGGCCGAACAGCAGGCGCTCGCCGAACGCACGCTGGCCGGCGAGCGCGAGGCCGAGCTGCGCCCGCTCGCGCTGCGCGACTTCCGGCAGCGCCCGGTCGTCGGCCTCTATTGCAAGCGCTATCGCCATCTGTCCGGGCTGCAGAAGCGTCTCGCGGCAGCCGGCGTCGACGTCTACGAAGCCGACGTGCAGCCGCCCGACCGCTACGCGATGGAGCGCTTCATCACGGCCTGCGTGCGGTTTCGCGGGCAACCCGGCCCCGACGGCACGCTGGCCGGCACCGAGCTGAAAACGGCGACCGGCTATCGCCCGGCGCTGCGCTGCGTGTCGCTCGACATCGAAACCAGCGTGCACGGCGAGCTGTATTCGATCGCGCTCGAAGGCTGCGGGCAACGGCAGGTCTACATGCTCGGGCCGCCGAACGGAGGCGACAGCGACGCAGCAAACGCCATCGACTTCAACCTCGACTACTGCGACAGCCGGCCCGCGATGCTCGCGCGGCTCAACGAATGGTTCGACGAACACGATCCCGATGCGGTGATCGGCTGGAACCTCGTGCAGTTCGACCTGCGCATCCTGCATGCCCATTCGGAGCAATACGGCATCCCGCTGAAGCTCGGCCGCGGCGGCAGCGTACTCGACTGGCGCGCGCACGGCCAGCAGCCCGATCACTTCTTCGCGGGCGCGGCCGGCCGGCTGATCCTCGACGGCATCGACATGCTGAAATCCGCGACGTGGACGTTCCCGTCGTTCAGCCTCGAATACGTGTCGCAGGCGCTGCTCGGCGAAGGCAAGTCGATCGACAACCCGTACCAGCGGATGGACGAGATCCAGCGCCGCTTCGATCACGACAAGCCGGCGCTCGCGCGCTACAACCTGAAGGACTGCGAACTCGTCACGCGCATCTTCGACAAGGCCGACCTGCTGTCCTTCGCGCTCGAACGCGCGAGCGTGACGGGCCTCGCGGCCGATCGCACCGGCGGGTCGGTGGCGGCCTTCACGCATCTGTACCTGCCGCGCATGCACCGGCTCGGCTATGTCGCGCCGAACCTCGGCGACGTGACGGGGCAGAACAGCCCCGGCGGCTTCGTGATGGATTCGCGCCCCGGGCTGTACGACTCGGTGCTCGTGTTCGACTACAAAAGCCTCTATCCGTCGATCATCCGCACGTTCCTGATCGATCCGGTCGGGCTGATCGAAGGGCTCGCGCATCCCGGCGACGACGCATCGGTGCCCGGCTTTCTCGGCGCACGTTTCTCGCGTACCGCGCACTGCCTGCCCGATATCGTGCGCCGCGTATGGGAAGGCCGCGACGACGCGAAGCGGCAGCGCAACGCGCCGCTGTCGCAGGCGCTGAAGATCATCATGAATTCGTTCTACGGCGTGCTCGGCTCGACGGGCTGCCGCTTCTTCGACCCGCGCCTCGCGTCGTCGATCACGATGCGCGGCCACGAGATCATGCACCGCACGCGCGAGCTGATCGAAGCGCAGGGTTACGAAGTGATCTATGGAGACACCGATTCGACGTTCGTGTGGCTGGGCCGCGCGCACGACGACGACGAAGCCGGCACCAAGGGCCGTGCACTCGTCGAGCACGTGAACCGCTGGTGGCAGGCGCACCTGCGCGACCACTTCGGGCTCGAGAGCGCGCTGGAGCTGCAATACGAGCGGCACTACCGCCGCTTCCTGATGCCGACCGTGCGCGGCGCGGAAGAAGGCAGCAAGAAGCGCTACGCGGGCCTCGCGGCAGCGGCCGACGGCGGCGAGGACCTCGTCTTCAAAGGGCTCGAAACGGTGCGCACCGACTGGACGCCGCTCGCGCAGCAGTTCCAGCGCGAGTTGTACCGGCGCGTGTTCAGCCGCGAGCCGTACCAGGATTTCATCCGCGACACCGTGCGGCGCACGCTGGCCGGCGAATTCGACGACCAGCTCGTCTACCGCAAGCGCGTGCGCCGGCCGCTGCGCGAGTACGAGCGCAACGTGCCGCCGCACGTGCGCGCGGCGCGGATCGCCGATGCATTCAACCAGGAACAGGGCCGGCCGCTGCAGTATCAGCGCGGCGGCTGGATCAGCTACGTGATGACGACGGCCGGCCCCGAGCCGCTCGAAACGATGCGTTCGCCGATCGACTATGCGTTCTACCTGAGCCGCCAGCTTCAACCCGTCGCCGACGCGATCCTGCCGTTCCTGCGCGACGACTTCGAACGCGTGATCTCCGGGCAGGGGCAGTTGTTCCAGGAGTAGCCGCGCCACGTCGGGCAAGGGAGACACGGCGGGCCGGTTAAAATACCGCGCTGCTGCGCGTCCTGCCGCAGCCGAAGGAGATTCATCATGACCGCACGTCGCGGAACAGCGGTCGCCATCGCGCCCGGCCACGAGGCAGCCAGCCTGTCGAACGCCCAGAAAGCATTCAATACGCTCGTCCAGCAGATCGAGAAGCGGCGCGAGCGGCTCGGCGCGTGGGAAGCCGCGATGCCGGCCTTCCAGAAGAAATTCGTCGACGAGCTGTTGCCGCTCGAACAGACGTCCACCGCGCTGCGGATCCGGTTGCTCAATCAGCTCGACGACGCGTATCTGCAGAAAGGATTGAGCAAGGCGGAACAGCACACCCTGTCCGGGATGATCGCCAGCATGGCGCGCGACTTGCTCGACTTCAGCGACGACGCGCAGCTGAAGGCCATCCATGCCCGGCACGGCGCCGCCGATCACGGCAGCAACGCAGCAGCCGAGCCGGAACCGGAGCCGAAGCCGGAATCGACGCCCGGCGTGACGAACGAAGACGATCTCGACGCACTGTCGCCCGAGGAGCTCATGGCGCGCATGCAGGCCGAACTGGATGCGCAGTTCGAACGGGACATGGCCCAGCACGCGGCCCGCGAGGCACAGCGCGCCAAGCGCAAGAAAGCGCCCCGCCAATCGGCCGCGCTGGCGAAGCGCGAAGCCGAGCAGGCCGAAGCGAGCCGGTCGATCCGCGAGGTCTACCGGAAGCTGGCGAGCGCGCTGCACCCCGATCGCGAGACCGATCCCCAGGAACAGGAACGCAAGACCGTGCTGATGCAGCGGGTCAACCACGCTTACGCGAACGGCAAGCTCCTGCAACTGCTGGAGCTGCAACTGGAGATCGAGCAGATCGACCGGCACGCGATCAACGGCCTCGGCGAAGACCGGCTCGCGCGCTACAACGGCATCCTGGAAGATCAGCTGCGCGAGCTGGACCAGGAGATCCAGGACGTCGAGACCGGATTCCGGCGGACCTACGGGATCGCGCCGTCGGTCAAGGTCGCGCCCGATACCATCATGCGCATGCTCGCGCGCGACATCGCCGGCACGCAGCGCAGCATCCACGACCTGAACCTGACGCTGCGCGAGTTCGACGATCCGGCGAACGTCAAGGAATGGCTGAAGGACATGAAGCGCCAGCGGGCATTCCCGCGTTTCGACGACTAGCATTGCCGGGCAGGCATGCGTCTGCCCACCGGGCATCGCGTGCGTAGCCGGTCTGACGGAACGGCGGCGTGCCCCGCATCGATCGGCATTCCACGCGAATCAACCCACCCAAAGCCGGGCACCAAGGACGCCGTATTTCCCCCACTGTCACGGATTCAGGAACACTGTTGGACAGGAATCGGCATTTATCCGGCCGATCCGGGTTCCTAAACTTGTCTCGTCGGTTCAGCCAGCCGCCATCGCGCCGAACCGCAACGAAACCGTCTGAGGAAACCGTGAAATCCATCATCGTCACCATCGCCACCGTCGCCGCTACCGCCACCACCCTTCTCGCCGCACCGGCCGTGTCGTACGCACAGTCGTCGCACTCGACGCTCACGCGTGCGCAGGTGCGCCAGGAATTGTTCGACCTCGAATCGGTCGGCTACGAGCCGATCGCCGCTGATGGCGACAACTATCCGGGTGACATCGTCGCCGCGCAGGAGCGCCTGGCGGCCAAGCGGCTCGCCGAGCGCAAGAGCGCCGAAGCGGCCTACGGGTCGAACGGCGCGGCCGGCACGGATTCGGGCGCGCCGGCGGTTGCGGTGGTGAAGCCCTAACGCCCAGACGCCGCTCCGCACGGCCACGCATCGACGCAGGCGAGCGGCCACGACACCCGGCCGCCGCACTGCGCCGCGCTCGCCCGCTCGGGCGAACCGCCGCTTCGCTTCACGCCCGGTGCCCCGAGATCGGCCCCGCTTCGCCGGTCAGGTTGAAGATGCTGTCGATCCACGCCAGAAACGTCGAAAACGTGAAATCCGACCCCTGCTGCGTGCGGAACGCCTTCATCACCGGCGTATCGGCCGGGTCCTGCTGGTTCAGCAGGTTGTCGACGAACGTGCCGATATCCGCGTCGATGCCGCGCTCGTGGATCCCCGACCCGGTGAAGCTGACCGCCGTCACCTGGTGGTTGGCGATGAAGTCGTTGCGCGCCCACGGCATGAAGTAGCCGAAGTTCGGCAACGGGTTCAGCGTCTGCTTCAGCCCGTCCAGCTCCTGGTCGAACAGCGCGAGCGACAGTGAATCCTTCGTCGCGTCGTCGGGCGCCGCGATCACGGCCGGCACGAACGCGCGATAGTGATACGCGGCGATGATCTTGTCGCGCTGGTAGCTCGAGAAGCCGAAGCGGTCGTGCGGGAATGTCGCCGACAGCGCCGCATACGCGCTCCCCATGTTGCCCGGATCGAAATGGTTGGTCAGCCGGCTGTTCACGGTGATCATCCCGTCGGGGCCCGTCATCCCCCACTCGGTGCGCACGCGATCGTACAGGCCGACCGACGGATGCGTGGCCGCGTCCGCGTCGAACGGCGTGTTGAAGACCGTACCGGCGTCGTCGAGCAGCGAACTATGCGCCTGCGGCTGCAGCGTGTTGCGCAGCGTCGCGTAGTTCGCGAGCGTGCCGTAGCCGCCCGCGCTCATTCCGTACACGAGCAGCCGGTTCGGCTTGCCGAAGCCGTGCGACGTCAGCCACTGCGCGACGGCCTGGATGTTCTTCAGCCCGCTGTAGTGCTGCAGTCGCCAGTCGCCGCTCGGCGACGTGTAGTTGCGCACCGCGCTGCCCATGTGGATATCTCCGGTGCAATAGGGCACGAAAACCTGTGTCCACTGCTGCGTCTCGACCTTCGGTTCGCCGACGAGAATATGCGCGAGATCCATCCGCGTGAGCAGCGGCGACAGGAACGACGACAACAGGCTCTGGTTCGCGGTGCCGTTCATGTAGTTGTGGGGAATGCCGTCCGGGTTGAAGCCGCCGAGGCCGGCCTCGGCGCCGGTCGACGTCTGCGTGCAGGTACCGTAGTCCCAGCACGCGCCGCCCGGCTCCATCATGTACAGCAGGTTGTCCGACTGCGCGCGATTGACGTAGAAGCGCATCGGCGTGCCGTTGCCGCACGATGCACCGGTGCTCTCCGGCAACGTCACTTCGTACCACGAATAATACGGAATCGCCGGATCCGGCATCGTCGTATCGGCGGCGTGACCGTTCAGTGCCGCGCAACCGAGCAGCGTGGCAACGGCCGCGCGCAGCAGGCTTCGTGCTGTGGACATCTCCCCTCCTTGTCGATGGACATGACGCGGCCGTCGGGCTCAATCCCGGCGTCGCGGATTCGGCGCTCAGTGCGCGCCGGACGATGAAGCGCCGTCGAACAGCTGGACCCGCAACGCCTGCAGGCGCTGCGCGATTGCGGCTTGTTGCTGATCGGGATCGGGAATGCTCGCCTGAACCTGCCGGACGACGTCGCGGCTCTGCTGTTCGTACGAGCGATAGCGCGGATCCTGCACCGGCGACGGGCCGACCGTCTGCTGCGCATAGGTGTCCCATTGCGCACGCATCGACCGGATCGCCGCGCCGCGCGTCGCGGGATCGGCTTCGGTATCGGTCAGCAGCGCCGCGCTCAGCGCCTCGGCCTGCACCGGCACGATCTCGTTGCGCGCGACATGGTCGGGGAGTGCGTCGAGAATCCGGTGCGCGAGCGCGGCGCGCTCGGCTTGCGGCATGCTGTTGCGGCGATCCCCATACGCGGCAACCTCGTCGCGAAAACGCGCGAACGCGACGATGCGCTTCACTTCGGCATCCGCATCGGGGCGCCCCGCGAGGCTGCGGCGCAGCGCGTCGACATCGAGCCGCCGCTCCTCGGGGCCGGGCGTCGCGGCGCCGGTGCCGGTGCCGGTGCCGAACGTATCGGCTGTGCCTGGCTGCGCGCTCGCCGCCGCGGCCGGTGTGCCGGACGACGCGGCTTGCGCCGGCGTCGCCGCTTCATATCGCCAGACTGCAACGACGACCACGCCGATCGCCGCGATCGCGCCCGTGTGCCGCCAGCGTGCCCTGTTCTTCTTCACGTCGCCTCCTCGTCACGTCATGCCGTTCTTCGCCGGTGCATCCGCGAGTAGGTTCTAGGTCGAATCCGGCAGGCAGTCAAAAGCGGCACTAGAACGCAGGCACTAAACCTGCTCGCGGCGGCCACGTCCCGCCAGACGTTTGAAACGCATTTCCTGATCGCTCGGCCAGGCGCGCCATGTCGTGCGTCACGCCCGTCCGGCGGCGGTTCGGGCCGATACGTACCGTGTGCGCCGGGACACCAAGCAAGCGGCGATCCAGCCGCTCGCAGCACGCGGGCCATGCATCGGCCTGGCCGATACGGATGGCCGGATAAGACCCGTCGAACGACCCGCTGAGCGCTTGGTCGTCATTTTGGCCAGCCCTATGCTGGTTTCCGACACGCGCCGAACGGTCGGCGCGACGCCCACCCCACCCAGCCGAGCCCGTTCCATGAGCCGTGCAGACCTTCCGCATCGCGCACCCGCCGCCGTCCACGACTATCCGACCTATCGCGACGCGCTCGCGGGCCGCCGGCTACCTGCCGCCTTCGTCGACCTCGACTGCCTCGACGCGAACCTTGCCGACCTGAAGCGCCGCGCACGCGGCCTGCCGATCCGACTCGCGACGAAGTCGGTGCGCTCGCGCGAACTGATTGGCGCGGTGCTCGCCGCCGGCCCGTTCATGCAGGGGCTGCTGTGCTACTCGGCCGCGGAGGCCGCGTGGCTCGCGGACGGCGGGTTCGACGACATCGTCGTCGCGTATCCGACCGTCGAGTCCGACGACCTGCGCGCGGTGGCCGCGCAGCTCAGGCGCGGCCGCTCGATCACGCTGATGGTCGACGCCGCCGCACAGGTCGACGCGATCGACCGCGTCGCCCACGACGAGCGCGTGACGTTCCCGCTCGCGATCGATCTCGACATGTCGTCCGCGTATCCGGGCCTGTACTTCGGCATGTACCGCTCGCCGGTGCGCGACGCGGCCCGCGCACTCGCGCTCGCGAACCACATCGGCGAGCGACAGCACGTGCGGCTCGACGGGTTGATGGGCTATGAAGGACAGATCGCCGGCGTGGCCGACACGGAGCCGGGCAACGGCGCACGCAACGTGCTGGTGCGGCACCTGAAGCGCCGCTCGGCGCGCGAGATCAACGCGCGCCGCCAGGCGGCCGTGCAGGCGCTCGCGGCGGCAGGCCACACGTTGCGCTTCGTGAACGGCGGCGGCACCGGCAGTATCGAGAGCACGCTCGGCGACGCGTCGGTCACCGAGCTGGCGGCCGGCTCCGGCCTCTACGCGCCGGCGCTGTTCGATCACTACGCGGCGTTTCATGCGCAGCCGGCCGCCGGCTTCGCGCTGCCGGTCGTGCGGATTCCGCGGCCGGGCATCGTGACCTGTTCGGGCGGCGGCTATGTCGCATCGGGGCCGGCCGGCAAGAGCCGCCTGCCGCGGCCGTGGCTGCCGGCCGGCTGCACGCTGATCGACAACGAAGGCGCGGGCGAAGTGCAGACGCCCGTGCGCGCGCCGCGCGGCGTCGCACCGGCGATCGGCGATCCGATCCTGTTCCGCCACGCGAAGGCCGGCGAACTGTGCGAGCGCTTCAACACGCTGCTGCTGATCCGCGGCGGCCGCGTGGTCGGCGAGGCGCCCACCTATCGCGGCGAAGGCAAGAGCTTTTTCTAGCGGGCCGCGCGGCCCGTCGTTCAAACCGCTCAAACCGGTCAACCCGTTCAATCCATTCAAACGACAACCACGGAGACAATGCCATGTGGCGCAACTGGTCGGGATATGTCTGCAGTCCTGATGCAACCGTGTCGACGCCTGCGTCGCCCGCCGGGCTCGCGGCCGTGCTGCGCGACGCGGCGGCCGCCGGCGCCACCGTGCGCGCGGCCGGCGCCGGTCACTCGTTCTCGCCGCTCGTGCAGACCGACGACGTGATCCTGTCGCTCGACGCGATGCAGGGCGTGATCGACGTCGACCGCGACCGGCGCGTCGCGCGCGTGCAGGCCGGCACGCGGCTGTGGGCACTGGGCCCGGCGCTCGCCGCGCACGGCCTCGCGATGGAGAACCTCGGCGACATCAACGTGCAGTCGATCGCCGGCGCGACCAGCACCGGCACGCACGGCACCGGCATCACGCTCGGCAACCTGTCGACGCAGATCGACAGCCTGACCTTCATGTGCGCGGACGGCAGCGAGATCCGCGCGAGCGCCGACACGCATCCCGACCTGTTCGCCGGCGGCCGGATCGGGCTCGGCGCGCTCGGCGTGCTGACGGAGATCGGCCTGCGCCTCGTGCCCGCGTTCAAGCTGCGCCTCGAGCGCGGCGGGATGAATCTCGACGACTGCCTCGCGCAAGCGGACGCGCTGATCGCAACGCATCGCTCGTTCGAGTTCTACTGGTTCCCGCATACGGACACCGTGCTGACCAAGGCATGGGACATGACCGACGAGCCGGCCGACGCGGTGCACTGGGCGAGCCGTGCATCCGAGTCGTTCCTCGAGAACACGGTGTTCGGCGCGCTGTGCGGGCTCGGCCGGCACGTGCCATCGCTGTGCCCGGCGCTGAGCCGGCTCTGCGCATCGACGGTGTCGGCTGGCCGGCACGTGGATGCGAGCTACGCGATGCTGTCGACGGTGCGCCGCGTGCGCTTCAACGAAATGGAGTGGTCGGTGCCGGCCGAACGCGGCGCCGATGCGCTGCGCGAGATCCGCGCGTTCATCGCGCGCCGCAGCTTCCCGCTGATGTTCCCGCTCGAATACCGCTGGGTGCGCGGCGACGACATCTGGCTGAGCCCCGACTACGGCCGCGACAGCGTACGCATCTCGGTCCATCAGTATCGCGGGATGCCGTTCGACGCGTACTTCTCGGGCGTGCAGGCGATCTGCCGCAATCACGGCGGGCGGCCGCACTGGGGCAAGGTGCATGCGATGAAGGCCGCCGAGCTGGCGGCGTGCTACCCGCACTGGGACGATTTCCTCGCATTGCGCGAACGGATGGACCCGCACGGCCGCTTCCTGACGCCGTACCTGCGCACGCTGTTCGGCCTGCCGCAACGCGCAAGTGCAAGTACAAACGCAGCCTCAGCCGTCCGCGCCATGCCGGCCCGCCGAGGGACACACCCGATGCACGAAACGGCCGGCATCGCACATGATCGGCCGCGATCCAACCAGGAGGCCTCGTGAGCACCGCCACCCTGCATGCCGCCGCACAGTCGCGCCCCGATCCGTCGACCGGCGCCGTCGTTCGTCTCGCGTTCGCGTTCGCCGCGGCCACCAACGGCCTGATCCTGTCGCCGTTCCTCGTCGCGGCCGTGATGACGCGCTTCCGGCTCGACGAAGGCACCGCGACCGCGCTCGTGAGCGCCGAGATCCTCGGCATCGCGATCAGCTGCGCGCTGCTGTCGCACCGGATCGCGCGCGCCGCGCGGCCGTTCACGCTGGCCGGCCTCATCGGCACGCTCGCCGGGCAGGCGCTCAGCGCGGTCGCGCCCGGGATCGTGTCCGCGGCGCTCGCGCGCGGGATGACAGGGCTGTTCGAAGGGATGCTGTTCGTCGTCGTCGCGTCCGGCGTGTCGCAGCGCGCGTCGACCGACCGCCTGTGGGGGCAGATCAACCTGCTCGCGGGCGTCATCAACGGCGGCATCCTCGTGCTGATCTCCGCGTTGCCGGCCGGCTGGCTCGAGCGCGGGGTGTTCGCGCTGCTGGCGGCCGTCGTCGCCGTGCTGGCGCCCGCGATGCGCGGCATCGACGCATTCGCGAGCGCCCCCGCGCAGAGCCTCGCGCGGGCCGGCACGCTGCCGTGGCGGCCGGTGATCGCGATCTGGGTCGTGACCGCGCTCGTGTACGGCGTGCAGGCATCGCAATGGGCGATCGCCGGCTTCGTCGGCGAGCGTGCCGGGCTGTCGCCAACGACGATCGGCGTGCTGCTGTCGGTGTCGTCGCTGCTCGGCTTCGTCGGCGCGGCGATTCCGTCGCATCCGGCCAGCCACAAGCACCGCCTCGCGCTGATCTGGGCCGCGCAGCTCGCGATGATCGCGTCGATCGAATGGTTCTTCAGCGCGCGCGGCGGCAGCGCGTACTTCCTGAGCCAGTTCGTGCTGAACAGCGCGTTCTTCGTGATCGTGCCGTTCCTCACCGGGATGCTGTCCGACGTCGACCCGGACGGCTCGCTGGTCGCACGCACGCTCGTCGTCACGTTCTTCGCGGCCGGCATCGGCACCGCGCTGTCGGGCGCGCTGCTCGGCCGCTTCGGCGGCGCGCGCGTCGCCCACGTGCTGTGCGTGGCGGTGCTGGCCGCCGCCCCGTTCGTGCGGCTCGCGCTGCGCCGCGCGGCGCCCGGCGCGGTGGCGCACGCGGCGCCGTCGCCCTGACCGCAGTGCGCCATGGCGTGGCCGCGACGCACCGCGCGAATGGCCGCCGCGGCCGCGGCCCGTGCAAATTTGGCTTTCACCATTCGTTTCCGGCGGGTCGAGCCGCCACCCCTTTTCGATGCGGAGTCCAGAACAATGAATCGTCACGATAGCGTTCGCGCCGCGTGCTGCGCGATGTGGATCCTGGCCGTTACCGGCGCGCATGCGCAAAGCAACGTGACGCTGTACGGCGTGATCGATGCGGGCATCCGCTACGAAACTCACGGCGTGTCCTACGGCGCCGACGGCGCGCCGGTGTCGACGGGCCGCAAGATCTCGATGGCGGACGGCGGCGGCCTGACGGAGAGCTACTGGGGCCTCAAGGGGCAGGAGGATCTCGGCGGCGGGCTGTCCGCGCAGTTCAACGTGGAAAGCCACTTCGGCCCGAACAGCGGCGCGATCGTGCCGGCCGGCGCGCCGAACTTCTTCGAAGTCGCGTACGTGGGGCTGACGTCGACGTCACTCGGCCAGCTCGCGCTCGGCCGCCAGTACAACGTGCCGTTCGAGATGGTGTCGCTGACCTACGGCTCGAACCTGTGGGCCGGCCCGCAGGATCCGTACTTCAACCTGTTCAAGCCCGAGCAGACGATGCTCGCGGGCTCGCGCACCAGCAACATGATCCAGTACGGCGCGCAGCTCGGCAGCCTGTACCTGCTCGCGCAGTACGCGCCGGGCGGCCATGCGGGCGGCGGCGTGCTGGGCGGCCAGGCCGGTGCGGCGATCGCGTATGCGCCGGACAAGGGGCCGTTCACGGTCGGCGCGTCGTTCATGCGCAGCTGGGACGACGTCACGCACGCGAAATTCGACATCTACGGCGGCGGCGGCTCGGTGACGCTCGGCAACGCGACCGTCAACGCCGGCTATATCGAGAACGCGCGCGACAACGACTTCACGTCGTTCGGGAACGGCCCGTTCAGCCCGACCGATCTCGCCGCGCTCGGCATCATCTCGCCGGCGCAGGTGGTCGATCCGTCGACGCCCGGCGGGTTCCGGCGCCGCAAGATGGCGCTCGCGGGGCTGACCTACCGGTTCACGCCAGCGTTCACGGCCGCCGTCAACGCGTGGTGGACCACGCAGTCGGGCTACACGCCGGACTTCGACGGCCGCGCGCGCCAGTTCCAGGTGATCGCCGGCTACAGCCTGTCGAAGCGCAGCATGCTCTATGCGGAAGTCGACTACGCGATCTATCGCGGCGGCCTGGTCGGCGCGCAGCTGGTCGGCATCAACGGACAGTCGCCGAGCACGAGCACCACGCAGCTCGGCGCGACGGTCGGCCTGCGCCACTACTTCTGACGCGGGGCCGCGCGGAATGTGGGCCATCGCGGCCGGGGCGGCACCGGGTTTCCGGCCGGGCGGGACGAGTACAATCCATGGAAAAAAATACGGAGCATCCATGGACGAACCCGACCGTTATACGACGGCGAATCTGCCGGTCCATCTGTTGCGGTGCCTCGCGGAGACAAGCAAGGAACTGGGCATCGACCCCACGCGGCTGTGCCTCGGGCTCGGCTTCGACGTCGCGGACCTGTCGAATCCGTCATGCAGGATTTCCTTGCGCCAGGCGAGCACGATGATCCGCCGCGCGCTCGAGATGGCGCCGGGGCGGGCGCTCGGCCTCGAACTCGGCACGAGCGAGACGATCGCGTCGATCGGCCTGGTCGGCTACGCGATGCTGACGAGCCCGACGCTGAAGGACGCGATCGCGGTCGGGATGGAACTGCAGCGCCACACGGGGCCGCTGTTGCGCTTCGACGTGACGTCGGATGCACGCACGCTGTCGATCCGCGCAACCAACGTCTTCCTCGAACCCGATATCGAGGCGTTCCTCGTCGAGGAGGCGTTCGGCAGCTTCATGAAGATCGGGCGCTCGCTCGTCGGCCCCGCGTTCCAGCCGAAGGGCGTCGACCTCAGCTACCCGCCGCCGGCCTATGCGGAACAATACGCGCGTGTGTTCCCGTGCCCGGTACGGTTCGAGCAGGAGCAGAACCTGTTCTCATGCGACGCCGCACTCGGCAACCGCCCGATCGCGACCCACGATCCGCTCGCGCATCGTCAGGCACTCGAATTCCTGCAGGACGCGCTGCCGCCCGAACCCGAAGGCACCGAATTTCTCGAATCGATCGAACGGATCATGCGGCGCGACCTGCGGCACGCGCCGTCGCTTGCCGAGATCGCCGCGCAGCTGTGCATGAGCGAGCGCACCCTCCGGCGGCGGCTCGCGGACCAGGGCGTGTCGTATCAGACGGTGATCGACACGATCCGCCGCAAGCGCGCGTTCACGCTGCTGAGCAACCCGCGGCTGTCGATCGAGGACGTCGCGCACGAAGTCGGGTTCAGCGACGCGCACAACTTCCGGCGCGCGTTCAAGCGGTGGACGGGGCATGGGCCGAGAGAGGGCATCGGCCGTCACGCGGCCGGATCTTCGACATAGCCCTTGCGCAGCTTCTCCGCCACCAGCTTGTCCATCTCGCGTCGCGCCCGTTCGACAGTTGCGAATTGCTTCAGGTTGGCTTGCCCGTTCGTCCCGATACGGCCGTAGGTCACGTTCAGCTCGGTGCCTCGCACGCTGGCGCGCCAGAACTTGCTGGAGGTGCCTTGCTCGAACCGCAGCGATCGCACCCATTCCGTCGTCACGCCGGCCTCCGCCACGGTCGCCTGCTCCGCAGCCGTCGAGCCATGTGCCGACGTCTGAACGGATGACATCGGCAATTCGATTTCCTGGTCGAGCGCACGATCTTCGCCATCCGCGAGCATCGCCTCGATGCGTGCCAGCACCGCGGCCGAGTCATCCAGCCAGTCTTTCCCGGGGATGTCGAGCACGCGCCAGCCGAAGCCGCGCAGAATGCCGGGCCGGAATACGTAGCGTTCCGCCGTATCGGCCACGGCATTGGCCGGGTTGTCGAGCAGGATGGCCAGCGCATAGTCCTGCTTCGACGCACCGACGATCGCCAGGTCGCAGCGGAATTGCGAACGGCCGACATCGACGTCGACCCGATGGCCGCGCGCGCGCAACGCTTCGGCCAGTGCGTCACGAATGGCGTCGGACGACGTCCGTCGCGCGAAGGCATCGCGCGCACCTTGATTCAGCGCACCGAGCACGGCCTGCGCACGGTCGAACTGGCCTGTGGCGCTGGCCTGCGCAAATTGCAGAAACGCGCGCAGGGCGGCCGCGCCGTCGTTGTGCACGTTGGTAATCGCGTCGGCCTGGATGGTCGAGACGACGGCCATCCGGTGCCTTGCGCGGCTGAAGATGACATTGAGCCGCTTCTCGCCGCCGCGCTGGTTGATCGGCCCGAAATTCATCAGCATCTTGCCGTCGGGACCCGGCGCGTAGCAGATACTGAGGATGATCACATCGCGCTCGTCGCCCTGGACGTTTTCCAGGTTCTTGACGAACAGGCCGTTGAACTGGTCGTCGTCCTCGCGCACGTATTCGCGCTCCAGTCGCGCGGCGAAATCGGCGTCCTCGGCCGCCAGCGCCTCCAGCGCGGTTTCGATCGCGCGCTGCTGTGCCTCGGAAAACGCGACGATCCCGAGGCTCAGGCCCGTCTCCCGGCGCAGCATCTCCCGCACGACCGACGCAATGTAACGTGCTTCGGGTGCGTTGCTGCGCTCGACGTACACGCCGTCGTCGAGCCGGTGGAAACTGATCGGCCGCGCGAGCAGCGCATCGGTACCCGCTATGCCGGCGTCGTCCTGGCTCGATCGCACCGGCTTCACGTCATCGTCGGCTCGCTCGAGCATTCGATCGGGGATCGTCACGAGACGACCGTCGTAGAACGCCGCATTGGAAAAACTGATCAACGCTTCGTGCCGGCTGCGGTAGTGCCACGCCAGAAGCGTCGCGGGCAGATTGCGCGCCGCCTGATTCAACAGGCTGTCGGAGTCGAGATTGATGGCGATGCGCTCGCCTTCCTCCTCGATCACGATCTCGTCCTCGCCCTCCGTGCCCGCAGCCGTGAAAAAGCTCGTGGGCGGCAACTGCATCTCGTCGCCGACCACCACGACCTGCCGGGCACGGCTGAGCGCGGGCACGGATTCCTCGGTGGGAATCTGGCTGGCCTCGTCGAAGATCACCACGTCGAACAGATCGGGCGACAGCGGCAACGTATCCGATACGGATAGCGGACTCATCAGCCAGACCGGTTTCAGATCATTGACGACCATGCCCGTTTCGTCGTCGGCGAGATCGCGGATCGAGCGGTGTCGCATGCTCTTGCCGAATTCGTGTTCGAGCTCGCGCCGGCCGGTCGCGTAGCGCTTCTTGAAGGTCTTGCCGTCGGCATCGAGTTGCGTGGCCGACAGCGAAGACTGGCGCACGTGCTCGGCAAACTGCCGATGCAACGTCGCGCTCACCACCTGGGCGTTCACGGCCAGCAGTTCGTGCTGGATCCGGGCGGCAGCGCGCGCAGCCTGGGCCAGCGCCGCGCCGCCGAATCGCGCGAGCACCGGATTCTCGCGCTCCAGCCTGCGCAACGCCTCGTCGGCAATCAGTGCCTCCATCTCCCCGGGCGCGAGATCGATGGACTGAAGCGTCGCCGCATACGCGGGAGCGGCCGCATGCACGGCGCGCAGCAGCGGCAGCAAGTCAGGCAGGTCGTCCAGCCCCTCCCGAAGGTCGCGTAGCGCTTCGGCAATGTCGGCCAACGACACGTCGTCGTCCATGACCAGGTTTTCGCGGACGCGGCGCGCCAGCTTGTCGAGCGCCTCGCGTGCACCGGCATCGAGACGCGCCGCGGCAAGCGGATCGACGGCCTGACGCAGATGCGCGATCCGGTCGCGCAGATCGCCGTCCGAATCCAGGCGGGTTTCCAGTTCGGCCAGCGCGTGCAGGAACGCACCCATCTCGCTCACGCCGTAGCGCTTGCGGCATTCGACATCGGCTACGTCGAGCGCGGCCGCCGCCGCCTGCTCGGCGGCAAGCTGCTCCAGTACCTTGACGTAACCGGGATGCACCGCATGCTGCCCGAAATCGTAGCGACGCCGGAGCTCGCCGCGCAACCGCCACCATGCCGGCTGCAGCCAACGCATCGCCGACGTCTCGAACCGGCGCGCGAGCGCCAGCGCGGACGCGGTATCGCCCGGCGACAGCTTGTCTCGCCAGTGCACCGTGGCGGCGCGCGCGGCAGTCAGCGCTGCCGCGTGCGCGGACAGCGCGTCGCGAACTTCCCGCAATGCCGCCTGCGCGGACGAGGCCGGCTCGAGCACGTCGAGATGCGCGGCGAGACCCGTATCGATCAGCCACTGGCTGTCGGCGGCGATCGCGCATGCACGCGGCAGTGCCGTGTCATGCCCGATCGACGCCACCGCGTGGTCGAGCACCGGATCGAGCAGGTCGAACAGCGCCTCGGCGTCCCGGCACAGCTGCTCGGCCCGTCCGAATGCGCGTTCGTCGGCCAGCAGCGCCGCCGACAGCCGCGCGAAGGGTTGCGAAGCCAGACTGTTCGCGCCGAACCGCTCGCGCATCGCACGATGTACACGCTGGGTGAGCTCTCCGTGCTGATCCCAGACCGCAAGCGCCGGCAGGCGCTCCCGCAACGCGAACCCCACGTCCGGCGCAACCGGCAGCGCAACCGGCAGCGCAGCCAGCCGGCGCAGCAAGGTACGTACGCTGGCGCCCAACGCGTCGGGCGTCTCCGCCATCACGGCTTCAAACGCATCGATGCGTTGCTGCTGCACGTCGAGCGCATCGATCAGTGTCGCGCGCCGTGCGTGCAGCGCTTCGCTGTCGTGCGATTGGGCGATCCAGCGCTCGTAGCAGGTCTTCAGATCGGCGATGAACGCCTTCTTGTCGGTCTGCGAGTCATGGATCAGGCAACACAGCGCGTCCAGCCCGCTCTGCTTGAGCCGGTGGAACACCACGTCCAGCGCCGCGCGCTTTTCACATACGAACAGCACACGCTTGCCGCGCCCCGCGTAATCCGCGATGAGGTTGGTGATGGTCTGCGACTTGCCGGTGCCGGGCGGGCCTTGAATGATGAAGCTGCGCTGGCCGCGGGCCAGGCTCACCGACGCATTCTGGGTTGCATCGGACGCCACCACGTTCCACTGCTCGCCTGCCGGCAGCGGGGTGGCAGCGGACGTTTCCACCTCGCGCGGCTCGATCGAGAACACGCGGTCGAACGCCGGATTCGCGCTGGTCTCCTCGAGCAGTTGCGCGTAGTCGCGTACCAGCGACATCTTCCTGTAGTTGAAGTTGGCCAGCGTTACCTGCGTCAGGTCGAGATCCCACGCGTAGCGATGCCCCTCCGACTCCTGCAGCACGTAACCCTGCCGCTCGTCGACGGCCTCGCCCGCCGCGTCGGCCATCTGCGGTCGACGCAGGCTGGCGCCCGGCGCGGCGCCGGCCTCGAAACGCTGCGGCAGTTCGCTCGGCCGCACCCATTCCTCGAACAGCGCACGGCCGAGCGGGCGGTAGTCGTCCTGCGCGTAGCTGAACGACGGCAGCCGGCTGCTGCGCGCATCGCCGGCCCGCGCGGCGGGCTTGCGTCGCCGGTATTGCTGCATGCGCTGCAGCGCCTTCTGGCGCACCATGCGAATCGACGCCCTGTCGACGAGCCGAAGCTCGACCGACGGCTCGGAACGCCGGATCTGCGCCAGGATGTCCGCATGAATCTCGGCCAGCGTGATCTTGCCCAGATCGACCGTTTCGGGCAGCCGGATGTCGTAGAGCTGGCTCAGGTGGTGCCGCAACACCGGATTGAATTCGGCGTCACCGCCGGTGCACTGGATCACGTACTGATCGCGCACGCCCTTGCGCTTGACCAGTTCGACCGGCAACCAGAGCAGCGGCGACACGATGCGCTCGTCGGGAGTCTCCTTCAGGTTGTGCCAGCGCAGGAACGCGACCACGAGACGCAGGTTGCTGAAGCCGAACTCGGCACGTTCGCGGCGCGTATCGGCGATCAGCCGGTCGAGCGACGCCGGCAGGTAGGGCTGATCGTCGAACCGCAGCCATTGCTGCAACGGCACGGCCTTGCCGGCCACGAGGTCGGCCGCGAACGGCCCACCCCACGTGCAGATGTGCTCCGGACGCACGCTTTCGATCTGCAGCATCAGCGGCACGCTGGCAACGGTCAGGTTGACGGTCGCCGCGGTCGGACGGAAATGCAGCAGCCGGTTGCGACGCGACAGATCGAACAGCCGGTCACGCAGGTGCGTCAGCACGGCGCCACGGCGCGATGCCGCGCCCGTCGCCCCCGCCAGCGCACGCTCGACGTCCAGGCCGAGCGGCTGCTCGCGCCAGGTGCGCAGCCGCATCGCCAGGGCCGCCACGTCAGTCGCACGGTCATGGCGGTTCACCTCCGTCATCTCGACGATCACCGCCGCAACGATCGGATGCAGCCGCTCGTGCAGCACGAACAGATTGCGCCGATGCGCAACGAACGCTTGCAGGTCGCTCCCGGTTTCGAAGTTCAGCCCGCATGCGAGGCTTGCCAGTACCATCCCCAGCGCGAACACGTCGGTGATCTCGTCGTGATGACCGATCGATCGTTCCCAGCTCGCGTAGCCGGGCAAAAAGACCGGACGCTCGATCGGCGCCGCCGCATCGAGCTGCAGCGCGAGATCGGTCTGGCTGTGCTGGCCGTCGGGCGTGGAGTCCAGCCGCAGCGCGCCGACGATGTTCAGGCCCGATGCCGGATGCGGCTGCACGCGATGCACGGCGCCGACATCCATCTGCGGCATGTCGCCTTCGGGGCGTCGCAGCGCCAGCCGACCCGCTTCGTCGATCACGATGCTGTCGGCATCGAGCGCCGCCACCTTATCCCGCGCATGCAGTTCGGCAACCTGCCCGAACAGCGGCAGCACCAGGACGAGCACATCATCGGTCGGCAAGGCCGCGCCGGCCTGCGCGGCAATCAGCGTGCGCAGCGTGCGCGGCGCACCGTCGGCGATCCTGTCGGTCATGCGTCCTTCTCCTCGGCCAGTTGCCGCTTGTAGCGTTCGAGTTCGCGCTTGCCGAGGCCCGCGTCGCGCCGAAGGTTGAGTTGCAATGCATCCAGGCTGCCGAGCGCCCGGGCAACCTGCCCGGCACGCAGCAACGCAACGTCCCGCTGATCGGGATCCGCCAGCGCAAGATCCATCATCAGCGCATTCAGGTAGCCGCGCACGCTGTCGTCGGCGCCCACCGCCTCGAACGCGTCCGGGCCGGCAACGGGTTCGTCGTCACGCCAATCCGAAAACAGCATGCGAACCTGGGCCAGCACGGCATCGCTCGCCAGCGACGCGCCGTCGAGATAGTGCGCAACGAACCCGCGCGTCAGTGCCTGCAGACGCGCCTGGCCTGGCAAATCGAGCCGCTCCAGCGAAAGCGGACCGTGCAGACGCGCGTCGATCCAGTCGTCGAGGCTGGCCTCGCCGTCCCACCACAAGGCAAGCGCACGTGCACGGATGAAGGTCTCGGGATGGCTCAACGCGGCACTGGCGCCGGATTCGTTCGATTCGACTTCGGCGGCCTGGCGCAAATATGCGGCGGCATCGACCGTACTGATGCCCGTCTGCACCTTCACGAGTGTCGAAACGGCCGGTGCGACCGCGCCGGCCGCCATTGCGCCCCCGCGATCGGCGAAGAGTTCGGTGTGCAACGCGTAACGCCGGAACGTCTCGCGGTGACTGTCGGCTCCGCCGGGTGCGGCCACCGCGTCGTTGAGGATCCGGTCTGCCGTCAGGAACCTCCCACCGTCGAGCGACCACAGCAGATAGTGCGCGAGCTCGTGCCCGAGGATCGCCAGCAGCTCGAGAGACGACAGGCGCTCGAGCACGGCCCCCTGCAACAGGATGTGAATCTCGCCCGGTACGAAAACGAGCGACGCATTCATCTGGGTACCCGGCGATTGGTAGAGCGTGGCCGGCACACCGACGATCCCCAGTCGCTCCATCGCCAGCGCCAGCGCGGCATGGACATCGCCGTGGGCGTCCGCATCGATCCGGTAGGTTTCACGCAGCAACGACGCTCGCAGCGATTCGAGCTGTTCTGCATGGGTCGTGCGCTCGCCGGTCCAGCGCCAGACGTCCGGCTCGTGCCGGTACAAATAGTCCGCCACGGCTTCGTGGTAGGCGAGAGGCGCCAGTGCGCCTCGATTCGGGGCGTGAGAGTCCATGCGAGGCACTCCGTTCGGGAAGTGCTGATTCTACCGATGGAATGCGTCGCCGCAACTGTCGATGAAGAGCCGTCGCACCCGCACGCGCGAAACCGGACGCGCGTCGAATCGATTCGATGACGATCGCCACGCGCAATGCGAGGCTGAACGTGGCGAAGGTGTTGGCGCGGACACTCGGCGGTACGCCATCCCGGTAGCGGCACACGCACGCCTCGGCCGGCGTACCTGCCGGATGCGGGGGCCACGTCCGATCGTTCTGCATCGGAGCGGCCCGCACCGATCACGGCATCTGCTCACCCAGGCGAAGCTGGTTCGTCACCTGCGTCACCCCGTCGACTTGCCGGGCCGCCTCCACGGCCATCGCGGCCTGCTGGCCGTCGCTCACGCCACCGCGCAGCGTCACGACGCCGCTCCGGACACGCACCACGATGCGCGTCGCATTCAGCCCGCGCGTGCGAGCGAGTGCGGCGCTGACACGACGCGCCAGGCGCCGGTCGCCGGCTCGGCTCGCCTTGTCCGCCGATACCCCGCTGGCAACGGTTGTCGATGCCGGATCCGATGCCGCTCGCGCGGCACCGGCGACGGCCACGATGCCGAGTGCCACGACGATCGCGCCCCATCCACGTTGCAATGCTTTCATTGAGTCTCCCTTCACATACGAAAAATGACGGCGACCGACGCTCAGAACTTCGTCATCAGGCCAATCGATGCCCCCGTCATCCCGCTGCCGCCCGACCGCAAGCCGATGGCCGCGATATTGGTCGGATCGGTGCGGTACGCACCGGAGAAGCCGTTTCGATCGAACTCCGCATAGATCTCGGTGCGCTTCGACAGGAAGTATTCGACGACCGCATACGTCGTAAGCTTGTGCCCGTCCGCATCGCGCCGATTGCCGAGATTGCTGCCGATGTCGTCGTACATGCCGGCCGTGAACTGCAGGAACGGCGTGGCCTGATACACGACACCCAGCGCGGGAATCTTGTCGCGGCGATGCGGCCGGTTCGCGTTCGCGCTCGACACGTCGAGCGCCGAGTAGCTCGCATAGAGCCGGCCGGCACCGATCTGCCAGGTCCCGCCCGCCATCCAGGTCTGCGCGTACTGCGTCGCGTCGGCGCTGTAGGTCTTCGCGTAGGACGCGCCGCCGAGCACCGTCTGGTACTGGTACATCGCCGCAGCGGAAAAATTGGTTCCCGCACGCGTATTGCCGGCGACGCCGCCGGGCGAATAGCTCGCCGCGACGCGCAGGCCGCCCAGTTCGCCGATGTACTTGACCGTGTTGTTGAAGCGGGAATCGAGCGTGAACGGATTGCCGCTCCACAGCACGCCGGGCTCGATGGCAAGCGACTGGCCGCGCCCGCCCGCCGGATCCACGACGATCCCGAAGTCGGTCGCCGCGTTGAACTGGCGCCCGAACGTCAGGCGCCCGAAGCCGCCCGTCACGCCCACGTACGCCGCCTGCGAAAACAGCGTGCCGGACGTCTTCAGTGCGCCGGTGCCGCTGCTGAACGAGCCATCGAGCACGAACAGCGCCTTGAACCCGCCGCCCAGGTCCTCCCTTCCCCGGATGCCGAAATCGTTGCCCGCGATCAGGTTGTTGTTGTACCCCACGGCGCTCCCGCCTTGCATGCCGTTGGTCCATCGAATCCCGCCGCCGATCTGCCCGTAGAGGGTCACGCTCGACTGCGCCATGCCGATGCCCGGCAATGCGCCGAGCAATGCCACCCATGCGAATGTCCTCATCCGTCTCCTCCTGCCAGTGCCTGGCTTTATGCGTTCGTCACCGCCTCACTTCATCATTCGCATACCGAAATGATTCACCGACAGCCACCGCGGGTTGCTACCGGTTACTGCCGGGATCGGCGTTCCGCGCGTTCGCGTTCGCCGATCCCCGTCTTCCTGGATTACTCGGCGAGCTGCCCGACGTTCTGCACGAGCGAGCTGACGTATCCCGGCCCGCCCGCGCCGTCGTGCTCGACCTCGACATACCACGCGAGGTTGTAGCCCGCCCGCAGGTTCAGCGCGGCGTGCCACTCGCCGTCGTGCGCCGCCATCGGCGTCGATTGCCACGTGGCGCTGCGCCAGTCCTGCGAGACGGGGTGAAACGCGTGGAACAGCCTGACACCCGACACCTGCTCCGGCTCGACGCGCGCGGCCACGTCCAGCCTGTCACCGGCAATCTCATGCCGGACCACCGGCGTGCCGGGAACGCGACGGCCGGCGAAGGTGCGGGCGAGCCACATCCGCCACGCCGCCAGATGCTTCGTGGAGACCCACGAATGACGCACGTTGTCGATGGCGAGATAGGCCTTGTCGCCCGCCATGTCGGTCATCATGCTGTTGGGCGCGCCGAGCGCGAAGAACTCGTCGTTCGTGCCGAGCGCGACGAGGTACGCAGCCTTGATCCGGTCACGCCACAGATACGGATCGAAATGCATCAGCATCTGAAAGCCGACCGGATTGTTGAGTGCACGCAGCATCGTCTCCGCCCCCTGGAAGCCAGGCCCGGCACGTGACTCCGACGGCCCGGCGACGTGCGGCCCGAACTCGGCGAACTTGGTCGCAAGGTGATACAGGTTGTTTCCGCCGTGGTAGCCGCACACCATCACGCCCGCCACCCGGTCCGGGTCCGCGCCCGACGCAATGGCCACGCCGACCCCGCGTTTCGAATGGCCGAGCAGGACGGCCCGCTTCGTCCCGATACCCGCGAGCGAATGCAGCAGCGTGATGGCGCGCAGATACGCCTTGGCGATCGGGTAGTACCCGTTCCAGGTCAGGTCACCGGTCTCCAGCATCTTCTTCAGCGCATAGCCGGTGAAATCCGATTCATCGAGTCCGAACGGGCAATCGGCCGGGTTCGCGAAGATCATGACCGGCATCCCGAAGTCGAGCGCGGTGCCTTCCGCGTATTCGCCCTCGGTATCGAGCGTCGAGCCGGGAATGACGCGCCGCGCCCATTCCCCGGGCTCGAAGGCCTGGCGTTCCGTGCCGATGATGCCGGCCGCGCCGTCGCCGTCGTAACCGTCGGGCACGTAGATGCGGGCGGGATGCCGCCAGACGAGCCCATGCCATTGCTGGCTGGTGAAGGTCAGCTCGATGACGCGAACCCGGCGCCCGGCACGATGCCGGCTCTCGCGCACGTCATCCGAGACGATCTCGGGCTGCAGCGTCGACTCGTCGAGCAATTCGGCTTGGTCGAAGAAGGGGGCCGGCCCCAGCACCGGCTTCGGGTCCGTGAAGGTCTGATTCATGAGCGTAGTTCCTGATTGATGAGTGCCGCTTCGACGGCCTTGGGACGGATGACGCAGGCGAACAGCAGCACCACGGCAACGAGCGCGAGCGCGACGAGATAGAGCGCCGGGTCGAGGCTGCCTGCCCGCACGCGAATCGCGCCGAACAACGCGGAACTCGCGCCGGATGCCGCGCCCATGCTCGAGATCAGCGCGACGCCGGCGGCCGCGGCGTCGCGCGGCAACAGGCGCGTCGCGATCGCCCAGAGCACCGGGTAGGCGGACGCGATGCCGCAGGTCGCGACGATGGCGCCGGCCATGACGCCGGGCAGCGCACCGTGCGAGACGGCCATCGTGCACAGTCCGGCAATGCCCGCGCCGACCGCGACGATGAAATGCACGTGACGCTCGCGGCGCCGGTCCGAACGACGGCCGTACCAGACCATCGCGATCGTGCCGGTCAGGTTCGGGATCACGACAACCAGGCCGACGTGCTGCAGGTTCGTGACGCCGGTCGCCTCGATGATGGACGGCAGCCAGAAAATCAGCAGGTTGGTCGCGCACCCGAGCGAGAACGTCGTGAAGCCCAGCAGATAGACGCACGGCTCCCGCAGCGCGGCGCGCAACGGATGACGGGCGGCATGCCGGCCCTCGGGCGCGCCGAGCGCCTGCTGCACGATGCGGCGCTCGGCAGGCGACAGCCAGCGGGCCTGTTCGGGGCCTTCGGGCAGCACCCGGTACGCGATCACGCCGAGCACGACGCTCGGCACGCCCTCCAGCAGCATCAGCCATTGCCAGCCGCCGAGGCCCGCCACGCCACCCATCGAGTTCAATACCCAGCCCGATACCGGCCCGGTCACGAGCCCGGCCGCGGCGGCGGCCGTCATGAACAGCGCAATGACCTTCGCGCGGCGCTCGGCTGGAAACCAGAACGTGAGATACACCACGACGCCGGGGAAGAATCCCGCCTCGAACGCGCCGAGCAGGAAGCGCAGCGTGTAGAACTGGGCAGGCGTCCTGACGAACATCGTCGCGGCCGCGACCACGCCCCACAGCACCATGATCCGCAGCAGGGTGCGACGCACGCCGACCCGCCGCAGCATCAGGTTGCTCGGCAGCTCGAACATCAGGATGCCGACGAAGAACGCCGAAGCCGCGACGCCGTATACCGCGTCGGTGAATCCGAGCGCCCCCTGCATCTGCAGCTTCGCGAGGCCGATATTGTTGCGATTGACGAACGCGGCCAGGTAACACAGGAACAACAGCGGCACGAGACGCCTCGTGATGCGCGCGTACACCCGGTCCGCCTCACTGCGCGCGGCCATGCCGCCGCCGTCCGTCGAGCATTCCGTTCCGGTGCTCATGCCGATGCCCCTCCGTCAGGACGCGACGCGTGCACGCGGTAGCCCAGGCCCGGCGACAGCACGCTGCAGTCGCCGTCGGACAACATGACGGATTCGAGCGCGTCGTGGTTCATCGCGTCGTCGACGAACTCGACGATCGTGCGCACCTTCGCGCAGGCAACGCCGACGCCGGCGCACGCTTCCTCGAGATCGGCCGCGCGCCATTCCCGGATCGCGGTGGCCAGTGCGGTGCGCAACGCCGCCGGGTCGCTGGCGCGCAGGAACGCGGCCGGCCCGCCGGCATCGAGCGGCGGATCGAAATAGCGGGGATCGCGTGCGATGTCGGCGCGCCCGAGTATGCCGAGCGCGGCAGCCAGTTGCCGGGGCGTGTTGGCGCCGAGCGCGACCCAGCCGTCCCGGGTGGCGAACAGATCCGCCGCCGGACTGCCCGAGTAGCCCTGGTTGCCGACCCGTGGCGGCGCCACGCGGCCCGTGAGCGCCTGGCAGGCGAACGGATACATCAACTGCAACGCGGCGCCGGTCATCGACACGTCGAGATAGCGCCCGAGACCGGTTGTATCCCGCTCGCGCAGTGCGGCCAGGATCGCCATCGCGGCAACGAGCCCCGTGCCGGCATCGACCACCGGAAAGCCCGTCTTGACCGGCGGCTCGCCTTCGCGGCCGGCCATCAACGTCATGCCCGTCGCCGCCTGGACGACGTGGTCGTAGGCGGGCCGGTTCCGCCACGCGCCGGCGTTGCCCCAGCCGCTGATCGCGCAATACACGAGCCCGGGATTCAGCGCGCGCAGCGGGCCATCGCCCAGACCGAAGCGATCGAGCACGCCCGGTCGCAGGCTGTCGACCAGCACGTCGGCTTCGCGTGCGAGTTCGAGCGCCTGGTCGCGGTCGCCTGCGTCGCTCAGGTCCAGTTCGATGGAGCGCTTGCCGGCGTTCAGCGCAACGAAGCCCATCCGGCCATTGCCGCGGCGCATCACGTCGCCGCCGTTGCGGTTCTCGACCTTGACGACCTCGGCGCCGAGTTGTGCCAGATGGAACGTCGCCAGCGGGCCCGCGATGACGTGCGTGAAATCCAGCACGCGAATCCCGGTGAGCGGTTTGAATGCCGTCATGTCCGCGCTCCCGTCGCCCCTTTCGCCCCTTTCGCTGCCGCCCGACGGCTCGGCGACCCGGCCGGCTGCCGTTGCCGGTCCCCTGCTTGCCCCAACCCCTTGCGCATGTCTCTCTCCATTAGGTCGAGTCGCTATTGTGGGCAGGTTGCGCTTTCATGAAAATTGAAGATTCATGAACCAGCCTTCCGAAAACATGAATCCCGACCTGATTTCCGGACGACGCAATGCAGGCAATTTCCTGCGGCTGCGGCACTTGCGCATGCTTGAGCTGGTCGCGGACGGCGGCTCGCTCGCCGCGGCGGCCCGCACGCTGCACCTGTCCCAGCCGGCGATCACGAAAATGCTGCAGGAGATGGAAGCGGTGTTCGGCACGATGCTCGTGACGCGCGGCGCGCGCGGCGGACGGCTGACCGCCGACGGCGAAGCCGTCCTGCAGCGCCTGCGGAT
This sequence comes from Burkholderia sp. AU15512, assembly GCF_002223325.1. Lineage (NCBI taxonomy): Bacteria > Pseudomonadati > Pseudomonadota > Betaproteobacteria > Burkholderiales > Burkholderiaceae > Burkholderia > Burkholderia sp. AU15512. Next base: position 2,763,670 of record NZ_NKEX01000006.1, read on the forward strand.
CGCACTCGCGCAATTCGACGTCGCGCTGGCCGGCGACGGCAACGACGAAGGCCGGCCGCTGCTGCGCATCGGCATGCTGCCCGTGGTCAGCGTCGCGCTGTTGCCGCAGATCATGCGGCACCTGACACGGGACGTTCCGGCGCCCCGGCTCACGGTCATGGAATCGAACGTCTCGGGGCTGCTGGACGCGCTGTCCGCCGGGCGGATCGACTGCATCATCAGTCGCCCCGACGCGGAAGCGTTATCGAAGCTCGACGGACTCGATGTGACGATCCTGCCCGTGTACGAAGAACCGCTGGCGATCGCGTGCCCGCTCGCGCATCCGTTCGCCGATGCGCGACGCATCTCGACGGAGCAGTTGCAGCGCGAAGCCTGGATCATCCCGCATGCCGGCACCGACACGCGCCGCGCCTTCGACGCGCTGTTCGTCGATCACGGCCTGATGCCGCCGCGCCCACTCGTCGAATCGATGTCGTTTCACACGAACCTGCAGATGGCCGACGCGCTCGGCGCATTGACCGTCGCGCCCCAATCTGCCGTGCTGCACTACGCGCGCATGGGCGTGATCCGCAAGGTCGTCGGTTTTCCCGTCATGCCGGTGGGGGAGATCGCGCTGATCCATCTCGCGACGATGGCCGGCCTGCCCGCGCTGCAGCGATTTCGCGACGCGGTCGAAGCGGCCGCGCAAGCGCGTCGTTGATGCGCGGTTATCGCGGGGCGGCTTGCATCCGCGTCGTCGAGAAGGCCACTCGATGTGCAGTCGGCTCACGCCGAAGTTGCCAAGGGCTACCGCACACGCATCACTGCGCGTCGCCGATCCCGCCCATCAGCATCACCAGTTGCTCACGCAGCCACCGGCTGCCCTGGTCCTGATCGGCGCTGCGATGCCAGTAGCAGAAGTATTCGAGGCCCGGCATCTCGAACGGCAGTTCGAGAATCCGCGCCGGATAGCGCTGCAGCAGGCGCAGCGGCGCCGTCAGCGCGAGATCGCCGCGCATCGCGATCAGCGGCGCGACCATGTAGTGCTGCACGCGCATCTGGATCGTGCGGCGCAGCCCGAGCCGCGTCAGCTCCGCGTCGACGTGCCCGCTGCCCTTGCGGCGGCTCGACACGTGGATGTGCCCCATCGCAAGGTAGTCGTCCATGGTGAGCGTGTCGCCCTTGAATGGATGATCGTCGCGGATCATGCACGCATAGCGGTCGCGCACGAGCAGCGCCTGGTGCAGGTGCGGATCGCCGATCAGCGGCGCGTCGATCGCGAGGTCGACGGAGCCGTTCGCGAGCGCGGTCGCGACTTCGCGGCGGTCCATCGTATAGCTGCGCACGTGCATGCCGGGCGCATGCGTCTGCAGCAGTTCGCCGAGCGCGGGCAGCAGCAGCGCCTCGGTCAGGTCGCTCATGCTCATCCGGAACACGCGCGTCGACGACGCCGGATCGAACACGTCGCCTTCGTGCGCGCTCGAATCGAGCAGCTGCATCGCCTCGCGCACGCGGCCGACGATGTTCTCGGCCAGCGGCGTGGGCATCATCCCGGCCGGCGTGCTGACGAACAGCGGATCGTTCAGGGTCTTGCGCAGCCGCGCCAGCGCGTTGCTGACGGCCGGCTGCGTGATGTTCAGCACCTCGGCCGCGCGCGTCAGGTTGCGCTTGGTGTAGATCGCGTCGAATACGACGAACAGGTTCAGGTCAATCTTCGAAAGGCGCATCGCCGGATCTCCTTGCCGGCATCTTACGGCGTGCGCCTCTCGTTCGTCCACGGCCCTGCGCATCGTGGCGCGATGCTCAGCCGCGCAGCGGCGGCGTCAGGTACGCGGCCGTCGAACCCGGCTCGCCGTCCTTGATTTCCATCCGCGCGATCGCCTGCAGGTGCACCTCGTCCGGGCCGTCGGCGAAGCGCAGCGCGCGGCCCCAGGTCCAGTGGTCGGCGAGCGGCGTATCGGGGCTCAACCCCGCCGCGCCGAACACCTGCATCGCGCGGTCGCACACGTCCGTATAGACGGTCGGCACCAGCGCCTTGATCATCGAGATTTCCTTGCGGGCGGCCTTCGCACCGACCTTGTCGATCATCCACGCGGCCTTCAGCACGAGCAAACGCGCCTGCTCGATCTCGATGCGCGAGCGTGCGATCCATTCGCCGACCGTGCCGTGCTTGTTCAACGGCTTGCCGAACGCGACGCGCGATTGCGCGCGGTCGACCATCAGCTCCAGCGCAAGCTCGGCCGCGCCGATCGAGCGCATGCAGTGGTGGATGCGGCCCGGCCCGAGGCGGGCCTGCGCGAGCGCGAAGCCGCTGCCTTCCTCGCCGAGCAGGTTGCGCGCCGGCACGCGCACGTTGTCGAACGTGATCTCGCAGTGCCCTTCCGGCGCGTAGTGATTGACCACCGTGATGTTGCGCACGATCGTCACGCCCGGCGTGTCGCGCGGCACGAGGATCATGCTCTGCTGCTGGTGCGACGCGGCCTCGGGATCGGTCTTGCCCATCACGATGAGGATCTTGCAGTTCGGATGCGCGGCGTTCGTGATGAACCACTTGCGGCCGTTGATCACGTACTCGTCGCCCACGCGCTCGATGCGCGTCGTGATGTTCGTCGCATCCGACGACGCCACGTCGGGCTCCGTCATCGCGAACGCCGAGCGGATCTCGCCGCGCAAGAGCGGCTTCAGCCACTGCTCGCGCTGCTCGGGCGTCGCGAACATGTGCAGCAGTTCCATGTTGCCGGTGTCCGGCGCGCTGCAGTTGAACACTTCCGACGCCCAGGCCACCCGCCCCATGATCTCGGCGAGCGGCGCGTATTCGAGGTTCGTCAGGCCCATGCCGGGCTCGTCGTCCTTCAGGTGCGGCAGGAACAGGTTCCACAGCCCTTCCGCCTTCGCGCGCGCCTTCAGTTCCTCCATGAACGACACGGGATACTGGCCCGCATGCACTTCCTCGTTCCACTGGCGAATGCGCGGCACGATGTGCGCGTCCATGAACGCGCGCACGCGGCTGCGCAGTTCTTCCACTTTCGGGGTGTAGCCAAAATCCATGATCGACTCCTCGATTCCGTTCGTCCGGTTCGGTCAGAAGGCCGAGACACCGCCGTCGACGGCGACGGCCTGCCCGGTCAGATAAGTGTTTTCCTTCGCGCACAGCGTCAGCATCGTCGCGACGATTTCCTCGGGCCGGCCGAGCCGCTTCATCGGCGAGCCCTGCGCGAGGAAGTCCTGGCGGTCGCCGAGATCGCTGTCGGTGACCATCGGCGTCGTGCTGTAGAACGGGCACACCGCATTCACGCGAATGCCGTGGCGCGCGTATTCGATCGCCGCCGTCTTCGTGAGCCCGACCACCGCATGCTTGGACGCCGCATAGGCCGCCAGCTTCGGCGCGCCGCCGAGCCCGGCCATCGACGCGACGTTCAGGATCACGCCGGCGCGCTGCGCGAGCATCTGGCGGATCTGGTGTTTCATCCCGAAGAACACGCCCTTCGCGTTCACCGCGAAGCTCAGGTCGAGATCGGCTTCGTCGGTGTCGATCAGCGCCTTCATCGGTGGTGCGATGCCCGCGTTGTTGATGCCGACGTCGAGCCGGCCGAAACGCTCGGCCGCCGCCTGCACCAACGATGCGACCTCCGCCTCGACGCGCACGTCGCAGCGTTGCGCGATCACGTCGGCGCCGGCCGCGCGCAGCGGCGCGGCCACGCGTTCGAGCGCGTCGGCGTTCAGGTCGCCGAGCGCGACGCGCGCGCCCATCGCGGCCAGTTCGCTCGCGAGCAACGCGCCGAAGCCGCTCGCGGCGCCGGTGATCATCACGGCTTGCCCGGCATAGCTGTCGATCTTCATCGCGCGCTCAGATCGTCAGGCCGCCGTCGACGACGATGCATTCGCCGTTCGTGTAGCTCGCCGCGTCCGACACGAGATACAGCACCGTGCCGGCCATTTCGCGCGGCTCCGCATGGCGGCGCAGCGGGATCTTCCCCATCCACGTCTCGTAGATGTCCTTGTCGGCGAACAGCGCGCCCGCGAACTTCGTCTTCGTGAGACCCGGCAGCAACGCGTTCACGCGGATGCCGAGCGGCCCGCATTCCTTCGCGAACGCCTTCGTCATGTTGACGACCGCGGCCTTCGTGATCGAGTAGATGCCCTGCCGGTCGCCCGGCTGCAGCGCGTTCACCGACGCCGTGTTGACGATCGCGCCGCCGCCGTGCGTCTTCATCAGCTTGCCGGCCTCGACCGACATGAAGAAGTAGCCGCGGATGTTCACGTCGACCGTCTTCTCGTACGCGGCGAGGTCGGTATCGAGGATGTGCCCGAAATACGGGTTCGCGGCCGCGTTGTTCACGAGGATGTCGAGACGGCCGTGCTTGCCGCGGATGTGCTCGAACGTCGCGGCGATATCCTCGAGCCGCCCGACGTGGCAGGCCAGCGCCTCGGCGCGGCCGCCTGCCGCGACGATCTCGTCGGCCACGGTCTGGCAGTCGGCGAGCTTGCGGCTCGACACGATCACGTGCGCGCCCTGCTCCGCGAGCAGTTTCGCGATTTCCTCGCCGATGCCGCGGCTCGCGCCCGTCACCAGGGCGATCTTGCCCGTCAGGTCGAACAGATTCGTTGCCATGTTGCTGTGCTCCTCCATTGATGTGGTGTCCTGCCGCTGCCCGGTGAAACCGGCCGCTTCAGCGATGCGCGTCGATCACGCCGACGGCCAGCTCGGCGAGCCGCCCGGTCATCGCGCCGACGCGCAGCGCCTGCTCGCTCGACGCATTGCCCTGCAGCGCGCGCGCCTTCACGCCCTGCGCGATCGACGCGAGCCGGAAGAAACTGAACGCGAGGTAGAAGTGCCAGTCGCGGATCGGCTCGATGCCGCGCAGTTCGCAATAGCGCGCGACGATCGCCGCTTCGTCCGGCACGCCGAGTTCGGCGCGATCCTGGCCCGCGAGCCCGCGCACCTGCCCGCCGGACGGCAGCCGCAGGCACATGCAGAGATACGCGAGATCGGCGAGCGGGTTGCCGAGCGTCGACAGTTCCCAGTCGAGCACGGCCTGCACGCGGTAGCTGTCGCGCGCGAACATCAGGTTGTCGATCCGGAAGTCACCATGCACCAGCGTCGGCCGGCCCGTGTCCTCCGGGCACGCCTTCGGCAGCCAGTCGATCAGCGTTTCCATCGCGTCGAGGCGCTCGGTTTCCGCCGCGCGGTACTGCTTCGTCCACACGCCGATCTGGCGCTCGAAGTAGTTGCCGGGGCGGCCGTAGTCGGCAAGGCCCACTGCCTCGACATCGACGTCGTGCAACGCGGCCATCGTCTGCAGCAACGCGTCGTAGCAGGCCGCGCGATCGGCCTTTGGCAGTTCCGGCAGCGCGGGGTCCCAGAAGATCCGGCCGTCCTCGTAGCTCATCACGTAGAACAGGCTGCCGATCACGTCGCGGTCTTCGCAGAGGTGAACCGGACGCGCGACCGGCACCGCGGTGCCCGACAACGCGGTGAGCACGCGGAATTCGCGGTCGACTGCATGGGCGGACTTCAGCAGTTCGCCCGGCGGCTGGCGGCGCAGCACGTAGCGGCCGCTCTTCGCGTGCAGCAGGAAAGTCGGATTCGACTGGCCGCCGGCAAACTTCTCCATGTCGACCGGGCCTTCGAAGCCCGGCACGTGCGCTTCCAGATAGCGCGTGAGGCGGGCTACGTCGAGTTGCTGGGTAGGGTTCGTCATCGTCGCGATCGTTCGTGGGTCAGCCGTAGGTTCGCAGCGCGTGTCGTTCGGGATCCTCCAGATGCGGGATGCCGTTGAACGACGCGAGGTGGAACGCATCGGCATTGAAGAAAAACTGCGAAAGACTGCTGTTGCGGATCTGCAGGTTCAGCGCGATCGCGCTCGACGGCGGCGCGGCCAGCACCTGCTGCACGGTGACCGCGATCGGGCCGCCGGAGCTCACCGCCAGCACGCGCTGGCCGCCGGCGTGGCGGATCGCCGCGCGGGCCTCGGCCACGCGCTGCTGGAAGTGCGCCCAGGTCTCGGGGGCCGAATCGCCGAGCTTGTCTTCCGACCAGAGCTGCAGCACCTGCCGGAGCGCGCGGAAATGCTCTTTCATCGAGCCGGCCGCGAGGCGGGCGATGTCGGGGTAGTCGTGCGCGGCGGCCGCGAACAGCCCGTGGAAGTCGTATTCGTTCAGGCCCGGGTGGCGGTCGACCGGCGCGCCTTCGCGGCCCATCCCGCGCAGGATCGCGTCGACCGTCTGCGCGTGGCGGTTCAGCGTGCCGCAGATCACGCGGTCGAATGTGAGCGCTTGCTGCGCGAAGTATTCGCCGAGCCAGACGCCCTGCTGCGCGCCCGCCGCGGACAACCGGTCGTAGTCGTCCGTGCCGAAGGACGCCTGCCCGTGCCGTACCAGAAAAAGTTCAGCCATCGCATGCCCGCCAGATCAGAAGGATTCAGCATAGGGGGCGGGGACGCATTTTTAAACTTTATTTTCTGAATCCGGGGGTATTCATTTCGTGAATCCTCCCCACTGCGGGCCTTGCCGCTGCTCGGCACGGGCCGTCGCGGCACGCGCATTGCTCGCCTCGCACTCGGCGGGAGAACCGCAAAGTCCAATCCGTTCCAGGAGGAGTGCGATGCTCGGTACGATCCTTATCATCATTCTGATTCTCCTACTCATCGGTGCATTTCCTGCATGGCCCCACAGCCGAAGTTGGGGCTATTGGCCCTCGAGCACCGTCGGGCTGGTCGTCGTCATCGTCGTGATACTGGTGCTGATGGGCCAGATCTGACGCAGCGGCGCGCCAGCCGGGCGTGCAGAGGCCCGTTTGAAACAATCGCTGCCGGCCATCCCGGAACGTGCGCATCCACGCGCCGGGAGGGCCGGCAGTCGATTCACGGGCATGACGCGCACCGCATGCGATGCGTGTCAGCCCCGACGTCTGCCGGGCTGAAGCGCGGCCCGGTCATGCGGAATGCTTGCCGTCTGCGGCGAAAGCCGGCGTGCGCAGCACGATCTTGCCGATGTGGCGGCCGGAATCCATCAGCGCGTGCGCCGCGCTCGCGTCGCGCAGATCGAAGGTCTGGTAGACCTGCGGCTTCACCGTGCCCTGCCGGATCAGCGGCCACACGGCTTCCTCCAGCTCGCGGATGAGCTGCGCCTTCTCCGCATAGGTACGCGAGCGCAGCGTCGAGCCGATGTGCGTGAGACGCTTGGTGAGCATCGGGAACAGGTCGAGCTCCTTCGCGGGCCCATTGATCACGCCGATCTGGACGATGCGGCCGTTCATCGCGGCCGCCGCGAAATTGCGCGCGACGTAGTCGCCGGCGATGATGTCGACGATCACGTCGACGCCCTTGCCGTCGGTGAAGCGCTTGACCGCATCGACGAAATCCTCGTTGCGGTATTCGATCGCGAGATCCGCGCCGAGCCGCAGGCTCGCGTCACGCTGCGCGTCCGAGCCCACCGTGGTGATGAGGGTCGACGCGCCGAACGCCTTCGCCAGCATCGTCGCGGTCGTGCCGATGCCCGACGCGCCGCCGTGAATCAGCACGCTGTCGCCGGCCGCGAACCCGCCGCGCTGGAACAGGTTCAGCCAGACCGTCATGAAGGTTTCGGGCAGCGCCGCGGCTTCCGTCATGTCGAGGCCGTCGGGAATCGCGAGCGTATTGCTCTCGTTCGCCACCGCGTATTCCGCGTAGCCGCCGCCCGGAAGCAGCGCGCAGACTTCGTCGCCGATCGCGAAGCGCGTGACGTCGCGGCCCACCGCGACGACTTCGCCGGCCACCTCGAGACCGGGAATGTCGGACGCGCCGGGCGGCGGGTCGTACAGCCCCTTGCGCTGGAATACGTCGGGGCCGTTCACGCCGGCCGCATGAATGCGGATCAGCACTTCGTCGTGGCCCGGCGACGGCACGGGACGCATGGTCGGCACGAGCACGTCGGGGCCGCCGGGACGCACGATTTCGATCGCCGTCATGCGGGCGGGCAGGGTTTTCACGTCATCACTCACGATATGATCCTCAACGTTCGTCGATGCGCGGCCGATTCGCGGAACCTCCCCGAATCGCGGCATCGCAATGGGTGTGAAGACAGTCTAGGGACGGTGCCGCGCGCGGGCACGCAGTGAATTGCCGAACGAGGAATGCAAAAATGCATCAGTCAGCACAAGCGATGAACTGGGACGACGCACGCGTGTTCCTCGCGATTCATCGCGAACGCACGTTGCGCCGCGCGGCGCAAACGCTCGGGGTCGACCAGGCGACGGTCGGGCGCCGGCTCGCGCAACTCGAGCACATGCTCGGCGCCACGCTGTTCCTGCGCTCGTCGAAGGGCTACCTGACCACGCCGGTCGGCGAGCTGGCGCTGCGCGCCGCCGAGGCGATGGAACAGCATGCGCACGAGCTCGTCCGGCTGACGCAGGGCGTCGACCGGCGGCTCGCCGGCGAGGTCAAGATCACGACGACCGATGCGCTCGCGCTCGAATTCGTGATGCCGTCGATCGCGCGGCTGCATGCGAAGCATCCCGACGTATGCGTGTCGCTGAACACGGCGACTCAAGTCCTGAACCTGGCGAAACGGGAGGCCGACATCGCGGTGCGCACCGTGCGGCCCGACAACCCCGATCTCGTCGCGCGCCGCCTCGCCTGCTGGGACATGGGCCTGTTCGCTTCGCACGACTATCTGCAACGGCACGGCGAGCCCGCGCGCGGCAGCGCGTTCGCGGGGCATGACCTGGTCGTCTACCAGCCGTATGTCGACGCGAGCCGCAAGCCGGCGATCGCCGGCGAGCCGATCGCTGCCGGGCGTATCGTCGGGCGGATGAATTCGAGCCTGATGATGCGCGCTGCGCTACGTTCGGGACTCGGCATCGGCGAAGTGCCGGTGCACATGGGCGAACGCGACGGCCTCGCCCGCATCTGGCCCGAGCAGACGCGGGAAGCGCCGTACGAAGTCTGGCTCGTCACGCATCGCGACCTGCGCCACACCGCGCGTATCCGAGCGACGATCGACGAGATCGTGGCCGCGTTCGACGCGCATCGATGAGCCCGTCGCACCGGGGCAACGCCGGCACGCCGCCCACCACCGCCTATTCGTCGCCGACGCGCGTGCGGGACGACGCATCGAGTGCCAGCCCGCTGCGCACGGCCTGAATGCGCGACGTGACGTTGAGCTTCTCGAAGATGTTCTTCAGGTGCCACTTGATCGTCTCCGGCGCAACGCGCAGCGCGCGGGCGATCTCCTTGTTCGACAGGCCACGCGCGACGTAATCGAGGATCTCGACTTCACGCGCGCTCAGGTTGCCGGCCGTGCCGGGCCGCGCGGCCGGCGCGTCATTCGACGCCCGGTCCGCCTCGAACGCGCGCGCGAGTTCGCGCAGATACCACGTGCCGACCGCCGGAAACCGGTCGGCCCGTTTCAGCACGCGCGCCGTCAGGCGTTCGGCCACGGCGCCTTCGTCGACGAACGTGCGCACGAGCCCGTTGCCTTGCCCGTATTCGAGCGCCGGGGCCAGCACGGCCAGTGCGTCGTCTTCCTGCCCGGCCTGTTCGAGCGCGACCGCACGCAGCACGGCGGCCTGCGCGGCGAACCAGTCGAAGCCGCGCGCGGCCAGCACGTCGTGCACCGTTGCCATGACCCGGGCGGCTTCTTCCGCGCGGGCATCGGCAAGCAGCAGCCGCGCCCGCGCGGACTGCGCCATCTGCCACGTCTCGACGAAGCTCGACGCGACTTCCGGCGGTTCAGCCGACACCAGCGCCGCCAGCGCCCGCCCGACACGATGGGCCTGCGTCAGCTTCCCCGCGCTCACATGCAGCCGCACGCCGGTCGCCATGCAGGCGACGCGCAGCCGCAGCCATTGCCGGCTGCAGGCGATGTGGTCGGCCTCGTCGAGCATCTCGTGCGCGCGGGCCTCGTTGCCCGACCGGAACTGCAGCACCGCGGCCGTCTGCATGAACCGCAGCAGCGGCCCGAGCGAACACGCCTGCATCGCGATGTCGAAACGGTCGCGCTGCGCTTCGCGCACCTTCGGCCAGTCGTTCCATTCGTAATAGATCGCGGACAGGTAGCCGGCCGACAGCGCGGTCGCCGCCGACAGCCGCCCCGCCGAGCGCTCCGCGCCGCGCAGCGCCGTCTCGAACGTCTTCGACGCATCGTGCAGGCGGCCCGCGACGAATTCGGCGAGGCCGGACATGTTCTGCCGGTACACATGCGCAAACAGCGGCTCGTGGCCCGACGCCGCGCTTTCCGCGCGTGCGCGCAGGTCGAGCGCGTCGTCGAGGCGGCCCGCGTAGCCGAGCCCGAAGATCAGCGTCGTCTGCCCGATCTGCTCGACCCACGAGCCAGCCGGCGGGCCGGCCGCCAGCACGCGCTCGCCGAGCGCGAGCGACTCGATGCTCCGGTCCGACAGCCCCGCGATGAGCGAGCGAACGCCAAGCAGCTCGGTCGCGGTAATCGCGTCCGTGCCGAGCCGCCGTGCGTCGATATCGGCTTCGATCGCCTCCAGCGCGCGGCGCGCGTCGACCATCTGCATCGACAGCGCCAGCGCCCACACGTGGGCGATCCGCAACCGCAGGCGGCCCGCCAGCGCCGGCTCCGGCAGGCGCGATACCCAGTCGAGCACGGTGCGGACGTCGCTCGCGGCGATCAGCTTCATCGCGCACGCCTCGACCCAACCGGCGGCCGCGTCGAAATCGCCGGCGGCGAGCGCATGCCTGACCGCATCCGGCCATTGCCGTTCGGCCGCGTACCACGCACTCGCGCGGCGATGCAGCGCGGCGACCTCGTCCGGCCGGCGCAACGCCAGCTCCTCGCGCAGGTATTGCAGGAACAGCGCGTGATAGCGGTAGCTCCGGCGGCCGCCGTCGACCGAGCGGATGAACAGGTTGTGCGCGCTCAGCCACTCCAGGCACGCGACGGCATCGTCGCGGCCCGTCAGCGCATCGCACAGCGCGGGCGTCATGCGGTCCAGCACGGCCGTGCAGAGCAGGAAGTGACGGATCGCATCCGGCACCTGCGTCATCACGTTCTCGTTCAGGTACGCGGCAATGCCGGCGCGCGCATGGCTGACCTGCTCGGCGACGCGCGCCGCATCGGTGTCGTCGCGCAACGCGAGCGCCGCGAGTTGCAGGCCCGACACCCAGCCTTCGGTGGCCGCGCGCAGCCGCCCGACGTTTTCCGCATTGAGCGGTTTGCCGGCGACGCGCTCGAAGAACGCGCGCGTCTCCGCTTCGTCGAAGCGCAGATCCTCTTCGTCGACCCGGACGAGCTCGTCGCGCGATTCGAAATAGCTGAGCGGCAACGCGGGCGCCGAGCGGCACGACAGCACCACGTGCAGGTTCGATGGCGCATAGCGCAGCAGCTCGAACATCGCGTCGTGGATGACGGGCGACGCGAGGCGGTCGTAGTCGTCGAGCATCAGGACCAGCTCGATGCCCGCCCCCTCCAGCTCGTTGAGCAGTTCGTCGAACACGATCTTCAGCGGAATCAGCGCGCGGTCGCGCAGCAGCCGCTGCGCGCGGCCGCCGACACCGCCCGTCGCGTCGACGATCGCCGCCACCACGTACGACGAGAAGATCGACGCGTTGTCGTCGTCCTGGTCGAGGCTCACCCAGGCGACCTTCACGTTCGTCGCCACGAGTGCATGGCGCCACTCCGCCAGCACGGTCGTCTTGCCGTACCCGGCCGGCGCGCACACGAGCGTCAGCCGGCGATCGAGGCCGCGCGCAAGCCGGCCGAACCGCGCGATGCGCGACACGATTCCACGGGCCGATGCCGGTGCGAGCTTGGTGCGCACCAGCACTTCGATCCCGTCGGCGTCCGCAGGCCCTGCTGCTTGTCTGCTGTCGCTGGACGTCATGCTGTTCCTGTTCTCCTTGCGCTGCGCGCGTGCGTCCGCCTGGAAGGCCGGACCGCCGTGCGGCCCGGTGCGCGGCGCGGCGCCGCCCCGCGCCGGAACAGCATAGCGACACGGCGACGGCCGTCAAAAGTAGGTGATATCCGTACCGCGGCGTGCGCCGGTCGAACGGAAGGACTCGCATTGTTCTCGATCGGGACGGTGCTGTTCAGCCCCCCATTCGGGGGGCTACCGCGCCGGGAAAGTCACTCCATCCTGACCGGAAGGTGTCCTGCACAGCCGGCTCGCGCCGCGCGTCGGGACCGTCGCCCAGCCGTTCCACGAGGAGTCCGCATGAACCGTCGCGACGTCGTCGCCGCCTTTTTCGACCGGTATCGCCAGCATGACATCGAAGGCATGCTCGCGCTCTTTTCCCCCGCCGCCGTGCTCGACTACGTGCCGGCCGGCGCGGCTGCGCCGGCGGCCACGCACGGCAGGATGACCTGGGGCACGCTGCTCGATGCGTTCCCGGACCTGTCGAACGGGATCGACACCATTCATGCGGATGATGCGGGCCGCCACGCCACCGCCGAGGTCACGATCCGCGGCACGCAGGCGCGGGACTTCCTCGGTATCCGGAATCGCGGCCGGTCGTTCACGCTGCGGCACGCGTTCGTGTTCGAGTTCGATGCCGACGGCCGCATCACGCGGCTGGCCGCCTACTGGGACAACGTCCGGCTCTTCGAGGATCTCGGCAAGACGACGCTCGGATGAGCCGGCACGGCCGGCGGGCCGGCGCTTGGCGGGCCGCGCCGTCACGCGGGCTGGTAGCGCTCCCGCAGCGCCCGCTTGTTGATCTTCCCGACGCTCGTCTTCTCGATCGCGTCGACGATCAGCAGCCGCTCCGGCACCGCGTACCGCGAAATCAGCCCGCGATCGGCGACCTGCTTCACGTGCGCCTGCAACTCGGCCGGACTGACGCGCCCCACCTGGTCGTCGGCCAGCACGACGAGCGCGAGCGGCCGCTCGCCCCAGCGCGCGTCCTTCACGCCGATCACGGCCGATTCGCGCACGGCGGGATGGCGCGACAGGATGTCCTCGAGCTCCAGCGACGACACCCATTCGCCGCCCGTCTTGATCACGTCCTTGATCCGGTCGGTGATCTGCAGCCGGCCGGCCGGATCGATCACGCCGATGTCGTTCGTATGGAGATAGCCGCCGGCCCACAACGACGCCGTTGCCGGCGCGTCGCCGAGATAGCCGGCCGTCGCCCACGGCATGCGCACGACCACCTCGCCGGCCGCGCGGCCGTCATGCGGCACGTCGCGAAACTGCGCGTCGACGATGCGCAGGTCGACGAGCGGCAGCGGCAGCCCCGCCCTGGTCCGGCGCGCGAGCGTATCGTCGGCCGTACCGTCGGCCCCGGGCGGCGCATCGACCTGGGCGATCGTCATCAGCGGGCAGGTTTCCGACATCCCGTAACCGGTGTACACGTCGATGCCGCGCGCGAGCGCCGCCCGCGCGAGCCCTTCCGGCAGCGGCGAGCCGCCGACCACCACCTTCCACGACGAGAGATCGACCGATACCGATGCGGGGCAGTCGAGGATCATGCCGAGCACGGTCGGCACGCAGTGCGAGAACGTCACCGACTCGCGCGCGATCAGCGCCAGCAGGCCGTCGGGCGAGTAGCGCCCCGGATAGACCTGCTTGAGCCCGAGCGTGGTCGCGATGTAGGGCAACCCCCACGCGTGCACGTGGAACATCGGCGTGATCGGCATGTAGACATCGTCGCGATGCAGGCGCCCGTGCTCGCGTGCGCTCGACAGCGCGGCCATCCCCGCCAGCGTGTGCAGCACGAGCTGGCGGTGGCTGAACGCGACGCCTTTCGGCAGCCCGGTCGTGCCGGTCGTATAGAACGTCGTCGCGCGGGTGTTCTCGTCGAAATCACCGAACACGAAATCGGGCGAGCTGGCCGCGACCAGCCGTTCGTATTCGTCGGCGAAACCGTCGGCCAGCCCGGTCTCGGCGCCGTCCGCGATCAGCACGAAGCGCTCCGCCGCCACGAGCCGGTCGCGGATGCCGTCCAGCAGCGGCAGGAAATCGCGATGCACCAGCACGACACGCGCGCCGCAATGGTTCAGCGTATACAGCAGCTGGTCGGGCGACAGCCTGACGTTCGCGGTCATCAGCACCGCGCCCATCATCGGGATCGCGTAATAACACTCCAGGTAGCGGTGGCTGTCCCAGTCCATCACGGCGACCGTATCGCCCGCGCCGACGCCGAGCGACGTCAGCCCGCTCGCGAGTTGCCCGATGCGATGCCGGAACGTCCAGTAATCGTGCCGGACCTGGTCGCCGTACACGATCTCCTGCTCGGGCCGCGTCGCGAGCGGCGTGTGAAGCAGCTGCTTGATCAGCAGCGGATACGCATGCGCGGACGAGGCCGGGGCATCGTGCAAATGCGGCTGTGACGGATTCATGAAGGGCTCCATAAGCGACCGGTCAGGCACGATGCCGGCCGGGCAAAGCTGCGCGCCCGCGGGCGGCACGGCCTGTGCATCCGCCGGGGCCGGTCTTCGCGAGTGGGGCCACGATACCCGACGCGCCGGCTTCGGCGCCCCCCCCTGTCAGGGGGAGTCGGCGATGGCGCGCCGGCCCGGCGGACATCCGCGCGTCACGTGCCGGGCGTATCCACGACGAGGGGCGCACGGTGCACGGTGCGGTGTCACGACCCACCTGATCGGGGGGGCGTGGCGCGCCGGGTGCCGAGGTACGATTCATGACGGCGCGCAACCCGTTGTTCGGGACGCGCATCCCCTCGCCCCGGGCATGAACGGAGGCCCACGCCGCCGATTCGAAACCGTGCATGCGCGATGCACGCGTTGTGTGCCGTTTTGCATGCCGAATCCTCACTCCATCCCCCCGAGAAAGGAGCAGCCATGACTTCCGAACAGCCGCAGATGGACAGAACGCCCACGCCCGATCCCGCCGAAAACAACGCGTACTTTCCGTCCCCGTATTCGCTGTCGCAGTACACGTCGTCGAAGACCGACTTCACCGGCGCGGATTACCCGAATCCGTACACGGGGGGCAAGTGGAAGGTGCTGATGATCGCGACCGACGAGCGCTACATCCTGATGACGAACGGCAAGATGTTCTCGACCGGCAATCATCCGGTCGAAATGCTGCTGCCGATGCATCACATGGACCAGGCCGGTTTCGAAATCGACATCGCGACGCTGTCGGGTAACCCCGCGAAACTCGAACTCTGGGCGATGCCGGGCGACGACGAGGCGGTGCAGGGCACGTACCGGAAGTACCTGCCGAAGCTCAAGACGCCGCTGAAGCTGTCCGACGTGCTCGACGCCAACCTCGGGCCGGAATCGCCGTACATCGCCGTGTTCATCCCGGGTGGTCATGGCGTGCTCGCCGCCATTCCGTACAGCAAGGACGTGAAGCGCGCGCTGAACTGGGCGCTCGACTACGACCGGCACATCATCACGCTGTGCCACGGGCCCGCAAGCCTGTTGTCGGCTGCCGTGGACGAAGATCCGCAGAACTACCCGTTCAAGGGCTACGAGATGTGCGTGTTCCCGGATGCGCTCGACACCGGCCCGAATCTCGAGATCGGCTACATGCCGGGCCCGCTGCCGTGGCTCGTCGCGCAAAGCCTGGACAAGCTCGGCGCGAAGGTGCTCAACAAGGACATGACCGGCCGCTGCCATCAGGACCGCAAGCTGATCACGGGCGACAGCCCGCTCGCGTCGAACGGGATCGGCAAGCTCGCGGCCGCCGCGCTGCTGAAGGAAGTCGGCCACTGACACAGCCCGCCCCGCGGCCGGTCGGCACCGCGGGCGCGCCGCACGTCGCGCCCCTTCACGTTGCAGACGGGCGTCCCGCCCGCGGTGCCGGCCGACCGCGGGCGCGGCCCGGCCCCGTCGAACCGGGCCATCGTCGTCACATCGTTCGCCAACACGCCGTCCCGCGCCGCCGCGCACCCCCGCCCCACCTCTGCTCGACGGCGTTTCCCATGCGGTAGTATGGCGACTCGATGGAACCCCCGATGGACTCACACGAATGGCCCTGCCTGATCTCCCGCCCCCTTCCAGCGCCGGCCAGGACGCCCAGGCGCTCGTCCTCATCGCCGAAGACGAACCCGAGATCGCCGAGATCCTGACCGCCTATCTCGCGCGCGGCGGCCTGCGCACCGTGCACGCGGCCGACGGACGCCGCGCACTGGAACTGCACCTGCAGCTCAAGCCCGACCTCGTGCTGCTCGACGTGCAGATGCCGCACGTCGACGGCTGGAAGGTGCTCGCCGAAATCCGTCATCGCGGCGACACGCCCGTGATCATGCTGACCGCGCTCGACCAGGACATCGACAAGCTCACCGGCCTGCGCATCGGCGCCGACGACTACGTGGTGAAGCCGTTCAATCCCGCCGAAGTTGTCGCGCGTGCGCAGGCGGTGCTGCGCCGTTCGATGGCCGGCTCCCGCCAGGAAGAGCAGCGCGTGCTGCGGGTCGCGCCGTTCGAGATCGATCTCGAACGCCACGAAGCCACGCTCGAAGTGGGCAGCGAACGGCACACGCTCGTGCTGACGCTCACCGAGTTCAAGCTGCTCGCGCAGCTCGCGCGCGCGCCGCGGCGTGTGTTCAGCCGCGCCGAGCTGATGGCCACGTGCCTGCCGGAAGGCGACGCGCTGGAACGCACGGTGGACAGCCACGTCAGCAAGCTGCGCAAGAAGCTGGACGACCTCGGCGTGCAGGGCGTGCCGGTCAGCGTGCGCGGCGTCGGCTACAAGCTCTGGAGTTGACGTGAAGCTCGACGGCCTGAGCCGGCAGATCGCGCTGACGATGGCCGGGATGGTGTTCGGCGTGACGCTGCTGATGGTGCTCACCGCCACCCTCTTCTACTACGTCGCGTTCAACTACTGGCCCGCGCATTTCAACACGAAGAACCTGCTGCCGAGCGCGCCGGAATGGCTGTGGCTGATCGCGACCACGTCGGTCGGCCTCGCACTGTCGGTCGCGGTCGCCGTCAATCTCGCGCGCCGCATCCTCGTGCCGCTCAATTCGGTTACTGACAGTATCCGCCGCGTCGCGCGCGGAGATCTCGACGCGCGAGCGGTCGCAGGCGACCGCTCGCTGCATGAAGCCGCACTGCTCGCCGATCACTTCAACGCGCTCGCCGACGAACTGCAACGCGTGACCAACGAACAGGCGATCTGGAATGCCGCGATCGCGCACGAGCTGCGCACGCCCGTCACGGTGCTGCGCGGGCGCCTGCAGGGGCTCGCCGAGGGCGTGTTCAAGCCCGACGAAGCGCAGTTCCGCAGCCTGCTCACGCAGGTCGAAGGGCTGTCGCGGCTGATCGAGGATCTGCGCGTGGTGAGCCTCGCGGATGGTGGCCACTTGAGCATCGAGATCCGCGACGCCGACCTTGCCGCCGACGTGCGCGCCGTGGTCGACGTGTTCGCCCATGCGCTGCAGGCCGCCGGCCAGCATCCGGTGCTCGATCTCGACCCGCGGCGCATGCGCTGCGACCCGGTGCGGATTCGTCAGGCGCTGCTCGCGCTGCTGGAAAACGCGCGCCGCCACGCGGTGCCCGGCACGATCCGGATCCAGACGCGCATTGAAGCAGGCATGTGCCGGCTGCGCGTCGAGGACGACGGCCCCGGCATCCCGGCCGATTTCGCGCCGCACGTGTTCAAGGCGTTTCGGCGCGTCGACGAGTCGCAGCCCGGTGGCAGCGGCCTCGGGCTCGCCGTCGTCGCGGCGATCGCCCATGCGCATCACGGCGAAGCCGTCTGCGTGCCGACCGGCGCGGGCGGCACGCGGTTCGAAGTGCAGTGGCCCGACAACCTCGTGCCGGCGCCGGACCACGCGCGCTTTCCGGCTTGAGACGCCGCCTTTACTGCACCTTTATGTCCGCTTCAACCGTCACGCGCCCGGTTCGCGCCCGACCTGTTCGAGTGGCGGGCTGAACCCGAGCACCGTGTACTCCCGCACGGACACGGTTCCGTTCCCCGCCGCGCCCTGCACGATGACCGCGCGCACCGCACCGGCCCGGTCGAATTTCAGGCGGGTGCCGAGGGTCGCGTTGCGCAGCGCCTCCAGTTCCTCGATCCGCGCGATCGCCAGCTTGCGCACCGCGCCGGACACGTACACCGGCAGGAACACCAGCGCGATGAAGATCGACACCGCGTCCTTCCAGGCGGTGTCCAGCACCGGCTGACCCGACAGCACGAGCGACAGCGAGGTCGCCGCGACGAAGATCGCGAGCACGGTCGCGCCCACGCCGAGCGACGAGAACCGTTCGGCCGCCTTCTTCATGCGCGCCTTCACGAGCGCGCGCGTGGTCGCGGCGGGCACCAGCCATTCGCGCCGCGCGCCGTGGTATCCGGCGAAGCCGAGGAACAGCGTCGCGACGGCGCTGATGCCGATGGCGGTGTACAGCGCGTCGAACAGCACGCAGACGAATTCGAGCACGAACACGATCACCGGCGGCCACAGCAGCAGACGGAACGAATAGCCGTCGCGGCCATGCCCGCGGATCCACCATTTCACCGGCGGCAGCTCCCAGAAGCGGCTCTCGCGGCGGAGTGAAAGTTCTTCGTCGTCGGTCAATTCTTCACCTGTGGTGCTCCGTTGCGTCGGGTACGGCTGCTGCGGCTGATGCGGCTGATGCCGCTGAAACGGGAATGAATACCTGGGGTTATCGATTGATCCCAAAGATTCATTAGACAGTGTCTCCGCCGCCGCGCGATGCTGGCCCGACCAGTGAACGCGGCGTCATTGTCACACCGCGCACGAGAATGGAGTGAGACACATGCCTAACGACCCCCGTCAACGGCGCCACACGCTGTGGCTGCTGTGCGCGCTTTCGTTCATCCTCTACGTCGACCGCGTCAACCTCGCGACCGCGGCCGGCGCGATCAAGGCCGAACTCGGCCTGTCGAATACCGAACTCGGCGTCGCATTCTCCGCGTTCGCGTATTCGTATGCAATCTGCCAGATCGGCGGCGGCTGGATCGCCGACCGGTTCGGCGCCCGCATCACGCTGATCGGCTGCGGGCTGATCTGGGTCGTCTCCACCTTCACCACCGGGCTCGTGCACAGCCTCGGGCTACTGTTCGCCGCGCGGCTGCTGCTCGGCATCGGCGAAGGCGCGACGCTGCCTGCGCCGCGCCGCCAGCCGGCCCACCCCCCACCACCACATTTTGTGCATCGCACGACCAACCTTGAGCAAAAAGTATCGGTTGGCGTTTTCTTTTGATGTGGTGCCCGCATCGCCCCCGTCACACCATTGTTCCTGCCGTCATCGACGGCATTCGAACAAGCAGAATCAAGGAGACACGGGTGAACAAGATGCGAATCGTCGCAGCCGGCTTGCTGCTCGGCGCCTGTCTGCCGGGCGTCGCGGCCGCGCAGGTCTGCAAGGTGCCGACCCTTCGGGTGCTCGCGCAGAAGAGCCTCGGCCTGTCGGTGATGGAGAAATCGCTGGCCGACTACGAGAAGAAGAGCGGCACCAAGGTCGAGATCAGCTATTTCGGCGAAAACGACCGCCGCGCGAAATCGCGGCTCGACGCGTCGACCGGCGCGGGCTCGTATCAGATCTACTACGTCGACGAGGCGAACGTCGCCGAATTCGCATCGGCCAACTGGATCGTGCCGCTCCTCAAGTACTACCCGAAGGAATACGACTACGACGACTTCCTGCCCGGCCGCCGCGCGGTCGCGAGCTACAACGGCGTCGCGTACTTCGCGCCGCTGATCGGCGGCGGCGACTTCCTGTTCTACCGCCGCGACCTGCTCGACGCCGCGCACATCCCGGTGCCGAAGACGCTCGACCAGCTCGTCGCCGCGATCAAGAAGCTCAACGCGCCGCCGAAGCTGTACGGCTGGGTCGCGCGCGGCCAGCGCGGCTCGGGGATGAACGTGTGGCGCTGGTCGCCGTTCATGCTCGGGATGGGCGGCGCCTGGACCGACAAGGGCGGCCAGCCCGCGTTCAATTCGCCGGCCGCCGTGAAGGCCACGCAGCTCTACGGCGACCTGTTCAAGTACGCGCCGCCGGGCGCGGCAACCTACGACTGGAGCAACGCGCTCGAAGCGTTCCGCTCGGGCAAGGTCGCGTTCATGATCGAATCGACGCCGTTCGCGGACTGGATGGAGGATGCGAGCAAGTCGAGCGTGGCCGGCAAGGTCGGCTACACGCGCCCGCCCGCCCCTCTGCCGTCGGCCGCCTACGGCCACGGCTTCGCGATCTCGGCGGTCGGCGCGAAGGACGACTGCACGCGGATGGCCGCCGGCCGCTTCATCGCGTGGGCGACCAGCAAGGACCAGGAGCAGGCGCGGCTGCGCAACGGCGTGTTCAGCGACTACAACCGGTCGAGCACGATCGCGAGCCCGTACTTCAAGCAGCACGTCGCGCCGCAAATCCAGGCCGGGCTAAACGACACCAACCCGGTCACGCAGGTGACGATCTGGCGCACGCCGCAGTGGCCGGATATCGGCGACAACCTCGGCATCGCGCTCGAGCAGGTGTTCACCGGCACGCAGACGGACGTGCGCGGCACGCTCGACGACGCAGACCAGTACGCGAAGGACGCGCTCGAACATGGCGCTCGCAAATGACGGCGCCGGCGGACGCGCGCTCGGCGTCCGTCCGGCCCCTGCCCCGCCTTCCGCACCGTCCGCCCGGCGCGGCCGCGCGCGCCGCGACCGCACGAGCCTGCCGTGGGTGTTCCTCGCGCCGACGCTCGCGCTGCTCGCCGTCCTGAGCCTCGTCCCGACCGTCGCCGCGATCAACCTCGCGCTGCGCAACCGCGTGCTGCGCTATCCCGACAGCGAATACGTCGGCCTGCGCAACTTCATCCGGCTCGCGTCCGACCGGCGCTTCCTGAACGCGATCGAGGTGTCGGTGCTGTGGGAAGTCGTCACGGTGGCCGGCGCGGTGCTGGTCGGGATCGCGCTGGCCGTGTTCCTGTTCGAGCGCGTGCACGGCCGCTGGCGCCGCCTCGCGTCGCTGGTGCTGATCATGCCGGTGCTGCTGCCGCGCGTATCGGCCGCGTTCATCTGGAAGTTCATGTACGCGCCGCTCACCGGCATCCTGAGCTGGCTGCTCGGCATGCTCGGGATCGAGAACACCGCGTTCCTCGCCGATCCGCATCTCGCGCTGTACGCGGTCGCGCTGGTCGACGTGTGGCAATGGGGGCTGTTCTTCGCGGTCGTGATCCTGAAGCTGCTGGAGACGCTGCCGCCCGAGCCGCTCGAAGCCGCGCGGCTCGACAACGCGACGACGTGGCAGGTGCATGCGTACATCACGTTGCCGATGCTGAAGGCGCCGCTCGTGAGCCTCGTGTTCATCAAGATGGTCGAATCGCTGCGCTCGTTCGACCTGATCTACGTGATGACCAAGGGCGGCCCCGGCATCGCGACCGAAACGCTCGACCTGTACGCGTACCAGCAGGGCATCGGCCTCGCCGGCAAGGTGTCCTATGCGTCGGGCATGGCCGTACTGATGATGGTCGCGACCACGCTCGTCTTCACGCTCATCTGGAAGAGGGTCAACAAATGGGACGACTGATGGCCCGCCGCGGCACCGCCGCGACCGTTTCGACCGCAACGACTGTCGCGATCGCCGGCGCGATCCTGCTCGTCGCCGCGTTCCCGCTGTTCTGGGCCGTGCTCAATTCGCTCAAGCACCTGCTCGACATCGTCACGCCCGTGCCGCGCTTCATCTTCACGCCGACGCTCGCGAACTACGAGCAGGTGCTGTCGAGCCCCGAGGTGCTGATCGGCCTCGGCAACAGCATCGCGATCGTCGGCGCGGCCGTGCTGATCGGCGCGGTGCTCGGCGTGCCGGCCGCGTATGCGATCGCGCGCTACCCGATACGCGGCAAGCGCGACATCCAGTTCTTCCTGCTGTCGCTGCGCTTCCTGCCGCCCGTCGCGGTCGCGCTGCCGCTGATCGCGATCTGGGTCGATCTCGGGCTGTACGACACGAAGCTGTCGATGATCGTCACGTACCTGCTCGTCACGCTGTCGACCATCACGTGGCTGTCGATCCCCGTGTTCCGCCGGCTGCCGCGCGAGATCGAGGAAGCCGCCGCGCTCGACGGCTACGGCCCGTACGCGGTGTTCTGGCATATCGCGCTGCCGGTATGTGCGAGCACGCTGCTCGGCGGCATCGTGTTCAGCTTCGTGCTGGTGTGGAACGAACTGATGATCGCGCTCGCGCTGACGTCGTCGCGCAGCGCGACGCTGCCGGTGGTCGCGTCCGCGTTCACGTCGCTCGGCCAGGAAGTGCCGTGGGGCGTGATCAATGCGTCGACGGTGCTGCTCGCGCTGCCGCCGCTCGTGTTCGTCGGCATGCTGAGCCGCCTGCTCAATTCGATGGTCAAGGGAAAATAAGGAGGATGTGTTGAAAGCACTCGTACTCGAACGCACGCGCGAACTCGCGCTGCGCGACATCGACCTGCCGCAGGCGGTCGGCCCTGGCGACGTCCGGATCAAGGTGCATACGGTCGGCGTGTGCGGCAGCGACGTGCATTACTACGTGCACGGCGGGATCGGCCCGTTTCGCGTCGACGCGCCGATGGTGCTCGGCCACGAGGCGTCCGGCACCGTCGTCGAGACCGGCGCCGGCGTCACGCACCTGCGCGTCGGCGACCGCGTGTGCATGGAGCCCGGCGTGCCGCGCCTCGATTCGCCCGCGACGCTGCGCGGGCTCTACAACCTCGACCCCGACGTGCGCTTCTGGGCGACGCCGCCCATCCACGGCTGCCTGACGCCGTACGTCGTGCATCCGGCCGCGTTCACGTACCGGCTGCCCGACACCGTGTCGTTCGCCGAAGGCGCGATCGTCGAGCCGCTGTCGATCGGCCTGCAGGCCGCGAAGAAGGCGGCGATGAAGCCGGGCGACCTCGCGGTCGTGATCGGCGCCGGCACGATCGGCGCGATGACGGCGCTCGCCGCGCTCGCCGGCGGCGCCGCGCGCGTGATCCTCGCCGACGTCGTGCCCGACAAGCTCGCGCTGTTCGCCGACAACCGTGCCGTCACGACCGTCGACGTGCGCACACAGTCGCTCGCCGACGTGGTAGCCGAAGCAACGGACGGCTGGGGCGCGGACGTCGTGTTCGAGGCCAGCGGCAGCGCGAACGCGTATGCGAACCTCGTCGACCTGATGTGCCCGGGCGGCTGCGCGGTGCTGATCGGGATGCCGGTCGCCCCGGTGCCGCTCGACGTGGTCGCGCTGCAGGCGAAGGAAGGCCGCATCGAATCGGTGTTCCGCTACGCGAACATCTTTCCGCGCGCGCTCGCGCTGATCGCGTCCGGTGCGATCGACGTGAAGCCGTTCATCTCGCGCACGTTCCCGTTTTCCGAAGGCGTGCGCGCGTTCGAGGAAGCGGCGAGCGGCCACCCGCGCGACGTCAAGATTCAGATCGAAATGGATTAGGGCGTGTTCACGCTAATAACGGGCTTGCGAACGTGCCTTTCCGCCCGCAGTGCAAGGAGTAAGGAGCGCCGTTTGGCCGTGCCAAACAAGCGACGCACGACGCCGCAATGTGGGCGGAAAGGCACGTTCCCCTGTTTGAAAAATGCATTCGTGGGGCTGGCCACCAGAAGGGCCGAGCGCCGCGTCATGCTCCTCGCGAATACGTCGAGTATTCGCTTCGTCGCAATCCTCGCGCTCGGCCCTTCTGGTGGCCAGCGCAAGCCCGTTATTAGCGTGGACACGCCCTAAACCATGGCCCAGATCACCTGCAAGGCTTTGTCGAAGCACTACGACGGCGGCCCCGCCGTGCTGCATCCGCTCGACCTCGAGATCGCCGACGGCGAATTCATCGTGCTGCTCGGCCCGTCCGGCTGCGGCAAGTCGACGATGCTGCGGATGATCGCGGGCCTCGAGGCGATCACCGGCGGCGAGCTTTTGATCGGCGACGCGGTCGTCAACGACCTGCCGTCGCGCGAGCGCAATGTCGCGATGGTGTTCCAGAACTACGCGCTGTACCCGCACATGACGGTGTACGACAACATCGCGTTCGGCCTGCGCCGGCTGAAGGTGCCGGCCGACGAGATCGACCGCCGCGTGCGCGACGTCGCCCGCATTCTGAGCCTCGACGCACTGCTCGACCGCCGCCCGCGCGCGATGTCGGGCGGCCAGCAGCAGCGCGCGGCGATCGCACGCGCGATGATCAAGACGCCCGCCGTGTTCCTGTTCGACGAGCCGTTGTCGAACCTCGACGCGAAGCTGCGCACGCAGTTGCGCGGCGACATCAAGCGGCTGCATCGGCGGCTGAAGACGACCACGCTGTACGTCACGCACGACCAACTGGAGGCGATGACGCTCGCCGATCGCGTCGTGCTGATGCGCGGCGGCCACATCGAGCAGATCGGCACGCCGGCCGAGCTGTACGGGCAGCCGCACACGGTGTTCGCCGCCGGCTTCGTCGGCACGCCGGCGATGAACTTCGCGGCGGGCACGATCGAGCGCCTCGGCGCGAACGTGCTGCTCGACTGCAACGGCGCGCGCTGGCCGCTCGCGTCGCCACGCTTCGCCCCGCTGCACGACGGTCAGCAGGTGAAGGCCGCGATCCGGCCGAACCACCTGCGGCTCGTCACCGAACCGGATCCGACCCCGGGCACGCTCGCGCTGACCGGCACGGTCGAGCTCGTCGAGCTGCTCGGCGCCGAGGCACTCGTCACGCTGGACTGGCACGGCCAGCCGTGCGCGGCCCTCGTGCCGGCCCCGATGGCCCCGGCGCCGGGGGCCGTGGTAGCGTTCCGCTTCGACGAAGAAGCCCTGCATCTGTTCGACGCCGGCACCGAGCGCAACGTCACGCTGCCGGACGCGAACCCGACCGCGCACGCGGCGCCGCCGGCGGCCGCGACGCGCACCACGCCGCCCGCCGCGACGGGCTGGTCGATGTCCCGCTCGTAGCACGCCGGCACGCCCCCGACGGAGCACACGATGAACCCGGATCTCGAGATCGTTCCCACCCACCGCGACGAATCGTTCCGCGCGTGGATCCACGACTATCCGCACTCGGTCGCGAAGTGGCACTTTCATCCCGAGTACGAGATTCATCTGATCCAGTCGTCGCACGGCAAGATGTTCGTCGGCGATCACATCGGCGATTTCGGCCCGGGCAACCTGATCGTCACCGGGCCGAACCTGCCGCACAACTGGGTCAGCGAACTCCCCGACGGCGAACGCGTGCCGTCGCGCGACGTCGTGCTGCAGTTCTCGCGCGATGCGATCGAGAAGATGGTCGGCGCGTTCAGCGAGCTGCAGCCGGTGATCGACCTGATCGACGATGCGGCGCGCGGCGTGCAGTTTCCCGACCGCGTCGGCCGCGACGTCGCGCCGCTGATGCTCGAACTCGCGAACGCGCACGGCTGCCGGCGCGTCGAGATCCTGATGTCGCTGTTCGACCGGCTGTCGTCGTGCCGCGAGCGGCGCGTGCTCGCCGGCCCCGGCTACCGCAGCGACGCGCAGCACTACATGTCGTCGACCATCAACCAGGTGCTGTCGTACCTGCAGCAGAACCTGCCCGGCATGCTGCGCGAGACCGACGTCGCCGCGTTCGCCGGGATGAGCGTCAGCACCTTCACGCGGTTTTTCCGCCGCCATACCGGCTCGTCGTTCGTGCGCTACCTGAACCGGCTGCGCATCAACGAGGCCTGCGAGCTGCTGATGTTTTCCGACCTGACGGTGACCGACATCTGCTACCGGGTTGGCTTCAACAACCTGTCGAATTTCAACCGCCAGTTTCTCGCGATGAAGCAGGTGCCGCCGTCGAGGTTCCGCGCGCTGCACCGGCTCAACGAACCGCACGGCCGCGACGACGCGCCGCCCCCGCGACGCACGCCGCCGCGCGCCCCAGACAGGATGCTTCACACGTGACTTTTCTCGGCATCGATCTCGGCACGTCCGAGGTCAAGGTACTCCTCACCGATTCCCGTTCGGCCCCGCTCGCGACCGGCTCGGCCGCGCTGTCGATCAGCCGCCCGCATCCGCACTGGTCGGAACAGCGCCCGCAGGCGTGGTGGCACGCGATGCTCGACGCGATCGCGGCGGTGCGCGCAGCACACCCGGCCGGCTTCGCCGCGCTGCGCGGCATCGCGTTCTCGGGACAGATGCACGGTGCGACGCTGATCGATCGCGCGGACCAGGTGCTGCGCCCCGCGATCCTGTGGAACGACACGCGCGCCGGCACCGAATGCGTCGAACTCGAGGCGCTGGTGCCGGAATCGCGCGCGATCACCGGCAACATGGCGATGCCCGGCTTCACCGCACCGAAGCTGCTGTGGCTCGCGAAATACGAGCCCGCCGTGTTCCGCGCGGTGCACAAGGTGCTGCTGCCGAAGGACTACCTGATCTGGCGCCTGTCCGGCGAATTCGTGTCCGAGATGTCCGACGCGTCGGGCACGCTGTGGCTCGACTGCGCGCGCCGCGACTGGTCCGACCGGATGCTCGCCGCGACCGAGCTGACGCGCGCGCAGATGCCGCGCCTCGTCGAGGGCAATGCACCGGCCGCACAGCTGCGCGACGCGCTTCGGCGCGAATGGGGCATCGCGGGGCCCGTGACGATCGCCGGCGGCGCCGGCGACAACGCGGCCTCCGCGATCGGCATGGGCGTCACGGGCGCCGGCAGCGGCTTCCTGTCGCTCGGCACGTCGGGCGTGCTATTCGCCGGTAATGACCGTTTCGCGCCGAACCCGGACGCGGCCGTGCACGCGTTCTGCCACTGCGTCGAAGGGCGCTGGCACCAGATGAGCGTGATCCTGTCGGCCGCCGCGAGCCTCGACTGGCTCGCGCGCGCGCACGGCACGACCGCCGGCGTGCTGGCCGCGCGCGCCGAACGCGCGGAGCCGGCCCGTGCGCCGCTGTTCCTGCCGTATCTCGGTGGCGAACGCACGCCGCACAACGACGCGCATGCGCGTGGCGTGTTCTTCGGGCTGTCCAACGAACACACCGCGGACGATCTCGCGTACGCGGTGATGGAAGGCGTCGCGTTCGCGATGGCCGACGGCTACGACGCGCTGCGTGCGGCCGGCACGACGCTCGACGCGGTGTCGTTCATCGGCGGCGGTTCGAAGAGCGCGTTCTGGGCGCGGCTGTGCGCGAATGCGACCGGGCTCGCGATGCAGCGCCATGCGGACGGCGCGGTTGGTGCGGCACTCGGCGCGGCGCGGCTGGCACGCCTGGCCGCGACGGACGACACGCTCGCGGAAGTCTGCGTCGCACCGCCCGTCACGGAGACGGTCGCGCCCGATGCCGCCATGGTCGATCTGCTGGCGGGGCGGTTGGCGCGGTATCGGCGGCTGTATCACGCGCTGCGCGACGAATTCGCGGCGGCCGACTGACTGACGCGCGGCGCGGCCGGCGTCTTCGTCGATTCACACGCGAACGCGCTTGACCCGGCCCTTGGGATCGCCTTTATGCTCGTCATCACGAATCGACGACCCGAAAGGTGACCCATGAGCGATGTCACGCGCGGCCTGAGCGCATCGGAAGCCGCGATGCGGCTTGGCGTATCGGCCAAGGCGCTGCGGCTGTACGAGCGGCAAGGACTGGTCACGCCCGGGCGAACGGTGGCCGGATACCGCGCCTACGGCCCGCACGATCTGGCGCGTGCGGCCGAAGTCGCGGCGCTTCGCGCGCTCGGCTTGAGCCTGGCCCAGGTCGCGAACGTGCTGGGCGGCGACGCCCGCAGCCTGAGCGACGCCCTGGCGACGCATGAGGCGGCGCTCGGGCGCGGCATTCAGGATCTGGTCGGCAAGGTCGACAAGGTTCGCGCGATCCGCGCCGATCTTGCCCGCGGCCGCATGCCCGACGACGGCGAACTGACGCGCCTGCTCGCGCCGGCCGCCGCGGGCGTTGCGTTCAACCTCCCTTGGCCGTGGGACGGCGAATGGTTCGAATTTCGCGATATCCGTCCGCTGAACTACATCATCGGTTCGCTGGGCAGCGGCAAGACCCGTCTCGCGCATCGGCTGGCCGACGCATTGCCCGGCGCCGCGTTCATCGGGCTGGACCGGCTGGAAGACGGCGGCGCGGCGGCGTTCGGCGCGTTGCGGGCCGATCCGGCGCTGAAGGCGCGGGTCGAACGCACGTCGGCATGGCTTGCGGACGAAGGCGCCACGCAATCTCCGGCGCTGACCTTGCTGCTCGCCGGCCTCGAGGCGGACGGCGTGGGTGCTTTGGTCGTGGACATGATCGAACAGGATCTCGACCAGCCGACGCAGGCGGCGCTGATTGCGTACCTTCGCCAGCGCGCCAGAGCCGACGGCATGCGCCCGCTGTTCATGCTGACCCGCTCGTCGGCGATCCTGGATCTGTCGGCCGTCGGCCCGGACGAAGCGATCATTCTGTGTCCCGCGAACCATAGCCCGCCGGCCCGCGTCGCGCCGTACCCCGGCGCGCCGGGCTACGAAGCGGTGGCCACCTGTCTTGCGTCGCCGGCCACCCGCGCGCGGATCGCACGGCGGCCGGAGGCGGGGTAGCGGCATCGCTGCGGTTCGGCATCACGGTCGACGATGGCCGGTGTGTGCGACATCGGGCTGCTGGTGCGGTAGGGCGCCAGAGTAGTGCCATTTCGTTGCGCCCGATTGACTGCAGCCGACCCACTTCGGACGTTTCACTCTTCTTCCGTGATCGGCCGTCACCGTGCGAACAGCGGCCGTTAAACCCGCAGCGTTAAGCCTTCCCTCCTATTCTGCGGAGATCGAGGAGTGAACGACTGCTGGCGCGCGACGACGCATGCGGTATGCGCGGCCAAGGCGCTGGCGGCTGAGACGAAGGGGGCGCGGTGTCGCCCTGAAACCCGTGTCGGGTTTAACTCCCAGTCCAGGGAGTACAACTTCACCCCTGCTCGTCCCCCTACTTTGAGACGCAAGCAATTTCTTGCATTGCGGAATCTTACATTTCGTGCCGGCGAGGATGGCGCCGAAAAAGCTGCATCAGAAAAGCCCGACTAAGATTCCTTGGTTTTCTTGGCATCGTACTCACCGTCATACAGGCTATCAAATGTGCGGAAGAGACGGGTATTTACCCGCTCGATCCAGTCCATCGTCCCTTTGAAATTATCATCATACGCGTCGATACGCTGGAGCCACAGCCGGAAAGGCTTGATAGTAAAATTCACAATCGGCGTCACGTACCTTACGTCAGCGGGATGGTAGTCGGTGAAGGCGGAGAATGTCCCGTCATCATTGCGGACCAAGTCCCAATCCATAGACTCGTTCCAAGAGCCGTGGATTGATTCAGACATCATTCCATAGGTGGCCGGATAGAGATCGTCGTGTTCGATCTCGGCGAAAATTTCCCGGAAGTTTTTTCCCTGCAGCCGCCATTTATTTTTCTTCTGTTCCGCGAAATCGTCCTTAGTCAGGCCTTCAAAATCCATCTTGTCTTTGACGGCAGCGAGCAAACGCTTCCCCGCTTTCGTGTCGAAGAAGGCTGATCCGCTCTCTAATTCCCTGATAATCCTGAGCCGATCCTTGTAAGAACACTTACGGTAATCCTTGATCACGGCGGCGTCGTTCAGCATCAGATAGCTGGCGATCGTTGTAGCTTCGATGAGAGGGCGCTCGAAGATCGCGATAACCTCGGCGTTATCTTGCTCGTGATACTTCACGCATTCTTTGAGGAGCTTGCAGATGCGGACGAGGAGTCCGAGGATAGGTGCGTCATCGATCGAATATCCTGTCGGATTGCGCTCGACGTTACTCATCCTTGTGAGCGCATCATAAATCTCTGCGACATCTTTGAAGAATTGGACCGAGAACGTGTGTAGCCCTTCAAGAGAGCTGAAATGCTTCTCGATGTAGGGTGGCTGATATTTTTCCGTAATCTGGGTAAATTCAATCATGCCTCAGCCTATCATGTGATAGCTATATCTTGGACAAGTTCATAGCGCGTCGTGACGAGAGAGGCAAAGTGTCGTCATGCTAGGATTTGTCGGCCGAGCGTGCCCCAGAGCACCAACAGGAGACCTCCATGAATACACTCAGCGACGTTCATCTCACAGCAAAACAATTGATCGCGGACGAGATCCGCTCGCTGTTCCCTGAGGGCGCTGAATTCCACTCGCTTAACCCGCGCAACTTTTTTGTCCTCTGGCCGTTGCTCGGGCAACCTGAGGATCGCACAAAGTGGTCGCGGAGCGTTTCGATTTATTTTTCTGATCAATTTCTCGAAGCCATCGTGACATTGTCCGAGGAGGCTCGTCGCCCACACATCGAGGAACTTAGCAGGATCATCACAGAGAGGATGGTGGGGTTCGACGAGGGCCGAGCGATTCCATATGGGCAAGTCAAGGACGCCCTTATCGTGGATGTTGCGCAAGACCTCGCGATCTGATTGCCGACCTCGGGACATCCCACCCCTTTGATCCCAGGGCCTCCGTTCCGAGATGCGGGCGGTTGTTGACGAGCCGCCGCCACCTCGCAAGCGGATCTCCTCGTTCATGACCCTTGGATGGGCTTCAACGGCTGGATGGAGTGCCTAACCTACGCTCCGAACGACGCCGAAATGATTGCTGCGCTGGCTGTTGAAGGTGTGATACGGTGATTCGGCTCCGAAAACCATCCTGCAGGTCTCTCCATGCCATCTCAGACTCCTAGGTTTCTCGTTGAAAACGTCGGTCCGAATATCGCCACAGCCAAACTTGCAATGGCTGAAGCGGTCAAGTACTGCGCCTCGAACAATATTGCGAACATTTCCCTAGTGGTTCCTGCGAAGGGACATTTTCTCGGCGGGACGATCGCGGAAATGCTGGGCGATAAGACTGCAAAAGCATTACACGCAGGGCGGTCTGTGAAGGTAGGTGGCTCAAATGTCAGCGTAACGCTTGAGTTTCCAGCACGCATCGCTGCCGTTCAAGCCAATACGCTTCTCCTTGGCGCTCATCTATCGACGTCTGATATGGGCAAACTAGATGACTGTGCGTCGCCAGCCGCGATCGTTTATCTTCCTTGGAGCGAGACCGATGGTAAAGAGTGGCTGTCGCTTTGGCAGCCATCAATCTGGGGAAACGCCTCGTGGCAAGTCGCCGCGCCCTCGATGGATCCGGCGGTAATAGCAGCGTTGGAAAGCCTTCAAACCCGCGTCAATGTGGCAACTGGCCTGGCTCATCCGTCAGACAAGAAAGATGCGCTAGAGACCTTTAGGGTGTTACGACAAGCGGGACATCCGGTTAATGCAAACGAGGTGCGGAATTGGGCATTGCGTAACAGTTGGGATCAGCGCGGCGCAGGCGACCTTGAGGCTGTGGCAAAGAAATACGAAAGTTAATTAAGTGGGCCGCGCCGGATCTTGCTGCCGGGCTGCTGCGGGAAGCGACCAGATCGTTGTTCAACCACTTTTGGTCAATAATCCGAGCCCTGCATGATGACCGATTCGGCCGATGAACTGCGATCGACTCTGCTAGGTTCAGTGGCCGCTTTTGAAGTGCTACCGACGCCAGAATGTCCAACTGCGTCTACCCGTGAACGTCGCTTCCTGGCCGGGAGCCGCCGTCGGAGATACGAGCCAGGCTCGTTACTTCGACCCGGCCGAAAGTCGGAAAAGCATGGTGCTGGCCACCCTTGAGGCATGAATCCGGTCGGCGACGTCACAAGGTGTTATCGACCACGCGTAGAACAGTCGCGGTAACTCTGTCACACAATCGCAAAACCGTGGCGCCAGTCGCACGTACTCCGGCACCCACAGGTGCGTCATCCACCACACGAAGTTCACGCATGAACGAGCCGATACAGGCGCCGCACCAGCGTCAACGCCTGCTGCGCCGACGTCAGGTTCGTGAAACCGAGCAGCATGCCGGGCGGCATCCGGCCGCCCGGGCTCCAGTCGTTCAGCGGCTGGACGGAAAAGCCCTGCAGGTCGGCCATGCGTGCGACGGCGCGATCGTCGACCGCCGTGCGCCAGTAGGCCACCACATGCAGGCCACCCGCGCGGGGCGGAATGTACAGCGCATCGCCGAAAACCTTGACCAGCGCATCGATCAGCCACGCACGGCGGGTGGCATAAAGCGCACGCATTTTCTTCAGATGGCGCGCGAAATGCCCTTGTTCCATGAAGTCCGCGACGACGGATTGCATCAGCATCTGACCGCTGTCGCCGAGCCAGCCGGCGCTGTCGCGAAAGGCGGCGACCTGCTCCTCGGGAACGACGAGATACCCCAGCCGCAAGCCCGGATAAAGCACCTTGCTGAACGATCCGGTGTAAAGCACGCGCTGGTGGCGATCCAGGCTCTTGAGCGCGGGCAGCGGGCGGCCGTGGTACCGGAACTCGCTGTCGTAATCGTCCTCGACGATCCAGGCCCGCTGCTGCCGGGCCCAGTCGAGCAAGGCAAGACGCCTCGGCAGCGACAGCGCGACACCGAGCGGGCTTTGATGGGTCGGCGTCACCACGGCAAAACGCGCATCGGCCGCCCGGCGCAGCCCCGCTTCCACGCACAGGCCGTCGTCGTCGACCGGCACGGACACGAGCCGCATCCCCGCGTGCTCGAGCAGGCGGCGTGCATGGATATACCCGGGGTCCTCGAACCAGCCAACGTCGCCGGGACGCAGCAAGGTCCGGCAGATCAGGTCCAGCGCACCGCGATACCCCGCGGTGATGAAAATCTGCCCGGCCGAGCAGTCGATGCCGCGCGACACACCGAGGTACGCGGACAGCGCGCGCCTAAGCCCGTCGTGACCTTGCGGCGGTGCATAGTCCAGCGACGGGGTCGCCATCGCCCGCACATGACGCCCGGTGAGCCGTATCCACGGCATGCGCGGAAACGCATCGAGCGCGGGAATGCCCATCTGGAACGGCTTCGGCCCGCGCGCCGCCGGATCGCCGCGCGGCGGTTCGTCCGGCCGGGGCGCCGCGGCGCGCGGCTGCCGCCCATCCGGCAACTGGGGCGACACGACGGTGCCGGCCGGCCCATGCGCGACCAGGTACCCTTCGCCGATGAGGATCTGATAAGCCGCTTCGACGGTGCCGCGTGCCAGATTGAGTTCGCTGGCCAGGCTCCGTACCGACGGCACGCGCTTGCCCGGCGCCAGCTTGCCCGTCTCGATCGCCTCGCGGAAGCGCCGGACCAGTTGCCGATAGACCGGCATGTCGAGATGACGGTCCGGCATCAGATCGTCGAATTTCATGTCCCAGTCAAATAGTCACTTTTTGGACCTTCAGGATACGCCATCCGATTCGTACAGTAGCGACGTTACCGTGGAGCAATCGTGATGCCAGAGATCCATTTGAAACGCGCCGTGACGGACGCGGATTACCGGTCGACGTTCGACGTGATGCGTGAACTACGCCCGCACCTGACCGATGCCGATGCGTTCGTGCGACAGATGCGCCGCCAGGCCGAACAAGGCTATGTGCTGCTGACCGCACGGCACGGCAGCCCGGACGGCGCGGTCGTCGCGCTGGCGGGATACCGTCACCTCGAAAACACGCTGTACGGGCGCTTCGTCTATGTCGACGACCTGGTCGCAACCGAACACGCGCGCAGTCAACGGCTGGGCGAGCGGCTGCTCGACGCGGTGCGCGACGACGCGCGGCAACACGGCTGCCGGCACCTGGTACTCGATACCGGGCTCTCCAACGCGCTCGCGCAGCGTTTCTATTTCCGCCAGGGGCTGCTGTCCCGCGGCGTGCATTTCAGTCAGTCACTACGGGCGCTCTGATGAACAACCTTCTTTTTGTCGATGCCAGTCCGCATGGCAGTCATTCGCTGGGCGCACGCCTTGCGCACGAAGCCGTCGCGCAATGGCGGGCGGCCCGCCCCGATGCGCGGGTCGTGTCGCGCAGCCTCGGTCAACCCGGATTGCCTTCGCTATCGGCCGACTATGCGCATGCCGTGGTCGCGAGGCAGCCGGATGCCGATCCCGTGCTGGCGTACTCCGAACAACTGATCGCGGAAGTGGAACACAGCGACGGCGTGTTGATCAGCACACCGATGCACAACTTCACGATACCTGCCGCGCTGAAGTTGTGGATCGATTTCGTGCTGCGTATCGGCCGCACGTTCACGGCCACGCCGGAAGGCAAGTTCGGCCTGCTCGCCGATCGACCCGTGCTCGTGCTGGTACGCTCGGGCGGCATCTGCACCGGCGCGGCGGCGCGGCAGCCCGATTTCCTGACCCCGTACCTGAAGCAGGTGCTGTCCGTCATCGGCCTGTCGACGGTCGATTTCATCTACCTCGAAGGCATTGCGCCGAGCGACGCAGCCATCGATGCGGTACGCGCCCAGTTGGCCGCATCGACTCTGCTGGCGCGACGCGCGACGGAAACGGAAACGGCATGAATTCGCCACGCCCCGGTACGCATGCAAGACCCGATGCGTACCGGGGGCAGCGGATCTCGCGCATCCCGGGCCGGGCAGGTCGCCGTCAGGATTCCAGCCGTCCCATCCGGCGCGCCATCGCCGGGCTCACCGCATGCACCGGATCGAACCCGAAGAAGTCGAGCACGTGGCGCGCGACGTCGTCGCGATCGTTGTCCGCGCAGATCATGTGATAGCTGTTCTCGAGCACGATCCCCCGCGCGTCGGGCATCTTTTCCAGCAGGAAATCGGCCGAGCGCAGGCTCGTCAGTTCGTCCTCGCGCGCATGCAGCACGAGCGTCGGGCACGGCGTGCCGGCCGCGGCCTCGAGCGCCCAGTCGCGCATCCGGTCGACCTGCCGCACGCATGCGAGCGGCACCCATGCGTAGTGGAAACTGTCCTCGCGCTCGAACTTCTTCTTCACGATCGCGCGGATCGTCGCGTTCTTGATGCCGAACGGCTCGCCTTCTTCCACACGCATCCGCTCCGCTACCCCCGGCACGCGGTACAGCACGTGCCGCAGCGCGCGGTACCACGGCGTCGACCATCCGTCGATGAACACCGGCGTGGCCAGCAACGCGAGCCGGCCGCGCGCATGCTGCACGCGGTGGCACAGCAGCAGCGCGACCAGCGCGCCCATGCACATGCCCGCGACATGCAGCGTGTCGTACTCGTTTTCCAGCGCGCGATACTGCTCGGTCACCGCATCGAGCCACACCTCCGCGCGCACGCCGACCAGATCCTCGGGGCGCGTGCCGTGCCCCGGCAGCGTGATCATGTGCGTGTCGGCGCCCGCGCGCCGCATCGCCTTGTGCAACGAACCGAGATCGTATTGCGTGCCGCCGAGCCCGTGGATCAGCAGGACGCCCGTGCGGCCCGTCATGACGTGCGTTCGCTCATTCGTCCGCCGCCGGCCACACGCGCTCGAGTTGCCAGACACCCGCCACCACCGTCACGTCGACATTCGAATCGAGCAGCGGCGCGCCGTGATCGGTGATCGTCTGCGTGCCGCCGTCGCGCTGCACGATGCGCAGCGACAGCGACGCGCGATCCTCGCCCGCGATCTCCGCATCCCAGTAGTCGCGCAGCGCATCGCGGTCGCCCGGCTGCACGCGTTCGAGCACGAGCGGCACGCTCGCGATCTGCGATGCATCCACGCCGACGCCGAACACGCGCTCGACGTCGCCGCTCCACTCGATCCGCCCCGATTCCGGGTCGAGCACGTACGCGATCTGGCCGGCGCTCGCGAGCGCGAGCTCCATGTTGTTCTGCAGGACGGCCGCATGCTCATGTACGCGTTCGCGCGTCGTCTTCAGCGTGCTCGCCGTCAGCACCAGCAGCGACGCGACCGCCAGATAAAGCTGCGCTTCGAGCAATGCACTGCCGTAATGCTCGTGAAACGACGCGAACGGGCCGTCGCCCTGCGCGGTCTGCTCGATCACGATCAGCGCGAGCACCAGCACCGACGACGAGCCCGCCCGGCCGCCGAGCAGCAGCGTCACCGCGACGGTGAGGAACAACGGGATATACGTCAGCGCGAAGCCCGCGCCGGTGCCGAATTTCTGCGACGTGTCGCCGTCGAAGATCACGAGTGCGACGCCGACGACCAGCACGAACGAGACCATGCCGAGCACGAGGTCGAAGCGCTCGTGATCGCCCGAGCGATGCGCGCGAAAGCGCGACCATGACGCGAGCACCGGCGTGACCAGCAGCACGCCGACGAAATCGGACGCGGCCCACACCGACCACACGTCGAAGAACGGCGCGCCCTTGACCGCCGTGTACCAGGCCGCGCCGCCGATCGCGCCGACCACGCCCGCGATCAGGCCGGCGAGGATTACCGAGCGCAGGAAATACAGCCCTTCGAGCGAGAAGCGCACGCGCTGGACGAGCCACACCGCGAGCGCGGCCGCACCGACCTCGTCGACCGTGAACAGCACCGCGTTGACCAGGCTGGCCTGTTCGATGGCGCTCAGCGCGAGTTGCCCGACCAGGAATGCGCCGGCCAGCGTCAGCCATTCGCGCATCGGCCGCAGCATGAACGCGCCGACCGTCACGCCGGCCGGCAGCCAGATGTAGCCCGTCAGCCGGACGGGGCCGTTGAACTGGTGCGAGATGTAGCCGGTCGCGAGATACAGCGCCGCCCAGAGCAGCGCGGCGACGAGGCCCGGCCGCGATCGTTTGGTGTCCATCGAGAATCCCTGTGTGCTGCGCCTGCGGTCGGCAAGCGCGCGATGTGCGAATGATATGCGGGCGGGGCGGGCCGGGGAATACCGGGGCCGGAACCACGTGCGGGGCGCCGGCGCGCCCGCGCGCTGGCGGTTGTGACCGGGCCAGGATCAGAAAAGTTCGGTGTGTGCCGGGTTCGGCTGCGACACGTCAGAACGTCGTCTTGGCCGGACGGCCAAAATCGTCCGCAGCCGATGGATCGCATCTAGCATGAAAGATATTCGAAAGCATCTGCTTCCAGTATCGTCCACGTCATCCGCCCACTTTCCGCATGACCCTACGCCATGAAAACCGTACCGGCCCGGCCGATCCCGGCCCCCTCTGCGCCATGAGCCGCTTTCGCGCCACCTACGACGGGCCCGCGCTCGAATCGTCGGAAAGGGACGTGCGCGAACTCGCGCCCGCGCTGCTCGCCATCGGGGATCTGCTCGGCGCATCGACCCGCGCGCTGTGCGGCAATCAGGTGCGGCCGCAGGTGAACGTGCGCGGCAGCTTCAAGACCGGCAGTTTCGGCATCGACTTCACGCTCGCGACGTCATTGCTCGGCCGCATGCGCGACCTGTTGAGCGGCAACGAAGGCACGGCGCTCGCCAATGCGGTCACGATCCTGACCGCGCTCGGCATCGCCGCACCGAAGGCGGGAAAAGGGCTCTTTGCCGTCCTCAAATGGCTGCGCGGGCGCGAGATCCTGCAGGTGCAGATGCAAGACCACACCGCCATCCTGCATGTCGAAGGCGACACCCTCGAAATCGACCTGCCCGTCCTCACGCTGCTGCGCGACGTCGGCGTTCGCCGCGCCACCGAGCACGTGCTTGCCCCGCTCGCGCGCGAAGGCATCGTGGTGTTTGCGGTCGGCACCGATACGGAAATCGTCGAAACGGTCGACCGGAGCGAGATCGCATGGTTTCACGCGCCCGAACCGGCCGACTCGCTCATCCTCGACGAGCATTGCAAGATGGCGTTCTCGATCGTGTCGCTCGCATTCAAGGACGACAACAAGTGGCGGCTATACGACGGCACGTCGACGATTCACGCAGCGATCACGGACACCGGCTTCCTGTCGCGCATGAACAACAGCCAGATCAGTTTCAGCAAGGGAGACGTGCTCGTGTGCAATGTCCGCATGCAGCAATGGCAAACCTCGGACGGCGCAAAAACCGAATACGAGGTCACGAATGTCCTCGAACATCGCCCGGCCGGCCTGCAGATTCAGCTGCCGGGGCTTTGACGCCCGCCCGCCTCAGTCCACTCGCCGCCACACCGAGATCGGTATGTCGCCGTTGGCGCGCGGCGGCACGCGGTAGCTCAGCTCGCCGTCCTTCAATTGATAGCTTCGCGTCTGTGTTTGCCCGATCCAGTTCGGGTACGACGAATTGACGATGTGAAACGCGAGCTTGTGTTTCGCGGGATCGACGGTCAGCGTGCCGTAGTGAGTGCTCGACCCGAGCACGGCGTCACGGAATTCGTCCGGCGTGCCGGTCGCCTTGTCGTTCGACGCGAAGCGCGGGCGCTCCGACTTGAAGATCTGCAGCGAATAGTTTCCGTGCACGTCGATCAGCAGCAACCCCTTCGGATCGGCGCCATAGTCGCGGCCAACCGTGCCGTCGGGATGTTGTACGTCCGCCGCGACCAGCGTCCATGTCCCCGCGAGCGACGGCGCGGCCGATGCGTCGCCGGGAATCATCGATGCGGCCAGCAGCATGCCGGGAAAGCCTTGGCGGAATATCGAGCGGATGTTCATTCACGGTCCTCGTGAGAAAGAAGGGAAGCAACCTCACGGGCATCCGCAGCGGCGTATCGCGCGCATCCCCGTGAACCGGAACGACCGGTTCACTTGATGGTAGCGACGGGAATGTGCAATAAATACGGTAATTCGACATCAACTTATAAGAAAAACGGAATCATGACGCTCCCGAATCTCGACATGGATGCGCTGCGCACGCTGATCGCCGCGGATCGGCTCGGCAGCCTCAACCGCGCCGCCGACCGGATCGGCCGCTCGCAGTCGGCGGTCAGCCAGCAGATGCGCAAGCTCGAAACGCAGATCGGCCAGCCGCTGTTTCGCCGCCAGGGGCGCGGCCTCGTGCCGACCGAGGCGGGCGAACTGATGCTGTCCTATGCGCGCCGCATTCTCGAGCTGAACGACGAGGCGGTGGGCGCGATCCGCGGCGCGGCGATCGAGGGGGCCGTGCGATTCGGGCTACCGGGCGACTTCGCCGAATCGTGGCTGCCCGTCGCGCTCGGCCAGTTCAAGCGCACGCACCCGGGCGTGCGCGTCGACATCGTCGTCGACGGCAACGGCGCGCTGCTCGACCGGCTCGACGGCGGCGAACTCGACGTCGTACTCGCGATGGGCCGCGGGCATCGTACCGACGCCGAACACCTGGTCACGCTGTCGATGGCGTGGATCGGGCCGCAGGGCGTCGATGTGCGTCCACGCGCCGGCATGCCGCTGGATCTTGCGCTGTACAAGCCGCCATGCCTGTTCCGCAAGGCTGGTACCGATGCGCTCGACAAGGCCGGGATCCCGTGGCGGCTCGCTTACACGACCGGCAGCCTGCAAAGCCTGTGGGCCGGCATCGCGGGCGGGCTGGGGATTACGGCGAGAACGATGGTGGGTGTGCCGCAGACGTTGCGGCAGCTTGGCGAGCGCGACGGCCTGCCGCCGCTGCCTTCAGTGGACGTGTGCCTCCATGCGGGTGGAGGCGATGCGCCTTCCGCGCTCGCGAGCCTGAAACGCGTCGTGGTCGACACGCTGATCGCCAATCTCGCGGATGCGCGGAAGGTGTCCGGCCGGCGCGCCGCATGATCGGCCACGGAGGTGTGCCGAATTCGGCGCTGCGCCCTTTGACCCGCTGCCCGCCATCAGGAATGATGCGCTGCGGGGATCGACCTTGCCGTCGACGATCCCGCCTTCCCGAACGAACGAGTCCGCCCGATGACACACGCAATCCGCCTGCGCCCGGCGTCTGCCGCCGACCTGCCGTTCCTGCTGACGCTTCGCAAGCTCACGATGACGGAGCATCTGCAACGCGCCGGCATGCCGACCGACGACGACGCGCACGACCGGCGCATCCGCGCGCACTTCGACGATGCGATGATCGTCTGCAACGACGATGAAGCCATCGGCTTGCTGAAGGTGACACGCGCCCCCGACGCGTGGCACGTGCACCAGATCCAGATCCTCCCCGCGCACCAGGGCCGGGGCGTCGGTGAAGTCGTGCTGAACGCATTGCTGAACGACGCGG
This sequence comes from Burkholderia sp. AU15512, assembly GCF_002223325.1. Taxonomy (NCBI): domain Bacteria; kingdom Pseudomonadati; phylum Pseudomonadota; class Betaproteobacteria; order Burkholderiales; family Burkholderiaceae; genus Burkholderia; species Burkholderia sp. AU15512. The sequence continues at coordinate 2,803,258 of NZ_NKEX01000006.1, forward strand.
CACGCGCGCACGTGCCGGTGTCGCTCAGCGTGCTGCACGGCAACCCGGCGCGGCGGCTCTACGAACGGCTCGGCTTCCGCAGCGAGTCGGAATCCGACACGAGCGCGAGCATGATCTGGCGCGCGTGACGTCCGGCGTTTCGACGCCGCCGCGTGACTGCATTACTGCATTACTGCATTACTGCATTACTGCATTACTGCATTACTGCATTACTGCGTGATCTTCGCGTCCTTCAGCAGGTTGCCGATCATCTGCGCACTCGCCTTCTCCACCGCAGCCGCCTGCAATTGCTGCTGAAGCCCCGGCTTCGCGGCGGCGAAGCCCGGCACCTGCGTCGGCCGCTTCGCATCCAGCTTCACGATCGCCCGCACGCCGTCGACCGGAATCGAATCGTTCGTCACGGCGCCGACCTTCAGTTTCTCGAGCGCCTGCGCGACCGGCAGCGGCAGGCCGGACGTCTTGCCTTCCGTCGCCGGCGTGTGGAAGCTCACCCACGGCAGTTCGCCGCCGGCATCGCGGCTCGGCGCCATGCTGTACTGACGCGCCAGCCCTTCGAACGACTTGCCCGCCTTCAGCTCGCTGAGCACCGTCGCGGCCGTCACCGGATCCTGGACGATGATCAGGCGCGGCTTGTACTCGTTCTTGCCGAGCGTGGCCACGAGTTCGTCGTAGCGCGCCTTGACCTGTTCTTCGGTCACCGGCTCGGGCTTCACGTTGTCGCGCAGGTAAAGCTGCACTTCGGCGTTCGTTTTCGCCTGCTGCACCGCCGCCTTGACCTCGGGCTTGTCGGCATAGTTCGCCTTCTCGGCAGCCTGCTGAACCAGCACGCGCGTGATCAGCTGATTCTTGATCGCCTGGCGGATCTGCGGCGAGTCCGGTTGCCCGGACGCGCGCAGCAGCGTATCGACGTCGGCCTGGGTGATCGGCGTACCGTTGACCGTCGCGACGGTCGCGACGGCCGGCGCCGTCTCTGCGTGGGCAGTCCCGCTCAGCGCGCCGGCCAGCACGGCGATCAGCAACAGGCGGTTCGGGGTGGTTTTCGTCTTCATCTTTTCGTCACTTCGGCTCAAAAAACGCGGCAGGGGTTGCCACGCAAATTCACCGGCGCGGCAATGCGCCGGTGCAACCCGTCAGTCGATTCGGTTCATCGTCGTGCGCACACGCAGTGCCGCCGACGCCGCTGTCATTGTGCCCTTATCGGGTTTTCCGTGTCGGGAGGTTCAGGACAGCCGCCCGGCGGGCGGTGAGGCGCGCGTTGCGCACGCCGGCCATTACGAACGCGGGATGTGGAAATTCTGTGGAAGCGGCATGGAAATCCCGCGAAACCGCGATGAATCACTTCATGGTGTCGCGAGCCCGGCCGCCGACCGAAGCCGAGGCGGGCAAACGTGAATCGTCAAGGTCAGGGCGTCCACCGGTACACGGTGATGCTGTTGCCCTTTACGTTGTTCTTCATCACCACGTACTCGCCGTTCGATCGGCGGTATGCGCGGATGCTGTACATCGCATCGATCGCGCTGCTGGTATCGACGGTCGCCGGGCTCGTGTTAACCAGCGTGGTATCGAGCTTGCCGGTGGTGAGGTTGAACGCGTCGACGTTCGGCCACAGCGGCCCGCTGCTGCTGAACCAGTAGCCGACGAACAGATGGTTGCCCACCGCGTCGATCGATTTCGCGCCGCTGTGCGGCAGCGTGATCACCGGGTCGGGCTTCGTCGTGTTGCCCGCGCTCCAGCCGTGATACACCTCGATGCGCGTGCCGATCGACGTCCAGTCGTTGCTCCCGATGGCGCCCTGCGCGAGCACCATCGTGTCGCTGTCCGCGAGATAGACGATGCGCGTGAGCGGCTGGATGCTGTCGGGCACGCGGGTCGCGACGCCCGGCCCCCACGACGGCTTGCCGCTCGCGTCGAAACCGGTCAGCGGGTAGTGGGTAATCGCGCCGGTCTTGTCGAGGCCGGCCCACACGCCGCCCTTGCTGTCGATGCTGAAGCCGCTCGTCACGCGCCGCGTCGTGTTGAACGCGGGGCCCGGGATCGAGCCGTCCGGGATCGCGATATAGCCGTTCGCCGCGTTGAAGTGGAAAAAGTAGAAGACCGGCGGGTTCTGGCCGGCCGCGACGAGAATCCGGTTCGCGCCCACCGACGTGAGCAGCCCGAAATGCTCGTCGCGCTGCGTGTCGCTCATGTTGATGCGCGGATCGGCCGGATACGTGAACGGATCGACCGTGTTCGCGACGAACGTGCCGCCCGCGCTGCCGCTGTATACATGTGTGCTGCCGTAGAACAGCGCGCCGTCCGTGACCGGGTCCGGCGCGGCGATCCCTTCGAAGTTCAGCGACTGCAGCGTCCACCGCAGGCTGCCGGTGCTGCTGTACGCGTGAATGTCGGTCGCGCCGTTGCGGCCGAGATCCCAGCTGCCGCCCCACGGATTGTTGAGCACATAGAGATTGCCGCCGGTGTCCTTGCCGAGCCCGGCGATGCGCGTGAAGCGCTGCGCGCCGACCTGCCCCTTGATGCCCGTCGTCGTGTCGAGATAGCCGCCGCGCACGCCGAACGTGCCGGCCAGCGCGGGCCGTCCCGACACCGTATAGCGCTTGATGTTCTGGTCGGGGCCTTCGTCGCCCACCAGCAACTGGCCGGCCGCCGCATCGAAAACCAGCGCCGACGGCTGCGACCCGGCCGGCATCCGGATCGTGTTCAGCAGCGCACCGACCGGGCTGAAGCCGGCGATCGCGCCCGCGCTCTTCTGCGCGACCCACACGTTGCCCGCGCCATCCACCGCGAGCGCGCCCGGCGCCGATACGCTGATGTCCCGCTGCCACACGCCGTCGGTGGTGAATACACGCACGCGATTGCCGTAGAAATCGCTTGCATAGAGCAGCGAGCCGGCCGTCGCGAGCCCGGTGACGACGTCGATGCGCGGCTGGTTGGTCGCCGCGCTGACCTGGATGACAAGGTCGCGATACTTCGTCGCGCGGTTGTAGCGCCCCACCGCGCCGCTGCCGTATGTCTTGCCGGGCTGCAGCGCGACGAACAGCGACGTCGCGTTACCGGTGATCGCGCTGCCCTGGAACTCCGAGTGCGTGCCGATCGAGCCGATGCTCTTGCCGTTCTGGTAGATCGCGACACCGCCCTCGTCCTCGTCCCACATCGACGCCGTATAGATCACGCCTTCGGGCGCGACCCACATCGCGCGCGCGACGTTGCCGACGTGGGCCGCGAGCGTGCCGTACGTATTCGCCAGCCAGTCGGTGGTGTTGCCTGCGTGAACGGCGGGGGTCATCGCGGCGATCGCTGCGCCGAGAAGCGCAGCCTTAAAGCGTCGTCTGGCGACCATGACGGATGCTCTCCTGAATGGTGCGAACATTCACATGAAGGGCCGGCCGGATGGCTCGAAAACCGTAACGCGTAAATACTTCCCCTGAATCATCCGGCGCAGTCGGTATTACGTGCAGCATGCGTTCGATAATGCGCAGCGCGAGAATAGCGTTATATAAATCGAAAAAAATTGCGAATCGCTCGCGTCGCGCGCTTTTCAAGGAATCGGCTTTGACGGCATTGCCGCTGTCACCCAAGCGCGCTGAAGGCGCGCACGACAGCGCGACAGTGAATGATCACTTACACGTCGAATCGGGGATCGGGAAAATCAGGCTTGCGCGTGCCTGCGGGAATATCGCCGTGTGTTCAACGACGACGGATTGAAACGTCGAGCGCCAGGTATCAATCGGGTAATCCGGGAATCAGGGAAAACGACCGCATTCAAGACGGAATCATCTCCCCAAAAACAAATCGCCGGCCTGGATCCATTTCGAATCCAGGCCGGCGATTATCCACTACCGGAAAGCAGGCAGCGCACCCCTATCGCTGCGCTGCCGCACTGCTGCACATCATGCCGATGCCGAGGTCTCCGGCACCTTCACCTTCATCGCACGGCCGTTGCCCGGATCGTTGTCGTCGCGCGGGTCGTCGAGCTGCCCTTCCCACTTCGCGACCACGGCCGCCGCGATCGAGTTGCCGACCGCGTTGGTGGCCGAGCGCCCCATGTCGAGGAACATGTCGACGCCCATGATCAGCAGCAACCCGGCTTCGGGCATGTTGAACTGGTTGAGCGTCGCCGCGATCACGACCAGCGACGCGCGCGGCACGCCCGCCATCCCCTTCGACGTGACCATCAGCATCAGCAGCATCGTGATCTGCGTGCCCAGCGGCAGATGAATGCCGTACACCTGCGCGATGAACAACACCGCGAACGTGCAGTACATCATCGAGCCGTCGAGGTTGAACGAATAGCCGATCGGCAGCACGAAGCTCGAGATCTTGCGGTTCACGCCGAAGCGGTCGAGCGCGTCCAGCAGCTTCGGATACGCGGCTTCGGAGCTCGCCGTCGCGAACGACAGCAGGAACGGCTCGCGGATCAGCCGGATCAGCGTGAACGCACGCTTGCCGAGGAACGTCACGCCGGCGAGCGTCAGCACGCCCCACAGCAGCGCCAGGGCCAGATAGAAGCTCGCCATGAACTTCGCGAACGTGAGCAGGATGCCGAGCCCCTGGGTGGTGATCGTCGACGCCAGCGCCGCGAACACCGCGACCGGCGCGAACCACATCACCGCGCCCGTCACCTTCAGCATCACCTGCGCGAGATCGTCGATCACGCCGGTCAGGCGCTTGCCCGACTCGCCGAGCGCCGACAGCGCGGTGCCGAAGAAGATCGAGAACACGACGATCTGCAGGATTTCGTTGTTCGCCATCGCTTCCGCGATCGACTTCGGCACCAGGTGGACCACGAAGTCCTTCAGCGTGAAGGCGCCCGTCTTCAGCCCGAGGGACGCATCGGACGCCGGCAGCGGCAGGCTCAGATGGCTGCCCGGTTGCAGGATCGTTGCGGTCAGCAGGCCGAGCAGCAACGACGTGAACGACGCGATGAAAAACCAGCCGAACGCCTTGACGCCGACGCGGCCCACGGCACTGCCGTCGCCCATCTGCGCAATGCCGACGGTCAGCGTCGCGAATACCAGCGGCGCGATGATCATCTTGATCAGGCGCAGGAATATGTCGGACAGCAACGATACGTAGCCGGCGACCTCCTTCGCCATGTTCGGGTCGGGAAACGCGCTATGACAGGCGTAACCCACTGCGATTCCAAGAATCATCGCGACAACGATGTACTTGGTGATGTTGTGCTTCTTCTTCATTAGTAATCCAAATCACAAAGCGTATGTTGCTAACGGCTGGCACATCTTCCGCGCCCGGCTACGAATCGAAACCCACGTCTCTCTGGGTGCGACGAGTCCGCCTTTGGCAGTCGCCATGGCGGACAAGGGGGGGCATTCTAACGCAAATGGCCGTCCGGCTTTCGAATCTGAAAGTCGAGGGGGTTGATCTGCGTCCGGATGCCGTCGAAAAGTCGGGTTTTGTCGCGATCCAGCCCGCTTCCTGCCCCGCCAACGAGGGTAATCGGGCCGCTTCACCGGTCGCACCGGGCTCGCCACGCTCCACGCACCGGCGACAGGAACCCTATCGCCGGACTCCCCGCCTCCCCGGCGGCATCGCACCGCGTGACGACACGGTGAACGATCGCGACACATGTTCACAAAGATGCGCAGACCTTGACACTACGGTACGTAATGCTTCTGTAATATTTGGAAACGATTCGCGGTGACGCCCCGCCCGGGCGTCGATGCGCGATCCCGCATCGACCACGCGGGACCAGGTTCGAGTCATTGCTCTCAACAAGCGGACACGCTCATTTTCTCAGCAGTCCTGCCCAATGAATGATCGGGGAAAGGCGGCATCGTGATGAACATTCTGTATACCAACTTCCACGGCGACTACGGCGGCGGCCAGGACACCTACGTCCGTGATCTCGCCGCCGCGATGAGCCGGCATCATCGCGTGACCGTCGCGTCACCGGAGGGCAGCCGCCTGTCGCGACTGTTGAAGGACAGTCCCGACGTGGCCATCTTCGACATGGAATTCAAACCGCGCTGGAACCGGCTGTGCCAGGAAATCCTCCGGCTGCGCCAGCGGATCGCAGCCGAGCGCTTCGACGTCATCCATGTGAACGGCTCCGCCGATCACCGGCAGGTGATGCTCGCGCTGCTCGGCTGCCGGTATCGGCCCGCAGTCGTGCTCACCAAGCACAACACCTACCGCGCCGACAGCTTCGGCAACGTGCTGCGCGCACGCCTCGCCACCGACCACACCATCGCGGTCAGCGACTATGTCGCGGGCATGCTCGCGCTCCGGTCGCCGTACGGGAACGTCACCGTCGTCAAGCACGGCGTGCGCCGGCAGGCCGCCGAACGACTGGCCAGCGACGAAATCCGTCGCCGCAAGATCGCGCTGTTCGGGCCGTCCGCCGCGGACGCGATCGTGCTGGGCAGCAGCGCCGGCACCGCGCCGGAGAAAGGCTGGATGGACCTGATCGCGGCACTGGGCCGCCTGCCCGAACACGAGCGCGAGCGGTTTCGCGTGCTGCTGGTCGGCGCGGAGCCGACCGCCGAGCAACGCGAACAGATCGCACACCACCGCATGGCCGCGCGCACCGTTTTCACCGGCCGGCTCGACGACGTGCGGACACCGTTCTCGATCATCGACGTGTCGTTCGTGCTGTCGTACCACGAGAGCCTGTCGTATGCGTGCCGCGAAGCGATGACGCTCGGCTGCCCCGCGATCGTGACCCGCGTGGGCGGGCTGCCCGAGAACGTCGAGCCGGGCGTGGACGGCTGGGTCGTCCCGCCGCGCGAGCCCGAAGCGATCGGGGAAATCCTGCGCTCGATCGTGCGCGAGCCCGGCTGCGTGCGCGCGATGGGGCGCAGTGCGCGGCTGAAGGGCAAGCGTGAATTCTCGTTCGAACGATTCATCGACGCGACGTTGTCCGTCTATCAGAAATCGATTCGCCACAACCCGTATCGTCGGGTGACATCCATGAGGTCCGTTTAATGGCAATGAATATCTGGAAGAAGTACTGGGACCTGCGCACGCAGGAGTGCCCGTGTGACGTGCACTTCGTCGAATGGCTGGAAACCGCGCGCCTCAACGGCATCCGCATCTATCACTTCGGCACCGGCGGCCATCATCATGTCGGCGTAGAATGCGCGCGGCCGCACCTGAACAACACCGTCTTCGGCGTGACGGCGTCGCCGAAGGAATACAAGTCGTACGTCGATCTCGTCACGCGGCAACCGGAGGTGAGCAAGACCTATCTGGCCTATTTCGGCGACATCTATACGAGCAATTCGGACCTGCTGCCGGCCTTCGACGTCGTCACGCTGTTCCATCTGTGCGAATTCCGCGACGAGTCGAACAGCCGCTACGGCGCGAAGACCGACGCCGAAGTGCTCGACCTGTTCGCACGACACACCGCGCGCGACGGCCACCTGTTGTTCTACAAGGGCTCGTCGGCGTACCGGAAGGCCGAGCCGATCATCGCGCAATGGGCGGCGAATGCCGATTTCGTCGAAATCGGCGACTTCAAGACCCTGCGGATTTTCCGCAAGGCCGCGTAATTCCCCGTTCCCGCGACCCGCTCATGCTGCTGCCCGCCACGCGCTACCCGATCCTGATGTATCACCAGGTCCGCACGCCGCCGCCACCGCCCGACCGGCTGCGCAGCCTGAGCGTCGCGCCCGATGCGTTCCGCCGTCAGATGACGCTGTTCAGGCGGCTCGGCTACCGTGGCCTGAGCGTGCGCGAACTGCAGCCGTACCTGCGCGGCGAGCGCAGCGGGAAGGTATTCGGCATTACGTTCGACGACGGCTTTCTCAACGTGCGGACGCATGCGATGCCCGTGCTCGACGCGCTCGGCTTCACTGCGACCTGCTACTTCGTCGCCGGCCGGTTCGGCGGCGAGAACGACTGGGATGCGGCCGCCGATACCGCACGCTCGCCGCTGATGACGCACGCGGACATGCTCGCTTGGCGCGATCACGGCCATGAAATCGGCTCGCATACGCTCGATCACGTCGCGCTGTCGCACGTGCCGGCGCATGTGTCGGAGGTTCAGATCGTCGAATCGAAGCAGCGGCTCGAGGCGTTGAGCGGCCAGACGGTCGAGTCGTTCTGCTACCCGTACGGCGACCTGGACCCGCGCGTGCGCGATCAGGTCGCCGCCGCGGGTTACCGCAACGCGACGACGACCCGGCGCGGCTGCGCCGATGTGAACGACGATCGGTTCCTGTTGCCGCGGATGACGGTCGCGGGTGGGGTCGGCGCGATGCGGCTGTGGTTCAAGTGTGCGAAGGCGCGGGTTCAGCGGCGCGGGTAGTTCACGCTATTTCGGCCGCTGCCGGCAGAATGTCAGCAGACCCATCAGCGCGATTCCCATAAACAGGAACCATCCCGGCGCGAGCGTCTTCCAGCCTGCGGCGACGCTGCCGATGAAGTTGCCGAGCATCCCGCCGATCGCCCACGAAATCGCCGACGCGCCGAAATAGCTGCCGGCATTGCCGTGCGTCGTCAGGTTGGCGAGTGCGATGTTCGACGCGGGAAGAATCAGGCTTTCGCCGAACGTGAAGACGATCGCGATCACGACCAGGATCACGAGCGACGAATCCGCGCCCCGATCGCGGACGAACAGCAGCGCCGCCATCGCAAAACAGCCGCACAACGCGACATGCCCGATCACCATCATCGATCGCCAGTGCGTGCGCTGAAACCAGCCCATGCCGAGCCACGCAGTGGCGATTCCGATCAGCGCGTTCGTGATGTAGAACGGTCGCACGCCGTTGTAGCCGTGCGCGCCATGCGAAAAGGTCAACGGGATGAATACGTAGATCTGCGTGTACACGATCCAGAACGGAACAAGCGCCCAGCAGAGCCGGCGAAACCGCCGGTCGCCGAACGCGACCAGCACGCCGCGCAGCGGGTGCGCAGCGCCTGCGTCGTGCGTGCTTCGCCCCGCGATCCACGGCGCAATCAGCGCGAGCGCCGCGAACACCGCGCCACTCACCAGAAACGGCAGCGCCCCGTTCGTGTTCGGCACGACGAACAGCAGCGCCGGACCCATCAACGCGCCGAGATTGAGCGCCAGATTGTTCAACGCGAACACCTTGGGACGCACGGCGCCGTCGAGCGAGCCGAAGATCGAATATGCGGTCGTTTCGTAAAGCGCGGCGCCCAGCCCTGACACGCACGCCCACGTCAACAGGCCCGGCAGCGACCGCGCATACGCAAACCCGACGAACCCCGCCGCACGGCAAAGCAGGCCGAGTGTCGTCAGCACGCGACTGCTGAAGCGATCCGTCGACGCCCCGAGCACCAGCGGCAGCAGCCGGCTCGCCAGCAGGTTCATCGTCAGCACGCTGGCGACGCTGCTCGCATCCAGATGGCGCTCCATGTCGAGGAACGCGGCAAGCAGCGGCAGCGATCCGAACACCGACAGGTTCACCAGGAACTGGAAGATCAGCAGCAGCCGCGTCGACGTCGGCACGCCCTCCGCGATTCCGGTGAGCCAGGCGGCCGGTTTGTTGTGCTTCTGGCGAAACGGGTCGACTCTGTCGCCGGGCACCCGGCGATCGCAATCATCCATCACGTTCTCCGCTGACGTTTAATGCCGGCCAGACGGAGCATGAAAAAAGCCCCGTCCGTTTCCGGCGGGGCTTGGGGTAGGGTCGACGCCCTGACCTACGACGCGCAACCGCCTCCCGGCCCGCCATTGGCGGTCGTGGTGGTAGTCGTGGTCGTGACGAAAAGTGCGTTCATGTGAGGAATCTAGTCAACCTGCTGTCGGGCGTCAATACGTCGACTGCGTGGCAGGCCCGACGGGAAGTCGGCCGACATCACGGAAAATGCGCCCGCTCACGCGAGCCGGTCAGCCGTTGCTGGCTGTGCGCGATCGCCGGGAACGGCCGCGTCTCGAGCCCTCGTCGCACGACTTTCGGGTCGCAGGTTCGAGGCAACCGTTGTTGAGGTTGCTGTTTCGGGAGCCGATGGACAACACGACAAGTCGCATACCGGCATAAAAAATGGTCGTCCAATTTTCGGTTGTGACGTGGTCGACGGGAAACCCATACTCTCGCCACACCCAACCGAGAAACGCACCATGAAATTTTTCCACCTCCATCAACAGGCCGAACCACTGTTGCTCGCCAACGTCTGGGATGCCGCCAGCGCCCGTGCGGCGGAAGCAGCCGGCTACGCGGCGATCGGAACGTCCAGCGCCGCCATTGCCGACTCACTGGGCTACACCGATGGCGAGGGGGTCGGCTTTGGCGAACTGACGGATTTGGTTGCCCGCGTGCGGTCTGTGTCCGGCCTGCCGCTGACCGTCGACATCGAAGCCGGCTATGGTGCGACGTCCGACGCTATCGTCGCCAACCTGCGTGATCTGGCTGCCCTGGGCGTCGTCGGCGTCAACCTGGAGGACAGCGTGGTGCGCGGGGGCCAGCGTATGCTGGTGGACGTCGAACCCTTCGCGCAGCGCCTGCGCGATATTCGTGCGGGCTTGCAGGCTGCCGGCATCGAACTGTTCCTCAACGTGCGCACCGACACTTTCCTCCTGGGTGTCGACCATGCGCGGGGGGAAACCATTGCCCGCGGCCAACGCTATGCCGACAGTGGGGCAGACGGCCTCTTCGTGCCCTGCTTGATTGACGAAGAGGATATCGCCGCAATCGTGGCCGGCGTCCCACTCCCGCTGAATGTCATGTGCATGCCGACTCTGCCGTCGTTCGGGCGCCTGGCCACACTGGGCGTCAAGCGCATCAGCATGGGCAATTTCCTGCACCAGCGCGCGCACCAGGTGTTGCAGCAGCTTTTCGGCGATGTGCGCGCCGAGCAATCCTTTGCTCCGGTGTTCCGCCATGCTGGTCACTGATGTCCGCCAAATCGACGCTTACTATCGCGCGTTGGTCGAGCGCGCGGCGGATCATGTCGGCATCTTCTATGTCGGAGTGAAAACGACGGGCGTGTTCTGCATCGCGACCTGCCGGGCGCGCAAACCCAAACGCGAGAACGTCGTGTTCTACACCGACCTCTGGGAGACGCTCAACGCGGGCTTTCGTCCCTGCAAAGTCTGCCGGCCGACCGAGAACGCGCATGCGGCGCCATCGGAAGTGGCCGAGGCCATCGACTGGGTGCGTGCCCATCCGAAGGAACGCCTGAGCGACGCGCGCCTGAGGCAGCGCGGGCTCAGCCCGGAGCGCATCCGCCGGTGGTTCCAGCAACACTACGGGATAAGCTTTCAGGCGTTCCAGCGTTCATTGCGGATCAATACAGCGTTAGAAGAGCTGAAGGCTGGCCGTCGCGCCACCGACGTCGCACTCGACAGCGGCTACGATTCGCTCAGCGGCTTCGGCTACACCTGCAGGAAACTGACGGGGCGTGCGCCGACCGAGACTGCGAACGTCATCCTCATCCATCGCTTCACCACGCCCCTGGGGCCGATGTTCGTGTGTGCCACCGAACAAGGCATATGTCTGCTCGAATTCGTCGATCGTCGGATGCTGGAAACCGAATTCGAGGATCTTCAACGACTTTTGCGGGCACGCATCCTGACGGGAGAAAACGCACACACACGCCAGACCGAGCACGAGATCGGCGAGTACTTCGCCGGCACTCGCAAGCAGTTCGATCTGACGCTGGACACGCCCGGCAGCCCATTCCAGCAGTCGGTATGGCAGGCATTGCAGGGCGTTCCGTACGGCAGCACGGCCAGTTATGGCGAGCAGGCGGAGAGGCTGGGTCATCCCCAGTCGGTCCGTGCAGTGGCCCGCGCTAATGGCGCCAATCGAGTGGCGATCGTCGTCCCTTGCCATCGCGTGATGGGGAAGGACGGGGCACTCACCGGTTATGGCGGCGGGCTGGCGCGGAAGCAGTGGCTTCTGGAGCACGAGAAGCGTCATGCATAGCGGACACCGCTGAATGTCCTCTCGATCAACGGCACGTCTCACGGTCTATCGATACCGCTGGAATTGCGCACGGCATAGCGAAGCAACGATTCCCGTGAGTGGACGGCCGGCGACAGACGGCTCAAGTCCTGAAACGCGAGAGGATTCTAATGACACGCAAGCCCCCACAAGCCCGCAACCCCATTCACCCCCTCCCCCGTACCGGCATTCGTCAACCCAACTGTACCGGTACTGTACAGAAAACCGTCGCTAAACTGACCTCTATCCCAGTCCAGAACGAACGGAGAATCCGCGATGGAATTCCTCACCCTCAGCGCGTTGCCCGCCGGCATGCTGTTCGCGCTCGTCACTTCGATCACGCCCGGCCCGAACAACACGATGCTGCTCGCATCCGGCGTCAATTTCGGTTTCCGCCGCACCATGCCGCACCTGTTCGGCATCAGCATCGGCGTCGCGATCCTGATGCTCTGCGTCGGCTTCGGCCTCGGCGAAGCGTTCAAGCGCCTGCCGCTGCTGTACACGATCCTCGAAGTCGCGAGCGTCACGTACCTGCTCTACCTCGCGTGGCGCATCGGCACGTCGGGCGAAGTGAAGGCGCACGGCGGCAAGCCGCGTCCGATGACGTTCATCGAAGCCGCCGCGTTCCAGTGGATCAACCCGAAGGCCTGGATGATGGTGCTGACCGCCGCGACGACGGTCCGCCTGTCCGCCGACTACGGGATGAACGCCGCCTGGATGGCCGTCGTGTTCATCCTGATCGGCTTCCCTTGCATCTGCCTGTGGGCCGCTTTCGGCCTCGGCCTGCGCCGCTTCCTGTCGAACCCCCGCGCGCTGCGCATGTTCAACATGACGATGGCCGTGCTGCTGATCCTGTCGCTGTATCCGCTGGTCGCGCACCTGCTGGCGTAGTGAGTGCTCACCGCGCACCCGTTGAGATTCGCCCGATGCAGGCGTACCCTTTTGTTACGGGCGCGCGCAGCCGTTTCGCCGGTTGCGCCGCTGCTGCCGGGAGAGTGCCGATGAAGCCATTGCTGAGGGCGGGCGAACACATCGAGGGGATGCACTGGATCGCCGAGTATCACCCGCTCACGCACGAGATTCGCGTGCTGCGCGAGGACATCGAGATCGGTATCTACAGCGCGCCGCCGACGATGTTCGGTGAAGAGGAAGACATGGGCGCCGCGAACCTCGCCGATCATCGCGGCCGGGAGGCCGCGCTGCGCGCATATCTGCGCAACTTCGTGAGGGAACACGACACGGAGGAATAGCCGGCGGCCCGACGGCCGCCGAAGCGGCGGGCCGGCGCATCGCACCGGCCCGCGCTTCGCTCAATGCCCGAGCGATTCGATCTTGCCTGCCGGCTGCGTCACGCCATGCGGCCGCGCCATCTGCTTGATCAGCAGCGCGACGCACGCGAGCAAGCCCGCGACGGCGATCGTCGCGAACACGCCCGCGAACGAGAAATGCCGGCGCGTCAGCTCGGCGACGAGGAACGATCCTGCAATCCCGCCGAAGCGGCCGACGCCGAGCATCCACGCGACACCCGTGCCGCGCCCCTCGGTCGGATAGAACGCGGCGGCGAGCGCCGGCATCGACGATTGCGCGGTATTCATCAGCACACCGGCCACGAACACGACCAGCACGAGCAGCCCGACGTTGCCGGCCGCCTGCCCGATCGCATAAACGCTCACCGCCGTCAGCGCGTAGCACACGGCAATCACGCGGTTCGCGTTGAAGCGGTCCATCAGCACGCCGCACAGCACCGCGCCGACGCCGCCGAGCGGGAACAGCGCGGAGATCAGCGTCGCGCTCTTCGGCGTCAGGCCGGCATCCTTCAGCAGGATCGGCATCCAGTTGATCGACGCGTAGAAGATCACGAGCCCCATGAAGTACGCGAGCCACAGCATCACCGAGCCGACGATGTACGAGCGCGACAGCACGACGCCGAGGCCCTTGCTGCCCGTCTGCGGCGCGGCTTCGGTCAGCGCGAACGAGCCGGCGTTCTGCGCATCGCGCGAGATGCGCGCGAGCGTCGCGCGAACCTTGTCGACGGCGTGGTGGTTGGCGACCATGAAGCGCACCGACTCCGGCATCTTCAGCAGCAACAGCACGCCAAGCAGCAGCGGCGTCACGCCGCCGAGGATCAGCACGCTGCGCCAGCCGAAATGCGGAATCATCCATGCGGCGAGGAAACCGCCGAACGCGGCGCCGAGCGGGAAGCCGCAGAACATCAGGTTGATCACGGTCGCACGGCGCTTGTCCGGGCAGAACTCGCCCATCATCGTGACCGCGTTCGGCATCGCCGCGCCGAGCCCGACGCCGGTGATGAAACGCAGGATCGTCAGGTGTCCGATCGTCGTCGAGAAGGCGGACATCAGGCATGCGACGCCGAACAGGAATACCGAGCCGAGCAGCAGCGAACGGCGCCCGAGCTTGTCGGACAGCGGGCCCGACACGAGCGCGCCGCACGCGAGGCCGAACAGCGCGGCGCTCAGCACCGGTGCGAGATCAGGTTTGGTGAGGTTCCATTCGCCGAGCAGCGACGGCGCGATGAAGCCGATCGCAGCCGTATCGAAGCCGTCGAGCAGCACGATCACGAAACACATGAGGAATACGAGCCACTGAAAACCGCCGAACGGCTGCTCGTTGATGAAGGTCTGGACATCGACCACGGGTGCGCGATTCATCGCGAGTCTCCTGATATATATAAGCGACGCGGCCTCGGAACCACGTCTTGCCTTTGTTCGCGCACCGGCCATCCGGTGCGCCGCGCGCCGATGCTCTGCCGGCGCGTTCATTCATCGCCGAAGCCTGCGAACCATCCGCAGGCCTCGGATCAACATCGGACTACACCCGGTACTTAACCGGCCACATCCTGCTCCTTGAAGATCTTGTCCGCGAGATGAAACGCGGAATTCGCCGCCGGCACCCCGCAATAGATCGCGGTCTGCAGCAGCACTTCCTTGATCTCGTCGCGCGTCACGCCGTTGTTGCGCGCAGCGCGCAGGTGCAGCGCCAGTTCCTCGCCGCGGTTCAGCGCCACCATCATCGCGATGGTCAGCAGGCTGCGCGTATGGCGCGGCAGGCCGTCGCGCGTCCAGATCTCGCCCCACGCATAGCGCGTGATCAGGTTCTGGAACTCGTCGGTCACCTCGGTGCGGTTCTCGAGCGAACGGTCGACGTGCGGGTCGCCAAGCACCGCGCGGCGCACCTTCATCCCTGCTTCATAACGTTCCTGGTCATCCATCGCCGGTGCCTCACGCGGTCAGGAAATCGAGCAGCGCACGGTTGAAGCCGTCGGTGCACTCGATGTTCGAAATATGCGCGGCGTCGAATTCAACGTGCTGCGCACCCGGAATCGCGGCGGCCAGCGCGCGGCCCTGGTCGGGCGGCGTCGACATGTCCTTCGCGCCGGTCACGACGAGCACCGGCAGCGCGATGCCCTTCACCTCTTCGCGCAGGTCGGCTGCGTTCAGCGCGTCGCAGTTCGCTGCATAGCCGTCCTTGTCGGTATGCACGAAGGTGTCGCGGATCGCGTCGAACAGGCGCGGCTCGCGTTCGACGAACGCGTCGGTGAACCAGCGCGGCAGCACGGCATCTGCGAGCGCGGCCATCCCTTCGGTACGCGCCTTCTGCGCCCGCGGTGCCCACACTTCCGGCGAGCCGATCTTCGCGGCGGTGTTCGACAGCACCGCGCGAACGATGCGCGACGGGAAGCGTGCGGCCAGCGCTGCCCCCGTCAGCCCGCCCATCGAGATCCCGCAGAAATGCGCGCGGGCGATGCCGACGTGGTCGAGCAGGCCGATCACGTCGCCGGCGAGCTGCTCGATCGTGTACGAACCGGCCGGCGCGTCGGAATGGCCGTGGCCGCGCGTGTCGTAGCGCAGGATGTTGAAGTGCTGCGTGAGCGGGCGGATCTGCGGCGCCCACATCTGCAGGTCGGCGCCGAGCGAGTTCGAGAAGACGAGCCACGGCGCGTCGTCGCGCGCCGCACGGTCGATCCGGTAATGCAGTTTCACGCCGTTGACAGTGGCGAAAGGCATCAATGTTCTCCTGGTGATTGCGCGCCCGCATGCAGCGCGAGCACGGCGTCGACGTAGGCCTGCGCCTCGCCGACGTAATGAGCGGGATCGAGCAGCCGCGCGAGCGCGTTGCGCGACAGGTGGGCCGACACGGTCGCATCGGCGGCGAGCACGTCGAACAGCGTCGCGCCCGTGCGCACGGCTTCCTTCGACGCGTGTTCGACGACGTGATGCGCGTCGAGCCGGCCGATCTTGTCGCCGAGCGCGAGCATCACCGCTTCGCCGAGGATCAGCCCGCGCGTCAGGTCGAGGTTCGCGGCCAGGCGTTCGGTGTTCACGTCGAGGCCCGCGACGATCTGCGCGATCTGCGCCAGCGCGCCGCCGGTCAGGCGCGCGAGATCGGGCAAGGCATCCCATTCGGCCTGCCAGCCGCCGAGCGCGCGCTCGTGCTCCTGCACCATCCCCGCGAACACCGTCGCGACGAGGTTCGGCGCACGCACGGCAGCCGTCAGCACCGCTGCGCAGCCGACCGGGTTGCGCTTGTGCGGCATCGTCGACGAACCGCCCTTGCCGGCGGCAACGGGCTCGCCGAGCTCGCCGACTTCGGTCTGCATCTGCAGCGACACGTCGCGCGCGATCTTGCCGAGCGTGCCCGTCAGCATCCCGAAGCAGGACGCGGCTTCCGCGATGCGGTCGCGCTGCGTGTGCCACGGCACGGCCGGCGCCGCGAGCTTCAGGTCGGCCGCCAGCGCGGCCGTGACGCCGGCCGCGTGCTCGCGCAGGCTCGCGAGCGTGCCGGCCGCGCCGCCGAACTGCAGCACCAGCGCACGCTCGCGCAATTCGGCGAAGCGCGCGCGATGGCGCAGCAGCGCATCGAGCCATTGCGCGAATTTCAGGCCGAGCGTGATCGGCAGCGCCTGCTGCAGCCACGTGCGGCCGATCATCGGCGTCGCGCGATGCGTGCGCGCGAGCGCCGCGAGCGATGCGCATGCGTCGTCGAGCATCGGTTCGAGCACGTCGAGCGTGTCGCGCAACTGCAGCACGGTGGCGGTATCGATGATGTCCTGGCTCGTCGCGCCCCAGTGCACGAACTTCGCGGCCTCGGGATCGTCGGCCTTCACCTGCGCGGTGAGCTGCTTGACGAGCGGAATCGCGAGATTGCCGCCGAGCGCCGCACCGTGCGCGAGCGCGTCGGCGTCGAGCCGGCTGGCCTCGCATGCGCGTTCGATCGGCGCGACCGCCGATGCGGGAATCACCTGCTGCGCGGCGAGCGCACGCGCGAGCGCGGCCTCGACGTCGAGCATCCGCTGGATCGTCGCGCGGGGCGACCAGATCCGGTTGAGCGGCTCGGTGCCGCAGATGAGGGAGGTGAGGCGGGCGCTGTCTTCGAGCATGGCATCAGATTGGGGAAACGGCGTGCGCCTATTGTCCACCCAAGCGTGGCGGCCTGCGCGCAAGCGCACGCGCCGGCACGCTCGGGGTTCAGGCAGCGGCCTTTTGCGTCGCGTCGATCAGCGGCACGCCGGTCAGCTTCTGCAGTTCGTCGAACGACAGGTCGGTGAAGATCTCGCTCACCGCGAGGCCGTCGGCCGTCACGTCGAGCACGGCGAGATCCGTATAGATGCGGCTCACGCACTGCACGCCGGTGACCGGATACGAGCATTGCGCGACGATCTTGCTCTCGCCCTGCTTCGTCAGGTGCTCCATCATTACGAACACCTGCTTCGCGCCGATCGCGAGGTCCATCGCGCCACCGACCGCCGGAATCGCATCGGGCGCGCCCGTGTGCCAGTTCGCGAGGTCGCCGGTCGCGGACACCTGGAACGCCCCGAGCACGCAGTAGTCGAGGTGGCCGCCGCGCATCATCGCGAACGAATCCGCGTGGTGGAAATACGCACCGCCGGTGAGCAGCGTCACGTGCTGCTTGCCGGCATTGATCAGTTCGTCGTCTTCCTCGCCGGCCGCGGGCGCGGGGCCCATGCCGAGCAGCCCGTTCTCGCTGTGCAGGAAGATTTCCTTGCTCGGGTCGAGGTGGTTCGCCACCAGCGTCGGCACGCCGATGCCGAGGTTCACGTACGCGCCTTCGGGGATGTCCTGGGCGACGCGCTTGGCCATTTCATCGCGGGTCAGTCGTTTCATGTCGGGTCTCCTCAGGCGGCTTGGGACGTGGCGTGTTCGGCGGCCAGCTCGGCCGCGTGCGCGGCCTGCGGCACCTCGACGATGCGCTGGACGAAAATGCCCGGCGTCACGATGTGTTCCGGGTTCAGCGCGCCGAGCGGCACGACTTCCGACACCTGCACGATCGCCACCTTCGCGGCGCTGGCCATGATCGGCCCGAAGTTGCGTGCCGTCTTGCGATACACGAGATTGCCCCAGCGATCGCCCTTGTACGCCTTCACGAGCGCGAAATCGGCGTGGATCGGCGTCTCGAACACATACGGCTTGCCGTCGATCACGCGCGTTTCCTTGCCTTCCGCGAGCTTGGTGCCGTAGCCGGTCGGCGTGAAGAAGCCGCCGATGCCGGCGCCCGCCGCGCGGATGCGCTCCGCGAGGTTGCCCTGCGGCACGAGCTCCAGCTCGATCTCGCCGGCGCGGTACAGCCCGTCGAATATCTGCGAGTCGCTCTGGCGCGGGAACGAACAGATGATCTTGCGCACCTGCTTCGCCTTCAGCAGCGCCGCGAGGCCCGTCTCGCCGTTACCCGCGTTGTTGTTGACGATCGTCAGGTCGCGCGCGCCCTGTTCGATCAGCGCGTCGATCAGCTCGGACGGCATGCCTGCCGTGCCGAAGCCGCCGATCATGATTGTCGCGCCGTCGTGGATGTCGGCCACCGCCGACTGAAGCGATTCGAAAATCTTGTTGACCATGTCTCTTCCTGATACGAACCCGCGGCTCGATGCGCGGCCTGTCGAGGGGACACGCGCGTGCCGCGTGCCGCGCCGGGGCCGATGTCGATCCCGGTTTTGTTCGCTATTCGAACCGAGATTCGATTAGCGAACGATGGGCCGATCATAGAGTCGTGCACAGCGCATTGTCAAGGCGGGTTGCCTCGGGGGTCGCTGCGTCGTCGAACGGCAAGCCGACGTAGTTTTCGGCGAGCGACTGCGCGGCGGCCCGCGAGCGCGTCACGTATTTCAGCTCGGCAAACTTCAGACGATTGACGAACGGCGAGTCTTCCGGCGACGAATGCAGCATGTTCGTCATGAAGTACGAGAAGTGCTCGGCGCGCCACACGCGCTCGAGGCAGGTCGCGGAATACGTGTCGAGCAGCGTCGCGTCGCCGTTGCGGTAGCGCGCACCGAGCGCGCGGGACAGCGCGCGGACGTCGGCCACCGCCAGGTTCATCCCCTTCGCGCCGGTCGGCGGCACGATGTGCGCGGCGTCACCGGCAAGGAACAGGCGACCGTGCTGCATCGTCTCGGACACGAAGCTGCGCATCGGCGTCACGCTCTTCTGCGTGATCCGGCCCTCGGTCGGCGTCCAGCCCGTGTCGTTCGAGAAGCGCGTGTGCAATTCGTCCCAGATCCGCGTGTCGGACCATTCGGTGAGGTCTTCGTCGGGCTTGCACTGCAGGTACAGGCGCGTGACCGTGGGCGAACGCATCGAGAACAGCGCGAAACCATTGTCGTGATGCGCGTAGACGAGCTCGTCGAGCGACGGCGCCGCGTCGGCGAGGATGCCGAGCCACGCGAACGGATAGACGCGCTCGAACGTGTTCAGCCGCTCGGCCGGAATCGTCTGGCGCGCGATGCCGTGGAAGCCGTCGCAGCCGGCGATGTAGTCGCAGTCGATGCGGTCTTCGCGGCCGTCGGCGTGCTTGAACGTGACGAACGGGTGCTCGCCCTCGACGTCGTGCAGCGCGACGTCGCTTACTTCGAAGTGCATTGCGTGGCCATGCTCGACGCCGGCCGCGATCAGGTCGCGCACCACTTCGTGCTGGCTGTAGACGGTGATCGCGCGCCCGCCGGTCAGCTCGGACAGGTCGATGCGGTGGCGCTGGCCCGAGAACAGCAGTTCGATACCGTGATGTTCGAGCCCTTCGCGGCGCATCCGGTCGCCGAGGCCGGCTTCGTTCAGCGTGTCGACCGTGCCCTGCTCCAGCACGCCGGCGCGGATGCGGTTCTCGCAGTATTCGCGCGAACGCGCTTCGACGAGGATGGAATCGACGCCTTGCAGGCGCAGCAGATGGGACAGCAGAAGGCCGGACGGGCCGGCGCCGATGATCGCGACTTGGGTGCGCATTGTTCGTCTCCTGAACATTAATTCGAATCGTTGAACACATTTGAGCGCTTTCCCGACTATGCGGCAACGCGATTCAGGAGATATGTTGTATACGTTTTGACGATACTGGCCCGGCGATGGATGCGCTCGATCTGAACCTCATTCCCTACCTCGTCGCGCTCGACGACACGCGCAACGTGAGCCGCGCGGGCGATCTGCTCGGTGTCAGCCAGCCGCGCGTGAGCACGGCGCTCGGCCGCCTGCGCGAGTACTTCGGCGATCCGCTGTTCGTGCGCACGTCGCGCGGGATGGAGCCGACGCCGCGCGCGCTAGCGCTGCTGCCGGCCGCCCGCGACGCGCTCGCGCAGATCGAGCGCGGCCTCGTCGCGCCGCACGACTTCGACCCGGCCGCGAGCACGCATACGTTCTCGATCGCGCTGTCGGACGTCGGCGAGATCGTGTTCCTGCCGAAGCTGCTGCAGGCGTTCGCGACGCGCGCGCCGCACGCGAACCTGCGCTCGGTCTCGCTCGCGCACGACGAAGTCGGGCGTGGGCTCGAAGCCGGTTCGATCGATCTGGCGGTGGGCTACTTCCCGGATCTCGACGGCAACAACTTCTTCCAGCAGCGTTTGTTCACGCACCGGTTCGTGTGCCTGATGCGGCGCGGCCATCCGTTCGAGCAGGCGCCGCCGTTCACGGTCGAGCAGTTCCTCACGTGCGGGCACGCGGTGGTGCGCGCCGAAGGCCGCAGCCAGGAAGTGCTCGAGAAATATCTCGCGAAGCAGCGCATGCAGCGCCGTGCGGTACTCGAGACGCCGCACTTCATGAGCCTGCCGTTCATCCTGAGCCGCACCGACCTGATCGCGACGGTGCCGCATGCGATCGGCTATGCGTACGCGGCCGAGCACGCGTTCATCGTGCCCGTCGAGCCGCCGCTCGCGCTGCCGCGCTTCGACCTGAAGCAGCACTGGCATCGCAAGTATCACAACGATCCGCGCACCGCGTGGCTGCGCGGCGTCGTCGCGTCGCTGTTCAACGACGAGCAGGACGAATGGCCGAAGTGAGTGCCCGGCCCCAGGCCGCACACACGCCCCGCGAAAGCATGAAACAATGCCCGGATTCCGCGCCGCCCCGGCGGCGGCATTCGATGGAGCAGATAGATGGCTAAAAAGAAGTCCGCGCGGCCCGAGCCGGCCGCATCCCGACCGAGCCGCGAAGAAGCGGAAGACGCCGTTCGCGTGCTGTTGCGCTGGGCCGGCGACGATCCCGCGCGCGAAGGCCTGATCGACACGCCCGCGCGGGTCGTGCGCGCCTATGAGGAGTTCTTCGCCGGCTATGCGCTGGAGCCGCGCGACATCCTCGCGCGCACGTTCAGCGAAGTCGACGGCTACGACGAAATGATCGTGCTGAAGGACATCCGCTTCGAGAGCTATTGCGAGCACCACATGGTGCCGATCATCGGCCGCGCGCACGTCGCGTATCTGCCGAATCATCGCGTGGTCGGCATCTCGAAGCTCGCGCGCCTCGTCGACGCGTTCGCGAAGCGCCTGCAGATCCAGGAAAAGATGACCGTGCAGATCGCCGACACGCTGTTCGACGTACTGCAGCCGAAGGGCGTCGGCGTGATCCTCGAGGCCGCGCACCAGTGCATTTCCACACGCGGCGTGCACAAGCCGGGCGTCGAGATGGTCACGTCGCGCATGCTCGGTACGTTCCGCACCGATCCGTCGACACGGCGCGAATTCCTGTCGATCGTCGCGAATCCTTCTTCCGTGAATCTGACGAATACGTAATGGAGCAGACGAAGCAAGCGGCGCACGCGCCCGTCGTGCTCGTGACCGGCGCCGCGCGCCGGGCCGGGCGCGCGTTCGCCGAGTATTTCGCCGCGCACGGCTATCGCACCGCGGTGCATTACGACCGTTCGGCCGATGCCGCGCAGGCGGCGGCCCGTGCGATCGCCGAGCGCGGACACGATTCGGTCGCGCTGCAGGCCGACCTGTCGGATGCCGCGCAGATCACCGCGCTGATCGACCAGGTGTATGCGCGCTTCGGGCGCCTCGACGTGCTCGTCAACAACGCGTCGGTGTTCTGGCAGGACCATTTCCCGAGCTTCGACCTCGCGGCGTTCGATCAGGCGTGGGCCGTCAACTGCCGCGCGCCGATCCTGCTCACGCGCGCGTTCTACGAACGGGCCCGCGCGGCCGGCGCGCAGGGTGTCGTCGTGAACGTGGTCGACCAGAAGATCAAGGAAAACTTTCACCGCGACCATTTCAGCTATACGGTCGCGAAGGCCGCGCTCGGCAACCTCACGCAGATGCTTGCGCTGTCGTCCGCGCCGGTGCTGCGCGTGAATGCGGTGTTCCCCGGGCTGATGCTGCCGAGCGACGACCAGACGCAGGCCGACTTCGAACACGCGAGCCGCGCCTCGACGCCGCTCGCGCGCATCGCGGGCCCCGACGACGTCGCGAGCGCGATCCTGATGCTGACGGGCAACGCGTACAACGGCGTGGATTTCGTCGTCGATGCGGGGCAGAACCTGATCCGCGTCGACCAGGACGTGCTGTACAAGCACCGCGCGCCCGACGGCAAGCACTGACCGGTGCGCGCGTCGACGGCCGGCGGCCGTCGGGCGCGCGCCGCGTTACGGCTTGTCGGCGCTCCCGCCTTCTCGCACCTTGCCCTGCGCGACGCTCGTGCCGGGCGGCACGCTGTGCGTGAGCCACACGTTGCCGCCGATCACCGAGCCGCGCCCGATCGTCACGCGGCCGAGAATCGTCGCGCCCGCGTAGATCACCACGTCGTCCTCGACGATCGGGTGCCGCGCATTGCCCTTGACCAGCGCACCTTCACCATCGGCGGGGAAGCTCTTCGCGCCGAGCGTGACGGCCTGGTACACGCGCACACGCTCGCCGATGATCGCCGTCTCGCCGATCACGACGCCCGTGCCGTGGTCGATGAAGAAGCTCGGGCCGATCTGCGCGCCCGGGTGGATGTCGATGCCGGTCGCCGAGTGGGCGATTTCATTGATGAACCGCGCCAGCAGCGGCACGCCCAGCTGGTGCAGCGCATGCGCGAGCCGGTGATGCATCATCGCCAGCACGCCGGGGTAGCACAGCAGGATCTCGGTGATGTGCTGCGCGGCCGGATCGCCTGCATAGGCCGCCTGGATATCGCTGACGAGCAGCGCACGGACCGCCGGCAACTGCCGGCCGAATTCGCGCGCGATTTCGAACGCGCGTTCGTCGAGCTCGGCGAACGGCGTATCGGCATGCTCGGGCAGGAACGGCAACGCACGGCGGATCTGTTCGGACAGAATGCGCAGCGTGCTCTCGAGCGTGTGGCCGACGTAGAAGTCGACGCTTTCGTCGGTCAGATCCGCTGCGCCGTAATGCGTCGGAAACATCGACGCGCGCAGGCCGGTCACAATCTTGCAGATTGCATCGCGCGACGGCAGTTCGCGAATGCCGCGCGGATGGCGCGTGCGATGGAGTTCCTCGCGCGACTCGCGCAAGCCGGCGACGATTTCTTCAAGGCCCCACTGACGGGCGGGTGATGTCGACATATGCCAATGCAGGCGGCCGCGCTCGGTCGCACGGCCGCTAATAAAGTGACGGGTTCCGCAAGATTACCGCGTTTTTTGTCCGGGAGCGGCACGCCGGGGCTCGGCCGGACGGCCGATGGCACGGGATCGCGACGGCGTCAGATCGTGATGCTGCTCGCGTCGATCCATCGCACGGCCCAGTCGCGCGCGTGCGCGATCGCGTCGCCTTCGTCGTTGAACTGGAGTTCGATCGGGAAAAATCGGTTCGCAACGAGTTCCCCGTCGCTCGATCGGGAGATCACGACGTAGGGTTTGAACGACCCGTCGCTGGCGCGCGCGGGCGCGCAGTTCAACAGATAACCGCGGTGCGTGAAGGCAGTAGTCGCTTGCATGAATCCGCCACCTCTAGTCCCTTGCTTTGTTGTTCACTACCCGTCTTTAAGGGTGCTGCGGCCCCCCGGCGCGGGCAGAGGCGGCGCGACTGAATCCCCTGTCGCCGCTTCGCAGGAAAAGAATCATACTCTGTAGAAAACGCGTCTTCTAGCTGAAATAAATCATGACAAATCAATGCGCGTCGCGCGACCGCGGCGATCGCCCGCGCGCCTTTTCCCGTCATGCCCGGAACGGGATTTGCTTCGATCCGGAACGCTTCGCCGCGAGGAGAGCCGCGATGGAATCATCCGGTCAAACCGAGCGTTCGCGTCCGCGCAGCATCGAGCTCGACAACGACGACACGCACGACAGCACGGTCGACACCGATGGCAAGAACCGCGAGGCGGCGCGCCTTGCCGGCGGCGGGCCGATCTCGCCCGACGAAATCACGCGCAGCAACGCGTCGCTCGTCAACGCGATGCCGGAAGCCGGCGACGGCTTCGCCGGTTTCGACAGCCGCCCCGGCGGCAATCATCCGGCGTTCGCGCTGCGTGCCGGCTACATGGTGATCGAGAAGGGCTTCGACGCGCCGCCGCCCCTGAGCGACGCGCTGTTCGGCCCCGTCCACCGGATGTACGGCAGCACGTACTGGCCCGGCCACCAGCGTCGGCCGGAGCGCGTCTTCGAGCTGACGCCCGTGCCGAGATAGCCGGCGCGGCGTTTGAATCGATCGTTCGTTTGCGACCCGGTATCGGCCAACTAGCCGATGGCTGGGGATCGGCGTACGCCACTGCCGTGCGCCGATCGTGCACCGGACATCGCACGATGCACGATGCACGAACGAATGATTCCGCGCAGCGGCGCGGGCGGCGCCATGCACGCCCTGAATTGCACTGACGCACATGCGTTGATCGAGGTCATGTCGAAACCGCGCGGTTGCGATTGAATGGCGATGCGGGCGATACATCCGCGTGACCGTCCTGTTGTGTCGTGTCGTGTTGTGTCGTGTCGTGTCGATGCGTGCGTGCGCCACACGCGACGCCGATGCGCGCGCATGCCTTCCCGCCGACGATGCAGACAACAGCGGCCACCCCGTCGCACGACACGCAACACGTGTCGCAGCATGCGTAGGTGCCTGGCCTGCGCCGCGGAAACGGAAGCGGCGCCGCCGCGCGGCGCGAACGGCACCTCACTGCAAAGTCACGGTCGTTGGTTTACTCTGCCTCGCAGCATTGCGCATTGCCCAGCCCGATAGGCCATCCGGCCGACTTCGTTTCAACCCGCCACTCGGAGACACTATGTACAAGCGTATTCTGGTTGCCGTCGACGGCAGCGACACGTCCCGCCACGCGTTCGATGCCGCGCTGGCGCTCGCGAAATCGCACGGTGCCGAGCTGCAACCGTTCTACGTCGTCGAGAACGCCGCGATCTACTACAACGTGCCCGGCTACGATCCGTCCGTGCTGCGCGATCAGCTCGTCGCGCAGGGCAACGCACTCGCGAAGGATTTCACCGCGCTGATGCAGGCAGCGGGCGTGAAAGGCGAGACGAAGCTGGGCGAAGCAATGTCGCTCAACGACGTGTCGTCGCTGATCCTCGACGGCGCGAAAGCGTTCGATGCCGATCTGCTCGTGCTCGGCACGCACGGCCGCCGCGGGTTCCGCCGTCTCGTGCTCGGCAGCATCGCCGAGCAGTGCGTGCGCCACGCGACGCTGCCCGTGCTGCTGATTCCGGCGGCCGCCAACGCCGACGAAACGGCCGCGTAAGCAGCGTTCGGCATGCGCGGGCAGTCGCGACGTTTTGTCACCCGACAGCGGCAAGTTGCGGTGGGACAATGATTCCGTCGATTCAACGCCGGAGTAAACGATCATGCTGACGCCCGTCGCCACACGTCCCGCCGCCACGCCTCATGCCGGTAGCTGGGCGCCTCGCCAGGCCGCGCACTGCTCGACGTGCGCCATGCGGCACCTGTGCATGCCGCAGGGCCTGGCGCCCGAAGCGCTCAGTCGCCTCGAGTCGGTCATCTGCGCGGCGCGCCCCGTCAAGCGCGGCGAAGCGCTGTTCCGCGAAGGCGACGCATTCGACAACCTGTACGCCGTGCGCTCTGGCTCGTTGAAAACCGTCGCGACGCGCCACGACGGCCGCGAGCAGGTCACCGGCCTGCATCTCGCCGGCGAAGCGCTCGGCCTCGACGGCATCTGCGACGACACGCATCCGCGCACCGCGGTCGCGCTGGAAGACAGCTCCGTCTGCGTGATTCCGTACAGCGCGCTCAAGGCGCTGTGCTCGGAAGCCGGTTCGATGCAGTTGCGCATGCACAAGCTGATGAGCGAACAGATCGTGCGCGAAACGTCGCAAACGATGCTGCTCGGTTCGCTGAATGCCGAAGAACGCGTCGCCGCGTTCCTGCTCGACGTCTCGTCGCGCTACCTGAAGCGCGGGTACTCGCCGTCGGAATTCAACCTGCGGATGACGCGCGAAGACATCGGCAGCTACCTCGGCATGACGCTCGAAACGGTCAGTCGCACGCTGTCGAAATTCCAGAAGCGCGGCCTGATCGAAATGCAGGGCCGCCACGTCCAGATCGTCGATTTCGACGGTTTGCATCACGTCTGATGTGATGCCGCACGGCGCGCACCTCGCGCGCGCCGCCTGCGTCACGCGATCGATCAATCGAGAAACAGCGCGGCGCGCGCCTTCAGCGCCGCGCTGAAATCGTCGAGCCAGCCGATCGACAAACGCCAGCTCTGCCAGTAAAGGTCGATGTCGATCGTTCGCCCGCGCGACATGTCGACCAGTTCACCCGCCGCCAGTTGGCGGTCGACCATCCGGTCCGGACACATCCCCCATCCCAATCCCGTTTCGCACGCACGCAGGTAGCCCGCGACGTGCGGTATCCAGTGCTGCGGCGGATCGAGATCCGCGCGCGTCACGCGCCGGATGAAACGCGCCTGCAGCCCGTCCTTCGGATTGAACATCACGCACGGCGCGCGGCGCAGCGCATCGCGCGTGATGCCCGCGTTGAAGTAGCGTTCGTAAAACGCCGGCGAGCACACCGCGCGGTAGCGGATGCGCCCGAGCCGCTCCGACCGGCACCCCTGGATCGGCTCCGCCTGCGCGGTCACCGCGCCCTGCACGCTGCCGTCGCGGATGCGCGACGCGGTGTAATCCTGGTCGTCGATCACGAGGTCGAGCAACGTTTCGCGCTCCGTGCAGAACGGCCCGACCGCGTCGATGAACCACGTCG
The DNA here is from genome assembly GCF_002223325.1 of Burkholderia sp. AU15512. Classification (NCBI taxonomy): domain Bacteria; kingdom Pseudomonadati; phylum Pseudomonadota; class Betaproteobacteria; order Burkholderiales; family Burkholderiaceae; genus Burkholderia; species Burkholderia sp. AU15512. The sequence goes on from NZ_NKEX01000006.1 coordinate 2,830,510, forward strand.
CGACGCTGTCGTCGTTGACGGCCACGCGCAACGTCGGCCACGTGCTCGCGATCTGGCCCGGCAGTGCGGGCATCCGGCCGCCCAGCTCGGCCTCGAGCAGTTGCACGCGCTCGGTATGCCGGCACAGCAGCGCACCCGACGTCGTCGCGACGCATGGCTGCCCGCGCTTGACGAGCACGCTGCCGACCCGCTCCTCCAGCAGTTTCACGCGCTGCGACACGGCCGACGCCGTGACGTTCAGCTCCTTGGCCGCCCGCTCGAACGAGCCGTGCCGGATCACGGCCGCGAGGGCATCGAGCAACGCGTAGTCGAGCATTAGATTTCCTTAATCGGCATTAGGTGATTTAGCTTCTCTTATTTTCAGGCTGACCGCAGACTAGCGCTACCCGATTCATCCGTCTACTGCTTCCACTGCTGTCACCCATCATGAACTGGCTCGCTTTTTCCCACGGCGCCGCACTCTGCGGCTCGCTCATCGTCACCATCGGCGCGCAGAACGCATTCGTGCTGCGGCAGGGCATCATGCGCTCGCACGTCGGCAAGATCGTGCTGCTGTGCGCACTGTCCGACATGATCCTGATCGGCGCGGGCGTCGGCGGCGCGTCGGCGCTCGTCGAACGCTATCCGACCTTCGTCCATGCGGTGCTGTACGTCGGCCTCGCGTATCTCGCGTGGTTCGGCATCAATGCGCTGCGCCGCGCGTTCAAGCCCGGCCACGAAACGCTCGACGTGCGCGGCGACGCGATCGCGCCGCCGCCGCAGAGCGGCCTCGCGATCGTGCTGATGACGCTCGCGTTCACGTGGCTCAACCCGCACGTGTATCTCGACACGTTCCTGCTGATCGGCACGGCCGGCGCACGCGAGCCGGAAGGCGCGCGGCTCGCGTTCGCGATCGGCGCGATGTCGGTCAGCGTCGTGTGGTTCCTCGGGCTCGGCTACGGCGCGCGGCTGCTGGCGCCGTGGTTCCGCAAGGCGACGGCGTGGCGCGTGCTGGATGGCGCGATCGGCAGCATGGTGCTGTTTCTCGCGGCGGTGCAGTTGCGGTAAGGAGGGAAGGGTCGCGGCAGATCCGATCCGCCGCGACGTCGGGTTGTCCGCTCGCTGTTGCGAGCGGTGTCGCGTGCGGCGTCAGGCGGTCGACGTCGCATCGGGCAGCGTATTGCCGCCGGCCGTCGCGGGCTGGTTGCTGGCCAGCTGAGGCTCGTTGGCCGCCGTCGGCTCCTGCTGCTTGGCCGGATCGGTCCTGGCCAATTGCGCAGCGGCATGCTCGGCCTTGTCGCCGGCGTAGCGCCAGTAAAGAAACCTGTTGCCACGCTTACCCATGAAGTACTGTCGGTTGACCGTCCAGCGGCTCATCTCGGCAGGGCCAACGTATCCGTCTTCCATCTGCTTCTTGAAACCGGCAATCGAGTCGTGCACGTAGTGATCGAAGAACTTGTCGAAGATCGCGCGCGCTGCCGGATCGATCCCCCCCAGCCAGTTGCCCGTGACCCGAACAGCCGCATCGATGGCTTTTTCCTGCTCCGAAACAGATACGGTCAGATATCCACCGTTCGCATGACGCAGGCAATCCGTATCGTAATCCCACTCGCGATCGGTAATGGCCATATGATCGTCCACGCCACCCGGCGGTTTCAGACGTCCGTCCTTCAACCGTCGGCTTCTGCTGGCCCGCCACTGGTAATAGCGGTTCATGTGCCAGATGATCTGCGCCTCGAGCCTGTCGCTGTTCGGTGCCACGCCCGCGCTTTTGACACCTCCCTGGCCCATATAGACATTCCAAGCAGCCTCAAGGTCCTTGGAAATCTCGAACAGCTGCCCGGCGTCCGCCATCACCTCCTGCGGTGACCGGAACGGGACGCCGGCTTTCCAGGCCTCGATATAGAGATTGTTCAGCGCGACGTTGGCCAGCTCGTTGGTTCGACCTTCCTGGTAATTGCGCTCGTAACCGCCGCCTACGTCCGAGTGCATGCCCGGGTAGTACACTTCGCAGCAGTTCGCCGGAATCTTCTGATCTTCCCGCACCGAGTCACTGGGGAATTTTTCCCGGACCTCCTGCGAAGCCACGTAGTGAACGCACTGTCGGACATAGCCTGGTATGCGGATATCGTTCGCCCACTCAGCGTGACCTCCCTTGTCGATGTAGGCCAGGTAACCGCCGGCGTACGGTCCGAACGGTCCGAGCAAAGGCATGACGAGGATGGGTGCCGCACTCTCGAGGCGGCTGCCGCCAAAGCCCGTCGACGACACCGTATCAAGAATTCCAAGGAAGTAGACAACCAATTCGGGGCGATGCCCCTTCATGTTCTTCTTGTTCCACCAGAGCCGCCCGCCGATATTCTCGGCGAGTTGTTCGGTCAGCATGCGAACGAAGGCGCGTGCTTCCGTCGCGCCGCGAGAGAAGCCGAATACCGCCAGGTTGATCTGACTCACCGCCGGCATGTGGTTGGTCACGTGCTTGTCGAGCTCGTCGAGCATCCATCGGATACGCAACTCGCCTTTTCTCGCGGCAGCCATACCGAGCGCATTGTCGAGACCTTTTCCGCTATCCCCCACTTTGCTGCACGGCGTGCCGACACCTTCGACATAACGCGCGACAGTCCGGGGAAACGCGTTGTCTTTGGCGTGTGCAAACTGCCAGAGCTTCGCGATATTGCTGTATTTGGTCAGTCTGACGTCCTTCAATCCACGGCCGTCCAGGTCGAAGTTGTTGCCCGTTCCGTCGAAGAAGGCCGTGAACCACACGGGTTTCGGGCACTCCTTGCATTGCTCGATCAGCAGCGGATCGAGAATCTCGCGCTGGGCACTTCGGATAGCATCCTCGGCCGGCGTGAGATCCGAGATGCGTCTGATGATGGGGGGATTGCTCATGGCGGTTTCGCTCCTGTTCCGGCAATGCGTCCGACATCAATTCCATTGGGTCGGCTTCTTGCGCCCATAGAACGGATTGGAAATTTCCTTCAGGCAGGCACGGCCGGCCAGCTTGCGCTGCTCGTCGCGCATTGAAAGCGCCACCTTCGGATCCGGGCCATCGACCTGGAAATTCATGTCGCCTTCCACATGGCCATCGGGGAAGAAGTGCAACACGATACCGCCGCTTTTGCCCTTGACAGGAGGACGTGTGATCGTGATCTCGCCTTCACACCATGCCATCCCGGGTCGGGTTTCGCGATGCGTATATTCGTCGTAATCCGGAGACGACGCTTCCAGTGCGCGCTTGTCGACTACCCGCTCCCACCACACCTTGAACTTGCGGGGGGTTGTCCAGCGAAGATCCCATGCGAGGCTCGGTCTTTGCCCGCCGCCGCCTGTCCAGCGTGTCGCGTTCCGTGGCGTGGCACTCGCCCCATCTGCGCTTGCCGCATCGTCGAGGCTGTTCTTGTCGGGCGGCAGGAGGTAGACGCCGTAAATATCGTAGTCCGTATAGTTGAAAGACCCCGCCGTAATGACGTCGTAGTTCGGGTCATTCCACTTGTTCGCGTCGCCGGGTGCCAGGCTTTCCTTTTCGGCATCGCCCGTGGTCTTGCTGCATGCGGCCGTGGAAAAAACCATCACGGACAGCACGGTGATCCAGCAGCGGTTCATGTTGAACATCCTTCTTTCCCAATCGATTTCATTCCGGGGCCGATTACGTCCATCCAACCAACCCGATAAAAGCAACGCACCGCGCCTGCGCCGCTAACCCGCCGCTTCCCGCATCTGCTGCCAGCCCTCGGCCGGAACAAGCCCCAGCGCCTGCGGAAAATCCTGCCCTTGCGCCAACGCGTCGAACACGGCAGCCATCGCCGGATGCTCGTCAAAGCGCGGGCCGTACCGTAGCGCCAGTTCGCAGTAGATCAGCAGCGACACCGCGCTTTCCGTGCCATGCGCCCGGCACCGCGCAAGCTGATCGCGCACGAAACCGTAGTGCTGCGCAGCCGGCAACGACGCCAGCAGCGCGGGCTTCTCGGCGCGCAGCCGCTCGATCATCGTGTACGGATAACAGGCAGCCAGCAAGTCGTCCTCCTGTGCCTGGGACAACTGCAGCGGAAACTCGGCAGCCTGCCTGACGTTGGCAGGAGCGGCGATTTCCGCCGTCCGGATCTGCAGTTCGGTATCCAGATGAATCCAGTGCCGCACGCCTTGCGCCAGATGCGCGCGATGCGCCGCGGGCAGAATCTCGAGCCAGAACGGGAGCACGCGCGGATCGAAGAAGCGCATCAGCATCGCGCTCTCCATCTGCTCGAGCTGAACATCCACCATCGGTGCGAGATGCGCAGCCAGTTGCGCGAGCGTCAGTGGCGAAACCAGCACGCTCGCCGCCTGCCACGGAATGTGACGCGGACCGGTCTCGCCCACCGCATCGGCCCTGTCATCGGCGGGCTGCCATTCGAACAGCAGCGGCCCGACGATCCTCGCTTCGTCGTCGGCATTGTCGAGCAGCGATGCCCCGACAAACGCCGGCCACGACGCCTTTTCTTCATCCGGCAATGCATTCAGCAATGCACCGTCGACCAGGACGTAAGCTCGCAGCCCGTCCTGCGAGGACAATGCGGCCTGAAGCACCTCGACCGCCTGCGCGGCCTTCAACTCGTTCGTCATGCGTTGCCCTGCCTCAAGCCTTGGCCGCGAATGGCGACGCCATCGACGCCGCATTGACCATGCACGGTGCGCATGCCGTTCCCGGGAACGCCTGTGCGGGCACCGGCAGGCTGTCCGGCCCGATGAACGTATGCGACGCGGCATGCGCCGTCCATTCGCCCTTGGTCCCATGGACGATGCCGCTGCCGTTCCAGCGCGTATAGCTGGTCCCGCCATTGATCAGGACTTCTTCCTTTGCGGTGATGGTGATGCGGTTCGCATCCACCTTCACGTCCAGCTTGGCCAGCACGTTGACGCTGTCCTTCAGCGCCTGGATGTCGATGTCCGCGGCGGCGGCCACGAGCCGGATGCCTTTCTCGAATGCGGCGACGCGCACTGCCTCCTGCGCACTGACCAGCATGCTCTTGCCCGCGGCGACGCTCGTATGGGCGCCGCTCGTCAGCGCGACGTGCAGGTCGCTCGCGACATGGGTCGACCCCGTCGTCGTGGCCAGGATGCCGGCCGGGCTGGCAAGCGCCAGGAACGGCTGCGCGAACTCCGGAAACTCGCCCTGCTGCGGATTCCCGCCGCTACCTCTGAGGCCGTCGTTCTGCGTCCTGAGCGCCTGGTGGACGGCATCCTGGTCGCCGGACGCCTGCGCCTTCACGTCATGCGCGGCACCCGACAGCGATTCGTGCAGATCGTGTGCCTTCTCGAGGCGCGCGGCAGTCTCGTCGAGGTCGGTCGCATGGGCCCGCGCGTCGTAACGCGCCTCGCTGGTCACCAGCAGGCCCTTGGCGGCCCGCACCGCGCCATGCGCGTCGGTCCGCAATTCGAAACCACGCGCGCGCTGATCGGTGCGCCCCTGCGTCTTGTCGATGCGGACGTTGTGCCCCAGCGTCAGTTCGCTCGCGTCGGTGTCGCTGCGCAGCTTGAGCTGGAGCTGTTGCGGCGTGTCGTCGAGCAGCACGTGATTCGAACGTCCGCCCGCAGCATTGCCGCTGTCGCCCGACAACTCGCGGCTGCGCAGCCCCGTCAGCACCTGCTGGTCTGGAAGCGCCCACGGCGGCATCCGTTCCGCGTTGTATGTAGTGCCCGCCACGATCGGCCGGTCGGGATTGCCGTCGAGGCACATCACGATCACCTCGCTGCCCACGCGGGGATGCGCGATCATGCCCTTCTCGCCGCCGGCCCAGCCGGCTGCTACGCGAATCCGGGCGCTGGTCTGCGCCGCACGATCCCAGTGGTACACGATGCAGACCCGACCGTACTCGTCGACGTCGACGCTGCCGGCGCCCTTCGCGCCCGCGATGGTCGCGGTTTGCGGTGCCAGCACGCGCACGGGTTCGCTGTTGAAGCCGCGGCCCGGGCGCCACGGCGTGTGCCGCAGGCCTGCGACGAAGCGGTTGCGATACTCCGGCTTGCCGTCGGCCTGCAGGTAATTGTTCGCCGCTTCGTGCCGGGCTTCGAGAATCAGGTAGCGGTGATCCTCCGGGCTGCCCGACGCCACGCTGAAGTGATCGGACAGCTGGAACCAGCGCCCGGGCAGGATGCCGTGATGATTGCCGGCCCCGTCGAAACGCGATGCCGCCGCCTCGATCTCTTCCATGCGCACACGCGCCAGCGCATCGCCGGAGCGCGCGTCCTTCACGAAACCATAGTGCCCGACGTATTCGTGGTGCTCGACCTGCGGCGCGACACCCGGCGGGTGAAGCGTCGGAATCTGCGCATGGGCGGCATGCGGCGCCTTGAAGTCGAACGCCGTCGCGCTGTAACTGCCCGCGGACAGCGACCGTACCGCTGACCATTGCGAAATGGCGTCCGCGGCCATCGGGCCGTCATGCGTCTGGAAGCGGATCTCCGGCGAGCGGCCGTCGATCGCCGGACACTGCAGTGTGCTGTCGTCACCGACGATCAACTTCAGCCCCTTCTCGTCGTGCTCCCACCAGTACAGGTAGCCGACGGCTTCCAGATGACGAACGATGTAGTTCCAGTCGCTTTCGCCGAGGCCGCCACCCTGAACGTTCATCGTGCGAGCCGGATCGTCGCCGCGCACGCGCCATTCCCAGGACGGCGCGAGCCCCTGGTAATCGGCGAGTAGCGCGCCGATCTGCTGCTGAAGCGACTGCCCGAGGAACAGGCGGTTGTTCACGCGCGTCCGCAGGAAGTGGCTCCACGGGCGCAGCACGGCACGATATTGCGCGACCGAATCGTCGTTGCGGACGAGCGAAAACTCCGTGCAATAGCCGGTGAAATGACGCAGGCCGCCATCGGGGCGCACCATCGACACCGCGAGCAGCTTGCCCAGCATGTCGGCAAGCGTGACGCCCGCCTCGCCGGACAACAGCGTCAGTTCGAACGTGAAGTCGATCCCGAGCCCCTCATGCGCGACGAGCCGTTCGACGACCAGCCGCGCCGGACGATGCCTGCCGTACGAGTCGGTGACCGAGGGTGCGTCGTCGTGAGGGAAAGACAGCGTGAGCAGGCGCTTGTCTTGCAGGAAAAACGGAGTTCGAATGAATGCCGCAAGGTCAGCCATGACCGCCTCAGAATGTTTTTTCGTTCGCATGGCAGCGGCCTGCTGCCTCCCATAATTTTGGGATGAAAGGATATCGTAGACACCGACCGGCGACAACGCCGACCCGCCCGGCAATTTATTCTCATCGCACCATAAAATCGGTAATAAATACAATATCTTGCCGCATACCGGGCGGCGTTCGAACGGATGATGTATCCACGATGACGTCGCTTGATCCGGCATCCCGACACACGGCCTTGGGACACGCCGTTTTGCGCACGGTGGGCGGAACCTCATGCTGCGCTCGGCCGTCTCAACGCGACCGGCTTCATCTCCCGCAGTCCAATCCCCTCACCTCGCAACACCCGGAGAGAAACATGGCACTACGCACCCTCGGCACGTCGAACATCCAGGTTTCGCCGCTCGCGTTCGGCGGCAACGTCTTCGGCTGGACCGTCGACGAGAACACGTCGTTTGCGCTGCTCGACGCGCTCGCCGACACCGGCATCAACTTCATCGACACGGCCGATGTCTATTCGGCCTGGGTACCCGGCAACCACGGCGGCGAATCGGAAACGATCATCGGCAAGTGGCTCAAGCGGTCCGGCAAGCGCGAGCAGGTCGTGATCGCGACCAAGGTCGGGCTGCTGGCCGCGCGCGCGGGGCTGACCCGCGACAACATCCTGAAAGCCGCCGACGATTCGCTGCGCCGCCTGCAGACCGACTACATCGACCTGTATTTCTCGCATCGCGACCTCGCCGATACGGCCCCGCTCGAAGAAACGCTCGGCGCCTATCAAACGCTGATCGACGCGGGCAAGGTGCGGATCATCGGCGCATCGAACTACAGCGGCGCACGGCTGCGCGAAGCGGCCGACATCAGCAAGCGCGACGCGCTGCCCGCGTACCAGGTCATCCAGCCCGAGTACAACCTGCTCGACCGCGCCGATTACGAACGCGATCTCGAACCGGTCGTGCGCGACCTGAAGCTCGGTGTCGTCAACTACTACGCGCTCGCGAGCGGGTTCCTGTCGGGGAAGTACCGCAGCGAGGCCGACCTGAAGAAGAGCGTGCGCGGCGATCGCGTCGCCGGGTATCTCAATGAGCGCGGGCTGCGTATTCTTGCGGCACTCGATGCGGTAGCCGAGAAGCACGGCACGCAGCCGGCCGCGATCGCGCTTGCATGGCAGATCGCGCGGCCGACGATCACTGCGCCGATCGCCAGCGCGACGTCGCTGGCGCAGCTGGCATCGCTCGGCGAAGCGATCCGGGTTCAGCTCGATCAGGATGACATTCGCCGGATCGACGAGGCGAGCGCGGGTTGAAGTTGGTGGCAGCGAGCCGGTCGATCGGACCGCGCAGTCTGCGCGGTTCCGCGACCGGCCGGTGCCATGCGCGCGCTCTGGTTACAGCATTCGGCGGGGCGGGTCATTCGTGAGCGGCGGGTGGATACAATGGCGCGGGGCCGGGCGGCCCGCCGCACAATCTGCGATGCGTACGTGATGCCGCGCATCGTGTCCGGCAATACGAACGCGCCGACGATCATGATCACGATCGCTGAGCGCTGTGCCCAGTTCATACTGGCGGAGTAACGCAACACGGCGCGCGGGCGCTTTCGTTCACGACAAAAAAGCGGCGCGTGAGATACGCGCCGCGGCTCCATCTGCATCACCTACCGGAATCAGCCCCGTCCGTCCGCGCCGCCTCGCGCAGCGCCATCGGCGATGCGCCATAGCGCTCGCGAATCGCACGGCTGAAATGAGCCTGGCTCGAAAAGCCCCAGCGGAACGCGATTTCGCCGACACTCGTCTTGCGCAGCAGCGCATCGGTCAGCTCGCGATACGCATGCGACAGCCGCTCCGACCAGATGTGCTGCGTGATCGACTCGCCTTCGGCCGCGAAGAGCCGGCTCAGATGCCGTAGCGACAGCCCGACCGCATCGGCGACGGCCTGCGGCCCAAGTTCCGGGTCGCCGAGATGCGTCGAGATGTACTGCTTCGCGGTCAGCAGATACGACAGCGACGCGCGTGAAGCGCCCGCACCGTTCACCTCCGCATCGATGAGTTCCGCGATCAGCGTGCGCGTGCGTTCGGCGAACTGTACGGCGTCACGCTCGACCGGATCCTTCATGAAGCGCTCGACGCTCGCGCGCAACGTCGCGCCGAGCATCGCGCCCGCGCCCGGCTTCGGCGCGATCCGCAGCGGCAGCGCCGCCAGTTCCGCATCGAGCCGGTCGTCGAACGTCGTGATCGGAATATCGATCAGCAGCTGCCGCATCGGCGTCAGGAATCCGAACAGATAGGGCACGCGCGTGTCGTAGACGACGACATCGCCGGCGTCCGCGAGCAGGCAGCGGTCCCGCTGGATGAAATACGCGCGCCCGCTCAGAATCTGGCACGCGAACAGCGACTCCTTCGGCAACTGGCGCACCAGCGCGGGACTGCGCTCGATCACGTGATCCTGGCCGCTGATGTCCGCGATGCCGAGGCCCGGCAGCGCGATGTCGGTCTTCTCGACCTCGAGCCCGGCCGGCGACAGCGACGAGCAGCGCAGCCCGACCAGCGTCGCCGCATTGAACGCATCCCAGTACGCCATCCTGTCGCGCGCCGGCACGTCGGCCGTCGAGCCTCGCGTGCGGGAAAAAACGGTCGAATTCGTCACGTCGCCTCCTGCGGGCGCCTGTCGTGCGGAGCGGCACGGATTGGGGGATGGTTCGCCTGGATTTTGGTGCGATGCAATGTCCGGCGCGGTCAAGCAATGCGTCCAGCCCAGTCAAGAGCGGCGCGCACCGGCTGGCTAAAGTCGAGCCCACGACAACCGATACCCAAGGAGACAAACCGTGGTCGACAAAGCCGTAGCCGAATTCTGGCAAAACATCCCGCCGATTGCCAATCCGTTCAAGCCCGATGCGCTGCCCGAAGCGTACATCGCGAACGCGGCCACCGACGACGAGCGCTATTACGTTCCGTTCACCGAAACGGTTTCGTCGCGGCCGCTGTGGATCTCGCCGTCGCAAAACAAATGGTGCGATATCCTGATGGCGAAGGAAGCCGGGCTCGTGAACCGGCACTATCACCCGCACGAGGTGTTCGCTTACACGCTGTCGGGAAAGTGGGGTTATCTGGAGCACGAATGGACCGCGACGCACGGCGATTTCGTGTACGAGACGCCGGGCGAGGGCCACACGCTCGTCGCGTTCGATCACCCCGAGCCGATGCGCGCGTTCTTCATCGTCAAGGGGCCGCTGATCTGGCTCGACGAAGCAGGCAACCCCGACGGCTACTTCGACGTGCATTCGTACATCGCGATGTGCAAGGCGCATTACGAGCAGGTCGGCCTCGGCGCGCAAGCGATCGAGAAGCTGTTCCGCTGACGCGCGGCGAGGCTCACCATGACATCCCCGTCCGCCTCCCGATCCGCCTGGACGTACGAGAACCGGTTGCTGCTGATCCTGTTCATGACGTTCGGCTTCGTGTTCTTCGACCGCCTCGCGCTGTCGTTCCTGTTCCCGTTCATGTCGGCCGAGCTGCACCTGACGAACACGCAGCTCGGCATGGTGTCGTCCGCGCTCGCGCTCACGTGGGCATTGTCCGGCGCCGCGACGGGCGCGTGGTCCGACGCGCGCGGCACGCGCAAGCCGCTGCTGGTCGCGGCCGTGCTCGGCTTTTCCGTGTGCTCGGCGCTGTCGGGGCTCGTCGGCGGCTTCGCGAGCCTGATCGCGTTCCGCGCGCTGATGGGCATCGCCGAAGGCCCCGTGCTGCCGCTGTCGCAATCGCTGATGGTCGAAAGCTCGACGCCGAGCCGCCGCGGGCTGAACATGGGCCTGCTGCAAGGCTCCGCCGCCGGCCTGCTCGGCGCGATGATCGGCCCGCCGGTGGTCATCGGCATCGCGACCACGTACGGCTGGCGCGAGGCGTTCTACGTGTCGTGCATTCCGGGCTTCCTGATCGCGTTCTGTATCTGGCGCTGGGTGCGCGAAGCGCCCCCCGGCGGCGTGCGGCACGCGCAGGCCGAACCCGCCGGCGCACCGGTCGCGAGCGGCGCGGCAGTCAGCCGATGGGCGCTGCTGAAGGAGCGCAACATCCTGCTCTGCGTGCTGATCAGCGGCTTCTTTCTCACGTGGTTCGTCGTGATCATCTCGTTCGCGCCGGTGTTCCTCGTGGAAAGCCGCCATCTGTCGCCGTCCGACATGGGCGTCGTGATGACCTGCCTCGGCGCCGCGTGGGTGTTCTGGGGCTTCGCGGTGCCGGCGATCTCCGACCGGATCGGCCGCAAGCCGACGATGATCGCGTTCGCGCTGATCGCGGCCGCGTGCCCGGTCGTGATGATCCATGCCGGCTCGCTCTGGGCGCTCGGCGTGCTCGTGTTCGCCACGTACACCGGCCTCGGCTGCTTCACGCTGTTCATGGCGACGATCCCGGCCGAAACGGTGCCGCCGCGCGCGATCGCCAGCGCGCTCGGCCTGATCATGGGCGCGGGCGAGCTGATCGGCGGCTTCCTTGCACCGACCGTCGCCGGCTTCGCGGCGGACCAGTACGGCCTGCAGTTCGCGATGTGGACCTCGGCTGCCGGCGCGATCCTCGCGTGCGTGCTGTCGTTTGGCCTCGTCGAGACCGCGCCCGCCGTGCTGCGCAAGCGCGCACTCGCCGGCTCGGCCGCGAGCCATCTCGATCCACAAAACCTCGGAGGTCGCTGACATGCGGGCACTTCAATGGCATGGCCCGCGCGACGTCCGTCTCGTGGAAATCGACACGCCGCGCGTCGGCCCCGGTGACGTGCGCATCGCGGTCGCGTACTGCGGGATCTGCGGCAGCGACCTGCACGAATATGCGGACGGCCCGCACGCGATTCCGGTCGACACGCCGCATCCGCTGTCGCGCCGCACCGCGCCGTTGACGCTCGGCCACGAGTTCTGCGGCACCGTCGTCGAGGTCGGCGACGGCGTGACGGCGCTGCGCGCGGGCGATCGCGTCGCGGTCGAGCCCGAGTATCGCTGCAGCCAGTGCGCGTATTGCCGCGCGGGGTCGTACAACCTGTGCGTGTCGATGGGCTTCGCCGGGTTGATGGGCGACGGCGGCATGGCCGACTTCGCGGTCGTGCCGGCATACATGCTGCATCGCCTGCCTGACGGCGTGAGTCTCGAACAGGCCGCGGTGATGGAGCCGGCGGCCGTCGCGCTGCACGCATTGCGGCGTGGCGAACTGCGGCTCGGCGAGACCTGTGCGGTGTTCGGCCTCGGCCCGATCGGCCTGCTGCTGATCATGCTCGCGAAACTGCAGGGGGCGACCACGATCGTGGCCGTCGACGTCTCGCCCGAACGGCTCGCGGCGGCCGCGCGCTTCGGCGCGACGCATACGTTCGACGCACGCGCACTCGGTGCATCCGCGCTGCAGGAGGCGATCCGCGCGACCACGGGCGGGCTCGGCGTCGATGCGAGTTTCGAAGCGGCCGGGCTGCCGGCCACGTTCGAATCGGCGATGCAGGCACTGCGCAAGGGCGGCCGCGTCGTGATGGTCGGCCTGATGCCGCATGCGGGCTTCGACGCGTTTCGCGCGGTCAACGACGAGCTGACCTTCACGGCGAGCGTCGGCTACCGGCATGCGTACGAAGACCTGCTGCGCATCGTCGCGTCGGGCTCGCTCGACCTCACGTCGATCGTCACGCGCACCGTGTCGCTCGAAGACGCCGTCGTCGACGGCTTCGATGCGTTGCTCGCCGACCGCGCGCAAATCAAGATCCTCGTTTCACCCGCGCAACGGCCGGCCGGCCGCGCACACGCCATCGGGAGCGTCGAGCATGAGTCGTCAGTGGGCGTTTGAGGGCCGGTCCGTCGTCGTGACGGGCGGCACGTCGGGCATCGGTGCGCGCACGGCGATGCGGTTCGCGGAGGCCGGCGCGTCGGTCGTCGCGCTCGGGCTCGATGCGGCCGGCCCGCACGCGCCCATGCATGCGGGTGTTCGCTGCTTGGAACTCGACGTGACCGACAGCGATGCGCTGACGCGCACGATCGCGGCGCTGCCGCGGCTCGACGTGCTCGTCAACGGGGTCGGTATCAGCCGGCACGCGGACGAATACCGGATGGACCAGTTCGAGCTCGTGCTGAACGTGAACCTGACGTCGGTGATGCGTGCCTCCGACGCCGCACGGCCGGCGCTGTCGGCACACGGCGGCAGCATCGTCAATGTGGCGTCGATGTACACGTACTTCGGCAGCAAGGACCGGCCCGCGTACAGCGCAAGCAAGGGCGGCATCGCGCAGCTCACGCGCTCGCTCGCGCAGGCGTGGGCCGATCGCGGCATTCGCGTGAACGCGGTCGCACCCGGCTGGATCGATACGCCGCTCAGCAGCGGCCTGATGGCCGACATGCAGGCGTCGCGGCGCATCCTCGAACGCACGCCGCTCGGGCGCTGGGGCACGGCCGACGAAGTCGCGAGCGTGATCCTGTTCCTGTGCTCGCCCAGCGCGTCGTTCGTGACCGGCGCGGTCGTGCCGGTCGACGGCGGGTATTCGACGGTCTAGCGCGCTACCGAGCGGGCATCGGCACGCCCGCGATTGCCGCCGATGCCCGTCACACGCCGATTTCCTTTAGTTGGTACTGAGCCGGGATTCGTCCGGCTCAACTTTGTTCATATCAATCAGTAATCCCATCAAAAAAATATCCGACTCGATCGGAATATGTGAGGAGCACATTGGAGATGACGAAAAAGACCGTTCTGGCGCTCGCGGCATGCGCCATTCCCACCGTGTCGTTCGCGCAAAGCAGCGTGACGATGTTCGGGCTGATGGATGCCGGCATCAGCTACGTCAGCAATCAAGGCGGCCGCGGCGCCGCGAAGTTCGACGACAACATCTTTTTCCCGAACCTGCTCGGTTTCGAAGGCAAGGAGGATCTCGGCGCGGGCACGCGCGCGATCTTCCGGCTCGTCAACCAGTATTCGCTCGGCAACGGCTCGATCATCGGCGGCGGGCTGTTCGCACGCACGTCCTATGTCGGGCTGCAGAACGACCGGTACGGCACGCTGACGCTCGGCAACCAGTACGAGTTCATGGTCGACGCGCTGGCCGCGAGCGGCAACGAGATCGCGCAGGATCTCGTCGGCCTGTACGGCTTTCGCAACGGCCCGTTCGACAAGCTCGCGTTGCCGAACAACCCGACCGGCGCCTTCGACTGGGATCGCGTCGCGGGCAGCAATCGCGTCGCGAATTCGGTCAAGTACACGAGCCCGTCGTTGTCGGGCCTCACCGTCGGCGCGCTGTACGGCTTCGGGAACGTCGCGGGGTCGGTCGGCGCGAACAACACGGTCAGCGTCGGCGCGAGCTACGACAACGGCCCGTTCGGCGCGGGCGCGGCCTATACGAACCAGAAGTACGGCGCGACGGACGGGCTGCCGCCGACCAGCGTGCGCAACTGGGGCGCGGGCGTGCACTACACGCTCGGCACGATCACGGGGAAAGCGCTCTTCACGACCGTACGCAACGCGCGGAACGGCGCGGGCGCATGGTCGGCGGAAGCCGGCGCCGCGTGGCGGCCGTCGCCGGCATGGGTGATCGGCGCGAGCTACACATACATGAAGGGCAACGACACGCTCGACAACGCGCACGCGCACCAGTTCCTGGCCGCCGTCCAGTACTGGCTGTCGAAACGCACGATGGTGTACGTGGCGGGCGTGCATCAGCGCGCGAACTACGGCAGCAGCGCGCAGATCAACGGCGTGATGGATGCAAACGGCGCGTCGAGCGGCGCGCTGCAGTCGATCGCGAGGATCGGGTTCAGCACGCGGTTCTAGGCTGCAGCCTCGGCGGATTCTGGCGGCGGACCCACGTACGGATCGCCTGACGACGCAGGCGCGGTGCCGGCCCGCGCGGCCGCGTTCGTCGTCACACGCTGCCGGTCATCCTCCGATCGAGTCGGTACGAATCGCAACGAATGCACGCCGCGACTAACCCGACGATCCCGCACCGCCCCCGTCCCGCATCGCCGCATCCCGACACTGCGACGGCGTGACCCCGAAGCGCCGGCGAAACAGGCGCGCGAAATACGCCGGATCGGAAAACCCCGACTGCAGCGCGAGGCGCGTAATGCTCGCCCCGTCGGCACCGGTTTGCGACAGCACTTCGTGGCACTTCTCGAGCCGCAGGCGCTGGATCATCGCCTGCGGCCGCTCGCCGATCGATTCGAATGCCTGGTAAAGCGTGCGGCGGCACACCTTCAATGCCGCGGCAATGCGATCGGGCGACAGTTCGCCGTCGTCCAGATGCCGATGGATGTATTGCTGCGCATCGCGCAGCAACGTCTCGCGGATCTTGCGTCGCGAAGCGGGCGCCGTGCCGTCCATGAAATCGATGGTCTCGGCGAGCAACGTCGCCACCAGTTCCAGCACGCCGAAGCGGCTGCGCGGATTCATGCGCCGGCCCTCGGCGATCATCGCCTGCAGGCTCGCGAGCGCCACGGCCGCGCCGCCCGTCGTCGGCATCGCGCGGCCGATCGCGTGCCGGGCCAACGCCAGCAGCGCGTCGTGGTCGGCCACTTCGCACAGCATCGTGACGAATTCGCCGTGTGCGTCGTTTTGAATCCTGTACGGGCTGCTCGCCTCGTACAGCGTGAAATGCCCGGGCGGCACGATCACTTCGCTGGCACCCTGCTCGAGTCTCGCCACGCCGCTCAGTTGCCAGATCACCTTGACGTAGCGGTGCTTCAGCGTCTTGCAGGCGGTGCGACCGATGGAGGCGCTATGCGCGCTGGCCGCAATGCGCGCCACGCGGCAGCGCGCATGATCGAACACGTCGACGCTCGCGTCGAATTCGCCGGACGCGCCGGCGTTCAGCTCCAGCGGAAAGAACCGATGCCGGATCTGCTCCGACCAGCACGACACGCCGCCCGCCTGCAGCGGCGGATGCGCTTCCGAATCGATCATGACGTTCGCCTCCAGAAAAATCCGGCTTTCAAGTACGTCCGTTGCGTGGCTGCCTGCGTGCGCGTGCAGCGGGCGCGACGATCAACTCGCCCGACTTCCGGTCATGTGCGACGACACACGCCCGGCCAGCATCGATGAGAGGGGATCGGCTCGTAGCGTACGGCGCATCGATGCGAAAGAACATTCGCATAACTCCCATGCGTGGCCGGAGCGCTACCTGACGCTGTAAAGATTTCCCCTAGATGCACCGCACTCCTGACGGCTCTGCACGCAAACACATGCGAGCGAAAAACTGGCGCGGCACTCTGCTGACGGGCGGAAAGACGGCTTCCGGCCGGGCTTCACGTGCGTGGCCCATGCCGTCACGCAAGCCGCCCGAAGACAAACGGCGGCCGCTCGCGCGCCGCAGGAGGAGACAACCGATGAAACGACGATCCCTTTCCGTGATGCTGTCCGCGCTCGTCGTCGCGCACGGCGCTCACGCAACCGAAGGCGGCGGCTCCGTCTACCCGACCGGGGCGGAAGGCTACCTGTGCTGCGCACTGCCGCCGCCGGGGCTCTATGCCCTGATCTACGCGGAGCGCTACCACGCCGGGGAGCTGCACGACAACGACGGCCGCAACGTCGCGCCGCCGGATTTCAGCATCACCGCGTATTCGGTGACGCCGCGGATCGTATGGGTCACGCCTTACACATTTGCAGGCGCATCGTTGGCCGTGCACGCGCTGCTTCCGCTCGTCACGCTCGACGTGCACGCCGGCGGGCAATCGCAGCGGCGGACCGGCACCGGCGACATGACGTTCGGGCCGGCGCTCGGCTGGCACGTCACGCCGACGCTTCACACGCTGCTCGCCGTCGATGTCTTCGCGCCGACTGGCCGGTACGACAAAAGCGACCTGGCCAACATCGGCCGGAACGTCTGGGCGATCCAGCCGATCGCCGGCGTGTCGTACGGCGGCCGCACCGGGCCGGTGTTCGATGCCAAGCTGATGTGGACCTTCAATCAGCGCAACCACGCGACGGACTACCAGTCCGGCCAGGAATTCATCGTCGACTATTCGGCGGGCTGGGGTTTCGGCAACGGCCTGACGATCGGCGCGGGCGGCTACGTCTACCGGCAGATGACGGACGATTCACAGGCCGGGCAAACCATCGTCGGCAATCGCGGCCGTGCGTTCGCGATCGGCCCGTCGATCAAGTACGACAGCGGGAAGGGCTGGTTCGTGACCGCCAAATACCAGATGGAAACCGATGTGCGAAACCGCCCGGAAGGCGCGGCGTTCTGGCTCAAGGCCGTGTTTCCGCTCTGATGCGAACGAAACCGCGTCGGCATCGCCCGACGCGAAGTCAGCGCAGGTCAGCCCTGCGCCGCCTCTTTCACCGACCAAGCAGCAGATCAGCGCCGCGTTCGCCGATCATGATTGCCGGCGCGTTGGTGTTGCCGCTCGGCACCTGCGGGCAGATCGAGCAATCGATCACGCGCAGATTGGCGAAGCCGTGCACGCGCAACGTCTTCTGGTCGACCACCGACGTCCGCGGGTCCGTACCCATCCTGCAGGTGCCGGCCGGGTGATAGACGGTCTTGATGTCCTGCCGCACGAATCGCTCGATCGCCGTCAGATCGTCCGGATCGATCCGGGCCGGCGCGACGATTTCCTTCACGTGCGCCTGCAGCGCCTTCGCGGACAGGATCCTGAGCCCGGCCTGAACGGCCCGGATCTGGCCGTCGAGGTCGGCCGGGTCGCTCAGGAAGTTCGCATCGATCCTCGGCAGGTCCGACGGATCCTTGCTGCGCAACGCCACCCGCCCGCGCGATTTCGGTTGCAGATGGCCGACCTTGACCGACATGCCGTGCTCGCTCGCCGGCGGCTTCTCTCCCGGCGTGTTGTCGAAGTTGTCGAGCAGCGGCAGGAAATGGAACTGAACGTCCGGCCGCCCGGTGCCCTGCGTGTCGATGAATGCGCCGCCTTCGAGGATGTTGCTGGTCAGCAGCCCGCTCCTGAAGCACTTCCATTGCAGGAAATGGCGCATCGCCCGGAGTCCCGTGTTCTCGCCGTAGAGGCTCGCCGGTGTGCGAATCGACGCCTGCACCGACATGTGCAGATGATCGTGAAAATTCCGGCCGACCGGCAATGCGGCAACCGTATCGATCCCGAGCGCGGCAAGATGCTCCGCCGGCCCGATGCCGGACAGCATCAGCACCTTCGGACTCCCGATTGCCCCTGCGCTCACGACGACCTCGTTGCGCACGCGCACCGACACGGGCGCATGGCCGCCTTCGCTGAATTCGACCGCGACCGCACGCCCCGCATCGGTCCGGATCCGGTGCACGAGCGCACCCGTCACCACCTTCAGCTTCGCGTCGTTGCGCACCGACGCCAGATAGGTCTGCGCGGTGCTCGCGCGTTCGCCGTTGCGCGTCGTCGTCTGGTAATAGCCGATACCCTGCTGCACTTCGCCGTTGAAATCGTTGACGTAGCGCAGCCCCATCTCCTGCCCGGCCCGGATGAACGCAGCCGTCAACGGATGGCGATAACGGTTCTCGCTGACCGGCAACGGGCCCGTCTGGCCGTGATACGCCGGCCCCAGGCTTTCGTTCGCTTCCGCCTTCATGAAATACGGCAGCACGTCGTCGTAGCGCCAGTCCGAGCAGCCCCACTGCGTCGCCCAGTCGTCGTAGTCGTCACGCTGCCCGCGGATGTAAATCATCCCGTTGACCGAACTGCCGCCGCCCAACACCTTGCCCTGCGCGATGATCATGCTGCGGCCGTTCGCGTTCGGTTGGGGGTCGGTCATGTAGGGCCATGATTTCTTCTGGAACACCTGCATCACGCCGCCCGGAATCCGGTGAAACGGATTGTCGTCGCGCGTGCCGGCTTCCAGCAGCAGCACCGAACCGGCGTTCTGCTGGATCAACCGCGCGGCCACGACGCAACCGGCGGAACCCGCGCCGATGACGACGTAATCGAAGGTCAGGTCTTGAGTAGTCATGTGTCTGTCGAATGGGATAGGCGGGCGAGCAATGCCCGCGATCTTGTTGTTGTGTCTCCGAGCCGGCACGTGCACGGCTACATCGCGATCGTGACGACCTTCTCCTCCAAATACGCATCAAGCCCGCTCTGCGACAGGTCGCGCCCGACGCCGCTCTCCTTGAAGCCGCCCCACGGCAGCCGTGCGTCGAGCGGGCTCCACGCGTTCACCGCGACCGCGCCGACCCGAAGACGGGCGGCAGTACGGTGCGCGGTCGCGAGATCGCGGGTCCACAGCGTGGCGGACAACGCGTAGACAGTGTCGTTCGCCAGCGCGACGGCCTCGTCTTCCGTATCGAACGGCATGATCGTGCCGACCGGCCCGAACACTTCGTCGCGCGCGATGCGCATCGCCGGATCGACATTCGCGAACACCGTCGGCCGCACGAAGAAGCCTTGCGACGGCACCGGTTCGTCGCCCGCGACCATCGTCGCGCCGTCGTGAAGCGCCACGGCGATATGCGTCTTCACGCGGTCGGCATGGCGGGCGCTGATCAGCGCGCCCATCTGCGTCACCGGGTCGAACGGCGTGCCGACCCTGACCGACCGCGCCGCATGCGCGAGCGCGCCGACGACGTCGTCGTAGTGGCGGCGCTGCACCAGCACGCGCGTGCCGGCCGCGCACGTCTGCCCCTGGTTGACGAACAGCCCCATCGCGACGCCGGCGATCGCCTGCTCGAGATTCGCGTCGTCGAAGATGATCTGCGGCGCCTTGCCGCCGAGTTCCAGCGTCAGCCGCTTGAACTGTGCGCCGGCTTCGCACGCGATCGTGCGGCCGACCTCGGTGCTGCCGGTAAAGCTGATCTTGTCGACACCCGGGTGATTGACCAGCGCGGCCCCGACCGACGCGCCGATGCCGTGCACGAGATTCACGACACCTGGCGGAAAACCAGCCTGCGCCGCCAGGTCCGCCAGCGCCCCGACCGCGAGCGGCGCGTCCTCCGACGGCTTGATCACGACCGTGCAGCCGGCCGCGAGCGCGGGCGCCAGCTTCCAGCACGCGATCATCAGCGGCGCATTCCACGGCACGATCAGGCCGGCGACGCCGACGGGTTCGCGCACCGTGTAGTTGACGGTCGGGCGCCCCATGAAGCCGCCGGTCGGAATCTGGCGGCCTTCAAGCTTGTCCGCCCATCCGGCGAAGTAGCGCAGTGTGTCGATCGACATCGGCAGGTCCATCATGCGCACTTCCATCGCGGGGCGCCCCTGCTCGCGCGCCAGCAGCTCGACGAAGCGTTCCGCGTCATGCTCGAGCAGGTCGGCCAGCCGGTTCAGCAGCTTCGCCCGCGCCGCGCCGGGCAACCGGCTCCAGGATCCGCCGTCGAATTCCGAGCGGGCCGCCCGCACGGCCCGGTCGACGTCGGCGCCGGTGCCGGCCGCCACGCGCGCAAGCAGGTGACCGGTGCACGGTTCGAATTTCTCGAACCACTCGCCCTGCGCGGCGTCACACGCGTCGCCCGCGATCCGGTGTTGAAGGGTGTACTCGGCTGTCATGGGTTTGTCTCCAGATTGTCGAAAACCGATCCGGCGCTGAAAGCCGTATCGGCCTATCTGGCCCACTGTAGGACGCGGGTGGCGGCACCGCTGGGACATCCGTGCATCGAGTGCAGGATTCAAATGCACAAGCGCGTGGCGTGTTCGTCGGCGCCGAACGCGGGTGCGTCCGCGCCGCGATCGGCTCGCGCGGCCAGCGCCTGGCTGACTCGCGCATGGTTGGCGCACCGCACGGCCGGCGGCATCGACGCGTACGCCGCGTCGCGAATCAACGCGTGGCGGAACGAATAGAACACGCGATCGCGCCGATGCCGCGCGTACATGATCCGCTCTTCGAGCAGCAGCTGCAGGTGGGCATCGAGCGTCGCGCGATCGTGCGGCGAGGCCGCGGCCAGCAGGTGCGCATCCACCTCGAGCCCGATCGTCGCGGCGAGCTGCGCGGTATCGCGCGCGTCGTCGATCCGGTCGAACGCGCGACCGAGCATTCCGCCGAGACTGACCGGAAGCGGGCACGGGTCCATCGTCCGCAGCCCCGCGAGCGAGCCGTCCGCCCCGCACATCGTCAGTTCGCGCGCGACCGCCTCGATGAACAGCGGAATGCCCGCCGTACGATGGACGAGCGGGTCGAGCCAGGCCGGATCGAGCGCGCCCTGGCCCAGGTGCGCCGACATCAAGCGCCGCGCATCGTCGCGCGGCAGGCGGCGCAGCACCAGGCGCTCGGTCGCGCCACGCCAGCGCGCGAGCCTGACGGGTCGCGACGTGAGCACGATGCAAAGCGCCGCCGCGCGCGGCGAGCGCTGCAGGTACGCCAGAAAATCCTCGGTCGAGCGGTCGATCCACTGGACATCCTCGACGACGAGCAACACCGGCGCGCCATTGCCGAGCGACACGATCAATTGCTCGAGCACATCGAACAGCGCGTCCTGTTCGCGCGCGTTCGGCCGCCTCGCCGCCTTCGCATCGCAGGGCAGCCCCAGCCAGGTCGCAAGCGCGACACGGGCCGCCGCACGATCGCATTCGAGCGCCGCGAGCATCGCGTCCATCGCCGCGTGCGAGATGTCGGCCGGACTGTCGGCGTCGAGTTGCCAATGCGCTCCGATGAACCGCAGGATCGGAAACAGCGCATGATTCTCCCGCTCCGGCTGGCATCCGCAATGCGCGAACGCGTGGCCCTGTGCCCGCACGGTCTCGCACAGCCCGTGTACGAGGCGCGACTTGCCGATTCCCGCGTCGCCGACGACGAGCCGCGGCGGCACACCGTGCGTTACACGACGATGCCGTGCAAGCGTCTCCTGCCACGCGCGCAGCAGCGCATCGAGTTCGCGCGTACGGCCGATCATCGGTGCCCGCATGCCGCCGTCGAGCGAATCGAACGGCGTATCGGCCCGACGCTCGCCGAGCAGTTCATGCACCGGCTGCGGCGCGAGGCCCGCCCGCGCCAGCCGCAACCCGGTCGGCCGGAAGTCGGCATGCCGTTCGAGCGCGAGCCGCGCATCGTCGCTGATCAGGATCTGCCCGGGCCCGGCCAGCCGCAACAGCCGCGATGCGGCGGCCGGCGTCGATCCGCCCGCCCCCTGCGCCGCATGCGCGAGAACCCGCCCGACGTGAATCGCAGCAGCCACTTCGACGTGCCAGCCTTCGCCGTCGACGGCATCGCGGGCGTCGGCCGGTACCGGCAACCGCGCGCGCCCGGCCACCCGCACCATGTCCAGCGCCGCACGCGCCGCGCGGCGCGCGGGCCGGTCGAGATCGCCTTGCAAGCCGAAATGGAACAGGAGCGTGTCGCCGAGCCGCTCGTCGACCTGCCCGCCATAGCCGACGGCGATATCCGCGCACTTCGTCAGCCACTGCGCCTCGTAGCGGTCGAGCAGGGCGCCGTGATCGGTTCCCGCATGGCGTTGCCGGCCGTCTCCGGCGATCGTCACGCAACAGCACAGCGTGGTGACCTGCCGGTATTCGCCCGCCGTTGCAACCGCTTCACCGCGCGGCATGAACGGGGGCGGGCGCATAGGCCGGCTTGCACGGCCGGCATCGAACGGGCCGACGAGCGCGGCGAAATTGAGCGCACGAAACTGCGCCGCGAGTTCGTCGGCCGAGGCGGCACGCTGCGCCGGATGCTTGCTCAACGCATGCCGCAGCACCGAGCCGAGCGGATGCGACGCGATCGACGGCGGAAGCGCGACATCCACCGGACTGAGTTGTTGATAAAGAATGTCGGCGACGCTTGCGCCCTGCATCACGACTTCGCCCGTCAGGCATTCGATCACGACGAGGCCCCACGCATACAGGTCGCTTCCGGGCGTCGGCGGTTCGTTGCGCAGTTGCTCGGGCGCGCAGTATGACGGCGAGCCGAGCACCCCGCCCGCGAGCGTCGCGGCCTGGGGCGCGATCTCGGTCGCGCCGGGCAACAGCGCGCCGATCCCGAAATCGAGGAGCTTCGCGTGCGGCCCGTCGTCGGCCATCTCGATCACGATGTTTTGCGGCTTCAGATCCCGGTGCACGATGCCGCGGCGATGTGCAGCCGCGAGCGCATCGAGCACCTCCGTCATCAGCCGTCCGGTGTCGACGGCAGACAGCGGCCCCTGCATTGCAAGCCAGTCATGCAGCGTCCGGCCCTGCACGCGCTCGAATACGGCGAACAGCCGCCCGTCGGGCGCTTCCCCCTGGTCCAGCAGCGCCACGATGTTCGGGTGCCGCAGCGCCTCGCACAGGCTCGTCTCGCGCCGGAAGCGCATGCGCTGGCGCGCGCGCTCGGCTTCGGTCCATGCGACATCGTCGCGCATCAGCTTGATCGCGACGTCTTGCCCCGTCTCGCCGCAAGTCGCGCGAAACACCACGCCGCTGCCGCCTTCGCCGAGCAACGCACCGAGCTGGTAATCCCGCTTGCCGGCCAGCACCGCGAAAGGCGCGGCGGCCTGCCGCGATTCATGCGCGTGCGGCACGACGCGAGCGCGTGCCGCGGTCGGCAACCCGGATTGTCGTTCCGCGTTCACGAGCAATGGACGACCGGGTCCGGCGCCGGACGATGCATGCCGATGCGCGGCTCGCCGCCCGGCACCGACTGGCATTCGAGGCGCTCGCCGCGCATGACGCGGAACGGGAAATCGCCGAAGCGGACGCTGCCGCGCCGCCGCTCGACCAGCTGACTCGCGTCCAGCCCCGGCAGCGCCGCGAACTGGCTCCGGGCGCGATGAATCTGCACGTTGAGATGGGACGTATCGATACCGAGCATGCGCGCCAGCCGGTCGAGTTCGATCCAGCCTTGCGTAGCCGCGTCGTAGCCGGCCTGCATGTCGGCCGAACGTGCGCGGGCGAGCGTGACGAGGCTGTAGTGATGCGCGCGCTCGCCGAGATCGACCACGCCGCCGCGAACATGCAGCAGCGCACGCGCATGCTCTTCGTCGCGGCTGACGAAGAATTCGAGCAATCGGGCCGGCACGGCCGGATCGGCCGGCGCGCGCAGCGTCATCGTCGAGCCGTGGCGCACGAGCGCCACGCGCCATGTGACGTCGCCCGTCGACACTTCGTCGCCGTCATGGAGCGCGCGCGGCGGCAACGTGTCGTCGCACAGCCAATCGCCGGCCGGCGAGCGGACGATCGTGACCGGCTGCGCGGCGTGGGCAGCCAGGATCTGGCGCGGCGTGAGCACGATCGGGGGCACGGCGCCCCGTACCGGCCACAGCGTATCGGCCGGATCGTCGAGCGACGCGACGCGCCACGGCGCGACACCCGCCCTGCCGAACCGGATCACGTCGCCTCGCTGCAGCACCGCGTGCTCGCCGTCGCGCAATGGCACGCCCGATACCGACGTGCCGTTGCTGCTGTGATCGTGGAGCTCCCATCGCCCGCCGACCCAGCGGATATGGGCATGGACCCGGGACACCGACGCGTCGCGGATGACCGTATCGCAGCGCGCGGCATCGCGGCCGAACACGTGATATGCGCGGAGCAGGCACGCTTGCCCGGAAGAATCGTTCTTGAGTATCGCCATGGCCGCCCCGTATCGGATTCGCCCGGATCGCTCGAGTGACGCGTCGACGCCCGGGAAAGCGATTGATTCAATGATCGCGAACGGTGTCGACCATTCGCCGCCTCGTTACCAGTTTCTTCGTCAACTTCCTTTCGGATCGTTGCTCGTCCGGCGTGTATTATTGCGACCGATTGAATGGTTGGTTGTTTTGTTGTTTTAAAACCGAGCAACTTGATGAAAATCCTGCCAAACAAAATCATGCGCCGCAATCGAAATACTCAAATCCCGCTTTAATATTGCAATGCTTTACATTTTCGACGAACCCGTCACCTCAAATATAAAGGGTCGAAAATCTTCACTGCCTCGCAGCCCATGACAGGCTTGAATCCAGCGGAAACACCACATTGAATGACGGGGTGCATTTAAATACCTTTGCCGGCGCGGAATTTTTGTTTGATCAAAAGAAAATAAATTAAAACAATTCAATCTAATTAAATAATGTTTGCCGGTGTTTTAGCAGATTGCATTACATGAATTACCGCGAAGTTCAGGCGTGTCACGGCCATTTTCTCGCGATGTCATCGACACGCGGATACATGCCTGCACGCCGCTGCCTCACGATCAACGTCTGGCGCAGGCTGCAGAAGCTGGCAATGCATCGACCGTCCGATCGTCGTGGCCGGCTCGCGCTACGCATCACATGAAGCGCATCGACGGCAGTCCCCGCCGCACGCTGCCAGCTCCACCCTCGCCCACTATCCAGCCCCAATAAATCCCCTTGACGGCCTATCTTTCGATATATATCTTTAGATATGTTTTCCGACATATAGGACTCGAACATGCGACACAACCCTTCCCGCGGCCATGCCCGATGCGACGGTCATGGTGCGCATGCCCGCCCTGACGGATTCGCCGGTCTCTGGTATGCGATCGGCCGCCATCGTCGCGGCCACGATCCGTTCGGTGGCGGCCCGTTCGGTGGCCGTGGCGGGCGCGGCGGCTTTGGCGATTTCGGCGACGACGGCATGCCGCGCGGCCGCCAGTTCAGCTCCGACGATCTGCAGCTGCTGCTGCTCGCGCTGGTCGCCGAGCAGCCGAGCCACGGCTACGAGCTGATCAAGGCGCTCGACACGCGTTCGAACGGCTTCTACAGCCCGAGCCCCGGCATGGTGTATCCGGCGCTCACGTATCTCGAAGAAGTCGGCTTCGTCGCGTCGCAGGCGGAAGGCAACCGCAAGCGGTATGCGCTGACCGACGCCGGCCGCGCGCATCTCGACGCGCAACGCGAACGCGTCGACACGCTGTTCGCGCGCCTCACGCACCTCGCACGCAAGATGGAATTCATGCGCCGCGCGTTCGCCGGGGAAGCGGCGGGCAACGAGACGCCGGACGAAGCGCAAGCCGGCTGGCTGCCGGAGTTCGTCGAGGCGCGTCTCGCACTCAAGCGGGCGCTGCTGCACAAGAGCGCCGCCGACGCCGACGAACAGCGCCGTATCGCCGCCATCATGCGCCGCGCGACGGCTGAAATCGAAGGCGGCAGCGGTGCGTAATCCGCGCCGCCCCGTCAAACCCTAAGGAGAACGGATTGATGCAGAACACATCCGACCGCACCGTGACCCGCGTGCGCCACACCCTCAAGTTCCGCTTGCTGCAGGTCCTGCGCGTGCACACCGTCACGCCGCACCTGCTGCGTGTCACGCTCGGCGGCCCCGATCTCGCGGATTTCGAATCCGCGTCGTTCGACGATCACGTGAAGGTATTTTTCCCGCCGCCCGGCGCTGAACGGCCCGTGCTGCCGACGCTCGGCGCGAACGGTCCCGAGTTTCCGGAAGGCGAACCGAAGCCGGTCGCGCGCGACTTCACGCCGCGCCGTTTCGACCGCGCCGCCGGCGAACTCGATCTGGAATTCGTGCTGAACCACCCGGGCCCCGCGTCGCAGTGGGCCGCCCAGGCGCGTGTCGGCCAATGGCTCGGCATCGGCGGCCCGCGCGGTTCGTTCGTCGTCCCGACCGGTTTCGACTGGCACCTGCTGATCGGCGACGATACGGCGCTGCCGGCGGTCGCACGGCGTCTCGAGGAATTGCCGGCCGGCGCGCGCGTAGCCGTCGTGATGGAAGTCGCGGATCGCACCGCGCAGATCGCGTTCGACACGCGTGCCGACGTGCATGAAATCTGGCGCTTCCGCGCCGAAGCCGACGCGGCGGACGGCGACGTGTTGCTGAATGCCGTGCGCGACCTGCCGCTGCCGCCGTCCGGCGACGGCTATGTGTGGGCGGCGGGCGAAGCGCTGTCGATGCGCGCGGTCCGCCAGCACCTGACCGGCGAGCGCGGCGTCGACAAGTCGCGCATCCGTGCGGCGGCCTACTGGAAGCGCGGCGCGGCGGCCGTGCACGAAACGCTGGAAGACTGATGGATGCGGGTGCCCGGCAAACGGGTATCCGCTTGAGGTTGGCCGGCCGATGACACAATCGTGGCGTCGGCGCACCAGCGGGCTTGGCACCGCGATCGCGACTGGTATATATCTGTGGGTGCGACGCCGCTGTCGGGCGACAGCCGCCGCAGCCCGCCCAGGAGCGCCCGGTCATGACAAAAGAAAGCCACGCGTCGCCGTTCCTTCGCAACCTGAAGATCCTCGGCTATTGCGGCCTTGCCGCGGTGATACTCGCGCTGTTCGTCGCGATGTGCGCGATCCTGAAGGAAAGCGCACTCGACCGCGATGCCGCGCAACACCCGGCCGATACCGCTGAACTGCACGATGCGGGCGCTGGCCCGTCCGCCTCGGCCGAATCGGCCAAGACACCCGGCTGACGGCGTCCTGCCCGATCTCCTGCTACTTACGGCGCGTGCCGGCGGCCCATCACGGCGGCATGCACCGAATCGCCGAGCCGCTCGAGCAGCGCGATCACGCGTTGCCCATACAGGTGTGCGGCCAGCGCGCCGGCCGTGCCGACCAGCACGCCGCCTGCCATGTCGAACGGCCAGTGCACGCCCGCATAGATACGTCCCCATGCAATCGCCGCGGCCATCGCGACCATCACGAACCCGGTGAATCGGGTCGTGCCGCCGAGCATCAACCCGACCGCCATGCTCCACGCGAACGTCATGTGATCGCTCGGAAACGAGCTGTCCGGCGCGTGCGGAATCAGCTGCGTGCCGACGCCCGCCATGAACGGGCGCGGCGAGAACCAGAAATGTCCGATGACCTGCGCGAGCGCGAGCGCCACGCACACGCCGACGCCGGCTTCGATCGCCTGGCGCCGCGTCGGGCGCGCACCGAAGATCCAGGTCAGCAACAGCATCGCGGGCAACGCATAGACGAGCCAGTCGGCGGCGAAGATGGCGAGGCGGGCCACGCCCGGCTGGGGCGAGACCCCGGCGTTGATGGCGGAAAAGAGGGTGAGATTGAGGGTCTGCATGAATCCGGTTGCGTGGGGCGTAAAAAATCGGCCGGTTGCCCGGCCTGCTACGAACGATGCTAAGGCGCACCCGCTTAAGCGATGCTTAATAAGACGGCCGCGCGCGACGAAGCCCGCTGCCGCGAACGCGCTTAGAGCCTGCACTGCAACACAAGTTCACACATTTGTCACATTCCCGCGCGACCGTCTCCCGGAAAGGCTCACCTGGCATCCCGTAAAGACTCACCTTTTTCACATCGTGGCGTCATCGACGCGTGCAAACATCAGGACGCCGGGTGCCATCCAGACCGTTTGCGTCATTCATCTCAATATTTACGCTGCGAATGCTTCGAAATCGGCAACAATTAATTCCATATGCGGCATCGCACAACGGTAACGCACAGGCATAGGATTACGAGCTTACGAGCACTCATCCACGAAGCGATCAACAACAAGGAGTCCGCATGAAACCCAGCGATGTCCGATCGAAAGCGTTTGCGATGCCGTTGACCAGCCCCGCCTTCCCGATGGGCCCTTACCGTTTCGTCGATCGTGAGTTCCTGATCATCACGTATCGCACCGATCCGGACCGTCTCCGCGAAATCGTCCCCGAGCCGCTGCAGGTCACCGACCCGCTCGTGCATTACGAATTCATCCGTATGGCCGATTCGACCGGCTTCGGCGACTACACTGAAAGCGGTCAGGTGATTCCCGTCGAATACAACGGCCAGCCGGGCGGCTATACGCTCGCGATGTATCTCGACGATCACCCGCCGATTGCCGGCGGCCGCGAACTGTGGGGCTTCCCGAAGAAGCTCGCGTCGCCCACGCTGCACGTGAACACCGACCACCTCCTCGGCACGCTCGACTACGGCAAGGTGCGCGTCGCCACCGGCACGATGGGCTACAAGCACAAGGAGCTCGACATCGACGAGCAGACCAAGCGTCTCGCCGGCCCCAATTTCCTGCTGAAGATCATTCCGCACGTCGACGGCACCGCGCGCGTCTGCGAACTGGTGCGCTACTACATGCAGGACATCAAGATGAAGGGCGCGTGGACGGGCCCCGCATCGCTCGAGCTGGCACCGCACGCGCTCGCGCCGGTGGCCGACCTGCCCGTGCTCGAAATCGTCGAAGCCCGCCACATCGTCGCAGATTTGACACTGGGCCTCGGCGAAGTCGTCTACGATTACCTGGCTCAGTAACACGTCCGCAGTCCTTTCTCCCTGTCAATCCTTTCACCACGGGAATTCGAACATGAGCAACCTGAATGGCAAGACCGCAGTCGTCACGGGCGCCGCGAGCGGCATCGGCAAGGAAATCGCACTCGAGCTCGCGAAAGCGGGCGCGGCCGTCGCGATCGCCGACCTGAACCAGGACGGCGCGAACGCGGTCGCCGACGAGATCGTCAAGGCAGGCGGCAAGGCAATCGGCGTCGCGATGGACGTGACGAACGAGGAAGCCGTGAACAGCGGGATCGACAAGGTGGCCGAAACGTTCGGCTCGGTCGACATCCTCGTGTCGAACGCGGGCATCCAGATCGTCAACCCGATCGAGAACTATTCGTTCGCCGACTGGAAGAAGATGCAGGCGATCCACGTCGACGGCGCGTTCCTCACGACCAAGGCCGCGCTGAAGCACATGTACAAGGACGATCGCGGCGGTGTCGTGATCTACATGGGTTCGGTGCACTCGCACGAAGCGTCGCCGCTGAAGTCGGCGTACGTGACGGCCAAGCACGGCCTGCTCGGCCTGGCCCGCGTGCTGGCGAAGGAAGGTGCGAAGCACAACGTGCGCTCGCACGTCGTGTGTCCGGGCTTCGTGCGCACGCCGCTGGTCGACAAGCAGATTCCGGAGCAGGCGAAGGAGCTCGGGATCAGCGAAGAGGAAGTGGTGAAGAAGGTGATGCTCGGCAATACGGTCGACGGGGTGTTCACGACCGTTCAGGACGTCGCGCAGACGGTGTTGTTCCTGTCGGCCTTCCCGAGCGCCGCGCTCACGGGCCAGTCGTTCATCGTCAGCCACGGCTGGTTCATGCA